>JAILXT010000012.1:0-1260 GCA_045430345.1 Agarilytica sp. | reverse complement strand
GAACCTCCCCCAGTTTAACGGATACATTAAATCAGCGACAATATCGCTAGAGGAGTATCCAAATGACCAGAAAAAGGCAACCTTATAAAACGTATACAAAAGAGTTCAAACTGGAAGCAGTAAAGTTGATGAAGGAGTCGGATCGCCCGGCGAGCGAGATAGCCATGGAGCTAGGTGTTCGTCGGAATCAGCTTTATAAGTGGGCTGAACAGCTCAATGAAAAAGGTGATGATGCTTTTCAAGGTACGAAGGGTCGACCGAAAAAGGAAAACCAAAGCGAACTAGCCACGCTTAAGCAAGAGAATGAAAGGCTAAAGGAAGAGGTTGAGATACTAAAAAAGGCGGCAGCGTACTTCGCGAAAGAGTTGAAGTGAAGTACGCCTTTATTCGAGAGCAAAGCGCTTTTTATAGAGCTGCACGATTGATTTCCGTTCTGGGTGTTTCGGCAAGTGGTTACTACGATTGGCTCAGACGCCCAGAAAGCCGTAGGGCGCGAGAAAATCGTGCGCTAGTATCTAAGATCAAAGTACTGCATAGGGCGAGTCACCAGATTTACGGTTCGCCACGCGTGCATAGGGATCTATTGAGTTATGGTGAATCTGTTGGAGTTAATCGTGTTGCTCGGTTGATGAGAGACCACGGAATAAAATCCAAGATGGCCAAGCGGTTTGTTGTGACGACGGACTCTAAGAATACAATGGATACCGCTCCTGATCGACTGAAGCGAAACTTTTATACAGCTGAACGAGATACAGCTTGGGTATCGGATACAACATTTATCGCGACGAGAGAGGGGTGGATGTATCTCGCAGTTGTGATTGACTTGTATTCACGAATGGTTGTGGGCTGGTCGATGAGCAAAAGCAATAATGCACAGCTTGTCCAGGATGCATTAACGATGGCGATTTGGCGCAGAGGTGTTAAGCAGTCAGTCGTTGTTCATTCTGATCAAGGTAGTACTTATGCTTCGAAAGTGTATCAGGAGCAACTTGAAGCGCACGGCTTAATTTGTAGTATGAGTCGTAAAGGCGAATGTTTAGATAATGCGGTTGCTGAAAGTTTCTTCGGAACGTTGAAAACAGAGTGGGTTGATCGAAAAGTTTATAGTTCTAGGAAACAAGCGAAGCAAAGTATATTTGAATACATTGAAGTGTTTTATAATCGGAAGCGAAGGCATTCGTATTTAGGCTATGTAAGTCCAGAAGAGTTTGAGAGGATGAATGCCTATTAATTATTTACTCCGTTATATTGGGGGAACAT
>JAILXT010000011.1:0-1270 GCA_045430345.1 Agarilytica sp. | reverse complement strand
TAAAGCCTGACGATGACCTACACATGATTCGGGGCTCCTGCCCCTCACCCTCCGGGCGCCTTCGGCGTCCAAAACGGCATCCCCGCCGTTTTGTCACATGGGTATGAGTCAGTAAGAATGATCTACATAAATTTTGATTAAAAAAAAGGCTCATACCTTCCGGTACGAGCCTTTTTCTTTAATTAAAGCCTGACGATGACCTACTCTCACATGGGAACCCCCACACTACCATCGGCGATGCATCGTTTCACGTCTGAGTTCGGGATGGGATCAGGTGGTTCCAATGCTCTATGGTCGTCAGGCATAACTGGGTGGCTTAGTAGACGCTGTCTACGCAACCAAATTCGTTATGTCTTTCTTTACTTTAACAAGGAAGATTAATTTAGACCGCTTAATGCAGTTTATTTCGTTTTGTGTCGCTTCGATACTCATTCCAGAGAATATTACGTTCTCGGACAATCATCTTAATCAAGTTATCCACATAATGTGGTCTTCATATATTTATTTGCTTTGGCATATAACTCAGTAATCGTTATCACTACACAATTGCTTTTGTTATATGGTCAAGCCTCACGGGCAATTAGTATTGGTTAGCTCAACGCCTCACAGCGCTTCCACACCCAACCTATCAACGTCATAGTCTTTAACGGCCCTTCAGGGGGTCAAGCCCCAGGGAAATCTTATCTTGAAGGAGGCTTCCCGCGTAGATGCTTTCAGCGGTTATCCCGTCCGAACGTAGCTACCGGGCAATGCGTCTGGCGACACAACCCGAACACCAGAGGTTCGTTCACTCCGGTCCTCTCGTACTAGGAGCAACTCTTCTCAAATTTCCAACGCCCACGGCAGATAGGGACCGAACTGTCTCACGACGTTCTAAACCCAGCTCGCGTACCACTTTAAATGGCGAACAGCCATACCCTTGGGACCGGCTTCAGCCCCAGGATGTGATGAGCCGACATCGAGGTGCCAAACACCGCCGTCGATGTGAACTCTTGGGCGGTATCAGCCTGTTATCCCCGGAGTACCTTTTATCCGTTGAGCGACGACCCTTCCATACAGAATCGCCGGATCACTATGACCTACTTTCGTACCTGCTCGACTTGTCAGTCTCGCAGTCAAGCACGCTTATGCCATTGCACTAACCTCATGATTTCCGACCATGATTAGCGTACCTTCGTGCTCCTCCGTTACTCTTTGGGAGGAGACCGCCCCAGTCAAACTACCCACCATACACTGTCCTCGATCCGGATGAGGGACCTGCGTTAGAACC
>JAILXT010000013.1:0-1238 GCA_045430345.1 Agarilytica sp. | reverse complement strand
CCTCACTACTAGCTAATGAGGGTCTGTAAAATGACTAGAAAGAAGAAAAACAAGTACAATCATTACACTGAAGATTTTCGTCGTGAAGCCGTTCGTCGATCAGAAGATCCAAACGTCAGTGCTGCCGATGTTGCTAAAGAACTTGGCATTCATCCTGGCCAGATATATAACTGGCGCCGACAATATAAACGTTTATCTGAAAAACAATTTAACAGTATGAACGGGGTAGACTATTCGGTGGGTGAAAGTGAAGAAATCCGTAGGCTCAAACGCGAGATATCGGATCTTAAAGAAGAAAACGAATTTCTAAAAAAGGCGACGGCGTACTTCAGCAAAGAAAAGTGGTGAGGTACGCCTTGATTGAATCCTTACGCGGGAAGCATACGATTTGTAAAATGTGTCGCTGGGCCAAGGTTAGTCGATCGGGCTTTTATCGGTGGTTGTCGCGTAAACCCAGCGCTCGGGAGGTTCGACAACTAGAGGCGGAAAGGCTGCTGATTAACCTTTTTAAGAAGTTTAAATCTCGGTATGGATCTCCGCGTATGACCGTGGAGTTAAAAGAGCAAGGATTCGAGATTAGTGAAAATACTGTAGCCAAACTGATGTCAAATCAAGGACTTAAGGCCCGTAATGGCAAAGGGTATCATTACTTCCCTGATACGCTAGCTTCAAATAACGTGAGTGATAACCTGCTCAGACGAAATTTCACAGCGAATAAGCCTGATGAAAAATGGGTATCGGATATTACTTATATCAAAGTGGAGCGAGGACATGTTTACCTCGCTGTTGTAATGGACCTGTTTTCAAGGAGGATTATTGGCTGGTCACTAGATACGACAATGACGAACCAATTAATCATTGATGCATTCAATATGGCTGTAGCTGCTCGCCATGTTGAGCCTGGACTGATACTACATTCTGATCGAGGGGTTCAGTATCGATCTGGGGAATACGTCCACCTCTTGCTCAACGAGGGCATACAGATTAGTATGAGTCGCAAAGGCAATTGTTGGGATAATGCTGCCATGGAGTCCTTCTTCGCACGCTTTAAGGTTGAAGCCCTCTATGCAGAAGATATCAATACAAAACAGGAAGCCTATTCCTGTGTCTTTGAATACATCGAATTATTTTATAACTGCCATCGGCGACACAGTACATTGGGCTACAAAAGTCCAAATGACTTTGAAGAAGAGTATGCGCTTAGGTGCGCCTAAAAATGTGTCTACTTTTGGTGGGGA
>JAILXT010000009.1:0-12978 GCA_045430345.1 Agarilytica sp. | reverse complement strand
TACAGACCCTCATTAGCTAGTAGTGAGGTGTCTACTTTTTTTGGGGAACTTGGGCACCTAACGCCCAGCACAGCGGCGCCGCTTGCGGCGTCCTGGCTGGTGCTGCTTGTTATGTGATACATTTTGGCTAACCATTAATCCCATCTTGTGCTTCACTTTTACCGCAACTTCCACAGACGCTACCATCCGAGTTAATCGCAAAATTCTTTTTACAATGCGGGCATATATACGGCATAGAAATTACAATAATTAACGCAATGACACTACCAAAAGCACCTGCAAAAAACCAAACAAAGGGGTCTCGATTTCGCTTTTTTGCAGCCACTCCGGATAGCACTCCGAAAAATATGGATCCTAGGAGGTAAAGCATAAAATATCCTTATTTAAATTCTGTTTATTAACTAAGCACTTCACATAACGCCGCTATATGCGGCAAATTTGGAGTTGATTGTTTTGTGCAAGCGTAGCGATAAAGCACAAAACGAGCAACGGAAAATTTGTCCAGCCCGCCTGCGGGCGATGCAAGATGGCTTTGTTAAATTTTTACTCCGAATGACAACTAGCTACACCAGAATAAAAATAGGTATTGCCGCCATTTTTTCCATGAGATACTAATATTACAGGTTCGTTTTCGGTAAGCTTATCCTCTTCATGTATGGTAAAACCGTTACCCCTACATTCTTTCATGATAGCTTTTACCATTATTTTACGCATATTTTCATGAATACCAATAGACTTTCTCATTACTGTAACGTCGAAGATACCCTGCTCTCTGTATTCAATCGTAGTGTCATAACACAAACCCTCTTCGCAAAATTCTCTCGATGCACACCCAAGAGAAAATACGATTAAAAAGAGGAGTATTGTCTTCATAGAATTTAACACTTTATTTAGGGGCCGCAGTGGAGTTGCGAAGCAACGCAACGGAGGTCCCAGCCGCAACGCGGCGCCTATAATTACTTGTTAGCAGAAACCGAAGCCGTGATTATTGATAACCACAAAACCAGATACTACTGCCAAAGATCTACAACTCAAGTGCACTCCATGATACGAAGCTTACGTGAAGCTGTCATGAAGTCGAAAACAGCTTTGCTGCACCCCGAACTTCAATTTACCACCCAACTGTAACGGCACGAAACTTTAACCGCACTGCGGCTGAAATATTTCAGGGTTTAACGTTTGCCTCGGACCATTCAGAGCCGAAACTAAAAACAAAAATACCTGCTAACGTCTGTATCACACGCAAAAACTGTGGCGTGTAGTTTGTGTAAAATGGGCGAAGCCCATACACAAACGGAGCGACGCAGTTTTTGTCGTGTGCATACACTTGTTAGGCTAATGATTTCGACATATGTTTAGCTGTAATTCTAAAATCATGTTTTTCGTAAAAATTAACAGCAGTGTTATTGAAAGTAAATACTTCTAAAGATAGACGGTGAGCACCACGTTCTTTAGCTATTTCACATACCTTTTCAAATAGCGCAGAACCTATGCCTTTTTTCTGATGTTCGCCTGAAACCACTATTGTTGCAATTCTGCAACGTTTCATAGGGTTTAAGAAAGGAAGGCTCGGCATATCAGAAACCTCGGCAGCGACGAAACCCACAACATTGTTATTTGAAAGCGCCACCAAAACGAACCCACCATCTTTTTCGTGTGACTCTTTCCAAAAACTCCAGTCATCACCCTCAGAAACAGGCTTACAAAAAACTTCTGGCTCATTCAAATAGTGGTCACTATTTATCTGGTGCGACAGTTTGCAAATACCTGATTTATCTGAATTCTCCAGATATCTAATATCCATATAATTTCCTATTGCTGCAACTGTAGAGCCTAACGCCAAGCCCAATGGCGCGTTGTAAAACGCGTCCAGCAGCAATTTATTGCTGCGAGTTGGGGCGCCTTGTTATGTGTTATTGTTGATTTTCCCATATTACTTCAGTTGTAATCTCGTGCTCACCATATTGCAGCGTAATTTCCCGTGGTTCAGCTTTTTCTATTCCCGAAAAATGCAAATACATATAATTATCGAAACAACCCACCACCATTATATGCTTGTTACTTGGACTTACCCTCACGACCTTTAGATCTGCAAACTCTTCGGGAAGCCCATTATCTGATGATGAAAAATATTCTTTATGTGTTCCTTTATCACTATGGAAAAACTTCTCCATATCCTTATGTAGCCTCTCCAATCTATCCGAGCTCAGGGAACGAACGTAATGAGCAGCCTCGGAGTCACCATCACAACGTGGTGCATTTTTAAAAAATATAAAACCTACAATTAACGATACTACGACAAACCCACCAACAATAGTGAAAATAGCGGCCACTAAATAACGAATAAATCGATACATATTTTACACATAACGCAGAGCACACAGGCGACGCGTAGCGGCGTCAGTGTGGTGCGTATTGTTATGCATTTTTATCCAATGTGAAATAGCACTCGATAAAGTATGTGTTTTCACGATCTGTTTCTGTGTTTTCAGCAATGTAAAGATGATACTTGCCAGCTCCTTTGAGTATTGGGTGAACTTCAGCCTTGCCGTTTATCCAGACAGTGCCCATTGACTCACTGCCAATAACCCAAGTGGCAAGGTTTCCAAAATTTTGGATTTGCTGATGGACAAACTCTGGTGATGTTTGAAGCCATACTGTTTCCCCGCTTGGGCGATGCACCAATGCATGCTCTGGATGAGGAGTACTCATTGATACATGTATCTCACCATTGCTCGATAACTTGCAAGACATTGGCTCGGCTAGGCAAATCCCAGAAAGAAACAGCATTGTGATGGTCAATATGATCTTCATGGTTTTAGTGTATAACGCCGCCATATGGGGCAGCTTTGTAGTTGATTTATTTTGTGCTATCAAAGCACAAAATGAAGCGACGAAAAAGCTGTCCCTGCATGATGGCTTTGTTATGCATTTGGGTATACGCCATATTTAACTGATGTATATATTACGCAAATTACAACACCCACCGAGCTAAATACTAATGGTATAAAAAACCGGTATTTACCATATTTTACTCTTTTAACCGTTGCAACGACCAATGTGATCATAGGAACAATGGCAGAAACAGCCATAAAAATCATAATTCCAACATGCTCACTAATATACCAACCTGCCGGTGCGAGCGTAGGCTCTGATACCGGTGGCGAACTACTTAAAGAACTCGTAACAGCTGCCACTGCCTGAGCCAAAAACAACTCGTTTCCATCGAAAACCTGCCAATAATTAAAGAGCAAATTAAACGCAAAAAATGCAGATAGATTTACTCCAAGGCAGACTATTTCAATATTCTTCATGATGCATAACGCTGCCATTTGCGGAATTTTTGTTGTTGCTGTTTTTCAAGAAACGACAAAAATGTCCGGCAAGATGGCCTTGTTATGTATTTTCGGTTATTACTTTCTAAGCATTACAGTAGTGTTAATCTTGGGTGTGCAAGTGGTTCCTGTGCAAGCAAGGTAGTCAGCTCTAAATTTACTGCCAGAAGCATAGGCGGTAATACACAATGATAAGTAGCGATCCATTACTTTTTCTTGGAACATACTTGTAGTGTATATTAGGCTTCGTTCTTGGTTATCTACTTCAGATATCCCGCTTATCTGAATATCTCCATTAGGGAAAGCACGGCATAAACTTATGGATAAATTATGATGCTGCTCTTCTGCTATGGCTCCCAAAGATATAACTATAGCTAGCATTGATATAGATGTTTTAATTAATTTCATAAATATTTTCTCAGTTAATAACTTTTATTACATAACGCTTTGCTAGCTGGCAATTTGGAGAGGAACGACTGGTGTGCTACAAGCACACAAAGGCGTGACGACCAAATTGTCCAGCTGAGGAACTTGTTATGGCCTTGCGGCTGAACCAACTTGCTATAAGCACTTTGGCGGAGCGTTAGCGTAGACCACAACGATTTTAAAAGGCGGAAGAAGACGGACTTGCCGACGACCTACACCCGCTTAGTGGCAGACCACGATATAAAACTAGGGCTACCACACTTATAAAAACTTAACTTTGGCACCAGGAACGAACGGACCTGAAAGGGAAAGCGCACAATCCCTGATGCTTTGATACTGATTAAGAAACGACACTATAAAGCATGTCGAAACTCGTTAAAACTGAGACTAAGATTCCGCCCCATAACGCCCCTAAGCAGGGGCAAATTTAGTTTTTAGCAGCGAAGCTGCGTTTAAATTTGTCCAGCCACGTAGTGGCGAACCTGGCTTGGTTTGTTATGAGTGAATCTCGTTGCGATGCTCATTTATCTCTTTTACAAACATACTAAGTTTATCCCCAAGCTTACCCTTAACCATATCCATAATCGAAACCCCATCTTCCAAGGGACGGTCTGTTGGGATTTGTTCGTACGCCCCTACGGCCCAAACAGCACTACCTTTATTTTGTCCATCGTACTGTGGGTCAACGAGGAAGAGTACATAGATTTCATGACCATAATTTTGCTTTACTGAAGTAAGTTTCCAGTACGATTCCAACCACCAATCTGTATCGTCATCTTGCTGAGTTAATTCCCACCCGGTATCGACGAGCTTCTTTAGCAATAACTCCTTGTAGTATTTCATATCTCGCTAATGCTCATAACGCCTTTATAAGGGGCGCCGCTTGCGGCGTCCCAGCAGCTTTAGCTGCGACTTGATAAATTTGTTAGCAGTACCGAAGCTGTGATATTGAATAACTCAAAAACTTGATACTGCCGCCAAAGATCTACTGCTTGAGTATGGCTATGCTACGGAGTTTACCAGAAGCTGCCATGAACTCGAAGACAGCTTTGCTGCACCCCGAACTCTAATTTACCGCCCAACTGTAACGGCACGAAACTTTAACCGCTGGGCGGCTGAAACATCTCAGGCTTTAACGTTTACCTCGGAATATTCGGAGCCAAACCTAAAAACGAAAACGCCTGCTAACGCTTTGCTAGCGGGCGGTTTGGAGAGGAGCAACTGGTGTGCTTACAGCACACAAAGGCGCGACGACCAAACCGTCCAGCTGAGTAATTTGTTATGGAAGCCGGCCGAACCAGCAAGCTAGTAGCACTTTGGCGCAGCGTAAGCGAAGCCCACAACATGATAAAAACAGCAAGAAGCCAAACTGGAAGCGCCTTACCACTTACTTAGTGGCACACCACGATTAAATACGGGAATGACCACAACCATAAAACTATGGTTTAGCACCAGGAACGAAGGGAAATATGAGGATATTGCACTTCCCTGATGCGTCGATACTACTTAAAGAACGAGATTGTAACCCAAGCACGATTTGGTTAAAACCAAGCCCAAGAATCCGTGCCCATAACGCCCAGCACAGCGGCGCCGCTTGCGGCGTCCTGGCTGGTGCTGATTGTTATGTTTATATTTTTTCACCACGCAACCAATATAACCCTAAACCTACAGGAACCCAAAATATACCAAAAGCAATAAAACCGTAAAATATGTCTGACCACCTAAAGTTTAAATGGGTTTGGGTGCTTTCAGAAAGTCCGTACACCAGAAGAACTAGCACCCACCAAAACACCGCTTTGACACCTGCAACTCCGTATTTATGCTGACGTAAAGTCAAGAATGAAAATACTATTACCGCTATCGAAGTGAGCATAGTAGTACTAACTTGAGCATGATAATAAACCCGAGCCTCTGGGATTAATCCGTAAAAAAACCAGAAAACAGTTAGCCCCATAAAAGAAATTGCTTCAAAGATTACTACAGCAAATAACCACTTGAGCTTTTTATCTACCAAACTCTAAATACCCTTGTGTAAACATAACGTTTTGCTAGCTGGAAATTTGGAGAGGAACGACTGGTGTGCTAACAGCACACAAAGGCGCGACGACCAAATTGTCCGGCTGAGTAATTTGTTATGCCTTTTTATTGGTAGGTGATAACTCGATGCAATCTACAAAAATCCGTCCCCATATCATCGACTGCTCGAACTGTAATTGATTTACCTGCCATTTGAGAAGCTAGCAGTAACGAAAGCGTAGCTTCGTACCCCTCATGTTCCTTACTTAATTCCAACCAATAATTACTCTCACACACCAACCCAGAAACGTCGTGTTTGGGTTTGGTTTGGACCATGATAGTTCCTGTGTTACCCCATACAGATATCTGCTCCACTGTTACATTGTGCGAGTCTTTTTGACCCCCAAAACAAACTCCAGAAACAAATAAAAATATTAACAAGCAATTCTTCATACTTTCTCCTTAGGCATAACGCTTTGCTAGCGGGCGGTTTGGAGAGGAGCAACTGGTGTGCTTACAGCACACAAAGGCGCGACGACCAAACCGTCCAGCTGAGTAATTTGTTATGGCAGCCGGCTGAACTAATAAGCTATTAGCAATTTGGCGCAGCGTAAGCGAAGCCCACAACATGACAAAAACGGTAAGAAGCCAAACTGGAAGCGCCTTACCACTTACTTAGCGGCACACCACGATTAAATACGGGAATTACCACAACCATAAAACTATGGTTTAGCACCAGGAACGAAGGGAAATATGAGGATATTGCACTTCCCTGATGCGTCGATACTACTTAAGAAACGAGATTGTAACCCAAGCGCGATTTGGTTAAAACCGGACCAATGAATCCGAGCCCATAACGCCCCGCTTACCGGCGAACCAAGCAACGCTTGGTGAGTCCCTACCACGCGAAGCGGGGTAGCTTGGGTACAGCGGCTTGTTATAGCTGACGGCCTCGTGATTAACCTATAACCACTTTGGCGCAGCGTAAGCGAAGCCCACTGCCGGATTAAAAACAGTAAGAAACGGAACAACCCGAAATCTTACATTCAATTAGTGACACACCACGAGATAAAACGGGACTTGCCACAACTTTAAAACTTAAACTGTGGCACCAGGAACGAACAAACCTGAAGGGGAAAACGCACGATCCCTGATGCTTGAACTTCTGTATAGAAACCGAACTATAACCTAGCCACGATCTCTTTTAAACCGCGCCATAAGAACCGGCCTATAACGCTTTGCTAGCTGGCAATTTGGAGAGGAGCAACTGGTGTGCTAACAGCACACAAAGGCGCGACGACCAAATTGTCCAGCTGAGTAATTTGTTAGCAGCACCGAAGCCGTGAATTACTTTACCCACAAACTCGATACTACCACCAAAAATGGGCTGCTTGAGTGCAACCGTTACTACGGAGTTTACCCGAAGCTACCATGAAATCGAAGACAGCTTTGCTGCACCCCGAACTTCAATCTACCGCCCAACTGTGACGGCACAAAATTTTAACCGCGTAGCGGCTGAAGCACTACAGATTTTAAATGTACCCCGGAATATTCGGAGCAGAATCTAAAAACAAATGACTGCTAACGCTTTGCTAGCGGGCGGTTTGGAGAGGAGCAACTGGTGTGCTTACAGCACACAAAGGCGCGACGACCAAACCGTCCAGCTGAGTAATTTGTTATGGCAGCCGGCCGAACCAACAAGCTAATTGCGCTTTGGCGCCGCGTAAGCGAAGCCCACAACATGATAAAAACAGTAAGAAGCCAAACTGGAAGCGCCTTACCACTTACTTAGTGACACACCACGATTAAATACGGGAATGACCACAACCGTAAAACTATGGTTTAGCACCAGGAACGAAGGGAAATATGAGGATATTGCACTTCCCTGATGCGTCGATACTACTTAAGAAACAGGATTGTAACCCAAGCGCGATTTGGTTAAAACCGGACCAATGAACCCGAGCCCATAACGCTTTGCTAGCGGGCGGTTTGGAGAGGAGCAACTGGTGTGCTAACAGCACACAAAGGCGCGACGACCAAACCGTCCAGCTGAGTAATTTGTTATGGCAGCCGGCTGAACCAATAAGCTAATAGCACTTTGGCGCAGCGTAAGCGAAGCCCACAACATGATAAAAACAGTAAGAAACCAAACTGGAAGCGCCTTACCACTTACTTAGTGGCACACCACGATTAAATACGGGAATGACCACAACCATAAAATTATGGTTTAGCACCAGGAACGAAGGGAAATATGAGGATATTGCACTTCCCTGATGCGTCGATACTACTTAAGAAACGAGATTGTAACCCAAGCACGATTTGGTTAAAACCGGACCAAAGAACCCGAGCCCATAACGCTTTGCTAGCGGGCGGTTTGGAGAGGAGCAACTGGTGTGCCACAAGCACACAAAGGCGCGACGTCCAAACCGTCCAGCTGAGTAATTTGTTAGCAGCACCGAAGCCGTGAATTACCTTACCCAGAAACTCGATACTACCACCAAAAATGGGCTGCTTGAGTGCAACCGTTACTACGGAGTTTACCCGAAGCTGCCATGAAGTCGAAGACAGCTTTGCTGCACCCCGAACTTCAATTTACCGCCCAACTGTGACGGCACAAAATTTTAACCGCGTAGCGGCTGAAGCACTGCAGGTTTTAAATTTACCCCGGAATATTCGGAGCAGAATCTAAAAACAAATGACTGCTAACGCCCCGCTTACCGGCGAACCAAGCAACGCTTGGTGAGTCCCTGCCACGCGAAGCGGGGTAGCTTGGGTACAGCGGCTTGTTATAGCTGACGGCCTCGTGATTAACCTAGAACCACTTTGGCGCAGCGCTAGCGAAGCCCACTGCCGGATTAAAAACAGCAAGAAACGGTACTGCCCGAAATCTTACATTCACTTAGTAGCACACCACGATATAAAACGGGACTTGCCACAACTTTAAAACTTAAACTGTGGCACCAGGAACGAACAAACCTGAAGGGGAAAACGCACGATCCCTGATGCTTGAAATTCTGTATAGAAACCGAACTATAACCTAGCCACGATTTCTTTTAAACCGCGCCATAAGACCCGGCCTATAACGCTGCCAGCATGGGCGAGCAACTTGTTGCGAGTCCAGCGCAGCGACATGGCTGGCCTTGTTATATTTTTACCAAACCTGAATATGACCTATTTCACAGTAATTTTGTTGAGATACATTTGCATATATTTTCACATCCGCATCAGCAAACTTAGCTGACATTAACGCACTAACTAATGCGTCATAGTTTGGGCTTTGATAATCTAGGTATGCCCACTTATTGGCATTCCCACATAGAGGTGGAGCATCTTTTAACCATATTCTAAACGAATATGGACCACCTTTTTCCATCTCTATAATATTAATTTTTCCATTCGTAACCGCGTCCCAAGCGTACGAGGATGCACTTACAGATAAAAGAAGAAAAACCATTAACGCTTTTAGTTTCATATTATTCCCTTTAAAAGATAGCTTTAATTATTAATATAACGTCTTTATAAGGGGCGCCGCTTGCGGCGTCCCAGCAGCTTTAGCTGCGACTTGATAAACTTGTTAGCAGCACCGAAGCCGTGAAACACCTTAACCACAAACCCGATACTGCTGCCAAAAATGGTTTGCTTGAGCAAGGCCGTTACTACGGAGTTTACTCAAAGCTGCCATGAGTTCGAAGACAGCTTTGCTGCACCCCAAACTCCAAGTTACCGCCCAACTGTGACGGCACGAAACCTTAACCGCGCAGCGGCGGAAAAACTGAGTTTTTAAATGTACCCCGGATTATTCGGAGCCGAATTTAAAAACGAGTGTACTGCTAACGCCCCGCTTACCGGCGAACCAAGCAACGCTTGGTGAGTCCCTGCCACGCGAAGCGGGGTAGCTTGGGTACAGCGGCTTGTTATAGCTGACGGCCTCGTGATTAACCTAGAACCACTTTGGCGCAGCGTAAGCGAAGCCCACTGCCGGATTAAAAAACAGTAAGAAACGGAACAACCCGAAATCTTACATTTACTTAGTGGCACACCAAGATAAATAACGTGAATGGCCACAACCTTAAGACTTAAACTGTGGCACCAGGAACGAACAAACCTGAAGGGGGAAAATGCACGATCCCTGATGCTTGAATTTCTGTATAGAAACCGAACTATAACCTAGCTACGATTTCTTTTAAACCGCGCCATAAGACCCGGCCTATAACGCCGCGTTAATGGGCGAGAAAAGCGCAGCTTTTACGAGTCCAAGCCGCAATGCGGCTGACATTAAACGCTTTGTTATGCTGATTACTGGTACACCCTAAGGTACTTAAATCCACGTATACCAACATAGTTTTCTCCATCATGAACGACGCAGCCGTTTGTGTACCCGGATATTTTTTTACCGGCCATAAATGCAGACAGAACTAGAGCATAAGCTTTATCATAATTATGATCATCTGATCTCAATACAACCGCACCAGTATGGTTCCCGCCGTCACAGATATCCGCAGCAAGTTGCCACCCATCAGCGTATAGAAATAACCCTCCGGTGTTGAACGCAACATAATCAACATTGTCAGCAGCAATACCTTGCCCCGCATATGAAGGAGAGAGCAACCCAAGTAATATCATTGCTAGGGAGTAATTTAATACTTTATTTTTCATAAGATCCTCATGGTTCTGGAAAAGCATAACGCCTTGCTAAGGGGCGTTTTTGTAGTTGATTTATTTGTGCTATTAAAGCACAAATGAAACAACGTAAAAAAACGTCCCTGCTTGAGCAACTTGTTATATTTTTAACGAAACTGAAAATGAACAATCTTACAGTATGCATTTGAGTGTGTATCTCTGCTGGCATACACAGTCACTACTTTTTGCGCCATCTTTGCAGCTAAAAGTGAACTCACATAGGCGCTATAATTAGGATCTGAATTATTGATATATGCCCATTTGTTAGCATTGCCACACAACGCCGGCTCGCCTTCAAGTCGTACTCTAAATGAGTAGTGAGCATCTGCAACTTCAACTAAGTCTAGCTTCCCTGTCGCCTGACCATCATAAGATAGTGCAGCTCCAGAAAAAATAAACAGCCAAAATGATAAAACTATTTTTTTCATGTTGTTTAGTACTCCTTAATTTTGAATGAATATAACGTCTTTATAAGGGGCGCCGTTTACGGCGTCCCAGCAGCTTTAGCTGCGACTTGGTAAATTTGTTAGCAGTACCGAAGCCATGATATTGAATAACTCAAAAACTTGATACTACCGCCAAAGATCTACTGCTTGAGCATGGCTAAGCTACGGAGTTTACCCGAAGCTGCCATGAAGCCGAAAACAGCTTTGCTGCACCCCAAACTCTAATTTACCGCCCAATTGTAACGGCACGAATCTTTACCCGCTGGGCGGCTGAAATATCTCAGGTTTTAACGTTTACCTCGAAATATTCGGAGCCAAACCTAAAAACGAAAACGCCTGCTAACGCTTTGCTAGCTGGCAATTTGGAGAGGAACGACTGGTGTGCTAAAAGCACACAAAGAAGCGACGACCAAATTGTCCAGCTGAGTAACTTGTTATGGCCCGGCGGCTGAACCAACTTACTACAAGCACTTTGGCGAAGCGCTAGCGTAGACCACAACAATTTTAAAAGGTGGAAGAAGGCGGACTTGCCGACAATCACCACTCGCTTAGTGGCTCACCACGATAAAAAACGGGAATGGCCACTACCTTTATACTTAAACTGTGGGCACCAGGAACGGAATGACCTAGAAAGGGAACAGCACGATCCCTGATGCTTTGATACTGCTTAAGAAACGACACTATAAAGCATGTCGAAACTTGTTAAAACTAAGGCTTAGGTTCCGCCCCATAACGCCCCGCTTACCGGCGAACCAAGCAACGCTTGGTGAGTCCCTGCCACGCGAAGCGGGGTAGCTTGGGTACAGCGGCTTGTTATAGCTGACGGCCTCGTGATTAACCTAGAACCACTTTGGCGCCGCGTAAGCGAAGCCCACTGCCGGATTAAAAACAGTAAGAAACGGAACAACCCGAAATCTTACATTTACTTAGTGGCACACCAAGATAAATAACGTGAATGGCCACAACCTTAAGACTTAAACTGTGGCACCAGGAACGAACAAACCTGAAGGGGGAAAATGCACGATCCCTGATGCTTGAATTTCTGTATAGAAACCGAACTATAACCTAGCCACGATTTCTTTTAAACCGCGCCATAAGACCCGGCCTATAACGCTTTGCTAGCGGGCGGTTTGGAGAGGAGCAACTGGTGTGCTAACAGCACACAAAGGCGCGACGATCAAACCGTCCAGCTGAGTAATTTGTTATGGCAGCCGGCCGAACCAACAAGCTAATAGCACTTTGGCGCAGCGTAAGCGAAGCCCACAACATGATAAAAACCGCAAGAAGTCTAAACTAGATAACCCCTTGCATTTACTTAGTGGCACACCACGACTAAATACGGGAATGACCACAACCATAAAGCTATGGTTTAGCACCAGGAACGAAGGGAAATATGAGGATATTGCACTTCCCTGATGCGTCGATACTACTTAAAGAACGAGATTGTAACCCAAGCACGATTTGGTTAAAACCAAGCCCAAGAATCCGTGCCCATAACGCCCAAAGCAGTTGCGCGACGACAGGAGCGTCAACTGGCTTTGATTGTTATAAATTTTGCGACTTATAGAACGGTTCTGAAAAGTTAAAACTAGATGACGTAGCCCCAGGAAACCATGAACCCAAATACATGAAATCACCGTTTAAGTGATAAGAAAAATATACAACATCCCCATCGCTGATAGTCACTTTGGCCGCAATCCCCTCAACGCCATCTCTCGAGAGTATGGTTTTAATTTCCGAATATTCGCCCTCATGCCCGCCTTCACTTAATATATTGCCCGTACAATCATCACCGTCGTATACGAGTGTAGTTATAGATCTGGTATTGCCAATAAATTCTATAGTCGTTGCCTGCGTTGTATTCAGGTATCCGCTATCAAAGCCTACCGTATTACAATCTCTTACCCACAATCCTATAAGCTCAACCGGAACAGTGTCAGCATCATTGCTATCGTCTCCTGAACCACATGACATGAGAAACAACATTGATAAAATCAACAAATACTTCATCACAACCTCCTTTTAATTTTGATATTCCCCACCAAAAGTAGACACATTTTTAGGCGCACCTAAGC
>JAILXT010000008.1:0-159091 GCA_045430345.1 Agarilytica sp. | reverse complement strand
GCTTAGGTGCGCCTAAAAATGTGTCTACTTTTGGTGGGGAATATCATCAAAGCTTAAGGAAAAATATGGAAGATAAGTTTGAGCTAGATGATAGATTGCTAGCCCACCCAGGAAAAACGGTATCAAGCCCATTTCCTTGACGGAGTTATCGCTGTGTTTCTATTTTTTATGTGTATGTATTTGATGAAGAAACTCTCTCTTGAGGGAGTTTTTTTGATGTTTTTGTGATTTTGGTGCCTTTATCCTAGTACGCGCTCTCAGATGCGTTGCCTAAGGGTCAAAGCCTAGGTAAAAAGCCATTTGGGTTGTATGTAATATCGAAAAGCAGAGGCAAACCGTGTTCGGTATTTCAGTCTTTGGTTCGCAACGTATTTTCACCTGTTCTAGGCGTTGTTGACGCAATCATTATTTTGGGTAAAGGAAGGCAACGTCTTGGTGATTTAATGGCAAATACGGTAGTAATAAAATATGGCTAATAAGGTAGCCAATATCGCCAGCGGCGGGTCCTTCGCTGCTCGGACCATTATCGCAGCGTGATGGCTAAACCGCTAGGAGCGTATATATTGTGAAATATTTCTTCAGTTTGTTTTTATTTGTATTTGCATCGTCTGTTTATGGAGACAGTGGTGGGTATTATTTCGGATCTGGTATCGGTGATTGGAATTATGAAGAGACAGCGGTGCCAGATTTCTCAATTAAAAGTTTAGAAGGTCGAGTTGGTTATTCCTTTAGCAAGTTTGTGAGTGTGGAGGGACGACTTGGGTTAGGTGTTGACGATTACTCGTTTACACAGGCCGAATTAACGAGATCTATTAAAATAGAAAACTATGAAAGCTTCTACTTAAAACCGCAGTATAAAATAGATAATGTTACTCTGTATGGGTTGTTGGGGTATACAAAAGCTAAAGTAAAATATGAAAGTAAAATTTCAGGAAGAAACAGAACTTCAAGTGATTCTGATTATAGTGAATCATATGGAGTAGGTATAAATTACAGTACCTCTAAAAGCTTATCAGTAAATATAACGTGGCATAATTTGTCTCATACGACTCACTTTGAGCTGTCCGGGCTCGCATTAGGGGTTGATATTGATATCTGATAAGCCCATAACGAACGCTATCAAGCCGACAGTTTGCATTGCGCAAATTTTGTGTTACTCGCTTGCGCTTAAATAATAATACAAAAACCGCGCCATACGAGCTCCAGTTGAAGTGGACGTTAACTACAAATGATGGCGAAACTAGCTATTGATAATTACAAATTTTTACAGTGTCGACGCGTATTGTTTTTATCCGATGTGTGTGGCGATCCCTTTTTATTTATATTCGGGATGAGTTTCTGAAGATTGGGTGTCCCGCGAGTTACTCTGAGTTTATAGGTTTAAAATAATCTTATATGTCTATGGTGCTACGGACATGGGGTTTGTTGTCCATTGCTCCCAGGGGTTCTCCATCTTTGTTGCTGAGAGAGAACACAGAAAATTCTTCGGCGGCGAAAAGTTGGGTAGATAGATATGCTTCAGTCTCCTTTTTATCTCGGGAAATTAGAAAGTGTTGCATTCGTTTGCTTATATAGCTGTGATGCATCACCAACAGCCATCCTTGCGGTTTTATAACCAGAAGTGCGGGGTACTTTTTATTCTTTCCGTCAATTTTTTCTTCGATCAAGGATGTCAATGTTACCGCTTCTGCGCTGTCGGTTACTAGCGTAAGCTCGATATTAACTTGGTCTTCGATTAGTCGTTCTATTTTGGAAACGGAAGCTAGTGTATATGGCATGTCTTCGCCCTTGTATGAAAATGCAATCAGGCTCCCGACGGATAACGGAATGGTGTAACGTGTTTCTTGGGTTTGAAGTAACATTGTGTTGTTATTGTTGTATAGGCAATACCAAAGGCTTTGGACCTCAGCTTGATCGTCCTCTCCAATGAATGCTGAGCGTTCCGCTAGTCGACTCCTTAGTACACGTTTTTGAGCATCGGGACGTTTTTGATCTAACTTAAGCTCATAACAATCCATAAACCCGCTGTAAACAAGTAGGTTCACTGCGTTTCGTGTAGTGAGTGATCTAAATTTTGAATAGTCGGACTGTACTCGCCGGTATAAAATGTTAAATAAGCTGGATCTATTTTTTGGTGGGACCTTTCTAAAGTGAGCGGATTTTACAAGGAACTGGTTCTGCCTGTTTTCTGGTTTGTTTAGGTCTTCATGAATACTGAACAGGTCTGCTCTAACTGCCTTTAAACTGATGAGCGTTCCTCTTGTTTGATTTTCTGCCGCTTCGGATTGGGCGTCGGGGATATGATCCTGGTCGTAACCGATAATAAGGTGGTCGCCTCCAAGTAATGAAGATTGTTCAAGCTTTGACATAACTATGGATGATGATTTGCTTCTAATATATATGTTGAGAATGCGTTGCTGTGCGACAGAGTAACGCAATGCATCGAAGTATCCTGTCAGTTGAATTCTCAGGTAAATATCAGAAATTGTTTCTTTTACTTGTGTCGCGTTATATTTGATTCTCGATCTAGTTAAGAGAATGGGAACTTCTACGCTCTCATACTCGCGCATCACATAGAATATTTTGTTTAGTCCTCGCCAGGTTGAGGTGTTTAGGTCCCTGTACCGTAATGCACTTATTTGTTGTTGCAACTGCACGACTTCCAATATGCGAAAGGCGGCATCGTATATCTTTTCTCGGCAAGGGCCGTAACGCCAATTGGGGTAATCATAATAGTGAGCAAATAGGTATTGATAGCTCTTTCGGATTTGATCGAGCAGCTCTATGGTAATATCTAGGTGCTGAGCCCGGTTGCCCTTGTCGGGTACGGTGCCCACTTTGCCAAATGTTTTGTACATTTGTTGTGCTAGGGCATATATTTTGTGCCAATAGTATTGGGTTACTCGTGTCCGCGCGGCGGGCGATATTCGATAGCCGTTGATTTTAAGCATGTCCTCGCGAATTTTTTCCAATCTTCTAAGAGGTACTTTTCCCTCTTGTTTCAATTCACGCTCGATAGCAATGGTTGAGAGATTTGGTTTTTTTATCCGCCGGCTGGTTGGTGGGGGAGGAAAATCTAAGTCAAGCTCCCGCGCTGGTAAGCCCAGGCCAAAATAGGATTTAAGTCTCTCTCTTCTAGAAGTATTTATGTCAATGATTGTATCGGACATATATTGGTATTCGTGATTTTAGTTTAGTGGAAGTTTTGAGGGCTAGATAATGTGGTGGGTGATACAAAAATAATAGTACGCGGTGACGACATAGCAAGCGGTATTGGGGTCAGAGGTCTTATCTTCAATGTGTCTTTAGGATAAGCACATATTCTCTCTCGAAATATGTGCTCTTTCTCGATAAGCCAAACGGCCAATAAGCGGGAGTGAGGAGCTGGTGATAGATCGTGATTTCCACTTTTTTCGTCCTTATGCATTTCCCTTGTGGTCCATGTTTTTTGTTGTTTTTCCAGTGTTTACATCCGTTCCATCACACCTATGCCTAATAGGTCTAGCCCCGTTTTAAGTGTCAGGGCTGTCGCTTTTGTAAGTTGCAATCGACTATTTTTATCCGCTTCCGATACGCCGTCCTTTAATATTGGACAGGCTTCGTAAAAAGTCATAAATAGGCTTGCGAGCTCGTATAGGTAATTACATAAAGAGTGTGGATAGGCATCGTCGCCGGCTTGCTCTACGGTATCCGAGAATTGTAAAAGCTTAAGTGCCAGGGCTCTCTCTTGTGACGATTCAATCGTGATTGGGCTTGTATGTTCGTTCAGGGATATATTCGCTTTCCTGAATACGCTACAGCATCGCGCATAGGCGTATTGCATGTAGGGCCCAGTGTTCCCATCTAAGGCGAGCATGGCATCCCAATCAAATACGTAGTCGTTGGTCCTGGTTTTGGCGAGATCTGCGTATTTTACTGCACCGATACCGACGGTTTCTGCAATGTTGGCGATCTCAGTATCGTTTAGTTCAGGATTCTTTGAGCGAACCACTGCGGCAGCGCGTTGGATAGACTCTGTAAGCAGTTCGGCAAGTTTAATTGTGCCGCCTGTGCGTGTTTTGAAAGGCTTTTTATCTTTGCCAAGCATTTTGCCGAAGACGTGGTGTTCAAGTGATACGTCTTCATTTATGAATTGAGCCTTGTGTGCAACGATGAATACTTGCTTCATGTGCAGCGTTTGGCGGTCGTCGGTAAAATACAAAATACGATCTGAATTGAGCGTGTCGTTACGGTATCGCATGGCTGCAAGATCTGTCGTGGCATAGAGATAACCACCGTCATTTTTTTGTACCAGCACTACGCTAGGGTTACCCTCTTTATCGGCAAGTTCGTTCAGGAATACGACTTGAGCACCGCTGTCTTCTACGGCAAGTTTTTTCTGTTTTAGAGCGTCGACGAGTACCGGTAAATCATCGTTATAGGCACTTTCCCCATATACGTGTTCGGGTGTGAGTGTAACGTTTAGTTTTTGATAAATATCTTGGTTGTGTGACAGGGAAATTTCTCGGAATTTTTGCCAAAGTCCATGCACTTTTTCATCGCCGGATTGAAGTTTTACAACGTATTCCCTTGCTGTGGTGGCGAAAGCTTCATCTTCATCGAAGTGTTTTTTGGATTGTTGGTAAAAACCTTCTAAATCTTTAAGCGCTAACTCAGCTTGTTCGCCTTCACTTAATTGTGTTTCTAGCTCGGCGATCAACATGCCAAATTGTGTGCCCCAGTCACCCACATGGTTTTGTCGAATGACGTTGTCACCACTAAATTCTAATATTCTTGCCAGAGCATCGCCAATAATCGTGGAGCGTAAATGGCCCACGTGCATCTCTTTCGCGAGGTTTGGGGATGAGTAGTCGATAACAACGGTTTGTGGGGACGATTTTGTTGGAATGTTAAGACGTTCGTGATCGGCGGCGCTACTTACCTGTTCAGAGAGCCATTTCTGGTCTAAAAAGATATTAATAAAGCCTGGTCCTGCAATTTCTATTTTTTCGGCAATACCGTCCAATGAAAGCTGTTCCAGTATCTTTTGGGCCAAGTCTCTGGGCTTGGTTTTTAATGCCTTTGCTGCACCCATCGCGCCATTTGCTTGATAGTCGCCAAATTGAGGGTTTTTACCTAGGGTGATATGCGGCATGAATTCTTCAGGAATTCCGGCGGCTTGCATGGCAGTATGGACGTATTCGGAGAGCAGGCTTTTGATATTCATATAGGGCTGGTGTAGGTCGTGTAGTGAGTAGGTCGAAGTATAACGATTAAGATGCGCGATTGTAGCGGTCTGGGGCCTTTATGCAAGTAAGGCTATGCTAGATATGGGCGTAGCAAGTTTGTGCTGTTGCGAGAAGTGCTGAGGATGTAAATGACAGCTATTCAAATACTCAATCAATAGGATGGGCAAAGCATGGGAGAATACATCAATGTCAGCGAGGCGGGTCATATTGTCGAGTTGATGATCAACCGACCTGAGAGGAAAAATGCGCTAAATTTGGCGATGTACCAGGCGCTCGCGGATGAGATTAAAGCGGCGCCTGATCGGGGTGCTAGGGTGATTTTGCTGTATGGGGCGGGCGATTGTTTTACTAGCGGGAATGACCTGGCCGATTTTGCGAGCGGGTCCGATCTTTCCAGTGAAGATAATCCAATCGCTCGGTTTATTTTCGCCCTGTTGTATTGCCCAATTCCTGTGGTCGTTTCAGTGCATGGTGTTGCTGTGGGCATTGGCACCACGTTATTGATGCATAGTGACTTGGTATATGCGGATGAAAATGCGCGGCTTCGTTTACCTTTTGTAAACCTTGGTTTGTGCCCTGAATTTGCTTCTTCTTTGGTTTTACCTCAGCTCGCCGGGCACGTAAAAGCCGCCGAGTGGCTCATGTTAGGTGATTTCTTTTCTGCTAATGATGCTCTGGCTGTAGGGTTGGTTAATGAGGTGGTGGATTCGCCATTGGCTAAAGCTCGTGCGCAGGCGGAGAGGTTGGCTAAGCAGCCCCCTGCGGCGCTGAGGCAGGCTAAAGCTTTGATGAAAGCGCCGGGCAGGAGTGCTTTGGAGGCAGTTATTCATGAGGAATTTAAGGGTTTTGCAGAAGGTTTGCAGGGGCCAGAGTTTGCTGAGGCTGCGGCAGCGTTTTTTGAAAAGCGTGCCCCGGATTTTTCTTCTTTTAAGTAAGCGAGGATAGCGTCATGGCGTTAGAAATGAATTTTAAAGATAAGAATGTAGTGGTGATTGGTGGGACCAGTGGCATAAACCGAGGCATTGCCGAGTGCTTTGCTAAGCAGGGCGCATGTGTAACGGTGGCTAGTCGCAGCCAGGAAAAGGTTGACGATACGGTGAGTGCTTTAAAGGGCCTAGGGGCTGAGGCTTTAGGTTTTACCTGTGATGTACGTAACCAAGATGAGGTTATTGCTGGGTTTGAGAAGGTCCAAGAAACATTCGGGGAAATTGACGTGCTGGTTTCTGGTGCGGCGGGGAACTTTCCGGCGTTTGCGACGGGTATGTCTGCCAATGGATTTCGTTCCGTGGTGGAAATTGACCTGTTAGGGACGTTCCATGTGTTGCAAGCAGCACATCCATTTTTGAAAAAGCCGGGGGCAAGTATTGTGAATATCTCCGCGCCCCAGGCATTCTTGCCGATGTTAGCGCAATCTCACGTATGTGCAGCGAAATCGGGTGTGGATATGATCACTCGCTGCTTGGCGTTGGAGTGGGGTGCTGAGGGGATTCGTGTGAACAGCTTGGTGCCTGGGCCGATTGAAGGCACAGAAGGGATGAAGCGCTTGGCGCCTAGCCCTGAATTGATGGATATGGCGAAAGAATCGGTACCGATGAAGTGCTTAGGTCAACCTGAAGACCTTGGGAATGCGGCGATGTTTTTGGCTTCTCCTTTGGCGAGTTATTTGACGGGTGCCGTAATCCCAGTAGATGGCGGTTGGTCTTTGGGCGGGGCTTCTGGCCTAAGTAACACCTTAGGTGAGATATTGAAGTCTATGACGGCTGCGAGTACATAAAGGTTACGGCTCATAGGTTTTCAATATTGAGCCACATCTCTGAGCTTTGTTGATATGCGCTTGCACTAAAGTCTGGATTGGGAATATGAAAGACTTTTCTCGATCGGAAGTGTGATTTTTCAAAAGTGGTTTTGATTAGTTCGTTACTGAAAAAAAGCTGGTCGAAACTGCCGTCTTCAATGGCGTTACGAAACCCTTGTGTGAGCATATTTTTAAGTTCGGTATTTTCTTGGGATACATAGAAATACATTGCGTAGGGGTAAACCAGTAAAATTTTGTTTTCTACGGTCAGCGGCAGGTGGCTGTGCTTTTGTATCTCCTCCCAGGGCTCGTGCACGGCTCTTGGGAAGTAGTCAAAGCGACCGCCCTCAAGCATATTGAAGAGGTTGTTGTGTTTAACTGGGTCGACTACGGTCATTTTCGCTTGTTTAAGGATCTTTGTATCATGCTTAAATCGCGCTTGCCCTAGGGATAGACGTTTCAACTCTTCAAGTGAGCTAAGCGAGTTGAATAGGACCTGTTTATCTTCACGGATAATAAAAATGCGGTGACCAAGCAGCCCTTTGAGAATCGGGATTTTGATGGGTTGAATCACGCTTTCATAGCTTTCCTGAGCGCCAGCCCACATCACCGATAGGTTTCCTTTCTGAATCTGGTTGATCTTGCTTTTTAGCTCTTGTTCAACGGGGCCAGTGTCGGGAATCGCGCTGAGTTGATACAAATGACTTTTGCCGCTTTTACTAACCGCAAGCTGAAGAATATCGATGATGAGTTGATCTTGTGAGGTGCTGGCTGAGGGGTAAGTAATGCTTACGGTACTATTGGTTTCTGCCGTCGATGATGGCGAGTAAAACCCCGCTATGCCAACAAGGAGGGCTAAAAATCTATAGCGAGTAACCACACGCCAATAGGGTTTAGTGTGGTGTAAGTGCATACTAATTGTTACTTTCATCGGAAACGCGACAGCCTAAAAAATGTTTTTTGCACAAGGTGGGTCGAATATATGTATGCAGAGCTACGTCGTAAGTTGAGGCTTGCGATGTATTCGGTCTTGATTGAAGTTTAGTCAGCTTGTTGGCACTTCGCCGTATAGAGTTAACAAAACAGAGGGTTAGATTGCCCCCGCCCTGACAATGCCTACGTGGGCTTTCCGGGTAAGTTGTGTAGAATGCGCTGCTTGAAAATAGGCATTGCGCGGCGATAGCCAGACGGCATGATTAGGAGAACTAAATGTCAGAAATGGTAGAAGAGTTAGTATTGAATTTTAGCTGTAAAGATCAGTCCGGTATTGTGGCTGCGGTCGCGGGGCTATTTTCTTTACAGGGCTTCAATATCCGGGAATCTTCGCAATTTGAAGATGTGCGGGAGCAGCGCTTCTTTATGAGGACCTTGTTAGAGTCTGTGGAAGGCCCCAAGCGCTTGTCTGATGTGAAATCCGCGTTCCAGTCTGTTGCGGATCGCTATGGGATGGATTGGGAAGTATGGGAAAACAAAAAGAAGACCCCTGTGTTGATCGCTGTCTCCCAGTGGGGGCATTGTTTAAGCACATTACTGAATGCGTGGAAGGCGGGCTCATTGCCCATCGATGTGGTGGGCGTTGTGTCCAACCATGAAGATATGCGTTCGCTGACCGACTGGTACAACGTTCCTTACCACTATTTGCCCATGTCATCTGACAACAAAGCGGAGCAGGAAGCAGTGCTTATGGGGATTTTTGAGTCGAGCGGCGCAGAGTTATTGGTGCTTGCCAGGTACATGCAGATTCTTTCGAACGGCTTATGTGAGCGGTTATCCGGCCACGCTATCAATATTCACCATTCGTTTTTACCCGGTTTTAAAGGGGCTAAGCCCTATCATCAAGCCTATGATCGCGGAGTGAAACTGATTGGGGCGACGGCGCATTACGTGACAGCAGAGCTTGATGAGGGGCCGATTATTGAGCAGTCTGTCGAGCGCGTAAGCCACGCGAACACACCGGAAGAGTTGGTTCAGATTGGGCGTGATATAGAGGCCGTAACGCTGCAGCGTGCGGTGAAGTGGCACTGTGAGCACCGCGTCTTATTGAATGGGCAAAAAACCGTGGTATTTAACCGTTAGCGGTTTTGTAGGCCGCAGCTGTTTTCTAGATGAGTTGCCATATTGTGGTGACAATCATTCTTGCGGCCAATAATGTGAGCAGCACTTTTAACATAATAATAAAGCGGGCACCGTCGATACGTCTGCGGACCAATGTGCCAAGGTAAGACCCGGCAATCGCAGCGCTACTTAAAATGAGTACCTCCAACCAATAATGGCGATATTCAAACCCGGTGAATGTAAACAATGCGATTTTTGATATGTGGGAAAACGACATTAAAATCGCGTTAGTACTGACAATGGCTTCGCGACTTTTGAGTTTCGCCATTACCAGTGTTGTAGTGAGAGGCCCGGTTGCGCCAACAATAGGGTTCAGGCCGGTTTGTACGACACCAATGATAAAAAAATTCTCGTACCTGGACATAATGCGTTTAAACATCGGCCACCAAACATGGCAGAGGATGTATCCACCAATGCACAAGGGTAGCCATTGTGCGTCGATATAAGCTAATACCTGCCATGCTAATAATATACCTACCAATGAGCCCAGTAAGAAAGCGGGGAGAAATTGCCATGCTAAGTAGCGAATAGCCAGGATGGATCGGGAGAAATTACTCGCTAGTTGTGCGACACCATGAACAGGAATAATCGCGTGAACGGGTAGGAAGATCGGGAGCGATGCGAGTAGCAGCATACCGCCGCCAAGCCCTGTTATTCCCGCAAACATGGACGTAGCAAGCCCAGTTAAGCCGAGTAATAGATAATCAATCATAATGCTGCTGAAATATTCATCATATGTTAACGATTTTAACCGGTGATGCGATATGTAGCATCTTGGTTGGCGTGATATTGGCAATATCTGCTGTGAATACAGCACCCCCCTTATTGAAAAGTTTTTATGCCAGGATGTTTGTGGAGCCTATTGTGCGGCGGAGCCTCTGATACATTGAGGTGCCGGCATTCGTGCCGAAGGAGCGCTGTAACCGCCCATTGCCGGTGGCTTTAGTGTATGCTTTGGTTATTGGGGTCATGTTGAGTAGCCCCACCTGATTTACAGGTGCTTTGGACTTGCTTAGAGGTTCCCTTGTATAATCCAATGCCTGGTCAGTTTCGATCGAATGACCGGCTGTAAGTACCGATTGATTTTTACGGTAAGTGACGACTTAAATTCGCAATGTTAGAAGACGAAAATCCCAATACGCTCATTAATTCTGACCTAATGCAAAAAGCAGAGGGTAAGTTTTCCCGTATCGAGCTATTTCATCGTGGTAACGCCTACCGAGTGAAAGAGAGCGATTTGCCTTTTTATATTGGTCGCGACCCTCGGGTGAATACCTTATCCGTTGATAAAGACGTGGTATCTCGTATTCATTGTGTGGTTGAAATTAAAGATGATCAGATCGGGATATTAGATCGTAGCACCAATGGCACGGTCGTAAAGGTAGGAGAGGCGAGCAGCGTGATTATTCGCGATGAATTTTATCCGCTTACAGGGAAGGGGTGTTTGTCTTTGGGGGAGCAGTATAGTTCTGATCAATCTGAAATGATTTTGTTTAAGGTTGTAATGGAGCTGTAAAAGATCATCCGTGATCTTTCATTCGTGCACAGCCTCGGTGTAGACTTCTTACTACAACAATATTGCCTCGGGCTTATCGAGGTCATTAATAATTTCCCAGTTACCTCCGCCATTTGCGACTTTTTCCTGCCAATGATCCACGCGATCTAAATAGACTTGAGGGTTTTGATTGTCGGCCCGAAGTTTCGTGACGTTGAGTGCCTTCACTGTAAATCCGTCTAATAGCAGCTCGAAATCACGGATGAATCCGTTAGGCAGCTCCTCCTTCAAGTCTGAATAAATCATAATTGTCTTTTTGCCGACGCGTGCTTCGTTTAGATATTCGATGCCTTGCAATAGCCCGCCAGATATATCGGTATAGGCACTGCTTTTTACATCTTTAACAAATAAATCAATGGTGCCGGCAAAATCCCTTTTTTGTTTGTTTGCCATAGAAGGCCGTGGGTCAAGCACCACTTTTGCCACAATATCTTTTTCACTAAAACTTCCGCTGTCTATTCTCGCTACGGCAAATGTATCTCCTGGTTCTAAGCCTGCGAGCATGTAATTAATTAATTGCTGAGCTTTGTCCAGTTCCTGCGTGTAGGTACCCGAAGTATCCAGCAGCAGATATATACCTTGGGCATAGGTGTTTACCTGCCTGTTGGATTCAGATCTATTCGTATTGTTTTCGCTACAGGCGTTTAGTAATAATATGGCAGTCATGCCGATTATGGTTTTTGTTAATTGTTTCATGGTTCTGACCTCCCATCTTTAAAATCAGTTAGGTAATGATCGCTGCCGTCTTCGTTTGAGTGACGATGTTTCACCATGGACTCGATCCACAGTGGTGCAGCGATTAAAAAATCGTATATATGGTTTATAAAACGCCCCAGTTGTTTAAACATATTGGCCGTAATATGAAGCACTACCGTGATAATACTAAGTATCACTTCTAGAATGCCGCCAAATACAGTGCGCCCAGTTTGCAGTAAATACTCTAAAGGGATTGCGATCATGGTAAGTGCAATCGGCAAAATAAATCCCAGTGTCATATTGGCGATTAAGGGAATCCATTCGTTAATGCCGCCTCCAGAGTTTTCTTCTATACCCGCTAATGACGCACGAAGATTCGCTAAATCCCCCGCAATTTGATCGCGCATAAAGGCCAGAGCGGATTCCGTAGAAGCCAGTATGATTAATACCGCCGCAGCGACTATCATAATCATGCGGCGCATCTTATCGTCCATCGATCCAATTAAAGGGAAAAGTTTTGTAACGCGTAGGCTCTCCAGTAAAAATATGCCCGCAGTTATTTCCAGGCAAATAATGACCAAGGCTGATAAATCTGCCACTTTTACACCGCCAATACGTTGGGTTGAGCCCACCATTTCAGACATGGGGAGTGCAATAAGGTGGAAATTAAAATACGCGCCGCCGATCGCAATCGTTACCACCAGTAAGGCGATTAAGAACTGGGTAATGGATGACGCGCGCAGTGCGCGTACAGCCGCGTCGGTGCCATTGTTTATTTCATTGAATTTCAACATGTGTTTATCGATATTTTCACTGCGAGTGATAATGTCTTTTAAACGGCTGCCCACTTCGTCAACACTGTCAGACAATTTACGCCAATAGCCCGTCATACTTTTTAAGCGCTTGTGCCGTTCGGCCGCGTCGTCGCGCGCTTGTTGTAAATGCTCTTTATGTTGCTGTTCAGCTGATTGGTGGATCTGGTCCAAAATTTTAGAATTTAATGCGGAAGCGCTATCGCTAGATTTAATTTTTGCAACTGATTCTACAGCTTCAACCCATTCAGGCAGTGCGGAGGGGACCTGACCACTGGCATGGTAGTCGTCATGGATCTCGGTAATTTCTTCCTGAATCTGACGTTGAAGTTGCGGGTATCCCCCGAGGTCTTTTTGCACGAAACGGCTGACTTCGAAAAACTCGCGTTCGAGCTCTCGGCTTACCTGCTCTTGTCCTTGAGCTAATAGGACTTCGCGGTTGCGTGTCTTGAGTTGGCGGCGCGTTCTGTCGCACGCTTTAGCTGCAATTTTAAATGTTGCCGCCAGCATGCGTGTAAAGCCGCTAATTGCTTGGTGTGCATAGCTGCGGGCTAGGTAGAGTACGAATACAGAGATGACGAGGGTTAAACTAAAGGTTCGCCAATCACTGAGCCAAGATGTAGTTGTTAGTTCATTCATGATAATCACCCTTGTGACAGTGGCGAAAATGCATTTTCCGCCTACTTATTAACCACTTTATCAGTGGAAATAAGCGGCAAGCGTGCATGGGTCACGCTTTTTCGGTGATCAATTATGGGCAAATGTGGCGAAATATGGCAGCTGTAAGTGATTGAATAATAAGGAGAATTTATATTGAACTTCTATCGCGATCGGGGTCTTATTTTGTGTGAGAAATACGAGGTCGTGCGGTTCTGTTTGAATCGGGCTATCGCTTTACTCCTAATAAGAATACTAGTACCTTGTTCGCCCTCATTAAGAGCGCCATATTGGCCGCCGTTCTGAGTTGTTCAGGCAGGTTAATGTCGCTATTTTACTTTTCATATTTATGGTCTGGTTAGGTTCAAAACGCATGATGCAATCCGTAATTCGGCGCTTGTTAGTCGTCAGTTTAATACCCCTTATATTCGCCTGTGGCGGAGAAGATATCACCGATTTTACTGAGGTTGTTGATGTGAGGTTGGGAAGCCTTGAAGTGGTTTCTGGTGGGACGCTAATGCTGGATGATGATGTCGTGGAGGAATTTGACCCCGATGCCTTTGGTTCGTACACCATCGATTTGGATGATGACCTTGGTGCTACGAGCGTAGATTTACGTGTAGGACTTGATGATCAAAATGAAAATGACGTTAGAGTGGAAGTTGTGGAGGTGGGTAAAGGCTCCGATGATCAAGATGTCACAGCGAGTATTTTACCAGGCGATGTATTTCCAGTTAGGGTGGAAGAGGGAGCAAACCTTATATTTATTCGCGTATCTAGCCGTAACAACGCTGCGCGGGCGGAATATACGCTTCAGATAAATCGAATTTCCACGTCCGCGCTTATGCAGGACATTTTAATTGGTGGTGTCCGAGGCTCGTTAGATAATTCATCCGCGGTTGATTATTCAGAAGAGTTTTCTGCTGATGTTAGAAATTACGATGTATTTATAGATAGTCGTCGATGCGGGGTGGAAATAATTCCGGAGCCCGAGGGTCGTTTTTCAGAAATACGTGTGAATGATGAGCTAGTCGAATGGCAAGAGGGGGTGTTTGTCCCCCTTCCCGAAGATATCATCGAGGGTGAGTCACTCGTTTCCGTGGTTGTGCCCGTTGTGATTGAACTGACTTCCGAAGATGGTAGTGAATCGGCAACGTATACATTTAATTTACAAAAGAATGGGGAGAGTCCGAGCGATATTGAATCAGATCCATTCTTACGTTCTCTTGAGCTCAGCCCCGGTCGGGCGACGACCTCTTTCGAATGTTCAGCTTCCATAAATTCACCTACTTTGAACCATCGAGTTAACGTTGCAGATGTGGGAAGTCTGAGCCTTTTAGCGGAAATATACGCGAGTCGCGAAGGTGTGACGATGACGATTGGTGACGGTGCTATCAATGCGTCAAACAATAACAGCATTGTAATGCTTTCAGACACTGAAGAGTCTTTCGAGCCTGGAGTAGCTTATTCTGGTGTTTTATTCGATGGTCTGGAGGTCGGTACCCACCTGTTTGTTGTTGCGGTGGTCTCTGCGGATGGGGATAGTAGCTATCAATATAATATTTTAATTACCGTTGCTGAAACGAATGAGGTTTACGTAACGAATTCAGATGAATTACAAAGCGCTCTTCGTTCTGCTGAGCCTAATGCTGAAATCGTGGTCGCTAGTGGTACATATGAAGGGGTCGTTAGTGCAGTAGGGAGCTCATCTGGGAGTGGTCATGAGTCAGCCCATTTTTATAGTGCCGCTAGTGGTGAGGTGGACCAAAAAATTATTGTGCGCGCCGAGTCTGATGACGTGATTTTAGTCGGGGCCGATATTACTGAACATTCGGTACTTCGCATAGAAGGGAATTACTGGGAGATTGAAGGCATCGAATTTTCTGGCGCTCAGACGGGTATTGTCTTAGACGGCGCAGACAGCGTGATCTTAAAGTCGCTCTCAGTAAGCAATGTGGGTGAACGCGGTATCGTGATGCAAAATGCGACGAGTAATAGCCAAGTAGAGGGTGGTTTTATTGACCGAACCGGTATGCGTGATGATATCGAAGACGTGCCCGGTGAGGGCGTGGTTATTGGTGAGGGCCTGGGTGAAGCCACTAACAATGCCGTAAGGCGTGTTGAATTTGGGCGTAATATCGCGAATGAACATATTACCTTGATGGTGGAATCAAGCGATAGCTCAATTCAATTTAATACATTTGAGAGTGATAACACTCTGGTTTTACCTGTCGAAAATCGCTCACTGCTGTCTGTCTTTGGCGGGGATGCTGAGGTTAGCTATAACCATTTTAAGTTTGATGCTATCACTGGCGGTTCTGATGATATCGCCCAGTTGATTAATGTTAGTACGGTTGCAGATGAGGCTGTAGAAGCGTTTCAAAACATTTTTGATTTAGACAATCAATCTATTGTGGTGTTGAATAATAGTGGTTCAGGTTCGGTTTCACTTGTCGATAATCGCAGGGTTGATTCAGGTGTTTTAGAAACTAATGGTGAAATAGAGGAAGGTCAAACGCCGGTCTTTCAGATTCAATCTGTTGAGGATTCGACGCTTTGCCTTGCTCGACGTGATGTATTTGATTCAGAAGGCGAGTCGTATGAAGATTTTGTCATTGCGGGTGTTTGTGCGGACGATGTCTCTCAGCAATGGATACTGGCTCATATGGAGCATGGTTACGTGCAGCTGGTTCAAAACACCGATGGCTTAAACGAAAAAATGCTTCCGAAAGTAGTCCAAGGTGTTAGTAGTATTAGCTTTGCATCATTGACTGTATGTGATCTGTCTGACGGTTTCATATCACGGTCCTGTGATGATAGCTCTTCCGTTTTACAGTGGGCAGTTGAAACTAATGGCGACCAGGTATCGTTTTTGAATCGGGCCGACTCTAGCCGCTATATCGTGGAGCAGTCCGAAGCTCTGGGGGATCATAATTTGGATTCGCCTCCAATACGTGTGGTGCCGCGGACGAGTGGATTCGAGAGTGAGTTCACCTTAATTCGCCAATAGGGGTATACCACTAAAAGCTTCGGACTTTTTTATACACCCAGTTCTGTTCAACATTGTCGCATGTAATTAATCCACTGGTTAGTTGCATGCAGTTGTTGATATTGTCTGGGTAGTTTTCCCTGTATCGCTGTTTTGTTGCCATCGTTTGACGTTCCTTTTTTAACAATTCATACATCTCTTCAAATCGATCCACAAAGTTTTCATTTTGCGCCAGTGAACTTTCATAGATTGCATGAAATTTTGTGAAAGAAACCGTAGAGTCGCCTAATCCGATATGGAGCATTTTTTGGATGTACTCAGGGTAAAGGTGTGAAAGGTACTGAAGCAACGTTTCGTTCTGGGATTTGGTTCGAAAAAGTAAGCGGTTGTCCGCGCTCAAAGCGTTTTTATTAAGGTGTTTAATCGGAACGTTAATGGCTAGAAAATAACGTTGATGGCCACAGGCAATTTGTTCTTTAGCGATACTACAATTATCGAGGCTTTCTTTTAAATACTTTTCTTTGGTGGGGGCGAGTGTATCTGCGCTGGGAGATAGACCTTGCCGCTTATCTTCAGCGGAGTTTGATTGCTTAGCTGATCGTTGTGCTACCTCTGTCTTGCCACCCTTGTTATCTGACGTTATTTCGGGTCGTAAAGACTCAGCGAAACTATTCGCCCTAGTTTCTTTGGCGGGAAGCTCAACGCCTGCACGTGATGCTGCGCTTTTGAGGATAAGTCGTTGCATATGATTGGGGTTACGACGAAAGCTAAAGAAGTCAGGCAGGGATTGCCCATGTCCTTTTTTAAGTACGGCACAATAGGTTTCTTCTAGTGCTGTTGCCGCTTCCACGTCACATTGTTTTACGCTAATCGCGATGCTTGTCGTTGAAATGCTGAGCGTCGTTACAAGGATTAGCAGTGCGAATTTTTTATGGATCACGTTGTGTATTTTCCTGTTTGATACGGTTCTGATCTGAATTATGGGTGAAGATTGTCTGTGTTTTGGACGACCGCTTTCGCAGTAGACCACTGCTCGTCGGTATTGATATTAAAAAATGGATCGATGCTGCTACTGTCGAAGTTCACGCTGGCGTGGGGGAGGGTGTCAATAAAACGTCCGACACTTCTCTGACCACTTTCTAAAAACTCGCGTAATTGAGGTGCTGCGGCCCGGGACCAAAGCGCTACGACAAAATGATCCCGTCCCTGGCTATGGCAGTAAACGACGTGAGGAGCCGCACCTATACGGGGTTCTACGCGCGTATAGAGCTTTTTTATCAGGTCTTTGGGTAAGAAGGGACAGTCTCCAGCAACCGTAAGCAACCATTTGCTTTCAGGGTGCTGTGCAAATACATATTCACAAACACTCAATAAGCCGCCGAGAGGCCCAATGGGGGGCGACACTGTGTCTTGGATGATGGGTAGGTCGTAAGTATCAAATCGGCGTTTATCACCGTTGACGTTTAGGTATACGTCCTTTGTTTGAGCTCGAAGGGTCTTGAGTATGACCTCAAGTACCGTCGAGTTGCCGAGGGGGAGTAAGCACTTATCGCGGCCGCCCATACGGGTGCCGCTGCCGCCAGCGAGAATGACGGCGGGGATATCTATAATGGTGTCGCTCATGAATACGTCGCTTTGTGCGATAATGTGCGCGGAGTTTACCAGAAAACCCTATACCTCGGGTTCAGTGATAGAGGGGAGTTGAATACTGTGGATTTAGAAGATGTACGCCGGGAATATTTGCAAGATGGTCTCCGGCGGGAGGGCTTATCAGACAGCCCTTTCGGACAATTCGAGTTGTGGATGGAGCAAGCGATTGGTGCAAAGTTGCTAGATCCAACGGCGATGACATTGGCTACTGTAGATGCTGATGGGCAACCCAGTCAGAGGATTGTGTTGCTCAAGCATTTTTCAGAAAAGGGCTTTGTTTTTTTTACTAATTACAATAGTCATAAAGCAAAAGATATTGCTGTAAATGCTAAAGTGAGTTTGCACTTTCCTTGGCATACTATGGAACGTCAAGTCAAAGTAATGGGGGTCGCGAGTAAAATATCCACAACAGAGTCGCTGAAGTATTTTTTAACCCGCCCAAGGGAGAGCCAAATAGCGGCATGGGCCTCTAAACAAAGCCATGGGATTAGTTCTCGTGCTTTGTTACTAAATCAATTTGAGTCGATAAAGCAAAAATTTCAAAAGGGTGAAGTGCCATTGCCCGATTTTTGGGGTGGTTACGTGGTGACGCCATCTTGTTTTGAATTTTGGCAAGGTGGTGCTAATCGATTACATGATCGTTTTCAGTATAAAAATATTAGTGAACGCTGGGATATTACACGGCTTGCGCCGTGATTAAATGTTAATGACTTCGGACAGACCTATTTTTCTGATTGGCATGCCGGGCGCAGGTAAAAGTACCCTGGGGGTACTTTTAGCGAAAACGCTAGCGCGCCCCTACGTGGACACGGACCTGCTTATTCAGCAAGATGCGGGTATGACACTTCAAGATTATCTCGATCAGTATGGTTATTTAGCGCTTAGGGCCTTAGAAGAAAAGGTTTTGTTGGCCAGTAACTTTTCAGATAGTGTTGTCGCTACAGGAGGGAGTGTGGTCTACAGCGATAAAGGGATGGCGAGGTTAGGAAAATTAGGTATAAGGGTTTACTTAAATATTTCGTGTGACACGATGGCGGCCCGTGTTTGTGATTCTGCTACGCGCGGTCTCGCGAGCGCACCAGGAACGAGCATGAAAATGCTCTACGCTGAGCGGAAGCCTTTGTACATGCGGTATGCGGACTGCACTGTAAATTTGGATGATCTTGATTTTGAGCAATCATTGAACAGTTTGATGGCTGCCGTGCCGTCACAATGAGTATCATGGATACGCGTTAATACCCAAAGCTAATATGGCGGGTCCTATTATTTCTTTTTAAACCAAGCTGGTGTCATCTAATACGCTATAAATAAAAGTAAGAAACGTGTGATGCACACTGTGGACTTACCCCTCACCTGTTAAGTTATCAGTTAATTCCTTTTAGTCGTTTCTAGATACTTAGTTGTTATCGTTGTATTAAAGTGTGTTTATTCCTCATTTTGGCCCGTCCGTTTGGACGGGCTTTTTTATATTCAGGAGGAATGTATGTCACGACTGCATGGAAGCAGAAGAGTGACTTCTATCAATTTCCCCAATGCCAATTAAATAGCCGATGTGAATGAGCGGCGTTTATCCTTTTTCTCAATACTGACTAAAAGGCCGATGAGAAAATTTTGTGCTTTTCGACTATTGTAGTGTGCTAATAGCTTTATACTCGTCGTAGGAATAAAGCCACGAATAAAATCTCAGATTTTTCTACCGTTAATTAATGTATTTTCTTAGGCGAATAACGAAAAAATAAAATTGAAAATGCTTTCTATAAGACGTCTTACAAGGGTAGAGCAGTAGTGTACTTAACCTGCTTCAGCGCAAAGACAGAATTTACCGATGCAACATTCGGTAAGTGGACTAAACGTTTTTTCAATAGCGCCTCATAATTGTCTACGCTCTTCACTACCATTCGGAGTAAATAGTCTTTTTCTCCGGTCGTGCTATAACACTCTACAATTTCGGGTACTTCGTGCACGGCAGATTCAAACGCTAGCAGTGACTCTTCGTCGTGGCTTTTAATGGTGATGTAGGCGTGGACGGAGACATTCAGGTCTAGCTTGTCGGCGCTTAATAGCGTGACCCGGCGTTGGATGTAGCCTTCCTCTTCTAAGCGTTTTACGCGGCGCCAGCAAGGGGTATGGGAAAGCCCAACTTTTTCACCGAGTTCGACCATGGAGAGTTCTGCATTGGCTTGGAGCGCCACTAGGATTTTTGTGTCGTGGCTGTCGAGCTGGGTACTTGTTGGCATTGAACTGGCCTTAATTTTTTTGCGTTACAGGCTATAATCCCACGCTTTGCGAATTATCTGAAGTCCAGCGCGGCAATTTCCTGTGGGTGTGTCGGTGTTAGGCTTCTCAATGTAAGAGTTATGTAAATATGTTTGAACAATTGCAATCACTTCCCGCTGATCCCTTGCTTGGGATTATTGCGCAATATCAGCAAGAGACGAACCCTCAGAAAATCGATTTAGGGGTGGGGGTGTATAAGGACGCGAGCGGTGGGATGCCCGTGCTGCCTTGTATAAAAGCGGCTGAGCAGCGCTTAGTGAGCGAGCAAGACTCTAAAACTTACCGTGGTCCGTTGGGCAACCCAGCGTTTACGCGCTTGATGTGTGATCTCGCGTTGGGCGAAGTTTTATCTAGCGCGGTGAGGGAACGCCTGGCTAGTTTGCAGACCCCAGGCGGTTGTGGGGCGCTTCGTGTCGCAGCGGAGTTGATTGCTCGTGCGAATCCTTCTGCGAAAATTTGGGTAAGTGATCCTACCTGGGCGAATCATGTGCCGTTATTGGGGGATGCGGGTATTGAGATTGCGTCATATCCGTATTACGACTTTAAAGATAAAGGCATTCGTTTCGATGAAATGATGGCGTGTTTGTCTGACGCTGCGCCAGGGGATTTGGTGCTACTGCACGCGTGTTGCCACAACCCAAGCGGTGCGGATCTGTCTCAGTCTCAGTGGCAGAAAGTTGTCGCATTGCTTGTCCAAAAGCAACTGGTTCCCTTTGTCGATATGGCATACCAGGGGTTCGGTCAGGGTCTGACCGAGGATGCGTACGGATTACGTTTGGTGATCGAGTCATGCCCCGAGGCGGTATTTGCATTGTCCTGCTCGAAAAATTTTGGTTTATACCGGGATCGCGTAGGCGCTGTTGGTTTTGTTGTCGCGGATGCGGCACAAGCTGAGATTACCTTGAGCAATCTCACACAGATTGTGCGAGGCATTTATTCGATGCCGCCCGATCATGGCGCATCGGTAGTGGAAATCGTCTTGGCGGACGACAGGTTAAAGTCGCAGTGGTTACAAGAACTTGCCACTATGCGGGACCGTATTCAGGTTACGCGGCAATCACTGTCAGAGAAAATGGCGGCAGCTGGCTTCGGTACTCGTTTTGATTTTGTAAACCATGAAAGCGGTATGTTTTCTTTCTTGGGTATTACGCCAGAACAGGTTGTTGAGCTGGCGGATCGCTTTGGGATTTATATGGCGCCTTCTAGTCGAATTAATATTGCGGGGTTGAATGAATCAAATCTCGATTACTTTTGCGCCTCTTTGACGCAGGTAATAAGCCTCTGAGTTCTGGTATGAAATACGCTTATTCCGTTTGAGTGTCGTGGCGCATAAAAACACGTAATTTTGCTCTATCGACTGACAAAGCATGGCCTATACTAGTTAGGTGAGCGAATTCCTCGTCGGGTGATGAGGGCGCTATGGTGCAAGCCTTTCAGTTATATAAGTTGTTATTACGCGTTCATGGCAAATATTAAAAAGATTCATGTTGATCAGTTGCGAACAGGCATGGTTGTCGCCAAGTTGGATCGTGACTGGTTAGATACCCCGTTTATGATGCAGGGGTTTATGATTGAAGATACTGACGATGCTCGTGTCGTCGCACAGTACTGTGAGCACGTTTGGATTGATACTGATCTTTCCCGTGGCAGCGCAACCACAAGTGGGGAAGGGACGGCGACTTCAGCGCCTTCTGAGCCCTTACCCGAATATCAATGTCCCGTTGAAGAAGAGCACGAACGCATTCAAGAAGCGTTCAAAGGCTCGCGCCTGCGTACGCGTGATCTGCACGATGACATCCGCCTAGGGCAGTCTATCGATAGTGATGCTATTCGTGAGACGGTGGATGACTGCGTTACTTCTGTATTGCGTAATCCAGACGCCTTATTGTGGATGTCGAAAATCCGAGAAGAAAGTGAATACACGGCCGAGCATAGCTTGAACGTATGTATTCTTGCCGTCGTGTTCGGGCGTCATTTAGGGTATGGGCAAAGTGATTTAGAGAAGCTGGGTTTGTGTGGGCTACTGCACGATATCGGCAAGATGCGCGTGCCCCTCGAGATTTTGGAAAAGCCAGGAAAGCTCACCACCAAAGAAATGAATATGATGAAGGCGCATACTGTCCACGGTCGGAACTTGTTGCTTTCCACACCGAGTATTGATCCGATCGTGATCGATGCCGCTTACAGCCATCATGAACGTATGGATGGCGCAGGGTATCCGCGCAAGATGACGGCAGACAAAATTTCACGCTTTGCCCGTATTATTTCAATTGTTGATACCTACGATGCGATTACCGCTGATCGTTGTTATTCCAAGGCGAGGCCCTCTACTGTTGCGTTAAAAATTATTTATGAAGAGCGTGGCAAACAGTTTGACGATGAGCTTGCACTGCAGTTTATTAAAGCGATAGGGCTGTTTCCCGTGGGCAGTGTTGTTGAGTTATACAGCGGCGAAATTGGTATTGTTGTGGAAACGAATCAACAGCGCCGGCATTTACCGCGTGTTGTCATTGTTTTGGATAACGCACATAAGGAAAAAGAACAGCATAAAATTGTGGATCTTCTTCATATTGAAGAGGGTGATCTTTCGAGCGATTTTTTAATTAAAAAAGTGCTGCCTGATGGCGAATTCGGTGTGTACCTTCGAACGTATCAGGAAAAAGGCATATTGCTGAATTACTAAGCCTGTTTATCGACACCTATTCAGGTTTTTGTTGATAACGAATGTCGCTGATCACAAAGTTCTTCTCGCCTTCTGGCGAATGAAATACAAACTCATCGTCTAAGCGTTTACCGAGCATGGATTTGGCGAGTGGGGCATCCATACTTATTTTATTTTCACGAAGATTGAACTCGTCTGGCCCAACTATTCTGTAAACGCTCTCATTACCTGTCTCATCTTCAAGCGTCACATAAGCGCCAAAATAGATTTTATCTTTGTCGTCGGGTATGCGATCGACTACGGTTAAATCATCGAGACGCTTTGATAAGAAACGTACGCGACTATCAATTTCACGTAGTCGTTTTTTACCGTAGATGTAGTCGCCGTTTTCAGAGCGATCACCATTTTTCGCTGCTTCATGCACGGTGTCGGTAATCTTAGGGCGTTCCACTTTCCAAAGATGCTGCAGCTCTTCTTGCATCGCCTGGGCACCCTCCGGCGTGATGTAAGGTGAGCCTTTTTGTCGTGGCGGTCGCCAGCGTCCCATTCCCATATCTATAATCGTGCCGTGTGTGAATGCATGGAGGTTGTGTTCGTGTCTTAGATATTTTCTATGTGCAGTGTATTGAGTCGTGTGTCGATATCAAAACCAAATATACGTGCGTAAAACTGGTGTTCAGCATCTAGCATATGAACGATGGTTTCAAGCTGCCTAAAGCCGTGGGCTTCGGTTGGGTACGTTACATACGCGATGGGCAGCCCTTTTTGTGTGACGGCGTTGACCATGAGTTCCGCTTGATTTGGCGGAACGACTTTATCTTGTAAGCCTTGAAATATAAGCAGGGGGCAATTGATCTTATTCACAAAGTGGATAGGTGAGCGTGCACGATATTCATCAGCAGTGTCTGGGTAAGGCCCGATAAGTTTATCTAAATAACGCGCTTCAAATTTGTGTGTATCCGTAGCGAGTAGTTCAAGATCACCAATACCGTAAAGACTGACGCCGGCTTTAAATGTATCTTTAAAGGTAAGCGCAGCTAATACCGTATAACCGCCAGCGCTGCTGCCTTTAATAATACATTTATCTGGGTCGACTAGTTTCTCTTGGCTCAAGTAATCGACCACTGCGCATACATCATCAACGTCGTAGCGGCCCCATTGTTTGAACAAGCGGTGGCGATATTCTCTGCCGTAGCCCGTACTGCCTCGGTAATTTACGTCGGCAACTGCAAAGCCTCGGTTCGTCCAGTACTGTATTTTTAGGTTCAAGCTACTTTCTGTGGCGCCAGTCGGCCCGCCGTGGCTGAGAACAATCAGCGGAGGCTGGTGCCGTTTATCTTCGTACTGTGTATTTTGCGGCGGATAAAAAAGCGCATGGGCCGTCTGCCCGAAGGTTGTCGGAAAGGTGATGGGGTGTGGTTGAGAATATTCTTCCGTAGCGATACCCGTATGCGCATGAGTCAAGGGGCTGGCAGTATTACCCTCTAAGGTAAAGATAGATTTTGCTTGCGTGGGGGAAGCTGCGATAAACGCGCCTAAACGATTATGGCAGCATACATTTTCGATACTGCTCATTCCTGTTTGGATAAGTTCGATGCGTTGATCTTCGGCTCGTTCTAAATGAATTTTAGCAAGGCGCCATACGCCTTCTTGGGTGAACGTTGCGAGCAGGGTATTTTCATCCCAGAAGCCGTAGGTCGACATACCGAACACCCATTGTGGCGTCGCATATTCTGCATCGTGCTGGATGATGAGTTGAGGTTCGGCGTTGCCCCGTAAATCCTTTTTATCGATGCGGTATATGTTCCACCAGTTATTTCTATCTGACACAAAATAGAGGTCTCCCTCGGGGGACCACTGCGGTTGAAAGATGCTTTCGCTCCCATTGCCGACAATTTGGTGGGTATTGCTGAGGCCGTCTACGGTTAAATCGGCAGTCCAAACGTGCGTATTATCCCAGGGCATATCGGGGTGGTCCCAGGTGAGCCAAAGCAATTGGCTGCCGCAGGGCGACACGCAGGGGTTTGAATAAAAGTCATGCCCTTCTGAAAGTACTCGCACGGGATCATCGTTGTGCTCATCGACATTCATGGAAAAAGTGACGAGTCGGTTCACGACTTGATGCGGGTCGTTAACGTCATGGGATTCTTGTATGGCAATAATGCGTTGGTGCTTTTTATCGATGGCTAAGTCCGCGAAGCGGACACTGCTTGACTTTGAGGGGGGGGTTAGGGGGCTTGGAGTGAAAGGCGATTGAGCTTTATGGTCTTCAATAATGCCGTGATATACACGTTGATCATCGGCCAGAACAAAGTAAACACTATTTCCGTCAATCGCGTAGGCCTTACCACCGTATTCATGCACCTTGGATTTCGCGCTCAGGGGGCGAGGTAATATGCACTGGTGTCGGGTACCGTCGTACATCATAATGGCTGTACGTCCCTTTTCTTCAGCGATGGACTCACACCAAAATACGCGATTACCATCGACGACCGTATCAAAGAGTTTCGGGGTTTTACCTGCAACCAGTTGGGCGGTAATGGGGGAAGTCCAGCTGCCGTAGGGGGCTTGTTTTTTCATATGAGAATTATCAGTGCCGTGAAATATGATGTGCAGGCCAGTTCGCACACCCAGTGAAGAATGATGAATCCAGACGCTATTCTACAAGAAATTTCCCAGCATATGAGTTCGGGTGGTCGCGTGTGTATTGCATACAGTGGCGGTCTGGATTCGACCGTGTTGTTGCATCTAGTAAGTCAGTCTCATTTTGCTGATCGCGCGTTCGCGTTTCATATTAATCACCAGCTTTCTGCGCACTCGGATGACTGGGAAAAACATTGTTCGGATACGGCCAAAGTATTTGGCGTAATGTTTGAGTCTCAAAAAGTCATCGTGGCGAGCACGGGTAAAGGCGTGGAGCAAGATGCTCGTGAAAAACGTTATGTTGCCTTATCTTCTGCGTTGGGCACGAATGACCTCTTATTGTTTGCGCATCATCAGAACGATGTTACCGAGACCTTTATGTTCCGCGTGATGCGTGGTGCTGGCTTAACGGGATTGCAGGCCATTCCCCGTGTCCGTTCGTTGGATAGTGGCAAAGGGAACCTATTGCGGCCATTGCTGGGGTGCACGCGAGTAGAGCTCCTCCAGTATGCGGAGGATAAAGAACTGGCCTGGGTCGATGATGAGAGTAATGAGGATACTCGCTTTGACCGAAACTTCTTACGTCATGAGCTGTTCCCAGTGCTGAGTTCACGCTGGAACAATGCCGAAGAAAAAATTGGCCAATCGGTTGCCCACCTTTCCGAAGCAAGTGCCCTGCTGGACGAATATGGCAAACAAGATCTCGATTTGTGTGAGTGCAAGCGTGAGCGCCTCGGCGAGAGTATATCCATTGAGCGAATGGCGGCGTTTTCTGAGGCACGGCAAAAACATATTATTCGCGTGTGGTGTCAGGGACAGGGGTATTCATTGCCTGGTCGAGCGCAACTGGCGAAGCTGTCAGAGGTGCTTCATGCTCGAGCGGACGCTCAGCCCAAGTTGCAGTGGGGGCGGTGCGCGCTTCGTCGCTATGGCGGGCGTTTATATCTGTCGCCTCTTATCGATATCTTAGGCCGAAAAGGGATGTCACTGGCACTGAACCAGCGCGTGCACATTGGTGAAAACGGTGAATATGTGCATTGTTCAGCGAGTGCCCCCGGGGAGGTAAGCCAACCACTATCGCTGCGATTCCGTTCGGGGCAAGAGCGCTGTCAGCCAAAGGGCCGGGCGCATTCTCAAACCCTCAAAAAGCTTCTACAGGAGTATCGGTTGGAGCCTTGGTTTCGGGATATGGTGCCGTTGATCTACCTTGGGGATGAATTAGTCGCAGTTGGCGATCTATTTGTTTGTGATTCGTCTGCCCATTTACCCCCCGATTTCTCCGTAAGTTGGGCCCTTTCTCCCTAATTTTTGGCCGGTTTTAGGCATGGAAATTCGTGCCTTCGATTTGAGTCGTTGGCCCTTTTCTGGTAGTCTGGCGTCCCATCTCTCAAGGGGTAGGGCAAACGAATTCTGGCCTACTGCTTCGAAACTGTTACAGGCTGTTTGCGGGTCTCACCGCGCTTACATCACTGAATTTTAATGATTCCCGACCTGCTTCGGGCACTCTAGATACTGGTTACTGAAAAGGGTTGTTATGACGCGTTATATTTTCGTTACGGGTGGTGTTGTATCCTCCCTGGGTAAAGGCATTGCTTCGGCATCATTGGCGGCAGTGCTTGAGGCGCGAGGCCTCAAAGTAACGATCTTAAAGCTCGACCCTTATATTAACGTTGACCCCGGTACCATGAGCCCATTCCAGCATGGTGAGGTCTTTGTGACGGAAGACGGTGCCGAGACCGACTTGGATCTTGGTCACTACGAGCGGTTTGTGCGTGCAAAAATGACACGCAACAGCAATTTCACTACCGGCCGTGTTTATGAAACGGTGCTTCGTAAAGAGCGCCGAGGCGACTACCTTGGTGGCACTGTTCAGGTTATCCCTCATATCACCGATGAAATAAAGCGCCGGATTCACAGCGGCGCAAAAGATGCGGATATCGCATTGGTGGAAATCGGCGGTACCGTGGGTGATATCGAATCCCAGCCATTTCTTGAGGCGGTAAGGCAGATGAAAGTTGAGCTGGGCGGTCAGAATGCCTTGCTTATGCATTTGACGCTTGTGCCTTACATTGCAACTGCAGGGGAAACAAAGACTAAGCCCACGCAGCACTCGGTAAAAGAACTTCGTTCTATCGGTTTGCAGCCCGATATTTTGTTATGTCGTTCAGATAAAGAAATTGATATTGATTCTCGTCGCAAGATTGCGTTATTTACCAACGTGGAAGAGCGTGCAGTTGTCCCGCTTCCCGATGCAGAAACGATCTACGCTATTCCTGAGATGTTAAAAGGCCACGGTCTTGATCAGATCGTCTTAGAAAAATTTGGCGTTGATGCGCCTGAAGCTGATTTACACGAGTGGCACACGGTTGTAGAGAACGAGCTCGGTTCCGACAGCGAAGTCACCATCGCCATGGTCGGGAAGTATATGGAGCTGATCGATGCGTACAAATCGCTCAACGAAGCCTTAAAGCATGCCGGTATTCACAATCGTACAAAGGTCAATATTCTTTATATCAATGCCGAAGACGTTGAAGAAAAAGGCACGTCAATATTAGGAAAAGCGGACGGTATTTTGGTCCCTGGTGGTTTTGGTGAGCGGGGTCTTGAAGGTAAATTAACCGCCGTGCGTTATGCGCGTGAAAACAAAGTGCCCTATCTTGGTATCTGTTTGGGTATGCAAACCGCCGTTATTGAATTTGCGCGTAATGTTTTACAGTTGGATGGTGCGAACAGTACTGAATTTGATCGCAAGACGCCTCACCCCGTGATTGGTCTGATCACCGAGTGGGTGGATAGTGAAGGTAAAATCGAAACCCGTGACGAGAGCGCTGATCTTGGCGGCACTATGCGTTTAGGGGCTCAGGAATGTCATCTCGAGAAAGAGTCGAAAGTTGCCGAAATATACGGCAATAGCCTTATTGTCGAGCGTCATCGTCACCGTTATGAATTCAATAATACGTATATTGATCAGATGCGTAATGCAGGCTTGCGTATTGGTGGCTGGTCCTCGGACGACACCTTGGTAGAAGTGGTCGAGAATGTAAATCACCCATGGTTTGTTGCGTGTCAGTTTCACCCAGAATTTACATCGACCCCGCGTGATGGCCATCCATTATTTTCGAGCTATATTCAAGCCGCGCTCGCGCACAGTAAATAATTTTACACATCACATTAAAACACCCTGCCTAACTATGGCGGGGTGATTGAGGATATTTCTTTGCAAGACAAAACTCTTAGCGTTGGCAGTATTGATGTAGCGAATGATCGGCCATTCGTATTGTTTGGTGGTATGAATGTCTTGGAGTCACATGACCTTGCGATGAAAATGGCCGAGCACTATGTGAACGTCACAACCAAGCTTGGTATTCCCTATGTATTCAAAGCGTCTTTCGATAAAGCGAATCGCTCATCGATCCATTCGTTTCGTGGTCCAGGCATGGAAGAAGGTCTCAAAATTTTTGAGGCGATAAAAAAAGAATTTAATGTGCCCGTCATTACAGACGTGCATGAAGTAGAACAAGCCGCACCCGTTGCCGAAGTCTGTGATGTTATTCAGCTCCCCGCATTTTTAGCGCGCCAAACCGATTTGGTCGAGGCGATGGCAAAAACCGGTGCGGTTATTAATGTTAAAAAGCCGCAGTTTCTCAGCCCAGGACAAATGAAAAATATCGTTGAAAAGTTTGCAGAGTGCGGTAACGACAAGATTATGTTGTGCGAGCGTGGCGCGTGCATGGGCTACGACAACTTAGTGGTGGATATGTTGGGCTTTCGTGCGATGAAGGACGTGAGTGGCGGTGCACCGCTGATTTTTGATGTGACCCATGCGTTGCAGTGTCGTGATCCACTTGGCTTGGCTTCCGGTGGCCGTCGTCATCAAACGGCTGAGCTAGCTCGTTCTGGCATGGCAATAGGTTTGGCGGGCTTATTTTTAGAAGCGCATCCTGAGCCGAATAAGGCAAAGTGTGACGGCCCAAGTGCTTTACCGTTAGATGCGTTAGAGCCCTTTTTAGCCCAAGTAAAAGCGGTGGATGATTTAGTGAAAAATCTTCCACCCCTAGAGATTTCTTAACAGTACATTTTTATAGATATCCTTAAATTTTAATTGATCAAGCAGAGAGAAATTCAAATGAGCAAAATTGCAGACGTATTGGGATTTGAAGTCATGGATTCCCGCGGCAATCCAACCGTTATGGCGGAAGTAGTGTTGGAATCTGGCGTTGTGGGTAGTGCGTGTGCACCTTCTGGTGCTTCCACGGGTACACGCGAAGCCTTAGAGCTTCGTGATGGCGATAAGAGCCGTTATTTAGGTAAGGGTGTATTAATTGCCGTTGCCAACATTAATGACAAAATCAAGCCTCTCTTGGTTGGTCAAGATGCAGCAGAACAGCGTACGCTTGATGGCATTATGTTAGATGCAGACGGTACTGAAAACAAAGCGACGTTGGGTGCGAATGCAATTTTGGCGGTTTCTTTAGCGGCAGCTAAGGCAGCAGCGGCAGATAAAAAAATCCCGCTTTATCAACACATCGCTGAGATAAACGGTACGCCGGGCAAATACACCATGCCTGTGCCAATGATGAATATTGTGAACGGTGGTGAGCACGCCGATAACAACGTCGATATTCAGGAATTTATGATTCAACCCGTTTCTGCCCCTAACTTTACTGAAGCACTTCGCATGGGCGCTGAAATTTTCCATCACTTGAAGAAAGTTCTTTCTGGCCGCGGCTTGAGCACAGCAGTAGGTGATGAAGGTGGTTTCGCACCCGATTTACCCTCTAACGAAGCCGCGATTACCGCGATTTCTGAAGCGATCGCCAATGCGGGTTACGAACTTGGAAAAGATATTACCTTGGCCTTGGATTGTGCATCGTCTGAATTTTACAAAGACGGTGTTTACGACATGGCAGGTGAAGGCAAGAAATTTAGCGCACCTGAGTTTGCGGATTACTTGGCTGAGCTTGTTGCTAAGTACCCGATTCTTTCTATTGAAGATGGCATGGATGAGAGTGATTGGGACGGCTGGGCTGACCTTACGAATAAGATCGGTGATAAGACACAGTTGGTTGGCGACGATCTCTTCGTTACCAATACTAAGATTTTGAAAGAAGGCATCGATAAGTCCATCGCTAACTCCATTCTTATTAAATTCAATCAAATTGGTTCGTTGAGCGAGACTTTAGACGCGATCAAGATGGCACAAGATGCTGGCTATACGGCCGTGATCTCTCACCGTTCAGGTGAAACAGAAGATACGACAATTGCTGATTTGGCTGTGGCAACCGCTGCGGGCCAAATTAAAACGGGTTCTGCTTCACGCTCTGATCGTATCGCTAAGTACAACCGTTTGTTACGTATCGAGGCTGAACTCGGTGAGTCTGCGCCATACCGTGGCCGCGCAGAATTTAAATAAGTTCTGCGTTTGAGTGGAAAAAGGCCGGCATTTGCTGGCCTTTTTCTTTTGAGCGCTAGCCGTATTTGAGTGTGTCTTTTTGTGTTTGGCGCTGCATTTTTCTCATTTAACGGTTTTTGTGTTATTTTTAACAGATAAGCCGTCATACACGATAAGTATAAAGACGGTTTTCAACTGATCCGATCGCAGGCCTGGCAACGCTGGTTTATGAAAATTCTTCTCATCACCTTATTGATCATTACACTCGGGCTGCAATATCGCCTATGGGTAGGTGAGGGAAGTTTGGCTCACGTGGTGAGACTGGACCGCGAAATTACAAAGCAATCCGCTGAAAACGATCGGTTAATTGAGCGAAATCGCTTGCTTGCTGCCGAAGTGGATACGCTGAAAAACGGCACCAATGGTATTGAAGGCCGCGCTCGTCATCAAATGGGTATGATTAAAAAAGGCGAAACCTTTTTTATGATTGTCGATGAATCCCATTGAGTAACCGTCGCGACCTAATGTGATGCCTTCTTCTCTACCGAAAAAAATTTGGGCGATTGTGCCTGCTGCAGGTATTGGTAGTCGGATGCAGTCGGAAACACCTAAACAATACCTCCCCTTACTCGATCAGACCTTGATCGAGGTGACCTTAAAAAAATTACTTCAGTTAGACGTGATAGAAGGCATTGTGCTGCCGCTACATGCCGAAGATATTTTCTGGCCGACAACGTCGCTATACAATCATCCCCAAATCCATTGTGTTGATGGTGGGGCAGAGCGCAGCGATTCCGTATTGGCGGGCCTTAAGTTCTGTCAATCACAGCCAATGTGCGAGAACGCTTGGGTATTGGTTCATGACGCTGCACGCCCCTGCGTTACGATAGAAAAAATCGAACACCTTATTTCCATTGCAAGCACAGCGACAGATTACGATGGGGCAATTTTGGCCGTTCCCTGTGCCGACACCGTGAAGCGTGTCGAAGGTCATTCAATTTCGTATACAGAAGACCGCTCCCAGCTATGGTTAGCGCATACCCCACAGTTCTTTCCGTTACCGACGCTATTGAGTGCTTTAGAGCAAGCGTTAACCGAAGGCAAGCCTATTACGGATGAAGCGTCAGCCATTGAGGCATCGGGTGGCAAAGTGAATGTGGTACAAGATCGCCGGGACAATATAAAAGTGACGGTGCCTGAAGATTTATTATGGGCAGAGACCTTATTAAAACTGCAAGGGTTTAGTAAATGAGAATTGGGCAGGGCGTAGATGTTCATAAATTTGGTGATGGCGATAAAATTGTTATTGGCGGGGTGGTCATCCCCTTTCATCACGGGCTTGTTGCGCATTCGGATGGTGATGTCTTGTTGCACGCGCTGTGCGACGCTTTGCTTGGTGCGGCGGCGTTAGGGGATATTGGTCGCCACTTTCCCGATACGGACCCTCAGTATGCAAACGCGGATAGCCGCGCTTTATTGCGCTTGGTGTATGTTCTTGTTAAAAATGAGGGCTACCGGTTAGGCAATGCCGATATGACGATCGTGGCGCAAGCACCGAAAATGGCACCGTTCATTGATGAGATGCGCGCGCGAATAGCGGAAGATCTCCAGACGGAAGTTCAGCAGATTAATGTCAAAGCGACCACCACAGAGCGGCTGGGATTTAATGGCCGTGAAGAAGGGATAACCGCACTGGCTACTGTACTTCTCGAACCTTTATCGTGATGGAGGCAAGCGTGATTACGCCCGAAACGCATTCGCTTGATTTTGCGTATGCGTACGGCCGCCCTGTTACCTGCGGCGATTTTCGTACTACGCCTGAGGACTTTATTGTTGATGAAACCCTGCCGGAAGCATTTTCTGGGGATGGCGAGCACCTGGTTGTGCACATCAAAAAGCGGGGTGAAAACACGCAATGGGTGGCCGACAAATTAGCCCAGTTTTTTAAGGTAAAAACGATGGATGTTGGCTTTTGTGGCTTGAAAGATCGGCACGCGGAAACGTCTCAGTGGTTTAGTATCTACCTTCCTAAATATGCGGGTACGCCAAATTGGGCGGGTTTTATCTCGGAATATTCCCTTAATGCTGAGGTCATCGCGAGTACGAAACATAATCGAAAACTCCGGCGAGGGGATCACGCGTCGAATCACTTTAAAATTCGGCTTCGCAATGTGACCAGTGCTGATGATCTTGAAGAGCGTTTGGCTAACGTGGCGAAAGGCGGTGTGCCGAATTACTTTGGTGAACAGCGTTTTGGTCGGGAAGGGAATAACTTGGCCATGGTGCAATCTTGGGTAGATGAAGGCTACCGCATCAAAAACCGAAACAAACGCAGCATCATATATTCTTCTGCGAGATCCTATTTATTTAATCGAGTGCTCTCTGAGCGTGTTGAAGGTGCGTATTGGTCGACCCCGATTGAGGGTGATGTCGATGCTCAGCCAAATGGGCCGTTGTGGGGGCGAGGTCGTTCTCATGCCAATAGCAAGGCGCTTGAGGTTGAGGTGCATGCGTTAGGTGCTTTGAAAGAGTGGTGCGATAAGCTAGAGCATGTTGGCTTGTCACACGAGCGCCGAGCATTCGTACTTCCTGCGCAGGATTTTACCTGGGGTCTGGAAGAAAATACTTTGAATGTGCAGTTTCGTCTTCAGCCGGGGCAATTTGCTACCTCAATACTACGAGAAATCTGTCAGTTGAAACACGTGGCGCGTGGATGACTGTGCTATATTTCGCCTCGCAAAAAAACCAAACCAGATGGTGAAGTGGTGGATCCTTTAAAATTTGAAGGCGTCGGTATGACGTCCAAGCGCACGCGAGACCGGCTGGTCCAACGTTTACTTGATCAGGGCGTTACCAATCAAGACGTTCTTGAGGTTGTGGCGAGCACACCCCGGCATATTTTCTTGGACGAAGCGTTATCTCATCGGGCTTATGAAGACACGGCCTTGCCTATTGGTTTTGGGCAAACACTTTCGCAACCCTATATCGTTGCGCGGATGACGGAAGTGCTTCTTGGCGCGGCGGGTAAGTTAAACCGTGTGTTGGAAATTGGCACCGGCTCTGGGTATCAAACCGCGATTTTGGCCCCATTGGTGGGGGAAGTACTGAGTATAGAGAGGATTAAACCACTGCAAGATAAGGCGCGTGAGCGCATGCGTCTTCTCGGATATCGCAATGTGCGTTTCAAGCACGCCGATGGTGGTTTAGGTTGGCCGGAGGAGGGAGTGTTTGAAGGCATTATTTCAGCCGCGGCACCACGTGTGATTCCCCAGAGTCTCCTTGATCAACTCGCGCCGGACGGCGTTTTGGTTATTCCCGTCGGGGATGACCCGCAATACCTCACCATGGTGATTCGTGAAGGGGATAGCGATACATTCAGAACCGAAAAACTAGAGCCGGTAAAATTTGTGCCCTTGCTTTCCGGCGTGACTCGATAATTTAACTCAAAGGTTTTTGTATGAAGGATCGCTCTGCGCGAGATTATGTGATGCTGCTGGTCAAGGGCTTGGCGATGGGCGCGGCGGATGTCGTGCCGGGTGTTTCCGGCGGCACGATCGCGTTTATCACGGGTATCTATAATGAGCTTCTGCACTCGCTGACGAAATGCAGTCCTTCGGCTTTACCCATTCTATTCAAAGAAGGTATTCCTGCATTCTGGCGGCATATTAATGGCAATTTCTTACTTGCAGTGTTTGGTGGCATTCTCATAAGTATTAAGACTTTCGCCTCAATTATTAGTTTTTGTCTAGATAGCTATCCCTTGCTTGTGTGGGGATTCTTCACTGGTTTGATTGCAGCCTCCATTATTTTACTGGCAAAAGAGCAGGAGCATTGGCGTTGGCAGCAGTGGTTACTGTGCGCTCTGGGGATTTCTATTGTGGTTTTAGTGTCAATTGCGAAGCCATCCCAGCTGCCAGGAGATTGGTGGATTTTGTTCGGCGGAGGGTTTATCGCGATCTGCGCCATGATCCTTCCGGGGATATCTGGGAGCTTCATCCTCTTGTTGCTAGGACTGTACTCGGTGTTTTTAGAGGCGGTGAATAATCTCGATGTGCTGGCTATCGCGAGTTTCGGTGCGGGCTGCGTCGCAGGCTTACTGGTGTTCTCTCAGTTTCTCTCCTGGCTATTGGATACCTACTTTAAGTCTACGATTGCCATGCTTGTTGGCTTTTTAGTGGGCTCGCTAAACGTGACTTGGCCGTGGAAATATACGGTAGAAGCTGTTCTGAATCGGCATGGCGAAGAGATACCACTGGTTCAAGAGAATGTTTTACCGTGGAACTACTATGTTATGGCGGGGCAAGATGCACAATTATGGTATGTCATACTATTTGTAGTGCTTGGAATCGCTCTAGTACTTTTGACTGAGTTTTTGTCTGGTCGGATAATGCGAGACTAGTCACACTTATTGATAAAAAACAGTCAAAAGCATGAGTAAAAGTCGGAAATCTCAACAAACGTATCGATTCTTATAGGTTTTGTTTAGATTGTTTTATTATATATCATCTGTATTAAGCTTATTTCGTTCTAATGATTGAGGTTAATACTTTTTTGAGTAGCAACTAAGTTGGTGGGCCATGTCACGGAATGCCGTTAAAAGTGTTAGATTGCTGTCAAATATATTGATCACCTCTGTTTTTCTGATGGGGTGTGGTCAAAATACCCATTACGCACCGGTAACAGACTCCCGTCAGCCGCCCGTTTCAAAGATCACGCATCACCATGTGGCACGGGGGGAAACGCTATATTCGATAGCCTGGCGCTACAATCTGGATTACAAAAAACTCGCCGCCGCTAATGGGATCTCCCGCGACTTTCGCATTTACCCAGGCCAACAGCTTTTATTAAGTGAAAGTGTTACTGCGAAAAAGGGGCCAGTAAGAAAAACGACCAAATTGGTTAAAGTGTTGCCAAAATCATCAACCCAACCAAAACCACGTTCGAAAAAAGAAACGCCAAAGGTTACAAACACACCACCGGCCAGCCAGTCAGGAAAACCTGTTACTTGGGTATGGCCGAGCAACGGAAGGCTGATCTCGGGTTTTCATGCAAATGGGGGCTTAAATAAGGGGATTGATCTTGGTGGGAAATTGGGAGAGCCTGTCATTGCGGCTTCCGGAGGAAAAGTGGTGTATTCCGGAGAAGGGCTGCGAGGTTACGGCAAATTAGTAATCGTTAAACACAATGAGAAGTATTTAAGCGCATATGCACATAATCGCACGTTACTCGTGAAAGAAGGTGCATATGTTAAGAAAGGCCAAAAAATTGCCGAAATGGGATCAACGGGGACCGACTCAGTAAAGCTTCACTTTGAGATTCGGTTAAACGGTAAACCTACCAATCCGTTGAAACATTTGCCCAAGCGGTGAAAAATCTTTTAAAGATTTTCCATCATGGCCGAAATACTTAACAGGTGGTGTATTTTTTAACGCCTGCCTCGATGTGCTTAGATGACGATGCTTAACAAATTGGGCTTATACCATCTAATAACAAACGCGAAAACCATGTAGTTTCGCATCATAAAAGAACGGTCATAAGGGGAACACGGTCATGTCAGTACAAGAACTCGAAGCAGTATCTTCAGGTGGCGAAGTCGACGCGATGTTAGTAATGTCGGACGCTTCATTCGATGAAGCGCCAGCAGTAAAAGCCAAAACAGCAAAAAAAGCGACTAAAGCTAAAGCGAAGCCTAAAGCTAAGGCAAAGCCTAAAGCGAAAGCCAAAAAAGATGACGACGTAGACGATTCGTATCAGAAAACGCTTGATGCGACGCAGTTGTACCTGAATGAAATTGGTTTCTCCCCCTTATTGAGTGCCGAAGAAGAAGTGTATTTCGCACGCAAAGCCTTAAAAGGCTGTGAAGCTTCTCGCAAGCGCATGATTGAAAGTAATTTACGCCTCGTGGTCAAGATATCGCGACGCTATGTAAATCGCGGCCTGGCCTTATTAGACCTTATTGAAGAAGGTAACCTGGGCTTGATTCGCGCGGTTGAAAAATTCGACCCTGAGCGCGGTTTTAGATTCTCTACTTACGCGACGTGGTGGATTCGGCAAACAATCGAACGAGCCATTATGAACCAAACGCGTACGATTCGTTTACCTATTCATGTGGTTAAAGAGTTGAACGTATATTTGCGTGCGGCTCGGGAGCTTTCTCAAAAGCTTGACCACGAACCCTCTGCAGATGAGATCGCCACTTTATTGGATAAGCCGGTTGCAGATGTTGAAAAAATGCTCGCTTTAAACGAGCGTGTAACATCGATGGATGTTGCTGTTGGACCTTCTTCAGATAAAACCGTTGTTGATACAGTGCCCGATCAACAAGTTTCCGACCCTGTACAACTGCTTCAAGACAGTGATCTTAGTACAAGCTTGGATTCCTGGTTAGATGAGTTGTGTGAGAAGCAGCGTGAAGTGGTTGCTCGCCGTTTCGGTTTACGAGGACATGAGACAAGCACGTTGGAAGAGGTGGGCCGAGAAATTGGTTTGACTCGTGAGCGTGTTCGTCAAATCCAAGTGGAAGCGCTACGTCGTCTACGGGATATTTTGGAAAAACAAGGTTTGGATGCGAGCTCTTTGTTTGGCGCGCAATAAACGCAGTTTTCCTAAGGTTTGTAAGATATAAAAAAGCCGCGATAATCGCGGCTTTTTTGATTGTATTTTTACTGAGAGGCTAGCGTTCTAAGTGCTTTAATTTCCCTTCAACACCATCCCACTCCTCAGCATCGGCAGGCGCGTCTTTTTTCTCAGTAATGTTTGGCCATACTTCTGCAAGTTCAGTATTAAGCTCAAGAAAGGCTTCTTGTCCGGCAGGCAATTCGTCTTCAGCGAAAATAGCGTCGACTGGACATTCTGGTTCACAAAGTGCGCAATCAATGCACTCGTCTGGATGAATCACAAGGAAATTGGGGCCTTCGTAAAAGCAATCCACGGGACACACTTCCACACAATCGGTGTGCTTACATTTGATGCAGTTTTCGCCCACTACGAACGTCATAGAGCCAATCTCCTAAAATTTGAGGCGGCATTCTAGCAGGATAGGGGTAATGTCGGAATACCCTGTCATATTCCCGTTGAGTCTAAGTTTATTCGATTAGTTTTGCTTTTAGGTCGTACAGGGCTTGTAAGGCCTCTCTTGGGGTTAGCTCGTCAGGGTTCATCTCTTCAAGCGCAGTTTCAACTTTACTGGGTTCCTGGCCGCTGAAAAGGTCGGCTTGAAAAGTATTGGGGGAGGGTGATGGGGCCGCCGAAGCAGTGCTTGGTGCTTCGAGTGCCGCCAACTGTATCTTAGCGAGATTCACCACAATATCCGGGATGCCGGCGAGTTTTGCGACTTGTAGACCGTAGCTCTTACTGGCAGGCCCGCGTTGAATATTGTGGAGGAATACAATGCTGTCGTTGTGTTCCGTTGCATCTAGATGAATATTCACAACGTGTTCAAGGGTTTCTGCGAGCGATGTTATCTCGAAGTAGTGTGTGGCAAATAAGGTGAAGGCCTTAATTTTTTTCGCCAAATGTTCCACGCTTGCCCAGGCGAGCGAAAGCCCATCGTAAGTACTTGTACCGCGCCCAATTTCGTCCATTAGCACGAGGCTCTTATCGGTTGCGTTGTTTAAGATGTTTGCGGTTTCTGTCATTTCTACCATGAAGGTTGAGCGACCGCCTGCAAGATCATCTGAAGAGCCTATGCGCGTGAAGATACGGTCGACCAAACCGATGTCACATTTGGTGGCGGGGACATAGCTGCCTATTTGAGCAAGCAAAGTGATCAGCGCGGTTTGGCGCATGTAAGTTGATTTACCGCCCATGTTGGGCCCCGTGATGACCATCATGCGCTGGGTGTTATCTAGCGTCGTATCGTTTGGTACAAAGGGCGTGTCGAGCACTTGCTCCACCACAAGATGTCGCCCTTGCTCGATTTCAATCCCGCTATTATTCGATAGGGTGGGGCATACAAGTTTGAGTTGTTCGGCACGCTCGGCCAGCACATTCAGGACATCCAGTTGAGCGACGGCAGCGGCGGCTATTTGGAGTGGCCCTAAGTGGGTATTTAAGGTTTCGATCAGTTCGTCGTAAAGTGCTTTTTCTCGCGATAGTGCGCGGCTTTTCGCAGATAAGGCTTTATCTTCAAAGACTTTAAGCTCGGGGGTAATAAAACGTTCGGCGTTTTTGAGTGTTTGCCGGCGAATGTATTCGGCAGGCGCTTCGGCTGCTTGGGATTTACTGATTTCAATGTAATAGCCGTGTACGCGGTTGTAGCCAACTTTTAATGTCGATAGGCCTGTTTTTTCTCGCTCTTGAGTTTCCAGGCGAACGAGGTAGTCGCCTGCATTTGTACTGATGCCCCGTAGTTCATCGAGCTCTTCGTCGTAGCCTTCCGCAATGACGCCACCTTCTCGAATAACAACAGGGGGATTTTCGATGAGGGCCTTATTCAACAGCTCCACTAAATCGGGAAATTCACGGATTTGGTTTGCGAGTAGTTGTAGTCCTTCCGATTGAGTGTTTCCTATCAGCTGCTGAAGCAGTGGGTATTGGGCAAGTGAACTGCAAAGACGAGATAAGTCTCTTGGTCTTGCTGATCGAAGGGCGACACGCGTAAGGATTCTCTCTAGGTCTCCAATATCTTTTAGCGGCCCACTCACTTGTTCGAATAGGTAATTATTGAGGAGGTCGCGGATCGCGTCCTGTCGCTGTTCGAGTGTTTCTTTTTGGCGTAGCGGCAGGTTTAGCCAGCGTCTCAGTAGCCGGCTACCCATTGCGGTGCTAGAGGTGTTGAGCACGCTATACAGGGTATTCTCCTCGCCGCCGGTGAGGTTAACGTCTATCTCTAAATTACGTCTTGTGGCAGCGTCCAGCGTCACTCGGTTGTCTGGGTGCTCAACTTGTAACGAAGCAATATGCTCGAGCGATGTTCTTTGGGTTTCCTGTGCATAGGAAAGTAGGCAGCCAGCGGCATTGACAGCAAGTAAGTGATCACATCCAAAACCGCCCAGGTCCTGTGTTTTGAAATGCTTAGAAAGTTGTTTTAAGGCACTGTCGTTATCAAACTCCCACTCAGGGCGAAGTCGAAAGCCTGCTCTCTCGCTTAAAATATTTGGATGACTAATACTATCCTGGGCCAAAAGCTCTGCTGGGCGTAAACGTGCGATCTCGTCAATTAGCGCGGTTTCGTCTGGGGCATCAAACACGACAAAGCGGCCGCTGCCCATGTCTAAACTGGAAATACCGAACCCTTCTGCGCCTTGGTAGTAAGCAACTAAAAGATTGTCTCTGGATTCGTCGAGCAGGGCTTCATCACTGACTGTTCCGGGTGTTACAACACGCATAACCTTGCGTTCCACAGGCCCTTTTGAGGTTGCTGGATCTCCAATTTGTTCGCATATCGCGACTGATACGCCGAGTTTAACCAGTTTCGCTAGGTAATTTTCCGCTGCGTGGTGAGGCACGCCGCACATTGGAATGGGTTCTCCGCCTGATTTTCCTCGGGCCGTAAGCGTGACATCGAGGAGTTGAGCCGCTTTTTTTGCATCATCGAAAAACAGCTCGTAAAAATCACCCATTCGATAAAAAACAAGTTCATGGGGGTGGTCGGATTTGATGCGCAGATATTGCTGCATCATGGGGGTGTGTTGTTTTTCTGTGGTCATATGTTTTTTAGGGGGGTAGGTAGTCGGCACAATAGGCCATTCATCATGTAGCGACAAGTGACCGTTGGGGCTGGCTGAGAGGCCAACTCCAGGCTCAAAAAGTCAGTAATATGGAATTGCTTATCGCAGAGGCTATATGTCTTGGAGTGCTTTTTCTTGTTCCTTGAAACGGTCATCCAATAATTTTTGAACGTTTTGTGCATCATCCATAAGCTTTTTGACAGATTTGGGACTGTATATAGGGCCTTCGGGTAAAGCAACCTTTGGAGGTGCTTTTTCCTTTTCTTCTTCTGGCATCTCGATACCCCTAACGATATTCATGTTTGGGTCCAATTCAACTGTTGTGACGGCCTGTTCTGGCGGTGGTTCCGCGGTGTATTGGGTTACGCCATTTTCGTCGACCCATTTATAAACTGTTTGTTTGCCCCCAGTTACCGCGTTTTTTATATCATTTGTTCCAAACGACAAGTCAGGGGTTTTGAATCCGTCTAAGGGGGATTTCCCGGTCATGATGTATACAAAGTATTGAGATATCCCCATAAAAATACAGATCATTAGGATGCTTTTAATAATCAGTTTTTTCATAATATTTCCTTGGCGCGCATGTCTTATGTGTGACGATTGGACGTGATAATCAGACGGCAGTATATATAATTTTAGCAAGCTCTTCGCTTCAATGACGCAAAAGAAGTGGTCTGAAGCCAAGAGGTAGATATTCTTTTTAAACTGAAGATCAATCTATTGCATATTCATGCGGCATCCCCTATGTTTTCTCAATGTCTAATTCTACCTACAGCCAGGCGCTGATTTTAGGGCAAAGTCTCGCACAACAGGGCCTCGTTGTGACGACGGCTGAATCCTGCACCGCCGGAGGTGTGGCGCGAGCAATCACCGATATTCCAGGGAGCTCCGAGTGGTTTCAGGCCGGGTTTATCACCTATAGCAACGATATGAAATGCCGTTTACTCGGTGTATCTAGTGAGTTACTTGGGGCCCATGGCGCTGTCAGTAAGGAAGTTGCCAAAGCGATGGTGGAAGGGGCGCTTCGCCAGTCGCAGTCTGACATCGGCGTGGCAATTACAGGGATAGCGGGTCCCGGCGGTGGCTCTGAGGACAAGCCTGTGGGTACGGTATGTTTTGCGGTCGGTTCTAGCACAAGAGTCGAAACTTCACAGTTTATGTTTGAGGGTGATCGCGAGCAGGTCCGGGGTCAATCGACGATGAAGGCTTTGGAAATTTTGCTGAGGTTTACTTCTGTGAAAGATAAATAATTAGCACAACCACTGTATAAAAACATATTACTGTTTGCGTATACAGTAATATTGGATTACTCTATGTTTATCCACTACACGAATGGAATTCAACGTGGGTACAAAATATATAACGATATACAAAGGTGATGGTTTAATGGACAGCAATAAAGAAAAAGCACTTCAAGCAGCACTTACTCAAATTGATAGACAGTTTGGTAAGGGTACCGTAATGCGTATGGGGGATCAGGAAAGGCAAGCGATTCCAAGCGTTTCAACCGGGTCCCTTGGTTTGGATGTTGCTCTCGGTATTGGTGGTCTTCCTCGGGGGCGAATCGTCGAGATTTTTGGTCCTGAATCATCAGGTAAAACCACGCTCACTTTACAGGTCATTGCAGAAGCTCAGAAGAAAGGCGGCACTTGTGCCTTTATTGATGCTGAACACGCTCTTGACCCGTTATACGCCGAAAAATTAGGTGTAAATGTTGATGACCTTATTGTTTCTCAGCCAGATACAGGTGAGCAGGCGCTAGAGGTTGCAGACATGTTGGTACGTTCAGGCGCTATTGATGTGATCGTCGTCGATTCCGTTGCTGCGCTTACGCCAAAAGCGGAGATTGAGGGCGATATGGGTGATCACCATGTTGGGTTGCAAGCTCGTTTAATGTCTCAAGCCTTAAGAAAGATTACCGGCAATATTAAAAATGCTAACTGCATGGCCATTTTCATCAACCAAATCCGTATGAAAATCGGGGTTATGTTTGGTAATCCAGAAACCACTACTGGTGGTAATGCGTTGAAGTTTTATTCCTCGGTTCGTCTTGATATTCGTCGAATCGGTGCAGTAAAAGATGGCGATGAAGTCGTTGGCTCTGAAACCAGGGTAAAAGTAGTCAAAAATAAAGTTGCGCCGCCATTTAAGCAGACGGAATTTCAAATCCTGTATGGTGAAGGGATAAATCGTTTGGGTGAAATCGTGGATTATGGTGTTAAATTGGGTCTCGTCGATAAAGCGGGTGCCTGGTATAGCTACAACGGTGACAAAATAGGCCAAGGCAAGGCCAATGCTATTCAATACTTGAGGGAGCATGCGGATATCGCCGAATTCTTAGAGAGCAAGATTAAGTCCGAGTTACTCGGTGTTGAGCCTGCTGTTGGTGAAGCTCTAGCGAAGGAAGAAGAGGCCTAGCGCACAAAGTTGGCATATTGGGATAAGAAATTCACTACAGGGCTATGGTTAGACTGAATAGCTCTGTAGAATCCCTGGCCTTCTATACGCTATACGTCGTAAGCAAAGGAGCGACGGACACGGGTATGGCTTATCGGAATGCCAGCTATCGGTTGTAGTAGAAAAAGGAAAAAGGACTCTGAGAATAGCGGCGCTATGTCTCAATAGGGATTTTAATAATAAAAATAATGAGTAATTTGTAGTATTTTAAGAACGGCTAATATATATGATGGTAACTGATTTCTCGGCGTCTGAAGATCAAGCAATAAAAAGCGCCGCACTCTCTCTGCTTGCACGACGTGAGCACTCTAAGCAAGAATTATTGTCCAAGCTTTCTCGTAAGTTCCCTGACGCAGACAAAGTAGAAAGACAGCTGGCCAATTTGGCAGAAGCGAATTTACAGAGTGAAGAACGCTTTGTTGAACTGTTTATTCGCTCAAAAAAAGGACAAGGCAAAGGGCCAAAGTTCATCAAGCAAGAGTTACGTCAACGAGGTGTAAGTGAATACCTGATCGCGGCGTATATCTATGAGGAAGATGAAGATTGGTTCGAATTAGCTGACGAGGTCTATACCAAAAAATTTGCTAACACCCCAATCGAGGATACTAAGGAAAAAGCACGTAGAGTCCGCTTTATGGTTTCTCGTGGTTTCACTCCGGATAGCGTGTTTCGTTTATTTTCCAATTGATGTTAGGTCGCTAGAGAAGCCTAGCTGAATCACACCTTTTCTTTTTTTAGGCATATGGCCTATTATTCAACCGTGGCTGCCTCCTATTGGAGTGTGCTTGCGCTTCTCGCTGATCTGAGGGGTGCCTCTAACATGTAAACGTAATCATCGTCTGTGCTGCATAGTTAACACGGTACATGCTTAACTGAAGGCCTATGAACACTTCATCCGTTTCTACCAGTCAACCGCCCGCGTCTAATAAAGATTCCTTATTGGAGTCGCTGCTTTATATTTGTGCAGAAGAGGGGCGTAAGGCGACCCGCTCATCGTTAACTGCGGGCTTGCCTTTGGTCAATGGGCGCTTAACCCCTGAACTTTTTACACGTGCGGCGCAGCGGGTCACAATCGAAGCAAAAATCAATAAGCGTCCTTTGCCTAATATATCGACACTTACAATGCCTTTGGTCCTGTTGATGGAGGATAATCGGGCGGTGGTGCTTGAGCGGATATCCAAAAACGGTGAGGCGCGAATATTTGATTCAGAAGATGGTGAGGTAAAAACACTTTCACTTTCAGAATTAGACCAGAAGTATTCTGGATATTGTGTTTTGACTAAAGCGATGGACGAGACCGAAAATCGAATAGAAGTCGATTTGTCTGGCGTTGAAATTCATTGGTTTTGGGGAACCCTCGCCAAAAACTGGCGAATTTATCGTGACGTACTCATAGCGTCCTTTATGATTAATATCTTTGTGTTGGCGAACCCGCTATTCGTGATGAATGTATACGATAGGGTTGTGCCAAACAATGCGATTGAAACACTCTGGGCCTTGGCTATCGGTGTGCTGGTCGTGTTTGGTTTCGATTTGATTTTGCGTCTGCTCAGGACCTACTTTATTGAAATCGCCGGGAAAAAGGCGGACGTCCTGCTGTCGTCGTTTATTTTAGAAAAAGTGCTTGGGGCGCATTATTCGATTCACCCCAAATCTGTCGGCGCTTTTGCGAGTCGTGTCCGTGAGTTTGAGACTATTCGTAATTTTATAACCTCGGCAACCGTGTCGACCTTAGTGGATCTTCCATTCGTTATATTGTTCCTCATTGTTGTGGCGTATATAGGCGGGCCAATCGTTTGGGTGCCTGTTATTGCCGTGCCGATAATTTTGGCTTATGCACTATTTATTCAAGGTAAGTTAAAGGCTTTGGTGGCCCAGACATTTTTAGCGTCGGCACAAAAAAACGCAACATTGGTTGAAGCGTTAACCAACCTCGAAACATTAAAAGGCTTGGGTGCAGAGAGTAAAATACTACGTAAGTGGGAAGCGGCAGTGGGTACGCTGGCCTATTGGGGTGTCCGTTGGCGTTTTTTCTCGACGAGTGCCGCTACATTTGCTTCGTTTGTATTGCAGATGTCATCAGTGTTTGTCGTGATTGTTGGTGTTTATAGTATTTCAGAGAACAACTTAACGCAGGGTGCACTTATTGCGTGCGTTATCTTGGTTGGTCGCGCGCTAGCGCCTTTGGCTCAAATATCAGGATTATTGGTTCAGTACCAGCAGTCCAAATTAGCGTTGGAATCCCTAGACGAAATCGTAGATGGTGAGCAAGAACGGCCTGAGGGTCGAAAGTTTGTTGAGCGATTGAGCTTTCAGGGCGATGTAGAGTTTAGAGGTGTTGAATTTACTTACCCAAATGAAACCAACAGCAGTTTGTCGGGCGTTTCGTTTAAAATTAAGTCCGGAGAAAAAGTTGCGATAATTGGTCGTATCGGTTCAGGTAAATCAACATTACATAAATTACTTATGGGTTTGTATCGACCGACCAGGGGGGCTGTTCTGATCGATGGGATTGATATGACTCAGATCGACCCTGCTGAGCTTAGAGATAACATTGGTTATGTCCCGCAAGATAGCGTCTTATTTTATGGAAATATTCGGGATAATATCGCGTTTCGGCATCAGGTAATTTCTGACGAAGAGATAATTCGTGTGGCCGGTGTTGCGGGTGTTAATGATTTTGTGGATAGCCACCCGAAAGGGTTTGAGCGGATGATCGGTGAGCGGGGTGAGAGCCTTTCTGGTGGTCAACGACAAGCGATTAGTGTCGCAAGAGGCTTGGTGAATAGTCCTCCCATAATGCTAATGGATGAACCAAGTACTGCTATGGATAACGCGAGCGAAAATAAATTAATGACGAGCCTTCAAGATGAGTTAAAAGGTAGAACTGCGTTACTTGTGACTCACAAGACAACACTTCTAAATTTGGTCAGTCGTGTGATCGTATTAGATGCAGGGAAAGTTGTCGCTGATGGTCCGAAAGACAAAGTAATCGAAGCGTTACAAAAAGGACAGATTCGTGCCTAGTCAACATATCAAGCAGGCATATAAGGCGTTACGTCACGCAGTACTGTACGACGATGACTCAATACCACCGCTGACGGGCGATGAGTTAAATTATGTGTCTTCAGCGAAAACGGCGGTTTTGGCGCAATCGCCAAAAGGTGCAGTGACGCTACTCAGGATCATCATTGTTTTTTTTATCTGCTTCTTTTTATGGGCGGGCTTTACTTTCGTAGATGAATTTACTCGCGGAGAGGGAAAAGTAATCCCGTCTCAGCAGGTTCAGATTATTCAAAATTTAGAAGGCGGCATCTTAGCTGAGCGATATGTTAAAGAGGGCGATATTGTTGAGAGAGGGCAATCGCTTGTGCGTTTGGATGATACACGCTTTTCGTCTTCGTTAAGGGAAGCTGGTGTGACGTTAGCGCAATTGCAAATTAAATCGCTGCGTTTACGATCTGAGGCAGAGGGTGAAGAATTTCGAGTGCCGGAAGACACAAAATGGGAATCGTCTCTGATCCGACAGGAGCGGGCATTCTTCGCGTCTAGGCAGGACGAACTGAAGGGGAAACTTCAGGTGCTTGAGCAGCAAGTATCTCAAAAGAATCAGGAGTTGTCTGAGTTGCAAGCGAAGAAAGAGCGGCTGGGTCGGAGCTATGGGCTTTTGGAAGCAGAATTAAAATTGACGCGCCCGCTGGTTTCAGAAGGGGCTGTGTCTGAAGTTGAGTTGCTGCGCTTGGAGAGGCAGTTAAACGATTTAAAAGGCGAGCTCAGAGCGTCGGAATTAGCTATGCCTCGAGTGCGCTCTAGTTTAAAGGAGGCGCAAGAAAAATTACTCAATGTGTCCCTATCTTTTCAGCGGGATGCAAGGGAGCAGTTAAATGAAATCTCTTTGGAATTATCGCGCCTGACAGAAACCAGTGAGGCTCTGGTTGATCGGGTGAAGCGAACGGTTGTTAAATCCCCGGTTACAGGAACGGTCAAGCGCTTGCTTGTTAATACCATTGGCGGCGTTATCCAGCCAGGGATGGATATCGCGGAGATTGTACCAAGCGAAGAAACCTTGTTGATAGAGGCGAAAATCCGACCTTCAGATATTGCTTATTTACATCCCGGACAAAAAGCGAAAATCAAATTCACTGCGTATGATTTTTCTATAATGGGGGGCTTAGATGGGAAAGTGGTTCACATCAGTCCTGATACTATTCTGGATGAGCAGCAAGAGAGTTTTTATCTTGTGCGTGTAGAGACGAGTCGCGTTTTCATTGGGCCGGATGGAACAGAATTGCCGATCATTCCGGGTATGACAGTAAGCGTGGATGTTCTAACGGGAAAGAAAACCATATTGGATTACATGCTTAAACCAATACTCAAAACCAAACAGTTAGCCTTAAGAGAGCGCTAACGCGTTCTGCTTCGTAGTAAAGTTACTACGCAGTTTTACTCAATTTTACAATCTACTTTGATTTAGCCAGTGTTCGATGATGGCCCTATGTTTTAGAATGGCGGCTATTCAGCGAACGTTGAGTGTGTCATTTTGTCTCTGATGTGGCCTTATGCGTAACGGCCAGCCTTCCCAGAGCTTTTTGCTCTACATAATATGTGTGATATCCAGTGTGTCGGATTGTTTTACGTCGGCTATTGTTTAGTATCGAGCGGGCGTATTGCATCGCTTATATCGGTTCGCATCCAATGAAGCACTATAGGCTAAGAGAATAATAAACATACAGGGTATGCATAAATAGAATAAAAATAGGCTGTGAATAGCGTTTTATGAAATAAGTTGTTGGTTGTGCGAAAGTTGTCACGTTTTTTGCATGATCGATTTTTAACCAAAGTTAAGGTGGGTGGGATGTTCAGCAAGTATTTAATGGGAGCGGTTGCTCTTTTGTTATGTGTCGTGGGGACCGCAGCGCAGGCATTTACTCTATCCGAAACGATAGAGCAGACGCTAAAAACGAATCCGGAAATGTTATCCGTTAAGCATGAATTGCAATCTCGGAAGCAAGAAGTTAAGCAGGCAAAGGCTGGGTATTTACCTAAATTGAACTTAAATGCAGGGATTGGCAAAGAGACTAGAACTGCGCCAGCGACAGGGAACAATGAAGTTGATTTCGATCGCGAAGAGCTGTCATTGCAAGCAGAGCAGTTGATTTTCGACGGGCTTGGTACGAACGCTGAGATACAGCGTCAAAAAGCGCGAGAAGAAAGCCTTGTGTACTTGGCTGAAACAACTGCTCAAGATATTGCCTTGAGGACCTCCGAGGTATATCTCAACGTAATGCGCCATACCGAGTTGTTGGATCTTGCGAGAAACACGCTATGGGAGCATCAAAATATATATGATCAGATGGCGCTACGCAGTAAAACGGGGGTGGGAAGCAAAGCGGATTTAGATCAGATCGCGGCTCGGTTAGCGTTAGCAAATGCGAATATGGTGGTTGCTCAGAACAATCTCGCAGATGCTCAAGCAAATTTTTTACGTGTAACAGGGTTTTACCCAAACCTAGAAAATATGCGTAAGCCGGAAAGTGTATCGGGTCTACCCGTATCGCTGGAAGAAGCCGTTGCGAGAGCAGAGGAAAATCATCCTACGTTGCATTCTGCATCTTCTGACTTTAAAGCTGCGCGAGCGCAGCACAAGGCAGCAGGGAGCAGTTATTGGCCAACACTTAAACTCGAAGCTGAAAAACGCTGGGATGAGAATGTTGGTACCGAAGGCGAAGATGAAGACTTAGTGATCGCATTGCGCCTTAAATATAATTTATTTAATGGTGGCGCCGATAAAGCCCGCAGAAAGCAAACGGCAAAATTAATAGAGCAGTCAAAAGATATTCGCAACAACGCTCGTCGGCAGGTAGTTGAAAGCATGAATTTATCTTGGAATGCCTATGAAGCGCTCAATGCGCAGATGAAATTTTTATTGCTGCATGTTGATGCAGCTGCGGCAACAAAAGCGGCCTATACCAAGCAATTCAATATCGGGCGTAGAACGTTGCTGGATTTATTGAATACAGAAACTGAAGTTGTTGAATCTAGAAGAGCACATATTAACGCGCAGTATGATCAGCTATATGCTGGATATAGAATTTTTAACGCCTCTGGCTCGTTGCTCAGCGCGTTAAGTATTAGTTACGAGTAATCTAAAAGTAAAGGTTAGTTTCCTTATGTCAGAAGATGCATCAAACACGGTCAAAACGCTAGGAAAAATCGCCGGAATACAGGGTGAGGTAGTCCTAGTGGGGCCTAACGGTGAGCAGATAGCTGGTAAGCCCGGTCATGAACTGCATATGGGAAGTGCTGTAAAAACAATTGGTAGCAGTATTGTTGTCTTAAATTTGGAAGGCTACAAGCCCATAAGTTTAGGCCATGACGAAACACTTACTATCACTCAAAAACTATTGGATAGTCTTGATGATTTAATTGAAGGGAGCGTCGGTGAGGATGTAAATTTTGAACTTCTCGCGCAAGCGGTTGAGAGTGGAGAATCCATCGAGGAGTTGCTCCCTGCAACAGCCGCCGGAGGAGACGCTGCACCGGGAGGTTCGAGTTCTTCGGCGCTTTCAGGCGCTCGAATTGAGCTGACCGCAGATTCGGTTACTCCTGTAAGTGGTTTCGAAACATCTGGTCTGAGTTCGGTGAACTCAGTAACCTTTATCGATAATCCTGATTTTTATAACACCCAGCCTTACACCACAGGTTTGGCTGATATCGTTGTCAATGAAGATGCTGTAGTTGAATTTGATTTATCCGAAAGTTTTTTTGATGACGACATAGGTCAAACTCTCAGTTTTACAATCGATGCTCTACCTGATGGGCTGGTCTTTAATAGCGAAACTGGGACTATTACTGGCGCAGCGACGAATGATGCAGCTTTTACCCAGCTTGGGGAATATGTATTGGCTGTAACAGCCACAGATAATTCTGGTGCGGAGAACAATTCTGTCACCACAGAACTAATATTCCGTGTTAACAACGTTAATGACGCGCCCTTTATTGGTGAGTCAATTGACTTGGGTTCCATCGATGAGGATAGCGGCATCGATATCGCCTCTGAAACATTATTGGTTGGCGCTAACGATATAGATCTTTTTGATGTTCTTTCTGTCGAGAGCGTATCGTTAACTTCTGGGGAAGGTGACGTAGTTGATAATGGTGACGGAACCTTTTCTTATATCCCAGGTAATGATTGGTTTGGCGATGCTGAATTTACATATGTTATTGGTGATGGAGAGGGCGGCACGGTAGAAAACACAGGAAGTTTGTTTGTCGCATCGGTAAACGATGTCCCGGCTGTCAGTGCGATTACGCTGACGGACATCGTGGAAGACAACACCCTAGCGATCAGCGAAGCCGACTTACTGGCGGGCGCGACGGATGTTGAAGGCGACAGCCTCAGTATTGAAAACCTGCAAGTGGATGAAGGCAGTCTCAGTGGCAACGCCACCGACGGCTGGGTCTACACCCCGGCGGCCAACTACAACGGTCCGGTGAACTTCAGCTTTGATGTCAGCGACGGCACAGTTAGTGTAGCTAATACGGCAGATTTAAGTGTTTCAGCTGTGGACGACGTGCCCGTGATCAGTGGGGATATCACCGGCGCGGTGACCGAAGATGATGCCGCGACCCTGACCGACAGTGGCAGCCTCACGGCGACCGGGGGCGATGCGGGCGAAGACGCCTTTACCGCGGACAGCCAGACCGGCACCTACGGCACCTTGAATATCGACGCGAACGGCAACTGGGATTACGCGGCGGCGAACAATCAGCCGGCGATCCAAGCCTTGGCGGCGGGCGTGAGCCTGACGGACAGCTTCACGGTCTTGAATGCCGACGGCGTGACCAGTCAAGTGATCGACATCACCATTAACGGCACCGACGACGTGCCCGTGATCAGTGGGGATATCACCGGCGCAGTGACCGAAGATGATGCCGCGACCCTGACCGACAGTGGCAGCCTCACGGCGACCGGGGGCGATGCGGGCGAAGACGCCTTTACCGCGGACAGTCAGACCGGCACCTACGGCACCCTGGATATTGATGTGAACGGCAACTGGAATTATGCGGCGGACAACAGCCAAGCGGCGATCCAAGGCCTGGCGGCGGGTGCGAGCCTGACCGACAGCTTCACGGTCTTGAATGCCGACGGCGTGACCAGTCAAGTGATCGACATCACCATCAACGGCACCGATGATGTGCCCGTGATCAGTGGTGACATTGCCGGCGACGTGACCGAAGACGATGCGGCGACCCTGACCGACAGTGGCAGCTTAAGTGCGAGCGGCGGCGATGCGGGCGAAGACGCCTTTACCGCGGACAGTCAGACCGGCACCTACGGCACCCTGGATATTGATGTGAACGGCAACTGGAATTACGCGGCGGACAACAGCCAAGCGGCGATCCAAGGCCTGGCGGCGGGTGCGAGCCTGACCGACAGCTTCACGGTCTTGAATGCCGACGGCGTGACCAGTCAAGTGATCGACATCACCATCAACGGGGTTAACGATGCCCCGCAAGTAGTACCTGTAACCCTAACCCCAGTCGCTGAAGACAGTGGTGTTCTTCTAATTGATCAAGAGGATCTATTGGTTGGCGCAACCGACCCTGAGAACGATACCTTAATCGCGGATGAGCTACAGCTCACTTCTGGAGAGGGTGATTTTGTAAATAACGGTGACGGAACGTGGACATTTGAACCGGCAGACGATTGGAGTGGTACTGCTACCTTTTCATTCTGGGTAAACGATGGAGACCCAGCTTTGCCTGTTCAAAATACCGCATCGTTGGTTGTTACTGCATCTGCTGACTCGCCCTCTTTGGTGCTTGATGAAGCCACAGAAACTGATGGCGAACAAGAGGTTGCTTTGCCTGTTTCTACAGGCCTCCTTCTAAGCTTCTTTGATAATTTAAATAACGTTGATAACAATGCGGCCCTACAGGAAGGTGTTATCGATTTAGCTACGGCTACATCATCGCAAAGAATCATTGATGGTTTAGGAACTCCGGAAGAAGTAACGAATACTAATGTTATTCCAAGTAACGGTTCAACGATTCAGATTGGTACACGCGATTCCTATGCGGTTACAGGCCTAATATTTCTGGAAGCGGGCAGCACATATGAATTCCAGGGCTATCGCGATGATTCAATGAGAGTAGAGTTAGGTGGTGAGACAATTATCAGCACCACGGGCGATTCTTGGGGTAATTTTGGTCCGAATGTTTTAAACCCTGTTGTGCCTATTACGCAAGAATCTTTTACAGCGCCTGAGGATGGTTTTTACAGTATCGAAGTTTATGTGAATAACATAAACGGTATTGGGCAATTTTCGTTGAATATGGTTGTTGATGGTGGTGACCCTCAAGCGCTTAATGCTGCCAACTTTAATATTTATTCAAGCCTGGAAGATTTGGTGAGTGTTGGCGGACAAATAGGAAGCTTTGTACCTGGTGCAGATAATATCGATGGAGGTTATTACCCTGTTCAGATAAGCCGTGGTGGAGAGGGCACTTATATAGAGTTGCCAAATATTGTTGCTGCGGTAGACGATACTGACGGTTCTGAAAGTATTGTGAGTGTTGTCGTTAGTAGTATTCCCGTAGGGGCTATTTTGACCGACGGGGTAAATGAGTATCTGGCTGCGGCTGGGTCGGATTCTATTGACGTACATACTGAAGGGTGGGATCTAGCAAACATCCAAATAAGACCTCCTGCCGGATTCGTAGGTGACTTTAGTTTAACTGTTACAGCAACGAGTGAAGAAAGTAGTAACGCTGATCAGGCGGTTTCGACAGACACAATATTGGTCTCCGTTGATGATCTTGCTGGGTTTTCTGATGGAATCGACCCCGATCTCGTCGATACTGATGATACCTTATTTGGCACAGTGTCCGATGACATCTCAACCGGTACCTCAGGGGACGATCTGATGGTAGCCGACGCGGGTGACGATCAAGTGTCGGGCCTGGCGGGTAGCGATATTATCGATGGCGGTGTAGGAGATGATACCTTAGATGGCGGCGATGGGAATGACCTTCTTTTCGGTGCTCAAGGTGACGATACCCTTATTGGCGGTGCAGGCGAGGATATTCTATTTGGAGGAAGTGGCACCGATACCCTAACTGGTGATACTGGTTCTGATACTTTCGTCTGGAGCAGTACAGATGTTGGAGACGATGACGTAATAACTGATTTTGACGCTTCATTGGGCGACGTATTGGATATTTCTGATCTCCTTCAAGGTGAGAGCAACGATGCGATTGATCTGGATAGTTATCTCTCTTTTTCGAGTGATGGTACCGATACAACCATAAGTGTGGATGTAGATGGTGATGGCGTCGCTACGGATATGAGTATTGTGTTGGAGGGTGTGGATTTAACGCTTCTCGGTGCAGATCAGGTAATTATTCAAAACTTATTGGATGGTGGAAATCTTATTACTGACTAGTCGTTTTTTTCCTCTATCTTAATCACTCAAAAGCTAACGAAATGTTTCGTTAGCTTTTTTATGTTCTTAATATTTTATTTTAGAATTTTTTATCGAAGCATTTGTCTGAGCTATAATGCGAGCTCGGTTTGCGCGAGGTTCGGTCTAACTCCGCCCTCTTGTGATACTAAAAGCGCACATATAAAACGCATATATAAAAAACGCCAAGAGACCTATCGAATGCGCAACATATTATGTTTGATTCTTTCCGTGAATATCTTACTTGGTCAGGTTGTGAATGCGGAACCGATTATATCGGGCAAGTGGGTTCAAGGCGGTTTACTTAAAGGAAAAACGGACCCTGCTAACAAAGTTTTTGTATTTAAACGAGAAGTTAAAGTAACAAACAAAGGCCATTTCGTTTTTGGTCTTGGTCGGGATACGGCAAAGCAAATTGAATTAACTATTGAGAGCCCTGAAGGGAAAAAACAGCGTTATCAGTATGAGGTTGAGCAGCGGCACTATGCTACGCAAAAAATTGAAGGTGTAGAACAGAAATATGTAGCGCCACCTCCTGAAGTCAGTCAGCGAATCAAGCGTGAAGCTGCGAAGATATGGAAAGCGCGCCAGCAAACGACTGAAAGCCTCGAATATGCGTTAGGTTTCGATTGGCCGGCGGAAGGTCCTGTTACAGGCGTGTATGGTAGTCAGCGAGTGTTTAATGGCGTGCCGAAGCGTCCTCATTATGGGCTGGATATCGCTGGGCCTGTCGGCACAAAGGTTGTTGCGCCCGCAGCAGGGCGAGTGTCGCTAAGGGATAACGATATGTATTATTCCGGCGGCACACTGATCGTTGATCATGGGTATGGCGTATCTTCAACATTTATTCATTTAAGTAAAATCTTGGTGGGCGAAGGGGACTACGTAGCGCGTGGCCAGCTTATTGCTGAGATTGGTGCGACGGGGAGAGTGACGGGCCCGCATTTGGATTGGCGCATTAACTGGTTTGATCAGCGCCTCGACCCAGAATTGCTGTTGCCACCGCAACAAAAGCCGAAATAACGTTCATTTATCATGCGTTGGTCAAAGAAATGGCCAGAGTATTGTTCAAAACGGCAACAACTTAGCGCTAGTAGAGACATTGGCCGCGCTAGGGGTGTAAAATCCCCGTTTTTCAAGTGAATACAAGCCTAATACCATGATCGATAAAAAGTTACTTAGTATGCTCGTTTGCCCAGTGAGTAAAGCACCCCTTATATATGATGAAGAGAAAGGGGAGCTTGTATGTGCCGCTAGCGGCTTAGCATATCCCATCCGTGACGATATTCCCGTTATGCTTGAATCCGAAGCGCGAACGCTCTCTTTGGAAGAAAAAGAAGCGTATAGCGCACGTTAATCTTATTTACATTACCTAGGCGTAAAACATGTCTGAAGAGACCATATTCGGCAAAATTATTAGTGGCGACATTCCCGCCGACATTCTGTATCAAGATGATCTCTGTATTTGTATTAAAGATATTAATCCTCAGGCCCCTACTCACGTCTTGGTGATCCCTAAAAAGCCCATTCCTCGTCTGGTGGATGCCACTGAAGACGATAAAGCGTTACTTGGCCACCTCATGCTTTCAGTGAGCACAATTGCTGAGCAACTTGGTGTGTCGGATGCGTTTCGTGTTGTGGTTAACAATGGTGAAGCCGCAGGCCAAACTGTCTTTCATTTACACCTGCACATTCTTGCGAATAAAACTTTTAGCGAAGGTTCATTGGGAATGCACTAGCGCTCCCATTTCTACCTCCTCTACCCAACTTATAGAATACGGAAAAACGTTATGAAGTGTGCGGCTATTCGACACGCATTTTTGAAATATTTCGAAGAAAAGGGCCATACCATTGTGCCCAGTAGCTCCCTTGTTCCTGGCAACGATCCCACCCTATTGTTTACCAATGCGGGTATGGTGCAATTTAAGGATGCATTTCTCGGCCAAGATAAGCGTGGTTATACACGCGCTACGAGCTCACAGCGCTGTGTTCGTGCGGGTGGTAAACATAACGACTTAGAAAATGTGGGCTACACTGCGCGTCATCATACGTTTTTTGAAATGTTGGGGAATTTTAGTTTCGGTGACTATTTCAAACGCGATGCCATCTTTTTTGGTTGGGAGTTTTTAACCAAAGTCTTAAATATTCCAGAAGAAAAGTTGTGGGTGACCGTCCATATTAGCGATGATGAAGCCGCCGATATTTGGAAGAAAGAAGTGGGGGTTAATCCAGAACGTTTCTCTCGACTGGATGAAGATAACTTTTGGCAGATGGGCGATACCGGCCCATGCGGTCCCAGTTCAGAAATATTTTATGATCACGGTGAAGGAATTCCAGGTGGGCCTCCTGGCAGCGAAGACGATGATTTAGATCGCTACATCGAAATCTGGAATCTCGTATTTATGCAATACGAGCGTCAAACCGATGGTTCTTTAGTGCCTCTCCCTAAACCTTCTGTTGATACAGGGATGGGGCTAGAACGTATAGCAGCGGTTATGCAAAACGTTCACAGTAATTACGAAATCGATTTGTTTCAGGCCTTACTCGATGCAACAGTCCGAGTCACTGGCGCGAAAGATCTAACGGATAAGTCATTGCGTGTTATCGCTGATCATATTCGTTCATGTGCATTTTTGGTATCGGATGGCGTTACACCGTCCAATGAAAAGCAAGGGTATGTGCTTCGTCGTATTATTCGCCGTGCAGTACGCCATGGATATAAATTGGGTGTTGAAGAACCATTCTTTTCTAAGTTAGTGGCAGCGCTTGTTCAGGAAATGGGGGATGCCTACCCAGAGCTTAAAGAAAAACAAACGCTCATTGAAAAAGTATTACTGCGCGAAGAAGAGCAATTTGCCAGAACTCTAAGTAAGGGTATGGCTATTTTTGAAAAACATGTCTCGGAATTAAGCGGCAACACAATTTCCGGTGAAACGATTTTCTTGTTACACGGCACGTATGGGTTTCCTGCTGATTTAACGGCAGATATTGCGCGTGAACGTGATCTGCTTACCGATATGGAGGGCTATAAAACATTAATGAAAGCCGAGGCCACTAGTGGTGCGGATACTTTCGAAGTAGATTATACCGACCGAATTTCCATTGAGGGCAAAACAGAATTCCTTGGCTATTCAGATCTAAAACAAAACGGCGCCATTACACATTTATTCCTCGGTACTGATGAAGCAAACGTTTTATCCGAAGGTGACGAGGGTGTACTCGTGTTGGATCGTAGCCCCTTCTATGGGGAGTCTGGTGGCCAAGTGGGCGACAGCGGTTATATTACGCTCGGCGACGCTAAGTTCGAAGTGCGTGATTGTCAGAAGAGCGGCGATAACCACCTTCATATTGGGGTAGTCTTAAGCGGTAAATTTACGAAGGGCGAAAATGTTGACGCGATCGTAGATTCAACGGTGCGTCAGGCAACAGCGTTAAATCACTCGGCTACGCATTTACTTCATGCTGCGCTCCGAAGCGTACTCGGTGAACATGTGACCCAGAAAGGTTCACTGGTCGATTCAGAAAAACTCCGTTTTGATTTTGCGCATTTTGAGGCTGTCACACCAGAACAGCTTCAAGCGATCTCAAGCATTGTTAATGCGCAAATCCGATCAAATACCACAGTAACTACCGATGTATGCGATATGGATATGGCAAAGGAAAAAGGCGCGATGATGCTTTTTGGTGAAAAGTATGGGGATGAAGTCCGTGTGCTTTCGATGGGGGATGGTTTTTCCGTGGAATTATGTGGTGGCACTCACGTCGAGCGCACCGGCGATATAGGCGTGATGAAAATCACCTCAGAATCTGGGATAGCTGCAGGGGTTCGTCGAATAGAGGCGGTTACCGGTGAAAGAGCCTTACACAGCTATGAGCAATCGGAGCTGAAACTGGCAAAAGTGGCTAAATCACTCAAATCTTCACCTTCCTCAGCATTGGAGAAGTTGGAGCAGCTACTTAGCCAAAATAAACAACTTGAGAAACGGCTTGGGCAGGCGAAAGCAAAGCTCGCGGCCTCCTCAGCAGATACATGGCTAAACGAAGCAGAAGAAATCTCGGGTATTAAGGTGCTAGCTAAGGTGCTAGAAGGTGCAGACGCTAAGTCTCTGCGAGATACCGCAGACCAGCTAAAAAACAAACTGGGAACGTCAGCCGTCGTTTTAGCGACCGCCTCAGAAGGTAAAGTATCCCTAGTGGCAGGTGTTAGTAAAGATGCGACCAAGCAAGTGAAAGCGGGCGATATCGTGAAGCATGTTGCGCTGCAGATCGGCGGCAAGGGCGGCGGTCGTCCAGATATGGCCCAAGGTGGGGGTACAGATGTTGACGCACTGCCAGCTGCAATGGCGTCTGTTATTCCTTGGATCAAGGAAAGCATGCAAACCTAGATCTCAATCGTCTTAATTAATACATTGTTTTTATTAACATTTTGTTAGTTTTGGTGTTTAATTGCGACCCTTTTTTACGGTCGTAAAAAGTAAAATTTTCGGTAATTTCAACTCATGAGTTTGTTTGTTCAAAAATTCGGCGGGACCTCAGTTGGGGACACAGACCGTATAAAAGCTGTTGCTCAAAAGATTGCGGGCTTTCGCAATCAAGGGCATAGCATTGTGGTTGTCGTGTCTGCTATGAGCGGGGAAACTAACAGATTGTTGGGCCTTGCGAGTGAAATGCAAACAGAGCCCGACCCTCGCGAGATGGACGTACTTGTCTCCACTGGTGAGCAGGTCACTATCGCACTGCTGTGTATGGCGCTAAAGGGCTTAGGCTGTGAAGCACGCTCATATACGGGCGGCCAAGTGAAAATTTTGACCGACAGCTCTCATACAAAAGCGCGTATTCAAGATATCGACAAAGCAAGCATGCAAGCCGACCTGAGTGCCGGTCGTGTTGTCGTTGTGGCGGGTTTCCAGGGCGTTGATGAGAGCGGTAATATCACAACGCTAGGTCGTGGTGGCTCAGATACGACGGGGGTTGCTTTGGCGGCAGCACTTGAAGCCGACGAATGCCAAATTTATACCGACGTGGACGGCGTTTATACTACCGATCCTCGTGTTGCTGAGCAGGCGCAGCGTCTAGAGCAGGTAACGTTTGAAGAAATGCTCGAAATGGCCAGCCTTGGCTCTAAAGTTCTACAAATACGCGCCGTAGAGTTTGCGGGCAAGTACAACGTCCCTCTACGCGTGATGTCTACTTTCAAAGAAGGTCCGGGGACCTTGATTACCCTCGATGAGGAATACTCAGATATGGAACAGCCTCTTGTTTCCGGTATCGCGTTTAACCGTGATGAAGCAAAACTCTCGATACTTGGCGTGCCCGATTCGCCGGGTGTTGCCTCAAAAGTGCTCTCGGCTATTGGCGACGCCAACATCGAAATCGATGTGATCGTTCAGAACGTCGCTGCGAACCAGAGCAACGATTTGACGTTTACTGTACACAGAAATGATCTCAAGCGCGCGAAAGAGATCCTAACCGCTGTTTCTGAGGAGCTCGGTGCTCGAGAAGTCCTCTCAGACGATAAGACTGCGAAAGTGTCCATCGTTGGTGTTGGCATGCGGTCGCACGCAGGTGTCGCGTCTACCATGTTTAAGACGCTTGCAGACGAAGGTATCAATATTCAAATGATCACCACTTCAGAGATCAAAATCTCGGTAATCATTGATGAAAAGTATTTAGAGCTTGCAGTAAGAGCCCTTCATACGGCATTTGGACTTGATAAAAACGATCAAGAGTCTTAATGTCCGTTAAGGAAAGCGCAAAGCTGGCGTTATAAGGCTTTGCATGCCAACTTAAGGAGGTTTAGCTGGTATATCAAAAACTCAGACAAAAAATAAGAGTTTCATAGACCCACAGTGATAGCTGAACCGTATAGAGCAAGACATATAACTAGATAAATAGAAGTCACTGTACTCACAGGAAGAAGTAAGGAGATACAAAAATGCTAATTTTGACCCGCCGTATCGGCGAAACACTTATGGTCGGCGATGATGTAACGGTGACTGTACTCGGTGTAAAAGGTAACCAAGTGCGTATCGGTGTAAACGCCCCCAAAGAAATTGCTGTCCATCGTGAAGAAATTTATCAGCGAATTCAGCGTGAAAAACAGGAGCAAGCATCCCAAGAAGGGAATAGTTGATCGCTATTTAGGGGGAATTCAACTTACGGCGTAATCCCGTCATTTTCTATTTGAAAATGATACGTTTATTGCTATTATGCCGCCCCTAAATCGGCCCTATCCGGGCCGAAGATTTTCGGAGAGGTGGCCGAGTGGCCGAAGGCGCTCCCCTGCTAAGGGAGTATACCTTGATCGGTATCGAGGGTTCGAATCCCTCCCTCTCCGCCATTACACTATAAGAAGCGCCTACTCGCTAGGCGCTTTTTTTTCGTCTACGCCCCAGTAACGGCGGGGCCTAGCGGAAATTTAGAGTTCTCTGGCTATTTTTGGCTGTCGTCTAAAAACACCCCTTTTTGTCTAAAAAATAGCCGTTTTTCTCTCTGCTCTCCGTTTTTCCCTAAAACCTTTGTATTGAGGGTGTCTGACGATACAAGCTAAAAGCTTAATAAAAACAAAGGGTTACAGTGGCTGTAAAAAAATGTTTCGAACGTGTTTAAACCTCCCAGAGATAGAGAAAAACCGTATGATGAAGCATCGTATCAGAACAAAATTTTATTTACTTTTATTGTTAACGATAAAAACCACTGCAACTTAAAAAGGTGAGTAGGCGAAATAGAACACGGATTTGTAAAAAGTACTCACGTAGGATATCCAGATAAAACCAGTGATGTTCAAAATGATTAAGGAGTTAAACGGAAGCTATGATCGAACAAATGAGCCTAGAGGAATTCAGGTCAAAATATGCCGATGTCAAAAGTCAGGTTTATCAGGAAGTTCCCATCATTGTTAGTATGCCAGCCTTAAAATTAACCCCGATTAACAGTGCGGCGCTTAGTGCTCTTGGAAGCTGGCCTGATCGAGATCGTACGCCACCCAACGGCGGATGGGATTGGGGAAGTTGGGCAGAATATTTTAAAGCACGACACAAAAAATATTTTGATGTGGCCATTTGGAATGGCTCGAAACTGTGTGGCTTAGCCTTGGGGCGTCTATCTTTACGTAATGTAAAAGTCAGGCTAGAGATCATTGAAGGTTCAGCGGAGAAAAGCCACCCCCTTAAAGGTCAAATAGCTTATATCGGCTTAACGGCTATTGAGGCATTTGGTTATGCTGTCGGTGCGGAAGAAAGCCTGATTATTGATCCTGTGCCTGGGGCTATTGCATCCTATCGTTCTTATGGCTACACCCTGAAATCCGGTAACAAACAAACCGGGCAATACATGTCGAAGCTATTGAAATGAGGCGAAGATGAAACCACGTATATCAAAAGAAACATCTAAAAAACGCTTGGCAGATTATCTGAAGAAAGTTAAGCAGCAAAAGCCTTCTATTACGGGAAGTGGTCCATCGGGCAGGATTAACAAGACTGATAGGGGCTTCAGAGATGACTAAGAAGTACGTCCCTGAGCCTACGGAAGCAGAGGTTAAAAAGCGGTTAAAAGAATTTAGTCGCAAGCATCGTGAAAAATATCCGGTGCCACCTATTGATGAAAATGAACCAGAGGGATTTTTGGCCGGTGACCCTGAAAAAATTAAAGAGCGCATAGAGGAAGAATTTGAAGATGATTTCGGTGAGGATAAGCCGCAATTAAAAGTTGTTAAAAATAACGACGAATAATTTCTCAGTTAAATTACTCCCGGCGAAGCCGGGAGCTTATAGGCTCAAGCCTGAGCAGAAAAGCCAAAATACTTCCTTTGTTCTATCCAATCGACTGGAAACGCCCTCACAAAATCAGCGCGCGTTAAGTGGTTTGGATGTTGAGAATTCAATATTGCTTCTTGAATATCTGGTGCTAACGTTACCATACGAATAACCGTGGAAATATTGCCAGGAGATATCCCTTCTCCTCGACAGAGGTCGCTTATCGTAGTGTATTTCCCCGAATTTAGTAGACGTTGCCAGCGGTGGGCGTCCACGAGATTTTTTAGGAGTGTCCTATCTTGTTGTTGATCACGGTCAGGATTGATCGCTTGGCCTTGTGGCGATATTAACGTTTTACGACCGGCATGCCGTTTTAATCTTACCGGAATAAAAACCGTGATCAGCGATTTATCGTCATTGATGGTAACTTCAGTATGCATGCGTGCCGTCCTGCTTTGGGGTCTGTACTTGCTTGATGCTATGAATTAAATCATCGATACCGTTGGTGCGTATTATGAGGGACACGCCTTCTACCGAGACGTCGATCCGCTGAATAAAAAGCTGCAAAAGTCTCGCTTGTTCGTTGTGATATAGACAATCCCATAAGGTTTCGATAGATTGCAGCCCTTTGCGAACATCATTCTCTGAGATAGTCGAATTCGCCGTTTTAGCGATTTTCCGCGTTTGTATAATTACTTGTGGTTGGCTGAATAAAACTTTTAGTTGATCAAATACAATACCTTCAATATCTCCAGCGGGCAGCATCCTAACCGAGCAGTGGGTATGACCCATTTTTTGGGCAGTGTGTGTGATGTAGTAGCGGTAACGCTTGCCTCGGCGGTTTGTGTGTGTCGGCGTCATTAGTTTGCTATCAGGGCCGAACAGAAGGCCTCTAAGTGGAGCAGGGGTTGCAGAGCAGGATCGAGGTCTACTTTTGGCTGGATCTCTGGCAAGCAATTTGTGAGCAGCATCCCAGGTCGATTGGTCTATGATTGCTTCGTGCTGCCCGTCATAAATTTTTCCTTTAAATTCGATTTCGCCTAGATAGATGCGGTTGTTGAGTATTTTATAAATACTGGTTTTACTGAAAGGTATGCCGCCGGTAAAGGCGCCAGATTTTATCTTGTGGCGTTTAGTGACGGCGCCTAATCTTTTTAGTTCTTTACAAAGTTGTGTGACGGACCCAAGTTCTACAAAGGTAAAAAAAATGTCATGAACCAATTGCGCTTCTTCTGGGTGAGGGAATAGTTGTTTATCTATCACCTCAAAGCCAATGGGAATGCGTCCTCCCATCCACATCCCTTTCTTCTTTGACGCGCCAATTTTATCTCGAATGCGTTCACCCGTAACTTCGCGTTCAAATTGCGCAAATGAAAGTAATATATTTAGAGTAAGACGCCCCATAGAATTTGTGGTGTTAAATGCTTGTGTAACCGAGACAAATGACACGCTATTTTTATCAAATAGGTTCATCATCAGAGCAAAGTCATTTAGCGATCGGCTTAAGCGGTCAACCTTATAGACGACAATGACATCGATTTTTTTATCTTCGATGTCCTTCAGTAATTTTTGCAATCCGGGACGCTCAGTTGATCCTCCTGAAAATCCTCCGTCGTCATAGGATGTTGATAGTATTGTCCAGCCTTCATGTACCTGCGAGCGAATATAGGCTTCTCCGGCCTCTCTTTGCGCGTGGAGAGAATTAAAATTTTGCTCCAGTCCTTCCTCGGATGATTTGCGCGTGTAAATGGCACAGCGTTTAGGAGTGATGATATCCACGATGGTTTACCTCTTTCCTTAAATTATTTTCTTGGTTGATTTGGTTTTAAGCCCGAAAAAAACGGGGCCGCTCCAGCGTGTTCCTGTAATCAGTCGCGCAATCTCTGATAGGCTTTTAAATGTACGCCCCTGATACTCAAAGCCTGATCGGGTGACCATTACTTGATGTTCTGTTTCGTTGTATTCCCGAATAATCTTGGTTCCTACCGGAGGCATACATAAGCGTTTACTTTTTCGATCAATTTTTATTTCGCCATCAATTAACTTGTCTAAACCCTGCTTTGCTCCCTCAGTAAGGCCGCCGTAGGCAAGCTCCTGAATACGATAGGCTATACGTGTGATGAGATATGCTCGGCGATTAGTTGTCGGTGGTGCCCCATACAGTTGCGTCCATTTACTCTTGAGGTCTTGGCTGGGTAAATCTTCCAATGATGCTACATGGGCAATCACGTCATATTGCATATATACAATCTCCTGAAGTCGGTTTAGTCGAGGCAGTTCTCTGCCTTATTGTGTTGTGCATGAACGCTCTGGTTGGCGTTAATGTCCAGTGGAAAACGGCTCTCTGGGAGATGTTCTTGGTTGCGTACAATCGCTTGGGCTAATAACTCCGCAGCTTCCTGTATGCGTTCGTTTGGTGTAAGTGCATCGGGGTGCTTGGCTTTTTGGGAAATGGATATGCTCATAATCACTTCATGGGATTGGGTTGGTTTTGATGGGGTAAATGTTGAAGAGAAAATCTAAGCTCGTCGAGAAGGGGGGAGTGGGGTGTTATAGGTTGGTGTTGGTTTGTGTAGGTTGGAGTTGGCTGAAATATGCTGAGGCAGAATAGGCTGAATTGATATAAACGTTAACTCGACCGGTTATAAGGAGGCGACTTGCCAGCCTACAATAATGCAGGGTATTTTTCGCCCATGAGAGATTACGTTAAAAACCTTAATGTGGCGTACCAACACCCGATGACCAATATTCCGTAATATTTGACATAGTGGACACTTCCAATTTAGATATATTTAACGTCTACGTGTGCCATTCGGCGCCATGTTTCAGCTACTTTCTTATGTCGAATAGAATAGGCATTTATATTACTCTAGGATTACGTTTCGGTATTGAGGGGATGGTCTTCTTTTCCCTAAGCGGACATTAAGGTGGTACGGCGATATTAGATGTATGAGGGAGTATAGGGGTAAGTCTGTCGTGCCTACAATTATTTCCAGATATTGAATAGATGCGTTGTAACGACGTAAAACCAAATGTTAGCCTGATTGAATCTGGGCTAATTTTCGACAAATTCTCAGTTTAAAATTTAGAAATTCAATTTCCACTCAGCATGAAAGAATATGCTTTAGTCTAATGATTTAAGGGATAGATGATATGGTGCAGTTAATATTCAACGTCCCCCCTTATTCTCGCTACCGCTCTAAACGAGAGGGTACGGTAAGTGTTGCCTATCTGGAGGCAAACAACTGGGATGATTTTGGTTTTAAATCGACATTTCATCTGGTGGTCTATGATGCAAATGGAAAGGAACATGATATCGGGGGAATAAAAATCGGCTATGCCGGTCAGGAGAGTGGATGGACTCAAGAGAAGCTCCCCAATGAATTTTCAGTATTAGATAAAGTTTTCTTTGCGCTTGGCCAAAGCGATGAATACTATCAAAACATATATTCTTTAGATGAAGAGCTAAGGAACTACATTTTAAAAAGCTTAAATGATGTAGTGCATGATCATACTTCTTATGACCTCGCAATCAATGAAAAGGCAATGAAGGAATCTTTATTGCGCAATGTGAGTATTGCTTCAATCAAAGGGCAATTTAAGAGGTTGCTTGATGGAGGGAAGCTGCGTACAGAGTTTAATTTTTCTTATTCGCTGCCGCAAGGAAAGCGCACTGCTGGATTAAGCATAGATTTTTATGTCGACCCAGAATCTAACCCGCCGTCGAATATTCATGTCTTAATTGGCCGAAATGGCGTTGGAAAAACCCACCTTCTTCATAAAATGGTTAAGGCTCTTGTGGATAATGATACAAGCCAAGAGAGTGACGGGTGTTTTTCAGTTGTAACTGGTCGCAAGGAGTCAATTAAAAGAAAAGATCTACAAGAAATGTTTTCTGGTGTTGTGTCGGTAGCGTTTAGCGCGTTTGATCCTTTTGAACCGATACCAGAGCGGCAAGATAAAACTGCAGGGTTAAATTACGCATATGTCGGTTTAAAACAGGAATCGACAACCGAAGATGGCGAACACATACCTATGAGCCGCCCAATGCTTAATAGAGAGTTTTCCTATTGTTTGAATAATATTCGCCGATTTGGATACCAAGATCGATTGGTTGAGGTCATTCGAGATCTAGAAACGGATAGCCTTTTTAAAGATATTTCTCTCGCCGACATAGTACTTTCTTCAACTCATGATTTGGAGGAGAAGACGAAGAAGATTTTTGCCAAGCTAAGTTCGGGGCATGCAATTGTTTTACTTACTATTGCTAAGCTAGTTGAAAAAACCGAAGAAAAAACCCTAGTTCTATTGGATGAGCCTGAATCTCACCTACATCCTCCGCTACTTTCGGCGTTTATACGCACTTTGTCTGAATTGTTATCTCATAGAAATGCGGTTGGGGTTATTGCCTCACATTCTCCTGTAATACTTCAAGAAGTACCTAAAAGTTGTGTATGGAAGTTGAGACGAAGTGGTCTGGATGCTGTTGCTGAAAGACCGGAAACTGAAACTTTTGGTGAAAATGTGGGGGTATTAACTCGAGAGGTATTTGGGTTAGAAGTAACGGATTCGGGCTTTCATCAAATGCTAAAGGAAGAAGCTGAATCGGTAGACACCTATGAGCAAGCACTACGAAGGTTTGATGGCCATCTTGGCGCCGAGGCTCGAGGCGCATTGCGGGGACTGTTTCTCGACAAGAATGCGGGCAAAGGTGAAGCGTGAAAGTAATTGTTAAGCCTGGTCTGGTTGCAAAAGACGTATATGAAACTTGTATAAGTAAGGTTCGAAATAGAACTCTTAAAGAAAATTTTCATCAAATCTCAGGCTCTATAGAGGCTGCTGATCGGGAATATCAAGACAAGTCTGAGGAGAAAAAATGGTTTTTGATTAAGAGTAGTGATGGTGTTGACGGCGTGGTAGGCAAGGCCGAGATGGAGAAAGTTTATACGCAAAGAATGGTTGGACAAAAAGCTCCCGGAAGAACTCTATATGACCAACTTAAAAATGCTGCGCCAAATGGGATCTGCCCGTTATGTGGCCAGCGTGCAGTCTCAACTTTAGACCACTTTCTACCAAAAGCTGATTTCCCCTCATTGGTCGTTGTGCCGCTTAATTTGATACCTGCTTGCTCGGATTGCAACAAAGCAAAATTAGATAAAGTACCTAGACGCGAAAGCGAACAAACACTACACCCTTATTATGATGATGTTACACGTGAACAGTGGCTCTTTGCTGAAATAAAGGAAACAACACCCGGATCTATTCGGTTTTATACAGCAGATATTGATGTTTATGACGAAGTGCTAAACGAAAGAGTTAAATTTCACTTTAGAGAATTGGATCTTGGATGTTTGTATATGTCGAATGCAAATTCGACTGTGACGGAAATTCAATTTCGATTAAATAGGCTCCATAAAAAAGGTGGAAAAAATGCCGTGAAGGCCTACCTCGAAGAAGAGGAAGAATCACGACGAGACAATCACGTTAACTCATGGAACACTGCAGCTTACCAGGCGATGATGTGCAGTGATTGGTTTTGTGATGGTGGATTTAACGAATTTAAAAGTAATTGATACTAGGCTAAAGCCACGAACAATGGTATCAAGCTTTGCATTTGACATTAGGTAAGGTTGCAGGGCTTGGTTTGATTATATGGATAGATAATTAGCTTAAATGAGCCGGATGTAAAATAAAGGGCCTGATTGATGATAAATAAGCCAGTTAGTTTCTGAGTTTAAATTGGAGTGTCCGAGGAGAATTAAAGTCAGAATAAAAGGGGGCAGATTAATGTTATGTCTGCTCCTGGTTGAAGTCAGAAGAACTCAAAATCGCTCATGACCTCAACGTCCGCTATGTGGAAAAACAGAAGTTATATTCGGGTGACGAAATGTATTTTATCGCGCCACGATGAGGCAGGATTTCAATTTTAATGTAAAGTCGGATGTTCGCCCTAAGCGGTCATTGAGTTAGTCCTCCTGATGCAATATACGGGTACGCATTTTTCGGTTTCAATATGCTCTAGTCAATCAGCTTCAGATCAGTAACCACGGAGCTTACAGGCAAGATACGTATATGAGATATTGGAGTAATATACGGACATATCGGTCCGGTATAAAAAGAAATATACGGTCCTATCAGGACCCGTATAAAAAAGCTGTTAGGCATACTCATGGTAAAACAACGATCTACAACTGCCGCAGCAGATAGGTTTGAGGAAATTCTATCTGAAACTCCAAGTCTTATTTGTGGGTATGAGCCTGGCCAAATTAAAGAAATGTGTACACTCGCAGCAAATATTGTTGCAGGATATGAATATTGGATCGTGTCTGATGAAGCGCCAATCATTAGAGTGCCGGGGCAAAGCGAAATTAATGCGTATTATGAAGGTATATATAAAGATCAGACAGTCTTAGTTCTTAAATACGAGGACAAACATTACTCCTACACTAGAAATAATATTTGTAAGCAACTACGCGGGCATTTATACCACTCCGATCAAAATGATCGTGGAATGAAAAAGGATGAAGCATTTCGTCGATATGTTTTTGAAGGTGATGCCCCATCGTATGTGGAATTCTCACTTAGTTATTGCTGGCTAATTTCTGGAGGGATGTCTTTTAATACAGGTAACGTTGATTCTCATAATCCGTTCCTTGAAAGAATACAGATAAATGACAAAGAAAAGGTTGAGTTTACTACTATAGAATCAATGACCCTATGTTTTGCTAGAGAGTTTCAGTCGCTTACTCAGGAAGGTGGTTTAAATAGGAATGGCAGGTGTTCTCAGATAGCTACCGAAGAAGAGCTAGTTACTCGTTTTGGAGATCGCATAGGAAAGAAGTGCTATGAAACGATCATGTGGCATCAAGAATCATTTCCAGAAGCCTAAAAAGAAATATACTGTTCTATCAAAACCCGTATAAAAGTCAGTTATGCTTCCATATGAATAGAGAAGTCCTTCTTAATAAAGCAGCATCGACATGCGTAGATTTTACTAGGCAGGTATTGTTCTATCAGCAATTCACTGCCAGAAAGGATAATTTCAATGAGATTATTCTTATCTATATTCATAATAACTTCATAGATATGGCAGCACTACAATGGGGGCATCTATTTGGCAATCATAACGATATTCTCCACTATAGAAATGTAGTGCTAGACCCAGGTGCACTAAAGTCCGCAATGCTAGAGAACTTTGGGATGTCTGCCGAAGAATGGAAGTCATACTGGGAGGAAATGAGAACCTATAGAGATAAGGCAGTTGCTCATCTTGAGCCGTCACCTAAATTAGTTCTTCCCAACTTCAATTTCGCCTATAGCTGTGTATCCCACTACTATTCGAATATAATTGATGAGCTTAAGGAGTTTGGTGAAAACTATACTGTTTACCCTCAGGCTCTGGATGAATATGCAGCTAACAGGGAAACTAAATATTCAGAATATGCTAAGAGTATTTGTAATGCTCTTTCAGTTAAAGCATAACAAGCTCATAACAAAGATGCCAAAAAGTGGCGCTTGTTATAGGAGCGTTATAGGTCCGCTTCGTGGAAATTTCAGTCGGCATCAATATAATGCATATGACGATAGAATGTCGTTTGGGTTGGGTTTTTGTTGTGAAGTCAGGTCTTCGCCCAAAGCGGGTGTTAATAATCAAAGACTCTGACTCCATTTATTCTAAAAGTAATTGTCGCCGGCCTTTGATAAAGACCGATGACATATTTTCAAGCCTGGGTTAGCTGTATGCCCAGCCACCTAGTGCCGTAAGATCCAAAGTGCTAGCAGTCGGAGCATTTTGTTTTACAGAATCTTTTCCTGCAATTGCTCCACTCTTGGTTGCATACCCTTGTGAGCGAAGAATTATTTCTCCGTTACCTGCTTTCAAATTGAAGTAATAGCGGTCGTCGCGCCCAATGAAAATAGTATAATTAAAATCATATGGGGCATTTTCTTTGACCGATCTCATCCCGTTAGATGCTCCTTGCTTGCTGCGATAACCTTCAGATATTCCTATTGTTTCACCGTTTCCTGCTTTAAGGCGGAAATAGTAATGGTTGTCGTTTCCGGTAAAAATTTCAAATTTTGCATTGTTCATTTTGTTTCTCCAATGGTCTCTTAGTATAATTAGCCTTTAGGTGGGTATGGGTCATCGCCGTATGTATTCTTTTCGCGGATTTGACCGTTTTTTCCATGTATTAGCATCTCTGATTGTTGATTTTGGGCAATCTGCTTAGCTTGTTGAATCGCTTCTGCCTGTGTCTGGTGAACAGAGGTCGCTCGCGTATTGCCTGCGCCCTTTACTGCCCACCCTTCATCGTGCGGTACTACGTGTTGATTTTTTTTTGCCATTGCTATTAACCTTTTGCCTATAATGCGGATAGGGTTTTTCACCCTCTCACCTACATAGACGGATACCTGTGACACCCATCGTTTGTCACAGGTATCCGTCTATGTAGGTGAGAGGCCATGACTATACGATTAGGAGTAGTCACATATGCAGCAATCGACTTTGATCGAAGTGGGTGGAACAGACTGTGATTTAATGCTCTACATCCAGCTTAAAGAGGATGATGTCAAAAGCGCCAATTTGGCGTTAAATGTTTTAATTAGGCGTCACCATGCTTTTTTTGGAATAAGCGGAAAAAACATGCTAAGTGGTTGGCGAGATCTATCTGGTGCCGAAGCAATTATCGAAGAGCACCTCATGGATACATGGAAAAAGGTTTATGATTCTGCTGACTCTTATCAAGGCGCAGAGACCAACGACCCAGATCTTAGTAGGAAAGTATTTAGGGCCTGGGTAGGCACGATATTCAATAACTTGATACTTGATTGGCTGGAATTGGCCCGGAACAAAAAGTTACAGGAGTATACTCATCAAGAAATTTCGGGGTACGAGGAGAAGAGCGGACAATTAGTGCAAGTTGCGCTGGATAGTGAAAGTAGAGAAAATGGAGAAGGCAATATATTTTCATGTCTATCTGAAAAGGAGGCCGATGTGATGCGAGAATTATTGTTGTATTTAGGTACGGAATTGACGAAGACAAACCTTCCTCATGGTGCCATGGGTGACATAGCGAAAAGATTAAATACACAGCCTGAAAACGTAAGACAGCTCAAGGCAAGGGCAATAAAAAAAATTAAGGCTAAATACGAAACAGCTTTCGGGAGCTCAAAATGAACACAAAGAAGCGTGGTGATAATGTAACCAGTCTTCATGATGACGACTTTGAGATCACAATGTGGGAGCATGCCATTGATAACGGAATGTTTATTCCCACAACGGTAGAGGAAGTTGAGAAGATGGAAGAGTTACTCAAAGATGAAAATTTGGTAGACGAAGCGAGTCTGCCCGATGTTGACATGATCTTGGCTCGTGACATTGGTGCTTCTTTTGATGGTAAAGCCGAAGATTCTTTCAATATGGAAGAGTCGTATGGAATAGCAGCAAGAAAGGGGCAAGCTATATCTGAAAAGGCGAAAGAAAAAATGGAGCGATTGAAAAATTCTGATAAGAAGAAAACATAAATGCTTATTCGAGAAAAAATGGAAGATATTAAGTTATTAGCTGAAGCCGTTGCTGAAACCTACTGGGGAGACGGCTGTTTTGATATTGAAACTGTTCTAAGTGAAAAAGAAATAGATCTTTATGAAGACGAGTTCGGTAATGAATTCGATGGTGTACTAGAGTATGCCGATAGGAAATTTAGTATATTTTTGAATCTCGATAGAGGGAATTCTTACGAAACCGAGAGGGGCCGATACACCTTAGGGCATGAGCTTGGGCATTTTTTTATAGATGAACATAGACAGCCAATGGAACAAGGAAAACTAAGGCCGCACCCTTCAAAGATTTTAAAATCGGACTCTCAAATTGAACGAGAAGCAGACTGGTTTTCCAGTAATCTCTTGATGCCTGAAGAGCGTTTTAAAAAAGCTGCGAAAAAGAACAAAGGGTTTCTCGGAATCAAGAAACTTGGAAATAAGTTTAAAACTTCATGGACCGCGACAGCTATTCGGTACGTAAAAACTGTATCCCCAGACTCTGCGCTAATATTATGGCGAGATGGGATTTCCCAGTGGTGCATAACATCAGAGGCCTATTATTTATCAATGTACAAAGGTAAAACTGCATATAAAGCCCCGCGTGGGTCTGTAACTGAAGAGCTTTTGCGAAGTAGTACGACTGGCGATATTCAATCTAAAGGGACTCTTCTGTCAGAGTGGAAGCCGCGAATACCAACGTGGTCTACAAGGAATGATATTTTAATCGAGGAAGCGCTATGTCTCGGGAATTATGGAGTACTGACCTTGTTGCGACCTGATATTAATTCGAGCGTGAAAATAAGTTATTGAACTTCGGTTTCCCTTATCCTGTTTAGTAGAAAAGCTAAAGTCGTTGAGGCGAAGAGCTTTGTCATAATGTCTGCTTTGTGGAAACAGCGGAACTTGGCACCCAAGACTGCATGATATGATTATGAGCAATAGTCGATCTCGGCTGGTCGCCCAAAGCGGACGTTTAGTTCATCGTATTTTCGCAATGCTAAGGAGCCAAGTTTTTAACTTCAATATGTCAGGAATTATTGAGTTAAGTGATTGATTCTTCGTTATCATTGGCTACAACCGTGAATTGACACAGATAAAATGTCCGGATCGGCGGTCTGTATATCATAAAGTTACACGACAACTAATATAGAACAAAGAGGAAGTTTTAAATGTTTTTACGAATTAGAAAGTCTCAAAAGAAAGGCGTGATGGGTAAGACCACGTTTGAACTCCATCCCGAACTAGTTCTTTCAGATCATGAGCGAAAACTCATCAAGCATTATGGGCTTCAGAAACAACAGCTAGCCTCCAAAAAAATTGTTAGCATGTTTGGGAACCCGCTAGAAACCGAGACGAGTATAAATGTTGAAGAATTGTGGAATGGAGACTCGTATAAGTGTAAAAGTCTAGAAGAGGTCATTAATTACCGAAATAAGCTTATCGAAGCATGTAAAAACTTAAAAGTGTTCTTGGATGTAGCGGAGACATTTGAAGGGGTTGAGGAGATCGATATTGATGCTTTGTTATCAGAAAAACTCACTGAAGAAAATATAGAAGAGTTAGAAGAAGCATAAAGTGTAACAAGGTAATGTTCCTCGCCAGGATGCTGGCTGGGCCTCCACTACGGTGGTAATTGCAGCATTAAAGTTCGCGTAGTGGAATAAGCAGGCTGTCAGGTTGAGTCATTAGGGATAAAAAATATCAAACATCCATTCTTGGTTCAATGCACAGTCCTGCGAACCGATCATCGATCAAGAAGTCCAGCTGCTGCATATGGAGGGGACTGCGGGAAACGTGTGGATTATTAGTTCTGATTTTATATTATTCTAACTAAATCTGGAAGTTGTAAAATTTATCTTTTTTAGGTGTAGTGAAATTATAGAGAGGAAGTTGGCGAGGCTGGTAAGTAATGTTGGTATCTTATTGGCGCTGCGTCTGGCAACAATGAATACGTGTAACCCGATAAAAAGTATAAAATTGGATGTTGCGATTACCCAATGCCGAAAAACTGGTTTGGGATCTCCGAATAGGGATCGTGTAGAAATAGCAACTTTTCCACCAACAAGAACCCCAAAAAGCATATAAAAAAACCATTTATACTGAGAGTTTCTTTTTGAAGCACTAAGTTTTTTGTTTGCCTTAGATGATTGACTATAAAATACGGAAAGTGACTTGTTTAATGGTATGACGGCTAGCGCATAGCGGCTTTCCATATATTCATAGTTTGGGTCAAATCTTCCCTGTTCAAAAGAAATCATATTGCAGCTAGATTTATTTTTTTCTGAAGAGCAAATATATTCGTTAAATTTTTCAATGTCGTTCAGCCTGGTTTTTGTGATGATGCGAGATATATCTTCAGTATCTGATAGCTCCCGAGTGAAGCTTTTATCTTGAGACTTCCAGTAATAATCAAATTTTGCTTTAGGAATCCATTCGCAGAATTCGTTAGAAATACCAAATTCAATTAACTCTGACAGTTCTGTTAGACAAGTGGTGTGGGCAAAATTTAACTGGTCATTCGTGATGGAAATATTGTCACTTATATTTCGTTCTGATGTATCTAACTCTGACTTGTAAAACGAAGTGTTGCTGTCAACAACGAAAAATACGACCGCAATCAAGCCAATAGAATACCAAATATGGTCGTACACTTCCTTGAATCCGCGTCTAATTTTAAACCAATGGACAAGTAACGTTATAAGGGACCAACCAATTATAAATGCCATGAATACGTTCAGGAGCGTTGAATATGTTTCGCCTACATACATAGAACCATCATTGACGTGATAGGTGTCAGGCATCTTCAAGGTTACAAAAGAGGTTTCGAATACAGAAAATATTCCGGGAGAAGCCCAAGCTAGGATCGCCAAAAATCCGAGTTTTATACGTAAAGAGAAAGCAGATAGAACGCTGATAATAAATGAAAATGCTAATAAAGCACTGTATAAAATTGAAATCATAAGTTGATTTTCATTTGGCGAAATAGTAAATCCCTGCCAATAAGAAAACCACCCTATTGATGAGAGGTTTTGCCCTAAAGAAGAAGATGCCGAAATACTATATACAACATAAGGTTCAAAAAAATCAGACAATATTGTGCTCATTCTTCGTACGTACCTAATTTTCATTATTTATCTGTAAGTATACAAAGAATTTTTACGGCTGTATATAAAAACAGTTGTTGGGGTGGTCCTCCGTGTTGATTTTGGTATCTGATCGAATAGAATCTTGTGAGCCAATTGTCATTCGCGGAAATTGAATAATTTTTTATGCTTGTGCCTCAAAGAGAGTAGGCTATGAAATCCTGGGTGGATGTCTGTTAACGTATTTTACTTATTTGTTTTTCTGAAAATGCAATATCTTTGGGACAAGAATATCCGCTTCACCTAAATACTCTTCCTGAAAATAAGGGTTTTTAACCTTCATCGGTTCGAGGCTTAATATAACAGTTCTCGCGCCTTCGTAATTCGCTGAGCGAACAAGGTTCGACGCAGGCGATACCGTGCCTGATGTTCCAATAGCAATGAATAGATCGCAATTTCTCATTGCCTTTTTGACTTTCCATTCATTATCAACGGAAAGCTGTTCTCCAAAAAGCACAATATCAGGGCGAAAAATTGCACCACATTTTGCGCAAAGAGGGAGTTCTTTTTGATAGCTGTTATCAGTGAATGATTCAGTTTCACAGCGTGGATCTGAGCAGCGACTTCTATTTAAGTTTCCATGTATCTCTATGACGTTTTTAGATCCCGCTGCTTGGTGAAGCCCATCCACATTCTGAGTGATCAGACAAAATCCCTGGTTAGGAGCGAGGGACTGTTCTATCTCCGCTAAATGGGCGTGAGCAGCATTAGGTGCGGCGCTCGATATTTTCTCTCGTAGCGGGCCGTAGAAGCCCCAAAGGCCAGCAGGGTCGTCCTGTAGTCGATCTGCATGGCCGCTGTATTGAATGTTTGTATTTGTTTCGGAACCGTTTTTACCACGGTACGTTTTTAATCCAGAAGCAACAGAAACCCCGGCTCCGGTGAGGACGACTATCTTTTTATATTCGCTGAGTTGGATTTTCATAATTTGATCTTAAACGGTATATCTAGGCATTAGAATTTAATGATTTTGATCTAAAGTAGGGCGTGTGGCTGCACGTATCATTGACACCTCAACGGAGTTCGATTAAATTTCGCCCAAACATAATATCTAGTAATTTTATTGTACTGACAACCATACGCACATGCATCTATCTCAATCTAGACCTACCCTAAAACGACCTTATGAAGATTACTATCGTTTGCACTTTGTTGCGTCTGTTCGATTTGATGGTGGAGAGATGATTGTGGAAGGGGGCAAGCGCGACCTCATAAGGGCCAAGTCTCGGACCGAAGTATGCTACGTGAAGGATATCGAAACGCTTGAATCGATCAAGCTGGTGTTGGTCGATAAACGGTGGGTTCGGTCTTAGTCACCAGATTTGCGGCTCATTGGGCTTGATGAAAAATAGCTGTACATAAAAACAGTTGTTGTTTATGATGCCTATTATTCGATATTGGGTGACTACCTACCAGCGCAAGGCTGGACCACCTGATATGAGGATAAGCTTATGTTCTCTGATTTTCTGCTCACTGGTTTAGGCCTTCCGTTCTTACCCAAATCCCTGGGACCTCATCTATGCTGGGCACGTACATGTTTTGCCACAAATGCTCCCAGATTCAACCACAATTAGTCAGTAAAGCGGTGCTACTATGACGCCTGAATTTTCATGTCGAGGAAGGCTGGAAAAAACGAATGGAACGACAGCTGAACTTTAGAGTCTGTTATCTTATCAACGATAAGCGAAAAGGACTTGAGAGGAACTCTGGCGTAGCGATGTAAATAGGGATCTTTCACCCTCAATGTAATACCCGTACCAAGTATTCTTATTTTATCTAAATCAACCACTTCGTGATCTACGAGGATGGATAGGTATTGCCAAAAGCAAACCGAACTAACAGGGAGATATATTTTGATGCATAGAGTAAATGACCTTGCGACCATTAAAGCTCGGGCAAACCCCGAACTCTTCAATACAATAATTTCACATTACTTTAAAAATTGTGTCACGCATTGCGGTGAGATTCTCAGCGTAAAAAAAGAATTATCCGAACCACTATTAGAGTGGGCACGTCATGTCGTACTTTTGGCTACATACTGTGAGCCTGAGATGATTCGACAATTTAATCAACAAATGACGGACGAAGAGCGCCGAGATTATCGTGATATGGGCAATCAATTCGATCGTTTTTTATGGTTGTATCATAATGCGCCGATTATGTTCGATGATGCTTGTGACCTGCTATGTAGTACAGATATTCAAGATGAGCGATCGTTCTTACCTTGTACATATTTCTCTGTCACCGGACCTCTGTTAATACCCGAGGGGCTTTCGGGAATACCCTCCTTTCGTAAACACCTCGGCAATCTATTGTTGTGTGAAGAGAATGACGTAGCGGTGGACCAGTTGGACACTTTAAATGATCTAGGGGGGAGCAGATCGAGAGATCACGAGTTTACGATTGCTTACAATCAATTATCTATTGCCGTTGACGTCGTGCAAGACGGACAAGTTGGTATTCAACAACATATACAGACACAAAAAATATATCTGACATATTACGAGGATGCGGGTGTAATTGAAGTCTATGCGCCGTATCGCGCATTGCGTGAAAGGATAGCGCAGCTATTTAGCCGTGTTATGTTAGGTGACGACAGCCTATGTCGGCTATTGACGTACTCATTTCAGCAGTTTTCGCAGCCCACCGTATTAGCGCTCTGTGACGCTTCCGTTAAATCAGCAAAGGTCACTAGCCTGACCTATATGGATGGCGGACGAGAATCAACGGTGAGTATCCCGAAGGATTATCCTGTGAGTATCTACGAGCAGTGCCATCTTGCTAAACCCACACCACAGAAAAACGGTCTCCTAATTAAAGTGGGAATCGTTGTCTCTATTGGTGATTCACAGGAAAAGCCCCACGATATTCAAATTGACCTATGTGGGAAGCATTCTGCGTTGATTCAGACCGAAAGAAGAGAAGAAAGATCGATGTGTCATGGGTTGTTACGTCAGTGGGGAATATTGCTAGAGGGAAAAAGCTATGACGAATCTAACGCTTGATACATTTAAAAAATTGATTCGTGTGTTTGACCGGCAGCGCGATGGTATTCCAGGGATAGAGGGTAACGTGTTACAGGGCGTGCCTGCGTGGGAGTTGCAGCGTATTCTCGGTGATGCGGTACTGGACCGCTATATGCCGTGGTTAAACGTCGTTGGTATCGCGGGCGTAATGGAATGCGAAATTGAAGATCAATTGGAGTATGTCAGCGTCGAGCGGACTGAGCGCTCGGACACACTTCGCCGTCGAAGCATGAAGTTATTGCTAGACCCGTTTGTGCCCGTAGGTGATGCAGCGGTGTATTGTGTCAATACAAAACTGTTTTTACCTGAACTCGCGGGTAGGTTACATCTAGTAGATTTCTGTGGTGGTGAAAGTAAGGAGTTGTTGAAAGACCACGTCTGGCGCTTAGGCGGTGGCGTGTTCGGATCGGGTGAGCATTTTCCTGTGTATATTATAAGAGGCTTAGACTGGGCGCAGGACAAAATATTGGAATGGCTTCATGATCGACGCTTACACGGACTGCTTCTTCTATGCGCAAATCACCTTCCCAAATTTTTGAGTTGGCCCTCGGGTATGCAAGCGCAACGGTTAAGTGATGTTGTGATGGGCGATCGGTTAAGGTTTGAAGTGAGTGTTCCTCTTCTAAACTCGCATCAAGTGGACTGTATACCGAAGGTTGCTTGTGCTTTTGAGGACATACGTACTACAGAAAACCAACGTAACCGCGTTAAGGAAAAAAGTGAATTCGCCACATCGAGTAGTATAAAAAACAGTAGGGGGGAAGTGCTGGTATCCTATGACAGGGAAAACAAAATACTTTCAATTCCTGGTAAGCCTGATTGGCGGTTGTCTGGATCAAAGCGTCAGGCGGCTATCGTGGAATATCTTTTCAAAAAAGGTGAATCTGGGGTGTGGTGCGTGTCCCATAAAGAATTAATGACGGCGACTAAACCGTTATATGGGGGTTCTCGTCATATCAGTAATATATTCAGAGACAATAGAGATTGGAATAGGTATATCGTAAAGTTGTCGCGTGGTGAATGGGGTTTTGATATTCAGCACCATTAACATTATTTTAATTAACGATATCTCCAAAAGCTGTAGATGTTTTCTACGGCTTTTTTTATGCGCGATAGAAAATCTAAGTAATTTTAGTGGGATAGTTATTTGCAAAAGTCAATAGTAATAGCGAAGCCCGCACATTCACCACACATACCACACATACCACACATTTTTTTCGCTCATCCCACACATTGCCCGCACTTTTAGACCACACATTTTTATTTGCACAATATCGGCTCCTTAACTAACCCAAGTCAGGAGAAGATTATGGAGTCCCCGCGACACCTTTCTCAAAGTGAAGTGGCGAATCGATTCGGTATGTGTACTGGCACACTCGAACGATGGCGTCGCGAAGGAACCGGTCCACGGTTTCTAAAGCTGCAATCAAAAGTCATGTATCGATTGAACGACGTCGAGTCGTACGAACGAGAATGCCTTCGTAAAAGTACGAGTGAAAAAGTCAGTGCTGGAGGTAATGCATGAATATTACCTACCACAAAGTACATCTTTATACGCCGCAACAAATCGCCGCGCTCGATGCGTCAGAGATTCAACAGCTACAGGACGAAGCCACGGACGTTTTGAATAAAGCGAAAGCGGCTAAGCAGTTTCTTGATTTAGCCGTTCAATTCAAATACGAACAGAAACTCACGCAACTGAGAGCGAACCTTGAAAAAGAAACGGGCACCGTCCGCTTCGAAGATGAAGGCGTTCCTGTCAGTGCAGACCGTTCCAAAAAAATCGTGTGGGATCAAAAGAAGCTCGCCTGTCTTGCGGAGAAAATCCGTGTGAATGGCGACGACCCTTCCGAGTATATCGAGATCAGTTACAAGGTCGCCGAGCGTAAATATTCCGCGTGGCCTAAGTCGCTACAGGAATCGTTTACACCCGCGCGCACGCTCAAGTTTGGCAAGCAAGTGATCAGTATCGGTAATCTCAAGGAGGAGCAATCATGATTCCCATTATTACAGCAGACCAGCGCAAGGCAGAAAAGAAAGGAATCAAGGGCGTTATTTTTGGGATAAGCGGCATAGGTAAAACATCGCTCTTGTGGACGCTCGATCCTGGATCAACATTATTTTTTGATGTGGAAGCCGGGGATCTCGCGGTTGAAGATTGGGGTGGGGATAGCTTCCGTCCAAAAACTTGGCAAGAGTGTCGTGACTTTGCGGTATTTGTGGGCGGTCCTAACCCTGCGCTGCGTGACGATCAGGTCTACAGCCAAGCGCATTTCGATGCTGTATGTGAAAAATATGGTGATCCTAGTTTGTTGAATAAGTACGACACGGTGTTTGTCGATTCGATCACGGTAGCAGGGCGTTTGTGTTTTCAGTGGTGCAAAGGCCAGCCCCAAGCTTTCAGTGAAAAAACGGGTAAACCGGATACGCGCGGTGCGTACGGGTTACACGGACAAGAAATGATTGGCTGGTTAACCCATCTTCAGCATACCCGCAATAAACACATGTGGTTTGTCGGCATTCTTGATGAAAAAACCGATGACTACAACCGCCAAATATTTACCCCGCAAATAGATGGCTCTAAAACCGGATTGGAATTACCGGGGATTGTCGATCAAGTCATCACCATGGCCGACGTTGCCAATGAAGATGGCAAGCAAGTGCGCGTCTTTATCAATCACACCCTTAACCCCTTCGGTTATCCCGCAAAAGATCGCAGTGGTCGCCTCGCACTTTATGAGGAAGCTCACCTTGGTCGCTTGATGGAAAAGATCCGCCTGCCAGCAAAACCCGTTACTGAGCGCTTGGAATATACACCGCCGCCAAATGAAGTGGCGACAACAAACGAAGCGACGGACAGCACCACCTAGTCCTTCCAACACAAAACAATCTGACGTTACACCACAATTTATTAGGAAAACATTATGAGCTGGAATGATTTTAACAACGCTGAAGAGCAGCGCGAGTTTGATGTAATCCCCAAAGGGACACTTGTAAAAGTACGTATGACGATTAAGCCCGGAGGCCATGACGATCATACGCAGGGATGGACAGGCGGATACGGCACAAGAAATGAGGATACAGGTTCGGTATACCTCAACGGTGAATTCGTTGTCCTGGATGGACAATATGCGCGACGTAAAGTCTGGAGTTTGATTGGACTGTACAGTAATAAAGGGCCGGAGTGGGGCAACCAAGGCCGCTCGTTTATTAAAAGCGTCCTCAATTCGTCACGCGGTATTGCGCCAAAAGATAATTCGCCACAAGCACAAAATGCCCGGCGTATTCAGGGGCTTGGTGATTTAGACGGTATTGAATTCGTAGCCAAGATTGGTATGGATAAAGACCAGCAGGGCGAGCCAAAAAACATCATTAACGTCGTCATTATGCCGGACCATAAAGACTATACCGCGCTGATGTCAGGCGGTGCTCATGTACAAGGAAATGCTGGGCAGCCGTCGCAACAGTACGTTGCCCCACAGCACACTCCACCGCAACACAATCCTCAGGGTCAATCCACGCCAGCGCAAACAGCTGTGCCATCTGGTCGACCCAATTGGGCGCAATAGAATAACAAGGAGGTGAAGTATGTTACTTCGGCCACGTCAGATTACGTTTGTTGAGCGCAGCCTAGCTGCGCTAAGGGAGCACAGTAACACGCTTGGTGTTGCGGCCACCGGATTTGGAAAAACGATTGCATTGTCATCCGTGACAGGTCATTGGTTGGAAAACAGCGATGCCAAGGCGTGTGTACTTTCTCATCGTGAAGAGATCCACAAACAAAATGCAAAGAAATTTCTGAAAGTAAACCCGCAATGCACGATCAGTCAATTCGACGTAGATAAAAAAGCGTGGGATGGGCAGGCAACGTTTGCCATGGTGCAAACACTGGGACAGAAAAAGCATATTGATAATATGCCGACACTGGATCTTTTGGTGATTGACGAGGCGCATCATTGTGTTGCTCCGAGTTACCGTCGCATTGTGGATGGCGTTCGTGAAAAAAATCCTGATGTGGCCGTATACGGTGTAACAGCCACCGCCTCTCGCGGGGACAAGAAAGGCTTGCGCGAGGTGTTTGATAATGTTGCCGATCAGGTGCGTATTGGTGAACTCATTAAGTCGGGTCATCTTGTACCGCCAATCACGTTTGGCATCGACTTGGGTGTTAACAATGAATTAGACCGTTTAGATAATCAGGACGATATGGATGCGGTCGCGTCCATTATGGACCATCGTGTTATTAATGATGCCGTAGTGAAGCACTGGAAAGAAAAATCCGGTGACCGTAAAACCATTGTGTTTTGTTCAACCGTACCGCATGCCCACAATGCGTGCGAGGCGTTTCAAAAAGCGGGAATAAATGCGGCGGTGATTTCGGGGGATATGCCGAAGCATGAACGCTCGCGTCTTTTGAAGGAATTCGATCGCGGCGACCTTCAAGTTTTATTGAATTGTTTTGTCTTGACGGAAGGCTACGACAGCCAGCCGGTGAGTTGCATTGTGTTACTTCGACCAAGCTCCCAGAAGTCGACGTTTATTCAATGTGTTGGCCGTGGGTTAAGAACGGTTGACCCGACAGAATATCCGGGTGTGATCAAAAAAGACTGCATTGTCTTGGATTTTGGTACCAGCGCACATACCCACGGTTCGTTGGAGCAGGACGTTGATCTGGAAGGTCCATCAATACAACCAGCGTCAAAAGAAAACCTCTGTCCGAGTTGTTCGGCGCAATTACCGGTTGGTGTATCGGAATGCCCCTTGTGTGGTGCCTTTACGGATCTTTGCGGTGGTGGTTCTTCGATGCCGACTCCAGGCAAGGAAGAAAAAGTTTTAAAAGACTTTGTGATGTCGGAGATTGACCTATTAGCGAAGTCTTCCTTTCAATGGACGGATCTTCATGGAGACGGCGGGGCCTACCTTGCGACGGGCTTTAACGCGTGGTCTGGTAACTTCTTCTTAGATGATCAATGGTATGCCGTGGGCGGTAAACAAAAGTCTGCGGCAAAATTCTTGGCTGCGGGTGATCGCAGTGTCTGTTTTGCGGCGGCAGACGATTGGTTAAATCTGTACGAAACCGATGACGGTGCCCGTAAATCCAAACGCTGGCTCAAACAAACGGCGACCTCGGCACAACTTAAATATATCCCTGAGCATAAAAACCATTTTGGTTTAACGCGATATCACGCCTCATGTTTGCTGGCGTTCAAGTTCAATAAACATTTTATCCAAAAAACTATTTTTAGCGCGTCGCACCAGAAAGCGAAGGTGGCGTAGATGGCGTGTTTTCCTCCAGCGGTGTCCACGGCGTTTTGTGCAGTGTGTTGCCGTCCACCGTCAGGGTATGGATGGCGATTACCTAGCCAGCGCTATCAAGGATTAAACGCCAGTATGATTTCTCTTGAGGATCAACATGCCAGCTATCGACGTTTTTGTTCAAAACAATGTCAGGACATTTTTACTCACGCATTTCATAAAGGTATCACCATGAGTCCAGAACAACACGCAGATCTTGCCGAACAGGCGACCTTACCTCCCTTGGGCGATTACGTCGTACAGGTGGGTATGGATAAAGGTTTAGGCCACTACACGAAAGCAGAAATTCAAGGCCTGGTGAAGACGATTGTCGATGCCTATCACCAAAAGCTCAAAGACATCTACAGCGAAGATATTCCTTTTTGACTCGTATAAAGATAAGGCTAAAAAAAACATGTTGGATTTTAATACCTACGATTTATCTGACCGTATTACCGGACTGATTGATCACGCGCTACAACAACGAAACGCGAAGCAGGTACCGCGAGAGTATCTCGGTGCTTCGCGTCTGGGTGTGAGCTGTACCCGCGCATTGCAATACGAATATTTTAAAACGGCTAAAGATCCCGGTCGGGATTTCTCCGGTCGTATTTTGAGAATCTTCGAAGCCGGTCATGTCTTTGAAGACTTAATGGTGCGTTGGTTGAGACAGGTTGGTTTTACCTTGATCGCTGAAGATCATTGCGGTGAGCAATACGGTTTTTCAGAATTAGACGGAAAGCTCCAAGGTCATATTGACGGGGTGATTACCGCTGCGCCCGAGGTCTTGGGATTTGAATTTCCGATCCTTTTTGAATGTAAAAGCCTGAATAACAAGTCGTGGAAGGATACCAAGAGGAAAGGGGTTACGATTTCTAAGCCTGTATACGCCGGTCAAGTTAGTTTGTACCAGGCGTATATGGAACCAGAGTTCCCTGGCATCTCTACACAGCCAGCCTTGTTTACGGCCATCAACAAAGATACGGCTGAACTGTATTTTGAGGCGGTTCCGTTTAACGGTGAGCTTGCGCAGAGCAATTCAGATAAAGGTGTGCGAGTCCTTGATGCCTGTGAAGCCAAGTTACCGCTACCCCGGATATCCAAAGATCCATCGCACTTTGAATGCAAGATGTGCGAATGGCGGGAACGGTGTTGGGAGATCGTGCCCGAGAAGGAAATCAATGATCAAGGATGTGGCTATGAATAACGACAACCATCAGTTCCCCCAAAAATCTATGTGCGAGCGATGTAATAAACGCGAAGCGATTTCATTTTCGGTGATTCGAGGTGAATGGAAATTTACCTGTGCGTGTACGCAGTATGAAGAACAATTCTTTATCTATTTTGAGGATTTCTTTGATTCCGCGTCAGCCAACGTGAAGTGGTTATCTCACTTAACGTTTCAGCCGTGGGTGGATTGGCAAGATTTCGGGGACATGATGTATCGCTTTCGAGAGGCGATACGTAAACCGTCTACGTCAGCATAACGCACCTACCCAATCATATTTAGAGAACTACGGCATGAGCACACGTAAGTCACCCGTTTACGGGAGAGGTGTATGAGTACGGACTGGATGAATTTTAATGACGCGGCGGACGTGACGGCGGAAACAGAGCCGCCCGTAAAGCTAGATCCCAAGGCGATCAAATCGGCACTGCTAAATTGTTTGCCGAGTGCAGTGGCGTATTTGTTTCCGAATGGGAAGGAGCGTAACGGCCAATTGTTTATTGGCGATATGTCGGGCAATGAAGGTAAGAGCTTGGTGGTCGAACTGGACGGTCAAAAGGCTGGTTTATGGCACGACTTCAATACGGGCGAGAGCGGCGATATTTTTGATGCCTGGGCCTATCACGAACGGTTGGATTGTCAGACACAGTTTCCTGAAGTATTGGAAAAAATAGCCGAGTGGTTAGGATCACCCGCGTCTTTTGCGTTATCACCCACCACTAAGAAAACATCTGCGCCTATAGATGAACTTGGTCCAGTTACGGCCAAGTGGGATTACTTCGATAAATCAGGAAAGTTAATTGCGTGTGTCTATCGTTATGATCCCCCTGGTGGAAAGGAGTTTCGCCCATGGGATGTGATCGCACGTAAGCAACGCGCGCCCGATCCGCGTCCCTTATACAACCAGCAAGGCATTGATAAAGCACAGCACGTTATTCTCGTGGAGGGTGAGAAATGCGCGGACGCGTTAATAAATCAAAACACGACAGCCACCACCGCGATGAACGGGGCGAACGCGCCGATTGATAAAACAGATTGGTCACCGCTTAAAGGCAAGGACGTGACTATCTGGCCGGACCAGGATGAGGCTGGTAGAACCTACGCAGAAAAAGCAGCGGAGGCCATTGCCAGCATCGGAGCTAAGTCGGTCACTGTATTAAGAATACCGCAAGACAAGCCGCCTAAGTGGGACGCAGCGGATGCGGTGGAGGACAACATCGATGTTGATGAGTTTATTAATACGACCACCAGCTACGCACAACCGGTCGTTGAACCTCTTCAAGCATTTACGCTAGGCGAATTACTCGCCGACGAGTCACCTATCCCTGACGATTTAATTGAGCCTCGCGTCTTAACCCCTGGCGGTATGGTGGTGTTCGGCGGTGCACCTAAAGTCGGTAAGTCTGATTTTGTTTTGTCCTGGCTCACCTACATGGCCGCAGGCGAACCGTTTTTAGACATGAAGCCTTCTAGGCGTTTGCGAGTTTTTTATCTACAAGCCGAGGTGCAATACCACTATTTACGCGAACGCTTAAAGTCGATGAATTTACCCGAGTTGCAAGTATGGCGCGCGTCCGAAAATCTCTACATCACACCGCAGCTACGTTTGATTCTAAATGACGATGGCATGGAGGAGGTCAAATCTCTTCTGCGCAAAGCCTCTGAAAAAGAACCCATCGATATTATTGTGATTGATCCGCTGCGTAATTTATTTGATGGCGGGGAAGACGGCGCAAGTGAAAATGACAACCAAGCGATGTTGTATTTTTTGAAGCAGCGTGTCGAAAAATTAAGAGATTCTGTTAATCCAAATGCAGGCATTATTCTCGTCCATCACACGAAAAAGCTCGCAAAACGTCAGCTCATTGAAGACCCATTCTTAGCCTTTTCTGGCGCCTCTAGTTTGCGTGGCTACTACACAACGGGGATGTTGCTCTATCGCCCAGAGGAAGCGCAGTCACCGCGTGTCGTCACTTACGAACTTCGTAATGGCCCGCCCATAAACGATAAGTTTGTTGATAAGAAACGTGGCAAGTGGACGGCCATTGATCGCGAAAGTGAGCGACTCATTAATCAAAATCATGGGGAAAAACTGGACGCGGAACGTCGCCGTAAAAAAGACACCATCCTGCAATTAATTTTCGATGAAGCGGCACTTGGACGCGTCTATACGATTGCACAATTCGGTGAAGCCTTTGAGGGTCGAGCGGGTTTAGGCGCTGAGAGAACCATACGAGACCGCTTATCTGTGTTGGCTACGAAGGGTTACATCAAGTTCTTTTGTGATGGCGAACGTTACGGTTTGGCGAAATTGTCCCGCTCCAAATTTGGTTACGTGTGTGTTGAAGACATGAAACTAATGACCGATGAAGAGGACGTGGATCTCGACACAGGAGAGATATCTCAGCGCCTTATGTCGGTATTTCCGACCACTTATAAATGCCCTCAAACGGGGGCTTCGTTGCCTGTTGAAAACCCCCAAACATGGATTTACCAAGAGGAAGAAGTGAATGAATAATGATCAAAAAATCCAGATGGCAGACGTTTCTGCCATCTGCTTGCCATCTGCCATCTGCCGAAAAAGCGAACAAAATAGGCCGTTTTTGGTTGATAAACAAACTAAAAACAGCTCAAATGAGAATGACTGTTATCTGCCATCTGGAATTATTTTCTGCCAACTGGATTCGATCGAATCGAATAACTCTAATAAAAACAATAAGTTACAAGACGATTCCAGATGGCAGGGAATTGACTCCGTTGACGTTCTGCCATCTGGAGCAAAGCCAGTAACCACGAGGGCTGCAGCGTTATTTACAGAATGTTGCGCAGACCCCTTGTACCTACGGTACATACAAATAACACACGCTAGTGCTGTGTATTTGTATGACCGGGTCAAAGGTACGTTTTCGTATGGTCGGGGGGGAGTGTCACAGTGATACGTCAATTCAGGATTATTCCACCAACGGGAAGAACGTTTGTTCACGACGGTCAACGATACAAACTTGTGGGATCTCGATTGCATACCCGGAAAAGTGACGGGGAAAAAATACCGCTGTTGATTTGGAAAACGAATTGCCCCGTATGCGACATCGCGTTTGAGACTGACACAACGCTGAATATTAAATTCATCAACCGCCGCTGTAAGAAACACAAAAAGCGGGGTGTACCAGTAAACCCAAAACGAAAGAAATCTAAAAAATCGAAAGGGAGTAAATCGCATGGATAACCTCAACACACTTTGTCTCGATCTTGGGACAACCACAGGATGGGCAATACGATCATCCGAAAAGGTAATCACCAGCGGTACGATCAGTTTTAAAAATTCCAGATTCGAGGGCGGCGGCATGCGGTATTTAAAATTCTCACGCTTCCTCGATGAGATCCAATCGCTGAATGCCATATCACAGATCTATTTCGAGGAAGTGCGTCGCCACATGGGCGTCGATGCGGCACATGCCTACGGTGGTTTTTTAGCGCACCTCACAGCGTGGTGTGAGAAAAATAAAATACCTTACGAAGGAGTGCCGGTACAAACCATAAAAATACATGCGACGGGTAAGGGCAATGCGTCGAAAGCTAAAGTCATCGAATCGGTTAAGCGACGCGGCCATGTGCCTGCCGACGATAACGAGGCAGACGCGATAGCGTTGTTGTACTGGGCGATAGGTCATCGAGGAGGGAATGCGTAATGGAAGTAAATAAAAACCAGCAGTGGACGGCTGAGGGCGTTGCAGAACGCTTTGAGGAGTGCGTGGATGTTATTAATAAATTACCGGGAGGTATTTCTATGGGCTGCAAATCATTTTGGCCAGAAATTCAATACACGCCACAGGAAATTTCGAAGCAAGAAAAGAAATCGGTCACAGGTTTACGACCGTTACCCGACGCGATTGATCGGGCAGAGGAATGCTTAACGTGGATTACATGGGCAAACAACGGGGAACGTAATTTAATTTGGTTGCGGGCGCACGGAGTGTCTTGGCGTGGTGTATCGAGAGAGACGGGCTTTCCCACGATGTCAGCACGGCGATATTGGATGAATGCAACTCAAAAAATTGCGGAAAGGTTAAGTTCTGCTGTAGAGGGGGGTTAGCGGTGCCCTGCGGGAGTATGCTGGTGTTGGCTCCTGTATACCAGAGTGGGTTCGGGGGATTTTTAAAAGTGGTACAAAAACGCCTTTTTTGTGTATTATTTATTTCATGCTAGGGAAACGTTGTCGGAACTGACCACGTTATCTCCGGTGAAAAAAATAACCTTCAAAGGGTTTGGCCACGGCTGCGGTGTGTTGCTGTGGTTTTTTAATTCCGAGAATATTTTCACGAATAAATTAATCTGTCAAAACGATTTGTTTCTAAAAATAATATTTCAAATTAAAAAATAATATAAAAACACAAAACATATAATATGTTAACTATTTGAAAGTGTGGAATGTTTGAACGTTTTCAGGATAGTAAAATAATGTCAAATGTATTTGGTGTAGGAGGGAGTGGGTGTGTGTAGGCTAGAGTGGGTTGGTGAGGGGGGGAATAAAAATGGGTCCTCCGGCAACAATCGTGCCAAGCGGTGGGCAAGCGCGCGGCACTTGCCTACTGACAAACATAAGATTTGGGTACGCAGGTACGCACTTTTTACATTCATATTAAATCAAAAAAACATTAAAAACCCCTGTAAAAATAGCGCTTTTGGTACTTCCTGTTTAACGCTAAATATCGTAAAAAATCGTCTGGGTACGCATTTTTTACGTTGGGGTACGCACCCTGAACTCTAGCGGCCACCTATACATTTTTATCTGATTCAATCCTGGCTAGGAATATCCTATGAATTTGAGTAATCGCCAGTATGCAGTACATCGTGGCACGTCTGAAGGTGCCGTTCGTAAAGCCCTTCGATCGGGCCGTATTTCCTTGGAAGCCGATGGTTTGATTGATCCCAAAAAGGCCGATGCCCAATGGTCGGCCAATACCGACCCGTCAAAAATACGAATGAAAACCCCAAAAAAGAAAAAAGTACCACGCGAGGCGATAGAGGCGGTCGAAGAAACACTGAGCGAATCTTCGTTTAATTCTAAGGGTTCTCCGGAAGACGCTTATCAACGAGCCAAGACGGCTTTGGAAATCATTAAAGTCAAAATCGGAAAGATTGAGCTACGCGTTCTAAAGGGCGAATTGATTGAGAAAAAAAGCGCGGAGGATCAAGTGTTTCAGGCGGCACGCACTGAACGTGATGCGTGGCTGAATTGGCCAGCACGGATATCGGCAGAATGGGCCGCTGAATTGGGTGTGGAAGAGACTGTGTTTTATCATGCATTTTATGATGCGGTGAGAAATCACCTGTTTGAACTCGCGGGAAAAAGTCCAGAATGACGTCAGATAATTATTCCGCGAATACCTACGTCCAGGCAAAAGCCGCCAATGAATCCATCAAGGCGCAAAAAGCACGACGGCAGCTAAAGCAGCTGGAAAACCAATTCGTTGATCGTGATAAAACGATCCTAATTACATTGGAGCTTGCTAGGGACAGCCGAGCGCGTTGGTTGGCATGGGCTGACAGCATAACAGACGACCTTGCGGAATCTCTCGATGTAGATAAAACGTTGTTACATGATTTGTTACAAAAAGGCGTTCAGCTACAGCTTGAAGAACTGGGTGAGTTTAGTTTTACGCTTGAAAACACTTCAGTCGAATCTTAATCGTTTCATCCATTTTTAACTCACTTTTGAAATAATTACTATGCAGCCAATTTCCGTTGACACGGTAGAGCAGTGGGCGCTCGACCGTTTGATTCCCTATGCCCGAAATGCACGCACACACAGCGACGCACAAATATCAAAACTGATGGGAGGGATCAAAGAGTTTGGTTTCGTGAATCCGATTTTGGTGGGTGAAGACAATGTTATTATCGCAGGCCATGGTCGATTGTTAGCTGCGCAAAAACTGGGTATGGACAAGGTGCCTGTGATTATCCTGAAGCACCTAAGTGATGTTCAAAAGCGCGCGCTGGTCATTAGTGATAATAGAATTGCTGATGATGGCGGATGGAGCGAGGAGCTGCTTCAGCTGGAACTCGCGGATCTAGACGGATTAGAATTTGATTTAGATGTTTTGGGTTTTGATGACGAAGAGCTTGAAAACCTATTGGATTTTGACAGTGATGACAGCGTCGATGCCGATGCAAATATCCCCGAACCCGAAGATAACCCCATCAGCCAAGCGGGCGATATCTGGGTGCTGGGCGATCATCGATTAATGTGCGGTGATTCAACAAAGTCTGAAGACGTCGACGCGTTGATGGAGGGCGGGCTAGCCGATATGTGCTTCAGCGATCCACCGTACAATGTGGATTACGGCAATAGTGCAAAGGATAAAATGCGTGAGAATGATCGCCGCATTATGAATGATAATCTCGGGAACGGATTTTATGACTTTCTGTTGGCCGCGATGCAAAATGCCGTTGAGCGAACCAAGGGATGCTTGTATGTGTGTATGTCATCAAGTGAACTGGATGTTTTACAAAGTGCCTTTCGTGATGCCGGTGGTCGTTGGTCGACATTTATCATTTGGGCAAAGAATCACTTTACATTAGGACGCTCAGATTATCAGCGCCAATACGAACCGATCCTCTATGGTTGGAAAGAGGGAAATGATCATTTTTGGTGTGGTGACCGAAATCAAAGTGACGTGTGGTTTTTTGATAAGCCGGTGAGGAACGATCTACACCCAACGATGAAGCCAGTGGCGCTGGTTGAGCGGGCCATTAAAAACTCAAGCAAAACCCATGACATTATCTTGGATCTGTTTGGCGGTGGTGGCAGTACAATGATCGCGTGTGAAAATACGAAAAGGCATGCGCGGCTGATGGAACTTGATCCTAAGTATGTTGACGTGATCATTAAGCGCTGGCAAATATTGTCAGGAAGCGAAGCTGTTCGTGTGAGTGATAAGCAAACGTACGATATAGCGGCACAAAAACATGTAGAGCCAGTCTAGTTTTTATGCGGCTTCAATTTCTTGTGCGTCGCTAGACGGGTTTTCATAATCCCTTACCGTTGTATCTTTACCAATACGATCGTGCACTGGTGTTAATGGAATCTCATCCCATTGGTCATTCTCAAATGCATAAAGGTATTCACAGCCAATCGCTTGGCTGTAGGTGAGCAATAGCTTCGGGTGTGCATGAATGACCGGTTGTACTTGGTTCCATGTGTAACCCCAATCACGGTGGTAAGCACTGATGGATTCTTCTTGAATACAGTTGAGGTCGCCTAGGGTAATCAAGTGTGCTGCGGCATTCTCGGATTTGTGAAAACGGTTCAACACCCCATGCATGTCCGCATCATCATCAAAGTGGCAGATGATGGAGACAAAGTGGTTATCCACCTGAGTGGCGAGTATGCAGTGTTTCATTGTTAACAAAGTCCATTAGCGTCGTGATGATTGTTCTGGGTCGCCACCGGCAAAATAGCCTCATCCCTGACACACAAGTCGGTGTTGGTGACGACTGGAGGCAGTGTGTCATTACTGTGTTTTAGGCGCCAGTCGATATTGTCTATGACCTGTGTGAGATATCTCCTACACCGGTCATATGGAATTAGCTTGTGGCGAATCTGTTTCATCGAGCGCTCCGATTTTATAGAAACGGTCGTTCTCGGATTTAAAAGACACAATATCGTTGCCCTGACTCTTCAGTTGGCTTATTGACCCGCGTACGCTGTGTTTTTCCCATCCGGTGGCAATACATAGCGCTTTAAGGCTAATGCCATCGGGCCGGTCGATCATTTCTAGCATTAACGATTTTTTCGTTATTTTTTTTGTTGGTTGTTTCTCTTGTTTCTGGTCTTGGGCGGGGTTCGTTTCGCTTGCAGATGAGGGCGCGGGAGGGTCGTTTTGTTCAGGTTCATTACTTATGGCCTTTCGACCATTCGTTGTAATGACCCAATCGTCATTTAATTGTTCGGCGAATCCCTTGTTTTCCAGAGATTTTAATGTGGCCGTTTTCGCGCCGCCCATAATTGTCGGAGGCAATGGTTCAAGTTTACCGTCAGGGCGGGAGGCGGCGATGGTTAATATATTTCTTTGAGTGTTAGTGAGCTGTGACATGGGGATTTCCTTCTTGTCTGCGTTTGTATTCGGATTGGATCTTGTCGGAAAGTTCTAAAAGCGTATCTTCATAAAATGATATTTCTTTTAGCGACTGTTCATTAATGTCGTTTGGGTGATAGAAAAAATCGTTATCACTGATGTGTTTTATCTCATCGAGTAGTTCATCGATAGCTTCTTTTGTTGCCTTGAATGTTTGTTTAATTGTGGGGCTATCCGTTGATTCACCCATACCCGTTTTTCTCCTAATTGTTGATGTAAAAAATAATTGTTCGGGTCGCGACCCGTGGACACAGTAACGCTCTGAATACAGAACAGATCCACTCATTTATTGATTGAAAAACTGAAATGTTGTGGGCATCTCGCCTTGACTTGAGATTGAATCGATGGATCGCAGTGGGATGGCCTCGGATAAAGCAACTGCCGAGGTAATGTCGCGTTGGCATGTCGGCATGATGCCTGATCCAGCGTATACAGTCTCTGAATGGGCCGACACCTATCGCATGCTTTCGTCGAAAGCGGCGGCAGAACCAGGAAAGTGGCGGACAGCACGGACGCCGTATTTACGCGAGATTATGGATTGTTTATCGGCGTCATCGCCGGTGCAGCGCATCGCGTTTATGAAAGGCTCTCAAATAGGTGGAACTGAAGCCTTAAATAATGCAATTGGTTATGTCATTCATATGACACCAGGACCAATTCTTGCTGTTTCGCCGACAGAATTATTGGCGAAGCGTAATTCTCGGCAACGTATCGAGCCGTTGATTGCGGATGTTCCCGAGTTACGGGAAAGAATCGCTCCCGCGCGCAGCCGGGATTCTGGTAACACTGTTTTATCGAAGGATTTCCCTGGCGGCGTGCTGGTGATGACCGGCGCGAACAGTGCGGTGGGCTTGCGGTCAATGCCAGCGCGATTTTTATTGCTGGATGAAGTGGATGGTTATCCCGGTGATGTGGATGACGAAGGTGATCCGATTCTTTTGGCCGAGCGTCGTAGTGCAACGTTTGCCAAACGCAGGAAAATATTTTTAGTCAGTACGCCGACCTTAAAAGGCACGTCGCGTATTCGCCGAGAATTTGAGGCGTCGGATAAACGCTACTATTTTTGTCCGTGCCCTTTTTGCGCCCATAAGCAGGTCATTAAATTTGAACACTTAACATGGCCGGAAGGTGAGCCGTATAAAGTGGCTTTGAAGTGTGAAGATTGTGAAAAATTAATCTATGAGCACAGTAAGACGCAAATGCTCAAGGATGGGGAGTGGATTGCTACCGCAAAAGGAGATGGGCTAACACGCGGTTATCATTTGTCTTCTTTGTATTCTCCTGTGGGATGGTTTTCCTGGGAGGAGGCGGCTCGGATGTTTGAACAAGCGTTGGAACACCCTGAGTTAATGAAAGGGTTTGTAAATACGGTGTTAGGTGAAGCATACGAAGATGAATACGATGCACCCGAATGGGAACGTCTGTATGAACGCCGAGAAAAATACCCGATAGGAACCGTGCCGCACGGCGGATTGTTTTTAACGGCAGGCGTAGATATCCAGCGCGACCGTATCGAGTGTGAATTAGTTGCTTGGGGTCGGAACAAAGAAAGTTGGTCTGTCGATTACCTTGTGTTGGATGGCAATACGGCAGAACAGGCTGTGTGGAACAAGCTAAAAAAGGTGTTGGAAAAAGATTGGCCCCATGCGTGTGGTACAACATTACCAATTCGTGTGATGTGTGTGGATTCGGGCTACGCCACTCAAGATGTATACAGCTGGGTTAAGAAATTCCCACAGGCGGTTTGGGGTGGTGCGGGTGCCAGGGCTTCTCAGCCTCGGACGGTGGTTGCGATCAAGGGACGTGATACGGAAACCGCACTGGTTTCAAGTGTCAGTAAAGCGGACCTCGGGGGTAAGCGCCAAGGTTTACGCGTATGGAACTTAGGCGTCTCCCTGTTAAAAGGTGAACTGTATCGGTGGTTAAAGCTTCCGCGTCCGACTGACGAAGAACTGGAAAAGGGTGAAGCCTTTCCAGTGGGGAGCTGTCACTTCCCTGAATATGGTGAGGAATTCTTTAAACAAATTACGGCTGAAAGGCGCGTGATTCGTTTGCATAAAGGGTTTCCAAAAGCGAGCTGGGAAAAAGACCCTACATGTAATAACGAAGCATTGGATTGCCGTAACTACGCCCGTGCGGCGGCAAGTATTTATGGGCTAGATCGATTTAAGGAAGTGCAGTGGCGACGGATGGAGAAGGCGTTGGGGTCAACGATCGAACGCGCGGCCTCAGACATAGGAGAAGTGAATGAGCCCCCAAAAGTGACAAAGAAAATATTGGCTGTTTTAACGCCTCCATCGTCCGTAGCGGTGCATGACCCATATTTGTGAGCGAATTCTCGAAACTTTACGTTATTGGGTGGGCTTTCTAGCGTAAAATTGCACTTTACCCGCCACTGCTAGGAAGCTTAGAGAATACGTATGCCAGAAGTTAAACACACATACAGAACCTTTCGTTTATGGATATGCTCATTAGCTTGTCTGCTCGTCGTTTGTGGATGCTCTAGCGATGAGAACGCCGCACTCTCAATATCTGATCGCGCTTTGGTGGTGCGAGAAGCGATTAATAGCAACAACCCTTCCGACTTGCTGTCGTTATTCGAGTCTAAGTTGGTTATACGTGAGCAGGAATGGGAGAGTGCTCCCGATGGTACAGGCTTTACTCTTGGTGAGGTCCGTGATTTCTCGATAGACGCTCAAAAAGACGCGCTTACGGCCATAGAGTCATTTCTCGGTCGCGTACACATAGAGGGTGAGAAGCCATTTATTGACGATGTATCAGTTAAATTGTTTTCAGAGGAGCTGTCTGGTATTGAGTCGCAGTGGGAAGCATTGGAGCTTGTCTACTTCCTTCGAGGTATGGGTGATGTAGAGCACATCGTGTTACTTGGTTTTGATGCTGAGACACATAAGCTACGTAGATTTTATATCAATTAAACTAAGGGAATATGGAGATTTATATGGTTCAGCAGTTTGCCCCTAAAGGAAAGACTTTCGATCAGCGGTTAACCGCATTTTTGGCTGATGCGAAAACCTCATACAGTATCACGATATCTAAAGACTCAGGGCGCACGGTCGCTTGGCAACAGAAACACCACGTTGCACACATGTTTTTGTACAACGCGTATAAAAGTACAAAACCGGCAAAGACAGATTCGGGTAATCGTACCATCGCATGGACACACTTTTCTGATGCAAAGTTGGTATGGAATACCATTGCGTACGGTGATTTTTTGCGGACTGCAAAAAATACTGTGCCGTTGAAAGATGGTGTTAAGTGGAAAAAAGGCCATGAGCCCGATCGTGCAGCGACAAAGAAACAGGTAGCATCATTGTTGGTCCAGGCGGGTATCGGTAATGCTGGTAAAGCCATGGTGTCTTCAGGATTGAAGCCCTGTGGCGAACCATGTAAGTGCGGTGCAGGTCGTTCAAAGCATTTGGATGGCGTTGCTTCTGATCTCAATAGCGGTCATTTGGGTTCATTAGAAACAAAGTTGAAAGCAGCTAAAGCTGGATTTTTGGATGATTATCTTAAAAAGTTCGGGTTACATCGACCGCTATTAAATCACCCAAGTAGCCCTGAAAAATGGCATGTTGAAGCCACACCTTAATCAAATAATGGTACGAACATATGGAACCTTCGTCGTATATAGAAGACTTTAGTGGAATGTCCAATGATTTCAATGGATCTGATTGTCCAGCTGCATGGAAAGATATTTTTATAATCAATATTCCTAGGGTAAGAACGTTTTTTGTGCCGTGTCAGTCCGTAGCTCTGGTGGAATCAAAAACTGGACAATGGATTATTCGAACGATGTTTGGTGATTTTAAAACGGTAGAAGATGATGCGCCGGTATTAGATCTTATTAGGTCAGGGCAGCGTGAATTTAATATGTTGCCGACGACTTTAACAAATGAGCTGTTGTTATAAAGTAGTTTAATTTGTTTTTAAAAGGCACTTCGGTGCCTTTTTTTATGCCCGAAGGAAAAGTAAATGCCTGATTTAGTAACGCTTCGACAACGCCTCACAGAGTCCGAGGACGCTCTACATCATTTAATGACCGGCGAACGAGAGGTGTCGGTCACGGTGAGCGACTATGGGGCCACCACTTTCTCTCAAGTGACGAGAAAGGATCTCGAACGTTATATAGCGGATCTAAAAAATCAGATTGCCCGATTATCGGGGCGACCCTCTCGGCGTCCCCTCTATACCCGCTTTTAGTTTTTACTCACCGTTATTTAGTTTTATTTGGTTTGTTGATATCCGCATACATCGGAGGATTACCCATGGACGCATTCTTTACAAAAATCCGAACACTCGCGATTAAATATTCAGAAGTGTTGGTGATTGCGACGGTTGTTCTTTTTATTATGGTAGTACTCTATGGATGGTGGAGCGATTGTCCCGGTACCGCAGGTATCTATATTTACTGTCCCTCTGATAAGTAACGTCGATCTTTCTTTTTCTCGCATTTCTTTCACTGATTAAAAACGGATGACACATGGGTGTTCAAATCTTAGGTGCTGATGGCTCCCCGATGGCCATGGACAGCGCCCACCGTGGTGCTTCGCATACCGCTCGGGAGTTATCGAGTTGGTTACCTGCGCAGGGCAGTGCCGATTCCGATTTAATTGGTGAGTTGCCGACACTGGTGTCACGCTCTCGTGATTTGATTCGCAATCACGGCGTGGCATCAGGGGGTATTCAAACTCTGGTCGATAATGTTGTCGGTGTGGGTTTGCGTTTATCGGCTAAACCGGATTACGTGGCATTAGGCAAAACCAAAGCGTGGGCCGATGAGTGGTCAAAAAAAACGGAAGCGCTATGGCGGGGGTTTGCAGATTCAACGGAATGTGATGCGAGTCGGTCGCTAAATTTCACGGGGCTGACGTCGTTGGTCTTTCGATCCAGCTTAGAAAACGGTGAGGCATTAGCGCTACCGTTGTGGTTACCCAATCGCGGTGATACCTATGCAACGAAAATTCAATTGATTGAATCGGATCGCCTAAGTACCCCCACACATAAACAAACCCATAAAAATATACGGGGCGGTGTCGAGCTTGATCGTTACAGCGCACCTTCTGCGTATTGGATTGCCAAGCATCATCCTGGGGACACGTATCTTCAACCTGCCAATGATGAATGGCAGCGTATTCCTGCGCGGTCGGCGTTTGGTCGTGAACGGGTAATACACGCATTTCCGAAAGATCGTGTCGACCAACATCGTGGGAAACCCATATTTAGTAGCACCTTGCCGTTGTTTAAAATGCTCGATCATTACGAGCGTTCTGAAGTGCAAGCGGCGGTGGTGAACGCGATGATTGCCGCGTTTATAGAATCTCCCATGGATATGGAGGGGATCAATGAATTGTTTGGCGGTTCGTCAGATGACTATTTGTCCGCACGTAAAGAATGGTCCACACAATTAAAAGGCGGGGCCATTATTCCGGTCTTTCCAGGAGATAAAGTTGCACCGTTTACCCCAAGTCGCCCCAACACGGCCTACGGTGAGTTTGTAGAAAACGTCCTGCGCCATATCGGTGCGGGATTGAATATGCCTTATGAATTGTTGATGAAGGACTTTTCAAAAACCAATTATGCCAGTGCACGTGCATCGCTTATGGAAGCGTGGCGGCACTTTATGACCCGCCGTCAATGGTTGGGTGATTACTGGGCGCGTCGTGTGTATGTGCTGTGGTTAGAAGAGGCGGTCAATAAAGGCATCATTGAAGCACCGAACTTTTACGCACAGAAAATTGCGTGGACCCGATGTAAATGGATTGGCCCTGGTCGTGGTTGGATTGATCCGGTTAAAGAGGCCAAAGCCTCCATCATGCGTATGGAAAATAATATCTCCACGCTTGAAGACGAGTGCGCGATACAAGGCTTGGATTGGGAAGAGGTCTTGGAGCAGCGCGAACGTGAGCGCACCAAAGCGCGTGAACTGGCAGAAAGTGCAACTGAGGCCGCAGTACCCTCTACCGAAAATGCGGCGTAGGTTTCAGATACCCCTTAACCGTTAATTAATACCGACACTATAAGAGATTAAATCATGCGATTTTGGCAGAAGGCTACGCAACAACCGTGGGCGATCACGCAACCCGCGTTGACGACCATATTGGATATTGCGGCACGTACGAACGAAGACCCTGAAATTGTGGCTGCAAAATTGGGGCGCGACCTCAATAACGATTATGCGGCGATACCCCATGAAGGCGTGATGGAGATTCCTATAGCTGGGCCGCTATTTCGCTACGCGAATTTATTCACGTTGATATCCGGGGCGACCAGTTATGAACGCATTGCTCAGGATATTCAATTGGCGTTAGCGCACGATGATGTCGGTGCAATTGTTTTGAACATCGATTCCCCTGGTGGTGAGGTCAACGGGTGTTCAGAACTTGCCCAATTAATTTTTAACGCGCGGGGCATAAAACCGATCGTTGCCTACGCGTCGGGGGATTGTGCTTCGGGCGCGTATTGGATTGCCTCGGCGTGTGATCGCATTGTAGCGGCCGATACCTCGACGCTTGGATCAATAGGTGTTGTGGCTATGGTTGACGCGAAAGACAAAGAAGACACCACCTTAGAGTTCGTGTCTTCTCAATCGCCTCATAAGCGCCTGGATTTATCTGAAGACGCGGATCAGCAACGTATGCAGCAGCGTGTGGATGATCTGGCACAGGTCTTTATAGAGCGTGTTGCGACGCATCGTAATGTCGATGTTGCCACGGTGCAAAAAGACTTCGGGCAAGGCGGTGTCTTTATCGGCAAGCAAGCCATACAGGCGGGCTTAGCCGATGAGGTAGGCACGTTCGCGTCTGTACTGTTGGCATTGGCGAACACTGAAGACGCTCAGAAAAACCAAGATAAGATTAAAGATGGCTTACCACTTCACTTATCGCAGACGACTTCATCACACTCATCAACCACGCACATTCAGTCACAGGAATCCCCTATGGATATTGAACAACTTACCCAAGAGCACCCAGCACTCTGTCAACAACTGGTCGAAAAAGGGGAGGCAAAAGCAACGAAACGTATACGTGAAATTTTATCGAGTGACCTCACAAGCGCACAGTTTCCCCTTGCGCAACACCTTGCATTAAATACCACCTTAGCGGTCGATGTGGTGAAAACTACATTGGCTGTCGTGCCTGCGCCCGTGACGCCAGGTTCGGATGCGCAAGCGTTAGGTACTGAACAGACACAACCGATAACGTCTGTTGCTGCACCAAGCGCGCATACGGATTTTGCTGCGGCTATGAACACCTTGGGTAATCCGGTCATTGTGCCAGCAGGAGACGACGCCGAGTCAGGTGATACTGAAGAGACATTAGCGAAACGTATCGCAGAGTGTACGACGTAATTTTTTCCTAATTCTTTCAATGTGTAGTTTTTAATTTATTTCGTAATTTATTTTGTTTTTAAAAGGGGTGAACCATGGGGCCAGGTATTGCAGATGGATTTACAGAGGTTGGGCAACTAGAGCCTGACGGTTTAATTGCGGGAGAATTTCCGCGTGTGAGTAAATATGTGACGATCACCGGAACGGGGGAGCTGCGTGCAGGCGCAGTGTTGGGTGAGATCGTTGCCGATGAGCGTTATCGCCTAAGTGCTTCGGCGGCCACCGATGGATCGCAGGTGCCCGATGCCATATTGGCTGAGACGATAGATCTTGCATTGGGCGATGTCTCGGCACGGGTGTATCTCACGGGGCAATACACCCGTGAAGCACTGACGCTCGGCACGGGGCACACCATGGCCACTGTCCGGCGTGTACTGCGCCAACGTCAAATATTTATTTGATTTGATTTTAAACTTTATAGTTTTTAGTTTCGTTTTTTAGGGGATTCCTCCTAACACACCATAATTCACGCCGTTATCGACTGTTCTAGTTGCTTTGCACCTGGAAGGGTTTTCTGTGCGGTTTAAAAAGGATCACCCATGGATATTTTTACCACGACGGTGCTTAACCGCGTCGTTTCCCACTTACCTCAACCATCATCGTTTTTATTGGACTTCTTTTTTCCTGATGTCCAAACAGAAGACAACGAAGAAATTCATTTTGATATCGATAAAAGTAAACCGCGTCTCGCGCCTTTTGTATCGCCCTTGGTCGGCGGCAAGGTGGTCGTGGATGACGGATATGAAACCAAGAGTTTCCGTCCAGCTTATGTAAAAGATAAACGGCGATTTAATCCTAATCAACCGTTAAAGCGCCGTATTGGCGAAACGATTGGTGGCAGTTTAACGCCGATGAATCGTCGAGAAGCCGCACTTAATCGTTCTTTGAATAATCAGCTACAAAACCTAACGCGCACGGAAGAAGTGATGGCCGCGCAAGCGCTCACCACTGGACGCATTACGGTGCAAGGTGAAAACTACCCGACGACTGTTGTTAACTTTCAGCGCGAAGCGGAATTAACCCAAGTGTTGACTGGGGCCACGCGCTGGGGTGAACCCGGCGTGGATGTGCTGAACGATATTGAAGACTGGGCCGACTCGGTGCAAAACCATTCGGGTGCTGCGAGCACCAAAGTGGTGATGGACCCGCTGGCGTGGCGATTGTTTCGCAGTCATCCCCGTGTTGAAAAATTGTTGGAGCAACGCCGTGGTACGAATACCACGATTTCCACTGACCCTATGGTACGAGGCAATGGCAATGATCGGGCGCGCTATGTCGGGTTTATTGGTGACTTTGATTTTTGGGTGTACAACGATGTGTATGTTGATCCAATTACCAATTTATCGCGCAAGCTCTTACCCGATTACACCGTCATCATGGGAAGCCAAAGTCAGTTAGAAGGCACTCGCTGTTACGGGCTTATTCAGGATGAAAAAGCCAATTATCGCGCGTCACGATTTTTTACTAAATCTTGGTTAGAGGAAGACCCCGCTGTCCGTTGGTTGTTAATGCAGTCTGCGCCGCTTGTGGTGCCGTATCGTCCCAACGCATCTTTTTGTGCAACGGTTCGATAAGGAGGCGATGGAATGAATAAGCAACTATCTCAAAGTAAAGAACGTGTTGTGGCGAAAGTGACCTTACGTGTTGGGCAACCGCCCAACATTACTTTAGTGCCACCGGGGCAGGCGTGTGAGGTATCGCCGGAGGACGCGGCGGATTTACGGGCGCGTGATTTTATTGAAGGACGTGAAGAATCTGAGTGCGATGAAGCGTTATATGATTGCGCAGACGATGATGTTTCCCCTGTGTCGGTTACCGAAACTTCGGAATTAATCAACGCGGTAGTGGACGCGATTGATGATTTGGAACCGGGCGCTTTTGGCAAAGACGGTAAACCAGGCGTTAAAGCCCTTGAAAAATTACTGGGCGAGGAAGTGACTGCCTGTGATCGCGATCAGGCGTGGGATAAATACCAGTCGCTATTGAATGAGGATTAACACATGGACGTGTTACCACGTTTTAGGCGCACGATTAACAGTGTGTATCGGCGCTTAGGCAGGGAAGCCGATTATTGGCCAGCGGATGGCTCACCACCTGTGGAGCGCGTGCGAGTGATTGCGCGTCGCCCCGAGAGATTATTTGAATTGGGTGAGGCGCAGATACATTCAGAAGATCCACAGTTGGAATTTAGAGTGTCCGAAATCCCCGCTCCCGAGCGCGGTGATGATGTTCATATCGGTGAGCAGATCTATCGCATTGAATCGGAACCCCGGTTGGAACAACACCAGCTGATTTGGGTGGTGGATGCATTGCTACTTTAATCACATAAAAAGCCATTAGAAAAATACAGAAACAAAGCAACAAAAAACTACAAAAGGTATGTCGATGTTTCAGGTGTCATTGGATTTGTCTGATAGCGACCTTGCCGCACTTAATTTATTAAATGCGCAGGAGCGCTTGTTAAAGAAAGCGGCGTCGCGCGCCTTGAATAAAACGGCGCTATGGTTACGCACTTTTCTTTCGCAAGAAGTGGCAAGTGAACTCTCCTTAAAAGTGAGCTTGGTACGCCCTGGCATTGTGGTGATCGGTGCGAGACAAAATACCTTGCGCAGTGAAATTGGTCTCAGTGAAACGTCCGGTGTGATTAAAGCGAAAAACCTCGGGAAAACTCAGCAGAACGCCACGGGCGTAAAAGCCGGTAAGCGGCAATACGACCGGGCATTTCTGGCGACCATGAAAAGCGGGCACGATGGGGTATTTAAACGCAAAGGTAAAACACGGTTACCGATTCGTGAGCAAGTGATTGTGTTTACCGGAAAATTAGCCGAGTTAATGCAGGACGCCAATGATGGTGTGGCACAACGTATGTTAACGAAACTGTTTGAGCGCGAATATCGTGCCTTTGTACGGAGCGTGAGATGAGCATTGATCGCGTTATTGCGCTATTGGAACAGGAGTTGGCGGGGTTAACTGATATTGCGTCAGTACATACGCATCCCAAGCGTAAAGAAGCGATCACCTTACCGGCCATGCTCATTGATCTTGCGGAAATTGAATCAGGGAGTGATCGCGGTACGGAAGAAACGCCGTTGTTATGTCATTGGGAAGTCCGCGTGGTGACGTCGGATCGAGACTCACCGCTGACGACGTGGCGATTGGTGCAGTCGTTTTTACGTTGGTTATTTATTTTTGAATGGCCAGCTATATTGATTGGTAAAGCCCATTTAAAAAGTGCCAGCCCTGATCATTTTTCTCCTGAGTTTCACGGTCACCGTGTGTGGTTGATTGAGTTTAGCCAAGAAATACGTGTGGGGGATAGTGTATGGGCGGGTGATCCGCCCATGGTTGAACAGATTACCGTGCATTACCCCAACTGTGATCCAGAACCCGAGCCAGAAATATTTGATGTGACGGCGGCAAGTTAACGTAAAAAAGTAAGAGACCTGATGAATACCGAATTTTTACTTGCAGAACTCAATCGGCGTTTGGCGAACATGATTAAAACGGGGCGCATTCATTCTGTTGATCTCACACAATCGTTACCCAAGGTGCGCGTAAAGATTGGTGAGTTGACTACGGGATGGTTACCGTTTTTAACGCAACGTGCAGGGACGGATACCCAATGGTGGCCGATTGAATTGGAAGAACAAGTATTAGTGGTGTCGCCCAGTGGTGATTTGGCGCAAGGGATCGTCATTGGTTCTCTTTTTCAGAATCAATTTCCTCCACCTTCCCTTTCGGAAAGTGCAGTGCGCACAGAATATTCAGATGGGGCGGTTATCGAATACGACAAAGAGAGCCACCATCTGCAAGTAATACTCCCTGCTGGGGGGCGACTGGAAGTGGTTGCAGATGGTGGCGTGAGTATTGTCGGGGATGTGAGCGTAGAAGGCAATATCACGGCGAGTGGTGACGTGACAGATGCGACGCGCAGTATGCAGGCCGATCGTGAAATCTATAACAATCATAATCACCCAGGCGTCACAACCGGAGGTGGCAGTACCGCACCGACGACTAATACCCAATAAATAATCAATTTTTGTGTCGCAATAATATGAATGGTTTGAATCGAATCCACGGTAGTGCGCTGTCGGGTGTGGATCATCTACGCCAGTCCGTTATTGATATTTTAACCACACCGATAGGCAGTCGTGTGATGCGACGTGATTATGGTTCAGGTTTGTATGCCTTGGTTGATGCGCCCCTTAACCGCCAAACGATTGTTGAACTTTACGCGGCAACAGCCGAAGCGTTACAAAAGTGGGAGCCACGTTTAAAGCTCACCCGTGTACGTGTGGACCAGCTTGCTGTTGGCAAAGTAAGCCTCGCTATTGAAGGTCTTTATTTACCTGACAACATTACGATACAACTGGACGATATCCCCCTATGAGCGCATTTTCGGCCATTGATCTAGAAAAGTTACCGCCACCAGAAGTTGTAGAAATACTCGATTTTGAAGATGTTTTATCTGAGATGTTAGCGGATCTACAAAGTCGGTGGCCAGAATTTACGGCAGCATTAGAAAGTGAGCCTGCCGTAAAGATATTGGAAGTGGCGGCGTATCGCGAAGTGCAATTACGTGCACGAATTAATGACGCCAGTCGTGCGGTGATGTTGGCCTTTGCGCAAAAAAATGACCTTGAACATATTGCCGCGCCTTTTGGTGTGGAACGACAAGAAGTGAGTTCGGGTGATCCCGATGCGCTGCCACCGATTCTCCCGACCTTTGAAAATGACGACCGATTACGTCAACGCACACAGCTGAGTTTAGAGGGACATACAACCGCAGGGACTATCGGCAGTTATAAATTTCATGCCTTGGCCGCTGACGCACGCATTAAAGATGTGGATGTGCAAAGTCCGACACCCGGAGATGTGGTGGTGACCCTCCTGTCGACGGAAAACTCCGGTAACCCAAGTGCGGAAGTATTAACTAATGTCCGTACGTTTTTAAACGCAGAAGATGTTCGTCCTCTTACTGATCGTGTAACGGTGAATGCGTCCGAAGTTATTTCCTATGATATTGAAGCTGAATTGATTTTATTTGATGGTCCCGATGAGGAAGTGGTGAGGCGTTCATCAGAGAATGCTTTACGGGCATATGTTGCGGATCGTCATCGTTTAGGTCATGACATTGCATTGTCAGGATTGTACGCCTCGCTCCATCAGCCCGGCATTCAGCGTGTGGTGTTAGTCAGGCCGACAGCCGACCTTGTTATTCAGCCCCACCAAGCGCCATGGAATACCGGCATTACGATTACCTTAGGAGGACGCGGTGAGTGAAGTCTCGTTATTACCCTTTAATGCGTCTGAATTAGAAAAAACCTTGGAAGCGACGATGTGTCGTGCGTCGGATATCCCTGTTCCCATAGATACCTTATGGAATGCCAGGACCTGCCCTGAAAATTTATTGCCTTGGTTAGCGTGGGCATTATCCGTGGATACGTGGGACAGCACATGGCCTGAAATGATTAAACGGCAAGTGATCGCGGATAGCGTGCATGTGCATCGTATTAAAGGCACGTTGGCATCGGTGCGCCGCGTATTAAGTGGATTAAATGTCCAAGCCGATATTTCAGAATGGTTTGAATACGGTGGACCACCGCACACGTTTCAATTAACCGCGTGGACGGATGATCAAGTATTGGATGGCAGCGGGCCGATTTTAAATGGGGCTTTGTATCGTAATTTGATCAGTGCGGTAGATAACGTTAAACCCGTACGCAGTCATTATGATTTTAGTGTGGGCGTAAGATTTAATGCTGAATTTCAGTTAGGGAGTTCGTCCTATACGATACTCTATATTCGCAATAGGGTGATACCTGAAGTGGCGGTGGATATGCGCGCAACCGTTGTGATACCAACACAGGTGTTAGTGATGTCAATGGTTCGAGTAAATGCTGTGTTTTTGTGATGGTATAAAAATTAGTCTACGAAAAATAAAAAGCCCGACATGTCTTGGGAAACGTGTCGGGCTTTGGGTGGTGTTGCATTAAAAATTAACAAAATGATGTTACTTACTAGCAGACTCAACGGGTGGTTGAGTTATTGTGCTTTGGACAAGATTACGTAAGTACGTATGTCTTTCGCATACGTTAATTATCGAACATTTCTATGATAATTCCAGTGCCATTTAGGTGTTTGTTAAACCAATATCATCTAGCAATAGCGTGTTTTAACCTCGCAAGTAATAATCATAATTTTTGCTTATGGCGGCGCTATTTATTATTTTCATTCGCAGAAAATAGTAATTGCCATCACTGTATTTGTAATGTTTAACATTACCTCATCGAATTTCGTTGTTTATACCGTTTTTTACGATTCGGTGTCGATCCACATTTTCTTTTTAAAAGGTTTTATTCATGCCTATTTCTCCGATTATTACATCGGCGGGTCTCACTGCGGTGTTAAACGCAACGAACGATGGCCTCAGTGCGCGGATTACGCACGTAGCACTAGGGGACTCTGCCTGGACACCCGATAATTCTGCGACTGCTTTAAAAAATGAACGTCAACGCGTGACGGTGAGCAACGGGTCTCGTATCCAACCAAATCAAATTCATATCACCGCTGTTGAAAACGGTAGCGTGGAATATTGGATTCGAGAGTTAGGGTTCTATTTGGATGACGGCACCTTGTTGGCGGTATGGAGTGATCCTGACCAGCCTTTAGCTTACAAAGCGGCGGGTGTGGATGTGTTGTTGGCCTTCGACTTGGTGTTGTCCGCATTGCCTGATGACAGTGTGGAGGTTGTGGGAACGGGTGGCGTTAATTTACCCCCGGCCACCGCAGTAATTGAAGGTGTATTACGTTTTGCGACAGATGATGAAGCAAGGGCTGCTGATCGACGCGATGTAGGGATGTCTCCAGTTACCGTGCGTTTGTTGGGAGATACACGCTATGCTCGCACAGGGCATCGCCACGCGTGGTCGACGCTGACCGGTCGGCCATCAAACTTCCCGCCGAGTGCTCATGGTCATTCCTGGTCCCAGGTGAGTGGGAAGCCAACGATATTTCCTCCTCGGTCGCATGGACACCCATGGTCCCAAGTAAGTGAAAAACCGACAGCTTACCCTCCAACATCACACCTTCATTCATGGTCGGATTTACATGGCATACCCCCAAGGTTCCCACCGTCGGATCATGATCACGGAGATGAATTTATTCGCAGAGAAGATTTCATCGTCACTTCGGGGCTTGTTGGAACCGAAAATCGTTTTTCTGCACCGGGGTGGGGAGGTTTTTTCGATTTCTCTAGAAATTATGCCAATGTGAGCCCGCCAAGCGGTTTTACTGTTGAGCATCTCGTGGCGTTTATGCCGTCGATTGGAAGGGTCTTGTTTGATGGTACCGTAGATAGCAACGATATGATCTGGTGTCACTGGGTTCCTGATGCGCGTAATAACTGGGTTCGTGTTATTTGTGCAAACTCGGAGAATCGGGCTGATGGTTTTGGTCGGGGTTCATATGTAAATTATATTGCGGTATGGCAAAGATAAGGGAGATGTCATCATGTGGTTAGAAGTTGATAGTGATCACACTATTGTAGGTCTTCATAGTCATCAATGTGAATCTGATAATTCATGGGTGGAGGCAAAAGCAATATCCATGGATGTTATGCCTGGCGATCAGTGGCAAAACGGCAAAATTGTACGTGTTGCGACAAAAAAAACGAGCAGGCAGAACCAGGAGGCTCAGCGCAATGAGCGGCGTCAGGTCGCGTATAAGGCGATTACCCGTCATTACCCTGAGTGGCAACAACTTAATATATTACGAGATGGTGATGCGGCGACAATAAAAACTATGGGACGTTTTATTAATGCGGTAAGAGCATGGTCGAATGCATCACGTATACCAGATAAAAAGTTGCAAGTGATTGAACAGGAGTTTTTTCCTGATACAACGCAACCGATCGGTTAAAGCAACTTAAAAAATCACTTTGTTTCTTCACGCTTAAGACAGCGGGCGATCCAGCTGTTTTTGTTTTCCTATTTTTTAAATTTTCTAAATGCTATCAAGGCTGCGATCTATGCCAGTCATTATAGGGAGTCCATCTGTCATGCCATTTTTACACGGGGTCGACGTTATCGAAATCGATAACGGTCCACGGCCTATAAGAACTGTTCGCTCGTCCGTTATTGGTGTGATTGGGTCTGCACCGGATGCGGACGCTGAACGTTTTCCATTAAATATGCCTGTGTTGATTGCGGGTCGTCGTTCAGATGCGGTGGGCTTGGGGGAAACCGGGACACTGCCGTCTGCGATCAACGATATTTTTGATCAGACGGGTGCGTTGATTGTGGTTGTTCGGGTGGACGTTGAAGCGCCCCCGGATGATGGCTATGGATCGATTGAAGTGCCGTTACTGCCCAATGGCATTGATCCTGATACGGGGCAATATTTAGGCGTGTCTGCGTTTTTAGCCGCAGAAAGTGAGGTCCATGTGGTGCCGCGTATTTTGATCGCGCCAGAGTTAAGTCATAGCGCGGCCAATGTGAACACGCTGTTAAGTGTGGCGGAACGTTTGCGGGGAGTCGTTATCGCGGATGGTCCTAATACAAACGATGCCGACGCGATTTCATTTCGAGAGAATTTTGGCGATGCGCGTTTATATATTGTCGACCCGTGGGCGAAGGTGGCGAACCCAGAGGCACAGGTGCCTTTGCCGCCACCGGATACACCCACAGAAATCATTCGTCCCTTAAGTGCGCGCACGGCTGGCCTTATTGCCAAGGTCGATGCTGACCGTGGATTTTGGTGGTCTCCGTCCAACAACGAGTTTCGTGGCGTATTGGGACTTACACGCAGTGTGGATTTTGCATTAGGCGATCCCAATGCCCGTGCGAACTTATTGAATGAAAACGAAGTGGCGACCGTCATTCAAAAAAATGGTTTTCGCTTATGGGGCAATCGTACCACCTCGTCTGATCCGAAGTGGGCGTTTTTGAGTGTCCGCCGTACAGCGGACATGATTAATGAATCATTGCTCCGCGCCCATATGTGGGCCGTGGATCGCAGTATTTCTAAAACGTATTTGGAAGATGTATTGGAAGGAGTGAATGCGTACTTGCGTCAATTACGCACACAGGGCGCGATCATTAATGGTCGAGCCTGGGCTGATCCAGAACGTAATACACCTAGCGAAATTGCCGCGGGGCGTGTGCATATCGACTTTGATTTCACGCCGCCATATCCCGCAGAGAGCATTACCTTTCGCAGCCATTTGGTGAACGACTACTTAACAGACGTCCTCCCTGACGGCAGCTAGTGTTTAACGAACACGCTCCCATCAATTTAAATACCTCTTAGTTGAGAACCCTTATGTTAGATGATGTCTTAAAAAACATGTCACTGTTTGTGAACACGCGTGGCTATGCGGGTAATGTCGAAGAATTGACCTTGCCTAAACTCACCCTTAAAACGGAAGAGTTTCGTAATGGTGGGATGGATGCCCCACTTGAAGTAGAACTGGGGATGGAAAAGTTAGAGTGTGAATTCATGCTCACGCGATTTGATCGTGAGGCACTGAAGTTATTTGGCGTACTTGACGGTCAGTCCATTCCCCTCACTGTTCGCGGTGCTGTCGTGTCAGATGACGGCACCACGATCCCGGTGGTGGTCAACCTTCAAGGCTTTGTGCGCGAAATCGATTTTGGTAGCTGGAAAGCGGGGGACAAAGCGACCCTCAAGTTTATGTGTGCGCTACGGTATTACAAACTCACGCATAGTGGCGAAGTCATTCACGAAATCGATATTCCCAATATGGTCCGTGTCGTCAACGGTGTAGACCAACTAGCCGCACAACGCGCCGCACTGGGTATTTAGTTTAAAACGTAATAGTTTGTTTTCGGCCTGATAGTTTTCATTTTTTAATTACTCTGTTTTTCTTTTAATAACCCCAAAAAATCACAAAACAAAAAATCACAAAAAAAAACCGAAGTTATGTGCTTCTGGGTTAAGGATTTTCTATGTCTAAAAAAACACCGAACGTAGTCGTCGCACTTACAGCGCCTATTTCTGTTGATGGCGCGATGCTGTCCGAACTCACCGTACGCCGTCCCAAAGTGCGGGATATGTTGGCGATTGAGAACATGACCAAAAACGATGCTGAAAAGGAGATCCATTTGTTCGCCAACTTGTGTGAAGTCTCACCAGAGAGTTTGTATGAATTGGATATGGCCGACTATGGAAAACTCCAGAAGGTGTATCAAGATTTTTTGTCCTAACGCCGAGCGATACCCGTAAGGCCTGTGTCGTGCTGGCGAGCCATACCGGATGGTCGTTGTCGGCGTTACTGTCTATGACCGGTGATGAATTAATGGCGTGGTTAGACGCATGCCCAAAACCCCCATAGTTGTTTTTTTTGTTTTTAAAACCTTTCATTTTCTTTTGACCTCCGTCCTTTCCCTTTTTGTGCGAGCAACCTCATGGCCACTTCGTTTAAATTATCGATGCAATTGGGTGCGTCGTTGGGCAGCAGTGTGCGTGCCACATTCAAGGGGGCCGAAAGCCAGCTCAACCAACTGGGGTCGACGGTCAATCGTCTTAAAAACCAGCAAAAATCCATACGTCGATTTGAGATGGATACGGCCAATGTCGAAAAGTCTCGTCTCGCGTACCGAAAAGCCCAGCGGGAACTGTCGCGGCTCAAAAAAGAGTTTCGGGAAACTATGACCCCGACCTTAAAAATGCAGTCCGCGTTTGAGCAGGCGCAAAAAAAAGTGGACCGGCTTTCGGCCTCACTTGAAACCCAGCGCAGCCGTTTACAGCGAAGCGGTGCGGCATTGTCCAAGGCGGGTGTGTCGACAGAAAACCTGGCCCATGAAAACCAACGTTTAGGCCGCAGCGTTGATCGCCTCAATACAAAATACCGTCGATTAGGCAAATCGATTCAACAGCAAAAGCAGTTGTCAGCGAAGCGCTCGGAATTACGTGGCCAACTATTTGATGCGGTGGCGTTAGGCGCAGCAGTCGTTGCACCCATCGCTGTGGCGGTGAATTTTGAAGCCAGTGTTGCAAAGCTGGGGGCGATCACACGTTCTAGCGATGAGGAATTAAAAAGCCTCAGTAAAACGGCGCGGGATTTAGGTGAGAACACACAATTTTCTGCATCTCAGGCCACCGACGCCATGACCTTTTTGGGGATGGCCGGGTTTTCCACCAATGAAATATTAGCCGCAACCCCAGGTGTCTTAAATCTAGCGCAAGCGGCGGGGCAGGAACTCGGGGCTACGGCTGATATCGCGTCCAACATTTTGTCCGGGTTTGCCTTAGAAGCAAAAGAGACCGGCCGTGTCGGGGATGTGCTTACCCTCGCGTTTACCAGTTCCAACACCACGCTCAGTAGTTTGGGTGAAACCATGAAGTTTGTGGCACCGGTCGCGGCAGCGGCGGGGGCGTCCATTGAACTTGTTGCTGCGATGACGGGATTACTTGGGGACGCGGGGATACAAGGCGGACGTGCGGGAACCGCATTACGTGCAACGTTTTTACGGTTATCCGCCCCGACCGGTCAAGCCAGTGATGCGCTATCGGGTCTTGGTGTTGATGTTCAAGACGCGATGGGGAATTTACGCCCCATGCCGCAATTGTTAAAAGAGATTGCGGCAGCGACCGAAGATATGGGCTCGGCGCAACGCACGGAAGTGATTAAACAAATCTTTGGTGAAGAAGCCGCCTCAGGTGTGACCCAGCTTTTATCTAAAGCCGCCTCGGGTGAATTGGATACGTTTATTACCGAATTGGAAAATGCCCAAGGCAGCGCTGATCGCGTGGCTAAAAAGATGGCGGCGACGACGCGTGGCTCATTAAAACGGCTAGGCAGTGCCTTAGAAAGTGTGGCGATCAGTGTGGGGTCGTTGTTGTTACCGGTGATTGCCAGTGGTGCAGAAATGTTTGCGTCATTTGCCAGTGGCATATCGACCTTAGCTCAAGAGTTTCCATTGTTAACGCAAGTGATTGTGGGCGCGACGGTGGGATTGATTGCCTTACGTATTATTACCATCGGCACAACGTTCGCTTACACCTTTATGAAAGGTGCGGTGTTAAGTTTACGGACGGCCTACTTTGCAGTAAGTGCAGGGATGACCTTAGCAAAAGGGCATTTGGTGGGGCTGAATATTCTGTCGCTAGCGAGTGCGGCGCGTACGGGTATTGTCACTGCCGCCCAATGGGCGTGGAACGTTGCACTTACCGCGAACCCCCTCGGTCTTGTTGTTGCGGGCATCGGTGCCTTGATAGGTGCTGGGGTGTTGTTGGTAAAAAACTGGGATAAGGTCAAAACCTTTTTTGCTGCGATTTGGAGTGGCCTTAAAAAAATGACAGGTAGCGCCGTCAGTTGGTTACTGGACAATATTAACCTGTTATTAAATCCCTTTGCCCTAGTTTCTAAAATTGTCACCACCATTGGCAGTGCGCTGTTTGGCAGTGATGGGGTGGATGATGTGCAAAACACGTCGTCGTCAACGGCAGGCAATAAGGCTGTGGCAACGGCGGCATTAGGATCAGCGCTTTCGGCAACGGCGGCGTTATCCGCGCCTTTACCCACAACGGCACTTCCTGATATTGCGCCTGCGTCAGCCATACAAAATACCCAACACATACGTTTGGACGCGCCCATTACCATTAACGCTTCACCGGGAATGGATGCGCAGGCGGTCGCGGATGAAGTACACCGAAAGTTTACCGAAGAGCAGGCGCGCATGGCGCAAGCGCAACGCGCATCATTGTTTGATCTTCCCTAAACACATTATATTTTTGGACGGTAATTTACATGGCCGACATATTAATGCAGCTGGGTGGCTTTCAATTTGCGGTGGATGCGGTGTCGTATCAATCTCTCAAGCGCAGCCAATCATTTCGTTGGTCGTCGCAAGCCAGGATACAACGACGACCGGCCCAGCAGTTTGTAGGACCAGGAGATGAGACCTTAGATTTTTCTGGGATCATTTACCCGAAAAATAACCGTGACCTCAATGCCATGACTGATCTTCGCGCGTTAGCTACTGAAGGGAAACCATTGGTGTTGGTTGATGGCGCTGGTTTGGTGTGGGGGCAATGGGTGATCGTGAAGGTGGACGAAACGCAGTCGTTGTTTATTGGTAATGGTTGGCCACGTAAACAGACCTTTCAATTACACCTGAAACATTACGGTGCGGATCAGTAATGGCAACGCGATACATCACAAAAGACGGCGATATGTTGGACGCGATTTGCGTGGGGTTTTATGGCCGATCAAAAAACGTGACGGAGTTTGTCTTGGATCACAATCCACGGCTGGCGGATCTCGGCCCGATTTATTCCGTGGGAGTCGAGATCATGTTGCCAGCAATTGCCACTGACACCGAAGGTGAATCCACTATTCACCTATGGGACTGAGTGTTCGTTTTTTTTTAACCTTCACCTTTTTAAAGCGTATTTATTTTTACCGTTTAACAAAACCAACAGACGACTTAAAAAATGACCCCTGACTTTAGACTGATTGCCAATAGTCAGGATGTTACGGCGACCATTCGCGATCGGTTGATATCATTGCGGGTGACCGATGAATCGGGCATGACCTCCGATACGATTACCTTATCGCTAGATGATCGGGACCATAAATACGCATGGCCGGAACACGGCGCACAACTCGAATGTTTTCTCGGGTATCAGGAAACGTCTCTTATGCGGGTGGGTACGTATGTCGTGGACGAACTGTCTCACGGTGGACCGCCAGCGACCTTGAGTATTCACGGGAAAGCCGTGGATATGCGCGCAGAGTTTAAAGCCCATAAAACACGCTCCTGGGACAATGTAACGGTCGACACCCTCGTACAAACCATTGCCGCTGAACATCATTTAACGCCCAAAGTATCGATAGCCTTGGCGTCGATATTGTTGCTGCACATCGATCAGACGGACGAGTCTGACTTGCATTTTTTAACCCGCATCGCCAACGACTTTGATGGTGTCGTGAAGCCGGTTAATGGGTTTTTGCTGTTTGTAAATAAAGGCGAATCGAAAAGCGTCTCGGGGCAACAGATACCGCCCGTGACAATTTCCACTCAGGATATTTTAACGTACCGAATGACTCACGCTGATCGCGGTAAGTATGCGTCGGTACGAAGTTTTTATCAGAACACCGACGGGGCAGAGTTGGTTGAGATCTTGGTGGGGGAGGGTAAGCCCACGTATACGCTGCGACACCCACACGCAAGCGCTGAAGAAGCCGCACAAAAAGGACGGGCCAAGTTAACGGCCCTACAACGCGGTACAGCCACCTTGTCGTTATCGGTAATTGGCAATCTGGATTTGCGTGCAGAGGGGCGAATGAAGGTGTCTGGGATACGTCAACCTGTGGACGGGGAATGGGTGATGACTCGTGTGGAACATTCCCTCAGTGCTAGCGGCTTGGTCACTACTGTCGATGCTGAAATACCCAAACGTTGATTTTTTAGTTCATCCCGAAACGCCTGTATTTTTTATACGTTTCTATTTTTAACCTCTCAACTTCTTGAGTCTAACTTCTTATTTTATGCATCCCGTCAGAGGAGATTTGTGCATGCCCCCAAAAGACCCATTACCCATAAATCCTAATACCGAGACGGTGTCTTTGTCAGCCGTTGAGCTGGAGGCGATGTTAAGTCGTGCCGCGCAAAAAGGCGCACACCTGGCGCTTAAAGACGTCGGTTTGGACGGCCACGAAGCGGCGACCGATATCCATGAATTACGTTCATTGATGCAGGCGTTAAACATGGCCAAGCGAACGGCATGGCAAACGGTTATTCGGGTTACTACCGCAGGCTTGTTGGCGACGCTGATTGCGGGTGTGTCCCTGAAACTAAAAATATTTGGAGAATAGACAACATTATCTTTAACGCAACACCCAGCTAATCAGCGGTGCTATCAAGATAGCCAAATACGCTCTTCCATTTCTTTTAAACCACCTGGTCACTAATTTTTAATACAAGAGGACTCTATGAGTCATTATAAGTTTTACCTGCCGCACGATTTATCGTTTTCCATTGACCGCGAGTTTGCACAAAGTGTGACGTTCTATGATCAATCCAATACACGAAGGATGCACATTTCTCACGATGGGAAAATCACCGTGTATAAGGGATATTCCTGGGACGGGTGCTCACCCAAAATATCGGTGTTTGATTGGGTTTACCTTGGTACACCGGATGGCACCATTAAAATAACCACCGGCCAACCGATGACCTACCTTGCATCGCTTTTTCATGATGCTTTGTATCAGTTTTTGGATCACCCGCATATGCCCTTGAAACGTAAAGAGATGGATGACATCTTCTTGTCGTTGATGACGCAGTCTCGTTTTAGTTTACGTTGGCCGTATTACATCGCGGTGCGAGCTTTGGGCGGTGTGTTCCATTATGTTATGAAGGGAATACGGAAATTAAGTAGGCACTAGGTACTTTCCTGTGGTGGTGTTAATTTCTCGGTAGCCTGAACGGAGGACGTGTTATGGCCGTAGTCGCTATTGTGTGGGAGCTTGGCGCAGGACTCGGCCATATTTCCCGTTTATTCCCCATCGCTCACGCGCTAAAAAAACACGGGCATCGTCCTGTGTTTGTCCTAAAAGATATGGCGAATTTGGCGCTTGTATCCGATAACCACACCGTTGAATGTATACAAGCCCCTATTTGGGTAGGACATTATACGAATGTATGTGAACCTCTCAATTTTTCCGACACGCTTTTACGTATAGGCTATCAAAATCGTAATGCACTTTCCTCTATGATTATTCAGTGGGTGAATATCTTTGAGCGCATTAATCCAGCCCTTATCTTATTCGACCATTCCCCTACCGCCATGTTGGCCAGCCGTAAATTTGATTGTCCAAAAATACAAATCGGTACGGACTTCTCCGTATTACCCTGCGTCACACCCTTACCGCGATATAAGTTTTGGGCGCGTTCTTCAAATCAGCCTGATAAGCAATTACTAGAATCAGAAGAACATTGCCTAACCAATATCAATTATGCGTTGGCGAAAATTGGAGTGCCAAGGATAGACGCCGTGCATCGAATATATGACACTTACCATACATTTATTGATACACACTCATTGTTGGATGTGTATGGGAAACGACAAGGTGTTGAATATCTCGGTGTGTTTAGGCGAGCTGATATTGGCGTCAGTCCTGTATGGCCGTTCACAAATAAACCCAAAGTGTTTTTATATCTGAAGTCTCGATATCAACATATTGAAGCGCTGTTACAGGCTTGTCACGCAACTGATGCGCAATTTTTGATATACAGTGCGGGGATCGGTAAGGAATTAGTGCAGCGTTTCACATCACCGCACATGATCTTCAGTGACCAGCCATTCAAAATAAATGCGGTTATTCAGAGTTGTGATTGCGCGATCAATCACGCCAGCGGTATTGCTGAGTTGTTGCTTCAGCAAGGAAAGCCTCAAATCCTTCTTCCCATGCCGATGGAGCAGCTGATGCGTGCAAAGAAAATTATTTCTTTAGGTGCCGCACAGTTATTTGATATGAAGGATTCGCCAGTGAAGCTGGGAGCATATGTTCATCGCATGATAACAACGGGGAGGTGCGAGGAAAATACTCAAGCAGTAGCTGAAGGTCTAGAGCCCATCAACGATATTCCCGATATAGAAAAGATCCTTAATAGAATTGATGCGTTTTTGCTTAGTCCGTTGAAAAGGAACGTTTCTTTTTGATCCTAATCGTGGGCGTTTTTTTGGGTGTTCTTTGGCTTCCTTCGGTTGAAAAGTAACTCAACGCAGCACTAATGACTTGTCCGGCCTTGCTGGTTTCTTGACCGATCTCTGTTGTTTTTAATGCTGGTTTTGGTGCTGAAGGCTGAGACTTGGTTCGTTTTTCCTGTTGGATACGCTGAAATATTTCTTCTCTATGTATCGCGATATCATTGGGTGCGTCTACGCCTATACGTATTTGGTTTCCCCTTATACCCAGTACCGTCATCGATACGTCATCCCCTATCCGCAATGTCTCGCCAATTTGCCGAGTTAAAATCAACATAATAAACTTCCATGTAAATAAAGCGTAATGAGTATTATCACGTCATTTACGTGTATTTTCAACGATATTGTTAGCGAGATCATCTTACGATAACCTTGTGCCTTGAATACCGACAGTAAAAATTAATGTATTGCCTGCTGGATACCCTGGAGGGTATCTTTTGTTAAATCGTTAAATCGTTAAATCGTTAAATCGTTAAATCGTTAAATCGTTAAATCGTTAAATCGTTAAATCGTTGAACTTTGCGTTCAATATCTACTGGGATTTGATTGTGCAAGGCACTGTTTTTATCGAGTTGCTACAGCCTAGTTTGATCACATTCGGATAGACTGATTCTTTTTGTCTTTTTCCCCGCATATAAAGTATGCTTTAGTTTGTATTGGGATGTGTTGTCGGGAGAAAAAAATACACATAAATTTGCATAATTCCAATCGGCGACCGCCAAAAGTAATTTTATATACTGCAATAATTCCATTAATTGTGGTAGTTTATGGACTTTTTCGTCTTTATCCCTTTCCATAATCTACTCACTTTATTTCCTTTTCGTGATTTTCTCTTCGTGCCCATAATCCTGGTACGCAAATGTGCCGAAGTATTTACGTATTTTTGTTTTTTGATTGTGATGAAATAAGGGAACCACTCGCTTCAATCAGTAGAGCGCTTAGTGTGACCTCTTCTCCGTTGGGCGTTTTTTTTCCTTCAACGTGTTTCATTATCTCAAGTACGCGGTTTGGCGGTGGATGCCCTTTGGCAACCCATTTTGAGATTGCGTTGTCACTCAGACCCAGTTCCTTTGCCATTTTGGTTTGGCTTCCAAATATCTGAATTACTTTTTCAAGTTCCGTTGTCATGAAAAACAATATAATCCTGTGGTTGTTGTAAATCAACTAAAGGCTGTTTGTTGCTCGTGAAAAAAACAGGTTATCATTCAACCTATGGTTGAGAACGATTCCGAAAAAATGACACGAGCCCAACGTATCTCCGACGCAATTAAATCGTCAGGAAAGACACAGCGAGAAATTGCCGACATCATTGGTGTAACGCCGCAGTCAATATCAAAATGGACGCAAACGGGTTCCATTCAGGCAGAAAACCTTTGGGCGTTTGCTGATGCCATACATATAGATATTCGCTATCTTATGTTCGGCGAAACGTCATCGCATGGAGGGTTACACCAAATGATCGATCAACTATCTGCGCAACAAGCCAAGCAGGTGGCGTTATTTGTAAACACCTTACTTGGCTGTGATGATGCCAACATGGAGTTTAGTTTGGTGTTTTCTCCAAAGTCTGTTGAATGACTTTTTGCGATATAAAACCAACGTATTTGTTGGGCGTCACCGCGATATTTTCTTCAGAAAATATACGAATTGAGCTATAAATATCGTTTTGAATACCTGTGATACGAGCAGTTGCGAGTTGACTCGAGCATTGAAATGCATGTAATGATGTGTTTTCTGCATCCTTTCGTTTTGGTCGGAATGTCCTGTAAACCTCATAACGTTCAGATTCCATCTTTCCCCTCCTAAATTCTTAAATTCCCGGATTGTCCATTTGTTAGCCGATATATAATTTTTATGTGGCTAGGTCAAAATGGTGGGTAAACAAAGAAGTTCTGTCAAGATGTTTTTTGTTTGAATGGCTGTTAAATATCAAGTAGGGCGGTTTGAACCTTATCGTGTTGTTTCGGTTACCGTTTTATCTAGCACATTATAGGGTGTGATGGATGAATGTTCATCGAAAGCCTTCAAAGTAGGGCTGGTGTTGTTAGTAATCGGTGGGTTCGGTAGTGATGTTTGAACTAGTCTTTCAAGAATAAAGGTTACATGGTTGCTGTAGAACCATCAGTCTATGGTTGAGTGGTTTTCACTTTGGGTACGTTACTATTTGAATAGGTGCGCTTTGGCCTCCTGAAGCGCTATGAAATTCAACCGCTAGTTGAAAGTATAGGAAAAAGAAAGAAAAAAAGCGTTTTTGTGTGTGAACTGGTGCCAGTTTTTGATTGTTTAACTTGGAGTTAATGGGAATAGCGGGTAAAGTTGCGTCGCTTTCGTAGCTGAGAGGCGTTTTACTTCTCTTAATACGAGAGTTCTTGTGGGGATTTTCATCATTGCCAGATGATGAAAGCGGTCTTTTTTACAGCTTTTGTTGAGAGAATGCGTTTTCTCACAAGTAATATAAATCACGCTTAGTGTTAGACATTTGATATTAATGCGTCGTAGTTTCAGTTAGTCCTTGTAACCTTCAGGGTAACTAGGAAAGGGTATTGGGAGAGAATTAGATATGGGAACGTCCTTAGGAAGCAAAAACATCCTCGCTTCAATTTGTTTTTCTACTCATATTTTTATTAGTAACTTTGCGTTTTCAGATATTCAGGATATTCAAGTCTCTGACGTTACGTCTCGGGCATTTTCAGTGGTCTTGGCTTCTGATGAACCAATCGAACAGATTAGCATTCGGTTGTTTGAGGATAATGGCGGCGCAGTTGAAATAAGCGATGTGTTATCAACTGTTATAAGTGGTGACGTTCCGGGCGCGCATGAAAACGGTATTGGAAAAATTGATGTTTTTTCATTGGTGCCGGAAACTAACGTGTATTTCCAGGTTGAAGTTCAATCCTCGAGCGGTGTGTCATTATATCCAGATGGGGCGCCGTATCCAGAAGTGGTTACGGCTATGATCCCAAGGGTCTCTGAGGAGGACGGCGCCACGCCGATAGTGAATCCTTTGCTTACCCACTCAATAGTTCATCCTGATGGTGTTTCAATGCCACAAGGAACTATGTATCTTGTAAATATCCCAGGTTTTTCTTATTCGCCAATCAGTACTTTTGTATTTGATAGCGATTCTTCTTCGCTTGAAGGGATTGCAGATTTTACTAATTTCTATTCGCAAGGCGGCGAGCGTTCTCAAATTCCAGAGGCTCAAGTAATAACAATCACTGAATATAAGGGACGGGTTTTATGCCCTGGGTTAGTTGGGCATACAATTACTCGATACCGGTATTCTCCAAATATGTCTGCAGAGTCAACTTATAGTCTTGTAGAGCAGGCTGAATTGTGTGCTGACTATGATCTAAATTGCGACGGCCAAATCAATATTGAAGATGTTCAGAGAGTTTCTTCTCTATTGGGTTCGGTTCAAGGTGAGTGTGAATTTGATGATGAGTTTGATTTGTTCATGGACGGAGCTATTGATGCTCTAGACGAACAAGTCGTGTCAGACGCTATAGAAAATTAATTGAGGTTGTGAGAAAACTTATGGATAGTGCTTTTAAAAGAATTTTCGTCGTCTTTTTGTTGTTATTTCTCCCCTGTTCTATACCGACTTACGCGGCTTCAGTCATCCCAATGTCGTTTGAAGATATGGTAAAACAAGCTGATAGTGTTGTAACTGCGCGTTGCACTGCCGTCAGTAGCCGATGGAAAAATGAAAGAATTGTTACAGATGTCTCACTTGATGTGATGACATCAATTAAAGGTGAAAAAAGATCAAGTCTGCTAATTTCTGTGTTGGGCGGAGTTGCGCTGCATCCCCAACTAAAAGTCCCTGTAAAAATGCATGTTCCCGGCAATACCTCTTTTGCTGTTGGGGAGGAAGTTTTATTGTTTAGCAATCTAAGTAATGATGGTGAAAGGGTGGTGCTGGGATTTAATAAAGGAAAGATGCGTATCGAGTATGATCATGCATTAGAGGAATATGTTGTTCCGGTTGGAAAAAAAGTAATGACTAATGAGGTGTTGGGCGAAGCGAATATATTTGACGATTGGTTGTTTGACAATTTTTTAACGGATGACTCTGAAGCTAATGTTCAGGTTAGGAGAATAAAGCTTTCAGAAATAGTTGCCAGAATTAAAAAAATCGATTAGCGAAGTAGCTCTCTCTTTATATTTATTCAATTTGGTTGTGAAGGATTAAAATGGTACGGAAATATTCCATAGTATCGGCTTGTGTTTTTTTTGTGGTGGGTATGGCTGGCGAAGCTTCGTTTGCGGAAGACCGGACAGTGTTTGAATATGGCGGAAAGAGTAATAACTCTGAACGTTTATTGCCTTCTTCTAGGGCTAGTGTCGTTGTTCCCGGAACTGCAATGGAAATTGTAAGTCGTCAAGCGCGGGCTCAAAGAGATAATCGTCACCGGCCTTCTTCTGGTAGTTTACTGAATTCACAGTCCATTATTACTGTTGGTGAGCGGGTAATTGATTTTGGCCCAGAGGGCGCCAATCAGCCTTTAGTTAATGAAAGCCAGCGTTTTGTGTTCCAGGCTCCGGCTAGTTCGACCGGTGTGTCCCAAGCGGATAATGATAGGGCTACTAGTTCGGTTCAAAGTGATTTGATTGATAGACGTGAAAACATCGTTTTATTACGACAAAAAATAGCAGGGATGAAAAAGTGAATAAACGACTTACCTTCTTTATTGGGGCGGCAACGGCTCTTTTTTTTGGTGCTGTTGGGCTGAAGGTGTGGGCGGGTGGTAATTTCTCGTATATTGATAATCCTAGCTCGGTTGTAGTTGAACAACTATGGGATGAACGTTTAATGCCTTTGGAGTGGTCTTTAAGCGTTGAGGGCTACCCTGGTTCGTCTTATTCTCAAGGGGAGTTAGTGAGCGAGCTCGCTACAGCCTTTGATACATGGCAGTTGGTTAATACTAGCGATATTGCTTTTTCGTATGAAGGAGAAAGCGGGCAACATTTTGCTAGAGATGACGGTGTAAACCTCATAACGTTTACCGATTCAGATGTGGAGTTTCCTCCAGGTGTCGTAGGGTTAACGTTTGTTTATTCTTTTGCCCAAGAATCTACGATAGATGACACAAATAATGACCTAGACGGCGATGGTGTTCCGGATATTCCTAATGGTGTCTATCCCATGGGCGCTATTTACGGCGGAGACATTATTTTTAATTCTAGTGTGGATTACTCAACCAGTGGTCTAGATGGAAGCTTAGATTTTCAATCAATTGCGCTACATGAGATTGGGCACTTCACGGGAATGTCCCATTCATCGATTGAAAGTGCCGTGATGTGGCCTTTTTTGCAAGAAAATATTACGGATGCTAGATCACTTGGACAAGATGACATCGTGTACGTGTCCGACTACTACCCTCAAGAGCCAGATTATACATCTGAAATAGGTTTTATCAGTGGCAGTATCTCTAATGGCTCTACGGGGTTCCCGATTTTGGGTGCCCATGTTTATGCTGCCGACATCGATACCGGCGAAAAAATCACCGGCGCATATAGCGGTATAGATGGAGAGTATAGGCTTCCCGTATATACAGGAACGTATTATGTTGGCATCGAGCCTTTAGATGGTGATCCGGATGCCTTAGATCCGGCCCGAATCAATGATGTGGTCGCATCGACTTTTGACACATATTTCCAAGAAGAGCTTTATGATGCAAACGAATCTGCTGTAGAGGTAGATCCCTTATTTGCATTACCTGTCACCGTCGTTGCCGGAGTAACAACCGAGAACATTGATTTAGTAACTAATGTGTCTAGCGTGCCTGGTGTCACTAGGGTGCTTGAGCCCGGTATCAATTACTTTGCTTTTCCTGTTGATGTGCCTACGGGATTTACTGCTTTCGAATTATTAGCTGTATTGGGAGACGACACGGAAGTTACCTCGATAGACCGTTTAAATCCAGAATCGCAGCTTTATGAGCGCGCTAGTTACCTAAACGGCGCTCCGGCAGGAATTGATTTTTCCATTAGTATAGGTGAGGGGTACTTGGTGCATGCCCTGGTACAAAAGGCGGTTAATTTCTTAGGGGTACCGAAATGTACGCCATTATCTTTGGTGGCTGGCGTCAATTTGGTAGGCGTTTCATGTCCGCCACCAAACTATCGCGCTTATGATTTACTGTCGTTGGTGGGAAACCGTGATGAAGTTAATTCTATTAAACGATATGACTTTGGATCTCAAAATTTCGTTACGGTGGAATACCAAAACCAAGATCCTGTTGGTGATAACTTTTATATTGAAAACGGCGAAGCGTACTTAATTGACGTAAACGTTGACAGACAACTTATTGCGACTCCGGGACGAACTGCGATATTTCCTCCTGCTATCACGAGTATTAGTCCTGGGTATGGGGTTGAAGGGGACCTTGTGCTTATATATGGCAAAGGTTTTTCCGATCAAATTCACGAGAATAGCGCGAGTTTTAATGGGGTTGGCGCTCACATTCTTTATTCTTCAATTAGTACGATTGCTGCTATTGTGCCGAATGGTGCGGCAAGTGGCCCCGTCGTTGTGACCACCGCGGGGAGAGAAAGTAACGCGATTGATTTTGAGGTAAGAAATGCCCAGATAACGGAAAATACAGCGGGTGAAACGGATATTCTGTCAGGGCAGATTGCTTCGGGTAGCCTCTCAGATAGTAACGATCAAGACCGGTACGAATTCATGGCTTTGACGGGAGCCGTGGCGACGATAAGCGCACATGGCACATCGGGAGCGGCCGATTTAATGATTGCTTTGGAAGGACCTAGTGGCGTCGTTTTGGTATTTGATGCTGGTGGTTCTGGTAGTGGGGCAGTAATACGGAATTTTAAATTGCCCGAAACGGGGCTCTATTCAATCGTTGTGACATCTGTATCTGGTCAGGGTGAGTATGATCTTCAGTTCAATATGTTAAATATTGCGGATAGTCCTAAAGTTTCGATTTTAAGTGGTGGAGCACAAACCGCTTATATCGGGACTGAAATGTCTGATCCTTTTTCTGTGTATGTGACAGGAAGTTCAGGGCGTCCGATGATGGGGGTTCCTGTTACTTTTACCGCAAATAATGTAGATGTTGTTGCTGGTTCCCAAGGCTTTTCGTTGCAGAACGCAGGCACGGTTGTCGTATCAACCAATAGAAATGGTATTGCGACAATTGAAGCAACGGCGCCCGCCGCTGAAGGTGTATTTGATATTGTCGTGACGGTACCCGGAATGGACCCTGTTACGATGCAAGTGTCGACAATCTCGACACAAATTCATCAAGTTGTTTTATCAAGCCAAGTTGAAGATTGTGGCGGTGATGGATGTGCCGTTGGTAGTTCTATTTCTTCCCCTTATAGCATTACCTATCTTGATGAATTTGGTTTTCCTATCTCGAATATTTTTACTGAGTGGGCGGTAGTGTCAGGTGAGGGCTCGATCGGAACTTTGTCACCGGCAGGGGTAGGGGGGCGACATTTAACTGATGAATCCGGCGTTGCCCGAGCGACCCATATATTGGGCGAAAAGCTTTTTATCGAGCTTGACGGTATGGATACCGGGATTAAAGTTCCTCAAGTGGTTGCTGCAGTGATACCAGGCCGCGAAACACCAGTATTGTTTTCCGCAATTTCAAAATCAGGTGACCCAGCATCCATTGAAAGTTTGTTGAGTAACTATATTCGGACAACATATGGCTTTGCCAATTTGAGAGCTGTAGCGCTTTATGTGAGTGACGCATTTGGCAATCCGGTGGAAGATGCGTTAATAGACATTGATGATACGCCAGATACTATCCATATAGTGCCAGGATTATTAGGCGGAGAGTTTTTCCCGGATTACCAAACAAATGAAAATGGAATTTGGGTGGGTGCGTTAACGTTAGAGGATGATGTGATTCCCACTCGTGATGAACAAGGCCTTGGTGGTTTTGGCAATCCTGACCTTGAAATGCCTTATGAAATATCTTTATCTGAAAGTAGTGCGGGCAGCATTTCTTTTACCCTTGAAGTGGACCTTGGGCCACGAGCAGGAAATGAAAACGCGGGTGAGCGGGCGTTTATTGGTCAAGAATTGGAAAATCCCCTCGTTAATAGGCTTTATAGGTATGAGCGTCGCGATGAAGATAGTGATGGTGATGTACATGATGAAGACTTTACAAAATTATATGCTGTAGAAGAGCCTTTTCCTCCTACGCTGGTGTCAGTGTCTCGAGTTGATGGGTTTGTTCCAAGTGACCATGGATTGCAAAGCGCCACTGTCGATGGGCTGGTGGAGACAACACTGGAAGGTATTATTGAGTCGGTTGTGGAAATGGGAGATGTTGCTGGCCCTATTAACATAGTAAATCAGTTGTTGGCGCCGGTGACGTTCACGTGGTCTGGTGGTGATGAAGTTACAGTCGATCTTGATGCGCTATATGGTCCATTTTCAGCAGAGTTACTAGCGGTTCCAGTAGAGCTTGAGGCAATAATTAGCGCTGACCAATTAAGCAATATCGATTGGTCGACATTAGACATAACGTTTAATGGCGTGACAACGGTATTCAGTGCTAGTGATAACAATCCGCCCCAACTAAATAGTTTTCCTCACTTTATTCGCGTTTTCATCGACGGGGCGGAGCAGCCTGTGTGGCCGTCAGAAGAGATACTGTCAGCGGGTGGTTTTTCTCAACTCGTTATTTTGTACCAGCCTTTAGCAAGTGACTTACAAGAAGGTATAAATACCCTGTCGGTAGTAGTGGACGCAGAAAATTTTGAGGGTGTCATAGAGTCGACAGAGGTCGCCGAAGAATTTTATTACGATCAAGATTTAAATAATCGGCAATGGCGGGTGAGCTCATCTTTTAATGCGGAAGCGGATTTTGTAATCGGGCGAACAGTTATGCTGTCCCAAATGCAGGGTGCGTCACCCTCTGCGTCAGGAACTCCTTTGGGGTCTTTCAAAGTATTTGATATTCCGCTAACCGATGATTCAGAGGTTGTTGTTGAGTTATTAGATCGAGACAAAAGTCCAGTTAGGACCTTGATTGGTGGCTCTTCGTCACCTTGGTCTGCGGGAGCATATAATTTTGTATTGTTGAGAGAAGATATTCCTGAGAATATTCGCCCTATATCTGGCCGTCCCGACCTCTACATTCGTGTTCTTACAACGACGGAGGTCTCTGAAGGAACAAACATAACTCGAACGAAAATATATAGCGGTGAGCTACAGGATCGCGTTGTTGGGAAAATGCTAGGGCAGACGATTGTTCACGATACGTTGCTCCATGATGGCAGTTTAACCTTGCGTCGTGAGGATCTGGCGTTATCCGGAGCTGGTCCACAGTTAGATTTTATACGCAGCTACTCTAACTCGCGTGTACCAGAAAATGACGATACGGATTTAGGGCCTGGTTGGTCGCACAATCACGATATCTTTGTAAAAGTATTGTCTTGGGAAGATACAAATCCGCATTATGGTGAAAATCTTCCTGGCTGGGTTTCGGGTACGCGTCAAGGGATTGGTCCAAGGCTGTTGACTTCAGATGCGTTAACGTTATTGATCGCGTCAAGTGGGCCGCAAGTGCCTTCTCGGGTATCTGTTTCAAACGGAGGCATGTTTGAGCGGGATGGTGCTGGCCCTTGGGTCGGGCAACGCGGGAATCATGGAGCTTTATCAGGAAACCCGCAAAGTGGATTTGAATATATCTCCAAAGATGGCACACGATATATATTTAATACAGAAGCGGATACTGCACACCGTTATAGGGTTGCGCGTATCGAAGATCGAAATGGAAACGCGTTGGAGTATGAATATGGTGAGGGTTTGCTTGCGCGTGTGACCGACCAAGTTGGACGTTATCTTGAGTTTCATTACACGCACACAGATAACGGTCGTACGGGTTTGTCTCAAGTCGTGGGCGTTGTTGATGAAAACAATCCAGGCATGTCAATTGTTTTAGACTTCAATTATTTCCGCCTGAATAGTTCTGACCCCAAAGAAGAGGCCAATGTTTTTGATGAAATTGGTATGCTTCAAAGCTTTACTCGGGATAATTTTGTTGAATACTACGATTATGATGCCGCTCTTCAAGACAGTGAGCCAAACCTTGTTCAAGTTGAAGACGCAAACCAGCACATAACGCAGTACCAATATGTGCCTGAGGGAGAGGTGCCAGCCAATTTCGGTATTGTAGTGCCAGGAACACCTGATACTGATCTTGTTCAACGAGTATGTTACCCAGCCGAAACAGTTGATTGCTCAGAAAATTTTGCGTTATTCGAATATGTAACAGATCTAGAAAATTCGCGAATTGTTACAGATCTTCGTGGTAACCCAACGCGCTATGAGCTAAATCCTTGGGGTAACCCAAGCCGAATTGAAGAGCCAGAAGGAAAAGTAACAGAGTTAGATTGGACTATTGATTTAGGGTTGCCGGACAACCTTCTTGCAGAAAAGCGGGATGTAGCCACAGGCGCGCGCTGGCAATATGAGTATGACGCGAAAGGGAATAAAACACTCGAACGCGACCCTTATGATAGAACAGTGCAGCAAGAATGGAATCAGCAATTTAGTGTTTTAGAATTGCGTATAGATAAAAATGGCAATCGAATTCGGCAGGAACTCGATTCTGCGGGAAATGTGCGAAGAGAGTATACAGACGCCTATGTGGATGGTGTACAGGAAGTCGTGGAGGTTATGACTGTCCATACTTATGGCACGGCATCTGGAGTGCATGGACTGAGAGCAAGCACGACAGATGCGCGCTCTAATACAACGTATTTTCACTATGATCAATACGGTAATTTAAACCAAATTGATGAGCCTGAAGGCAGTGTCACGCGTTATGAACATAATGCGAGGGGGTTGCGAACCGCTTTTGTTGATCCCGGCGGAAATAGAACTTCTTACGAATACGATAACTTAGATCGACTTTTCCTTGAAGTGGATGGCGAATCAAATGTGATAGAGCGTTCGTACGATGCAAAAGGCAATAAAGTACTGGAAAAAACCACTGACCGTTATCTTATTGGTAATGAAGAGCATGTTCGAACGTTACAGCTAGATTACACTTACGATGAGCGTGATCGAGTATCTCTTATTGAGAGATCAGGTAACGTTGATGACGATTACCCTCTTGGTGGAGCTAAAGGGTTTGCCTATGATGGTAATAGCAACATCGTCGCGGAGTCAGATTGGAAATCGGTTGATACTGTTTATGCTTATGATGGGCTGAATCGCCGTATATCTACGACAAATCGCTTAGAGGACGAGAAGACAATTCAATATCAGTGGGTTGTAGATGCAGGTCTAACAAAAACGATCACCGATTACGAAAATGTACATAAAATAGAATATTATGATTTGCTCGGGCGGCTTGAGCGAATTCAGCATCAAACGGTGAACCATTCGGATAACACCCAGAGTGACTATGATCGCGTTATTGGATATGACGCCTATGAGAATATAACCAGTATTCTTGACGAGGAAAATAAGCTAACGCAGTTTGTATATGATCCCCGATATTTAAAAGTTGCACGAGTCAACGCACTTAACGACAGCTATGTCTGGGAATACGATGCAAATGGTAACCTTACGAAAACCATAGATGAGGAGCAGGCCGAAAGCACTTTCGTTTATGATATGCAGAACCGGTTAGAGGAAGAGCTAAAGCCGGAGGCGCATGTTTGGCGTTATGAATATTATCCTAATGGTATGCTTCTCTCAAAAACGGACCCGTGGGGTTTTGAGTATAACTATAGTTACGACAAAATAAATCAACGTACCAGTGTGACTGATCCCGATGGGACGACCTACGAGTCTTATACCAAAGATGGTGAACTTGTTTATCGACGAGACGCTGAAGGTAGGACTCTTCAATATATCTATGGTCCTGATAATCGTTTGCAGTTAGCGATTGACGGTAGGGGAAGAGAAACTGAGTACGCATACGACGTTAATAGGAATCTTACCGGTAAGGTTTTGCGTTGGTCCGATGCTGAAACTGGGCCGGCCGAAGTTAAAGAGCATTCCGAGTATGATGCTCTTGATCGTGTGGTACGGTTATATCAAGCGTATGAAAGCGTTAATCAGCGTATCGTAGATTATGGTTATGATCGTCAAGGTAATCTTGTTTCCGAAACGAAACCTGAAGGTCGTGAAGTTTCTTATGAATACGACGAGCTATACCGTGTTGTTAAAACAATCTATCCAGCAACAAGCGACAATTTGGCGACAGAGGTACTGACTAAATACGATGGTGCTGGGAATTTGGTCTGGCAGCAAGATCGACGAGGTAATACGACGCAAACGCAATACGATGATCTTCATCGTCCAGAAGTAATTACGGATGCTTTAAATCAGACTATAGAAAATAGATATGACCTTGTTGGCAATATCACAGAGGTAATAGATAAGCGCGGTCATACCATAGAAACAATTTACGATGAGTTATATCGCGTTACAGAAACATATGTTAACGATAACGCTGGCACACGCTTTCGTTTGTCGCTAAACGAATACGATATTAACAATAACGGTTCTGGTGTTCGAATTAATGCGGTAACTGACGCAAATAATAATCGGGTTTCAAACCAGTTAGATTTTCGAGGTAATCCTACTACTATCACCTTGCCTGCTGCGGGAGATTCCTCGTACCCACAGGGTATAGTTGAGCATGCATACGACAATGCTGGATTACTGCTCAGCATAACGGATGCATCTGGTTTTACCATAAGTTACGGCTATTACGATGATGGATCGTTATTGAGCATTAGTAATGCGGAGACACATGAAACCACCTACGAGTACGATATTTTTGGGAATGAGGCCTTGGTTACTAAACCAGAACAAAATTCTCAAACATCCACTTACGATGAACGTAACCGTTTAGTACGTGTAGAAGATCATCACGGCAATGTTACGCGCTTTGAATACGACGTAAACAGCAATCTGCGTCATCAATATTCACCTGCGGCTGATTCATCAGCGAGTACCCATGTTGAATACACCTATGACGCGCTCAATCGTAAGCGCAGCCATATACAACATAAGGCTACTGGTAATCTAATTTCATCCTATGTCTACGACGCAGAAGGGAATCTGACGCAAATAAACGATGCTAATGGTAATGTCTTTGGTAAAACTTACGATGCATTAAATCGCCTGGATATCGAAAATTTCCCTGTTGATGATGACATCATTTCCATTGGACATACCTACGATGAAAATAGCAATGTGGACGTCGTTACGGAAACCAAATCAAGCGGTATAGAAATTAGTGATTATGATTACGACCTGTTAGACCGTTTAATCTTACATACGCAGCGTGGTCATGCAGTAAGTTATGCCTACGATAACAACGGTAACAGACTACAGGTTTCATCTCCGGGTGGTACTACGAATTACACCTATGACAGTCGTAATCGCTTAGCCACCGCAACGGCATCAGGTGTATCGATACCGACGACATACAGTTATTTACAAAACGGCTGGAAGGATGTTGTTACTCATTCCAATGGCACGTCTGTGGACTATGACTTTTACGATGATGGTCAAGTACAGGCTATTACCAATCTTTCTGGCACCTCGGTGATTTCGAGCTTTGCCTATCAGTACGATGAGAATAATAACCGTACTCAACAAATCGAAACGCAAAACAATTTTTCCAGTGTACAGGCATTAACAACGGATTATGTGTACGACACCTTAGACCGTTTAGAACGCTATACCGAAGCTTCTGGCGATTCGACCCACAACGCAACGCATATCTTTACCTACTTCCCAAGTTATGATCGTGCGACAGAAATTGTGAGCATTAACGGCGTAGAAACTAAAAACCGTACTTTTAGTTATGATGAAAGTTATTGGTTGAACGGAATTGTTGAAACTGCCGGCGTTGGTGGCTCGATTGGTTATGCATACGACAATAACGGGAACACCTTAAGCAAGTTAGACAGTACCGCACCGGCACCGGTTAGCACGCGATTTTCTTATAATGACCGCAATCAATTAAAAATGGTAAGTACGGGTGTAGAGGGGGCGGAAGTTAGTCAGGGATCTTACGACTACAACTACGACGGAATGCGTATTCGCCACATTGGTAGTGAGCGTGGGGACATTGAATATATTTGTGATCAAAACAGTATTATCGATGAAGTGCAAAACGGCACAACTACGCAAGTGGCGCATTACCGCTATGGTGATCGCTTACTAAGTTTAAATGATGGGAGTGAAGAGCAGTTCTACCATTATGCAGGTTTGGGTACTACAACCAACCTAAGTGATGCCAGCGGACAAGTTCAAGTGTCCTATCGTACCGATCCGTTTGGGACTATTACGTACCAAGAAGGGGCAAGTGTAAACCGTCGGGTGTTTACGGGACATGAGCATGATGAGGAGACTGGGCTGATTTATATGAAGGCACGGTTTTATGATCCGGATGTGGGTCGCTTCCTTAATCAGGATACGTATCTTGGGGAGAATGGGACGCCACCTTCTTTGCATCGGTATTTGTATGCCTATAGTAATCCGGCTTATTACATCGATCCGGATGGGCACTTTAATGTTGGTGGTGATCCGCTGACAAATGAAGCAGCAAAAAAAGCTACTGAGCAAATTATAGTAAGAACCTCTGGGCAAGCCGCTGCCACGAGTTTTGCTGCCGGAGCCTCCAAATTTGTACCTGGCGTTGGAATCCTAATTACTGTTGGTACGGTTGGTTATCAAGCGCATCAACTAGACCAGCGATTGGAGGCACAGGCAGAAGCCAATATAAGGGGTACCGAAGCAGCATCAGAGTTTCAATTGCCTCACGAAAGGGAGTTATTGGATAAGCTAAGGCAAAGAGAGATATTTAAACGGAATAATCCAAATGTTCTCGACGCAACAAGTGGGTCGGGTGCACATTCTGATTCTGTGAATTATGGTGGTGAGTCTCCATCTTTGACGGCTGAAGCTGATAGCGGATCCATTAGTGGAGGAAATAGAGTTAACGATGGCGTTGTTCAAAAGGGTGGCCAATCTGTTGCTGGTGCAGAGTCAACGATTAAGGAGAAAAAGGAGCTTACGCCAACTCAATCTCTGAGAAGGGACCAGCAAAAAGAATTTAATAAAAATAGTAAAGAAATACTTAACAAAAACGAAGTATGCACATATTGTCAAAATGAGCAGCAGCAGGCGTCTGATCATATTGTCTCCGTTCAAAGGACGCAAAAAGCTGTTGAGAATCAACAAATTACTAGAGATCAAGCTTTAGAGCTTCTGCCGTCACCAGATAACTTGACCGGCTCTTGTACCTCGTGTAATAGCTCTAAAGGGGGTAAGCCATTGGCACTAGATCCGAATAATGTAAATCCCGGAGAATGGCCGGCGCCTAACCCTATGAAAAATGCTTTAGATAAGGCAGCTAAAGCAGAAGAAAAACTGAAAGGGTTATAAAGTGAAAGAAAAAGAAAAGTGCGTAATACAGCATATGTTTAAGCAAAACTCGCATATGGGAAGTATTGATGTTTCTGGGAATAAATTTTCGAACGGCTGCGTATCGAATGTAGCCTATTCAAAAATGCCTTTTGACGATGGAGAGGATATAAATCTATTTTTCACGACGGGTTTGCTTAGTAATATAGTATATGTGACCATCAGTGATGGGGATATATCGGAAATAACTAATCTTCTTTCGAACTTTGAATTTGGTGATAAATACGGAGTAGGGTCCAAACTTGGGAGTGTTATTCAGCTTCAAGATAATGAATACCTAAAACGAAACCGCTGCTGTGGGGTGGTTATGCTTCGAGTGAATACAGTTTTTTTCTTGGAGTCATTCGAAAGTAAAATAGAATTTGGGGGCGATGAAATAGAGTTTTTGCTTGTCGTTTTTCTAGATGAGAGAGAATATAATTTTGTAAAAGAAGAGGGTCTCAAGAAGTTTTTAGAAAGTCTAGGGGATAAGGATATTTTTTCGATTACTCAATAGGTTTGTAAGTTTAGATGAGTGAGGCTAACACTAAAAAACAGCAAAATGCCTTAAGGCTTATGAAGGGTTGGATGATATAAAAATTGGCAAATTGAAGATCCCGAATCAAACATGAGTCATGACTATGAGAAGAAATAATAGAGATTTATATGGCAGATAAATTGAATAGAACTGAATTACATTATGCAATTGTTGACGGTAAATTGGATCTTGCTAAGAAGTTAGTATTATCTGGTGATATCGATCTCAACGCTCAAGATGACCAAGGTTTTTCCGCATTGCATTTTGCAGCAAAATACAAAAATATAGAGATAGTTAAATTACTAACTTGCCTGATCGAAAGAATGTGAAGCAGTTACTCAAAGAAGGTTATATTGAGAGGGTTGAGCCTTGAAGAATCTAAAAGATGTCCAAAGTTTGATTAAAGATTTAAGCAAAAAAATTGAGCTTCCCATCGGAGTAGTTTTATCAGTAGGTGACACGCAGCGTGATGACGCTACCCCGTATTTAGAAATTAAAGATGATGATTTTCATTATATTTCTCGAGAAAGAGGAGTGGAGTTGTTTAGAAATGTGACTTCAAATTTAGATGAGCTGCGCTACTGGTTTTTTGAGGATGTGGTTTCTGAATTAAGTTTTGATTATGAATTCAATAATCGAGTAAAAGGTAAAGATTCGAGGCGTTTGGCCTTTTCAAAAAAACAGAGCTTCTTTATAGTCTTAATCCATTGTGGGCTGAAAGATGGGATGCTGAGATGAAAAATATACTGAGCAAGAATCCATATAGGGAATGACGCCAGAAAGGAACAAATGAAAAATAAAAGGTTTATTTAATCCTCATAAAGCCCTGTTGCTCGCTGGACTTTATGGTCTTGGAGATGGAGGATTGTCTCAATTCGCGCCACTGACTGTCACGTCAATCTGCCCAATTGTCAAAATACGCCAGCGCCGTTGTCACACCTTTCCGGCCCCAGCTGTCAAACTAGTCCGGCGGCGTTGTTAAAGTTGGTCTGTGTCTGCAGTTGTGGGCGAAATTAGTAGAAACGCTTGCGGGTTGGTGTAGCTCCATGCTTATGTAAATTATCTTATAAACGATTTTCTCGAAGTAGTAAGTTTCGCCGGTCATTGAAAAATATTTTTCGGGCCGGAACGTAATGTGATATTGGTTGATGAGTCGGGCGAGTATGGCGTGGGCGTTATGATGGACGCGCCTTCAGTTTTAATAAAGATTATTTGTAGTGCTATTGAAAATAGAAAGTTTATATGCGTCGCAGACTGCCGGTCTTACTGGGGCTGCGAATTTTTATTTAGTTTAATTATTATCGTATGTTGTAGGGAATTATGGAAAGCTTAAAAACTGGAAAACTTAGTCGCCGATTTAATAAAATAGTATCGGTATTGCTGTTTGTTGGTGTGTTTTTTGGCGGGGCAGGGAAAACATTTGGGTTGAATCATAGTGGATTCGTGGTCGCTGACGTGAGTGCCCGCTCGTTCACTGTAAATTGGCAGGCCGTCGAGGCTGCGTCCCCTAATATAGAAATTTATTCCGACGTGTTGGGGGCTTCCTCTATCGCTGGTTTGGTGGTTACGCCTAGTTATACGTATTCTAATAACACTACACTTTCCGAAATGGCTGAACAAGCCGGCGTAATGCGAGTAAGGGTGTCGGGACTACAGCCCGATACAGTCTATTTTTTTCGCCTTAGCACTACGCCAGATTCAAGTGGGGAAGCTGAGCTCTTTCCAGTTTTGGGTGATGCCTTACCTTCCATAAGAACTAAACCCTACAGCCCGGCTCACAGTAACGAAAGTCTGATTGTCGACGCATTGCTGGAAGATGGAATAACTGCAGCTTCTGGAAGTATTGCAATTTTGTCCGTAGAAAGCAGTACGACACCGATCTCTTTTATGGTGGGTGATGGTGCGGGATCAAATGGATCAATTTTAAATTTGACGAATTTGTTTGATAGCAGCCTAGAATTGCATCGCGCTATTCTGGGTGGCGAGCAAGCGTCCGTAAGAATAATGGGAGGGTTTAATGGTGAAGATGTTCGCCAAGGGGTTTTACCTGTAAATGGTTTGTTCGGAGAAGTGGAGCCGCTATTTGGCTCACCTATTCACCTATCTTCTGTAACTGATACTGATGGTGATGGTATTAGCGATATTTACGAAGATTTACATGGTTTGGATCGCGATGATGCGAGTGATGGCGTGTTGGATACTGATGGAGATGGTTTAAATAACCTCGACGAGTATTTATTGGGTGGTGATATTAACGCTACCGATACAGATAATGATGGTTTGTCTGATTTAGAAGAGGTAACCCACGGAACATTGCTTGGAAATGCTGATTCCGATCAAGATGGGTTTGATGACGGTGCTGAAATTGCACATTCCTATGATGTGGACCCCTTAGATTGGGATACAGATGATGATGGGGCGAGTGACGGTTATGAAATTTCTCGATATACAAATCCAACCTCGAATACTAGCACGCCTTCTATTGATACAGATGGTGATAACCGAGTGGATAGTACAGATAACTGCCCTACAGTACCTAATATTGACCAGCATGATAATGACGGTGATGGTGCTGGGGATGTGTGTGATAGTGATGATGATAATGATGGGATACTTGATGGTTTTGACAACGCCCCATTTGAAAGTAATCCAGGCCAGGAAGATTCCGACGGGGACTTGATCGGTGATGTTGTCGATAACTGTATTGATATCGTAAACCAATCGCAAAGTGATATTGATGGCGATGATGACGGTGATGCATGCGACGAGGATGATGACAATGATAATGTTGATGATTATGCACCTCTTCCCCCCGCATCGAATGCCCCTTACTTAATTCAAAATATTGTGAACGTTATAGGGTCTACAGTTATTGCTGTTGCCGATTCTAATGCTGCAATTGCAATCTTAAAGTTTGACCTTGATACTGATACAGCCATTTTATTGGGGACGTTTAATCTTCAAAGCCGGCGCTACACTCCAGAACCGTTGACCCCTGAAGAAGAGGGGGTGGCTGGAGTTTTGGCTTTTGGGTTTGATGCATTTGGTTGTGATTGTTTGGGTGCGGTACGAGAGCGTGACTCAATTGCCTTTGAAACAGACCAAGGAGTTATTCACGCTATTTTTCCAGAAATTACTTCTGAGGAAGTAAATGATTACGGCGCACTCATTTTAATTGCTGATGATGGGTCTAGCTACAGCTCTTTAACAAGCGAGGATAATTTATTCAATTTACTTCAGACTGCTCAAATTAGGGTTCCATTGGATAACTGCCAGTTCGTACCCAATCGATACCAAGAAGATATTGATGGTGATGGTATTGGTGACGTGTGTGATGTGAGCGATGAAGATCTAGATGGTGATGGCGTACTGAATGATCAAGATAATTGCCCCAATATACATAATGTCACCCAGGAAGATTTAGATCGGGATGGTCTAGGAGATGCGTGCGATGGGGATAGCGACAATGATGGTGTGAATGACGACGACGAGACGTTGATTTTAGGCACAAATAGTTTACTCCTTGATTCTGATCGAGACGGAGTGAGTGATGCTGATGAAGATTTCGATTTCGACGGTGTAGGTAATCTCGCCGAGATTAACATAGGACGTAACCCTCACCGCTCAACAATTCAGTTGTCGGAGGGTTTAAATTTATTTAGCTATCCAGTACGCCCGATGGATACATTAAGCGCTTTCGAGCTGTTAGAAACGATTGGCGGCAATGCATTTGTCAGCCGTATTGAGAGATATAACACTGCAACTAATTCGATTGAAGTGGCTGAATATGTCGGTGGAATCGTTGGTGGAGACAATTTTACAATAGAGGAGAATGAAGGGTATTGGGTATACGCACTCCAGGAAACAATGATTGAACTAGATGGTTCGCCTTCGTGCAATGCGCTTGATTTCAAGCAGGGGGTTAGCGTCGTCAGTTTCTCATGTTTTACTCACGGAGCAACGTCGTTTGATGTGCTTGAATTGATGGGGGATTCAGTATCCGTAATTCAACGTTTTAATAGCGAAACTTCTCGGTTTGAGTCTGCCTTTATTTTAAATGGGCAGCCATCAGGGGGAAATTATGCATTATCAAGCGCAGAAGCGTATGTGCTGCATATGCATGAAGATTATTTATTTTCTGACTATGCATTTACAAAATCAAATTTGATTATAGAAAGCCACAATGAAGACAGTCTGGTATTTGATACTTTGCAAACTATCTCGGGGATCTTGACCGAGGAAAATTCAGATATAACGATAAATGGTGTGCACGCAGAAATCACTCAAGATGGCAGCTTGCATCGTTTTTCTGTTGAGGTGCCACTGGAATATGGCGTTAACCAAGTAAATATTGTGATTAGAGGTGAAAATAATTTTGTTACGAATGAAGTTTTAAATATTTTAGTCGCCGAGCAAATACTGGAAGGAACCGATGGTGATGATGTGTTAGCGGGAACTGCTCAAGACGACGTGATAAATGGTCAGCTGGGTAGCGATATTCTTTATGGCCTCGATGGAGATGATCGTCTTTCAGGTTATCGAAGTTTTAGTACATCTGAAATCGATAGTGATACTCTGATTGGTGGACGTGGAGATGATGAGCTAATAAATGGCTCAGAATTTTATTTTGAGTTGGGTGATGGTAATGATTTAATAAGATATACCCATATAGGGGCAAAGATTATTTTTGGTGAAGAGGTGACGCTTGATAGTTTACGTCTTTCTCAGCCAGATGAACGATCGTTACTGATTGAATACGGAGATCAAGGGGATAGAATAACGATTGACTTTTGGCGGCAGGAGCTTCATCCAATACGGTTTATCGAAATTGAAGGGGTTGAACTAGATGCTGTTCAAATTCGGGCGCTACTTTTTACTGGGGACGATGACACCAATAGATTTTATCTTACGCAAGAAAACGATGTTGTACATGCCGGTGGTGGATATGATCGGATTTATATTCGAGGAGGCGGAGATGATGTTGTATATGCGGGGGACGGTGATGACGATGTCAGTATAGACTCTTTGGTATCTGGCCCTCCTCCTTACTATGAGGATGTGGAATTTTCAGGTCATAAAATCGTCGTGCCAGGGTTAGGTGATGATATTTTACGGGTGGGGTCTGGGCCAGGTATTAGTGCCGTATTTAGGTTTTTTCTAGGCGATGGTCATGACTTGATTTGGGATTCAAATGGATACCCCCAAAATTTGGTGTTTGAATTTGGTCCGGGGATCAGCGAACAAGATATATGGCTTAACCTTGATGACGTCCGTCGTAGTGATGGAGGGTATGCGAGTTTAAATTACAGCGATAACGATAAAATATTGTTTTTCAATGGTCTTCCGGCCGAAGGCCCTGAAGATCGAGTTTTATCGGTTGTTGATAAAATTTTGATAGGTGATTTTAAAATTTATCTTCGATTTCATGATGGCTTCGAAGTTCCGTTACAGGAAGTTTTACAGCCGTTATTTCCCCCTTACTCTATCGGAGATGATGATGTTGTTTATATGGATAGGAAAAACGATAGTGAATATTCTTTGGTCGGGAACGACATAATTTACGGGACTGAGGAAAATGATAATTTAGTTGGTGGTAGCGGAGATGATTTGCTCTACGGTCGCGGTGGAGACGATATGTTTGATGGTGGGGTCGGCGATGATGAATACTGGCCCGGCGGCGGCAGTAATACATATCGGTATTCATTGGGGGACGGGAAAGATACTATCAATGTTGTTCCTGATGATACGGTCGACTATATTCGGGTGGAAGCTGGGATTCACCCAGAAGATGTTTCTTTTACTAACAAAGCTGACAGTACTCATGATTTGATTCTTAATATTGCGGGTCAGGCTGAGGCAATTACTCTTGTAGGTTATTTTGACTGGGACGTAACGTGGCCAAATACGAATATTCGGTTGATGATTGATTTTGTTGGTGATGGAGTGGTATGGAATGATTCTGACATCATTTCTAGAATAAATCAGTCGACAGGTAATTCGGAGGTGTTCTATGTCAGTGAACGAACGGGAAGCTCGAGCGAGGAAGGCTATGAGTTTCGTGGAGGACAGGGTGATGATGTCTTTATCTCTGTAGATACCATCGATGGCAATACTTTTTACTATGACAATGGAGATGGTCGTGACGTTTATGAGCTGGCTACTTTTCCGGGTTGGCGAACGAGAGCGATTAGAAAAATTAGTGAAGATAATAGTTGGGATATGTCGACTATATCCTATTCGGCAGCATCTTTTTCTATTAAAGAAGATGGCCTACTTATTACTATTAATGACGACCCGAATCAGACAGTCGAAATAAAATATCTGTTTTCGCCGCTTATGTTGCTTGATTCATATCCAAAAATTTTATCTGAAATTATTTTTTCTGATTTAGTGGTAACTCTTGATGACATAATAATGTTCTTTGGCGATAGTTCTATTCGTGAACAGTTTTTTCTAGTGACAGCTGCAGATGAGGTTACGTTGGGGACTGATTTTCAGGATGCTATCGTAACAACTCCTTGGTGTTCGTCCTCATGCTCTGATACTCCAGTGATTGAACCCGGGCAAGGTGACGATTTTATTTGGGTGACGAGCGGACGTTATTATGAGTATATCTTTAGGCCTGGGGACGGAACCGATACTGTATGGGTAGGGGGTTTTTCTTCGTCAGGTGGTTTTTTAGATATCGATCCTGATGACGTTAGGTTAACGTTCCTAGATGAAAGTGATTCACCCATTTCAAAAGTAATCGTTTTTGACCCAATGACCTATGGGGTCGGGTATTACGCCATTGAATATGATGGCGGTGTTGTACTATTTGAGGAAACCCGGTTAGAGCTTACCTATCCTTCTGATTCTTCTGGGTCGAGGTCAGTATCTAGAATATTCGCTTTGAACGGGAAAAATATATATGGCGTTGATCCATGGTTTGTTGAGGAAAACCCAGATCTCATGACGTATAAAAAAGATCCGAAGGAGGTGACTAGAAGTTATTTTCCTTTGATTGGCGCAGAAGGCGGTCCGGGCGATAGTGCGCGCTATGCTGGGCGGGATGATATTTATGGTGGTAGTGCTAACGAATATATAGAGGGCAAGGGCGGGGCTGACTTTATCGATGGTGGCCCTGGTGATGATTTTATTGACGGAGGCATTGCTCACGATGAACTTTATGGTGGAGAAGGAGATGACATCATTATTTCTGGTACGGGGTATTCAACTGCAGGGTTTCTTGGCGGCGCAGAAGTCTATGGCGGGCCAGGTAATGACACGCTTTATCTAGCTCATGCTGAGGATAATGTATATTTTGAGCTAGGTGACGGACATGATATCGCAGAGGTTTATGTGGGACCTCTGGATGTCGATGAAGATACTTTTCATTTTGATTTAGAAATTTCACGAGAGGATTTGCGATTTACGCGAAATGGACATCAGTTAGTTATTGAGTATTCTGCTAGTGATTCCGTAACGTTAAACAACTTTTATCAATACGAGCTTGGTGAATGGGTACGGACGACCACCGATAGAATATATGCAGGAGGTTTGACGACTAATTTCGACGCTTTTCCTCAATACCCAGTGAACGACCCTCTCAACAACTTTCCTATCGCGGCAGATGATAGTTTTGAGCTTGGCATCGATATTCCTTTTGTAGTCAATTTTACAGATCTAATCGAAAACGATAATGATGCGGATTTGGATGTTTTACACATTTCTGGAGTAGGCAATGCTTTAAACGGTATTGTAAATTTCGAGATTACTTCTGGCCAAATTACATTCATTCCTGAGAATGGGTTTACTGGCATAGCGAGCTTTGAATACTACTTAGATGATCGGCGTGGTGGTGGTGATACAGGGGTTGTGGACTTAGTATTTATCGATAATGTAACTCATTACACTGGAACCACTAGTGTCGACATCTATAGCGGCTCAGAGGCTAGTGATGCTATTTACGGGCGTTCTGGTGATGATACGTTATATGGGTTGGGTGGCAACGATTTGATTGTTGGTGGTCATGGTAATGATTGGCTCTATGGTGGAGATGGCAATGATTTCTTTTATTATACCTTTGGCGATGTTGTTGACGGCGGGGAGGGCGATGATAGTGTTTTCGGCGCTGATGTTGTTTCGGGAGGCCCGTATGATGAACAATTTGAGTTGAGTAATCTGCTTTCTGTGGAGTTTATAGATGGTGGTGCTGGAACAAATGGTTTAGTCGGTACAGAAAATTCTGATACTTTTAATTTGTCTTCATTAGTGTTGTCAGGCATTTCATATGTTTTGCTTGCTGGAGGGGATGATCATGTTGTTGCGCCAAATGCCGTTAGTTTGGAATTTTTCTTGGGCGAAGGCAATGATGTGCTTGTTGGTGGTGAGGCAAGTGAAGAGGTGCAAGCAGGTGAAGGCAATGATCAGATCTTTGGGTTAGGAGGTAGTGATTCACTTAACGCTGAAGAAGGAGAAGATATTGTTTTTGGCGGTGGGCACAGTGACAGCTTAACTGGGGCCGAAGGCAATGACGTTGTGGTTGGAGGCCAAGGGAATGATACTTATTATTGGTGGCCGGGCGCAGGTAATGACTTTGTTTCAGACTATGATTTATCTGATGCAGGAAGTTATGGGCACATAGATCGCTTTGTTATTAATACCGGTCATGTAACGGGTCAGGCTTATACGGCCAGTTATTCAGACTTTTCCTGGGCTAGAAATGAATTCGATGATTTGATCTCGACGTATATCGCTACGGGAGAGAAAATCGTTTTTTATGATTGGTTTAGACATAGCGATTACAGGCTTCATGAAGTTATCGGAGATGTGCCATTTGATTTGGTTCAAATTGAAACCGACGCAAATGCGAACTTAATTTCCAGTGAAATTGTTTCACTGCCAGCTGGTGGGAGTATTTCCGAAGGCCAACAAGCTTTTGAAAATGAATGTGAGCAGTGTCACGGCGTTGCTGGATCGGGTGTATCCTCTCTTGGAATTGATTTGATTCCAATACGAGGTGAGCGAACCAATGGACCTTTGGGCGCGCTGTTCAATTATATTGTGCATCAGATGCCAGTTTCAGATACGGCTTCTTGTGATGATATGTGCGCAAAAAATGCGGCACTGTATTTACAGTCCTTAAACCTTCCTTCAGATATAGACGAAGATGGTGTTTTTGATCCTTCGGACTTGTGTCCAGGTACACCTAATCAAGAAGAGACGGATTCATTAGGGTGTTCTGAGTCTCAGCGAGATTCGGATGGTGATGGCGTTTTTGATAATGTAGACAATTGTCCGAATACTCCTGCAGGGGCTTTGGTGGATGTTGATGGATGCCCTCTGGACTCTGATGGTGATGGTGTATTCGATGGTATAGATATGTGTCCTAGTACGCCTGATGGTGCAATTGTCGATAGTTTAGGATGTCCTTTTGATACGGATAATGATGGGGTAATAGACGGTGTTGATCAGTGCGAGGGAACACCTATAGGCCAGCCTGTTGATATTGAGGGTTGTGCTCAATCTCAATTGGATGATGATTTAGATGGCGTCACAAATGATCTTGATGTTTGCCCGAATACACCTTTCGGTGAGGCCGCTGATATTCAGGGATGTAGCGTATCTCAAATAGACACTGATAGTGACGGAGTGTTTGATGATGTAGATCAGTGTCCGGGAACTTCTGAGGGTATTGAAGTTGATGAATTCGGTTGTCCGTTGCCAAATTTACCTGAAGTCACTATTTCGTCACCAGTTGGGGGCGAATCTTATAACGTAGGTGAGGAACTCCTGCTTACTGCATCAGCGATCGATATTGAGGACCTTGATATTAGTGATCAAATTATTTGGTCTTCGGATAGACATGGAGAGTTGGGTTCTGGTGCAAGTATTAGCATTAACTATTTAGATGTTGGTGAGCATGTTATTACCGCAACGGCCGAAGATAGTGATGGGGGCGAGGGCGTTAGCGTGATTTTAATCACAATGGTATTTGAGAGCGGGGCGCCCTTTGTTATCTCACAGGGCGCAGATATAGGTGCGCCTGAAAATACGGGAAGCTTCATTTATGACTCCGTATCTGGAAGCTATGACGTTTCATTTGGCGGTCAGCAGATTGGAGGTTGGACGGACGTATTTTATTACGCCTATGAAGAGATTAGTGGTGATATTGATTTTCGCGCACGCGTAGTTGATATAGAGAATAATTTTGTCTCAGGCGGCTTGATGATTCGAGGGAGCTTGGATCATGGTAGTTATAACGCTTCGATTATGATCGATAGTGGTTGGGATGGTGCGGTGAATGACGGTCGTTTTCAATATCGCAGCACGGACTTTACTCAAGCTCAAGAAGTCGCTATTCCAGGGTTAGCTGAGGGAAATTGGTTACGCTTACATAAAATAGGCAATACCGTTACCAGTTACTACTCCATTGATGGCGGTACGTGGCTACAAGTAGCGAGCGAAGTGATTAACTTCGGCCCAACTTTTTACGTTGGGCTGGTGGGGACAACGGACGAAGCCAACCCAACAAGTGACGTGACCTTTGATCAGGTAACCAATGGTGCTTCGATTGGTGGCGGAACGCCTCCGGTTTTGACCATCACTTCGCCGAGTGACGGAGCGGTATTCCTAACCTCGGATACGGTCACATTCACGGGTACGGCCATGGATGATGATGAAGGTGATATTTCAACGAATATTATCTGGGAGTCTGATATTGATGGGGTCTTGGGTGCGGGTACTTCTATCCCTCTCAGTCTAAATGAGGGGATCCACACAATCACTGCCACTATTACGGATAGTGATAACGATGAAGATACGGAAACGTTATCGATTACGGTAAACGCGCCGGCCAACAATGCACCAGAGATTTCTAATCCTATTGTTGACCAAAGTATTGATGAAGATAGTGTCTTTAATTTTGTGATTCCGTCCGACACTTTTACGGATGCTGACAGTGATACGTTGACCTTTAGTGAGCAATTGTCGAACGGTGATCCTTTGCCCGCTTGGTTAAGCTTTGCCCCGGGTACACAAACCTTCAGCGGTACGCCGGTGAACAGTGATGTCGGGTCACTCAGTATTGAGGTCACGGCCAGTGATGGATCAGAAAGTGTCACGGATACGTTTGTCATAACGATCAACAATACCAATGATGCGCCAGTGGCGAGTGACGACACGGTGGTCACCACTGAAGATGTGCCGGTTGATATTATTATTGCTAACGTGTTAACGAACAGTGTGACGGATGAAGATGTGGGCGATAGTGTGTCGATTACCACTGTCAGTAACGCGCAACACGGCATGCCGACGCTTAATATCCCTGCTGGCATGATTAGTTTCGTACCAGAAGTGGGGTTCAGTGGCACGGCAAGTTTTGATTACACGGTGGAGGATCTAGCTGGGGCGCCATCGACGGCAACCATTTTTGTAACGGTGAATGCTTCGGGTGGCGGCAGCGACTTTGTCATTACGCAGGGCGTTGATATCGGTAGTCCTGCTACAGCGGGGAGCTTTGTTTATGAAGAGCCGGCGGGGGTTTATACTCTGACCAGCGGTGGCCAAGTTACTGGTGGCTGGACCGATATTTTTTATTATGCCTACGAAGAAGCCAGTGGTGAGATTGATTTACGCGCGCGAGTGACAGATATCGAGAATAACTTCACTTCGGGTGGGATTATGATACGAGGGAGTTTGGATCATGGTAGCTATAACGTTTCCCTTCGTATCGATACAGGTTGGGAATCCTCTGATGGAGGTGTCTTCCAAGTCAGGTCACAAGATTATAGTCAGGCGGTAGATACTGTTGTACCGGAGTTGGCGATTGGTCACTGGTTACGGCTGCACAAAGTTGGTGACACGGTTACGGGCTACTATTCGGTAGATGGGAGTATCTGGATCGAAGTGGGTAGTACGACGATGGCTTACAGCGATCCATTTTTGGTGGGGCTATTTAGTTTAACGAATGAAGTTGAACCAACCAACGATGTGACCTTTGATCAAGTGAGTGGAGAATAGTTGTAACTCTATTTGACAGAATATTTTTTTGGGGCAGTATTGTACCAACGGCCGAACCTAACTTGGCCGTTGGTTAGGATTTATCAAACATTAATTTCGTTCTAGATTAGTTGGCGTGACTTATCTTAGTTAAGTAGCGCTCCCTTTTTCATGGCATCCCCTGTTGTTATCAATTAGGGCGCCGGTCGAATACAAGACAAAAATGGAGAAATGGATATCCCATGACGAAAGTAGGCGTCCGATATTTTATCGTTATTTCTATCTTCCTTATGTTACTAACGGGGTTTTCTTTAACAGCTTGGAAAATGTTCGAGTTTAGAGATCGCTTGCATATGTTTACTGACAATAAGCGTTGGGAAGAAATGTTATCTAAGCACAATATGTATGCAGAAGATCGAATTGTTTTCTTTGGTGACTCTCAGGTCGAGCTTTGGTGGAGCTCCCCTTCTTTTGGGTCTCTTCCGATCGTCAATAAAGGTGTTTCAGGAGATAAGGCCATAACCGCAATTGACCGGTTTGATAGGGATGCATTATCTCTAAACCCCCAAACACTAGTTTTACTTATAGGTACGAATGATCTGGCTGAAGGCTATGCTGTTGATGATACCGTAAAGATTATTGATCAAATGGCAGGTAAGGCTTTCGATCAGGGGATAAACTTAATTCTGTGTAGTGTACTACCTGTCCGTGGTGAATTACTCGAGATCTATTCTGTAAGTGATATCAGACGGCTTAATTTAAAAATACAGGAAGTTTCAAAAAGATACAAAGCGGATTATGTTGACCTATATTCAGGGCTCGTAGATGCAGAAGGACTCTTTCGTGAAGAGCTAACATATGATGGATTGCATCCAAATCGATCTGGATATTTCGAAATGTCAAAAAGGCTAATGCCCTATTTGATGAAGAGTGTGGTAATGAACATGCAGGAGCCGTCATAATCTTAGAGTCTATCGAGCTCAGTCTATGGGAATACCGCCTTTTGGGCAGAAGATGTCATTGCCGAGATCTGTCTTGAAAGCAGAGACGTCGCACTTGTGGTGTCCATGGCGAATTGTTAATTTGGAATGTTTGGTTGCTCATGATAGTATTTTTGTTTTAGACGCTACCGACTTGTTACATGTGTGGATTGTTAGGTGTAACAGTTAGAGCTGACACGTCGCGTCTGTGGGCGACACAGAGCCAGCCTCGTGCTAGTTTTAGAGGGCCTGGATGAAAGCAGGCTGCAACGAGCGGTAAAGTGTTTCGAGATAAATCTATGCTAGGGCAAAGAACAACACTTTAAAACCGCTCAATAAACGAACAAAAAACACTGTTTTTGTTGGATTTATGAACAAAAAAGTGAGAGAGGCGTTTCGAAAAATGTACCCTTAGCTCCGCCATTACACTATAAGAAGCGCCTATCTCGCTAGGCGCTTTTTTTTCGCCAATAGCGGGGGCTGGCGGCGTTTCCCTGTTAACTGAGTAGCCTCGGTTGCCTCTCAATATATCTCTATTCCCGCCTAAAATTTAGACGTTTTTGTCTCTTTTCTCCAAATGTCACAATGGAGATAAGGTATCGCGGTACTTATTTAATTTATCGTCATATCTGAATGTTTGGTGTTTCTTTTAGCTGTGTAATGGTGGGTCCTTTTGATGGGGCTAGTTTGATGACAAAATGTTACTGGTGAGTACTGGCGCGTCAATAAAAAATGGTGCAAAATATCATTTCTCGAAAACCTCGATCAGGGATATGTTGTGTTGAATGGATGCGGCCCTTCTAGTAGCTTTCCTTTTAAAATTTAAAAACGCGTAGTTTTATGTTCGTTTGTCGTTGCGCGTTTCGCGCGGTAACGCAAAAAAATAAGTGATAAAAATCAATCGCTTATCGAATTGGTTGGGGGAGTTTCTATGCAAGAGGTGGTGTGCATTCCGCATGCGCGTTTTCCTGCAGAAGGGCTTGTTCTTTCTAAGAGGTTTTTATTAAAAATCATGGATATACGGCAGTGTGGCTGATTCGTTAAATTAGTAAAACGCGGATGCGGTATATTCCAATGTGAGAGCAATAATATATATTTAAGAGTATGGAAAAAAGATGAAAAAAATAAGCTTTGGTACGGTTTTATGGTTGGCTTCTATGGGTAGTTATTCTGCCACTTGGAGTCCAGGGGTAACGGTAGAGAGTACTTTTACTGAGGGATCAACTGATGTAATTGGTATTTCCACAAGTGGAGGGGGTCAATTAACCGAAGGTTGTTTGGCGGATAGATGGATTTTTGTCGCGGATAGCGAAGAGAGGAGAGGTAGGGCGTTCAGTGTAATACTAGCAGCAGCTGCAAGCGGTAAGAAAATATCTCTCTGGTATGACACCGAAAATTGTTCCTCATGGAGCTATCTAAAAGCAACGTCTATCAAGTTTATAAAGTAGGCTCTAACACGTTACTTCATCTGATATTTTGGTCTACGCACCTTTTTGTGCATGGCCTGTGGCCATATTCGTACAAAAAGCTACTAGAACCAAAACGCAGCTGAGTAAGGCGTTAAATTTATTGTGGTGTAAGGGTATATAATGAAAAAGATACTAATTTTTATCGGTATGTGTTGTTCGGCCTCTTATTCGTGGTCTGACTGTTCTGGAGTGTCATGTACGGATGTATATGTTGAGGAGTTGTATATTCGACAGTCGGGAAAGAACTTGGTCAAAACAACTGGTGATGAAACTAAGCTAAGTTGTAATCCAGATTCTGGTATTTATTTAGAGGTGCCTGAAACTAGCAACAAAAACGACATGATGTCTGTTTTGTTGGCTGCTCAGATAGCTGATAAGAAAGTGAGGTTTAGGATTCTAGAAAATTCGAATTGCGAAATACTTTATCTTACTCTGAAGCGTGAATAATTTAACAAATTACTCAGCTGGACAATTTGGTCGTCGCTTATTTTGTGATTTCAAGCACAAATCTCCCGCTCCAAAAATACAGCAGAGTAAAGCGTTATGGGGCGGAATCTAAGCCTCTGATTTAGCAGGTTTCGACATACGTTATCGTGTCGTTTCTTAAACAATGTTAAAGCACCAGGGAATGTCTGTTTTCCCTTTCTGGTCCGTTCGTTCCTGGTGCCATAGTTAAGTATTTGTAAATGTGTCATTCCCGGTTTCTGTCGTGGTGTGCCACTAAGTAGGTGTTGGACGTCAGCAAGTCTGTCCTCCCTCACCTGTTAGCATGGTTGTGGTCTACGCTAGTGCTTCGCCAAAGTTCCTATAGAAAGTTGGTTCGTCAGCTAAGCCACGGGTTTTCACCCGAAGTGCAATACTGACATTTTTTACATTGCTTGAAATGAAAAAACTGAATAGTGTAGGGTCGTTATACGCTATATGGCCGAGAGAATAGATTGCGGTGTCTAAGACTAAAGTTCGTATAAAAAAAATAAATTTTATTTTTTTTTGTTTTCTGTTGGTTTCCTGTTCGCAACCAGATTCTGAGTCTTTGAAGACGTCAGAAATTAGATCAATTAATACCGTAGTTAGTTGGGGTGGAGGAAAAGTTGATGTTGAGACCAGCCTGGAGAGTACGCGAAATAGAGATGTTGAATCTAAGCTTAAGCTGAGCGGAGGTGATTATCTAGAAGTTGAAACGGCAATGGGTTTGTCGGGGATGACGGGCGCGGTTTCCCAAGTTGGAGTCATAAACGCGTATGCGGCGAGAATTAATTTGCCGGAAAATATTCTAGATGTATTTATCAGTCTTGTTCGTTCAGACCTTGGCGAGCGAAGTGAGTCATTCGTTACTCTACCTGAGCCTTTTAATATCGATGTGTTTGGTGTTGGTGAGTTTTCGGTCAGTGAGAATGTTGTTTTGACCTGGTCGCCAGCAAATCCAGGGTCTGACATTATTGTTGATATTTCACCCCGAGGGTATTTTCTCGGTGCTCCAATCGATGGCCGTAATACATTATATAGGCAGCTTATTCCTGATACGGGAATGTATGAAATTCCGCTGAGTTCTGTCTTTGCTGATATGGATATGTCTGTTTCTGTCTTGCAGCGCAACCATATACTCCTTGTTCGTGAAAATAGTGGCACCTTGAGTAGTGGTTTTGATGGTGGTTCTATTGCGGGTTATCAAGTAAGAGGAATAAATATTAATGTTTCTGAGTAACCTCAGAGGCGCAAAACGTGAAAGTAGGCTCAATTACGTATAGAGATGCCTATCTTGTCGTGGGAAGTCTATACCTACTGTCGGTATAGGCTCTGTGTTAAAGTTCGTTAATATTAATAAGTAACTAATCAATAAATTTGAAAAAAGGGAAACGAAATGAATTTCAAAGTTTTAGTGGCCATTAGCATGAGTGTACTAATGCTAATGGCTCAGGGAGCAAATGCCTTTAAATATAAAACCCATGTTTGGATCTCGCAGCAAGTTATTGATGATCTAGAAGATGACGGCAATATCACCATCGAGATCGGTGGGGTTTCCTATGAATACCCTGTTGATGGAGCAACTCGCGACGCGATTCTGAATAATAGGTCGGTTTACCGGATGGGAAATATTGGCCCTGATGTCGCGCCGGATGTTGTGACTGGCCAGTTTCTAATTCACCCTGGAACGGACGACTACGGCACTGACGTCTGGGCCCAAAATTTGGAAAACTATATTCGAGAGATATCTTCACGAGTGACAGACGAAGACTGGTACGCATACGAGCAGAATGTTTGTGAGCAGCGTGACTATGATTTGGATAAATTGTGGAGCTTCATCGAAAGCTTTGGTGGCGATGATGATGAAAGCAGTGCCTCGGGGGATTATCTGGGTTATGCAAACGATTCAGGTTTGCTCGACTCTTTAGAAGGAGAAATTAGTGCTGCTCCAATGGATGGGCCGAAGCATCAGTCTGAGGTAAATAGTGAGGAGATTGCTTACCATAAAGGATTTTTAGGCCATTTGGCTGGCGATACTTTTGCTCACAGTTATGTGAATCATTATGCTGGTGACGTATTTTGGTTGGCCGACGGTGAGTTGGACGTAGAGAAGCGTCATGCGGCAATCGAATCTTATATTGATGCTAACCTTCCGGGCCTTCCACAGGGAAAGCCCTATGATCTGATTAAGTCTCCTTCAGAATTCTTGGCGAATGCCTTTATTTTTAATACTCAAACAGCGTTTGATGTAGCGACGTCGGATCCTCAATTTCCGCTCGCACATTTTTATGCGATTGAGCGCCTACGTGCGGCAATTCGTAAAACCGCTGCGAGTTGTGTGTGGACCGGGATTGAACGTTTCGCTGGGCAGGTGGTGATTTCGGAGATGACCGGGTATACACCGAGTGAGTCTCAAATTCAGGCCGTAAACGATGTTATTGATGATGCGAATCAGTTAAATTCAGATTTTTTAGAAGGACTTAATGAGCTTCAGCATAAACTTGACGATGAGATTCGAGGTCAATTTTTAGAGCATTCTGATAATTTGCTTAGTGCTTTTGACGAGACGACTAATGCGGTTGATACTTTTCTGGAAATAGAAACAGAGATAAACGGCTACAATGATAGGCTTGAAAATGAAATAGTTGGAACTCTATGCGGATATGAAAGAAAAATTGAAAGAAGAATTTGTGATAGCCAGCCTTGGCCGCTTGATGATATCTGTGACGATGTTACTGAAACTATTCGTGGTCCTAGTTGTTCTACGCATAGCGTATACCTAGAAACTGTCAGGCTCCGAGATGATCTTTTAGCGGCTAGGAATGATGACCTCGATAGTATGCTTAGGGATATTCGTGAAAATGCAGTAAAGCTTCGCGATTCAATGGTCGCTATCCATGATGCAAAAGTCTCGATTGAAAATTTGATCACCTATATAGCAACATTCCCTCTTGATTCCGTAGATCCGTTCCGAAATGCGCTTAAACGTTGGGATCAAAATATTACCGAAGCGATGGTGGCGTGGGTGGAAGCAAATGCAGAGGGCGCGCGATTGAGTATGATTGCCGCGGAGCAGCCTGTGAAAGCCATTGATGAGGAATGCTTTAAGTTGGGATCAGGTATTGGCGACTGTTTGTCGCGAGAAGAGCCTGTCTTGGACCCGTTATTAGAGTGGACCGGTATTCATGGCCCGGCTCTTATCGGTGTTCCTTCAGAGCTTACCACCGCCATGAGGGATGTTGGCGCAGCATTCTCCTCTATTCGTTCTGTTGTCGACGGCAGTGCGCGTACAGCCTTTAATGCTTCCTCTGACCCTTTTTCACGTTTCATGTTAACTATGGTGGAAAAAAATATCAGTCAGGAGCTTTCTGGCACGGATGTGGTGGAAGAAGTGATTAGCTTTGTTGGTGACGAAGACGATGTTCAGATGTATCGCGATGCCTTGGCTGTGTTCGCAGTGAGAATTGATGAGGATACAATAAATAGTCAATTTTCCATCGATGAGAGCGGTAAAGGGTTAGTCAGGACTGAAAATTTCGTACATCAACTAAAAAATGATATGGGCTTATATGGATCCGATACTATCGATATAGAAAATTTTTCAGCACTAAAAAATGCTTTAACTTTAACGAAAATGACCTTGTTAAGTGATACACAACTAAATGCTATTGCTAATGTTGCAGGAATAAATTTATCCGGCAATGAATATACGAATGGTAATATTATTTACGGCGCGATAAAGAGTATTGATGGTCATCAACAGTGGCGCCCTTACGCAAACGACCTTCCTCGCCGCGAAGGTTTTCCTTTTGATCAGCACTCTAAAGCTTTTGAAGCTCCGTATTTCAATAGTTTTGGGTATGATATTGGCGGGGGCGATTCTGGCTTTAGGTTTTGGCAGGGGAATGATCTGGGTAACGATTTTAACAAGCTATTTGAAATGCCGTTGCATAATGAAGCAGGAATGTCACCGGGAGTATTAGTTGTGATAATCAATAGTATTTTATTGCACTAAACATCTTTTGTGTCTATGAAAAAGTTGTTGCTTTAAGTTTGATTTGGAAGTTCGAACAATCCACGACAATGCTTTTCTAGGTAAAATATGAAAGGTTAAGTGCTTTAAATGGGTTTTCGTTAGGCGTGTGAACGGCCGTCCGATTTTGGTTGTGGTCGTTCTGAAAAAGACTAAGCGTTTTCTCGAGATCAGATGAACTCTGGGAAAACTTTGGTCCAGGTATTTGTGAAAATTGGTTCTGCAGGTATGTGACGAATCCCCTTATATTTTGGGAAGCAGCTGATCTACGGATCGTTATCTGGCGAGGGCAGAGCAACGGGGTATCGACTAAATAGATCGATAGGTCGTAGGCTGCCTTTCATGTCGACGATAAAGGTGAGTCAGTCATATGAAGGCTATGCGTTGTAATTTACGAGGCGGATTCCTCCAGTAGTGAATCCGCTATTGTCTATGCTAAAACCATAAGGTATTTACATCTCGATTTGGCTGCAGTCGTCGCTTAGATTCTTTTGTTTATTTGAACAACTAAATCTACCCGCCACGCTTTCGGCGGTTTTCCATCTGGGTTAGGCATGCGTTTGTTTAGAAACAGCTTTTGATGTTTACTGTTAGTCTGACGTATGGCTGCCCCAATTTTGAGTTCTGGTCTTCGTCGCTCTTCGACACAAAAACAGCGTTGTATGGTTGAGAACAGTTGGTCTGCTGTGTGTAACCTAAATGAATAATTGGAATTCTGGTCTACATGAACAAGAAAATATCGTTTTTATTGATCTTTTGCATTGCTTCGCTATTAATCTCTTGCGCGACTACGCCACGTAATATCGATGTGACCGTCACCGATCCCGACCGAATCCGCTTTCAGGGCAAGGGCGCAGGTGCGGGCATGATGTTAATGTCATCTATGGGGGCAATGGGTATCGCGATTGGCGTTGCCATTGATGAAGGTATTGGAAAAGATATCGATACTACGGCTCGCGCGGCAGAATTGAATATCCAAGATATCGTGGTAACGGCCGCGAAAGCGTCAGAGCTTCCAGTGACTGGCCTTACCGTGGAGCGCTACGGTTTCGTCACACGTTCTGGTGATGACGACCCTGTTGCAGCACAGCTACATATTACCGTGCTGCAAAAAGACGGCACAAAACGCTTGGTGAAATACCCAGAAGATTTTGAGGCGGGAATTGTTATCATCTATCCCTTAGAAGAGGTGAAGCGAAACGGGACCTTAAGCACTGAGGCTTTTAAATACGCTGCTAAGCTGGCCCTTGCCGTATCAGCCGACTAGCATCGTCGCTATTTTGTTATGAATTGTTTCAATTGAGGGATGACGGCATTCATGTGTCGTCGTATTTTCACGGCGCTGACGCGATATTTCGTTGGCGTTTAAACAGTCAATGCTTGTCTCAATCCTTAGCTCGTTATAATATCAGCGTCAAATGTAGAAAGGATACACCCTCAGCACTATGGACGGCGTTTTCCTGCGGTACAAAATCACATTATTGTTTAAAAATAATCAAGTCATCGACTAGGTCCTGTTTTGGGGGGGATTATGTTGTTTACCTTTGGTGTTCCACTTTGTTTAAAAAAAATGCACGCGAAGAGCGTGTCGAAAGGTTTCAGGGAAGGAGTGAGTCATAATGTCTAAATTCAACAAACGCCGTTTTATCGCCTCTCTGGTAATCCTTTGGGGCTGTATGCTTCATGCTGCATATGCCTCCAACGTGATTTCTACTAATGGAGCACTTTCCGTTCAAGAAATTGAAGAGGGTGCAACGGATATAGTCACATTGGCTCCTCCAAATGCCTCAGGTATCTCTATTAATGAATTTGATACGTTCGAAGTTGAGACAAAGTCGTTAAAACTTGTGAACGTGCCGACCTATCAAACTGTTAATGATCAAGATGAATCGGTAAACGCTGCCAGTTTGATCGTCATTCGAGCGAATGAGATAACCATTAACAATAATGTCACCCTATTAGGGCCTGCAGCCGATATTGTTTTTCTAACAAATACGCCTACGGGCTCCATCGAGTGCTTAAATTGTTCGTTTAATAACTTTTTACGGCTTGGGTTGCTGGCGGCTTACGGGGCAGACTTAACGCCCGATTCTACGGCCTTGGGGACACTAAGCACCGGCTTAACGTCTGGCGCGGTAATTGATGGGTTGTTTGCGCCTGGAGTCATCGGTTTGGATGTCTTGGCAAACGGCGTAGCGCTCACTGGCACAATAGACACGCATACTCGGGCAATGACCGATACAAGAGGCGGTTACACGAACGTGGCGCATGGCAATTTACGTATCGGCTCTGCACTAACCAGCCTTATGATCGGTGATCTTGAGTGGAATTATGAGAGTCATACAATTGAATCTGTAAATGGATATTCCGGTGATTATATCTTGGGGGGCTCCATTCTTTCGACCGGTGTTAAAGTTTCCGTAACCGGTGATATTGAAGTTGATACGGATATCGACACAAGAACTGACTTGATTTCCTCTGTGAGTTACAAGGGCGGTGCACACATCCCAATTGAAGAGGTGGAGGTCTATAGCTTTGTTGGCGGCGCGGTACAAGTAAATCAAAGTGTTGTGTCCGGTGGTCTAGTTAAACTGGCAGCAAATAGCGATTTGAATCTCGCTTCCACAAGTTATGTAGAAGCTAATAAAGCGGAATTGATTGCGGTTGAGAGTATCGAAAACCTTGGGGAAGTGAATGCAAATCGTATTGCATTGGGTGGTGAATTTGTTGCCAACGAAGGAAGTTTATACGCTGACCAGCTCGTAGAAGCGTGGGCTCAAAAGGACATTATGAACCGATATGGTGGTCATATTTCTGCTGACACAATCCGTTTAGTTTCGGAAGAGTCAGTGGTGAGAAATGGCTCTCGAACGCCTTATAGGTCTCGTGATATTGATGCTAAGGGTGTGTTAGGTATCCTAACTAATAGCTACATAGCTGATCTAGATGTGACGAAGCTGGGTACGTATTACTCTCTAAATTATAATCCTGCGGATGCTACCGGTGTGTCCATGGCCGATTCAAATACTGCGCATATCAATGCGAGGCGACTAGAGGTACGAGCTGTTGGCTTTGAAAATATAAACCCCTATTACCAGCGTGTCCAAGAAGATGAGTCTCTTATATATTTAAGCCGTGAAAGGCTGAATCAAGTAAGGGTGAGCGTTGAAGATTATTTGGCGATTCAAGCCTCAAGCTATGTTTTGAATTCTTCGGCACAACTGTTACAGAATGGTCCCGCGGGGACAATGGGAATACATACGGCTGTTTTTGCGAACGAACGCTATAGAGTAGAGACCATTCTCGACAATTATATGATTACTGAAACAACAATGGGTGATAACCCATGGGATGACGAAGCTTCAAGCGCGATTACGGTGAATTCAGAATTGTTGACAACCAAGACAGTCGCTTACTCTCCTCCCGGCTCAATAGTCGCTATGGGCGACTTTGAAAATATTTCCACACAATCGTTTTTGAATAATACAGCCTACGTGGAAATTTTCGGGAGTGCGACGGTTGATACGCCGTATATCAAGGATTATGGCATAGAGAATCAGGCGTTGCTAAGGTCTGATGTACGGGAAATATATTTTACTGATTCATATTTTGGGGTGATAGGAACGTATTCGGCATCTACACAAGCGGTCGATCCAAATGAACTTGATTCTCTCTTTTATGTCCACGGCAACTTCATTGCGAGTGCTGATTATTTAGAGCATGACGCAAATGCGCTTTTTGTAAATCATAGCCCCTTAGATTATTTTATTAACCAGGCGATAGAAAACCTAGTTGAAACTTATGATCAAGATCCGTTGTATAGGGCAGACGAGGTAACCCAAGAAGATATCGAGGTAGCAATGCTTTCGGATGAAATTGTGGTTGATTGGGATCGCAGTGAATATATTGACTGGTATGAAGCGGACGCATATATAGGTTCCACAACCCACGTGGTGGAGTCGGGTTCAACCTCATATTCTTTATTTGATACGCTGAAGAACTTGTATACCCAAATTACTGACACCTTGTCGGAATTTTATAACGAAATCATTTGGTGGGAATAAGGAGATAACTTATGGGAACTTTAAATCAAAAAAATACTGCTTATATCCCGAAAACCTCACGTTTAAGTTTTAAATTGTGGGCATATTTTTTAACCTTTCTAACGGTGATTATGCCTGTTGCGCCATCTATGGCAGCACAGTTAGCCGACTCGCAAATTCAATACGAATTTGATTTGGACCCGGTATATGAACGACTGACCTCGCCAGATTTTCAATACCGAGCGCCAAGTTACATTGAAAGCTCAACCCCTTCTGCAACGTCTATATCGGGGTTTTATGACCGGATTGAGGCTGAGCACAAAATTGGTTTGGGCGACCCCACTTGGGTACCCATTAGTGGTGATATTACGATATTTATCCCCACTTACCCGCAATATAAATACATCGGTACACCGTTGGTTCAGAGTCGTTATATTCGCACTCAAGTGAATGCGTTACTCGGGCGCACATTGATTGACTCGACTGATCCTGCCTACCAAACGGAAGCGGATCAGTTAAACACCCTATATAACAACGCTTTCACTTATATTCAAAATACGCCTGGCCTCGTTTTTGGGCAGAAGCTTAATCGTGACCAGGACGGAAGTGGTCTTCTTCAGGATCTCGTGTGGCCGGAGTTGCGTGTTGTTAACGGCGAAGAAGTTATTGTTCCCGTTGTATACCTTACGCAAAGCACGATTGATCAACAGCGTGTTGAAGATAATGTAACGACATTCAATGGCAATCTTTCAGTCGGCTCATTAACAATCGAAGGGGTAACGATCAATACGGGTCGTGACACTTTTATCCAGGTGGCTAATCACCTTGTGAATGATGGCGGTACCATTACTTCGCCTGACGAATTAAAAATTGTCACTGGCGGTACATTTGCAAACCTATCGGGTTTGGTTGAAGCCACTAACGGTGATTTGATTATTGGCGCTCATAGCGTACAAAACAGAACCATTGTTTATCGTTATGACACAGGTAATGATCAAGGTTATCGCTACGGTGATGTTGCAAGTATCAATGCGGCTGAGGGTAGTGTCGTATTAAGAAGTTATAGCGATATTATATTCTCAGGTGCTGAGGCATCTGCTGGGAATGAACTAACCCTAGTGGCTGATGGCTCAATCTATATTGGCGCACAGCAACTCTATGAAGGGCATTCGTCCAGAGGCGGGCGCACTACACGCTCGTCTGTCTCGTATTTACAATCGACACTGTCTGCGACCGACACGATTAAATTGATCGCCCAGGGCGAGATCAAAATCGAAGCGTCCGATATTGTGAGTGATGAAGGGCATATTGAACTTTTGGCTGGCCTTGGTATTACTGTAGAAGATGAGCTTGCGAGCACGCGGTCTTATCACAAAGGAAAGTATGGCAGAAAATCGGTTGAAGAGTCGGCGTACCAAACCGTTGCTATTCGCTCTGTTTTAGATGCGGGTAAAGGGATTCGCTTGCATACAGGGCTTGGTGATATCACGTTAAAAGCGGCTGATATTACGTCTACAGAAGGGGCTTCAGTAACGGCTTCTGGCGGTGCTATTAACATGTTAATGGCTGTGGAGACGGATCATTATTCCTATAACTCCGTTACTAAAAAACTATTTACTATTAAGACGGTAAGTCGCGGGCATAATATAGAAACGGCTGTGCCTAATACTATTGTTGGTGGTTTTCAGGCGGAAGCGCTATATGGGCTAAATGTTGAGTATGAAGGGAATCCAGATTTATCATTTGATGAGCAGGTTGCAGAGCTTGGTCAAATGCCTGGTATGGAGTGGATGGATGAAATTCGCAATGATCCTGCTTATGCAGATGTGAATTGGGAAGCCGTCGAACTTGAATATGACGAGTGGAGTGAATCCAGTACTTCCCTCAATGCCGCCGCAATTGCCGTTATTATGGTTGTTGTTGCTGTTTGTACGGCTGGAGCGGGTGCTGCGATGTTAGGCGCGATGGGTACTACTGCGACGGGAGCAACATCGGTAGCTGGCGCCATGATGAATGCTGCGTTTACATCAATGGTTGGAACGGCAACTGTTGCGGTGGCGAATACAGCTGTGGATGGAGGAAATTTTGAGGATGTATTAAAAGCAGCTCATGAGTCGGTTCACAGTGACGAGGGGCTGAAGTCGGTTGCGATCGCAGTGGTGACTGCTGGTGCGATTAGTGCAATTGATACTCAATTTTTTACGCCGACAGCGGAAGAGATTCAGACTGTTGGGAATAATGCATATACTGTCGCACATGAAACCGCTTTCAATGAAGCAATAGTAAACGGAGCAACAGAGGCTCAAGCGACCGCTTCAGCAGTTGAGGCGGGTGTGTCAGCGGCCCAGTCAGCTCGAGATATTGCTACGCAGGCTTCTCTCGGGCAGCAGGCTATTCAAGCCGTGACTCATTCTACGGTGTCGGTAGGTATTAGAACCTTAGCCGATGGCGGTAGTCTAGACGATTTTGAAGATGGTTTTGTAATGTCTCTCGCGAATAATGTGATAAATATTATTGGCAGGAATGTAGCGTCAAAAATTGGAGATGCCGCACACGCAGAACCACCTAATATTTCAGTTGCCTCCCAGTATATAGCACATGCCGCACTCGGTTGCGTGACAGGCACGCTGACTTCTGAGGTGAATGATACGGACGCGGAAAACGGGTGTCTGTCGGGTAGTGTAGGTGCAGTGATTGGCGAGGCAATTGCACAAGGGAACCGAGCAGAACTTGAAGAACAATTGAAAGAAGATGTTGTTGCTTGGGCTGAATTATATCTGAGTTCCGATGGAGACTATACGGTCCAGGAGTTTGATAGTGCTATTAAGGACTTTTTGGCCCGAGGTGTTGATCTGGCAAAGCTAACGGCTGCGTTCGGAGCTTTCATTGTTGGAGGTGATATAAATGTAGCGGCATCAGCGGCTGGAAATGCAGCGACCTATAATGCCAATACCCATACGGGCGGCTTAGCAGTTGCAGCGCATCATAGGTTTGGTTTGAGAACTCATCCCGTCTGGGCTCTATTTAACGATGCTTTTGGAACATCTTTCGATCGTGTGTTGAGGGTGCTGAACGGAGAGCAGCTAGATTTGTCTAGCGATACATTGTTTCAGCAGGAATTGGATCGTAATGGAACTCTTTCAAATGCCGTTTCAGCGGTGGGCGAAAGGGCTCTAAATAATGCTAAGGATAACGTCGGAGTACTATTGGCCATGCTGGTCGGGTCTCTTCAGTCGGAGATCACTGGTAGAGCACTTGAAAATACAGAGGATGTTGACGCAGTAAATTACACGCCAGTTGAACTAGATGATATTGCTTTAGATACTCTACAAAGAGAAGTTCGAAATGTGCTGTGGGAATTGTCATGGGCTGAGCAGGATCGGCGGGCCTATGTTGAAAGAAATAATTCAGGGGGCGTGGAAGATTCTGTAGGCAGAATAGCAAATAGTTTGGCGCATCTTGCGAGCCTAATTGAGAGCGTACCCAGTATTTCCAGAGAAATATCCGATGCTGTTTCAGGGCCACTTATAAATGTGACCCCTGAGTTAGACCCTCCTAGCGATGAGGTTCCCGATCTTGAGCCGATAATTACGCTAATTTTTCAAAGCTGGGAATCAATTGCTGAGGAGACAGGGCTTGGAGGTGTTGAGTTGGAGGGGTTTCCAATAGCAGATCACGGAATTCCAGACCAGCTGACTACCCCTGTAATTGACAGATTGCCAAATGATGGTCTTGTATTCAATGATTCCGGTGAGAAGGATTTTCCTAATCAGATGGAAGAAGATCTTGAAACTGAGAGAGAAATGGCTGATTCTCATGGTGTTGTTCCTATCAAAGTGGACGACGAAAATTTTGCAGATATTGCGAATGGTGGTCCTATAAAGTGGGTTGTTACACCTGACGGTGAATTATGGGTTGTCCCAAAATTTGGGGACGATATTAAGCATTCTATTGCATCTGGAGGGGGGGCTGTAATTGCTGCAGGAGAAGCCGAAATTGTTGTTGGTGAAGGCATTGTCATCGGTGATTCTATTAATCGTCGGAGTGGACATTATGAACCTACGGCACAGAGTCTCGATATTGGTGTGGAAGCTTTCGGTAGGTATGGAATTGAGTTCGATGAAATTGATTACAAACTTCCGGATTAGGTCAATGTATGAAATTGTGTGAGCTGATGTCTTGTAGTGCTGACTTCGTGAGCGAGCTGATTTGTGAGTATTTTGAAGACAATGAAGAAATTGGATTTGAAGTAAATTGGAATGGAGTTGCCGAGTTTAGTGTTAGGAATGGGCGAAATTACTATAATTCAGAAGATCTTATAGAGAGTGAAAAATGGTTCAGAAACTCGATTGAGATATATGGTTTTTTAGCAAAAAGGTCTTCCAGTGTTACCTCTCGAGCGGCGTTAGAAAACTCTGCGGTTCGAAATAGAATAGAAATACTGAATAGGTGGGGGGTTGAGGGTCGGGAGGAGGACTATAGTTTTGTTTTTTCTTGGTTTGCTAATATTGTTAAATCATTTGATTATGAAAAGGGTAAAGAGTTTCGGGAGAGCCATAAAATGATCCCAAAGAAATTGATGAGAGAAGGCCGGATTGTAAAGAATAGTATTAGTGCTATGGAGGGGCTGGATAGAAAAGTTATTAAATCAGATGATATGGCGGGATTGGATAAGTGGGTCGCGGTAAAAAAAATGTTGCCTTGATAGTACGTGGGTTTAGGTTGATGCTCATTCACTTTTTCGGGCGCTCTAATGAGGGATAAGTGGGGTCAGATTGAACCTCCCCCAGTTTAACGGATACATTAAATCAGCGACA
>JAILXT010000007.1:0-325311 GCA_045430345.1 Agarilytica sp. | reverse complement strand
TGTCGCTGATTTAATGTATCCGTTAAACTGGGGGAGGTTCAGAGTAACTTAAAATGAGTGTCCGCTTTTAGCCGAAATCAGGCGCTGGCGCTCAAACTCATAGATACCCCAACACTCCCTTAATGACCCCCAAATGCTCCCTCACCCACTCCGAATTAACCGCACCCCAATCTTTAATCCGGTAACCACCATCCTTATTCGCACCAACAAACTCACACTCAATACCTAACTCCTTCATAGCGATTAAGGTATCTTGCGCGGTACGCCGAGGCATTCCGGTTGCCTCGATAATGGCCGGTACCGTATTGACACCGGAGTCGATAAGATAGGCGAGGTAGATCCGGCGGTAAAAACTGGTTTTGGTTTTACTGTGCTTTTCCAAGAGTTAGTTTTTCTCGTTGCGCAAACCTTTGAACGCGAGGAAGCCTAAGCCGAGGATAACCATAAGAATGCCACTAAAGTGTTCGTACTCATGGAATATGGTGCCGTAGCTGGCGTGGCCGTCGTGGGCATAACCCATAACAGGGATGACGATGGCTGCGATTAGTGCGATGTATTTCATTTCTCAATCTACCTTTATTCTGTTTCTAGTTCAGCGTTAACTTCAATCTCGCGCTCAGGCAGCATGCCTTCTTTAATAATAAAGTTAATAATGTCTTGCACCCCTACTCCCGCTTTTAGGTTGGAGAAAACGAAAGGGCGTTCGCCGCGCATTTTTTTCGCGTCGCGATCCATAACGTCTAGTGATGCACCGACGAGCGGAGCTAAGTCGATTTTATTAATAATCAACAAATCTGATTTGGTGATACCTGGGCCACCTTTGCGGGGGATCTTATCGCCCGCAGAAACATCAATGACGTAAATGGTGAGGTCGGATAATTCTGGCGAGAAAGTTGCGCTTAGGTTGTCCCCACCACTTTCGACAAATACTAAGTCTAGGCCTTCGTGCCGCTCAGTCAGTTGATCGATTGCCGCGAGGTTCATCGATGCATCTTCTCGAATGGCGGTATGTGGGCAGCCACCGGTTTCAACGCCGATAATGCGGTCCGCATCGAGGGCTTCGTGTTTTGTTAGGAACTGAGCATCTTCTTGGGTGTAAATATCGTTGGTGACTACCGCGATGTTATAAACGTCGCGCATGGCTTTACATAGGGTGCGCAACAGGGCCGTTTTGCCGGAACCCACTGGGCCGCCGATACCGACGCGTAGCGTTTGTTTGGGCGTTGAGCTTGTGGTCATAATGGTGTTACCTAATTTTCTATTAATTTTTAACTTTAAATTTAGATATGAAAGTTACGATCTAAATAAACGTGAATATTGCGTTTCGTGCTGGGCACTGGCAATCGCTAGTGCGGGCAAACTCGATCCGATATTTTCGTCCGAAATTTCTGTTGCGCTTTCAATGTATTCGGGCAAGGTGGCTTGTAAGCGACCCAATAATATTTGGGCATCGGTTTGGCCCAACGGGACTAACTTAGTGGCCGCGGCCACTTGATTTTCTAACCACGACCAAAGGTAGCCCAAGCAGCATGCCTCTTCTGATATTTCCCAATGCTTTGCAGCCGCACAGAATACGGTTAAAAATGATGGTGTTTTTAAGTCTTTGACTAAATCATCTAACCCCAGCTGTTTTAACAAACGTTTTAGGGCGGTGCCTGTGGCTTCGTCGGTGAGATGCAATTCTTTTGTTTCTCGGCACGCAAAAAGAAACGCGTTCCAGTAATTAACACCGGTCATATCCTGCAAATCTAACGCCTTCCGTACGCGGAAGATAATGGGAAGGTCAACACGCACCAATGAAAATTCAATCTGCGTATTCAGCCAGGCTTCTGTCTCATCGAGGTTTGTGATCCAGCCATTTTCAACAGCTGACTCCAACCCTTGAGAAAAAGCGTAAGCGCCAACGGGTAAGCTGGCACTGCTTAATTGCATTAAGCGAATGAGTGCTGAATCAGTGAGCGTGATGGCCATGGGCATAAGCACCGGATTCAGGTTCAAACACAGCTTCTTCGGTTTGTAGGTTTAAACCGAGTTGTATCAGCATCTCTTCGAGCACGTGGTCGGGCTGAATGCGTAACCAGCGCTCACCGACTTGCAGTTTTACGTGACGGTTGCCTAGGTGATAACAAGCACGTGAAAACAACAACCAATCGGCGCAGCTTGCACGTGTGACCGGCTCAACAGCGCCTTGCACGCGTACCTTTTTCCCGCATTTACTTGAGAGTATTTCCCCTACGGCAATGGGTTGCCCACGCTCTAGAAAAATACGAATTTCTGTCCCGGTGTTAGATACCGCGCGTAAGCGCCCTTTTACACGTTGCTCATGGCTTAGGGTCACATTGTCGTCTTCTGACAATGTCGCATCCAAACCTAAACGTTCATATACTTCTATCATGGTTTTGCGGTCACCAAATTACAGTTTAAAACAATGAATACAGTTGCGAGAGCGGCAAAATTTCTGCCGGCTCACAGGTAAGTAGTTCGCCATCTGCACGCACTTCGTAGGTTTGTGAATCTACTTCAATTTTCGGCGTCCAGTTATTCAGTAACATATCTTTTTTCTGAATATTCCGCGTATTTTTACATGCAACTAATTGGCGTTGAAGATTTAACGAGGCGGCCACACCTGCATCAATCGCGGCGCTTGAGGTAAAGGTCAATGAGGTGCGCGCCGGGGCTGAGCCAAATGCGCCAAACATATAACGGTAGTGTACCGGCTGTGGCGTTGGGATCGATGCATTGGGATCCCCCATGGGCGCAGCGGCAATAAATCCACCTTTTAGAATCATGGAAGGCTTAATACCAAAGAAGGCGGGTTTCCATAACACTAAATCCGCAAGCTTGCCCACTTCAATCGAACCCACTTCTGATGCAATACCGTGGGTGATCGCAGGGTTAATGGTGTACTTAGCGATATAGCGTTTTACACGGGTATTATCGGCATCGCTGTCGCCACTTAATGCACCGCGCTGCACTTTCATTTTGTGCGCAGTTTGCCAGGTACGTGTGACGACTTCACCAACACGGCCCATGGCTTGTGAGTCCGACGCGATCATACTAAAGGCGCCGAGATCGTGAAGAATATCTTCCGCCGCGATCGTTTCTTTACGAATACGTGAATCCGCAAAAGCCACATCTTCGGGGATATTGGGATCAAGGTGATGGCACACCATCAACATGTCCAAGTGCTCATCCACGGTGTTACGCGTGTAGGGACGTGTTGGATTGGTTGAGGATGGCAATACATTTTGTTCTGCGCAGGCTTTAATAATATCCGGCGCATGGCCACCACCTGCGCCTTCTGTATGGTAGGTGTGAATCGTACGGCCTTTAAATGCATTTAACGTGTCATCGACAAAGCCGGATTCATTTAATGTGTCCGTATGAATCGCCACTTGCACATCGTAGTTATCGGCAACCGTCAAACAGTTATCGATAGAGGCTGGTGTTGTGCCCCAATCTTCATGAAGTTTTAAGCCGCACGCACCGGCTTTTAATTGTTCTTCTAACGAAAGTGGCAAACTGGCGTTGCCCTTACCGAGGAAGCCCAAGTTCATGGGCATGCTATCGGTGGCTTGTAACATCATGCCGAGATTCCAAGGCCCTGGTGTACAGGTAGTGGCATTCGTCCCCGTTGCTGGGCCAGTACCACCACCGATCATGGTTGTAACACCCGACATTAACGCTTCTTCAATTTGTTGTGGGCAAATAAAGTGAATATGGGCATCGATACCACCGGCAGTAAGAATAGAACCTTCGCCTGCGATCACTTCTGTGCCTGGGCCAACAAGTATGTCGACGCCTTCTTGTACATCCGGGTTACCTGCTTTACCAATAGCGGCGATGCGCCCATCTTTAATACCGACGTCGGCTTTTACAATACCCCAGTGATCAATAATGACGGCATTGGTTATGACCAAGTCAACCGTATCGGCAGCGCCGAGTTGGCATTGACCCATACCGTCGCGAATAACTTTACCGCCGCCAAATTTAACTTCGTCGCCGTAACGGGTGAAGTCTTTTTCGATTTCTATCCAGAGTTGCGTATCCGCCAAGCGCATTTTATCGCCGGTGGTTGGGCCGAACATTTGTGCATAGGCTGCGCGATCAATCGTTGTTTTACTTGTCGTCATTTTTATTTCTCCCCATCCAAGGCGCCCATAACATCACCACGAAACCCGTAAACTTCGCGCTTGCCAGCATATTCCACGAGTTCAACCTCACGCCCTTGACCTGGCTCAAATCGCACCGCTGTTCCAGAGGCAATATTTAGATGAAAACCTAAGGCAGATTTCCGATCAAAAGATAAGGCTGGGTTCACTTCGTAAAAGTGATAATGAGATCCGATTTGTACTGGGCGATCACCGGTATTTTCGACGCGTAAGGAAATAACCTTACGCCCCTCGTTAAGTGTGATTTCACCTTGAGCAACTTTTATTTCGCCAGGAATCATGATCGAGCCTTATCAATAACGTATTACGTTTTTCCGAGTTTTTATCCACTAACAACCAACGGCTAGCACATAGCTCGGGGTGGCATTGGGTTCGAGACCTTCTGTCGACATGGATGTCGACAGAGAGCTTACATGGATGTACTCGCGGCGTGTCTCGAACCCAATGCCACCTCGAGCGTCTATCTATAAAATTACGTAATTGGACTATGTACCGTCACAAGTTTTGTGCCATCGGGAAAGGTCGCTTCTACCTGCACTTCGTGGACTAATTCTGTCACACCGTCCATGACTTGATCAGCGCTTAAAATTTCGCGACCGTAACTCATCAACTCGGCAACCGTTTTACCGTCACGTGCACCTTCTATGATTTCCATGGTAATGAGCGCCACCGCTTCGGGGTAATTTAATTTTAACCCTCGTGCGAGCCTGCGCTCCGCCATCAATGCGGCGGTAAACACCAATAATTTATCTTTTTCTCTTGGTAACAGTTCCATAACGAACCTCGTTGTAAAACAAATTCTCGATACGGCGATTCAAATAAGGGCGCGACTATAACGCCCTTACGTCGACCATATTCTGGGTGGGCATGCGGGCCGGTGCAAAAGGCTAGGCCGAACCAACGCCCAATATTCTGTAAATAAATTTTTAGCTGACTCGGAGCAGTGCCCCAAATAGCGGCCAATGATAAACCCATTCACCACACTAATCCCTTCGATACTTTTCACATCTCGTAGTCGTGGCTTCGCGCTAAGTTCGCGTAATTTATCAATCAAGGGTACATCGTACTCTTCAAGCGCTTCCTGGTTAAACGGCCCTGCGATGAAGGTCCCATTGATGGGAAAATCTTGTAGGCCCGCACGCGCATGTTTTAAGGCGTCGCTACCTGAAAATTGTAAGTACTCGATAATCTTAGGCTGATCATTTACCCATACTTCTATACGCTGAGAAAGGCTACCGCTGGAAAACGCCGCCTGTTGCGCAGGTAACCCCAAAGAGGTCACATCCCAACCAATAAAGTGGCTGCCTTCGGCCAACCTAATTTTGGTTGAAAGTTCGGCGTTCGCATCTGGGTATACAATATTTTCTAGGGGTAGCCACTCTGCGCTGCCGCCCTCGGCCACCGTAATACAAACATGTTGGCCCTGCGATTTTTTATCTTTCCTTGCACGATATACTCGCCCAGCGCCAGGTGTCGTTAATAGCGTACTTGCGTCTTTCGCAATATCGACATTGATTCGCAGGCAATCCCCCGAGACAACGCCACCGGGTGGGTGCAATAAATAAATATGGGGCAAGAATTGCCCTTCGGGAAAGAATGGTTTTTGTACATATAAAGGCCCTTGGTGGCGACAACGTGCCAACCGTGTACCACGGGCCTTCTTTTCAATAAACAGATTTAGGAATGCGTTCCACGATGTTGCCGTATCATTAGCCGGCAACCTAGCGTCTGACAATTCAGCGTCATGTATATTGCTAGGTAATATTTCAGCCGGACTATTCATCGATACTCACATCACCGATACTCTCGTCATCGATTCTTAGGAATTCTGCACGGAAAGTTATGGTTATTTTTATACAGCCAAATGTTGCTTAATGAGCGCTTCGCTCAGATTATCCATCTTGTCATTGGCAACAATACGACCTTTTTCCATTAAGTAGAAATGTTCGCCTACTTTTTTGGCAAAGCCTAATTTTTGTTCAACCAAGATAACCGTAAGGCCATCCTCTTTGTTGAGCTTAATAATAACATCTCCGATTTGTTTCACAATGTTAGGCTGAATCCCTTCATTTGGCTCGTCTAGGATTAAGACCTTAGGGTCCGTAACAAGTGCTCGACCAATCGCTAGCTGCTGTTGTTGTCCGCCAGAAAGATCCCCACCACGACGCCCCAACATTTCTTTTAGCACCGGAAACAACTCATATACCTTTTCGGGGATTTCGGTTACGCCATCTTTACGGCCAGCCAAACCCACCCGGAGGTTTTCTTCAACAGTTAACAAAGGAAAGATATCGCGCCCCTGAGGCACATAACCGATTCCCATATACGCGCGTGACTCAACCGACATATTGTGCAAAGGCTGATCGTTAAAGAACATCTCACCGCTTGATATCGGCAATAGGCCCATCAATGCTTTTAAGAAGGTTGTTTTGCCCACGCCATTTCGGCCCATAAGGCAAATACATGCACCCTGCTCAATTTGTAAATCCAAATCCCACAGAATTTGTGAGCTGCCGTAAGATTGGTTGATTTTATTAATGGAGATCATGCTTCGTCCCCCAAATAGACTTCGATCACGTCTTGGTTATTTTGCACTTCGTCCATTGTGCCTTCAGCAAGCACAGAGCCTTGGTGCAACACGGTAACGGTGCGGGCGATGCTGCGAACAAATTCCATGTCGTGCTCAACGACGATCACTGTGTGATCACCGGCCAAACTCGTGAGCAATTCTGCGGTTCGCTCACCTTCTTCTGCCGTCATCCCGGCAACGGGTTCATCAATCAGCAATAAACGCGGATCGGAGACTAATAACATACCAATCTCTAACCACTGTTTTTGACCATGGGACAGCGCACCGGCGAGTAAGTGACGATGATTGCCCAAGCCAATAATATTAAGTACTTCGTCGATACGATCTTTTTGCGTAGGCGTTAGCTTGGCGACTAAGGAGTACCACACGCCTTTATCGTCCTTAATCGAGATGCCTAAATTGTCGTAAACGGTGTGAGATTCAAACACGGTGGGTTTTTGAAATTTTCGACCAATACCGAGCTGAACAATTTCAGGCTCTTTTTTATCAAGCAGATTGATCGTTTGCCCAAAATATACCGAGCCGGAATCACAGGCAGTTTTGCCCGTGATCACATCCATCAGGGTTGTTTTACCTGCGCCGTTTGCGCCGATTAAACAACGCAACTCGCCATCGTTAACATAGAGATTTAAGTCATTGAGCGCCTTAAAACCATCAAACGCTACGGTTAACCCTTCGACATACAATAAAACATTTTTTGAAACGTCGACTGCTGGCGCGACGTTCGGAATTAAAAATGGCCACACTTGGTCACGCCGCATGACTTGCCTTACATCATCTAACCCGGTCATACGGCTTCTCCTACGGCTTTATCTTTTTTGTCATTCTTACTCAACATACCCGGGAGCTTTTCTAACCACCCCGCCAAACCTTGAGGGAAGTACACGGTTACCCAAACAAAAATGGCACCCAGAGCGAACAACCACATTTCTGGCATAAGGGCGGTAAAACGGGTCTTTGCGTAGTTTACTAGTAACGCGCCGATAACCGCACCATAGAGCGTACCCCGGCCACCAACAGCGACCCATACCACCACTTCGATGGAGTTCAGTGGCGAGAATTCACCCGGATTAATAATCCCCACTTGAGGCACATATAGCGCGCCAGCAACGGCCGCCAACAAGGCAGAATATACAAACAACCACACTTTGTAGCGTTCTGTTTTATATCCAATAAAGCGCGCGCGATTTTCCGCATCACGTACAGACACGACGATCTTTCCGAATCGTGACTTCATGATTGCGTGGCTTGCAATATAGGCTAAACCTAAACACACTGCCGTCGTCATAAATAATGCGACGCGGGTAGCGTCCGACTGCAAATCAAACCCTAATATATCTTTAAAATCTGTCAGGCCGTTATTACCACCAAAGCCCATCTCGTTTCGGAAAAACGCCAACAACAACGCGTAGGTTAGGGCTTGAGTCATAATGGATAAATAGACCCCGGTTACCCGCGAACGGAATGCGAGCCAACCAAATACGAATGCCAACAACCCAGGAACAAGCAGCACCATTAACATGGCGATGAAAAAGTTATCCATCCCCAACCAAAACCAAGGCAATTCATCCCAATTAAGGAAGACCATAAAATCAGGAAGAATAGGATTACCATAAACACCACGATCACCGATCTGACGCATAAGGTACATGCCCATACCGTAGCCACCCAAGGCAAAGAACGCACCGTGCCCCAAGCTCAAAATACCGCAATAGCCCCAAATTACATCAACCGAAAGCGCTAATAAGGCATAACACAGGTACTTACCTAATAAGGTAATGGAGTAGGTACTTACGTGTAAAAACGAACTTTCTGGAATCACCAAATTACAGAACGAGGCGACCGCTGTCGCCACCGCTAAAATGGCCAAAAAGTTTTGATAAGATTTCATATTCAGTAAGGAATCACGCTTCATTTTCATCATTCCGCAGCCCTCCCTTTTTGTGGGAACAGCCCTTTAGGCTTCCTCTGAATAAATAGGATTATAAATACCAGGACTAAGATCTTCGCCAATACGGCGCCCGTTGCTGGCTCCAAGAACTTATTGGCAACCCCTAATGAAAGCGCCGCGAAAAATGTCCCAAGAATATTCCCAACACCACCAAACACAACGACCATAAACGAATCGATAATATAGCCCTGCCCAAGGTTAGGGCCGACGTTGGTAATTTGACTTAGCGCAACACCTGCAACCCCAGCGATACCGGAACCTAAACCAAAGGTCATGGAATCGACCCATTCCGTCTTCACGCCAAGGGATTTGGCCATTGCTCGGTTTTGAGACACCGCACGCACCCGTAGACCAAGCGATGTCTTTTTAAGAATAAGCAGTAAAGCCACAAATACGATCAACGAGAAAATAACGATATATATGCGGTTATAGGTGAGTGCGAGTACCGGGTTAATTTCCCAGAAGCCACTCATCCACTCTGGAGTAGATACCTGTCGGTTCAGTGGCGAGAATATTGTGCGCACCAATTGCTGCAAAATAAGGCTGATACCGAAGGTCGCGAGCAAGGTCTCTAGCGGGCGGCCATGCAGGCGACGAATCACCAGATACTCAATAATCATTCCGAATAAAGCGGCAACGATAAAGGCTGCCGGAATAGCCACCAATATTGATATCTCTAAAAAATTCGGCATGATCTGCTGTACAACATACGTGGTATACGCGCCCAGCATAATCATTTCACCATGGGCCATATTAATGACGCCCATCACCCCGAAGGTAATCGCTAAGCCAATCGCGGCCAGCAACAACACCGAACCGGCACTTAAGCCAAAAAACAACTTCTCGATAAACCCGTAAAAACTAATACGGCTTTCAATTAAACCTATTGCCTTTTCGGCCGCTTTTCTGATGTCGGCATCGATCTCATTATATTCACCATCGTCATTTTTACCGGCGAGGTATTCAAATTCGTTTCGGACAGTCGACTCCAGTTTCCCGGACAGTTTATCAATCGCATCTAAGCGTTTACCTTTACTGTCGGAACTCTTCAACTCATGTAGCGCTAACGCCGTATCAATCGCGTCACGCACATCGGCATTCGCTTCCTTCGCTTGCGCAGACTGTAAAGCAACAACATTCTGAGCATCTATATTGTCCAGTATAAAAAATGCGGCTTCTTTTCTTTCACGCTTTTCGCCATGAAACAGCTGATTCCTCGCTATCGCATTACGCAGCAACTTCCTCAGCTTATTGTTAACTTTAATTTTCTTAACGCTACGCTTTGGCAACTCGCCCAAGTCTTCATCACTTAAAATATCACGCGCAACTTTGTTACCTTGAGAATTCTTTATATAAGAAATAACACGATAGCTGTCGCGCACATAGTATAGGTTCCCGCCGACCATGGCTTCGTATAGAGGCAACATATCTTTACCCCCGACCTGCTCTATCTCAACCACGACTTTAGCGGCTTTAGATAGTTTGGATTTGGCAAGTTTTTCTAGAAGCACTTCGATTTCAGGTATTTCCTGCACCGCAGACACTTCCACTACTGGTACCTTATCTATCGTCTCTTCGGTAGCGACCGTTGCGTGGTTCTCAGCAATTACCGGAACGCTGAACATAAAGAGAATATAGAAAAGCCATCTATAGGCGAGTCGATTCACGTTGCCTCCAAATATGGGGTTAAATAAAAAAGGCCCGAAAATTCGGGCCTTTTAGTCAAGCCGCTACAACTTAGTAGTTTTGGCCTGAACACTTTTTAGTTTTAGTGTTGTAGTTGCCACACTTGATAGGCGCAGTCCAATCTGAGATGAGATCTTTAGAATCTGCCAAGAAGTCTGACCATGCGTCACCAGCGACTAAGCCGTCAGTTTCCCACACCACTTCTAACTGACCGTCGTCTTGGATTTCACCGATTAGTACTGGCTTAGACAAATGGTGGTTTTTGTGCATTTTCGCCATGCCGCCAGTCAAGTTTGGTGTTTCAATACCAATCATCGCCTGCTCAACTTTATCAACGTTCGTTGTTTTCGCTTTTTCTACGGCTTTAACCCACATATTGAAACCGATGTACGTCGCTTCCATTGGATCGTTTGTTACACGCTTAGCACCCGCGAATTTTTTCCAACTCTTAATGAACGCTTCGTTTGCATCGGCTTCAACACTTTGGAAGTAGTTCCAAGCCGCTAAGTGACCAACAAGTGGCTTAGTGTCGATACCGCTAAGCTCTTCTTCACCCACAGAGAACGCAACAACAGGAATATCTTCAGCCGAAACACCTTGGTTACCTAGCTCTTTGTAGAAAGGAACGTTCGCATCACCATTGATGGTTGAAACAACTGCCGTTTTCTTACCCGCGTTACCAAACTTTTTGATGTCCGATACAATGCTCTGCCAATCAGAATGGCCGAAAGGTGTGTAGTTGATCATGATGTCTTTTTCAGCAACACCCTTTGATTTTAGGTAAGCCTCAAGAACCTTATTCGTAGTACGAGGATAAACGTAGTCCGTACCGGCAAGTACCCAACGCTTCACTTCAAGGTCATTCATTAGGTAGTCAACAGCAGGAATCGCTTGTTGGTTGGGCGCTGCGCCTGTGTAGAAAACGTTTTTAGAAGACTCTTCACCTTCGTATTGCACGGGGTAGAAAAGCAGGCCGTTAAGCTCTTCAATAACAGGCAATACAGATTTACGAGAAACCGATGTCCAACAACCGAAAATAACATCTACTTTCTCTTTAGAGATAAGCTCACGTGTTTTTTCAGCAAATAGCGGCCAGTTAGACGCAGGGTCAACCACAACAGCCTCTAGCTTCTTGCCTAGCAACCCGCCTTTTTTGTTTTGCTCTTCTACCATCATCAAGACAGTGTCTTTCAAGGTAGTTTCACTAATGGCCATGGTGCCGGATAGGGAGTGCAATACACCCACTTTAATAGTATCTGCCGCGTAGGCGCCCATCGCACCCAGGGAAACACTCACCCCCAATGCAAGACTCGAAATAAACTTTGACACTCTCATAAACAATGACCCCTTAATTAAGTTCTGATGTACGAATATGTGCTCACTAAGCAAGCGCGACGAAGGACGCGCTATTTACAGGGACATTATGTGGAAGGAGAGCACAACCCACTATGCGTACATTTGCTCAGGGGACTACGTCATTTGACGTATATAAACTGGATAGATGCACGTTTATCGATCAACTAGCCTGTACTTTGGGACTTAAAGCGCCTATAGGGGTATGGATGAAGACTAAGATGAAGGAGAAAAACCGCTCAACACAGTGTGCAACTGGGGAAAATTGACTGTAACGCTACATCACTCCCGCGAGTGATCATGTGCCACCCGTGATTTTATACGCCAGCACTATCGATGGGAGTTAGCCTAAATTTTAATATGCAGACAATGAAAGCATGCCCAATTGAAATAACAATGCCGCAGTAGAACGTTACGCTTTTGGCTGAATGAGCGACAATACATTCACCACAACTCGTCCGTATCTCACAGGCTCAAACACAGAAAAAACTCAGCTATTATGTAGACGTTTGTCTTCTAAAAAAAACACCCAAAAATAAATAACAAATACTTACCCGCCACATAAAACAATGCTTATGTGACGTAAGTCACGCGAGCATAGCGAAACAACGAAAATCATTCACAAAACAACTTACCTTATTTTTAAAACCGCTGATTACCTTCCTCACTTTTTATGCGATTAAAAATCACTCGTCCACCCGCTTGCGAAACGCTCTCAAATAATCCGCTGCTGTTATCCGCTAGTGACAAATATTTTTTTCGTAATTTATAATATTTCCCACATAATAAAAAACATAATCATCCAGAAATATTTTTTGGAATTTAGGCTTTTATTCGCCAGGCTAACCCGCGTTCACACGCAACATTTAAAACTCATCACAATAAATATAGGCGCATAAAATAATGACCAAACTTATGAGTAAAACCATACATAAAAAAGCACAGAAACTGCTAATACTCGGCGTTTTCGGATTCGCATTGGCAGGCTGTAAGACAGAAACATTAATATCCAATGACATACTGGCCTCATCAGAAAATGCCGTATACAGTAAAAACGGCCGCTTCTTTGTCGTCGGCAACTCAACACCAGAGTCTTTGATAACAAAAGAAAGCGCGATTTATGAGGTAACGCGCGAAGGCGAGAATTACACACTATCAAGCGTTGTTGAAAGTGCAGATTATCTTGCTAACGAAGAACCATGTCAGTTTAGGGGAATTACAGCTTACGAGAATACCGTATATGCTGTATGTTCTTATTCAACTATTGGTGAACTCATCGGTCAAACGCTTCCATTAGCAACCCACACAATATTGGTCAAACTGGATGCTGCGAAAGCACCTGGCGATGAAGGCTACGTCGAAACAACCCAAGTGTTCGGGCCGCTAATATCACCTAATGGTATGGCAACCGACTCAGACGGTAACATTTTTGTTTCCGACTCGAACGCATATTTAAGTACTTTCTTAGCCGGTATTCCTGCCGCTGCGATTTTAAAGGTCACTCCAACGTTTGATGGCGAATTTTCAACAACATATGAGTCATGGTACCCCGCACTACCCACAGATGCCTTCCCAAACGGTATTCAAATTTTGGGGGATAATTTATTTTATGTGACGGGCACAAAACTCCAGAAGTTTCATTTACATGCTAGTGGCGTAGCAGGCATTCCAACAACGCTATACACTGCTGAAGCCTGCAATATTATCGATGATTTTGATATCGCCCCCCATGGGCTTATCGCCGCCTCAGAAATACGCCCAACACCAGAGTTCGATGCCTTGCTTTTCCCTGGCCAAACATGTGACCAGCTCCCTCAAGGAAAGCTGGTTACGCTATCCAGCCATATTCCCGATCTTGTGTATAACGAATATGTATTTGACGATGGTACATTCCCTAGCAGCACCCGATTCACACGCGGCAGTTTATTTGAACCGCATGCGGTAGTGGTCACTGATTATTTCACTGGCGGACTGAAATTGGTTACGGAAGATTAGTTTGTGCTTCACCACGACGTCTCTCTGAGACGTCGTCCTTTCAAAAACAACCCCCAAAGAACAAACCGTTTTTAACGCGGGGAGAGGAAAAGCTGCGAAGGCCGCAGCTTTATACTCCTCTAATCTGAGGCCGCTTTAGCGCCTAAGGCAGCACTACGTTTCACTGCGGTTTTTTTAGCTTGGGCCTTAGCCTTTTTTGCCGCAGCTGCTTTTTTCTTTCTTTCCGCTGCCCGCTGGGCTTTTTTCTTTTCTTCTTCTTTTTCTTTCTTTGCCCACTCACGCTCAAAAGCTGCAAGTGCTTTGGCGCGTGCGGCTAGTTTCTTCTCTATAGGCTTAGCCGATTGAAGTTTACTCTCTGCCGTCATCATGATGTCTTTGGCTTCGGTTAAGGCCTCACCCAATACAGACATTGCCGCTTTTGCTTTCTGTACTTGATTATGCGCTGCTTTTGTCCCTTTAGCTTTAGCGTTCGCGCTGGCTTTGGACGCTTTATCCTTCGCTGCGTCAAACTTCTTTTTAGCACTGTCGACTTTCTTGCGGGCTTGGTCCACTTCCTTGCTATGGTTTTTGATATAGCCATCTTTTGCTTTGATAAACTTATCGTGAAAAGAATGAAATTGGCCTTCCAGCTCGTCTAATATATTGTCGACTTTTTTATTGGACATCGTCGTGCCTCGCGTGGTGATCTGATCGTCTGGTGGAATGGATAAACAACTCAACGGTATATAAGAATAGCCCACGGGCAAACCCTTCTCGACTGGATTTTTCATTATCTGCCGATGAATTGACCTCTAACAAACTTCCCGCCCCATGCCTAAGTGCTCTAAAGCCCCCAAACACGTGACATACCCCTGCTTAGGGCCCGTTTTATGCTATAACTGTATGAACGCTTCATAAAGTAGAGTTACACGCCAACCCCTCGTACTACCTACGATCACATTCATCCTAGGCGTTTAGCTACTGCTCCTTATAATAAGAAAAGGCCTTAGGTATGCCAAAGTCTGTCATAGAATCTGTTATCGAAATAACACAACACCGAGACATCGATTCTCTCGAATACAGCCTTGTGGCGACACTCGCCGAGATGCTGCCGGCTCACCACATCTCCATGAGTAAAATCGGCACAACCACACACTTTTCTAAGGTCGAAGAAGTCGTATGCTTTGAAAGCGCGGTGAACGAATCAGGGAAGCCTTTTTACACCTGGAACAAAGATCCGGTACTGGTCGATATAGATGAAGATGTGAAACAGTGTATTTCAGTCAATCATTCGATGTTTTTAACGGCCTCCTATAAAGACGATCCCGTCTTCCGGCATATTATTCCTTACTATTTAAAGGGTGAAATACATGGCATCATCAAAATCGATAGCCGTGACGACATCACCGAACACAAAACCCTTGTTGAGGGGCTCGTTAGAATTTATTCGAACCACCTTTACTTGCTCGATGAAAGCGAACACGACAAATTAACGGGCTTACTCAACCGACGTGCATTCGAGAAGAAGTTGCACCGTTTGCTGTTGCTTCAACGCAGTCATAAAAATGAACTCGACCCATTGAAGACAGGCAATCAGCGGCAAGCGGCGGACGAAAGTACAGAAGCGTGGCTGGCAGTGATCGATATCGACTTTTTCAAACGCGTCAACGATGAATGGGGCCATCTTATTGGCGATGAAATATTACTGGGTGTCGCCAGACTAATGAAAGAAGCCTTTCGAAAAAGCGATCTCCTATTCCGTTTTGGTGGTGAGGAGTTTGTTGTGATGTTGGAGCCCACCCCCGAAGATAAAGCCTTTATGGTATTCGAACGTTTTCGTATCGCTATTGAAGAATTTTCCTTTCCAAAAACAAACAATATCACGGTCAGCGTCGGGTTCGCGCGCTTAACCAAAACAGATTTCCCTGCGGATATTATTGAGCGCGCTGACAAAGCGCTTTACTATGTGAAAGAACATGGTCGAAACCAAGTCGCTCACTACGAAACCTTGGTTAGCGAAGGGAAACTAAAACCCAGAACCGATTTCGACCCCATTGAGATGTTCTAAAGAACGTGATTGATGAAAAAGCCGTTGGCTTGGGATTAACACGCGCCTTTTAAACGAAAAATAAATTCATCTTCAGGCAATGGCTCAGAAAACAAATAGCCCTGCCCATAATCACAAGAAAGATCTTTTAAAAACTGCAGTTGATATTCCGTTTCTACGCCTTCAGCAATGACTGTCAATCCTAAGTCATGCGCCATATTCACCACAGCACGCACGATGTTTTCGTCTTTCGAGTCATGCCCAATATCGCGAATAAAACTTTGATCTATTTTTAAGGTATCGATGGGTAATTTCTTTAAATATGCCAGGGAGGAATAGCCCGTTCCAAAATCATCGATGCTTATTTTTACGCCGACGTTACGTAAATAGCGCAACTTCGCTAGCACATAGGCTTCGTGATTCATCACTACGGTTTCTGTCAATTCAAGCTCCAGGTTGTGTGCATCCAGCCCAATCCTATCCAGAAACTCCACCACACCGCTAACAAACCCTTCTTCTAACAATTGCTTTGGTGAGACATTTACCGATATGCAAAAGTCTTTATTTTCAACAAATCCCATGCATTTTTTAGTCGTACTGCTTGCCTGCCTGAATACCTGGTCGCCAATTTTGGAGATCAAACCGAGTTTTTCAGCGGCTGGGATAAAATACGCCGGGCTTATCATTTCGTTACTGGATTTATTCCACCGCGCTAAGGCTTCAGCCCCAATACATTTGCCGCTCGAGATATCGACCTTGACCTGAAAATAGGGAATGATCTCGTTATTTTTCAAGCCAAGTTTAAGATCATTTTTTAGCCCAATGGATTCTTTTACTTGCTTCTGCATTTTAGGTTCATAAAAACGGTAGTCGTTCTTACCGGATTTTTTCGCTTCGTACATGGCCGTGTCTGCGGCTTTGGTCAAGGTGATGACATCTTTTCCATCTGAAGGGTAATGTGATATACCGACACTACACCCGACGTGAATGTCTTGTCCAAAAATGGAAAATTGTTCTTCGAAGGAGGCCATCAATTTTTTACATATATGCGCCACTTCCTCTTCATTTTTTACTTGTTGAATAATGATAGAGAATTCATCTCCGCCTAACCTGGCCACCATATCCGAAGAGCGAATTAAGCCGCGTAGTCGTTCCGCGGCATGTACCAATAACAAATCACCCGCGTCGTGTCCAAGGGAATCATTCACCTCTTTAAAATTATCTAAGTCAATAAAGAGTACATATATACTTTCCCCTGAGCGTGAGGCAAGTGACAGCGTTTTTTCAAGAAAGTCCCAATACGATGTTCGATTCGCTAACCCGGTGAGCGGGTCATAATTTGTCATCGAAACGAGTTTTTTCTCTAACTCTTTTCGCTCACTAATATCCTGAAATACCAGCATACCGCCCACTACATCATTCCCCGAAAGAATGGAGGATTGGGTGAATTGCACAGGAAATTTGTGTTTTTTGTTCCGCCAAAAATACGTATCGTCACAGTGCTGGCATTGGCCTTCTTTGAAGGTCTGAACAATACTGGACTGATCCCATGAGATATCGGACAGTGTTGGGCCCACAATGTCTTTAATATCCGTACCCAGTAAATTTTTTCGGATGTCCGTAAGTAAGGTACATGCCGCAGTATTGACGTAAGTAATCTTATGCGCGTTATCAACCGCGATCACCCCGTCGGCAATATGATTCAACATCAGGTCTTGATTACGTTGATTCTCCGCGAGTGCCGCGAGCGCCTCTTCAGCCACCTCATTGCGCTGGGCCAACTCTAAGAAGATACGCACCTTGCTTCTGATAATAATCGGGTTCGCTGACTTCTCTATATAATCCACCGCACCTAAATGATACCCACGATTTAACGCATCTTCGTCCAGGGCCACGGCGGAAAAAAATAAAATCGGAATGTGTTTGTAAGGGATTAACTCGCGTATGCGCCTGACACACTCAAAACCATCCATTTCAGGCATATGAATATCCATAAGTACGGCAAAATAATCGTTTTCCGCGATCTTTTGAATCGCTTCATGCCCATCTAATACCGAGTCAATTTGTATTGGAAAGTCATCCAAAATTGTACTTATCACGAAAGAATTCTCTTCCGCATCATCAACTACCAAAAGCTTATGCCGCATAGATCCCGACTCAAAATAGATAGAACATTTTCATATAGGGCTTCCGCTCCTAAGTATAGTATTCTGGCGAGACATGCTGGTTTTTTAGTCAAACTTTTCGAATTAATCTTTGGTATGGGGATCAAAAGGCGCTATTATCATCAATAGTTCTAAAATCACCTCCTGATTATATTCGTCACTTCTTAAATCTTGAAAAAACTCCATGCTAACCATTAAAAAAGCCCCTCACTTAATGTCGTTCCCAAAATACTGGGCCGAATGTTATGACACAGCCCCCTTTCTCCCGATGAGCCGCGCGGAAATGGACGAATTGGGCTGGGACAGTTGCGATATTATTATTGTGAACGGGGATGCCTATGTGGATCACCCTAGTTTTGGTGGGGCTTTAATCGGTCGTTTATTGGAAGCCCAAGGTTTTCGCGTTGGAATGATTTCACAGCCGGATTGGCGAAGTGCGGATCCATTCAAGGCACTTGGGAAACCAAACCTCTTTTTCGGCGTTAGCGCTGGCAACATGGATTCCATGATCAACCGCTACACCGCCGACCTTAAGATGCGCAGTGACGACGCATACACCCCGAACAATGAAGGTGGTAAACGCCCCGAGCGCGCGGTGACGGTATACGCGCAACGCTGTAAAGAAGCCTATAAAGATGTGCCTATCATTATCGGTGGCATCGAAGCCAGTCTTCGACGTATCGCGCAATATGACTACTGGAGCGACGAAGTACGTCGTTCCACACTGATCGATTCTGGCGCGGATATTTTATTGTACGGGAATGCTGAACGCGCCCTTATCGAATTAGCAACGTCTATATCCAACGGAACAAAGGTGCACGACCTGGACAGTATTCGCGGCACCGTTGTTTTAAAAAAATCCATTCCAGAAGGGTGGACGGTTGTCGATTCCAGCCGAATAGATTGGCCCAAGAATATTGATGCCATCCCAAACCCCTATAATATGGAAGGATTTGGTGATGAGACATGTAAAAGCAACGCAAACGAAACAGCGGCGACACCACAGGGCGATATTGAAGAGCCGATAAAAATTATCCCCCTTCCTCTACAACGACAACATCAACTAGACGAGAGTAAAACGGTTATTCGGCTACCCTCATTTGAAAAAGTGACGAACGATCGCGCGCTATATTCGCATGCCTCTCGTGTACTGCATATGGAATCAAACCCACAAAACGCGCGCACATTAGTACAAAAATCGGGAAGCTTTGAAGTCTGGGTAAACCCACCGCCCCTTCCACTAGAAACAGATGAAATGGACGCAGTATTTGCGCTGCCCTACCAACGGGTCCCCCATCCCCAGTACGACGGCGCCACCATTCCGGCCTACGACATGATTAAAACATCCGTAAATATCATGCGCGGATGTTTTGGGGGTTGTACGTTTTGTTCTATTACCGAACACGAAGGCCGTGTTATTCAAAGTCGATCAGAAGAATCTATATTAAAAGAGATTGAAGATATTCGAGATAAAGTCCCTGGTTTTACCGGGCAAATATCCGACCTCGGCGGCCCTACCGCGAATATGTATCAGCTCAACTGTAAAGACCCACAAATTCACGCGCGCTGCCGCAGACTTTCCTGTGTGTTTCCGACTATATGTAAAAATCTCGTTACCGACCATTCCCCAACGACACAGCTGTATCGTAAAGCGCGTCATATAAAAGGCATTAAAAAAGTTTCCATCGCTTCTGGCTTACGCTACGACCTTGCGATTGAAGACCCAGAATATATTCAAGAGCTAGTCACTCACCATGTTGGCGGTTACTTAAAAATTGCGCCAGAACATACAGAGGAAGGCCCACTCAATAAAATGATGAAACCGGGCATTAGTTCATTTCATCAGTTTAAAAAACTTTTTGATAAGTTTTCAAAAGCTGCCGGCAAAAAACAATACCTTATTCCCTATTTTATTGCGGCACACCCAGGATGCGAAGACGACGACATGATCAACCTCGCATTTTGGTTAAAACGCAATAAATATCGCTTAGATCAAGTACAAACTTTTTATCCATCACCCATGTCACTCGCCACAGCGATGTACTATTCAGAGAAAGATCCACTTCATAAGGTGACGTATAAAAAGGGGAAAGTACGCACGCCTCGAGATATCAAAGCGCGACGCTTTCAGAAAGCGCTATTGCGCTTTCACGATGAAAAGAACTGGCCGATGTTGCGCGAGGAATTTACGCGCATGGGAAGAAAAGAGCTTATTGGTACTGGGGAAAAGGCATTGATACCGCCGATTCAGAATAACCGTAAAAGAGTCAAGGCGCCCATATCACCCAGGAAAGGCTATAAAAAGCGCCGCTAGTACAACTAAAAAATAGTGAACTTAACACCAAAGTGATGAGACTGAATTTTACCAAAATCATAATCAGCGGTTACATATGACCAATTAAAACCTAATAATCCGTTTAGCCGAAACCCCACTTCCAAACGGCCAAAAACATCTCCGCCCTGCTTCTCTACAGATTCTTCCGGGCCTGGGTTTAAAAACTGTCCTTCCCTAGCGTCAACTTCCCAACGGGCATAACCCAAGCTTGGCGTTAAACTAAAGCGATCAGACAGTTCAATTTTATACCCCACGGCAATGCCCAACTGATAAAATTCATAGCGATCATCTAGCGAAGAAAACTTATCGCCTTTGGCTGGGTTAAAATTTACCGTAAATAAGACATTCGAATCTAAATTATAGCCGGCCACTACGTTCGTCGAAGAGAAGTCCTCATCTCCGTCAAACTCCTCAATAAGATAATCATCTGTAAATTCAACAGCCCCACGTCCCAGCTCAGCCATTAAATAAAAATTACCGTCCTCCGCCTTTGCGGCTGAGCACGACATCAAAACTATTAAGATGGAAATCGCCCGAATCATTGCACTCTCCTTTCGTACATTATTTATGCAAATATATCTCCCCTTAAAGTCGGCCCACATCGATACGTAGGCAGCCCCCTGGGATAGTACGGTAATATACCCTAGATCATCCCGCTATTACCGCATTTATTTCTCCAGCGTTTGTTGCTAATATTCGCTGCGTATTCTTCAGCCAAAACAAGGGTCATCATCTAAATTATGCGTCTAGTATCCTGGAACGTAAACGGCATTCGCGCCGCGATAAAAAAAGACTTTTTCCAATCATTTGATTCGATGGAAACAGACGTACTTTGCCTACAGGAAACTAAGGCGCAGGACGACCAAGTATTTGAAGCGCTTCAAGAAGTGGATGATTATCATATCTACGTTAATTCAGCAGTCAAAAAAGGCTACTCCGGTACGGCCATCATTTCGAGAGAAGAGCCAATCAATGTCACGATCGATATAGGCATTGAAGAGCATGATCAGGAAGGCCGAGTCGTTACTGCTGAATTCAGTGACTATTACTTAGTGACGGTTTACACCCCCAACTCAGGTAGCGAACTCAAACGCTTAGGCTACCGGCAAGCATGGGATATGGCTTTTCTCTCATTCATTAAAGCCCTAGAAGAAACCAAACCCGTAATTGTATGCGGTGATTTAAACGTCGCCTACCAACCGATTGATTTGGCAAGACCGAAACCGAACTACAATAAATCGGCCGGTTATATGCAGGAAGAAATCGATGGTTTTCAAAATTTGATGGATGCGGGCTTCGTAGATACTTTCCGTTTCGCCAACCCAGAAACGGTGAAATACAGCTGGTGGAGTTACCGTGCTGGCGCCCGCGCAAAGAATGTAGGCTGGCGGATAGATTACTTCCTTATGTCACCGGAGCTTCAAGGGGATCTTCGCAACGCGGAGATTCATAACGATATTTTCGGCTCGGACCATTGCCCGGTGAGTATTGACCTGGGGTAAGAATACTCTTGAGTGTGAGAATCAGCGAAACCGATGGGCTTTCGTAAAGATTGACCCGTCGCGTCCTGTCCAGCACAAAAAAACAACCCCTATGCTAAAAAACCGCTAATGACGCACTTAGTTGGCATCTGATTCCAAATTGTATATTATTCGCCCTCCTTTATGGCCACTCAGTAATCGGTCCCCTCGAATTACTGCGATAGCTTTTCGTACCGCAAGATAACGGATATTCGATTGAAGAATGGACACTTTACGCCTCATCTCCTATTTCGCTCACATGATAAAAACGTCACGTGTCACATTCCGATTACATGATTACCGTTTTAATACTTATTTCAATCAAACCAATTAGGACTTTCCAATGGACAAAAAAACTAGGACTATTTTAGCGCTTGCCCTTGCAGGAGCATCCCACACCGCTGTCGCAGAAGAGGTTATATTTAATTTTGGCCTTACCCCAACCATCGAGGGAACAAGTGTAAACTTTGGCTCAGCGCTATTAGGAGAGACCTTTCTTTATGAAGTTAACGGCCTAGAAGTGCGAGTAGATTCCCGAGGCGCATACTCATCAGGCAACCCCAATTATGTGTCTTTTCTTTCTCAAGGCTTGGGCATTGGCGTACATAGCCTACACAACGCTCAATTTGTCTCGGAAACGCCTTTTTTCGAAAACTTCACAAATGGGTCCTCCAACAACCTAACGCTAGAGTTTTCCGTTCCAGTGCGCTTAGATGCCCTGTCGTTAGGGTATATCGGCAGTGACAGTGACCTACAAGTTCGTTACGCGGCAGGCGCCGGCATCGGCCGGACAGATGTCACAAGTAATCTTCCTCTGGGCTCAACCAGCGTTAATCAGCAGGGCGTCTATTCTACTCGCTGGATCATTGATCCTGTTCCTCTCAACTGGAACACTGGTGGACTTTACCCAACCACAGACGGCCTTGTCGAAAGTGTATTAATCAATGGTATTACTGTTGATGCTGACCTACTTCCTCAACCACCAAGTGGCGACGCACCGACTCTTAGTGAACTTGCGCACGACATCCCTGAAAATAATTACCCCGCTGCATTTTTAGATTGGTCAGACCCCAATGGCGATACAGTGTCTGCTGAAATTATTGGCGGCGAAGATGCTGGTTTATTCGACTACTACGAAGACGATCAAAAACTAGTTTTCCTTGCGGCACCGGACTTTGAAAACCCACACGACTTCGACAGAAACAATCGCTACGAAGTTATTATGTCTGCTACCGATGGGACAAACACAGCAGAATTCCCGGTAACGATCGAAGCAACAGAAGTGAACGAGCCACCAGAACAAAGCTGTTGTATTGTTTGGAACTTAAGCTTGGGCGACAGCATCGTCGGTGAAATTATTTCTGTTGACCCAGAAAATGATCCGGTAACGCTATCGATAGTTGATGGACTGGATTCAGCTCTTTTTCAAATCAGCGACGCGGGTGTACTTTCTCTACTCGTACCATCCAACGTAGAAACATCTTACTCGTTAACCGTGATGCTCTCAGATGGTACAAACGACGTATTTGAAACGCTATACGTCAACGTTATTCAAGAGTAACGTCAAATCGCGCAAGCTTCCCTAGCTTAGAAGCTTGCGCTTATTTCATTTCTCTCGCGCTATCACAATATTTATCCGCTAATCACTACGGTTGGGCATGATGAAAATGCCACAAAAACAAACTTCCAGCACTTCTATACGGCGCCCAATGGGAAACAAGCTCTCTCGCTTTCGTCGCGGTTAGCTTATCTCGCTTACGTTTCAATTTCTGAAGCGATTGGCGAATGATTAAATCGTCGGCAGGAAAGATATCTTTGCGGCCAAGGGAAAACATTAAATAAACCTCTGCGCTCCATACTCCGAAACCGCGAAGTTTCGTAATTTCTTTCACAGCGCTTTCGTCATCCAAATCGTGTAAGCCATCGGGATCGAACTCACCAGTCACAATGGCTTGCGCTAAACCCTGTGCGTATTCCACTTTCCTTTGAGACATCCCCGCTTCGCGCATCACTTCTGGTGCAGTGTAAACCACGCATTCAGCCGTTACCTCATCCAAGGTATCGAGCACGCGCTGTTTAATTGTGGCTGCGGCTTTATTAGAAATTTGCTGACTAATGATTGCCGTAAGAAAGGCTTCAAAACCAGTGGGGCGATGCCGAGCCTCCGGGTAGCCGACCTTATCTAACGCCGAGGCTACGTGCTTATCTGTTTTGGCTATATCATCAAGCGCTTTTTTAATATGGCGTTTATTCAAAACCGCTTATCCACCGCAGCTGCGAGCACGGCCAACGCCGCTTCAGTATCGCCCCACCCCAGACAAGCATCGGTAATGCTTTGCCCATAGATGAGGGGTTTTCCTGGCACAACATCTTGCCGCCCTTCCACTAAATGGCTCTCTAGCATAACCCCACCAAGACCCATCTGACCTGACTCGATTTGGTCCGCGATATCTTTCACAACGAGATTTTGCCGCGCATATTTTTTCTCGCTATTCGCGTGACTGCAATCGACGATGATATTGGTATCGATACCACGGGCCTGCAATTCACCCAGCACAGTGTTTACGTTTCGAGTATCGTAATTTGGTGTACGTCCACCACGTAAAATAATATGCGCATCCGCATTCCCCGTGGTTTTAAAAATCCCCGTGCGCCCTGAGTCCGTTGGCGAAAGGAATATATGCGGTTCATTGGAAGACTTAATCGCATCAAGTGCGATTTTTGTATTGCCGTCGGTGCCGTTTTTAAAGCCGACTGGGCAAGAAAGGCCTGACGCTAACTCTCTGTGCACCTGACTCTCCGTTGTTCTGGCGCCAATTGCGCCCCAACTCACTAAGTCTGCATAATATTGCCCTGTAACTATGTCTAAAAATTCCGATCCTGCGGGAACACCAAGTGCGTTTATGTCTACCAATAATTGGCGGCCCAACTCCAAGCCTTTATTGATATTAAAACTTTCGTCTAAGTCTGGGTCATTAATTAAGCCCTTCCATCCAACGGTGGTGCGCGGTTTCTCAAAGTACACTCGCATAACGATTTCTAGTTGATCTTTGTAGCGCTCTCGCAGTTTAACTAGGCGCTCACCATATTCCATTGCTGCATTAACATCATGAATCGAACAGGGACCGGCAACCACGAGCAAACGCTTATCTTTTTTGTGCAGAATATTACTGATTCGATCCCGCGTGTCGGAGACCAGCTTTTCCGTCTGACTTGACGAAGGAATTTTTTGTAATACTTCGGCAGGAGATTCTACAGGACGAATTTCTTGAATACGGTTGTTTGAGGTATTTGGCATAAAATTCACTAAGGATAAGATATTTAAAACGTGAGGGAGTGGTTGGGGATCGCAGTAAGGGATGTCAGTCGCACGGATGCGACTGTCGAGCCCCCACGGACGGGTTCACGGCGTGCCCTTACTGCGCTTCCCAACCACGGAGCTACGGCGCCCACTAATCTAAAAACAAGCGGTATGCCGTATTATCCGTTTCTTCCCAATAAGAATATTGGAGTTCATCCAGTAACCCTTCGAGATCTTTTCGCTCACCTTTAGGCACTTGCATACCCACCAAAACACGGCCAAAAGCCGATCCATGATTGCGGTAATGAAACATCGAAATATTCCAACGCCCTGCTAGCTTAGTCAGAAACTCCAATAAAGCGCCAGGCCGCTCGGGAAACTGAAAGCGGTACACAATTTCATTATCCACCGCTGGCCCATGACCACCGACCATATGACGAATATGATTCTTCGCCAAGTCGTTGTCCGTCATATCTTCTACCGCGTAACCCGCTTTTTCGAGCGTCTCGACGATTAAAGCGCGATCATCGCCTTCTGATGATATTTTCATTCCAACAAAAATATGCGCATCACTATTATCGGAATAGCGATAGTTAAATTCGGTGATGCCACGCTTACCAATTGTCTTACAGAACTTCTGGTAACTCCCTGGCTTTTCAGGAATCGTTACTGCAAAAATCGCTTCGCGCTTTTCACCGATTTCAGTCCGCTCAGAAATATAACGCAAACGATCAAAGTTCGTATTTGCACCACTATCAATGGCGATTAGTGTTTTACCTTGTAAATTATTCTCTGCAGCATATTTTTTTAAGCCAGCCAATGATAAAGCGCCTGCGGGCTCCGCTATAGAGCGCGTGTCTTCAAAAACATCTTTGATTGCAGCACACATTTCATCCGTGTTCGCTGTCACAACGCCATCGATCAAATCCTTCATCACACGAAATGTCTCTTTACCGATTTGGGCAACCGCCACACCATCAGCAAAAATACCTACGTGAGACAGCACCCCACGGCGCTTTTTATCCATCGCAAGTTTCAAACAAGCGGAATCTTCCGCCTCAACCGCAAAGACTTTAATTTCTGGGCGGACCATTTTGATGTAGGCGACCATACCCGCACACAAACCACCACCGCCCACAGGAATAAAAACGGCATCAATAGGGTCAGCATGTTGGCGCAATAGCTCCATGGCTACCGTACCTTGCCCTGCGATCACATCGGGATCATCAAAGGGGTGTATGTAGGTCATCCCTTTCTCTTCCACAAGCTTCTGAGCATGCTCCGCCGCACCGTCATAGGCATCCCCCATCAATACGACTTTGGCCCCACGGCGCTTTACCGCATCCACTTTGATGGCCGGAGTCGTCTTAGGCATCACAATGATGGCCTTGATCCCCAAGTGCTGTGCAGCCAAAGCCAAGCCCTGGGCATGATTCCCCGCCGACGCGGCGACCACGCCATTTGCTTTCTGCTCATCACTCAAACGCCGCAGCTTGTTATAGGCACCACGCACCTTAAACGAAAATACCGGCTGTAGATCTTCACGCTTCAATAGGACGTTATTGCCAATACGACTGCTAATCAACGGCACAGCATCCAGTGGCGTTTCGACTGCGAGGTCATATATACGGGCGTCCAAGATACGTTTCAGATAATTTTGGGGCATGTTACTTCCGGTTTCCACGGTTAGGTTAAGGGGTTTCGCTCTATGCTAAGAACTCAGTTAAGGGCTAATTTTGAAGAAAAAGAGGGCAATACTAATGGATCAAGCCCACCAAGTCATGAGAGTTGCTTAATTTGCCTCTCTTTCTCGCGCCTGGCGCGCAAAGACTCAAAAAATTAGGGTAGAATGCGCGTCCTTAGCGTGGGTTAATCTTCAACCTACGACAAGCTCAACACAACGTTCAATATAACTGAGTAGCCTTATGACACAGCTCTCCCAAGATGACCTTAAAAAGGCCGTGGCACAGTCCGCTATCGACTACGTGATTCCCCGCTTATCGCCAAACGATATCCTGGGCATTGGCACAGGCTCAACAGCCAACTGCTTTATTGATCTACTCAGTGAACATAAAGGCGCTTTTAAAGCGACCATCGCCAGCTCCAGTGTCTCCGAGGACCGATTACGCGCTAATGGTATTGAGGTACTCGATCTAAATGCCGTTGAAAGCGTAAAAATCTATGTCGATGGCGCGGACGAAACCAACGCACAGCTTCACCTAATAAAAGGCGGCGGCGCAGCGTTAACGCGAGAGAAGATCGTTGCAGCATGTTCAGAAGAGTTCGTCTGTATCGCGGATGGCAGTAAGTGGGTCGATACGCTCGGAAAATTCCCACTGCCCGTCGAAGTTATCCCGATGGCACGCAACCATGTTGCACGCGAGATTGTTAAGCTCGGTGGCCGACCCGTATACCGCGATGGCGTTATCACGGATAACGGCGGTGAAATCCTAGATGTCCACGATATGAGTATTAGCGATGCGATTGCCCTAGAAGAAAAGATTAACCATATTACGGGCGTCATCACCAACGGCTTATTCGCGATGCGAGCGGCTGATATTTTAATGCTTGGCACCAGCGACGGCATCGTCACCAAACGCCCAGCGTAACCTTTTTCTGAAAAACCCGGCTAAAACGAGACAGACATGAACATAGCAAAAACCTCTTTGAAAAAAGACAAAATCAAATTCGTGCTATTTGAAGGCGTGCACCAGTCCGCCGTCGACAGTTTGCTCCATGCCGGATACGCGAATGTAGAATATATTACGACAGCGATGTCTGGCGACGAGCTAAAAGAGAAAGTAAAAGACGCGCATTTTGTCGGCCTTCGATCTCGCACACAGTTGACCAGAGACGTATTTGAATCAGCCAAAAAATTAATCGCGGTTGGCTGCTTTTGTATTGGCACCAATCAGGTTGATTTAAAAGCTGCGCAAGAGCATGGCGTTGTCGTATTCAACGCACCTTATTCAAACACCCGAAGTGTTGCAGAACTTGTTATTGCGCAAGCTATTTTATTACTGCGCGACATTCCAAGTAAAAATGCAGCCTGCCACCGGGGCGAATGGAATAAGTCCGCCACGGGTTCCTACGAAATTCGCGGTAAGACGTTGGGTCTGATTGGCTACGGCTCCATCGGCAGCCAAATAAGCGTACTTGCCGAATCGCTCGGTATGAATATTATTTTTTACGATATCGTGACTAAGTTAACCTTGGGCAATGCCATCCAATGCAAATCACTCAGTGAATTATTTGCTAAGGCAGATATCGTTAGCTTGCACGTACCAGAAACGCCCGACACAAAAGATATGATTGGCGAACGCGAACTCACCGCAATGAAAAAAGGTGCTGTATTAATCAACGCCTCTCGCGGCACAGTGATTGAGATCGACGCCCTAGCCAAGGCACTGGAAAGCGGACATCTCGCTGGCGCCGCGATCGATGTATTCCCTACGGAGCCCAAAAGTAACGCCGATACTTTTGAAAGCCCACTCAAACAATTTGACAACGTTATCCTAACGCCCCACATCGGGGGTTCCACCATGGAAGCGCAAGAAAACATCGGTTATGAAGTCGCTGAAAAGCTGATTAAATATTCAGATAACGGAACCACCCTATCTTCCGTTAACTTCCCTGAAGTCGCGCTACCAACACACCGCAACGTTCACCGCTTGTTACACGTACACAAAAACGTACCGGGTGTACTTACTGCAATCAATAAGATTTTATCCGAACACAACATTAATATTTCTGGCCAGTACTTGCAGACAAGTGATAGCGTTGGTTATGTTGTTGTGGATGTAAACTCTGAATACAGTGACGTTGCGTTAAAACATCTTAAAGAGATTCCAGAGACAATTCGCTGTCGAGTGCTTTACTAGGTCAAAGCACGATAAGTGCTAATAGCCCTCGTTTTCTGCACATTCAAAGAACGGGGCTTCTAGCCGTTTATCATCAGGGTAAGTTTCAACAATTAAACCCTTTACGATTTTACTTCTTTAAAAACCCAAGCGCCTTGGAGAATACCTGAGACTGCCACGCATCCCCCTCTTTCACCAAATGATGCATGGCGCCCTCAATCATTTCAACCTGACAGCCAGTTATTTTGTTTTGTATTCGAGGAACATTTCTCTCCCACCATACCGTACCATCCGCATCACCCTGAACTACCAGGGTATCAATAGAAACCGCACCAAACGAATCAAAATGTTTGACCCATTTTCGCATAGCCCCCACCCAATCCACCGATATTCCCCGACACTGTAAAGGATCATGACGGCTTAAGAATTCATGAAAATCTTCCCGATGCGAGTTAACAGTAAAATTACGCGAGACCGAACTTACGAACAAATTCAGCAAGCAATACGAAAGGTTCACCCAATGCCAACTACGCGGTTGAATCAATGGCGCTAACAGCACTAACTTTTGAAACGCTTTGCCTCGAGCCGCCAAAACATAATTTAAAATAGCGGCGCACCCCGTACTTTGCCCGATGGCATAGATAGGTGTTTGCAAGGAATTAGGGAAGGCATCAAGCACCCCAGAAATAACATGTGCATATTCAGCAAAATCACCAATCGCCGCAGGCTCTCCTTCGCTTAAGCCATGACCGGGAAAATCAATAGCAATAACAGAATAGCCTTCAGCGAGTAGACGGTCGATCAAGTCTAAATATAAACCGACGTGATCGAACAAGCCATGAGCCACAAACACCGTTGCCCCAGCATTCTCACGAAACCAATAATGTGTCGCGACACGATAGCCCTTCACATCCTCGTAGTTATCCAAAACCACATAACCCAAAGAATATTGAGCCCTATTCTCCAATCGATTAAACCCATAGGTTTCGAAATAACACGCAAGGTCTTCACCTACAGCATCATCCGCAAGAAAAGAGGTGGCATCGAAGATCGGAAGATCGGCTTCAATCCGATGGATTGTATCGAGCGTTAAACCGCGATCAGAGTTCAAACTGGGCATATAGGGTATCAATTCAAAGCAACAATACTATTATGGTAGCATGCACATCACGGCTTTGATCAGTGGCTCAAGCCCTACGAGATAACAACATTATGTCTTGGACAGTTATAGAACAGTTTTTTAACTCGTTGACCATGGGGGACTACACGGTCATCGCGGCAAATATTTTATTAATTGTATTTGCCCACCCCATCCTTAACCGCTTTTCCTCTGGCACGGTCACACCAAAATCTCACACCTTACGAGTCTATTTATTACGCGGGCTGAATTTCGTTATTTTGTTTGTATACGGCTACGTCTATTTATACCGGCCATCGGAAGGCTCAGGCGGAGGTATTAAGGTCCTGGGAATTTTGGCCGTGCTATATCTTGCCAACATCAGCAACTTCCTTCTCCAATACCTCATTCACAAACAGTACGGCAAGGCGCGCGATATCGGCGAACGAACGCTTTACGTAGAAACTTATCAAACACGGCTCTTATCGATACTGACCGCTGTCATTATTACCATCATCGCGATTGTTTCCGTTGTTCACCTGCTCGGTTTTGATTCCTTGCTTGAAGCAGGTGGCGTCATCGGTATTATCGGCGTATTTATGGGCCTCACCCAAAGCTCATGGGCTCCGGATATTATTAGCGGGCTCATCATCCTTAATAGCGACATGCTAGAGGAAGGCGATATCATCGAAACCAACGACGGTATCCTCGGACGTGTATACAAGACAAAGCTCTTCCACACAGAAGTGCTCAATATCAGTAACAACCACCGAATTATGATCCGCAACTCCCACCTAAGGGACAAAACGATTCATAACCTCTCAAAATTTGCCTCAGCAAAAGGCCTTAGGGAATGCCTGACATTCAATATCGGATACGATATTGATAGCCAGAAGATAAAGGACATGTTTGAAGATGCCTTTCAGCGTGCGTTAGACGCGGATATTCCCCTAGAGGCCAATACCCACGTAGAAGTTAAAGTCATCGAAACGGGCGATCATGCAGTCACCTGGGGGGCGCTCTACCACATTAAAAAGGTCGAGAAAATTTTAACCATTCGACGAGACTTCCGAGAAATGATCCTCAGTACATCACGCGAATATGACATCGATCTCGCAACACCGATTACCCACTTAGCGCGCTAACCCATAGGGCGCTTCGTATTGATGGACGCTTCCCTATACAAATAACGCACCAAGATCGCTCCATCAACGTCAAATGCCATACAAATTGACTTGGCCTCGTGATTGTCGACAATCAAAGGGGATAACTGGCTCTTTGGCGCCACAATCAACAAAAAGCGATGGAATTGTCATTTTTTTTCATCAATTTGGCTCGCTAATTTCAAGATTACCGTTAAAATTTTAGTGTTCGACCTTAAAAACCTCAAAAAAACAGAACAAAAAACAACCAAAAAGACCGCGCAACGACCTGTTTTAGAGAAAAAACACACATTTTTCTCAAGATCTTCATCAAAAATTCATCACTCGTTGAATTATCAGGTAGAATACGGCTCCTTTTTTCGCAAACTTCACGTGGGAATTGCAGTTACCATGACAAAACTAGCTAAGAAACCATCCGCCACAAGCTCTAAGGTGGTATCACTCGTCAACCCCTTTGATGAAACCAAAGAAGTTGAATTTAGCGTGCCAGGTCAGGCCTCCTACGAGCCAGGCCTACATGAAGAAGCCTTAAAGAAAGGCTACGACCTCATTAATCGCCCAAAAGTAGCTGCCGGCGTGCCCAGTATTGAGCGTCAGCACCAAAAGAATCGTATGACCATCTGGGAGCGAATCTCTGTTCTCACCGATGAAGACCCCACGGTTTTGTTTCAAAACTGGGGTAAAAACCTAGACGGCGCCTCGTTGGTGACCGCCATTATCAAAGTTGATGGCCGAGATGTTGCCCTATATGGCCACGACTTTACCGTTCGCGCCGGCTCTATGGACGCAACCAACGGTAAAAAGCTTGCTCGCTTGTTTGAGCTAGCAGCAAAACGAAAAATTCCAGTTGTCGGCCTTAACGACAGTGCCGGTGCGTTCGTACCCGCAGGTGTCGGTGGTCTCGATGGCTACGCAGAAGCCTTTACCGCATTGCGTAAGATCAGCGGTGTAGTACCTTCTATTATGTGTATGTTTGGCTTTAACGCGGGGGGCGGTTCTTACCTGCCTCGTCAAGGTACCTTCTTGATCCAGCCAAATGAAACATTCTTCGGCCTAACAGGCCCTGGCGTTGTGAAATCCGTACTCGGTGAAGATGTGACTCCAGATGAGTTGGGCGGCCCCAACGTTCACAGTCAAAGTGGCGTTACTGACTTTGTCGTCCCTAACGAGATCGCCGCACTTCGCAAAGTTAAAGATTTACTTAATTACTTACCCAGCAATAACGGTGAGCTTGCCCCTTTCCAACCGACTTCAGACCCTGTCGACCGGAAAACATGGGATATCGATATCCTCTTAAAGAAAGCATTCAACTCACCGAGCGGTTTCAACACACCATTGGATGTCTCTATCCTCATTCAACAGCTGTGTGACCACGGCGACTTCATGGAAGTGCAGCCTGAACGTGCACGTAACACCATATGCGCCCTTGGCCGTATGGGCGGAAACGTGATTGGCTTTGTTGCCAATAACAGTGCGGTATCTTCTGGCCAGATCGATATTGACGCGGCTTACAAAAACGCACGCTTCATTCGCTTCTGTAACTTGTACAACATCCCGATGATCTTTATGGAAGACACCACCGGTTTCCTTCCTGGTAAAGACCAAGAGACCGGCGGTATCGTACAAGCTGGTCGCGCCATGCTAGACGCGATTATTGATCTACGTACACCGCGTTTCCTTTTGATTATTCGTAACGCCTTTGGCGGTGCATACGCGTCTTACAACAACTACCCTACGGGCGCTGACTTTGTTGTCGCGTTGCCCTCAACCCGCGCCGCGGTGATGGGGCCAGCAGGTGTTGAGTTTGTATATAAGAAAGAGCTAAAAGATATTCGTGGCTCTATCGCGCACAAAATTACCACCTTAAAAACTGAGAACATTGCCGGCGGCATGAGTGAAGAAGATGCGCAGGAAGCTGCAACTGAAGCCGCTCAAGCATGGGCAAAAGCGCAAGAAGCTGATTTGGCGACACGTTACGAGCAAGAGCTAATGAATCCGAACGAAGCATTAAGCCTCGGTTCAATTTCTCAAATCGTAATGCCAAGCGATCTACGTCAGGTATTGACTGAAAACATGGAATTCCATTTGCGGCATTACACCGCTGAGCCGTTTAACGGACCTCAACGCGAATTCCACTAAGCATCAGAATTACCTTATTTAACGTACGAACGCTCGTACCGAATAAACAAGATTAAATAGAAGAGATTTTAGCCGTGAGCAATGATCATTATTTAAATAATCCACTTATCCATAAAGACCGTCGTTTGGGTAATGCAACATCCGATTGGGTTAAGAGCTTTGACAGCTCTAGCATGAAGCCACTTATTATTTGTCGTGGCCCAATCCGTAAAGAAGCCATGGATGTATTTGAAGAAATGGGGATTACCCATTATGGCATCCTACTTTCTGAAAAAGATTCCATCGTTTACCAAAACGCACTAGCGCCAGAACTTCGCCAGCTAACCGACCCTAGCCGCGTTCACCGCGTGCCGGACTACACCGGAGCGGATAAAGAAGAACGCAACATTCGTATTCAGCAAATTATCAGCATTGCGAAAGATAATGGCTACAATTCTATTTTCACCGGCTACGGGTTTATGGCCGAAGATGAAAATATGGTAAGCGCTATGGAGCGTGCAGGCCTTAACTTTATCGGCCCATGCTCAAAAACAGTTCACGACGCAGGACTTAAAGACGAAGCAAAACGTACCGCATTAAAAGTGGGCGTGAGCGTAACCCCAGGTGTGGACAATGCGACTGCGTTGACTATCTTGAAAAAACACACAGATATTGCAGCCCTTAAAAAACTCGTTTCTGACGAAGCCTTAGAGGTTGATGCAGCAACACTTGATGACGATAGCATCGCCATTGAAGACAAAGCTGACATCGTTTTGGCCGCGAGCTACAACAAAGGCATCGACCTTTACACCGTTGAAGAACTGGGCGAAACCATTGCTGAGCAAGTGATCGTCATGTCTCGCGAATACCCAGAAAACCGTATTCGTTTGAAGTGCATCGGCGGCGGCGGTGGTAAAGGCCAACGTATCTTAGCTTCACCTGCAGCGTACGAAGGTGATTTTGAAAGCCGACTTCAACAAGCTGCTTCAAAAGCGCCTGCACTTGTACTCGAAATTCTTAACGAAGTTAAAGCAACCGGCCTTGGCGACAACAAAAACGTTTTGGTTGAGTTAAATATTGAAACCACTCGTCACCAAGAAATCCAAGTGATTGGTAACGGTGATTGGTGTTTGGCAATGGGCGGTCGTGATTGTTCGTTGCAAATGCATGAGCAAAAACTCCTTGAAGTCTCTGTTGTTACTGAAGACCTCGAAGCGGCATTATCCATTGCAAAAGAAACAAACAACGAAGACGAAGTGCGTGTACTTGAGCAAGACATCAAAACCTTGCAAGCGATGGAAAGTGAATCTGAGCGATTCGGTCAAGCTGTTGGCCTAGATTCTGTTTCAACGTTCGAGTGTATTGTGGATCGTGACAAGCATTTCTTTATGGAAATGAATACACGTATTCAGGTTGAGCATCGCGTAACGGAATTATGTTATGCATTGCAATTCACCAACCCAGACAATGCTAACGAAAGTTTTGTTGTTGAGTCATTAGTTGAAGCCATGGTGCTATTGGCCGCTCACGGCCCTCGCCTACCGAAGCCAACACGTCAGCTACGCAGCACAGCATCCGTGGAAGCACGCTTAAACGCAACAAACCAAGCACTTGCCCCACACGCTGGCGGCATCATTGAAAAATGGTCCGACGCCCGTCACGGTGAAATCCGTGACGATCAAGGTATCAGCCTTCATAACCCCGACACGAATGTCTTTATGACATATCATTTGGCAGGTGCATACGACAGTAACATCGCCCTGCTTTTAACTGTTGGTGAAAACCGTAATAACAGCTACGAAAAACTTGCTGAGATCCTACGTACAACTGTGCTACGCGGAAAGGATTTGGCAACAAACCTAGAATTTCACTACGGCTTAGTTAACTGGTTCCTAGGTAACAATATTAATGCACGCCCAACAACGCGCTTTATTGTGCCGTACTTGACGGCTGTCGGCTTATTGAAGCAAAGCGCGAACAACTTGGATTTACCTTACGCCTATAAACAAATATCCAAAACGATTGTCGCCAATACTGAAGACCAAGAAACCGCAAAAGAAATTGGCAACGCCCTTGACCGTAAGCGTTTATTATTAACGCGCCCTGTTCAAGAGTTGCTGAATGAACCACACAAACTTGCGGGCTGGTTAAGCATCAACCAAAACAACTTTGCTTTAGAAAACGGTAAAGTGACGTGGAGCGCAAACCCCGTACGCGTTCTGGCGAATTTGTATCACTTCTTGAATATGGATTATCGCCCAGGCCAATACGCGGCTTATATGATTTGGGATCACGACCATGCGATCTTAAACGATGCGATTAGTTTCTATGACGCGCTAGAAGAAAAGCTCGGAACAAATGACTTCGCAGCAATTTCTACCGCACTAGAGAGTAACACCGCACCGAAAGGTATCAGTGATGAGCAATGGGCAGCAGCACAAGCCGCCCACACCGGTTACCAAGTAGGTAACGAATTGCTTTCCCTATTAGCTTATGTTGCATTTGATACGGGCTTCTTCGAGCTTAAAGTGAACAATGATCTAACGATTCACATTCCTGAAAAACTGTTTGACGAAGATACACAAACAGCCATGAAGAAAGTACTCGTTCCGCCACCTGCAGCGAAATCAGATGAGATTTTGGCTCCTACAGGCGGCATGTTCTATTCACGCGAAGCCCCAGGTATGGACCCACTCGTTCAACCAGGCGATCATTTTGAAGCCGGCCAACCGCTTTACATCATCGAAGTGATGAAAATGTTTAACAAAGTGAATGCACCATTTGCAGGAACGATCGAACAAGTACTTGCCGGAGATGATGGCAGCATCATTAAGAAAGGTCAGGCGCTATTCAAGATCACTCCAGACGAAATTGTAGTGGAAGAATCTGAAGAAGATATCAATGCACGTCGCCAAGCACAGACGAACGCATTTTTATCTGCACTTCCAGATACGAGTAAACAAACGGCTGCGGCTTAATTCAGATTAAGGATTTAACATGATTGTTGCATTAGATCATATTGCCATCGCCGTTCCAGACTTAGAAAAGTCGATCGAGCGTTTTATGAACGACTTTGGTCTGGATTACAAGGGCACTGAAGATGTTGAAGAAGCGAAAACCAGTACAGCGTTTTTTAAGCTTCCCGACACCAAGATTGAGCTGATTCACCCACTCAACGGTGAAGGACCCGTCGCTAAATATTTAGAGAAAAAAGGCGGTGGTATGCATCACCTTTGTTTTCGCAGCGATGACATTGAGTCAGATATAGCGCGTCTTAAAGAAAAGGGGTATCAGTTTTTATCTGATGCGCCTACCATTGGCGCCCATAACTGTAAGGTGATTTTTATCCATCCAAAAAGTTGTGATGGTGTGCTGATTGAATTGAATCAGCCACAAGAGGATCACTAATAAAGCCTCAAAACCCCAATCGCCCCATAAAATTTTATTTTTTGGGGCGATTTGCTATTTACCATTTACGAAGGACGTTAACCCCGGCGCACTCCAAGCGCAGAATTAACGATTCATCCAGGGCCTAGTATCGATTACTGAGTCCAATAAATCAGAGAGTGAGATTTATGTCTGACGAAAGCTACAAACCTACTATCCCAGATCTCGAAGACTGGCACACGCTAGTTGAGAAACAGATGAAAGGTAAAACCGCCGAAGATTTAACCTGGAATACCCCTGAGGGTATCGACGTAAAAGCGCTATACACAAAAGCGGATACCGAAAACCTCGATTTTGCAGACACGCTTCCTGGCTTTGAACCCTTTGTCCGTGGCCCACAATCGACCATGTATGCCGGTCGTCCTTGGACGATTCGCCAATACGCAGGCTTCTCGACGGCAGAAGAATCTAACGCCTTCTACCGTAAAAATTTGGCCGCTGGTGCTCAGGGCGTTTCCGTAGCATTCGACTTGGCGACTCACCGGGGTTACGACTCAGACCATCCTCGTGTAACGGGTGACGTGGGTAAAGCCGGTGTTGCAATCGACAGCGTCGAAGACATGAAAATTTTGTTCGATGGTATCCCCCTCGACAAAGTTTCTGTCTCGATGACAATGAACGGGGCAGTATTGCCCATCTTGGCCAACTATATCGTGGCCGCTGAAGAACAAGGCGTTTCTCAGGATAAATTGTCCGGCACAATTCAGAACGATATTCTTAAAGAGTTTATGGTGCGTAATACCTATATTTACCCACCAGAGCCTTCAATGAAAATCATTGGCGACATCATTGCCTACACCTCTGGTGAGATGCCCAAGTTCAACTCCATTTCTATCTCTGGCTATCACATTCAAGAAGCGGGTGCTGACGCAGCCTTAGAGCTTGCTTATACCCTTTCAGATGGCCGTGAGTACGTGCGTACCGCATTAAAAGCAGGCTTAGATGTAGATGCATTCGCACCACGCTTGTCGTTCTTCTGGGGCATTGGCATGAACTTCTATATGGAAATCGCCAAACTCCGCGCCGGACGTTTGTTGTGGTCTCGTATCATGAAGGAATTCAATCCTAAGAATCCTAAGTCACAAATGCTGCGTACTCACTCGCAAACATCTGGCTGGTCCCTGACAGAGCAAGACCCATACAACAACGTCGTACGAACAACCATCGAAGCCATGGCGGCCGTATTCGGTGGCACTCAGTCATTGCACACTAACGCACTAGATGAAGCGGTTGCACTACCGACTGAATTCTCTGCGCGTATCGCCCGTAACACGCAAATTATTATTCAAGAAGAAACCGGCATCACCAACGTTGTCGATCCTTGGGGCGGTTCCTACATGATGGAAAGCCTCACTCAAGAGATTGCCGATAAAGCCTGGGAACTGATTGAAGAAATCGAAGAAAAAGGCGGTATGGCGAAAGCGATCGATGCAGGTCTGCCTAAGCTTCGCATTGAAGAATCTGCTGCGAAAAAACAAGCGCGTATCGACCGTGGCGAAGACGTTATTGTCGGCGTAAATAAGCATATCCTTGAGAAAGAAGACGACCTTGATATCCTCGAAGTGGATAACGTTGCCGTTCGTACATCACAGATCGCGCGATTGGAAAGTATTAAAGCCTCTCGTGATGAGGACGCCGTTAAAGGCGCTCTATCCGCGATTACCGAATCGGCTAAGAGCGGCGAAGGGAACTTGCTAGACCTCGCAGTCAAAGCCGCGCGCCTACGCGCAAGTGTCGGTGAAATCTCTGACGCGATGGAAGTTGAGTTCGGCCGTTACAATGCTCAAGCCCGCACTATTTCAGGTGTTTACGGTGCACCGTACGAGAGTGACGACAACTGGCAAGGTATCAAATCTGATATCGAGCGCTTCCAAGCAGATCACGGACGCCGCCCTCGTATGCTGGTGTGTAAAATGGGGCAGGACGGCCACGATCGCGGAGCAAAAGTTATCGCGACAGCCTTCGCTGACGTCGGCTTCGATATCGACCTTTCACCGATGTTCTCAACACCGGAAGAAGTGGCGAAGCAAGCTATCGAAAATGACGTACATGTTGTCGGTGTATCCTCACAAGCCGCAGGCCACAAAACCCTTGTACCTGATTTAATCAATGCCCTTAAGGCTGAAGGCGCAAGTGAAATTATCGTAGTTGCCGGTGGTGTAATCCCTAAACAGGATTACGACTATCTCTATGAAGCTGGCGTGAAAGGGATATTTGGCCCAGGAACAAAAATTCCTATTTCCGCGCGCCACGTACTCGACGAGATCAATAAAGCCACTAGCTAAGGTGTTTGATGTCAGTCGTACATCATATTAGCTATGCTAAAATATGATCCAACAGAATCAAGAAGGCGCGTCTAACGCGCCTTTTTTAATCCACCCTTTTTCTTTGCCTTCGTTTATTTATGGAAAATATCAGTCATAAACTCACCGAATTCTTGCAAGCCCACGTGCCCGCCACACAATACATGGGCATTGATGTTGGTGACTACGATGGAAATTCACTCTCATTAACCGCACCACTACAACCCAACATCAATGATAAACAAACCGCATTCGGCGGGAGTTTATACACCGTCTGCGTTATGAATTGCTGGGGTATGGTTTACCTCAAGACCCTTGAAAAAGGCATCAGCTGTAATCAAGTCGTTGCACAATCAAACATTAGCTATCATGCGCCTGTGGACGGTGAGATCATCAGCATTTGTGAGAGTCCCAACGAAGAAACGCTCAATAATTTTTTTGCTCGCTACGAAGAAAAAGGGCGATCAAAGATCACCCTTCATGCTGAAGTACAATGTAATGGAAAAACCGCGGTTAAATTCGAAGGCACTTATGCGATTATAAAAAACGACAATTAAATATCTTCTGATAATAATTTAACAGCGCAATATTTACCCCACCAAAGAATCGGGCAAAGCGACCTCATCAACCACTTCTAACACCTTCAGCCCAAAAAATGTGCCCGTTAAATCTTTCTGTGTCCACCGAATTTCACATAGATAAGATTTATCGCCGAATACATTTAGTCTTACGGTAATCGGCGCTACCACTTCCTCGTCCCATTGCCTCACAACGTATAAGGCGAAGCCCGATGCATTACCAGAAATATCACGAATATGGGTTGAAGCGGAAACCTCTTCGCCATTAACTTCAATCGTGCAGGGTAAATTAACCAAAGTACGTTCAGCGCTATATTTCCGTTTATTATTATCGTACGCACCAGTTAACCAATTAATTACGATCTCTTTAAAATGTTCTTCTCTCTCCAGGAATAGCACATGCCCTACGCCTTCGACTACATGAGTTTCCGCGCCGATTTTACCGGCACAGGTCACTAAGTGCTCTGGTGTAACAAGGCGATCTTCACTGCAAATCACCATCCGCGTGTCGACATTGGCATTGGAATATGCCTTTGCCCAAGTATCAAACTCAGACCCAAACTTACTATACGTTTTCATTAGACATGACAAAGACCGCGCCATGGTTTTATGTTCTTGTGAAAGTTTTTGTACATTACTGCGCATAAACGACACGGTCTTTTCCCGGTTATCCAAAAACTGATCAGAGAAATAATCAAAATAGAACATATTAAGAAATTTTTCGAGCATATCGTCGTCAATGACATCACCCAAGTTTGCGATCGATTCAACGTTTAACTGAATACGACGTCCAGTAATAAACAACGGCGCAAACATCAAAGAGCTCAATACGTCGTCCGCATACATGTTGATATACGCCGTCTGAAGAACACACCCGCTCGAAATTCCCATAACGTGGTGCTTCTTACCCGCTAAACCAAGAAGTTCAAATATTTTTCTAATATGCGTGCAATTCGCCGACAAATCAAACTCATCTTCAGGGTGATCCAACTTATTCGCGTTAAACTGACCTTCATGCTCAAACATGAGAATATTACATCTAGAAAATATATTTTCGTCTTCGTATAGAAACGCCCAACTACCAGATCGCATCATGATGCCAGGAAAGATAAGTAGTAGCGGAAGTTCATCAGACACGTGATGATAATGATAAGGCATTGATACATTACCCGCCTCGTACATTCCCATGCGCGGGGTCGCCACGACGCCGGTACCAGACTGGTCAGGATGTTCAGCTTCATCTTCACCGCTATCGCTTAAACGCTTTTCAGTAAGGCCTTTTTCCACCGCATATTCGCAGTACTTATCGATAAACTCGCCGATCGTCCACTCTTCAACCTCCCAGCCATCCGGGATCTTCCCTCCGATCTTATTGCCGAGATCTACAGACAAATCGATAAGTGAAATTGAATCGAAACCCAGATCATCGAATGAATCATCCTGCCCAATCTCATCAACCTCCAACTCCAAAACTGAAGCGACGCTCAGTTTTATCAGTAATGCAACACTTTCAGGGCGAATTAAAGAAGCTGCATCCTGATTTTTTTGATCTGCGTCCTCGTCAACGTCAGGCGCCAATCCTTCAAAATGGAGGCTTCCCCCTAATTTCTCATTCAACACATCAGGAATACCGTAGACGACTGACATACTCGACGTATTCCTAGCCAGAATCGCGTTCAACACCTTTTTACCTAGCAGCGTCGGTAATGGGTCAATGCCATATTGTTTATTTACGCGTTTCTTAACAAATAGAGAGCTCCCCATCCCACCCTCTTTCCAAAGTGGCCATGCGATAGACTTAATCGACATACCATTTTCCGAATCAGCATAAGACCGACAAAAACCATCGACCAATGCATTTGCAACACAATAGTTCGACTGCCCCGAACTCCCGATAAGTGGCGCAACAGATGAATATGCGACCAACTGATCACACTGATACTGCTGTAAAACGCGATAGAAATTAAGCAATGTCTCGTACTTAGAACGAATCACCGTTTTATATGCGTTCTCATCTGTCGACAAAAAACCACCATCTAGGATGGTGCCCGCACTATGAATAGCCAATCGAATTTTTCCGTGTCGATCAGACACCTTAGACATGCTAGACAGCAAAGCGTTATTATCAAGTAAATCAACCTGAATAAATTCGACTCGATCGCCAGAAATATTCAATTTATCAAGAAATTGAATAAGAGTGGATGAAGGAAGGCTACGCCCTAAAAGATAAACTTTTGAAATACCGACCGACAGTAAAAACTCACACGAAAACTGGCCTAATTTTCCTGCGCCACCCGCAATTACGGCAACATCCCCATCAGAACATCTCATGGACTCAAAAGCGTCAACGAATGGCTCTACAGATAGCTCCAAATTTTGTTGTGTTTTTTCAACAACATCGAAGATAATATTTTCGCGCAGCATGTTAAGACTATCGTTAAGATTCCCAACAGCCTCATGTGCGAATATATTAATTGGGATATGAGATAACTCTCTCTGTATTGATTTAAATAACCCTTGATGTGCTGGCACAACCAAGCTATTTACATCGCTACCGACGCCAATCGGATAAATATGAATATCGACATTCGCAGTAAACCCATTTTGCATAAACCCTTCATAGAACCGCCGCAAGGTCATAGCATCGTGAATTAGGGCCTCAGGTAACGAAGCCCGATCAAATGCAGAATAATCATTTATCGCATTAATCCGAATCGATGTTCCCGGTTCAAAGTTTTCCATTTCATGAAGTAAGGAAGACGCCAACCAACCTATCCAATTTTCGCTGCCCCGTTGTTGGATATTGTTACTCGCCCACACAACTTTTTGTTTGGGCTCAAAAATAGGCGCCTTATTTACGGGCCTCGACACAAGACTCATCAATCGGCTATTTCTTGCGACATTTAATTCGACATAATGTAATACAAGCCCCGATAAGGATCCAACAAGCCGCCCTTCAAACATCAACTCCACCGTACAGACAAGATCTCGACCCGCACCAGGCGCAACCAACACAACAACACGATCGAAATGAGAAAAATCAGGCAATAAAACAGCCGAATCGATTCTGGTGGGTATTAACGCGCGCGAATACTTTGTCTCATCTAATAAAGGAAGGTACGCTTGTGCAGCTGAATCAATCCTCGCGACCTCGTCAAAGATTGATATGTCACGTAACCGTTTCTTTTGGGTATAGTATTCGCCAACAACCGTAGACCCTGAATATGCCACATCAGAAATCAAACGAAATTCAGCCCCATAATCGATACCCATACGAGAAAACTTAGAATAGAGCTCTTCCGAAGTAGATAATGCTTCACTTCCTGCAATTGATAACTTTTGACTATTTTTTGATATCTCGTTATTTTCATGTACCGCAACAAGCTTTGCCACCCGAACAGAAGATAATTGATCGGTTACCGAAATTTGGTATTTTCCACCAATCCATTCATACGAAAAATCTAAATGGCTATCCTCATACGAGGATTCCACAGGTTGCTCCCAAACAACCGAAAAACGCCACACTCTAGAGGGGAACTTCGCCTTTAAGTGACGCCGTGAAAAACACAGTAACGCGACTCCGGGTAAAACCTCTCTCTGTTGCACGACATGATGCGTGAATAGAATGGAATCAGATTCAATAACCTCCTTACATACAAAATGGTCGTGCTCGACCGTTTTTTTCTCAAAATTTAGATAATTTTCTAAACCGTACTCTTTTAATTCCTTGAATGGCGCTCCAGGTAGCGCGACAACTTTTCCCTCGGAATAATAGTCAAGCATTCGCTTGCTTTTTTCTCCTGTAAGAATCCATCGGGAAGCAGCCGTTTTTAATCCATCATCTAATCCAGATAAAAGCTTTTCATACGCTTTATCAGGACCATCTTCCGCAATATAGGGCGTTTCTCGATCCGCTAAATACTCACTCAAAACCGATATCAAATGATCAACCGATTCCGCGTACACCCATACTCTATAAGCTAAAGATTCTCGCCCCACTCCAAAAGTATGCGCAATATCCAGTAAGGAAATCGATTCTTTCTCTTCAATTATCACCTCTCTCAACCGAGAAAAGTGATAGTTAAGCTGCAGGGGTGTTGTAGCAGATATAGGAATTAACAATGGTTGCTGAGAAGCAGAACATGACCTTACCTCTTTTGCGGAGTCACAACCGTGCTGCTTAATTATTACGTGTGCGTTGCTTCCCCCGGCCCCAAATGAACTTAATCCCGCTATTCTCGAGTCATTATACTCGGGCCATTCTTCAACAGAGGTAGGCAGTTTAAACGGGCTCGACTCCAGCTTCAGCCTCGAATTTATGTTATCTATATTTACAAGCGGCGCTATTTTTCTATGTTTTATTTGCAATAACACTTTAGCCAAACCCGCCAACGCAGCCGCGGGTTCACAGTGGCCTATATTCGATTTAACGGTTCCCAAAGCACAGTATTGTTTTTCAGTATTAACCGTATTCGACTCGAACGCTCGCGTTAAGCCAAGTACCTCTATAGGGTCACCTACAGGCGTTCCTGTGCCATGGGCTTCAACATACCCAATATCCCGAGCATCAACCCCCGATCGTTGTATCGCCGTTGCAATTACAGACGATTGCTGCTTCGGGTTTGGCACAGTAAAACCTTTGACGTGCCCGCCCGAATTAATCGCGCTGCCCGCAATAACACCATAAATATGATCTCCCTGAGCTTCTGCTTCAGAAAGGGGTTTGAGTAAAACCGAACAAACACCCTCTGAGAACAATGTGCCAGAAGCTCGTTCATCAAACGGTAATATATCGGAATTAGGCGCAACAAATTCTAAAGAACAGAAGTGAAGCATACGACTGGGGTGAAGAATTAAGTTCACGCCTCCCACAACAGCTGCGTCACAATCCCCAGATCTAAGCCCCTGGCACGCCATATGTAAGGCCGTACCCGAACCGGCGCAGGCATTATCAAGCGCTACGCTAGGCCCCTTGAAGTTAAAATGATATGAAACACGATTGGCAACCTGATAATGATCAGAGTTTCTTGCTGAAATTTTATGGTCCGTAAATGCCGCATTATCAAAAACCGCATAGTCGTGAGAATTCACCGCAAAATACACGCCGGTATTACGCGGCATGCCGTCGATTGTCTTTCCCGCATCCTCCAATAAATTCCATACGTTCATCAGCACCAGACGTTGCTGAGGATCCATACTCGCGGCTTCTTTAGGAGAAATTTTAAATAATCGAGGGTCGAATTGATTTATGTCTGAAAGGAAACCGCCCCACTTGCAATAGTACTTGTTTGGCTCTCGGTGATCGGAAAAATATTTTTCCACATCCCAGCGCTCACGAGGGATTTCCCCGACACCATAACCAGACGATTCTAACAACTGCCATAACGCCCAATGATCCTTAGCTTCAGGCAACCGTACACTCAAGCCTACGATTGCAACATCTCCTCTGTTTACAGACATTCTCGCCCCCCCTTATATTCAATACATCAATAAGTAAGTGTTTTTAATTACCTACGCTTAAGCTTCGGTCGAAATTCACTTTTTTGCGCCACAAACTTTGTGAGATCCATCACATGTTCGACTATTAATTCACCAAACTCGTTAGCGTTATCGAAATGACACACTTGCCTAAAGTCACGATAAAAAACCACTCGCCGAAAATGGCGCGCAATAATTCTATTTGACGTGAAAATAAAAAACTGAATTCAACAATTGTTTAATTTGTAAGTTAAAGAATAGTTCAGATACAGGAAGGACATTGAAATAACCGGTGGACGTTATAGTCTTGCACTGCTTAAACAATGACCAACGAAACGATACTAGCGAAAAACAAAAATGAAAGACGTGACAAATTCACGTTATTTCGTTTTAGAATGAATAAAAAACGAATAGTTTGTTTGTTTAATAAACACGTCACATATTGAGACTTCTAATTACGAATAACTAGGTAAGGCCAAAATGCTTGTGTTAACTATTGCTTCCTGGAAGGGCTGATACAGAAGGCATGCACTGGATAAGTTCGGTTACTATAAGTAAGAACCGCATGAAGGGGGAATCGGAAATCGCAAAAAAAAGATAATAAGAAGTACAACCTTAAACGTTATTTCTTCGTCCGGTCGCTCCAATCAAAAGGCTTAGCAACGCTTTTCTTATCACGATACTTCAACTTCATTCCGGTTAAAAAATTACGCAGGAACTGGTCTAGACATTCACGATGATGCTTATGACCCGGTTTACGAAAAAAAGCGCTGAGTTCGTGCTTACTGATGCGGAACTCGGCTAACTGTAGGATTGCCAAAACATCTTCAGACTTAAGATCAAGTGCAATCTTAAGCTTCATCAATACCATGTTATTGGTAAGCTTTTTATCGGGCTCAGGAGGATGTTCTTCCCTCGCGCCACGATTCTGGATAATCAAACCATTTAAAAAGACGGAAAAACTCGGGTCATCGCATTCGACAAACGCTGGATCATCGTCTTTTTTTAGCCAGTTACTGAGCTGCTCACGGGTAACTTGCAAGCCGCCTAAACGAAACATCCCGATCATTTTAGTATCGTTAAAATCGAAGGTATATCGAATTCGTCGTAAGGTGTCATTGTTAAGCATGCTAATCGTTTACCCCAAATTTATTAATTTAATCGCAGAATCGCGAAAGTGCTTTTATCTAAAATGGATTACACGTACTGCCCTGCGCACCAGCCACTGGCCCATGCCCACTGAAAATTGAAACCGCCCAACCACCCAGTAACATCAAGTACTTCACCGATAAAGTACAAGCCTTCCGCCTTTTTCGCCTCGAAAGTCTTAGAGGAAACTTCATCCGTATTGACGCCGCCCCGAGTGACCTCGGCGGTTCGGTAGCCTTCCGTCCCCGACGGTTTGAATGTCCAGGCTCGGAAGTGACGAGCGATGTTTGCGATCTCGTCGTTGGAATATTGGCTGACGGGTTTACTTTCACTCACAATCGCCAGCCAGGTATTGACAAAGTTTTTAGCTAATTTGTGTTGTGGGACCTGGGCCAACAATGTTTTTAACTCGGTTTTTACGCCGCTATCTCGCCAGTCTTTAATTGTCTCTTCAATAGACACATCCGGGAAAAAATTAACGCTAACCTCATCACCCAAGTGCCAATAATTACTGATCTGTAATACTGCAGGACCACTTACCCCTCGGTGGGTAAAAAGAAACGCGTCTCGGAACGAAGTGTTACTCGTTGTAATTTCGACATCTGCCGAGACGCCCGCTAATTGTTTGGAAATTTCTAACCATTTATCACTAAAGGTATAGGGTACGAGTGACGGCGTTAAAGACAGTACATCTAGCCCAAACTGCTTAGCAATATCGAAACCAAACCCCGTGGCGCCCATTGTCGGAATAGAAAGTCCGCCGCAGGCGATCACCAACGAATCGCACGTAAACGATCCTAACGAAGTTTCCAACGCATAACCGTTTGATTGACGAACATTTTCTATTACGCAATGTGTTTTTATCTCAACCGATGCTTTTTCGCATTCACTAAGGAGGATATCCAAAATATCACTCGATTTGTTATCGCAAAAAAGTTGGCCTTGGGTCTTTTCGTGAAAGGCTAAATCGTAACGACCCACCAATGCTATAAAATCGTATTGCGTGTAACGGCTCAGTGCAGACTTACAAAAATGGGGATTTTCAGAAATATAGTTACCGGGCTCAACATAATAATTTGTGAAATTACAGCGGCCACCGCCAGACATGAGAATTTTCTTTCCCACTTTATTGGCGTGGTCAAGCACCAGTACTTTTCGCCCTCGATAACCTGCCGTGGCAGCACACATTAAGCCTGCCGCACCACCACCAATAATAATACAGTCGTATTTCAACGGTGTACCCGCGCCTTATTCACAAGGCTATACCGGCTCAGAGGTCGAGTCGTTTTTAAGAATGTCCAAAGCGATAGCCTCGGCCGCTTTAATCCCATCAATCGCGGCTGATAAAATACCACCAGCATACCCGGCGCCTTCACCCGCAGGATACAAACCTTTGGTATTCAAGCTTTGGAATGTTTTATCACGGCGAATACAGATGGGGGAAGATGTACGTGTTTCCACCCCCGTTAGAACCGCGTCATCCATAGAGAAGCCTTTAATTTGTTTCTCAAACTCCGGAATAGCTTCACGTATCGCCTCGTTAGCGAACTCAGGTAAGGCTTCCGATAAATCAGTTAATGTCACACCCGGTTGATACGAAGGCGTCACGCTCGCCAACGATTCAGAAGGCCGATTATTTAGATAGTCACCCAGTAACTGGGCCGGCGCATTATAATTTTCACCCCCAAGCGCGTAAGCTTTTGACTCCAGTGATTTCTGTAAATCAATGCCCGCCAATACATTCAGCGGGTAATCCGTCTCGGGATCAATGCCCACAACAATCGCTGAATTCGCATTCCGTTCATTACGCGAATATTGTGACATTCCATTCGTGACGACGCGGCCATCTTCAGAGGTGGCCGCCACCACCGTACCTCCTGGGCACATACAAAAACTGTAAACACTGCGACCATTTTTACAATGATGCACGAGCTTGTAATCCGCGGCCCCTAATATAGGATGCCCTGCTTGTTTACCAAAACGTGCTTTATCTATCACGGACTGCGGATGTTCAATACGAAACCCGATGGAAAACGGCTTGGGTTCGATATAAACCTGCTGTTCCAGTAACATCTGAAAGGTCTCTCGCGCACTGTGACCAACAGCGAATATAATATGACGGCTATTGAGTGTGTCGCCGCTGCTTAACGTTACACCCGTCACTTCACCGTTATCAGATCCGTCTTCCGCGGGTTTTCGATTCAACGTTGCTACTTTTTGCTCAAAGCGAACCTCTCCCCCCAAGCGAATAATTTCGGCGCGTAGTTTTTCTACCATCGTAACGAGCTTAAACGTTCCGATATGCGGCTTGCTGACATAGAGTATTTCTGCTGGCGCGCCCGCCTTTACAAATTCGGTTAAAACCTTACGCCCGAGAAAGCGCTTATCTTTTACTTGGCTATAGAGTTTTCCATCTGAAAATGTTCCCGCGCCACCTTCACCAAACTGAACGTTTGATTCTGTATCGAGTTTTCCTTCTCGCCAAAGTCCCCAAGTGTCTTTCGTACGTTGTCGAACATCGCGCCCACGCTCCAAGACAATAGGTTTTAAGCCCATTTGTGCAAGTAGTAGCGCAGCCAGAATGCCACAAGGACCAAAACCAACAACAATCGGTCGTTGTTCTTCGTCGATCTGAAAGCCAGCTTCGGCTAGCGCAACAAATTTATAGCGTGTATCTGGACTGGGAATAACTAATGATCGTACGCCTTTGTTAGCCGTTTTTTTCGCAGCCTGTTCTTTAAGTATTGTCTTTTCAATTTCGGAAGGTAACGCAACATCCAACTGATAAATCAACGAAATATTACCTTTCGCACGCGCATCGTAGCTGCGTTTATAAAGCGTGTAATCCGAAAGTTCGCCTTCAGCAATACCCAAAACAGAGACAATCGCTGTGCGTAATGCCTCTTCACTATGATCCAAAGGTAACTTTATTTCTGTAATACGTAACATACGTTGATTTTCTTCGATAAGACGTTGGACAAAAGATATCGCGCCGCACGCTGGTAACAACGCCCCAACCAAAATAAGCATTGGTTTAGACAATCAGCTAGGGGCACTCACAGAGTATGGCGCAGCGTAAAGGAAGCCTAGGCGTACACTGCGAGTCTTAATCACGCTGCCCGAGGCAAGAAACTACTTTCTAAATAATTGATGATGTCCGAAGATTCGTACAGCCAAACAACTTCACCGTCTTTTTCTTCAATACGAAGGCATGGCACTTTTAGGTTTCCCCCGCCCTTTACAAGTTCTTCTCGGCTATTTTCACAACGCTTTGCGTCACGGGTTTCGATATTCAAACTATTGCGCTTCATTGCTCTGCGCACTTTTACGCAAAAAGGACATGCCAGATATTGGTATAACGCGAGCTTTGCCGTTTGCGCATCGATTTGAGCTTGGTCGTCAGCGCTTCGTTCTATGCCCTTCGGCGTGAAGATCCAATCAACTAACAAGATAATTTTTCCCAATACCCAACGTACAACAAACATCGTAACTCCAGAAAACCAGTAAAATGAGGGGATCAACGCTTATAGGCCGTTACAAACGCCTATTGAATGATCAGTTTCGGCGGGAATATACCCCACATAGCGCGATCTTTCCATCTTGGCGTGGGGGTTTTGAGGTGAACCAGTGGCATAGAGTCGGATTCACCAGAAAGAGAGTGGAATAGAGGCTAGTTTTGGTACCCTTTAGGGTTATTGGACTGCCAGCGCCATGCGTCTTCAACCATTCGCGCAATACCGAACTCGGCTTTCCAGCCAAGATCTTTTTCTGCCAAATAAGGGTCCGCAAAGCACTCGGCAATATCCCCTGGCCGTCGCGCCACTACTTCATAGGGAATGGACTGCCCTGAAGCCGCTTCAAAGGCTTGTACGACTTGCAATACGCTATAACCGTTGCCCGTACCTAAGTTATGAACGTAGCAACCTGGGTCGACATCCATTAAGCGCTGTAACGATTTCACATGGCCTTTCGCCAAATCCACGACATGGATATAGTCCCTGACGCCCGTACCATCCACCGTTGGATAATCATCGCCAAATACACGTAACTGCTTTAGCTTGCCCACAGCCACCTGGGCAACGAAGGGAAGTAAATTATTCGGGATACCTTGTGGGTCCTCGCCTATATTCCCGCTTTCATGGGCGCCGATAGGGTTAAAATAGCGTAATAACGAAACCCGCCAGGCGTTATTTTTCGCGCTACAGAGATCTTGAAGAATCTCTTCCACCATTAATTTACTGCGGCCATATGGGTTGGTAGCCCCCGTCGGGAAATCCTCTTTGATCGGCACAGTTTCTGGATCACCATATACCGTTGCAGAAGAGCTAAACAAAATTTTATCGACACCATGGGCCTGCATCACTAGGCATAAATTCACCGTCCCCGTGACGTTGTTTTGATAATACTCCAAAGGTTTTTCGCAAGATTCACCGACGGCCTTTAACCCGGCAAAATGAATCACCGAGTCGATTTTATAATCGTTAAAGACCTGTTCAAGCTGCGACTTATCGCGAATATCCGCTTCAACATAAGGGAAGGTTTTTCCGCTCAGCGCCATAACGCGATTAAGGGACTCAACGTTGCTGTTACAAAAGTTGTCGAGTACCACCACCTCAAAGCCTGCCGCCAATAGCTCAACACACGTATGACTACCAATGTAGCCCGCGCCGCCTGTTACCAAAACTGCCATATTGATTCCTACTTATCTTTATTTCTGCTTAATTATTTAAATTTCTACCTTCTACCAAGGTGGAAGGAAAGGATATGCTTTGGGTAAGGCCGTCTGCCGCATGGATGCGGCGGTCGAGCGTACATGGACGTATTTACCGCGAGTCTTACCCAAAGCGTATCCTTTCCTGCACAGTCTATCGAAGCCAAAGTATTCATTTCTTTGTTTGCGTGGCCTTATGACGTCAGGACTTGTTTCACGGCGCTTCGCCAACCTTCAAGTTTTTCTGTTCGCACCGCATCCGACATATTCGGCGAAAACTGTTCTTCTAACTGCCAGGTTGACCGAATATCTTCCAAGCTTTTATATATGCCTACATGTAATCCGGCCAAAAAAGCAGCGCCAAGCGCGGTCGTCTCAATGACCTTGGGTTTATCAATGGTCACATTAAGAATATCTGCGAGGTATTGTAACACCCAATGGTTCGCAACCATCCCCCCATCGACACGAACACGGTGAGGGGTCTTACTGTCTGCCGCCATCGCAGCCGTTAAATCATGCGTTTGATAACATACCGACTCAAGCGTCGCGCGCACGACCTCGGCCCGCCCCGCACCGCGACTCAAACCCACTAATGCACCACGCGCGCTTGGCTCCCAATAGGGCGCACCCAAACCGGTAAATGCGGGAACAAGATATACCCCATTCGTATCGTCGATACTCGCCGCGATATTTTCGGTTTCTTCAGCGCGCTGGATCAACTTCATTTCATCCCGCAACCACTGAACAGCCGCCCCCGCCATAAAGATTGAACCTTCAAGGGCGTAACTCGCTTCACCGTCGAGCTGGTAAGCAACAGTAGTGAGCAAACGATGTTGCGATATTGAGGGGGTTTTACCAATATTCATCATCGCAAAACACCCCGTACCATAGGTGCTTTTTGTTTCGCCTTCGTGAAAACAGGCCTGACCAATGGCCGCCGCTTGTTGATCGCCGGCTATGCCAGCAATAGGTATTGCTTTACCGAAAAAGTCGGCTGACGCTGAACCAAAATCAGCTGCACAATCGCGGACATCTGGCAAAACTGATTTCGGCACATTGAAGCGTTTGAGTAATGCATCATCCCAATCTCCGGTGTTGATATTGTACAGGCTCGTACGACTCGCATTCGTCGCGTCTGTCGCGTGCACAGCACCCTTCGTTAGGCGAGATAACAAAAAACTATCGACCGTACCGAAAGCCAGTTTTCCAGCCTCGGCTTTTTTACGCGCACCGTCTACATTGTCGAGTATCCACGCCACTTTTGTCGCAGAAAAATAAGGATCGAGTAAAAGACCTGTGCGCGCTTGCGTATCGCTTTCAAGGTTTTGGTCTTTTAATAACTGGCAGACGTCTGCAGTTCTGCGATCTTGCCACACAATCGCGTTATATATGGGCTTGCCTGTATCCCTATCCCATACAATTGTGGTTTCTCGTTGATTGGTGATGCCGATTGCCACCACCTGGCCATTCTGTTTTTCTGCGTCAGACACCGCTTGCTGAGATACGGCAAGGGTTGTTGACCAAATTTCTTCCGGGTCATGTTCAACCCAACCATTGTCGGGGTAATGCTGTGTGAACTCCTGCTGTGCCACAGAAATTACATTCGCGTCTTTATCAAACACGATGGCACGGCTGCTTGTAGTGCCTTGATCAATCGCAAGAATCAATTGTGACAAACTCATATCGCACCCAATATTTATTCAATGATTTGGTTAGTGGCTTTCTGCGTACGCTTGTAACTTTTGCTCAGCATCTTCGCCGAAGAATATTTCACATACTTCACGTAAACCCGGCGCTGAAAGTATTTCTTCTTTTCGCAACACCAAGGATATTTTTGAGCGACGCCGTAAAAAATCGTCCAAGCGTGTAATCATTTCGTGCTGTTTTGTATACTCAATTTCACAACGTGTATATTCCGCATTTGCGATAAGTAACTCCGTTTGAGCTGGATCCTGTTCGATTGCATCTAACATTGAAAACGCATTTTTCCCATAGCGGCGCCAGTAACGTTCAGACAAGGGTTCGGCGGCATCCTGCCACGTTAGTGCATCAAGCCCCAGTTTTTTTGCTCGCACAAAAAACGCGACTCGCTCAGATTTTGATGGCTCACCATACCAACAAGAAACAGAAGCATTGAGTTTTATACCCATCTCTTTGACAAGATCCGCCACCTCCTCTCCCACGTTAATACAGTCTGTTAATTTACCACCGAAAATACTGAGATATCCGTTTGCAACATCAGATTCAATTTCATGCTTACGTGATAACTGTAACCAATCGTCATCCGCCCCGTCTCCGTTAACGGCTAAGGGACGCACGCCACAGCGTTCGGCAATAATATCCGCCTGAGTCAGGGGCGCGGGTAAGTCAAACAAACGATTGACGTTATCCAAGACAAAATTTCGATCTTCTTCCGTGATTTTTTCTCGTGGGTTATCAGTTGGTGTATCAGTCGTCCCAATACAGGTTTTTCTCCCCATGGGAATCACAAAAAATAAACGGCCATCACTGGCGAAGAATGCTAATACACGTGAATTTTCTGCGATACGATCAACAATAAGATGGATGCCTTTTGAAAATAAGTGGCGAGTATCGGTTTTAATCCCATTTAAGGTATTGAAGGCGTCCACATAGGGGCCACAGGCATTCACAATAACCTTAGAACGAATAGAAAAAGACGCGTTGGATTCCTCATCTCGTGCATTGAGCATCCAACCATTGTCACAACGCGTTACGCTCGACGCACGCGTATAATTCGCGGCAACACAGCCATTGTCCATCGCTGAGCGAATAAAATTGAACACAAAGCGCGCGTCATTATCAAACAGGTAGGCATCCGAATATTCCAGCCCGCCAGAGGCAAAACGCGTGTTAATGATCGGCTCGCGTTTTTCAATGTCCTTAGGTCGTAAATATTTCGGAGGCGCGGTAAAGAAACGCCCGATGACCCAATATACACATGCACCGAGGTAAACAAATAAAGGCGGGAACCGAAAGCCCTTTTGAATACAGGTGAGAAAGCGAATCTCTTTCACCGTTGAAGGATACGAACGCATCAATAAATTGCGGCTCTTACACAATTTATTGACCAACAGATATTCGTGGTTTTCTAAGTATTTGATCCCACCCCACGCGAGGTTAGAAGAGTTAGAACTTGTTAGGCCGGCAAAATCCCCTTTATCGATTAACCCAACCTTTGCCCCTTTGGCCGAGAGCGCCGCTGCCGCAACAGCACCATTAATCCCGCCCCCCACGATAAGCACGTCGAAGGTGTCGCTTTGTAGCTTTGCGATATTCTGTTGCCGTAGCGACATAAAAGCAGCTCCAAAAACTGCGGGGCGACATCAGCGTGAGCAATGTGAGCGCACACAAAAGAGCACACTCAACTAAGCCATACAACCTGAGCCTGAAAACTAAGGATAACGGTAAGATAAGTATAGGAAATACAGAGAAGGGAAGCAGCCGGCTTGGACAAGCCGGCTGAGAAATACGTGTAATTTAGTCGGCAGCGCGCTGCTCTAGGACGGCCACAGCAGGAAGCTCTTTTCCTTCGACGTACTCAAGGAAAGCACCACCGCCGGTAGAGATGTATGAGATTTGATCAGCAAGACCAAACTTATCGATAGCCGCTAAAGTATCACCGCCACCCGCGATTGAAAATGCATCGCTCTCAGCAATTGCTTTTGCCATGACTTCGGTGCCTTTTGCAAATGGCTCAAACTCAAATACACCGGTAGGGCCATTCCAAATAATGGTCTTCGCTTCTTTTAGAATTTCAGCCAGCTTGTTCGCTGTTTCTGGGCCACAATCAATAATCGATTCGTCTTCACCCACTTCGGAAGCCGCTTTCTCTTCTACGGGAGATGAATCACTCCACTCACTAAAACCTTGGGTGGTTGTACGTACGTCCGTAGCAAATTCCACTTTGGTCTGTGCACACAGTTTTTGCGCCGTAGGAATTAAGTCTTCTTCATACAAAGATTTGCCCACTGCGTGGCCTTCGGCCGCGACAAAGGTATTCGAGATTCCACCACCAACAACTAGAACATCCACAATTTTTGAAAGCGACTCAAGAACTGTCAACTTCGATGAAACCTTAGCACCGCCAACAATCGCCACCATGGGGCGAGCGGGCTCAGCCAAAGCTTTCTCTAAGGCATCAAGCTCTGCAGACAATAACGGGCCAGCGCATGCCACTGGGGCAAATTTCGCTACACCGTGTGTAGAGGCTTGCGCCCGGTGAGCCGTGCCAAAAGCATCCATAACAAAGACATCGCACAACGACGCGTAAGCTTTTGAAAGGTCTTCTGCGTCTTTTTTCTCACCTTCGTTAAAGCGCACATTCTCAAGTAAGACCACTTCACCATCTTCCATGGTGATGCCGTCATGCCATTCTTTTACGAGGGGTACATCAATACCGAGTAAGCCTGAAAGATGATCAGCAACAGGCTTGAGGGAAAACTTTTCTTCAAATTCACCTTCGGTTGGACGCCCCAAGTGCGACATCAACATGACCTTAGCGCCCATTTCGATGGCTTGCTTAACCGTGGGAAGTGAGGCCTGAATACGGACATCAGAGGTAATCTGACCATCGCGAATAGGCACATTGAGGTCTTGGCGGATCAGAACGTACTTGCCCTTTAGGTCGACGTCCTTCATTGCTTTAACTGACATAGATCTCTCCGAGAATTTGAAGGCGCCACACGAAAACTTCGAGTGAGCGAAAAATTTGAGGCGCTATTCTATAGGATTTGAGGGGGCGATGCTCTAGGTTTTGGAACACCAAGTTGGCGTCTGACATCCGGTGTGGAGATAAATACTAGACACGCGTAAACCCATCCATGGGGCTCTCTGCTGCGTCCTGCAGCAGAAGGTCTAGCATTTATCTCCACACCAGATGAACGAGAATCACGGTATTACATTATGAAAACAACGACAAAAAAACTAACGAAGTTTTGTCGTTGTAATGCGCTAAGCCGCATAGGCACATGGATGTGCCGTAGTAGAGCAACGCAGGAGCAGTTGCCGAGGACGCGGCAGCCGAGCCCCCAAGGATGGGTTTACGGCGTGTTGATATTGCGCTTCACCGCCACAAAGCGGGATAAAGAAACGAGTACCAGAAACACCTAGTCTTCTAACAACTCATTAGCCGTATTCACAACATTCTCTACGGTGAAGCCAAAGTGCTCCATCAATACCCCACCAGGCGCCGACTCACCGAAAGAGCTCATCCCGATAATACGACCATCAAAACCAACATACTTATACCAGAAGTCGGTATGGGCGGCTTCAATAGCGATGCGAGCACCCACTTCAACAGGCAATACAGACTGCTTGTAAGCCGCATCTTGTTGATCAAAAGTAGTTGTACTCGGCATAGAGACTACGCGGATGTTTTTACCACGCTCAGTAAGCGCCGCCGCAGACTTCATTGCCAAGTCCACTTCAGAACCGGTAGCGATCAAAATCAAATCAGGCTCGCCATCAGAGTCTTTCAGTATGTATGCACCCTTAGCAATATTGGCCACTTGATCAGCATCACGCGACTGAGCCGGAAGCCCTTGTCGACTGAATATCAAACTCGTGGGGCCTTCACGACGCTCAACAGCAGACTTCCAAGAAACGGCTGTCTCAGTGGCGTCACATGGGCGCCATGTATCCATATTCGGCGTAAGACGTAAATTAGCAATCTGCTCAATAGGTTGGTGAGTCGGTCCATCTTCACCTTGGCCAATAGAGTCATGGGTATAGACAAAGATGTTCTGTACACCCATCAATGCCGACATGCGCACGGCATTACGGGCATATTCCATAAACGTTAAGAAGGTTGCGCCGTAATTGATAAAACCACCGTGCAAAGATATGCCATTCATAATGGCGCTCATCCCAAATTCACGGACTCCGTAGAATAGGTAGTTGCCGCTTGGGTCTTCCGCGGTGATACCTTTTGAACCGGACCATAAGGTAAGGTTCGAACCGGCCAAATCCGCAGAACCACCGATAAATTCAGGCACCACAGAACCAAAGGCTTCAATCGCGTTTTGTGAGGCCTTACGGCTCGCCAACTTCTCAGACTTATCTTGGCAATCGTTAATATAAGCCGTCGCTTTCGCTTCGAAATCAGCAGGCAGTTCACCGTTGATGACACGACGCTCGTATTCGGCCGCTAATTCTGGGTGCGCAGCCTTATAGGCGGCTAGCTTTTCTTGCCATGCTTGTTCAGCACTAGCACCGGCTTCTTTGCTATCCCAATCTGCATACACGTCGGCAGGGATCTCGAACGGTGCATGAGGCCAGTTTAACGAATCACGTGTTGCCGCGATTTCGTCGTCACCAAGCGGCGCGCCGTGGGTTGCTGCTGTACCACCTTTGTTAGGCGATCCAAAACCGATAACGGTTTTAGTACAAATAAGCGTAGGACGACCCGTCTCTGAGCGCGCAGATTCAATCGCCGCCTTGATCGCTTCTGGGTCATGACCATCTACCGCTGGGATCACGTGCCAACCATAAGACTCGAAACGCTTAGGTGTATCGTCAGTGAACCAGCCTTTTACATCGCCATCAATCGAGATGCCGTTGTCATCCCAAAAGGCGACTAATTTACCCAGGCCTAGGGTACCCGCCAAAGAGCACGCTTCATGAGAGATACCTTCCATCATGCAACCATCCCCTAAAAAGCAGTAGGTGTAATGGTCAACAATCTCATGGTCTTTTTGGTTGAACTGAGCCGCCAAAGTTTTCTCGGCGATCGCCATGCCCACGGCATTCGTAATCCCCTGCCCCAATGGGCCCGTGGTGGTTTCAACACCGGGCGCGTAACCATATTCTGGGTGACCTGGCGTTTTAGAATGTAATTGGCGGAAGTTTTTTAACTCCTCAATCGGAAGTTCATACCCAGAGAGATGTAAAAGTGAATAGATCAGCATCGATCCATGACCATTCGACAAGACGAAACGGTCACGGTCTGGCCAGGATGGGTTTGCAGGGTTATGACTTAGATAGTCATTCCACAATACCTCGGCAATATCTGCCATACCCATGGGCGCACCAGGGTGGCCACTATTGGCTTTTTGAACGGCATCCATACTGAGAGCACGGATGGCATTGGCTAGATCTCTGCGAGACGGCATTGGGTTTCTCCCGAATGATGATAAAAAAGAGCGCGTATTCTCCATGAATAAGCAGGTTGAGTAAACTCAGAATTGACTAAGTTCCAGGCTAAAATCGGCATTTAAAACAACATAAGCAAAAAACGCATAGAAGGACACGATTTAAAAGCCTTTGGATCTATATCGATATTTTTTGATATAGCTAAATTTTGCTGCTAGACTCTCCTCCATGCCTCAAGAACCAATCAATGAAAACGCCACCGAAACAGCGCTACTTGCCCAGGTACTCAAAGCCTCGGCAGATGAGCTGCGCCTGGAAATACTGCGCGCGCTTTCAAGAGATTCATTTGGCGTTTTAGAGCTATGCACCCTTTTTAGTGCAAAGCAGTCTGGCATGAGCCACCATTTGAAGGTCCTGGCAACCGCGCAACTGGTGACCACAAGAAAAGAAGGCAATTCAATTTTTTATCGCCGCGCCGCGATAAACCCCGACGACCCTTTCAGTGCACTTAAAGCATCCATATTTAAACGTGTTGACCAACTGACGTTGCCTGAATCGGTAAAACGCAATTTAGATGAGATCTATACCCTGCGCTCACAAGCCTCTAAAAAATTCTTCTCTGAAAATGCCGCTGAGTTTAAACAACAGCAAGATTTAATCTCTGCCTTTGATGTTTACGCCTCACATGTGAGCGAAGTCTTGGAAAACACCAATCTCCCCTCCAAGCAAGCGGCACTTGAAGTTGGCCCTGGGGCGGGTGAATACTTGGAAATCCTGGCGAATAAATTTGATCATGTTACAGCGCTCGACAATAGTGCCGAGATGCTTGCTGAATCACAAAAACGTTGCCAAGCGCTTAACATTAGTAATATCGATTTTGTACACAACGACACACACCATTGCCGCGATTTAAAAGACACCGTGGATTGTGTTGTGATCAATATGGTTTTGCACCACACCCCTTCACCACAGCAAATATTTCAAGACGTCGCCACATCACTCAAACCTGAGGGCGTCGCCATTATTTGCGATCTGTGTCAGCACGATCAAGATTGGACACGGGAAGCCTGTGGTGATTTATGGCTCGGCTTTGCGCCCAAAGATTTAACCCGCTGGGCAAAAACTAGCGGTCTTAAGGAAGGGCAAAGCAGCTATTTTGCCCTTCGTAACGGTTTTCAAATCCAAATACGTGAATTTATAAAACATTAACTGAACACAAAAGTTAAACGAGGAATAACACAATGTCTGAGTATTCTCTATTTACATCAGAGTCCGTTTCCGAAGGCCACCCAGATAAAATGGCCGATCAAATCTCTGATGCGATCTTAGATGCAATTTTAACTGACGACAAAAACTCTCGTGTTGCGGTCGAGACGATGGTGAAAACTGGAATGGTAGTTGTCGCCGGAGAAGTGCGTACATCCACCTATGTAGAGCTTGAAGACCTAATTCGTGATGTTGTACTCGATATCGGCTACAACTCAAGTGATGTTGGTTTTGATGGCGCATCGTGTGCAGTCCTTAACGCCATCGGAAAACAATCCTCAGATATCGCGGTTGGCGTAGACGAAGGCGACGACAAAGAAATGGGCGCAGGCGATCAAGGCTTGATGTTTGGCTACGCAACCAACGAAACGGCATCCTTAATGCCCGCACCTATTTTTTATTCTCACCGTTTAGTTGAGAAGCATGCTGAATTACGTAAAAACGGTACTCACGCGTGGTCGCGCCCAGATGCGAAAAGCCAAGTTACTTTACGTTATGAAAATGGCAAGCCAGTCGCGGTTGATGCCATCGTACTTTCAACACAACATTCGCCTGACGTTTCGCAAAGCCAGATTCACGAAGCGGTAATGGAAGAAATCATCAAGCCAGTAATTCCGGCTGACTGGTTACACGCTGATACTCAATACCATATCAATCCAACTGGTCAGTTTATTATTGGTGGCCCCGTAGGTGATTGTGGTTTGACCGGACGTAAAATTATCGTCGATACCTACGGCGGCATGGCTCGCCATGGCGGCGGCGCATTTTCAGGGAAAGACCCCTCGAAAGTTGACCGTTCTGCGGCTTACGCTGGTCGTTATGTGGCGAAAAATATCGTCGCTGCGGGTCTTGCTGAACGCTGTGAAATTCAAGTGTCATATGCGATTGGTGTTGCACAGCCCACATCTATTTCGGTGAACACTTTTGGCACGGGCAAACTTGCGGATGCAAAAATTTCTGAGCTAGTACAAGAACATTTTGATCTACGCCCACGCGGCATTATCGAAATGCTTGACCTACTCCGACCCATTTATCGCAATACTGCGGCTTACGGTCACTTTGGTCGTGAGCTTCCAGATTTTAGCTGGGAAAAAACAGACAAAGCTGACGCGCTAAAAGCGGCCCTATAATTAACGAATACTTTTGGAGAACACAATGAACGCAGTAGTTAAAGCAGCAAATGATTTTACCGACTTTAAAGTCGCCGCGAACACTCAAGAACAATTCGACGCCGACGCCTCATGGGGCCGTCGCGAAATTGAAATCGCTGAAGGCGAAATGCCAGCCCTTATGGCTTTGCGCAGAAAATATAAAGAGAGTCAGCCCCTAGCCGATGCACGCATCATGGGCTGTATTCATATGACCATTCAGACCGCAGTTTTGATTGAAACATTGGTAGACTTGGGCGCAGAAGTACGTTGGTCTTCATGTAATATTTTCTCAACGCAAGATCATGCAGCTGCAGCTATAGCGGCAGCCGGTATTCCAGTGTTTGCTTGGAAAGGCGAAACTGATGAAGAGTTTGATTGGTGTATCGAACAAACGATCCTAGAAAATGAAAAACCTTGGAACGCCAACATGATTCTCGATGATGGTGGCGATCTAACCGCCATGGTTCACGATAAATATCACTCGATGCTTGACGATATTCACGGCATTTCAGAAGAGACCACAACAGGCGTCCACCGTTTATTAGAAATGATGGAAGACGGCTCATTAAAAGTGCCGGCGATCAATGTAAACGACGCGGTAACTAAGTCTAAAAACGACAACAAATACGGCTGTCGTCACAGCTTGAATGATGCAATTAAGCGTGGCACGGACCACCTGCTTTCGGGTAAAAAAGCCCTTGTCGTTGGCTACGGTGATGTGGGTAAAGGTTCAGCTGCGTCACTGCGTCAAGAAGGCATGATTGTTAAAGTTGCTGAAATCGATCCTAGTTGCGCCATGCAAGCCTGCATGGATGGATTCGAAGTTGTTTCTCCTTATGTTGACGGTAACAACACAGGTAAGACTGAAAACATCGATACCTCTCTATTGGGTAAAACTGACCTTATCGTCACCACAACAGGCAACGTCAATGTCTGTGACGCAGCAATGCTACAAACCCTAAAGAACGGCGCAGTTGTGTGTAATATTGGTCATTTCGATAACGAAATCGACACAGCATTTATGCGTAAGAATTGGGAATGGGAAGAAGTAAAACCGCAAGTTCACAAAGTTTATCGTAACAAGGACAACAAAGCAGACCATTTGATTCTATTATCAGAAGGCCGATTGGTGAACCTGGGCAACGCAACGGGTCACCCATCACGTATTATGGACGGCTCTTTTGCCAACCAAGTACTCGCTCAAATGTACTTGTACGAAGCAAAATTTGCGGATCTTTCTGACGCAGAAAAAACCGAACAACTCTACGTTAAAGTGCTGCCCAAGAAACTTGACGAAGAAGTGGCAAAAGACATGGTCGAAGGTTTCGGCGGCGTGCTCACTAAACTTACTCAAGAACAAGCCGCTTATATTAATGTCGAGCAAGACGGGCCGTATAAGCCAGAATCGTACAAGTACTAAAATACACCTGTACGCCAGCCAACTTGCTCCAAAGCCTTTAGTCACTGTCAAAACGACTAAAAGTGGCTAAAGGCAAATAGGGAATTGTTATGACTGAAGAAACAACAACTAACGATCTGCGTGTCAGTATCGAGTTTTTTCCCGCAAAAACTGAGGCAGGAAAAGAAAAACTCATCAAAGTGAGATCTGAGCTGAATGCTTTAAATCCGGATTTCTTTTCGGTGACCTACGGTGCAGGCGGGTCCACCCGCGATAATACCTTTGGCATTGTGTCCGCGATGAAAGAAGAAGGGCTATCCGTTGCACCCCATCTATCTTTCGGAGGCGACGACGAAGACTCCATGATCACACTATTGGAACGCTACAAAGATATCGGCGTTGACCGTATCGTTGCACTACGTGGCGACATGCCTTCCGGCGTGGGCGGTGCAATGCACATGGTACAAGCCTCTGAGCTGGTCAGTTTTATTCGCAAACACTTCGGTGAACATTTTCATCTTGAAGTCGCTGCTTATCCGGAGATCCACCCCGAAGCCACCTCCTACGATGAGGATATTCGCTTTTTAAAACAGAAACTCGATAACGGTGCGAACAGCGCCATTACACAATACTTTTACAACCCAGACGCCTATTTCTATTTTATGGACCAATGTCTGGCGGCTGGCATAGATAAACCCATATATCCAGGTATTATGCCGATCACCAATTACAAAAACCTCGCACGGTTTAGTGATGGCTGTGGTGCGGAGATTCCTCGCTGGGTACGTAAGCGTTTGGAAGCCTATGGCGATGACCTAGAAAGTATCGCCGCATTCGGTTTTGATCTTGTCGCCGAACTGTGTGAAACTTTGCTCGATAACGGCGCGCCTGGCATACACTTTTACTCGATGAATCAAATCGACCCTACGAGCAAGCTCATGAAAGCTCTGGGGCTTGATCAACGAAAATAACCTCTGGGCCGAACACTCAATTTTCAAGAACGATGTTAACGGCCCATGAGAATTCCCCGCATATACACCCCACAAACCTTAGCTTCCAACTCAACCGTTGAGCTAGAAGCTGAGGCATCTCACCACCTGCTAAAAGTTTTACGCATGGACGTGGGCCGCCCGCTTATTTTATTCAACGGCAACGGAAATCAATATTCTGGCGCAATATCAAGAGCCACAAAAAAAACCGCCATCGTTCTTATTCAGCAAGAAGAATACAAACCCAATGTTTCACCACTCAACATCGAATTGGCAATCGGCCTATCTAAAGGCGATCGTTTTGATTGGGTGTTACAAAAAGCCACCGAGCTTGGCGTAACACAGATATCGCCCTTAATTACCGCGCGCAGTGAAGTAAAACTTTCGAGCGAACGCCTCGAAAAGAAAATGGCTGGCTGGAAAAAAGTGATTATCGGGGCATGTGAACAATGCCAACGAAACGTCCTCCCCGAACTTAAGGACGTGCAACCAATCCAAAGCTATATCGAACACAGTCAGTCGAGCGTAAAACTCGTCCTCCACCATCGCAGCGATGATGCTCTTCACAGTCTAAAACCGGAACAATCCGCTGCGCTGCTGATAGGCCCAGAAGGAGGATTGAGCGACACCGAAATACAAGCGGCAGAAACACTGGGGTTTATGCCATTAAAACTGGGAAATCGCGTACTGAGAACAGAAACAGCCCCGATCGCCGCCCTTTCCATTATGCAGTACCTTTGGGGAGATATGGGTGCTTAAATCAACCGTCTACATTCTAATCAACTGGACATCTGCATGAATGATGAAATCAATTACAAAAATAACCCACTACATGGGCTTGCCTTAAAAAAGTTACTGATTGAACTAGTAGATCACTACGGATTCGAAATTCTTTTCGCCTACCTGCACCTTAATTGTTTTAAGACGAACCCAAGTATCGAGTCGAGCATTAAATTTCTCAAAAAAACCGATTGGGCTCGGGAAAAGCTCGAAGCCTTCTATCTCTATGAGTTTAAACATCTACCTAGAGCCTCTTCCGAACAGTTTTTGTTACCGCCAAGAGACAGGATTATTCCTGAAGATCAAACACCAGGGGAACCAAAAGAACTGAGCCTGGAAGACGCCGAACGACTACGCGAAAAACGTCAAAAAAAATCCGCCGCACGAGGATCCGATAGCGGAAATAGAAACCAACGAGAACATAAACCAACAAAACGCAAAGACCATGATTCTTCACGATCAAAAGAACCCGGCATAAACAGTAAAGTCGACCCATGGGCCAATTGGAAAAAACCTAACAACGACTAACACCTTTTTGTATTAATAAAATATACTCCGACAAAAAACAACCAAAAACCAATTTAATAAAAACCATTTACACAAGGAATCGAGATAATGGGCCAGCAGTTCAAAGCGTTATCCGAAAAACATATTGCGTTTATAAACCAACAAAAAATATTTTTTGTTGGCACAGCCTCACACGATAGCCGAGTCAATATATCACCAAAAGGCATGGATTCTTTTCATATTATTGATCAAAACCGTATCGCTTGGCTGAACGTCACAGGCAGTGGAAATGAGACATCCGCCCATATCCAGCAACACCCCCGTATGACCATTATGTTTACCGCCTTTGAAGGAAACCCATTGACGCTGCGCTTATATGGCTCAGCCAAAGTGATTCACCACACGGATAAAGAATGGGAAGATATGTATTCTTTATTTAAGCCCTTGCCTGGTGCGCGACAGATCTTTGATCTCAGCGTTGAAATGGTTCAGAACTCATGCGGCATGTCGATTCCCTTTTATGATTATGCAGGGGAACGAGACCAACTAACCCACTGGGCTAAAGTACAGGGCGATCAGGGGATTAAACAATATTGGGAAAATAAAAATCAATTGAGCATTGATGGAGAGCCCACTAATATCCTCGATAAAAACACCTGACGAATGCAGACCTAGCGACAAGTATTTATTACACCCAAAACATAATTACGCTCAATACCCTTCGAATATTTTTTCAAGATGTATAAAAAATAAAGACCATCATAAGATGGCCTTTACACAACTTTACATCGCCTTACTGGCACGCACCAACATACCACACACTATTATCCGAAGTCCTTAAAGTCGTTGTTCCATAGGTGGAACCCGGCATAGATTCATCACTGCCATTCGCAAAATAATTTGGCGAAAAGAAACTACCTGTACTGTATGCCCTGCCATTTAACTTGTGATAATAATTCATCGACGAAACATCTGAACACGTAGGCCCTGGTGTTGGTGTTGGTGTTGGTGTTGGTGTTGGTGTTGGTGTTGGTGTTGGTGTTGGTGTTGGTGTTGGTGTTGGTGTTGGTGTTGGTGTTGGTGTTGGTGTTGGTGTTGGTGTTGGTGTTGGTGTTGGTGTTGGTGTTGGTGTTGTATTCAGTATGGAATGAACCGCAGCATTTGCATCAACAATACCACTACCACAGCCATCACATGCACTTGGAAACGAACGGGCAGAACTAACCAACACATTTTCCACTTCTGCAGGGCTTAAGTTAGGATCTAGTGAATATAACAATGCGGCTACACCAGCGACATGAGGTGTTGCCATACTGGTGCCTCGGTAAAACCCATACGTATCTTGTGACGGACCTTGTGAACCGTTGTTTAATGTGGATAACACACCATCTGACCCACTTTCACCACCGGGAGCGGCAACATCAACAACATTCCCATAGTTTGAATAAGAAGCTCGGCCACCTGAGCGATCAGTTGCCGCGACCGTAATCACACCGGAACAGTTTGCTGGCGTAGCATTAGATGCGTTCTCACTAGCGTTACCCGCAGCAACAATTACCGTAGATCCCAAACTACGCGCGGTATTAATTGCTTGTTGTGTGGTGGCATCACAACTCCCGCCACCACCAAGACTTAAGTTAATGACTTGCGCGGGGTTTGCATTAGCTTGAACGCCACTCACAGTGCCGCCAGCTGACCAAATAATCGCATCAGCAATATCGGAAGTGTAACCACCACAACGACCAAGTACACGCACTGGCACAACGCTCGCACCAAATGCAACGCCCGCAACACCGGTTCCATTATTCGTCATCGCCGCGATGGTGCCCGCAACGTGCGTACCATGCCAACTGCTATCTGACCCTGGCGTAAACCAACCACAACCACCAAAAGGTGCCCAATCACCGGGATCCGTTGCATCGGCATCACGACCATCGCCATCTTGGGCAATATCAGCATCACTGATCATGTCAAAACCAGGAAGAAGGTTACCCACCAAATCTTGATGGGGGCGAATACCCGTATCTATCACGGCCACCACCGCAGTGGCACCATCGGTTTCATCCCAAGCACTGGGGAGATTTAAGCCACCGACTGCTTCGTAGTAATGCCACTGTTCGTTGTAACGCGCATCGTTTGGTGTAAATAACGGCTGCATTAGCCGGTCAACTTCAACGTATTCAATATTTGAATCGAACATCATATTTTGAAGAATCACCCCTAGCTGCCCAGATGAAACGCTGTAACGTGTTTTCATCAAGTGAGCGCCTGTGGACAATCGGCGCATATAGGACATATCCACGCCGGCGATTTGCGAAACTTCGTTCATCGCGAAAGCAGACATTACGGACATCCGATTTTGAGCCACATTATTTTTATACTTCACGATCAAACGATGAGATTCGGCCGAACTAAATAGGCCCCCTGAACTGGAAGTACTATCAAAGACTGCGGCATGCGCGGCGATAGAAGTGAAAACAAGAAAAAAGCCCATTGTAGCTACTGCGTGCTTAAAAACATCACGCCACAAACGGTTAATATTCATACAGATGTGTCCCCATGCAAATCATTATTGGCATTATTTAATTGATCCGCACACTATCCTTTTTAATTTTTTCCTATTCCAACGACTCATTCACACTAACTCAACGCAAACAGAAATTGCTCAGGGATGTCTCTCCCAAAATATACTCCGACGAACTCAGAACCCATCGCACTAGAACCGGTCTAACCCCCTCTTACCTTGACAGCTATGAAAGTTAGCTTTACTTTAGAAAACACTAATATAAGAATAATACGGGAGTCATACATGCCTTACCTTCGAGACATGGGGCACAAAGGCCTCATCTGGGCGCAAGATATTGGCTTAATTATTGTGGCTATTGCGACGTTATTTGCCATCGGGCAGGAAGTTGCGGTAATGATCGGCGCAAAAAAAGTCGCTTTAGCTGACTTGCTCCTCATGTTCATATATCTTGAAGTCTTGGCGATGGTGGCGATTTACCTAGAATCTGGAAAATTGCCTGTTAGAATGCCTCTATATATCGCGATAGTTGCACTCGCACGTTACATGATTTTGGATATGAAAAACCTCGACACCACTCGCCTACTCGGTATTGCGGCATCAACGTTAATATTCGCAATAACCATCTTCATTATCCGCTATGGACACATTAGATTTCCGTACGGACAAAAAAAAACCGAAAGCTAAAGACGAAGGCTTCGGTAACATTATGCTAAGGCTTAAAATGAATCCGTATTACGAGATTAACAAGATAGGCGATGTAACGGCGATTCGTATTCTAAGAAAATCGACATATAAAGAACTCCTGGCTGTTATCAATGAAATTGCTACACATCACCCCTACCATAAGCGCCTATGGAATATCTCGGGAATCAACTTTGATTTAAGTCTGGACGAAATACAACAGATGGCCATGCATGGGAAATTGGTTTATACAAACCCCAGCAAAGTGGCCGTCGTCGCGTCAGATGATTTAGCTTATGGCGAAATGAATCAATTCCGTGTTTTTAGGGAACAGCAGGGATTTTGTTCCGTAAAACAATTTCGTGATGAAAAAAATGCGATCGAATGGCTAAATACAGAAGATTAGCGATTCGCTAAACACGGTAGGGTTTAATCACTAAAATTACGTTTATTCAGCCCATGAAACAAACAGTTTGCCGCCAAGCTCCCGGTAAAAATATTTAACAAAATAATAATCACCTGCATATACCCGTCAACATGCTGCATGGTTAATGGAAACCAGCCATACAACACCCATAGCTCCGCAAGCTCCTGTTTTGATAACACGATGTCGAATGACGCAATTGCACCAAAAAGAACCAGGCTCGCTCCCACAACTAAGTAGTGCCATTTTTTGATCGCTTCATTGAGTGCCGCCAGCAGAAAACCGATCACAACGCTATAACCGATAATACCTGTACCGGGAAATATTTCGTAAAGCTTGAGTGAAAACGACAGTAGAAGTAGAAAGAAGTATGTGCCCCAACTCCCTAAAAAATAACGATTAAACATATTTCATCTCCCGGGTTAGGGCTTAGAGCATCATTTTTACGACAATATTCACAACTTTGTCTCATTTTTGTCCCATTTTTGGCAAAACAAGCACGAAACTGCCTTTTCGTCGTCATCTGCTAGGCTTACAATGATAGGTCTCGCTCATTTATATGCATATTAGACGCAAATGAAGTTTACCCAGCATTATCGATGGATTTTTACACTCCTGGTCAGCGCCGCAATCAGCGCTTGCGGCGGGAGCAGTGATGACGATAGTGGCTTGTCCGATACGCGTGCATATAAAGGCGATAGCCCCTACATTTCTGTCATTAAATCCTGCTCCACCGTTGAAGAAAGTAAGAACGCCTGTGACTTAGAAACACTTCCCCTCATTGGTATGGAATACAACGATCCAGGTATTCCGCAAATCATGGATCGCGTCATCGTTTCTCACGATTGGATGGGCGAACGCTTTGAAGAGCTCTTATACGAACTGCCCGAGGGTTTCCTCCCATTATTCAAAGGCATTACCGCCATCGTTATTGATGACGATATTCGTCCCGCTTATTACACGACCGCTACCGGCGCCATTTATCTAGACCCAGCTTTTTTATGGTTGAGCGTTGAAGAAAAGCGCACCATCAACCCCAAAGAAGACTATCGCGCCGGCTTTGACGATCCACTCGCGTTCAGACAGTTAAACCGTTACCTTATCGATGGCCAATCTGCCTATCGACATTTATCACTCACGGACAATTCAACACGCGAACTCGATGACATTGTGCTTCTCGTCGCGCGCCTTTTATTGCACGAACTCGCCCACGCAAATGATTTTGTACCGCCAGACAGCATCATGAACCTGCCGACAAATATGACGCTGACTCAGGCCATCAACACCATAAACGGCAACTGGGTTTCTACGCGCTTAGATGAACACACACCCATTACTTCAGATACGATGCTTTCCCTTGCCGGCGTTATGTATAAAGGCAACGAGCCCAGCCTAGAAGATCTTGAGATTGAAGCAGCAGAAGTCGGCGATGCATTCGCACCCGACGGCGCCAGTGACGATTACGGCTATACCAATGTTTACGAAGACCTTGCCATGCTATTTGAAGCCAGCATGATGAAATACTTCTTCGATGCTGACTATGAGGTCGCCTTCACCAGCGTTCCCGATAATGCCAGCGCTTGCGCTGACTACCAAATCGGCTGGGGCGAGCGTAACCGTCTAGGCCACGAAAGCGTGAGAACACGCGCCGAATTCACGGCAAACCTCCTACTCCCCGACATCGATTTTGAAGCGTTTTTCGAAGAACTCGAACCATCAACAGAGATCTCTGGCGATTGGTGCCTCGGTAACATCGAACTTCTAAACCAGAAGCCTGGCGACCATAACGTCGACGCGATTGACCTGCTTAGACCTTACCTCTAAAGGTAAGTAAGCTCGCTAAGCCCCCTACCAGCCAGCCCCCACAGCCACTTTCAGTGTATTAGACTGACCCCTATTCCGGTCTATGTTAGACTCCGCGAATTCTCATAATCACACCTCATTTAAGGGTATTTCATGTCATCTGAAAAGTTTGAAACTGACGAACAGAAAGTCAGCTACGGCGTTGGTCGCCAAATGGGCCTGCAGCTCGCCTCACAATCATTTGAAGGCATCGTCCCAGACGTTGTCGCTCAAGGCGTTATTGATGCTTTAAACGGCACTGAAAGCGAGCTAAGCGAAGCCGATATTGAAAAAGCGTACCACTCGTACGAAGAAAAAATGCAGGCGAAAGCCGCAGAACAAGGCAAGCACCTGGCAACCGAGGGCGAAAGCTTTCTAAAAGAAAACGGCGCACGTGACGAAGTCACTACTCTGGAGTCAGGACTGCAATACGAAGTCATTCAAGAAGGCAGTGGCGAAAAGCCTCAAGCCTCCTCTACAGTAAAGACTCACTATCACGGTACTCTTATCAACGGCGACGTATTCGATAGCTCTGTATCTCGCGGTCAACCTGCTGAATTCCCAGTAAACGGCGTTATCGCTGGCTGGACAGAAGCGCTTCAAATGATGCCGGTGGGCACCAAGTGGCGCCTATTCGTACCACCACACCTCGCTTATGGTGAGCGCGGCGCGGGTGGGAAAATTGGCCCAAATGCCACACTCATATTTGAAGTTGAACTATTAGACATCGTCTCTTAGGTTACTCACCAGCATGGATTTGCCAGAGCTTCAACAAAAGCTACTCGCATTTGCAGAAGCCAGGGACTGGGAGCAATTCCAGTCCCCAAAAAATCTCGCAATGTCCATATCGATCGAAGCCGCTGAATTGATGGAACATTTTCAGTGGCTATCGACCGAAGAATCCCTCACTCTCGATCACGAAAAGCACCGCGCTGCAGCGTATGAACTTGCCGACGTTTTCATGTACACCCTGCTCATGGCAAAACGTATGGACATCGACCTGCTCGAAGTCACGCAAGATAAAATGATCATCAACGAACAACGGTACCCAGCAAATAAGGTCAAAGGGAAATCACTCAAACATACCGAATACAAAAAATAAGCCCAACCTTATAAACACCACCCCCTCCCTGCAAACCGTCAAATAGCCTGGTTAAAATCCACACACCGCGCTACACTACGTAGTTCGTTCACTTTTACTCCTGCGCAAACCCTATGACTCAGAGACGCATCATCACACGCGCTAAAACCAAAGCGGAAATCCGCGATGATATCGCCGACGATATCAATCAGTTTTTGTCGAAAGGTGGCGCAGTGAAAGATATTCCCAATGGGGTTAGCGGGAATGAAAAAAACATGAACCTGTTTAGCCACTCGACCCAGTTCGAACCCAAGCAGGCCAGAACACCTGTGACAGAGGTAGTAAAGGAACTTGAGGCGAGAAAGAAAGCTAAAAGCAACCCAGAGAAAGCACAAAAAGGCCCACGCAAACGTTTGATTAAGGATGACTTTGGTGAACCTGTTCGGTGGGTTTGGGAAGAATAAACACCGCAGTAGCGGCTCTGACTAACATACCTTAACGCTAGCGAGCACTAACGGCCTCACCACTATTACCACCGTAATTCACCACCGCTAGATACCCCATCGGCACAGCCCGCCCATCAACAAAGCCTGGAATGAAGCGCGACTTTTTCACCGCATTTTTCACAATGACCGCGTCTCGTTTATACGCGCGCTTATCGTCTAAGGTTCTCACCAATTCAGTTTTACCGTTCTCGTTGACTGTAGCAGCAACGCGGGACAACGCACCATCACCTAGAAATACATCGCCATTCACCCAGCTCGCTTTACTATAGCGGTCATACCAGCCAGACACATCTAATCGCTCTTGCGGTGCCACGTAATCTCTTCCGTAACGATCTTGCATCGTCCCCAAATTAGGAATCAAAATAATATTTACATTCCCGCCTTCCGATGCACTGACACCCACGCGATACGAAACGCGTACAGGTACAGCCTCGTCATTCACTTTAGCCGGGGTGAACATCAACTCGGCAAGCGCACGCTCCGCAGTATGTGCCAACGCATCATGACCTTGCTTGTCGTAGCAATTTGTACGCGCGATCACCCCTGCCGCGCTCACATCTGATTGACAATACAAGACGGCACTGCCGCCATCGGCAGAGAACACATTCTCCGCCATCAGTTTAGAGGCTAACTGATCAGCCGAAAAATCAAACGCAGCAGACGCATATTTGTCATTCGCAAATGACAACATAGCGAAAAACAGAACAAGGGTTGCGCCCAGATATTTTGTCATTTTTATTTTCATATCTCTTCCTCTTGTCTTTATGATCATCTCGGTATTGCGCTCTCAGTATTGAAACTATTCATCCATTCTCAAGCACACTCTTTCTCTACGCGAATAGAAAAATGGTGGCCTGGCTTAGCGCAAAAAACGAAACTTTAGTTAATTTACACCCTAAAGATAGCACGCGCCCTACCATGCTTTTGTGACATTTATATTAAGATTTGGGTGTTTTCAGATGAATTTACAGATTTTTGGGTACAGCTACGCCCCTCATGATCAATGAGTGTATCGCTTGCTTATTAATAGAAGGTTCTTAATCCACCCGAGTTTAGGTGGCGATCATTTCGAGCTTTGTGAGCAGGCGCTCGGGATTTCCAATCATTTTCAATAGCCTTATCCAGGCTATTGCATATTACCCCTAGATCACCCCATGAGAATCGGCAATCAAAAAGCTCACCAAGGTTAACATGGCCAGCACAGCAAAAATGATCCCCAGCAACATCCACACCCGAAACGGTCGTCGCGGTACCAAGTTCGCCTCGGAGTTAAGGTAGTCATCCACTTTCTTTTGATCTTCTGGGTATAGTTCCGGCATGTATCGAGTCTCATTCTATATATGCGTACATTGTATCAATCATGCGCGCGAGCAATCCATGCCTATCGCTGACCCGCATAAAGACTAGACCTTAGTACTACTTGGTTCGCGCACTCTCGATTCCTCTCCTAAAGTAGTACGATGGCACCAATGTCCGCCTAGCAAGCACCGAGATCACAAACATAGTAATCTTGACACCGATCAGGTTGTTTCAACCAAACAGGGTGTTTATACTTTATACCCGCAAATTCAACACTTGTTGAATTTATTCGGCTATGGCGTGCATTTGAAACATTCTGGTCGAAGGGTTATGCCGACACAGGTGGGCATACACAGTACTACTATCCAACATACTAATCTGGCTGAAACAGCCAAGAAGAGGGGTTATTTTGCATGGCAGGGTTTAATAAAGTCGTCAATACCTTTGAAGAAGCAATGGCCGGTCTAGAAGATAATATGACCATTATTGCGGGTGGCTTCGGTATTTGTGGGGTTCAGCAAGGGCTGATCGAGCAAATCAAGAAGATGGGTGTAAAAGGCCTAACCATCGCGTCAAACAACTGTGGTCTTGAAAACTACGGTCTCGGTATATTGTTAGAAAACCAACAAATCAAAAAAATGATTGCGTCATACGTCGGCGAGAACGCACTTTTTGAAAAACAATTGATGGAAGGCACGCTAGAAGTAGACCTTACACCACAAGGTACTTTGGCTGAAAAAATGCGTGCTGGCGGCGCGGGCATCCCAGCGTTCTACACAGCAACGGGCTACGGCACCATGATTGCTGAAGGCAAAGAAACTAAAGAATTCGATGGTCGTATGTACGTGTTAGAAGAAGCACTAAAAGGTGACTTCGCACTCGTTCGCGCATGGAAAGCAGATACTTTCGGCAATTTGGTTTACCACAACACCCAACGTAACTTTAACCCTATGGCAGCAACAGCGGGTAAAATCACCGTCGTTGAAGTTGACGAGATCGTCGAGCCAGGAGAATTGAGTCCAACTGAGATTCAAACACCAGGGGTTTATGTTAACCGTTTGATCCAAACGCAACATGAAAAAGTTATCGAATTCCGCACTACCCGCGAAGCGTAAATCATTTAAAAATTCCAGGAGAATTCACTATGGCATTATCACGTGATCAAGTCGCCAAGCGAGTTGCACAAGAATTAGAAGACGGTTACTACGTTAACCTTGGTATTGGTATCCCCACCTTAGTGGTTGACCATGTACCCGAAGACAAGGCTGTGTTGTTTCAGTCAGAAAACGGTATTTTGGGTATGGGGCCCTTCCCCACAGAAGATGAAGTTGATCCCGATATGATCAACGCAGGTAAGCAAACCGTTACTACCGTAACCGGCGCTTCCATCTTCTCTTCCGCCGATAGCTTTGCGATGATTCGCGGCGGCCATATCGACCTTACGGTATTGGGTGCTTTCGAAGTCGACGTAGAAGGTAATATTGCATCCTGGATGATCCCAGGCAAACTCATTAAAGGCATGGGTGGCGCAATGGATCTTGTTGCTGGGGCAAAGAACATTATTGTAACGTTGACCCATGCAGACAAACGCGGCAACTCTAAACTACTTCAAAAATGTAGCCTGCCCTTAACTGGCGTTGGCTGTATTCAGAAAGTGGTCACAGACCTCGCGTATATCGAAATCGCCGACGGCAAGTTCCACTTGAAAGAACGTGCACCTGGCGTAAGCGTTGAAGAAATTATCGAAAAAACTGCTGGCGAGTTAGTTGTGGATGGTGACATCCCAGAAATGCAACTAGACTAAGGCTTAAGTAGCAGAAGCAAAACTCGAACGAGAGGAAAATCATGAGTAACGAAAAAGTCGCCATTATTACTGGCTCAACAAGTGGCATTGGCCTGGCATGCGCAGAAGTAATGGCTGAGCAAGGCATCAACATCGCCTTTCACGGCTTAATGCCCGATGACGAAGGTAATAAGCTTGCTGCTGAAATGGCTGAAAAACACGGCATTAAAACCTTATTCGACGGTGCAAACCTCGGTGAGCCTGCTGCGATTGAAGCATTTATGAAACGCGTACACGATGAGCTTGGTCGCATTGACATACTCGTGAATAACGCCGGCATTCAGCATACTGAAACATTGGAAGATTTCCCCGATGCAAAATGGGACGCAATTATTGCGATTAACCTTAGCTCGGTTTTCCATACAACGAAGTACGCTATTCCCGTTATGCGCAAGCAAGGCGGCGGACGTATCGTCAATATCGCCTCCGTACACGGCTTAGTCGCTTCTGCGAAGAAGTCAGCCTATGTTGCCGCTAAGCATGGTGTTGTTGGCCTCACTAAGGTTACTGCATTAGAAAATGCAGAGTTCGGCATTACAGCTAATGCAATCTGTCCTGGCTGGGTGGACACCCCCATCCTACAAGCTCAGATTCAAGCCCATGCCGATGCAACTGGCCAATCGTTTGAAGATGCAAAACGCTCAATCGTCACCACCAAACAACCCGTACCTGAAATGGCAAACCCACGTAAAATTGGTGAGCTTATTATGTACTTAAGTGGCGAGCACGCAAGTACGATTAGTGGCGCGGCACTTCCAATTGATGGTGGCTGGACCGCACAGTAATTCTTTTATAATGCTGCACGTAAAGCCCAGCCATTTATGACTGGGCTTTTTTTTGTCCTTGTTATTTGCCTCTGGTTTGTCACGCATAGCGCTTCACTGATCATACTCGCTATACGCAATCTTCATCTTTTCTTTAGCGCAGACCAACAATCTCATTCAACACTACACTATAAATACCGACTCAAAGTCCCACCTAAACAAAAGAGACTCAGATCATGAGTGATACAAAAGTTGCGGTTATCACCGGCTCAACAAGCGGCATTGGCTTAGCCTGCGCTGACGTCATGGCAGAACACGGTATCAATATTGCCCTTCACGGCTTAATGTCAGATGAGGAAGGGCATCAACTCGCCGAGGACATGGCTAAAAAGTACGGAATAAACACCCTCTTTGACAGTGCCGATTTACGTTCACCTCACGAAATAAACCGTTTTATGCAACGGGTTCATAATGAACTTGGACGCATTGATATTTTGATCAATAACGCAGGGATACAATACACAGAAACCATAGAAAACTTCCCAGATGAAAAATGGGGTGCCATTATCGCCGTTAATTTAAGTTCCGTTTTTCATACCACAAAATACGCGATCCCTATTATGCGTAAACAAGGTGAAGGGCGTATCGTCAATATTGCTTCTGCACACGGCTTAGTGGCTTCGATCAAAAAATCGGCCTACGTTGCTGCGAAACATGGTGTCGTAGGACTCACAAAAGTCACCGCCCTGGAAAATGCAGAACATAATATTACCGCCAACGCGATTTGCCCCGGCTGGGTGGATACGCCTCTTGTCCGCTCGCAAATACAAGCCCACGCAGATCAAATGGGACAAACATTTGAGGAAGCGAAACGAAGCATTGTGACAACGAAGCAACCCGTGCCCGAAATGGCAAACCCGCGTAAAATCGGTGAGTTCGCACTGTACCTCTGTGGGGAGCATGCAAGCACAATCACCGGGGCGGCACTATCGATAGATGGCGGCTGGACGGCACAATAGCGCGCATCATTTAGTCACGTACCGAGACAGCACATATAAAAATCCCCACCGTTTTTAATAGGTAGGGATTTTTGTGAGGCTATATTTGAATCGAATTAGAAAAGTGATTCATCCAAGGCCATCACAGTCTCTGGCCCAGCCTTAACTTTTGCCGCCAAGCTTTCTATTTGCGGTAATAATTTCGCGAAATAAAAGTTGGCCGTCGCTATTTTGGCTTCATCAAAGTCTCCCCCAGAAGTCCCTTCACTTGCCGCATGAGCCATCATCGACCACATGTGCGCATAAGCCACATATCCGAATAAATCGAGATAATCTACAGCGGCACTGCCCCCTGCATTCGGATCATTCTTCGAAAAGGCAACAACATCGTCTGTTGCCTGCTGTAATAGTGTTATTGCGTGTTGCAGACCATCTAGCATCGAAGCAACGGTTTCATTGCCTTTTGCGTCTTCAATAAAACGTTGTACGTCTTGTTTATACAGGCCTAACAAAGCGCCACCATTTGCAATCGTTTTACGACCAATTAAATCCATTGCCTGAATGCCGTTGGTGCCTTCATAAATTTGAGTGATGCGAATATCGCGCACGTGCTGCTCTTGCCCCCACTCACGAATATAACCATGACCGCCTAATACTTGCTGACCATGTACCGCAGCTTGAAACGCCGTATCCGTCATAAACGACTTTGACACCGGCGTCAGTAAAGACACCATATTCTGCGCATGCGCTTGCTCTTCGCCGCTGCCAAATTTAGATATGTCCAGCCATTTTGCAGTGTAAAAATAAAACGCGCGGCTGCCTTCGTTGAGCGCGCGCATCGTCAATAACATACGGCGTACATCGGCATGCACGAGTAAATTGTCCGCTTCTTTTTCTGGTGTTTTTGCCCCGGTCGCAGCTCGGCCTTGTATTCGTTCACGCGCATATTCCACCGCCGATTGATACGATGCTTCAGCCACGCCGACACCTTGAATCCCGACGGCAAGTCGTTCGTAATTCATCATCGTAAACATACAGGCGAGGCCTTTGTTCGGCTCACCAACTAACCAGCCTTTTGCATTATCAAAATTCATGACACAGGTAGCAGAGGCTTTGATACCCATTTTCTTTTCTAAAGAGCCACAGTTAACTGGGTTTCTTTCGCCCAATGAACCATCTTCATTTGGTAAAAATTTGGGCACCAGAAATAACGAAATACCACGTGAACCTGCTGGAGCATCAGGCAATTTTGCCAGCACAAGGTGGATTATATTCTCCGCCATATCATGCTCACCCCAAGTAATAAAAATCTTGGTGCCACTGAGCAGGTAACTGCCATCATCATTGGGTACGGCTTTTGTCCGCAAGAGGCCTAAGTCTGTACCGCAATGCGGTTCAGTTAAATCCATTGCGCCCGCCCACTGGCCGCTGTACATATTCGGTAAGTAGGCCTGTTTTAGCGCATCACTCCCGTGCGCGTTGATCGCAAGGGCAGCTCCCGCAGTTAGCATCGGCGCTAAGCCAAAAGAAATATTTGAGCCCTGCACCATTTCTTCAATGGGTGATACCAGAGTTTTGGGCATGCCCATACCGTCATATTCCGGGTTACCGCCTAAACCACCCCAACCGCCTTCACAATAGGTGCTATAAGCTTCTTTAAAGCCCCCAGGAGACGTTACGCCATCCGCTGACCAACGACAGCCTTGCTCATCTGCCTCGCGATTTAGTGGCGCAAGCTCCTGCTCACAAAGCTTGGCGGCTTCTTCTAAAATCGCATCTGCAGTATCAAAATCTAGATCGGGGATATTGAGGTGGTTCCAAAGCCCATCAAGTTTAAACACCTTCTTCATCGCGAAGTGAATATCGCTTAGGGGTACTTTGTAGTCAGCCATGGTATGTCCTCATCTCAGCATGTATTACATCGACAACGGGAAAGAGAAAACGCCGATAAAGCGCCTGTCGTTATAGAACAATCATAGTGCTAATTTAAGGGCAAGCACTAACAAAAAGCTGTGGATACAGTGACAAAAATGTTTGAAAGAGAAGTTTAACGAAGAATGAGTCTTAAGACTGAGGAAAGCTTATACAAGTTGACTTAATAACGCACCAGGGCGATTTGCGCCAACATCGGCCACGGAAAGAATTTGATTAACCGGGCTAGCACTGCCAAGGCTGCTTATTTGATTCGCGACAGAATTCGACGGTTGATCAGAAAAGCGAGGCGCATCCGCTATTTTAAGAGCCGACGAAGAAGATGAAGATGTATTCCCGGTGACCTCATCCGAGAGGCCATTAGGCGCTTCCTCTTCAGGCTCATCCGATTCATTGGATTCTCTCAGCTCTTCAGCTCGACTGGCCGAAATTTCAGCACGTGCTTGAGACTCTAAACGCGTCGCTTGAGCCGCCACACGACGATCTTGAGGAGAAGGATCCGCAGGAGCCAAGGCCGCACGGCGAACCACTTGGGCTTTTTGAAGCGTTTCTTCCGGGGTCGCGGCTCTACCGGTATCTATAGAGACCTCGCCACCTACCGCATAGCTCACGCCATCTGGGCCACGCTCAAACTCATAGCTAGGCGCACCTGCATACTGCCCACCCACTGCAGCATGTGCAGCTTCATGGGCACGCACTTCTCGGTCTCGGGCAGAGAGCTGTCGTACCTCTCGCTGCTCTTTTAGCAAGGCTTGTTTTTCGCGGTCTTGCTCAATGCGTGCCTCACGATCTTGCCGATTAGCTGCTGCCGACGCCTCTGCACCACTATCGCCATCCGCCTCTCGCAAGGAGTCATTGGGTTCGGATCGCTCCGAACCAGAAGCAGGCGCATCGGCCAAGCGTTCATTCGTTCGCACGGCAGTACGACCAGAACTAGAAAGGGATTCTACGGGTTTGAAGGAGGAGTTTTGGACGTGCACATCCCTTGGCTGATTTGTATTTTCACCAATGGGCAAAGGCTGCGCAGCATGTGAGGCTGCGGTGTGAAATGGAACGCCTATGTTCACCTCTGTTTTGAAAGAGATGGCTAGCTATTGAAGATCAATAGTCGTCGTCTCTTCGCTCCTCCTCTATGGGTATGTACATGGGTTGTGGTTCTTGGCGCTCTGCGCCCATCAACCACTGAAAAAACGCTATCAGTACGTCAAGATTTAACATCAATCAAAGTTCCTAGTGTTTCATTGGCTACTGAAATAACTTTAGCATTAGCGGTGAAGAGTTGCTCTTGACGTTGCAATTCAATAAGCGGTTCTTCTATACCCCGCTGCTCAATGGCCGGTGTTTCCTCAACAGGCTGAACAGTGGTGGGCACTTCCGGCGTCACCGCCTCTTCGGGTCGTTCACGAATATTAGCGCGCGCGATCTCATTGGCAGATTTCTGCATTTGCTGCTGACTGGACTGAAGTCCACGCAGCCCTTCATTCATCACTGAGCCAACCATAGGCCTGTACCTGTTTCGGTGATTTTCATGTTTTGCGGCGCTATCAAATTAAGCAATAGAGGACAGCCATCACGCAAAACCGTGATAAAACATCACGCCTTGAACCAATTTTACGTCATTTTTGGCTAAAAAACAGTCACACTCGTGCAAAAAGCGAATCTCTATAAGACTATTTGGTGTTAATGCGAAGGAGTTTCAAGGAGTTTGCTTATATCAAGATGTTTGGAAGCTGAGGAGGGAGTTATATCCTTTTCAAAAGGAATCGTTCCCAACAAGGGGAACGGGAAGTAATAGCCCAGGGTATCAATGTTTGCCTGCACTTCAGACATCTCTGGATCCACGATATTCGCTACCCAGCCGGCGATGCTCAGCGTATCCCGCCTAATGGCTTCAGCGGTAAGCAAGGCATGGTTCAAACACCCCAAGCGAATACCCACCACTAAAATAACCGGCGTGGACAAAGACTTTGGTATATCGGCCATTGTTTCGCGTTGATTTAGAGGCACGCGCCACCCGCCCGCGCCTTCAATGAGGCATAGATCTGAGGGCGTCATCATTGCCCCACGACAAACCCCTTCTATGCGATCCACAGAAATGCGCTTTCCCGAATTTGCAGCGGCAATGTGAGGCGCAATCGCTTGCTCAAGCGCAATAGGGTTACGTTGCTCATAAGGAAGCTTGACAGAACTGTACTGTTCCAACATTAACGCATCATCATTCCGTAAGCCTTCTGGCGTATTTTCACAGCCAGCAGCAATGGGTTTTAACCCGAGCGTTTTTAGCCCCTGCTCATTCGCTAGATGTAACAAAGACGCGGTAACCAGTGTTTTACCGACATCGGTGTCGGTACCCGCAACAAAAAAGGTGTGTTTAGGCATAAGGGCACTTATAAAAATAGTGATTTTTTTGTGAGGCCAAAGACGTACCGCACGGAAAACTACAATGCACTCGCGTACATGAGGAATGCTGACCCAGTGAAACGTTTTGAGTCTTTGAGTACGGAACTGACGCTGGAATCACGGAAAAGTACATTTTTAGAGGTGCCCATAAGGTTTGGTCACATAAAAATATTGAACATCATAGGTCGCAGGCAATTTTTTGTCGTAACGAAAAGTTTCATAGGCATTGGTCATATTCTGAAAGCTTTTGCGTGTTGTCAGGCCGTCTTTTTTTCCTGCATTTACGTTGTGTGCACCAATTGCTTTTAAATCGCGCATTAAACTAAAGACCGTATCGTACTGCAGCACTTCTTTGGATTGCTCTGTTTTGTTAATCGTAAAACCAGCATCCGCCAATTTCTGCGCGACAACATCATGACTCAGAAACTGATTTACATGTACAAAAGAATCCGCCTGTTTCCAAGCATCACGTAATTCATACAACGTATGTGGGCCCAAGGTAGAAAATGCAAACCACGCACCGGGCTTAAGACAGTCTTTTATTTGCTGCAACAACTGATCAAAGTTTTCACTCCATTGAATACTAAGGCTGGATACGATCCCGTCAAAAGTATTTGATTTAATCGGCAAATTTTCAAAATCAGCACACACTAAGCGTGGCGGATACTGCTGATATTTTTGTTGGCAAAATTTCAACATACCATGCGCAATATCGACACCGACGATATTAGTATTTTGAGGACGAATATTGTCCATACAAAACCCAGTGCCGCAACCGATATCACAGATTTCACCCGAGAAGTCGTCATTAAATGCAATCAGCTGCTTTGCAACTTTTGCTTGCATCAAGGCCACTTTTTCATAGTGATTCGCGGCACCACTAAACGACTTGGCAACGAGTTTCTTATCACATTGATAAGGGTTTTCAGCAATAGAAATGAAACGTTTTAATTTCCGTGCAACGTAAGCCGCCTGGGATATATGCGGTGCATGCCCCGCGTGAGCGATCACATGGACCTCTGAAGATAGGCTTTTTTCATCAAACCGTTGATACGCGGCTTGTGGCACCAGCGCATCATGTTCCCCAAATATCGCATTGTAGGGCATCTTCAACTCAGCATACGCGTCACTGTTATCGATTTCAGACAGCCACTGCAAGCCCCGCAACCACGCATCCGAAATGTCTTGATTCGGCACGGGAGTATTTTGATTAAAAAATCGAGAAAGGTGTTTCCGCTGACTATCACCTTGCGCTTGTAAAAAGCAAAAACGCTTTAAGGTCGCTTTGGGATCAGAAGAAAAACCGCTCAAAAACGCTTGGTAGATCGCCGGTAATGTTGCCGCTGGCCAGTTGTCATCTGCGACAAATTTTGCATTTGCGGCGAGGGTGGAAAGTGACGCAACTTTTTCAGGAAAGCGTTTGGCCAGCTGAACACAAAGCATCCCACCTAATGACCACCCCACCAAGTGAGACTTGACCGGAAGTATCTGTTCAACAGCCGCATAGAACACATGCAAATCAGAGATCACTATATCGCTATTGACCCCGAAGCCCGGCAAATCAAGTAAATGGATTTCTGTCTCTGGGCCAAAATATTCTAACAGCGGTTCCCAACAGACACTGTCGTTACCCCAGCCATGGAGTAAGACAATCGGGTAACGACCTGGTCGTCCATGACCCCGAGTCTGAAGCTTTAAAACGGAGGGGTGCGAAGTTGCCGATGACACATCACCTGCAGCGGAGATGATAGGCGGGTTATTACGTGCATCACGATTTTCAGCAGAATTACTGTGCATTTACAGACTCCGCCATCGCCAAAGCTAAGGATCTGACTTGAGCGCAGGTATGCTCAGCTGTCAGAGTAACTCGTAATCGCGCCGTACCTTCAGGCACCGTCGGCGGGCGAATCGCGCTTACCCAAAACCCGCGTTGCTCTAACGCTTTTGATACATTCACCGCTTTTTGCGCATCGCCGATCATAACCGGTTGAATCGCCGTAGATGATGCCATTAGATTTAATTGATGAGCAGCACACGCTTCACGAAAAACGCGAATTAATTCAGAGAGCTTCTGTCGGCGCTCAGGTTCGGTTTGAATAAGCGCCAAACTTGCGCGCGTTGCCGCTGCAACCGCTGGGGGCAACGCGGTGGTATAAATATAGGTGCGGGAAAATTGTATAAGTGATTCGATCAGCGTTTCACTACCGGCAACAAATGCCCCGAAAGAACCAAAGGCCTTCCCTAAGGTTCCCATTAAAATCGGCACTTCGTTTTGGCTTAACCCAAAATGTTCAACACAGCCTAAACCTTTTTCTCCGACACAGCCCAAACCATGTGCATCATCCACCATTAACCACGCATCATGTTTTATTGCGACTTCAGACAGCGCAGATAAATTAGCAAAATCGCCATCCATACTAAAAACACCATCTACTGCAATAATTTTTCGTTTGCCTTGATGGCGTTGCAGCTGCTGCTCTAAATTTGCCATATCGTTGTGATGATAGCGCACGCACTTTCCAGCAGAGAGCAGCCCGCCATCCAATAAGGATGCGTGATTTAAACGATCTTCATAAATAACATCTTCACGCGAAGTCAGTGCGTTAATCACGCCGACGTTCGCCATATAGCCCGTCGAAAATAGTAATGCACGCTCTCGCCCACAAAACACGGCGAGTTCTTCTTCAAGGGCATGATGTTCTTGGGAGTGTCCGCAGACTAAATGAGAGGCGCCGCTGCCAACACCGTAACGATGCGCCGCATCAGTAAATGCCTCAACCACGTCGGGGTGATTGGCTAAACCAAGGTAATCGTTACTGCAAAAAGATAACAGTTCACGATCACCTTTTTTGAGCAGCGTTTGCTGGGGAGAACACACCAACTCGCGATGCCGGTAGAGCGATTGCGCTCGACGTTGGTCAAGCGCTGGCTGCAAGGCACTATCTAAACGTGATTGAGACAAAGTTAGTTCGCAGTTGCGTCGTAAAAGACCTTATCCATCGCTGCAGATTGCGCCTGTGCAGCCAATGTTTCTTCTAATTGCTCATCTGATTCGTGCGCTTTATAGGGTTCTGGCGATATACCTAAGCGGTCTAGCAATTCCATGTCTTTATTTTTTGTTGGGTTTGCAGTGGTCAATAACTTCTCACCGTAGAACATGGAGTTAGCGCCAGCAAAAAACGCGAGCGATTGCATTTGATCGTTCATTTCTTCACGACCGGCCGATAAACGCACATGAGATTTCGGCATTAGTATTCTGGCAACGGCGATAGTACGAATAAATTCAAAAGGGTCTAAATCTTCAATTTTATCAAGCGGCGTTCCCTCAACTTTAACTAGCATATTGATGGGAACAGACTCAGGGTGAACACCCATATTAGACAACTGAATCAAAAGACCCACACGATCTTTTTGCCCTTCACCCATTCCAACGATGCCCCCACTGCAGACTTTCATACCGGCGCCACGAACGTTGGCCAAGGTATCCAGGCGATCCTGGTAGGTGCGTGTCGTGATGATGTCACCGTAGAATTCTTCAGAGGTATCTAGATTATGGTTGTAATAATCCAAACCCGAATCCGATAGTTCTGAGGCCTGCTCTTCCGTCAACATACCGAGCGTCATACAGGTTTCTAAACCGAGAGATTTAACACCTTTCACCATTTCCACAACATAAGGCATGTCTCTGTTTTTTGGTGAACGCCACGCAGCGCCCATACAAAAACGCGTTGCACCACCGGCTTTCGCTGCCTTCGCTTCCTCAATGACTTTTTCCACGGCCATGAGTTTTTCCCGCTCTAGTCCCGTGTCATAACGCGCGCTTTGCGGGCAGTAAGCACAATCTTCTGGGCATGCGCCTGTCTTGACAGAGCAGAGCGTCGAGATTTGCACTTGGTTAGGATCGAAATGCTGGCGGTGAACCGTTTGAGCACGGAACAACAAGTCATTGAACGGTAGATCGAACAAGGCTTGTACTTCATTTCGTGTCCAGTCGTGTCTTATGGCATTATCAGCATTCATCGGTTTGGCAGTCCTCAACGTGGTTTTTGTACATGCAGTCTGAAATTCAACGGGCGTACAATAAATAGTCAGCACGGCACTTGTCAACCAAAAATGGACTTTCAGGTTTACAAGTATGGATGCTCGCACAATTTTTGCTGAAATAGTCGATTACTCAGCGCACCTAATCACACGCGCTAAACCGCTGATAGACCACAGTTTTCCCGCGGTATGTCACTTATGCTCCGCACAAGCACACGGTAGCTTGTGCCATGATTGCGTGAATACCCTGCCCCGAAATGATGGGCCACGCTGCTCACTGTGTGATGTACCCACTGCGCATCAAGCATTGTGCTGTGGGGATTGCCTCACTAAGCCCCCCAGCTTTGACCGTATTGTGACGAGCTGGCGGTATGAACCGCCGGTGAGTCACTTGATTCAAGGCCTTAAAGATAGGCACGAGCACTTCTGGATTCCGACACTTGCGGAACCACTCATCAACCGCATCGACGCATTGCCCGACCTCATTGTTCCCACGCCGATCCATTGGTCACGCAGGATCAGACGCGGCTTTAACCAAAGTCAGTTACTAGCGGCACATCTATCTCGCCACCTCAAATGCCCCGCTCGCAGCATACTCGTAAAACATACACGCACTGTCGCGCAAAAAAACCTTAACCGAAAAAAGCGCCTGCAAAACCTAAAATCCAGCTTCACATGCAAGGAAAGCGTCCAAGGTAAACATATCGCTCTTGTGGATGACGTTGTGACTACCGGCGCAACCGCTGAGATCTTAGCGCGAATCCTGAAAGCTCATGGGGCTTCTAAGGTCGATATATGGGCACTGGCGCGCACGCCAGCCCCAGTCCACGACTGAAACCCTGCCCCACAACACCAAAACACCAAAACACCAAAACATCTCATTCGGGCGTTAACAAGGCAGCATTGCTATACTGCCGCCACGTTTTTTATCGTAGAACATTAAGGAATCAATTTTGGATCAAGCCGATTATGCCCGTCTCAGCCCAGACCTCGTCTTAGACGCGGTGGAGAGCCTCGGCTTTTTATCCGATGCACGGATACTTGCGCTAAACAGTTACGAAAACCGTGTATATCAAATAGGGATTGAAGACGAAGAGCCGCTGATCGCAAAATTCTACCGACCAGGCCGCTGGAGCGATGCGCAAATCCAAGAAGAGCACACTTTTACTTTTGAATTAATTGAGCAAGAGATCCCCGTCATTGCGCCAATCATAAAAGACGGTAAAAGCCTGTTTGAATATGAAGACTATCGCTTTTCGCTTTACCCCCGCCGTGGCGGCCATGCGCCAGAGCTAGATAACCTCGATACGCTCTATACCCTGGGCCAGCATCTAGGCCGCATCCACGGCATTGGCGCAACAAAGACCTTTGAGGCCCGGCCCGAGATCAATATTCAAAATTTTGCTATCGACGCCCGCGACTACATTATTAGCCAAGACATCGTCCCCAGATCACTTGAAGAGGCATACAACACCCTTACCCAACACTTGATAGACAAGGTGCAAAACCTATACGCCGAGGCGCAATATAAAAAAATCCGCCTGCATGGCGACTGTCACCCAGGCAACATCCTTGTTCGCTACGACAATCTGCATATCGTCGATTTAGATGATGCGAGAAATGGCCCCGCTATCCAAGATGTATGGATGCTGCTTAACGGCGACCGCGCACAAAAAGTATCGCAACTTTCTGCGATTATGGACGGCTACGAAGAATTCTGTGATTTTGACTACAAGGAATTCAAGTTGATCGAAGTCTTTCGCACACTTCGTATGCTTCATTACTGCGGCTGGCTGGCCAAACGCTGGGACGATCCAGCATTTCCCTTAGCGTTTCCATGGTTCAATACCGAAAATTATTGGGCGAGTCATATATTGGAGCTTAGGGAACAATTATCAGCACTAGACGAGGCGCCACTAGCGCTTCAATAAAAGCAAACGGGGCTATTCAGCCTCCGCGGTTGATGAAGTCTCGGAATATGTTATATCGACCGGCGAGTGTCGGTTTTTTTTACACGAAAATATTTTCTCTCATGGCATTTTTGATGTTTTGAGAGAGAAAAAGTCTAAAACAAGTCCCCCTCATAAATATCGGTTTTATCGAAATCAAAAACCCTCAGCCCACCCAAAAACACGAGCAGTTCACACGCATTAGTTGTTGAGCATCACAGTCGAATGTCAGCCTAATTTACAAATTTCTCTGAATTTTTTTCCTTGACACGCCACAGCCTCCGTCAACGCTCAAATCTTTTTATTGGCACTAATCTGGCTATATCAGAGCACAGTCGAAACACTAAAACTTAACAATAAACGGATCGTATTTAGGCCCTAAACCCAAGGTAATTTTCATTTGGGCAAGCGGGCGTATGGGCACCGGGGCTAACACCATGACTAAAATTAAAATTATGATTATTTGCGTTTCCATTTTAGCGCTCGCTATGGCCCCACGAAATGTGTCGGCCGAAATAGAAAATCACGAACCAACATTCCATTCACAACTCAACACACATAAATTTATTTCTCAGCCGAGCGTGGACAGCGCACTTACGAATCACGGGTTTGATCAAGTCGGGCATGGGATATTAGTCATTCTTATTGCGGGTTTTCTCGCGTTACGCAAACGGTAAATTCACATTTGAATTCACTCGGTTACCCACATCCGGCCCCATTTCGTTTTTTCACATTGATGAAACGAGGATATTTGAAGTAAGGACAATAAAGTGAATCACATAGGGATACATTCAAAACGCTCCTGAAAACCTATCGCCCGACTTATGCTTTCGATAGATTTTTTGAAACCATTTCCTCTAATCCTTGTCACTAAAACCCATACACGTAAAATAAATTATGGGTTACTCTCAGGCAACAACACGCAATAAAAACGATAAAACTGAAAACACTGTGCAATTAACGTACTGCACAAAAAAACACGTCAGTATAAATAGAGCCTGAATCATTATGAGTAAAAAAGTCATTATTGCCGTTATGGCAGCGGTGTTAATCAGTGCAGGTCTGTATCTACTCATCAGTCAGCATCTCAACCGTCTGTCGGATACAGAACAAGCGACGTTGCCCATTCCCAGCCCAACCGCCACAGCCCCGCCCAAAAAAGTTGAGCTGATTGAAGAAACACCAGCACCAAAGATCGCCAACGAAACATACGCCCCTACACCAAGCCCTGTTCCAAGCGAAACGCCGCCGCCGTTAAATAACAGTGACGAGCACCTTTCATCCAAACTCAGCGCGCTCACCAATGGGCCAGAACTCGTTAATCTTCTGTCCAAAGAAGAAAGCATTAGAAAAATAGTACGTGCAGTCTACGGCCTAAGTGAGGGGCGGATCGTACGCGAGTATCGGCCAATCACATCGCCAAAAGGCCTATTTGAAGCGTATAAAATTGGCCAACAAACCGAGAATACTGAACAAGAACTATTTCGAATTTCACGGGCGAATGACGCGCGCTACTCACCCTACATCGCTTTATTTTCGTCGCTCAACACCCCTGCATTAATCACACTTTATGGATTTTATCTTCCAACGTTTGAAGCGGCGTATCAGGAGTTGGGTATTGGCCATGGCGACTTTCATAGCACACTTCTTAAAGCCGTTGATGTTTTACTCGACGCGCCCATTACGCAAGATGCCATATTATTAATACAGCCCAGTGTCATGTATAAATTTGCAGATAAAAAACTTGAAAAATTGCCGTCGGCTCACAAACTTATGTTAAGAATGGGGCAGGAAAATCGCGAAGCACTTAAGTTAGAACTGAGAGAGTTCAAAGCTCGCTTGATAGAATTTAAGTCTTAATTTTTTACAGGAAAATATGGGAGACATTAACAATAACGTCAGAATCTTGGATTCCAAAATTCAGCGGCTATGCGGGCCGCCGTAACTTCCACTCTGTATCGGTTAACCAATTTACTGTGTCAGTGAAGTTCATTGGCCGTGCGATGTGATACCCCTGTATCACATCGCAACTCATCGACTTAAGCATTTCCAATGTTTCTTGATTTTCCACGCCTTCTGCGACGACCTCAAAACCTAGATCATGGCACATATTAATCGTCGTACGAACAATCGTAGCGTCGCCCTTATTTTTATCCATCTCACCAATAAACGAACGGTCTATTTTTATTTCTTGTACTGGCAAACGTCGAATATAAGACAAGGACGAATGCCCCGTCCCAAAGTCATCAATCGATAGCCGCACACCGGCATTATTCAGTTCACGCAGTACGGCTAGCGCACTGTCGGGGTCAATCATTGCGGCCGTTTCTGTTACCTCCAGCACCATTCGTTGAGGGCTTGCGTCTAAGGTCTCCAATACATCACACACCTGCTGACTAAAACTGGACTCCCTTAAATTCAAGGCTGAAATATTGACCGATACAAACGCGTCGCAGGAAATCTCATCCAGCTGTTTGCAAAATTCCGCTGCTCTTTGTAAAACCCAGCGAGTGAGCGGTTTCATCAAGCCCGTTTTTTCCGCCATGGGAATAAATTCATCCGGGGGTACAAAACCAAATTCATGATGCGTCCAACGGAGTAGTGCCTCAAAACCCGAAACATTGCCGCTGCGTAAATTAATTTGGGGTTGGAAATATAACTCCAAACCATCGTGATCCAAAGCCGATCGCAACTCCGTCATCAACGTCAGTCGTTTAGGGCTATAAGGATTCATTTTCGGCTCGTATATTGCTATTGGCGACAAGCTTTTATGAGCCATATCAAATGCGACAAACGCCTGTCTCAGCAATGTTTGCGGGTCAACGTCATCTTCATTAAAACTACATCCAACCAGAAAGCTCAGCTCAAGCGCCAACCCCATAAACTCTACTGGCTCGCCCATTTTTTTAACGAGATGCTCCACATAGGACATCACATCATCTTTTTTTGTATCAACTAAGCAGAAGCAAAAACTCACACCTTCGATATGTGCCACATGGGTAGAATCGTTTTGTTTTTTCTCCATCATCAAGGACTTAGATGATTCAGATACCACGGCGTTAATGCGCTCGCCTATCCGGCGCAATAACACATCCGCATTGCGATGACCTAAGGTTTTATTAACATCATCGAAACGGCGCACATGCAAGAGTACAACTAATAGATCCACATTTTCCTTATCACGATTTTCAAAGTATTTCCGTACCGACTTTTCAAATAAAAGGCGATTCGGAAGCCCCGTGATTTCGTTGTGACTTGCGGCATAAACTAGCTGAGTCTCTACATCTCGTCTTTTTCTAATTTCTTCCACGTACTCCTGTTGCGCCTTCATTCTGGCATCTCGCTCAGAATTAAAGCGCGCAGCAAGCGCCAAAGAAAACAGCAATGTTTGTGCGGTAGTACTTAATTGCACACCATAATCAACGAAAAAAGAATTCTGAATCAACCCCAAACGATTTAACACAGCACTGGCCACGCCAAAAAGAATCGCCACCCACGCAATGGAGAAAAGCCGTGCACTTTGACTTCCTGAACGCCAAAACATAATCCCGGCGGCCATCGCGCATACCGCGACAGGCAGTACAAATACAACCGAAATTTTGGTGGAAAGGTTATATGGAAAGATGAATGCGCCAATCATACACAGGCACCCAATAACCACGAAACTCATAAACAGCCGATACCAGAAAGTGCTATTTCCGGAAAGCTTCAAAAACTGGATCGTAAATATGCTAATCGATACTTGTACAACCGGCACAATCAACAAAATGGATATTTCATGAAATCTAGGGTAATCCGACAAAGCGTACTGATAGGAATACCCCAGAATACTTGTCATCAATATAATAATGCTGGAAACAAAAAACACATACGAAATAAAAGATCTATCTCGAATCAAAAAGAACAGCATCAAATTAAACGCCGCCATAATAAGTAAAATACCAAAATACAGAAAGTTGATGGCATTATTCTTCTCGTCAGCGACATGAAAAGCTCGCTCTTCCCAAAGCACCAGTGGCACTTGAAGCGCCCCAGCCGTTTGAACCCGTAGATACAACGAATGTTCTTGTTTCGACTCAAACTCAAGAGGAAATAAAAAATGACGGTGCTCGATAGGACGATGATGGAAGGGTAACGAGTCGCCACTCGCGTAGGACTTTGTCAGCTCGTTCCCCGTAAACAAGTAGACAGAAATCTGATCCAAAAGGGGGTAAGAGACCTCCAAAACACGCGCAAGCTTTTGACGGGCTTCGCTATTTATACTCACTTTAAACCAGTGAGTTTCTTCCGTATAACCGAGGTTAATATCACCATCGAACCGAACCCAATCTTGATCCGGCTTTTGATGTACCTCATATACACTGAGTGAGCTGTCCTCGACAAAATACCCTAGGTCTTCATCAAGCACCGTACGAAGCTGCTCATCAACAAGCGCTTCTGCACGCGAGGCCTCGGCAAACAGTGCCATTCCCAGATAACACAACAACGCCATTGCACAGGCAATCGATGCTCGCCAAATAGAGGCAAAGGAAACACACTGACTGCCCGCCACTACATCTATTTGCACTGACATTCTAAACTACCATGGCTAGTCAGACGGACGACCTCCGATACCAACATCAACAGGAATTCGGTAGGAAAAGAGTAAAGCGATACACCAGGTACATACTCCTACCTGATGAAAACCCACTATATACCTGCAGTGTAGCCCCCAACACCATGGCTCGCCACCTAGACACCCAAGCGCTTAACATCAAGGAAAACGAAGGTGACGATATGGAAAACCGGAGGAACAATGGCGCAATAAACCTCTCATAGAGATTAGACACAGTAAAAATTGCTTTCCGCCCGTTAAGGGCTGATTCATAATTGGCGCCCCATAATGGCACCACATATACAGCCTAAACCGGGTAAGTCATTCTTTATGATTAAAATCACCAAAGCTCACGAAAATACCACTGCTGAACACTATAGGAAAGTGATCACAAATATGCTCGCTCGATGCGACGGCCTAAACCCTCTGGCTAGGCGTCTATTCACCCCTCTCATAAACATGACCTTAACCTTGGCTCTCTCGTTTTTTTTGGCTCAAGCAGCTCAAGCAGCTCAAGCAGCTCAAGCAGCTCAAGCAGCTCAAGAAACGTTACTACATAAAGCTGTCTACGAAGGGAGCTACAAAGGCCTGGATATTTCCATGACCCGCACGCTGAAACATATTAGCGGTGAGCGCTATAAACTGGAGACAAGGACCGACAATTTTTTTGGTAAAATTGTGGAATATGAAGAGTTTCTTTGGACAGAGTCAAACAAAATTTATCCACTTTATTATCGCTATAAACAGCGAGTACTCGGGATTTCAAAGAAGCGCTCTATCTCCTATGACTGGCAAGCCCTTACTGCGACAAGCAAATACAAAAAAAAGAAGCGGACGCTACCAATCCACAAGGGCGTTCTCGGACCAATGACCTATCAACTTATGTTTCAAATAGACCTAATAGAGGCAACCGCGACGCCTCCGGCTCCCTTTGACTATCAATTCGTGCGAAGAGGTGAGCTTAAACGCTACACCTTTAGCCAGTTAGATAATGAGAAACTGCAATACAAGAAACAGAGTATCGCCCAAGCAAGCGCATTTATACGGATGGATGAAAACAAGAAGAAACAAACAAAAATTTGGTTTGACCCCGACAACCGATACACTTTGTCCGCACTGCAACAAACCAAAGATAAAAAGGTACACAACCTTTTTTTAACGTCCAGTCAGTATTTTCCAGCAACAAACAGCCATGCAATGACTACTTTAATAAACACGCTGGATTGATGAGTCACATAGTAACGTATAGGCTCACCCCATAAAAAAGATTGTAATACCACCCTGTTTTATACTGATCTACCTCAAGAGTCATACCAAAACGATCCAAAAATTGATATTCAATCCCTACACCTATCGATACATCAGTATCATGAAAGCGTTTAGGGTCTTCGTCCGGAGAAGTAGAATCAATCGTCAACCTCTCCCCCTGCCAATACATTAGCCCAAGACGCCCCAACATCGACACACGCCGACTAAGCGGTAACTTAGCCACAAAAGATGCATCTAAGCCGTCAATGGAAATCGTATCCGAGACCTGTGTTGCTGGGAGAGTACCACCACTTGCGGCGCCAACTTCATAGTCTCCCAAATCCACATAGGAAATTTCTGCGGCAAACTTACGAGAGATCTCGTTCCCAACATAAACCCGAAACCCTGTACCTTTTTTTAGCTTAGGCTCAATAACGTCGTCTTCCTCGGGGCCACGATAAGAAGAAGATGAGTTACCATACATCCCCCCCATATAAACCTGAGCGGACGCTTCGCCACACACAAACATAAATAGACTTGTGAGCATTGCGATTAACGTTTTTTTCATTCGTTACTCCATAAATGGGATCTGATAGATATCCAGTAACTGATTAGGGAAAAACATGGATCAATACACCTCCAGGTTCTCCATCTGAATCCATATCGGCATATTGTCCAGCCTCATCCAACAATGCCGAAAATGCAGGATCATTTACATAAAGTTCAATCGCATCGTAAGCCAGAGGCGGCTGTCCCCGATATTCAACCAACAACTGGTTTCCAGATACCGCCATTGAAGTATCGCTCAAATCACCCGGAATCCGATCTTCACCCGAAACAAAATATAACAAAGCACTGCCCGCCGTTACGCTGCTCGAATCGATTGGGCCATTCAGTTCGATGGTATATAGCAAAGATTCAGGACCCGCCATCACCTTAGTCAGCACCACCTGAGCGCTCTGACCGGTGGCTTCAACGGCCCCTGCTGTGATCCAGCTCCGTACAAGTCCTATCTGAGCGGGAGAAAGCGGGTCTGCACCGAAGGGCATTTGTGAGCCGACAATTCCAGCCGCACCTTCGAGCTTCTGAACCAAATAACTTTGATCCGGGTTGCCCACAACCACCCTCACCGCAGAAGGGTTTCCAACCGCGGCGACCCCAACCAAATTACCAAAACTTTGACCATCAGAAAGGTTCAGCCCCCCCCGGGGCACGCTCCCGGTATGGCAACCAGCAACAGCACATGTTGGTGTGAATATTTGTGCCTGTACCTCTGCTAATGTCGCGGGTGTCGGAGTTGGCGTTAAAGTGGGAGTTGGTGTCGGAGTCGCTGTCTCTACCGGAGGTAGGGTTGGCGTCGGAGTTGCGGTCGGAGTTGCGGTCACAGTCGCCAGCGGTGTGCCAGTAGGTAATGCTCCAGCACTCATAGATGAGTTGTCTTCGAACAGAGCCTCTGTATCACGGCCACACGACCACAGCCCAGCAATACAAAATAGAACAAACACCGCATATCGAGCGGATTGTAATAAGGGTTTCATAAGTCTCACCATACGTTTCTGTTATGGACGAGATACGAACCAAAAAGAGCTAAGTCACGGCCAAACACTGTTTTTTTATTTATAAACTTCGTCTTCGCCGTACTTGATTTCTAGTGATCGTCTCTCCGCTTTATTTAAGCCTTTCACCACTAAACCAAAGGAGCGATCGATCATGCGCTCAACCTCACCATCGGGGATTGAGTCATTAAGAATCACCGTATTCCAGTGTTTCTTATTCATATGGTAACCCGGAATGACCGACTCGAACACATCTCGGAGCGCTAAAGCTTCGTTTGGGTCACATTTTAGATTCATATGGATGTATCCGTCACTATTTCGGCTATAAGTCGCAAACATCTTATCGCCAACCTTTATCACCGCGATATCGGGGCCAAAGGGGTAATCTTCCCGCGCTTCGGGCTTACCAAGCAGGTAAGCTTTGAATTTTTCTTCCACTTTTACCCCTCTAACGTTAGTCTTATCATCTTCATCCGATCGAAACTCTCGCGATACAGCATAGAATCACGAGATATTAAGGCCCAGGACCTCATTATGCACGCAGACGCAACAGCGCCCGTTCTCAAGCAAAAAGACCCCATTTGGCAAACGATTCGTCAAGAGGCGCGCGAGGAGTCAGAAAAAGAACCGGCACTCGCCAGTTACTTTCATGCCACCATTTTAAACCATGATGCTTTGGAAGATGCATTAAGTTTTCTGCTTGCGAACAAGCTCGCTAATCTCGCTATTTCAGCTCTCCAGATTCGAGAAATCATTCAGGACTCGATGAGTCGAGACGGCTGTATTGGGCAATCGGTTCGATCCGATATTAAAGCGATTTTCGATCGAGACTCCTCCTGCAACTCCTATTTGGTGCCCTTTTTATACTTCAAAGGCTTTCACGCATTACAAAGTTATAGAATTAGCCACTGCTTATGGAGTCGCGGTCGGCAATCTATGGCGCGGTTTTTCCAAAGCTACATTGCTGAAACATTTAGTGTCGACATTCACCCCGCAGCTCAAATCGGCAAGGGCATCATGCTTGATCACGCAACAGGTATTGTCATCGGTGAAACCGCTGTCGTCGAGGATGATGTCTCCATCATGCAAGCCGTAACACTCGGCGGTACGGGCAACGAGGCCGGTGATAGGCACCCTAAAATTGGCAAAGGCTGCCTCATAAGTGCAGGCGCGAAGATATTAGGAAATATTCGTGTTGGCGAGGGAGTAAAAGTCGGGGCCGGGAGCGTTGTGTTAGATAGTGTCGCCCCTCATACCACCGTAGTAGGAGTGCCTGCTCGCGCGGTAGGTAAACCCCGTTCTGATTCCCCTGCGCTGGAAATGAATCACGACATCAACGCCGACTGCAAAGGCGGGAAACTGGAAGATTAAACGGTGAATATTCGACTAAAGCCTCACCCCCGAAAATGGCATTACCTCGTCGAGGCTTTCTTGCTCAGTCAACGCCAACAATAATCTATCAACCCCCAAGGCGATACCCGCACACTCCGGCAAGCCGGCCTTCATCGCGGCCATCAGCTTTTCATCAATTTCAGGTTGTGCCATCCCTAAGACTTTTCGAGTGCTCAGATCATCCTCGAATCGGGCCCGCTGAAGATCCGCATCCGTCAGCTCCCAATAGCCGTTCGCTAACTCTATCCCACGCCAAAACACTTCAAAGCGTTTTGCGACAGTGGTGCCCGTCTCATCCTCAGATACTTTCGCTAACGCGCTTTGACACTCAGGGTAATCATATACCACCGTTAAGGCCTGTAAATTGGGCTCGATACCATGGCTAAATAGAAGGTCTAGCCATGTTGATTTAGCGTCTTCTTCCCATGAAAACTCCATGTGTGATCGCGCTATTTTCTCCAAATCTTTGGCTGACGCGAGGTGAGGATCGACAGAATAATAGTCAAGGAAAAGTGAACGATATGAAATCCGACGGCAAGATTCTGCTATCGACAAAAACCGGAAAAGTTCGCAGACCTCGTCGATTAACCTCGCGTCGCTGTAACCAAGACGATACCACTCCAGCATCGTAAACTCAGGGTTATGATAACGCCCCACCTCATCATCACGTACGGCTTTCCCAAGGTAATAAACATCCCCCGAGCCCGCAGCCAAGAGGCGCTTCATAAAGAACTCTGGAGACGTTTGCAGGTAGTGCGTCTGGCGCGCAATCGTCGCGGAAGGCGCACTCAAATGAACATCCGTCACCGTGGATGCACCCAGTAAAGGAACATCCACTTCCAGCACTTTTTTATCGAAGAAAAAACGTCGGAGATTTGCGAGCAGCGCAGCCCGGCGTTGAAGGGTTGGAAGTGTCGCGCCAGGTTGCCACATCACCTGAGCCTCAAGAAGTCACACAATATGTGAGAAGAATATGTGAGCGGGGAACCCCGCCCACAAGAGCTTTATTTGCCAGCACGCCCGAGATATTCACCTGTTCGGGTATCAACACGGATGATTTCCCCTTGAGACAAAAACAGCGGCACTTTGACAACCGCGCCGGTCGCTAACGTAGCGGGTTTAGTCCCGCCCTGAGCCGTATCGCCTTTAAGGCCTGGATCAGTTTCTGTAATTTCTAACTCAACGTGATTGGGCGGCAAAATCGCTAACGGCGCCCCGTTGTATAGGGTCACAACAATTTTATCCTGCTCTCGCAGCCATTTGGCATTATCACCCACAGCATTTATGTCCGCCTGGTGTTGCTCAAAGGTATCTGGCTCCATAAAGTGCCAAAATTCTCCGTCGTTGTAGAGGTATTCCATTTCCGTTTCAACAACATCCGCACCCTCTAAGCTTTCCCCGGATTTAAACGTCCGCTCCCATGTTCTGCCCGTTTTTAAATTTTTCAAGCGAACACGATTAAATGCTTGCCCCTTGCCAGGCTTCACACATTCATTCTCGACGATGGAACACGGGTCACCATCAAGTAATATTTTCAAACCACTTTTAAATTCATTGGTAGAATAGCTGCCCATTTTATCCTCGAAACATTCTGTGCAAAAAAAGGCGCCCATGATACCGCGAACAATCCCGACATGGCAGAGCAAAAGTTGGCAAGAAGAGCTTTCTAGCCTGATTACTGACCCTGCGGAGCTCTTTTCGCTCTTAAAGCTCGATGCGAGCCTACTGCCCAGCGCCATCGCCTCCTCTCGGTTGTTCCCTTTACGCTCAACACGGGCCTTCGTTGAGCGCATTCAACCTGGCAACATTAATGATCCCCTTTTGCGCCAAATACTGCCCCTAGATGCCGAACAAGAAAACCACAACGAATACAGTTTGGACCCATTAGAAGAGGCTGAATTTACGCCGATACCGGGCCTTATCCACAAATATACCGGCAGAGTATTGCTTGTGGCCGCAAACCAATGCGCCATCAACTGCCGATATTGTTTTCGTAGACACTTTGATTATCAAGGAAATAGCCCCAGCAGGGAGCAATGGAATGACGCGTTTCAGTATATTCGGAACAATACCTCGATCGATGAAGTCATATTGAGCGGCGGCGATCCTCTCGCAATTTCAGATAAGCAACTCGGCTGGATGGTGAGCCAGATTGAGGAGATTCCACATATTTCTCGGCTCCGCATACACTCCCGCCTGCCTATCATGGCGCCGTCTCGGGTCACTCCCACGCTTATTGATACACTCAGCTCAACCCGGCTTTCCACCGTCATGGTGATCCACTGCAATCATAGCCAGGAAATTGATGAAGACGTGGCTACAGCACTGGACCTGCTTAAGACCTCAGGCTGCACGCTACTGAACCAATCCGTGTTACTCAAAGACGTCAATGATTCAGAACAAGCCCTGACAGAACTCAGCCTCACGTTATTTAGGCAAGGAGTTTTGCCCTATTATCTCCATTTACTCGACAAAGTTACTGGCACGTCACATTTTAATGTCGAACTGGCCCGTGCTCGCTCGCTATATCAAGCGTTACTTGCTAATCTACCTGGGTATTTGGTACCAAAATTAGTGAAAGAGACGCCAAACGCACCCTCAAAAGTTCCCATCATCTAAACTTAAAGAAACACGCTATGTGGAAGCATACTCACATTGATTTTGACCCTGTGTATTTTGAAAACCGAGCAAGCTAATGGAGGCACCGCCTTAGGCATTCATCTGCCTAAAAGGAACACCAAACGATGAGTACAACGATAAAACCTAGCCAACTACTGGCCTCGATTAACCTGCCCCCGCAAGAGCTAAGCCGCCTGTCATTCTGCGGTAGCGCCAAAGCGAGTGTTGCCCGCGAGTGGGTAGACAACCTACAAGCCACCAAGGTCATGAAGACCAGCGGAATCCTATATAACGCCGTCCCAGAAATACCCAGACTCAAAACAGATTACAACAATCGTTTTGAGATATTGGAGATTCTTAGGCCAACAATTCAGTACGCCATATTGGGCCTACAAAAGAACTTTTTAAACCAACCCCTGATCATGCCAGAAGAAGCACAGAAAGCCGTGGTCGTTGCTCAGTCTCTGCAGAAAAACATGATCGATGGCTACATGGCGACCATTCTTCAAATCGCAGAAAAGGGCAAAGCCAGTAAAACCACTTTTGAATTGCTCAGCAAAGCCATTCATCGTGCCATTACCGGCATCGGCCTGCTTTTTTTCCGTAACTACCAGATTTACGCACAACCACCCGCAAGCCTCTGGGCAACCCTGAATATTCTTTACCAGGTGGCCAATTATTACGATATTGCGGATACGCAGGTCGTCGACCCATCACTTCATAAATTACGTTCATTATCAATTAGCGGTGCCTATACGCGAATATTAATGATGGCCGCGGCAAAAACGAATCAAATGAGCCAGGCCGATATCGAATCAGCGTATAACGCCTTCGAAAATTGGTGCTCTGCCGTTACGATTGCCCATGACTTGAGTGATGACCCCGAAAACTTTTTCGCGGTTAACCTTTCCAGCAGCCAAGGCCCAATATACAAATCCAAGATACAAAACCGCGATCAAGGCCGTTATATAGAGCTGGAATTTAAACCGCTGCTCAGTCTGCTTTCCAAGCAGTCGGTCAATACCGACGATATCGTCAACACCGGCAACAGCGTCAAAGTCCCCAAAGACTTTCCAGAGCCACTGCTTCGCCACATTCTTGATACGTGGAGCAACGTCGCTCAGCGAAAATTTGATCGACGCGTCATTGAATCTACCGCAGAGGTCTGCGTTGGCTTATCCGATTGCCACTACTTCGCTTGCAATGGCCAAGACTTTGATTATTTTTTACGTAGTTCCGGCTCTCAGGAAACACAAAAAATTTCACGCTTCTCCCAGGGCTTAACCCCCGCCTCACATTTGAACGACTACCAAAACAGCTGTATTCCCATCCATCGCGTATTGATCCAAAACGTCAGCGCTGGCGGCTACTGTATCTTATGGAATGAGGATATATCGTCGAAGGTCAGTGCCGGAGAGATCATGGGTATTAAAGAGATGGGGAAACGTACCTGGAGCGTCGGTGTTATTCGCTGGGTTCGCCAACTTAAAAACGCGTCTCAACTCGGCATTCAGCTCCTCGCGAACAACGCAAAACCCTACGGCATTGCACAAACATACGACATGGGTGGCTATTCAGAATATATGCGAGCCCTATTTTTGCCACCGACTAAATTTGGCCAAGGCAACCCCACCATACTTACCGCATCAGCGCCCTTCCAAGAATTTGATAAAGTAAAAATTGTGGATGGCGAGAGAGAATCGACCGCAAAGCTCGATCGCATGGTATTCTCTACCAAGAGCGTGCAGCAGTTTCGTTTCCGTAGAATTGACAGCAATACAACAGAAACATCTCAGCACGAAGCCGTTACAACAGGCGAACACCCAGCTGTACCCGACAACAACGACGAACCCGATGGTTTTGACTCTTCCTGGGACTGATGTTTTTCCCCGCGCTGGTCTAAACTATCACTGATGTAACTAAACAGCGAACAACTTGCTGAAAAACTAAACACAGAAATAATGTCAACGACGAGCAATAGCGCAACAAGACTTCTTATATTAAATGACTCTCGGTCAGAGGCTGAACGCCTCATAAGCATGCTACACAACGCAGGTCGCCCTGTGCGCGCTCAACACATTGAGAGCACTGAAGCGTTAAGCAAGTTACTGCAAGAAAAGATATGGGACCTCATGATTGGTCTCGACACCACAACCAGTGTATCGGCGTCAGAAGCCCTAAAACTCATCAAACGCTTCAATAAAGATGTCCCTCTTATTCTTCTTACCGATAAAGAAGGCACACAACCTGTCGTTGAAGGCATGAAATTAGGGGCCGCAGACGTCGTCACCTTAGATGAAGATCAGCACCTGCTCTACGTCATTCAGCGCGAACTGCATAATAGAAGCGAACGAGAGAAACGCCGCTTTTCAGAACGCCGCTTCAACGAAATTTCACGGAGAAACCAACAGTTACTCGACAGCTCTAGGGACGCGATAGCCTTCGTACAAGATGGCATGTTCCTCTACGCCAACGATTCATTCTCAGAACTTCTGGCTTATGAATCCCGCGATGACCTCGAATGTATGCCCGTCATCGATATCGTTAGCGAAAAGCATCAAGACGACGTCAAAAAGTTCCTTAAAGACTTTATGATCAAAGGCAGTGATGTTGACGCCACCGATCTCAAGTTTACCGCCGTGCTCCACGACGATAGCGACAAACCCTTAAAGCTCGAAGTGAGGAAGTCCAACTACGAAGAAGAAGCCTGTATTCAATTTGTAGTGCGCTCAAAATCAGTAGACAGTGAAGAGCTCGAAGCACAACTCGAAGAAATTAAAAATAAAGATATCGCAAGCGGGCTATTCAATAAAAACTACTTAATAGAAGTCCTTGAAAAAACAGTCGATGCCGCAGTTAACAAACAATACAACAGTGCTTTGTTTCATATTGGTGTAGATAACTTTTTAGAAACCGTTCAGCAAAAACTGGGGCTCTCCTCCGTCGACGCGGTGATTGGCTCTATTGCCGAATACACCAGCTCCCTTGCTAAAAAAGGGGAAACCCTTTGTCGTTTCAGTGAAGACAGCTTGATCCTTGTCGTGCCTAAAGCCAGCGCAAGCCAAGCGCTAGAGCGCGCGGAGAAATTTTGCCAAGAGTTGCGCGACCACATTGTCGACATTGAAGGCTCAACAATACAGTTCAACTATCATATTGGTATTGCGCTCGTCGCGGAGACAACCGCCAACAGTGACATCCCTATGGATCACGCGGTTAAAGCATTAGAACTCGTTCGCAACACAGCAAAACAAGACGGCGCCATACTCGCTAAAATTTACGAGCCTGCCGCGAAAAAACAAACCAAAAAAGATATAGAATCGATGGTGCAAGACGCTCTCGATTCAGGGAAGTTCAAATTACTTTTCCAACCTATTCTTAGCTTACGCGGCTCCAACAAAGAGCACTACGAAGTGCTTATGCGCATGGTTGACGATGAAGGCAATGAAATCTCACCCAACGAATTTCTAACCACAGCAGCAAAAATTGGTGCAACAACAAAGCTGGATCGCTGGGTTATTTTAGAATCGATCAAAATATTATCCGAACATCGAGCCAAAGGGCACAACACACACCTTATTGTGAACCTCAGCCGAGAATCGATGCTCGACGCAACGCTTCCGCCCTGGTTAGGTGTTGCGTTTAAAGCCGCGAAACTACCCGCCGACGCCGTTATCTTCCAGATGCAAGAAATTGATATCAACGACCATTTAAACGTCGCAAGCGAGTTTACAAAGCAATTGAAAGCAATTGGCTGCGAATGCAGTGTCAGTCATTTTGGGTGTGCGCTAAACCCATTTAACGCGCTGAAAAATATCGAAGCGTCCTACGTAAAAGTGGATGGCTCATTTACGCAAGATTTACAAAGTAATTCTGATGAAGAAAATTCATTGAACGAACTTGTCAGTGAGCTTCACCAAAGCGATAAAATTACAGTGGTACCCTTCGTTGAAAATGCGGGCGTGCTGTCAAAGCTTTGGCAATCCGGCGTCCATTATATTCAAGGGTATTACCTGCAAGAACCTTCAGACAATATGGACTACGATTTTGATATGGAAAGTTAAGAACAAACCTCCTACATCCACTTCACGCTTCCCCCGCTCCTAAACCGCCTCTTTATGAGCGGGGGATTGCTCGCGTTCAAACTCATACTGCAAAAGAAAGTAAAAGCGTTCACCAAGCTTACTGTCCATTGCTGGGTTTCTACGACGCTGACATGAAAACCGATGCCTTAACGCATGATAGGTAGCATCTGACAAGGCACACTCTCCAGGCGCCAACATATGACGAAGGAAGTCCGCCTGAGTCACCGGCTCACCAATCAAATGAGGTAAGGCGGCCCCCTCGTAGCTCACAACAAGTACATCACCACCGCATAATGCCGTCGTAACAGAATACCCCTTGCCGCTATTTTCATAAATTTTCTTTAACGCCATCGCCGCCCGAGCAGCCAATATCTCGGTATTTTGTTGGGCTGCAGGGTAGCCGAAGCAGATTGAACACTCATCACCACTGACGGCATAGGGAAAGCCCCCGTAACGACTCGCAATAGTGCGACATGTTTCAGCAAACTCTCGCACCACTTCAATAATCTTCTCCGGACGAGAATTACGTGTCAGATCGATACTGCAAGATAAAATCGTGACCGATCTACTGTCATGCTCCGCACCACAAGGCTCAGGAAGATCACCGTTTTTATACGCCACGCCATCATTTTTTGCGGTGTTGGCATGAATGTAATCAAATAAACTTTGTGCCTCGGGAGACGGGTCGACACCCAACTCATCCCGCAACATTGTTCGACAACTATCGATTTGTGCCAGCGCGACGACTTCCTGCCCACTTTCAAACAAAAGCCGGATCAGCAAGCGTCTAGGGCCTTCGGCCCAACGCTCAATACTCACCAATTTATACGCAGAATTCAGCGCCTCGGCATGATCACCCTCTTTCTCGTAGTACCGACAAAGCTGCTCAACCACGGTGATGGCTTTACACTTCTGAGACTCAGCAATCGTGTCACGCCATTCTTGAAAGTGTTCACTATGCACTGAATGAAAATGCTCGAGAAAATGCCCCCGATACAGCTCGGCAGATTCCTGCATCCAACCCAACGATTCAACACTAATCGTTTTATTGCCGTTTTGCTGGTAAGCACAAATAGCGAACTTGAATGCTTCGCTATCACACCAAAAATCGGATAAGGGGTTGAACTGAATATCGGTTCTTGTCGCTAAGATATATTGCTCTGGGCTTTCTCTATCACCCAACGCTAAACGTAAGCGAGAAATCGCCTGACGGAGGTTTTGTTTTGCCAGATCTCTCGGGTCATCCGGCCATAGCATTTCAGAAAGCTTCTCCCGAGAATGCTTACGATGAGACTCAATTACCAGGAACGCGAGAAGCGCCCGTGCCTGGCTATAAAGCCCTTCAACTTTGACATCGTCCAAATAAATCTCATATGGACCATGCAGATATATAGACAATCGCGCCATTTATTATATGTCCGTTCAAATTCCTCGCACAGTATTGTCAATGCTGTACGTATTGGAAGGACGGTTATTGCACGAATTCACACCTAGGTGACTACTGAATACGCATACCCTTTATGCCATTGGATCACACAGATACCCACGCGGTATCGGCGCTAAACATCAATATCGTGTAAAAATCGATTTACGACTCACAACACAATATGACGCCAGGAACATTCGAGTATATTTTTTAACCAGATTAAAAGCAAGAATAGGCAGGCTGAATACTTCCATATTCAACCTGCCTCCAGGAGGGATCTTCTTAGGCCATGCCCTCAAATGAAGGCCTAGCTGACCGAAAACCCGAGTCTAAGCCTGTGGACTAGGGGCAGCTACCTAGCTCGTAATAACCAGAAGAGGTCTGAGCAAGCGTCGTGTAGGTATAGATATTTTTCAATCCCATATTGTCGCCACTGCCCGTCGCACACGCATACCAGCTGTTACATGTTGTCGCACGTCCAGCGTTAACATGATTCCAGTTGCTATCGTAGTGTTCCGTACAGTTTCCACCAGGAGGTGGCGTAGGCGTGGGAGTAGGGTTACCCGTAGGCGTTGGTGTTGGCGTAGGGTTTCCGCCAGAACCACCGGCAACGTGATCAACCAAGTCTTTTAAGAACGTCATTTGCGAACCTGATTTAACATGGTATTCACCACCAGCAATCAGATCAGCATAACCCCACCAATCCCAACATTGGTTAGTCGCACTAAGGCTCGTTTGAGGATATAACACGATAATATCGTTTGATTCAGCCCATTGGTTGTAACCCGTATGAAGCGCATACTCGTTACCAACTTTATTTTTATTTTGGACACAGCCATGAAGCGCTACGTGTAATTTACATGTTGCTCCCGCATCACACGAGTCCGGTACATAAATATACCCGTCGTTGTGAAGATAGAATGAACTGTGAAATGCAGACTGGTCAAAATCTTTCAAATTACTTGAAACCGTATTCGTACGCGCACTCAAGTTACCGTAAATATGACTCAAGATCTCACCGGCCGTATCGTAGTTACAATCATTGATATACGGATCACCTTTGTATCCACACGAATTTCCGTGGTCTTGCGTCGGCATCGCATGCTCTGCACCTACCGTATTTCGAACATATGTGATGTTTGAACTGTTCGTATAAAATTCGTAAAAATCACGTAAACGATCAGAATCTTCGGTATTCACAACAGAATCATTTGAACCGGTAAAGATCCATACCTTGTCGCCATTCATATTAGATGTTGCGTCAATTTTTCCTTGAGAGGCAAACGAATTTGCTTTGTCTTTGAAGTAAGAACCACTTGGAATACTGCCGCCTTGCGCCGCCGCCATACAACGGCCAGTAGCGTTTCCTTGAGCCCCTTCTGCACAGTAGTAAACACCACCAGCAACAGAACCCACACCCATAAAAGTGTTTGAATATGAAACGTGCATTTGCACGGCCATAAATGCGCCCGACGATAAACCTGAAATGGAAATTTCGCTTGTATCGATATTATAACTTTCTAATGCTGGTGCAGCCGACGTAGACAATGACGATAGCGCTAGAGTAGCGGCTACCGTAAGTCCGGATAGTTTTTTTATAGCTTTCATTATTATATTCCTCCGGGAATTTATTATTAAACGGCTTCCCTTAACACTGCTAACTGAGAAGCGCGTCCGCTTTTTGACCTTACCTGGAAGTTGTTCTCCGTGAGTGGAAACTTTTGAATTCCGCCAATCCCATGGCATCACACAAAAGCTAACCCACAGTAAACGGTCACCATGAACTCACCGTGAATAACAAGAAAACAAAACGGGCATTACAAGATTAAATAACCTTATAAAAAAATATAACCGGCATAGACATAACAGATAAAAACCGATTGATTTTAATATAAGAGCAAAAATAAAAAGGCATTAAGCGAAAATATTAATAGTTAACATGACACGCTCACCTCTAACACGACATTCCGCGCTGCGTCATACATTAAATAAATAGTGCACATTTTTTATTTCTATAATGAAATAGTGATATTTGCGACTGCAGCATAGAAAATATTATTGATAATAATGAGACCTAACTCGCAATTTAAAATCCAAACGGCTAACCAAGCGGGAGGAAACCTATAAAAACGATACTAGAAATTAACGCTAATTGTTGTTTTATGAGAATTAAAACGACGTAATAGAGAACTTACATTCGTATGGTGCAAACTAAAATGTTTAGTATCCGTTCGCCAACATAAAACTATTCGCCGTCACTGTCTGACGAAAGCCAATCGATGAGAGGTTGCCATTGCGCTTTATCATGCTTCACTTGGCTATTAGGCAAATCGAAAATCGCGAGGCCAGCATCCATCACACGCACATAATTTTGTGTATCGCGTAGCACTGTCACTATAGGCAGGTTTAGACGAGATAAAAATTCTTTCAATACTTTAAAGTAACGCGTATTCGATCTCACGCGATTTGCAATCAAACCGACTTGAATACCACACTCCATAACCCCGGAACGATGAAAATCCATAATAAAGCGTAAACATGCTTTTATATCATTTGGTGACGACAATACGGGAATCAACACTTTGTCACCCTTGTGTAAAATATTTTGTACGTCCTCCAACGTCCATGCGGCGGGCATGTCATGAATAACCCATTCAGCGTCAGAGAAGTCTATTTCAGCATCTACCTTGGCCGCAATAGAACGAATCTCAGCACGCGAGCTTGGCCGAATGGACAACCAATCACTGCTGCATTTCAACGCATCATGGTCCACAAGCAGGACATTTTTTTTCTGATTAGCGAAATAGGAAGCTAATTGCGTAGAGATCGTTGTTTTACCACAGCCACCTTTCGGATTAGCCACGAACACTTGTTCCATTATTGCCTTAAACCCACTATTTTTATTGTAGTTAACCGACCGCTAAACTCATGCCCAATAGCGAACTCGCGCATTATCAGCGCTCAACTTAAAAATCGTTATTAGAGAGAATTACAGCGCCCCAAGTGCACTTAATGGTGGTGATGTGTGCCACCGGGAGTACCGTCCGAATCAGGCACCTCTTCAGTATAGCTGCTACTTTGAAGATGATTTGTATGATCTAAATCATGGCCCTGGCGAGCATGACTGCTGTGCAAAAAAACAACAAAAACCGTCCACACGCCGAAAATAACAACCCCCAAGCCCATCGCAATACGCAGAGATTTTAATTGAAGATAAGCCTTCAGCCTCTCACCTGCCAAACCGCCCATCACAACCGCAGGCAAAGTGCCTAATCCAAAGCCAAGCATCACACTGGCAGAAGCCCACGGATCCGTCTGAGACAAGGCTAAGATAAGGGCAGAATACACCAGGCCACAGGGCAGCCACCCCCACAAAAACCCCAATGAAAATGCAGCAGGTAAAGATGTTACCGGGAGCATTCTATTTCCAATGGGTTGAATGAAGGCCCAAATACGGGCGCCTAGTTTTTCTAAACGCCCAAGCACCTTCCACCAGCCCGTGATATAGAAGCCCATCAAGATCAACATCACACCCGCAAACACACGTAACACTGGCATTGACGTTACCTGTGAAAAGGCTTCATCCGCCCCCAAACCCACGACACCAACAACTACTCCCAAGAGCACGTAGCTCGCGATGCGCCCAATATTATAGGTAATAATAATGATGTATCGTTTGAGCAAAGACGCGTCGGGTATCCCAAAAGATAAGGCAGCAACAATGCCACCACACATACCTAAGCAATGCCCAGCGCCCATCAAACCAACAATAAAAGCCGATAAAAACAAGGTGAGAGACATGCGGCGGCCCTAGTCCCTTGAGCCCGATTGATCTGACTTACCCTTTTTATCAGATAAGTCACGCGTAGGTGATCGATCAGGCGGCTTCGCGTCGTCAAAAAGGATGCGCTTGCCTTCCGTGTCGAGATCCTCGAACTGGCCCGACTTTACCGCCCAAATAAATACCCGTACCGCGATCGCCACAAGGACAAGTGCGATAGGAATTAAGATAAATAAACTATTCAAAACCCAACAACCTCAATCGAACCATGCAAGCAACTACCCACTAGGGACGCTATTGCGGATGCTCAGCGCGTTTACGACCACAAATAACGAACTCAACGACATCCCAATCGCCGCAATGTAAGGCGGTATCAAGCCCGCCGCCGCCAAAGGCAGAATACTGGCATTATAAAGAAAGGCCCAGGTCAAATTTTGCTTAATTTTGGCTCGTACAACAAAAGCAAGGCGCCTCGCTTTAGATAATACCGCTAACTCACCGCTCACTAAGACCGCGTCGGCATGAGTCTGCGCTAAACGTGTTGCCTCCCCCATCGCAATCGATAAGTCCGCACCGGATAAAACCGGCACATCATTAATACCATCACCTACCATCAACACCTGCTTACCTGCCTTTTGCAAAGACTGTATACGCTGGAGCTTTTGATCAGGCAACGCATGGGCGGTGTAAGACAAATCATAGGGCTCAGCAAAGCGTGAGACGTTTTCCTCTCGGTCGCCACTCAGCAATTCAGTATCGATGCCCACGACGTCCAAACCTTTCAACATCGTCCCAACCCCCACACGCGGCTTATCCACCAAACAAACCCATGCTAGCGGTTTCCCTGTGGTCGTCAGTAATTGCCATAACCCCGGGCCTGGGTATTCCGTAAGAGCAGTACGCGGCTGATCCACATTTAATTCAAGTGCGAAATCTTTTTGACCAAAGCGATAGCGTGTTTCTTCAATTCGCCCCTCTATACCCAAACCTGGGTAAGACTTTATTTTGGAAGCACTGTGCGCCATGGGGATAGCACCAAAGGCGCGGGCAATAGGGTGCTGACTGTCTTTTTCTAATGCGGCAATGATCGTAGTGACCTCATCTTTTGACATCACCGATTCACCGATTAGCCTCACCTCACTGATTGAAAGCGCACCTTCCGTTAACGTCCCCGTTTTATCGAAGACCATATGATTAATCGTCGGAAGCTTTTCAATTAGCTGACTGGAGGTCACCAATAGGCCAATCTTCCGCATCGACATAATGCCTGCGGTTAACGCCGCTGGTGTCGCTAAAGAAAGGGCACATGGGCATGTGGCCACTAACACCGAAAGCACAATCCATAGCGCTCTTTCCGGCGCGGCATAAAACCAAAAACCACCCACTGCAGCAGCAGAAATCAAAACAAAAAATACAAACTTACTCGCCCAACGATCGGCTAACGCAACAATTTTGGGTTTATCTAACAAAGCCCGATCGACCATGCGCTCAATAGACGCCAAATGCGTTTGGTTCCCGACGGCTGTCACCTCAACAATTAAACGAGACTCCCCATTTAAGGTTCCCGCGAAAACACTTTGTGACGCACCCTTCAATACGGGCTTGGATTCACCGGTAAGCAGCGCTTCATCCACGCTGCTTTCACCGTCCACCACCACACCGTCACAGGGAATAATGGCCCCCGCAGAAACACTGACACGATCACCAACGGATACACCTTTAATCGGCTGTATTTCTATCTTTTCACCACGCGCAACATCCACAGTTAAAGGCAACAGCTGACGCATGCTTTCAGAAGCAAAGGCACTGCTGTGGCGCACCTTCATTTCGAGGAAGCGCCCCAGCAACAGGAAAAAAGTAAACATCGATATAGAATCAAAATACACATCCCCCGTGTTGGATAGCGTCGCCCAGATGCTGGCGATGTAAGCTAAACCAATCGCCAACGATACAGGTACATCCATGGTTAAATGCATTTGCTTAATACTGCGCAGTGCATTAGCAAAAAATGGTTTAGCGCTAAAAAAGACCACCGGCGTAGCGACAATAAAACTGACAATACGGAAGAAGCCTTGCCAATGAGCCTCCATTCCCTGTAATGCCCCCGCGTGTAGCGCAATGGCAAACATGCCTACCTGCATCATACCCAGCCCAGCGACGCCTAAGCGCATTAAGGCCATACGGTTTTCTTTTTTTCTTTGCCGCTGGAGGTGAGACTCAAGAAGCGGAGACGCATGAAAGCCGATCTCGGCCAACGCACTGAACAATGCACTTAATTTTAATGACGATTTATGCCAGACAATGCGACAACGATAATTCGTCGCGTTAACAGATACCTCTTTGACATCAGGAAACCCTTGCAACCGTTGTTCGATCAGCCACGCACAGGCCGCGCAGGAAATCCCCGCGATCGACAATTGTGCTTCATAAAGTTCATCATCAAGAGGTAAAACAAAATCGGCCTGAACATCATCCAGGTCATACGCCAGAAAATCGCACTGCTCGACCTCAGCCTTCAGGTTTTTTGCATCTCGGTAGCGATAGAAATCCGCTAAACCGCCATTCGCAATCGCCGACGCGACGGTCTGACAAGCAATACAACAAAAAGACTGTGATTCACCGTCAATGTCAGCGGTATAGAGGCTATCGAGATCCGCAGGCAGGCCGCAGTGAAAACAAGTTGACACTCGCGTGTTTACTCGAGGGTAACGCGAGCACTTTTGGTAAAATCTATTTCACCATGCAAGCGCCAAAGCTCTGCGTTCGAAGAAGAAAGGTTTTCATACGCGGTTAGACGAAGATACCAACGCCCAACAAGTTGTGCAGACAGATCGGCACGGAAGCGACGATCACTTATTTTTTTTAATTCCAGTGTTTGGTCACGTGCCGCTTCGGCTGGATGGGAAATCAGCAAGCTAAGCGTCTGCGCGGTTGAGTCTTGATTAATATCCAGAATGACCTCACCACTCACCAAATCAAATAGAAGCTCGCCATCCAAACCCAATGACTTAGCATAGGCATCCGAACTGGTATTCTGAGCAAGCGCCCGCCCTTCTTTGTAGTAATTATCCGATACAACATCATCCGCCTTGATCACCGCAATACTGACGGTAAAGATCGACGCAAAAACGACCAATATCATCGGAGATAAAACAAACCATAACCACGGTTCTTTGTACCAGGGTTTGTCGCTCTCTACTTCGTTTGTCACTATCATTTCCTCGGCTCGGGCCCCATAAAGTTGGTCTCTTCAACCGAAGTTATCTTATCATCTGATTTCGCTTTCACGATAATACGAATTTGTGTTTTCTCTGTATCCAGGCTCTTCCGAGGCACAGAGATACGAAGAGGTAAGGACATCACCTCTCCTTCTAGCACTTCAAATGGGCGATAACGCTTAATCACGAAATCATAATCGCCTTCAACAGATACGTCATAAGTATGCGTCTGCCGGTCTTTGTTACTGATTTTAAGGGTATAGACGTTTTGCACATCATCTTGATTGATGCGATACAAACGCGCACCACGATCTCGCAAAACATCCACCTCAATTGGAGAGCGCGTAAATACAACAAAAATAAAGGCACACACCATCGCAAATACAGCGAAGCAATAACCAAATAAGCGGCCACGAATAAAATTAGTCTTCCCAGTCGCAAGTTCATCCTCAGAGGTAAAGCGGATAAGCCCCCGTGAATACTTCATTTTGTCCATTACGGCATTACAAGCGTCCACACACAAACCGCAGTTAATGCATTCGTATTGCATGCCATCCCGGATATCGATATCTACCGGGCACACCTGCACACACCAAGAACAATCAATGCAGTCGCCCAGACCTTTTTCTTTATAATCTTCTTTTGCTTTACGCGCTCCCCGAGCTTCACCTCGTTTCGCATCGTAATGGACGGCAAGTGTATCTTGGTCATACATCACCGACTGAAAACGCGCGTAAGGGCACATGTATTTACACACCTGCTCTCTCATCCAGCCTGCGTTTAGGTATGTCATGCCTGCGAAGAATAACGTCCAAAAGGCCGCCACAGGGTGTGCATCAATACGCAACATACCTACCGCATCACGATACGGTATTAATCCCAGTAACAACTCTCGTATCGGTACAAAATAACCAATAAAGGTGACACCAGTAATAAACCCTATGAGTACCCACACGGAGTGCTTAGCGGTTTTCTTTGACACCTTTTCAACATTCCACGGCTGCTTATCCAACTTTATCTGTTTATTCCTGTCCCCCTCGAAAAAGTGTTCGACGGAAATAAACATCAAGGTCCACACCGTTTGCGGGCAGGTAAAACCACAATAAACTCGACCGAGTAATACCGTTACGGTAAACAATGCAAAGGCGGCGATAATCAGTAGCCACGCCAACAACATAAAATCTTGCGGCCAAAAGGTCAGCCACAACACGTGGAACTGTCGGGCAGGCAGGTCAAACAACACAGCAGGACGGTCATCGATAATTAACCATGGCAACAAAATATAGCCCGCGATAAGCGGTAGCCCGGTATAGCGTCGAATGGATTGAAAGAACCCGGAGATTTTTCGGGTGTAAATCTTATTATCTGATTCGTATAGGTTTACGTAGCGAATACTTTCGTGCTCTTTATCACTCTTGTTTTCAGCCACAGACACCTCATCAGATAAACAAAAATGCTGAACTCAGCAAGCCATATAAAAGGTTTACACCCAATCAAGATAAACGGGGTGAGACGAGAAACTCACCCAAAAAGTATTACTCGTATTCGAACGAAAGTGAGTAAACGTATGCGGTTAACAAATGGATCTTATCTTCACGCAGTAGATCTTTCTGTGCTGGCATCTCGTTTACCAATCCACTGCGAAGCGCGTGCAGAATACCATCACGAGAACCGTCGTATAGCCACACGCTGTCGGTTAAGTTTGGCGCGCCCAATGCGTGCATACCTTTCCCTTCTGGACCGTGACACGCAGTACAGTTTTGTTCAAACAGGACTTTACCCTGTGAGGCTAATTGCGCATCATGATCTTGACCAGAAATTTTTAATACGTGCTCTGCAATTTCGGTAATTTTTTCTTCGCCGAGAATCGCACCCCATGCCGGCATATTGCCTGCACGGCCATTGACCAAGGTATTTCTGATCTCATCTGGTGAACCACCGAACAACCAATCAGAATCCGTTAAGTTCGGAATACCAAATGTACCGCCACCGTCTGCGCCATGACAAACAGCACAGTTGTTAGCGAATAAACGAATGCCCATTTTTCTCGCGCGATTGTCATGAACTAACTCTTCAACCGACATCTTAGAAAAAACATCGTAACTCTGCGCGTACTGCTCTAACGCTTTTTCCTGATCCGCTTTTAATTCGTTGTGCGAAGTCCAACCGCTGATGCCACTCCAAACACCGGGATACCAAATCAAATATATAACAGCATAAATAACGGTACCCATGAACAGTTGATACCACCACTTAGGTAGCGGATTGTCATACTCTTCAATACCGTCATATACATGGCCGGTAGTTTCATTTTCTGGGTCATCGCTATCCTTTACCGCCACTTTGCGATTTGCCATCAGCACCCACAGCACTAGCAGCAGTGATACGGCTGTGAGAATGAATATCCAGAGATTCCAAAATAAACTCATAATCTTATCGCCTTAAAATCTTTATTCGCCTTGTTGGCTTTTTTCTTGTGTGCGGTTTTCCATTTCGTCTGCGAATGGCAAATTCGCCGCATCATTAAATTTTGCTTTTCGTTTTGGCGAAAACGCCCACCAACACACCCCAAAAAATGCGATGGCCACCAATATTGTCGAGATGCCTCGTAAGGTATTGATATCCATAATTAGCGCTTATACTTTTTCAATGTGCCCAACTGCTGCAAGTAATCCACCAAAGCATCCACTTCACTAACACCTTCTACGGAAGCCTTTGCGCCAGCGATATCTTCATCCGTATAAGGCACCCCAACGAGCCTAAGCGCTTCCATTTTTTTAGCGGTGTATTTGCCGTCTAACTTAGCGTCAAACAACCACGGGAAAGCGGGCATGTTTGAATTCGGCACAACATTGCGCGGGTTATACAAATGGGCTTTATGCCACTTATCACTGTAACGCGCCCCTACACGTGCAAGGTCAGGCCCGGTACGCTTTGAGCCCCAAAGATGAGGATGGTTATAAACGGATTCACCCGCGACAGAATAGTGACCATAACGCTCTACTTCGGCGCGTAGTGGTCTTACCATTTGGGTGTGACACACATTACAGCCTTCGCGAATATAAATATCACGCCCTTCTAATTGCGGACCCGTCAGTGGTTTTAAGCCAGCGATAGGTTTCGATGTTTCAGAGAGAAAAAATTGCGGCACAATTTCAACCAAACCACCAAAGCTGATGGCAACCACCACCAACACCAACATGATGCCGATGTTCTTTTCTACGATATCGTGATTTTTCATAATTAATTCTTCCCCTTACGCGGCCTGAGGCGCTTCAGCTGCAGCTTCTTCTTTCTCTTCTTCACTTATCGTTCTGTAAGTGTTGTATGCCATCAACAACATACCCACAAGGAAGAACACCCCACCCAGGAAGCGTACAAAGAATCCGGGATAACTTGCTTCTACAGACTCAACAAAGCTGTAGGTCAAACTACCGTCACGGTTAAACGCTCTCCACATCAAACCTTGTAGAATACCGTTCACCCACATAGAAGCGATGTACAGTACGGTTCCGATTGTCGCCAACCAGAAATGCATGTTGATCAGAGAAACACTCCACATTTGCTTGCGGTTAAACAACACTGGCACCAAGTGATAAACCGCACCGATCGAAATCATCGCCACCCAACCAAGGGCTCCCGAATGTACGTGACCGATTGTCCAGTCAGTATTATGAGAAAGCGCGTTCACAGTTTTGATCGACATCATCGGACCTTCAAAGGTCGACATGCCGTAGAAAGACAAGGAAACAACAAGGAAGCGTAGAGTTGGGTCAGTACGCAATTTATGCCATGCACCGGATAGCGTCATAATCCCGTTGATCATCCCGCCCCATGATGGCGCCAGAAGAACAAGAGACATCACCATACCTAAAGACTGAGCCCAGTCAGGTAACGCAGAATAATGAAGATGGTGAGGACCGGCCCAAATATAAATAGAGACCAAGGCCCAGAAGTGAACAATGGAAAGCTGGTAAGAGAAAACCGGACGACCTGCTTGCTTAGGCACAAAGTAATACATAATCCCCAAGAAACCCGCCGTTAGAAAGAAGCCCACCGCGTTGTGGCCATACCACCACTGAATCATCGCATCAGCGGCACCGCTATATGCAGAGTACGATTTAAAAGCCGATACGGGTACAGCCATACTATTCACGATATGAAGTACCGCGACAGTGACGATAAAGGCAGCAAAAAACCAATTCGCTACATATATATGCGACATTTTCCGCTTCATAATTGTGCCAAAAAAGACTAAGGCATACGCCACCCAAACCAAGGTGATAAGAATATCGATAGGCCACTCAAGCTCAGCGTATTCTTTTGCGCTGGTATACCCCATTGGCAAGGTAATCGCTGCAGCCAAAATAACCGCTTGCCAACCCCAGAATGTGAAGCCGATTAACGGCCCCCCCCATAATTTGGCCTGACATGTTCGCTGCACCACAAAGTACGAGGTAGCAAATAATGCACATCCACCGAACGCAAAAATCACCGCATTAGTATGCAGTGGGCGTAAACGGCCAAAATGTGAATACGGCTGTAACAAGTCGTTCAGCTCTGGCCAATACAATTGGGCTGCTAACAGAACCCCAACGGCCATGCCGACGATTCCCCAAACAATCGTCATGATTGTAAATTGTCGAACTACGGTGTAGTTGTAATCCGGCTGCTCACTGGCGGGTGCCACGTCACTCATAATTTATGTACCTAGTTGAGTTGTCTTTCTTATAGTTCCAGCTCATGAGCAAAATGGACGGAATAACCCTCCGGCGCTCAGAGTTCGGATGCAGGAATTATAGTTAGCTTTTCTTATATGTTTTTGATTGGCGTCAATCGCGCCATGGATTTATGTGATTATAGAAGCACACACCCACGACACAAGGCTTAGCAAACGACAATTTACCCGTTTATCTTTACAAAAAGATTTCGCCGCACGGCTCAAAAACCCTACAAAATAAAGGGGATTAGAGTCTGGAAGCAATTCTCACAAGAGAAGAATACATCACTGGAACGGTTCATAGTGCGAGATAGAAAACCTCACGAACCAACCAAAAAAGCCCTTATATAAATAAGGGCTAAACGTGTAAAACGTCCTTTAAAAAACACGCCCTTTTTGAGCGGCGATACGCATACGCAATGCGTTCAGTTTAATGAAGCCTTCTGCATCTTTTTGATCGTATGCACCAGCATCATCTTCAAATGTTGCGACCTTCTCATCAAAAAGGCTTTCATCTGAACGACGACCAACAACTGTGACCGACCCCTTATATAGCTTCAAGCGTACATCGCCATTTACAACAGACTGCGACTCATCAATGGCTTTTTGTAACATTTCCCGCTCGGGGCTCCACCAGTATCCGTTGTATACCAATTCTGCGTACTTCGGCATGAGAGAGTCTTTTAGATGCGCGACTTCGCGATCTAAGGTGAGTGATTCAATCGCACGGTGAGCAGGTAATAAAATAGTGCCACCAGGTGTTTCATAACAACCACGGGATTTCATTCCCACATAACGGTTCTCAACGATATCTAAACGCCCAATACCGTGTGCACCGCCTTTTTTGTTGAGCGTTTCAAGCAAGGTCGCTGCCGACATGTCTTCGCCGTTAAGGGCGACCGGATCACCATTTTTGAAAGTGATCTCGATATATTCTGGTTTATCCGGAGCTTCTTCAGGAGAAACCGACCAGCGCCACATATCGCTCTCAGCTTCTGCCCATGGATCTTCCAAAATGCCGCCTTCATAGGAAATATGCAGTAAGTTTGCATCCATCGAGTACGGAGATTTCTTCTTAGCGTTTGAGTAATCTACGGGGATATCATGCTTCGCACAGTAATCCATCAAGGTTTCACGGGATGTTAGATCCCACTCTCGCCATGGCGCAATCACTTGGATACCCGGCTTCAGCGCATATGCACCAAGCTCAAAGCGTACTTGATCATTACCTTTACCCGTTGCACCGTGCGAAATTGCATCTGCGCCGGTCTCGTTAGCGATCTCAATTAAACGCTTAGAGATAAGAGGACGAGCGATCGAGGTGCCTAGTAAATACTCACCCTCATAGATCGCGTTTGCACGAAACATGGGGAATACGAAGTCACGAACAAACTCTTCTCTAAGGTCATCAATGTAAATTTCTTTCACGCCAAGCGCTTCAGCTTTCGCGCGCGCGGGCTCAACTTCTTCACCCTGACCAATGTCTGCCGTAAATGTGACCACTTCACAGCCGTAGGTATCTTGTAACCAGCGTACAATTACGGAGGTATCTAACCCACCGGAATACGCGAGTACGACTTTTTTCACTTCAGCTGACATGGCAACTCCTTAACAAACAATCGAATACTTGAGCACGCTTCAGATCAGAGATACTGACTATCGGCCTGATTTTGGGGCAGATAACTCGGAGAGCAGTGCGAGGGCTGCGGATTTTAGCGTTTATTAATCCTCTTGAACAGCTGTACAAATGATGATCAAACATTAATCTAGGTCTATACTCTATAAATTCCACTTTGAAACCGCCTCAGTCGCATGAAATTTGCCCCTGAATGGCTTTGCCTTGCATAAGCACAATACAGCCATGTTTCTTTGATAGAAGGAAAACAGCAGTATGAACGTTCCGGTTTCCGCCCAAACAAAACGCCCACCTCATACCTTTGGGTCCGCCACATCTGACGCACAAGCGTACATCCAAATGAAAACACGATTTGAGCTGGCCTTTGCCGGTGCTAGCGTGGGCGTATGGGACTGGTTGGACCTGAATAAGGACGAAGCATATTGGTCTCCGAAGTTCTTTCAACTACTTGGGTACGAAGATCAAGAGATTACGCCCAGCAAGCAGGCGTTTAAACACCTCCTGCACCCCGAGGACAGACCTAGAGCCAAACAAGCGCTCGACCAACATCTACAGGACAACCGCCCTTTTGATATTGAATACCGCCTAAAAACAAAACAAGGGGAGTATCGATGGTTTCGCGGTTGCGGGAGCACCTCCTTGGAGGAGAACAACCAGACCAGGCGTATGGTCGGCACACTGCAAGATATTCACACGCAAAAATTACACGAAGACGAACTGGAAACCTTAGTCGTTAAACTCAAACAGTCCAACAATGACCTCGAACGATTTGCCCACGTTGCCTCTCACGATTTACAAGAACCGTTACGCGTTATCTCAAGCTATGTGCAGCTCATTAACAAGCGCTACAACGACAAACTCGGCGACGGCGCAAAAGAGTTTTTCGGGTTTATTGTGGACGGCTGTAAACGGATGCAACAACTCATTAACGACCTGCTCGACTTTTCCCGCGTTGTACAAAATGATTTGGTAACCAGCCGCGTAGACCTAAAAGATACAATGAAACATGTGGAGAGAAACCTGGCAAAAAAAATGGAATCCTCTGCCGCGATTATCACCCATAAAGATTTACCCTCCGTTATCGCCAACAGATCACTACTAGAACGATTATTGCAAAACTTGATCAACAACAGCCTTAAATACCAAGATACATCAACCCCGCCCGTGATCGAGATAACGACAAAAGAAGAAGATCATGAATGGGTGATTTCCGTAAAAGACAATGGTATCGGTATCGACGAAAAATACTTCGACAAAATATTTATTATTTTCCAACGATTGCATACCGTTGATGAGTACAGTGGCACGGGCGTCGGGCTCGCCATATGTCAACGCATCGTGCACGCCCACGGCGGTAGAGTCTGGGTTGAGTCGATACTCGGCGAAGGCACGACCTTTAGCTTCACGCTGCCAAAAACGTCAAATTCAGAATCTCAGGTAATCAGAACATGAGTAACATTGACATTCTACTTGTCGAAGACAACCCCGCAGACGCTCGCCTCACCTTTGAAGCGCTAAAAGACGGGAAACTCGCTAACTATAAACAAATCCACCACGTCACCGATGGGGAACAAGCCATCAATTTTTTAACACAGCAGCCACCTTACGAAACCGCCATTCGACCCGACCTGGTGTTGCTGGATATCAATATGCCAAAAGTGAATGGCATGGAAGTCTTAAAATATATTAGAGAGCATGAAACCCTGTCTGGGCTTCCGGTAGTGATGCTGACAACGTCGCAGTCCGAGGAAGACATTATGCGCTCCTACGATCTTCACGCGAACTGCTATGTGTCAAAACCGGTAGACTTTCAAACGTTTGTCGACGTTGTGGGAAAAATAGAAGATTTCTGGTTTACGGTCGTCAAGCTCCCGAAACCAAGGAACTAAAACAATATCGTGCGAGAAAACGTTATCGATAAAGTGTTTTACGCGAACTAAGGAATCGCGATACCCACCTCAAGCGCTTCGAACCAATCTAAAAATCGCGTGACATTTTCACCTTTGAAAATACGACCATGCTGGGGCGCCATCATGTCAATATCAAGCTCCCTAACACGCCTCACCCAATCATTTTTCGCCCGATTAGACGGCATCCAACGCTGATGAAATTTTTCCATTTTTGGAATGTGCTCATCAAAATCCTTCACATATAAAGGCGCATCCACACTTTCCAACGCCGCACCAACATCACCACTCATTAACAACTTGGCTTCAGGGTCGTATACATGAAAATTCCCGGAGGCATGAAGGTAATGAGCCGGAATAAGCTGTAAATTCGCCGTCCCTAACGGTAGCTCACCGCCTTCGTCCGGGATTGAGTTATAGGTAATGCTGTTCATGCCAAAATGACGAATAAAACCTTCCCATAACCATGGCGCATGTAAGGTGCAATTCGGAATAGCTTTATCCCACAAACCTAAAGAAGAAATAATATCCGGATCTTGGTGAGAAGCAAATAGATCCGTAATCTGCTCAATAGGCACGTGATGTAGAACAGCCGTCAACATTGGCGCAAAAAGCTCAATACCACCTGGATCTAAAAGAATCGCACGGTTAGCGCTTTTAATCATGTATTGGTTGGTATCGATCACATGCTCTGGTTTTTCCGCATCACGGCCAAACATAATCCATTCAGTATTATTTGTTTCAGCAATCTTTGTCGCTTTCATATGCTTATGCTTTTGCCTCGTCTAATATTTTTTCTGCGGTAAATATTTGGTTTTTAATTTCTGTAGAAGCCAACTCTAAGTCTTCAGCAATCACTTCTAACTGTCGCTGAAAATCGCCCGACTGCGAGGCCTCAATTTTGGAGGTGCTAACAATAATGGCTGACGCCCGTATTTGCCGTTTACTTTCCACCAATTCATTTGTCAGCTGCTCAAGCAGTATGGAAAACTCTTTATTAAAATCAAGAATCGTTTGATCTGCAGTTTCCATCGCCTTATTAATAGATGATAAGTAAGGTGCATTAGCACCTCCTTCCTTTACGCGATTAAAATCTCTTTGCGCAATTTCCGCGCGCACTTTATCCGTCGCTATTCTGGATATATTCACGGCAATTTGATTTATACGTTCAGAACTCGCGATTGTTGCCTTAGATAACTCCTCGATAAAATCGGTGATTGCAGTAAACCCCGCTGCCTGAGTACCAGCCCTAACGGTAATGGCGCGTGCATTTTTAGACGTCAAGGAAATACGTTTCGCTACTTCCGTCGCAAAATAGAGGTGAGCGGATATCCGCGCTGATTTTACAAAGATCGGCTGCTCAGCAGTCATGAAGTGTCTCACTACTAACTAAATATGGCTCGCGTTTGGGCCGGGGCACACCAAAGCCTAGAGCTAAGTATAGTCATTAAAACGAGGAGACAAGGCGGAACGATGCGCTCCCTAACGTACTAAGCGCATTAAGCCGATCGCTTGCGGGTATATATTGACGCATATCAAGGAGTGAGACGGGGAAACAACACTGCTAGCTCGAAAACTACAGCGACGATTGACTATATTAGGTCTTTATTCTGACCGAGAAGAACCTTTCTTTCTGTTGGCGACTGCATCGCCTTCTTTGCCGCCGAGCGTAGTGGCGTTCACCGGAGGGATGTTCGTATGAGCGCTCTCCACACTAGACCGGTTAATAGTAGACCCTTCACTATTAGAGCCCTCTATTTTACCCCGCCCCTGCAAATCCAAAGCGATCGCCTCAAGTTTCTGCATCACTGCCTTCGCATTTGGATAGCTTTTGTTTAAGACGAGATGTAAATCTAATTCTATTAACGCATCAAATTCCGAGTCGACATTTAAACGTTCACCCTCTCGATGCACAGCGGGTTGATCATAGCCAAGTATATAGTCCGCACGCTTTGCGGCTAACAATGCGAGAGCAGAACGTTGAGAAGACGCCATTACTTTCTCAATATTATTTTTCTTATCCTTAAGAAAAGGCTCCAGCGTGCCATAGCTATAACCATGAAACATAATAAGCTTCTTATTTTGAAGCGCTTCAACATTACTCAACGCTGAAGTGCCAGCCAGCCGATACACACCCAGCTGAAGATAATACACGGGGCGTTCACTGACAATGCAACATCCTTCAACCCTTGGTGTTTTCACCATCACACCGTAATTCGAAGTTCCATTTTCAAGGTGACGAAACATGCGCGTGACAGGCATGCGCAGAACTCTTAGCGGTATATCCGCTTCAGCTGCGATGTTTGTGGCGAGACGTAAAATAGGCGTAAACTCGTCTGAACTAGGGCCAGGAGAAAGCTCAAATATCTTATCTTCTTGGTACGCATATACCAGTTCAGGCATAAGTTCTTCCGCAAGAGCAGACGAGCACAAAAATAGCGCACCCAAAAAGAGCGCGTAAATAATTCTGTCTCTGGCCGTCCCCCATCGGGAATAGCAAGATTTGGCGCCGTTAACCATTAAGACAACACATATTCGAACATTTAAGAATAACCACCGTGACGCTAGATATACGACATTCTCATTCCGGCTTGATCAATACGCTATCAGATTACATATAAACGGAAATACACTCGCATTTACGCCTTCTAACAATTATAGCAGTGGCATAAAAAGTAGATAGACGCGCCAGACATATAATTCCGCAATCATAAAATTAAACTGTCGCACCACATATTAATCATTATCAAGGCTCTCACTTAAGCACATCCAAAACGAACCTAGCGCCCGCCCCCAATGGCTAGACCAGGTCAGTTAGTGATATCCTAAGACGTTACGATATTCCGTTCGAGCCGCAGCGCTTTTTTAGAATCAACAGAGAGTTAATATGCCAGACGAGAGTCAAAACCCACCCCGCCACCCCGCTTTGGACTATCACGAATTCCCCAAGCCCGGAAAACTTGAAATCCGAGCGACCAAACCACTGGCTAACGGCCAAGATTTGGCGAGGGCCTACTCACCCGGCGTTGCAGAAGCCTGCCAAGAAATCGTCACTTCACCAACTGCCGCTTCAAAATATACCGCACGCGGCAATTTAGTGGCGGTCGTCAGTAACGGCTCCGCTGTGCTCGGCCTTGGGAATATTGGCCCGCTAGCGTCCAAACCCGTGATGGAAGGGAAGGCTGTTCTCTTTAAAAAGTTTGCCAACATTGACTGCTTTGATATTGAAGTCAATGAAACCGACCCTGAAAAACTCGCAGACATCGTTACCTCACTAGAGCCCACTTTTGGTGCGATCAACTTAGAAGACATTAAAGCCCCCGATTGCTTCATCGTCGAAAAGCTCTGCCGCGAACGCATGAACATTCCCGTCTTCCACGACGACCAACACGGTACGGCCATTGTTGTCGGAGCAGCCGCAACCAACGCACTACATGTCGCCGGCAAAAAGTTTGAAGATATAAAAGTTGTTTCCACCGGTGGCGGCGCCGCCGGGATTGCCTGCTTAAACATGCTCGTTAAACTGGGCGTTAAGCGCGAAAACATTTGGCTATGCGATATTGACGGCCTCGTATACGAGGGCCGCACCTCACAGATGACCGAACAGAAAGCCGCGTTTTCACAAAAAAGCGATCTTCGTACACTCGACGACGTCATTGATAACGCAGATCTTTTTCTTGGTCTTTCTGGCCCCGGCGTGCTGAAACCCGACATGGTTAAAAAGATGTCCACGCAACCCATCGTATTTGCACTGGCCAACCCGACTCCCGAAATCATGCCGGATCAAGTACGTGAAGTCTGCCCAGATGCGATCATCGCAACCGGGCGCTCCGACTTCCCCAACCAAGTAAACAATGTATTGTGTTTTCCTTTTATTTTTCGCGGCGCACTTGATGTTGGCGCCACCGAAATTAATGATGCAATGGAGATTGGCTGCGTGGAAGGCATCGCTGCATTAGCCCGCGCATCCACCAGTGCAGAAGCCGCCGCGGCCTATAAAGGCGAAAACTTAAAATTTGGTGTTGATTACCTGATTCCAAAACCCTTCGACCCACGCCTGCTCGCCACGGTGGCGGGCGCCGTAGCAAAAGCGGGAATGGAAACGGGTGTAGCTACAAATCCAATCGACGATTTAGAAGCCTACAAAGAAACCTTAAACCGTTCGGTATTTAAATCCGCATTAATTATGCGCCCGGTATTCGAAGCTGCGCGCAGTGCTGAACGCCGTGTTATTTTTGCCGAAGGTGAAAATGAGCGTGTATTACGTGCAGCGCAAGAAATAAAAGAAGAAATGCACCGTAAGCCCATTTTAATTGGGCGACCGGAAGTGGTAGAAAGTCGCTGCGAACGTTTTGGTTTAGACATTAAAATCGATCGAGATTTTGATTTAATCAACCCCGAAAACGATAAACGATTTCGGGATTATTGGAGCAGCTATCATGAGCTAATGCAGCGTCGCGGTGTAACACCCGACCTTGCCAAAGCCATTATGCGCACCAACACAACCGCCATTGCGGCTATCGCGGTTCACCGTGGCGATGCCGACAGTATGATTTGCGGCACCTTTGGTCAATTCCTTTGGCACCTAAACTATATTGAGCAAATCCTCGGTTCTAACGAGTTACACCCCCAAGGGTCACTGTCATTAATGCTGATCGAAAGTGGCCCGCTGTTTATCGCGGACTCTCATGTATATTCAGAGCCAACACCAGATCAAGTTGCCAGTATTGCCATAGGCGCAGCCAGACACGTACGTCGCTTCGGCCTCACCCCGCGTATCGCATTTTGCTCACAATCACAATTTGGCAACATGCAATCCAATTCTGGCCGCACCATGCGCGAAGCCATTAGCCTGTTAGATGCTGAGCCGCGTAATTTCGATTACGAAGGTGAAATGACACTCGACCTTGCGCTCGATCCAAAATTACGAAGCCGTATTTACCCCAACGCGCGCTTTAGTGAACCTGCAAACGTACTGATCTTCGCCAATGCAGACGCGGCAAACGCAACGCGCAATATTTTAAAAATGGCCGCAGGCGGCTTGGAAGTGGGACCAATATTAATGGGCATGGGCAACAAAGCACATATTGTTACACCATCCATTACTGCACGTGGATTATTAAATATCGCCGCACTTGCGGGAACACCTGTAGATAATTATGGGCGAAACTAAGAAGGGATAAGAAAGAAGCGACAAAATAAAAATCGGTCCTCGCTCAAATTAAAATTGGGCGGGGACCTTTTTTAAACGATTTACTGCGATGATTTTCGCATCAAATTTTTTGGCATTTTAAAACTGCCCGTCGACAGAGCAATACCCACCAGAATTAGCGCTCCGCCAAACATCATCGATAACGAAACGACTTCGTCTAAAAATAGATATCCCCACAACACGCCAAATAATGGAATGAGATACGTCACAGAAATTGACTTCGTTACCCCATAGGCTTGTATCAATCTGAGATATAAAACGAGCGCTATAGCTGTAGACAAAACGGCCAAGCCTAATGCGCTGCTCCATGCACCCACACTCGGCGCCTGTTCGGGCCAATAATAAAATGCAAATGGAAGTAGTACTATCGCAGACCCTAACTGACAGCCAGTGGCGACCACCAAAGGCGTCATAGAGGAAAGCTTCAACTTTACGTAAGTACTAGAAGCCGCGTATAAAAAAGCAGCCAATAAAACCGCACCAACAGGTAAGAAGTCCGCAAGCCCATCAAAGTCCTGCTCACCCGAAGATAAAATATACACACCGCCAAAACCAATAGCCAAGCCCAACACACCTAGCTTACTCAATTGTTCTTGCAAGCAAAAAAATGCGATCAAGGCGCCAAAAAACGGCGTTACCGCATTTAATATGGACATTGAACCTGCTGACAAATGGAAAGAGGTATACGCAAACAAACTAAACGGCACTGCAGTACTGAATGTAGCGAGTACAAGAAAAAGCAGCCAATGCTGTGCCAACAACTTATGCTGACGCGTCGAGATAACGAAGGGGATCAACGCCAGAAACGCACAACCCGTACGCACAAAAATAATCGGGATAACCCCAAACTCATGGCTGCTTATACGTAAGAATAAAAAAGAAGCTCCCCAAAGTGCCGCTAAGACCATCAGTTGAATAAACAGCTTCATATACTTCCACTTCCATATCTATGGCACGCTTCGAGATTAAGGATCATACAGCAGCGCTGCACACTTCTCCATGCGTGCAACAGTATGTCATGGACACCGACTACTGATTGATGCATTCTTTTACCTAGATAAGAAAAAACGCTTCACTTAAAGCAATAAGGTGGGGAAATTTTGATTAGCTATCCTATACACCCACACCGTCTCCTCCTAACCGAGGTGGTAGTGCTAAAATAGTAATCATTAGTATTATCGCTTATCCCATGTAAGAAACACAGGAAGTTGCATGAGCAGTTTCATTTTTAGTCGATTCAACCGGCTTACCCAGTATTTTCTAGATACAAATACAGACAACGGGCTAATCCGAAATCGTCAGTACCTTATAATTGTTGTCATCGCAATTTCATCCACGTTACTGGTGTATGCGCCATTTATCCTCCACGACAATATTGACATATTGTTCCGATATTGGGATGGGCCCAACTACGCCTATCTTGCAAAATCACTATACAGTGTGCCCACTGATCATCCGTTAAACGCTTACACCACACCAGAGTACTTTGCAGCCCATCTACCGGTTTACCCACTATCTATCCGGTTGTTTTCATTTATGGGGTATTTTAATGCGATGTTATTTACCAGTGCGCTTTACGCAACACTCGCAACCATCGTGCTGTACCAGCTACTACTAGAAACACGTGTTGTGGAAAACCCGCTGTGGTCAGCAATAATTTCTCTGTTTATTCCTGCCCGCTATCTGATTTATCACAGCATCGGCGCCACAGAGGCTCCCTTCCTTTTCTTTACTCTCTCGTCATTATTGGCTTATGTGCGCGGACATTATGTCTTGGCTTTTATATTGGGTGGGATTTCTGGCATTACACGCATTACTGGTATATTAATTGGTGGCGCGTACTTTATGACCTTAGTTTTCGAGCGAAAATGGAAAACCATCCCGCTACTTAGCATTATCGCTCTTCCTTTGTTTCTTACTTTCGTCTTCTACCACTTTCACTACGGCGACTTTTTCGCCTATTTTGGCACCAACTATTCTGATTCAAACAAACTTATCAGTCTTATCCCCTTCGATATTTTTCGTACCTACTCAAGCTTGGGAGAGACCCATTCCGCTGAATTTTACCTTATCTTATATGCAATTTATGGTGTCGGAACAGCACTCCTTTGGAATATTAACCGTCTGTTTTTCTGGTTCTGTTCAATCACACTAACATTCAGTATTTTTATTTATCATCAAGATGTCAGTCGCTACATGATCCCGATGGCACCACTCGCTATCGTTGTTGCATACGACAAAATATTATCTCAAACACCGGTAAAATTCGTGTTTCTACCCGCCGTTTTTCTGGCCTATATATACTCCTGGGGAGTACTAGAAGAAAACGTTGTGGACAAAAGGACCTACTACCAACTCACGAGCTACCTTGACGGAAGCAATGAAATCATTTCATTTCAATCAGACCTACAAGGTCTGTCTATTACTGCTTGTCGATACACGAACTGCGACTCCACTATTTTAAGTAAAAAAAGTGGGATCAAACAAACTCCTGAACGAGGACTCAACATCTATATCTATCGTGAAGATGGATCGATTGAATTCGTTAAAAAATTCGATCACTGCGTTGACAATGACATCTACCTTAACAGCCAATCATTATCCTCAACCATTGAAGACAACTATAAAGACGCCGATAAAATATTACTGTTATCAAGCGACACCGTGGCATGCCGCAATAAAAAAGTACGTGGCCTAAATGATTGGACCACAGGTCTGGATCTAAAGAAACTAGAGAACATTCGTTTTAGAGAGACATATATTGGGGTGGTAGACCTATCAACCTACGAGACCATAGAATTTAAATCTAAGGATCTTATTCAATTTCCGTAATTTTATGTGCTAACTATTTATTACACCCAGACAAAATCATCTATCCGAAAATTGAACAATCATACCCAAAAGGAATACAAATGATTAGTACAGCAAAGGAATTCTTTCAGATATACAACGAAACATTTGATAGTGGAGATATGGAAGCGTTTTCGAAGCTCTTCAATGAACCTTTCTTAAGTGTTCGACCGGACGGGTCGGTAGAGAGTCTGACCACCAACGATATGGCGAGAGATTTTTTCACGAAGGTTTTAGCCCTTTGGCATAATGAAGGGTACAAATATTTTGCCACTAAGGATTACGATGTCACCCCTATCGGCAATAAAAGCATGCTTGTAACGCTTACCTGGGAGTTGCTAAATGAAAACCGAGATCTTATCCGCGAGTGGCGGCAGTCCTACAATTTACTTGATCGTAATGGAGAGTGGAAAGTGATTACCTCTACCTTTCATGGTGCGTAGCTCCCTAAAATACGCCCTTACTGATCGACTCAATTAAAAGGTATGATGAAAATCACATATTTTTTCACTAATGTGTCCAATACATAGAAGCCCAAACGTCATTAGTATGTCAGAGCACGATAAGCCCCTGACATTACTTTATTACATAGGAAATATTTTATGAGCCAGAACAAGTATATGTGCATCTTACGCAGTGAATCCGGGGGCTGTGAAAAGCCCTCACCGTCGGATATGGAGTTGATGTACGCTAAGTATCAGGCGTGGCAGGAAAAGTTTTCCGACAATATTTTAGATATGGGAAACAAACTCGGCGATATCGGCAGCGTCGTACGACACGACAGCCTAAAAGACGGGCCGTTTATCGAGCTGAAAGAGATTGTTGGAGGCTACATGACGCTAACGGCTGGCACCCTAGATGAAGCGATTGCGGTCATACAAGCGAGCCCGATGGTCGCGAACCCGGGCACCAGTATTGAAATTAGGGAAATCTGCGCGCATTGAGTCAACAGGACCAAGTAGCCCACCTCTTTCGCCACGAGTATGGACCTCTCGTGGCGTTATTGGTGCGCCGCACAGGCATACAGCATATTGATGAAACTGAAGACGCTGTCCAATGGGCGATGACCCAGGCACTGGACCTCTGGAGCCGCAGCGATATACCACGCAACCCTGCGGGCTGGCTTTACAAAGTGGCCTACCGCAAGCTGCTATCGGAACTACGAACGAACCAGCGCAGACAGGAACTGTTAGCCAACAACCTCAAAATAGAAGGTCACGCATCAGAAACACCGACTGACACACCTTTTTCAGGGGAGATGCACGACGCGCTTCTGCGGATGCTGTTTGTGACCTGCAACGACGAAATCCCCGTTGAATCACAATTAGTCTTCACCCTCAAAAGCTTATGCGGCTTTAATATTAAAGAAATTTCTCTACGCCTATTTATCTCCGAAGCAAATGTTTACAAACGTTTCAGCCGGTCTAGACAACATCTTAAAAACCAGGCGATAGAGTTAGATACCTTAAGTGATGCCGACCTGGAAAAGCGTTTACCCGCCGTTCACCGTGTTTTATATTTGGTGTTTACCGAGGGATATTTATCATCACACACCGATATGGCGATTAGACAAGATCTATGCGAAGAAGCAACACGTATGACGCAGTTACTCGTCAAAAGCACCCTTGGTCATACACCCCAAAGCTATGCGCTATTAGCATTAATGTATTTCAATCTTGCACGGATAAATACACGGCAAGACGATTCGGGGTTATTGCTCTTGGAACAGCAAGATCGCAGCCTATGGGATAAACGCACGATCTCGACGGGGCTCGACTTTCTTGAGCAGGCCGCTCAAGGCAAAACGATATCCCGTTACCATATTGAAGCGGGGATTGCGGCGGAACACTGTTTATCGCCATCCTTTACAGAAACACGATGGGAAAAAATTGTCGCATCGTATGAATTGTTAGAACGCATAGCGCCGTCACCTTTACATCAATTAAATAGAGCCATAGCGACGGCAGAATGGAAAGGTCCGCACGAAGGATTGTCCATATTAACATCCACTGACATGCCTAACTGGCTAGAGCGTTCGTATCATTGGTACGCGGTGCTTGCCGATTTCCAATACCGCACCGGCGATCACGTCTTAGCGCGCAATAATGAACAACTCGCAATAAAAGCGGCTCCGACAGATAATATTAAACAATTGTTATCAAAACGCTTCGACAAATACAGACTTACAAACGCATAAAAAAAGCGCGGCAACAAGATCTAACATCTCATTACCGCGCTTTTCAAAAGGCCCTCGCACGCGCGAGCCTTTCTCTATTATTTAGTTTGTCGCGTGGTCATGCACCATTCGGTATTGATAGTAAGCCGTTCGGCTCTTCAACCCAAGATGCCCATAAGGCACGCTGCTAAATTTCTTTTGGCCTGTTTGACCAGGAATTTGACACGTGTTTTTAAACCACACAATACACCCACCACCTACAACCTGATCAACGGTAGACCAAATAGAGTAACGGTAGCTACCTTCATAGCGTGAACTGCTGTTCAATTCTTCCAAGAAATCAGAAACGCCGTATACGCGCCACCAAAGCATGTAACCAGGGTAGAACCCATTCGTCGAGCCACAACCTGGTGTCGTAGGTCCTGTCAGATAACAACTTGCTAACCCTCTATTTCCCCCGGCGATGCCAACAAAAGTATCAACACTGTTCTTAAGACTGGGCCCAAGATAATAAGAGCCACCGGCGAGCATATCGCTGGCCCAACCCCCTTTGATCGCTTTACGAGCCAATGTTACGCCCATGCTATGACCAATAATATCGACCTTATCAGCACCGGTATAATCTTTAACGGCTTCAACCAAGCTACGTATACGTGTCAAATATTCTTTCGAGTGATAATTAAATGCTGCCGTTAATGCGGAACCGCTACCGTAAGTTGTGCAATACAATTCTGATGAGCGATAGCCTCTGGATTCAAAATATTCGACAGAGTCTTCCCACCCGCCAATTAAACCATCCAAGCAACGATCACCATTGCCGTGAACGAAAATTACAGGCTGCTTAGACGCGCAATCTGAACTAGAAACTTTACCGCCAAAACTGCCGCCATCAAGGTCGTCACGCGTTAAACCATAACGGTCATAACCATAGGCATCGAGCCAGTTTTGAAAATCGGAAGTGAAGCCGGGTGCGACAGTCTCACCCTGAGTAGAGGAACAATTAGCGGCAAAAGCATTTGCGCCAGCTAACATGAAAATCAACAGTAACGCTATCTTGGTACCTTGCTGAAGGAGTACATTCATGGAAATTTCTCTTATTATATATTATTAGTTGTCTTGCATATGGACCGCCAACATCGACTTATTTCTGCCACTACAAAAACCGTACGAGAAGATCCACACAGCTTTTTGACTAAAATCCGCACCCAAACCATATCGGTCTAGCGAATTCAAATAGGTCATTACATGACGCCCATTCCAACAGTATGGAGATTTATAAGATTTCGTATATGACATTAACGTGCAAGCAATCAGGACAGTTTCGCTCTAATAATGCGTCTGTGAGCATCATCACACGCGCCTGGCACCCTTCGTGCTTTAGCCGACATCACAGAAATACGCCCCTAGCCCCCTAACAATTCAATGGTTTTACCTGAGAACAACTGAAATATACCGCTGGGAATCGCTATACTGTGCGCCGCCTATTGCGCACAGAATCAGCTGAACGCTGCGCCCAGCGGGCCGCACGAGGCAACGAGGCAACGAGGCATATGAGACAACGAACCCCAGGAGCCAACATTGAGTAAGCTGAACGACGATAGTGCACAAAACCTATGCCCCATATGCCGCAAGGACAATGCCTGCGGTAACTTATCCTGTGAGGGCGACACGACTGCGTGCTGGTGTAAAAGTGCAGACATCACCTTCCCAGAGAGCTTATTGCAACGAGTCCCCAAAGAAAGCCAGGGGAAAGCGTGCATTTGCCAATCATGTGCACTCGCGCATAACGCAGATATTAAACCGTGATCCGAAGCGTCCTTCCCCTTGTTACGAAGGACCACAGCCACCCTTTTTATCAACAAAACTCCCTGTGAGATCCCCCTCGTGTCACCCAAAAAAGTTCATAAGATCATCGGCCTGACGCTTCTCTTCCCCTTCGTTGCTTGGATACTTACCGGGATCGTTTTTTTAACTAAGCCAGGGTACAAGCAAGCGTATGAACCTATCGAAATAAAAAAATATCCGGTAGATACTGTATTTTCAATACAACCTAAAAATGACTGGCTTGAATATCGCATTTTTAAAACCGTCCTTGGCCACCATTTACATATCAACAAAGGTGGTCATTGGATTCAACTCGACCCGACAACACAAGCTGAAAAAACAATACCGGATAATTCAGATATCACAACTTTACTGCAAGATGCCGTGTCATTTAATCCGCAAAGATATGGCATCGTTAAACAACACGACAACGGTAATTACCGCACAAGCACTGATGTCGATCTGACATTTAATTGGAATACAATGACCATTAGCCAACGGGGAAAGGACACCAAGCTCATTGGGCTCATGTATAAAATACATTACTTGGCGTGGCTCGGCAGCAAACCTGCGAACATCGTACTGGGCATTCTCGGACTCTTATTACTTTCGGTATTGGTTTACTATGGGGTCATACTATCTTTCACCAAGACACAGAAAAAACCAGAGTCCGCCAATGGATCTAGTTAACAATAAAAACCTTGAATTTTATGATCAAGCGTTCAATAACGTAACTCACACACACATCTCGGTACAGGGAAAGATATTTGATGGCTGCCAATTCAATACTTGCGATTTCACCGAGTCAACACTTGCAGAGTGTTCGTTTACAGACTGCACCTTCACGCACTGCAACCTGAACCTATTAAAAGTACCGAACAGTAAATTTTCAAATGTAGAATTTTTGAACTGCAAGATGCGAGGAATAGATTGGACCAAAGCCTATTGGCGGGACCTATCACTCGACCATCCTTTCTCATTTAAAGAATGTTTAATTAGCGCTTCCACCTTTCATGACTTAGATATCCCGCACATTCAGATTATCGAGAGCAAGGCCCGTGATGTGGACTTTAGAGATGCCAACCTTAAAGGCACCAACTTTTCCGAAACGGATTTGAGCAATAGCTTGTTCAACAATACAAACCTTACGGAAGCCAATTTTTATGGTGCAACGAACTATACCATCGACATAACCACAAACACGGTGAAAGATGCTAGTTTCTGCCGCTATGAAGCCGTCAGCTTGCTGTCTTCTTTAGGTATACGCCTATTAGATTAATACACCAAGCCGCGCCAAGCAGCTGATAACAAACAATGATATGCCTTAGAACGCGCAAAAATATACACTAAAAACCCCGCGTAGATTTGATAGCGAAAAAGAATTCCCGAGGATCGCCCAACTCAATTAAATTACGCTGGCCTAGAGAACCGGCATAATAGGTTTTATCGAATACATTGCGTATTGATAACGAGAATACGGTATCACGAACACCTTTGTATTTAATAAACGCATCAGCCTTTACATATGAAGGAAGTACAAAAGTATTATCGTCATCACCATACCGATCGCTCACGTATTTTACCCCCGCACCAAACGACATATGTTTAAATATTCCCGTATTGGCTTGATAATTCATCCACAAATTTGCGATATTTTTTGCTGTTCCCTGCCGGCGATTATCGAGGTCTTCTCTCGGAAAAACCGTAGAAAAAATACCAACGGATATGGCCCCAGGCTGTATCGACACCGTATTGGTGTTGTAACTGATGTTTGAAATAATATCGAAGTTGTCACTTAGCTTGCCCGTCAGATTAAACATCACGCCTTCTGTCTCTTCATCAGCAGCGGGTGTATTCACATACTCTGACGCTTCCGTGCCCCCTGCGTGAAAGGTCTGCAGGTTTGAGCGAACTAATCGATAGAAAGTTAAATCACTCACTAAGGCATCGTCTCTCCAGTTCTTTTTGAACGACAACTCCCATTGGCGATTATAAAAGGGGTCAACAAAACGTGTTCGCCAATTCGACGTCGATTCGAAACCTGGGAAGCCGCTTGCCACGGGAATTGCCTGACTCGAAAACGACTCGGAGTATCTCACATGACTCGAAACTGACTCAGTAAACGAAAAATTTATTCCGATCTGCGGCGTAGCCTCCCGATAACGCCCATCAATACGCCAATTAAACCCAGCCACCTCACCCTCTGCAGAACCAAGCCCCACCAAAACGCTCCCAGCTTCCACGCTATCCGGACCGACATCTCCAATACCCAATTCACCAACTAACACCATTTCTTCGTAACGAAGATCAGCATAGAGCGATAAGCGATCCGATACGTAAAATGTCTGTGCGACACTCACCCCATAAAACTCACCCAATAGATGAAACTCCCCAAGCTTATTTGCAGGGCCCGGATGAGGAAGCGTACTGTAATCGGGATCATAGATATTCAGTAGACCCACAATCGTTGACCCGTCAAAAATGGGCTCACGTATATCAAAAAACTGATGATCAAATGACAATCGCAATAAACCCGGACGTTCAAAAAGCGATACATCTCTTTCTGCAAACCCATCCAGCCCCCGAGATTGCATTGAACTGCCCTCCACATACAGGTGCACAACTGGCGCGTCCCCTGGTTCGGCACCGTACGCCATGACTTCGTCTTCGGTTAAGGGCAGCCCAACTAAAGATGCATCAGATTTTTTTTCTGCGTAACTCATATTTATACCGCCACCCAATAACCAACCGTGCCAGTCATTTGTCAATATATCCATTGAAGCCGCAGAATCAGATACCGTAATTTCCGACCACGGCGCGCCTAAATACCGTTCCCGAGGAAGAGGCGCATTCAAAACGCTGTCGTGATAGCTAAAGTTTCCTGGCACGGCCGTCTCCACCCGACGATATGCAGACAGCAACAATTGGGATTTTTCTGAAAAGTCCCAACGAAAACTAGGCACCAAAAGATATTTCTGCTTTTCCACAAAATCTTTGACATGCTTCTGCGAATGTTCCGCAGCAATAAGCCGAAAGGCACGATCACTTTCATGGCCAAAGGCCACATTAATATCCAGTTCAGCACGATAAAAATCTTCACTTCCGGCCATGAGTATTAATTGCCCCTGTGATACATCAAACGGTTTTTTGGTTACGAAGTTCAACATGCCGCCAGCTTCTAGATAGTTCGCGCTTGGCCCCTGAACAAGATCCACACGTTCCAAAATGGAGGGGTCAAATTCATTCGATACGCGCCGATAAAATTTACCATCAACACTCAACGGAGTCTGAACACCTCGGGAATAATAGCCGGGCAATACCCCCCCAGCACTGCCCATAAACTCCACCCCACCCACATAAGACAGCACATCTTCAATAGATCTAGCATCGATTTTTTCCATATATTCTTTATGAACGGACTGAATGGAAAGCGGTAGTTGATAAAGGGGAAACTTTTCTTGGTCGTCTTTGTTTTTAGAAATTGTATGACGCGTGTCACGCAAATAAGACTGAACCGTAATTTTTGGCAGGACGTGGGCCTTAGCAATAGCAAATATCCGTATTTGATTACCGCGTAATTTAAAGCCCAGACCATCGCGCCCCAAAATAGTCGACAATACCTCGTCAAGCGTATACTCACCGCGCAACGCCGTAACGTCGCCTTCTGGAACAGCATCAGGGCCAAAAATAATTTCATGTCCGGTATGTGATGCAACAGCGATCAACGCCTCGTGACGGGACATCGACGACAAGTCGATATTAAACGCGACATTCACCACAGACTTCGCTTGCGACACAACAAACAGGACAAGGAAAATAACGAAAATTAAACGCATACTGCACACGATAATAATGAAGTATTTTTCACACGTATTAGCTCGACAAAACCATTAGAAATAACTTGGATTTATTATTTTTATTAATTTTTATATAAACCCAACCACTTTCAACAAGCGCTAACGAAAACACAAAGGGAAATTCGATCTATTCGATAACTCTTTCACCCAATACGCCGTTTAAAAATAGCAAACAGTTCGATCAAAATAGATTAGGCCGAAAATCAGATTCAACCACAAAAAACAAGTTAACACCGGAGCCAGTCCACAACACTAAAAATTACGCGTTGTAGCAAACTAAAACCCCCGGAGTGGGCATCTTTATTTGATCCCAACCGTCACTAAACTAAGGCATTAGATGGGTTTGTGGCGCTTAAATATTGATTTTGTGGGATTTCAACAAGAAGAAGGAGTATTAATCCGAAGCGAACAGAAAGAAAGTATAGAAAATGAAATGAGGCGGGTGAACGCCTCCGGATAAAACCCTGAAAGGGTAAATGATTTAGCGTTGAAGGCCGTTTCCACTTGCCTTACTTTTTATCTCCCTATTTTCTTTTCCCGCAAGCCAACGCGTAGCTGCTACGACGCGGCCATATTCTCCAAACGTTCTTGGCTGGCCAAGTACTCTTCATAGGTGCCTTGGTAATCGACCAACTGATTATCTTTGATCTCTATAATACGTGTCGCCAGTGACGATACAAATTCACGATCGTGACTTACAAAAATTAGCGTACCTTCGTAATGCTCTAGCGCCAAGTTCAATGACTCAATACATTCCATATCCAAATGGTTGGTTGGCTCATCCATAATCAAGACGTTGGGATCGGCCATCATCAACTTACCGAACAATAGGCGGTTTTTCTCACCCCCCGAACATATCTTGGCTTGTTTCTTAAAGTCACCCGAGGAAAACAATAGTCGCCCAAGCGTCGCACGCACAATTTGATCGCTATGACTGGGCTTACGCCATTGGCTCATCCAATCAAAAAGGTTTAGATCATTATCAAAGTCTGCCGTGCTATCTTGCGGGCAATAACTAATCGCGGCATTTTCGGCCCACTGAATAGTGCCCTGCTCTGCTTTCAATTCATTCATTAGGCAGCGTAACAATGTCGTTTTACCTGCGCCATTTTCACCAATAACGGCAAGCCGAGTACCGGCGTCCAATATAAAATTTCCGTCCGAAAATAAGCTTTCACCATCAAACCCATGACCTAACTTCTCTAAAGTCACCGCTTGGCGATGAAGCTTTTTCTCTTGATTAAAACGTATATACGGGCTAATACGGCTGGAAGGTTTAACATCTTCCAGTTTGATCTTTTCGATTTTTTTAGCGCGGGAGGTCGCTTGTTTCGCTTTAGATGCATTCGCAGAGAAACGACTGACAAACTGCTCCAACTCGGCAATCTGTGCACTCTTTTTCGCATTTTCTGAGTTCAGTCGCTCGCGTGCCTGGGTGGATGCCGTCATAAAGTCATCGTAGTTCCCAGGATAAATACGCAACTCGCCATAATCAATATCAGCCATATGCGTACACACCGCATTCAAAAAATGGCGATCATGGGAAATGATAATCATGGTGCTCTTACGCTCGTTAAGCACATCTTCCAACCAGCGAATGGTATTAATATCCAAGTTGTTGGTAGGTTCGTCGAGCAGCAAGATATCGGGGTCAGAAAAAAGTGCCTGAGCAAGTAATACACGCAACTTCCAGCCGGGCGCAACTTCACTCATGGGGCCGTAATGAAGGGACTGGTCAATGCCCGCACCAATTAAAATTTCCCCCGCACGGCTTTCTGCACTATAGCCATCCATTTCGGCGAACTCTGTTTCAAGTTCAGCAACCTTCATCCCTTCTTCTTCGGACATTTCCGGTAACGCATAAATCCGATCGCGCTCCTGCTTAACGGCCCACATTTCTTTATGGCCCATGATGACCGTATCAACCACCGAGAACTCTTCAAATGCAAACTGGTCCTGGTGAAGCTTACCCACTCGCTCATTAGGCGTGATATTCACGTTCCCTGCGGAAGGCGCAAGGCTACCATCCAGAATTTTCATGAAGGTGGTTTTACCGCAGCCGTTCGCGCCGATTAGGCCATAGCGGTTGCCATTACCAAATTTGGCGGAAATATTTTCAAATAGCGGCTTAGCGCCAAATTGCATGGTGATGTTTGCGGTAGAGATCAAGGGAGACTTCCTAAAATTAAAACGAACAGATTGCCAGTTACTGGGTAAATAAGGGGGCGTACTATAGGGATTTGCTGGGTATTCGTCGAGGACTTACCGATGATTAGCGCACTGGAGTTGCGGGGGTTTTACGGATATCGTAAGCCAATATCGAGAATCAAATCATTTTACCGCTCGCGATATCCGCCCCAGGCCAAGGCATAAAATGAAATATTGCGTTTGACATCAATACCTTAGAGGCGAAATGAAGAAACACTTCCTCATAATACTGCTGGTATCCCTGCCTCCCGTGCTCTTTGCCGAGACCTTAAAGCCGTTTACCAGCGACGGCTGTAGCGCCTTTCCCGACGGGACAATCGCGCAGAATACGCTTTGGCTATCGTGCTGCCGAAAACACGATTTCGACTACTGGAAAGGCGGCACTTACCAAGAGCGCTTCGCTTCAGACAAAGCATTAAAGTCTTGTGTCGCGGCGGTTGGCGAAAGCGAAGTTGCCTTACTCATGCTGGCCGGCGTCAGGGTGGGTGGATCCCCCTTCTTCCCGACCACATTTAGGTGGGGCTATGGCTGGCCCTATCCTCGATTCTATGGCGCATTATCGGAACTGGAACAGAAACAAATTGAAGCGATCACCGCTCCATCACCCCCGATACGTCGGCCGCAGTAAATCTATTGCCGCCGGGCGAGCGTATAGAAAACCCTGAAAATAGTCCGCTTGCAGTTCAGATAAAGTGGCGGCGGCGATTTTGGTTTCGACACCCTCAACAACAATTTCCTTATCTAGCGCATGCGCCAACTGAATCATGCCTTTAACGATTAATTGATGTGCACGGCTGTCGGCCACCTTCGCCACAAAAGATTGATCTATTTTTATTATCTGCGCGGGCAACTCCATCAGGTATTGCATACTGCTATACCCCGTACCAAAATCATCAATCGCCGTCACAACGCCCATTTCAATCAATCGCTGGAGCGTTTTCATCACACGAGCCGTGTCTTTCATAATCACACGCTCTGTAATTTCCAGGTGTAACCATGAATGAGGAATTTTATATAATGCTAAATTTCGCTCAACTGCGCTAATCAGTGTTTTTGCATGAAGTTGTAACGGCGATATATTAACGGATAACCACGGCTTCGCTTCACTGTCTCCGAAATGCTGATGAAACAGTCTGCACGCTTCATCTAACACCCATTCGCCAACAGAATGAATCATTTTATTTTTTTCTAGATACAAAATAAAATCTTCCGGAGGGATGATTGCCCCATCATCCGTCTTCCAACGAAGTAAGGCCTCCACCCCTTTTAGGGTGTTTTTATTCGATGACACGATCGGCTGAAATTCAAGATAGAATTGATCTTTAGATAAAGCGGATCGAAGCTGCAGAATCAAGTTCGATTGTGATTTACTATATTCCGTCAGCGAAGAATCAAATAGGCGATAACAATCGCCACCATTTGCCTTCGCCCTATACATGGCTTCGTCGGCATACTGGATAAACTGATCACTATTTTTTTTATCTTCATCTCCGCAGAATAGCGCGGCACCAATACTGCAACAAAACGAGAGCTCATCACCGGATTTAGTGGTATGCGGTATTCGCATGACCTCCAGTATTTTTTCCATAAAAGGAATATTGTGATCAAGCGAATGGTTTTCGATATCGCTGACCACTGCAAATTCGTCCCCCCCTAAACGTGCACAAAAATCCGATGAACGAATAAGTGCATTCAAGCGACGGCTAAATTCTTTTAGGCAAGCATCACCTTCGCCATGACCATACGTATCATTGATTTGTTTAAAACCATCAAAATCAATGTACAGTAATACAATTTTTGTTTTTAATCGTTGAGCTCTCGACATCGCTTGGTCGAGGTACTCCATAAAACGAGCACGATTCGGGATTAAGGTCAGACCATCGGTCATCGCCTGATCGCGAATTTTTGTTTCGATACGCTGGCGCTCCATGGCATAACGTATTGTTTTTAATAATGTGCCACCTTCACAAAAATCCTTCACCAGAAAATCTTGCGCGCCTAACTGTACCGCTTTAAAACCGGTCTCTTCATTATTTGTGCCCGTAAGCACGACTAACGCTTTATCAGGGGCACGTTTATGAATGAGGTTAACGCTTTGAATACCCGTAGAGTCAGGCAAAGATAAATCTAATAAAATGACATCAACAGGATTTCTTTCAATGAAGCTGAGCGCTTCCGATATCTTCGCGCAGTTAAACACATTTACATGAGCGGCATCTTCTTCATGCAAATATTCCTGAATAAGACGAGAGTACGCCGCATTATCTTCAATATGCAGCACATTGATCACACCTTGATGTTGTGGGATCTCTTCTAACACTATTCGCTACGACCTTTCGCTAATATCTGGTGACCCATCAATAGGACCGACGTTAGGGGGCACTGACCAACACCTCCTAAGTCTAGACTAAAAATTAACCAAAACTAGGATAAGGCGAGATAAATCGTGTCGTCATAAACAACCGAAAGGTTTGTCATCACTTTTATAAAGTTTAACTATTTGAAAGGCGGCAAACCGGGTGTTTCACGTGGGGAAAACGCCTTATATAGACGCAAGGAATTAACTAAGGTTGTGCTTATACTCACACTTTTTATGGGGTAAAAGGTTTCGTCCAACGCTACTGCGCGTTGGCGGCCAACGGTAATACTTCAACCTCTTCCACCCGCTCCATGCGGACGGTCACACGGCGGTTCTTTGCTCGACCAGAAGCCGTTGCATTACTCGCAATGGGATAGCGCTCACCATGCCAACGTATTTTGATCCAATCTTCAGGGACTCCGCGGCTTTTAAGATAATCGAACACCATCTCTGCTCGCATTTTAGAAAGTTCTAAATTTTCAGAGCGATCACCAGGCGCCGACGTATGGCCATCAATAAAGAAGTGCCTTATCTTCTCATCGTGCTTAACCAGCTTTAACATTTGATCCAACTTATTCATATTACCGTTGCTTAAACCCTCTTTATCCTCCGTGGGGCCAGGGGCAAAATACAAAGCGGTTCTACGAATCTGATCAAAGTTTGCGGGCAACAAGCTCGCCAGGCAGTCCAAATATTTTCGATACTTTTCACGAAACCCAATATTACTAATTGCGAGCCTAATCGAGGGATTTCCCTTATCTTCAAACCAGGCCTTACGCACAAATTCAATCTCCTTTCCCATATTCAGCTCAGAAAGCATCTTTTCCGTATTTTCGGTACCTAACCACATGGGGCGCTTGCCCCGCTTCACGGGAACATATCCCAAGCTCTCCACCTGATCCTGCTTTTTCCACACCGGGGATTTTGCATAGACCGCCGCTTGGCCTGCATCAAACTTCGCCGCATGTGAGCGCAGATAAAATTTTGATTTTTCACCCGCTCTCGTCGTAAAAACGGCACTGCCAAAAACCGGGACCTGGTGCTCAAGACGACACTCAAAAACAGATGTAGAGGACTTCCAACTACTCTCGTTAATCGCATTCGAATAGGTAACCGCTTCAGCCTGGGCAAATAGAAACCCATAGGCAAGCCCAACCAACACCATAAATTGCTTCTGTCTCATAACGTAGTTTTCCGGCGGCATACAATGCGCTTTTCGGCATTGACCCAGTTAGCCCTATACAGTGACATCTATACAAAGGTTAGCGGCAGATTTGGAGGAGGCTTTAGCAATAAGCCACCTAAAACTGTTCATATTTCAACCCATCGAAACAGCCACCATAAAGCACAAGGCAAGCGCTTTTCTGGTAGGATGCGCCCCATATACAGAAAACGAAAGACCATCCCATGACCAACAGCTTGACCATCACCGCGCCAGACGACTGGCACATTCACTTACGCGACGGTGACGCGTTGAACCTTACTGTTCCCCACGCCGCACGCAGCTTTGAACGCGCGATTATTATGCCAAACCTGGTACCACCAGTGATGAACGCGGAGCAAGCGCTCGCTTACAAAGCACGTATTAGCGAAAAGGTCCCTTCTGGCGAACGTTTTGAGCCGCTTATGGTGCTGTATCTCACCGACAATACTGACGCCGCCACAATCGAAGCCGCCAAAGCAAACGGCGTAGTTGCCTGTAAACTGTACCCAGCAGGTGCCACCACCAACTCCGACTCAGGGGTCACCTCGCTTGAGAACATACGCGGTGCACTCACCGCGATGGAAGCCCAAGGCATGCTGTTGCTCGTTCACGGTGAAGTCACCGACAGCAACATTGATATTTTCGATCGAGAAGCCGAATTCATTGAGCACAAACTAAAAGCCATTGTGCGTGATTTCCCCAAACTCAAAGTGGTTATGGAGCACATCACCACCGCAGATGCGGTTAATTTTGTGACCAACGCAGGCGAAAATGTCGCGGCCACCATCACGGCACACCACTTACTTTATAACCGTAATCACATGCTGGTGGGCGGTATACGTCCTCACTATTACTGCCTACCCATTCTTAAGCGCAATACACACCAGCAAGCGCTGATCTCTGCGGCCACTAGCGGAAACCCTAAGTTTTTCATCGGTACCGATTCCGCCCCCCATACACAGGGCCGTAAAGAGACCGCCTGTGGTTGTGCCGGTGCATACACGGCGTACGCGCCGCTTTCCCTATACGCTCAAGCCTTCGACGACGCGAATGCATTAGACAAGCTTGAAGGTTTTAGCAGCCACTACGGCCCCGATTTTTACGGGCTGCCGCGTAATACACGTCAAGTCACGCTCGAAAAATCCGCCTGGACCATGCCAAGCGCCTTTGACTATTGCGGAGAAAAACTCGTACCGCTATGCGCAGACGAATCCATACAATGGCAGGTCACATCTGCGTAACCCAGCGGCAAACACACTATGAGTGAAACAGACGATACGAAATCGCCTATGGCGCAACGATTCCGGGGTTTTTTACCCATCGTGATCGATGTGGAAACCGGTGGGTTCAATGCAGCAACTGACGCACTGCTAGAACTGTCCGCCGTGCCCCTAAAAATGGAAGGCGACCAACTCGTTCGCGGAGAAACCATCGAGTTTCATATCGATCCGTTTGAAGGCGCCAACATTGAACAAAGCGCCCTGGAATTCACCGGGATAGACCTGGAAAACCGCAGCGCAGTGCCGGAACAGCACGCAATTGAAGAAGTCCTTAAAGCCATACGCAAAGAGGTGAAGGCACAAGGCTGTAACCGGGCCGTACTCGTGGGCCATAACGCACACTTTGATTTGGGCTTTATAAACGCAGCCGTCGTGCGCTGTGAAATCAAGCGTAACCCCTTCCACCCATTCTCATGCTTCGATACCGCGAGCCTATCGGGCTTAGCTTTTGGCCACACGGTGTTAGCACGAGCCTGCGCCTTGGCCGGTTTGGAGTTTAGTAACAAAGAAGCCCATACAGCGGCCTACGACGCTGAAAAAACGGCCGATCTATATTGCCTCATTGTGAACAAGTGGCAAAGCCTGGGGGGCTGGCCCTTACCGGTGGAAGAAAGCGTAGAAGAAGACACGACTGACGAGAAAGAAAATACTGGCGAATAGGTTCTGTGCCTAACCGAATAAAGATTGGCGTTATAAAAACAGACACAAAAAAGCCCGCAATAAGCGGGCTTTTTTATTGAGATACAGTGTTGCGAGTAAACTTACAAGCTGTCTGCATTCTCAGAAAGGTAAGCTGCAACGCCCGCAGGGCTAGCATCCATACCTTTATCGCCTTCTTTCCAACCTGCTGGGCATACTTCACCGTGCTCTTGGTGGAATGCTAAAGCATCAACCATACGAATCATTTCATCAACGTTACGGCCAAGCGGTAAATCGTTAACCACTTGATGACGAACAGTGCCTTCTTCGTCGATTAGGAATGAACCACGGAAAGCAACGCCACCTTCTGACTCAACGTCATAGGCCTGGCAAATAGAATGCGTGATATCTGCAACAAGTGGGTATTTCACCGCGCCGATGCCGCCCTCGTTGATAGCAGTGTTACGCCATGCGTTATGAGAGAAGTGCGAATCGATAGAAACACCGATAACCACAACACCACGCTTTTCGAATTCAGCCGCTCGGTGATCAAACGCCAACAATTCAGAAGGACATACAAAAGTAAAGTCAAGCGGGTAGAAAAATACTACTGCTTTTTTGCCTTTAGTCACTTCAGCAAAGTTGAATGCATCAACAATTTCGCCACTTGCCAATACAGCCGGTGCTGTAAAATCTGGTGCTGGTTTACCTACAAGTACGCCCATGAGTTTTCCTCCAAATTGGTAATGTAAAATAAGATGTCCGCTGACCAAAACGAGTGTTTCGCGCCAGCCAACACAATAGATGTTTTGTGGTTTTGAACCGGGACCCAATGATACACCCATCGCCCACAAACCCCCATAAATTTTGCATATCAGCACTATAGTTTTTACCAACATTCACGCCATCAGCAATACACCCAAGTACGCCCTACGCCATCGAGAACGTTGAAACCTCGAGGCTGGCCATGTTTACCGACATTTCACCATACGCTTTAATAATCGGAGAAGCGAAGAGATCTCTTTACTATATCTAGAAATAAGGCCGCTAGACTGGCTTAAGCGTCACCAGGCATGGGCAAATGAATACAAATCGAAGAGCCCTCACCTTCTTTGCTATCAACGGATAACCGGCCCCCATGATTTTTCACGATACTGTGCGACACCGCCAACCCTAACCCAGTGCCTTTACCCACATCCTTTGTTGTAAAAAATGGGTCAAATATCCGCGTAATATGATTTTGCGGTATCCCTTGCCCGTTATCTTTGACCGTCACCTTAATTTCATCATTTTTAATGCAGGAGTTTACTTCAATATTGCCGAAACCCTCTATGGCATCCGCTGCATTCACGAGTAAATTCAGAATAACCTGACTGATAGCTCCAGGCTTTCCGGTCACTTCCGGAAGGTGTTCCATATGAAGCTTCACATCAGCTTTATATTTAATTTCATTATGCACAAGGTGTAATGTGTTTTGTATGCATTCATTAATTGAAAATTTTTCGTCTTCATTTTTATCTGGCCTAGAAAAATTCTTGAGCATCTCAACAATTTTCTGTATACGATCAAGCCCTTCAATAGATTCATTTAACAGTGGATGTGCATCTTCCAAAATATAGGCCACATCACATTCACGTCGAATATCTTCTATACGAGTGACTGCGGGCCTGTCGCCTTCCGCCATAGAAACAATCAATGATTCATAAGATTCAATTGCGGTTTGCAGCTTACTAAGATAGCTCGTAAGGCTATTGAGATTACTTTTCACGAATCCGGTAGGGTTGTTGATTTCATGAGCAACACCCGCAGCAAGCTGCCCAATCGTAGCAAGTTTCTCCTGATGAAGAATCTGCGACTTTTGATCTCTAAGCCGGTTGTACGCGAGCAGCAATGACTGATTGGCCTCGTATAACTCACGGGATTTATCTTCCAGATGTTGCTCTGCCTGCTCGCGCGCTGCTTTTTGACGTTCATAAGCCGCTTTGTAGTCCATACTACTCACGCCGAATAACCCTCAACAGACAATGATCATCGCCTTTATGAGTACATGTATCATGCTTCAGAATGATATCTTCACCATAAAATTCCGCAGCACCAAAAATAAGCCCTTCAGCCAAAAAGCAAAGTTTTCTTGGCGAAGAATATTTTAATTGAAGATCGTGTTTGTTGTTTGTATGGTAATCCAACGTAGGCAAACTAGGCGTGTCATACAATTTACGAACCTCCTTATGTATAACGCCTTCAATACTACGAAGAAAATCAAAAAGATTGGGAGATAACTTAGTAAAAATCCCATATTTTTTATTCAGCTCACCGAACAGAAACTTACCAAAATATTGTGTAGCAACTGATGGCTCGACACCTAGTTTTTGTGAGATAGTGAGCACATATTTTACAACGTCTTCATCTGGATATTCTTGAGTCGATGTATAAACACCTTGACACTTTGGGTTAACCTCAGAAAGAATTTCCTCCCACACAGAAATGCCAAATTCCTTTTCAACCATATCGTTAATTGCAATAAATACAACACCCTTCATTTGACCTCCTTTGCTTACTCAACTTTGATCGCTTAAGACAATAATATCCAGCGCTTCGGCGTGCTTTCGCTCGTATTGTTGTAGATGTTTTATATGGGAGGTACAAATTTTTACGCCCCGACTAAGTAACAAAGTATTTTTTTTGTCTAAAATATCCGTATCCAGTATCATTCCTGGAGTTAGATCACCCGTTTTAACATGTAATTTATTGGGTGTATTTTCTCCAAAATCACCTAGCACGTCCAACAAGGCCGCTACGACCTCTGAGTCATATTTTTTCCCTGACCATTCACGAAGATAAGACACAGCATCCGCAGTGCCGCTCATATTTCGCTCAAGCCGACCGTTATACAGATCATAAAAATCACCTAACGCTGAAAGTATTTTTGAAATAATAGGAATCTCCCTGTCGCTGAGATTATCTGGATACCCCGTTCCGTTTATATACTCATGTTGATGTCGAACAATTTTTGCGATCTCAGACAGTCCTTCAGCGTGTGATAAAGCAAGCTCACTCCAAACAGGCGCTTGTTCATATTGACGCCGCTCTTCTGAATTAAAACTAAATACCGGACGTTGATTCAGATCATCCGGCAGATACATCAAACCAATTCGATGCAGTGTCGCAGCCAATTTTAGTGAATCTAATCCCCCCTTAGTCCATTTGAGCTTATGGATAACTTTCTCACCATATTCTGAGACGAATTTAACATGCCCCGCATCCTGGCCTTCCTTCCACTCTAGCATTTGAGTCGTTACACTAAGGGCATCAAAAAAGTTTTGTTCAGCCTTCCCATGTAAATTTTCTAACAATCCAAGAGCCTGATCTATTTCTATGGTTTTTTCCTTAACTTTTTTATCAAGAAGAAGCGCGAGTCGACTAAGTTTTTGATTGTTTTGTTGAGAGAATTCGGCGTTTTTTATCTTGCTTTTTAATCGTTCTGATTCATTGAACGCCTCTTCAATCGTCTCAATAAGTTTCTCATCATCCCATGGCTTGGAAATATAGTTGAAAATCTTTGCATTGTTAACGGCGGATTCCACAGCAGAAATATCTGAATAACCAGTAATCAAAACCCTCACCATATTCGGGCATTGTTCTCGTGCAATAGATAAAAACGCGTCACCGGTCATATCCGGCATTCTCATATCACAAACAACAACATCAAATGCGCGATCGTCCAATAAACTAAGTGCCTCAATGGGGGAAGTCATTGTTGTTGCCGCCCACGCCTTTCGATGTGAAATACGACTGAGCGCATTCAATACGCCTTGTTCATCATCAACAAAAAGTATGGATTTTTTCTCCGTGTTTTCAATATCGGATGTCATCGCGCTACAAGCCTTGATTCTGTGAGTGGTATTCACTAAGTACATATGGAATTTTCATGCCAAGTGACGAACGGCTCCAGTTAAGTAAGAAAACTGACACTTACGCCTGAATTCCAGGGGGGGTCTAAGAATAGCGCCATGTTATCTCTCTAAATATAGATAGAGTTTTCCAATATATCTTGATCTGTGTATGCAAATTGAGAGTTTTTTAGGAAGGAATATGCAAAGTGATTTGCAATTTGCAAAAAAAACAGCCGAAGCCCACCTAACGCTATGTATTTAAAGGGAATTATAGGTTGGCGCGATAAGTGCTGTTTGATGTGCATGCTTACCAAAAGGACAGCGAAATGCGATATACCATTCTTAATCTTTTACGTCACTCTATCGGCTGCCTATCCCTTTTACTTGTCATTACAGATGCGGAAGCCTTGCCGTTCAATGAATGTCCCTCTGAAGCCTTTCTAATTCAAGACAATACCGCACGCATTTACGGTGTAAATTTAGCGACAGGCTTTTATAGTGAACTCAGTGATAACATGGGGACCAGTGGAAAGATCAACGCTGCAGGTTTTAATGTCCATGATAATTATATATATGCATGGAGTTATGAGTTTAACAACGTAGTCAGGATAGGAAATGACTATCAAATCGAAAACCTATCAATCAATAGCCTGCCATCAACACAGTTTTATGTCGGCGATGTGGCCTTACACGAAAATGCCTATTATTTCTATCGTCGAGGAAGTGATTTCGGCCTATATAAAATCTCTCTCGATGAAAGTCATAGTAACTATCACGTTGTCGATAACATCGCCAACGGCAGCGAATTGGATGTACGAATATTTGACTTTGCATTTCATCCCACCAACCAATTTATCTACAGTGTGGACAACACGGGTAATTTAATCCGCATAGACCCCGCTGCAGGAACGGCGCTGGTGGTCAGTAATGTTGGGCAATCGGGTACATTTGGCGCAGTGTATTTTGATTCAAACGAAAATTTTTATATAAGTCGAAACTCTGATGGCTTTATCTTTCGCGTCAACCTCAACATCGCATCACCCACTGCCGAATTTTTCGCATTTGGTCCCTCATCGTCCAATAACGATGGCGCGCGATGTGCACTAGCCGACATTATCTCAGAAGATACAACCGTAGATTTTGGTGATGCGCCTGCATCTTATGGTAACAATATTGAAAATAATGGAGCGCGTCATGAAATATCAGAAGGCTTATATTTGGGAGATTCAGTAGGTGGGAGCGATGATGGCGTTGACTTTGTCACTGGGTTTGAATCGGGATTAGATACGTTATTACGTATTGATTCAGTGGGCAGTGGTATTTTAAATGCATGGGTAGATTGGGATCAGAATGGAGAATTTGAGGAATCAGAATCTACGGTTACCAATCTCGCAATAAGCGAGGGAAGTCAAAATATATTAATCGATGTGCCAGAAGACGCCGCCGACGGATCTACTTGGGCACGGTTTAGATACTCCACACAAAGCAATATCGGCCCCAACGGGGGCGTCTCAGACGGAGAAGTTGAAGACCATCAGATTGTTGTCAGTCGATCTGGTGTTGCAATCGAAAGCTACCCCAGCGCGAATGATTTTGTCACGCTGGCATATGAAGATAATTGGCCTCAACTAGGCGACTACGATATGAACGACGTCGTAATTGCGTATCGTACCAGGCGCTACATCGACGATAACAATCGTATCGTTCGTTTTGACGTTGAAGGGCGTCTTCTCGCCCTCGGCGCATCGTATCATAACGGGTTTGCGGTACAACTCGACGGAGTGACGACTGAAAATATAAATCAACAACTTATTCGACATGAAGTAAATGGGCTTTCTGTTAATGCGTTACCACTAGAAGATAACGCGGCAAATGAAGATGCTGTATTTATAGTTTCTTCTGACTTGTGGTTATCAATCCAGGCGGATGATGGTTGTAACTACTATAGAACTGAAATTTTGTGTGAAAGAGAACAAGATTTTTATTTCTCATTAAGCATGCCATTAATAGAGTCTATCCCGATTGATGGCGCGCCAAGCACAACATTCAACCCCTTTATTTTCGCAAGTCCAGGCCACTACCATGGAGATGTATTTACATCACACCCAGGACGGGGACTGGAGATTCATCTAAAAAATAAAAAGGTATCACCCGCTTTTAACTTCGCATACTTTGGGATGTCTGATGATGAATCAAGCGAAGAAGAAGGGCTTACGTTTTTATCGGCCAACAACATGCCTTGGGCAATCGAGTTACCGACGCTATGGTCTCACCCGCTTGAACGTATTGATATTATCAACGCCTACCCTGGGTTTTCCGAATTTGTGCAATCTGATGGTCTACAACAACCAACTTGGTATGAATTTTCTAACGCGCAAGAATCACTGATTATGGAGAACAATTAGAATGATAACGATCAAAACTATATATATTTTTATTTTCTTCACTCTCTTTTACGGTTGTAGTGGATCAAGCGGCGAACAATCCTCTGATAATACACACGCGACTCCTGAGGCTACGGCAGAAGAGCCAGTAGAAGAAACAAACAATGCACTTACCAGCGATTATACGGCGAGTGAAGATGTGGTCGCGAATCCTAACTTCGGGTTCGACAGTGTATCTGTAGTGCGTATAAATATTACCATCGATGCATTAAAGTACAGGCGGGCATATATAAATATCTGCCATAAAAACAACGATGATGAACTGCAATACGACAATTGCCTGCTAAACACCCCGTTAAAAAACGGAGAATTGCATTCGGATCTCACCGTTGCAAACGGTGTCGGGAGTTTAGGAATGGAAATATGGGTCTATAGTGTTGATGAAATACCACTCAAATTTATCTGGTCGAGAGACGACGGTATGACATGGCTTGTAAAAGCCTAATGCATTACCAGAGCGGATTAATCTTCCCAAGCCTGTTTTTTCCTATATATCGTAGAAGGACTAACATCAAGAAGTGCTGCAGCCTTTGGTATGTTTCCATCACAATATGCGATCGCATTTTCGATCGCTTCTCTCTCAATAACTGAAAGAGGCCGAATATCACCACCAATAGAGATCTCTTCGATCGATTTTTCTTCTGGAACGCGCTCATTGAGAATCGGTTTTTTCGTAGCAATGTTATCCAATGGTGGAGGTAAATGTTTATGCTGAACAACTTCATCATTATGAAGCACGACGATGTTTCGTATGACATTTTGCAGTTGCCGGACGTTACCGGGCCACTGATACAAACGAAAACACATCTCCGCCTCTGTTGATAAACGCTTAAACTGCTTATTATCCTCTTCTGAATAAAGCGTGAGAAAATGTTGCGCCAAAAGAATTATATCGTCGCCCCTGTCCCGTAAGGGTGGCAAATGAATAGGTACGACGTTCAGGCGATAATAAAGATCTTCTCGGAAACGCCCCGCGTTCACTTCACCAAGAGGGTCTCTATTGGTGGCACAGATAAAGCGCACGTTAACATGCTCTTCTTTACTCCCGCCTACTTTTTTAATGCTCCCCGATTGAATAAAACGGAGTAATTTTGTTTGCAGGTCCAAATCCATTTCACCTATTTCATCAAGAAATAGCGTACCGCCATCCGCCAATTCTGCTGCGCCTTTACGTTCACTTTGTGCACCGGTGAACGCACCTTTTACATGGCCAAATATTTCACTTTCCATCAAATCTTTGGGGATAGCACCGCAGTTAATCGGTATAAAAGGGCCATCTTTACAGCGACTTTGTTTGTGGATAGCTTCCGCACACACTTCTTTTCCTGTACCACTTTCACCAGAGATGAACACCGTCGCTTTACTCGGTGCAGCGGCATCGATCGTTTGATACACCGCATGCATAGACAACGACGCACCGATGAAATTGTGATAACGATTTCTCTCGAAGGTACTCGAATACGTTTCAACAATATCCGTCAGCCGCGTACGTTCCAAGGTATTACGAAGGGTGGTAATCAGCCTGTTTGCATCGAAAGGTTTTTGAAGAAAGTCCACGGCACCCAGATGCATCATTTCTACTGCAGTATCGACTGAACCATGCGCCGTTATCACCACCGTATGAGCGGGAAGATCCTCCTCCTTCATCCACGCCAAAATTTCTTCACCCGGAATATCGGGTAATTTAAGATCTAAAAGCACAACATCAGGCGTGACATTTGAAATAACCAGTTTTGCATCGCTCCCCGTCATCGAGTGTATAAGCTCTATGGGCTCACGAGCCAAATACTCGCAGTAAACCGCAGCCAAGGAAGCACTATCCTCCACCAGTAAAACTTTGGGTTTATCCCTCACGCTTAGGCCTCTCTTATTGGTCGCTTTCCATTAAGATTAGCAAAGCATCGTCCTCAGGGGCGTGATTTGTGTGTTCATCGAATAAATTAAAGCAGGAGGTCAGGCTTTCATCCAAACTTAAATTACGAGAGCGCTCTAGGTTCATCAGCATATCGCTTTTTAATAGGGCTCTCATCCCTTCCGAAGGGCAGCCTTCGAGTAACCCATCCGTATATAGCGCCAATCTATCCCCTTTGGATGTTTTAAGCGCCGTCGCATGATATGTTTGTTTTGGGAGTAGCCCAGGCATCATATTCGTTTGCGTAATAGGTCTCATTCCGTCACTGGTAATCATATAGGCGTTGGGATGTCCTGCGGAAACAATTTCAATTGAACCGGTACGCGCAATTTTCAAAATACTACAGGTCAAAAAGGCATGCTCAAGTACCGGATCAGAATGCACCTGCTCCGATAACATTTCTAAAAGTATCGTTGGCATTTGGGAATCGCTAAGCGAGAGCATCGCCCCCTTAATGAAGCCCGCATAGGCATATGAAAAAAACTTAGCGGCGTCATCGTGCCCCATCACATCAATGACAGCGATATAGGAATAATCATCGTTTTGATGAAATAACACTAAATCACCACCTCCGGCGCCAGTATTTCGTGCGGCAATACGAATATTCCATCCAAAAATATGGTCTGGAAGCTCGGGACAAAGAGCATCACTGATATTTTTCTCTATCCGTGAATTCAGCTTTTCTGAAAGCCTTTGGTGCTGAGTGAGCACTCGCTGAATGGTATGGACTAACGCCGATTTAGTAACGGGTTTAACAAGATAGTCGTCAATTCCCAACTGACTCGCTCTCCGGCTGACATCCCGACTATCGTCCATCGTGAGAAAGATAAAAGGAAGGACCGCTGTATCTTCATTCTTGTTGATAGCGTTACGAAAATCTACACCACTTTGCCCGGGCATATTGATATCCGACACAACGACATCAATTTTATTTTTCGTCAATAGCGCTAGCGCGTCATCTACATTATTACTCACTATAACGTGAAATTCATCAATCAAATAACGCTCATATAGCGCCGTAATAGCCGGGTCATCATCAACAAGAAGAACGCTTTTACACGCACTAGAAGAAGGAGTTTTCCACTCTATAAAGGCCGTATTTTTTTTTAATACTTTGTTGAAGGAGTAGGATACCGTATCGGATAGAGACGAGACAATATTAAGCCCCCGCCCATCTTCCTGGTTTACGTCAAACACAATATCATTTGTACTTGGAGGGAGTTTTCCAAATGGCTTACCATTGTCTATCACCTCAAGATAGACACGTTCTGGCTGAGCGACTAGCCGCGTCTCTATTCGTGAAGCTTGGCCGTGCTGGATAATATTAGTCGCCACCTCTGAAAAACACAGCGCCGCGTTGCTAGAAATACCAGACACGCGTGGACACGCCAACAATGAAGACTCTATCGATTTTCGTGCTGTTTTCATTTCCAATAAATCAGCATCAAAATCGATATGTAAAAGCACATCATTCATCTGTCAGCCCCCCCAAAGTGCGGGACATGCAATAAGATTTTAGCTGTTCGATACTTTCCCGAGAGAGACTCGCCAAGCCCCTCATTTCACGATCCACATTATCAAACTGTCGTTTCGTAATGAGCTCTTCTATCTTTTTTGCTTTTTCAAAAAGAATATCAGCACCAAAGCTACCGGAACTGCTTTTCAGTGTGTGTGCCTCATCTTTAAGGCCTTTCCAATCTTGCCCTTCAAACAACGACATCATTAACGGAATTCTTGACTCCGTTTCATCATAATAAATAGACATTATTGTCGGCAAGATCGATTCAGAAGTATCTTTTACAAGTTGATCCAGTGTTTCTAACCGAATGAGGCGCGGTTGATTATCACCCTCATCATTCTTGACGCCGTTATCTGCCAAATTGTTATTCAGATTTTTACTTGACCAGTTGTCCAAACAAAGTAAAAACGTAGGGACGTCTATAGGCTTACTAATATAATCATCCATACCCGCCTTAATGCACTTTTCCCTGTCTTCCGTGAACGCATTTGCCGTCATGGCTATGATCGTCGTATCGTGATTTGGTCCGGGAGTTAAACGAATCATTTTCGTTGCCTCCAGGCCATCCATGATCGGCATTGACAGATCCATCAGAATAATGTCATACGGATTTATAAGCGCAGCCTCAACCGCCTCTCTACCATTATTTGCGATCTCAATATTATCATGCCGATTTTGAAGTATCGCCTTAACAACAGCCTGGTTCGCTGGAGAATCTTCAACCAGTAGTATTCTTATATTGGGATGATCTTTATGATCATTCGCCGTAGAAATGGTTTTAGAATAATCTTTATCGCGGTCGTCACATAAACTTTCGGCCGACACTTCATCGATGACTGCACCCTCAAGCTGATCTAATTTTATTGGTTTTCTAAGTATTGTGCCGTATCCGATACGCCTAAGGCCACCAACTTCACCAACAGCATCATTTGCAATAATCCCAACAAGAGACATACTTTCCAGATCGTCAAAATCATATTTATCTCCAATCTTTTCATGTAAACGTTTTTTATATTCTAAAGCTGGTAGATTCCTGTCCTCTATATCATAAACAATGGTAAAGCGGTCATACTCATCTAAACTAATCGGCATCTCGGAGAGAGACACCACATCACAGGAAAAATAGCTTAACTGTTCACGTATCGCTTCACACAAAATAGCATTCTTTGTATCAACAAAAACCAAATGCCGAGACTGAAGACATTTATCAAATACAACCGATGTCCGTGATTCTATGGGGAGATATACCCGAAAACAACTTCCCATATCCTTATCACTCGTGACACCAATATGCCCCCCCATCATTTTTAGCAGCTGGTTACAGATAGAAAGGCCTAGACCTGTCCCACCATAGCTCCTCGTATTACTATTATCCGCTTGAAAAAACTCTTCAAAAATTCTATTTTGTTGGTTTTTCGGGATGCCTATTCCCGTATCTTTCACAATAAACTGTAGACCCGCTTTTAACGGCGATACTTTTATGCTCACACCGCCCCTTTCAGTAAATTTTATGGCATTACTTATAATATTGATGAGTATTTGTTTTATGCGTGTCTCGTCACCAAAGACTTCCCGTGGCGTACCCGGGGAGAAAACAACCGCAACCTCAACAGGCTTATTTATCGCTTGGCTTGCCATGAGGTCGGATACATTTTCTACCGTATCTTTTAGGTCGAACCACTCTTTATGCAATGCTAATTTTTCTGCTTCTATTTTTGAAAAATCCAATATGTCATTAATAAGTGACAGAAGCGTTTGCCCACCATCGTGGGCAAGGCGCGCTAGCTCTCTTTGATCTTCGGATAAGTTAGAATCAAGTAAAAGTTTATTCATGGCAATAATTGCATTAAGCGGCGATCGCATCTCATGGCTCATACTGGCAAGAAATCTACCTTTTGCTTCGTTGAGCTTTTCCGCCTCTTTCTGCGCCATGCGAAGCTTAACTTCGCCCTCATAGGCACTTGCAAGCTTATCACTTGTCTTTTCTAGCCTCGCAGACTTTGTGATGATTTCTTTTTCGAGCTCGACATTTTTGGAGAGTAGCTCTTTATTGTGCTTGCTCGTTTCCTCATGCGCCTGCTTTTGTGAATCGTTTTTATCCAGAGTTTCGAACGCGAGTTCAATAATCTCAATAAGCTCAGCGTCGTCCCAAGGTTTACTGATATAACGAAATATCCCAGCTTCATTAATCACATTAATTGTATCTTCTATATCTGCGTAGCCTGTCAGAGATATTCTTATTGTTTTAGGCCAAGATATCGCAACTCGCCCCAGAAATGTCGCGCCGTTCATTTCCGGCATTTTCATGTCGGAAATAACGACACTAACGGGCTGGCTATCCATTATTTTCAGTGCTTCAACACCGCTTTCTGCGGTCAGCACTGAAAATTCATGCCGATGGAATAAACGCTTTAAGGCGTTTAGGATCATCGGTTCATCATCGACAATGAGTATGTTATGTCCGCGGTGAGTCGCCATTGAGTGTTGCCGTATCATGTCAGTTCCACCCTTTAGCATAGTTGATATCTCGTGTGTATTTCTCATTCATCGATACTCAGAAAGTGATTGTCATAAATTTTACGCTTTAACCATTCTGCGGCCCTGGGAAACGCAGAATCCAACCTAGAGCTCTCCCGTAACAATTCAGAACGCAGGCTGGGGTTGTGCATATCATTAAAAACACAGCCAATCATATTGGCATTTGCCCCGATTAGCCGTGAACTCGCAGCGTGGACCTTGGAATGGTTTGCATCTCCCGCTTTCACAACCAAGTAACATGCATCGCAAGCGGCAGCTACTCGGTCAGCGGGTATATTTTGACTATTAATACGATTCACCGGAGTTGTGTCACATATGATGTAATCAAAAGTATGCCGCAATTCCTCTATACACCTTTCTAGCACGCCAGGTTTACGTAACTGAAAAACTGACGCCTTTTGTGTCGGTGCGGTTATACCTATAAACGGCGCGTTTGAATCCTTCGTATTGACTAAACTGGGGGGGGAGAGTAATGACGAACATGAATCAGTGTCTACATAATCCAGAAGGGTAAACACATTCGGTCTATATAAATTTAGATCGATCAAAACGACGCTCTGGCCGGCAAGTAACAAACGTTGAGTCAAAGACTGTGCAATCGATGTCACACCTTCAGAAGCCGAGGCTGCAGTAAAGGCTATCGAATGGGCTTCACTATTACATACATGTTGATAGATGCGTTCCATTTCGACATTTTGTGCGGGTATCAACATTCTACAACCCCAATAATAATGTTAACGATATGATGCGAAATATATCGCCAAGTCCTTTTCTCACTTTCTCTCCGCGACCATCATTTCGATTAGGGATGTAGATCGTATCGCCTTCACGCAACAATGGAAGGTCCTTGATCTTCGCGGTACGGCTGAATTTTTTCAAATTGAAAATTCTCGCTTTATTTTTGCAGCAAGACATATTGATGATCGCTATTTTTGTTATCAGCGCACTGCTATTCGGGCCGCCAGCTTCCGCCAATAGATCGAGGATCGTCATATCATCACTGTATCGATAACGGCCTGGCTTATGAACCTCGCCAAGTACACGAACCGTTGCATCCTTAGGCTGATCCACCCATAGCCTATTTTTTTCTGGAATATATATACTGTCTCCCATTTTAATATCTGGAAGTAAATGCTCATCGCCCGTTTCGAAATATAATGCGAGATTTAGCTTGCTCATTTTCATATGAGCTTCATTCCGGTGGTTGATCCTAATATTATGTAAATCAGCATCCTTTGTCGGTCCGTCAGCCGCCGACAAAATATCAAGAAAGTTCATCTTATCAGTGAACATGTATCTACCGGGCGCGCCTACCTGCCCAAAAATATAGATTGACTTCTCAGAAGCTTGACGCACCCATTGCGATTTATTATCGGATGGATCCTGGGGTAGATCATGAACCCTCACCGTTGCACCAGCGTATACCTTAGGAAGTGAATCTTCAGGCAAGCCTTTCTTCATAAATTCGTCCAGATCAAAAACTACCGACGTCGTTTCACCAGAGGGGAGAGTTGTTAATATTTCAATATTCCCAGTATCAGCGCGTGACACGGGCCCCCCTACATGAGCGAGTAAATCAAGCAGGGACATTTCAGAAGACCACTCTATCCTCCCAGGTCGCACGACCTCACCGATAACACGAACGGCACGATCGGGCGTCACTTTTAGCCAAGACTTTTCGTTCATATCTGTTTTTTCGGGAACAAATATCGCATCCCCCGGCTCAATATTCGGTATTGATTGCGTGGAGGTACCTTCGGTAAATGCCGAAAGATCGAAGCGAATTACTGAACTGTCTGATTTAAGTATTCGTATTTGTCTAGATTCCGCATAGCGCGTTGGTCCGCCAGCATTTGCGATAATGTCCATAAAACTTGCGTTTTTTTGGCTCTCGTATGCCCCGGGATGAAACACCTCCCCCATTACGTATATTGTATTCGCTCCCGATTTAATCGCTTCTACTTGCCGAGGCACAAATATGGTTGCCCCCGGAAGTATCGATGGAAGCCCGGATGTGTCACCGGACTCGAGGTAACTGTTGAGATTAAAAAGAATCGGTTCGCCATTACTGATTATCTTTATCTGCTCTACGCCGGCATACCGAGATACACCACCCGCTCGCATTACGAGATCGATAATGGAAAGATTTTTTTTAAATGAAAAACTACCCGGGCTATTGACCTCTCCAAATACTTTGATAGCATTTTTTTTGTCAGCCGCATCGCCCGCATCCGCAATCTTTGACGAATCAAACTCCATTTCTACATTACCTATTTTGGGCGACGCAGGCACAAAAATCATATCCAATGATTTTGCTTGAGGAAGAAGAGTTGGATCACCACTATCAAGGTAAGATTTGTAATTAAATTTTATGATTTCGTTTCCCCTCCGAATATGAAGGTTATCTAACTGCGCGCCCGTTTTTAGCCCACCTGCAGCTTGAATGATGCTTTGAATATTCGCGCTTGCAGGCAGTATTGCCTCGCCTGGCGTATTCACATACCCGAGCACATTTACTAACAGCTGTCTCTTATACACATACGCATGTAGATTTATCAGATCCTGAAAGATGGGCGCTAGCTCTTCTCTTACTATCTCTTCAAGGTCGGATTCTAATATGCCCACCACCTCTACTTCTCCGACTTCCGGTAAGTATATTTTTCCGGATCTATCAACATTAAACGTTGTATTGATCGAGTCCTCACCCGGCAATGAAATACGAATTACATCACCTACTTGTACGCTGTACTTCGAAATCCCCGAGGCCGCTACATCCAGGCATAAACCAAAAATAAAAATGGCGAGCAAACGATTCAACATTTACTTATCCTCCAAAATGTCATGTTTACGCAGTATCTGTATGTGTACACGCCTATTCACGAGATATGTTGCGTCATCATCCCCTTCATATAGGGGGTCCTCCTCGCCAAGTGCTCGCACAATTATGCGCTTACTCTCGATCCCCTGGCCCACCAAAAAATCAGACACATTATTCGCACGCAGTAGAGAAAGGTATCGATTGGATACATCACTACCGCTTTCATCTGTGTGTCCCGATATTACAAGTACGTAGTTAGCATAATCACGTAGTTCATCCGCAGTATGCTGCAATCTAAACTTAAATTTCGGGTTGATTTTTGGTGAGTTACGAGCAAATTGATTATCGCTGTTAAGTAACTGCATGATGCGATTTATAGATTCTTCACCTAAATCCCCTCCTCCCGATGGCAAAGCGGGTTTAGCTGGTATAATTTCCAGTGGTTGTGGTAAGCAAGTATCATATTTGTTGGTATACGAAACCTGACGCTCTAACACGACGAGATTTTTCCTTTGAATTAGAATGTCGTTCGCGGCATCAAGATACATCCCCCCTAATAGCTCATTGAGAATGCGCTGCTCTCGAAGCTTCGCAATGACAACACTCGCGGGAAAACAAAGTTTTGCTCCACGTAGGATCAAGATATTTAGCTGGTGCTTTTGTGACTCCCAATCAAGTCGTAAGTCATGTAGCGAAACATCTCGTTTATCGGGCTCAGAAGGAAGAAATGTTTTATGATCATCCATACCGGAATCAGCACTTTCCGACCTCGGCATATGTACACATCCCTGTAGTAGCACCAGCACGATATAAGCAGAAGAAATAGTTTGAATATATTTCATCTTAATTAACCAATATGATGATTTGAATTTTCTTCCGGCGTCGCATATGGTGAAACGGGGATGGCTTCATCCACACGCAATAAAGAAATAAGCTCTAGCGCCTGACCACGTACATTGACGATATTTAGCTTACCCTCGACGGCACGTACACGTTTAAAGAGATAAACGATCGCGCCGATCCCCGACGAATCGATAAAGGTGACATCATAAAGGTCAAGATACAGGGTTCCACTGGCACATTGTCGTGCAGCGCTGTCAAGATCCTCTCTCACCAACTTGCACCCCATTGCATCAAACTCACCACATAAGGTGACCCTAACATCTCGGTTTGAATCTAGGTCTACTGTAATCTGCATATAAATCTCCAAACATATTAGTAAGCGATAGTGTCCGGCTCATAGAGAGCCCACTACGACACCTACATCGATATAGCGAGAAACACGCCAACCTTGAAAAAACAACAAAATATCGTTTATAAACAAAGGGTTACATATAAGTAGCGGATGAAAAAGTGCAGATATTGGAGCGCGTATTTGCAAAATGCAATTCCATTTGCAAAAGCAAACTAGCCTTAAGAGGCCGGTCTAAAACATAGCATTGCAAATTGCGAAAGCGTGGCACTCGGGAGTCGTAATCACACCACGACACGCGTTAGCGTCTGAAATATAGGTGTCTACATTTGTAGACACCAAGAGAGAAAGGTGAAACTGAAAACCGATATGAGATTATTGCCCACGCCCCATCAACATCACAGTAATAGTTCGCCAAAAAATTTGAAGGTCCATCTTAGCCCATGACATGGGGTTCGTAAGTGCAAGTGCATATGAAAGGTCATACCCAAGCTTTGATCGAACGTCTTCGATACAGGTGTCATACCCCTGATTAATCTGAGCCAGACCTGTAACACCAGGTAGAACACCGTATGTGCGTTCCGCGAAGTATGGGATAGCGTCTTCAAGTTTATTGTAAAATCCTGGTCGCTCTGGCCGCGGACCAATAAGGGACATGTCCCCCATAATCACATTAACAAGTTGAGGCAACTCATCGAGGCGAGTCTTGCGTAAAACTTTTCCTACTCGGGTTATACGGCAGTCGTTTTTCTGCGCCCATACGGCGCCGGTTTTGCCTTCTGCATCCACCACCATTGTGCGAAATTTTATCATTTGAAAAACATGTGTTTGCATGGGCATACATAATCCAATACGCATCTGTTTAAAAAAAATAGGCCCGCGAGAATCGATTTTTATTGCCAGTGCGATAATAGGAAACAAGGGTAAAAGAAGTGCAAGCGCAACGGCAGAAATAAAAACATCCAATACGCGTTTTAATCTTAGTACCCGATCATGGCAGATCTCGTCATGAAGAATTTTCATTTGACTTAGTGTGTTCATTGGAATACCCCTACATTATGACCATGAATTAAGTTTACTGTTGCTAAGGTAACGGACCGCACCTATAAGATTGGCCAAATGACCGCAGACAAGATAATGTATGGTGCGTAGTATTTTGTGATGAGGAAATTTTGGCGTTAAGTAGACGCCTAACGCGGCCGAATATACAAACACCTGACAAGCCGCCAAGATAAAAAATATCGGATGCGCAGAAAGAAGAAGACTGCCCAAAAAACTTATGATCATGAAAAACGGCATGGATACTCTCAGTCCCTTCCCTGAAAAAAACGCAAATGCCACACCCTTAAATTTTGGATTAAAAAGCTTATACAAATAGATGACTTGCTGGGCATTTCCAAAGCTAATTCGCAAGCGTCTACGCCAATCTTGCTGCGTATTGGCACACTCAAGTTCAACCGCATTTAAACGAGGCTCATACGAAACTTTAAATCCTTGGGCGACGATATTCATCGGTATAACAAAATCGTCATTCACCGTATCGTCTGGCATTTCACAAAAGAGCTCTGGCCTAATCATATAAAATGCACCGTGAGCACCCAGCACCGAGCCTAATTTCTCTTCGCCTATTTTAATTTCCCGCTGATATTCCCAATATCGAGCCTCACCTTCACTGCCTGGGTTTAGTAAACGGTAATTACCGTTTATGCCACCAATGGATGGATCCGAAAATCGTTCGGCACATATTTTAAGCGCATCCATCGATATAAGTGAAGACACGTCAGTCAGCGCAACGAGATCAGTAGTGACACTCGGTAGAAACATATTTAGAAGAGCAACTTTTCCTCTATTTTCTTTTTGTTCAATCACTTTCAAACGAAGGTTTTTACAGTAGGTCTCCTGGCTCGTATCACGCGCTACGCTTACTGTCCTATCCGTACTCCCATCGGAGATTAAAACCACCTCTAACCGGTGACTAGGATAGTCAAGGCACGCTAGATTACGTATTTTCTCTGCAATATAAGCCTCTTCATTATAAGCCGGCATAAGGATGGTAATACTGGGGATAGGATTATCTTGCGCAACCACGCTCGTTTTCACTGACGAGAAAAAATAACGAATAAATTTTAGTATGATAGGGTACCCCGCATGGTGATATATCACCAAAAACAAAGAGATAAGTGTCATCATTTCGATAATCATGCGGCTTCTCCTTCGTGTAAACATAGCTTTGCATATGCACTTGCCATGGATTTTAGGTTTGCGGTATTTTCAACAAAATCTCGTGGGGTTATGTCATGGCAATTATTCAAGACGGACTGAATCCCCTGCGTTAACGAATCTACGTCACCAGGCACGATAAGATATCCCGTATGTTCACATAGAGCTTCTTTCGCGCCCCCCGTGTCGCTGATGACGGCGGGAATACCACAGGCCTGAGCCTCCAACGCGGATAGCGGTAGACCTTCGCGCAGGGAAGGCAAACAAAACACATCGATTCCCTGATAAAAGGTGGGCATATCATCTATCGCTCCGAGAAAATGAACACGATCATATATTCCCAACTCATGCGCGAGAGATTCAAGCCGTTTACGCTGACTACCATCGCCAGCTAACGCCAAATGAACATGGCTTCCAAGCTTTGCCAACGCCCGCAGTAGATAACATTGCCCTTTTACCTTCTCCAATCGCCCTGCGCATCCGATAATGGTTCTATCTAAAGGAAGCTCGAACATAGCGCGCGCCCGCCCCTGATTACCCGGACAAAAATGTTCAACGTCGATTCCATTTTTTATCACGCTAACATTCGTTTTGTTGAGTTTTAATGTCAGTTGCCTTGCGACGGTATCCGCATCGGCAATAAGCTTAGGTCGAGCTAAAAAAAGCGCTGCATGCTCTAACCAACATCGCTTCGTGCTTTCCAAGTGCCACGCGTCATGTTCCGTATGAATACGCGTTTCGATCCCAGCAATACGAGCCGCGATCCCGCCATAGATAAGCGGGCCAATATGATGGGTATGAATAGCGGTTGCCCCGCATCGTTTAAATAGCGCGGATAATCTAAACAGAAGCCTAACATCCAACCCCGCACGTTTTTTCATAAAAAACAAGTCGTCGCTATATGGAGTTAATCTATCCCATTCTTTTAGTGCGAGAGCTTTTGATCCCTCTAGACTCACGATAATCATTTTCATGTTTTTTTGATTATATTTTTTTAGCTCTAGCGCCATTACCTCGATTCCGCCAGGAGACAGGTGCTGAACTACTTGGATGACTGTTTTCATATTCAACCCTATTTTCAATATGTGATCGTGTTGATCAGTGAAAGTGGCGGGATTCTGCTCACGACAGGAACTCCCGTGATTTCCTCTAGATGATTCTTATATCGTATAGTGGTGTCAGCCGCCTCGAACACAACGGATAACCCAAGCCCAAAAATGATACCCGCGACTGCCCCAGCCAATATATATATCAAGACATGCATATTCGCAGGGCTGCTCGGCGTGAAAGGGCGATCAATTATTTTTATCCGCTTAGACTGTTCAAACTTACCAAGTGATCCAGTAACCTGCGCCATTTCATAACGTTTCAGAATTTCCTCATACAAATCCCGCTTAACGTTTAGATCACGCTCCAGCCTTACAAGTTGGTTCTCCTTGGCTCCAAAGGATTGAACGTTATCTGTAAGCGTGCTGGTAATTTCCTTAAGTCGTGATATTTCAGAAATCAAACTATTTGTTTTTGATTTTGCCGTTTGAAGTTCACTCAATTGAGAAAGAAGAACAGGTTGATTATCGTCTGGACGATTAGATTGTACGCTGGCGATATCCCATAGCTGCCGGGCGTTTACAATTTCCCCTGTCGATTGTATGGCGTTATCTCGCTCTACCTCGAGCCTCCTAAGCGTTCGTTTAATGGCTTGTACCTTACTATGCCTATCTGTGTAACGCGCACTAAGTAGCGCCAAGTCACTTCGGCTTTTAACTATTTGCTCCTCGATCTTACCAATGACCGGATTTGTTTGGGAGAGCAGTTGCGTTAACCCTCCCACGGTCTTAGTACTACCAGCCAACTCCGCTTCGCGCTCTGAGAGTGTTTGATTAATTCGGTTTAGGCGCGAGATGTTCATACTATGTAACTCAGGAAGCGCTTCTGCATGTGCACTTTTAAATTCTGATAGTGCATTTTCGGCCGTTTCAAGCTCAAATAGTCTGCGTTCGAGATGCTCACTAAGAAAAATTTCAGAATCAACGATAGAGGAGCGCTCTGGTGCGAGCAGTTGTTCAATGAAGTGGTTACTTACAGAAAACAGAAAGTCTTCCATCATGTCTGGTGAGCTGGCTCGGTGATCGATACGAATAAGATCCTTTCCTACAATTGTCATACTTAAGCTAGACGACAGCTGACCAATGACCGCGTCACGCTCGGTCTCATCGCTATCCGGATCGATCAGCCCCAGCTCATATGCAACTTTTTGTAAAATATGGCGGCTATGCAAAAGCGTTTTTAATGCCTCGCCCCGCTCTTTGAGCATTGCTGATACTGCAAAATCTTCCAGAAATGGGTTCAATTTCGCCGTTTCTTGAATCAGTAGGCTCGTATGCGCCTTATACTGTTTTGCATTCGTTAAACCAATCACCGCACCCAACAAGGGAAATATAATGATAGGCAATAGTATCGTATACCGTCTTCGCCAAGCGGCTTGTAATATGCAATACACTCGAAATGAAATATCCATTATAAATTACCCAACCATTTAGAGACGCTTTTCGTCTTGGCTTGCCAGGTGTTTTCACCAATATGGGACCTCATCGAAGAAGAGAAAAAAGGCAGCGACGCCGCATGACGGCTACACGTGATCGCGGTGACAAATTCTTCACTGGTGTTAGCACATTGCACGATCCCCCGATAATAATTGGCCGCAGGGAATAGCGTTGAGACGATGGGTTTTCCCGCCGCCATATACTCCAGAAGCTTCAAAGGGTTGCAATATTCAATCTGCTTATTTTTACGAAAAGGAAGCAAGGAGACATCCCAGTGCTGACTATATCGCGGGAGGTCTTTATGATTTTTCTCCCCGAGGAAATAAACGTTTTTAAAAGCACTTATACGATCTACGTTCACCTTCACTCGCCCAATAAATATAAAATTCCAGCTGGGGAGTTTTTGTATAACCTCTTGCAAAAGATCAAGATCGATCCAGTCAGAAATACTGCCATAGAAACCAGCAGTGGGTCGTTTTCTTATAGGAAAGTCCTGTCCGGCGTGCACAGGAGTCGAAAAAAGATCATAATCAACTCCGTGAAGCAGCTCCTTCGTCTTATTTTGAGGGAATCTCCGAGCTAATCGTTTACTTGCACAAATGATCAAATCAGATTTTTCGATTATGGATTGTTCGTGGGCCTTTATGGTCTCGTGATCTACACCCGCCAACGACGAAAAGTCGTCACCACAATAGTACACCGACGATGACATATCTAAATGACCAATCATGTCGGCTGTTGTCGGTAACGAGGACCACAGTATTGGCTTGTGGAGGCGGTGCCGTTTTATATGTGGTAGCAATTGATACTTGAGCAATTTCGCAGAAATATATCGCGCAATGTTGCTTTTAGGTGCAGGTATACTCAGAGGATATATAACATTAACATTGCTTAATTCAACACTTCCAGGCGAGACGCTATTCGGCGCAGCGTTACTTATAAATTGCGTTATTTTCTTAAACGCCCGAGTAATATCTGTTACTGAAAACTTAGGAGATCTTAATCCAATAGAGTTTACCCACAGTATTTTTCTATCGGCCGCGAGATGTTTAATAATATGCTGTGTACTACTGGGCAGGCCACCCCAATCTTCGCCAAAGACTACAAGATCGTTATTTCTCATTGGTCACCTCTATTCAGGTGACGAATAATTTTTGCGGGACTACCGCCGGCCAGAACGTATGGTGGCAAGCTATGTGTCACCACGCTTTGAGCCGCAACAATGCAACCTTCTCCTATAACAACACTAGACATGACGGATGTACCCGTCGCGAGCCATGCATCCTTTTCGATGATGATATCACCCACCTGGGATTCGAGCTCTGGCTCGCCTTTTGCGCGCGATGTTGCGTCGATCGGGTGACCAGGGTATCCCGCCAAAAAACATTGCCCGGCGATTTTTACGTTATCACCAATCGTAATATTTTTTCCAACCGCAATGGTCGTCATCCAGCCTACGTCGACATTTGTTCCAATAGACAATTTTGGTTTCTCTGTTGACGTTGTCCTACCCGTAATGGTAATTTTTCCCGAAATCCGGCATCGCTCACCAATATCGATATCCAATGGCCCCGCCATGTAGGGAAGTCCACCAAAAAGATATAGTTTTCTACCCACACTAGAGACCTGAGATTTAAATAGCGGCGTCCAATAAAATACACGAAAGCTTTCTTGAACTATCCCCACTGCTATTTTGTGGAATCTATACAAAAACTTCCAAATGCATTTAGGCGCGGGAATCTCTGCAGTGCGTACGCTATAAAATACATAACGTACCGCTCTGGCCAAGGGGCTTTCGCTTGTTTTTGCCCAACCCCGAAAATTAGTGGTGTGTAAGGTATGCATTGCCACTACTCCACCGTTACCGATTTAGCAAGGTTGCGCGGCTGGTCTACATCATTCCCTTTCAGTAAGGCAACATGATATGCCAGAAGCTGCAGAGGCAAGGTATACAAAATCGGTACTAATTGGTCCGATACATCAGGAATTTCAATACCATGTTCAATAAACTCACTGGCTCGATTAATCCCCTCTCTATTGCTGATGAGAATTATTTTCCCACCACGAGAAGCAACCTCGCGTAAGTTTGATAATGACTTAGATAAAAGTGCGTTAGGCGGCGCAATAAAAACAATAGGCGTTTTTTCATCAACCAGCGCGAGCGGGCCATGCTTCAACTCGCCCGCTGGATATGCTTCTGCATGAATATAGCTTATCTCTTTTAGCTTTAGCGCGCCCTCTTCTGCAAGGGGGTAGGCTATATCCCGACCAAGATATAACATATTTCGTGCGTTTTTAAGGTACCGAGCGACGTGCATTATCTGTTTACTATTTTTTATGAGCGCATCCATAATCCCAGGAAACATCACCATATCCGAGATGAGCTTTTCGTCTGTAGCAGTGTCTTCCCTCGCTTGTTTTAACGACTGCGTCAGGACAAATAATGTCGTTAATTGAGATATAAATGCTTTTGTCGATGCGACACCAATTTCGGGACCCGCTAACGTTGGTAATATCGCGTCCGACTCGGTCGCCATAGTGCTTGTTTGTACATTCACTAAAGACAGACAAGGTAAACCCGATGATTTTGCATGCTTAAGTGCTGCTAAAGTGTCTGCTGTTTCACCGGATTGAGAAACAAAGAGTGCTGCACAATTTTTTGTCGTTGGTGAATTCCTGTAGCGATATTCAGAAGCAATATCAATATCCACTGCGATTCCTGTCGCCCGCTCCATCCAATATTTACATACCATTGATGCAAAATATGACGTGCCGCAGGCCACAATTAAGATACGATCTAGGTTTTTTGGGTCGAACGGCAATTTTGGTAATTGAAAACTCTTTGTTGTGCTATTGAAATAGTGGTGCCATGTTCGCTCAAATACGCTGGGCTGCTCATAAATTTCTTTTTCCATAAAATATTCATGGCCATCCTTTTCAACTTTTTCCACTTCCAGCTTACGAGGCTCGATAAGACGGTTAATTTTTTCGCCCCTAATACCAAAAACGTTACACGAATTTTGAGTTAAGCATGCAATGTCATCATCTTTTAAATGAATGATGGAGCTTACCTTTCGGTCAAAAGCATTTGCATCGGAGGACACATAAAAGCCATCCGTCGCTTTTCCTAACATTAATGGACTGCCCTTTCTGGCAGCAAACAATTGCTTTGGACCATCACTAAAGATAACCACGACACCGAAACTGCCTTTGATTTCTGACAACGCGCGCGTCAATGCATTTTTAGAACTCAACCCCAGGTCCAAATAATATGTAATAAGTTGCGCTATGGTCTCGCTATCCGTGTCAGATTCAAATATATAGCCACTCGCTTCCAGTAGTCGACGTAGGTGATCATAGTTTTCAACGATACCGTTATGGGCCACGGCCACACGCGCCGTCATATGTGGGTGTGCGTTTCGCTCGTCAGGTAAACCGTGGGTGGCCCATCGGGTATGCGCTATGCCGAGCTGACCGTCTACGGGGGATACTTTAAGAAGGTTCGACAATGCGTCCAATTTTCCTGAAGCGCGGCGGCGCTCTATACGCCCATTATTAATGACCGCAAGGCCCGCGGAGTCGTATCCCCTATAAGTTAATGCTGATAGTCCCGATATAAGATTACTGGCAACCAAGTTCGTGTTAATCGCTGCAAATATCCCGCACATAATGGCCTCGCTTAAATAAAGTTTGATTCGTTACATAATCGGTATCACGATCCATGCCACAAAAAAACATCAATATAATCAAAGGCTTATATGCTAGCCATCAATATAAAAATAGGAGCGTTGCAAATTGCAAATTACTTTGCAATTTGATTATTTGGATGGGAAGCACACCACTGAGAAAGTGCGACGACAAGACCGGACAATATATAGATGGGCCATGTAAAGCCATGCGTCAAAAATGTGCCCGATACTATCGTGCCGATAAGGCCAGAAAACACCGCCAACGAAAATGATTTCATGGCAGCGCTGTCATGCACCTCTCGCGCAGCGTAATAACGCTCAATGTACTGAACCGACTGATAGGCACGCTTTAAGAGCATACTCACCAAAATGACAAAGACACCAAAACCCAACACCCCCGTTTCAGCAAGAATACCAAACCACGTGCTGTGAACCGCGTGATTTAATCCATCCCAATGGGGGCTATAAAAGTAGTAATTTGAATAAAAGTTGTCGATTCCAACACCTGTAAGCGGATTGTCTAGTGCCATTTTTGTGGCCGCCTCCCAGGCATAAAGGCGACCTTGTGCTGAAGCGTCAATGCCTGCTTCGGAAGCCCCGCCCGACTTTCGATCAGAAATTCCGGCGAATACAAATAAGAAACACGCAAAAACAAACCCGACAGAAACAAGTAACACCTTAGATTTTATGTGCCTATACCCGTACACCGACAGTATGGCAACGAACCCCAGAAGCCCTCCTCGACTTTGTGTAGCAATAATGGCAAAAAATAGTAACGGAATACTCACGTAACCGACCACTCTGCGAATCGTACTTAACCCCGGCGTTAAAGCTAACGCGAGAGAAAAAGCCGTTGGGAACATCAAAACAAGCGCAAGATCATTGGGGTCACCTAAAACAGACCCTAACGCGCGCCCAATAGTGACACGGGTTTCTTCCACCAAACCAATACCATCAAGCTTATTAGTGATCGCAACTGCCCCCACTAAACACCCCGAGACAATAACTAGAAGGGAGGTCGCACTAAACTCACGCTTACGTTTTATCATCCAGGATATAGCGAACGTCATAATAATGATTTTTATATAGATGTTTTTGAAGTATTCAATGGCGATCGGCCGATTGCTGGCCGCCATCAAACCCAAAGCCACTAAACAAAAAAATATGCTGATAACCGTTAACTCTTTAGACCAATATATTTGAATATCTTGGGTAATAAAAATATTCCAAAAGAGTGACGAAATCGCGCACAACGATAGCAAAAGCGGTATCTTCAATGAATACAACGCTGGGATTACCTCATGAATTCTAAAAAACGAAAACAAGATAAATAATAGGGCGATCCAAAAGGTAAATTTTCCAACGATGTAGGCCCCGATTGGCGCTACAGCAATAACAAGTATTATTAATGGGTGAGGAAACACATACCATACCGCGCTAATAAGAAAGCAAACGCCTATGTAAGGAATATGTTTAGCGGTCGGATTCATGGCATTTTGTACGGGCTTAAAAACAAAGGTAAAGGGCGAACCCAATCACCTACCAACATACATCTATACGTTGAGTACAGCACCAACATGACGGAAAGAGTTATCAAACAGAGATAGATCGGGTTTTCGGCCATAAACCAATAATTTACCCCTCCAGTCGTCGCAAGAACCGCCAAAATAATCCCTACGCCACCATAAATAGTCAGCAGGTGTATTTTGGGATAAGTTAAGTAAATATTTTTCTGACTAAAATAGAGAAACACATACATTCGGAACGTGTACGAACATAAAAGAACGCCCACTACCCCCCAAACACCATGGTAAATCGCAGCAGGTATCATAAAGACACCGCCTGACAGCATTGAACATGCATTAATGCCAAATTGAAGGTAGGTTCTTTCGCCCATTAAGCAGCCTATATTCACTATTTCTGTAGCTTCTTTTACCGCAGCAACCAAAATGAGAGCGAATAGAACCGGGATCGCCTCCAGATAGAAATCTGGAAGCGTATGATGGATGATTTGCGGTGCAATAACGCCGATGATTACGCTTGTATACGCGATCATAACGAGCCCGATCGTCGAGTATTTTGAGGTTAACGCCCGGCCATTGGGCTTATTTAGCATCGAAAATCGTTTCGGCATCCACCATATTCCATAGGGCTGCATCAAAATCGTTAGCGCAATAGAAAACTTGAGCGCAATCGCGTACAGCGCAACACTGTCCAGGCTTTGAAATGTTGCAATAGCCCACCTATCTACACCATTCAAGCCAAATGCTATTAATCCACTCGCGATAATTGGCCCACTATAAACAAATACCGGGCGATATAAATTTAGGTTTATAGAAAATTTCGTGCTTTGGAACTGCCAAAACGCGAGCAGCCCCGCCTGCATTAGCGCCGCGATCAAACTCGCTTCTAGCACACCTTCGACACCTTTTCCTGAATATAAGAAATATAATGTAACACCTGCATGCAGCGCGGTACGAACGCAGCTCGAAAAACAAAACTTAAAACACTGATCCGTCATGCGTAAATATCCTAATGGCACCGCAATAACACTTTCCAGGCACAATAAAACAAGGATTAACTTCACGCTGTATATCGAACTTGGAGCGGGGATAAGATCAGTGATTAACTTCGCGAAAGGGAAAAATATTACGAGAAACAAAAAACCAAGTAAAAACGAAAACGTATATATAGAGGACGCAATCTCACGACGATCTTTCTCAGGAGCGGTACCTGCATAACGAAATAAAGCACTTTCCAATCCTCCGCTCACCAATATACTACCAAATATTGCAATACTGGATAGAAGCTCAATTTCCCCTAGCTCTTCCGGCGATAAATACCCCGTCATAACGGGCAGCATCAATAACGAAACACCTCGCATCATTGCAATACTTATGGCATAACAGAAGGTCTGCTTAAACATGTTGATCACATCTGTCTTTTGTTCGATACGAATGTGAACTTTCGGTCCCCATTACCAGCTTATTCATATTGAACAGAATCGGTTTATAGGTCTCTTCCGCTCGGTAATTCTGTGCAATTAACACGGACTTTTCTGATAATGTCTTTGCCTCACCGATGTTCTTTTGCAGATACAAAAGCTTCGCGTATAGATCAACACTATCGTTTGGCGCGTATTTAATGCAGTCGACCCCGTCTTTCAGTATTTTGTCCCAGAACGCGCCGTCGCGGGGAATCACAATACATAAGCCCGCCGCCATCGCCTCCAAAATCGACAATCCAAACGGTTCTTTCTTGCTGGTCGAAATAAAAATATTACATTGCGCTCTTAACTTGTCTAAATTTTCAGGGTTTTCATATAACTCCAGCCTGTGAATATGCAACGGGAGCGTGGATATTTCATGGTTTGTTGTATTTGGGTTGATATAACACAGGGTTGTTGGCGGCGTTATATCTTGATTAAAACGAGATAAAGCGCCAGCCAGAACATTGATTCCTTTCCATCGCAATAACGACGCCGCCCAGAAGACATGGGGCGCATCGAACTTATTTTTCGTTTTTGACGGCCATTGGGCGTCTGATATACCATTATTCATAGTTTGGTATGCGCTGCGCTGAACCTCCATATTAACTTCATTCTCTCGCAACTGCGTACTAAGCGACGTACGAATGGAATCTAAAGTACTGGGCAGGTAGAGAACCTGATCTGCCAGACAAAAACACCGACAAATAGTTTTTGATTTCGCCACTGGCCCATGAACCAACTGTATTACCGGGGAGCCCAATAGGGTTTTAACCAAATATATAGCCATATCCACTCCAGGCCCGGAGGCGCCCATCAACGTAATACGCCCTCGGAGCATCACTATTAGAGCCATGACTCTCAATGCAATCCATACGTGTTTCAAATAAAACAGCATGCCATGTTCTGCTTTTTCCAAGCATTTAAACTCACTATAACCATGAATAGAAAGGCCTTGATTCCGCCATGAATCTGGGTCACGCGTAACAATATGGATATTTTCTTTAGATATTTTTAATTGCGATATAATATTTTGGGTTGCGACTTTTGACCCGCCATTAAAGGAAATTCCATCAAACAACACTAAGTGTTTTCTCTTTGAATAAAAAATCATTATCACTCTCCGGCTAGGTAGGATATTTTTTCCAACGCACTGTGGTTTTTGTTCTTTATTCTGTTTATCAAAATATTTTTAAGGTATCGAAACGAGTGGCCGGGTATTTCGTTGATCGTATCAACATATAGTTTTTCAAATCGTTTTCTATTTTCATTTATACTGAATTTCTTTATAACCCGCCTAAATCCATTCTTACCAAGACTTTTTCGGTGCACAGGTTTTTCAATCAGATTAATCGCCGCGTTTACTAAGGCCAAGTGATCTCCAGGATCCACGAGCACCCCGGTCTTATTGTGGACCACCACCTCGGGTATCCCACCTACCCTAGTAGCAATGACCGGCAGTTTCGCTAACCCAGCTTCAGCAAACGTGAGACCAAAAGCCTCTTCGTTTGGGCAGGAAATATATATATCAGTGCAATGTTTCAGCCATACAAAAGGATCTTTCTGTTCGCCTATAAAATTTACTGATTCAGAAATACCGAGAGTTTCGACCTGCGCTTTCAACGTATCACGTAGCGGCCCATCGCCTATCACCGTCAACGAGCATCGATATCCAATAGTGATAAGTGCCTTTATGGTGTGGATACATACATCCACACCTTTTCTTTCTATCAAGGATCCGATCGTCGTAAATCTAATACTCGAATTTTGTTCATCAATGGGATATATCCTTTTCGATTTACCTAGGTTTAGAAGCCTCTCCACGTCGATACCGTTATATATAACACTTATTTTTTTCGATTCACGACCATCATCAATGAACGCACTTGCTACGGCGTTGCTAACCCCTACGATGTGGTGCGCGTGGTGCAAACACAGCGTTAGTCGATCTCTTAGAATATACGGTGCATGAAGATGCGTAATAAGGGGAATTTTTTTTATTCTGGAAGGGATGGCTAACCATTGATTTGGCGCACCGCTGTTTGCATGGATAAGATCGATTTTTTTGTTCTGTATAATATCCAGACTAATTTTTGTTAAATGTGAAAAGTTAAAAAAATCTAGTTTCGGATGATCCCACCCGAAAAGCACGGTAAAATCCGTCCTAACCGTTTCAATATCTCGTTTATCAAGCTCCTCACATAAAACCCGTGAGTTACACCAGACTAAAATATTAAACCTTTCCCGATCTATATCCGATAGCAGGTCAATCAAACACCGCTCGCTGCCGCGGATCCATTCTTCTCCGAAGTGTACATATAAGATATTTATTTTATTTTTCACTTACCCTCTCCTTTCACATACGGTAACGTACGGCGCAAACTTTTCGTATACACGCACATACCTTGGCAAGACGGCAACGGTAGAGAAGCTTATATTTGCTTTATTTACTGCATTCTCGGAAATTAATCGTTTTTCTTCGGGTGAATATTCTAACCACTGATTGAGAAGGTCATTCATTGTTTCTATGTTCTCTTGACCGCACAACCAGCCATTTTTTCCATGATCAATCATGTGAGACACCTCTCCAACGTCAAACGAAATCACTGGAATCCCCCTGGACATCGCCTCTATGATCACCATCGGCATTCCCTCAGCCCTAGAAGTCACCATGAGTATTCCAATTTTTTTCCAAACGCAGTCCATTTCATTTTGTCGACCATGCAAAAATAGGTTTTTCGACCGCCCCTGTTCAATTTCTTTTGCCATTGGACCATCTCCATACATATGAAAGTCTCTCATACGACACCGCTTTGCGATTTCAGAAAACAAATCTGGTCCTTTTTCATAACTTAACCTACCAACAAAGGCTATTTGTGTGCCGTTTGATTTTTTGGACTTTCCTGTATCTATAAAATTTTTAATAATTTCATTTTTCCGCGGAATTCTTTCTGAAATTTTCGAGCTTACGCTAAACACATGTGACGATATTCTCGCGCTATGCCGATCCATCCAATCGTAGGCTTTTAGTTTTCCATTTAGGCTTTCCCCCGCATGGAATGTGGAAATTGTTTTGAAGCGAAAGAACAGTGAGGCTATCCTAGATACGATGCCTGACTTATAACCATGAGAATGAATGAGCAAGGGGGGGGTTTGGCATAGCATAATGATGAAGCTGACAATACCCAAATGACACAACGTGGTTTTCACCCCATTGTTTTTTAACTTTATCGCTAAAGGGTTGTCTATTACGTTATTCAAAATGACAACTCGCACATTGACACGATTTTTAAGACCTGTGGCCAATTCAAGAACATGAGACTCAATGCCGCCGAACGTCGAGCTATCAAGTAACAACCAAATTTCTTTCGTCATACGCACCTCTTTACTCATTCGTATTTGAGACTAAGCAAATTGGGTGCCCAGTAAGCTCGCGTCATAATCCGCGGGGGAACCAAAGGCATTGAAATCATTTTGATCAGAAGAATTCGCAATTTGCGAAGCAATTTGGACTAGCGGACTAGACAGGAAGAAACGGAACACTCTGCTGAAATCAACTCAAAACGAGAATAGGATTTATCGAAAATGTTTTGGAGATACCAACGTCATAAACCCCAGTTGTGCAGCCGGGAAATATGGATCAGCCAACTCTTGTCATGTCCGGCTTAGCCCCGCCATCTACAAAACGGTACTGGGCCTCGAGCCAACGGGCATCCACTCTAAGAAGAAGTTATTGACAACAATTCGCATTTGCATTAAGATTTAGATATATCCTATTAATTCGGACAAATTCATACCATGTACGTTTGTTTATGCAAGGGCATTACAGATAGCCAAATCCGCGACGCCGTGGACGCAGGTGCTGAAAGTGTTCGTGAAGTTCGAAATGAGCTAGGTGTATCAACCCAGTGTGGGCGCTGCGTGTCCCATGTGCGAGAGATCGTTAAATCCACTCTTGAAGACATCCCTTCTTCCGCGCTGTTTTACCAGGTCGCTTAAATCCTTAGATCGCCCTCCCTAGGCCAATAGTTCCATTCCCTAAATCTCAATACAATATCTAAATGAGCACGAGATTGGGCAACCCTCATTCCAAGATTGCCGTGACACCGATAGAGTATGCGCGCTTCTCATCCTGCGCCTTAAGTGCTGATCGCTCGACAGAGGCTCCCAGCAAAAAACTCTTCTTACCTAGCAAGGTGTGCCCTGTTCCCTGGTCATATTTAATCCCGATACTTTCAGGGAAGTCATAAGCCACAATATCGCCTTTCTCGACACCAACCGACAATGGGAACTGCATGCGCTGCGCGCCCGTTTTTGCCATCTCTAACATTGGCCCCTGCCATACCACCACATAACGCTCCCCGACTGGCCGAAGCACGTTCACCGAAAAGCGTGTCGCTTGTGCGAAGTAACCGTGAATGCCCATTAAGGTCCCATTGCGTGGAATTGGGTTCGCGAGATCCACTAAAACAGCCGAATCAATATCCATTTTTGTGCGGCTAAACAGCTCTTCGCCCACATAGTCCAGCAGGTTACTTTGCACCAAAAACTTCTTAAGCTGGTCAATCGTTAGCTGTGTAAAGTGCCTCGTTTGTGCGCGCAGAACCGCGGACTCTTCTGTACGGCTCTCTTTTTCTGTATCGAGTATCGCCATAACACGCTTTAGCTCGGTGTTATCCGCCGCCATGATTTTATGCTCAGAACGCAGGCTGCTAATCTGCTGCTTTGCGCCAGATAGCTGTGCTTTTAATTCAGCTTTCTCGTTTTTTAGCTTTTGAACATCGGGGGTACTTTGACACGCCATTAACACCGCGCAAGCACCTGCAACAAAGAGGTGACGAAACATAAAGGTTCCTATTATTCTTTGAAATATATCGGAAAAAGTAGGGTTATTTTACTCGGAACAGCGTCGAGTTCAATGTCTCGCGTCCCAAGCGTACTTCAACGGAATAACTGCCAGAAGGGAAGCCCTCAACGGGGCGATCTATGCGGAATGTCGATTCACCGGCTGCACCATTTACAACGACGGGTACTTGAGCAATTTGAATACGTTTTGTACCGTCCATCAATACAGCCTGTAACACGGTGGTATTTGTCTGAAAATTTTCGTATCGGAAACCCAAATAGATACTGCGCTCTGCATCAAAATCATCGGAAAAACGCTCAGCCAAACTCTCGATAGGCTCACCTTGAATGAGCATTCCCTCAACCCGCGGCTCCAAATCCATAATCTTTTCACCGATTATTTCATCCAAGGCCAATGACAAAGACTTAATACGTTGATTCCGACCAAACTCCCGCACCGGGGCACGCATCATTTCTTTCGCTTGGATAAACTCTTCATCCCCGACCAACTGCCATACCTTGGCAGATAAGGCATCAACAACACGATCCAAACCTTCTCGCGCGGTCGTATTTTGTGGGTCTGACTTCAATACGGTTTGATAATCATGGAAAGCCCCCTTCCCACTTGGCGTAAATAGCTGGCCCTTGCGAATTTTCTGGTCTGCATTTTTCAGCAGCGTGGCGATCTTTTTCTGTTTACCCAAAATCGCATTGATTTGCTTGGCGAGCTTCTTCGCTTCCGTATTCTTAGGATCTAACGACAACGCTTTATTTGCCGAGCGAAGGGATGAAGCTAAATTGTTCGCCTGATATTTCGATTGTGCGGCATCAGACAGCTTACGTGATATCAGCTTCTTACCTTGCTCCGCTTCGGCGTTCCCCGGATCCAAGGACAATACCTTTTGATATATGTCCAAAGCATTGCGCCCAGGGGGCTTTGTTAAATTATTTTGCTTAAAGTAGGCCTGCGCTTCTAGCACTAGGCTCATGACCTTCTTACGCTGCTTGCCGGATGCGCGAATCTCGCTAAAAACATTCTTCTCTATTTCAGGAAAAAGTGTCTGCAGCTGCTGAACACGCTTGTCCAAAGTTGGAGATGAACCGTTTTTCTTGGCATAGCTATAAAGCGTATCGATCTCTTTCTTTCTGAACTGCACAAAACGCTCGTCTATCGCTGAGTCCCCTGGCGCTATATTCATGGCCTCACGATATGCGCCGACGAGCTGACTCAAATAGATATCATCGCCGGCATAACTGTCTTCTAGCTGAAGAATTTTTTCTTTAAGCGACGCTAGTTTTTCTCTTTCAGCTTGCGCTTGAGCGGCCAACGCTTCTGCAGTAGCAACCGTCGATTGTTTGGGCTTAGTCGCGCCAACATCGGCGCCAGGTGCTGAAGAGCGATCTATTTGTCCTTTGGCTAAAGGCTCCGGAAGCGCTGGAGCAAGATCAGATGCTACATCGGGAGTTAACCGTTGGAGTTCGTCCGCCTCTTCCGCTGACACAACAGCGCCCTCGTCCACGCGGCTAGCGTCACTCCCTGCCTTACCCGCGCGAATGCTATCGTCATTTGGCTTAGAAATAACCGGCGCGGAGGAAGGCACCGCGCTCACGACTCGATCAACCAGTGGCTGGGTCAGCCCGGGGTTTTTAAAATGAACAAAAGCACCCACGACAGCGAGTACAAACGAACCGGCGATCAGCCAAGGTAATATCGGCGTTTTGTCATGTATCTCGTCCACTTCGTGATGCACGTAGGCATCGTAAGCGGCGGGCGCCTCATGAAAGTCGTCCTCTTCTATCTCAAAGGACTCTGCTTGGCCCGTCCCGGCCCGGCTCATATTTTGTAATGTGGTATGTTCGCTCTCGACCGAACTGGCAAACCCTACCGTATGCTCTAGGACCTCGATATCGATCATGTCCAAATCAGCCATCAATTCTTTTGCGTTTTGATAACGCTTAGAAAGATCCTTGGACATCATCTTGTCGACAATCGGCTGCAAAGCATCATACATGCTGGGCAAAAGCGGGATAGGCTCGGTGATATGCTTAATACCAATAGCAACTGCCGATTCCGCATCAAAGGGCACATGGCCAGCCAAAGAGTAGAACAGCACCACACCAAGGCTATAGATATCTGAACGGTGATCAACCGCTTTGCCTTTCGCCTGCTCGGGGCTCATGTAGTGTGGGGTACCAATCGCGGTACCCGCCTGGGTCACTTGAGTATCTGATTCCGCAGCGCGCGCAATACCAAAGTCCATCAGTACCGCACGACCATCAGAAGTGTGGAACATGATGTTTTCGGGTTTTATGTCTCGATGAACATAGCCTTTGGAACCCGCATAATCTAAGGCCTTGGCGATATCGTAAACCGCTCGAATCTTCTGGCGAAGATCCATGGAATGAACCGCGTGCTTAAGGTCCTGGCCGTCGATATATTCCATCGATAGGTAACAATAGCCATCGTGCATGCCCACATCGTGAACGGTCACAATATTAGGATGTACTAATTTACTGACTATTTTGGCTTCGCGGAAGAAACGCTGCCCAAAGTTAGGGTCTTCGGCCAACGCTTTTGACATGACTTTGAGCGCGACTTCCCGCTCGAACACTTCTTGTATTGCCAGATAGACCTTCGCCATGCCGCCCCGGCCGAGTATGCGAAGAATGTTATATCCTGGGATTTCTACCGACATTAAAACCTACCGACCACTTTGGGCCTGTCTTATCTGTGTGGAGCTCTTGTCTGAGTAAAACTATTCTAGGGGCAGAATTACGCCAAGCGCACATGACGGCCGTAAGTATGATAATAGCTTAAAAGCAGTTGTGGAGAGTAGTCCGACAGCCGCCAATGGCGCATATTAACACCGATTACAGCGCTTATTTAAGTGAGGAAAACCTTGCCACACAAGAATGTCAGCAGATGAACGAGAAAAGATGAAAAAATAGTGCAAGAGCAGAATGTTTAGCCACCCGAAGAGGTTGCCAAACATTCCAGAAACAACGTGAATTACATTTGAGATTGTAGATAATTCCCCAATCCAATGCGTTGAATCAAGCCAAGCTGCTGCTCCAACCAATACGCGTGATCCATTTCAGTGTCATCTAATAATTGCACCAACATATCGCGCGAGACAAAATCTTTTTCCGTTTCACACAAAGCAATCGCGTCTTTGAGCGCATTACCCACTGCGGTCTCCACATCCAAATCACTTTGCAACATGGCCGGCACATCGGCACCAATATTCAGGCCGTCTCGATCCACCATATTCGGTATACCTTCGAGAAACAAAATACGCTCTATGAGCTTTTTTGCGTGACCTTTTTCATCGTCAAACTCGTGGGCAATACGCTCATGCAGTTTCGATAAACCCCAATCCGCGTACATTTCAGAATGGATAAAATACTGATCCATTGCAGCCAATTCGTATGCCAATAAACCATTTAACGCACTAATTACCTGGGTATTACCTTTCATTGCTAATCCTCCTAAACCTGCGCTTGTAAATAGTTCTGCATACCAAGACCACTCATTTGATATTGCTGCGTTTCTAGCCAGTCAATAAAGCCTTCTTCATATTCAAGAATCTCACTCAATATTTCACGGCTGACAAAATCTTTTTGTTGCTCACACAAGACAATGGCATCTTTCAGCTGCGTAATTTGAGTTGTTTGGAACTTCATGTCACATGCGATCATTTCTTCTGTGTGCTCACCAATCATTAACGGCAACAATTGCTGCAGGTTGGGCAAACCCTCCAAAAATAAAATACGCTCAATTAAAACATCTGACTGTTTCATATCTTTGATTGATTTTTTATAGCACGCGCTATCTAACTCGCCAAAACCCCAGTTTTTATACATCCGCGCATGCAGAAAGTAGCGGTTAATCGAAGTAAGCTCTGTAGTTAGCACCGCATTTAATGCATCGATGATTGAGCGGTCGGATTTCATGACAATAGCCTCTGAATTAGGACGACATACGTCGCCAACGAATAATGGCCAACAGTGTAATCCAAAACCATGTAAAAGCAAAAAGGCCTTATATATCAAACATATAAAATGAAAATGATTTAGATTTAGTTATCCATTTCGCCCTAAGCTAATAAACACCCATAAAAAAAGCCTCTGTATTTCTACAGAGGCTGAATCGGGTTGGGCCAAAAATTAAATGCTAGATCTAGCAACCACCGCCATTACTGTCTTCTGTCCAGCAGCTACCAAAGCGGTACAAAGAGATACTTGTAGAGTAACCGTGGGCGCTACCACATGCCAAGTACTCGTTAACGTTAAGGCGACCAGCGCTGTAATGGCTAACACATGTGCCAGTCGCTTCTTCATCAAAACTACCACCACCTTGCGCAGGGTTAACTGTGACGGTAATTGTTTCTGAGTCACTTGCGCCATCTGAGTCAGTCACGCTGTACGTTAGTTGATAATCCCCTGCTGTATTACAATCTGCGCTGCCGCTTATAGAAACTGAACCGCTCAAATTACCATCTTCCGCATCAGTCGCTGTCGCGCTAGGTACGCAGTTCTCACCGAGTTCGTATACATATGGACCTGCTACAACGCTTAATACAGGGGCCGCGTTGCTGCCACCACCAGTCCCGCCGCCGCCAGCACCACTCACACGTCGGTTGTTAGAGAATAACCAGTCAGTAAGGTAACGAGGGTATTCAAAGCCGCTTTTATTTACGTAAGCGCCACCAGTAGCCCACTCTGAACTCTTATCACCGGTAGGCCATGCATGTCCTACATCGTGTAAAGCCACAAGTGACACCACTTCTTTCCCATTAAGCGTACTGATTTGCTCATCCGCGGTCGCACCATCTTCATCGACAATCTCTACCGCAGAACTCAATGCGCCAGATCCGTATACCGTTTTCATAATTTCAGCGTTATCAATCACCCATTGCACGTCAACAAGTGCGATCGTTCCCTGACCATAAGCACCGGAGCCAGCGCCATTTAAATCATGATCACCCAATGCTAACGATGAGATCTGTGTATCAAGTGCTGCGGCATGACCACTCGCACTAGCGAGCGCGTTACATTTATTAATTGCGCGGGAAACATTGATCGCAGGCGTATCACTCAATGCTTCATTATTTTGATCGCTGCCAACAGATGGGCCCGCGACAGAACCGATACCCGCAAATACTTGTGGGTATTCACACGCTAGCTGTGCCGTCATTGCACCACCAGATGACAAGCCCGATACGTATACTTGGTTAACATCAATATTAAGGGATGGGTCTGCAACTAACTCGTCAACAATATCCACAAGCACCGCTGCATGACCGGTAGTATCATTTGCAAAATCGTAATCCCAACACCCGGGGTAAGCTGATTCCGCAAACGGAATCGCAACGACCATGCCGTATTCTTCTGCAATTTCTGGCCAGTTACCGCCATCTTTTAAATCTTCGTTTGACTGCGCACACCCATGAAGGTTAACCATCAATGCACGCTTGCCATCAATAATATGGGGGTTAACCGAAATAGGTGAGTTAGGTGTATACACCCAGGTCATTTTTCCATTTACACCACCGAGGCGATCCTCGTTAGCACTCCAACCAGCAAATACAGAAGCTGACATGGTCAAACCTAAAGCGAAGATTGAAGACGTTTTTAGCATTGTCATTGTCGATACCTGTTTAGTTTTTGTTTTAACTGCACTGAGCGCACTCAAAATCTTGTCTGTTTTTAATAAGGTCTATTGCAAAAGCTGGAGCCAAGGTATCGAAGAGAATTTAGGCTGACAACAGCTCAACAGACGATGAATGGAAATTCAACAAAGCTCTAAACATTTCGGAAAGTTATGGGATTTAAATGCCAAAAATAATTTTGGTGAAAAGCGATACATTCGATTTAAGTATGAAAAATAATTTGGATACGCGGGAACATCCTTTAGTTTTTTTCTTATTTATCACAGAAAAACATGAATAGGTCGTCACTAAGATTTTGTTGGTATAGATAAGAAAAAATCGCGAAAGACGATTGTTTTCTGAAAAAAAAGGGCGATAACCCGAGATAGGCATCGCTTTAGGAAGGAGGTTTCAACAGACGTTTAAATCATCACACACATACAGACGGTGTTCAACAGCCGTTTAATATCACTTATTTATAGATACCAGGTCTTTATAAACATTTGCTGAAAAATCTACGTATATGATTCCTAGACGATACGTTTCGCAGTGAAAGTGCTAGCCAACTATTTTTTCCGCTTTGTGCTCCACATATAGATACCCGTTGCAGAAAATGCACAAAAACATAGGGCCATAAGATCGAGAAATAAAGGTCCAAGCACGCCCATAAATCTGCCAGCATGAAGATCCAGCATAAGTTTTTCTAAACTAATGACGTGGGATTTCGCCAATCGCGTTAACTGTATACGCAGTGTATCTGGCACAGGTGCAGGCCGTAACCAGCTGATTTGCGCTTCTTCAACGCCATGCCAAACCAATGCATCCAAATCGAGGCGTAAACTCGCATCTCGGGTTTTAATACAGACTGCTTCGCAATCAGCCAATTTCAAAATCGGCAGGGGTAAACCGTATGCACTGTCTATTTTTTCGATCAGTTCGAATTCAGAGGTAAACATCACCACTTTTTCACTGCAAGTCACCACGCTGTATTGTTCTGTGCCTACAGCCCCCAACAAATGACCTTCACATTCCATGAGCACACGATCATCTAAGTAAATACGATGACCAATCTGACTGACCCAACGATCCTCTATAGGGAAAGATCTAATCTCAGGGTCTTCCACAGAATAAAAATGAAGCAATATGTCAGAAGAGATAAAGCGGCTATCCAAGCCAAGTGATGCTGTGTGATTTAAAAAGAACCCCGTCACACTCAATAAAAATACAAACAACGCACTGAGCAGGCCAATGCGTCTGTGCCACTTTGTGAGCTTTCTTCTGAACTTACCTTTTTTAGACATAACTTATTCTTTGCTATTGGAGTATGCCGTTCGCTGATGCAAGAAGAGCGCAACCTTAGCGACTTTTTTGGTTGCTCTCACAGAAAGCGTTGCACCCGTGATACCGTCTATGCGCTCACTTAAGCGCAGCTTCTTGCCTTTTTTCATCAGACTCCCACCAAAGAATTGTTTTCGATAAAACATATGCTTCACTTCATCGCCGCGGCTTTCTCGGTAAACGAGGATCTGAAAATCTTCAATGGCGTCATTGTTGATCACAACACCCATTGTAATCGGTTGTTCTTTACCAACTTCTTCTAGTACCCAGGCAGTACGATCACCAGCACCCCAATAACGCACTCGCAACTGATGAAAGTCGTAATCGATATCGCGTTTTATTTCCTGCTTTAATGCCTTGCTGAGCCAAAAAACTTCTCGCTTCGCCGGTTCACCCTGGTCACTAAACACATCACGAATAAAATTCTCAGGCGAGTTTAATATCTCCGCAATACTCCAAGGCGAAACGAAAATAAACGCGCACAATAATATTCGAACTATTTTCTTCATGTTCATAACGAGCTTAGGTGGCAGAGCTTTCGCTGTGCCACCTAAGACCTTTCTATATGTCAAAATATCACTAATTAGAACGACCAACCTAGACCAACGTTAACACTGTCTTTATCGTTGTAATCACTTGCGTCCTGATAATCCGCTTTAAATACGACATGAGGTGTGAGCCAAAAATTAACACCGATATCGATCACTTCGTTATCGTCACTTGATGATAATCCAGCCGAATTATTCCAAGTACTGTAGCGCACGAAGAAACCTAAGTTATCCATTGCTTTAATAGAAGGCTCAACGTACCACCCAGTTTGCTCATCACTGCCCAGGCTTTCTGCTAGGTCACTATCCACGTCCCATTGAGCGTATAAAGCTCTCACAGAGAAAATGCTGATCGAATAATTTGCATGTGCTTCAATCAGTGTCGCGGATGCCGCTTCATCTCCAGCCTCTTCGTTATCGCCCTGCGTGATATCTTGCTGTCGCTGTACCGTTGCCGCCAACTCTAAACCTGGCACTGCCGTGTATTTAAGGCGACCAGTATACGCTAGGCTATTCGCTGTTGCTTTTGCAGATTTTTGGCGACCACCACGAATACTTAAGCTACTTACATCGTCTTCATCAACGCTTAAACTGCTTAAGCCACTGTGTAAGGCAAAGTCATAGCTCAATCCAGGTGCGATTTCGCCTTTGAACATGACACCCGATTCCCACCATGTGGTTGGAATGATGTTCTTCTCTACCAAATTACGCTCAACACCGTAAAACGTTTCAGGCTCATGGGTTTCGTTAAGAATGCCCACAGGGATTAAGAACTGACCCGACACCAAGGAGTGGTTTTTTGCATAGTCCCACTCAATGTAAGCCTGCTCTAACTCAACTTCACCCGGCTTACCTTCTCCAGACAAACCATGCTCAAGCTCAAATTCTGAAAAGAAACGCACGCTATCGTTAAATTCATGGCCAACAAATAATACAAAGCGGTGCGCGTCTACTTTGTTATCGCCACCATCAATGCTGTTGTAGTGATGCTCACCATAGCCACCTAGTGTGGTTTTCGTTGCCCACTCTAATGATTTCGGAATACCACCGCCGTTCGATTCAATGGCATCCGCAGTCGCTTCAATTTTTTTATCGCTCTCTTCAACGGCTTTCTCGGTCTCTTTCTGACCTTTTTGTAAGCGCTCGATCTCCGCTTGTTGCTGTTGAATGATTTTCCACATTTCATCTTGGCTTGGTGCCGCAAATGATGTTGATGCTAGACCCAGTGCAGACACCGCACCCAAGGTGAGTAATTTGTTCATGTTTTCCCCAAAAAAACGCGTTAAAAGACAGTAATGGGAATATTAATGCAAATGAGAATGACTATCAACCACAAAAAAGAATCTTTTCTATTTAGAGCCATCCAAGAACAAGGCACACGCAGCACCTTATCGAACCGATTGAGGAAACACTTCGTTTTTCAAAAGTAAGTACAAGAAGATAGGAACAGGGTGAATCGTTAAACGAACGAGATAAACAGGTAAATAAGAGGAAAAGAGAAGAATACGCCTGCCGGCAGGCAAGCGTATTAAAGGCTGATGCTTATTCCGCAGTATCTACGTCAACACTGTCGATAAGGGACTTTAGCTCACCTTTTTCGGACATATCCATGATGATGTCGCAGCCACCGACCAATTCACCATTCACCCAAAGCTGAGGGAAGGTTGGCCAATTGGCGTATTTTGGAAGCTCTGAGCGAATCTCTGGGTTAGACAAGATATCTACGTAGGCAAATCGCTGACCACATCCCATAACCGCCTGAGAAGCTTTCTGTGAAAACCCACACTGAGGCGCGTTTGGCGAACCTTTCATGTAGAGAATAATGGCATTTTCTTCAATTTGTTGCTTAATTGTATCGATGATGTCCATGTAGGGACGACCTCTTTCATAACTGCTCTAAAATGGATGGACATCCGTTAAGCTGATAAATAGCTTACGGAAGCTAGGTGAGCGAACCGGCGCTATAACCTAGTTTTTTACTCAACTATTACCATTCTATCGCAGCTGGCTCCATCAGGTAAATACGCCCCATCAATTGTCCCACGAAATCACCCGAACCCATGTAATAGAACGGGCTCGGTAAACCCATTGCGGTCCTATCGTGCTAACCCCAAGCTCCCTCTCCCTATAGCCTTAACCCACTAATATTAAGAAGTAACATCGGGCGCGATGACAGACTAGACCTGATCCCACAACTTCAGCATGAGGAAGCAAGCCTCAATACAATGGATATTCACATCGGCATCCCCTGTAAACACGAGATTCTCTGCGACCCCGTTTTTTGGTGGGGAACGTTAAGCGTCTTTGTGCTTGCACTTATACTTAGGGCTATCTGGGTAAGACACTCACACAACAACAAAGGTAAGAAGTAGACGAAGAACTCATCCAGTCAGAAAAGCACACCGGTGCGTTACTTAGTGCGGGCAAAAGGAACCGTCACCGTGAAACAGCTGCCAACACCCAATTCGCTTTTCACTGTTATTTCTGCGCCAAGTAACCTCGTGACGTTGGCCACAATCGCCAACCCAAGGCCGGTACCATGGCCGATTTTAAATTTGGTATTCGAATCAAATTGCTCAAACCGTTTAAAGAGCCGAACACGATCCTCTTCCGCAATACCTAAACCAGTATCCGTTACTGACAAGCGCGCACACGACAGAACTTGATCGATCTCAACCGCCAAGACGACAGACCCCGTTTCTGTATATTTAATGGCATTCGAGACTAAATTAGTGAGCACCTGCATGAGTCGCACCGAATCCGTTTCAATCATAAACGGCGTATCATTATGTGCATAACGTAACTGCAAATGTTTTTCTTCACTGTCCGCTTTCATTTGCTGAATAACATCCGCACAGACCTGATAGAGATTTTCTTGCTGAAAATTCATCTCCAGCTTCTGCGCTTCAATTTTACTAAAGTCCAATACATCGTTAATCATGGCAAGCAAATGCCGGCCATTTCGCTCGATAGTTTTCAGTGCTTGAAGCTGACGGCCCGTATAGTCTTCCGGTGTTTTAAGTAATCTTACGGTATAACCAATCACAGAATTTAATGGCGTTCGCAGTTCATGTGACATATTGGCCAGAAAATCCGTTTTTACCGAAAGCGCCTTTTCTGCACGTATTTTTTCGTGGGTGAGCTCTTCATTTAACGACTGCTGAATATCGACTGACTTTTCAGCGGCGACTAAAAGTAAATGCGTTTGTTCATTTTTCGCCTTAAATACATCGGCCGCTCTCGCAAGCAAGCCAATTTCATCAGAACGCTCCTTGCCTGGGATCTCCGCAACCTCTTTGCCATAAGACAAATTATTAAACACGCGCGTAATATTCGCGATGGGCTTTGTAATCAAACGAAAGAAATAAATCGGCACAAAAAATACCAAGACCAAACAAAACACAGAAAACACCGCCATGAATACGCGCCGAGATTCCAGCTGATCAAGTGCTTTTTTCTGAATCTCATCAGCCGCACTCTCCATTTTCTCCACTAAATTTTCAGCGTTATAGAGAATCTCGCGTGCGGAACCCGCCATCACCACATTAATAAGGTAGATATAGTTTCGTGTAAGGCTGACGATACGCAGGAAGGTCTTTTCGTATTGATTAATCGCCCCGACAAATTCAGACTCATTATCCTCAGAAACACGAAGCCGTGTGACATGCTCACGAATACTGCTCAAGTCTTTTTTAAAGGCATCCACATATAAGGAATCGCTCGTCTCCAAATACGATAGTGCATTGTTCCGAGCAGAAAACACTAAGGTTAAATCATCGGCACTAAGCCCTTGTGATACGCTCGCGCGACGAATAAGGTCAGCCATCGCATCGGACTCTTGTCCGATATAGGAAGACACAAGGTTTTCGCGCTGTTGGCGATATTCCACCACCACGTCGAAATTAGTTTTATAGTCCGATAAATGTTGCGCGATACTTTCCAACTGTTCTTCAACTGCTTCGCCAAGGTCGGTATTGTTTAGTGCTTTAATGCGCTCTTTTAAACGCTGATCCAGTAAAGTGACACGCCTTACCGAACCTGCGCTGGCGGACGATTTATAAATAAGTACATTACGCTGCAGGTCTATCACATCTCGCTGTAAACTGGAGGCCAGCGAAATCACATCTTGCTGAACAAAGCTCGCGCGTATCGTTTGGTTATAAGTGGTATGACTTTCGAATGTGAAATACGCCAACATCACCACTGGCAAGGCCAGCAGTGAAAATGCCGCTAAAATCTGAAACTTTATGGATGTAAATTTAGTTTTCACAAATTATTATTCATCAAGCCCTATCATTTTTACCTGCGATGTATCACCGCATCATCCACAACCCGCTGCCCAGCACCGCGCGCCAATTAACAAATAAAGAAACTAGCTAATAAATTCGTACCATTTTTGTAGGCTGTAATCGTAAGTCGGCATAACAGAATTCCACACGGCGACGTTGCTAAAACGTCGTTCATAGCTGCCGCCTGTTCTCACTTCACCTGGCCGAACAGAAACATTGCCATCCGTACCTTTTAACTGGGTACGTGCTTCCTTGCCGCCATACCAATAATCCCACTCATCTTGCGACAGTAACTCCCTCGATCGCTGCGCATTGGAAATATAGTAACCTTGCCGCGCGATAAAGGCGCCCGGCCAACCAGACAACCACCAGTTCATGTATTCATACGCGGCATCTTTTTGGTGACCTTCCGTCGCAGAAGATAAACACATCACGCCGTGCCACCCCCGATAGCCCTCTTTTGGCGCAGCATATACAACAGGGACTTTTGCTCCATTTAATGACGATACCGCAGGCGAAAACATACTCTCGATAACCACCCGCCCGCTTTTCATAAAGTCGACCGACTCGGGTACCGATGTCCAAAATCCACTGAAATGGCCTTTTTGCTTAAACTCAGAAAGAATATGAAAAAGCTGATCCAACTCAGCCCGAGTAATATCGCCGATATCCTTAAAGGTCATTAATCCTCGTGCCTGGGCGGCTAATGCCATATCAAATAAACCAATCGTGGGAGCATTCACCACACCAACTTTTCCTCGGTACTTTTCATCCAACAACCAGCCCCAGCTTTCCGTCTCATAGGGAATACCTTTTGGAATAACCGCAGTGTTGTAACCAAATGAATCCACGTTATGAACATAGGGCATAAAACTCACATTATCGCTGGTCTTAGATGACAGGCTTCCGTCCTTTTGCGCGTAAAGCAGCTTATACGGCGCATCACCAGCTCCCAGTTTTGCGTCTGGATTTAAACGGCCCGTTTTCGTAAGTGAATTGATCTCGTCCCAGTACTTAATACGGCGCTTATCGATCGTTTGTATAGAGCCCGATTGCCAGAGCACATCAATACTGTTGGACCACTGCTCATATAGATCAAATGCTTCAGGAAACATGGAAGCTTTTTGCAGAACCGCAGCACTGCCTTTCGGCTCGAACAGGATTTCAAACCCCAAATCCTGCATGGCTTTTTGCCTTAACTCTTCCTGTAATGTGACATGCGTTCCCATCACTCGCAGCGTCACCTTTTTCTTAGCAAATCCATAGGGCGCTTTGGACGCAGCCAGGATACCCGCTGAAGCAATAGCCGTATTTTTTAGGAAACGGCGACGGCTAATATCTTTCCCTTTATCTGTTTCAACGTCGGTTTTACCCTCTGAGCTAATACCCTCTTGGTCACTCATAGAATGATCTCCCAACGCCTCTATATGTATTTAATGTTACGTATCATGAATTAAGTGTAGACACTATCCTCCACTGCACCGGGTTAATCCCGACCGCGAATACCACTGCGCTTGAAGCAGTGAAATACCCGCCATACAAAGCGATACATGGCCAGCTACTGGACTATGGTTTATGCTCATTATTAACAGTGTAAATTTGGAACATTCGTGAGCACAGAGAACACGCCTAACCGCCACCTATTACTGGTAGAAGACAATCCGGACAACGCCGAGCTTGCTACCTGGATATTGGAAGATGAGGGCTACACCCTAGATTGTGCAGAAACCGCAGAAATCGGCCTCGAATGGTTGGCGAACCCAGATAAGCACTACGGCCTTATATTGATGGATATCTCCCTACCAGGCATGGACGGCAAAGAAGCGATGCAAATTATTCGTGCAGACCCCGTCCACAAAGCGATCCCGATTATTGCCGTTACCGCACACGCTGTTCTTGATGAACGAGACGCCATAATGGCGAGTGGTGCAGATGAGCTCGTCACGAAACCCATAGCGGAAGACCTGCTTCTTTCTGCTATCGAAAAGTACTTATCCCAATAGCGCACGATAAACCAGCACGTCCATAAGCCGCTACCAGGCTATTTTTCCCTGCGAATTCATCAAAACACCGTAAAGATTAACAATAAGTTACGTTTTACCCTCATATTCTCCTATTTAGACCGAGACGCCCTCTTCCACAATCCCGAGATAGCCTTTAAAATCGAGCTTTAAAACAGGCAGCATTCCGCTGCCTGTTTTGTTTTTTAGCCCATCGAATTTTAGATGAAGCGTATTAATAGAGTTTTGGATATGGCCACATCAGCAATTATGAATACCTACGGAAATAGAACCACCACCTTGATCAAGGGCGAAGGCGCCTACGTATGGGATGCTGATGACCGCCGCTACTTAGATGCTGTATCGGGTATTGCCGTATGTGGCTTGGGCCATTGCCACCCCGCCGTGACAGAAGCACTTTGCAACCAAGCAAACACGCTGATTCACTGCTCAAACCTATACAACATCGAACCGCAGCAAGCGCTTGGTGAAGCATTGATAGCAGCGTCGGGAATGGAAAAAGTATTTTTTTCCAACTCCGGGGCGGAAGCAAATGAAGCTGCCATTAAAATTGCACGTAAATACGGCAATAGCAAAGGCATTAATGATCCGCAAGTCATCACCGCGTCAGGCAGTTTTCATGGCCGCACCATGGCAACACTGACCGCCACAGGCAACCCGAAGGTAAAAGAAGGCTTTGCCCCCTTACTATCCGGTTTTAGTCACGTTCCTTACGACAATATCGAAGCCATCAAAAACGCCGCGACAGATAATACCGTGGCGATACTGGTCGAGCCTGTTCAAGGCGAAGGCGGCGTGCACGTCCCGAGTGAGCAATACCTGCCAGCGCTGCGTGAATTGTGTGACGCAAAAGGCTGGCTGTTAATGCTCGACGAAATCCAAACCGGCAACGGCCGAACCGGAAAGTTCTTCGCCTATCAGCACTATAATTTTTTACCTGATGTTGTGACCACAGCAAAAGGCCTAGGCAACGGCGTACCCATCGGTGCCTGTATTACCCAGGGCAAAAGTTCAGAAGTTTTACAACCCGGCAACCACGGCTCCACCTTCGGCGGTAACCCCTTAGCCACAAAAGCGGCACTAGCAGTAATCAACACTCTCACCAACGACAAGTTAATTGAGCGTGCCGAAGTGCTCGGCCATGCGTTCATCAAAGGCTTCGAAGAGCAGCTCACCGGTGAAAGTGCAGTAAAAGATATTCGTGGTAAGGGGTTAATGATCGGCATAGAGCTGGACCAAGATTGCACAGCCTTGGTAGAACAAGCCAAAGAAAAAGGCTTGCTCATCAATGTTACCGCCGGCAATACCGTACGACTTTTGCCACCGCTCATCTTGAGCGATGAACAAGCTCAGACCATCGTCGATATGGTTTCTTCTTTAATTAAAGCGTTTGTCGCGCAATAACCCTTTAGGTTCCCATCATGGCTACCAGACACTTTCTTACGCTATTGGATTTAAGCCCAAGTGAGCTTCAACAGCTAATCAAGAACGCCATAAAGCTCAAAGCAGAGCACCGTAGCGGCCAGAGCAATACCACCTTAAAAGGTAAAGTCCTCGGCAAGATCTTTGAGAAATCCTCGACCCGTACCCGCGTATCGTTTGAAGCGGGCATGATTCAACTCGGCGGCGGTTCCATATTCCTTTCGCCTAACGATACTCAGCTAGGCCGTGGCGAACCGGTTGAAGACTCTGCACGGGTCTTATCCCGCATGGTCGATATCATCATGATTCGCACCTTCGATCACGCGACCATCGAACGCTTTGCGCAATATTCCAAAGTGCCGGTGATTAACGCACTCACTGACAGCTACCACCCTTGCCAGCTCCTTGCCGACATACAAACCTATGTTGAGCACCGTGGCGATATCCAAGGTAAAACGGTTACCTGGGTCGGCGACGGCAACAACATGTGTCACTCCTATATTAACGCCGCAAAACAATGGGACTTTGAATTAAAGATCGCCTGCCCTGAAGGCTTTGATCCCGACCCAGCGCTAGTAGAAGCCAACAAAGATCGCGTAGAAATTATTCGTGACCCCGCTAAAGCGGCTATCGGTGCAGATTGGGTGGCGACGGACGTGTGGGCCAGCATGGGGCAAGAAGCTGAACAGCAGGAGCGCATCAATAAATTTTCTGGCTACCAGGTCAATCACGAGCTGATGGATCACGCCAAGTCTGAAGCTGTCTTTATGCACTGCTTGCCTGCCCACCGCGGCGAAGAGGTGAGTGCTGACCTTATTGAAGATGAAAAATACTCCATTGTATGGGACGAAGCGGAAAATCGTCTTCACGCACAGAAAGCCTTGTTGTTGTTTTTGATGGAAAACCAATAAGCACGCATATTGAGTCCAAGGGCAATCAAATTCGTGCTTTCTAGCCGTTTATCATTAGAGTGAAGCTTCAAAAAACACATAAATCCATCCCTGGAGCTTCGGCGATTCATCCTGAATCGACGATTTTTGAAACTTCACTCTAACGCTAAACTCATATCTCGACAGGGCATACTCGCACCTAAGTCTGCCTCCTCATACAAACTTAGTCCCCTCTTTGTTGCTACACACGCCAGTAATTAACGCCGATTCATCATCCTGTAATAAAAGCCAATTTTTTAAGGCTATTAAAACGCTAAATACAAATAAGAAAATATTATATTTCACGACAAAGCATGTCGCTTTCTTCGATTTTGAGGCCACCCCTAAGCTAACAAGTTAGTGTTTACTTCTATTCATAGATACCCACATTTTATCCACAAGCAAACCCCAATAAAGCCACCTTGCAAAACGGCCAAAACCGCATTATCTTGTAGTTAATCCCGAACGTACCCCAACATATGGTGTTTCTGACCTAGGCCCGACACAAAGCCCTATCATCGTTTCCGTGCGTCAAACAAGCACAAAATGTGACATACGGCATAAAGTGGTTAATAAAAAGCCGTGTCGCCAACGGCCGTCAGCATACTGAATTAAGCCGTGTGGGATTGTTCACACAAAAATAAAAAACCGTTTCAGATTTTTTAATACAAGTTATAGCGATTCACTGAAAGTTAGGCTGCAGCGTCACATATGATGGCTGTAAGCACTCTCATTGGAGCGTTTGTTAAATACCGTCGATCTATGAGTGGATACATATGCAAACTAGAGAAATAGAACAAGCAGGGAACCCTTCTATCGCCACCACACCCGCATCTCAAACCAGCAGCGCCGCACTGGCTGCCACCGCACCAGGCCAAATCCGCGTCATTAAGCGAAATGGTAAAGTTGTGCCCTACGATGTGGATAAAATTGCCGTCGCGATGACCAAAGCCTTTCTCGCCGTTGAAGGGGGCACCGCCGCCGCATCTAGCCGTATCCACGAATTAGTCGCCAACCTAACCGCCCAAATCACCGCCACATTCAAACGTAGAATGCCCTCTGGCGGCACCATTCATATTGAAGAAGTGCAAGACCAAGTCGAACTCACCATGATGCGTACCGGTGAGCACAAGGTTGCCCGCTCATACGTTATTTATCGTGCTGAACGCGCTAAATTAAGAGAAGACGAAAATCTCGGCGCGGACGTCAATGTCGACATCCCCGATATCAATGTGGTTATGCCAAACGGCGACACACAACCCCTCGATGTACAACGCATAAAAGTGATCGTGGCCGAAGCATGTGCTGGCCTAGAAGAGGTTGAAGCAGAAACGATTTTAAGTGAAGCCCTACGTAACTTATACGACGGTGTTTCCTTTGACGACGTCAACACCTCGTTGGTCATGGCCGCGCGTACACTCGTTGAAAACGAACCTAACTACTCATACGCCACCTCTCGTCTACTGTTGGACAAGCTCCGCGCTGAAGCACTGACCTTTTTGGAAGTTGCAGATTCCGCCACACAAACACAAATGAGCGAGTACTACCCGAAAGCCTTCGCCTCATACCTGAATAAAGGGGTTGATCTAGAATTACTTTCACCAGAGCTTCTCAGCTTCGATTTAGAAATGCTAGGCAACGCCATATTGCCAGAGCGCGACCTTCAATTTACTTACCTAGGCTTACAAACCCTTTACGACCGTTACTTTATCCACAGCGATGAAGTACGTATTGAATTACCACAGGTATTCTTTATGCGTGTCGCCATGGGCCTATCCATAAACGAAGCCGATAAGAATGGCCGGGCCGTCGAGTTCTACAAACTGTTGTCTTCTTTTGATTACATGAGCTCTACACCAACATTATTTAATGCCGGTACTCTTCGTCCTCAATTATCTTCTTGCTACCTCACATCTGTGCCCGATGACCTCTCCGGTATTTACGGCGCAATGCAAGACAACGCGATGCTTTCCAAATGGGCAGGTGGCTTAGGAAACGACTGGACACCCGTACGCTCGCTCGGCGCCTACATTAAAGGCACTAACGGTAAATCCCAGGGTGTTGTCCCCTTCTTAAAAGTGGCTAACGATACTGCCGTTGCGGTTAACCAAGGCGGCAAACGTAAAGGCGCGGTATGTGCGTATTTAGAAACATGGCACTTGGATATCGAAGAATTTTTAGAGCTTCGTAAAAACACCGGTGATGACCGCCGCCGTACTCACGACATGAATACCGCGAACTGGGTACCCGACTTATTTATGAAGCGCGTCTTCGAAGATAAAGACTGGACCTTGTTCTCACCAAACGATGCCCCAGAATTGCATGACCTATACGGCAAAGCCTTTGAAGAAAAGTATGAAGAATACGAGCGCCAAGCGGCAACAGGTGAAATTAAACTTAGCAAAAAAATTAAGGCCGTAGATCTTTGGCGAAAAATGTTAGGCATGTTATTCGAAACAGGCCACCCTTGGATCACCTTTAAAGACGCGTGTAACCTGCGCAGCCCGCAACAACACGCAGGTGTGGTGCACTCATCAAACTTGTGTACTGAAATCACACTGAATACAAAATCGAACGAAGAAATCGCCGTATGTAACCTCGGTTCAGTGAATCTTGCTCAGCATGTTATCGACGGAAAAATTGACGAAGCGAAGCTCGAAAAAACGGTTAAAACTGCGATCCGCATGCTCGATAACGTCATCGACATTAACTACTATTCGGTGCAAACCGCGCGCGCCTCGAATATGCGCCATCGTCCGATTGGTTTGGGCATCATGGGTTTCCAAGATGCACTGTATAAATTGCACATTCCTTATAGCAGCCAAGGCGCTGTGGATTTTGCCGATAATTCCATGGAGCTTGTCAGCTACTACGCCATTCAGTCTTCAAGCGACTTAGCGATTGAGCGCGGCAGCTACTCATCTTTCGACGGATCGTTGTGGAGCCAAGGTAAACTGCCGCTCGACTCTTTGGATATTCTTGAAGAGAATCGCGGTCGTAACTTTATCGAAGTTGATAAGTCATCGACGCTTAACTGGGATTCGCTACGCTACAAGGTAAAAGCCCAAGGCATGCGTAACTCCAACGTCATGGCCATTGCGCCCACCGCAACCATTGCCAACATCACCGGCGTTTCACAATCCATTGAGCCGACGTATCAAAACCTTTATGTGAAATCGAACCTCTCCGGCGAGTTCACTGTTGTAAACCCCTACCTCGTGCGCGATTTAAAAGCGCGCGACCTTTGGGATTCAGTCATGGTCAACGACCTTAAATACTACGAAGGCTCATTAACGAAAATTGACCGTATTCCTGAAGACATTAAAGCCCTATACGCGACGGCCTTTGAAGTGGAGCCACGCTGGATTGTCGACGCCGCAAGCCGACGCCAAAAATGGATCGACCAAGCGCAAAGCCTCAACCTTTACGTCTCTGGCGCAAACGGTAAAAAGCTCGACATCACGTATCGTATGGCCTGGTATCGCGGTCTAAAAACCACGTACTACCTCCGTGCCTTAGCCGCCACCACAACCGAGAAATCCACCGTCGACACTGGTTCACTCAACGCGGTATCCGCACAAGGCTCAGATACCGGCGCCGCTGCAGGACCTGCCGCAGTGCCACAAGCGTGTTCACTGGACGACCCAGATTGCGAAGCGTGCCAATAAGGTAAAACAGTTTACAGGTGAGGTACGGTCAGTACGGCGGGGCAACCCGCCTCTGACTCTCCAAAAAATTTATATTTACCATTAATAGTTACAGTTAAAAGCTAGGAATCACTTTTATGTTAAGTTGGGATGATTACGAAGAACCCGCACAAGCCACATCTAGCGCGCCCAAAGCTGAAGTCAATCAGCAAGTATTAGAAAAAATCCAAACATCAGAAACAGCGGTCGAGTCACTCGAAGCAAAATTAGAAACTACAATCGAGCCAGTATCCGCCGCACCATTAGACGTGGAAGAAAAACAACCTTCTGAACTAACACCCATAAGTGCAGCACCTACTGCGACAGCTCCCGTTGCGCCATCTGTAGCGCCAGCCGCAGAAACAGCGCCAGCGACAAATACAGCAACAGATCCACAAGACCCCGTTGCCCGCGCACGTGAAGCCATCGCCATCATGAATGCTGCACCCGGTTTAGAAGAGTTAGAAATGGGGGCGGCGCGGATAGAAGTTGACGATAAACGTATGATCAACTGTCGCGCTGACCTCAACCAACTTGTGCCATTTAAATACGATTGGGCATGGCAAAAATATCTTGATGGTTGTGCAAATCACTGGATGCCACAAGAAGTCAACATGACGGCCGATATCGCCCTTTGGAAACAGCCTGAAGGCTTATCTGAAGACGAGCGCCGTATTGTTATGCGTTCACTTGGCTATTTTTCTACAGCCGATTCCTTGGTTGCGAACAACTTAGTCCTCGCCATTTACCGACACATCACCAACCCAGAAGCCCGTCAATATTTATTGCGCCAAGCCTTTGAAGAAGCTATTCATACACACGCTTATCAATATTGTGTTGAATCACTTGGGATGGACGAAAAAGAAGTCTTCAACATGTACCGTGAGTTACCATCCATCGCCAAGAAAGCCGCGTGGAGCTTAAATCACACCCACGGTATTAGTAGCCCCACGTTCCAAACAGGCACAGAAGAAACCGATCAAGAATTGCTACGTAACTTGATTGGTTTTTATGCCGTAACCGAAGGCATTTTCTTTTACTGTGGCTTTACCCAAATCCTTTCTATGGGTCGCCGTAATAAAATGACCGGCGTTGCCGAACAGTTCCAATATATTTTGCGTGACGAATCCATGCATTTGAATTTCGGTATTGATGTCATCAACCAAATCAAATTAGAAAATCCGCATTTGTGGTCAGAAGATTTCCAAGCAGAAGTTGTGCAAATGATTCTTGAAGGCACAGAACTCGAAATTGAATACGCGCGCGATTCAATGCCCCGTGGTGTATTAGGTATGAACGCCGCCATGATGGAAGAATACCTTCACTTTATTGCGAACCGTCGCTTAGCCCAATTAGGTTTACCCGAAGCTTACGCTGGCGCGCAAAATCCATTTCCATGGATGAGTGAAATCATGGATTTACGCAAAGAGAAAAACTTTTTTGAAACTCGCGTAATTGAATATCAAACAGGTGGCGCGTTAAGCTGGTAATCATTACCGACTAAGCTACCGCAAAAGTAAAATCACATAGTTAAATGGCATGGAAGCCTGCTTTTTTAACGGCCTATTTCACAGTATTGAAATATGTAAATAATATTTTTAGCCAAACGCCAACAGGTTCAAAAAACATCGAAAACTGTAGGCGTATATTTAAAGCTCACATTGTCACAAGTACACCTAAAGACTGGCGCTATGGATTTAGATATCGACACGACACCCCTACTCGCTGAACACAATACGGCACTTTCTGAGACTGCACCGCATATTGCAATCGTTGCACCTAGCCACCGCAATACTCAATCACACGCAACAAAACTCAGTACGCCAAACCCTCGCCAAATTAAACAATGCGTACGCCTACTCCGTAATCTCAGCCTGGATATCAAACGTCAACAACCACAATTAAAAACACCTGCAACGTGGCTACTCAAATCCTTAGTAGAAACGCACTATTGCAGTGCTGATGAATATGACTGGCGGATCACGATCACGTCGACCTTACGTAATATTCTGCACGCAACTAGCCCAGCAAAGCGCCACCAGTATCGTGCCTTAAATACTCCCCTCAATGCTGACATTCACACCAATAAAGAGCACACTTCTATTGGGGATATTTATGTCTTCGCAAAAGCATTACTCATGCTACTGGAAACCCACAACGCCCACTAAATGCCCATAATCTGTAAACAGTCGATTATTTTTCGTAAAATCTAGGTGTTTCACCCCTCTGCAGTGCCATATCGCCCGATATTCATCCAGTTCTATGCCTATACTTAAGCCTATACAGATCCTTATAGTTAAGGCTAAAGACGTAAGTTATCGCCCAGATGAAACGAGCCCTCGTCGTTGATGACGTAGAAGACAATATCACCCTGCTCACTTTTGAGTTGGAAGATGACGATTTCGATGTGATTCCCGCCTACAACGGACAGGAATGCTTGGATCGTGCTCGCTTGACCCCGCTCCCCGATATTATTCTCCTCGACATACACATGCCCGGCCTAAGCGGGATTGAAACGCTCGAAAAACTCAAAAACGATGAGACCACCAAAGACATTCCCGTCATTATGGTCTCCGCCAATAATACGGAAGAAAGCATCGTGGAAGCCATCGATCTGGGTGCTCATGATTTCGTGAGTAAACCGATCGAATATCCCGTACTCGCCGCACGCATGCGTTCAGCGTTACGGCTAGCGCAAGCCCTCAGCGATCTCGAAAAAGTGAATATCGAACTCAACACGCTCGCCACCACGGACTCGCTAACCGGCACCTACAATCGACGTCATTTCTTTACGCTGGTCTCCAGCGAGATCGCCAAGATGTCACGGCACGATCGGCACGTCTCCATTATGATGATTGACATCGACCACTTTAAAAATATTAATGACACCTACGGGCATGCAGCAGGCGATATGGCGATTAAGGCCCTCGTCGAGTGCATGCAAAAAGCTTGTCGCACTTACGACATAGTGGGAAGACTTGGCGGCGAAGAATTTGCCATATGCTCGCCCTACGCCGATAAAGAGGGCGCAACCCATCTAGCGGAAAGAATTCGTACTTTCTGTGAAGCTTTAGAACTCACATTCCAAGAACACGAGTTCGCCATGACGGTCAGTATTGGTATTACAGAACTTAAACAAAACGAAGATTTTGACTCCGGGCTACATAGAGCCGACGAGCTTCTTTACGATGCAAAGCAAAGCGGCCGAAACCGCGTCGTTACCGACTGATCACTCACTTTTTTCCTAAATCCCGCCAAGGCCTCCCAGGCAGAAACACACAACGTTATTCCGAAAGACAAAAATTTGTTCTTTGCTGACAAATCACCCCGCATTGCCTATTTATTTGCTATTTTTTATTCGGTCTGATCTAAACCTCACAAGATATCGCTACGGCTAGCGAGCATCACAGCCAACGTGTGAATAGATCACAGACTTTCAGATCAAACAAAACATACACTGATTAAAACGCGACGAAAATAATAATGACATTAAGCATCAACTTCGCGTGAAAAAAATGGACTTATAAGAGGATATCAACATGTCATTAAATACACTGATCTTGATCGCAACAAGTTTCTTCATTTTGGGCAGCGCACATGCCGAGACGTCGAAACTGGATAGCAACACCGCACAACAAGCTATACACGTATATAAAACACTTAGGAGTGAGTGTGCCCAAGCAAGGGGAGACGAACGGAAACAATGCTTTGCGAAGCTAAGTGCCACGACCCAGCAATATAAACGTGCCAAACAGTTTATCAACCAGCCTACCGCTAGCCCCAACGGGCAACAAGGCGACGATATGACGAAGCTTGCCGATATTCAATAGCCCTTAAAACAAGGGCTTGTGCTCTGAGTGTCCAATAACCGGAAGGTCGCGACACAGGGGTTTTGCCAGGAGGAATTGCGAGGTCTTGATGACTCTTTCACGAAATCCACCTTCGCAATAACAGAGATAGAAATCCCACATACGCACAAAGGTGTCATCAAAACCTAAGGACCTAACGCTTTCTAGTTTATCAAAAAAGCGTTTTCGCCAAGACGCGAGTGTTAACGCATAATCCAAGGTGATATCTTCCAAACCGACCAAGTGCATATCGGTGTGTTGTGAGATGTTTTTTATGACCGCCTCGTTAGAGGGCAAGCAACCACCCGGGAAGATATATTTTTGAATAAAATCCATTTTATTTTTTTCTCGATCAAAACGCTGATCTTGGGTGGTAATGGCTTGCATTAACATCAAACCATCGGGTTTAAGCAAGTGAGCACAACCTGAAAAAAATGCGCGATGGAATTGATGTCCGACCGCTTCAACCATTTCAATCGAAACCAACTTATCGTAAGTCCCAGTCAGCTCGCGGTAATCCTCGAAAAGCACCTCCACCCTATCACTCAAGCCCTCCTGTTCGACACGTGTTAATACCAACTCGTACTGTCGTCGAGAAATAGTGGTTGTGGTAACGTTGCAACCATAGTGCTTGGCAGCGTAGACCGCCATCCCCCCCCAGCCAGAGCCGATCTCAAGCAAATGATCTGATTCTTTGAGCTTTAACCGCTTGCAGATATGATCCAATTTAATTAAAGCGGCACTTTCTAAAGATGCGTCTGATGATGGGAAAATAGCGGCCGAATACATCATGGACTTATCGAGAAACAACGAAAAGAACGCATTACTTAAATCGTAATGCGCCGCGATATTCTTCTTCGACCCTGCTTTTGTATTTATGCGTAAAAGCTCTGTGATACTACTGAAGCGCTTGCTCAACCAGCTCCACGTTGAATCCATATTATCCAACACCGATTGATTAACCGCGATTAGCCTCACCACATTCACCAAATCGGATGAGGACCAATCGCCCCGCATATATGATTCCCCCGCACCAATGCCTCCGCCCAATAAAATCGAACGGTATGCATTTAATCTGTAGACACTGATCCTTGCAACCAGAGACGTCTCCGACAAATCCTGGCCAAAAACATAGGCCCCACTTTCATCTTCAATAATTAAATGGCCTATTTCAATAGCGCTTAAACGAGAAAAAAGGATACGCCTAGCATATTCTGATAAAAACTGCGACGGTGATTTAGTCGAAAGCCTTCTAGCGGCCGAGTCAATGGACTTCATACTGATTTAACTCCAGCGGTTTTTTTGATTTAAAACGTTTATTTTTACCCAAGAAAGGCACCCCTTTTAAAACCAGTCGCAATGCCTGCCAATAGATAGCCAACACCACTTTAAGCGTCATAAAAGGAAAGCGAATAAGAATACGATTAAGCGAAGCTGTCGTCGCTTCCTCGCGCTGCAAACGCAATGTAGCGTCCGTTATTTTTGCCTCGCCTTGCATACAGTCAATATGCAATGCCAAGCGCTGGTCGGGTGTTGTGCTTTTCCAGCGGTATGTCATATCCAGGTGATTAAAAGGTGAGACAGTAAAGTCCTTATCAAACACGCAATCTTGGCGCATCGTATTTTCATTACATGGAATCACATAGGCACGCTTTTCATTCCATGGCGTGTTATTTACCTCTGCGACAATGTATTGCACAGAATCCCCACCCTCATCGAAACAGTAGTAGGTCACAATGGGGTTCATGTTAAATCCAAAGTAACGAAAATTTGCCAACATACCAATATCACCCAACGGCCGTTTACCCACACTTTCTTCTATTGTACGTCTCACGGATTCATCTAGATCAATCTTGGGGTCACCATGGAAGTCCTCGCGTCTAAAACGCGCAACACCCCAACGGCCCTTGGACCACCATCGAGACAATGATAGAAATTGGTCAATCTCTTTAAGGTTTAGATAGACCATAAACACCCGGTATTGGAAGCCATGCCTCCGGGGGCTAAATCGACGATGGCTGACATAGCCAGAATAAATGGCGCTTTTCATTGTCGTCCTCTTTTGATTTCTCGTCTGTTACGCACAATTATCGCCATCAGTCATTGATACTCGCACAAAAACGCTCTGCCACTCTTAGCCCACTGACAACACCATCCTCATGGAACCCATTCGCCCAATACGCGCCGCAATACCAGGTGTTGCGCTGCCCATTTATCTCGGGCCACCGCGATTGAGCTTTCGCCCCCGCCTCAGTGAACTGCGGATGGGCATACCGATAGCGGCCAATCACTTTTTCGGGGTTAATAAATTCATCTGCATTCAAGGATACGCAAAACGTTTTTCCCTCCGTCGAATCTAAGCCCTGCAAGATGTTCATATCGTAAGTCACAATCGGCAATCTCGCCTCATCTGCCGCGCCCGTCATGCGATAATTCCAGCTGGACCATGTCCGTTTCGAATGCGGCAATAAGCTTTCGTCGTAATGTAAGGTAGCGGAATTTTCTTCATAGGGAATTGCGCTAAGAACCTCTTGCTCTTCGCTGGTTGCATCGGAGAGTAACGCCAGCGCCTCATCAGAATGCGTCGCCAATACGACGTCATCGAACACGCGCTCAGCGCCATCGTCAAAAACAATCACAACATGCCGATTATGTCGTTTTATCGTTTTTATCTGAGCGTTGGTTTCAATACGCTCTGAAAAATCTTCCGTCAGTGGACCTAAATATTGCTTTGATCCCCCTTTGATCACTCGCCATTGCGGACGGTTAAATATATTGAGCAAACCATGATTTCGAAAAAATGAAACAAAAAACTGAATCGGGAAATTACGCATATTTGCCAAAGAGGCGGACCAAATAGCGGCCCCCATAGGGACGAGATAATATCGTGCAAAGACCTCACCATAGCCTTTCTCATCGAGATAGGCTCCCAGCGTCATATCTTTGGGAATCGTGCCATTGAGAAGATCGCGTTCGGCTGAATAGTTAAAACGAATAATATCTTTCAACATCCCAAGAAAGCGGGGAGAAACAAGGTTAGCGCGTTGCGCAAATAATGCATTAAGACCATTACCAGCATATTCCAAACCCGACTCAGCACAGCTAACACTAAAACCCATCGACGTTGGCTGGGCTTGCACACCAATCTCGTCAAGCAAACGAATAAAATTAGGGTAGGTCCAATCGTTAAATACGATAAACCCTGTATCGATGGCGTAAGATTTCCCATCAAGATCAAAATCTACCGTTGCAGTATGCCCACCGATACGATCAGATTTTTCAAACACCGTAATATCGCAAAGACGGTTGAGTTTATAAGCCGCAGTCAGCCCTGATATACCGGTGCCAATAATGGCGACGCTCTTTTTCATATTGCTTCCGCTTTTTTAAATTTCTGTGCCACCATTCTCATCCACACCCCCGGCATAAACCGCATCATTTTCAACGGGATCGCAAGTCTTGCGGGGAAGTCATAAAACAAAGGCCGTTTGTGTAAACTGCTTGCTATTCTTTTCGCCGCCGCTTTACTGGACATCATAAACGGCATATCGAAATCATTACGCTGCGTAAGGGGTGTATCCACAAAACCGGGGCGAATAACCGTTACGTCGATATTCTCAGGTAATAAATCAATCTTTAGGCTTTGAAGAAAATAATCTAAAGCCGCCTTAGACGCGCCATATGCAGCGGCTCTTGGAAAAGGGATTACAGAAGACAAACTGCCAATCGCCGCGATGTGCGGTCGATGAGTTGAGCGTCGTAAAAGCGGCAATGCAATCCGAACAGCATCCACAACACCGAGGTAATTAACCTGCGTAATTTTTGCAAACATTTCCGCTGGGAGCTTTAGACCATCGTCATATTCACATGTACCCGCACAGGCGATTAGGCTATCGAGGTGATCCGTATGCTGGTTAATTTCTCTTTCTGCATTCGCAACACTTTTCGCATCCCGTAAATCAATGGGGATCACATGAATATTTTCGGGGTACGCTTCTCGCAAACACTCCAGCTTATGTATAGACCGGGCACTGACAAACACATAGTTACGTTCTTTTGCCAATAATCGCGCAAGCTCTAAGCCGATACCACTGCTCGCACCCGTCACCCAAAATGTTCTTTTATCTGTTCCGACGGTACTCATGACCTCTACTCCACAACAACTTAATGTGTAAGGATTAATTCATTCAGACAAACGGCGTTTCAGTCGCCGAATGACTCGCCCAACCAACGGTATATGCTCATAGAGCATTTCACCCACATCGTAATAATCCACATGGGCAATGACCTTTTCCTTGAATTCAATAACACTAATCCCCTTAACGCATATCTCATGCTTTGCTAAACGCGGGTGCAGAAAGCGCATACGCCACTGTAAAAATGCCTGGCCCTCCATCTCGGTCACACGATCAAAGTCGAACCGACAGGTAGTAACGCCCGCCATTACAGAAGAAAAGTAACGCTCAATCGACTCGATCCCCTGAATCTCATGAATGGGGTCACTAAAACGCGCGTCTTCATCATAGATAGCCTTGATCTTTGATAAAGACGCCGTATTAAACTCACGATAAAACGCGGTAAGCTCATCGATAATGTGGGACATAAGGTAAACTTCCTCTAATAGCCTCTTGATACGCCCAATTTTGCGTTTAGGATCAACAGATCCGTACATTTTTCCAAATCCGGCTCACGGCATAAAAATTAACAAATTTAAGTCATCCAATTATCATCTATGAACGTAAACACCAGCATACCGATGACCCGATACAAGAAAACCGGATCTCAGCAGAGACATCGAATCACACAAAAATGAGCAATAAAGCGACCACACTATTGTGAAAACTGAAGATGACAGCATGAATACCACGCAGGGCAGCGGCCACAAGCGTGACGACGACTGGTCAAACCTGCTGACACGTGTAGGCCAACAGGATGAAAGCGCCTTCGCTCAAGTGTTTGCTCACTTTGCCCCCCTGATCAAAGGCTTCTGCCAATCCAATAAAACATATTTGGCAGGCGATGCCGCAGAAGAGCTCGTACAAGAGGTCATGATCAAAATATGGCAAAAAGCCGGTAATTTCGACCCTACCCGCGCGTCTGCTAGTACCTGGATTTATACCATTGCGCGTAATACGCGCATTGATTATTTACGTAAGCACGCCAAACATGATGTGAACTCATCCCCACTCGAAACTGAGGATATATGGGATGAGAGTTCAGATAACCAACCATTCGTGTTTATGAAACGCTCACGAGAGGAAAAGGAGGTTGCTCAGCTACTGGACGGTTTGCCCCCAGAGCAACTTCGCTGTATTGAAAAAGTATATATGGAAGGTAAATCGCAATCCGAAATTGCGGAGGAACTTGACCTCCCCCTTGGCACGGTGAAATCCCGTGTACGGCTTGGGCTCAAGAAGCTTCAATCGCAATCTGTTATTAATTGAGGTAACGCAACGTGACAAATTTTCATCCTTCAGAGGATCTTCTGGTGGAATTTTCTTCAGGGAATCTGGATTGGGCCGTCAGTATCACGGTATCCGCTCACCTGCATCTATGTCCTGCGTGCAAGCAAAAAATTACGCAACTAAACACGCTTGGCAGCGCTATGCTAACCCGCGCCGAACCGATCGAGGTTAAGGAAAGCAGCTTTGACCATTTAATGGCCCGCATAAAGAACACGGAAACAGATCAGAAAAACCCAGGTGTAAGCGCGCAAGAAGTGCAACCCGGTTGCGACCGTACAAAACATTTACCCAGCGTTGTGCAAAAGCTTATACCGAAAGAAAAACCACTCAAATGGTCATTTATTTCGCCATCCTTGAAAGCTGCGCAATTGGAAACCGGACAGAATAAATACGAAGTCTCTTTTCATAAAATAAAACGCGGTGGAAAAGTCGCGGAGCATGATCACAAGGGGCTCGAAGTAACCCTCATTTTAGAAGGCAGTTTTTCTGACGCAGAAGGAAATTATGTTGTTGGGGATTTTCTGGTTAAGAAACCGGGAGAGGTACACCGCCCCATTGCGGCACAAGATCAAGATTGTTTATGCCTTTCCGTAGTAGAAGCCCCAGTGAAAGTAACCGGGTTAATGGGAAAATTGATCAATCCTTTTTTATCCATTAACCCACGATAAGCCTTGAGACCTAACCCAAAAACAGGGAACAAGAAACAAGGCTTTTGCCCATCAATACTGATATTACGCTTAACGAGCCAAACCAATACGAAAAAGCGCAGCGAGTGACATTGCATCGGTAATTTCACCGCGCTTCGCCATTTCTATGGCTTCACTTAAGGGTAACTTTTTCACTTCGATATCTTCGGTATCTTCCAGGCTTTGCTCACCGAGCGAGAGACCCTTCGCGACATAAATATACCCAACTTCGTCGGTAACGGAATTTGAGGTATGCAGGGTCATTAAAGTCTCCCATTCTTTCGCTTGTAAGCCCACTTCTTCTTGTAACTCGCGTTTCGCCGTTTCTAATGGGTCTTCGCCAATGGGCGAGCCACCCTCAGGGATCTCCCAGGTGCGTTCATCTAAGGTGTAACGGCTTTGACTGACAAGCCAAGTATTACCGTCATCATCAATAGGCACAACGCCCACGGCCTGATTTTTAAAATGTACAACACCGTAAATACCTTCCGAACCATTTGGACGTAAGACTTCATCGTGGGTCACGCGAATCCAGTTATTTTCGTAAACGGTGTCTTCGGTTTTTTGATGCCAGCCACCTATTTTTTCTTTTATCTTGCTCATGATTTTTCCATTTACTCTCAAAGTTAGAAACTACAGAGTATTTAATTCTATTTAGCGACGTGCATGGAAATGAATATTCCTTGAGGAAGACCCGCTATGAATATATCCCTATACGCTCGGCTCGGGCTCCATACTTCGCTCTAACGCCTACATCCATATAGGCGTCTGCTTCGGCATCCATGCCTCAGACGGTCTACCTCAAGGTATATTCATTTCATCCAATAAGCGCATATTGACACGTCACATTATTGAACAATTTTCTCCGCCGTTGCTCGCTCACTTTCTGGCGTATGATCGTAATCGGTGTAACGCATTTTACCGTTCAAATCTAACCACTTATAAATCACACGCGGGGCTTCTGGCAGCGCTTTTACTTTCACTGTTTCAACGTGTCTCGGTGTAATACTTTCTTCAAGGGGCGTCTCGGTCACGATCTCAATCAGCGCCTGAACTTTTGGGTTGGCGAGCAAGGCTGCTGGATTTTGTTTTGCAATAAGCGCTTTTACTTCTGCGTCCTCAAGAATCTTCACAACGCGCTGATCGCTCCTTAGGTCGCGCATGCGCCGCCAAACGTAGCTCATTTGCGTCGCAAAATATCGCTCGGCCTCGGTAATAGATACATCTTTGGGCTTACCTTCCTGCAACACATTTTGCATTGCTGGCGCTTTTACCAAAGCCGTAAACACCGGATATTCCATCAGCTGGTCAATGTCGGCCTCGGCCATTAAAAACTGCGCCTTTCCATCCGCCCAGAAAGTTTTCAGTTCAGGTGATTTAGACAAGCTAGCAAAGGACTGCGAAAAAACATGGGGCGCGCTAAAAAAGGCCGCTGTAGCACTGGCTTTATAGGGATCTTTTTCAATCGCATTAATCCCCGTATGCAAAGCCTTAGACACAATACGTGAAGAGATATCGCTCAGCGCATCTCGCTTTTCCACTGCTCCAGATTTATTTTTAAGACCCAACGTTGCGGACATCACCCCAACCATCCATATCGCCAAAACCGCAAACAGCATCCCTGTCACGGCGCCCAAACACGCTCCCATCAGACGATGCTTAAGCGTCACCTTCTGCAGCGCAGGGAACATAAAAGTCGGAACAGTGGACACCATCGCGGAGACCACAAAGAAGATGGCAATAGAGGCTCCCACAAATGCAATCACCCCGTTAACGCCATTATCCGGTACCAACTTTCCTAAGGTTGGCGCCAACAACAAGCTTACTAAATAAGCCGTTGCTAGTCCTAACAAGCCAAGCAGCCCCTTCCAAACACCTCGCTTGTAGGCTCTATAAGCAAAAAAAGTAATACATGCCAACAAGATCAGCACATTTGTGGTCGAAAACACGCGTTAAACCCTCTTATTTCCGATGTGATAAATTCCGATTTGTGCCGCATTTTGCTACAATCCGCGCCCTTAAAACACCGATATCTCTGACATCTCTATTAATAGATAAAATAGACCAATTACCCCAAGTCTTCGTTATTGCCGGGTATGCCTGGCAACGAGCGTTACGATGGATGATTTGAGATATGGCGAACAATCGACCTAAACGTTTGCTCATGGCAGCCCTGAATACTGCCACTTCTGCGCAATTCACCACCTGTTAGGCGACGATCAGCCATATTCCCCATCAGTTTCAACAAAGATTGGCTAAATTGCTCTTAGGAAAACCTTTATGTCGACTACAGCAGGCTTGGAAGAACTCATCAACACTAACGAGTTTATTGGCCGCCACATTGGGCCAGACAACAAGCAAACTCAAGCCATGCTGGACGCGATGCGTCTAGATTCAGTCGAAACCCTCATTGGCCAAACAGTGCCTGCCGGCATTCGCTCAGAAACCACAGCGGCGCTGGGCGCACCAATGACCGAACATGAAGCGCTTGCCGAGCTGCGCGAGATCGCGCAAAAGAACCAAGTATTTACCTCTTACTTAGGTATGGGCTATCACGATACTCACGTGCCCCCGGTGATCTTGCGTAATGTATTGGAAAACCCCGGCTGGTATACGGCGTATACCCCCTATCAACCCGAGATTGCGCAAGGTCGGCTTGAAGGTTTACTCAATTTTCAACAGATGATTGTTGAGCTTACGGGCATGGATATGGCGAATGCCTCCATGCTGGACGAAGCCACTGCAGCCGCAGAAGCCATGGCCATGGCGAAGCGCGTACAACGGAAAAACAAATCAGATAACTTTTTCGTCGATCAAGACTGCCACCCCCAAACACTCGCCGTGGTTAAAACCCGTGCGGAGCATTTTGGCTTTAACATTATTGTGGGTGACCCAGCCCATATCGATCAAGCAGACGATATCTTTGGCGCATTAATACAATACCCAGGCTCCAGCGGCGGTATTCAACCAATCGCGCAAACCATCGAAGCGGTTCAAGCCAAGCAAGCCCTCGCGATTGTCGCGGCCGACATTATGAGCCTCGTGGTACTCACTCCGCCCGGTAAGCTCGGTGCAGATATTGTGGTCGGCAGCAACCAACGCTTTGGCGTTCCTATGGGCGCGGGCGGACCACACGCCGCATTTTATGCATTTAGAGAAGCCTACAAACGTGCTACGCCTGGCCGCATTATTGGCGTCTCTGTCGATGCGCGCGGCAAGCAAGCCTTACGTATGGCGATGCAAACGCGGGAGCAACATATTCGCCGAGAGAAAGCGAATTCCAATATTTGTACCTCGCAAGTATTACTCGCGCTGATGAGCGTGTTCTACGCAATGTACCACGGCAGCGACGGCGTACAACGCATTGCAAACCGCATTCATTTATTTACCAAAATACTGGCTGTAGGGGTTCAAGAACTTGGCTTTAATTTACAACACCAACACTTTTACGACACGGTAAGTATTGAGGTAGGCGAAAAACAAAACGGCATAATCGCGCAAGCACTTAGCCAAAACATTAATGTCCGTAAAATTGGCGACAGCCACATCGGCATTAGCGTTAACGAATGTACGCGCGTACAAGAACTGGAAGCATTATTCACGCTATTTAAACCAGCGAATATAACGTTGGATTTTGATGCACTTATCGCGAAAGCAAAAGCCCACGAAGCAATCCCAGCCGCGCTCGCACGCTCAGAAAACGCCCTTCAACACGATATTTTTTCGCGCTATCAATCTGAAACAGAAATGTTGCGCTATTTAAAACGTTTGGAGTCTAAAGACATTGCATTGAACCATGCGATGATTCCACTTGGCTCATGCACAATGAAATTGAACGCGACGGCAGAAATGATTCCGGTTACGTGGCCAGAGTTCGGCAAAATTCATCCCTTTGCGCCTGCGGAGCAAATGTTGGGATACAACACCTTATTTTCTCAACTGGACGACATGCTACAAGCGTGCACCGGTTATGACGCAATTAGTCTACAGCCCAACGCTGGCTCACAAGGCGAATACGCAGGCCTCGTCGCGATTAAAAAATATTTTGAATATCGTGGTGAAACACAACGACATATTTGTTTAATTCCCGCATCTGCCCACGGCACAAACCCCGCCTCGGCTCAAATGGTGGGCATGAAAGTAATCGTGACCAAATGCGATGAACAGGGCAACGTCGACATCAATGATCTAAAAGAAAAGATCGAACAACACGGCGATGCTATTGCCGCACTTATGGTGACTTACCCCTCTACCCACGGTGTATTTGAAGAAGACATTAAAACTATTTGCGAACTTACCCACTCGGTAGGTGCGCAAGTGTATATCGACGGCGCCAATATGAATGCGCTAGTAGGCTTAGCGGCACCCGGTAAATTCGGCGGTGATGTGTCCCACCTTAATTTGCACAAAACATTTTGTATTCCGCACGGCGGCGGTGGGCCCGGTATGGGGCCTATAGGGGTTAAATCCCATCTAGCGCCTTTTTTACCCGCTCACCCGAAGCAAAATTTGGAAGGAACAACAGAAAGTAACGGCACCATTTCAGCCGCACCCTGGGGCTCCGCCAGTATTCTACCGATCAGCTGGATGTACATAAAGATGATGGGCAATATCGGCATGAAGCAAGCCACAGAGTTTGCCATATTAAATGCAAACTACGTTGCTCATCGCCTTTCTGCGCACTACCCCATCTTATATCGCGGTAAAAATGGTTTTATCGCCCACGAATGTTTACTCGACCTACGACCGCTTAAAGAAGCCAGTGGCATCAGTGAAGAAGATATTGCAAAACGCCTAATGGATTTTGGTTTCCACGCTCCAACAATGTCCTTCCCTGTTGCCGGTACCTTAATGATCGAACCGACAGAGTCAGAATCGTTGATGGAGCTTGATCGTTTTTGCGAAGCGATGATCAAAATTAAAGAAGAAATCGACGCGGTAGAAAAAGGCGAATACCCAGCCGATAACAACCCGCTCGTAAACGCCCCTCATACGCTAGACGACGTACTCACAGCCGACTGGGATAGACCCTATTCACGGGAAGAGGCAAGCCAACCGCTCGCGTATTTGAAAGCGCATAAAGTCTGGCCAACGGTAAATCGTATCGACAATGTATTTGGAGATCGGAATTTAATTTGTTCATGCCCTTCGATTGAAGACTACGAAGGGTAAACCTGTGGGCTCATAAGCAATGAGCCCTAACCTCCCACCCGCTTTGAACTTTGCGCTATCGGGGCAGGCAGGAGCGAATGTAGGTGCGGTAAGACCATAACAGCTCCCCGCAGGACCCCCTCCCAGCTCTTATCTCCCCATACGCCCAATTCTCGTACCTCAGTATTACTGCTCGCCCCCCTCTCAGCACAATCTTTGCCCCCCCTAATCAAGCCCACTCAAGGCACTGCGCATGCGTAATATTTGTACTACGATTAAGTGGAATAGTGTGTCAAACCAACCAAAAGTAGAAGTATTCCGTGAGAAACCTAAAAATAAGCCAAAAACTAGGCGCAGGATACGCGTTCATTCTGCTCTTGATGATCGTGATTTCCTCCGTCGTTTATTCGAGTATCGGCAAGCTAATAGAGTCCTCGCACTGGGTGAATCACACATATGAAGTGATTCGTAGGGCCGAGTCTGCAGGCGCGGCAATGGTGGACATGGAAACAGGGCAACGTGGGTTTATGGTGACAGGGCAAGATGAATACTTAGAGCCATACCATGGCGGAATAGAACGCTTCGATAAGCTAATAGACGAAGGCAAAAAACTCACCAGCGATAACCCCTCTCAAGGGAAGCGCTGGGACACGGTCCGACGTTTAAAAACCGAATGGCTAGAGCAAGCTGCGCAACCTGAGATCGAAGCCCGTCAAAACATGGAAGATAACAACCAAAACATGACGGACATAAGCCTGATGATGCAAGAAGGCCCAGGGAAAAAAATCATGGATACCCTACGAGGCAAGCTTACTGAAATCATCGATGCCGAAGAAGGGCTCATCGTCACCCGAGGTAAGGAGCAAGACTCAACCTCGAGCTTTGCCATTAGCGTCACCATCATGGGTACAATCTTCGCGATCGCCATCGGTGTATTTGTCGCTTTTTTTGTTATACGCGGCATCTTAGGCCCACTGAAAGAAACCAATCTTTTTTTACAAGATGTCGCACGTGGAGAGGGAGACCTAACGGTTCGAATTCAAGTCCACAACAATGATGAGATCGGGCAATTAGGCAGAAACGTTAATACATTTATCGAAAAACTGCATACCATTATTGGTCAGATTGCAGATGCGACGTCTCAGCTAGCGGCGGCTTCCGAACAACTATCGACGATTATGGAACAAACCAAAGAGTCGATCATCACGCAGCAGAAAGAAACCACCTTAGTCGCAACAGCCATGACCGAAATGGGCGCCACAGTGCAAGAAGTTGCGCAAAATGCTGAAGGCGCCGCATCAGCTGCGGAACAGGCTGATACCGAAGCCATTACCGGACGGGAAGTGGTCAATCAAACCGCTGAAATCATCACTGAGCTTGCACAAGATATTGAACAATCATCTCACGTCATTGAAAAATTACGAGGCGATAGCGAAAACATTGGCGCAATGCTGGATGTAATTAAAAGTATCGCTGAACAAACCAACCTACTTGCTCTTAATGCCGCAATTGAGGCCGCGCGAGCAGGCGAGCAAGGCAGAGGCTTTGCCGTTGTCGCCGACGAAGTAAGGAGCCTCGCACAACGTACGCAAGAGTCCACAACCGAAATCGAATCACTGATTGCAGACCTCCAAGGTGGAGCGGAAAATGCCGTAGACGTTATGGGGCAAAGCCGTGATTTGGCCGGCACCACCGTTGAAAAAGCACTGCTAGCGGATAAATCCTTAGGGACGATCACCACGGCCGTTGCTTCTATTAACCAGATGAATACCCAAATCGCCACCGCGTCAGAAGAGCAAACGTCCGTCTCTGCAGAGATTCAGCGTAACGTCATCAATATTCAGACCATAGCCAATGAAACGTCTCAAGGCGCAGAACAAACGGCCTCTGCTAGCGCAGAGCTTGCAAATTTAAGTGCGCAATTAAGCGCGCTGGTCGGCCAGTTCAAATTGCATTAACAGCACATTCAAAAAACCTGGCACTACAGACAGCCCCCGTTTTTGTTTTACAAAACAAAACACGCGTTAATTTACGCCTGCCTCTGCACCCGCTATCCTTAGCCCCAAACGCTATACGCAACCCTTACGTTCAAAACTCACTTTCAAAAAATGACCAACACACAGCTAGAGCATTCCCACCACGACCGTGCAGCCAAACACAACAGCTGTCACTTAAGCCTATTACTCAACGACATCGAGTTAGCGTCAAATATTGGCAGTCTCTTTAGAATTTCCGACGCATTGGGAATCAATCATATCTATTTGTGCGGCAGCACAAGTACACCCCCAAATAGAAAAATCACCAAGTCCTCTCGCTCGACAGAAAAATATGTGCCCTACAGCTGCGAAAATGATGCCGTTGCGTTACTGACTTCGCTCAAACAACAAGGCCACTTGGTGGTAAGCCTAGAGATCAGCTCGCACAGCATTCCCTTAACGCAATTTATTGCACCAAAGGACAAAGCTATTTGCCTTGTCATTGGCTCAGAAAACGAAGGGGTAAATCAAACACTGCTCAACCTAAGTGATCAAACGGTACATATCCCCATGAAGGGGCATAACTCATCAATGAATGTTGCCAATGCCTGCGCGATTGCCGCTTACGATATTCTCAACCAAATATCAGAATAATGTCTCCCCATTCCCATACACTAAGCACCCTCGGTTATAGGCTAGCGAGACTCGCTCCTGCACGCACCCCAAGGATCACAATGCCATCGCGCTTTGCCAACCAAAACCTACACACGAATAAAAATAAACCGGCGTGTATGCCGGTTTATTTAAAACGATGATGCTGTAACGACAACGCTTAACTACAGCCCCCAAGATCAAAGTAACCCGCAGGCGCCTCCTTAAGCACCACAGGTGTCGATAAAAATATGGGGCCTATCGTCGTGCCGGATCCAACCGCACAACCATCGAACCCAAACGAACCGCATGTATAGGCTCGCCCAGCATCAATGTGATCTGTCACGCTTGCAGAATGCTCGACACATGCCGCGGCCTCTACCACATGAACATTACGTGTTCTTTCACTCGCGGCATTACCCGCAGCATCACTCACATTGTAACGAAGCGTATAATCGCCCAGAACATTCGTATTAACACTGCCGGATACCGTCACTTGCCCCGTAATATCCCCATCAACATCATCAGAAGCAGTGAAACCTGGATCTACCCATGTGGCCCCCTGAGCAACATCCGTCTCACCGCCAGTAAGGGTAATCACCGGAGCGATGGTATCCCCACCGCCACTCGGGCAACCCGCCGTCGTGTAGTAGTTTGGCCCGGTTTCACTAAGTGTTACTTGGCTCCAGCTACTCGTCCCTAAGTCTTCATTAGACCCAATGGCGAAATATCGTTTCACCTTCCAAAATGTCCCTTCTTCCACATAATAAGTACGCCCCGCTGTTTGATGGTTGGGCAATGTTGCCGTATAGGACGCGCATGGATATAGCTCCTTACTCACATAAGCCGTCATTTGATCGCCAGGCGCTGACACTTGCTCGATCACAAGCCCAGAAAAATTATTTGTATTCGGGTAGTGGCTATTGATGGGGCTTGAGTCTGGAGAAAACGTCGTAACATTGCCTGCGTACATCATGTCTGTTTGACGCGTCCCTGAGGTTTCACCACTCATGCGGCGAATCCAAAGGCGTGAACTGCTTTGAGAATACGACACCAATATCCCCGTATCTCCCTCCTGAAGCCCATCCCCCATAAGACCTTCATCAAACCCCTGCACCTTACGCTGCTCGATGTACCAGTACTGGCCGCTATTTTCGCCAGGGACTCGAAAGTAATCGTATGAACCTGCACCAAAAGAATGGCTCGTTGTAATTAATTGCGCATCCGTAGTGGGCGAAATATCGATTGGATCAAAAAGACCTCTCTGACCGCCCTGTAAATGAAGGCTAGATTTTGTGAAAGCCGTGAAGTGCACGGGGCGTTCACCGATTAATTCACCCGGCTTATGCCCCCAACAGCCAACCCCCATTAACCCCCAATGCGATATATCACTTGGCTGATTATATAAATCACGCAAATTAAAAGCGGAATGGCCAAGCTCGTGCGCAATAACACCTAGGGTACTGTTATACGGGGACTCCGCAGGCCCTTGGCGTTCACCAAACCCCATGTACCCAGTACTAATATCTACGCCATTATAGTTGCCAAAATTATGATTAAAAAACGCATGCCCCCAAAAGCCTTCCGTTTCAGAACCATCAAATGAACTCTCTCTACCGGCCACAACAAACGCGACAACTAACTCTGTCTTATCGACCAAACCATTTTGATTAACATCAAACTGGGAAAAGTCCACGTAGGCAGACGCTGCATCAAACGCTTGATCCAAGACGGACTGCCAATCAGAAAAATTACGTGCGTAATTTGGGTGATTCATATCGAGAGACACTTTTACGAAGCCATCATTAACATTACCCTGGGTTTCGTTCCCCTGCGTAAAAAACAATTGCTCTCGTGATACTTCTTGATAGTAAGCATTCAAACTTCCACCAATAATACTGCCGGGGTAACCGCCAAACGTTTTATCGGACCAAACGCCTTCGTTATCGGTAAACTGAATATCGTTAAATTCAATCATGATAAACAAAGTGTTATAAAGATATTCCCCAACGCCAGCTTGCGCAGCTGCAATGCCATATTGAGCGCTCTCACCAACGCCCGCATCACCGCCTCCAGAAACACCTGAAGCACTCTCCTCCGGATGATCATGTGAACGACTCTCCCAGGCATCACGCCATGCTTGCATAAGATCCTGATGCGCGACCTCGGGAATACGAAAAAAAGGAAATGTTCCATACGGTAATCCAGAGGACTGTAAAGAGTAGCCGCTATCATCAACATCGATTTCTGCATACTCGTAACGCTTGAGTCGTTTATTAAAAACCAGAATATCTTTTGTGCCGACCGTTTCAAACCACAGAATACGTTCATCCCCTCTAGGATGCGCATCAAACTCGAAACCACTTGGCTGCGCCAAGGTGCGAGCCTCAGGGTTTGCCGGCACGGCCGTTGCCGTCGTGCAGATCAAAAAAGCAGCATTTGCGACTGCAGCAATTAATAGTGATTTTATAGATTTCATAATTATTCCCCCCGTAAAAATGCAAGCCCTTCCAAACTATAGGGTTATACCTTTTACCCTTTTATTTAGCCTTAAGAGCGTCTCACGTAGACCTCTCGTCTACCCTTTTACTTTATTTCTATACTGAATAAGCTGTCCATACAAATATTGTGCATTGCAGTATTAGCCACCCCAAAATTGACGCATGTCAATTTCTAGGGAAAGGCAGGCGACACGTAAAAAAACGCATAAAAATGTAACTTTTGCGTCGAATAAAATTCACACTAAATAGCTGTCATGACTCACCATTCAGGTGTGACTTTTTTATCCCAAAAAACAAACCTAACAAAATAATTTAATTTATATATACTGTGAAAAATAAAAATAATACGAATTATTTTTGGAAGCGTTATGCTTTTCATTCTTAATAAAGAGCGATAAACCGTGATGGAAATACGACATATCATTTGGGATTTTGACGGAACACTTTTCGATACTTACCGAGCAATAACCAAAGCCTTCCAACAAACACTTTACGATAATTACAACGTAGTAAAAGACGCTTCAGATATTTACGAACTATGTAAAATAGACACAAAACATTGCGCCGCTGTACTCGCTAAAGAATACAAAATTGATGAGCACGCTATTTTATCCAGCGCTCGCCACAACTACGACAGGATGACCCACTCGGAACAAACTCCCTTTCCGAGCGTGCGGAACATATGTGAAACATTACAAAAGAACCAGGGAACCAATTTTATTATCACCCACCGAGATAGAAAATCGCTCACAACGCACTTACAAAAACATCACTTTGATCTCCTATTTACGGAAATAGTGACACGCGATGATCCCTTCCCAGAAAAACCGTCTCCTGAAAGTTTTTCTTATCTGATCAAGAAGCACCAACTTAACCGACGACATACAGTTGGCATTGGAGATAGAGACATCGATATTCTCGCTGCGAATGCAGCAGGTATAACGTCGATATTTTTCTGCGGCGACTTAAAAACATCGCCCCATGCAAATCTGAATATTTCACATTTCACACAACTATTGAAATATGTATAAAGATATAAAAATTAGGCCTAAGCAATGATCGAAACCTTGTCCAAAGACAACATCACTGAATTTTTACCTCTAATTAGAAAGTACCAACATTTTTATCAGGTCCAGGGGGCCTCAGATGAAAAAAAACGCACGTTTCTTTTCCCAGTTTGATGCATCGAATCCACTTGGTAGCGTTTTTCTATTTCGTCAGGAATCACACCTTGCTGGGTTTGCGACAATTTACTTTACCTACGCATCCACGATCACCGCTAAAGTCGCCACGTTAAATGATCTATACACGCTTCCACAGCATCGAAAATGCGGAATAGCACAAGAATTGATTGCGCATTGCCGTGCATATGCGAAGGGCCAGGGCGCTGAGCGCCTCCAATGGGTCACCTCACCAGACAATCACACCGCTCAAGCGCTCTACGACAGCTTGAACACACAGAAAAGCACTTGGCATTTTTATACCTACCCAGCGGAATAGAATCGTTATATCCTCTAGGAGGATAAATTACATTTAATGATTAATGCCTCGGCCTCGATTTTCACCCAAGGCTTAAATTGGAGTTAGCCAAGTATGAGTGAAGCAGAATTCCCAATTGAAGGCACCTGTCAATGCGGCAGTGTGCGTTACACATTGCTAAAAAAACCCGACATGATGTATGCATGCCACTGCAAGGCATGCCAAAAACTCTCGACAAGCGCATTCAGTATTACAGCCTTTGTGAAAACCGAAGACTTTAAAGTTGAAGGCGAAATGAGTGAATGGGGACGCCTAGCCGATAGCGGGAATAAAAACCACGCGAAGTTCTGCCCCACTTGCGGGAACCGTATATACCACTTCAACCCCGATAAGCCCGAAATGATCAAACTTAAGCCCGCCAGCATTGACGATACAAGCTGGATTAAGCCTTCCGCTCATATTTGGCTATGTGAAAAGCAGGATTGGTTTGAAGTTCCTGAGGGGGTTCCTCAGTATGACAAACAGCCCTAAACCCCAACTCCGCTTCTCTCCGGCATCACCCTAAGGAAGCGGAAGCATTTAAGTTTATTCGCTCGCAATAAGGATTCCGCGATGAAAATTTCACTGACAGAAACGCTAAAGCAACTTCCACTACCCGCAACGGACAAATGGCCTGAAGGTGTATGGGATATAGAGGCTTTTCGCCACGGCTCCATGTCCCTGGTACTGTTCACACCAGAAGGCAGGGATTATCAGACGCCTCACGATCAAGATGAGTTATATATCGTATTATCCGGGAATGGTGTGCTGGATATTGAGGGCGTGGCGCATCGCTTCAGCGACGGCGATGTACTTTTTGTGCCGGCGGAGAAAACCCATCGTTTCACAGAATTTTCTCAAGGCATAAAAATGTGGGCGGTTTTTTGGGGACCGAAAGGCGGGGAGACCATATAACAAGCGCCGCTCATAAAAACAAATTGGTACTAAGCTCGTACCATTTTATTAAAAATAGCCGATATATCACCAATACTGCCAATACCTTCGGCTTGGCGAAGACACTCTTCAATATGGTTCACAATGCCTTTTTCTATACCGCGCTCCAAATTGAGCGCATCCACATAGTTTCTCGTATCTCGTAAGCGCTCGATAAGCTGCTCTCTCACCTCACGGTTCTGGTTATTCAGTGTTTTTTCAAGGTAAAAGATAGCGTTATCCAAGTGCTGAACCCCTTCCCTTTGATTTGTTTTTTCACGCGCTTCCAACTCGATAATTTCAAACCGGTTACTGGCTGAATTCACCAACAGCTGAATATTGTCCCTGACACGATCATATTTCTCCGCATTATCCTGAGGCATATTCTTGATCAGCAACGACAAGCTTTTGCTATGAAAAATCAATCGGTTACGTGGATGACTGTGCGCCCCAGATAGGGATTCTTTCGCCAATAACTTAGCCTCTAAACTATCCATACGACAACCGATATATTGCATACCGGAGTGAGTTTCCATTTGTAAGCTGCCATCCATGCCCAGCACTCGGCACACCTTTACAAGCTCATAACCTAAATCCACCACATCCACAAAGGCAATACACTTTTGATGAAAGCCCATCAACACGCTCATTTCATACAACTGCTCTAAAGCGGCCTTTTCTGCGTCATGATCTTCCTTATTTAGCTCATACTGTTCAACCCACTGCTTTTGCTTCCCGGCGTTATCCAGCGCAGTGTTAATTTGGCGAACCAACTCATCTTTCTCAAAGGGCTTGGTGATATAGTCTTCCGCACCGCAGGCGTAACCTTCCACTCGATCGGCGACCTGGTCTAACGACGTTAAGAATATGATGGGAATAAACGCGGTATCATCCGATGACTTTAAGGCTTGGCAGACGCTGAAACCGTCCAACCCTGGCATTCTAATGTCGAGCAGAATCAAATCGGGGGCAAGCTCATCAACAGACTCCAAGCAACGCTTACCGGAATCTAAGGTAACGACATCAAACTTATCGTCGAGGCAGGACTTTACTAACTCTAAATTTATCTCACTATCATCGACGACCAAAATTCTATACACGCACATCTCTCCCTCAGTTTCTACGACAGGGCCACTGAGTTGTTCATAAAATGACACAGCAAAACACTATTTCTCGTCAAAACCCCATTGGGTATAGGATTTTAAACTCCGAGACTACAGAATATTCGACACTACTGGTATATTATGTTGCGCCAAAATAGTTCAAAAGATGACACCAAAACCAACACCCACCAAACCAAGGGTTACAATTTGCGATCGGTCCAAACAATCCAGGCTTTATCTGTATGAAAATTGAGCAAAGACTCAAGTTAGCGCGTGAAAACGCAAATTACACGCAAACAGAACTCGGAGAGAAAATTGGCAAATCAAAAGGATCTATTATTGCCTATGAGAAAGATGCTTCTGGTATATCGCTAAAAGCCGCTATGGCTATTGCTTCGGTAACAGACAAAACCATCGAGTGGATAGCAAACGGCAGCATAAAAGAAGAAAATTCCGACTCTGAGCTTGCACGGCTTTTTAAAGAAGTTTCCGTCCTTGACCCCGTGAATATACAAAAAATTCAAGAAGTCATCGAGGCAATGCTCCTAAAAGCCCATGCCACAAAATATACAAGCTCAGGTTATTAGGTATACAACTTCAACAGCGGCGCAAGATAAACTGATTGGCGCGCCAATCCTGTCAAGGATGAATTTTTATACCTCACCACGGTAAGATGTCGAACTTCAGGCGCCTGGTTGGATTCATACCACTTCTAGCCCCGCTAACGATAAGTAACGCGTTAACCATCTAAAGCGCGATCCCGCCACGCCCTTGGCCACACAGGATAGAAAACAGGCGCTCAGCGCTACGCCGACATACAGCGCTTTTCACTTCAGTCTACAGCGTAAAATCGACACATCTCCAGTATGCTCGCCCCCAACACAAGTGAGAACAACTATCATTTGGAGCTTGAGATATTCGCGCTTTTCGTCTATTTATTAAGGATCCCCTTTCAAAATTTTAAGATGCCTAATGGAAGAATATTTCACTGCCGACCGCCTACTTGAACTTAAGATGGGCTCCGTTGTTCAAGTGTGTCGTGAAGATAACGATATGCACTTCACTGTAAGCCTCGTAGGGGTCGATAACGGCAAAAGCATAGTCACCTCACTACCGCCTAAGCTTTCACTTCCTGATGGCTCACGATTCGTAGAAATATTCGCCAAAGATACGATGCTGGAGATGAAAACCATCCATGACGGCCGCGTAGTCGCCTTCGAATCAGCCGTTCAGGGTATGTATCGCGATAACCTACTGATTGGTACATTTCCTGAAATGATTGAAACCCGCCGACTACGAAAAGATATTCGGCTACCTTGTGCTCTATCCTGTGATCTTCGATGGATGGATCACGAATCCTACGGTGTTATTACCAATATCAGCCACGGCGGTTGCCAAATAAGTGTCCCTAAAGACAACGAATACGATTTTATAGAAAAGCTCGTTAATACCCACAACACCTTAGACCTAGAGATATTCTTCCCTATTGCGGAAGAGCCCGTGATTATTGGCGGAACAGTCAAATCCTCGGACTGCCAAGTCGACGGCGCTTGCAAATTAGGCCTAGCCTTCACAGGCCAATACGAAAGTGTCCGTCGGTATCTAGAGTCCCTCCAATTAGATAGCGTCGCACCCTTTTTCTTCTGATTTATTTCAAGCGCCAACAGACAAGCCTAAATTCGCACACACTCCGACAAACCATCGGCAAAACGCAGTTTACCGAATATAATCGCTGCAATACTCACGTCTTTTTTACATGACGATATAACGCAGCTTCCTCGATAAGGCTAGATCGACAAATAAAGTATGGAAAAGCACTTTCTCTCTGCAAATCAACTCCTATTAGATTCATACGCGCTTGCAAAACAGGTTTTTCTCGATGGTTATACTCCCGATATGATTATCGGCGTATGGCGAGGCGGAACGCCAGTCGCCATCGCCGTACAAGAATATTTCGAATACAAAGGTCTCTCGTCAGAACACTGTGCAATCAAAACCTCATCCTATGAAGGCATTAACCAACAAAATAAACACGTCACTGTTTCCGGCCTAGAGCACATCTTTGAGCAAAAAAAGCGTATTGAACGTTTGTTGATTATTGATGATGTATTCGACTCAGGCCGCTCTGTACAAGCCATCATTAATAAGCTGAAAAAAGAAACCCATGGAAAAGTGGAGTATGAAACAAAAATTGCGTGCCCTTGGTACAAACCCACACACAACTGTACCCAGATCGTGCCCGACTACTTTTGTCACACAACAGACAAGTGGCTGGTCTTCCCTCACGAACTCATGCACCTTAGCGATGATGAGTTGATACAAGGAAAAGGAAAGGAAATTGCGAGCCTATTAGAACTGGGGCTATAGCGCACCGACACGCATAAAAAAAGCGGCCATTGGCCGCTTTTAACTATTCGGTCTAAAGAAAACTAATCTTTAAATGGCACAAGTGAAACATTAAAGATCTTAGCTTCTCTCGCTGCGTCAGCAATGGCCACGTACGTGTTTGCCGTAGACTGCTCATGAGCACGTACCACAACACCACCTTCTGGGTTTTCAGCTGACTTTTGAGCGATCAACGATCTTACCGCGCGAATGTCTACGCGACGCTGATCAATATAAATCTCATCTGAAGACGTTACCGAGATCAAAATATTCTTCGATTCAGCATCCGGTGGAGGCGGCTGATCGTTATCTTCAGGAACATTGACACCGATTGACTTTTCCTTGAGGAAAGACGCTGTCACGATAAAGAAAATGAGCATGATGAATACAACATCAAGCATTGGTGTCAAATCGATTTCTGCCTTATCTTCCGATTCAGCCTTATTCTTTTTTCTTCGACTCACCTGTTATTCTCCGCTATTCATTCGAGTTGGCCTACTTAGTGGCATGTCCTGCACTAACCTGAGCCATATCTTACTGTAAATCTTAGTGAACAGCCCCGATCGATCAGACTAAATTCACTCTAGCTTAACGCCCTGCCCACAATCGAGTTGGAGGGGTTGGCCGCCATATGCGGACCGGAATACTACCATGTGTCCGCAAGAGACTCTATCTAAAACACCATTATATACCCTAGAGACGCCACTTGCCGTTTATGCCCTTCAATTATAGTCCAAGTGATATCAATTCCCTTATATTCAGTACGCTATAACACCAAACCAGAACAAAGTTTATGCTGTTTTTTGCACCGCAAAAAAGCCATCACTCGCTGTTTTTGAATGCCACGAAAACCTCGATCAATCTTCATCCAGAGCCAAACTCAGTTGGTTCGGTGAATCGTTAGCCAAACGAACACCTACGCCAAGGAGTCTCACGGGCATTTTTTTTCGTTGCCAAGCAGTGCTCAATAGTCTGCCGTAAATATCCTCAGCTTCCGGCTGCTTTAAATGAAGAAACGATGCCTCCATGGTCGTCACGGAAAAATCGTTGAACTTTAGCTTTACGAATGCCTTGCTTATCTTATCTTTTGCTTTGGCTTTTTCTATACGCGCTATTAATTCAGTCAGTAACCCGCCCAATCTGGGAAATAGCCCAGCCAATTTACCCACGTCTTCAGTAAATGTTTTTTCAACACTAATCGATTTTCGCTCGGAAAAGGGCTGTACCGCTCTATCGTCTTCGCCTCTAGCCATATTAAATAACTTGGGTCCGAAGGTTCCAAATAGACGAACTAAACGCTCCAATCCGCAAGCGTTTAGTTCATCACAGGTATAAATCCCATAACGCGCCAGCTTTTCCGCCGTGACAGGTCCAACACCAGGGAGCTTTTTTACAGAAAGTGGTCGAACAAAGCTTTCCACCATTGAGGGCTCCACGACAAATAAGCCATCCGGTTTTTTCCAGTCGCTCGCGATTTTAGCCAGAAACTTTACCGGCGCGACACCCGCAGAGACCGAAATACCGATCTCGGATTTCACTTGGTTACGAATATGTCGCGCAATCAAGGTCGCACTACCTTTCAAATTATCTGAGCCTGTTACATCCAAATAAGCCTCATCCAAGGAAAGAGGTTCAATTAAATCCGTATATTGCGAAAAAATAGACCGCATTGCCTGAGAATATTCCCGATAAACGGACATGCGGGGCGGTAGTATTTTCAAAAAAGGGCAAAGTTTTACTGCGTGAGCCGAAGGCATCGCACTATGTACGCCAAATTTCCGCGCCTCATAGTTACAGGTCGCAATGACGCCCCTTGAGTCTGGCGAACCGCCCACTGCAATAGGTAAGGAAATAAAACTAGGGTTATCTCGCATTTCTACTGCAGCAAAAAAACAATCTGCATCGATATGAATAATCTTTTTCATTAAACCCTCTCAAACACTGTATTAGCATACAGTTCTTTTAAACAAAATCACGACTTTATTTAAGGTTTGGGATGAAGAAAGTGTTTTGAAAGGCTGTTGTTCATATTTGATCGACAAAAAGATATGAATATTGGTTCCTATACATAGCTATCACCACTATGTGTTTAGTTGCACTGAATCACAGATTTCCCATCAATAATTAATACATGCAACGATTAAACACCCAAAATGTAATAGGACATCGTATAAAAATTGAATTTTATACCTTAGATCGCTATAAAAACTTTGCTTGATACTCATTAAAGGGAGATTCATTTATCTCCCTTACAACGAAATCCGAGATTTTATGTTGGCGTAAACAAGAAAAAGCCAAAATATTTAAATTACGCGGTCTGCTTCTGACATATTTCATCAAATCCGACATATATCGCCCTTCAAAATACGAAACACCACTACATCCAACCGTTTTTATGGCTTTCCACGTGTTTAATCATTAATTTAATTTCTATCCGGGAGAAAATTAAGGTGTATGGCCACACAAATTAAATATTTCTGGAAATAAACATATTATTTTCTCAGTGAAATCAACAAAAATTTTCACGTCTAGTTATGAATGTTTATTCAAATATTTAATCCACAATTACTACGAATCTCGTTTTTATTTTCCATGATTTTTTTTATTAAAATGCGTAATTTCTCCTCCAAATAAATCCGTTTTTTAATAAAAAAGGCCTTTTTTGATAAAAACAGTGAAAAAAAACCAAAAAACCCTTAAAAATCAATAAAAAAGCTTGAATTTTTCTTGTTATTTCGTAATGTAGTGCTACAACTTCTATAACTCCTAATAAAAAAGGGTATTTATCATGGCTGGTCGTAAAGCAAAAGTTGTCGATGCGGTTGCATCTCTTGAAAAAGAGTTGGCTGCACTTAAATCTAAACTAGACAAAGCACGTGCTGCAGAAGTTAAGTCTTCTAAAGCTGCTGCAGCTAAAGCGGCGAGCGATGCTGCAAGTGCTGCTAAAAAGGCGTCTGCAGCGAAGAATAAGGTCGCAGCAATCCGCAAAAAGAAAAAATCTGCCGCTCAAGCATCTCAGCTTGCTGCTGCTCGTAAAGTAGCTGCTGCTGCAAATGCGACTGCATCTGCCGCTAAAAAGGTATCTAGCGACGCAAAAGCAGCCGCTTCTGCCGTAGCTTCAAACGCAAAAGCTGCCGCTACACTAGCAAAAGCTGTTGCTAAAGAAGAAGCTGCGTACGCTAAGAAAGCTGCTGCGGCTGCTAAGGCTGCTGCTAAGAAAGCCGCTACTGCTGCTAAAGCTGCTGCTAAGAAAGAAGCTGCTCGTGCAAAGGCTGCTGCTAAGAAAGCTGCTGCTAAAGAAAAAGCCGCTGCTAAGAAAGCCGCTGCCAAAGCTAAAGCTGCTGCTAAGAAAGCCGCCGCTAAAGCTAAAAAAGCACCTGCTAAGAAGAAAGCTGCAGCTAAAAAAGCCCCTGCTAAGAAAGCCGCTAAAAAAGCACCGGCCAAGAAAGCCGCTGGTAAGCGCGGTCGACCTGCAGCTAAAAAAGCCGCTAAAAAAGCACCGGCTAAGAAAGCCGCTGGTAAGCGCGGTCGTCCTGCTGCGAAGAAAACTGCTGCCAAAAAAGCACCAGCAAAACGTCGCGGTCGTCCACCTAAGAAGTAATCAGAACTTAATCGTTCTACTGAAAAACCGTCGCAATCGCGACGGTTTTTTTATGCCTGACGTTTACACAAGCATGAGCCTAAAGGGGTTCTACCAATAGAAGCTGGTAGATGTGTGAGCTTATGACTAAAAAAGACAGGGCCATACTGCCAGATAACTGGAACCCAAAGATGAAGCGAATCTACTTTTCTCGCGCGGAAATACGAACTTTAAGTGCATCGTTTTCAGAAAACCGGCACTTCGCCCTATATGCCAAAGCCGCTCCCTGTACATTTTTTGCGTCAAAATCGACGGTAAACGCTGCTGATTCCTCTGTTACCTCATCTGGTACAGCAGGAAATGGGGTAATCCATTGAATATCTTTCATTAAACGGACTTTGATCCCTAACTCTGTTTCGCATAGCCCCCAAAGGTGAAGAATACGCGCATCACGTTCTTCTTGCTTACGCTTTTCTTCCGCTAAACGAAGCGCTTCCAACTCCTCCTCCGTGGGCTCTACCGGCACTTCCAGAATAGTTGTTAAGGTTTCAAAGGTTACACCATCAACCATTTCATTGTAGGTTCGCCCATTAGGCTGCCTACACAAAAACCGGTATATGGGGTGGCCCGAGGTGGAATCATCTAAATCAATGGTACCCCGAAGAATAGTCACGCAGCGCTCTAGGTTTTCGGCGGACTGCGCGGCTTTTTTTAATTCAAGAAACAGGGGGCCGTACTTACCCGGCAACCATAAGCTTTTATCATCAAAAGAATAGGAGAATGAAGCGAGAGTCATCAGGCCTATAGAGGCGCTAACGAATATTTTGGATTTTACCGAAGGCCATCGCATTGAATATAAACCCGAACAGAACTAATAGGTCATTTTCGTCGTCTTCCAAGAATTCGACCCCGTATATCGTTAGAGTATCGGTTTTCTTTTTAGTTGCGCGAATCACAGCCTTAATCGCAAGTACGCGTTGAATACTCCCAACGGTAAACTTCCCTTTCATATTAATTTCATCGCCGTTTTCGCCAGCATACTCCGTTAAAGCTAGCCCTGCGCCCGTTGTGCTGATATCCGTAATTTGCCCCGCTATACCACAAAACTCCGGGGACGAATTATTTGAAACCAGCACGGGCAGCTTTACGCTCACTCTCGACGCGTTGCGAATCCGCTTAAATGAAATATCGGTAGGAAAATCGAGGTACACCATGTACATCGGCACATCGGAAATAAACAAGACGCTCGAGGCAAAAATAGCCACGCCATCCGCCAATTTGATGCGCATGACCACTTTTTCACCTTCTTCCATCTTAGGAAAGACCCCCGACTCAGGGGCAGTGATGATCAACGCCTCTCCCGGAATAGCTCCAAGAAGAACTACATCACTGAATGCTTTCTCTTCTGAGTTTTTTGGCAGCACCTCAACCGTTTGGCCGATGGAGATGTGTAATTCATCAAATTCGAGCTTTTCTTCACTCATTTTTTACTTGCTATATAGATGTTGATGGCTAGAATTTTTCGCTTTCAAACGCCCACTTTACGGCGAGCCTGAAGACATACTGTCTTAACTTAGTGTAGCAAAGTCTCTTTAATCTGCTTTCTGACAGCGAATACAGAAGATCCTGAGCGGAAGAGGTAATGCAAAACCTGTTAAGCGTGGGTAAGCCGACTAACATTGAAATAGTCCCTTGCGTTTCGCCCTAGCCACTGTTGCTTAAGGTACAGATCCACATAAAGCGACGCCAAACTCAATGCGATGCCTACCCCACCCGAAACCCCAAGTGGTGTGGTTAGTATTTTGATAACGATGAGCAGCCCGAACACAAAAAGCAAAAAATTTACCTCTAGTAAGTGGTAAATCCATCCGTAATACCAACGGCGAACAAGAGATACCAGCGCAACGAATTTCGCTAAAAAAAGTATGGCCACAAGCACGAGGATAATCGAGGGAGGCGCTTCGTTTGACGCCGGTTGCGCTTGAACATCTTCAGAACTTCCACCCAGCAACGACATGCAGACCAAAAAACTCAAAATAGGGAAAAGTGCCACCAACCAAGACAGCGTCTTAGGCTGAGAAACCCCTTCTTTTATAGCGTCTATATTCACACCTCAGCCTCCTGCTTCGCACGTATCGCTGGCCGTTTAATGTACTTATCGAAAAACATGCTGACCTCACTGGGTACAACCAATAATGCAGGTGTAATCACCAGAGTTAATACGGTGGAAAAAAGCAGACCGTAAACAATGGCGCTGGCTAATGAGACCCAGAACGAGCCCACAATACCGCCCTGAATCATCGATTGGCCAGCCAAATCGACACTTACACCCAGCGCCAACGGCATAAGACCTAAAATTGTCGTCGCTGTAGTCAAGAATACCGGCCGAAGCCGTTGAGAAGCCGCCATAATTGCGGCTTCTTTTATTGTGTATTTGAACTGCGTTGCGCGAATATAATTAAAGGTGTCGATCAGCACGATATTGTTATTCACCACAATCCCCGCGAGCGCAACAATACCCACCCCCGTCATAATCACGCTGAATGTCGATTGCGTAACGATGAGCCCCAAAAACACACCTGCCGTCGACAAAATAACCGATGACAAGGTAAGAAACGCTTGGTAAATGCTATTAAACTGCGTAACCAACAAGATAAACATTAAAAATAGGGCCAAACCAAAGGCTTTAAATAAAAAGCCTAACGAGTTTTGCTGCTCTTCATTCGCGCCGCGAAAGACGACGGATACAGCCGGGTCTACAGGGTGACCCTCTAGCCATTTTTCAATTTCACTCACCTTACGGTCCGCGACGACCCCTTCCTCAACATCCGCTAGTACGCGGGTATATTCCACACCATCGATACGATCAATCTTGTCCACGCGAGACTTTGCAACACGTGTTACAAAGGTACTGACCGCAACAGGGCCATCTTTTGTGTTAACGGCCAAATTATCGAGCATTTCTAAACGACGATCTGACTCTGGAAAACGTACACGGATATCCACCTCGTCATCCGCATCATTAGGTCTATATTCCCCGATTTTTATCCCGTTCGTAACCAATTGGACTGCGCGACCAACTTCCAGAACGTTTGCCCCCAGTTGACTGGCCAGAACACGATCGACATCCATATTCCACTCGATACCCGGTAAAGGGCTGGTATCGGTCACGTCACGTAAGCCTGAGAACGAGGATTCAATCTCATTCCTCAAGCGTCGTGTTTCTTTTATTAACAGTTCCCGGTTTAACGATTCCAGCTGAATCTGAATCGGTTTTCCTATGGGCGGGCCCCCTTCCATGCCAACCGCATTCACATGAATCCCAGGAAGGTCCGCCGTTTTTTCACGTATCTCCGCGTAAATATCAAAAGTAGAACGCCCCATTTCTTCTGGCTTATATGTTTCAACCAGAATTAAACCCACTTGATCTTTTTCTGGCGGTCGAGCTCCTACTTCCGTGGGCGATCCAGGGCTTACCGTTGTGTAGGTTACCTTTACGCCCTCAACATCCATAACAATTCGCTCAACCTGCTCGACTATCTCCCGCGCCTCATCTATTGCGAGATTACCCTGCGCTCGAATAGTCACCGTTCCCTGTATCTCTTCCGTTTTAACAAAAAACTCAACACCAGCGTTAAATTTCCCGAACGCGACGAAAATGCCAATCAACAAATAGAAGGCGCCTACGAATAGCGCCGCGGGATGATGCACAATAATGGATAAGAATCGTGCATAACGTCCCGTTAAGCCGGGTAAGGAAGTTGGCAATTCCGTTTCCAAGCGCGTCAGATATTTCACTGTTTCAGGCTGCATTTTATTTCTACCCATCAACGCCCCCATAACCGGAGCAAAGAGCAGTGCATAAAATAATGACCCCACCAACACGGCAAATACAGTTACAGGAAGGTAACCCATAAACTCGCCTGCAACGCCCGGCCAAAACATAATGGGTAAAAACGCCGCCAACGTAGTCGAGGTGGATGCGACAACAGGCCACATCATGCGTTTAACGGATAACATATAGGCGTCAGAACTCGACATCCCTTCCGCCATTTTCCGATCGGCAAACTCTGTCACCACAATGGCGCCATCAATCAACATCCCAAGCGCTAACAACATGCCAAAAAGGACCATGAAGTTAATTGAGTACCCTAATTGGTTCAAAAAAATTACGGAAAATAGCAGCGAAAAGGGTACGCCAGCCCCAACCAGGATGCCGGAACGAAACCCAAGCGCAGCCACAACAATCACCATAACCAAAACCATCGCAGTCAGAATATTGCCCTGCATTTCGTCAATCATACTTGTCGCAAAATCGGACTGATCCAACAAATAACTTAACTTCACACCGGCGGGCACTTGCGAATCCATTTCACTTAAGATCGCCCGAACAGCTGCCGCGACTTCAATTTCATTTGCATCATTGCGCTTCACCACATTAATGGTAATGGCACGCTCACCATTCACCGATGTGAAGCTAGAAGCGTCTTTAAATGTCCGCGATACCGTCGCGACATCTCCCAGCATGACGACACCATCAGATGTCGCACGTAGCGGTAATTGATAAATATCTTTTTGTGTTTCCAATAAACTCGGAACTTTAATATCGAAGCGCCCTTCACCGGTATCCAGTTTTCCCGCCGGAACTAAGAGGTTGTTACTCACCACAGCGTTATACAGCTCGTTACTCGTGATGCCGTAATATTCTAAACGCGCGGGGTCCACTATCGCTTCCACCACCTCTTCGCGATGGCCCACCAGTTCTGCTTCTAATACATCAGGGATTGATTCAATGGCACTGCGTAAATCTTGCGCCGTTTGATAAATAATGCGCTCCCCGGCTTCTCCGGAAATAGCCACGGTTATCGTTGGGAAATCCTGAGCGGAAACCTCCTCAACAATGGGTTCTTCGGCATCACTAGGTAACTCAGACTTCGCGCGGTCCACCGCAGCACGAACATCTTGAATCGCCTTTTTAATATCAACTTCTGCTTCAAACTGCACGATCATATAAGAAGCGGTTTCACGAGAAACCGCGCGAATTTCCTTCAGTGATTCAAGCGCACGTAACTCCTGCTCCATCGGTCGCACTAATAACCGCGCGCCGTCTTCCGGCGAGATACCTTCTTGAAACAACACGACAAGGGCAATGGGAATCGAGGGCGTCGGAAACGACTGCACTGTCATTGCAAACCGAGAAACGATACCCGCAATTACCACTAAGGCCATCATACAAAGCGTCGCCCTGGAACGTTTTATCGCCCCACTAAGTATGCTCATAGCACTTCACCTTGCGCCATCCCGCCACTTTCGGACTCCGCAACTGGAGTATCTACCGAGACCTTATCCACTTCGCCTTCTAGCCCAACAACAGAAACCCGACTCCCGTTCGCTACATACTCCTGCCCGATGGTAATAATTGTGCTTTCACTGGGAAGACCGCTCACCCATATCCCTTCGGCGTCATCGCCTACAATACTCACAGGCTTTTGTACGGCTGTATTACCGCCCTCCAGGACCTTTATAACGACGTCTCCGTCACTGGAAAGCGACAAGAGAGATGGGGATATATGATGCGCCACAACTGGTGCAGCCAATACGGTCATTTCAGCACTTAAACCATCACGTAATGAATGACCTTTATTCGGCAGCTGTACCTCGACTTTGAAGGTCCGCGTCACACCGTCCGACGCTTGAGAAACATAGCGCACAACCCCACGCTGCTCCTGCCCGTCAATAAAACGGACGGTTGCTTTCTCCCCCACCTTAAAATTCAACACCTGCGATTCGGGGATATGACCCACAACGATCAATGGCGACAACTCGATTAATCGAGCACAGGGTGACCCCCGCTGAATGAAGCCGCCCGCATCGATCATGCGTTCCTGAACAACGCCATTAAACGGCGCGCGGATCACCAACTTTTCATTGATTAAGGCGCTGGCCTCAACTTCGGCATCCGCCAGTGCGAGATTTGCTTTTGCCGTCGCAATTTGTGTTTTAGATTGGTAACCCCGGTCTTTTAGCGACAATGCGCCTTCATACTCGATACGCGCCTTGTTTCTCTGCGCCTTGGATTGCTCTAAGCGCAGTAATCGGTCCTGTGATTCCAGGACGCACAAAGCATCACCCTGAGATACAGGGTACCCTTCTTTTGCGGGGGTTTTTATCACCAGGCCATCAATTTCCGCCGCAACCAAAACCGAGCGATTAGCCTCTGTTCGCCCCCTAACGTGTAAGGGTTTTTGGTAGGTCTGCGCAGAGACCTTCGCCACTTGAACCGTAAATGCTTTAACCGAAGACGGCTCCACTTCGTCGTCCTCAGCAGTAGGAATTAAGCCAAGTAACATCCAAATCACCAGCCCAAAACTTAAACCCAATGCTAATTTAGAATTTGCGTTCCACTTACTAATATTCATGATTCATCCCAAACATCATTCGTAACACAACTCGCCAGAATCCAAGCCACATAACTGGCAGCTTTCCATTGTAACGAAACCACCTGCACGTCAAATATTATCGAACCAATACATGCAAAACGTTCAAACAGAAGGAGCTACGCCAGGTACTTAACCCCATGCTAACGATGTGATTAATTATGCGCTCAAATAAGAAATTGATTTTCAGGCACTAAATCGACTCGCTCGATTCAAACGCCTGAATGAAATGCGATTATACGCATATTGAAGATGAGTGATAAATCACTCAAAGAAAAAAGCCTGTCAGCCGATTGCTTTTAATGACTGGGAGTCTATCTCTGAACGGGGCGTTATCGATAATCGGTCAATCGCGGTATTCCATGCAACAAGTAGTTTGGCCAGCTCACGTGCTTGGGCATCCAAACTTTTTAGCTCTTCCATGGTGTCTTTCGGCCCCGTATACAGCTTAATCTTACGATGCGCCGAGGCGAAAGGTTGATCAGAATAGGCGGCCCGATACACTTCGAGTTTCCATCGAAGGTTGTGGACCATATTCCGGTAATAGGTAAGCTTTGTATTTAAGGATACGGTATGCGTCTCCTCTAACTTGCCGAAGACTTGGAAGTTAGTCCCGAAGACCAAGATCTTTTTAGAATTACTATCGGCAACAACCGTCGCGGTACGCACATGATCAAATAATATCGCCAGGTCTCCGAAAACCTCCCCTGGGGTGATGTAGTTCACGACCGTCGCTTGATCATCAGGGGATCCCGCATGCACTTCGAGCTGGCCTTTCAAAAGGAAATACAGCCACTCCTCTTTCAACCCTTTCTCTAAAATCACTTCGCCAGGGCTAAACTCAAGAATTTTTGAGTGCCGCAGCAACAGGTCGTACTGATATTGATCAGCCTGCTTGATGGATTTATAAAACGGGACTGAAGACAGTAGAGTATCTACCGATTCTTGAGGATATTTATACACTGCTTGAACTTCCATAGGATCGGCTCATTTAAAGTACATCGATGAATCACATGGGATTATTAATAAAAGGTAGCGTCTATTCTATTAAAAAGTGCAAAGAAGTCGATATTCCTTATAACCTTTTTGTTTTTTGTTAAAGAATTCACCCTTTTATCCCCTCAGCCCCCTTTTACCCTGAAACAACTTGACCAATCTCTCACACATTAAAACTGTGACCGACTTAACAACATTCTCGGGATAGGGTAAAGTTGGAACCAGCACCCCAAAACCGGAAAATATTCAATAAAATCAGTACATAACAAAAACAATAGAAGTGACTATACTAACTATAACAACTGAGTATAAATATTCTTGTATGCCCAAGGAGCCTAGTCTTAAACGCCTATTTCAGGCTTTTATACGTACTACCGGAAACTACGCGCCTATTTCTTGGTCAATTTAAACTAAGTAGCGGAACAAACATTCACGAATATTGATGCCTAAACTTGACTCCCTTGGAAACGATATGAAAACCTCACCCCATCTTCTTTCTGTGCTTGTTAAGTTGGTCTTTTTCGCAATATTGAGCTTTGCAATGCGGACCTACGCTGACCCCCTACTGAACGGGGTCGCCACACACTCCGAACTTGGTAAAGAGCAGTTTGTCGCAGGCCTTTTCACGACAACACTTTCTACTTCAGCAAACTCTATTTTAAGCTCTCAAGAAAATAAACGCTTACAAGTGCGCGTACTCGCAAATCAATTGTCTTCTCGACGCTTTAGAAGAATGTGGATCGAAGGCATGGCCATCAACTCGAGCCCTTCTGAACTTGAAAAGCATGCGCGAGACATGGCGAACTTCAGCAACATGCTGAAGATCAAGATGATTTCTGGCGATATTTTTACGGTCGATCGGCGCGAAGACAACATCCAAGTATCCGTCAACGGTATCCTTCTTGGTGAAATAGAAGACCCACAGTTTTTTGATCTTCTGCTCAGAACGTGGATAGGCCCAGTCCCCCTTTCTTCAGACTTTAGGAAAGACTTACTTACAGAGGGCTCGATTAAACCAGGCCCTCTGACACGCTTTGAAAGCACTCGGCCTTCTGATGAACGAATCGCGGCAATTGAAAGTGCAGTAGCGTCCAAGCGCGAATCAGAATCAAATAATGCTGTCGCCTCCTCAAGTAAACCAAAAGTCGCCGTAGCTCCCCCCGTTACAGCGATTGTCGACAAGCCCAGCGTACCAGTAATTCAGGCGCCGTCGGCTAGTGTGCCTAAATTGGCGCTAGCACCACCAGGCCTTGAAAGCCCAGAAATTAAACCCACTCCCAAGCCAAAACCCAAGCCAAAACCTGTTGCCTTGGCCCCCGCTCAACAAGCTTTAGATGAAAGTATTTTTGATGATGGTGACGATGACGAATTCACCGCAGAAAGCCTATTAAAAGAGCAGCTTTACTACTCACAGCTCGCAAAATACACGCATAAATACATCGAATATCCCGCAAAAGCCTGGGACCGCGGCCGAGAAGGCAATATTCGCTTACGCGTCACCATCAATAGAAAAGGTAAAGTCACTAAGACAGAAATACTGGAGGAAGCGAAGTACAAATCCCTCAATAAAGAAGCAAAAAGGGCAGTTTCTCGTGCAAGCCCCTACCCTGCAATACCGGATGAAGTTAAAGGGGAAGATTACAACTTCACATTTCGTATTGCATTTAAGATCAAATCATAAAAACCCGGACCGCTATACGTAAATACTCAAGGTATAGCGGTCTAGACTTTCAGCACCTACGTTCTTTTCGCTAACTCATCCAATCGCGACAAAATCACTTTCTGAATATCAGAGACTTCCAACTCGGACATCGCCCCCATAGCCCCCAGCGACAACGCATGCAAATGTAGGCAAGGAGTCTTAGTATTTAACTCACGCAAATCACCTTTAACCAGCACAGGCAAAAACGGTTTATCCGCTGGGCGTTTACTGCGTATCAATTGAAGCCCCACATCCAAGGGTACTTTCTTAAACTTATCTTTCGCGCTTTTGAAGGGGATAATGATATTCAAACGTCCCTTTGGGTCTTCAGGGTCTGCAGGCACTAAAAGCAATCCGGTAGGCTTAGCAGCCTCTTCAGCAATACCGTGAAAGGTATCATGGTGAGCATAGGGGTTGGGAAGGATAACCAGCTTACGGCTTTCCTCCTGAGGGAAAAAGATATCGTAATTACTATAGAGCTGCTCGACAGACGCAGAATACACACAAAGCTTATTTTCAAAGCCCATTACAAAATTCTGCGCAACCTGACGGCGCTCAAATTTTGCAAAGTCCCAGACTAAGTCATTATTGTCCATGGGCGCCAATCACTAGTACACGAACACATCTCATAGGTTTGTCAAATACCGTTCCTGAATAAGCTCTAATATGTCTAATAATAGTAAACAATGGTTCAAGATCTATTTAATCCGGCAAAACTCCGCATTTCTGCGCGAGCTTATGCCTTAATATGTTATTTTTTACGCCACAAAACTTGAGGAATTGACCGACAAATCCACTTAACTTTCCTGGCGCGTGCTATTTTTAAAGGTGACCCATCAGTTTTATCGCACATTTAACAGGACCTTCCTATATGCCCAGTGCTGCTGTAACCGCAATTAGCGAAAAACTCGAACAACGCATTGCCAATCAAGAACTTGAAGTGCCCCTATTACCCGAAGTCGCCGGTAAAGTCGTCCGCCTAACACAAGACCCCGAATCAGAAGCCTCGGACCTGGCAAAACTCATTCAAAGCGATCAAACACTAGCAGGACACGTGATGCGTGTTGCCAACTCGGCCGCCTACAGCCCGAACAGCTCCATGGTATCACTCCAACAGGCAATTACACGCCTCGGAATGAAACTCATTGCAGAAATTGCGCTTTCTGCGTCGATCAACACCCGCTTATTCAACACCCCAGGGTTTGAACAACATATTGCGTATGAAATTAAATACTCTTTAGCAACCGGCCTATGGGCAAAAGAGGTCGCCAGAGCCTGTCGAAAGAATGTCGAAGCTGGCTTTCTTGCAGGCTTGCTCCACGATATCGGCCGCCCCGTTGCCATTCAAAGCTCATTGGAAATAGCCGAAAAAATTAAAGTAAGCCCCAGTAAAGAGGAAATCCTCCAAATAGAACAACAATTTCAGCAAAAAATCGGCGTTCGCGTTGTTGAGAAGTGGGGAATGCCGAAATCAGTATGTGAGAGCGTCAAATATTTCCACAACTACAGCCAGCCTCATGATGTCCAAATGCAAACAATGATCGTTGTCGGCGGCGCAAAAATTGCCAGTCATTATATGTGTGAAGAAGGCAATAAAACCGAATGCATGACACTTGACGAACTTAAAGAGCAAGCGGTATTTGCCGATCTTAACTTGTACCAAGACCAAATAGACGCGGTGTTAGAAAAAGAAGAGACCATCAACAGTGCGGTGGAGGCGATGTCCGCGTGACGACAACTCACTATGACATGATCGTGATCGGCAGTGGCCCTGCCGGTCAAAAAGCGGCAATACAAGCAACAGAAGCGGGAAAAACTGTCGCACTTATTGAAAAAGATCGCGATCTCGGTGGTTCCTGTGTTCACAGGGGCACCATTCCTTCAAAAACACTCCGCGAAAACGCTTTACGCGTAAAAAACATGCGGATGAATGCCGCCATCGCGAATTTTGAACTCGCTGAAGACTTAGAGCTAGCCACCTTAATTAATCGCCTCGGCGAAGTCTTAGCCGCGCACGATAAATACATGCGTAAGCAAATGGATAGAAATGAGATAAACCTCATTCATGGCCGCGGGAAATTTTTGTCAAAAACAGAGTTAGAAATTACAAAGGTTCGCGGCCCGAAAGAAATTCTCACCTCAGACCACTTTGTTATCGCTACAGGCTCATACCCACGCGCACCGGACAATATCCCTGTAGACCACGAGCATATTTTTGACAGCGACTCTATATTGTCCATGATGTACCTCCCCAAAAGCCTCACGGTGTTAGGTGGAGGCGTGATCGCAAGTGAATACGCCTCAATATTCCAGGCGCTGGGCGTTAACGTCACTATGATCGACAAGTATCCTCAGCCTCTCGGCTTCCTCGATACCGACTTAACGGCCAAATTCATACACGCCTTCGAGAATATGGGCGGTACATGGGTCGGAAGCACTTCCGTTCAGCATGCTTACTGGAATGGTTTCGATTCTGTCGTGGTCGTGTGTGAAGACGGTAACGAATATAAGAGCGACAAACTTTTGTGCGCAGCAGGCCGGCTGGCCAGTGTCTCCGATTTAGATATCGGTAAAGCGGGCTTGTCACTCAACGAGCGCGGACTCATTAGCGTCAATGAAGACTTACAAACAGAAGTAAGTACCATATATGCCGCAGGCGACGTCATAGGTCCTCCCTCGCTCGCATCAGCCTCCATGGAGCAGGGACGAAGAGCCAGCTGTAATATTTATGATTTACCATTAGGCGAAATGCAAAGTCTCATCCCTTCAGGCATCTACTCTATCCCGGAACTCTCCTCGGTTGGCTTAAGTGAAAAACAAGCGCGAGATACCTACGGAGACGTTATCGTCGGCATCTCGCAATTTGAAGAAATTGCGCGCGGCCAAATATCGGGTATACAAGACGGTATGTTAAAAATCGTCTGCGATGTCGAAGGAAAAAAAATACTGGGAGTGATGATCGTAGGAGAAGGCGCAACCGAACTTATTCATATCGGCCAAATGGCGCTTATCTCCGACGCCAATGTAGATATTTTCGTAGAGAATATTTTTAACTTCCCTACGCTAGCAGAAGCTTATCGCGTAGCCGCGCTAGATATTATCGGCCAACGTGGCACTAAAACAAATACTAAATAAGCTCTCTAACGAAGCGCCCTATGCCCGTCAGAATATTAAAAATCATTCTGGCGCAGCGTCTTTATCAAGGTCTGCACTTGCCGTCTGATCGTGTTCTGGCTGCGCTTCTTTCGCCAACTTAAACGTAGAGACAATTTCCTCCTCGTGATGAAAGATATCTTTTCCTGACCCTAAAATCACGCCAATCCATCGTGTATCTTCAAAACTTTCCGTCGCTATTTTTACTGTCATCGTAAGCGGGATAGATAACAACATACCTATCGGACCCAGTACCCACCCCCAAAATACCAAGGACAAAAACACCACCAAAGTAGAGAGGTTCAAGCCTTTCCCCATAATTCTAGGCTCAAGGACATTCCCCACCCCAAAATTCACAACGAGAAAACCCAGGCCGGTCAACAAGGCTTCCCCGACGCCGAGCTGAACTACAGCAAGCAAGACCGCCGGCACAGCCGCAATAATAGAACCTAAAGTCGGAACAAAGTTAAGTAAAAACGCCAACATTCCCCATAAAACAAAGTAATCAACACCGAGCGCCCATAACCACACCATAATCAGCAGGCCAGTTAACAAACTCATCATTGTTTTAATCGCGACGTACTGATTTACCCCGTTCGAAAACTTATCAATTGCCGTTAATGTTTTTTCTGTATTACCCAGTACTTTTAATTTTTGAGTAAAGCCAACTTCTTCCGCAAGAATAAAAATCACCGTCAGCAAGATCAGAAACGCATTGGTCATCATATTCCCAAGCTGAGCCAGGGTATTGCCCGCCATAGACAGTGCGGCAGAGGGATTAAAACCATCGCGCAGCTGCGCAACATCAATAGAAAGGCCAAGAGACTCTAGATAAGTAAATAACTGCCCGGTTAATTCCGTTAAACGAATTTGATACTCAGGCAAATCACCACGAAAAGCACTAATAGAGGAGCCGACGATCGCCCCAATAAGCACACTGCAAATGACGATTGCAGCAATAACGACGAGCATCGCAAGCCCATTGGGAAGCCCTTTGTTTTTTAACCACATCAGTGGCGGTGTGCAAATGACAGCAATGAATAGCGATAACAGAAAGGGAACAATCAAAGACTCTGCGGCACGCATACCCGCAACGACGACAATAAAGCACGCCATAACGAAAAGAAACCGAGCAATGGGAGAGGTCATTTGCATAAGCGCACTTCCTATGTCGCTGTTAGATCAGCGATGATTATTGTTTTTCTGGGTGGGCGCCTTGGTAACGAGATGTGAGATACGCACGAATTTCTTCAGCATCTTTCACATGATCGCCCGTGGTGTGCCACAGCTTGTCCAAATATAAAGCCTTCTCAGGGTAATGCCAACCCACCAAGAAAACAGGCACTTGCGCTTGATGAGCAATACGCAAAAAGCCCGTTTTCCATCTTTCTACTTTTGAACGTGTGCCTTCCGGGGTAATGGCAAGCCACACTTGATCGTGATCACGGTACCACTGAGCAATTTGTTGGACAGTATCTACAGACGAGCCGCGATCAAGCGGAATCCCGCCCATCGCCATAAAAAGGCCGCGAAACGGCCAGATAAACGCTTCCTTTTTCATCAGGTAAGAGAACTTTATGCCCATGGCCAACGAAACACCCATGGCGACAATAAAATCCCAATTGGACGTATGGGGAGCCCCGCAGATAACCACTTGTGCGTGATTTGGAAGTTCACCTTTCACCTGCCACCCGATGGAACGCAATATCGTACGCCCCAGCCAACGAGTTAAAGCATTCCCCGTGGAAGGTACCTTTTCAGGCAGTATGAATGAAGAGGGGGTTGTCATAACTAAGCAGCCATATCGCGATTGAGTAACTAGTGCTCTCGAGTAGAGCGAAAGGCAACTTCAGGGTAACGCTCTTGAGACAAAGACAAATTCACTCGGGTCGGCGCCAAATACGTAAGATGGCCACCGCCATCAATGGAAAGATTATCAGAACACTTCCGTTTGAACTCAGCAAATTTCTTTTCGTCTTCGCAATCAACCCAACGAGCCGTTGCCACACTGACAGGCTCATATATCGCCTCAACCTTATATTCGTCTTTTAACCTGTACGCTACCACTTCAAACTGCAACACACCCACAGCCCCCACAACAATGTCATTATTGTTTATCGGGAAAAAGACCTGTGTAGAGCCTTCTTCTGACAACTGCTGTAAGCCTTTTTGAAGTTGTTTTGTTTTCAGTGGGTCTTTCAGCCGAATACGCCTAAATAGCTCCGGTGCAAAATGAGGGATGCCCGTGTACTTCAATACCTCACCTTCAGTGAAAGTGTCGCCGATCTGTATCGTACCGTGATTGTGCAAGCCAATAATATCACCCGATACCGCCTCTTCGACATGGCTGCGATCGCCCGCTAAAAAGGTCACCGCATCCGCAATCTTCACATCCTTATCGAGGCGTACATGACGCATCTTCATGCCTTTTGTATATTTACCTGAACACACCCGCATAAACGCGATACGGTCACGATGCTTAGGGTCCATATTCGCTTGAATCTTAAAAACAAAGCCGCTAAATGCTTCTTCCTCAGCAGGGACATTGCGAACATCCGTATCTCGCCCCAAAGGCGGCGGCGCCCATTCGACAAAACCATCTAGCATTTCACGCACGCCAAAATTACCTAACGCCGTTCCAAAAAACACGGGAGTGAGCTTACCGGCAAGATACTCTTCTATATCGAATTCGTGCGTTGCGCCACGGACAAGCTCAATCTCTTCACGTACATCCTCAGCATAAGCGCCCATCAAATCAGTAAACTCCTGACTATCCAAACCTTTAATTTGACGATCATCCTGAATTGTGTGGCCTAGCCCCTGCTCATAAAGATGGACGGTATCTGTGTAGAGGTTATACACCCCCTTGAATTCTTTACCCATCCCGAGCGGCCAATTAATCGGCGCGGCCTTAATCTTGAGTACGCTCTCCACTTCATCCATAACTTCAATAGGGTCTCGCATATCGCGATCCATCTTGTTAACGAAGGAGAGAATCGGCGTATCCCGTAAACGACACACCTCCATCAGTTTGATCGTACGTGCTTCCACACCTTTCGCGCCATCAATCACCATTAAAACAGAATCGACGGCAGTCAGAGTACGGTAGGTATCTTCAGAGAAATCCTCGTGCCCAGGAGTGTCCAATAAGTTAACCACTCGCTCCTTATAAGGAAACTGCATCACAGAGGAAGTGACAGAAATACCCCGCTCCTGCTCCATGCTCATCCAATCGGACTTGGCATGCGGCCCCTTCTTACCTTTAACGGAACCCGCTAGCTGAATGGCATTGCCGAATAAAAGCAGCTTTTCGGTGATAGTGGTTTTACCCGCATCGGGGTGGGAGATGATGGCGAAGGTGCGCCGTTGGTTGATTTCTTCGGAAAAGCTCATACTAGGGAGTACCAATAATCCAGTAGCTGAATTCCCCTATAGATATTTTGATAGAAAGTAAGGGGGATCACGATAAAGTGGCTCATTTTACACGAAATGAGCACATCTAGATAACAATGCGCTTTCTCACCGCCTATGCCCTATACAGGGCAAGGTACATCAATAAGGCTACGAAACTCATCCGAATCTAATAGCGAAGGATCGTCTAGTAAATGACTTAATCGCATCAGTTGAAGGCGGAGCTTTGGATTCAGAATACTCGCCCTCTCTAGCAAAACTTGCTCCTCTATTTCCTTCTCTGAAATAAAAGCGCGGCTTCCCGCGGTTTTTGGGTAGCGGAAATCCTTTAAGCACGCGTTACGCCATATTTGATTACACACCGGCTCCGCCTGGTTTAAAAACCGGCCAGGGATTTCGTCTAACGCCTCATTAGAATTGATCGCGGCCAATACAGAGCCTAAAACCTTGGCCTGTAAAACAGCTGAGCTCATACCCTGGCCATAGCAAGGATTAACACTGCACAAAGCATCTCCAATAGGCATGTACCCTTTAGGTAGATTCTCTAGCGCTTCATAACGGCGACGTTTACTACTCTCGTACCGCATCTTTTGAATGGGAGAAACAATTTCAGCCCCCTCCAATGCTTTGGAGAAAAAGGGGTGAGGAAAACGAGTTAAATATTCAACAAAATCATTTTCACTTGTTGGCGGAAAGTCACTGAAACGTGAAGTGACGCTGCATATATGTAGGCCATTTTCAATAGGCATTAGCATACCCGCAATATGATGATCTGGCGCAGGTCCACCACACTCGACACCTTTCCACTTACGGGTATTGTCTTCACACAACCTCACCCTACAGCTCGCATACCCCACCAAAACTTTCACTTCATCTAGCTCTGGAGCAGGCAAGCCCAAATCTTTAAACCAGCGAAGAGCAAGCGCCCCTCGCCCTGAAGCATCAACGATAATATCCGAAGAAATCTGATCATCTTTCGAGTCCCGATTTTTCAAGTTTACCCCGGTCACTCGATTTAAACCCGAATCATAAGACAAGCCACTTACACTCGTAGAATTACGAAATTCCACATTAGGGCACTCTTTTCGTACACGCCGATACAAAGCATGCTCGAGTAAAGGTCTTGATTGCGACAACAACGAAATGTCCGACTTCCACTTTGGAGCAACCCCTAAAGCACTGCATGAAACCATCTCTTGACTCATATCTATTCGTACAGAGCCTAGCGCCAACATATCTTCAGAAAACCCTGGGAAAATCTGGTTAAGACCTTCTTCCCCGGCCTTTAGCACAATATGAACATGATGACTCTGAGGCACCATCTTTCGATTTTCCGGAAATACATCCAGAGTGTCTTTATCAATCACAACCACGCTTTTATAACGATTAGATAACAACTTTGCCGACATCAAACCAGCAATACTTCCACCAATAACAATCGCTCTACGACCCAGAGAACCATCACTCATCCAACTTCACCCTCACCATATTTTATTTAGGATATGATTTAACTAATTGATGCTATGTAAGCACCAAACTTTTCGTTAATCAGCGCATCGCTGAGACCATATTCCTCACGAGCATATGTATGTTTACCGTGTTTATTCTTAGGATTAGCCTCCATAAACTCTTTGATCTTCGATCGATAAACTTCAGTGAAGGGCAACTCCCATTTTTCATAAACATGTTCGATGGTACCAGACGGATCTTTTATAAAATCTGAAAAATATATATCAATAATTCTGTTGCTCGCTATTTTTTCTCTACTTCTCACAAGATTATCAATCGCCAATTTACACTCATTCAAAACATGCTCACCAGCTAACCTGCGGTCAACATACTTTGAGCACATCCCCTGAAGGGTTTCACCCAAACTAGCAACAGAGGGCAACACACTATTAGGGTTACGGTGCAAATTAATATATCTGGGCTGATTAAATACAGACTCAATAGCTTCAATATGCAAGCTATGAAAAGGCGCTTTAAACACCCAGCGAGTTTTCTTTTCTTGGTGCTGAAGTACTTTAAGTTGGCGCAGGTAATACGCATATGCCGTGTTAAGGTTCTGGTTTCGCAACCACTCACCATATTTTTCCACACCTAAACTAAACCCAAATAGCTGACTTCTAAAGGTATCCCTAAAGAGCATTACGCACTCTTCCGGCAAATTCCACCCCATCGAATGTTTTTTTAACAAATCCGGGGCCAAAATGTGTAAAACTTTATCGGTAACTTGAGCCTTCTTCTTACGCTGTTCAAGGTCAACCTTTGGGTCTACATTCATTGGGGACGGCACTGCCGCCTCCCATCGTTTGAGCGTACGATTTTCCTCATCCAAAGCTAATAAGTTATGAAGCAACGTACTCCCCGTGCGAGGGAGACCAAGTACCCAAATTGCACCTTCAATACTTTCATCTTTTATCTCGGGTGAACGTTTATAGGTTTCTTCTAAATAGAGTCTGTTTTTAAGGGGCTCTACAATCATTCCCTTAGCAAGAAAATAACCAAAGGAGTGAAAATGCTTTTCCTCTAGAATACTGTCTATAAGTACATTTAGCCCTTCGTAATAATCCTCACCACCAAAGTCCGACAACCCGGTTGCTTTCGATGCTATTTCATGTAACAAATCAAAATTAATTTGTTTTTTAGGGTTTTTCCCCAAAACAGCTAACAGTGGCAATAAAGCGTTATAAACACTCACATACTTTGATTTATAAGGCTTGTACAAATAGCTATCACTCATTATATCTCCCCATTTATTATCTAATAACTTATCATTTTCAATAGACTTATCACACCCAGAACCAAATTACCTACTCATCCTCTACCGCTAACAAATCATACTCCTTAGAATCCATGGTATCAGCGAATTTTATTTCTGGGCTCGCGTTGATAGTGAAAGCATCTCCTATTCGATTTTTATCTCCATACAGCACGACGACCTGACTTAAAGCACTAGGTAATGCACGTTCCAAGCATGAGAATGCTTCTTCTGCCTCAAGAGGTAACAGACCAGCCAACTCCCACTGCAGTTCTTTTATTGCCGAGTCTACTTGCATACCCTCGGAATTCCACAAAGGCCAATCAACTGCAATCGTATGCCCTTTTCTCTCACCAAGAGATACAAGTTCGTTACGATACGTTGAATAGCCATCCAAAAACGCATTGGCAACCGAATAATCTCCTTGCCCTTTATTGCCGAACACCCCACTAAATGAAGCTAAGGACAGAAAAAATTTCAAATCATGATCTCGCGTAGCCTCGTCCAACACGACCAGACCACTTACCTTAGGTGACAACACTGAACAAAACGAAGTTTCCGTCTTATTTACGATCAAGCTATCGTTAACAATACCCGCAGCATGAATAACACCGGACAGCTCGCCATACTGTTGAACTATTTCATCAACTAAATCAACGACAGCTTGCTCATCACTGACATCAGTCACTCTATACTCAACCCAGGCACCACTCGACTCCATGGTTTCTATAGCTCGTAATGATGATTCTGGCGGTTCCTTTCGGCCGGTCAAAACAATGATTGGGCTAACCACATTAGAAGTAATATACTCAGCAAATTTCAGCCCCAACGCCCCAGCGCCGCCACTAATAAGATATACGCCACCGTCTTCCCACACCCCGTCTGCTGAGCTCCGAAATTCGGGCAGCCTCGCTAACGCCCTTCGAAAGCGATCCCTGCCAATATATCGAACTTCATCATCGTCAGTGTCGGTCTCATTTTTAATAATACTTACAACTTCAGATACTGATATAGTATTTCGTACAAGTAATAATTGGGAAGAAATCCGGCTATTTTCGATAGCGGCCGTTTTGAGCAAACTGGATAACCCACCAAATATCGAATTTTCCCTTTCACTCGATATTACAAGCTGAACCTTCGTTAGCCCCATATTCTCTTGTGCTGAGATTTGCTGTAAGTAGATCAGGAGCTGCGTAGCATAGCTCGTATAAATAGTATCTACGCCACCACGCTCCTCGTATAAGCACACTACCGATGAAGCTTCTTTCTCCATAAAAAAACCGCATACACTCTCCTCCTTTATTTTATCAAATCCGACAAGAATAATGATATGAGACTGATAGTCTGTAGAATTTTTAGCGATAGAAGAAGGCTTCCAGATTGTCGTTAACAGTTCGGATCCGATGTTTTTACGGCTACCCTCTACACTATTTATCTGTTCAATTTGTTCAGCTACAGACCTTAATGAAAAATTTTCATACATGATTGTATTTGAATATTTATCAAACATTTTTTCAAACGCATGATTCATATTATTAACTACGATAGAATCGATTCCATAATTTTCAATCGCCTCATCCGGGCTGATACTGGCTATCTCTATTCCGGTAACATTACTCATAACGCTCACCACTCGATCTAAAACCGATTTACTTTCATCATCACTAATTTTTCCAATACTGCCTGCCTCCTTATGTTCCACTTTGTTATAGAGACGATCTTGAACATCAACATTCTGCGCATATCCATTGGAATAGTTAGCTTCTCCAGCAGCGATGGGAATCCAATATTTATCAGTTAAAAATGGGTATGTAGGCAGGGATACCGTTTTTGGCTGGAAGTCAGACCATTCTGAGATCCAATCAACTTGATTCCCTAGCACCCATAAATCCAAGATTTTATTCCTTAAAGGAGATGACTCAACCCCTAATTTCTCTCCCCGAATAAATATTTTAAGTTTTTCTAATGTGCTTGAAATATTACTTGCTACGAAACCTAAACGGTGATCCATCGCCTCTCGACCTACCTGTAACGTATAAGCCAAAGATTCGAATTCAACATTATTCGCCTCAATATACTCATATAGTTTTTGAGCATACTCTTTTAACTGCGCATCTGACTTTGCAGATAAAACGATAGGAATACCAACTTCGTCTTGCAATCCAAATTTAGTTTCTCGAGCTTCTGGCTGAGGGGGGAGGGCAATATACTCTTCAACAACAACGTGTGCATTAACACCACCAGCTCCAAATGAAGAAACACCCGCTATCCTAGGACGCTCGACCTTATTTCCGTCGCCAAAATCAACCAAAGGCCTTTTCCATTCAGCATTATTTTGCTGGACAGTAAACGGGGTTGAAGAAAAATCAATGCTCTCGTTAAGGCTCTCGCTGTGTAGACTCGGTACCAACTCACCGTATTTCATTTGCATTAGCACTTTGGTAAGCCCCGCTATACCCGCAGCGCTTTCTGCATGCCCGATATTTGATTTCACCGAACCTAACTTACAAAAACCCACATCATCCGTATGCTCCCTAAATGCATTCGTCAGCCCCGTGACTTCAATTGGATCACCCAATGCCGTACCTGTCCCATGAGCTTCAATATAACTCACCTCCCTAGGATGCACCTCAGCTCTTGATAACGCAGCTTTTACCAATTCAGTCTGAGCATTTGGGTTGGGAACCGTGTAACCAGAGGTTCGCCCACCATGATTTACGCTTGTACCACGCACTACTCCATAGATGTGATCACCATCTCTTTCGGCTTGAGATAAGCGCTTAAGCAATACCGCTCCCACACCTTCCCCAGGGACAAAACCATTCCCGTCTGCACCAAAACTCTTACACCGACCGTCTGGCGATAACATTTGCGGACCACATAACATGACATAGCTAGAAGGGTGTAGAAATAGATTAACACCGCCAGCAAGCGATAATTCACAATCGCCTCTGTATATATGTTCACACGCTTCATGTATCGCCGTGAGCGATGCCGAACACATGGTATCAACAGGCATACTGGGGCCATTAAAATTAAATGTATAAGAAACTCTATTTGCTATTGAGCCAAAAGACGATATAGGAAATGATCGCTCTCCCTTTCTCCACAACTCAGGACCATATAACGAAAAACCAGACATCGTTACACCAACAAAAACACCCACTTTGTTTCCATGCTGACGGTCCAACCGCTCTCGATTGTATCCAGCATCTTCAATGGTGTTCCAACAAGACTGTAAAAATATCCGTTCCTGAGGGTCAATATCCCGCGCTAGCTGCGGTGTTATATTGAAAAATAGCGGGTCAAACACTGTCGCATCGTCTAAGAATCCTCCCCACTTGCTATAGCTTTTCCCCCGGTCCACGCACTCCTGGCGGTCTTCATCATAAAAACTATCAATCGGCCACCTTTCTTCTGGAATTTCGGCTATAGAATCCACACCCTGCTTGATATTGAGCCAAAACTCTTCGACATTATTGGCTCCAGGATAACGTCCATCAATCCCAATAATTGCGATTGGTTCACGGCTAGCCTCCTTCTTCTCTTCTCTACATTTCCCCCGCAATTCTCTTTGCGACGCTCTCAACTGCAATAGAGGTTCCCCGTTATTCTGTTTTGACTCCTGACGCTTAGATTTACTGTCAATCTCGGCGTCAACATCAACTGAAGACGGTATATTTTCATTGTTCAACCATGAGAGACATTGAGGTTCGTACTCCATTAGAAGTCGCTTAGAAATATCGTCCAATGTCTTATTTTCATAGAAAAATGTCTTCGATATTTCTGGAAATTCAGCAGACAAAATATCACTAAATTTCGAAATAACGATAGAATCCATTCCATAACTATCAAGGGCTTCGGTAGAAACAATTTCATCACTTGGGATATCGGTTAGATCGCAAACAACACGATTAAGTTTATTTTTTATTCTTAGACCGATGGTAAAGTTGCGATTATCGGCGGCGGCCGTCTCTGTTCGATCATCAGTACGATTACTCAACGAGGTGATAGTGGGCACGACAACCGTTGATGGTGCACCGATCCAATATGAATCGCGAGAGAACTCATATGTCGGCAAATGCATTCTTTTTATAGACCTACCGGTGTATATCCTACCCCAATCGAACTTCAGGCCTTTTACCCACAACTCCGCAAGACTCTTCCACTTACCCAGAGAAACCCACTTGTCAACCGCATCCAGTAATTCCGAATCACTGGAAAACATGGTTATTGCATCTCTATTTTTTTCTTCTCCACCTTCAAACACACCGTCAAAGGACGGTCCATTTTCTATATATTTTTTCAAAAATCCGATCAACGAAGCAATAGAATCGGCAACGATTGCAACGCGATTTTTCATGGAGTCTCGACCAACTTGAAGTGTATATGCTAAGGATTCGATATCGCATTCGTCTTTATTTCGCTTCAAAAACAGATAAAGCGCTTCTGCATTTTTCTTCAGTGAAGTTTTATTTTTGGCCGATAGAACTATCACACTTGCATCGTTTTTGTTTATATCCATTTCTGAAAGTGGTTTCGTTCCCTCGATGTATTCTTCGATAATCACATGGGCATTAACCCCTCCAAAACCAAATGACGAGACTCCCGCCCTTCTAGGCAAGGTATTTCCTTTTTGATCCTGAATACAATCCCAAGGGCATGCATCTTTTACGAAATAAAACGGACTATTTTCTAGGCTAATGTACTCGTTTACTTGGTCGCAGTGCAGACTGGGAGCAAAGGTCTTGTGCTTCATCTGGAGCAAAACTTTTATCACTCCGGCAACCCCTGCAGCCAATTCAAGGTGACCAATATTAGTTTTAACAGAGCCTACACCACAAAATGGGGCATCATACGCATCTTGACTATTATTAAATGCAATCTTTAATCCCTGTACTTCCACCGGATCTCCTAGTGGCGTTCCCGTTCCATGCGCTTCAATATACGTAATCGAGTTATGATCTATTCCCGCCTGCTCAATCGCTGACTGAATGACTGAAGCCTGTGCTTTCGGGTTAGGAGCCGTTAATGAATTAGAGCGTCCGCCATGATTTTCAGCAGACCCACGAATCACCCCATAAATTGTGTTTCCCTCTTTTTCCGCATCGGATAAACGTTTTAAGAAGAGCATTCCGACACCTTCTCCACGCACATATCCATTTGCACTGCTTGAAAAGGACTTACATTTACCGTCAACAGAAAGCATTCCGGCTTTAGTGAAACTGATGTGCGCTTCAGGCGTAACCAGCAAGTTGACCCCGCCCACAATAGCCTGATCGCACTGCTCCATCCGCATAGCTGACACAGCACGATGAATTGCGACTAATGAACTAGAACATGCTGTTTCAATTGGCTCGCTTGGCCCATGTAGGTTAAGTAGAAAACTAATGCGATTGGGGCCAACCGACCCGACCATACCTGCTGCACTGTAGCCTTCGATAGGAACGCCAGCCTGTGCGAGCAAGGAACCGTAGCCACTTGCACCAGTTCCAACAAAGACTCCGGTGTTTGTACCGCTTAGAGAGCTCGGTGCATAGCCCGCATCTTCAATAACCTTCCAGACATAGGTCATTAAAATTCGTTGTTGCGGATCAATCGTTGCGGCCTCTTTTGGCGAAATACCGAAAAATAGAGGATCAAACTCATCGACCCCCTTCAAAACCCCCATAGACTTTATATTCGTTTTATTTACGTCCTTGGAGGGGTCTCCGTATATACTTTCCCAGTCCCATCGATCATTAGGCATTTCCGTAATACAATCTCGCCCAGTAGAAATATTCTCCCAAAATTGGTCTATATCACTAGCTTCCGGAAAAGCACCACTAACTCCGACAATAGCAATCGCTTCGTCCATCGTCTTCGATAGCTCTCGTTGTTCAATAACGCTATCAGCACAAAAAGGACTACTTAAGAAATCTAGCCCTGACCCAGGCCGAGAGCTTTTATCGAACGCCTTAGCGGTTTCCGGGTAAACGTCTAGCTTATTTTTTACGTACTGATCAGGTTTAGTTTCTTTCAACACGGGAATCATCAAGCAACGCTGAATATTCTCAGGGTATTCACTTAATAGGTGAGCACTAAGTAACGCTACCGTAGGATACTCAAAGAACGTTGTAGGCGTAAGCTCAAAACCATACTCTTGATTTAGAACATTCCCAAACCCAGTCAGAGTGACAGAATCAAACCCAAACTCACTCAGCTCTACATCAACATCAACCAACGTAAATTCTATATTCAAATGATCAGCTATACTTCTTCGTAGTATCTGGTTTAATTCTGTTTGCTGTTTCCCCTCAATATTATCCGATATTTTATCTTCGTTATTCGCATCTTCTAAATGTGGCGTCACGTTATGAGTTATCGGTTTTATTTCTTTCTCCGAACGAAATATTCGAGTACTAAACCCCTTCAGACTTACGGCTAACTCTCCGCTCTCTAAGTAAATAGAGACATCATATTTTTTTACTTCGCTACTTGCGGCTATAACAGGCCTAGCGACAACATCAACAGTTGTATTTACGGACCGATAGATTTCAACTTTCTCAATCGCAAATGGCAGTTTTAAAAGTGCCTCCGTATTAGCGCCTGCATCGATAGCGCCCGCGACTTGTAATGCGGCATCCATTAAACTCGGGTGTAGCGTATAACCTGAAGACGAATCTGCCACAGAAGAAGGCAGCTCTAGTTTCCCTATAACCTGCCGGACACTACCATCAATGATATTCATTTCTGTTATTGCTCGATGAGCCAAGCCATATTGCAAACCCCTTACGCTTAACTGCTCATAATAGCCTCCAATATCTAGAGAGGTTGTTTCTTTATTGGCTAACATATTTTGACTACCAAACGAGTCGGCATTTCCCAAGACTCCAACCGTTAATGTTCCTTGGGAATGAACTCTACGGCCAAGCGATTCTTCACTATCTAGAACTATTGAGTGGATCTCAAAGTTAACTTTTGTAGGCGCTACTATAGAAATCGATGTATGAACACAAACGCTCTTACTTCCCACAACTAACGGTTCAAGGAATACGATATTTTCAATTATTGTCGAAAGGTTACTATCACAATCAATCGCTGCTCTCACTGCGATATTTGCCATCTCAACATATACAACAGCAGGGAGAACTTTCTCTCCCATAATTACGTGGTCAGCTAGGAAAAACTCCTTCCCAGAAAATACAGATGAAAACTTTAAACCCGAGATATCTGAAATATTTTTATGGACAACAGGCCCAATAAACGATCCAGTCATCCCGTTTTCAATAGAGCCTGGTTTATTAGACAAACCAAGGCCCGCCGGCCCAGAGACAAGCGGGATCTTCCAATAATGACCCTTCTCGAAAGGGTAACTCGGCAAACTCATTCTTTTCGGTAGAACGGAATAAAGTCGCGTCCAGTCCAGGGGCACGCCTTTAACCCATAGGTTAGCCAGCTTATCTAGTTTACGCTTACTCACCCATGCCGCTACAGTTTCGGAAAAATCCTCATCACTCCCAAACAACAGCGCCAGATCTTTATGTGATGATAATTCACCGACATATACACTGGAAAAGGAATCACTCCCACTTAAGAAATCAGAAAGCGCTTTTTTCAGAGATGTCACTGAGCTTGCAACACAAGCGAACCGAAAGTTCATTCCATCGCGACCCACTTGTAAGGTATACGCTAGGCGAGATAAATCGACTGTGCCGTTTCCATCAATATATTCACGTAGCTGTTCAGCCTGGGATTTTAAGCCACTTTTTGTTTTTGCCGAAAGAACAAAAATGTAGGGAGGCACGGCGCAGTTCACCTCTTCATCCCCCACATATTCCTCCAACAAAACATGAGCATTTACGCCGCCAAAACCAAACGAAGAAACACCCGCTCTTAACGGGATTTGTGCTCCATTCACATCCCTTAATCTCTCCCAGGGCTCTTCGCGATCACAAATTCTAAACGGGCTATTTTTAAGGTCGACGTACGGGTTTATATCCTCACAATGTAGGCTTGGTACCAGTTTTTTATGTTTAAGTTGCAACAGCACCTTGATAACACCAGCAACACCAGCTGCAAGCTCTAGATGACCTATATTCGATTTTACGGAGCCAATACGACAATAGCCTTCTGGTAGAGTATCACCACCTATTTCTGCAGAAGCATCCTTGAACGCTTTCTTAAGCCCTTGAATTTCAATGGGGTCCCCTAATGGTGTTCCTGTACCATGAGCTTCGATATAGCTCACTGTTTTCGGGTCGATTCTACTCTCGTTCATTACTGAGGAGATTAATGCAGCCTGAGCCTTCGGGTTCGGAGCCGTTAGCGAATTCGCTCGTCCGCCATGATTTTCGGCGCTTCCGCGAATAACTGCATAAATGTTATCAGCGTCCCGCTCAGCGACAGATAAACGCTTCAAAACCAACATCCCAACACCTTCACCACGCACATAACCATTTGCATTTTTGGAAAACGTCTTACAACGGCCATCGGGGGAAAGCATGCCCGCCTTACTGAAACTAACTTGTAACTCAGGCGAGACTAGCGTGTTCACTCCACCCACAATAGCTTGATCACATTGACCGGTGTTTATAGCATGCACCGCACGGTGAATTGCAACTAAAGAACTAGAACAGGCCGTCTCAATCGGTTCACTTGGGCCATTCAAGTTAAGTAGAAAGCTCATTCTATTTGGCCCAACAGACCCCGACATAGCCGCTACACTAAACCCCTCCAGCGGAATGCCAGCCCCCGATAACATAGCGCCATACCCGCTACCGCTTGTCCCAATAAACACACCAGTATTGGTTCCACTAAGTGATTCCGGAGAATGACCCGAATCTTCGATCGCCTTCCACATGTAGGTCATTATGAGTCGTTGTTGCGGATCCATAATCTCGGCTTCACGAGGAGAAATACCGAAAAATAATGGGTCAAACTCAGATAGGCCGGACATAATACCGGCGTGTTTAATATTTGTTTTATTTTCCTCCGTTTTCGGATCACCAAAAAGTGTATCCCAATCCCAACGATCGCCCGGCACCTCAGTAATACAATCTCGGCCCGCAGAAAGATTATCCCAAAATGTGTTTAAGTCCGGAGATTCAGGGAAGCAACCACTAACACCAACAATTGCGATTCTATCTAACCTATGTTCCGCCTCCTTCGTGTTGAAATTTTCTCCCCTAACCGCACCGCCAGAAGGATCGTTCTGATCATTTGGAGACGACTGTGAGGCACTGCTCTGATCTGGTTTTCGACCTACTTCTTTAACTTTTTCGGTCTTCTCAACGATTACCTCACGCAGGACGCTTCGAGCATATCCATGTTGCGGAGCTGATTCCGTATCTCGTACCAACGGAGCGCCCAAATATTCCTTGATTCGCTCCTTATCATTGTCCAATATATATTCACTCAACAGTGCTACAGTAGGCGACTCGAAAAATATCGTCGGCATTAGTTCCAGCCCATACGTTTGGTTTAACGTATTTCCGAAGGTCGTTAAACTAACTGAGTCGAACCCAAACTCACTAAACTCCGCATGAGGATCAACATCCTCTTCTTTTACCCTAAGTTGATTACAAACCTCGGCGATCAGTATTGATTGAACTTTATATTGCCATTCAAAATCTTTTATATCAGAACCCTGAGTCGCGATTCGCACTGAAGCAGCTGGCTCAGAAAGGTATTCATCTTCACATGTTTTAGCCGTTTCAGTTCTATCAGAATCGCTCCTATTAACAAAAACCTCTAATAATCTTTCCTGCTCCTCACCCGCCAAATATTCGCTTAACAGCTCTATTGTCGGGTACTCAAAAAACAATGTTGGAGATATTTCCAGGCCATATTCTTTGCCTAGAATATTTCCGAGACTCGTAAGGCTGACAGAATCAAACCCAAACTCCCCAAATTCAGCAAGAATATCTATATCCCGGTTATCAATTTTTAATTGCTCACTAATTTTTTCGACAATCACCAACTGAAGCGCGTCAACCAAACTAGTAAAATCCAAACCCTCACATTCTTGAACGTCTTCCTCAGAACACCTATTCTTTTCGAGTTTTCTATCAACCACTGATTTGAATACCGACAACATGGCACTTTCTTTTTCATCAACAAGATACTGACAAAAATCCTCGATACACGGATATTCAAAGAACAGCGTAGGCGATAGTTCAATGTGATAATATTCACTTAAGCTATTGCCGAAAGTCGTAAGACTTACCGAATCAAATCCAAATTCACTAAATTCAGCTTGAACATCAAGATCATATTTTTTAACTTTCAGCTGATCACAAATTAATGTAATTACACTCTCTTGAACTAGTGAGAGTAAGTCGGCCCCATCATCAACATGATCAGGCCCTTCGACCGCCAATATTTTACTATGGTCTTGATAATCTCCATTTACATTTTCACCGATGACCAACGGTTTTTTAACACTCTTACCGCCTGAAAACACAGCAACCTGAGAGCACAAACTGGTCAGTGCAGCCCCCAACGCACGAACTCCCTGTCCAGTAGGCAAGGGTACAATACCCGTAGTCCGCATCAGCTGTTCGAGCTCAGATGCCTCAATCTGCATTCCGCCTGATTCCCATAATGGCCAGTTAATAGATAATGTCTTTCCGGATCGAACGCCTTTATTTACCAGATTATTTCGATGAAATGCGAACCTATCCATAAACCCGTTTGCCGCCGCGTAATCCGATTGTCCTACGTTACCGAACACCGAGGAGAGCGAAGAAAATAATATGAATAACTCGAGGGGCTCCTGCTTGGTGACTTCATCCAACTTCTCTAGAGCCGACACTTTAGGCGCAAATACCGCCCGTAATTCAAGGTCAGATTTAGCCTTAACAAAATTATCCCTAATCACACCCGCACTATGTAAAATACCGGTAATTCCACCAAATAAAGATTTAATATCTTTGAGTAGCTTACATAAAGCCCGCTCATCATCGATATCAACAGCATAGTAATCTACTGTAGAAGATCCCCGGCAAAACGATTTCAGTTCTTCGACGGCCGCCGAACTGTATTCATTGAGGTTAGATCGTCCCACAAGGATGAGATGAACCGCTTTGTCGGAACACAGCATTTCTTTTGCAAAGATTTTTCCAAGCCCTCCCAAGCCTCCGGTAATCAGATACACACCATCATTTTTCCAAAACGAGTAGTTCATCGAATCAAGAGAAATCTTAAGTTCCGAGATAGATATAACACTTCGTTTTCCGCCCAAATAACAGATCTCCTGGTCATGGGAGTTTGTTAATACATCTTCAACACCTTGTTCGGACAAAATATAGCGCGATATTTTTTCAGCTTTCTGAGTTTCGTCAGAAATAATCAATTGTGTTTTAATCCTAGGGTATTCAATCTCAAGACATTTCAACATTCCCGCTAACCCTTCGTAATGAAAAGGGTTGCCATGTTCAACGACGAGCTGAACAAGCACTGGTCCGGAAGCCGACTGGGAAACCAAAGATTTAATTTCCGATAGGAGATTTGAGGCAATATCAGTATAACGATCGGAAACCCCTTTCCTTTCCGACCTGAGCGCATGAACAGAAGCCCCCGTTAGCATTGAGCTCAAAACATCTATAGACACATCTAAGTCACACAAAAACACATGTAGGAAATTAGGGCCCTGTCCAACTTCGGAACTACGACTTGGTGCTTCGATCCATTCCTTTGTCAAAAACCCGACATCTACGGATTTACTTAAACGAACTGAGTCCTTAACTTGATTATCTATCACTTCTACACCGATCTCGTTAGATATAACCCCAGAGGACTTACTTTTTGACGAAAGTCGTCTAGAGGTATAACCTTTTATTCTTGCACAAAGTTTTCCACTATCTGAAATAACATCAAAATCACACTTCATGATATTTTTATTAGCGTTACTGAAGGTGCGGGCAATGACGCTAACATTAGTCCTAACCGGTGCATAAACGATTATTGAATCAATAGAGAAGGGGATCAATGCTCCAAGCTCGTCGCTACTACTAGCTTTATTAATCAAAACGAAACCTAAACCTGACTGCAGCGCTCCATCCAGAATACTTGGGTGAATCCCAAACTCCCCACTCGAATCACTGACAGCAATAGGCAGTTGAACATCTACCCACAAACAGGATTCTTCATCATTTTGAACTACCTTTTTAATTCGTTTTATACTTCTGAATGCTTCTCCATGCCTAATACCCATACTTAAGAAAAGGTCATAGCACTGAGAACCGAAAACTTCTTCAGTAGAGATGTCTGTAGGTTCATCCAAACCTACAAAATCAGATGGAGGGGAGACACTGTCAGCAACCACCATTCCTTGAGTAAAAATTTCTTTTTCCCCGTCAATGTCTAAGGAGTATATCTCGAAATAAAACTTATTATTTCCATTTGCATTCAAACCAACATGTATCTCTGAACGATTTTTTGTGAGAACAAATGGTTTGAGAATCACAACGTTCTCTATACTAATGGGTGTAAATTCACGAATGCAATTTCGCGCAATAGAAACGGCCACTCTCGCCATTTCTAGATACGCTACTCCGGGAAGAACTTTTTGGTTATTAACCAGATGATCTTTAAAGAAAAACTCGTCACCACTAAATGAGGAAACGAAATGGTAATCGTTATTAGCAGAAATATTTCTGTGGACCAAGGGGCTTAAATGGATTTCGTTTAGCGGCTGACGACTACCGAGTCTTCCTGCGTCCAAACCTAGATCCACCCAATAGCGTTCCCTCGAAAATGGGTATGTGGGTACGTGCAATCTTTTTACATTACGCCCAATAAATAGATCGCTCCAACAAAGTTTATACCCCTGAGTATACAAACCCGATAGAAAAATAAGGCTCGAGCGTGTTTCATCATGCGCTCCTTCGGTAATTATCGAACGATATCGCGTAATCGTCTTTTCACCCGCACTTAACTGAGAAGCGTTCGGTTTAAAACGCCGCTCTACTTTTCCATTCGATACCCCTTCTGGGAAATCATTCTCCAGAAAACGTCCGATTTTTCTCACAGCGTCTCTCGCATCATCGACAACGAAAGCAACTCGGTGTGCAAAATGATGCCGTCCCGTCAACAAGGTAAAACTAAGTGACCCCAAATCAAGACCATCGCTAGAGTTTACAAGGAAAACCTTTAGATCTTTCAGCTTTTGATGTAGTACCCCCTCGGATTTCGCTGAAAGCGCAACGAGATGAGGGACCTCCTCACCAAAAACCTTCATATCCAACTCGTTACTGTCGTAGCTTTCGACAACGACATGAGCGTTTGTCCCACAGATTCCGTAAGCACTTAAAGCTCCGAGCCGAGGCATACCCACTTTCGGCCAGGGAGCGAGGTTTTTATTTACAAAAAACGGGCTATCCGACCATGATATATAATCACTTTCTTTCTCACAGTTAATACTAGGTGGAATTTTTTCCTGCCGCATAGAAAGCAGCATTCCTACCAAATTGACCAGCCCTGATGCCGCAAAAGTGTGACCAAGATTAGGCTTATTCGATGTAAGCGCGCATTTCTTTGTAAACTCTTCGCCAGAATTTTTAAATGCATCATATAATGCGTTTACTTCAATAGGGTCCCCCAACCGGGTGCCCGTACCGTGCGCGACAATATAATCTATTCGATTAAAAGGTATCTTATACTTATTGTATATCTCGGTAATTAAAGACGTCTGCGCTTTCCCACTTGGAGCAGTAATACCATTGGTCTTACCATCGTAGTTGATCCCACTTCCTCGAATAACACCATGAATTGGATCTCCATCACGCTCAGCATCACTAAGGCGCTTTAACACAACGGCCGCGATTGCTTCACCGGGCACCATACCATTTGCATTCTCTGAAAATGTATGGCACCGGCCATCAAGAGAAAGCATTCCGGCTTTGCCCATTGCAACAAGCCCGTCAGGCTTGATTAACACGTGCACCCCACCACCAATCGCCGCGTCACAATCCCCAGCTCTCAAGCTCACACAAGCCTCATGAACCGCCACCAGACCAGACGAACATGCGGTGTTAATCGCTAACGCAGGACCGCTCAAATTTAATATATATGCGAGGCGCGCCGCTAGAATACCATCGTGGTTTGCTGTGAATGGTGCCTTTTCGACAAGCTGTTGATACTCTCCCTGTTCCACGCCAACAAACATTCCGACCTTCTGGCTAGATAGCTGTTGAGGACCATACCCCGCGTCTTCCAATGCTCGCCAAGCTTCTTGTAGAAGCAGACGTTGCCTCGGGTCCATAGCTTCAGCCTCAACCGGAGATATCTCAAAGAATTTAGGGTCAAATTCATCGATTCCGGGGAGGGCTCCTAACCATTTACAATTTGTTTTATCGTCATTTTCTGCTGGGTCTCCATAGTGTTCACGCCAATCAAACCGTTCTTCTGGAATCTCATCAACCACACTACGACCGTCAGCTAATATCTGCCACAGTTCATCTATATTTCGAGCGCCGGGAAAGCGGCCACTCATCCCAATAATCGCGATCGGCTCATACTTATCTGATGAAGCTGAGTCATCACATTTAGCTTTCTCGGTGTTCACTCGCTCACCCGCATCATTCACTAACGTATCTACTGGCTGAGGTAGCGAAGAGGGTTGATCACCTAGAACGCTATCACGCTGATATTTTATTGCCACGATATCTCCATGGGTTTCCATAAAGTAAGCTTTCAGATCAACAAGTGTTGAGTAACTAAAGAATATTGAAGGTGTAATTTTAGTATTGAAATGCGTACTTAGGGATTTAGAAAACATTGCCAAACCGATTGAATCAAATCCGAAATCTGATAGATTTTCTTCCTCATCCAAACGACCACGTTCTATTTTTAGCAATCGACTCGCAACCGTTTTCAAGTCCCACATCACACATTCAGCTAAGCTCAAGCTTTTAAGTTCCGGACGAGAAATATTTGAAACGGGGACTGTGAACTCTGAGCTAGTTTTTTCAGATTCAACCGTGCAGCTCTCGTTTATCGGGGTTACGCCTAAAAACTGATTAACACGCGAAGGCCTACCTTTTACAACCAGAGTCTTTGCTAAGCTAGATTGTAATAAGCGTTCAAGTGTTTTAATACCGTCCTCATTAGTCAAGGCAACCTGACCACTTGAGTTAAGATACATCTCCGTCTGTTTATCGGTCGCCATTTTCATGCCACCGTTTTCCCAAAGTGGCCAAGCGATTGCAATCGACTGTCCTTGCACTGAGCCTAATTCTCTGCACCGCTCACGCTGTTCTGCGTAGGAAAGCAAAAAGCGGTTTGCTAACGCGTAATCACACGAGCCCACATCACCAAGCACCGCGGAAATAGACGATAGGTAACACATGAAATCTAGAGGCTGATCATTGAGCAAACGATCTAACAATAATGCGCCTTGAATCTTTGGTGTAACAACCGAATGAAATTGCTCATAACTCTTTTCAAAAATTGACTCCCCGGCAGACAATCCCGCAGCATGGAACACGCCATCAATGACACCGAAGCGCTCACAAGCATCAGAAATCCCAGTTCGCATCGCTTTTTCGTCAGATACGTCCGCAACAAAATAAAACACCCGACCACCCAGCGATTGCAAATACTCTATCCGCTTCCGACGTGCTTCATTCAATTCAGAACGCCCGGATAAAACAAGATTTACATGATAATGGGTTAACAAATATTCAGATAAAACACCGGCAATATCACCTAAACCCCCGGTAATAAGATACGTGGCTTTAGGCCGAATGATCGACGGTATCTTTCCATTTTTATCTTCTTCGCCCGAAATGGAAGCGCTTATATTTTTAAGCGCCATGGTGTGCCGTACAGCATTACGATAAATCGCACTGTCACCATTTCCGTAAATTCGCTCTGACAGTACTGTGTCCGCCCACCAACTAAAATCCGGGGTGGATCCTGCAACCTCTTCTTGAGCATCGTAAACGAGTACGCTAATTTTGAACTCAAGCGTAACGAGACTGATCGATTTATGTAGCGACATCCATGACTCTAAATACGCTTGATTTACTGCGCTGTTAGCGCGCCCACACAGCTGCAGATTAACCTGAGAAAACTTGCTTTTATTGATGTATTGCAAAAAAGACCATATCGACTGAACATCCCTAATAAACAAGTCGTTTTCAACAGGCCACATATACACGAAGGTTAAGGCACAATCTGGGGCCAACTCGTATTCATCTATAGCCTCCTCAATCCCAACATTTTCTTTATAGGGAATAAAAATAATATTGTCATATACCCGAGAAAAAGCTTTATCAAACTTATCTTGCGCATCCCTAGAAGATAAAAATACAACGAGCGTCTCATTTATTTTTATTTCCTTATCTAGATCAGGGAGTGTATGCACGACACATCGTTCTGAATACGTTAGTAATACTGGCGTCTCATCAACTGAAACCGGAGTTTCAGTCAAGGCTTCTTTCTTTGGTGTACTACGATTCGTAAAGGAGTGATTATGCGCTGTGATTATCGGCGTATTCGAAGGACTAAACCAACACCGCTCTTCAGCAAATGCATACGTTGGAAGCGATACACGATTGGGCCTAATTGCATATAAACCCGACCAGTCCCAACTAACCCCTTTTGTCCAGAGTTCACATAACTTTTCATGCTTTCCCTTTAATAGCCACAGTGATATCGCCTTTTGTAAATCTTCATCGTCACAAAATAACGAGGATAAATCTTTTTCCTGTTTCACATCCCCCTCAAATACATGAAAGGGAGCACTCTCTCCTGCGATTGTCTTCGACAATGCGATTTTTAGTTCATCAAGGGAATTCACAACACACACCCACCGCATATCCATCGCCTCTCGCCCTACCTGTAGGGTATAAGCAATGTCTCTTAGCGCGGGCAAATCCGAGCTCTCTAAATAAGCGCTTAATTGGCGAATTTGAGCCATTAAACGCTCACTAGTCTTAGCAGATAATGGAATAATTACAGCAGTATCAGAGCTCTCATCTTGTGATGCTTCTTGAACATACTCCTCCAGTACAACATGCGCATTCACCCCGCCAAAACCAAAAGAAGATACCCCTGCACGACGAGGCATAGATTTTCCATATTCGTTTTTTATCGGGTCCCATGGTTGGGTTTTTTTGACGATTTGGAAAGGACTATCACTTAAATCAATATATGGATTAATTTCCTCACAATGTAAGCTCGGCACCAAAGTCTTATATTTCATTTGTAAAAGAACTTTGATAATTCCGGTTACTCCGGCCGCCAATTCTAAATGCCCAACATTGGTTTTTACTGAACCAAGCCCACAATAACCGACGTCCAAGGTCAAATTCTGCTCGCTGGCTAATTCTGAAAATGCGCTTTTAAGCCCTTGGACTTCTATTGGATCCCCGAGTGAAGTCCCCGTGCCGTGTGCCTCGATATAATTAACAGTACGAGGGTCCACGCCACTTTCTCTAAACGCGGCTTTAATTAATTCGGCTTGCGCTCTTGGGTTTGGGGCCGTAAGCGAATTAGCCCTACCGCCATGATTCTCGGCGCTGCCTTTAATTAAGCCATAAATATGGTCACCGTCTGCTTCTGCTTTTGGCAAAGGCTTCAGCATTAACATGCCAACCCCTTCACCGCGCACATATCCATTCGCCTCTTTAGAAAACGTTTTACAGCGGCCATCCTTCGCTAACATCCCGGCCTTATCAAAACTAATTTGAAGCTCAGGAGAAACTAATAAATTAATACCACCAACAATTGCTTGCTCACAATCCCCAACCTGCATAGCACGAATAGCGCGATGCACGGCTATTAAAGAACTAGAGCAGGCGGTCTCTATTGGTTCACTCGGCCCATGTAGATCCAGAAAATAGCTCATTCTGTTAGGGCCCACGGAGCCTGCCATGCCTGCTGCAGTAAATCCTTCAATAGGAATACCCATCGCAGCGGCTAAGGCCCCATATCCGCTGCTCCCTGTACCGACAAAAATTCCCGTATTAGAATTAGCTAATGACTGCGGCGCATGCCCTGCATCTTCAATGACTTTCCAGATATATGTCATTAACAGCCTCTGCTGAGGATCCATTGCCTCAGCTTCCCGCGGTGATATTCCGAAAAACAGGGGATCGAACTTATCAATATCATCTAAAATACCAGCGTATTTTACGTTGGTTTTATTCTCTTCCGTATCTGGATCACCAAAAAGGGAATCCCAATCCCAGCGGGAGCTAGGAACCTGAGTAATACAATCTTTACCTTCGCGCAAGTTTTCCCAAAAATGCGTTATGCTAGAAGAACCAGGGAAACAGCCACTGACACCAACAATCGCAATTGCCTCACCAGCCTTAACACGTCTTTTATCGTTTTTCGCATCATGCACTTCCTTTTCTGTTTTTCCATGTCCGCCCGCATTTAATTTTTTAGGGCCTGAAAAACTAAAATCTGACACACCGTGTTTTTTTAGGGAATCCGCATTACTTACATGAATAGAATCCCTTTCATGCATCTCTGACGATAAATCACCCTCTATTTTTTGCGCATTTACACCCAGTATTTTTGGGCCACTAACGCTACCAAAAGCCTCAGTCTTTATTGCCCCTCCAGATAACACAACAATTTGATTCTCGCTCATAGATAAGGCCTGCTCAAAAACAGTCAAACCCACTTCCTTTTTCAAGGGCACCATACCGGTTAATCGCTCAATTCTTTCTTCTACAGATCTATCGACCTTCATACCGCCATCCTGCCAAAGCGGCCAGTTGATAGACAAGGACCGACCGGTACGTTTACCGTCACCCACAAGACGCTGACGATAGCGAGAATATGCATCCATAAAAGCGTTAGCGGCCGCATAATCTGACTGGCCAACATTTCCCAGTAATGCGGTAGTTGAAGAAAACATGACGAAAAAATCTAGTTCATGATGCGCGGTATACTTATCAAGCAACGCCAGGCCTTGCACCTTAGGAAGAAATACCTCTGTAAAATCATCCTCCGTTTTCGAATGCAATAACCCATCTTTTATAGCACCAGCACTATGGATGACCCCTGCCAACTGACCAAACCTGTTTTCTATCTCGGTAACGGCTTTGGCAATCGTTTTTTCATCCATAAAGTTAAGCGGTACGTACTCAACCAATCCGCCGTCACTTGAATAATCCCCCAAGGCCAATAAGATTTCTTTAATCTCATCCGACAGAGGAGAACGACCAGCCAATATCACATGCGCCCCAGGAACATTGTAAGCGATATGCTCAGCAAACATCTTACCTAGCTGACCCAATCCACCAGTAATAAGATATGTACCGCCCTCTCTCCAGATACACCTCTCCTGTTCTTCATCAAGTCGATTCAGCTCTTTCAAAAAAAGAACTTCCCGCACGCCAGACCGATAGGCCACATCACTACCCGATGAATTAAACTCATCACTAATATGAGCGTGTAACGATTTTGTATCCTTACACCCATTACAGAAAACAGTTTTCCCAGAAATCTTATTATATTCCTGAACAGTACTTTTAATAATCGATGAAAGCCCCCAACAGGCACCAAAACCATCGCTTTCATCCAGCCATAATTGAATATTTAGGTTGCCACCAGACACTATTAACGCATTTATTTTTGAAACCAACTTGTGCGAATAATCTAAGAACCTTAAATGACTTTCTGTCTCCTTGGAGGATATCTGTATAACCGACAGACCCTCTGCCATACGCTCTATTTCGCGAACACTCTCGTCACCCATGCCTATAAAAATAACTATTTTTTTTGCTTCTCGTGACACCTCTTTCTGATCCGCCTCCAAACACTCCCAAGAGGGAGTCAACATCATATATTCAGCATTTACATCATGCTTAGACGACGTAGTTTTCTGATCGAGGCCCGTAGTGCTCGCTTTAAAATCGGTGATAAGCGCCAATGCCGCGTCTTTGTCCATGCGGCCTGAGTACACCTCAGAAAAAATATTTTTATAAAAATCGTTCATTTCAGCCAACCATCTCATTTATTGCGTCGTCTACGCTGATTACCTTCCTAGACAGCTTCCCTAACAAGTCATTTAAAGCAGACATATCATTGGCTTCGCCACATGCCTCCTCAGATAACGACACGTTCTTATCATTAGGCACCTTTTTGGGTGCAAATATTTCGATCATTGATACTTCGTGAGCCTCTATCAAAAAAGAAGAAAGCTTACGAATCGTTGGGTATTCAAAAAATGAGGTAGGCAACACATCAAGCCCGAATTCCTGATTTAAAGTATTTGAAAACACCGTAAGGCTCACCGAATCAAACCCAAACTCACTAAATTCTGCACGAACGTCTATATCGGCATGCTTCACTTTAAGCTGTTCACTTATAAATCCAACAAGCGTTTTCTCTATCTTTGTCGAAATTAGAGATCTATCACCCGATCTTGTTTCAAAAGATTCTTCAGCGCTAAAACGTTCTTCGTTCACAGTGTTGTGCGCTTCATAGCCCGAGGCAGAATCCGCTTCAACCACCGCATTGCGCACACTAAACCCCTGAATACGTACACATAGCTTTCCGGTATTATTAATAAGATCCACGTCGATTTTTTGAATAGGGTCATTTATATCGGAACCCGACGTCAGAAGGGCTGTTACATATTTTTCTTCTGAAAGGCTGTCAAATAACGTTACCTTTTCAAAACCAAAGGGCACCATGGTTTTTTTAGTTTTTCCCTCACTATTTATAAACCCTGAAAAACCCGCATCATCGAACATAAAGCCTATACTGGACTGTAACGCTGCGTCCAAAATTGTGGGGTGTAACGCAAACCCACTTATCGACTCCCGGCCTATAAACTCTGGAAGCTCAATATCTGAAACTAAAAATCGATCTTCATCTCGCCGCGCCATCACATGCACAGCTTTTACTCCGCGACATGCTGGCCCGTACATGAGTCCCATATCGGCATACCGGTTATAACAATCCGCTTCCTCAACCCTACGCTCACAATTCACCTTATAATCGGCGATATCGATACTTGATTTAGAATCCCCGCCACCATCTAGAGCAGAAATATCAGGGAAATTTATACGCCCCTGAGCATGATTATTTTTCTCGCCGTATGGTTCCGAATATACCGAAAACGCTGCACACCGTTCATTTATTTTGCTAAGAGTAACGTGTACATCTATCGGTTTATCATCAAAAGATAGTGGGGAGAGAAGAACAATATTCGCAATCTCACATATTCTATTATGATCAGCCTCGATCATCGCTTGCTCTGCTGCCGCCCGAACCATCTCTAGGAATACGACGCCCGGAAGTACTTTATTCCTGTTGACCACGTGATCCCGAATAAAAAACTCTTCCCCCGTAAATGTTGCACTAAATCGTGTTAAATCTAATACTGACGTGTTTTTTTGATTTAGGGGACCAAACAATACAGCATCAGAATCACCATTAAGTGATAACGAATTATCCATACGAGAGGCGCTGGATGGATTTACCCAGTAATGCTCCCGCTCAAAAGGATAAGTGGGTAAATTCACCCGCGAAATAAGCTTGTCTCCAAACATATTTTTCCAGGCCAAATCATACCCCTGACAATATAGATCCGATAACGCATATAGCGCTTCCTTCTCATCCATGCATTCATCAAGTCGAGAGAAACCTAAAAGTTGTGTTTCCCCAAAATTCAACAAGCCTGTTTGTGCAACAAAATCTCTATCAACTTCACCGTTAAATACCTTTGGAGACCGCTCGTCATCTGCAAGAAGTCCTAAGGTGTGAATAGCGTCCTCCGTATCTTGAACCACAATCGCGGTACGATATCTAAAATGATGCCGCCCGCAAAACAGGGTGTAACTTATCGCCAATAGCTCCGTTGATTGTTTATTTATCGCCTGCAGAAAACTACGCAGTTCCGCTACACGCTCTTTTAACGCACTCTCGCTTTTTGCTGAGATAGGCAACATATAATACTGACGATCATCCGATAGCAGCGGGTCAGTGGAACATTCGTCATAACTTTCTAGAACCATATGCGCATTTGTACCACTCATCCCAAAAGCACTTAGTGCCCCGATTCGGGGGCGGTCTTTTTTGGGCCACGCTTTCGGCTGTTTGTTAACGTAAAAAGGGCTGTTGGACCACGGGATATAATCGCTTTCAATATCGCAATGAAGACTAGAGGGAATCGTTTCATGGCGCATCGATAATAAAAGGCTCACAAAACTTACCAAGCCGGAGGCCGCAAAGGTATGGCCTAGGTTTGATTTAGTGGATGTTAACGCACAATGCGGAGTTTCCAACTTTTGGGTAGGTTTAAATACGTCATACAATGCATTGATTTCTACAGGATCGCCTAAGCGAGTACCCGTACCGTGGGTCACCACATATTCGATATCGGATGGCGATACCTGATGTTTTTCATAGACATCACGCAACAATGCGCTTTGCGCTTTTCCACTGGGCGCCGTTATACCATTTGTTTTACCGTCGTAATTGATGCCGCTGCCGCGAATAACTCCATAAATAGGATCACCATCTCGCTCAGCGTCGCTCAAACGTTTTAAAACAACCGCTACAACGGCTTCGCCGGGAACCATTCCATTCGCATTCTCAGAGAAGGCGCTACATTTACCGCTTGGCGACAACATTCCGGCTTGCCCCATCGCGACAAACCCTTCCGGTCGCAATAAAATATTCACCCCGGCCGCGATCGCTGTATCACAATCGCCAGCACGTAAACTTAAACACGCTTCGTGCGCGGCCACCAAGCCAGACGAACACGCAGTATTAATGGCTAATGCAGGTCCCTTAAGGTCTAAAGAATATGCTAAGCGCGCAGCTAAAATACCATCGTGGTTTGCCGTTAAGGGGGATTCATCTAAAAGTGATTGATAATCTCCCTGCTCTACCCCCACAAACATACCCACCGATTGCTGTGCTATCTGTGCCTCACCGTACCCAGCATCTTCTAGCGCTCGCCACGATTCCTGAAGCAATAAGCGCTGCCTTGGATCCATTTTTTCCGCTTCCGCGGGGGAAATCTCAAAAAACTTCGGATCAAACTCACCCACACCCGGTATAGCACCGAGCCACTTACCATTGGTTTTCCCTGGCTCTTTTACCGGATCACCAAAATACTCGCGCCAATCAAAACGTTCTGTTGGTATTTCTTCTACCGCGCTACGACCTTCACTTAACAGGGACCACAGCTCTTCGACATTACGAGCCCCCGGAAAACGGCCACTCATACCGATCACCGCAACCGCTTCTTTGTCTATCGTTGCCGGATGCCCCGCTCTTTTTACCGTGGGCGGTATTATTTCTCGTACTTTGGCAATAGGAGGGCTTGTAATCTTGGCACTATCACGCTCGGACACAGACGAGGAGGCGTAAAATAGTTTTAATACTTTTGCATGTTTGTCTGCAAAATATTTACATAGGCTCATCAGTGTTGGATAGCTAAAAAATACAGATGGTGTTATTTCAATGGAAAAATGAGCACTCAATGATTTCGCAAACATTGCGAGTGTAATCGAGTCAAAACCAAAGTCTGCCAAATTTTCATTATCACTGAGATAAGAGGCATCTATTTTTAGTAATCCACTAGCGATATCTTTTAGATCCCACATAATACTTTCGGATAATGTGAATCCCTTTAGCTCAGGACGAGGCGTATTTGAACCACCAAGCTTAGCAACAACATTTTCATCGAGAGAACGCTCATTGAAAATAGCCTGTTTTTCGATAGCCACACCAACAAACTGATTAACGCGCGAAGGAATGCCTTTTACGACGAAATATTTCGATGAGCCTAATCGAAGCGCATATTCAAGTGCTTTTAGGGCATCGTCATTATCTAAGGCAACCTGACCGCTAGAACTGAGATACATATCTGTCTGCTCACGTGCTGCAGACTGCATCCCGCCATTTGCCCACATGGGCCATGCAATTGCCAGGGATCGCCCCTGAACTTCGCCACGGTCTCTTCTCGCTTCTCGGGTCTCGGCATACGAAAGTAAAAATCGATTGGCGAGCGCATATTCACACGATCCTAAATCACCCAAAGTTGCAGAGATCGACGAAATGTAACAAACGAAATCTAGGGGTTGCTCCACGAGCAAACGGTCCAACATAATCGCCCCTTGAACCTTGGGGGATATGACCGAAGCGAAATCAGAAAACTCTTGCTCAAAAATAGCGTCACCCGGGCCAATTCCTGCCGCATGGAATACTCCATCGATGACACCGAATCTCTCGTAAGCTGACGTCAGACCAGCCTTCATTCGTGTTTCATCCATGATATCGGCAGAGAAATAGTAAACCTCGCCACCACTAGATGTCAGAGAGTGAATTTTTCGCTGTATCGCCTCATTTAATTCAGAACGCCCACACAGCACAAGGCGAGCGTCATACTGGCTCACAAGATACTCCGCCAATACCAGCGCCACACCACCTACCCCTCCTGTAATAAGGTAAGTGCCTCCGGGTTTAATTGCCGAAAATATTGCTTGATTCGTTGCGTCAGTAGACGATTTATTTAACGCCTGAGACTTCAATTCAAAAACAAAACGCTCAGAACCTCGATAAACGGCAGAGGTACTATTTCCATATAGTCGCTCTCGTACAGTTCGGGTCGCCCATGCAGTTAAATCAGCAACACAGGAAGACGAGGCGTAACCACAATCTTCAACGAAGACATTAGAAATAATTGCAGGAAATACCGCCTGCAAAGATCGATTTAATGACATCCACGATTCGAGTCGCGCTAGCTCGATGGCATGTGAGCTAAATCCACATAACTGTAAATGCATAGCCTTGCATGCAAGCTTTTTCAAGCTGCGCAACAAGGTCCACAAAGGAAAGAGGTCTTCAATAAATTCGGCATTTTCCAGAGGGCAAAGATAAACTACCGTCACTTCCGATTCTGAACCGCACCCATACATATCTAGACAGCTGTCATTGGACAAAAGCGCATCCAAGACGAGGTAATGTACGTGCTTGTATATACGGGAATATATTTCGTCTACCTGGAATTTACTTTCGATGTTCGATAGCACAACGATAAGTGTATCGTTCACCTTTTTCTTTTCAATGTCCTTTGAAATACCGTGTTGTACACATTCCTCACGATACAACAAAAGCTCGGGGGTCTCTGATGGCGGTACCTGAACAAGCTGTTTTGTTAACGAAGCTTTTATCTCGACAGGCATTTTATTCGTATCGACGTTTGAATCCGGTTTCAAACTGAACCAACAACGCTGTTCAACAAAAGGATACGTGGGTAAAGATAGGCGTTTTGGACGTGTGCTATATAATGCGCTCCAATCCCAAGACATTCCACTCACCCAAAGTTCACACAGGGTGTCATACTTCTCTTTTAACAACCAATAACGAAGGGTAAGGTGAAAATCTTCATCACCAGCAACCAGTGATGCTAAACGTTTATGCTGTTTAACATCACCACTAAATATATGTGGCGATGCAATCTGATCTTCTCCTGAACAGGACAGCGCGCATATCAACTCATCAACAGAACTGACAACACAAGCCCAACGTATATCCATCGCATCTCGTCCAACCTGTAAAGTAAAAGCCAGATCATTCAAGACCAATGCGTTATTTGTTTCCAAGTACTTCGCGAGCTGAGCCTTTTGCGCCACTAAACGATCATTCGTTTTGGCAGACAAAACAATCATGACCGGATTCTCTGACGAATCCATACCAAAAGGCTTCGAGATATACTCTTCGAGAATTACATGCGCATTAACGCCACCAAAACCAAACGAGGATATACCCGCCCTTCGGGGTAAACGACGCTCCTCTTCATCACGAGGAACATCCCATTCACACGCCTTCGTTACGACACCGAAAGGACTTTCTTTAATGTCAATGTACGGGTTTAGCTCATCACAATGTAAACTAGGCACAAGTGTTTTATGCTTCATCTGCAATAGCACTTTCATCATGCTCGCCATTCCAGCAGCCAACTCAAGGTGACCAATGTTCGTTTTGACTGACCCCAATCCGCAATAGCCCTGGGGTAGCTCGGTGCCCTGCTCCAAGGCTAACTCCGAGAAAGCTTTCTTAAGTCCTTCTACCTCGATCGGGTCTCCTAAAGCGGTACCGGTGCCGTGTGCTTCTATGTAGCTAACCGACCTTAAATCAATATCACTTTGTCGCAACGCGGATTTAATCACTTCCGCCTGAGCTCTTGGGTTTGGTGCCGTTAATGAATTTGAGCGACCGCCATGGTTTTCTGCAGTGCCTCGAATCAGCCCATAGATATTATCGCCATCCATCTCTGCTTTAGATAAAGGTTTAAGAAGCATCATGCCTACCCCTTCACCTCTTACGTATCCATTCGCATTTTTTGAAAAAGTTTTACAGCGGCCATCCTTCGCCAGCATCCCAGCCTTATCAAAACTAATATGAGGGTCTGGGGAGACGAGTAGATTTACACCCCCAACAACCGCCTGATCACAATCTCCCGAACGAATCGAACGGACCGCTCTATGCACCGCCACTAAAGCACTCGAACAAGCAGTTTCAATTGGCTCACTGGGGCCATGCAGGTTAAGTAAATAACTCATCCGATTTGGGCCTACTGAGCTGGCCATGCCCGCTGCACTAAAGCCTTGAATTTCACTCCCCGCTTTACTCATTAGCGTGGCGTATCCGCTACTTCCCGTCGCAATAAACATTCCGGTGTTCGACCCGTTGAGCGACTCAGGCGCGTGACCCGAATCTTCAATCGCTTTCCAAACGTAAGTCATTAATAAACGCTGCTGAGGATCCATCGCTTCTGCTTCACGGGGAGAGATCCCAAAAAACAAAGGATCAAACAGCTCAATACCCTCTATCACTCCGGCATGCTTTACGTTGGTTTTGTTATATTCATTATCAGGGTCGCCGTATAAATCATCCCAATCCCATCGCTCACCCGGCACTTCACTTATGCAATCCTTCCCTTCGGACAAATTAGACCAGAACTGATCAAGATCAGGGGCGTCAGGGAAATTACCGGCAATACCCACAATAGCGACAGGATCAACGTCGATGGATTTTTTTTCGGTATTGGTATTGGCATTTGTTTTCGGCTCACGCAATCTAAATATTGAAGTCAGCGGAGCCTTTTCATTTGAAGACGATTTACCAGGAGCGGTATTTTTTGGACGGGGAGTTGCTTTCCCTGTTAACGAGAACAGCGCCATCATCTCAACGGAAAACGTCTCGACGAGAAATTCACTCAGCACGTCAACCGTCGGAAATTCAAAAAATACGGTGGGCGACAATTCCACCCCGTATACCTCATTCAAAGTATTCGAAAATACCGTCAGACTCACAGAATCAAAACCGAACTCACTAAACTCTGCTCGTACATCTATTTCGCCAGCATCAACTTTTAACTGATCACTGATGTGGCGTACCAAGGAAGATTGCACCTTCCCTGCTAATTCGTTTTCACTTAGATGCTCAGGTGAGCGAGTATATTCTTCATTGGTCATATCATTCTCTTTGTGCGCGAGCTGATCAGCACTGATGCTTACCTGTACTTCTTCGCCATATGAATGCACAATAATTTGAGCAGCTTCAAGAGACAGTGCTTGCTTAAAAATATCGAGACCGATACGAGCAGATAACGGCGTCATCCCAGACGAGCGCTTAAGGTATCGTAAAGTCGCAGAATCCACTTGCATGCCACCGTCAGTCCATAACGGCCAATTCAATGATAATGTTCGTCCAGAACGCTGCCCTAACCGCGTCATTTCTTGTCGAGAAAAAGCAAACGCGTCCATAAATGCATTGGCAGCCGCATAATCGGCTTGTCCCACATTTCCATGTACCGCAGACAACGAGGAAAAGGTAACAAACATATCCAGAGGCAGATTTTTCGTTGCTCGGTCTAACGCTAAAAGCCCCTTAACCTTTGCTCTAAATACCTCTACTAGCTCATCGTCCGATTTATTTCTTATAACTTTATCGAGTGATAGTCCTGCGGCATGAATAACACTGGTTACTGTGCCATACGTATCACACAGATGTTCTACCGTACGCGTTAACGCGTTTTCATCTCCAACATCAACAGCGCAATAATCAATGTTATTTCCTGCCCGTTGTAGTTTCGATAGCGTATTTTCAATATGTAGATCTTTGGCTCCTCGTCCCAACAACACTATCGTCGCGTTTTCGACACTCGCTAAAATATCCTCCACGAATAACTGGCCTAAACCACCCATACCCCCCGTAATGAGATATACACCATCATCTCGCCATATATGTTCATTTTTTTCAGATAGCGGCATTACGCTATGTCGAAGTGTTTTCCGGCCCTCATTGGCGAGACTAACGTCAGCATCTTGCATGCCCGCCTCAATCTCATCCACTAAACACTTCGCCAAATTTACCTTGTCAAAAAACGCATCAATTTGTACGGTCTGCGTGTAAACGTTACGATGTTCAAGCGAATAGCTTTTCATCATGGCAGACAGGCCTTGATAAAGTCCCTCGTCTCTAAGCGGAATAAGTAACTGAACAAAATGCTCATGCCCATTCACCAACGTCATATCTCTCAGGCATGACAATAGGCGCAAAGCAACTTCGGTATAATTCTCACCAACATCGTCACTAACGCCACATATTGAAACGATATGAGCAGCACCTAACATCGATTTAAGTGCTTCGGCATCATTTCCGATTACCACAATCGTGTGGTCATACGCCGCCGCTCTTTTCCCTTCACTTTCAATCGGTGACAAGGCCCATTCTGGGATAAGCATTTCAGCACGACCCTCAGAGGTTTCTGAAGAATCCATCGTAAGCTCCGAAGAATCCGCTGGGATTTCTCGTGAGCAAAGCCCCTCAATGGCAACAAGTACAACACCATGCATGTCGACAATATCGACGTCGAACTTTTTAAGTTGCTTTCCGTCGTTGATTCGCGCTTGGGAGACTGCGTAAAGGGCCTCAGTCTGATTTATTTCACCAAAAGTAGATACTTTCTCAATTGAAAACGGGATCGCCGCACTATTCGGAGACGCCGCACCACCGCGTAGAATAAAACCGATACAAGATTGTAAGGCGCTGTCCATTACCCCAGGTGGCAACGTAAAGCCATTGCCGCCCTCTAATTTTAGGCTCCCAGTAACCAGCTTTGACACGAGTACCGTTGCATCGGAAGCGTTGCATACCGTAATTTCATCTACCCCGCGAAACGCCGACCCATAGGACAAACCTAAGTGTGAGAAAGTCTCATAGACGCGATCCGAAGAGATCGTTTCGCAATCGCTTTGCAATAAATGGTTTAGATCGTGCTTTTTAACTTCTGAAGATTGGGTCCCCACACATATCTTTCCGGTGGCATGTAGCTCAAACGCGCCATTACTCGAAATGGAAGACACGTCAAACCGAATGGTATTGTCAGTTTCCGGGATTAAAGCAGTATTGACGCTGACTGCAGAATCATCCACGATCAATGGCTTTTGAAACGTAACATTTTCGATGCTTATGTGGTCTTTTGTTCCCAATGCCTGGTACGCAGAGACTAAAGCCATTTCCAAATAAGCGACACCTGGTAATATTTTTTCCCCGAGCACGACATGATCGGATAAGAAAAATTCACGTCCATTAAACGAGGTGTTAAATAACTGCTCCCGTAATGTCGAGATATTACGATGAATCAATGGGTGAATTTTATCTCGATAATTATGTTCCCCAAGGGCAGGCTCATGCTTAGCAAGCGCAGAGTCAACCCAATAACGCCCCCGTAAAAACGGATACGTTGGTAAATGTACACGTCGCAATGATTTGTTAGAGAACATCGTATGCCAAGGCAGTGCATACCCCTGACAGAACAACTCCGCCAAGGCATTAACGGATTCCCCGTATAAGTGAGACGCCATGCCATTAGAAATCGCGTTCAGCTGGTCGTTTCCATAGCGTAATAGACCATCCTGCGGAATAAATTGACGATCAACTTCACCAATATGCACGTTCGGAATTTTTTCTTTTGCACTCACCTGGCTAAGCGCTAATACGGCTTCGTCTTTATCTCGCACAACAATGGCTGCACGATGCGCAAAATGATGACGGCCTTCCAGTAAGGTTAAACTGATATTTTCTAAGCTTACTGGGGCTTCTCTCTTATCCGATAAACATCGAATCAGGTTTTGGGCTTGCTCCTCTAAGCTATTTTTATTTTTTGCTGAGATTGCGAGTAAATAATACGGAGAGGTTCCTGGCCCTGTTATCTGAGCATGACCTGCCCCTCCCTCAACAACATAACTTTCCACGACCATGTGAGCGTTGGTGCCGCTCATCCCAAATGCACTCACGGCACCCATACAGGTCTTACCATCCACGCCCCAATCACGGTTCTGTTTATTCACATAGAAAGGACTGTCGGCCCATGGGATATAGTTACTTTCAACCTCACAATGCAAACTAGCGGGGATAATTTTGTGCCGCATAGACAGCAGTAAGCACACCAAATTAACTAAACCTGAAGCAGCAAAAGTGTGCCCCAGATTTGATTTGGCCGAAGTTAATGCGCAAAGATGATTTTTTGATACGCCAAGCGACTCAAACGTCTCATACAGGGCATTAATTTCAACCGGATCGCCCAGCCGAGTACCGGTTCCATGCGTCACAATATACTCAATAGCAGAAGGATCTATGTTATGCCTTTTATAAACATCGGATAACAACGTCGCTTGCGCTTTTCCGCTCGGGGCGGTTATGCCGTTTGTCTTACCATCGTAATTAATCCCACTTCCGCGGACTACACCATAGATAGGATCACCATCACGCTCAGCATCACGTAATTTTTTAAGCACAACAGCGACAACGGCTTCCCCTGGCACCATACCATTCGCATCTTCAGAAAATGCATGGCATTTCCCATCTGAAGACAACATCCCCGCTTTCCCCATTGCGATAAATGCGTCAGGTCTTAACAAGACATTAACCCCCGCCGCAATTGCCATGTCACATTCACCTGAACGCAAACTTAAACACGCCTCATGCGCGGCAACCAAACCGGAAGAACACGCCGTATTTATTGCCAGCGCTGGCCCGCTTAGATTTAGCATATAGGCTAAGCGAGCAGCCAGTATGCCATCGTGATTTGCCGTAAGCGGCGATTCATCCATTAGGTCTTGATAATCGCCCTGCTCCACTCCCACAAACATTCCGACGGTTTGTTTCGACAAATGAGCCTTGCCTAAACCGGCATCCTCTACCGCTCGCCACGCTTCCTGTAACAAAAGACGCTGCCGCGGATCCATGGTCTCAGCATCCGCTGGAGATATTTCAAAAAACTTTGGATCGAATTCGTCTACACCAGGCAAAGCACCCAACCATTTTCCGTTGGTTTTCCCGGCTTGTTTTATCGGGTCCCCTATATAGTCCTGCCAATTAAAACGTTCACTCGGTATTTCGGTGACTGCATTTTTCCCAGCAGACAAAATTGACCACAACTCATCCACATTACGCGCGTCAGGAAATCGCCCGCTCATGCCAATTACTGCAACCGCTTCATCAAGATATTCACCCGAATGATTGGCCTTTGGTCTTTCGCCCGAATGGTTATCAGGCCGCATATTTGTAGACGAGACATTAATCTTTGGGCTATTTACCTCACCCCCCGTCCTCGGCTCAGAGCAGACAAAATCTGAGGCGGAAAGATCGCTCTCCTCATATAGAGATGTCAAAACATCGGCATATGTGTTTTCGAAGTAGGACGCCAAAGTATCAATTGTTGAATGATTAAAAAATAATGCGGGTGTGACCTCAAACTTAAAATGACGGGAAAGGGATGCGGCAAAAGTAGCTAAGGTAATCGAATCAAACCCAAAGTCAGATAAGTTTTCGTTAATATCTAATCGAGAACGATCAACTTTAATGGTGTGGTTGATATGCTCCTTAATATCCCAGATCACCGACTCACGAAGGGATAATCCTCTCAGCTCTATCCGCTGAGTGGCTTGAACAGGCAACGCGCTATTAAGGCTTGACTCTGAAGCTTCAGCTAAGCCTAGAAAACCAAGAATCCTGGTTCTATCGCCATAAAAAACAGCGGTTTTGGTCTTACCTCGATCCAATATAGAACAAAACGCGTCTGTACTAGCTGCTGCGCTTAGTGCTTGCTGTCCACTCGTCTGTAAATAAAGCCTTGTCTCGTCATCATCAGCGGATTGCATTCCACCATCCTGCAAAAGCGGCCACGCAACAACGTAGGACTTCCCCTGGACTTCTCCGCTCTCGCGTAAGGTTTCTCTATGTTCTGCATACGACCACATAAATCGATTCGCCATCGCGTAATCGCATGCCCCCAAATCACCCAATAGCGCAGAAACAGAAGAAAAGTACGCAACAAAGTCTAGAGGCTGATCAGCCAGTAATTCATCCAATACCAGGGCACCCTCGACTTTCGGACGTAGAACATTACTAAACTGTGCAGGTGTTTTATCAAAAACCGTACGCTCGTCATCCACGCCAGCAATATGGAGTACACCGTCTATAACACCAAATTTGTTACACGCCTCATCGATCCCTGACTTCATTTCATCACGATTAGAAACATCGGCAGAAAAATAATGGACTTGTGCACCAAGACCCACTAGCGTCTCAATGGTTTCTTTCCGATGACTGTCTAGGCTTGAACGCCCACACAAAATTAAATTCGCTTGGTAATATTGAGCCGCGAACCTCGCGAAAACTTCGCCCGTACCACCAAGCCCACCCGTAATGAGGTAGGTTCCACCGGCTTTAAAACCAAGATCACTGCTCTCCGTTTGAGAGAGAGGATCCGTCTCTTGTTCTTCTAGGTCATATACGAATCGTTCTCCATCGGAATATATAACTAAGTGATCTGAACTTTCCGTTAATTCCACTGATAAACGTTTACCCCAATCATCAACGTTATGCTTCTTACGTTCAATATCAGAGGTCAGTGATGCCACGATCACTGACATTCGATACCCCGGAGATAAAAAAGTTAAGGACTTACCAAAAGCAGACCATGATTCAATATACGCACGCTCCACAGCACAAGCACTCTGGCCATATAAAACAAAATCTACTCGGCTAAAACCCTTCGCTTTTAAGGTCTGAGTTATCGTCAATAAAGATGTAACCGCCTCTATATAGTCAGCGCACTCCGCAAGCCACAAATAGATCACGCGCAATGGCTTCACCGAGTCTATATTGAGAGCAACCAACTTATCCTCGATGTTTTCATATGACTGATCGACAAATAATATCCTGCCGCCAATACCAGATAACGCCGTTTTGATATCGGATAGGGCATTTAAATCCGGCACAAATACAACGGTTTGATCAAGTTTTGTATCCGCATCCTTGACCGCTAATGCCTTGCTCACCTCAGAAGATCCCAGCGCCTTCTTAATCAAACGCTCGTTAAAATACAGCAACTCGCCATCACCAACTAGACCGCTATCTCTCCTGGTAATAATTTCTTCATTTGAGTACATCCTTGGAAAACTATCCGCCTCTATTTTTGGTGAGGAAGGACCGGATAGATATTTACCACCATTGATGCCTTTTACTGGTGCCCAATAACTTTCTTTTTCAAAAGGATAAGTGGGTAAATTTACTTTATGTGGCGGTGCTGGGTATAACATTGACCAGGAAATATCAAAACCCTCACACCATAATTTCGCTAACTTGTCATACTGCCCTTTAGATATACAACGCTCGACAATATAAGATTGATCGTCACTATCCATCGCATTAACTGAAGAACCGTTCTTTCCGCTAAGAACAGAAGAAAATACCTTCACGCCTTTGTTGTGCGACTGCAGATCTCGCAGTTTCGCTAACAGCTCCGTCACTGATGAGGCCACAAATGCAACTCTGTGAGGGAAGTGCTCTCGACCGGTCTGAAGGGTATAGGCGATGCTAGTAAGGTCTTGCGTATTTTTTTCTAGAGAAGTAACGAGGTCAGAGACTCGTCGTGCAAGCGCTCCCTCGGTTTTCGCCGACAAGACAACAATGCTTTTACCACCAGAGTGAATCGAACTACGAGATGTTTCATACTCCTCAACGATGACATGCGCGTTAGCGCCCCCCGCACCAAATGATGACATTCCAGCGATCCGAGGTATTTTTTCATTCTGTTCGTCAACCGGATTCCAATCAGATAATTCGTTCTGAATCACAAACGGGCTATTACTGAAATCAATATTGGTATTACTGACCGAAGAGTGAAGCGAAGGCACCAGCTGTTTATATTTCATTTGCAGCAATACTTTCGTTAACCCAGCAATTCCGGCAGCGCTTTCGCAGTGACCTATATTTGACTTAACCGAACCGAGGGCACAAAATTGTTTTTCGTTTGTATCTTTTCCTAGTGCGCGCGACAATCCAGAAAACTCAATCGGATCTCCTAATTCTGTACCGGTACCGTGCGCCTCTACATAGGAAATTTCACTCGCCGTAACACCGGCCGACTCAAATGCAGAAGAAATCACCTTCGCTTGAGCTGAAGGACTTGGCACGGTGTAGCCGTTTGTTCGCCCACCATGATTAATCGCACTTCCACGAATAACACCGTAAATTTGATCGCCATCTTGAATCGCTTTATTCAACGGCTTAAGTAAAACCGCACCAACGCCTTCGCCATCAACGAAACCATCAGCCTCATCCCCAAAAGACCGGCATTGATTCGACTCGCTCAACATATTCATCTCGGTCAAACCTTCGTAATGCGCCGGACTTTCGATGATATTTACGCCGCCGGCAATTGCCTGCTCACATTCCCCAAGTCGAAGACTATTACATGCGAGATGAATCGCCGTCAGAGAAGAAGAGCACGCAGTATCAATGGAAAAACTCGGACCATCGAAATCGAAACAATACGACACGCGATTAGCCACTGACCAGTGACTCGGCTGCCGTTGGTAAGTGTTATTCATTACCCCGGCAAAAACACCGGTTTTACTTTCTGACAGCTGATTGGGCGTATACCCTGCATCTTCAATCGTCGAATAGGCGCACTGAAGAAAAGCTCGCTCTTGAGGATCCATGCTTTCCGCTTCACGGGGGGAAATACTAAAAAATAGCGGGTCAAAATGGTCGGCGTCTTCAATAAAGCCTCCCCATTTCGTATAGATTTTTCCGCTCCCGTCCCGGCTGACATGAAGGTACTCAGACCAGTCCCATCTCAGCGCAGGCACTTCATCAATACAGTTTCTTCCCTGTTGTAGGTTCTCCCAAAACTCGTCAACATTATTTGATTTCGCGTAGCGTCCACTCAAGCCCACAATAGCGATTGTCTCACTAACGTCACCATCCCGACGCTTTTTCGGAACAAAGCACGCGCTATTTTTTGACGGAGTTATTAATTCAGCCCCATTTTGCGGTGATAGCAATACCGCGTCACGTGCAGTTTTAGTGGTAGATGGCTCGTAAAGATGCGTTAGTTTTTCCCGCACACCCGCTTCGTTAACTAGAAATGACGCTAAGCTTTCTATATTTCTATAGTCAAAAAGTAAGGTGCTCTCAAAGTTACCAATTTTTTGCTTGATCGCATTAGATATCTGCACCGTCAATATTGAATCAATACCCAACGCTTCGAACGCCTGAGCCGGACCAACATCCCCATATTCAACGTGCAGTACATTCGCCATGACCTTGCGAATAAGGCCAACCAATGTTTCGTATAAGGCATTATCAGAAACGATATCGTCTGCAGCAACATCATTATTGATCGGCGCATTAGACACCGGCAGTTCATGCCCATTAGGTATAAGCATTTCATCACAACGGTCTTCTTCCACCAATAGTTGCTTAACCGAATCTAGGTTGTTTTCGATAAAATAACTGGAAAGTGAATCGATACTGTTGCAGTCAAACAATAATGTACTGTCGATACTAGAGAATGTTTTGCGCAGTGCATTGGTGATCTTAACCACTAAAATGGAATCGACGCCCACTTGACTAAGCGGTGCATCATATTGAATCTCTCTGCGATCGATCGCGACGACATCAGAAATAACGGAAGCAATTGAGTCAGACAGTCTGAGTTTAAATGAGTCTCTATCACTAGCGAACAAGTCACGCCGAACAGCCGACGTATTCATGGGCTCGAGAGGGACAGCCGGGCGTGATTCCGCGTCAGTATTTATCGATGCGTCACTGACACCGGAGCTTTGGCGGACTATTCCATCCGAATCCGCAATAAATACTTGCTGTTGGAATACCTTACTATTCGAACACGGAGCTTTGATATTTCTAAAGCCTTCCGATGCCAACAGTAGTTTCCATCGCTCGACATCAATAATGGGGGAGCCAGGAATACGAACCTCACGATCTTTAAATAACCACCACCCCTCGAGAAGACCAAACGTACAATGAAGATAGGCATCACTGCATATCGCCTCATTAATAAAGGCGACGCCGCTGTGCGCTAACAATGATTTACAGTTTCGCAATGCCGATCGAATGTCAACGCACGCATGAAGAACATTTGTCGCAACGACAAAATCATACCCACCTAACGGCAAAGACTGATCCTGGGCTGACACAGACACATCAAACAAACGAGTCTCTAAACATGCGATATCGTCACTATAATTTTCTTTTGCATGATTAAGGAAAGCTTTTGAAACATCGGTAAAGGTATATTGGCAAACAGCATCAGGAATCGACGAAAGCGCTTCGAATATTTTCTCACTCGTACCGCCAGAACCAGCGCCGATCTCTAGAATTCTAACTGGTTGATTATCCCGCTCAAATTTTTGCTTAACCGCAGATAATAATTGTTCCGCAAGAATCTGATTAAAGTGATCAGAAATAAGATTATTTTTATACAGCCCTTCAACAAGCGATAGACTGCCCCCCGGAAACATCGCGGCAGTCGCCGGAGTTTCACCACGGAGAATCGACGGCAGCGCCTTCAAGGTCAATTCTACTAACTGTACTTTATTCGCAAACCCGTGATACACAGAAGGAGATGCCTTAACGGATTCCCTAAAAGCGCTCCATCTAGGCCAAACATCAGAAATACAGTTAAGCGTTTCTTCCGAGACCCGGTATTCTCCACCAGACCTTACAATAAACCCTGCATCAGAGAGGTTACATATGCTCTTGTGCAGCCATGCATCTAGATAGCCATCAATTGATGCCACATCAAGTACTGCGGCGTCGACGCCAACAAACTTCGATTCAAGTAATTGAAATAGCAATAATTCATCGATAAGCGTATTCAGTTCAGAGGTTTTTTGGCTGTACACGTCCACACTCATTGGCAATGAATGAGTATCGGAATAATTGAAAGGTTCAGCGCCGTTCATGCCTAATCCGTACGCATGATTCTGTAACGAAACGCCAATAGAAAGCGCAACGCCAGATTTTGATGTCTCAATATAACCGACCTGATCCAATGCAGACGACAAAATATTTTCGACAAGAGCCATTCCTCGCTCAGGCCGAATTTCATTTATGCCTAACGAGGCCATACGTGCGCGATAGAAATCCGACGCGACAATACCTGTACTTCCCCAGTACCCCCAATTAACTACTTTTACGGGAAATGCTACGTGTTGCCTTAAAGCCGACGAAAACGAATCGACAAAAGTCGATCCCGCCGCGTAATTACTCTGACCAACAGCACGAAATTCACTCTGTAATGACGAGAAGAAAAGCATAAAGTCCAGGTTGTCGGAACTAAATGCCTGCGTCACATTAACACTTAGATCGACTTTTGCTGCTAAGCTAGAGGAGAACTTTTCTTCATCCATTTTCAGCAACGCACCGTCATTTAAGACCAACGCGGTAAAAATGATACCGTTAATGTGAGAGTAATCGTTATATACAGAATCCCGAAAACGCCTAACCGCTTCGGCATTCATGGTATCCACCGAAACATATGAAGGGCGCGGACCATATTGTTCAACTTGAACACGCAAAGCGTTAATCTCGTCGTTTTCTTTCCTTCGGCCCACCCAAATTATCTTCGCGTTATAATTTTTTACCAAGTATTCACTTAGCAGTACGCCTAACCCTCCTGCACCGCCAAATAAAATATAAGTCCCACCGGTTACATACGCAGACGTCTCACTAGTTTCAAACGACGTCAATAACAATGTTTTCTTGAACCATTGACCATGTCGATGCGCATATTCCGTTTGCCCCTCAGGTATATTTTGAATATCTTGTAGTGGGCCACAAAGATCATTAGAAAGATCTATTTGGCGTATCCGCCAATGCTCATACTCCTTAGCAAGCGATCCAATGAAACCATGTACACTTCCATGAGAGGGGTTTATAAGGTCATTTGGATATGTCGCAACAGCTTTTTGCGTCACAACGATTAGAGAAAGCGGCTCTGCATCATAACTAAGTGCTAGTAGCGACTTCACCAATTTCAAACCAAAAATCACACCATGATGTTGATTTTTAATTACCGATGAAAAATGTTTATCGCTCTCAGAATCAGGTACGAACCACACAATATGGGACGCGATATCACACGACGACAATGCCGCTGTAATCTCATCTGTCGTGGTCAAACTGTCTGAGCCAACACATGCTATCTGAGTAAATTGTTTCCTTAACGCGTCCTGTTGATCAGTACTTCCACCAATGACAATTGCCGTATGAGATGGGTCTGATATCGTGACGTTTTTGTCATCAGATATATCGACCACATCCCAGGAGGGCGTCAGTGTCAGCTCTCCTACTAAGTCTCCAGAGCGATCACTGTCATTAGGTTCAAGGGGTGAAACAGCAGAGCGAGCAAGCTCGGAACCAAGTTTGCCATAGGGCCTCGCGTGGAACCCGGACATTTTCAAATAAACTTTGCCATCGGGATGGCACACGAAAAAATCAAATACGTCGTTAACATTGTTGTCTACATCCGTATTTCTGTTTGCGACGACCAATGAGTTCCCAAGGGGTACGCCCGAAAACACCTCTATTTTATCAACCCGAAACGGTACCGTTGGATGATTTTCCGCAGAAAATCGCTCCACATCCAACGCTATGGACGCTTGAAGTGCACCATCCAAAATACTAGGGTGTAAATAAAATGCTTTCTCGTCATTTTGTGCCATGCCAACGGGCAACGCCAGATTGGCAATCACCGATTTTTCGAATACGCCATCGGACCCAGTAGAAATGTCAGACACTGTTTTATGCGCTGGGCCGTACTCAATACCCATCCCTTCAAAGATGCTATAGAACTTTTCAATAGGGACGAGTGCTTTATTTTTTGAGTGCAATGCATTCAGGTTTAGTATTTCTTCCGTCAGTTTCTCTCCCGATTTAATCATACCCTGCGCGTGAATACACAGCTCCGAGTGTGCATGTGAAGAAACAGAAAAGTGGATCTCGCCACGCTCATTTTTCGAAGACAAGGCAATAGCGACAGCTTTTGAAGAGTTTACGACGCAGGGTTGAGAAAATACGATATTTCGCAACGTTATACGCTCTATATTAGCCCCGTCGCGCGACATATTGTCTCTTAAAGCACTCACTGCCATTTCGACATATGCGACCCCTGGGAGTATTTTATTCCCCAGCACCTGATGATCGGATAGAAAATGCTCGTCGCCACTAAGCTCTGATAAATACACGGTATCACTACCAATCGATACGCGCCGCTGCAGCAAAGATTTATCAACAGCACTGACTTCGGAGTCGAGTTGCTTGATCGCGCTCGCCGCTTCAAGCTTTGTAATTCGCTCGGATTTCAATTCCGTTAAGATATACCGTTTTAACTCTAGCATTTCTATACAACCCTAAAACTAACGTTATTAGATGACATCAAGTACATCATCAATACTCATATCATCATTCATTAGACGATCGAACAGATTTTCGTAATCTGCCCCTTCGCTAACAAGCGCATCTTTTTCAATTGTGTTTTTTTCGACACTCGTATTTTCTTCAATTTCGTCGATTGCAGTTAAATGAGGCGAGGCCTCAGGAACCCAATGACGTTTCTTCTCAAACACCGTCCCAGGAAGGGATAACTTATGGAAACTACCTTTCTGATATAGAGGTAAAAACTTCGGCGTTAACCCCTGACAAAACCCTCGAGCAACAAGCGCCAAATCATTTTCATAGCTTGATGACTTACCGCCCACTTCGCACCGGCTCATTGCTTCGGAGAACATATCTTCTGTAACGAGCAAGGAATCACTGAGACTTTCTTCAGAGCTGAAGACTCTATTCAGCGGCTCGCCTTGCAACCACGCATTTAATGAGACAATAAGTTCCCGGACATCATGAGCAACACACGCAAAACGATAAGGAAAATGCTTCCTTCCTGTCGCAAGGGTGTAACTCACATCGATACATTTCGGAGACTCTTCACGGCAGAAATGAATAAGTTGTTTAATGTGTTTTTCCAATCGAGGCTTTGAAATTGCAGACAACACGACAATGCAGCTTTGCTCTTGCACAGATTTCGCTTCACGTGAAGCGCCGACATATTGTTCTGGTGCAGCTTCCAAAACAGCATGCACATTAGTACCACTTAAGCCAAACGAACTAATGGCAGCTCTAGGATACCGTTTCGCAGGTTCAGGCCAGGCCTGACGCGATGAGGGAATAAAAAATGGGCTTTCATCTAGCCGAATATGTCGATTGGGATTACTGAAATTAATCGATGGTGCTATCTCCTTATTCTTAAACGACATCAATAATTTAATGACTCCGGCAACACCAGAGGCAGCCGTCGTATGCCCTATATTCGTTTTTACCGCACCGAGCGCACAGCGCCCAAGGGGCATATTTTCATTTCGCTTGACCGCTACTGATTTAAACGCCCGCGATAAGGCCTCGAATTCAATCGGATCGCCCAACTTAGTTCCAGTACCGTGAGCCTCGACAGAGTGAATGGTGTTGGGACTAATGTCGTATTTTTCGTAAATATCAGTAATTAACCTTTCCTGTGAAACGGCACTTGGCGCGGTAATTCCATTTGTAGTTCCATCTTGATTAGTACCAGACCCCAACACCACCCCGTATATATGATCGCCATCGCGCTGGGCTTCCGATAGCTTCTTCAACATCAATACGCCAACACCTTCCCCCGGTACAAAACCATTCGCCTGTTCATCAAAGGTGTGGCATTTGCCGTCCGCTGAAAGCATTGCTGCACGATTAGCCATTTCGTAAAATTTCGCGGTGGACTGCACAAATACGCCGCCAGCAAGCGCGAGCTCGGTTTCACCCGTGCGAATACTTTGACACGCCATGTGAATAGCAGAAAGAGAACTGGAACAAGCTGTGTCGACAGTAATTGCCGGGCCTTTGAAATCTAAATAGTAAGCAATTCTTGCCGACAACAAAGAAGCCGCGTTACCCCATAATGCTTGAGCCGGTGATTTTTCGCCGATAAACAAATCGCCATAATCTGAACCATTACACCCAGCAAACACACCACAACGGCGACCTTCAATACTTTCCCCCGCATACCCAGCATCTTCTAGCGCCTTCCAGGACTCTTCTAAGAAAAGCCTTTGCTGAGGATCAATGTAAGCCGCTTCTATGCCTGAAATATTAAAGAACAGCGAATCAAAACAATCGATATCGTTAAGAAATCCTCCACGATCGCAAAAAGTATCTGTATCACTTCCATCGATTTTGGATAGATCCCAACGTGTCACACGCTCGGTCAAATCATCCCCTTTTACGAGGTGACCCCAAAAATCATTGACGTTATCAGCCGTTGCAAAGCGCCCACTCATACCAATAATGGCAATCGGATCTTTCGAGGTGCCACGTTCACTAGACGAATATTGCGCTTGTCGCTCGTCACTCACAGGCTTGGACTTCATCTCTGCAGCGTTGTCATTACTGTCTTCGGTGCCTTTTTCCGTAACGCGATTAAGAGAAGACGTTTCGCTCTTCACTGACGAAGATTTATGTTCCACCATATACGATTTCGGAGAACGCGAAATCGTTCGCCCTTTTGTTATTGGCAGGGTGCGTTGTTTATTAACAGAACCATCATTTAGGTTATTTTCTTTTACCGGTGCACGCGACGTATTACTTTTCGGTACCGTACGGTTAACCACTTCCGAACTATTGTGATTGTCGTTTATATACGCAACCAGTTTATTGACAGAGCTATAGTCGAAAAGACTTGTTGGGCTTAGCTGAATTGCCAACGCGTCATTTAAGCGCTCGACAATACGTATCCCTGTGACGGAATCCACACCGTAATCAGCAAATGCGTCGTCGCTTCGAATCTTCCCACTATCAATATCCAGCGATTCACCAATGATCTCCAACACAATACCGCGGATATCATTATGTGATTTTTTAATACCTCTCGATTGAGACTGTTCAGCATCGGTAGAAGATGGTCGTGCAACCGCAATAGACTCACCTGTCCTGGGCTCTTGCAACGTCGATGCTTTTTTGGGCGCAAATGTTTTGATATGGCTCACCAGCTTATTTACCGAGCTATAATCAAAAATACTCGTTGGACTCAGATCCGTACCAAGGGATGCATTAATCTCTTCGACCAATCTAATTCCCGTAACTGAATCAACACCGTAGTCAGCAAAAGATCTATTTTTATCGATGGTATGATCAACCAACATCAAGCCTTCTTTAAGGTGCTGAATAATCACCCCTTCAACATCTGAAGCATGTATAAGATTACGCTCAGGTGCTAATTCAACCCCCTGCCCACTGGAAAGCATCGAGTCATCCTCAACAATCGCCTCGGGCAAGGCGCTTTCAATTATTTCAACAACAGGCGTAGTTCCTACGCTGACAGTTTCGTAAACTTCACGATCGCGACGTACTTTTGATAGAACCGGCGTTGAGGCATTATTTTTCCCCGTGGATTGAGACAAACGCAGACCATCGCTTTGGGCCACAAATATTTGATGACGTAACGATTGCGCATCCTGAGCAGGCTGAATCGCTCGATAAAATCCACATTGCGCAAAGGCTTGCTGCCACTGCGACGCAGGGATAAGTGGCGAGCCAGAGATTCGTCTCGATAAATCCTTCGATAGCCACCAACCTTCAAGCAGACCAAAACTTAAATGCAAGAACAAAGAATTCTCAACCAATTCATTCAGCAACAAAATGCCGCCGTCTTTTAGCAACAGTTTTACGTGATTCAAGGTTTGTATAATATCTGATGTTGCATGCAACACATTTGACGCAACAACAAAATCGTACTCACCGATCAGCGCGCTATCGATATCTGATTCAATATCGAGGATCTGTGTTTTTAGATAAGGCGCATCCGCTAAGAACTTTTCATTCGCATGTTTCAAAAAAGTACTCGAAACATCCGTATAACAATACTCAACGATATTTTCTTGGTAAGAAGATAAACGATCAAACAAAAGCTGGCTTGTGCCGCCGGTACCAGCACCCACTTCCAAAATTTTAAATTGAGCACTTGGCGAGGCATGGAGCCTAGACTCCATAGCGACAATTAGTGACTCAGCAACGACCTCATTAAAATAGTCCGACACTTTGTTATTTTTGTATATCCCTTCAACAAGCACCAAGGAAGAGCTAGGAAAAAGTACTTGAGGGGCGATTTTCTTCCCTCGCAATACATCTTCAATCTGCGGAAATACCGCGTCTATTAATACTGACTGCGCTTTAAAGGCTGCTGACTTGCTCAGCGATTCTTTGCATGTCGTCCACTTCGCAATAATTTCTTCTCTATCTATGGATGCGGATTCCAAAACCCAAGCACCTTCGTCGTGGCTCAAAAAGCCGTGATGGGAGATAGCCTGTAAGCTTTTCTCTAACCAAGGGGATAGATAACTAGGAAAATTAACCTTAGCCTTCCAAGCTTGCAGATCTATCACAGATTTTGAACTGCCGGGAATCGCAGTCGTGGTAGCGAAAAGCGCCATTTCAGAAAAAACAACAGTAAGTAATCCCGCCAACACTTCATCAAATTGCGCTACTTGCTTTTCGTAGCCTTCCGGACTCAAAGGTAACAACAGCGACGATCGTACTGGCAAGTGAGCAAGCGTAAACTCAGCTTTATTTGTCTGTGCTTGCACCCACGCATCGGTGGCTATGGGCAAGCTCGCCGCCGCACTACTTTTTGTTGTTTTATGAAGTACGCATTGCGTTACTGGACTCGTCAAAATACGTTCGATTACAGGCATCGACTCAAGAATATCAACCGCACCGAAACCCTCTTTTTCCATCCACTGTTGAAAACTCAACATTGAAACGAACTCCGTCCCAGCGATGTATCCCCAGTTCACCACTTTCACAGGGTAACTAACCCGGCTATTTAATGATTCAACAAACCCATCGGTAAACGATGTGCCGGCAGAGTAATTACTCTGCTTTGGTTCAATATCAAAAGCCTGTATGGATGAGAAAAATAGACTGAAATCCAATGCATCATGCGCAAACACATCATTAACGCATACAGAAGCATCAAGCTTTGCACCTAGCCCACCGGAAAAACGCGTTTCATCCATGTCATGCAAGCTTGCGCCGGACATCACTAAAGCCGAATGAACGATCCCGTTTACTGTGCCAAATTTCGAGGCTACATCTCTTGAGGATTTTTGTAATTCCGCTTTATTCGTTGCGTCTACGGAGATGTAATAAGGGCGCACGCCGAAGCGCTCTAAAGCGTCGCACTTTTCTTTGATGTCATCGTTCTCTTTCCTGCGACCCAACCATATAACTTGCGCTTGATATTCAGCAATCAAATACTGGCTGAACGCAGCCCCCGCACCGCCTGCACCACCAAGAATAAGATATACACCATTCTTTCGAAATGCAGGACGTGCCGCTTCATCTAAATGAACGTGTCGTAATATTTGCTGATACCACTCTCCCAAGCGATATATAGATGGACGTCCATGGGTATTTCGCGGCATGGTGAAAATTTGTGAAACTGGCCATACGTCGTTTAACGGTAGATCGACGAGCCTTAAATGCCACTGAGGAATTTCTTTAATAATCGCGCCGGCAAAACCGTGAACACTGCTGTGTTCGGCATACCCTAAATCTTCACGCGAAAGCGAACGTGCTTGCTGAGTGATAACTGTGAGGCTCAAGTCCGAGCGATCATACTTAAGCGCAAGTAATGCCTTAACTAAACGGTACAAGGCGAACACACCCGTGTTCTGCGCTTCTCGCACATATTCACAGCTCGGGTCACTCGCGTTTGGTTGCGGCGCGATCACTGCAATATGATCGAATCGCGACGCATTCCTTAACGCGTCTTCGATCTCACTCACATGGAGTGGTTCTTTACCAAAATGTTTGAGTTTTTCTAAAAACACAGTATTCGGAAAATACTCAGACAATAAAGATCGCTGCGTATCATTTCCACCCAACACCAGTACCGCAGCACTCTGTGCTCCCGACGCTATATATTCTGGCTGAAAGGCTTCCCACCCACTTGCAAGAATTAGGTCCCCGACATTTTCAAGCGGCGATACCGCGGACACGGGAATATCGTTAGTGTGCGAATCACGCGGAAACGAATCAGAACGACGCGTATTGGAAGGAGGAGAGGATAAACGAGAACGGAAACCCGACATCTCAGCGCATACCTGACCATCGCGATCACATATAAAAATATCAACGCTTAAATCATTCGACGAGTGTGTTTGTTCACTCTGGGTAGCCACCACAACACAATTTTCTGGAAGATGAACAAAGACATCGAGCTGTGTTAATTGAAAAGGTTGCGGCCGCATCACCTGATCATGTTCATCATCCGAAAATAGTAGTGCAATGGACGATTGAAATGCACCGTCGAGTAGGCTCGGATGTAATGTAAACACATCCGCCTCCGATTGTAACGATGCATCCAGCACCAATTCTGCAATAACTAGCTTCTGCTGCTCGCTATTCGCATATACCAACGAGGATATCGGTCGATGACGCTCACCGAATTCAATACCAAAGGAAGCAAATAATTCATACAAGGCATCAACGGACGTATTTACGGCGCACACATCCCGAAGCTCATCCAAATCAATTCGACGTAGGCCAGACGCTTCGTCAGTCATTCGCGCAACGCCCTTTGCGTGGACGCGCTCCTCCTCATTATTGAAAGTACATATTTCAAAGACAAGGTCACCATCGCTGATCGGTGTGAGGTGAATATCAATTTCAACACCTCGATCTGCTGCCCACAGAGGCTGAATAAACACTACATCACTAAGACCTATCCCCAATAACTCGGCGTCATCCCCCTGATCACATAAAGCATAACCCGAAGCCACCCTCGCTAATTCTAAAATCACTGCGGAAGGCACTGTCTTACGGCCCTGAATAATATGATCAGCGAGAAAGAATTCTTCGCCGGAAAATCGTGTACTGAATTTTTGCTGAGCTAAAGTCGACGTATTGGTATGCACCAAGGGGTGTAGCACGGGTACGAACGCATAAGGAATATGCTTATCTTCACTTTCGTGACGCGCGTTTGTAGCACTAGTGGCTGTCGCTAGATTGGCGGTTCGATCCGTCTTCCAGTAACGATTTTTTTCGAAAGGGTAAAGCGGCAAGCTAATACGTTTAGGCTGTATCCCCGCATATAAGCTCTTCCAGTCTACCGTTACGCCCTTTGTCCAGACCTCTAGAATTTTTTCGTACTTTTCTCTTTCAAACCAACTTTTTAGCGTCGCGTTAAAATCTTCATCTGAAGAAAACACCGACAAACTTTCCTTGTGATCCCGCGTATCGGCAAGTAGCACGTCACTAGATGAAGCCCTTGATTCTAAATATTCCGTTAACTTTCGTTTGAGTTCACTTGCTGAATTAACAATCAGACCAGCTCTTACCTCAAACGCTGCACGCCCCACTTGTAAGGTGTACGCCAGATCTTCGAGATCGCCTTCAAAATCATCCAAGCCTGCCAGTAGTGCCGCCATATACTCGGAAACTTGCGTTTCGGATTTAGCTGAAACTACAATAACTGATGGGCCAGCACGGTGCTTTGTCTCGCGCTCTTCCGCAACAAATTCCTGAACAACCACATGCGCATTTGCACCACCGGCACCAAAAGACGATATACCTGCGATTCTTGGCCCGTCGGAGATACGTCTTTCATTTAAGGTAAAACTAGGTCGCTCCCACTTTTCTAACGACTGCTGAACTTTAAACGGCGTGTTCGCAAATTCAATATTCGGGTTTAGGTTTTGGCTATGCAAACTCGGCACAATTTTTTTGTGCTTCATTTGCAGGATAACTTTTGCCAATGCCGCAATACCTGCTGCACTTTCGCTATGACCAATATTTGATTTTACCGAGCCAAGGGCACAAAACTGTTTTTCATTCGTTTGCTTTGAAAAGGCCAAAGAGAGCCCAGACACTTCAATGGGATCGCCCAGGGTAGTCCCGGTTCCGTGAGCTTCGATGTAACTCACTTCACGCGGATGCACACCTGCAGAATTTAGCGCTTCACTAATCGCTCCCGCCTGAGACTTCGGATTGGGGACCGTATAACCGTTAGTTTTTCCGCCATGGTTTATCGCCCCTCCCTTAACAATACCGTATATATGTGCGCCTTCTTTTAATGCCTGAGATAGTGGTTTTAACAGTACGGCTCCAACCCCCTCACCATCGACAAACCCATCTGCCGACGCACCAAATGAAGCGCATTCGTCCGTCTCGCTCAACATCGTCATATTCGATAAACCACGATAATGGGACGAATCAATAATGAGATTCACACCACCGGCGATGCATGCATCACAACTTCCGTCACGGATTTTTTCACTCGCTAAGATGAGTGCTGTGAGCGAGGATGAGCACGCGGTATCGATCGCCAAGCTTGGGCCGTTAAAATCAAGAAAGTAAGAAACGCGGTTTGCGATAGACCAATGTGTTGGTTGCTGTTGGTACGTGTTATTCATTACACCGACAAATACGCCAACACGTTTATTTACAGAGAGATCCGCGGCCGTATAACCAGAATCCTCAATGCTTTCATAAGCACACTGCAAAAACAGGCGTTCTTGCGGGTCCATAGCGGTTGCTTCTCGGGGCGAAATATTAAAAAACAGTGGGTCGAATGCGTCTACGTCCTCTATAAAGCCGCCCCACTTGGTATAGATCTTATCTATCTCACCTTTTTTCTCACTATAGCCCTCTCGCCAATCCCAACGGAAGGGCGGCACCTCTGAGATGCTATTTTTGCCTTCGCACAGATTTTCCCAAAATTGATCTACTGTATCTGCTTGAGGAAAGCGCCCGCTAATTCCCACAATGGCAACATCCTCTACCGGCGTTATTGCGCTGGAAACCTGTTCCGAAGAATTCGAGGTGTTTAAGCGACTACGGGACCCTGACGCTCTGAAATTATTAAACCTTGTCGTCTTAGCCGACGCTATTTGTGTCCGTTGATTATTTTGCGTTTCTGGAAGTTCAACTTCGCCAGTATTTTTTGATACCTTATTTCCAACCAACTCCGTCACGCGGTCATAACGATCGTCGATAAAATATTTAACGAGTTCACCCAGATTCGTCACTTCAAAGAGCAAGGTGGCACTGATATCACCGATGGATTCACGCAGCGCATTGGTTAAACGCACAACAAGAATTGAATCCACGCCATAAGACTCAAAAGACTCATTCACATCCAACTGTGCTGCTGACATTTTTAACGTATCAGCAACCAGATTTTTTAGGAAGATTTCAAATCGCGCTTGAACATCTATTGATGCATCCACTACTGCTGCCTTAATGGAAGCAGACGCTGTCACTGATTCGTTCACAAGGCTATTGCGACTTTGCGACTGCGTTTCAGCCCTATCCTGCAAAGCAGTTTTTTGATGCTGTGATTTCGCGTGTTGCCCCTTCTGACGCGGAACGTCTTTTTTCAATTCACTCACAGCCGGAACAGAACGAGACACATCACGACCGCCTTCGACGACCGCCACACCGTTACTCTTTGCCATCACAATTTGCTGGCCAAGCTGATGCAAAGATTCTGCGGGAAATTCAACCCCATCAAAGCCTTCTTGATATAAACTTTTCTTCCATCCACCCGGCGTTAATAATGGCGACCCGGTGATGCGTTGATTTGCATCTCTGGACAGCCACCAACCAGAAAGCAAACCAAACGTTAAATTCAAAAATACTGAATTGTGCGACAGTTCATTAACCAGCAAAACACCACCAGCAGCGAGTAATGCCTTGCTGTTGCGTAACGTTACTCCAATATCTGGCGTTGCATGAAGTACATTGGTCGCGATAACAAAATCATAGTCTCCAACAACTACATCTTGATCCGTTAGCGGCCGCGTCACATCGAACAATTTTGTTTCTAGATATGGCGCAACGCCCCGAAAATTATCTTCCGCGTGCATCAAAAAGGCTTTGGAAATATCGGTATACGCATATTCCGAGATAACCTTTTGGTATTCACTCAAACGATCAAATAGAAGTGCGCTAGTGCCACCGGTACCGGCGCCAACCTCCAATATTTTTATTTTACGCTGGGGGTCTTGAGTAAGAATATTCTCAATACCAAGCACTAAATTATCCGCCAGAACATCATTAAAATAGTCCGCCAGATGATTATTCTTGTACACACCTTCAACCAAGGTAACTGAAGCCTCGGGGAAAATAATATGCGTAGCAGGCTTACGCCCTAACAAAATATCGGGTAAGGCCCGTAATGTCGTATCCACAAGGCGAACTTGAGCTTGAATCGTGACCAGAACACTTTCCGGATCTGCACTCAAAATTTCTGCGTTAAACGCCTCCCACTCTGCCCATGCCGCCTCACTATTCGGCGCATTGACAACACCACCCACGGCACCATTATCACCGACAAGTTTTGAATCAACTGCCAGAAATTGATGACGGCCTAACGAAGCAATCGCCTCTATTAACCAATCAAGGTAAAGGGGTTCAAGTTCAGACTCTGCGACCCAGCTTTTAAGTACGTTTACCGGGGAATCCGCAGCAGTGAAATTTGAAGTAAATACGCCAATTGTGTCTAACTGACAAAAAAGTAATTTCGCCAGTAGCGCGTCTAAACGCTCAACCACTGTTTCCAACACCCGCTTATCGACGGGAAATTTTCTATTCGTTGAAGTCTCCGATAAGGGTTGATACTTTACGTCTAGGTGATTCAGGTGAGCACTTAGGTCGACCGCCAAGTCCTCGGCCACATTCACTTTGGTTGTTTTCAAGTAGGCCACTTGCGAAACACGCGAAGTTAAAACACGTTCAATAACAGCAAGACCTTCTGGTGCTTCAACCGAACCGAGGCCAACGTTCGCCATGCGCTGCCTGTAATCTTCTGAAGCAACAATTCCGATGCTTCCCCAGTAACCCCAGTTAATAGTTTTTACTGCATAAGATTTAATTGTATCGAGAGATACCGCATACGCATCCACAAAAGCACAACCTGCAGCATAATTACTTTGGCCTGCCGGACGGTATAGACTTTGTAACGACGAAAAGAACAACATGAAATCCAGGTCGTCGTCGTCAAAAGCATTAAATAAACTAACACTAACGTCTATTTTCGCAACCAGACTCGATGCGAATACATCTTCTTCCATTGAGGCTAAACCTTTATCGTTTAGCACTAAGGCTGAATGGACAACACCGTGTATTGTCCCAAATTTCGACCTTATATCACGAGCGGATTTCTGCATCTCAATAACATCTGCTGCATCCACCGACATATATACTGGTGTGGGCCCGTATTCTGATAAACGTAAACACTTTGCTTCTATATCAGCATCTATCTCCCGTCGCCCCAACCAAACAACCTGAGCCTTATAAGTCTTAATTATGTGTTCGCTAAACACCTCCCCTAAGCCACCAGCGCCCCCAACCACGACATAACACCCTCCTTCACGATATACGACCGCATCGTCTTGTCTCGCACCGTCTGTTATTGAGCACGGAAGTAAGCGCTGCTGATAGAACTGGCCTTGACTAAAAATAAGTTCTTTTGTGTTTAACCCAGCAGGTAAAGTGAGAAGCCTATCGACATCAGGAAATGCCACACCATGACAATCGACGGAACGAATTTTCCACTGCGTATATTCTTTCACTACCGATCCAAGAAAACCAAAAATGGCGCTATGGACGGGACAGGTCATACTCGCTTGCGACATGGTGATCGTATCGCGTGTTAGCACCGTAAAACCAAGGGGCTTCGCATCATACCCAAGCGATAGCAATACTTTTATCAACCTAAATGCTGCAAAAATTCCACACTGCTGCGCGTCTACAATACCCGCATCGTTATGAGCAAGGTCCGACGCTGGCATACAAAAGAAAATATGATTTAAAGCCAAGTCTTCTGAAAACTGAGACCGAATCTGATCTCGTAAACGGCTCTCAGATAAATCTGCGCCTAACGGCAGACATGCCATAGCTGGAAAAGCCTTTGTCAGCGCGGTAATCTGAGCATCATCACCGCCAACTAAAAGTACTGATTCAGATCCCCCCGGCCACGCAGGCACAAATTCCGGCGTATATCGCTCCCATACAGGGGAAAGCGTCAGATCACCCACAAGAGAGTTTGCATCTGACGCTGCATCACCAACATTTTTTCGCAGAGAAAACCCTTGAATGACAAGTGCCACATGGCCCGCTGAATCAAGAATTTTCACATCAAAAGACTGTGTTAAGGCGTCTTTATTATCAGGTGTAGTGACGATTACAACAGAGGATGCCGAAACTGGCTTGAAAAACTGAATATGCTCAATTGCGAATGGTAACAGCGGTACGGGGTTACGATCTAAATCAAAAAAGCAGAGACAAACTTGCAACGCACCATCTAACAATCCAGGGTGCACACCCTTCATCATTACATCATTCTCAATCCTTTCAGGTAATTCCAGGGTAGCCACAGCGAAACGCTCGCCACTACCACGCTCCCCCGTTTTCACTTGGTTTATGAGCTGGTGGGAGGGCCCGTAGCCCAGCCCAATATTGGCGAACATGGAATACAGTGTTTCGTGGTCAATAATTTTGTCGCATTGCGACTCGTAGTGTTCAATCGTGACAACGGTGTCTTCAGGAAGATCATCCTCAAAATAAGCCACCCCTTGAACAAACTGTACTTCTTCCGACGTGTTCGAAATAGAAAATTCAAATTCCGTTTCTACCATGGGGTTTAGACGAACATCTAATACAAGCCCGTTCTGATGAACCACAGCCGCTTGTTCGAAAAAGACATCCCTAAAGGTCATCCCCCACGCATCATCACTGTGCAACTCTAAACTTTCAGCGCACGCAACCCGCACCATTTCCATAAATGCCGCACCAGGAAGAATCGATTTCCCTGAAACTTTATGGTCAGCTAAAAAATTTTCTGTCCCATCAAACACAGAGGTAAACTTCTGCGCAAAAATACTGGACACATTTTTATGAAGAAGAGGATGGAGAAACTTAGCATTTCCTGCTGTGACCTTATCGGAAAAATTTCCTTCCGGTACCCAGCACCGCTGCCTAACGAAAGAATATCCGGGCAGGCTGATACGCCTGGGGCTATGCCCGCTATAAACCCCTGATGCGTACAAAGCCTCCCATTCAACTGGAAGCCCCTTTACCCAAAGTTCGATTAATTTTCCGAACTTGCCTTTTTCCATCCACGCACGCGCCGTTCGACCAAAATCGTCGTCCGAATCAAAGATGCCCACCACATCAGAATGGCTATTTGCATCCCCGGTGAAAATATCATCATCAGCGTCACCCTCAATATACGACGCCAATTTGTCAATAAGCTGCTGCGTAGATATCACTTCAAAAGCAAGTCGAGCACCCATGGCATCTCGCCCAACCTGTAAAGTATACGCAAGGGAAAATAGATCCAGAGAATCAGCGTGTTTTTCAGAGAAAGCTTTTAACTGAACTGCCAGCTGTTTTAGCTGCTCATTACTTTTAGCCGACAGAACAATAATTGCTGGCGTAACACTCTCATGTAAAGCGGCACGATCAAGTTCTCGGTCATAATCTTGAACAACTATATGCGCATTCGAACCACCTGCACCAAAAGACGATAACCCCGCTATACGGGGATAGACTGTTGCCACTTCTCCGTCGATTTCAACCGAGGGCTTGTCCCAGGCAGAAATATCTTGCTGGACGACAAAAGGCGTAGACTCGAATTGAATTTTTTCATTAATAGGATCGCAGTGTAAACTTGGCACCAAGGTCTTGTGCTTCATCTGCAATAACACCTTGGTCAAGCCCGCAATACCTGCAGCGCTTTCACAATGTCCAATATTTGATTTAGCTGAACCTATCGCACAGAATTGTGTATCTTGGGTATGAAGTGCGAATGCTTTTGCGAGCCCAGAAATCTCGATTGGGTCACCTAAAGCTGTCCCAGTACCATGCGCCTCGATGTAGCTCACGGCGCGCGGGTTAACCTCCGCTCGCTCAAGAGATTTAGCTATCACCGCCGCCTGAACATTAGGGTTCGGCACTGTGTAACCATTGTTTTTTCCACCGTGATTAACAGAGGTACCTTTAATGACGCCATAAATTTGGTCACTATCCTCTACCGCCTGATCCAATGGCTTTAACAACACTGCACCAACGCCCTCCCCCGGCACATAGCCATCTCCACCTTCACCAAAACTCATGCAACGGCCATTCGAGGAAACAAAAAGCCCCTGGGATAAAGCGAGATATTTGTTCGGGTGAACCGTCAAATTGACACCACCCGCAATGGCAGCATCACACTCGCCACGTACAATACTTTCGCACGCCAAATGAATCGCAGTTAATGATGAGGAGCACATCGTATCCACCGCCATGCTCGGACCATGAAAATCACAAAAATAGGAAGCGCGGTTTGCGATCGAAGAAATATTACCTAAAAGGCCGTAATCGTTAGACTGTGCAGCGTAAAGTTGGTATTCCTCATACATCACACCCACAAACACACCGATATTTGCGCCCGAATTAAGGTTCCCCAATTTAAAAGGGAATTTTTTAGCCAGTGATTCTCGTGTGTAGCCAGCGTCTTCAAGCGTGTGATACACACACTCTAAGAACAACCGTTCTTGAGGATCTATTTTTTCAGCTTCATGTGGGGATATATTAAAAAAGAGTGGATCAAACTTATCCACATCTTTAATAAATCCACCCCACTTACTATGACTCTTTCCTGGTTTCCCTTTTTCAGCATCAAAATACCGGGACATATCCCAGCGCGCTGCAGGAACCTCAGAAACACAATCTCGACTCCCTAATAAATTCTCCCAAAATTCGTCCACCGATTCAGCTTCCGGATAGCGGCCAGAAAGACCAACAATGGCAATATCCTGAGGCCCTGGTTTCGAGCGTCCACCATCTCGCGCCTCCCCAGATCCAAATCTGTTTCCAGTTAACGCCCCATCATTAACGGTTACTTCATTGGTAGAATGTGTAATCGACTTATCTGGTTGTGCTAATGCAGTCGCGGCAGGACCTATGCCCACCTTTTTGATTACGTCCTGCTTGTGCTCATCGATAAAATAATGCGCCAGCTCTGCAATAGTCTGATATTCAAAAAATAAAGTCTTAGATAGCGCGCCAAAATTCTCCTCCAAGATATTGGTTAGCTGATTTACCATAATCGAATCGATGCCATAATTTTCGAGCGCTTCGGTCGCCCTTATTTTATTAGCGGGCAACTTGATACTCTTGGCAAACAATTTCGTTAAGTATTGCTGAACCTTTTCCTGTAAAAGATCGCCTGTCTTAGTCTGTGCCGGCGCAGAGGACCTTAAGGCAGACGTGCCTGCAGCCACATTTACAGATTCTGACTCATGTTCCACGGGCAGATTACGATTAGCGTCTTCATTCGGCGAATTGTTCATGGTTTTAGTGGCATTGAGAGAATACTCGGCCGTCTCCATATAAGTGCGTATTTCCGCACTATCACCAGACATAATGGTTAAGTGCGTTGCTGCGGCGTTAACACTCATTGCGAAATCGAAAGTAGATAAAGCCACAGATGTTGCGATAGGTTGGATACCGAACGACTTCCTCATACGAGATTGTGTAGCGTCGTCTACCTTCATCCCACCCTCTTCCCAAAGCGGCCAGGAGAGCGAAAGAGAGATACCAGCACCGCGCTTTGCGCGCTGGCGAAGCGCCATATACTCATCAACAAAGCCATTAGCTGCGGCGTAATCAGCCTGCGCTACATTTCCAAATACGCCGGAAGTTGAGGAGAACGCGACAAAGAAATCTAACGCTTGTTTTTCCGTGCATTGATCTAAAATTTCCAAACCTTGTACTTTGGGCTTAAACACCTCGACCAATTCTGATTCGGTTTTTCTCTGAACAAAACTATCGCGAATTACGCCGGCAGAATGGATTACACCATCGATATTCCCATGATCAGAATTTACAGCGGTAACTAAGTGTTCCACCGACACCTTCTCTGATACATCTAACGAGTGATATTCACAGTAAGATGACGCCAGCTTTGCTGAAGACTGTAAACGAGAAAATGATTTTTGATTATCACCAGATAAACGTGAACGCCCCACTATAATGATTTTGCAGCCGCTGACACGCCCAATAATATGCTCTATAAAGGCTACACCAATACGGCCGATACCACCGGTCACGAGATACACTCCGCCTTCACGGAATTGAATCTCATTTATTGCTCGTTCATTCCCATGAGTATGCGAAACCTCTGAAAATGCGCGGACTTCACGCCCGCCGGAGACAATCCGAACATCAAAATCGTGACTAAGGATTTCTGACCTTATAATATTTTCCAAGGCTTCATGACTCACCTTATCCACACTTAACACCTGAGCAGACACGCGAGGGTTTTCAAGTTCTGCTGTACGCAGCATTTTTCCTAACCCACGAAACACGTCACGATCCATACTATCGAGTAAGAGCAATTGAATTTTTATATGCCCTCGACGATTTTCAGCAAATATCGCTTGCATATACGCCAGCATTTCCCGTGCGTAACTAGCGTATCGCTCACTTAAAGCGCTAGATTCCGTATCTGTACCTAGCGATAAAAAAGATACTTCGTTGAACGCTGCGTACAATGCCGCCGTACGATCCAGGTCGCCGCCACATACAATGACATAGTGCCCCGTGTATCTTGGCTTCGTGCGTTCCTGCGTTGGTATATCTCTCGGCAGCCACACGTCTTCAAATAGAAGCGTCGAAACCTTGCTGGCTACGCCTGTCGAAACAAGCTTTATTTCTTTCCGAGCAACCTTTTGAAAACTGCAACACAATTGACCTTGCTCATCTAGCACCTGAACACTTGAGCGATCAGCCACCCTGACCTTCCCTCTGTGTATTTTTACAAACACATACCCTCGAGAGGGGATATTCCTTATCACTTCAACACAATCAATCGCGTATGGTAGACTCAATAACGCGTCAGCATTTCCGTCCTGCACGTCGAGCGCATAAATAGCTTGTAATGCTGCATCTAAAATACTTGGATGTAATGAAAACTGCGCAAACCCTTCTTTTACTAAGGTAGGCAATTCGAAACGCGCCAATACAAACGCGTCTCCAGACTCAGCCAAACCTAGTCCCAGCTCTGACACGGCTTGATGAGCAGGACCGTACTGCAAACCCATTACAAATAATGCGCTATAGAAGTCTTCCGCTTTTAACTGAGATGTTATAGTCGCACTAACACGCCCTATATCGATATAGCTAGGCTTCGTATTGTGATGTGTTTTTGCCGTACAGCGCATATGTACAATATGCTGACCTTTGTGATTCGCATCATCACTAAATATTTCTATATTTAACGATTCATCATCATTTAGCCGAACGCGCGTATGAATTTCTCGCGTACGATCAGAAACATAGAACGCCTGACTAAAAACCACATCCCTTAATTCAAAACGTTCATCAACGCCATCAGCAGAGTTATTGAGAGCCGCTATCGCCATCTCAAGATATGCCACCGCAGGCAATACCGGCCGGCCATTTACTTGATGGTCACGAAGAAAAAATTCAGTTCCAGAAAAATTGGAACTAAAACGCTGTTCACGCAAGCTGGATGTATTCCGCTGTATAAGCGGATGAAGTCGATTACTTAATGACGCGGAATCGACGGTGCTATATACGCCCTCATCGAGCCAATGGGTTTCTCGGCGAAATGGATATGATGGCAGCGATATTTTTTCCGGCACCGTCACCCAGTATTTATCCCACACCACATTATTGCCCGAAACCCAGGATTTTAATTCTCGCTGCAAATCTTCTGCCCCAGCAAACACGGAGCTTTCCAATATAGTGTTTTCTAGCGAGCCTCTTTTTAGCCCCTGCAACAACACATCACGAAGCTGCTCAACAGAATCGACAACGCTGCCACAACGAAATGGCATACTCTCCCGACCAATCTGTAGGGTGTACGCTAAAGACGAAAAGCTAACAGAGTGACGCTGGATATATTCTGTAAGTGCGACAACCCTCTCACGGAGCTGCTCTGGTGTTTTGGCTGAAATAATGATGGCATTTGGCTTCACCTCATTAAACACAGGTTTTTTTTCTGCAGAAAATGATTCAACTATGATATGCGCATTAGCACCACCGGAACCAAAACTGCTCACACCTACACGCATAGGTGTAGCAGGGGATTTTTGACTATTGACCGTATCATCGCCCCAATGTAAAGGCGTATCCACGACAAAAAATGGTGTTTCGGATAAATCGATTTTTTTATTTAATGTATTAAAATTAACCTGGGGAGGAACGCATTGATATTTAAAACAAACAATTACTTTCAGCAGTGCCGCAATACCTGCTGCAGCTTCTAAATGACCTATGTTCGCCTTTAAAGAACCTAAGCCACAACTATTATAATCAAGGTCTTTGCCGCGCCTTTCAGAAAAAGCCCTGGTTAGCCCCTCGATTTCAATTGGGTCGCCCAAAGAAGTGCCCGTTCCATGCGCTTCAACATATGAAATACTGTTCGCCATCACCCCTGCATCTTGCTGCGCAGATGTGATCAATTCAGCTTGTCGACCTGGGTGCGGAACCGTTAAGCCTCCCGCTTTTCCCCCGTGGTTAACTGCACCGCCTTTTATCACACCATAAATTCGATCATTATCCTTTAGGGCATTCGCAAGCGGTTTAAGCATCATGTTTACTGCACCTTCACTGCGCACATAACCATTTGCTGATTCGTCAAACGTTTTGCACTGCGCGTCAGGCGATAGCATTCCTGCTTTATAATAAGCAATACTATTCATTGGGTGACACATCATATGAACACCACCCACCAAGGCTTGCTCACATACTCCAGCCCTCAATTCATCAACGGCCCGCTTAATCGCCACCAACGAACTGGAACACGCCGTATCAACCTGAACACTGGGTCCAACAAAATCATAAAAATAGGAAATGCGATTTGGCAATATGGCCATTGAAGTGGCAAGCCCTGCATAAGCATCAACGTCGTCCAAACGTTCATTTAGCAATAGCTGGTAATCCGATCCACTTGCACCAATATAAACGCCGGTACGGCTCCCCGCCAAATCGGAAGCTGCGTAACCAGCATCTTCTATACATTGCCAACTCAACTGCAACATAATGCGCTGCTGCGGATCCATCAGCTCAGATTCTTTAGGTGAGATTCTGAAAAACTCCGCATCAAACTCATCTATCCCTTGAACAAAACCACCTCGATCAATACCTTCATGAGTATTTGATGGGTCGATTCCGTCCGGCCAACGCCAGCGGTTTTTAGGCAGAGAGGATATGGCAGATGCTTCTGAAGACAGAAACTTCCACAAATCCTCTGAGGTCTCAATACCGCCAGGTAACTTACAGGCAACACCCACGATTGCGATATCACCAAGCCTATCTTCGCGTATCCCATCGCTGGAGGAACGGGTTTCATTCGCCTTATCGGAAACGACATTCGACAAATGGCTGATCTGACTCTCGATATAAGTAACAATTTTTTCACTGGTATTAAATTCAAAAAAGAATGTAGAGGAAAATGGTAGAGCGAATAAATTCGTCAATGTTTCACTCAACGTTAAAAGGTCCCCAGAATCTAAACCCATCTCCATCAATGGACACTTAGACTCGAATACTTTACTTTTATCCGTGGAGGGCAGCCGTTCCTGCAACGCACTTTCGACTAATGAACGAATAGAAACATCGCTATTTAAAACGGATTTATACTCAGGAGACTCTTTAGAGGGGGAATGACTTTTTCCACGAACGCGATTTCTAATATCATATGAAACCAACACGCCATAACCGTGATTTATCGTATCCGCGGCTCTGTACCCAGGCATAACCTGAGCAACCTTCGCACCATGAAGCTCATGAAAACGAAGTACCGGATCGATTAAAACCCCGCGTTCATCTCGCGCGGCAATAAAATCTTGATAGCTTCTTTTCGAGTTTCCTTTGTTGTCAATTGGAGCCGTCGTTAGATATTTTTCATAGTCCTTACAACGCGTTACCCCTACAACCATTTTCAGATCAGACTGCAGCTCACAGTGCTGTAGCATCAACTCCAACAGCTGATCCCCTAGACGACGATGCTGCATATCAGGACGAACATTCACAGCAAGTAACTGCCCAATATCACCCTGCGCATCATGCAACGAATCAACGGTAGAAAATATTTCTTGCTCTATTTTTTTCGCATCACGAATACGCTGGCTATATATTACCGCAAGGACACTCCCATCCTCTTCGATCACCAGCTGGCCTTTTGGGTTTTTTACTATGCGCGCGCCCAATATACTACGAGCCATTCCTAACGCTTCTGGCCAGCATTCCGCCTCTAATTCACACAGAACATCCAAGTCTGAAAGCTCTGCACATCGAAGCAGGTACGATCTTTTTTGTAAATACGCAACAGAGATCCGCGAGCCATTCTCACAAGAACCAAAGACACTCCACGAGTCATCCAAAGGGAAAAAAGCGTTGTTGCCGCAAGCTTCTATGTAATCGTCATAGCCATCCATATGACGATTACTTTCACCACAGGACTCGCGAATATGAATTACACCATGGGATTGTAGAGCATCACACCACGAACTAAGAAGGTGCTGATCATTATCGCTTATGCTTTTAGATTGCGCGAAAAGTGCAATAGCATCATCAAAAGAGAAACCCAATACGCTCTCAGCAGAAAGCACGCTCTGCGGATCAACAGACTTAAGTACTAAGCGCCGCGCTCGTGCATTACCTGACGGCACATCACGCCAAGAATTATCATCCCCACTGCTGATCACTACGAAAGTCAAAGGGTATTCTGTGATATACCGCCCACGGACAGTATGCTCATCGATAAAATCGCACACATGATCTACAAAGCTATTCGCAACACCACCAAACAGCAAAAAATATTTTGGCTGCTCAACCAAAGGCTTACGATCAAACACATACGCGATCGAATATTCAATAGCACTCATCACATTTTTATTCAATTCAAAACCAGTAACTGACATACCATTTTTCTTATAAATAAGCGTTAACAACATCAAGCTCTACAGCTCAATATTCTGGGTTGAAAAATTCACTACAGGCAACTTTCACTCCCCAAAAACAGGAAGCGGTTAGCCCCTAACTCAGCAGACTTTATCTAAAACTTTTGAAAAATAAGTTACTCGATCACGCACAACAAGCGCCGCAGCGCTCATTAATGACTCGGCTATATCAGCAACCTTTCGAGACCGCCAATTTTCTAACGCCGTCCCCTTAACCCACTGATTAAACGTACCGAGAGCTGGACCACAATGAATTTGATAATCAACAACCTTTGACGGATCACCCTGCATAGACAATCGCGTACTGTGGACGAAATACCACTTAAAGATTAAGGCCATTTTCTGTTTCGGATTTTTTTCAATAGCGGCTATTTTTGAAGGGAATTTCTTTTCGTAAAAGCCACGGGTTTCACGCCAAACCTCATCGAAAGAACGATGAAAATATTTATCTTGTATTGTTTGGCGTGTCCGCTCATCGATGTCATCTAGACCACTGTAGCGCTGATAAAGCTCATACAGCTTGTTCGCGCGAGCCGGGAAGAAAGTACCCTTTTTTAACACTTGAACTTTTGCACCTAGCTCAAACATATCCCCTGCAGGCGCGTATGCGGTATCCTCTACCCGCATATCCTGCAAAAGATCCTTCACCGCATCACTAATACCGGCCTCGATAGTGCACTGATTTACAGAACCTGTTACTACGAAATCCGCGCCCTGCATAAATGCTGAAGCAATAGCGCCTGGCGACCCCAGCCCACCAGCAGCTCCCACACGAATTTTTTGAGCGTATTGATACTCTGCTGAAATATCATCCCTTAACGCGGACATGGCAGGCATGAGAACATGAGCAACACCCTGATCTGTGTGGCCACCAGAATCTGACTCAACACAAATATCTGACGCCACTGGCACGAGACCACTTAGTTCAGCTTCATCCCGAGAGATCTCATTACTATTTAATAACTTTTCCACAATGGACGAAGGCGCTGGCCGCATAAAGGCTTCAGCAACCTTAGGATGGGAGACTTTTGCAATAATGCGATTGGGAACGAGGATTCGGCCATCTTCGCCTCGAGATATACCGGTTAAGCGATATTTAACAAGGTTTTTAGTGACCTGCATGAATGCCGAAGCTTCAACAACCCTAACCTGCTCTCGCAGATACACATCCACAATAGCTGATTCATAGGAAGGGTCATCAAGAGAAGAAAGCAGGTTGACACCAAAGGCCTCACCACTGACCAGCTCACGCTTGATTTGACGAATTGCATTTTCGACATCATTGATCTTAAGCCCGCCCGTGCCAAGAAACCCGAGCAAACCCGCACGTCCCATTGCCACCACCAAATCAACAGACGCAATACCTTTATACATTGCGCCTGCATAATAGGCGTACTTTAGGCCATACTCTCGCCTAAAAGACTCATCCCCCAGAAAACCAGCAGACACAGAGCCCGCTGCCTGAACCTCTTCAGACATAATCCCCCCTCTTACAACTCCCGAGCCCCGCTTGGCGAGACCACCCTTAGTGTGAACTTTTATTTGTTTTTTTATTATTTACTTTTATATTTTGTTTTTCTTTGTTCGACTCCGATCCCCCGACAGGACTCGCTTTAGCTAGCCTCCCCATATATTTTCGTTTGAATTATGCCGCGTCCAGGCTTTCTACATACGCAGATTTAATCTTGCCAACTAAACCAGTAAGTACTTGTCCGTGCCCCACTTCTTTAATATCTGAAACATCGTGATCCAGCATATAACGTACCGACTGTGTCCACTTTACCGACTGGCAAATTTGTCTTACCAAAAACGCTCGAATAGTTAAGGTGGGATCACCTGCAGGATACGGGCGACCCGTCACATTGGAAACAACAGGAATATTCAGACTAGCGAAACTAAAATCAACCAAAAATTGTTGGTACGCTCTTGCCGCATCAGCCATATAACGAGAATGGAACGCTGCACTTACGGGTAACGGCACATAGTTTTTTGCACCCGCCGAGTCGAAGACTTTTGCACACGAACGAATACTACCAACAGGACCAGACAACACTATTTGCCTAGGCTCGTTGAAATTCGCGACATCAATATCAACCACGTTAGCCGCCTGAAGTACAGACCTCACCTCGCGATCAGTCATACCAATAACCGCGGCCATTCCACCATTTTTCGCTTCCGACATTAGCTGGCCGCGCTTAACCACCATCCGCAAGCCCGTAAGGAAATCAAACGCTCCCGCGGCCAATAATGCATTGTATTCACCGAGACTGTGCCCGGCCACTAAGTTCGGGGCACCCCCCTTATTTTTGATATCAAAATAGTGCAGGGCGTTGACCACATATAAACAGGGCTGAGTAAACTGCGTAAGCTTTAACTTGTTATCTGGATTTTCGACACACAGCTCTCGCAACGAACATCCCAAAATGCTATTAATCTCTGTTTCATTTGTTGCAAACTCATCTATCTCATCAAATAGATGCGCTCCCATACCTTTAGACTGAGCGCCCTGCCCAGGAAAAACGTAAGCCGACATATTTTCTTCCCCCTATAAAAAACAACAGACGAATCAAACAAAAAAAACCCCCACCCCTTTTTTGTTTTTTTTACTAAGGGCAATAATTTTATTTTTTATTCGCCTACATAGCTTACACAGTTACGAATTCTGACTTTGTAACTTTTTGTAAATGGCGCACAAATCTTCACATGTTAATTTAACGAATATAATGGGTGATAATTTAGACGTCAACCACAACATGCCATACGCACAAATAATGTTCAATCAATTAATCTATTTCTCATACTTTAGTCGCGCAACCATATTTATGACTCAACATTCGTTTTATTTTTTCAAGTGACAGGCAACTTCCTATTAACTTACTTTACGAACCCTCATTACACACATTTCAACAAGCGATGAAATTAAGTAAACTATTTATTAGGCATGTCATTCAAAAACAATTAACATCTAAAACACTCAACTAACGACCCCCCTCCTATAAAATATGAGAAATAAACTTGGTGGCTGCGCATGCGGCTCATATCGTTATGAATTAGATACCACTATTCTGAGTGCTTTCCATTGCCACTGTCGCCACTGCCAGCACGCCAGCGGCACAGGACATAGCTCCCTATTCGTCGTCCCCTCCGACGCTCCCATCAGCACAGGTAATTTAAAATATTTTGATCAGACATCCGGGGCAGGAAATACAGTAAGCAGAGGGTTCTGCCCCTACTGCGGAAGCCCCGTCACCTGCAAAACATCAGGAAACACACAGGTTATTATGTTTCACGCATCAACTCTCGACGACACAGAAAACTTCAAACCAACGAAGTCTGTATTCGCACAGCAACAATGCAGTTGGGATTTTGTCGATCCTAAACTTGAATCGACGGAGAACTAAAAGACACTTTATTGTAAAAAATAAGGAGGGGCTGGGAATTGGACGAAAATGAAAAATATGATCACAACACAATATATGTGATGATCAGGTGATTGAATTCTGAAAAATCTCCATGTATAAGACGGCCACATTGAAAACAAGAAGATAGATTCCGCTCCAAACAAAAAGTAAAAGACCGTGAGAGTAAATCAACTTTAACTAAGCTAACCGCATCAAAATCAAAATATTCACCAACCGAAGGATAGGCAGCCTTAAAAAAACTCTCCTTGGCTGAAAACACGACCGTTAGCATTTTCTCAAACGGGATACCCGTTTCCGCCATGAGCGCTAACTCGTCGTCATTCACTATCGACTTGTAGATATTGCTTGCCGTTTCAGAGCCCATTATTTCTTCCACATCGATGCCGATAGCTGAAACCGATTCCTCTAAGGACACAGCAGATAAAACTGTATCGCCCGCATGAGAAATTGAGCCTCGCGCTCCTTTTGGCCAAAGCGGGTTTCGATGCTTACCGATCAATATTTCTGTCTCGGTCACCCCTAGCTGCCGCAACACAATGCTCGATAATGCTCTTCCAGCCAGGAACTCTGATTTTCGTTTAACCACTGCGTTCTTCAAACTCTCTGGGCGAGTAATGCCATAATCGACAAATAGATGATCTTGATATGCAGTCTGACTAAATATTGCTGAGCCCAGTAATACCGAAGGATATTCAGGCAGCGGTTTGATTGAAACATCAAAACAGAAAGGGGAATAGATCGACAATTCACTCATACATATCACGATAATTTATTATGTTACAAAAAAGCCAAATGAGAATTTTATAGCGATAAGATTTATCGCACCGGAAGATCCTGGGCCGCCGATATTGTACGATGCACCCACACGTAGGCACCAAGACCAACCACCATATTTGAAACTGCAATGGCGATAAAAATACCCGTCACACCCCACAGCTGATTACCAATCCATGCCAAAGGTAGCAGGATGACAATTACACGACATAGAGAAATCACGACCCCAGGAAAAGGCTTACCCAATCCATTAAACGACGCATTCGACACCATCACAATGCCGTATGCACAGTAGCTAAATGGCACAACAAGAAAATACCAACGCGCGGCCTCAATCACGGACGGTTGCTCGCTAAAAATGCCCGCAATTTCACGCCCAAATACTGCAAGTAATACCGCGATGGCCACTCCGGAATAAAGGCAAAACCATGCTGAAATCCGTTGAGAATCGAAAATGCGTTGAAACTTACCAGCGCCTAAATTTTGCCCACAAAATGGCCCAATAACTGCAGAAAGCGCGTAAAAAAGAATGAGCGACATGGACTCAACACGCGTTGCTACACCAAACCCCGCCACCGCTTCTGGGCCATGGCTTGCAACCAGAGCCACCACCACAGAACCAGAAACAGGAATAATCATATTTGTTGCCATCGCCGGTATACCGACATGGAGAATACTTTTCCATGAACGTAATACACGGTGAACGCAAAATGGATTTACAAATAGTCGCATTCGAAAATGCATAAGATATAACGTGATGATCAGAGATATAACCCGAACAATCAGCGACGCAACGGCAGCCCCCTGTATTTCCATTCGCGGAAAGATCCACCACCCGTAGATAAGAAAGGGATCTAATATTAAATTCGCCAGCGCCATACTGATCATTAACTTTCCTTGCAACTTGGTATTACCAAGCGCGCGAATCGACGCCATACCCACCATCGGCCCTACTAAAAATACCGCGCTAATATACCAAGGCACCATGTAGGAACGAATTAGGGGGATCACCTCTTCAGTCGCCCCTAAGGCACGAAAAAAAGGGTCAATCGTAAGATAACCTACCACACTAAACGCTAGCCCCAATAAAAAGGTCAGCGTCATAGCATCCGTTGTTAAGGATTTAATGCCTTCTTCATCGCCACGCCCCGCCGCCCTAGCAACAACGGAGGATGTCCCTGCGCCCAAGCCAACAGATAAAGAGATCGCCATCATCATGACCGGAAAGGTAAAACTAATCGCCGCCAGCGCATCCTCACCCAACACGGAAACAAAAAACGTATCCACCATATTAAACGACATCGTCGCAAGCAGACCGACCGCCATCGGCAAGGCCATACCATAAAGGGCATTAACAATAGAACCTTCTGTGAGGCTAGCGCGCATCATTGCGGCTTTTTTATTTTCTGACGCTGGCTCTTCGCTCACATTACTCATAGGCTACTCAAACAATCCTTCATCTTGAATATGGCTTGCGTATATCAATGCGTTTTCTCGGCCTTTTTTTGCGGGGTAATAATTCACTCGCTCACCGATCTGATTAAAGCCAAGCGCTTCATATAAGCCGATCGCGGTCTCATTACTTTCCCTCACTTCCAAAAACATCGTAGAGGCGACCCGAGACAATTGCGACTGCATTTCGCCCAACAAACACTTTGCGATACCGCTTCCTTGCTTTACCGGATCTACAGCAAGAATTAGCAACTCCGCTTCGCCCGCAGCCACAGAAAAGACAGCATGGCCACACCATTGCTCTCCCTCTTTTATCCCTACACAGATATGTGAAGATTGCAGAGAATCAGTAAAATTTTTTTCGGACCAAGGGTGGGGGGATGCCGCTTTTTCTATGGTGAGTATTTCGGGCAGGTCATTCAGGGTAAGTTCGACTAAATCCAGCGACACACCGTTTTTTTGAGCAAACGACACCGGCGTAAGCTGAAACAAATTACGCTCGGCTCAATACTGTTAATGCACGCCATACATCCGCTTTAAATGTGGGCGCGCGCAAAATGTCCGCCAAACTCGGCAGCACTATTGCCGAAGTCTCGAAAGCATCCACGGGTAACGTTTGATATTGCTGCTGAATAAAATCGACTTCCGTCCCTAAGACAGCCGAGCAAGCGTCGTGACCAAACAACACGATATGCGACACCGGCTTGGCAAATAGGCGCCCCTCTAAAAAGCCTTGCACCATTTCTCTCGCGGCCTGCCAGCTTTTATCTGTAGCGGTTTCCACCATAGGCCACTCGATTCGCTCAACGCGAGGCAACTGTGTGGCCAAACCACCCAGCGCCAATAAAATATTACTGAGTAAAGCATCCGTCGGTAAAGCGTCGCCAGGCTTTCTAGAATCAATAATCTGCACGTTATCAACATGCCATAAAGACAAGGAAAATTGCACCTCTTCTTTCGGAGTATCAACAGTAGACGCTATAGGTACCTGAGCCACCTCACTGCCAAGGTCTTCAGGCGAAGCCTCTTTAACTAATACCTCAGGCTTTTTTCCATCGAGAATATCGTCAAACGATATTCTTTTTGGTCCGCCAAGCGGTGCAAAAGCAGAAGTATCAGAATTAGATGCAGATCCAGGACCCGCTGATAGTGATGCAGCCTCTTGAGAGGCCAAAGCGTCCGATACTATGCCCTCGGCAGAGAAGGCACGAATCGCGTCATTCGCTACGGGCAGCTCGCACACGATGGAGCTTTTTGCCTCTGGCAACACGAAACGAGGCACAAAGCAATCGATGCCCATCGTTTCGAGATACTGCATGCGCTGACGTTCGTTCATCGTCTAAATACTACCGATTCAAATTCATTAGAATACGCCGCATGATACCACGTGCGCTTCAAAGCCACGCACCCTAACGAACTCGCATCCCCTACACCCCTTCTCTTTGAGGATGCATCCCTGTAGATGGGGCTTCAAGTAAATTAAGGGCATTGAGATAGGCCTTCACAGATGATGTGACGATATCCGTGTCAGAACCTTTTCCATTCACAATATGCCCACTGCGCTCTAACCTAACACTCACTTCACCCTGGGAATCCGTCCCTTGCGTAATGGCGTTTACGGAATACAACTGAAGATCAGTGCCGCTGCTCACGACCTTTTCGATCGCCTTGTAAGCGGCATCAACAGGACCACTGCCATCGGCTTCACTGACAACATCACTGCCATTTACCTGAAGTGTGAGTTTGGCATGGGGCTTTTGTCCTGTTTTACAGACAACATCCATATCAACAAGCAGATATATCTCTTCCTGCTGACCATGAGACGAGGAAGACACAATCGAGTGAAGATCTTCATCAAAGATTTCGTGCTTTTTATCCGCTAGATCTTTGAAGCGCGAAAATGCCATATTGAGTGATTCTTGCGAGTCAAAGGTGATACCAAGGTCTTCAAAACGTGCTTTAACCGCGGCTCGCCCCGAATGCTTACCCAATACAATTTTATTGGTATTCCAACCGACATCTTCCGCGCGCATAATTTCGTAAGTTTCACGATGCTTCAATACGCCATCCTGATGAATGCCCGATTCATGAGCAAAGGCGTTTGCGCCAACAATGGCTTTATTTGGTTGAACAGGAAAACCTGTAATCGTGGAGACCAGGCGCGACGTTGGCACAATATGCTCAGTCACGATTCCCGTCTCGACAGGAAAGACATCTTTACGCGTGCGCACCGCCATAACGACTTCTTCAAGCGATGCGTTACCCGCTCGTTCGCCAAGGCCGTTAATGGTGCATTCTATTTGGCGCACCCCGTTCATTACTGACGATAGCGAGTTCGCCACAGCTAAGCCTAAATCATTGTGGCAATGGGTTGAGAAAATCGCCTTATCTGAATTCGGCACAGCTTCGATTAAGCGCTTGAACATTGCACCATATTCACTTGGCTCACCATAGCCAACGGTGTCGGGTACATTGATCGTCGTTGCACCAGCCGCAATCGCGGCCTCCGTTATACGACACATAAAGTCGAACTCAGAACGGCTGCCATCTTCTAACGAGAATTCAACGTTGTCGGTATAGTTACGTGCACGCTTCACGGAATGAATCGCTTGCGCCAAGACTTGCTCGGGTGCCATTTTGAGCTTGTGCTTCATATGGATCGGCGATGTTGCAATAAACGTATGTATACGAGATTGCGCAGCGCCTTTCAAAGCTTCAGCAGCCCGATCAATATCAGCATCTACCGCTCGCGCCAAACTACACACCACCGATTCCTTCACGGTATTCGCCACGGCGCGTACCGCTTCGAAATCACCTTGGCTGGCAATCGCAAACCCCGCCTCGATGACATCGACACGCATTTTTTCCAGCATTTTTGCAATACGAACTTTCTCTTCCTGGGTCATAGAGGCGCCAGGACTTTGCTCGCCGTCACGTAGCGTCGTATCAAATATGACCAGCTTATCTTTACTCATTTTCTTAAACTCCAAACGGGGGAATCAAAAACCTAGTGCATGCTAGGTTAGTATCGTTAATCTTTGAATGTGCTGCTTTGTATATTGGGGAAGGAGATATTAGCCGCGCTGCGGCAAACGGAATCCTGGGAGCAATAAAGCCAGAAGACAGAGGGGCGTAACCGTAGAAAAATATGAAGAAAACATGTCAATTGCTCGATTCGTGTTACCTAAAGTGTATCAGTAGGGCAGCCAAAATCAACAACCATCCTAATAAATAGAAGTTTATAGGATAAAATAACAACACAACCTAAGATTTTACCGGCATAACGAAACATGCGCACCAAAAATACCCTAATGAAAGAAATCTCATCCTAAACAGAAAGACAGTGCCCGCACGCAACCGCTGCACAACATTTAGAATATAGGGAAGTAGAACCTGAATCTAAAGAGGACGCTAGGATTTGAAATCCAGCATGCGCTGAAGCGGAATCATCGCCTGCTTTGCCAAACCGGGATCAACATGTATCTCGTTATCCATTTGGCGAAAGACTTGCTCAAGGTTTTGCAATTCATTCATCGCCATCCAAGGGCAATTGGCGCAGCTGCGGCACGTCGCCCCAGATCCAGCAGTAGGTGCAATCAATAGTGTTTTATCGGGGCACGCCTGCTGCATTTTATAGAAAATACCTTGATCCGTAGCCACAATAAATTCTTGATGCGCTAAGGTGCGCGTAGCATTAATCAACTGCGACGTAGACCCCACGACATCAGCCAACTCAACAACAGGTGCGGGAGATTCGGGGTGAACCAATATCGCGGCTTCTGGGTACTGTGCTTTTAGATCCAAAATACCCTTAGCCTTAAACTCCTCATGCACGATACACGCACCATCCCAGAGCAAGAGATCTGCACCCGTTTGTTTTTGTATGTAGCTGCCTAGATGCTTATCCGGCCCCCAAATAATTTTCTCGCCACGGCGGTCAAGATAATCCACGACATCCAGCGCGATACTTGATGTCACAACCCAATCAGCACGTGCCTTAACCGCAGCGGAGGTATTTGCGTAAACCACCACGGTACGATCCGGGTGCTCATCACAAAAAGCAGAGAACTCGTCAATCGGACAACCGATATCCAAAGAGCACGTTGCCTCCATGGTCGGCATCAGTACACGCTTTTCTGGGGATAATATTTTTGAGGTTTCCCCCATGAACTTTACGCCAGCAACAACCAACGTTTTGGCGGGATGGTTTTTCCCAAAACGCGCCATTTCAAGGGAGTCAGAAACACAACCGCCGGTTTCTTCCGCTAAAGCCTGAATGTCTGGGGAGGTATAATAGTGCGCAACCAAGGCCGCATCATGATCGATGAGTTGCTGCTTGATTGACGCTTTGAGTTCATCTGAATTAGCTGGAGTAGGATGTTCGATTGCGAGCGCACCTTCGAGATAACTGGCAACCAGTTCACGAGGGCTTTCCGTCACATCTTGATCCTTTTCGCTGACAGCGGTCATAGAGAACTACCTATGTATAGCGGACGATTCATACACACACTTAGTGTAAACCATTAAAAAAGGGGACTGGAGTCCCCTTTTAGCGTACTTGGTGTGCTCAAAGAGACCAGCTCTTTTGGATATGGTGGGTCGTACTGGATTGACTCGCTTCATCATGAAGCTCGGGTCTCTACTTCGTTTCGACCCGCCGTCGCTCCGCTCCCGCGCCCAAATTCGTTCCTGACGAATTTGTCGAACTTAATATCGTTCCGCGAAAAAGCACTAACCGTTATATAACTTAAATATGGTGGGTCGTACTGGATTCGAACCAGTGACCAATTGGTTAAAAGCCAACTGCTCTACCAACTGAGCTAACGACCCATAAACTGTTACATGTATGCGTCGGAGACGCCATTTGCGCTTTTGCTCAGGTAAAAGCACTTCTTAAAAATGGTGGGTCGTACTGGATTCGAACCAGTGACCAATTGGTTAAAAGCCAACTGCTCTACCAACTGAGCTAACGACCCATCTCTTCAGCCAGAGCCAAAGAGGCGCATATAGTAATGATTTAGACACAAAACTCAAGGAGTTTTTGGTCATTTACGGTATAGCGTAGGGTCTTCTACACCCGCCTCTTCAAAACCCTTCGTTCTAAGGTAGCAGCTATCGCAACTCCCACACGCCTCTCCATTGTCGTTCGCCTGATAACAAGACACCGTCTGGCTGTAATCCACGCCCAGCGAAATGCCTTTTTGTATGATTTGCGCCTTACTCAACTTAAGTAATGGCGCCTGCAACGCCAAGGGCTTACCTTCAATTCCAGCTTTAGTCGCTAGACGGGCCATTCCCTCAAACGCCTCCAAGTATTCCGGCCGGCAGTCAGGGTAACCGGAGTAATCCACTGCGTTAACACCGATAAATATGGCACACGCCTCTAGGACTTCAGCCCAACCCAATGCAATCGATAGAAAGACGGTATTTCGGGCTGGCACGTAGGTAACAGGGATGCCAGCATCATCTTCTGACGCATCAGGCACGTCGATCGCGTCGTCCGTTAGTGCAGATCCGCCAATCGTCCTAAGGTCCAGAGAAACCACTTTATGCGCGGCAACCCCCATAGCATTGGCAATACGCGCTGCCGCTTTTAATTCCGCTCGATGGCGCTGCTGATAGTCGAAACTAAGCGAATAGACCTCATAGCCCTCAGACTGCGCGATTGCGATTACCGTTGTGGAATCTAAACCACCAGAAGACAGCACTACCGCGCGTTTTGACGTTTGCTCACTCATACACTAAAAAACCTTCATTCCACTCAGATCTCACGGGGCTAAGACGCCGCAAGTTACACGCCAGGCTTATCGCCCCACAACTGCTTATGCAGCTGCAGTTGAAACCGCACATTGAGCTTGTCATCCAAAATCCAACCCGCCAACTCCGCAGGGGATACCTGATCATGACTCGGTGATAGCAACACATCTTCTACCGTCGTCACCAACTGTAACTCATCAATTTTAAAACGAGCCCACTCATAATCCGCTCGATTACAGATAACGAATTTTACCTGGTCACCGCGCTTCAGTTTTTCGACATTCGAGTACAGATTACGCGCCAGCTCTCCCGAAGCCGGCGTCTTTAAATCCATTACAACGCAAGTACGAGGGTCGACATCTTGAATATCCATGGCTCCGCTTGTCTCTAACGACACGCCATAACCTTCGTCTCCAAGGGCTTTAAGTAGGCCGTGACATCCAGGCTGCGCCAAAGGCTCACCCCCGGTTACGCATACCGTATTACACCCAAAGCTTTTTATCTTCGCCAGTATCGCGACAACACTCATCCGTTCACCGCCATGAAACGCATACTCGGAGTCACAATAACCACATCGTAGAGGGCACCCAGTTAAACGAACAAAGACGGTCGGCCGGCCCACAGAGCGGGCTTCGCCCTGCAGAGAGTAGAATATTTCGGTGATACGTATCTCGGTATCGGACATAAGAAAGGAACGCTCGGCTCAAAAAACGAGCGATTCTACATAATAAAAGCGGAATGAGCGAGTCGCTGCGAACAGCGACTACTGAGTAAAGTTCGTTTTGAGATAGCTTGAAGCCAAACGCGCCGCGTTAGACTCAGACTGAGAGACTTTTTCAAGAAGGTTTTTGGCCGTCGCTAGATCACCTAGCATGTGGTACACAACACCTAACTTATATTGCGTATCGGGCACCTTATTATGATCAGGGTGCTCGCCCAGTACACGAGAAAACCACTGCCGCGCCTCTTCATATTCCTTTTTCTCCAAATACACTTCACCTAGCCAATACTTTGAGTTGGCCGTAAAGCGACCGGAAGGAAAATCTTCCAAGTGCTTTTTAAGAGACACGATGGCTTGATCGTAACGCTGTTCTTTCAGTACCAAATTCATCGCTGCACGATAGCGCTTCATTTCGTCTGGTGAAGATCCCACAACGGTTTGGCGAGGCTTAACAGTCGCACTCCCATTTGAAGATGGCGGAACCGATGTAGTATTAGCCGAACCTTTACTGAGCTGACTGACGCGACGATCAAGATCTAAATAATCGTCAAGACGTTGCTGTTTAAGCTTTTTAATTTCGAACGTTTGTTGCTCAACCATACCACGCAACTGCAACACCTCTTGTTGCAATACCTGAACTTGGTAATAAAGCTCTGCAGTATTGTTAGTAGGCGCAGCCGAAGTTTGGCCGGATGAAGCTGCATCGGCTGAAGGAATCTTGCGATCAACAACTTCTGCTTGTGCAAAAACGAAAGAAGCCGCTATCGAGAAGATAGCGGCGACAGATATACGGTACATCATTTAACTCTTAAAATCAGAATCAAAAATTACTTAAGTTCAACGCGACGGTTTTTAGACCACGCTGAATCATAGCTACCTACTTCGGCAGGACGCTCTTCACCGTAGCTAACAGTCTCGATTGAGCTAGCATCAACACCTTGAAGCACAAGGTAATCACGAACAGCATTCGCACGACGCTCGCCTAAAGCCATGTTGTATTCACGACTACCGCGCTCATCAGCATGGCCTTCTAGACGTACTGAACTAGAATCGTTACGGATCATTTCAGCGTGAACCATCAACGCTGCGCGCGCCTCAGATGAAAGGATGGATTGGTCGAATTCGAAATAGAAGATAGAGTCAACTTCAATTTCTGGCTCAACAGGTTCTTCAGTAGTTTGAGTAGTAGTATCTACTGGTTCTACTTCTTCCTGAGGCTCATTATCAACGCTAGTGTTCGAAGAACATGCCGCTAAAAAGCCTACAAGCGCGAACATGGTTAAAAATAATTTAATTGTTTTAGTCATTGTTTACTCCCAAGTTTTGAAAAAAGCTTAACGCCCACTCACTATTCACTAATTCACTATTTGCCAAACGGAGACCACGCCGGCTCACGTACATCACCTTGCTTCGAAGGTAGGCGAAACTTCACACCTGCATCCATAGAAACCGCTGCCAATACCCCTTTGTTTTTATGCTGTGTAGCATACATTAGCATGGCGCCATTAGGCGCTATGCTGGGCGATTCGTCAAGCCAGGTTTCTGTCAAAATACGCAAATCTCCCGAGGCTATATCCTGCCAGGCGATATGATATACCCCTTGATCCCTGTGCACCATAACTAAACTTTTACCGTCTGGCGACACTCTTGGGCGAGCATTGTAATCACCCTCGAAGGTTAAGCGCTCAACACGCCCACTGGCAAGCCCCACTTGGTAGATTTGTGGGCTGCCTCCACGATTCGATGTAAAAATAATCCCTTTCCCGTCGGCCGTCCAATTCGGCTCTGTATCAATTGCGAAATGGCGCGTCACACGGGTGAATTTTCGCGTCGCAAGCTCCATCGTGTATATTTCAGGGTTGCCGTCTTTAGATAAAACCAGAGCAATTTTTGAACCGTCCGGCGACCAACTTGGCGCGCCATTCAAACCTTTAAAGTTCGTAAGCTGCTGACGTTGATTGGTCATTATGTTGTGGCGGAAAATAGCCGGGCGAGAAGTTTCAAAAGAAACATATGCAATCTCTTTTAAATTGGGCGCCCAGGTGGGCGACATAAGCGGCTCGCTAGATCGAAAAATCACCTGAGGGCGTGCACCATCGGCATCGGCTTTTACCAAGCGATAGCGTTTTGGCCCCGAACGCAGATCTTCTATGTACAAAATCTTTGTAGAGAAGGCACCACGAATACCGGTAATCTCTTGATACACCGAATCGCTCACCGCATGAGCAATATCGCGCAGAGAGAATAGACCACCAGTTGTCGTCTTTCGAAAAACGCGACGCTGACTAATTACATCGAAGAGGTCGTAACTGAGCACATACCCATCAGCGCCTTTTTGCAAATCACCGATCAAGATGTAATTCGCCCCCAATATACGCCAGTCTCGAAAATAGATATCTTTCTCGTTTGAAGGCAAGGACAACATATCAGCGCGGGGAATTGGCCGAAAGAGACCACTGCGCTGTAAGTCGGCCGAGACAATATTCGCCAAATTATCTGGCGTGTTATCACCACCAAAAGGCACCACCGCGATAGGCGTGGGATCATTTACACCCTGGGTAATTTCAATGGTCAGCTCGGCAAATACCTGGGCAGATAGACTGAGCAGTAGGCTCATCACAATAGTTTTTAATTTCACAATCGCAAATCCTGCGGGTCGAATAAAAAGTTAAATTTACGGTAATACCGCTCAAAGACTTCTGGTGACATTTCCTTCACTTCAGGAAAAACCTCTACTTTCTTTACTGCTTGCACAGCAGAGCGATCAAACGCGCCGCTACCACTCCCATCAATCACATCAACACTCACGATTCTGCCTGTGGGTACTAGCTGTATTGCGAGCGTACATCGCATTCCGGTACGTGCAGAAGGAGGCCTTGCCCAATTATTTTCCACTCGCTGACGAAATTTAGAGGTATAGGATTGCGCTTCGGTGGCATATTCTTCTTCCAACAGAAGCCCTTCCTCTTCAGCCAAGGCCTGTTCAAACTCTTGCTGAAGACGCTGCTCTAGTTCTTTCTGCTTTTTCGCTTCACGGTCTTTAGCATTTTTTGCTTCAAGTTCTTTTTGTTTCTTTTTATCTGCGGCTTTCTTGGCGTCATCCGCTTTTTTCTTTTTAAGCGCTGCTTGACGCTTCTTTTCAGCCTCTTTCCTCAACCGCTCCTTTTCTTTCCGTTTTGCGGTTAAATCTATTTTCTTCGGTTTCTTTTTAGCGGAAGCCTTTTTCTTGGATTTATTTTCTAACTGAACTAATTTGGCTTCCATATAGTTCGGCGGCACAATTCGCGAAGGAGAAGGACTTGCCTCCCAACCAATAAGCAATACACCGAAAATAATCGCATGTATCAACAGTGTCACCACTGCCGGAATAAACACCTTAAATAACAGAGCCATCGTCGCGGCTAGCTTGGGGGATCGGTCACCAAGCCTACACTTGGTGCACCCGCTTTTTGCAATGCGGTCATGACGCTTACGACCACCCCATACTCTACTTTCGTGTCACCCCACACCAATATCGTCGTACTGGGTTTTTGACGAAGTACTTTGGAAACGGTATCGGCAATCTCGCCTAAGGGCCGTGCCTTCTCCTGGTCTTTACCGAGGTTTATATAATATGTCCCGTCATCCTTTACTGAAACGATCACAGGCTCTTCGTCTTTCTTATCTAAAGCAGCAGAAGGGGCTTGTGGGAGATCAACTTTCACACCCTGCATCAACAATGGCGCCGTCACCATAAAAATCACGAGCAGGACCAACATGACATCAATGTATGGCACCACATTGATTTCAGCTAAAGGCTTACGCTTTTTACTCATCGCTATTTTCCATCCTCAACATGGGAGCCAAACTCAAATCCGCAGATGGACTCAAGACTGCTTACCATGCACCTGTCGATGCAAAATAGAAGAAAATTCTTCAGCGAACGTTTCATAGCCACTGGAAAGTGTCTCGGCTCGCGCAGAAAAACGGTTGTACGCAAGCACGGCAGGTATGGCAGCAAATAAGCCCATAGCGGTTGCGACCAAGGCTTCAGAAATGCCCGGCGCAACGGTTGCTAGAGTCGCTTGAGTTTGGTTTGCCAAGCCTCGGAAGGAGTTCATAATCCCCCAAACAGTTCCAAACAAACCAATGTAAGGGCTAACAGAGGCCACGCTGGCCAAAAAAGGCAAGTTAGCTTCAAGCTTTTCCTCTTCCCTAGACAGCGCAACTCGCATGGCACGCTGCGTCCCCTCCATAATGGCGTCGGCTTCTGTACCGCCCTGCTGACGCAGACGGGAAAACTCTTTAAAGCCCGAGCGAAAAATATTTTCAACACCCTCGATCGCATTCTTATTCGCCTGGGTGTTTCCCTGTCGATAGAGCTGCGTCAGATCGATCCCCGACCAAAATGTTTTTTCAAACTCACGAAACGCGCTATGAGCGGTACGTTGATACATGGTTTTTTGCGCAATCATGTACCAAGAGACAATAGATGCGAGCACCAAAATACCCATCACCAACTGCACAAGTAAACTTGCATTCGAGATCAGGTGCAGAATAGATAATGGTTCTTGATTCATTTTTTACTTCCCCTAGAAGCCGTGCGTATTGATTCGATTCGCACATCAGTATGTTATTTTTCTTCGCGTGATGACAAGCTACGTTTATAGCGCCAAGTTTAACAGACGTGCGACGCGTTCTGGAAAGGCACAGGGCCGTAACGTGTTCTTATTCACACATGCGACTTTCACTTGGCCATTGGTTAAACATTCATCACCACGATAAATACTTTGATCAACCACGAAATAAGAGCGCGCCAATTTATTAATCCGGGCCGTTACGCTCAATTCATCATCAAGCTTTGCTGACTTTTTGTAATCCACATTGACCGACGCCACGACTAATAACATGCCCTCTTCCAATATAGCGGGCTTGTGAAAACCACATTCACGCAACAATTCCGTGCGGGAACGCTCCATGAACTTCAGGTAGTTAACGTAGTAAACGATGCCACCTGCGTCGGTATCTTCGATGTAGACACGTACTGGAAGAGAAAATTCGTTATTCATAAAAATGAGAGTTAACAGAAATTACGTTTTCGGAGAAACATTTTGTTGGATCGACTCTGGCGCGGCCAATCCAAAATGCTGATAGGCGTGCTGAGTGGCCATTCGTCCGCGAGGCGTGCGCATAATAAAGCCTTGCTGAATCAAATAAGGCTCCAAGACATCTTCAATCGTGTCCCGCTCCTCACTTATTGCGGCTGCAAGGCTGTCTACACCAACGGGGCCACCCGCGAACTTCTCTATCAAAGTTAACAATAGCCGCCTATCCATGTGGTCGAAACCAAAATGATCGACGTTAAGCATGTTTAATGCGGCATCTGCGACTTCACCTGTCACGTTCCCATCGGCTTTTACTTCGGCATAATCTCGCACACGACGTAACAAGCGATTTGCAATCCTCGGGGTCCCGCGCGCCCTCTTAGCGACTTCCACCGCCCCCATATGCTCGATTGGTATCCCCATTAATTTTGCAGAGCGCGCGACAATCGTTGTTAAGTCTTCGACACTATAAAACTCTAAACGCTGAACAATACCAAAGCGATCCCTTAGCGGTGACGTAAGTAAGCCTGCACGGGTTGTGGCTCCAACCAGAGTGAATGGAGGTAAATCCAACTTTATCGAACGAGCCGCGGGGCCTTCGCCGATCATAATGTCCAGCTGATAGTCCTCCATCGCCGGATATAAAATTTCCTCCACGACAGGGCTTAGCCGATGAATCTCATCGATAAAAAGGACATCGCCCGACTCTAAGTTCGTCATTAACGCCGCTAAGTCGCCGGCCTTTTCAAGCACCGGGCCTGAAGTCGTTTTTAGATCCACGCCCATTTCCGCGGCAATAATATTTGCCAGGGTCGTTTTCCCCAGTCCAGGGGGGCCGAAAACCAACGTGTGATCTAAGGCTTCTTCTCGCTTTTTCGCGGCACCGATGAATATCTCCATCTGTTCACGCACAGCTGGCTGACCAATGTAATCAGCGAGACGCTTGGGTCGAACAGCACGATCGAGCTGATCTTCCTGCGAATGGGCTTTGGGCCCGATAATACGATCTTCTTCTATCATGATTTTACTTATTTAATTCTGAGCACATTCGGGTATTACGCAGGCAGCATTGAGCGTAGCGCCAGGCGTATCAACTCTTCGCTGCGCGTAATATCTTCAGCTGCCACTGCAGCCACTGCTTTTGACGCCTCTGTGGGCTTGTACCCCAAGGCAACCAAGGCACTTTCTGCCTCAGCGATAAGGGCGTTCTTCGTTGTAGGCGCGGCCTCAACTCGAATTAACTCACCTTCTGCCCCCGCTTGCGGTACTAGCCAATCTTTGAGTTTATCCCGCATTTCGACGATGAGGCGTTCCGCGGTTTTCTTCCCGACGCCCGGAACCTTAACCAGAGCCGCAACATTGTCATCCATAACGCACTGCACAAAGTCGTTAGACTCCATCGACATAATACCTACGGCCATCTTTGGCCCAACGCCGCTGACCTTAATGAGCAAGCGAAACAATTGACGATCGCGAACATTAATAAAACCGAATAACTGTTGAGACGTCTCACTTACCGAAAAATGCGTATGCAGAACAACCGACCCGCCCACCTCCGGCAACAGATAAAACGTCGTCATCGGAGCCTGTAGTTCGTAGCCAACGCCCTGAATATCAAGTAGTAAGTGAGGCGCCTGCTTTTCTGCAACGGTGCCAGTCAATCGACCGATCATAAGGGGGGATTCCAATCATATTTATATAACGCGACCACGACGATAACCCTTTGAGCCCGCCATACGAATCATATGTTGTTGTGTATTTATGTGGCACAGCGCCACCGCCAATGCGTCCGCAGCATCTTCTTTAGGTGATTGTGTCAGCTTCAACAGGCTCTTCACCATATGCTGAACTTGCGACTTATCAGCAGCACCTGTGCCAACCACCGACTGCTTTACCTTTCGTGCTTCGTATTCCGAAACAGGTAAATCGTGATTCACGGCAGCAACAATCGCCGCGCCTCTCGCCTGGCCAAGCTTTAAGGCCGAACCCGCACTTTTCGCCATAAAAACCTGCTCAATCGCGAACTCTTGGGGTTGATGTAATTCAATAATCTCCGAGATAGAATCAAAAATAACCTTAAGGCGCTCAGGCAAACTAAACGACTCATTTATTCGAATAACGCCACTCGCAAGATAGTTATACTCTGAAGACGAAGTACTAATAAGCCCGTACCCGGTCTTGCGAGAACCTGGATCAATACCTAAAACGATGGGCATATATATGGTTATTTATTCAGTAGAATTTTCCGTAGTCTTCCAGGAGCCCCGGAATTAGTCAAGCTTCCCTTTGAATATTAACGCAAGAGATATTCGGCGACTGCCAGCCCCCTCTTACGGCTCTCTATGCAGATTGGCTACCACCACAGACTCGATATCTTGCTTTCCCTCAACCATTTCGACGAACTGGGCCAGCTTTGCGCTGATGGCAATATTATATGCATCATAGTAACGCACCAATTCGAAAAACCGATCAGCAACCTCTCGCTCGTAATCCTCGCCGTTAAGCGTGTCCAAATCCAAACGCCCAACGTGAATATCGATGCGGTCTTGTAATAAGGCCTCAGGGATACGAACCAAGACTTTTTCCATATCCTCGACCACCTTCAACACCATACGAGTTAAACGCGAAATTGTTTTTTGATGAAAATCGTCTCCCTCTGCACGGCGTGCGATTAACTTCTCGAGCGTTGATGATTTGGTTTTCGATTCCGAAATTGAATCTTGCAAAGCGCTGAGAGCGGACAACATCTTGATTAGTTTAGTTGCACTACCATACGCCTTACTTTCCTTGCCAAGAGCAACCGCAGCGGAAACACGCACACCGTATGACTTTCGATATTGGGCCTTTTTACCCGAAAACTTTCGATCAAACTCTTTAACGTTAAACTTAAGCTCATCAATTTCATCGGCGTCAGGGCGCTTTTTGCTCCCGTCTTTAATCAACCACTGTGCGAAATGCAGACGAATAACCTGTTTCTCATAATCGCCTAACAATTCCATGTATTTCGTTAAATCCGGGAGATTATGACGAATCGTTAATACAAGTTTATTTAAAAAGGGAACGATATTTTCTTCTGGCAAGGACGAAAACTTATCGGCTTGCGGGAATTCCCACACAATATCCCTGCGAAATAAACCGCTCGAAAAACGTTTAAGAATCGCTTCCTCTTTAGGCAAAAGGATCGAAGACTTCCTTTCATCGACCTCAGACTTAACCGCATGCTTAGTGGCTTCAACTCCGCTCTGATCGTAAAGCAAGGAAGATAAAGCTTTCCCTAGCAAATCTGGATCAACAAACAAATTCTCCAAGCTTCTTGACGAGCTAAACTTAGCCGATACCTTAAGCTTTTTAACCCGTCGAGTTCTCGCATTCGGAGGGGGCAAGAAATACCAACTATTAAAGTTATCCGCAGGCACCATTTCAATAAACTGATCGGTTTGAATAGGGTTTTTTTCGTATATCGATAGGATCAAATCTGCAATATTTTCCGGAACACTATCACCAGAAAGAGACTCCTCAACTGCAAAATGAAATGCCTGATCAATTTGCACCAGATGCTTGAGCAAATGATCAAACTCGTCACTGCCTAGTATATTTGATGCGATAGCATCCGCGTTATATTCAGACTCGGCAATACTATTTCGTGCGATCAAATCCGCTAGATTTAGAAAAACTTCGAATAAAGCATTTACAGCCTTCGTTGCCAATAAAAATGTAAAGCTCGCAGCGCTATATAGTTTGTTACTACTGGCAATATCTTGAGCGCGACAAAACCAAACATCCTCACCATTTGCGATACGGTAAAACCATTCATAAAGCATGCGAATCGCAAAGTTCGCCACCCTGGACTTACCGTATGAATACCTAGCGAGCTCATGGACCAAAAGAGAACAAAACTCAGACGCGGACAGAGTAGGAATGAGTGGCAACCCAATTTCCAAAGACACACGTCGATTCTTGAAAGCAAAGATGTCTTTGTACCCCGCCGCGATAACCACCGAGTTCCCAATAGCAATTTCTTTAATTGGGTCCACGTTTAACTTGTCGGCTAAAAAATTCGAGAAAACATAAATATTGCTTTGGCTCTGCGGATCTAAAGCAATGAACTGACCGCCTCCTCGCCCCGAAAAAAACGGGCGTAACAGACCCAGCATAAGACTGGCCAAGACAAACAACAAAACCAGATACATAAAGAGAGAAAAAGATGACATCCCCCCCTCAGAAAAAGGAAAGAAATTGATAAGCGCGACAACCGCATAATAAAAGAAAAACAGGATAACCAAGCAGTAAGCGAATACAGGCAGGGTCAACGCAGCCACAACGGCCCAAAGCCTAATATGGTACGCTTTGGGATAAGAAGGCAACACAAACTCGTCAGTAAAGGCTGACGCTAACTCGGCTTCTAGCTGCTCTTGCTCACTCACCAATGTACCTAGACCCTCTACTTTATGGCGCATAAAAACCAAATTTAGCGCAAGTAGTCACAAATATTGTTTTTTGACCGATCAACTATAACTCTAGCACGATTGAAAGTAGGTACCCAAAACCGAGAAACAAAAGGGCTATCCCGGGTAAATCCTCAAAAAACGATGCGTATACCGTATCCGACCTTGCCCCCATAAAACGCAGACATAAAAAAAACCCGTTCTCATCGAGAACGGGGTTTTTGGTATTAAAGCCTGACGATGACCTACACATGATTCGGGGCTCCTG
>JAILXT010000006.1:0-396075 GCA_045430345.1 Agarilytica sp. | reverse complement strand
GCTTAGGTGCGCCTAAAAATGTGTCTACTTTTGGTGGGGAATATCAGTAATTACTCTTTTGGTGCATGATATGAAATTAAAGTTATTTATAAATATAGGTATCGCAATAGCCGTCGTTACCAGTTTATCTGTCGAAGCGGAAACAACTACGGGTGTGGTTACAAGGTTAAGAACTACTACTAGTGCAGAGGAAACAATTTATTTTCAATTGAATTCTATGCCGAGTGGAGTAACCCAATGGTTTTATTTGAGGTCTGGTTCAGGCAGTGCGGCTGGTTGTCCACTGACTGAGGATAAGGATGCGTTAACGCGAGCATATTCTATGCTGCTCGCAGCGAAGTCTTCATCTCAGAAGATAAGTATAGGCTATTGTCTAGACCCAAATGGGTATGGCTTAGTAAACCAATATGTTGAGCTGCCTTAATTATGCCTAACAATACGCACCAGCATCGCGCTTTCAGCGCTGGACGCTCACTGCGTTCGCGCCGCTGTGCTCTGCGTTAGAATTCAAAGCTTATGAAACGAACAGATAATTTAATTCTTGTGGCTATGCTATTTTTGTCAGCGATATATAGCACTCTACAAGTATATCTAAATGTTCAACAGATTGAGGTGTCCGCGAGCACGGCAACACTATGGATGTTTGTGTTTGCCATGCTTATAGCCTTCTGGGCGAATAAGGAACCGAAACAAAAAGAATTTGAAGGTACATTTGAGTTTCCAGCTCTCGTCTATTTTGTTTGGCCTATTGTAATGCCTTACTATTTGGTAAAGACACGGGGTCTTGAGGGTTTGGTAGTTTACATGGGGTTTATTGCCATTTATTTTTCGCCCGATATCATGGGGTGGGTGGCATATTTAAATTATGAGTAAAAATTCTAACAATTTACTCCTGCTGACATTTTTTACGTTGCGCCTTTTGTGCTTAATAGCCAAAATCCTCCACTCCAAAAATTCAGCAGAGCAAGGCGTTAGCAGGTGTTTTCGTTTTTAGGTTTGGCTCCGAATATTCCGAGGTAAACGTTAAAGCCTGAGATATTTCAGCCGCCTAGCGGTTAAAATTTAGTGCCGTTACAGTTGGGCGGTAAATTAGAGTTCGGGGTGCAGCAAAGCTGTCTTCGAGTTCATGGCAGCTTCGGGTAAACTCCGTAGCATAGCCATGCTCAAGCAGTAGATCTTTGGCGGTAGTATCAAGTTTTTGAGTTATTCAATATCACGGCTTCGGTACTGCTAACAAATTTATCAAGTCGCAGCTAAAGCTGCTGGGACGCCGCAAGCGGCGCCCCTTATAAAGACGTTATGAGATCAGTTCTATTTTTAATTGGATTTTTGGTTTCACTAAAGGCCGTATCGCTTTCAAAAGTGCCCCCATACGAAATCCCCTTATCCAAAGCCAAATCGTATGGAGTTGAACTTAAGAGAGTGGTTGGTGAAGAAAAAACTGTCATCTACCTAAGGTTTAATAAGAGAGAATTTTGTCCCGTTGAAAGCGTTCAGTTGAATGAAAAATATATGGTCGTAGGTGAGAGGAAAAGGTACTTATCGAAGTATGGTGATGCATTTACCGCAAGTTTTGACAATAGCCAGGAGTATGACGAAATTCGTTTTATCATTACCTGTTCTGCCTGGCACAAAAAAATACCCACTGGGCTGTTTTCCTTGGTCATAGGCAGGCAAGATGCATAACAAAACCATCATGGTGGGACAGCTTTTCCGTCGCTTCATTTTGTGCTTTGATAGCACAAAACAAATCAACTACAAAGCCGCCCCATATGGCGGCGTTATGTGTAAAAAAAGGGTAACGGGAATTTTGAGAAATGGATGATTTCGGTGAACTAGTTGGAAGAGGCTTTTTCCGGTTTATTGGTTATGTTCTAGCAGAGATTTTCTTCGGCACTATCTGCTACTGGCTTGCTTGGCCCATATGTAAAATTATTACTTTTGGAAATTACCCATCTTCAAAGCAAATCGTCTACCTTGATGACTATTCTGGCAGCAGAGATGGTTTCTGGTGTAGTGCAGTTGGCTTGTTAGCCATAATTGCAATATGTGTTTTCGCTATTGGGCATTTCAATCCTGCGTAATACACATAACAATCACATCAAGTCGCCGCAAGCGGCTGGGACCTTCACTGCGTTGTTTGTTTTGTTGTTTCACGCTACGCTACAACAAAATAAACAACTACGTTACGGCCCCTTATGTGGGGCGTTATGCAAAAAAGGTAGATTGATGCTTCGAATATTTGCGGTATTGGGTTTTGTGCTTCTTTATAGTATGCCTTCTATTTCAGATCAGTGGCGTTATGATAAAGAACGTATTATTCAGGAGTACAAGTTTGGTGATGTAAAAATAGAACTCATACGAGACACTACAAAAAATGAGCAGTATCCAGATTTTATTCTCACTATTGAGAAATCAGGAGTATTGGAAGCAAAATATAGAGGTGTCGCATTTGACACAATTTATCCATCAAAGGATAACAGTTTATTTATTGGATTTCGTAACCATGGATTACCTGGGACTGCATTAATAATTTTTGGGCCTGAAGGGAACTTGTCTCGTGAGTTGAAGCATAGTGATTTTCAGCCAGACTATTGCAAGGAAAGTGTAACGCTCAGCAAAGTCTGGGTTAGTGAAGATCCGAAAGTAGAGTTTACTTATGACAAAATCGGTGCAGATTACGAATATATAAAGGAAATTACGTTCCTTGATTGTCATGGTAAGCGGGTATCGTTAACTAAAACCATTAACGAATCATATGTGCGGCATGTTGAGCAGTACAATGCTTTGCAAGAACTTATTCAGAAAGAGGGTGCGAAGTAGTGCATAACAAGGCGCTGTTGTCGCCGCCTACGGCTGCTGGGACGGTCCACTGCGTGGCCCGCCCCAAAGCTTGGCGTTATATTTAAAATCTATATAGGAGAAGTAATGAAAATTCGATCACTATTTTTTGCGGGGGTATGGATAATAAGTTCAGCAGCTCTTGGTGCTGCCCAAACGGTTACAGGAAAAATAAGCGCCTTAACATCTTATTCTACGTATGGAAATGGCGATGTTCTTTTTGAAATGGAAACATTGCCTAGCGGTTGTAATGGAGGTTTTTGGTTGAAAAAAGATGATCCCGGGTTTTCTGGAAATCTGAGTATTGTTTTGTCTGCATTTCATGCGGGTACTACGGTAAAAGCGGCGGGTTATGATACTGAGTTATGGCCAGCAGCCCCCACTGTAAACTATTGCCGTGTGACGTGGCTGACTTTGAGTAAATAAATATAACAAGTTGCTCTTGCGGACATTTTTACGTTGCTTCTTTTGTGCTTAATCGCACAAAACAATCCACTCCAAAAAGCCCGCAAAGCAAAGCGTTATATGCAGGGAGAGATATGAAATACGACGATGCAAGTTGGCACTATGGAGGTGAATTTCCCGAAGGGTCACCAGAAGAATACGGGGCGACTCATATCGCCCTCATTATGAAGTGGTGCTTTCAAAAGGGATGGGCTGGAGAGATACACACCGATGAGGAAAGGTCTAACACAGAACTTCAAAAAGTAATCTCTGGAGAGTTGAAAGCTACAGATTTCTTTTTACGATGGTGTGATGGAAAGTTGACTGATGAAGATTTCACCGAAGAAGGTAATTCATTTCTTCAGAAATACTACGGCAACGAAACAGATCTATATACTCCCGATTATGCTGATAATTTCGGAGAGCTGATGTATGTCCAAGGTGAGGAAGCTCACGATTACAACAAGTTCTCAGCAATGGTCGAACAGCGCTACAAAACATATTTTAGTAGTCAAAAGCCTTGGTGGAAATTTTGGTAAAAGCATATAACAAGTCGGTCTTGCATCGCACCAGCAAGCTGGTGCTGGACCTTCGTTACGGCGCGGTTGCGCCTTCACTCGGCCGCAAACCTCGGCGTTAGCAGGCGTTTTTGCTTTTAGTTTCGGCTCCGAACGGTCCGAGGTAAACGTTAAAGCCTGAAATATTTCAGCCGCCTGGCGGTGTAAGTTTCGTGCCGTTACAGTTGGGCGGTAAATTAGAGTGCGAGGTGCAGCAAAGCTGTCTTCGCACTCATGGCAGCTTCAAGTAAGCTTTGTAGCATGGGTTGTACTTAGGGTATTGATCTTTGGCAGCAGTATCTGGTTTTGTGGTTATCAAAAATCACGGCTCCGGTTTCTGCTAACAAGTAATTATAGGCGCCGCGTTGCGGCTGGGACCTCCGTTACGTTGCTTCGCAACTCCACTTTGGCCCCTAAATAAAGTGTTATATTTAATCAGGGAGTAATGAAAAGTGTTAAAGATAATATTTCTATCTGTGTTGTGTTTTATCTCGATCAATAGCTATGCAAGTGATACCGCGACAGGGAAAATCACACGTATAGGCGGTCAAATGACTGGAGCTGGCTCTATTTACTTTGGCATTGAAACGGAGCCTGAAAATAGACCTGAATGTAGTACACATGGAATTTACTACTATGTATTTGATCCAACTACCGAGAAGGGTAAATCTATGTTCACTCTCCTGTTAACTGCGAAGAGTCTTGGGCATAAAATATCTGTGCACGGCACAGGTGAGTGTATATTGGGACAGCCGATGGAAGAGATAAGTTTCTGGATTCTGAGAGACGAAGTATAAATATAACAAGTTGCTCTTGCTGACATTTTTTACGTTGCTTCTTTTTCGCTTGATAGAACAGAAGCATCCACTCCAAAAATTCAGCAAAGCAAGGCGTTAGAATTTCAATCGTCACTTCACTCCTTATGATATCTAAAGGTAAAGCATGAAATATGTAATTTTGAGTCCAATCGTATTATCTCTTGGGTTGAGTATGGGGTCGGCGCATGGCGCGGAGTTTAGTTTGGAAGAAGGGAAGGATAATTCTTTGTGTAAAACAGTACTCGAAAATGTAATCAAAAAGGATGAGGAAGGAAATAGATATTATAAACTCAAGCAGGTTATACCTAGCGACACTGAAATCAAGTGGAATAGAAGTTTCTACTATCTCAAAAACACAGCAGAAACCACCTACAAACCAAAACAAAAAATAAAAATATCCAGGGTAGATATTGACAATGACGGTAATCTTGAAACATTGGTCCTCGATTCCTACATGCTACGAAGTCAACTTGGAGAATTGCTATACATAATGGAAAAAGGTTCGGAATACTCAGATATCTTATCGAAAGGGACCATTTTAAATGAAGACAGGTGGAGTTATAAGGGGTTAAAGTCGGCTCCTGATTGGCCTTATGGTGACTTAGGTATATATATTCCGCAAATACATATATTTAGTATTAAAGGAAAAAATTTAATTGCAGTAAAAGACTTGTACTTTGGTTCAAATAGAACCGAAAGAGCTTTTTCTGGCAGAACACTTATTTTGGCAGAATATAGTGGGGGAGAAATTCCCTTTCGGGAAAAAAAGAATTCGACGATTGAACTAAATGTGTTTTGTAGAATTTCTTCCAAAGAAGAAATTTCTAACAAAATGCTAAATCAGACGCCAAAAAACGGCGCTGGTTAGCTCCGCGTTAGCGGTCATAAATAGTAATGGAGTTGTAATGCTTAAAGTAATTATGTTTATAAGTATTTTTTTGATGCCTTCTTTTGTTTTGGCTGGCTGGACAAATAGTCGTGGTGCGGTTACCAATATATATTCCCATAATGGTATTGTTATTATACATACGGGGATTGACGACGGTCCGTGTGATAATAAAGGCGGATTCTGGTGGGATGTTAACGATCCAGATAGCGATATTATGCTTTCTTTAGCTCTGGTTTCTTTTTCTACTGGGAGTGAAATTGCAGTAGTTTATGATTCTGATGCACCTAATTGTACATTTAGTAATAGTCACATGACGCACCTTCACTTAGTTAAATAAAGCGCTAACAAAGTAATCTTGTGGACGCACTACGCACTACGCACTACGCACTACGCACTACGCATTCGGTTCGTTTGCCACCAGTTACAACGTTAGGGTAAAAATATAGTCAGAATGGATTACTTAGAAAAAGCTATTGAAAATATATGGCTAAAAAGAAAAATTGAAATTTCTGACAGAGTAATCACAATTGCTCTACTTTTACCCGAGTCAGGTTGGCGTATAGTTGCGGCTCCATGGTGGGGAGATAAGCAGGCTTCAATAATAGGAGTAGATTATTCTGGTAATTTCATACTCATATTAAGTAGTGGTAGTGTGGCTCTATGGGATCACTCTATACAGTAAACTATAGACATTGCTACGAGTGTTAAAAGCTTTGTTTCAATGCTCGCGGAGGATTCAAGTGCATTACCCTAACAAGCGTGTCATGTCACAAGCCCGAAGGGCTTGTTGGGACGGCCTATATGTCGCTTCGCTCTATTTCGGCCGCTGAACCCTCACCACTTTAATGGACACCCAATAAAAACTTAATAATTCCTAATTTGGTCTTCCTCGTATCTATGCCTGATTCAGCACAGTTCCTGTTAACTATTGGTGGTATTTTTCTGCTTGGCCTCCTGACAAATGCGATTGCTAGGCACACGGTTTTTCCTCGGGTGACTTTGTTACTGCTCTTTGGCGTTATCATTGGTGATGAGGTTTTGGGTGTGGTGCCGGAAATCTTTGAGGATCGCTTTGATATCATCGCGGATATGACGCTCTTGATGGTGGGGTTTTTAATTGGCGGGAAATTGACGAAGGGTTCACTCGGTGAATCAGGGCGTCGCGCACTGTGGGTGTCTTTAGCTGCAGCGGTGGTGACAGTGGTCTGCGTTAGTGCTGGGCTAATGTTGATAGTTCCCGTCGATGTGGCCATTATTTTGGGGTGCATCGCCGCCGCGACAGCACCTGCCGCTATCTTTGATGTCGTCGCCGAACTGGGAGTGGATAATAAATTCAGTCGGTTGCTGATATCTGTGGTGGCATTAGATGATGTGTGGGCATTGGTGATCTTTGGTATCGGCTTGGCAGTGGTGCGTTCGCTGAGTGGTGTTGGTGGCGACGTGTTGTTTTTGTTAGACGTCGGCCGAGAAATAGGCGGCGCGATCGTTTTGGGCGTGCTGATAGGGCTGCCTGCATCATATTTAACCGGCCGAGTGATACCCGGGAAGCCGATTCTTACTGAAGCGTTAGGCATCGTTTTTTTCTGTGGGGGTATGGCCATTTGGTTCGGTGTGTCTTACCTCATCGCATCGATCGTTGTCGGCTTTGTCATTGCCAACTATGCTAAGCATCATGAATATCCGTTTCATGCGATTGAAGGCATCGAGTCGCCGATTATGATCGTATTTTTTGTATTGGCGGGGGCGCTTTTAGATATTAGCGCTATTCGGGAAATTGGGCTGGTGGGGCTGGCGTATATTGGCGCGCGTACGATTGGTAAGTATTTGGGGGCTGCGCTAGGCTGTGCCGCTGCGGGGTCGGATGGTACGACTAAGCGATGGATGGGGTTGGCATTGTTGCCTCAGGCGGGGGTTGCGATTGGTATGGCTTTAGCCGCATCAAATCAATTCCCTGAGTACCGTCAGGTTATACTGCCCCTTGTGATCAGTTCCACTGTTTTCTTTGAGCTTATTGGGCCTATATTGACGCGCCAAGCACTTTTACGTGTGGGGGGCTCATAATGTGTCTCGTGACGTCGGGTTCAGCTGCTAGTTTTGATGTGTAATCTTTTTAAGTGATAATAATATGATCGGATTAGTGTTGTTAAATTGCATCGTTGTTTCGATCGTTGTGATGATTCATTATGAATTTTTACGACAGATATCGGATTGGTTGCCAAAAATAAAAATTAAACATCGGTTACGTATCGTGGTGGGCGTTTTTGGCGCTTTGGTGGCGCATGCGGTGGAAATATGGGTATTTGCTTCCGCATATTATTATATGCACCATGCTGACGGCTGGGGTGATCTAAAGGGAAACTTCAATGGCAGCATCATGGATTGTGCGTATTTTTCGTTTACGACATTCACAACCTTAGGTTTTGGTGATATTGAACCAAGTGGGCATCTACGGTTTTTAACGGGGATAGAGTCATTAACGGGGTTGTTGTTAATCACTTGGTCTGCATCGTTCTTTTTTTATGAAATGCAGCGTTGTTGGGATGACCGTTAGGTGGGGTGTCGTATTTGCCTTGGTGAATTCACGGTTGTAAACACACTGATTTTGCCCCGCTGCTATTTATAGGTGTAGGGCGCTGATAGAGAATAAAATGATGGGTGATCAAGAAAAGTCTAGTGAGAAAAAACAAAGTAACGATATAGTGCAAGGCACCTGTTTATGTGGTGATGTTCACTATGAAATAGCGGGTAATTTAGGGGTTTTTCAGTATTGCCACTGTAGTCGCTGTCGAAAATTTACTGGGAGTGCTCATGGCGCGAATCTTTTGGTTGCACCTACGGATTTCACATGGACTGCTGGAGAATCTAAGGTGGGGCGCTTTGAGCATGGTGATGCGAAACATTTTGCAACGTCGTTTTGTCAGCGTTGCGGTTCGTCTTTGCCTTGGCTGACACAGAGCGGTAAGGCGGTCGTGGTGCCTGCGGGTTCTTTAGATGATCATCCTGGTATTGAGCCGATGCATAATATTTATTATGCATCGCGCGCGAGTTGGTATCAAAATGTAGATGATTTGGTGTGTTACGATGAGCTTCCAACCAAAAAGCAATAGTCGTTGCGTATGTTGGGCGATGATTGATGTTGTTGAAAGTGGAGGACGCAGTTGCTTAATCTTATAGGCAGTTCACTTGGTATTGTTGCGAGCATTTGGATGTTCGTGGGTGTAGCGATTGTGGGCAAACTGCACGGAAAATACAGCCATTTGCATCAGTTCTGTAGCGAGCTTGGTGCCCGTGGTGGGCGTACTGAAAAAATATCCCCCCTCATTAATAATTACCCGCTTGGTTTTTTATTCGTTGTATTTGGTCTTTACATTATTTCAGCTTCGGGGGCTTCAGTATCTCTAATGTTCACTGGCGCGCTGGTGATTGTACATGGTGTAGCGACATGGGCGGCGGGGTATTTTCCGATGGATTTAGATCCGTATACCAAATCCCCCACGCATGAGTGTAAATTGCATACGCTTGCCGGAGGGGTAATGTTTATCTCTCTGTTCTTGGCGCAGTTAGTCATGATTGCATCAGGAAAAGTCTCGTATATGCCTTTAGCCTTTAAGGGTTTTAGTGTTGCGTGCCTTATGTTATCGGTGGTGTTTAACTACATGTTAGTGAACGCCTATAAAGCGCATTCTGGTGCGGGTTTATATCAGCGCCTCGCATATGGAGCTCAGTTGTTTTGGCTAAGCGGTTTGTCCGTGGTGTTAGCTGCTGCTCGATAATGTACGGTTTTAGAATAGAAAGGAGACGGCTTATCGCATTAGCTGCCGCATCCACCTCCACAACCCGAACCACATCCCATTCCACTGCCGGACCCTCCGCCCTTTCCGCCGCTTATCCATTTTAATACCTTGTATATGATATACACGCCGAATGCGGCCTTTACCCAGAACCACAGCGCGTTCTCGTTTTCGTCGGGAGTGCATGCGGTAATGACTGGGCTTAACAGCGCTGTAGAAATAAGCGATAGCGGTGGCTTTCTTAACCGCCAGTGATGGCGTAGGTTGAGCCGTACAAAATGGTTGTCGCGACTAAACCTATAATTTGCGTTTGGCCATATGTCCTTAGGTGGGGGCTGATCAAATTCCCGTGTGTAGCATTCAAGGGTGCTCTCGTATTGAGAGATGAAGCGTTGGGACTCTTGTTCGCCACCTTTCGTGGGGTCATGATGCAACGGCATATGTAAAATCTGTTCGCATAGTTCCCGCCAGTAGGACTTTGTATGGCTAAGGTGAAGGTGCCATACCTGGTCGATTTGGTCTGAGGGTGTGCAGGGCTGGTGAGATGAAGCGGCCAGGTATAGAAACTTTTTATATTCGCTGATGCAGCGTTGGGCATAGGCTGCAGACCAGCTATTTTCACGTGCAAGGCGTTCACTGAATGTAAGGGCGTCGCTTGGCTTGCCGATATCAAAGGCTTTAATAGATGCATATAGCGCGGGGTGGGCTAGCGGCATGAGGGTTCCTGTAGGTAAGGGCTTTGTAGATGTATTTTCTATATATGAGTGTAGGTTGAACCGGCACCGAGGTAAATGTGCACAAAATATGGAAGATGGCGTATTTCATGGCTGAATTAATGGAACAAAGTGGTAGTCTTATGGTCGCTAAACAGGCGGTATGAATGGCCAGTGGTAACGGGCTGTTAATACGCCGCCAAGCCCCCTAAAAAGGCGAACTTGATCATTGAAATCGTTCGCCCATTGGCTAAGATGTTCCGCTGCTTGGGTCACTTTGGTGCGCTAAGCAATGTCCGTTGAGAACAAAAAACGCCAGTGAGTGGTGGTTTTTGTATATGGGGGATACGCATACGGGTTGATCGCCTAGGGCATATTTATTTGTCAGCGGCTGAACCTCTGAAGGGATATCACACGAAATCGATGTGAATCGCGAATGCATAGATAACACGATAATTTCAAAACACTTTGATGACGATAAATAAAAGGGTAAACAACGTGAAACACTTAACTACGATTAAAATTGCCACCTTTGCTTCATTGGCCATGTTACTGACGGCATGTAACGAGCCAGCGCAAGAAGCGAAAGCGGCACCATTGAACCTAGAAGACGAAAAAACCAAAGTCTCTTACGCGATCGGTATGTCGGCGGGTTCTGGAATGGCGAGAAACTTAGAAACACTAGAAGGCAGCGATGTTGACGTTGATATCGATGTGCTTGTCCGTGCATTCGGTGAAGGTATTAAAGGCGAAGCCCAAATGGATGAGCCTACTTTACAGAAAGTAATGGGCGACTTCCGAAATAAAGTGAACGCCGCAATGCAAGCTGAGCGCAAGCGCGAGCAAGATGAATTAGCAAAAAGAGCGGAAGAGAATAAAACCAAAAGCGTCGCATTTTTAGAAGAAAACAAAAAGAAAGAAGGGTTCGTTACGCTAGAGTCTGGCCTACAATACAAGGTATTGGTTGCGGGTGAAGGTAAGTCGCCAACCAAGAAAGATCGTGTAAAAGTACACTACAAAGGCACACTTGTTGAAGGTGACCAGTTTGACTCTTCATACGACCGTGGGCAACCAGCACAGTTTGGTGTAACACAAGTGATTAAAGGTTGGACCGAAGCGTTGCAGCTCATGAAAGAAGGTGCGAAATGGCAGTTGGTTATTCCACCTGAATTAGCTTATGGCCCAACATCTCGCCCTAAAATTCCAGGTAACTCAGTATTATTGTTTGATGTGGAATTGTTAGAGATCTTGGAAGAAAAGCCAAAGCCCGCTAAAAAAGCAATCAGTAAACCCGCAGAAGAGAAGAAATAAACTATTTTTATTCTCTGATGTGTTAAGTAAATAAAAACGGCGCTTCGGCGTCGTTTTTCGTTTTATAGCGTGATGTATTGTCTGCGCTAAATGGGCGTATTAAGAGGCGGTATTTTGGAAATGATTTTTTTGGGAACCTCTTCAGGTATTCCCACACGGCAACGAAATGTCTCTGGCTTAATTATAAAACGACGACAAAGCCGTTCTTGGTGTTTGGTCGATTGTGGCGAGGGGACGCAGCAGCAACTCCTTCGTGCGTCGTATTCGTTGGTCAAGCTTAGCTGTATTTTTATTACCCATATCCATGGCGACCATTGCTACGGCTTACCGGGCTTATTAGCGACGGCGACGATGGCCGGGCGTACCGAGCCCCTGACGATTGTTGGCCCCAAAAATATAGAACTGTTCGTCAAAGAAACTATGCGCTTAACGGATGTGCGTATGAGTTATGAGCTCATCTTTGTTGATGTTGAGACTCTGGGCGTGCAATCGGTTGACCGGGATTTTACAGTGCGCCCTGTTACTTTGTCCCACCGTGTGCCGAGTTACGGTTATCTGTTCGAGGAGCAGTGTCATAGGCCTAAATTAAATACCGAAAAACTTGAGCAGGATGGTGTTCCCAAGGGGCCGATTTGGGGCGATATTACGCGCAAGGATCGTGTGACCCTTGAGGACGGGCGTACGCTGAGTTCAGACGCGTATTTACTAGCGCCTAAAGCATCGCGCCGTGCCTTGATTGGTGGTGACAACGATACACCGATGTTATTGCAGGCCGCGGCAGACGCGATCGAGGTCGTTGTGCACGAAGCGACGTATACGCAAAAAGTGGCCGATAAGGTCGGGCCGGGCCCTCAGCACAGCAGTGCTCGCCAAGTGGCTGAGTTTGCCCAAGGTGCTAACGTTAAGAACCTGGTACTGACGCATTTCAGTGCGCGCTATCATCACCCCCGAGAAGCGGAGCGTGAGTCCATTGGTGATATTGAGGATGAGGCGCGTCAGGTCTACAAAGGGAATCTATACCTGGCAAATGACTTTGATCACTTTATCTTGGAGGAGGAAAACGCCCTAGTACGGTCTTAGTCTGCAGCAAGAGTGAGATAAGTCTTTCTGTCGTATGTAAGCACTTACTTTCGTGAGGGCTGTTATTGATATCCCCCTTTCTTTTACCGGATCCAGGCTTTCATATGTTGAGGAACTGCATCACGAAAAATAATGGCGCCTATAGTTTCGCTCCCTGGGGGCAGCCGCTCAGCTCGCTGCTAAGCTCAATAAGCAGGCTGCAAAAATGTCTACTCGCGCAAGCTCGCTGTGTCGACCTGTACGCATTTTATTCAATCTGTTGTAATCCGCGCTATCGCCGTTCGATTAAAAACGTTAGATTAGGCGCCATATTGAGTCGTCACGTAAATGATGTAGATTTACGGTTTTCGGAGGTCGTTATGGGTTGGTCATTGTCAGAAGGTTGTAAGTTGCGTCATACCAATGGTGCAAAAATTACCCTTGTAAGTGGTACCTGGCAGCGACCGCAAGAAATCTATCCGAAGATTCCTGATTTTATCGAAGCAGACGACCAGGCGCGTCTTATTCGACAAGGGATTGGCTATGCTCGCCAATCTTTAAAAGTAAATTCTCCAGGGCATTAACACGTCAGTAAACCTTCGCTAAATGGATTTAGCTTTTCTTTTTTCTTAACGTGTAAATCAATTTTGTTGCGTTAACCGCTTTTCCTTTCAATCGCTATTTGTATTGATGACTGTATTAGTGCTGTGCTTGCTGTGGCGGTATTCCGCGTCGTATCATGAGCGCAAAAACCTATGCGGAATCAGTTATGGATATTTGGTTTGCTTTATATGCAGCACTTTCTTTAGTCTCCAGCCTTGCACTTTTGTCGTCGCCCTATTTACGTATCACCAGTTTAGGGTGGTTTATCGCGGTGTGGGCCCTACCTTATGTTGGCGCGTTATTTTTTATTTTGACGGTGGTGAGAGCGAAAAAAAGCGCCCACAACCATGCGATTTGTCACATGCTTGATGAGCACCGCGGTGATGTATGCCAGCACGGTAAAGTGGAAAAGCTGGGTATGAGTTACGAATTTTTACCGTATTTTCATATGAATAGCGCTGAGATATTAAAAGATGACGCATTTGTTACCTCGGTGTGTGAGGCCATTGATCAGGCGACGGAGCGCGTATGGATCACAACATATATATTTTCAGGGCAAGTCAAAGAGAAAGTCATGGCCAAGTTAACGGATGCCCATGGCCGAGGTGTTGATGTAAAGCTCTTGATTGATCGTATTGGTTGCGGTTTGTTTTTGGCATCACGGGATAATCCTTTAGGAGAGAGTGTACCCTTTGATGTGTCTGTGTTTCATGAATCTAGAGCGCGGTCATTTATGTTTATGGAAAAGCGTTTGCACTCTAAAATTGTATTGGCGGATGATGATGCGTTTATTGGTGCGCACAACCTTCGGGATGAAGTGATTGCGAGTCACGATGACAGTGTCCATAACGTGAGCTTGAAGTTCTCGGGTTCCGTTGTTGGTCAGCTGGAGGCGGTTTTTGTTGATTTATGGAAATTGAATACCGGGACAGAGTTAGCTGCGTCTAGTGAAATTCACGCACACGAAGAAGCACAATGCCATGAGGATGACCGTCCTACCGAACACGAAGGCGCGCCCGCGAGAATTATCTTTTCTGACCCGATAGAGCGAGAGCATAACTATAACGCTTACCTAGGTGATTTGTTTTTCGCCGCGACGAAGCGAGTGTATATTTGGATGCCCTATATCGTCCCTTCCCATGCCATGCGCCGCAGTATTATTGCCGCAAGCAAGTTGGGTCTAGATGTCCGGGTGTTATTCCCAAAAGTATCGGATTCACCGTTGGTCGATAATGCCCATGCGCTGGTACTAAAAGAGTTCTGCGATAACGGTGTTTCTTGCGCTTTAAGTACCGGCGACTTCGATCATTCTAAAATTCTGATTATTGATGATGTGGTTGTGCTCGGTTCCACTAACTTAGATTATCGCAGCCTGTATCGAAATTATGAGGCGAATATTGAAGTAAACGATGCTGACTTTTCGGAATCGATCGCCGAAATGTTTTATCAGGTATTTGATGCTTCGGAAAAAGCATCGGATTGTGATGTTGGGCGTGTTGTTCACATCAAAAATCAGCTGACTTCGCTGATTGCTGCTTTGTATTAGGGGAGGTCTTGGGGTGTGTACTTTTGCGGCATGTTGCGGTATAACGTGCCGCTCGTCTTATCGGTGTAATGCTAATTAAAGGAATGCACCCAATTTTCTACTAAGGAGTTATATAGATGATTCGTAAAATCTTATCTACAGCTGTACTTTTTTCCCTTCCTGTTATTGCCACCGCTGATTATATGGTCGAACTGGACTTAAACTTAAGTCAGGGCGAAGTGACTTATGAATTAGATGGTTTTTCTGGTGAAGAAGATACTGATACAGAAGGAGTAAATTTTTCTGGTCAAGTTTATCTCGGTGGCGTTTCTACGGACGGCGTGCCGATTAGAGAAGCTGGTTTTCTGTCAAAAAAATCAAGTGTCGGCGCGTTGTATGGAACCTCTAAAGAGGAGTTCAGTTCTTCGGATTATGAAGTTGACAGCATGATATTATTTGGTCAATACGTATCTTCTCGGACTGATTTTATTATAGGCGGGGGGCTGGTAGAGTATGAAATAACTAGGGATTATTTTGGAGGCGAGCTTACTGCGGATCAGCATTCTTATGTTATTACTGCCGGGCGCTATGTGGGAGATAAAAGCGCTTTTATGTTGTCTGTGGCTAAAACAGAAATGGATGAGGCTGATTACAGTGATATGTCACTTTCGGGTTCCTTTAAAAAAGTACATGATTTGGGAAGTGAAAACTACTTTTCTTGGGCCGCGAGATTCTCATATATTGACGGTGTTCGAAGTTTTACCTTTGACGATGATGGTCGCACGTTATCCGTGGGAGGTGAGCTGGTTTGGTATATTCAGCGTAAGTTGGGCCTTGGTATGGACTTAAGATTAGATTTATTTAGTGGGCTTGATCGAGTTGACAGTGCTGCGACCGCTTTGTTCTCACCCAAAATAAGCTACGATTTTTCTGAAAAGTTTGGTTTGTCGGCAAATATACGTTCTGAGGCTACAGTGATTGAGTTCGATGATGATGGTGATTATGAAGTCTCTGACGTTTCATATACCGTTGGTGCCACTGTCCGTTTTTGATCCAATTTTATTGATGCATTTAGCTTCCCTTAGCTAAGGGGTCACACGTTATTGCCGCATACCTTCCCTAAAAGGGTGCGGCATTATGTCACAGACCTTTCGCTTTCGTCTGATGCTAAAATCGCGCCCGAAATTCATCGGAACGATTTATCATGAAAGCTGTATTTATCTTGTCATTGCCTTTTCTGGCGTCAATGTCATTTGCTGAACACTCGCACCATGTGGAAGAGGTGTTTGTAGATGGCCAGAAGATCTCTTCTATGTCGACCACGCTCGACGTATCTGAACAGAACGTTGTAGATACCTCACAAGTACTAAAAATTATGCCGGGCGCGAACGTAAACCGAAATGGCGCGCTTACCGGTATTGCGCAATATCGAGGTCTATTTGGCGATCGTGTTGCGGTGACGATCGATGGTTCTGAAGTGGTGAGTGGTGGCCCAAATGCGATGGATTCACCACTGTCCTATGCGTCTCCAATGATTACTGAAGCCATTACGATTGACCGTGGCATCGCGAGCGTGAGCAAAGCGCCGGAGAGTATGGGCGGGCATATTTCTGCCAAGATGGCGCGCGGGAAATATAACGACTCTAGTGATTTTGGTTTCTCCGGTTTTTTTGGTAGCCGCTATAACACGGTTGGCGATCAGAGTGTTGTTGCGGGGCGACTAACAGGTGCTTCTGACGCACACCGTATTTCCTTGTTGGCTGAAGTGGATCGTGGTGATGATATTGAAACTCCTGCGGGTGTTATCAGCCCTTCAGAGATGAGTCGAGACCGGGTCGATCTGAGCTATGGGTATAAATTCAGTGATAGTGACTTCCTTATTTATGCTGGTGTTCTGGATACCGCTGATGCCGGTACACCTGCTTTAGCGATGGATATTCGTAGTATTGAAACGGATCTTTTTGGTGTTCAGTATACAAGAAAAGCTAGCGATCAATTACGTCTAGGTATGAAGCTTAATGCAAATGACGTTGAGCATTGGATGGATAATTTTTCATTAAGAACTGCCCCAGCGGATATGATGATGTTTCGTCAAAATTTTGCGACAGGGGAAGGTGCGAGCGCAAAGTTTTATGGCGAGTTGGCTTTAGATTTCGCAGTACTGGGCTTCGGCCTTACTGCTAAACAGGCGGAACATAATTCTACGATTACGAATCCAAATGGGCCCGCATTTGAAGTGATCAATTTTAACGATATCAAACGCGATAATACAGGTTTGTATGTTGAGCTTGTTCAATCGACAAAAAAACAAAACTGGGAAGTGGGTGTAAGTTACAACCGTACTGCAACGAGCGCGGGTGCTGTGGGTGCATCCGGGATGATGGGCATGATGGCGACAAACGTGGGTCTACTTGCTGATGGGTTTAATGCCGCTGATCGTGATTTGGGCTTCAATGATGCGAATGCTGTGGCGAAGTACGCATATTCGCTCAACGATGATACAAAAATGTTGCTAGAAGTGGGGTCGAAAGCGAGAGCGCCGTCGCACCAGGAACTGTATCTTTGGTTGCCACTTCAAGCGACCGGTGGCTTGGCCGATGGTCGAAGCTATATTGGTAACTTGGATCTTGATTCTGAGCGTTCTAATGAAATCAATATCGGGTTTGAATATAAAACTAACACTGTGCAACTCGCTCCCCAAATTTTCTATAAGAAAATAAGTGATTATATTCAGGGAACCGCTGCGACCAATATGACCGCGAATATGGTGTCGACAATGATGTCTGGTGCTGGGGCGCTGCAGTTTAATAATATTGATGCAAAAATATCGGGCTTGGATGTCGCGTGGAATTATTCAATAAGTGATGCGTTCTTTTTAGAAGGTGTTGCCAGTATCGTAAGTGCTGAGCGAGCAGATGAAGACGATTATTTATACCGCCAGTCACCGAATAATATTCGTACTGCCTTGCATTACGCCGAAAATAATATTCACGTAACTTTGGAAAATCATATCTATCAATCGCAGGATGATGTGTCTGAATACAATGCTGAGCAGGAAAGCGCCGGTTACGGGCTTGTTAATCTTCGTGTGAGTTGGCAGCCAATAGATAGTTTAAGTCTTGAGGCGCGTGTGGATAATCTTGCGGATAAGCAGTACCAAGATCACTTGGCGGGTGTAAACCGTGTTATGGCGGTTGATATTCCTCAGGGTGAGCGTTTGTACGGTGCGGAACGTTCGTTTACAGCGGGTGTACGTTATAATTTTTAATCGCTAACAGCGGTTGTATACATAAAAAGGGCTGTTTCGATGTCTTAGAAACAGCCCTTTTTTAATATAGCGTTTAAATAAAGCGCTAGGTTTTAAGCGGTTTATACTTCATGCGTTTTGGTTGCGCGCTATCGCCTTTTCTCTCGACAAAGTCTTCATGATATTCACTGTAGTTGCCTTCAAAGAAAACAACTTCACTATCGCCTTCGTAGGCAAGTATGTGTGTGGCCACACGGTCTAGGAACCAGCGGTCATGGGAAATAATTAATGCGCAGCCGGGGAAGGACTGAATCGCATCTTCCAGTGCGCGCAATGTTTCAATGTCCAAATCGTTTGAGGGCTCATCCAGTAGTAATACGTTGGCCCCCTGCTTTAATGTGTTGGCTAAATGTAAGCGGCCACGCTCACCACCGGAAAGGTCGCCGACACGTTTTTGTTGGTCGGTGCCTTTAAAGTTAAAGCGGCCAACGTACGCACGTGAGCTGACTTCGTAGTTGCCAATTTTTAAAATGTCGTGGCCTTCAGAAACGGATTGCCATACGGAGTCGTCGTCTTTTAGATTTTCACGGCTTTGTTCAACAAAGGCGAGTTTTACCGTATCGCCGATCACGACTTCGCCACTGTCGGGTGTTTCGGTACCCGCGATCATTCTGAACAGTGTGGATTTACCCGCACCGTTACCACCGACAATACCGACGATGGCGCCTTTGGGAATGGTAAAGTTTAAATTGTCGATCAGAAGTTCGTCGCCGAAGCCTTTGCACACGTTGTGAAATTCAATGACTTTATCGCCCAGGCGTTCACCTGGCGGAATGTAAATTTCATTGGTTTCGTTTCGGGTTTGGAATTCTTGCGATTGTAATTCATCGAAGCGCGCTAAACGGGCTTTGTTTTTTGATTGGCGACCTTTAGGGTTTTGTCTTACCCATTCGAGTTCGGCTTTCATGGCTTTTTGGTGCGCGGCTTCGGTACGGCCTTCTTGTTCAAGGCGTATTTCTTTCTGCTCAAGCCAGTTTGAATAGTTGCCTTCGTAGGGGATGCCGTGGCCGCGGTCGAGTTCTAAAATCCAGCCGGCTGCGTTGTCGAGGAAGTAGCGGTCATGGGTAATGGCCACGACAGTGCCGCTAAAGTTTTGTAAAAATTGTTCCAGCCAGAATACGGATTCCGCGTCCAAGTGGTTGGTGGGTTCGTCGAGCAGGAGCATGTCAGGTCGGGAAAGCAGTAATCGGCACAGGGCAACGCGACGTCGCTCACCACCTGAGAGTTTGCTTACGTCGGCATCCCAGGGCGGGAGTCGCAGCGCATCAGCGGCCACTTCTAATGTATGGTCGAGATTGTGGGCATCCCATGCTTGGATAGTGTCTTCGAATTTGGCTTGTTTTTTCGCGAGTGCGTCGAAGTCCGCGTCGGGTTCGGCGTAGGCGGCATACACTGCGTCTAGTCCTTTGAGTGCGTCGACGGCTTCTTGTACGCCTTCTTCCACATTACCGCGTACGTCTTTTTCTGGGTTAAGTTGCGGTTCTTGCGGGAGGTAGCCGACTTTGATGTCCGGCATTGGGCGGGCTTCACCGTTATAGTCGGTGTCTATGCCGGCCATGATTTTGAGTAGTGTGGATTTACCTGCGCCGTTGAGTCCGAGTACGCCAATTTTTGCGCCAGGGAAGAAGGAGAGCGAGATGTCTTTTAAAATTTCGCGTTTTGGTGGAACAACTTTGCCCACGCGGTTCATTGTATAAACGTATTGCGCCATAGCGATGTGTTACTCGGTTAGCTGTGTGTGAATGAGCGTGCGCGGGTGAACATTCGACAGTGTGATGCGGGGCTTCGATCCGCTTGTCATTTGGATGGGTATGTAAAAAACGCGTGAATATATCCCTATATGCTTCAGCAATTCATCCGTGAATTGATGATTTTTACATACCCATCCAAACGCCAAGCTCGAGCGGTGCTGAAGACGTAAGTATCACAGGGCTGTTGAGTGTTCTGGGGGCAGCCCAGAAATGTAGCCCGAACGTTACCGTAGGACGGGGGTGATTTCAAACACATGGGCGGGTTTTATACCTGTATAAAGGTGGCCTTAATTCGCATACCCCGTATTGGCGTCTTTAGTGTACAATGCGCCTCTTTTTTCCACGCCCACGGGGTTCATCCCCGTTGTATTAAGTCGCAGATCTTTGTGAGGACCGCCATGTTTGACAAAAACCAAACAATCGCTGATTTTGACCCCGAAATTTGGCAAGCCATCGAAAATGAAGGCACACGCCAAGAAGAGCATATAGAGCTTATTGCTTCTGAAAATTATACCAGCCCAATGGTAATGGCGGCTCAAGGTACCAAGTTGACGAATAAGTACGCGGAAGGGTACCCCAACAAGCGTTATTACGGCGGTTGTGAGTTTGTCGATAAGGCTGAAGCCATGGCGATCGATCGTGCGAAGGCCTTGTTTGGCGCAGATTACGCGAATGTTCAGCCGCACTCTGGTTCGCAAGCAAACAATGCAGTTTACGCGGCTTTGTGTAAGCCGGGTGACACGGTATTAGGCATGAGTTTGGATCACGGCGGTCATTTGACTCATGGTGCCAAGGTTAACTTTTCTGGCAAGATCTACAATGCGGTTCAGTACGGTATTAACCCAGATACCGGTGAAGTGGATTACGACGAGATCGCAAACTTAGCGCGTGAGCACAAGCCAACCATGATCGTGGCGGGTTTCTCAGCGTATAGCCAAGTATTGGATTGGCAGAAGTTTCGCGATATCGCGGATGAGGTCGGCGCATACTTAATGGTGGATATGGCACACGTTGCCGGTTTGATTGCAGCAGGCGTTTATCCTTCACCGGTACAAATCGCTGATGTGACGACGTCTACAACCCATAAAACATTGCGTGGCCCACGTGGCGGCATCATTTTGGCGAAAGCTAACCCAGAGATTGAGAAGAAGTTGAATTCTGCCGTATTCCCTGGTGGTCAAGGTGGTCCTTTGATGCACGTGATTGCGGGTAAGGCGATTAGCTTTAAAGAGGCAATGTCTCAAGAATTTAAAGACTACCAAAAGCAGGTTGTGGCGAATGCTAAGGTGATGGCGGCGACCTTTATTGAGCGCGGGATCAAAATTGTATCGGGTGGTACAGAGAATCACTTGATGTTGGTCGATTTGATCGGTAAAGAGTACACAGGTAAGGATGCGGATGCGGCGCTGGGTGAGGCATATATCACTGTGAATAAGAATGCTGTACCTAATGACCCACGTTCACCGTTTGTGACCAGTGGTTTACGTGTGGGTACGCCAGCAATCACGACACGTGGTTTTAAAGAAGAAGAGACGAAGCAGCTGACGAATTGGATGGTTGATGTCTTGGAGTCATTGGAAAACGGTACTTCAGCAACCGTGATCCCAGAAGTGAAAGCGAAAGTCCTTGAGGTGTGTGCGAAGTTTCCTGTTTACGGATAAGACCACCCTATCTTGTTATTAAAAGCAGCCGATCCGGCTGCTTTTTTGTTTGTGCCACGGTTGCATCCATTAGTGTTCGCAGTGGCGGTTGGAAAATGCGCCGAAAAAACCTCCAAAAGAAATTGTGTTAAAATCTCGCCACTTTTTTATGGGCTACTTCACAGGCTAAGCCAATATGCATTGTCCTTTCTGTGCCGAAACAGATACCAAAGTCATTGATTCTCGCCTTGTGGCGAGTGGCTCTCAGGTGCGTCGTCGCCGGGAGTGTCTGACATGCCACGAGCGTTTCACGACCTTTGAAGGTGCCGAGCTGTTGATGCCGAAGATCATCAAGCAAGACGGCACGCGTGAGCCTTTCGATGAAGAGAAGTTACGCAACGGATTCTTTCGTGCTTTAGAGAAGCGCCCGGTCAGTGTGGAAAGTATTGAAGCGTCTATCAATAGTGTTAAGCATTCTCTGCAAGCCATGGGTGAGCGAGAAGTGAAGTCATTAGTGATCGGTGAGAGTGTGATGGATGAGCTTCGCGGCCTCGATCAGGTCGCCTATGTACGTTTTGCTTCGGTATACCGTAGTTTCCAAGATCTGAGCGAGTTCCAGCAGGAAATCGATAAGCTGCAGCAGCACGAATGATCTCAGCCAAAGACAGAGAAATGATGGCGCAGGCGTTGCGCTTGGCCGAGCGCGGCCTTAACTCGACAACGCCGAACCCTCGAGTGGGTTGTATCATTACGAATGCCGCTTGCGAGATCGTGGGTGAAGGTTTCCATGTGAAGGCTGGTGAAGCCCATGCAGAGATTAATGCGCTTAAAGCCGCTGGCGATCTCGCTAAGGGCGCCACGGTTTATGTCACCTTGGAGCCATGTGCACATCAAGGAAAAACTGGCCCTTGTGCCGAAGCCTTGGTGTCTGCGGGTGTTTCGCGGGTCGTATACGCGATGGAGGACCCAAACCCAGAAGTGGCGGGCGCGGGTTTGGAATGTTTGAGAAATGCGGGCATCCAGATAGATGGGCCTGTATTAGAGGATTCTGCCCGGCAGCTCAATGCAGGTTTTATCAAACGAATGACCCAAGGCTTACCCTTTGTTCGTTGCAAAATGGCCACGAGTATTGATGGCCGCACGGCAATGGCCAGCGGGGAAAGCAAATGGATCACCGGTCCAGATGCTCGCGTGGATGCGCAAAAGTTACGGGCGCGCAGTTGTGCGATTATTACCGGCGTGGAGTCGGTTATTCATGATGACCCTGCGCTCACGGTGCGTCTCGAAAATGAAGATCGCCAACCACTGCGAATCGTGCTGGATACCCAAGGCCGTTGTCCCAAAAAGGCCGATATACTGAATCAGCCAGGTCACACCGTTATTGTGATGGGTGAGTCCAGCAATGTGAAGAATGAAGATCGGACCGTATGGCATTTACCTGAGAAACAGGGGCGTATCAATCTCAGGGCGTTATTGAAGCGTTTAGCGGATGAAGGGTGCAATGAGGTCTTAGTCGAAACCGGGGCGACCTTGGCGGGCGCATTTGTGGCGGAAGGTCTGGTCGATGAATTTGTCGTTTATATGGCGCCGATGTTGATGGGCAGTAGCGCAAGACCGCTGTTTGACTTACCGATCGACAAAATGAGTGGTCAATTGCCCTTGAATATACAAGATATTCGCGCAATTGGTGCGGATTGGCGTATTATCGCGACCCCCGATCCCGTAGGTTAAACCCCCTGTACTAAATAGGTTAAAGCGAGCCCTGTGTTTACCGGAATTATTCAAGCAATTGGTCGTGTTGAAGCCCTTGAGCGACGCTCTGGCGATGTGCGTATCACCGTCTCTGCGCCTACCCTAGAATGGGATGATGTGGCGCTGGGGGATTCCATTGCGACCAATGGTGTGTGCCTTACGGCGGTTGCCTTACCTGGTCAGGCGTTTATCGCCGATGTTTCTGTTGAAACGTTAGATTTAACGACCGTGGGAAAGTGGCAGGTTGGTTCGCAAGTGAACTTAGAAAAAGCCCTGACGCCAGAGTCACGTCTTGGTGGTCACATTGTAAGTGGGCATGTTGATGGGCTAGGTGAAGTATTGAGCCGTGAAGTGGATGCACGTTCTGAACGATTTAAAGTACGTACCCCTAAAGCCTTAGCGAAATACATTGCTCATAAGGGGTCGATTACGGTGGATGGTATTAGCCTTACCGTGAACCAAGTGGATGGTGATGTATTTGACTTGAATATCGTGCCGCATACTTTGAGCCATACTGTTATGGGCGAGTATGGAGCGGGTACGTTGGTGAATTTGGAAGTAGATGTCATTGCCCGGTATCTAGAAAGATTATTGATGGGTGAAAAAGCCGCAGAAAAAAACGCGACCATTAGCGAAGCGTTTTTAGCGGAAAATGGTTATTTAAAATAAGTTTTGAGGAACTATGGAACTCAATAGTGTAGAAGAAATTATCGATGACATTCGCCAAGGGCGGATGGTTATCTTAATGGATGATGAAGATCGCGAGAACGAAGGTGATCTTGTGATCGCGGCACAGCAGGTGCGCGCAGAAGATATTAACTTTATGGCGACCCATGCTCGCGGGCTTATTTGTCTGACATTGTCCGGTGATCGTTGTCGTCAATTAGATTTACCGTTAATGGTAAAAGACAATCGCGCCGCACATTCCACCGCATTTACCGTGTCTATCGAAGCGGCAGAAGGCGTGACGACGGGTATTTCTGCGGCTGACCGCGCGCGTACCGTTCGCGCAGCGGTTGCTCCGAATGCAAAACCGCAAGACCTGGTGCAACCTGGGCATATATTCCCATTAATGGCGGAGCAAGGCGGTGTTTTAATTCGTGCGGGTCACACTGAAGCCGGTTGTGATTTGGCTCGCTTGGCAGGTTACGATCCTTCTGCCGTGATTATTGAAATCATGAATGAAGACGGCACCATGGCGCGCCGGCCTGAGTTAGAAGTCTTTGCGCAGAAACACGATATTAAAATTGGCACCATCGCGGATTTAATTCATTACAGAATGATGAATGAAAAAACCGTTGTCTGTATTAATGAACGCAAAGTAAATACCCAGTACGGTGAATTTACTTTACGCACTTACGAAAACAGTGCACACCAAGAGTTGCATTTCGCGTTGGTCAAAGGCGATGTGGATACGGATGAATCGGTATTGGTGCGCGTGCATGTGGCCAGTACTGCGCGCGATGTATTGGGCGTTGAACGTTCAGACAATGACATGCCGCCGCCCTGGAGTTTTCAGCGCGCAATGAAATGCGTCGCGGACGCAGGCAAGGGTGTTTTAGTCTTGATTTGCCATAGCGAGTCAACGCAAGAAATTGAAGAGAGCATTGATTGGATGCTTTCGGGTAAGCAAACGCGTCCTAAACAAGATATGTCGTATAAGCAAATTGGTGCGGGTGCTCAAATACTCAAAGATCTTGGCGTTGAAAAAATGCGTTTGATGAGTGCGCCATTTAAATTTAGCGGTATTTCAGGCTTTGATTTAGAAGTAACCGAATATATCCAGATAGACGATTAAAAAGGTTGAATAAGCATGACAATTAAAGTGATTGAAGGTGATTTTAAACAAGTAAGCGGCAAGTTTGCTTTGCTCGTTAGTCGTTGGAATAGCTTTGTGGTCGAGCATTTGAAAGATGGCGCGATCGATACGCTTCGTCGTCAGGGCGTTGCCGATGACGATATTGAAATAGTTTATGCGCCAGGGGCGTTTGAATTCCCTTTAGCTGCGCAGAAAATTGCAGATTCTAAAAAATACGATGCCATTATTGCTTTGGGCGCGGTTATTCGCGGCGGCACACCGCATTTCGATTATGTGGCGGGTGAGTGTACGAAAGGCCTTGCGCAAGTGTCGTTAAATGCTGGCTTGCCGATTACCTTCGGTGTGTTAACGGTGGATAGTATTGAGCAAGCGATTGAGCGTTCTGGTACTAAAGCGGGTAATAAAGGTGCGGAAGCGGCTAGCACTGCACTGGAAATGGTTTCTTTAATTAATAAGCTTTAAGCACAAGATTTAATATTATGAAAATTACTGCAGCGACGCGTAGTCGCGCGCGACATTATGCAATGCAAGCGCTTTACCAGTGGGAAATGACGGGCAACAATCTGGGTGGGATCGAATCCGAATATCACACTGATAATGATATGTCGAAAGTCGATGTTGAGTATTTTCATGAGTTGTTTCATGGCGCAGCTGCGATTAAGTCTACTTTGGATGAGGCGTATACGCCTTTTTTAAAAGGGATGTCCTTGGAAGAATTAGATCCGGTGACGAAGGCTATTTTGCGTATGGCGAGCTTTGAGTTTAAATCCCGCGTAGATGTGCCCTATAAAGTGGTGATCAATGAGTCGGTGAATTTGGCGAAAAAATTTGGTGCTGCGGACAGCCATAAATTTGTGAATGGCGTGTTGGATAAGCTGGCAGTGACTTTGCGCGAGGCTGAAGTTAAGGCGGGTGGCAAGTCTGGAGGGAAGCCCGGCGGGAAAGCGGGTAAGAAGTCGAATGACGCTGCCAAGAATAAGAGTTCTTAAGCCGCCCCAATTTGCATAGCTCCCAGCGAATCCTGGACTATTTTCAAGACACGCCGCGAGTACATCCTGTAGGCTCTCTGATGACATCCTTGTCATCAGAAGGTCTTGAAAATAGTCCAGGATTCACTTTTGGTATTTCCCATAATTACTGCAGCTAAAACGAATTCTCGTGATGGATGAATTTGAATTAATTTCGCGATATTTTAAACGCGAACAAGATTATCCTAATATCCCTCTCGCCGTTGGTGATGATTGTGCGATTGCGAGTATTCCGGCGGGAAAACAGTTGGTGTTTTCCATTGATACGCTCCTACCTGATGTACATTTCTTTTCTGGCTCTGATGCCAATTTAATTGCGGAGCGTGCCCTACGTGTTTCGTTAAGTGATTTGGCTGCGATGGGGGCGACGCCTTTGTGCTTCACGCTTGCGCTGTCCCTGCCTGAAGTAAATGAAGAATGGTTAGCGTCATTTAGCGAGGGCTTACATCAAGCGGCGGCGTTATTTTCTTGTCCTTTGGTGGGCGGGGATACCGTGCGCGGGCCGCTTTGTATTTCGATCCAGGTTCAAGGCTTGGTGGATGAAGGCAAAGCGATTTGTCGCGGTGGTGCAGAAGTTGGTGATGATGTTTTTGTCTCGGGCCCAATGGGTGACGGTGCAGCTGCGTTGCATATGTTAAAAGAGCTGCTACAGGAAACGGAGTCGGACGAGCCACAGGATGTACTAGATATAGATGAAGATGATCGTGAATATTTGATTGAGCGATATTTTCGGCCTGAACCGCAGCTGAGCCTTGGGCAGGCACTGGAGGGTGTGGCGAGTTCGGCCATCGATGTGTCGGATGGTCTGGTCGCTGATCTGGGCCATATTTGCCGAGCGAGTGGCGTTGCTGTGAGCTTGAGTTTGGAGGCAATTCCGTATTCCGTAGGGTTAAGTGTGCTTGCGGCAAATCTTGCTGAGATGTGTGACGTGCCGAGCACCATGGCTCAGGATTGGGTTCTACATGGTGGTGACGATTACCAGTTATGTTTTACCGTGCCTAAGGCTAAGCGTTCACTGCTAGAAGAGCGTATGAAAGGATTGGATGTTACTATCGCTCATATTGGTGAAGTGGTGGCGGGTTCCGGTGTGCGATCTAGCGCTAGTGGGGACGCTATCACAGCGAAAGGTTATCGCCATTTTGCTTCATAACAAATTGTACTGCTGAGATATTAAGAGATGTTAAGCAATATTAGGCGCGTTACCCTGTGAGAAAACCTCAATCCGTTGACACTAAATTAGTACTGCGTTCTCCCAATATGCTGCTGGCCTTTGGGTTTGGCTCGGGGCTTTCGCCCATTATCCCAGGCACCATGGGGACCTTAGCGTCAATCCCTTTATATTTATTGTTGGTGCAGTTGCCTTGGTGGGGCTATGCCGGTCTTGTATTGGCAGCGACATTTTGGGGGAATTACTTGTGTGGTTATGCGTCCAAAAAATTAGGCGTGCATGATCATTCAGGCATCGTTTGGGATGAGTTTGTCGGGTTTTGGATTACCATGTTCTTGGTGCCTTTGAGCTGGCAGAATGTGCTGATCGGTTTTGTATTGTTCCGCTTTTTTGACATGGTAAAACCATGGCCTATTTCATGGGTGGATAAGCATGCGAAGGGCGGGTTTGGCATTATGATCGATGACGTGATCGCGGGCGTTGCCGCTTGGCTATGCTTACAGGTATGGTTGGTCTTCTTCTAAGGTTTTAGAGGTGGTAGGTATGTCTAGGTCTAAGTTGGTGGCGATACTGGCGTGGTCACTTATGTTGATGTCAGTTTCGGTTTGTGCAGCGAACGATATTGTGGTGCGGGGCCTATTAAAAAATATGGTCGTGCTCGAAGTGAACGGAGCGCAGCGGATGATTAAAGCCGGTAAAACTTCACCAGAAGGAATTACCTTAATTAGCTCAAACACCAAAGAAGCGGTGGTGGAGATTGATGGGAAGAGGCAGACCTTAACCTTGTCCCGACAAATCGGTGGGGTGCAATATTCAGCACCTGAAAAGGAGCAGATCCGTATTGCACGTGGTGTGGGTGGGCATTACTTTACGCCGGGTCGTATCAATGGCCAAAAGGTCAATTTTTTGGTGGATACCGGCGCGACAAATGTGGCGATGAGCTCACTTGTCGCGAATAAATTACGCTTGGATTATAAGTCGGGCATGCCGGTCAGTATTTCAACGGCGAACGGTGTGATCCGAGGATACCGTATTGTGTTGCAAAGTGTTTCCGTCGGCACAGTGAAAATACATAATGTTGAAGCGACGGTAACGGAAGGCGCGTTTCCATCAGAAATATTATTAGGTAATTCGTATTTAGCGCGTGTTGAAATGAATGTTGATGACGGCGTGCTGGTGTTACAAGCAAAGTTTTAGTGATCGAGGAAATCTAGTGACGGTAAAGTACGTCGAAAAATCAAAGTTGCCAACGCCTATGGGGATGTTTGAGATCCATGGCTTTGTAGATGAAGATAATGATAAAGAACATATCATATTATCCATGGGTAACTTGTCTACGGATGAGCCTGTCCTGGTGCGTATTCACTCGGAGTGTTTAACGGGGGATGCCTTATTCAGTATGCGATGTGATTGCGGTGCCCAGTTACAGGCCGCCATGCATAAAATTGCCGTAGAAGGTCGTGGTGCCATTTTTTATCTTCGCCAAGAAGGGCGGGGCATTGGCCTTATTAATAAAATCCGCGCCTACCATTTACAAGATTGCGGTGCTGATACGGTCGAGGCGAATGAGCAGTTGGGTTTTGGTGCGGACATGCGTGACTACTCCATGCTCAAACCGATGTTTGAGAAAGTCGGTATTTCAAAGGTGAAACTGATGACCAATAACCCGCGTAAAATAAAAGCGCTGGAAGATATTGGTATCGGTATTGCGGAGCGCCTACCCCATGAAACGGGTCGTAATCCGCACAATGCAGACTATTTGGAAACTAAAAAGGGCAAGCTCGGTCATCTTTTTCAAGGTGATGGGAGCGAAGGGGATGTAGTGGAATCGTCTGAGCCTCAACCCGGGAAAGAACCCTAAGTTATCTTCCTTCACAATGAAAATAGCTGCGACACTTAATGTTTTAATTTTTGGCTTCGTCCTTGGCTGGATTGCTAGCACGCATTGGAGTGCGGGCGCGCGAGAAGCCATTCTTGCCCAGGCTGCTAGTGCCCCGAACAATAAACAAAGTGCAGATGGCAGCTTTTCCGAGTCAGAAACCACCCAAAACAATACCGATGCTTCCCTGCCTGAAAAAAAATCTTCTGAGGTCCTCGCTTCTAAGGCAACAATGGCTCAGCAAGATTCACCCAAAACGCTTCAGCAACGTTTTTTTAGTTTGTTAGATGCGGGGCGCTATTCTGACGCGATGGACGTTTATCAGCACGTTCAGGCGATTAGCGCCAAGGCGAGTACCGTCTTAAGGCATGAGCTTCTTGTTTATATGTCGGCCTTAATGTCATCAGACAATAGTGAAGACTTTATTGCGTTGACGGATGCATACCTCTCGCTGAAATATGATGATGTGGATGTCTTGCTGTTGCTGGCCGAATTTAATACACAAGCCGACTATTTTTTAGATGCGATTAATATCTATCAGTTAGCAAATGAATACGCGTATTCACAACATGCTAAGCAAAACGTGAATGGAAAGTTTTCGGAGTTTTTAACACGTGCCGATGAGAGCCTCTCGGTAAAGTACGAATGGTATTTATTAAGCCAACTTTATTCTCAGGCAGAATCGGTCGACTTGCTTTCGGCTTCGCAGCGCTTGCGAATGGCGGAAGTGTATATCGAAAATGATGAGCGTTATTCTGCTCAGCAAACGTTGTTACAACTGATCGGATCGGGTGAATCCGTGACAAAAGCAAATAAGCTATTGGCGAGCATTACTGAACAAGCTGATGTGAGTCCGGCGGGGGCGACAGAAGCATATGACGGCGCTGTGGCCTTGGAAAAGCACGGTAATCACTACTTGGTGCGTTTAACGTTAGATGATCAAGCGAGTGTGCGTTTATTGATAGATACGGGTGCTTCCGTTACAACTTTGTCGCGGAGCGCTTACAGAAGGGTTGCTTCTCAGATACAGGTGGAAGAACTCGGTTCGCGTATGTTCCGCACTGCGAATGGGGTCACCAAGGGTGCAATTGTCGGGTTAGATAATGTCTCTCTGGGCGAGTTCCGCCTCTCGGATACTCAGTTGGCAGTTCTAGATTTTGAAATGGCAGATAATATCGACGGACTTTTGGGAATGAATATGCTGGGCCACTTTAAATTTCAAATCGAACCGATGGCACCTCAGCTCTTTTTGCAGCGGCGTTAACGATTATCTAAAAACACCATTTTTTGCCAGACTTTACGGCTGAGCCCAGTGCATAGATTTTCGATTTCGTTTGCGGCAGATACAATTTCCGGTTCTGGCAGCTTCTCAGAGAACATTGCAGCAATTTTGCTAATCAGAGAAAACATTTCTGAGCAGTAATCCAAATAGCGTTGTAATTCAAAAGCACTCATACAGCGTTGGGGGGAGTTTTCGGTGCGCTCTTGTTCGGCGTTCAGCATAGCGGGGTCCTTTGTCAGCTGATGCATATCTACGACGTGAGCAATGGAGCGTAATTGATGGAGGGCTTGAAGGACAGAGCGGCGCTTGATTCGCTGTTCAAATGTGATGAGGAAAAACAAAGCGGCACCGACGAGCAATATATCGTTGATTAGCGCTTCGGTAATTTGGATCATTTCAGTGAGATTGGGTCGGCTTAATTCCCAGTCTACGATACTGATGGTGTAGCCCAGAATGATGAGAAAAACGGTCACGACACCAATAACGCCAGCGCGAATCCACTTATTCGGCTGTGATAACGTTAAAATTTGAGTCTGGGCGCCGCTGGCGGTGTTTCCCAGTTCTTCACACACTTTGCCTATTCCCGACTCAGGAAAACGTTCTTTTATCCGCTCTTCTAGCTTCGATATGGTATCAATGACCTCGTTGTAACGTAATTCTTTATACATTGGGTGCTCAGTACGGTTATTTAGTGTGTGGCGCTCCACCTTTTTGTATCATATCTTATTCACAGCGGGCGAATATATTCCTAGAATAGACGCCGTTGGATATTACTTTGAAATACGTTAGAAACACGAAAAGCACAGGTAGAGAGCAATAATGGGCAGAGCATATCAAAACCGTAAGGAATCCATGGCGAAAACCTCGGACCAAAACTCCAGGGTTTACAGCAAATACAGTCGCGAAATCTATATGTGTGCTAAATCGGGTGGCCCAGACCCAGACGGTAATCTCGCCTTACGTTCGTTGCTGGATAGAGCAAAAAAAGACCAAGTGCCTGCGCACGTTATTCAAAAGGCCCTGGAAAAGGCAAGTGGCGCGGGCGGTGAAGATTTCGCGACAGCACGCTATGAGGGCTTCGGGCCGGGTAATTGTATGGTGATCGTGGATTGTCTTACTGATAACCCTAATCGTACCTTTGGTGACATTCGTACTTGCTTTAACAAAACGAAGAGCAAGCTTGGTAGTCAGGGTACGGTCATGCACATGTTTGATCACAGTGCGATTTTTGTGTTTTCGGGGGATGATGAAGAGGCCGTGTTAGAAGCTCTAATGATGGCCGACGTTGATGTGACCGATATCGAATGCGCAGATGGGAAGGTCACTGTTTTTGCGCCCCACACCGAGTATGGAAAGACGCGAACGGCACTGCAGGAATTATTACAGGGCGCGGAGCTAGATGTGGATGAAATTCAGTTTGTTCCGCAGAATACATCGCCGATTACAGGTGATGATATTCCAATGCTTGAAAAGCTCGTGGAGATGTTGAGTGATTTGGAAGATGTGCAGAATGTGTTTCATAGCGCAGAGTATTAAGTCTTCAGTTTGAGTATGGTGCTATAACAAAAAGGGGAGGTCCGAAGGGATCTCCCCTTTTTTGATCGCGTGATATCTCTGCGTTTTGCGTTATTCACACACTCCGCCACGCTATTTCATGATATTTGTTAAGCCGCTTTTGCCTTTCCCATCCATTCATGCGGTTCAGAAGCAAACGCGAGAGAGATTGATCCAACGCTCGTATATATCCCCCCTGCAAGGCTCATTACCGATGGAATCACTTGAATCTTGTATGCATCTGCCGTCGCTTTTAATTCGTTGTATCCTGGCAAACTTTTAAGCTCGTGTAATGAACCTGCGTAATTGATAGAAAGTAGTGGGCAAAGTAAACCTTTCTCAATCTGTTTTTGCGCGTGGTTGAATAATTGTCTCGCTGCTTTTTCAAAACCAAACGACTTTGCTGCAAGATAAGAAGAATCGTTTACGTTACAAAGGATGGGGTGAATGCCCAGTGTGTTGGCTATAAACACCTGTGCCCAGCCGACGGCTTTTTCATTGCGCTTTTGCGAGCGTTCTAAAGCGAGCAGGGGTTCCCTGGGTAAAATAAAGGTATGGATGTTTTCGGATAAGTTATCCATCTCTCTTCGTACTTCCGCGGGATCTTGGCCCTTGAGCATACGTCGAATGGTTTCGGCAACCATTAGGCCTTGCCCCGCAAATACCGTACGGCTGTCCATAACGCGGATAGCAATATCTTTGTGCTTATCGCCGAGTTTGCGACGAACGGTAGAGGCGGCCACGTTCGCGTTATTATACGTTTCGCCTTGAGTTCGATTGACCGTCTGTATGACCACCATTTTTTTTCCGGATTCTAACGCGCGGGTGATGGCGTTTTCGAAATCCTCTGGTGTAGGCGGTGAAGTGGAGACTGAGTGTTTTTTCGAAAGCCTGCCGGAATTGAACATGGCGAGTGTTTTTGATTCATTGCATGGGTCTCTTAGTGAGCCGCCATCAATGGATATTTCCAGGGGCACCTGATTGATATGATATTTTTTTAATACGCTCGTAGGAAGACTGCACGAGGAATCAGTAATAACTGCGATATTAGATGCCATGGACTTTCCTTATTAATCGGATGGTTAAAACATGTGTTCGCCAAGAATCGTTGTTTGGCGTAAAAATAATCTTTGCGAGTGTCGCGATTGAGCGACTTGGATGAATCTTAGGAGAATATGCGGGCTTAAGCTAGGGTATTTTTACCATGATTCGTGTAGGAAAATGTCGGTGCTGATGTCAAAAAAAAGATTTTTGCACCTGCGGAAAAAGTAAAGGCTGAATGGGGGAATGGTCTAGTGTATGTCGTTAAAAATCGAAAGGAAATTACGACGTAAATATTTCACTGACAGGCTTGCGGTAGGGTAAAACCCCTAATATATTAGAGTATACGCTTGTTGTTGAATGTTTTAATTAAAAAGGAAATTGCGTTGAGTTGTATGTCATCGCGAGTAAATGTGTGGTTTTTGCGGGCGCGCAAAACTGACGTGTTATTTAGGGGTACGTATAATGTTAGAGAAAAAAACAATGAAATCTCAAATGAAGGAAGCGGCTTCCTCTTCACTTGATACACCAATTTTTCATACGCTATCGATTGCGGTAGTAGTGCTTTTTGTATTGTCGCTATTTGTAGTGACGACCCGTTCAGGAATGCTGCCGTTTTTATGGGTGGTTGGTTAAACGCAAAAAACGACAGCCTCTCATTTTTCTGGCGCATATTCCTTTCAGTTTTTAACCCATCGTTAATCCTTCCATTACTGTTTATAAGCGCAGTTGCAATTTTACGCGCAACTCGTCATCATCGTGGGGTTTACACGACATTCGCGTATTACTGGGAGTAGCTATGGGCGACGAAGCATTATTGCCGACTCTGGCCGAGATGCATCAGGGCGAGCTCGATCTAAGGGCGATACTATATCGGCATCTAGAAAGATCAGAAGTTCCTGAGCTCTACGGAGTGGCAAATCGAGTTGTTGAATCTCTTAACAATCGTGTTGGGCATTCACCTTTTGATATTCAAGATGTGGCGGATGAGCTTCATTATTCCAAACGAACGCTTCAACGACGTCTGCGTGAGCAAGGTTATTGTTTTAGTGATCTTCGGGATATGGTGCGTCGGTACCATGCGATTCGTGAAATATTAGCCGGGCGTCACCGTGTTGATGATATCTGTATTGCCCTTGATTTTGCCGACCGTTCTAGTTTGACCCTAGCTTTTAAGCGTTGGACCGGTGTTTCTCCGCGTGCTTTTGGCCGCTTATATCGAGACTATTTAGACTAAGATTTCTTGGCTTAGGGATTGATTGGAGTAGCGGTTACTTGGATAAGCGCTTCGATGTTATTCGCATAGCGTTATCGGTTTTTGAGGTTGGCTATGCGCCCCTTTCTATCTATTTTATTTTCGTTGTTTATCTCTGTTTTTTTTAGCGCTGCCGCGCACGCTTTGGTCGTGCTTCAGTATCACCATATTTCCAATACTACCCCGCGTTCTACCTCTACTTCTCCGGAATTGTTTGCTCAGCATTTAGAAATCATCGCATCAGAAAAATTTCAGGTGGTCAGTATTGAGCAGCTCAAAACATGGCTGCACAAAGGTGAGCGTTTACCGGATAAAACGGTGGTGATCACGTTTGATGATGGTTATCGCTCTGTATATACAGCAGCATTTCCGTTGTTAAAAAAGCGCGGTTGGCCATTTACGGTATTCGTGAATACTCAGGCTCACGATGGGAAAAAACCGCAGTTTATGTCGTGGGGAGAATTAAAAACGCTAGCCACGTATGGTGCAGTTATTGGCAATCATACAGACAGTCATCCACACTTAATTCGGCAGCGTAAACATGAGTCTCATAAGCAGTGGTTGCAGCGTCGGGAGCAAGAAATTAATTTTGCAGAGATGCGAATTAAGAAGGAGATTGGTGAAAGCCATAAAGTTTTTGCATACCCGTATGGTGAGTATGATGAAAACTTGACGAGCTTATTGAAGCGCAAAGGGTATATTGCTTTTGGTCAACAGTCAGGTCCGGTTGCTAAAGAGAGTCATCATCAAGTTTTGCCGCGTTTCCCCTTTGGTGGTGCCTATGGCGGGCCAGAAGATTTTTTATCAAAGCTTACAAGCTTGCCATTTCCGATGGCGCGCTTAAAAGTGACTACCGAAAGCGGTGCGGTGCTTTACAGTCCAGAGTTGCCTCAAGGAGCGACTAAGCCCGTGTTACGTGTTGCTTCGCCGATGATGAATTATCTCAATGGTCTTAATTGTTACGCGAGTGGCCAAGGCAAAATTAAGAGTGATATTAAGGGCGGCGTTTTGGTTGCCCAAACAGTTCGGCCGCTTCCCCCCGGCAGGAGCCGATACAATTGCACAGCACAAGCTGGAGGGGGGCGGTTTTATTGGCTGTCTCAGTTATTTATTCGCCGCCTACCTAATGGCGATTGGGTGAAGGAATAGGTTAGGTAGACTGCAATTGTTCTGCAGCGTATTTAGCAAAGTAGGTAAGAATGCCGTCGGCGCCAGCCCTTTTTGCGCAGAGCAACGATTCCATAATAACCGCTTCAGAAAGCGCGCCAGCGTCTATGGCCGCTTTGTGCATCGCGTACTCGCCACTCACTTGATAAACGAAGGTTGGTGCGCCGAATTCATCTTTCACTCGTCTCACAATATCAAGATAGGGCATTCCGGGCTTTACCATGACCATGTCCGCACCTTCTTGTAAGTCGAGGGCGATTTCATGGAGCGCTTCGTTGCTATTGGCGGGGTCCATCTGGTAGGTGTTTTTATTGCTCTTTCCGAGGTTACCTGCAGATCCCACTGCGTCCCGAAACGGACCGTAGTATGAGGATGCGTATTTGGCTGAATATGCCATGATTTGTGTGTTGATAAATCCCGCATCATCGAGCTCTTCACGTATCGCGCCGACACGGCCATCCATCATATCGGAAGGGGCGATAACATCAGCACCCGCTGCAGCGCATACTTTGGCTTGGATACGCAGCATGTCGACGGTTTCGTCATTCATCACGTAGCCGTCGTCATTGATGATGCCGTCTTGACCGTGGGTGGTATAGGGGTCAAGTGCGCCATCGCAAATAATGCCCAGGTCTGGGAATCGGGATTTAATTGCGCGTACCGCGCGAGGGACTAATCCGTCCTCATTGCATGCTTCCTCCCCTTCTAGGGATTTTAATGCGATGTCTATATTCGGAAATAGTGCGATGGCGGGAATACCAAGTTCGCAGACGCTTTCGAGTTCTTCCAGCAGGGTATCGATGCTGAACCGGAATTGCCCGGGCATGGTGGTGATGCTTTGTTTTTGCTTTTCACCGTCGAGAATAAACATAGGGTAAATTAAATCGTCCGTACTTAGCACGTTTTCTCTCACTAAGCGGCGGGAAAAATCGCTAAAACGATTGCGTCTCAATCGAGTCGCAGGGAACATTCTCGACATTACTTCTCCTAAATGTTGGGCTGAGTACCTTAATTCTGAGGGCACGAGTTTAATTTGATCTAAGAACAGTTAAAAGCACTATTTATGGTTCTAGTGGGTGAGCGTCTGACCGAATGTTTATGCCCTATCCGATTTATAGGTAATGTTTTATGCCGTGAAGATTCTAAAAATGGGTAATTCTGATGTTTCCGATAAGGCATTGGTGTGGTTGAATGCGCGCCGTAAAACTAAGGAAGGTGACGCTATAGTTTTCGGGCTTCATAGATCAAAAGGTTCCTGCCAATCTATAATTATTAACTCTATAATTGAGTGGTTTTTATAGCTTAATCCTCAGCTTACCGTTGAATGTTTCGCAGCAAGGACGTAGCGAGGAGGTCACTGTGAAAGCAGATATTCCTAAACCCGAGATAGAGCACTTCCGACGTTTTCACTTGCTGGACTTGATGTCCGCACGTCATCTCAACTATTTGCGTGAGAAGGCCTTGGTGATGACGTACGCCGAAGGTGATGTTCTATTTAGCCCGCCTCGTTCACTTTCTATGGGGTATTACTTGCTTTCCGGTAGTGTAAAAATCCATATTAGTGATGATATCGTGCGTTCTATTGAAGCCGGTAGTAAAGCAAGTTACTGTTCTTTAGAGGAAAAATTGCCTGAGGAGGCCGTAGCGACCGCGCTGGAAGAGTGTCAGGTGTTACAGTTGAGCCGGGTGCTTGTGGAGCAATATTTTTCATGGAGTACCACGGGAGAGTACCGCGTTGTGGATATGGCCTCGTTAGGCCAGAGCGTTGAAAAACAGCAAAATGAATGGACCAAACCCATTCTTAACTCACCGTTAGCCAAAAATTTATCCCAAGAAGAAGCAAAACAATTTTTTGCGCTGTTCACCGAACGACGGGTAAGAAAGGGGGATGTGCTCATTCATAAAGGTGAAAATAACCAACACTTTTTTATATTAAAGAGTGGCCATGGGACGCTTATTGAGGCCGACGATGAGCGACACCCATTGACCGTCGGTGGCTATTTTGGTGATGAGGCATTGATTCCCGATGCGGCAAGCTCAATTCAAGTTGAGATGGATTCTCGTGGTGTGGTCGCGGAATTAGATAAGGCAGGGTTCAATAAATTTATCAAAAAATCGTTGATCCAATATGTCAGTCCCGATCGTTTAGATCTGTTGGAAAATATGGACTGGGTTGTATTGGACGTGCGCTTTCCGGCGGAATATAAAACGGGGTGCGCCGAAAATAGTATCAATATTCCTGTGAGTTCACTTAGACGCAGGCTCAAGGAATTGGATGATCGTTTGATATACTTCCTTTCTATTGAAAGTGGTGCCCGAGGCGAACTTGCCTGTTACATCCTTCAAAAAGAAGGGTTTAGAGCGTTTGTACTCGATTGTGATTCTGCGGTCGATATTTCTTTGCTGGGTTAGCGTCGTTTTCTTCCCGTCATCTTTTCAATTATTTTTGCGTGTTTTACGCGCCATATAGAGTATATGAAATATGGACGCAATCTTAGGGTGTGTTGAGGGCCGCGTGCAGGGTGTGGGGTTTCGGTATTACACCCGTGACTGCGCTCTGGCACTTGGGCTTAAGGGTTATGTTATGAATTTACCCGATGGAAACGTTGAGTTTTTTATTCAGGGAGATACTCAGGCTTTGGATAAAGCATTGAGTGAGATAGAGAAAGGGCCTGAATATTCGAAAGTCGTCTCTATCTCTTACGAAAAGGCTGAGTTCGATGCGACGTTGTCCAGTTTTGATATCCGAATGTAGGCGCAACGTTGTTTGGCGCGTTTAAGTTCATTGCATTAATGGCGCGTATTTTTCCTGTAGTGAGATTGTGCGGCTATATTGGAGTTGTTTGTAAACTTTCCTGGTTAAATATCCTATAACGGCGCTATATCAAAGCGTTTCCGTTATAGCTTAGCTATAATTGTAAAATATTTGACGCCTTAGGATGCATTGTATGCCGCCAGTTCGCGTCGACTCTAACTAGGGAATGGTTGTCCCCGGTTCGCTCAAAATGTCGCAATAAGATGTTTTTATATCGATGTCCTGCAGTTGGCGTATTTTGATGTAATTTTAAAGCATAAAACGTGCACCCAAAAATCGAAGTATTGCTAAGTTGAAGTACTTATTAGATACAGAAATGTTCAATCTACATATGGCTGTGTGAGTGAAGCGTAACAAAACACTATTTCTCAAATTGTTAGTGCTATTGCCGGCATTGTTCTGCGGTGTATTGGCAGGGGGAAGCGCTGCAGCTGAGAAAAAGCTGTCGGAAGCTGGAGAAGACCACATTCGCGCAGCAATGGTCATCGGTATTCTTCGCTATACCAGTTGGGAGACTGATTTTGGTGAAACGCTCAACATCTGCTTGGTGGGCTCAAATGACAGTTTTACCCACCTAGAAGCCCTCCAAGATAGTCGTGTTGTTCCCTCTAAAGTGATTAACGTTTCTCGTATTGCTAATCGAAAAACGGCTTCTAATAGTGAATGCCAAGTATTAGTTGTCGGTGCACAGGCGCCGATGGAAGTGCGCGATTCGGACTTTTCTCAACCCTGTTTACTTATTTGTGATGATTGTTCCGATAAGAAAACGGATGCATCGGTTGTGTTACGCAAAGTAAAAAACCGTATTCGTTTTGATGTAGATCTTGATAAAGCAAAAACCAATCGAGTGAAGTTTAGGGCCTCTATGTTAGAGCTCGCCGCGAAAGTGGAGGGATCCAATGAGTAGGTTTTCTGGGCGCTGGAACTCAGTACAGTCAAAACTTTTACGTACGATATTACTGTCCTTTCTGGTGGGTATCACGGTTGCGGGCGCTATTTTATTGGTGGTTGTGAATAATATTGCGCGGACGAATATGATCGATGGACTGAATGTGACGGCGAAAATTATTGCCGATCGCTCAGCAGCATCGCTTGTGTTTTTTGATGCTGAGTCGGCCAAGGGAAACTTATCTTCGGCCCAAAACCGACAGAATATTGATTTTTTGTGTTTATATGATGTTACGGGTCAAATATTTTCGAGCTATATCATTGAGGATAAAACGCATAACTGCGAACAGCAGGTTAGTCCGGTCTCTTCCACAGAAATTATCGATTTAGATTCACATATTGCGATTTACGTGCCTGTTATTGATAGCTCGGAATTGCTCGGACATTTATATATCAAAGCAAATACGCGCTCGTTGGGGAAAAACCAGTGGGTGCTCTCGTCGATCTTGCTATTGTCTCTCGTCATATCGTTGATTGTCGCTTACGTCATGGGCAGTCGATTAGTTAAACGATCGTTGTTGCCTCTGGATGCCCTCTATAAAACGTCGTCAATCATTGCAGAAAACCCATTATCTAATGAGCGCGCTGAAAAAATTAGTGACGATGAGTTTGGTCGCTTGGTGGATGTGTTTAATGCGATGTTGGATAATTTGGCTAACGAGAATAAAGCACTAATATTTTCTGAAAAACGTTTCCGTACGCTTTCTGAAAACGCGCCTATCGGTGTGTTTATGAAGAACGATTTGGGGGAATATGAGTATACCAACTCGCGTTGGGATGAAATTACCGGATTGGATGAAGCCAGTGCCGCTGCCTACACATCATTTATTGAGCGTTCAGATCGCTTTAACTATAAAGAAGCGATCGATAAAGCTTTTGAGCGAAATAAGGCGGAAGTTATTGAATACCGTTTTCAAAATCCTTCCTCTGGAAACCGCGTATTGATGGAGTATGTTTCCCCTGTGGAGGATGAAGCGGGTCGAAACTGTTTTATCGGTTCATTACTGGATGTGACTGAGTTGAAAGTGGCGCAGTTTGAATTGGAAAAACTGGCGTTTTATGACCCTCTCACGCAATTACCGAATCGACGATTTTTCAGGGATCATCTAGATTTAGCCATTGTCCGCGCGCAAAAAGAAAATAAAAAAATTGCCATGTATATGACGGACTTGGATGATTTTAAAAAGGTCAATGATTCTCTTGGTCACGATATCGGTGACGAATTGCTTATTGATATAGCCAACCGATTACGAGAAACCTTGCACGAAGGTGATGTCGTCTCCCGTATGGGGGGGGACGAATTTATGATCCTCCTGGATAATATTGAAGATCCCACTCGTCTTGATCACGCGTCTCAACGTTTAATCGAGGCCTTGCAAACAACGGCTTCGTCTGCAGGGCAAACTATCCAGGTGACGGGCTCCATTGGGATTGCTATTTATCCGACCGATGCCAGTACGCCAGAATCTTTACTGCGTTACGCCGATATGGCGCTATACAATGCCAAAGGATCTGGGGGTAATCGCGTCTCCTATTATTCCGGCGAGCTTGATAGAAAAATTAAAGAGAAGGTGCGTATCGAGCAGAAGCTGCGTAAAGCTTTAGCAGATAAAAAACTTGATGTTTATATTCAGCCTCAATATGTTGCAGGTACCCGAGAGGTTTTCTGGGGTGAAGCTCTTGTGCGCTGGATTGATGATGAGGATGGTTTTATCCCGCCAGATTTGTTTATTCCTTTAGCGGAAGAAACGGGTTTGATTTATGAAGTGGGCGATTTTGTTTTCGAACGTGTGTTACGACTGCTTTCAGAAAGCGGTGATAAGTTGCGGTCGATTGGTATCGGTGGCATCTCGGTGAACCTTTCCGCGAAACAGTTCTTTGCGCCGAAATTTTCAGAGGTTATCGACAGGAAATTTAAAAAGTTTGGTGTGTCGCCCAGCTTGGTTGAATTTGAATTAACCGAGTCAATGGTCATGGATGATATTGATCAAGCTATTACTGTGATGGGTGAGCTTCGTGAGTTAGGGAGCCAACTTTCCATCGATGATTTTGGCACAGGCTATTCGTCGCTGGCCTATCTAAAACGCTTTCCTATTACCAGTTTAAAAATTGATAAATCCTTTATTCAAGATATCCCTGCCGATCAGAGCGACGTCGAAATATCGTGTGCGATTATTGCTTTGGCCCACAGTTTGGGGATGTCGGTGGTGGCCGAAGGTGTCGAAACCGACGTGCAAGCGCGCCTACTTGCGTCATATGAATGTGAGTTTTTGCAGGGCTATTTCTTTGATCGTCCTATGCCAATATCAGATTTGTTGAGCCGGGTTGGCATGGAAAAGAAACAACAGCGTTTATAAGCACAGAATAGGACGCGCCTCTATTGTTTGTGTAATGCCGTTTTCTGTCCTATTTCACACAGTTCCATCCATTTTAGAATCCCCGCACTTTTATACTTTTGCTTGTGAATTAAAAAATAAAAAGAACGATCAAAATTTCTATTCGGAATCTCGATCGGGACGAGGGTGCCGCGTTTAAAGTCATCTCGCAGTGTGATTTCTGAAAGGCATGAAATCCCTAGGTCTTTTTCGACCGCATTTTTAATCGCTTCGGTATGCTGCAGCTCTAACACGATATTGAGTTCAGAGCCGATGCCGGCCATGGCGCGATCAAACGCCTGGCGTGTGCCAGAGCCGGGCTCCCTTAAAATCCATGGTGCGTGGTGAAGGTCGGTGGCACTGAGTCGTTTCCCGGCTAAGGGGTTGCTTGGGTGGCAAAAGGCGGTGAGCGTATCCTGCTTCCAGGGAATGATATCTATGTCTGGATGATAAAATTCGCCTTCGATTAAGCCCACATCAATATCAAAGTTTAAGATTTCTTCCGCTATTTTCTCTGTGTTGGCGACTTCTAATGAGATTTGAGCATTGGGAGTGTGTTGTCTGTAGCGGTAAATGAGGTCTAGGCACAAGTAGTTGCCGATAGTCAGCGTCGCCCCGACTTTTAAGTTTCCCGGTGTAAGGTGGCCGCTAAGCGCATGTTCCAACTCATGTGCTTGTGCCATGAGGGATTCAGCTTTTGCCCGCAGTCGCTCGCCGAGTTCATTGGTTTGTAGGCGTTTGCCTACCCTGTCAAAAAGCTGAATGTTGAACTGTTTTTCAAGGTCTTTTAGTGCCCCGCTAGCGGCAGATTGTGACATGGCCAAGCTTTCTGCGGCTTTGGTAATGTTTTTGTGGTGGGCTGTGGCGAGAAAGACTTGTAGCTGACGAAGTGTATAACGCATCTGAATCCCCTCTGCTTTGAGGCGTTGGTACCGACAAGTATCTTGTATATCGGAAAAAACGATTGATTATATAAATAAAACCCGTTTTGTCGTTATCGTAGCCTAGGGTACTGTGTTTGCCTACCGTTTATTACCTTGTCTTGGAGATTACGACGTGAGCTCTCTGTTGAAAGAGCGTGTACTTGAAGTACACCACTGGAATGACACATTGTTTAGTTTTACTACTACTCGCAACCCTGGGTTTCGCTTTCGAAATGGGCATTTCACGATGATGGGCTTGGCGCAAGACGAGGGACGTCCTCTGCTTAGGGCCTACAGCATTACCAGCGCGAATTATGAAGATAGGTTGGAGTTCTTTAGTATCAAAGTCCCGGACGGCCCGCTAACCTCAAAGCTTCAGTATCTAAAGCCTGGTGATGAAGTGCTAGTGAACAGTAAATCTACGGGGACATTGGTGACGGACGCGCTATTGCCGGGTAAAAACTTATACCTTATTAGTACAGGTACGGGCTTGGCGCCGTTTATGAGTATTATTAAAGACCCTGAGGTATATGCGCTCTATGACAAGGTTATTCTGACGCATGGGGTACGTCACGTGTCAGAACTGGCGTACAGCGATGTCATTACTAACGAGCTACCGAATAACGAGTTTTTCGGTGAAGAGGTGCGAGACAAGCTTCTCTATTATCCGACTGTGACCCGTGAGGCATTTAAAAACAATGGCCGTTTGACGGATCTATTGCTAAGCGGCCGGCTGGCGCGTGACCTCGGTTTGGCGGCGATCAACCCCGAGCATGACCGCTTTATGATTTGCGGTAGCCCAAGTATGTTGAAGGATACATGCCAGATATTGGACGATAAGGGCTTTCAAGAGGCTCGGGGCGGCAATCCAGGTCATTACGTGATCGAGCGAGCGTTCGTCGAGCAATAAGTCGTCTGGTGGCGCTGAGCCAGGGAGAGGGCTCGGCGCAGACGTTCATACCTTACTTTCCGGTATTCATGTGGCCTTTTCTTCTGTGGAGGCCGCCTCTTGCCGCGGCTGTCCCTCGCCTGCTACCATCGCTACCAATTTTTGATCTAACCCCAATAAAAAAGCGATTACCATGTCTTCATTAATGTATTACAACAATCCCATTCCTCTCGATAAAAAGAAGCACGCAAAGCTCAAGCTTAGAAAGCCAGAAAACTTGAATTTTGCCGAGAAATCTAACTCGGTTCCTGTGGCTGGCATCGAGTTCGCTACCTGCGGCCGTTCTCATCCCGTCATGTTTGTGAAGAATCAAAACGAGGATTTCGTCCCTATCGCGCTTTTGTCCTTGACTGCTGAAGGTCATAATTTGGGAGATTTTTGGGAAGGTGTGTACATTCCCGCCTACGTTCGTCGTTACCCGTTTATTCTTGAAGATAAAAATGCCATCGTGATGTTTGATGAAGCGTCTCCTCAGCTTCAAGAAGAAGAAGGTGAAGCCCTGTTTAATGAGTCTGGTGAAGCCACAGATACACTGAATAATATCGTGAGTTTTTTGCAGAACGTGGATAACAGCTTTCGTGCAACAGAAGCTTATGTGAAAGCGTTGAAAGAAAAAGATTTGTTACAACCTTGTCAGAATAAGATTAAATTTTCTGATAATGAATTAAAGCTCGATAGCCTTTATGTTGTGGAAGAAAAGTCTTTTGTTGAGAAATTGTCTGACGAAGAAATTGCCGAGTGGTTCAAGAAAGGCTGGATTGCATGGACCTACGCTCACCTCAACTCCGTGAGTTCCATTCAAGAAGTTGTGAAGCGCCTTAAGAAAAAAGAGCCTGAGCCTGCATAATCCACGATTATTAAGCTTTATCGTGTTTGAAAAGCCAGCGTCTGCTGGTTTTTTTGTGTTTGCTGTTTTTTAAAGATCCGCTTGATCTGATTGATGCTGTGGTGAAAAGCCGTCGCAATTTTTTCATCACTGCCTTCCATTTTTGAAGGGTCCTCTAAGCCCCAATGTGCTTTTTGGGGTGTCGCCCACCCATAGAGGGCAGCTTTTCCCTGCGGCGGAATCCCATACGATTACCACCACATCGGGCGAGAACCCCAACAAATGCTCCTAGGATTCACATTTGAGTCCGCTAGCGGGTACCCCTGCTCCAGCAAGATATTTCAGTGAAAGTGGATGGGCAGCGCCTACCGGCTGACTCCTCGCGCTCGCAGCGCTGAGCTTTCTGTCCCCAAAATGGTTCTAAGGGCTTCAGAAAGCATACTGCGACAACGATTGAGGGTGAAAATATAGAGAATTTTCATAACGATCCGGTAGGGGTAAGGGGAGGTTATAGAATGTAAGGTTTTAATAGGACTTTAATCTTATAGCGATTGTAGCATTACCTAGACTTGTTAATGGAAAGACAATGTAAGCTTTGAGAGATCCCTATTTAACATGCCACCGTCCCCAAAAGAAACCGTCAGTTCAGTCGTATTAGATCGGCAGGGGATCATATGCGCTGCTGAATTTAAGGGCATCGATTTCGATAATCAGCACGGGTGGCCTCAGGGCAGTGTCGTAGGTCAGCCGTTTGTCTCGATTCATGCCATGCATGCTATTTCCATTAGTGAGATCTCAAAGGGGGTACAGCGGGTATGCCAGGGCAAAGCGCAGCAATTCCGTTACCGTTTTGATATTCGTGAGCCAAGTAATGATGGTTTATGTGAATATGAATTGGTGGCGGGGCATGACACGGCTGACGCGGACAACATTGTGGTGACCTACGAGACCCTTAAACGCGAAGCATCGGAAGTTAACCCTGAAATCGCGTTGATTGAGAAAAATCGTAAATCCTTAATTGCCCATACAAATATACATGCGGCCTTATTCGACCACGTGCCGATTGGCATTATTTATCAGAACAACCAAGGTGGCATCGAATTAGTGAATCCAGCAGCCGAGAAAGTGCTGGGCGCGTCCAAAGATAAGATCATCAGTATTGTACGTGGCAAGGTGCCCTGGGAGTGTGTTGATCGTTTTGGGATTCGGATGCCGTTGGAGCACATTCCCAGTCTTCGTACGCTTGCGACAGGCGAGCCTCAGCGCGATGTTCACATTGGGATTAAGCGAAGTTCTGGCGATACGTCTTGGATAACAGCAAACTCAGAACTTGTATTAGATAGCAATACAGGCGAACAGACAGGTGTATTGACGACTTTTGTCGATATTACGGTAGAGCGTAAAGCACAAGAGGCGCTTAAAGCTCAGACCGAGCGGACACAAATGGCCGTGGAAAGTGCAGAAATGGGTGTGTGGGATTGGATTCCTGGTGATAAGAGCATGTTGTGGGATAAAAAACTGTTTCAGCTCTATGGTTACCAAAATGACAGTGTTGTTGGCTCCATGGAGGCATGGAAAAAAGCCATTCACCCCGAAGATGTTGATCGCGTACTGCGTGAGGCAGAAGATATGATGACATCGGGTAAGCAAAAAAATATTGATTACCGCGTGGTGTGGCCAAATGGACGTATTCGAAATTTACGCTCGCAAGCTCGGTTGATAAAAGATTCTGAGGGCGATGTAACGCGTGTTATTGGTGTGACTCACGATATTTCCAATGAGGTGATGGCCGAAAAGAAATTGTGGGAGCTGGCGTATACGGATTCACTTACGGGCGCCTACTCGCGCGCAGGTTTAAATTTTCGCTTGTCGCGAACCGTCGCTAGATCACTTAAACGTGATTCTAAATTCAGCGTCGTGATGTTTGGGTTAAGTCGTTTTAAAGATATTAATGATAACTACGGCCTTTCTGTTGGCGACAAAATTTTGTGTGAGGTCGCACGCCGTACCCAAGAGGTGATCGGTCTTGATGATACGATTGCGCGTGTTGGTGGCGATGAATTTACCTTGGTGTTAGAAAGCGTTGCAACCGAAGAAGAGATTCACGCGTTTGTTCACGAGTTTCGCGCACAAGTACTTAAGCCCATTTTTTTGAATGAAGGTTTAATGGTAAACCTTGATGCTGCATTGGGGGTAAGTGTGTTTCCTGACGACGGAAGTGATGCTGCCATCCTGCAAACAAATTCTGGTATGGCAATGCAAGAAGATCGTCATCATGAATTACAAAGTTTTAAACGCTATTCGCCTGAAATGTCGGCCGAAGTTTCGCGTAAGTTTAATTTAAAATATCAATTGTTCAGCGCCGTCAAAGACGAAGAGTTTCAGTTGTATTATCAGCCCATTATTGATTTGCATTGCAATAAAGTGATTGGCTGTGAAGCACTGATTCGTTGGAAGGATAATCATGGTAATTTTGTCTCCCCGATGGAGTTTATTCCAGTGGTGGAAGAGAGCGGCCTTATTTGTGAGCTGGGTCGCTGGATTAATCTTACCGCAGTAAAGCAATGGAAAATGTGGCAGCAGTTGGTGCCGGACTTAAAATATATTTCTGTGAATGTGTCACCGCGTCAGTTGGAGACGCCGACCTTTGTTGATGAGCTGATGAGAATGGTGCATGAATACAATATTCAGCCGGAGAATCTTCAGTTAGAAATTACAGAAGGCACTTTTTTACAGGAGTCGGAAAATTCTGATGGAGCCCTGCATAAGCTAGCCAATTATGGTTTTCGTTTGGCGATTGACGATTTTGGTACTGGGTACTCGTCGCTGGCTTACTTAAAACGTTTGAATGTGGATGTGATTAAAATCGATCGCAGTTTTATTATCGATATCGCAACGGATTCATCTGATCGTGACATCGTGAGCGCGATTTTGGCGATGAATAAAAAGCTAGGCTTTAAAACCCTCGTTGAAGGTGTTGAAACCGATGAGCAGGATCAGATCGTGCACGATCTAGGGTGTGATAGTGCGCAGGGTTACCTTTACGGCAAGCCAACGTTTGCGGATGAATTTGCAGAAACCTATATTACCAGTCAAACCCAGCACTAGAGGCGAATGACTAACGCTGGTTTTTTCTTGTGAAAGGCTAAACAGACTTTGTTTAGTACGTCGGGAAGTACATTTCTTTTTCAACGCGTTCTTTGAAATCCTCTGGCAGGGGTTCTTGTGTGAGCCCTTGCGCCTCAGCACATTTCGCGACAGCCACGGCGATATTTAATGAAACGTCGCGAATTTCTTTCAGAGAAGGATACAAGCACCCGGAATCGATTTGGTTTTGAGAAACATTTTCGGCCAATGTATGTGCAGCCGCAATTAGCATATCGTCCGTAATCTGCGTAATGCCGCCGTAGATTGCACCGAGTCCTAAGCCTGGGAATACATACGCGTTATTACCTTGCCCTGGAACTCTCACCTCGCCATGAACGTGCACGGTGCCGAAAGGGCTGCCGCTGGCAAAAATTGCTTTGCCGTTAGTCCATTCGTACGCTTGTTCAGCCGTACATTCTGCGTTGGACGTCGGGTTGGAAAGCGCAAAAATCACAGGGTGGTCTTTTTGTTCCCCCATGGCTGAAATCACGTCTTGTGAGAAAATACCGGGTCGGCCCGTAGCGCCAATGAGTGCGTCGGGTTGAATGGTTTTAACGGCGTCAACTAAAGCCATTGGCTTATAGTCACCCGCAAAAGGGGCTACATGAGGCTTGAGCGTGTCACGACATTTGGTGACCAAGCCCTTACTGTCGATAAAGCTTAAACGAGACATCGCTTCTTCTTTGCTTAGGCCTTCATTTTCGAGCGCTTGAGCAAGGAGGTGGCCAATACCGGTCGCCGCAGAGCCCGCACCGCCGAACATAAAGGTCATTTCAGACAGCTTTTTACCATTGATGCGTGTTGCGGCGAATAAGCCAGCGAGTGCCACAGACGCGGTGCCTTGAATATCATCGTTAAAACAAAGCAGTTGGTCGTGGTAACGGTCGAGGAGCTCAATGGCATTCGGCGTAGAAAAATCTTCAAATTGAAGCAGGGCTTTTGGAAAGCGCTTCTTCACGGCTTGGACGAACTCATCGATAAATTCATCGTATTCTTCACCGCGAATACGGGGTTCACGTATTCCCATATACATGGGGCCGGGGCCGCCATTGAGAAACGCTTCATTGTTGGTGCCGACGTCCAAGGTAATCGGCATACAATGCTCTGGGTGTACGCCCGCACAGGCGCAGTAAAGTGCGAGTTTACCAATGGGGATGCCCATACCGTTGGTGCCGAGATCCCCTAAACCGAGAATCCGCTCACCATCGGTGACAACAATAAGGCGAACATCTTTTTCTGGCCAGTTATCCAGCAGCTCATACATGCTGCCCTTGTGTTTAAGCGAGATATAAAACCCCGCGGACTCGCGGTATATGCGCGCAAACTCCTGACAGGCCTGGCCAACCGTCGGTGTGTATACGATAGGCATAAGCTCTTCAATATGTTCGATGAGCAAACGGTAATAGACGCGCTCGTTACGTTTGTGCAGCGATGAAAGGAAAATGTATTTTTCAATATCGCTGATGTCGCGACGTACGTTAGCGAGTTGGTGCTCTATTTGCTGTTCCATGGTGGTGACTAAAGGCGGGAGCATGCCATGTAAGCCGTGCTCATCACGTTCAGCTTCCGTAAACGCGGTGCCTTTGTTTAGTCTTGAGTTCATTAGGATCTCTTGGCCATTTGGATTCATTCTGGTGCTCTCGTACGTCATCCGCCGGTGCCGATAGCCCGACTAACTAAAGGGTCAATTTTGCGAAGGCGGGATTCTTATATACTTGTTGTGAAGATGCAAATTAAAGCACGAACACAGCCTAAATTTCAACAAGCGTTGAAATTTAGGCGTTAAAAAACCGCCGATTTGTTAACAGTTTTCATTATAGGCGGATGTTTTTGTTGATAAATCTATTTTCTATCCTTGATCGTTATCCGTTGGCCCCACCCCACGCCAGTCCCCTATTAGAGCGGGTTTCATTGAGCTTATGAGGGGGTTCCGGGAGTAGATCGGAACGGCTTATCGTTGGTTTGGCCTTTATTGCGGCGTGAGAAGTGTTAACAGCTTGCTGTTTTGCCCTGCAGGTAATCGATCAGATCATTTTCATTGGTTTCGGAGCGAGGAATGCCGTTTAACTCTGCTTGAAGATTGGCTACATGCTGGGATGTTTCCGGTGTGCTGGGTTTCGAAAGATAGACAGCCACTTGCCGGTGATAGCGCTGTATGTGGAATTTGATCTCCTGTGTCATGAGCAGCACATCTTCCAGTTCTCGGTAGGCGAACACGAGTTTTTCTTCCCCTACCTGGTCGAGCCAGCGCATATAGGCATCATTAATAATGCCACAGCTGGAGAGTGTCGACCGGATCATTCTCGCAATATTTTGTAGGCCTAGCAGGTTCAGGTCGCGGTGTTTCGTGCCCACGGTTTTACTAAACTCCGCCGTGATGAGCGCAAATTGACTGAGCTCTTCAGCATTTGCTTTCACCAATGTAATAGCAGAGGGGATCACCTCCTCAGCGATGGTGCAATGCTCTGTTGAGGCGGTGCTGTTGAATAACGCGGCCAGGGCGTCCGTGTGAATACCGTCGCGGGATAATGTGCACATTTGAATGATGGGCACCATGTCGTGCAGGCTGCGCTGGCGTGTTTTGTAATGCTTCCGATAAATAGCGTTGATACTGTCTAATTGATACAGCAGCTGGCCAAGTTCACCTAATTGGTGTGAGGCCTTACCCGACGGGTAGCCTGTACCGTCGATGACTTCATGGTGCTCAAGCACAGCAACAACGGATTCTTTATCAACGCCAGAAAGGCTTTTGAGCAAGCTTGCGCTGTGTTTGGGGTGTTGTTGCATTTCTACCCATTCTTCAGAGCTTAATGCGTCGGTCTTAAACAGAATGTCCGGGGAAACGTTTAGCAGGCCTAAGTCATGGCTCAGGGCGGCGATAAATGCGTTGTTAATCCTAAATTGCGGTTGGTTCTCACTGGCCATGATTGTCACCACCATCCAGCCACAAAATAGCGCTTGATCGAATACGTCGGGTAGCTGAATGGCTAACACGTTCAGTGTTTGTCTCAAGACATCATAAGTACAAAAGGCTTCAACGCAGTCGATGTATTTTTCTTCTAATTCTCGCTGATCGTGTAGTTCGTTAAGTGCAGGGTCAGATGTGACAAACTCCATAAACAAGGAATAAATGGTGTCTGCGGTGAATTGATCTTCCAGGGTAATATAGTGGCTAATAGGGAGGTCTAGGGGGTGATGGCCAATTGCTTCAGCCGCAGAGTGATCAATACTAGTGCCTTGGGGGACAAGCGTTTCACCCGCTTTGGATACAATATCAACACGCGCAGACACCGGCTGGATATCGTTAACTTGTATTAAATGAGATAAATAAGCGCGCATGCGTTTTGGAGGTCGTTAAGCTGTTTCACAAAAGTAGATCTTGTTAGTATAGCCAAACCCGCCCAAATACCTGTGATTCCGCGCACTAATCTATGTCGAATACCGCAAAAGAAGTCCTACAACACACCTTTGGATACGAAACCTTCCGAGATCGCCAGGCGGATATCGTAGCGTCCGTCATCGAAGGGCGAAACACGCTCGTCGTGATGCCGACAGGGGGCGGTAAATCCCTTTGTTACCAAATTCCCGCCCTTGTGCGACATGGTATGGGCGTTGTGGTTTCTCCGTTAATTGCCTTAATGCAAGATCAGGTAAGTGCCTTAACGGCGCAAGGGGTGAAAGCGGCGTTTCTGAATTCGAGTTTAGAGAATGAGCGGATCCATCACATTGAATCGGCCATCGTGCGGGGTGATATTGAAATACTTTATGTTGCGCCGGAGCGTTTGGTGCAAGAGCGCACATTACAGCTATTGACTCGGACGGATATTTCACTATTTGCAATTGATGAGGCGCACTGTGTCGCGCAGTGGGGGCATGATTTTAGAGCCGATTATTTACGCTTGGATGTGTTGGCGCAGTATTTCCCCGAGGTGCCTCGCGCAGCGCTGACGGCCACGGCTGATGCTCGTACTCAGCAAGAAATTGTCAATCGCTTATCGTTAGATCCTGAATCACAATTTATCTGTGGTTTTGACCGCGCGAATATTGAATACCGTATTCGTCAGAAAAATAACCCACGTAAACAACTGTTACATTTTTTACAGGAAGAGCAGCAGGGTAACGCGGGGATTGTGTATTGCCTGTCTCGTAAAAAAGTGGATGACACGGCTATTTGGCTCAGAGATCAGGGCTTCAATGCTTATCCCTATCATGCCGGTATGTCGGCGCGTGATCGTCAGACGAATCAAAATCGCTTTTTACGAGAAGACGGTATCGTCATGGTAGCGACCATTGCATTCGGCATGGGCATCGATAAACCCAATGTGCGTTTTGTTGCGCATTTGGACATGCCCAAAAGTATCGAGGCGTATTACCAAGAGACGGGGCGCGCAGGCCGAGACAGTGAAAGCTCAACGGCGATTCTTTTTTATGGCATGGAAGATGTCGTAAAGCTAACGCAGATGCTGGGTAACTCTGAAGGGAATGAACAGCATAAAATCCACGAACGTCAGCGGCTGAATGCCATGTTGGGTTTATGCGAAATGACGGATTGCCGTCGCCAAGCGCTGTTGCGTTACTTTGGTGAAACGCTGGCGACCCCTTGCGGAAATTGCGACAACTGTCTTCACCCGCCAGAGACATGGGACGCTACCGATGCAGTGCGCAAAGCGCTGTCGTGCGTATACCGTACTGGGCAGCGTTTTGGTGCCGCACATGTGATTGATGTGTTACGCGGCAGTACTAACGAAAAAGTCCGACAGTTTTCTCATACTGAATTATCGACCTACGGGATTGGTAAAGAATTATCGGTGGATGCATGGCGAACCATTTTTCGTCAATTGGTGGTGCTTGGGCATTTAGACGTGGATGTTCAGGGCTACGGTAACTTATTGCTTACAGATAAGTGTCGCCCGCTTTTACGGGGCGAGGAACATATCGAATTGCACCAAGACATAAAAGCAAAACCAGAGCGGCCGAGCGGGAAGAGTGGTGGAGGATCTAAGCGCGTTGCTTATGATATCGCCGAAGAGGATCAAGGCTTATGGAATGCCCTACGTAGCTGCCGCAAGCAACTTGCCGATGAAGCGAATGTGCCGCCTTACGTTGTTTTTGGTGATGCAAGCCTAAAAGAAATGGTGGTAAAACGCCCCATGAACGACGAAGAGTTTCTGTGTGTGAATGGTGTCGGTGATAAAAAGCTGGAAAAATATGGCGAGATATTTCTGGAAATAATTCAAGAACATGAATATCAAATGTAAGCCAATCTATATTAAGTCTTTAAAGTAAACGTATTATGTATCCCCTTGATTATAGTGAGCCGGTATTTCGCCCCCCTAGCGAATGGAAGTCATTGATCCTTCAAGTCACCAATGGCTGCTCTTGGAATAAGTGCACCTTCTGTGAAATGTACACAGCGAAACAAAAGGCGTTTAGCGCGAAGTCGATTGCAGATTTGGAGTCTGAAATGCAGTCGGTGGCAAATGCGGGTTATCCGGTGCATCGCATCTTTTTGGCAGATGGCGACGCTATGGCCCTGTCTATGCGGCGCCTGCGTGAAATTCTGCGCCTCATTCAAAAATATTTTCCCAATGTGTCGCGGGTGTCGAGTTATTGCTTGCCGAGAAATTTAAAGAATAAAACCGTAGAAGAGCTCGCAGAGTTGCGTGAGCTGGGTTTGAGTTTGCTATATGTCGGCTGCGAATCGGGTGATGACAAAGTCTTATCACTTATCGAAAAAGGCGAAAGCTATGCGTCCTCACTACTTGCCCTGCAAAAGATCAAGCAAGCCAATATAAAATCTTCTGTGATGATTCTTAATGGCCTAGGCGGCCCCTTCTACTCTGAGCAGCATGCAAAAAATTCCGCCAGACTTATGACGGAGGCTCAGCCAGAATACCTATCAACCCTTGTGGTGTCCTTTCCTAATGGCCGTGATCGTTTTGGAAAAGCGTTTAATGCCGGCTGCGACGAGGGTGCTGAATTTAGGCTGCTAAGTCAGCATCAATTGTTTCAAGAGATGGAGGTGTTTCTGTCTCATCTAGAACTAGAGAAAACAATTTTTCGCAGCGACCACGCGTCGAATTATTTGGTGTTAAAAGGTGTGTTGGGGAAAGATAAGGAAATGTTGCTGGGGAAGGTGAGGAGTGCGTTGCATCAGCCGGGGATGATCCCTTTACGTGAAGAATGGCAGCGGGGGTTGTAGCACTTTTTTCGCTGTAGATTGTGCGCTTCAATATTTGTGGTAGCAACTTTAAAAAAATTGCTTTTTACGGTGGGGAAAAGTGGAGGCGTGCAGTGGATGCACGCCCCCAATATTTTTACTCAGGCAGGTTATACATCAATACCCGCCCCGGACTAAGTTGATTACTACCGAGGTATTCAGAAACCACAATCGTAGATCCGTCTGACTGCACAACAAAACCAAAGCCGTCGTTTGTTTCGGGTTGGTAACCTCCAAAGGAATACACATTGTCCGTGGAGTAGGTACCGTCCGAGTTTTGCTCGAAGACATGCACTAAGCCACATTGGCTATCCCCATTTAAGCAGTTTTGTTTTTGATCCCCGACGATTAGCGTGCTGCCATTTAAGCTTACCGATACACCAAAGTTTAAGGCTGGTGTGCTGGCGGCTTCAGTGGGCGATGTGAGTTGCACGGTTTCTGTGGCGAGGTCCCACGTTTCGCCATCTTCTTTTTGATAAATATACACAACACCATCGCCGCCATCGTCACTGGTTGGACCTCCTTCGTTGGTGGTTGTGGGGTCGCCAATCGCCAAGGTATTACCTGAAATACTGACGCTATGGCCAAAGGCGCGCCCGTCCGTCACAAGGTTGCCTCCGATGCTGCCTTCAAAGTCGAAGCTTGTCCCGTTATCTCGGTAAGCGTATACCCCGCAGTTAAAGAAGCAGGTTCCACCGACGGCACCTGGGGCGCCGACAATAAGCACATCGCCTTCGGAGGCTAACGATGAACCAAAATGAAAGTTCATGGTACGTTGCTGGGGCGCGGCAATGGTTTGGTCTGGTGAGGATGACCACGGGAAGCGATAGCTTAAAACTTCGCCGCAGCTGAAAATATCCGTATCGCAATTGTCCGCGCTCGGTTTACCGACCGCCATCCAATCGTCATTCAGTTCGATGACTTCGGGGTAGACGTTGGTTTCGTAATGTTCGAGCACCCAGACGCCGTTGTTATACAGCGTGCCGTCGGCCACATTTTCGCAATCAGCTTCGTCTGTTTGACCGTCGTTGTCATCGTCCTCGCTGTTGCCGCATATGTCGGTGATGACTTTGGTGTAGGTGGCCATGCCGCCTTGCCGGTCTGCGTTACCAAAATTACTGGAGGCATTTGTGCCGCTGGCAATACGGTAACTATTATTGCTGGCTTGATGAACATCGAGTGCTTTGCCCCACCAATCTTGCAGTGCCGGTAATGTTTGTGTGAGCGTCCACACGTTGTCGATACGTTCATAGACGCTGAGATCTTGTTGACTTGCATAGGCGTCGTTGAGGCTGTTGCCGACGACAAGTACATCGCCTGCAAGTGCCATGGTGTAGCCAAAGGCTGTGCCGCTGTCGCCACTTAAAATCTGGTCGCTAATAAGTGCGGTCGCGGGTTTTGAGGGGCTTATTGGGCTCTGCTCGCCGTTGATGTGGAAAACCTGGGCAGAGACATAATATTCCGCCCCAAAATTATTGGTGGGGAGAGCGGCTGTGTCTCCGGAGGTGACCGCTACAGATAAGGTGTCTGGGTCGTCCGGGTCAATGCTTTCCTCGGTGGAGGCGTAAACGATGGTAGTGAAACCGCTGCCCACTAATTCAGTGATATTGATGCGAAGCCAAGCAATGGAACCGATTGCAAAGTCTTCATCTGCATACACATACTCGATGGCCGGTGCGGCAATATTAATGTTGAGTGTGTATTCGTCACTGGTGGGTAAGTAGGTACCGTCGGACCCGCGTGTTGCTGAAATGGTGACGGTGCCCGGCGCAACAAAGGTGACGAGGCCTGAGATGCTATCCACGGTGGCGATCGCTGTATTATCGCTGCGATAAACAATGGATGACGCCGAGTTTCCTCCACTGGCGGTATTGGTATAAGTGGCGCTGGTGTAGAAAGCATCGATCGGGCCGTTTTCGTCAAAAGAAACGGGGTCTTGTTCTTGCAGAATATCGAAGAAAATTCCCAGCATGTCTGTACCGATGCCATTGGTGGCGCTGACATTAAATAAAAATTGTCCGCCGCTGCTGGGGGTGCCACTTAACACGCCTTCATTGAAATTGACGCCGGGAGGCAAATCTCCGTCAATGGCCCAGGTGACAGCGTCTGGCGTGCCGGAATCCAAGGTGAGGTCAATCGCGGTGCCTGTTGCAAGTTGGATGTAGCAGCCTGCTTCGCCAAAGCTGTCGCACAGATCGAAGTTGTTATCGTTCCATAAGCTGGGTTGTTGTGGCGGTTCGATAACACTGATTTGAAAGGCCCTTATGTGGGCTTCCCCTGTGTCTGTATTTGCGCGTAGCGCGAAGGTGGCGGTTTCGAGTTGGCTGGGAGTTCCGAAGATACTGCCAGTGCTTGTGTTGAAAGATAATCCCTGGGGAATCGCGCCTGAATTGATCTCCCAGCTGGTCACGGTAATGCCTGAGGCGATACTTGGAATAAAGTTATACAAAGTATTTTGGTATGCCTGGTCGGGGGTGCCCAAGATCACGTTGGTGTCGGTCACGTTTAGTAGGAAGGTGGCGGAGCTTGCTAAATAATTTATGTCTTCTGCTTTTGTTGCGGTGATCGTCGTTTGGCCTGCGCCGCTAATCGTGATTAGGCCGTTGCTGGAGTTAATCGTTGCGACTTGAGTGTCTGAACTTTGGTAACTAATAGCGCCCGTGCCTGACCCGCCCTGAATACCATTGGTAAACGTTGCGTCGTCAGTCGTGCGGTCGATGGGGCCGGGGGATACAAATTGTAATGTGGCTTGCAGGCCCTTATCGACCGTAATCGTTAGCCCGAGCGTGTCGGTGCCGCCAGCATTGGTCCCGGTAATTTCGATGCCTGAAAATGTACCGGCGGCGGTGGGCGCCCCGGAAATCGTCCCGTTGTTAAAGCTCAAGCCGCTGGGCAAGGTGCCGTTCACGCCCCACTGATTCACGGCGCCGCCGATGTTGTTGGGGGTGAAGCTATAATTGACCGCCACTTCGGCGTTTGTTGGCGTGCCACTTAGCGCAGGGATCGCGACCTGGGCAACGACATTCACCGTAAAGGCGCCGGTGTCTGCACTACCGCCTGGGTTTACCGCGCGAATCACGATGCCTTCGTGCACGGCGATGGTGGTGGGTGTACCGCTGATTTCCCCTGTATTGGAATTTAAACTGAGCCACGATGGCAGGTTGTCGGCTTCCCAATTGTCTTCTTGTTCGCCGGTATTTGTGGGGGTGAAACTAAATGCTTGACCGGTGGCGACGCTAAAACTTTCGTTGATATCGGCCACTTCGGGTGGGTTTATACCCACATCGATGGTGAAGGTGTGGGCGCCGACACCACGAAGGCCTCGCAGTATCTCGATCTCAATGCCGTGGGCAAAAACGGTCACTTCTGATGACACGCCATAGTCTGAACGGCTTGGTGTACCACTTATTTCACCCGTGACAGTGTTGTAGTTTGCCCATGCGGGAAGGCCTCGTACTGCTTCCCAAAAATCGATAGGGCCTTCTGTGTTCGTGGGGGTGAAGGAAAACGCTTCACCGACGAGGGCGGTTTCGGGTTCGCCTTCTAATTTAGGGGCCCAAATCGTGTCTTGTCGGTACGTGTCTGAGACTTTTCCGCAGTTTTGATCGTGGACTTCGATTGCCACACTCGTGCCATATGCCATCATCGGAGTGCCATTGAGTAAAACTCTTCCGGGGGTACCGCTTAGGGCATTGTTATCCGTATCGAATGTCATTCCTGGGGGGGATGAACTTGTGGGCGCTTCGCGAAAGCGATATTCCTCTAGTCCGCCATCTTCAGAAAATACGTTTGCGAAGGTCGTGGGATAGCCAACCTGGAAAATTGGGCTGACATCTGGTGCTCGCATCGTGAGTTCGGGTGAGACATCTATATCCCAAATCAATAAATCCCACTCCCCGCGTTCACCGTTTTGGTCTTCAGCGACTTCAATTTGCACCTGGTGTTGGCCGGCCATTGTGGGAGTGCCGGTGAGCGCACCGTTGTCTTGCAGGGTAAGGCCGGCTGGGAGTGAGCCACCCACGATCGTGTAGGTGACGGGGAAAGCCGATTTGGCGGAGATGCGGGGTTGATCGTTACAGGCCCCGTAGTTGGTTTGGGCGGTGGCGGTTGCCCTTAGGTTATGTGTGACCTCAAACTCCACGCCGGAGATGTCGACAAACAAATCAATGGTGTCGTTTGCGCTGAGGATTCGGCAAACTTCATCGGATTCGGTGTAGATAGGAGAGTCATCAGATAGGGTGATATTTCCTCGGACCTGGAAGCACCAAAATCCTTGGAACACTTCGGTCTGTCGTGTTTCGCCGATACGTGCGTAGCCTTGTGAGCTAAAGCCTCTCGTGCCGACAAATATGTCGATTGGGTCTCCGTCGAATGCGGTCGTACGTGTGCCATTATCATCGACGGCAATGACATTAATATTGACGTTGAAGCGCTCTTCTTCTCTTGGGTACCAATCCGTGTTCCACCAGGTAAAGTGGCTGACTTCTGCACGCATCGCCAACCCGGTGGGGGAGGCAGGTTTGGCAATGACTTCACCTTCGCCTTCCTGCTCCCAAATGCCGGTTTCTTCATTCAGTGACCACAGTGGAATGGCGTCGCCAATTTGCACCGGGGTGCCGTCTGGATAAGTATCGATGTAAATGGGCATATCAATAATGGCGGTTTCGCCTTCCGCCAGTTGGAGTGTTTCGCCGTTTTGGCTGAATGTAAATTCTGTGGTGCCAAGGCTGACGATATTGCTCTGTCCGGAACCGTCTTCGGGAATGCCCGTATAGCTACCGGGAAAAGCCGATAGCCCGGCTTTTGTACTGACATCTACAGGCGTCATTTGCAGTTCGATTTCACCGCTGACGGGGTTGCCTTGGCTGTCCACAAAGGCTCCGGCTTCGACCGATAGGAAAGCGCCGTCTCGGCCATCTAATTCTGCTTCTGTGCCAGCATCGAAGGCGTGTGGTTCGCCTTTTTCGATCATGACAACACTTAACGCCGCCGCCTCTGTCGCTTCGGGTGTTTCAAAGGTTTTCACTTGTGCGGCGAATCCGCTTTTTGAAAAAACAAACACCACGTCGCTTTCTTCGGGTACGTTATTGATTGTCACTTCACCCGCAGTGCTTGTGCCGGTCGCACCGGAAACACGTGTACGATCGTCCAGCCGAGTCACCACCGAAACGTCGTTAATGGGGGCGCCATTGGTGTCTGTCAGATGAATGATGACGCTCATTGGTTCGGGTGGATCTTCTGGCTTGGGTGTGCCCGATCCCCCGCACGCGCTCAGCCCTAAAAAGAGCGTCAGCAAGAGGGTGAATTTTGTATGTGAGTACCTCGTAAACATGGTCCTGTCCTTTCAAATCAAAATAGGTGTGAGTGAAGGAGATATTAGGGAAAGGCAACTACGGTTCGCGTACCCAGATCTAGGTATCCATTGAAGGGAGGCTCGCACTACAATAGACAGCATCGAATGTAGACGTGAATGTAAGTGCGCATGAATAAGACAACTGTAACTCTGGTGGAAGACGATCATGAAACGCGTGAGCGTTTAATCACGATTGTTCGCTCTCATCCAGAATTTAATTTGCTGGAGGCCTCCAGTGCTTGTGAGCAAGGCATTGCCGCGTTGGTTAAACATAAACCTGATGTGCTGCTTGTCGATTTGGGTTTACCGGATGGTTCGGGGATCGATATCATTCAGGCGATCTTCGACAATAAGCTCGATACGCAAGCGATCGTGATCTCTGGGTTTCATGATGAGCATTCTGTGTTTCAAGCCTTGGAGGCGGGCGCGCAAGGGTATATTTTAAAACATGATAAAACGCAAAAAATAACTGACGCGATTGATTTAATGCTCGCAGGCGGTTCTCCCATTAGCCCGCTTATTGCGCGTATGATGCTGCAACGTTTTAGTCAGCCTAAAATCGAGGCCACCTTGCCTGAAGCGTTAACGGAGCGACAAGAAAAAATATTGCAGTATGTGAGTCAGGGGTTTTCCTCAAAAGAGATTGGTGAAAAACTGGATATTTCATATCACACGGTGACGACGCACATTAAAAATATTTATGGCAAGTTACAGGTGAATAGCCGAACTGAAGCGATTTTTGAAGCAAAGCGTTTGGGGTTAATAAAATAATAGCGGTGTTTAGGAGTGGGTATGAAATATAGGTTGTATGTATTGGCTGCTGTAATGGCAATGTTATCGTCGCCTGTGTTTTCGGCGAGCTATTGTCATCTTGAAGTGCATTATGGGTTCGCGGGGAAAAATCTCGAGTTGCCCGTGGTGAAATCAGGCAAGACGCAAACCCACTTTCGCTCAGATGTACGGCGTGTATATAACAAAGGGTCTAAGGATGTTGAAATCCTTGTTCAAGGGGGTTGGGCTAAATCGGCCTGGCACAGAATCAATGTAAAAGAAAATTATATCGGCTTCGTTGACCTTAAAAAAATACGCTGCCTAGAAAGTGATGATGGCGCACGCGATCCTATTGAACAGCTAGCAGACCGCGTGCAAACGGAAGCGGAAATGATTGGGGAGACGGGCCAGGCCGCGGTGAAAGATGTGCAAAAACGGGTGGAAAAATCGTTGGGTATTGTCAACGATATGGCAGCGGAGTTTCTGTACGATATCAGCGCGCAGCAGTGGCGCTCGGTTGGTCGGGCCGTACTCTGTGATTCGTACTTAGGTAATCAAGACAATCAACGGATATTGAATTTGGCGCAACTGCAATTTAGGGGGGCTCGTGGTAACGCCAATAAATTTGCTAACTTAGAGGTCACGAGCGACTTTAGTACAATGAATAATTACCTGCTTATGCAGGCGTCTAACAAAACGTATTACCATCAAGTCAAACACGGCTTTGATGCCGAAAAGCGTATTTGGAATAAAGCGAATACCGAGCGAGAGTTTCGTTGCGCTACTCAAGAGTTGTATCGCTACTGGGGTTTTGATGACGTCTTGTTTGTTAATGGTGCGTTGGGCGCGAATGCGGTTATCGGTATTGACGATGAAAAAATTGTTATCGCCGTTAGGGGTACACAAAACCCCGGTGAATTTACTAAAGTGGCTGATCTAGAAGACAATCAATCGGGGCCGTTGAATTTCACGGAATTGAATGACGAATCGTCAAAAGGTGCGATGGATGTATTGATCAATATGAGCCATTACAAACTCCCCGCATTAGGGCTGGCGATTGCCGATGCGGGTGAGGTGCATGGCGGCTATGCGATGGCAGCAATGGAACTTCATGGCTTAATCGATGTGGTCGAACCATTTCTGGAATTGAAAGAAAAGCCCATGTTTATCACGGGGCATAGCCTTGGTGGTGCAACAGCGACAGTATTGGCGAAACGCATGAAGCGCGGCGGCTATGATGTGTCGGCGGCTTATGTTTATGCGCCGCCGAAAGTCGGCGACGCATCTTTCGTGCGTGAATTACGTCAACACCTTGATCTTCACGTGACGTGGAATTATCGCGATCCGGTGCCCACGTTCTTGAATTCCGAGATGCTTAAAATTGGCGACTTTAGTCTTACTGGTATCAATAAGTTTCGTTTTACGTGGGAGGGCGCGGATACGTTTACCTTCTTTGATCACGCGCACACCGCGCATACCTACGAGCCGGATGGTTCAAATCATAAAACGATTTATCTGGATATTCGGGAAAAACAGGGCGCACCTTACCCCGAGGTGTTATTCCGCAATGGCCCGATGTCCGATGAGTGGTTTTTTCATAATGGCAATTTTTATACGGCGTTTACCTACAACGAGGTGATGCGTCAGGGCTTATCGGCAGAGAACGGCAGCGCCATACAACCCGAGTTTATTAAAGAGCCGATGTGTTTATTTTGGTCGGATAGCTTCACAAAACACCGCTATGATTGGAATGCCAGCTACCGTCGTTTTACCGGCGATAAACAGGCTTACCCCATGCAGCAGTGTATGTGGTGATCGATTTTTATAGGCGTCCTCTTGTGAAGACGCCTAAAGGCTCTTAGTATCACATCAATAGATGTAAAAAAGAGCCTTTTATGCCGACTAGCCCTGTTAGGAACTATGCCCCTCAACTTTTAGCATTAGGTGGCCTGTCTCTTTTTATTGGTTTAATTGCCGCACTTGTATTCTTGCCTGTATTTCATGTTTTTTCCCCTTCGCATATTACGCCGGTTAAGCAAATTTCAGTAACGCAAAGTGAAGCCTCGTCGTTGCAAGCGCTGAAGGCATCTCAAAAACCCGACGGCGCTACATGGCGCTCCGAGAATTTACCGGACGATTGGGCGCTCTCCGACAAAACCGCTCAGCAATATTGGTATCGACATACATTCCATATTGACACGCCGCCAGCGGATACGATGGCCGTGTATCTTCCCATGGTGAGCCATAATGCTGCTGTTTATGTAAACGATGTTTGGGTGGGGCAGGGCGGCACATTTTCATCGCCGATTGCGCGTAATCATAATCAGCCACTGTTTTTTTCGTTTTCACCGAGCTTATTGGGTATTGGTGAAAACCATATTTATATTCGTGTCGCGTCAGAGACCTACTTGCAAGGAGTGCTAGATAAATTATATATCGGGCCACAAGCCTCACTGCAAAGTGCGTACGATGTAAAATCTTTGGTTCGAGTGAGTGTGGTGAAATGGATTACGGGTGTGATGCTGGTTATGGCGTTTGTGCTTGCCTGCTTCTGGGGCTATCGCCGCTATGACTCAGCCTATGGTGTATTTTCTTTAGTGCTTTTATTTTGGGGATTGCACAATCTTAATTTGTTTATTGTGGATGTCCCTATCCCAGCAAAACATTGGGAAACATTGACGATACTCACACTTGGTTGGACGGTTTCTTCCATTATTTGGTTTGATCATCGCTATTTAAATAAACCCCGCCCACTTATAGAGAAAATTATGGGCGTGCATTCTGTGGTGGGCGTGCTTCTCTTCTTTACGCCAGATTACACAAGCTTACTTTTTTGGGGGTATAAGGTTTGGTATGCCTTTTTGGTGTTGTTTGGCATCTATTCGTCCTATTTTTTGTTTTCGGTATTCCTCCTAGAAAAAAGCCGCGATGCGTTTATGATGTTGTTAGTCGGTGCGATTATTGTGGTGTTTGGTGTGCATGATATTTTATTGGTGAACAATCACTGGTCGCGATTTGATGGCTTTATTATTCAGTACAGCGCCATTCCCACCGTCATATTGTTTGGCTGGTTTTTGTTGCGCCGATTTTTACTTTCCTTGGAAACCGCAGAGAATCTTGCTCGAACGTTAGAGGAACGCGTTCGACTGAAACAAAGCGAACTGGAAGAGCAGTACGAGCGTTTATACGCATTGGAAAAAGCCCGTGTCCTCTCTGAAGAGCGAGAGAGGATGATGCGTGATATGCACGATGGCTTTGGTGGGAGCTTGGTGTCCTTGTCGAGTATGTTTCAACGACAAGGTGGTGACGTATTTCTTAAAGCACAACAGAAAGTGCAGAATTGTATTACAGACTTGCATCTCGTCATTGATTCGTTAGATCCAATGTTAGGAGACCTAACAACATTGCTCGCGACGATGCGCGTTCGTTTAGTGAGTCAGCTAGAAAATGCAGGTGTAACTCTGGAATGGAATGTCAGTGAAATACCGCAGAGCCAAGCGTTTAGCCCACAACGTAGTTTGCATATTATGCGTATTATTCAAGAGGCCATTACAAATAGTATTAAGCATTCTGGTTCTAGCGTTATTACGCTCTCAACGTCTATAGTGTCTGATTCACATATTGAGATTTGTGTTAAAGATTATAAAATTAATGGGGGTGATGAGCTTGGCGCTGGAAGTGGTAGCGAGGAATCGGTTGTTCAAGGGAGTGGCCACGGCTTGAATAATATGAAATGGCGAGCGAAGCAGATAGGCGGAGATCTGGATGTGACGATTGATCTACGTGGAGCAGAAGTTGTGTTGAGTTTGCCTCTGTCGTAAGGTTTTTTTGTGGCTAAAGCCTGTTGAGCGTCGTCAGGTAAGGTGAGTCATTCAGCGTAATTACAATACCCCTCATGCTCCCCGTATTTTATTATCCTGGACTTATCAACCGTAGAGCTGTTTAAATGGGTCGCTTAACCCTACCATTAGGAGATAATGATATGAATAAACTACTCATCACCATCATCGGGGTCCTGTTTTCCCTTACGCTCGTTGCTTGCGGTCCAAAAGAAGCGGCATCCGATAAAACTACCGAAACCAGCGTTGAGAAAACCGTAAGTGAAGAGGTTTCTGAGAAAGCGGAAGCGGTAACTGAAGCCGTTAGCGAAACAGCAACAGATGCTGCTGAAGTTATCGAAGAGGCCGCAGAAAATGCCACTGACGCAGTTGAAGCTGTTGTTGATGACGCGGTTGATGCGGTAGAAAGCGCAACAGATGCTGCTAAAGAAATGGTTAAAGATACAGAGAAATCAATGAACTAGTTGTTTTGTTTTTATAATGCAGTTTGTAAAAAAAGCCCTGTTGTTACAGGGCTTTTTTTTAGCTGAAAATTTTCAAATTCTCGCTTTATTGAGTGGAACGCGCAAACAATGTGTTGATCCAGCGCCCGATATCTTCGATCTGGGGCATACTCACCGAATGATCCATCGCGTACGTTTTCCATTGTACCTCGCAGCCCAAGGTGGAAAACAATTCGGCACTGTTTTTTCCCATGTCGATCGGAACAACTGGGTCGTGTATGCCGTGCATCGCCAAGATAGGTATGTCGTTATTTATACCTGAGGCCTCTTGCTGGGTATGACTTCCAAACGGAGCATAGGTGGACATTGCCAATACGCCAGCCAAAGGGTGTTGAGAGCGTATTGCCGTGTAATATGCGACTGCGCCGCCCTGGGAAAAGCCGGCGATAAGAATATGCTTGCTGTCGATCCCCAATGCTATTTGTTGGTCGATCAAGCTATCTAGGGTGGCCTTAGATGCGATCATCCCTGCCAAGTCTTCTCTGTCAGAAAGGTCTGAACCTTTAATGTCATACCAGCCCGGCATTACCATGCCGTTATTGATGGTGATGGGGCGGTCGGGCGCTTGAGGAAAAACAAAGCGAATCGTTGGTGTTGACGTTAGGCCTAGGTGCGGCACAGCGGGCGGAAAATCATCGCAGGACGCCCCCAAGCCATGCAGCCAAATGACTGCGTGTGTGGGGATGCCCTCACTGTGTATAAGTTCTTTGTCGTTGTGTTTGTTCAATGGAGACTGTTGATACTTGGGGGAATTTGGCAATGACCTATCCTCTTAAGACATCTGACTAATCTGGGAGCTCTACGATTTTGCAGTTAATGCTTCGCCGTCAAACTGAATGCCCAGCCAACCATCGAGAATAAAATTGCGAATATTTCCGTGATCATCACCACTAGGGTTTTCCATAACATCATCACGGTAGTATTTACCAAATAGCGCCAAGGTTTCCATTTCACTTAACCCTTGCAGTTTCGCAAACGAAAATAGTTTACAGGAGCCCTCATTGGAGCCGGCCTCGTTAATAATCTCCCCATTCACAAAACGTGTTGGCGAGTAATCATAGTGGTTGGCAATAGTGGCCATCACTTGTTCAAATTCAATGCTGTCTGGGGTTGCACGTAATTGCGCAAGAAGTTCTGTTTCATTCATTTTTTTAAACCATTTATGTTTGTCGGCTATAGGTTCTCGACCTTATACCCATTTTGTTTTAGTTGCTGGATCAATCCCTCCGAGCCAACAAGATGCAGGGCTCCGACAAGGACCAATTCAACTTCCTTATTTTTCATCATGTTTTCTATCTTGGGCATCCAATTGTTGTTTCGTTCAACAAGAAGCGAAGCGTATATTTTGGGGTAAAGCGTTTTCATTTCTTTAATGGCGAGAGTGTTAAGTTTTTTATGGTTGCCGATTTTCCACGCCGCTTTTAATTCCTGCATAATCGATTCAGTTTGTTCGAGCTCTTCCAAGGTCTTTAAAATTAATTCATCTTCCTTCCCTGCAGCCATATTGGCAATGTAGGAGAGGTGCTCATCTGGGGTCTCTAGTTCACCCAGTGGTTTGCCATCTTTTTTCGCTAATGTTGCAAAGTGATGGTCAACACCAAATTCTGGGGTGAGTCCAATGCGCTGGAGCTCAAAGAAGCTGATGAGCATGGTGATTCCGACGGGTGTGTACAGGGCGTAGGCCTCTGCAGGCATTTCACGGTGTTTAAAATATTGTTGCAGCTTATTATAGGTGTGGGCTTTGAGTGAGGACTTTAAGGTTTGTCCATTGCTAAAGGTCATGACCTGATTCATTTTCATTAAAAATGAGAAGGACTGCATCGCGGCCATGTCGGTTTCAAAGACGAGCACGTGTGCATCTTGGTAAGCGTGGTTAAAGGATTTTGGTAGTGGATAATCGGATTTAGATAGGAGGTGAATGGTTCCGCCAATATAAAGGTGATGGCCGCCTTTTGAGATGCGCCATACTGGCGAGGCTGCTTGGCTAGCGAATGCGAATAAAAGTAGAAAAAGCGCGACGGTTGTTTTCAATAAATGAGACATTGCAATCCGTTTTTTGGTTTTGTCTATGACTGTGAGGTTAGTGAGTGTATTCGCTGGGGATGGGTATGATAAAGAAAAAGCGCGCGGTGAAACAAGCGCAGTTTTCATAGGAGTGGAGCGTCCTATGGGTGCTGGGGTGCCCCCAGCGGCTCACCACTTGGCAGGTGACGCAGATGCTAGGCCGAAGCGAGCATCCTCTTGCTTTGAGACCTCATCAATGTCCTCCGTATGGAGCACTGAGGCTATACGACATGCCGTCGCAGCCCACCACTAAGCAGGTGGCGCAGGCACTAGGCGAAAACGCGAGTGCCTCTATATTTCGTCTTTCTGTGTTCCTATGGGCGTTTAGCCGCATATGTTTGTTTCAAGTCTTTACCAAGCGCTATGGCATAGAAATCTACAGTTCTACCGGGGGGCTGTCAATTGCAGGCGAGACCACTTTTACGTGATTTTACAAACACTATAGAGCCGATTCGCGCTATATCGTTCCCTTGTGGGCTTTGTGGTCCCAAATCAGCAAACAGTTGTCCCAGCCGTTTTCACCTTCTGCCACGATCACGGCGACGTTCTTCACCCAACTTCCAATATGTGGGTCGTTTAGCAGTCCATCGTTTATTTCTTGCGAAAGTTTCGGGAGCTCTTCAGTGAACAAATTCAGGTTGGTATATTTTGAATTTTTCGGGTCTCGATCGATTTCAGGGTATCGGCCCATGAGCCGTAGGTGCTGAATCAAATCATCGGTTGTGAAATGGGTGTCGAGTTCGGGCTGTAGTTGGATGCTGAGGCATTTCATAAGTTACGTCGCTATGGGTTACGTGACAATTGGGAAAGTGTAATTCAACAGTTGATCAGCTTAAGTGTGTTTTTAGTGCATCGAATACTTCCATGATACGGGCAAGGTATTGGTCTTTTGGGTGAAAGGATGCGCGAGACTGCGTTTTGAAATCTTCTTTTATATGTTGGATAAGTTTTTTTAGCCGGCGCTGATGTAGGCCGAGGCAATACTGAATGGGGTCGGTTAATAGCCCGGAGAAAGACGCAATGATCGATAGAAAACCGAGGATACAAAAGGTGGCGATAACGATCACTTGTACGGAGGGCTCGGGGGGGAATACCGCATAGTAGAAGCCGCCCAAGGTATCGCCAAAGATAAAATCAGATGTCGCTGTGTAACGTGCATAGACGGAGGCTAAGACAATCCCCAGCCCCAGTCCACCAGGCGTAAACTGTTTAAACGTCAGTGCACCAGCGGCGGTGCTCAGTAAGGTATTTGTAATGTCTGCCGATGCTGTTCGGGTAATCGAATATTGCGATAGGGTTTGATTCACAATTACGCCAAGCTTGTCTGTTTGCGCGCCGTCTTTTATCGCCTTAGGAGGCAGGTTCTGAGTGTTGGCTAGGGCCTCTAAAACAAATCGGTGAAGTTCGCATGTGTCGGGGTGGCAGGGGGAGCCGAGCAATTCTGTATATACGCACGCTTTTGTTTGCCTTTGCACTTTAGTTTCAAAGCCACAAGGGGTTTTGCTGAGCGCATTCGCTAGCACAGGATATTTTAGCTTGAGAAAAAGCAGCCCAATGAGTTGTATTAATAAGTAGAGTGGCGCCCACACAAGATTAGTCGGCATTTTTAAAAGGTCCCAACCAAAAGCATGTTTATTTAGGTGCCATGCACCTGGGTAAAGAAAGTGTCTCCGGGAGAATTCACTGATTCTCGATTCGCATGTTTGAAAATAGCGCTCAGCGCCTTTTTCAATTGCCGCAAGAATGATGTGTTCTTGATTACTGAAATTTGATGGGTTTTCGTGAGTTGTGTCGGTGTTTGAATTCATCTAAAAACTTATGCGGCTATATCGCTTTTGATTATCTGAGTACGGCAGTACTGTAAATTATTTCAGTAAAAAAAAGCGACCATTTTCTGTCGGTGCGCATTTCTTAAAACGCTTGTTTTTTTTATTCGTCAAGCCGTTGACGGGTGGCACAAAAAGGTCATAAAAAGAAAAGATTTTTTTTTCATATAAGAAAATTGATACACAAATATAAGGAATATTGATTTTTTTTTGAAAACTTTATGGCTATTCAACCGAATCGCCATAGATAAAAATGTTCTTAAAGCGCATTGGCGAAATACCCATTGTTTTGATCTTAACGTATATTCGATATTTTTAATATACGTACATCCTATTGAAAAATAACAACTATTTCTATATTTAAGGCTTAGCCGCTGTGTTACAGAGCGCGTATGTTTTCATAAACATAGCCTTACTCTTTCCGTGTCTATACTCACCAATTGCTACGAGTGGATTTTTAGATCCACCATTTTTTTCATTTTTAAAATGTATTAGTGCCGCATCAGGCAAACGGACAGAGATTATGAAAACACCCACCTCCAAATTTTCGAAATTTATTTCGAAGTCGCTATGCACTCCCTTTGTTGTTCTTACAGTTGCGCTCGCCGGTTGTGGCGGCGGGGGAGGCGGTGGCGGCGGAGGTGGAGGAGGGACCGGTGGCGGTACGCCGACGCCAACCCCCACTATTGCGCCGACGCCAACTCCTACGGCGACCCCGACCCCTACGCCGACTCCCACACCGACGCCAACCCCAACCCCTGAGTTAGATGCGGTGGCGTTAAGTGGTTCTGTTTCTAGTTTTCCCGACCCCGGTGCGACGTCATCTAAGCCCCGTCGAAAAAGTTACGGTGCTTCAGCGTATAAAACATTGACGTCTACAGGCTCTCAGAAAGCGAGTTTTCAAGCGCCTGGTGACGGTGATAGTTCAATCGGTGTAAGCGACTTGGAGCCCGCTTCGGCATTGGTTTCGTTGTTCCTTCTCAGTGATGTGGAGTTCGCAACGCCGATCGCGACAGTGGCTACTGACAGTAGCGGTGACTATACGGTTACTGCTGCCGATGTCTTGGATTACCTTGTATCTGAAGAATTGGTGGCTGTCGACGCGGACGAAGATACGGTGATGACGGCGTTTAGAGCGCTGGGCCGTCTACAGGTAAGAGCGTTAATCGTTAAAAATAATGACGATGGAACACAAGACGCGTTGGCAATTCAGTCCATTGCGGATCCTTCCGACGTTGATGAGACCACGGGTTTACCAGAGCCGGTTGCGGTTAACCCGATCGTTCACCGGGTGGTGAAGGTCATTGTTGATCAGATTAGGGATGCGATTGGTGACCTTGTTGAAATGGGGTTATCTGAAACTGCCGTAGCCAATTTAACGGAAACAGTTATTTCCGAAGTGGCATCTGAGATTACGCGCGTCGTTGCTGAGGCAGCTGACAGTATTATCGAAATCCCTGAAGGTCAAACACTTGAAGATGTGATCGATCAGCAGGAAGCAGAAATTGCGCTTGATGTAAGTGATGATGATATTGCGGACCTAGAAGATATTATCGATGGCACGGCGACGGATCAGGATGCTGCAATCGCAGCGTTAGAAGACACTGTTCTTAATGCTGATGAAGAGGTGGATGATGCAGATAGCTCTCTTGAGTCTTCTTTAGGGTCCGATGAACAGGGTTTGCTTTCTGCTTTGGAGGCAACACTTAGCGAAGCGACGACAGATGGCGTGGATGAGGTAATCGAGGATGCTACTGGTGATACAGAAGCTTTAGAGGACTTATTCGGGCTTGCGGATGGTGGTGACGTGAGCGGCGCGCTTGCTGAGCAAGAGGCAGAGAAAAATCGTCAGCTTCGTGAATCTTTCCGGCGTTTATTTATGTCTATGGGGCTTGCGGTTACCGTGGATGAAAATGATGCGGGTGATGCTGGTGTTGTCGCATTCAGTCTTCAATCTCCCCCTCATATTGCGAATGCCGATTTGCCCGGTGGTCGAGGGTTTGGGGATCGTTCTATTCGTTTAGTTAAAATAGGTGCGGGTGATTTAGAGACTGATAGTGAGTATACCAATGACGCCTCGGCGACTTTAGGTGCTCCTGATGTCGATGGCGTTCCGCAAAACCCACTCTACTATGCGCCTTCATTGGCCGAGGTCGTTACAGGGCTTCTTGGTGGCGAAACGCTAGAAAACTTTCAAGCGTTGGTGGATGCTGCTTTTGCAGAGATTTCTAACCCCTTGGGGACGCCTACCGATGCTGATTACGATCTGATTGATCGTGTACGTTTATTTCATGCCTTTAGCCGCAGTCTTGAAGACTCTTCCTTAGTATCTTCGAATGTTATTGATTCGCTTGTAGAGAACAAAGACTCTTCGTTAAAAATCAAACGACTTGCCGCAGTGCTTGCTCAGTATTTCCAATGGGCGACTGAGGGCGTTAACGTCACCGAAGATGGCTTCCCGATATACACTGATCGAGAAACGTTACTTGCTGGCGGTGCAGATACTATTGATAGTTCTGAGTTGGTCCGTGCCTTGAGTATTACGCTTGGAGAGACTGCTGGAGAAGCGACAGAGCAGCTGACAAGCAAGGTGGGATTCTATGCGCAGTTTGCGGATGATGCTGTTCAGGGCGCTCTGCAACAGGCTTTATTTGACGCGGGTGAGTCAGCCGTAAATATTCCAGATACCTTAGCAGAGATATATCGCACTTCAGCAGCAGGTTATCGGGATTTCATTACAGGAACAGATACGACGCCACCGGCGCCGTCGTATGAGAGTGCGCGTGACCGAGTTGCTCGTGGCTTAAGTTCTTCTGTGCCTTCCACCTTATTTGGTCGAACGCTTAATAGTGAAAGCGAAATTAATATTCGCTCAGCACTATTTTTCTTAAACTTCTTAATGCGCAGCGAATTCTTAATTGATGCAGAAGGTGGTTTTTTCCGTGATTTGGATATTGTGACGAGCACAGGCACTGAGTCCGTAGTGATCCCGTACTTCACAAATATTAAATTTATGAAGCCTGGCGATAGTGTAACGGTAGCCACTTTAGTCTCTGAGTTGTTGTCCGTGACTCAAATTAGCAATGGTGATTTTCATGAAGGTGCTAGTGATGCGCTATTTGATGGTTTGTCCGGCTTACCAGAATTGCCCGAATTTAAAGAGCAGAATATTGATGACTTCGAAGGCGATCTAGGTTCACGTGCTGACTTGGTTGATGTGGCGTGTACTGTTGAGCGTTTTGATGGCGATGACCCTACTGCTGGTGATAACCCATTAGAACTTACTGTGTTTGCGGTAAATTACGACGAAGACACGGGCGCGTTCTTTAAAGGCGATCCACTCTCTGCGACCGTAACGCCTGTGCAAGTAGGTACTTCTAGTCGTTGGACTTATACGATTGAAGATTTACCGTCCGAAGTTGGTGGTGAATACGGCTTGGACTACGTCGTCCGTTTTGAGATTGGTAACTATCAAAATGATTTACCTGAGCTATTCTTCTGGCTGGATGGTTTCGCTCCAGAGATTACCCTCTGTGATGAAAACTTCCCGCTCTTTATTGGACCTGACCAAGAGTTTATTCCCGTACCAGGCTTAGGTTTGGTCAGTGATCAAAGTCGGCCAAGCGCGGATGGTTCATCCTCTGTGGAAGAAGGCATTGATGTGTCTAACTTCGAACAGCCAGGAGCACCTATCTACCTGACTTCGGAGGAAGAAGCGGCTGATTTAGGTACGGTCGACTTCACTTTCGATTCTATTACCGATGGTTTTGCCATTACTGCAGCAGGTGGTTCTGATGTCGGCTTTGCGCCACTCTATGGTGGTTATAGCGGTGGTGACCTTACGGTTGGTTTGGTCGATACGGATGGTGATCAACTCCAAGGCGTGTTCACGCTTATTGGTCAGAATATCCGGTCGGTACTTGAGTCAGTGGTTGCGGATGACAGTGTTCTGAGTACGACGATTAACCTAAGTGATGATCTCGATACCTTTGTTCACGATCAGCTCTACTTAATGCGTGATGCAGACGGTAAATTCTGGGTGATCGAAGTGCGCTTCCTAGATCTATTTACAGACCCAAGTGGTGCGCAGCAAGGCTTTATTGATGTCGGTATTGCCAGCGTATCAACCCTTGGTGATGTGGGTATTCCTGAAGCGGCATTTAACGACTTCCCTGGTGATCCTTCAGGTGGTGGTGCCGGTATTTTCTGGCAACATATGCTGTACGGTGATTGGTTAGTACTTGATCCTCCAACAGATTACACCGGACCGTTCTTGCTAGAGCCAGAAGAAGTGTCCTTCGGTGGCAACGGCGCAATCTATGACGCGCTTGAAGCTTCGACAGACGGTATCGTGATTCGCTATGCAGGTAATGACTTCGATTCTCGTCAGTTCTCTGGTCCACAAGATATAGAAGATACCTTCCAAGGTGATTACGGTGATGTCCCAGTGCGTCTTGATGCCGGCCGTGATGGTATTACCTTTGTGAAAATGAGCTTTAATAAATCTAACCTCACATGGGTGATGGAACCGGCGCCTGAAAGTGCCGTTGGGTTTGCCGCGAATCTAGACAACAATGATTTGGTGGCGATCTTTGATGATGGTGCTGATGATCCCGATTCACCGGTTTATTTAGGGCGAGTTGTCCGAGATAAACCAGCAGATGATCCATACGCAAACTTTGAAATTGCCTTTGAGTGGATTCGTTTTGCGGATGTTGTTGGTACGGTGCCAGATGGTGAGCAAGACCCTCGTGAAGTAGTGTGTTTCATTGATGAATCAGCAGGTGATACTTGTCCTGCTTCCCAGCCTGCATTGTTCTTCTCGTCTGACTTGGATACAGCCGTAGGTTCTATCTTTGACAACGATTATGACGGTGTACCAGCCTTGTTTGATCCAAATGACGCCGATCCAAATGTACCTGGCTCAGGCGGTTTCGGTGGCGGAGCACCTGGTGGCGGATTCTTTGAAGGGTTAGAAATCACTGCCTACGCAGAATCTGGCGGAGACACTGAGTCTCAATCCTTCTTGGTGGAAACGTTTAATGTCTACCCAGGGGAAATCCAACTCGTGTCTGTGACCAGTGATGTGTTTGGTGTCGATTCGACTTCTCAGAACATCTTCACCTGTACACCGCCGTCTGAAAATAACGGCACGTTTACTGACTTCTCATGTACGGAGCGTGATGTTGATGGCGGTGTTACCGTTGAGGCCGCATTCCAAAATGGTGGTTCAGTTGGGTTCACTTTGGCAGTGCCTAACAGTGTGATGGATACACTGCCAGATCGCATTGAATTTGATTACGAAATCGTATTCCGTGCGCCAACTGACCTTAACGGTAATCCATTCATGTGTGGATCAGAAGCTTGTCCTGAGCGGCCGCCAGTGGAAGGGTTCGCATCCGTACTTGTGCCTGATCAAGTGGTTGTCTTGGATGACTTAAATATTGCGATCGGTACTGATCAGCCAGAAAGTCTGGGTGGTTTGAGCAGCTTGGATGTAACGCGGGAGTTTTCGATTACAGCTGATCCGATCCCGGGTGCGGTGGAATACGAGCTGGCGATTTTCTGTCCGGCATCTCAACCTGATGAGCCTTGGCTGCCAGAAGAAAATATGCAGTTCTTTGCGCCTGCACGTGACCATACTGGACGGGATATTCAGCCAGAGTTCTTTATTCATGTGCCTTGGATTGGTGGTCGAACTTGTGACTTCTCGCTAAGTGCACGATTAGAAAATGATGCAGGTGAGCCTTTAGGGGTGAGCTCAGTAACGATAGAGGTGACGACTACCGGTGGTGGTAACTTCTTCTTCGATAATGAGTTTAACTTGGCACTTAACGATAATGTGTGTTTGGTGGCCTCTGCGGATGGTCAATTGCAGCCACAAGTAAATGACGCATGCACGGGTGACAATACCCTATTTACGGTAACTGCTGTAAATGGCGGTGCTGAAGGAAATACTGCGACATTAACATTGGGGACTGGTGTACTTGAAGCAAGAGCGGATGGTGGTCGTCGTGAACTGACGGCAGGTAACCTTGCCGATGGAGCTGTCGTGAGTTTTGATCTTGATCTTGCGCCAGTGAGTGGCGAAATTGAGCCGCCTACGTGTGGGCTTATTACGTCCGATAGCTTCTCAAATACTTGTGCTAACGGAGAGCTTGATGAATCTGCGGGTGGTGTAAGCACGGACTTCTTTACTATAACGGGTACAGAGATGTCCCTGGGTAGCGATGTGACGTCAGCCGTGAATGTCGAAATTCATGGGCCTAATGGCGTAACATCTAGCATCCCGCTGACGGATTTCGGTTTCTATGTTGTGGTTGACACTGACTTCGGTGAACCAATCCTTGAAATCCAAATTGATAACTTCACTGATGCTGCTGGCGCTACTCAAGTCTTCGGTCGTTTCACTTTGACGGCGGGTGCCAACGAATATGAACAAGGCGATTCAGAAAACACCTTTGAGGTGAGTTCGCCAGGCTTTATGTTCATCAGCCACGACCTGGGTCAGCCTGTGGACTTTGACCTTCGATTTATCAATTCTGAATCAGGTAACGAAGAGGTTGGGCTTGCTTGGTTCTTACCTCCTCCTCGTGCTGACCTTGTGTCAGATCACGACCTGAATGGTGATGGAACGAATGACCTAAACGTGTCTTATGCCTCTGGCATCTTTACTTTCACTTTCGAAGGTGGAGACGACGCGGTGAGCTTCCTTGAAAGCTTCGAAGATACCGGCCCCGTCACTATTGATCCGAATACGGATGGTGATTACGTTGTCGATGTCGATGAGTCTCAAGCGGGTTATGCAGAGTTCTTTGGCCGCATTGGTGATGAAGACTTCCGAGTCTTTGCTGGCTTTGAAGGCCCAGGTGAAGGCTTCATTGAGTGGGAGATCTTCTTCGGTGGTGGCGGTGGCCCTGGCGGCCCTGGTGATTGCCCTGATTGTCCACAGCCACTGGCTCAAGCATTCATGGGTGAAGGCGCGTTAACCTTGGCACTAGATAGTTCAACGAGCAGTTACAACTTTGATGGCGTAGGTGACGCACTTGCTACGGTCACTGTAACGGCAAGTAATATTAATGTGTCGCTGCCAGGTGGTTCTTCTGCTGAACTAGAAACGTATGATTTTGATACGCAACAGGAAGTGACTGGTAGCTCTTTGGATTTCCCAAGAAATGGTAGTTTCTTCTTCCTACGTTACGATGATGGGTCTGGTGAAGTCCTTGATATAGAACTACGTGACTTTGGTTTCGATATTGAAATTATGGTTTGGGAAGGCTTTAACGATGGTTCTGGCGGTGGTCATGATGATATCAACCCTGATATCGACGGTGACACGGTAATGAATGACGAGGACAACTGTTTAGTTGTGGCAAACCTTGATCAAGTCGATACCGACCAAGATGGCTTAGGTGATGCGTGTGATGTTGTTGTACCTGATATGTCGGGTGTTTATTTAGTCGATGTTATACAGGGACTTTCTAGTCAAGACTTTGATGACGCGACGAATCAATGTATTGCCGCTGAAGATGAAGTATTTATCGTTGAAATGGAAATGGAAGGGAACCAAATCTTCTTTGAAATCGCAGGAGAAGGTGACGCTGAGCTTGTGGGTATCATGCAAGCAAACGGTGATTTCAGCCTCTTTGATCCCGAAATTGATAGCACCTTCCAGACGACTTCAGGGTCTTACGATGAATCCACCGGAACCTTTGATTTCAGCTTTACTGAAATTGAAGATAATGACGATGGAAGCATTCAGTGTAATGTCATTGCCGACGTATCTGGCTCTGGCCCAAGCTCTGTGAGTGAAGAAGCCGTAATGGCGACGGGTATCGCATGGTTTGAGGGTGAGGAGGAGTTCGATGGATCCGTTGAGTTTGAATACGGCACGATCTCATCCAGCGGCGTCGAAGAGATCTTCTTCTTTGACTTTGAAATCACGACGCCGGATTGGGTGGCAGAAAGTGAGCCAGTGTCTGATGGTTATCTGACCGCAAACGGTGTGGAGATGGTGGATGATCTGTTTGCTATGAACGGCACAGCAAACGGCACAGAAACGGCAATTATTGAGCCTACTCTGGATGGCAACTTAATTGACCCTCCTGTACAACAAGAGCATATCGATCTTGAAGAGTTTGATATCGAAGGTGTGCCTATGTTGGGTATCTTGGACTACGCATTTGAACTTGGGATAGCTGAAGATGAGGTGTTCCCTACAGGCTCTAGTGCTTATGTTGCCACCATCACCGTACAGATGGATGCATATCCATTCTGGTGTGACGATGATTTCTCGCCAGCTGGTTTAGTATGTTCCAACTGGGTACCGGGAGTAGGCACGAATCCAGATGGGACTGCGGCTTCTGCAACGACCTTAGACGAAGCGGTTAACTCTAATACTGAGCTTGCAGCGGGTACGCTAACGGGCGGTATGTGGGGTGGCGATGGCTTTGATCAAGGTGGCGGCTTCAACATTGATATACACCTTGTCTCAGACGATGGGTCATCTACAGGTAGCGAGCTACGTGCGGTATTTATCAAGCGTTATGGCGGTGGCGGCAGTTCAAGTTCTCTAGGTGAAGTGTCTGCAACAGTCGTTCGAGTAGGTTCGACGGATGTCATCGAATTTACTATCCCTGATGATATTGCCGATATGGGAGATATCGATGACGATGAACTTGCTCCATTTATCTTTGTGGATGCGGTAACGGAGTCCGGCCCAGTGGTTCGTCAAGGTCGTAAGCAGGAAGCTGGTGCAAGTGAACAAGAGCTTGTGTTTAATGCTACCGCTAGAGATGCGATCCTGGGTGCGTTTGACCCGCAACCTACGGCGCAATAAGTACTCGAAACCCAGGTTCTCATAGTGAAACCAAAGCCTCACCCTAGGGTGGGGCTTTTTACTTTCTGGCATATGAGTGAGCAGAGAACGATGACGCTAGCGCAAACTTATGTTGTAATCCGACGTTAATTTAACAATACGAGACGCTCCTCCCCCGTGGATGATCTGACACGCATTCAAACCATCAATCGTACGCCTTTGGCATTACGATCCGACAAAACCGGCGAGGTGCATCACCTCTCGGGTGAAATGTTGGTGGGCCGTGAAGTTGAGTGCGAGATTCAGTTGGCATTTCGACAAATTTCCCGATATCACGCAAAGCTTTACGTGGCGGCCAATGGGGTGTTTGTCGAGGACTTAAAATCTTCAAATGGGACCTCTGTGAATGGTCGAAAAATTCGCGCACGTACGCAGATCAGTGTGGGTGACCAGGTGGCTTTTGATGATTTGACGTATCGGGTCACAACGTCGCGCTCGGGTGACGAGGATCAAACACGTATATCCACGTCACAAAATTTTTCGCCTGAAAGCATTCAAGAAATAAATAAAATCGCGGCGGAAAAACTAAAACCCGTATCGGCCCCTGAGGGGGGCGGTTTTCCCGCAGGACGTTTTGCGAAAGATAAAAATTCGCCAACGGCGAGGCCTGATGGCAATGAACAGTCTGACGATAAATCATCGACACCCCGGGTCCATGAAATCCCCGATATGGATGAGTTTCTACGTTTCGCAGGTTCAGGTTTAAAGCCTCAAGAACCCTTACCCGCCAAGGCGTCAAACCCTTTCGGTCTTCATAATAAAAAGCCGGAAATTGAGCGGTTTGATGAGAGCGTCGAAAAGGGGCCGTTGGTGGAGATGCCCCTGGAGCCTGAGGCTCACCGCTTAGATACTGGTGACGTAACGCCTCTGAAAATGGATACGGATAATGAGCTCTCAAAAGAGTCTAGAAAAGATGATGTTCCGGCGCGGCCGCCAGCAGTGCCTGAACGTGTAGCCGAGGGCGAAGCTGACGATGATCGAACGAGCTACGTCAGCCTCAATACGATGGACCGCTATATCGAAACCAATGAGCGGTACCAGCAGGATTTGAACGTCGGCAGTGGGCCAAGGCTGGTAGCGATGACGGCGCCTATTCGTGGGAAGGTCTTTGCATTGGAGTCTGACGAAAATGTTAAATGCTGGAGTATTGGTCGCGATGATAGTGCTGATATTTGTCTTCGTGACAAAGCCGTATCGCGAGAGCACGCCTGGGTTACGAAGTTAGAGGCATTTTACCAGCTGCGTGTGAACGAAAGTGCGGGGGATATACTGGTAAATGGTGAAACGATTACCGAGGTGGAATTAACGCATGGCGATCGTCTACAGTTTGGGGCGATGGAAATCGTGTTTCGCTTGGACGTGAAATCGTCGAAGCCTGCTGCTCCTGTAGCGCAACCGCCAACGCTGTGGCAGCGTTTTATCCGTTTGTTTTTTGCGGGGCGTGATTCAAAAAAATAGAGGGAAAATATTAGGCTTGGTTGGTCATGTATCAATATCGTTGCCGTTAAATATTTGTCCCTGATGAGGAGCCGCGTATACTTGTGCTCCTCCCTAAGAAATACCCATAGTGGGGATGTTTAAGAAGGTTATGGTGAACGAGTATGACAGATTCAAATCAGACAATCGCGGCAAAATTTAATACGGAAATTCTAAAGAAAGTTAATTCACCCGCAACGCATATTGAATTATTTCACCAAGGCAAAGAGCTTTCTTTTGGTAAGGATGATTTACCGATACGCTTAGGACGTGATGAAAGTGCTTGTGACTTAGTCGTAAACAGTGAAGTGGCGTCGCGCGTACATTGCTCTATAGAAGTGAAAGACAATCAAATTGGTTTAGTTGATAGTAGTACCAATGGGACTTTTTTGAAGCTTGGCCGCAATGAAAGTTTTGTCGTTAAGGAAACGTTTTATCCACTCATTGGTCAGGGAAATATTAAATTGGGTGAGCAGCTAGACAGCGAAATGAAAGATTCCATTCTTTTTCGAATGGTGACAAAAACGCAGGATGTTGAGTAGCGTCTATTCGCCGTCATTTCTCTTTGATTTATTGGATTTCCAATTCCAGTAGTTCTCCTACAAATTGGTAGCCTTTTTCTTCTGTATTGTAGCGAATGATTTCTTTTGATGTGTCGTCCATCAGCGCTTGTCGCGCTTTCATGATGCTGCGCAGGATTTCAAATTCACTTGTGTCTCTATTTCCCCAAAGCCATCGCCTTAGTTCTTCTACGGTAATAACGCGCTCTCTATTTTCGATCAAATAGATAAGCGTGGCAAACACATCTGTCGTGGGGCGAAGTATTGAACCGTCATAGGCAATTTCCTTCAGTTGTGTATCGATCAGGATACCATTTACATCGTAAATTTTAACATGATGATTTTCTGCTGAGTTTTGTACGGTATTCATAGCGTTCACTCACTGTGTCCCATGAATTTTAGGATGAAGATAATGAGCGAAAAATAAAAGTGCTTGTCGATATCCGGCACATTTTTCACGATGAGAGTAGAAAAATCACCGTTTATGCGGGGTAAGAAAGGGGGGTAAGTGGTGAAAGGGATGGTATAACAGCCAAAAAAAAGCGCGGCATAAAGCCGCGCTTGGGGAGACTAACTAAGAGTCAAAAAGACTATGGGCAACCACCTACATACCAAGTGCTATTGTCGGCACTATGGAGTGTTGTGGAACCGTAAGTTGAACCTGCCATGGCGTCATCGCTGCCGTTAGCAAAGTAGTTTGGTGCAAAGTAGTAACCTGTGCTGTACGCGCGACCACCAGTTTTGTGGTAGTAGTTCAGCGCGGTTACTTCAGAGCAATCAGGCGCAGGTGTTGGCGTAGGCGAAGGCGTCGGTGAAGGAGACCCGATAATTGGCGTAGGCGTAGGCGTAATTACTGGGGTCGGTGAAACAATCGGAGTTGGTATCGGTCCTGCACAGGTCGTTTCTGGTCCAACACATGCACCAGACTCTTCTTCCCAGCGACATGAGCTACCGGAAGCACGCTCGAACATCGTAAACGGCTGGGTATTGAACGCTAAGTAGCAATCCGAATAGCCTGAACCGTATGTAATGTGACCAGCGCTGATATGGTAGTTGTAATCACCTGTTTCACCCGCGTTGATTTCAAAGTCTACGCTTGTCGTGCTTTCTAAGCCGTCTTCATCCGTTGCTGTGACGGTCGCAGTGTTTGAACCACCGGGCAGTGCACATGCTTCTGCTGAAAAGTCGAACTCGTCAATTGTGGCAGTAACGGTTTCAGTAGCGAAGCTTACGGTAACGCTACTCACGTTTTCGTTAAGATCGACAACCATGCCGCTGACGGTCGCACATCGCTTATCAGCTGTAGCAACTACGTTACGAAGGATCGGTGCTTGCGGACCATTTTCGTGGCCAAGGGCGTGAGTGGTGGTAACAACTTCACCGGCAGTACCTTCGTTATCTGTCGCGTATACGCTGATAAGATAAAGGTCTTCTGGAAGTGCGTTAGTCTCATCAATGAATGAACCGCCTGATTCAGAAGTGATAACCTCGGCTGTAGCGCCAGTCGTTAAGCCTTCAACGTTGATGGTGACAGAAGTCACATAGCCTTCTTCATCCGCAACAGAACCAAGAACGGTAATTGTGTCGTTTGCACAGCTGTGAGATAGGTCGGAAACAACAGGGCCTTGGTTTCGGTCTACACGAATATTGTATGTGCTGAAGTATTCGCCGAGGTAGGTTGCGTAGTTGATGCTAGCGCCGCTAACGTAAGAACCGGAAGCGCCTGCGCCGCCAGACCATGCATGTCCCACGCTGTCTTCGAACCATAATTGAGATACGCGACCATTCTCCCAAAGTGTTTCGGTACCAGTACCAGAACCTTCTGTAATGGTACGTTGTGCTGATAGCTTAGATACACCGTAAAGCTCCGCCATACCGTCTGGGTTTTGATCGTTGTAGCAGGTGTTTACAGTCGTGTCGTTTCTGGCGTGGGCAGATGAAAATATTTGAGTGTCAAAAGAATCCGAGTAGTCTGCACCGAAGCCAGAGCTTGCTAAGTTGCCGCAATTAAGCGCAACATTCGCTGATTCGCATGTGCTGATGGCGCCGCCAGAGCTTGTGCCCACACTAGGTGATGCGCTTGCACCTACGCCTGAGAAAACGTCAGGGGCTAAACATGCCGTGGTATGTGCGTAGGTTGCACCAGAAGAAAGACCGGCGATATAAACCTGGGCCGGGTCAATGTTGTAGCTTGTGCTATTCAACATATCTTCCGAAAGCTCAATAATATTCGCGTAGTCTGAAACGGTACGAGATTGTGCACCGGTCCAATAACCCCAGCAACTAAACCCTTCTTTTTCCATTGCGTCTGGAACTGCAATGACCATTCCGTAGGCTTCAGCGGCGTCTTCTAGGTTCGCGGTAAGAAATGCACCGATTGCTTGAGTACAGCCATGCAAAACAACCAAAAGTGATCGGGCGCCATTAGGGCCAATTGGAGATGCTGTATCAGGTGTGTATACGTGCACGGAGTTAAAACCACCCACATTTTGGTTTTGGCTCCAGCTTCCAGCGTATAAGCTGCTGGATGCTAAAAGTAGAATAACCGAGAGAGAAAAACCGGCCAAGCCAGTTAATTTCCGAAGATCCATAATGACCTCATTATTAATTATTTTGGGTTGATAAAATCAGCGGTATTGAGCGTGATCCATCACGGCTAGCCGAGGCGTTTTTTTCTTTTTGCCTATCCAACACTGCTACAGCTATCTGGGAATCGCGAGTTTAGGGTTGCACTGCAGCACGATTCCCGGAGGTACAACGGGGATTAGATTAGAGGATCCAACTAAGGTATACATCATACCTTAGTATGATAGATCTATAATTTATCGTTATTGCTTAATCAATTTCAAATAGAAATAACAAAACAAAAAAATTGTTCTTTTTTTGTCGTGCCGAGCACGTTATTTCATTTTATATAATGATAGTGAGTGATAAAAAATGGTGATGTTATGAATCGCTATATAAAAAACGTACGATTTGGAGGGCTATTAATCACATTGAGCGCTGTAAAACGCTTTAATTAAAATATCTATTCAATCGATTCTGGCATAACCATCGTTATCAGTCAAAGGGTTATTTTGCAGTGCAAAAATAAAAATGGCGCGTTCTTCTATGCGAAGTCAAAAATACACCTGTGTCTGCGTGATCAAACTCATGTGGGGCGTTTTGCACTGCTAAGCTAATAAAAAGCATTTTCTGTTGGGTGTTTATGGCGATTGTATTAAATGGCTACAAGATCGGCGCGCAGATCGGCGATGGCGGCATGGCAACGGTATATAAAGGCCTGCAGCTTTCGCTACAGCGACCTGTCGCCATTAAGGTGCTAAAAAGCAAGCTGATTGATCATCAGGAGATAAGAAAACGCTTTGAGCGTGAATCATTGATCATTGCCCGTTTAAACCACCCCAATATTATTCATGTGATTGACCAAGGGATTACAGATGACGGTCGCCCGTATTTTGTAATGGAATATGTGAAGAGCATTGGGCTTGATTCGGCGATGAGAAAAGGGAGTATGAATGCCAGCCGTGCACTGGATGTTTTTACCCAAGTGGCGAAAGCTTTGGCGTATGCGCACAAAAATGGCGTAATCCATTGCGATATAAAACCTGAAAACATCTTGGTAGATTTTGAGGGCTTTGTGAGGGTTCTGGATTTTGGCATTGCGCAAATATATGAAGATGTAGAAGGGGCGAGTAAAGACGGTGAAGGTTATGTCATGGGGTCAGAAAATTACATGGCACCTGAACAGCACAAATCGATCACTGAGGCGACGGAGAAAAGCGATTTATATGCATTGGGCGTGATCATGTACGCGTATTTTACACAGCAGCTCCCCCGGGATAAGCCCTTGGCGCCAAGCCAAATAAACCGCGATGTATCGAGAGATATTGATGCATTGATTTTACAGTGTTTGGCGAATTCACCGGCAGATCGTCCTGCAAGTGCGGATGTCGTGAGAAATAGCCTATTGAAAGCCCTTCAAGGTGGGCATTTAAATAAGCAGCAAAAACAGCGGGCGAGTATTGATGTTAAGAAAACCTTTCGTTTACTTGATGTTGTAAAGGAGGGTGATCATGGTGCGGTATATCTATTTACTGAAGAAGGCACTAATACGCTTTTCGTCATTAAGAAAAAACCGATCAACAGTCCCGGTTATGCCACGGCAAAACATCTTGTTGATATTCGTCATCGCAATATCGTCAAAGTCCTGGGGACCTCTCAAAATGAACGCGCGTTTATCTTGGTTATGGAGTATTGCAGTGGCGGGTCATTGGCCGAGAGGCTCGTAAAACCTTATGCGCATGAGCGTTTCCTGGGGGTGGCTCAACAAATATTGAGTGGATTGGTTGCGGCTCAAAAAGAAAATATTATTCACGGGAATCTTCGTCCGACCAATATTTTGTTTGATTCGAACGGTTGCGTAAAAGTAAGTGATTTTGGCTTGGATGAGCATTATGTTGAATCCGAATCAAATTGGTATTCAACTGAAGGGAGTGAAAAGTTAACGAATCCCGAGTTGGCGGATGTATTTGCGTTAGGTGTGATCTTTTATCAGATGTTAGCCGGTGAGCTACCACGATGGAAAAATGGCAACCTTGTGAAAGCCAAAAACTTCACAATACAGCCAGAAGGTTTGCAAACGCTTATCCGAAAGATGTTGGCGAAAGCGCCTCAGAAACGGCCTAAGAGTTTTGATGTGGTTAGCCGGGTATTGAATGCGCAGTTTGATGCGGAGCATACCATCGTTCGGGGCGGTACGATGCCGGATGGCGATCTCGACTATGACCTGGATGGGAGCCCGGAGGCGAATAAAAATGTGGGGCGCAACGTGAGGTTGCTACTCCTGTGTTCAGTGCTTGCGGCCATGTCGGCACTGCTCTATTTTTTAAATAAAGATCTAGTGTCAGATATATTAATACATCTTTTTTAGATCGTTTCCTTTTCTGGCCCTTTCATTCTTCTTCACCTCTTCGTCTACGAGCTAAGTGAGGAGGGTGAATAAGTCACTGTGATCCTTCGTGAAACCGCTATATTGTCCCCACTAAACGTTGCTTTTATGCTCACGACATGGCGCGAAAGTCGGAGTAATATTTTATTTGTTGTTCAGGGTGTCAGGCGAAGGCTTGGATATCCTGGTAAGTGGATATGTATGGCGTTAGATAAGGAGAGGGATATGAATACGTATAACGATATTGACGGCCACGATTTACCTATAGTGAAGTGTTACATAATATTTTTGATAGTATGTTTACTCAATGCGTCATTTCTATTTTTTTTACTCGGGCGTTAGTTTTGAGTGACTTAGCGGATGTTCTGAGTCTACTATTAAAGAGTGCTATTTTCCCCAGGTAGCTCCTTCCGCTAGCGCCAGATTGTATAAATAGTATTTTATATAATCTGGCGAAGCGGGATCTCTATTTTTTGAACATATAAATTAAAAAGATATGGTTAATCCTGCGCTGATATTTTCGATATTATCGCCAATGACATCGACTTGTTGGTACATGATGCGTAGATCGACTTCGTCAACGACTTCCCAGGCGAGCCCTACCCCAAGGGATACATCGGTGTTTTCTTCTTCGCTATTTGAGCGGATCAATGTTTGGGATGTAATGCTGGAGGTTTCTACCTCCCAGTAATATAGTCCGAATTTCGCCAAGACATCCACCGAGTCGGCAATGGGGAGTATGCTCACCAGCCCGATGTTAAGCCCATCAATACCAAAACTTGTGTTGTTGTTTTGAGAGAGATCTAGCTCTGTTTCGCCCAGTTCCAGCCAGGAGGTTTCGAGCGCGAAATTATCGTGAAACTTAAGGCCCGCGGTAATTTCTGTTGAGGAAACATTTTCAGCTAAAGCCGCATAATCAGTAAGCCCGGTCGCTGCGCCGATATAGAATTGGCTATAGCTTGGGCTGGCGTAAAGGGCTGCAAGGAGGGTGCCCGTGATAAATAGTATGCGAGACGTCATCGTGAATACTCAAGTGTGTATTGATGACTGATAGCATAGTGCGGGCAACCTTAACCTTAACTGAACGGAATGTTTTGAGTGGGGTGTTTAATTCAGCTGATAAGCTCTTAAAAACTTGACCCCGGTTCTTTTAAAAAAGCAATTTCCTCTTTTGTAGAGGCTCTCCCCAGAATTATATTTCGGTGCGGGTAGCGACCAAAGCGTTCAATGATAACCTTGTGTTGGTGCTCGAAGTTGAGGTGTGAGTCACTTCCTAGTTTTGTGTAGAGGTGAACAGCCTCTTCATGAATGCGTAGGGATTCACTGTGCATGAATGGAAGGTACATAAATGCACGTTGTAGCTCCGTAAGCTGGGTGTCGTCGCCCCGTGCTATTGCTTCCTGTGCCAATGAGAGAGCGAGTGCGTCGTATAAAAAGGCTTTTGGGGTATCGCGGTACATGTTTCGGGAAAATTGATCGAGCAATATAATTTCAGCTAAGCGACCGTCAGGGAATTTCCGCCATTCAAAAAGCTCACAGCGGATGGCTTGGTCATGCAGTGGACGAAAACGGTCCGTGATGATTTGGTCGAGTGCAGCATCCTGTTCCCACCATAAACCAGAATCAATGTCATCAAACCAGAAATGTAAAATATCGTGATACATGTGCGTGCGCTCCGTCTAGGGCTGAATGTATCTATAAGACACTATTGCTATTCCGGGTGCAAATTATCATATTGATTCGCCGCGTTTGTCGTCAGGATATAGCACATTTACAGCGTTCACTAATTGTTGGCATGGCGGTTGGTGTGTGTTTATTTTAATTAAACATGATCTTTGTATGGGGGGGTCGTGCTTCTTATCCGTACATTGCGGTTCCTTCTTTCTAGCGCTTTATGTCGAGTTAGTCTCTTATTCCCTCTTTGTTATAACGGCAAGGTTTTTTCTATGTTGAGTGTCTTTTGAGTTCGCGCTCTTTGCTGCTCGTTCTATACTCAATGGATACATAGCGAAACCTAGATTATCAACAATGACGACCCCTACGCGAATTTGGAGATTGAGTGAGTAGTGCTAGCAGCGTTAGGCCTTGCGGCATACTCGTTCATCGAGATTTTAAGCCTCTGTATTTAAATCACGAGCTCATTTCGATGCTTGGGTATAAAGATGCAAAGGAACTACTGCTATTGCCATCCTTGTTGGGGGTGGTTTGGCGAGATGAGGATACGTCTCGCGTGAAGGACGCCATTGCATCTGCTACGGAGAGCGTACAACCTCAAGTATTCTACTGTGCGGCATATAAGGCCGATCGTACGCTTATTAATTTGCAGGTGTATACCCATAATGTTGACTGGCAAGGGGCCCCGGCTCAGCAATTGGTTATTACTGAGGGGCTGGATCGTGCGGCCGTCGCGTTGACGTTGGCAGAAAGTGAAGAGCGCCTGCGCCTAGTCTTTAATCAGCAATTCCAATTTATGGCAATCTTATCTCCCGACGGTCGGGTAATCGAAATTAATGACCTGCCCCTTGATATGTTGGGGGTTAAACGAGATGACTGTGTCGGTAAGTATTTTTGGCGGACGCCTGCATGGGAGGCGTTACCGGAATGGCAGCAGATAATACAGGCAAGGGTTATTGATGGCGGGGAAGGCAGTGAACCCGTTTTCGGGGAGGATATGTTCCTTGCCAAAGGCGAAGTTCGCTATGCTAACACGTGTTATACCGGTATCCGTAATGGGGATAATCAGTTGCAGTATATCCTGGTTCAGGCAACGGATATTACGGATCAAAAAGCCGCTGAGGTGATGTTAAACGATAGTCGGCAGCGTCTCGATCTTGCATTGGCAACTGCGTTGATGGGCATGTGGGAAATGAGTTTTACGTCCGGCGTTTTATGGTGGTCAGAAGAAACATGTAAAATTTTTGGGATTACGCTTGAGGAGTTTGGTAATTCCTTTGAGTCATATATGACCTTCGTACCAACAGATAGTCGCCTACGGGTTGAAAGTGAATGTATAGAGATACTGAAAAATGCGAAATACAATGATGTCTTTTTAATTGAGCATGAATTTTATCGGAAAGATGGCAGCCTGGGGACGATGGAGGTGCGAGGTAAGATGTTTGTCGGTGAGGACCACCGCGTCCAACGCGTAACGGGGATATGTACGGATATTTCCGAATCTAGGCAAGTCACAAACCGGCTCAATGTCTTGTATCGCGCGATGGAGTCCAGCCCTTCTTCTGTAATTATTACCAGTACCGAGCGAATTATTGAATACGTTAATCAAAAGTTTACTCAGATTACAGGGTATAAAAAAGACGAGGTTATTGGAAAAAATATTAGTATTTTGAATTCTCCCGAAACGGATGCCCAAGTCTACGGGCATATCTGGGATCGTGTGAATGAAGGTCTAGAGTGGAAGGGTGAAATTAAAAGTGTGAAGAAGGACGGTGCTGCTTACTGGGAGCGTGCGTCAGTATCCGCAGTGAAAAATGATAGCGATCAGCATACACACTATATTTCGATTCAGGAAGATATTACACATGAATATGAACTCTCCGAAAAATTAAGTCATCAAGCATCTCATGATGCGCTCACCGGGCTTATCAACCGCTATGAGTTTGAGCGCTATGTTGAAAGCATACCTTCCGTTTTTGGCGAGAGCTCAAATGAGCATGCGCTATGCTTTCTCGATCTTGACCAGTTTAAACTTGTGAACGACACCTGCGGTCATTTGGCCGGGGATAATTTATTGCGCCAATTAAGTAGTATCTTAAGGGAGTCTGTGGGAGCGCAGGGTGTTATTGGTCGTTTAGGCGGTGACGAATTTGCAGTGTTTATGAACGACTGCAGTATTGATGCTGCACTTGGCATGGCGAATAAGCTCCTTGAGGCTGTAAAGGAGTTTCAGTTTTCATGGGAAGGTCACGCCTTTAGGATTGGTGTGAGTATTGGTCTTGTTCCTGTTAATTCAGAAATACTGAAAATGTCTGAGTTGTTAAAGCAAGCTGATGCGGCGTGTTATATGGCGAAGGATCTGGGGCGAAATCGTATTCATGTCTATTATCCAGATGATCGCGAGCTCAATCTACGGCATGGTGAAATGCAATGGGCTAGTCGGATATATCACGCCTTAGATGAAAATTTATTTGTCTTACATGCCCAGCTTATTGGTTCGATGGATTCAAGCAAGCGTTCTATGTATGAGGTGCTCATAAGAATGCAGGGGGATGATGGCGAAATCATTCCGCCTGGCGCTTTTATTCCGGCCGCGGAACGCTTCAATCTTATTAGTAAGATTGATTGCTGGGTTATCGAGAATACGCTTAAGTTACTTGCCAAACATCCAGAGTTTTTAGAGCGTATTGAATTTGTGTCTATCAATTTATCTGGGCATTCTCTTGCGGACGAAGCAACACGAGATTTTGTGATCACTCAAATTGCAAAATATCAAATAGATGCAAGTAAGATTTGTTTGGAAATCACGGAAACGGCTGCCGTACTCAACTTGGCAGCGGCAGAAGATTTCATTACCGCGCTGAAGTTTATGGGCTGCCGTTTTGCATTAGATGATTTCGGGAGTGGCGTATCTTCGTTCGGGTATCTAAAGAAGATCCCCGTGGATTACCTAAAAATTGATGGCATGTTTGTTCGTGATATCGCTGAAGACCCGATTGATCATGCTATGGTGAAATCGATTAATGAAATCGGTCACGTTATGGGTATGATGACTATCGCCGAATTTGTCGAAAACGACAAAATACAGGAAAAACTTCAGGTTCTCGGCGTTGATTATGTTCAGGGCTTTGGTGTAGGGCGGCCCACACCGTTTGAAGAAATTATTAGAGCGTGTCTCGCGGCGTAGATGCTTTACTCGGCGTGAATATCGAATGGTATTGAGATAATCGGGTTTGTATTGCGCAGTGCATCGTCATTGTTACGGTATAGCCGAATATCATTCGGTAAAATTAACAGCGATAGCTCTTTGTGTAGCTTCACAAACCCTGCTTGATGTGCCTGTATCCAAGGGGCGTCATCTTCTTGAAAACAGTATTCTTTCGGCATGTCGACAAGGTTGATAAGCCCGTTTCCCAGTGGGTCGAGGACAGCGTCACGGTCGCGGTATATCCCGATTGCCTTAGAAGACAGCGCGACTGCTCGCCCGTCATGAAATATCATAATTTCGATGTGACGGTTGTTTATTCGTGTCGTTTCGACTTCTTTGACAATGCTTGCGCTGCCTTCTTGTAACATATTCCTAGAAGTCTCCTGCTTTTACAACGGACATTGTTGACGGTGTAAGATATTTTTGGGCGACTTTATTGACGTCATTTAAAGATAAATTCTTGATTTTTGTGTGGAAGGCAATTTCATCATCAAAAGTAAAGTTGTTGTAAGCAAAGTCCTGAATGGTTTTGACGAGTAAACTGTTGTCGCCGCGCTGTACTTTTGCTGCGTCAATAAATGCATCAATAGCCGAATCTAATTCCGATTGTGTAAACCCGTCATTCACCACTTTTTGCATTTCCTCCTTAAAGGCGGCTTGTACTTTTAGTGTGTTCTGCGGTGCGCTAATTGCGTAGGCGATCCACTGGCCATTTTCGTCTGTTTTATTTAGGCGTAATAGTGCGCGAACACTGTAGCTTAACCCATCTTTTTGACGAATGCGGGTAGCGAGTCGGCTTGAAAGTAGTCCGCCGCCAATGATGCGGGTTGCGATATAAAGCGCTGGCGCATCTTTGTCCTGATATGTCATATCAATATTTTTGGCTGCGATGAAGTAGGCGTTCTTTTTGTCGGGTGTATCTAATGTTCTTTCTTTTTGTTCTACGGATTGAAAATCTTTGATTGAACGCTCATAGGGCGTTTTGTTATGCCAGTCGGCGAATTTATCTTCTACCTGTTTTTTTATGAGTGGCATATTGAAATCCCCAACGATGCTGATGTTGAGATTGTCGCTGCCGTAATGGGACTTATGAAACGATTTTACTTGCGTTAGTGATACATCCTTAATGCCAGTGATTTCTGATTCTAAATCGGCCTTATGAAATACATGCCCTCTGGGGTAGGGCGCTAGATGCTTGAATATCGCGTTGAATGCTAGCGCTTGAGGATCGGTAAGATCGGCGTTGAGTTGTGAGAGTGTTTGCGTTTTTAATAACTTAAATTCTTTTTCCGGGAAGTTTGCGGTTGTGAGAATTTCGTATACGAGATCAATGACTTTCGGTAGATTTTTTCGTGTGGTTTCGAATTGCGCGGATACCGATTGCGCATCACTTGAAAATCCACCTTGCGCCTTAAGTTTGTCGAGTTCATCGTTCAGATCTTCACGGGAGAATCGCGTAGTGCCCCGGGACAGCATCGATGCCGTAAGCTTAGCGATATAAGCTTTGTTTTTAAGGGAGTCTACATTTCCGATACCCATCTTAAGTTCAAAAAATACCGACTCCCCTCGTGTTTTAATAGGGACTGCGGCGATGGTTAAGCCTGCATTTTGTGTTTTTATTTGGCGAGACGCGATGTTTGTTAGGCTCGTGTCAAATATTTCACCTTGTGGTATGGGGGCTCGGCCTTTGTAGCCCGCTAAAAGCTTATTGAGGTCTGGCGCGCTAGGGATTTCCGCACGTTTAGGGTGGTCCGTCGGAATGAATTTCCCAAGTGTGCGATTGGTACTTATTAAGTACTGATTTGCGACGCGTTGTACATCGGTGATTTTGACATTTTCTAATCGATCACGGTTAATAAAAAGCATTCGCCAGTCGCCTATACCGATCCATTCGCTTAGTTTGATGGAAATAGCTTGCGAATCGTTAAAGGATAATTCCATCTCTTTAATCAGTTTTCGTTTTGCTCGCTCGACTTCTTTTTCTGTAATCGGGTTTTTCGAAATCTGTTCCAATGTGCGAATAAGGGCTTGCTGGGTTTTATCTAGGTCTGTGTTGATATCCGCTGCAGCGTTAAAATATATCAAGCTGGCATCTTGTTGTTGATTTGGCCAGGCCCACGTAGTGGTGGCGATATTTTTCTCTACCAAGCTCTTGTGTAAGCGACCTGAGGGGGCGCTGCCGAGTATGGAGGCTAATACATTAAGTGCAGCGAAATCTTTGTGCGTGCCAGGGGGAATTTTGTATGCGGCTGCAACGACTTGTTCGCCCCCCGCGCGCCGAAGGACTAATTCTCGCTCGCCATCTTGCACGGGGTCGCGCGTATAAAAGGTAGGCAGTTTACGTTGAGGTCTTTTGATTTTTCCGAACGTTTTATTAACAAGTTTAAGGGCTAGATCGGTATCAAACTTTCCTGCAATAATTAATGTCGCGTTATCAGGTTGGTAATATTTTTTGTAGAAATTTTTAAGGTTATCAATTTCTACATTTTCTATATCTGAGCGCGCACCGATGGTGGAGTTTCCGTAGTTATGCCAATCGAATGCGGAGGCATAAATACGTTGATACAGTATTCGCCAAGGGCTATTTTCGCCTCGCTCGAATTCATTTCTCACTACGGTCATTTCGCTATCGAGATCTTTTTGTGCAACGAAGGAATTAACCATGCGGTCGGCTTCCATATGCAGCGCCCAGCTTAGGTTTTCTTCTGTCGCTTTAATCGTTTCATAGTAATTTGTACGTTCTAGCCAAGTTGTACCATTGGCTTGTGCGCCGTGGTCGGTTAATTCTTTGGTAACATCCGGGTGGTTTTTACTGCCTTTAAATAATAAATGTTCGAGGAGGTGGGCCATGCCGGTCTCACCATAATTTTCGTGCTTTGAACCCACGTGATAGGTGATATTCACGGTAACGGTTTCTTTGCCTTGGTCAGGAAAGAGTAATAGTTGTAAGCCATTATCTAGCGCGTATTCGGTTATCCCTTCGATGCTTCTGACCTGTTTTATTTTGCCCGCCATTACATGCTGGCCCCAGCTGAATAGTAGAAGCACAAGGCTGGTGTTGATGAGTGACTTTACGGCGTGTCTAGTTTTTTGCATGCTTAACTCGTTGTTTTTGTAGGCAAAATACGGAAAGTGTTATATCGCTATATTCGTATATTTACAGGGGTTTGGCTAGCGACCCACGACGTATTTTCTTTATTTTCCTGATGTTAAAGGCTGTTATCTATCCCAGCGCCGTTTGTTGGCGCGGTGGTGTGTGGGTGTTTAGGTCGTGGGTGCTCCCTAGGGTGCTTGTTAGGTCTTTCAATTGACCTCAAATAAACGCTAAAAGTTCAGGCTTGGTTCAGTTTGCGAAGCTTAGTATGGGTGGCATTGTTCATCACGAGGGTTTTGAAAATGAAATTAGGTGTTGTGTTTTTTATTGGCAGTATTGGGTTGTTTACCAGCGGTATATTAGAGGCGAAAGAGCACGATGACCGTCGTCGGTACGATAATGACCGCCGTCACGAGCAGCGCGCGCAAGACCATCGAAAAAAAGACCGGCATGAAAGAAAGGCCCACCGGCAGCATGATAAGAAGCATCATGGGCGTCACTATGATCATGGGAAGAAGCGTCATGCTCATGGTAACCGTCATCGTCATGAACACGATCGCCGTGTGGTTCGTCATCAGCGGCGTCACCATAGCGGGCATCATGACTTTTGGGGTGGCGTGGTACTAGGCGGTTTGGCTGCCTCAGTGATAGACGGCGGTAACTATTGCCCCGATCATGATCGTTATCACGGAAGGTATCACCGTAACCGAGATAATTACTGGCGTAATCGTCGCGGTGAGTGTTTTAGGGTCGAGCGGAGAAGGCACCGCGATGTGTACGTCGAAGTGCCGCGCTATAAATGCAATTAAGTTTAATGGTGGGGCTGGCCAATCTGGTTTAGCCCTTAATCGACTTCGGTATCGGCAGTACTCATCCCGAGCTCTTTGAGTTTCCGGGTGAGCGTGTTTCTTCCCCAGCCGAGTAAATTGGCGGCATCACGTTTACGGCCAGCCGTATGTTTTAACGCTGTTTCGATAAGAGCTCGTTCAAATGTTGGTACCGCATCAGAAAGAATGTCCGTTTGCCCGCAGGCAAGACTTTGATCGGCCCAATGGCGCAGTGCTTTTTCCCAGTCGCCGCTCGGGGCTTCTGTACTTTTATGCTCGACGAGTTCTGGTGGTAAATCGGTAACGTGAACTTCTCGACCGGCCGCCATTACGGTGATCCAGCGGCAAGTATTTTCGAGCTGTCTTACATTCCCTGGCCAAGTTAGGCCTGCGAGATAGGCTTCGGTCTCCGGCGTGAGTATTTTTGTCTCCACTGCCAGTTCCGTGGCCGCCAGGTTGAGAAAGTGTTGTGCTAACTTGGGAATATCTTCGCGCCTGTGGGCAAGCTTCGGTAGGTGAACCCGGATCACATTCAGGCGGTGGAATAGATCTTCCCTAAAGCGATTTTGCTCGACGAGTTCTTCGAGATTTTGATGGGTGGCGGCGATGATACGAACATCGACCCGAACTGGGGTATGGCCCCCGACGCGATAGAACTCACCATCAGCAAGTACACGTAGTAGGCGAGTTTGTGTTTCTGCGGGCATGTCGCCAATCTCATCGAGAAAGAGCGTGCCTGAATCCGCTTGTTGGAAGCGCCCTTGGCGTTGGCCTCCAGCGCCTGTAAATGCGCCTTTTTCGTGACCGAAGAGTTCTGATTCGATGAGGTCTCTCGGAATCGCCGCCATGTTCAGGGCGATAAAGGGCTTGTCTCTGCGGGGGCTGTGCCGATGCAATGCTCTTGCGACGAGTTCTTTACCGGTTCCTGACTCACCGTTGATCAGCACGGTGATGTTTGATTGAGATAATCTGCCTATAGCACGAAACACTTCCTGCATTGCTGGGGCTTCACCGATGATATCGGTATCTTCGTCATCGTCTTCAATAACGGTGACGGGCTCCTGAGCCTCGAGTTCTTGTGCGTGAGCTAGCGCTCGCTGGGTGACGGCCACGGCTTCGTCAACGTCGAAGGGTTTTGGCAGGTATTCGAATGCACCGCCTTGGTAGGCCGAGACGGCGCTCTCAAGGTCTGAGTGTGCGGTCATGATAATGACGGGTAGATTGGGATAAATTGCTTGAACTTGTTTTAGTACCGAAAGGCCGTTGGTGCCAGGCATACGGACATCGCTGATGATGGCCTGAGGACGTTCGTGTTCAATACGGGCGAGCACTTTATCGCCTGTTTCAAAGCTGTTGGTGGCGATGCCTGCACTTTGTAGTGCTTTTTCGAGCACCCAGCGAATAGAGCGGTCGTCGTCAATAATCCAAACTAGATTAGGCATTATGTGTTCCTAAAGGTAAATATACGGCAAATTCTGTGGCGCCGGGTTCACTGCTGCACTCAATGAGGCCTTGGTGTTGGCCGATTAAGTTTTGAGAAATAGAAAGTCCTAGCCCCGTGCCTTCTGCTCGGCCCGTGATCATCGGGAAAAATATGTTGTCGATAATGTTTTGGGGAATGCCTGGGCCGTTATCGATGATGGAAACTTTTGTCACCAGTGGGTGAGTTTCACGACCGATGGTGTATCGACGTTTTACACGTGTTCGCAGCGTGATTAATGGCGCTTCTTGGTCTTTGTTTTCGGTCAACGCTTGCATCGCATTGCGGACCATATTGAGGAAGGCTTGGATTAGTTGAGTGCTGTCACCGACGAAATCAGGAATGCTCGGGTCATAGTCACGCAGAATTTTGATTTGATTTTGCGCTTCCAGCTGGACCACTGAAGCGACGTGCTCCAATACTTCGTGAATATTTAGTGCGCTGACTTTTGGCGGAGTGCGTGGTCCGAGCATGCGGTCTACTAAATTGCGTAAGCGGTCCGTTTCTTCGACGATGATGCGGGTGTATTCATCAAGTTGAGAATCTTCGAGTTCTTTGGAGAGTAATTGTGCTGCACCTCGAATACCCCCTAAAGGGTTTTTGATCTCATGAGCCATGCTGCGCGCGAGGTTGCGAGAGGTTTCTTGGGAGGAGATCCAGGCTTCTTCTCGGCTAATCTTGAGCATACGATCTAGGGGTTGAATCTCCAGTGTTGCATGGCCAATCTCCGGAGATGGTGTAAACGTATAGTCGATGGTGACGATATGGTTGTTATGTAGCTTCCACCGGACTTTACGTTTAGTGAAGTGTTGGTTGTCGTTCAATGCCGATGATATAGAGGTGGCGGCATCTTCGTCGACACCAAAAAAACTGCCGAATGTTTTACCGACGACTTGATCGTTGCTCACGCCAAAAAGAGATTCGGCGGATGCGTTGAGGTGGCAGACCTTGAGTGCGTAGTCGAGCACAACAATCGCGGTCGTTAGGCTATCTAAAATCTTGTTATAGCTTGCTTGCTCTACCATGGGTCACAAAATACATAAGTTTAAGTGGAGGAATGCAATTACTACTCCAGATTTTTCCGAGAGCAGAAAAAAAAGAGCACCATAAATGACACTTCCCGGAACAGTCTCAATTAGGACGCGTATTTTGGTGAAAATCGGCTAGTTTGTGCTGAAATTACAAAAGCTGATTGTTCGCAATGTGGCTGTATTGTTTGGCATCTAATCGATATGCAGAGTATCTAGCATCCATGAAGAGGCCATTATCTGCAAAACCAAAAATAAATGCACTGTTTTGGTGAGGGTTGTTAGGGGAGTGTGAGAGCTGGGGTGTTTTGGTGCGAGTTTAGTTGGGCCGAATAACATAAATTGTTGAGCTTGTGCTGCTGGCGATCGCCTTCCCCGCCGAGTTTACGATTTTCGCCATGACGGAGTGTTTACCGCGCATTTTGATGCCCATTGGGTAGCTAGCGCTTGTCGATCTGCTGGGGCCTCGAATTCGTTTTCCGTCGAGCCAGAATTCGACTTGATACCCTGCATCGAGTGCGGGCGTGACGGATATGCTCAGCGCTAGCGCGCGTTGTGACGGCCCAAGTTTAGCGCCGTTTTTCGGTGATGTTAGGCGTAGGTTATATTCAGACGACTTCGCTGTTTTACTCGTACGTTGTTGTGGTGATACTTGCGTGGGCGATTGAAGATTGGTCAGTTCTGTTTCTATTTTTTCACTGTTTTGTTGTGGGGTATCCGAAAAAACAACTTTGCCTTCTTTTGTGAGGGTTTTGTATACATCTTGTGCAGCCAATGACGGGGCGAGCAGCCAGATCGTATAGCCAAAAATAAGCAGAAGGGTTTTCATATTGCACTCGCAGATGACTATGGGCTGTGATTGATCTTATAGCGCCGTGTGGGCGAAGGCAAAATTTTTGGAGTTGCTTGATGACTGACAGCACCGATTCAAACGCGATATAGGCAGGCACAAAAAAACCCGCACAAGGCGGGCTTTTTAATAGCTTAACGTTTGAGAAATTAAACGCTGTAGTACATATCGAACTCAATTGGGTGAGTTGTCATGTTCAATGTTTCAACTTCTTCTTCTTTAAGCGCAATGTAAGCATCGATTGCATCGTCGGTGAATACGCCACCCGTTGTTAAGAACTCACGGTCAGCATCCAACGATGTAAGCGCTTCTTCTAATGAGGCACACACTGTTGGGTATTCTGCTAGCTCCTCAGGAGGTAGGTCATACAAGTCTTTATCAGCTGAATCGCCAGGGTGGATCTTGTTCTTAACACCGTCAAGACCGGCCATTAGCAAGGCTGCGAAAGCCAAGTATGGGTTAGCGGTACAGTCTGGGAAGCGAGTTTCGATACGCTTACCTTTTGGTGATGTTACATATGGAATACGGATTGACGCAGAACGGTTACGCGCCGAGTAAGCCAAAATAACCGGTGCTTCAAAGCCTGGAACCAAACGCTTATAAGAGTTTGTAGAAGCGTTACAGAAAGCGTTCAAGGCTTTAGCATGCTTGATGATACCGCCAACGTAGAACAAGGCAGTTTCACTTAGGCCTGCGTAAACGTCACCAGCGAACTGGTTAGTACCGTCTTTAACAAATGACTGATGAACGTGCATGCCGCTACCGTTATCACCTACCAATGGCTTAGGCATAAAGGTCGCTGTTTTGCCGTAAGCGTGAGCAACGTTGTGAACACAGTACTTAAGAATTTGAACTTCGTCCGCTTTCTTAACAAGTGTGTTTGCGCCAACACCGATTTCACATTGGCCAGCAGTACCCACTTCGTGGTGATGTACCTCAATTTCCAAGCCCATTTCTTCCATTGCAGCACACATAGCGCCACGAATGTCATGAAGCGAATCGACTGGAGGAACAGGGAAGTAACCGCCTTTAACACCAGGACGGTGGCCCATGTTGCCGCCTTCAAAGCTGTGCTCTGAAGCCCATGAAGCTTCTTCAGAGTTTACTTTGTAAAAGGAGCCGCTCATGTCTGAGCCCCATTTGATATCGTCGAAGACGAAGAATTCTGGCTCTGGGCCGAAGAATGCAGCATCGCCAAGACCAGTAGACTTCAAGTACTCTTCTGCACGCTGTGCGATAGAGCGTGGGTCACGCTCGTAACCTTGGCCTGTGGCCGGCTCAACAATGTTACAGCGAATGATGATAGTTGGCTCATCAGTGAAAGGATCTAAAACACTAGAGCTGTCGTCTGGCATCAAAATCATGTCTGATTCGTTAATACCTTTCCAGCCGGCAATTGAAGAGCCATCGAACATTTTACCTTCTTCAAAAAAGGTGTCGTCGATTTCAGAAACAGGAATAGATACGTGTTGCTCTTTACCTTTGGTATCGGTGAATCGAAGGTCGACCCAACGGGCTTCTTTTTCTTTGATCAGATTCAGAGTCTGCTCTGTCATAAGGTTTCCTCCAGAGATGGCCCTAGCCATATATTGTTATGAATTGAGAGGTGAGAACTATTTTTTACGCCCAAGCGCGGGGTTGCCATATTAATGCAATCTCAACAAGACGCAAGATGAAAGGTCGGAATTCGCAAGGAATGTGCCATAATATTCCATTCGCGTTGAGCCCCCGAGAATTCTATAGCCAAGGGATGATTCCCAGTCGTAGATTACGCTCTTTTTGCTTTATTTTGGTGCGCTAAAATATGTTTTGCACTATTTTGGCGTTTGTTGATGAATGGTAGAAGTATTAAATGTCCGAATTACCTGAAAAGCCCCCGACCTTAGTTTTTGCTATCCGCTTATTCTCCGAAATCACGATAAAAAGTGCGCCGGTGAGGAAGCGCTGGACGAAATTATTGGCCCAGAACATTAGAACACTGGGTCGGCAGCTTCATGAGCGCACTGCTGTAGTGCAAGATTGGGATCGTATTGAGGTCAGGGTGCCTTGTAATAGTGCGGCAGTGCGAGCGGAGTTTGTGGATTTACTTGCCCGCATCCCTGGTATTGCCAATTATTCTGAAGTGCGCACCTTTCCCTTAGTGGACATGCACGATATTTTCGAGAAAACGCTGCCGCTTTGGTCGAGCGCGTTGGAGAGCAAAAGCTTTGCGGTAAGAGTAAAGCGTGGAGGTCAGCATGACTTTAGCTCCGGCGATGTAGAGCGCTACGTTGGTGGCGGCTTAAATCAACATATCGAGACGGCTGGGGTAAAGCTTAAAAACCCAGATGAAACCGTGTATATCGAAATCAAAAACGATGTGTTTTACGTGTTGCTGGGTAAGAATAAAGGTATGGGTGGGTTTCCAATGGGAACCCAAGATCCGGTGCTATCACTAGTGTCAGGCGGATTTGATTCCACAGTGGCCAGCTACCAAATGATCAGCCGCGGTATGCGAACCCATTATTGTTTTTTCAATCTTGGTGGTCGTGAGCATGAGGTTGGCGTTAAGGAAATCGCTTTTTATCTGTGGCGGAAGTTTGGCGCGAGTCACAGGGTTAAATTTTATACGATTCCTTTTGAAGGGGTGGTCGCTGAGATTCTTGAAAAGGTGGGCCCGTCGAATATGGGGGTCGTCCTCAAACGCATGATGATCCGTGCGGCAGAGCAAGTGGCCGAGCGTGCGGGTATTCAGGCTTTGGTGACGGGGGAGGCAATATCGCAAGTCTCCAGTCAGACGATTACCAACTTATCGGCCATTGATCGGGTGAGCAATATGCTTGTTTTACGTCCACTTATTGCGGCGGCTAAGCCTGATATTATCGCTGCGGCGCGCGATATCGGTGTCGAAGACTTTGCTGCGAATATTCCAGAGTATTGCGGTGTTATCTCGGTGAAGCCTTCAGCAAGCGTCAATCTTGAATCGCTAGAGGCTGAAGAGACTAAATTTAATTTTGATGTGTTAGAACAGGCACTAGCGGATTGTAAACGACAGTCCATTGATGAAGTCATGAAAGATGCTCACGTGGCAGTGAGTGTAGAGTTGATCTCTGAGTTACCCTTGGAGGGAGTGGTGATCGATATTCGTCATCCAAATGAGCAAGAGCTCAAGCCCTTGCAGTTACCGAACAATGACATATTGATGATTCCATTCTATAAATTGAATGCAGAGATCGAAAACTTAGCGTCGAATATCCATTATTATCTGTACTGTGACCGGGGGGTGATGAGTGAGCTTCATGCTTCACACCTAAAAGAAGCCGGTTTTCCCAATATTGCCGTATATCGGCCCAACCGCGAGTCGCGTTAGTGTCCAAATCGAGTAAAAAACAGAATATATATGTCATCGTTGGCTCTACAGGGGTAATCATCGTCTCGGTATTTCTGACGCTCTACGCAACCGGCGTTTTATTTAGTGGGGATGGTTCTGGCTCGAAAGGTTATCGGAATGTCACGTTTACTGATGCGGTATTGACCTGCCAGAATACGACACGAGAAACGTATGGTGATCGTATACGAAACCTAGTGATCGACAACCATTCTAGCCGCTTCGATGATAAGCAGTTTCTTTACAAAATCTTTTTGAAAATGGATTTGTTTGATAAAAATCGGGACAAGGCGCGCCTTCACTATATCAACTGCTTTGTAAAATCGAGTAACGGAAGGGTGAGGAAATTCGAGGCGTTTGAAGAGGTTGAGCAAAATCAAAAGCGCATGTCTGATGATACGAATATGTTTGGAATGCCTAAACGGAATAAATAAAAAAGCCCGCAATTGCGGGCTTTTTTATCATTTTTATGTGATGTTTTTTAGAAACGATAATCTATATGTGCCGAGAAAGTTTCTAAATCTAAGTCAGAGTGATCTAAAACTTTACGGACTTCGAAATTGATATTCCAAGCTTCTGTGATCGTAAATCCTATTCCTGCGCCGTAAGAAAATCCCGACCTAGAATAAGAATCGTCAGAGTCTCGAATTGAAGCCGCGGTAAAACCTAGAAGACCATATGTTTTTGCGATTTCATTGGCTGTCTCTGGTCGCCAATACACTGAACCCGTATAGAGTTTCGTGTCGCCACTGTCATCGCCGCTGTCGTTTCCCAGTGTCAGCCTAGCGTCAAGGCTCAGAAAGCCACTATATTTGTATCCGCCAATGATTTCTAGTGAGCTATAGCTCAGGTCAAGATCGCTGCCATTAGCACCTACATCGATGGCAGATACCCCTCCGCCAAGGTAAAACTTATCTAGGCGGTCGAATTTCGACCCCGATACAGCCGAATTAGCCGCTAGAAATGAAATAGCCAAAAGCAGGATTCTCATGTCCAATCTCCATCTTTTAATATCGTTATTTGCTTGAATACTAGCAAATAAACCCCTGCCTGTGACTGATGCGACTAAAAATTCTGGTTTCTCGCCGCTAAAATACGCAATTCGCCAACAATATGAGCAAAAATAGCGGGAATATGTGTCGAATACGCGGCTTAGCCCTGTCTATAGAGGAGGCGGCGCTATATAATGCGCGCCGCTTTTGTCCGTTGTCTTGGGTGCTCTTTCCTTGAGTTTTACGGTCTATATTTTTCACCTGTTTTTATGAGGTTTACACCAAGTGATAGAAAATCTTCGCAATATTGCCATCATCGCCCACGTTGACCATGGCAAAACGACACTGGTCGATAAGCTTCTTAGTCAGTCAGGTACCTTGGATCGAAAAGACGAGGGCGCTGAACGCATCATGGACTCCAACGATCAAGAGCGCGAACGAGGGATTACGATACTCGCGAAAAACACCGCTATTCGTTGGAATGATTACCGAATTAATATCGTGGACACACCTGGCCATGCCGACTTTGGTGGCGAAGTAGAGCGGGTCCTCTCTATGGTTGATTGTGTTTGCCTATTGGTAGACGCGGTTGACGGCCCTATGCCACAAACGCGCTTCGTGACCACCAAGGCCTTTGAGCGTGGTTTAAAGCCTATCGTGGTGATCAATAAGATTGATCGCCCAGGTGCGCGTCCTGATTGGGTATTGGATCAAGTATTCGATTTGTTTGATCGTTTGGGTGCCACTGAGGAGCAGCTCGATTTTCCTGTTGTGTATACCTCTGCATTGAACGGTATTGCGGGATACGAACCAGATGACATGGCTGAAGATATGACGCCATTATTTGAAATGGTGGTTGATAAAGTTGAACCACCTGCGGTGGAGATAGATAAGCCTTTTCAGATGCAAATTTCGGCGTTGGACTACAACAGTTATGTGGGTGTTATTGGTGTTGGCCGAATTACCGGTGGAACGCTTGTGCCGAATCAAAGCGTTGTTGTGGTCGATATCGAAGGAAAAGAGCGTAAAGCGAAAGTACAGCAAGTCATGGGATATCATGGTTTGGAGCGTGTCGAAACGGAAGAGGCGTCAGCAGGGGATATTGTCTGTATTACCGGCGTAGATAAGCTCAGTATTTCCGATACTTTGTGTGACCCTGAGAATGTAGATGCATTGCCCGCGCTGTCGGTTGATGAGCCTACTGTGAGCATGGCATTTCAAGTGAACGATTCTCCGTTCGCGGGTTTAGAAGGCAAGTTTGTTACCTCGCGTAATATTAGAGAGCGTCTAGACCAAGAATTGATTCATAACGTTGCGTTGCGGGTAGAGCAAGGCGAAAGCGCAGATAAGTTTATTGTCTCTGGGCGTGGTGAGTTACATTTATCGGTTCTGATCGAAAATATGCGAAGAGAAGGTTTTGAGCTTGGCGTGTCTCGTCCAGAAGTCATTCAGCGCGAAGTCGATGGCGAGATTCATGAGCCATTTGAACAAGTGGTGATTGATGTTGAAGACCAGCATCAAGGTGCCATTATGGAAGAGCTCGGTTTACGTAAAGGCGAGTTGCGGAATATGGAGCCGGATGGAAAGGGCCGTGTAAAACTAGAATTTATTACACCTTCACGTGGACTTATCGGGTTTAGAGGTTTGTTTTTAACCCTAACTTCCGGTTCAGGCATTATGACCAGTATTTTTGATCACTACGGTCCGGTAAAAGAAGGTGAAGTCGCGAAGCGTCAGAACGGTGTTTTGGTGTCTATGGTAAAAGGCAAGACATTAGCCTATGCCTTGTTCACCCTTCAAGAACGTGGTCGTTTGTTCTTAGGGCATGGTGTTGATGTATATGAAGGCCAAATCGTGGGCATTCATTCTCGTGGTAATGATCTTGTCGTAAACCCGACTAAAGGAAAGCAGCTTAATAATATTCGCGCTGCGGGTACGGATGAAAACCTAGTTTTGACACCGCCTATTCGACAAACGCTTGAGCAAGCCTTGGAATTTATCGAAGATGACGAGCTAGTGGAAGTGACCCCTGAATCGATACGTTTACGTAAAAAGTTGTTGACGGAAAATGAGCGCAAGCGCGCGAAGAATTCAAAATAAGTCACCGATTTGGTTATAGCTAGAAACAAAAAAGGCGATCATTTGATCGCCTTTTTTGTTTGTTCTAATTGTAACTATCGAGCTTTTTAAACGCGTTTACACGTAATCTCGAAATAACTTTCTAAATGCACTTGGTGAAAGCCCCATCCATCGACGAAAGGCATTCGTTAAACTGGTGCGATCCGAAAAATCTAAAGCGGTGTAGATATCATCTACTCGTCGGTTTTGCATGAGCAAGTAGTCAACCGCGTAGTGCTTGCGTACCTGGTCGCGAATCTCAGAAAAGCTAGTGCCTTGCTGCTTAAGATGACGCTGTAAGGTTCGTTTTGAGAGGTTGAGGTCTTTCGCGATGTTGGCGATATCGAGGGATGAGTGGCCAATACGGTTAACGAGTGCGCCAATCACATGTTGGCTAACACCGTGGAGTTCGGGGATTTTTGCTTTTTCCATATACTCGTCAAATAATTCAGCCGGATCTTTTGGTGTGAACCCAGACTCTTCTTGAGTACCGATAAATTCAGGTGCTTCTAGCGTCGCGTGTGCCATATTATGAGACTCCTTCGCCAACCTGACTCGAAACACATGGGGTGGGCGTATTAAAATTGGCGAGTTAGCTAATATCGATTTTAACGATTTTGAAGAGTTTGTCAGATATTTTGCGATTGATCAACACGCGACAATCAAAAGGGTTTTGGAACAATTTGTCGTCAAAGTTCGCTAGTGCTGACGGTATTCGCGTTATCTCTCGTCCGAACAGGGAGTGAAATACGGGGAAAACAGGAATATCTGAGCGTTATTAACTCAGGGTTTATGTGTTAAGTCTTTGTTATTATTGGTGTTTTTGTATTTTTTATCGTTTCCACCCCAAAAGGAGTTGGTGCTGTTGATGAACCGGTAAAGCACGTTTTTGGCATGTGCTTCCCGCAAAAGCCAGTAAATATTATGAAAAATTCAGTTATATATTTTTTTGAAATAAAAATGAAATTTATGAAAAACAACAGGTTTTTCTGGGATAGGCCTTAAAAATAGTGTGTTTCGATTTTTTCTCCGTCATCACGACTACTGATCTTACCAGGTTAAACGGTCTAGAAAGGGCCTCACGACTCCCCCAAAAAACCACCTGATTGGTGTTTCCATAGCTGTGCATACACGCCATTTCGTTCGATCAGCTCTTGATGAGAGCCCTGCTCAATAATCTTACCGTTGTCGACAACAATGAGCCGATCAAGCGCTGCAATGGTGGAGAGTCGATGGGCGATGGCGATGACGGTTTTGTCTTGCATTAAATGGCTCAGGTTTTCTTGAATCGCTTGTTCGACTTCTGAGTCGAGTGCGGAGGTCGCTTCATCGAGGATTAATATTGGTGCATTTTTGAGGAGCACTCGTGCTATCGCGACACGTTGTCTTTGCCCGCCAGAGAGTTTTACGCCACGCTCACCGACGCGAGCGTTAAACCCTTGTCGTCCCTCGGCATCAATCAATTCTGAAATAAACGCATAGGCATGGGCTTGGCGAGTTGCCTCGACCAATTCTGCTTCAGTTGCTTCGGGTTTTCCGTATAGCAGGTTGTCTCGCAGTGAACGATGAAGTAATGACGTATCTTGCGTCACCATACCAATCTGCGAACGCAGACTTTTTTGTGTTACCTCAGATATATTCTGCTGGTCGATGGTGATACGTCCGCTCTCTACATCGTAAAATCTAAGTAATAAGTTAACTAATGTCGATTTTCCCGCGCCGGAGCGTCCGACGAGTCCCACTTTTTCGCCCGGTTTTATGTGTAAGTCGAAACGATCAATAACGCCGGCTTTTTTTCCGTAATGGAAGGCGACACTGTCAAAACGAATACCGTCACTCCCATTAATTTCGATTGACGGAGCGTCGGGTTTGTCCTGAACATCGCGTGAAAGGGTCAGTGTGTTCATCCCATCTCGTACGGTGCCTATGTTTTCAAAAAGTGAAGAGACTTCCCACATAATCCATTGAGACATGCCGAAAAGTCTAAGGATTAAACCCATCGCCGCGGCAATGGCGCCAGCACTGATCAAACTCAACGACCAGAGCCAGAGCGACATACTCGCAACGGAAAACGCCAGTAAGCAATTAGCTATCCAAATAGAAACAGAAAGTGCTGTGGCTAGACGCATTTGGGGGTAGGTAGTATCCAAAAAACGGGCCATCCCTTCGCGAGCATAATCAGATTCTCTGCTCGAATGGGAGAACAATTTTACGGTAGACATATTGGTGTAGCTATCGACGATCCGTCCCGTCATGTCTGAGCGTGCGTCGGCTTGTTTGGTGGATATTCTTTCTAGCCGAGGGATAAAATATTTTAGGATAAAGCAATATAGGATCAGCCATACGATAAACGGAATCGCCAGTCGCCAATCTAAGGTCGCGACGAGTATGACGATGGCAGAAAAATAGACGCCGACATAGAGCAACACGTCTAATGACTTCATGAGCGTTTCACGTACTGCTAGAGCAGTTTGCATCACTTTTGTTGCTAGCCGCCCGGCAAATTCATTTTGATAAAAACTGAGGCTTTGTCCCAATAAAAATCGGTGCGCGGACCAGCGTACGATCATGGGGAAGTTCCCCATCAATGTTTGATGGATGATTAATGAATGGAACAGCACAACGACAGGAAGCGCCGCCAGAATGAGAATGCTTTTAAGTAAGGTTTTTTTGTTTTCGCCAGCGAATACTGTTTCTGGTGATGCATCCGAAAGCAAGTCAACGAGGCCTCCTAAATGACTGAATAGGGACACTTCCAATATGGCGATACAGGCCGTTAATACTGCCATGACGAAAAAATATTTTTCACAGCCCTGGGCATAGTAACGGCAAAAGGCAAGCAAAGTGGTGGGCGCTTGTTTTACTGCTGTGGGTGGAAAAGGGTTAACTAAGCGTTCAAAAAAAAGGTACATTACGCGGGTCCGATGCGTGTATGAAATGACTTGGCAGTATGCCATAACCAATGTTTTAAAAGGGGGAAGAATGATTACGTCGCTTACACTATCCGTTCCAGGGCAGGGGCTTCATTCATTTACGCAACAAGTTGCCAGGGCGGTTGCAAAAGCAAATATTAGAGAGGGGCTTTGCACGCTATTTATTCAACATACATCGGCCAGTCTCCTTATTCAGGAAAATTACGATGCTTCTGCGCAGCACGATTTAGAGAGCTGGTTAAACCGATTGGTACCTGAAGGCGACCCTTTATATACGCATACCTTGGAGGGGGATGATGATATGCCTGCACATATAAAAGCGACACTAACGGCAACCAGCTTATCTATTCCAATTATCGACGGTCAGTTGGCGCTAGGCACATGGCAGGGGATTTATCTATGGGAGCACCGTTGCAGTCCGCAAGCTCGGTGCGTTGTTATTTATATCGGTGAATAAGTCCCTTTAGTCGATGAAGTGGACGAAAGGTTCTAAGGTCTGAATAGAGCTTCCCGAGGGATTATCCGATACTGGTTCGATATATTTCAGAGGGCGTACAAACATGGTGTGTGACGTTCCCGTTTGGGTAGCGACCGTCTACTCACGTGAGGTTGTTCAGTCATTCCGATTGTTGTTCGATAAGGGTTTCAATCATCGTTTTGATCTCTAAGAATATTTCGGATAGCTCCCTTGTGTGAACGGAGGTGTCTGACACGCGTGCGGCCATATCCTGTGCGACAGCGGATTGTTCCGTCGCGGCAGACGCTATTTGCATGGTGGCATCCACATTTGTGCCCGCTGTTTGGTGGGCGTTGTCGAGGGCCGATTCGACTTGCTTCCGGTTTTCCAGTGATTCGTGTAATACGTTGACGGCAGATTGAACTGTAGAGTCAATATGTGATGCACCGTCAACAACTTCAGAGACAATGCCTTGAATTTCAGAAGCCGCTTCCGCACTGCGAGCGGCTAAGCCTCTTACTTCATCCGCAACAACCGCAAAACCTCGTCCGTGTTCGCCTGCGCGAGCTGCCTCAATGGCCGCGTTGAGTGCGAGTAAGTTTGTTTGGTCTGCGATGGAGTTTACCGTCGATGTTAAGTTACTAATATTTTGGGTTTTCTCAATAAAGCCGCTGACGTAATTCCCTACTTGGGATACCGATGTTTCCACGGAGTTAAGGTGTTTCAGTAGATGTTCTAGAAGGGTTCGCCCTTCGCTTGTGCGGACTTGTGCGGTATTGGCTTTTTCAAGCACACCTTGGCCAAGGGTTTCTATTTCATGAGCGGTCGTCGCCATTTCCTCTGTTGCCGAAGCCAGTACTTGGGATTCTTCGACGAGGTCGTGTAGCTGCCCATTGAACTTAAGGGCTTGTTGGCCGAATTGCGTAATTTCTGTCGTTGATAATTTGGGCTGATTGGCGGTGTCTTCTTGCTGAGCCGTATTTTGTTGTACATGCTCGGCCAGCCCAGATAACCAGTTTGGGGTTGCGTGAGGGGCTAGCTCTCCATTGAGTACTTGTTCAACAAGTGCTTGGGCTTTTGATGTTGTGAGGATCATGTACGCAACCTAATGTTTGAATAGTGTAAGCGGCCTTCAAGTATCGAGGGCTGACGCTAAATTTTCTGTTTGCTAAAACTATAGATAAAAAATAGGCACTTTGTGGCTCAGTTGGTATGAACAAGGGCATAAAAAGCGAATTTTTGAGGTGTTATTAGACTTTATGGTGATTTTTTAACCTGTTTTGCTGCCCAGCTTAATCCTTTGCATCGGTTGAAGCGCTTAATTTAGAGGGTATGGCGCGTAGGTCATTACGGTGGATGGATATTCCCCACCCTCTCTACCATAATTACGAGTATTCGTTGATCTTAAGTCTCTACAACAGCAACAATAAAGACTATATACGTGCCTTCAATCGTCGATTTTCAGGGCTTAGTGATTAGGCCCCTCATGAAACCCCTTGCGCTAACGCTTGTGCTTGGAAGCTCCCACGTGGCGTTTTCCGATCAAACCAGTTTTTCTGAACTTACGGATATGTCACTAGAGGCGTTGCTGAATATTGAAGTGACCGTGAGTAACCGGGCGTCTGAGCCTTTGCGAGAGAGTGCGTCTGCGGTTACCGTAATTACATCGCAACAAATTAAAAACAGTGGTTTAAGAACCGTTCCGGAGTTGTTACGTCTTATACCCGGCATGCATGTTAAGCGGATCGATGGTAACAAGTGGGCCATCAACAGCCGTCGCAAAGGGGTTCGGTTTGCCACCTCAATGCTCGTCTTAAAGGACGGGAGGACGCTTTATAACCCGCTCTTTGCAGGAACATTTTGGGATGCCCAAGATGAAATACTGGAAGATATTGAGCGAATCGAAGTCATAAGAGGGCCTGGTTCTGCTGCGTGGGGTGCAAATGCTATCTCTGGTGTGATCAATATCGTTACCAAGTCTGCGGAGGACACGCAGGGCGGGTTAGCCTTTGCTGGTCTTGGGCAGGGCGAAATACATTATGAAGCGGGTGCGCGATATGGCTCGCGGCTGGGGGCCGGTTTTTTTCGTGCTTACGCGAAGGGGCGTGAAACTGACGAGGGGCGATATCTGGTCGACAGCGATAGCGGTAATACAATTTTTTTGGATGAGCCGCTGGCGGATGATGGTGTTCAGTCAAACGCTATCGGGTTTCGATACGATATCGGGCATGGTAATACCGAGCATCAAATACAGGCCGAGTCATATAATGGGCGCGCGCGGGATGTTCGCTTACCCAGTGGATCAAATAATCTCGTTCATACGGAAAATTACCATGTGATGTATCACATGCATGCTCGACTTAATGACAGGTCGCGTTTTCAGTTTTCGACTTTTTATGATCATACGCATCAGACCTCCGATTCTTTTGGCGACGAGCGTGCTATTTTTGACGTTGAGGGGATCTATCATGGTCAACTTGATCTGCACATGATCAGCGTTGGTGTGTCTTATCGGACTATTAAAGATGATACCTCGCAAATGGTGTTCGGTATTGCGGGTTTTGCTATGGACCCTTCTTCCCGGGACGACGAAGTATTCGGTACGTTTATTCAAGATGATTGGCAAGTTATCCCCGAGAAGCTTTCGATGGTCGCCGGGGTGCGGTATGAACATAACGATTATTCAGGGACGGAATATAATCCGTCCCTTAGAAGCACTTATACGATCGACGACCAGCGGGCGCTTTGGGCTGCGGTAACACGTTCAGTGCGTACTCCGTCACGAACAGAGTCAGACGCGTATTTAGATTTCAATAGTTTCTCCGCATTTTGTACGGCTGCAGGATTTACTGATGATCCAGAGCTTGGATGTATTCAGCCGATTTCCTCTGCGTCTAGTGCATCCGTTGTGACGTATTCTCAAGAGATAGGTTACCGCCGTTTGTTTGGCCAGAATATAAGTGTGGACGCTACGGCTTTCATTGATAGGGAGAGTGACCCGCTTGCCGACTCGTCTGGCGCTAGAGTTCGTCATTCCAAGTATCAGGGGGTGGAGCTTGAATTTACGCAACAGCATGAGCAGTGGCGCTATCATGTGAACCTTAGTTATTTTGATGTCGAACCTGACCGAGATTCGAACACCGATTCCGACGATATTGAAAACTGGATGATGAGTGTTCAATGGCATTACAAGCTAAGTGAAGACGCGACATGGAATGCCTTTGTTTCTTACAACGAAGGCCAGAGTGGTTTTCCTGAGATTACGCGTGTTGATAGTAATGTGATTTTGCAGGTACGGGATAATCTAGAGCTTCAGCTTACGCTCAATAATATTCTTGATGAATATCATTATGAGAGCGGTGACCCAACGCGGATGAATAGCGCTATTCGTCGTGGTGGAGAGATACTCGCAACGTATCGTTTTTGAATCACGCAATCCTAATATTTCTTTGTCCTCATGTAACGCTTATCTCGATATTATCTTCACGTGATACGCGTGGGTTGTTGTCTTGGATGTAACCGTTATACTCCCCGCAGTGCGGGAGAGTGTTTTCCCATAAATCAAAAGCACAGTTTATTTGTGCTTCCATAAAAAATATTCAGAGTTGAGGATGTCCTAGCGTGTCACGTATTTTTCCGAGTATTGATCCCGAAGGTTTACTAGAGTTTTCTGTTGTATTTACAGATCGTTCATTGAACCATATGTCGCAACGTTTTCAGTCGGTTATGCGTGACCTTAATCGCACCTTAACGCGTGTCTATAACGCAGATGTTGCGGTGGTTGTGCCGGGAGGGGGAACCTATGCAATGGAAGCCGTTGCGCGTCAGTTAGCGACCGATAAAAAGTGTCTGGTATTACGGAATGGATTTTTTAGTTACCGTTGGAGTCAGATTTTTGAGGCGGGCAACATTCCCTCTGAAACCGATGTGCTTAAAGCGCGCCCTGTTGACTCGGGTGATTGTGCTGGGTTTGCGCCAGCCCCAATCGAAGACGTGGAAGCGTTTATCGCAAAATCGCGCCCTGAATTGGTTTTTGCGCCTCATGTGGAAACCGCGTCGGGCATTATATTGCCAGAAGATTATCTTAAACGTGTTTCAGCAGCTGTCCACGCGGTGGGCGGCCTTTTTGTTTTGGATTGTATTGCGTCTGGTGCTGTGTGGCTTGATATGGACGCGGTTGGTGCGGATGTATTGATATCTGCGCCGCAAAAAGGTTGGAGCTCAACGCCCTGTGCAGGTCTTGTCATGTTGAACAAGGCGGCGAGAGAAAAAGTTACCGCATCACAAAGCTCGAGTTTCGCATGCGACTTGAAAAAATGGCTGGAGATTATGGAGGCTTACCTGAATGGGGGCCACGCGTATCACGCGACGATGCCTACAGACGCTTTAGCGCAACTGTTAGAGACGATGACGATACAAGAAAAAATTGGTTTTGACGTGTTAAAACAAGCTCAGTGCGAGCTAGGCGGCAAAGTTCGTCAATTGTTGAATGACAATGGGTTTAAAAGTGTCGCGGCAAAAGGCTTTGAAGCGCCTGGCGTTGTGGTCAGTTATGTTGATCAGCCTTCGATGGCCCTTGTCAAACAGTTGTTATCTTTGGGGCTCCAAACCGCGGCAGGTGTTCCGCTAATGTGTGACGAGCCAGAAAATTATCAATCGTTTCGTATTGGTTTGTTTGGCATTGATAAATTACAGAATATTGACGATACGATATCAAACCTCGAGGCCGCATTTAAGCAGTTATAAGGCGTTTTTGGCACGAAAAACACCATTTAATCCTCAGTATACTCATAGCGTCATACTCCCCCCTCTTTTATTTCTATTTGGTCACGCCAGCTTTGTCGCTGGCGGTGATCATTCGCTATTTTCCGGCCTATACTCATAGAATATTATTGTAATCATACTTTCTCTCGTTACCCGTTGGCGCTTGATAAATGGTGTGAGCGGTATGATAGGCAACGACAAAGTATTCAAGGGAATCGTCACCCATTAACCGCAGGTCTGGTTCCCAAACGGTGTCATAGGCAAGATTTTTTGTGCAAAATTCATGAGTGAAGAAATAGAACAGCTAAACGCGCGGTATGAGCGTGAGCGTAAAGCCCGCATACGTGTTGAAAAACTGTTGGAAAATAAAAGCCGTGAGCTTTATGAGAGTACCAACCGTTTGCAGGAGTTTTCGGCGGGTTTAGAAAACCTAGTTTCTAAACGAACAGCTGAATTGGAAACCGCACGAGATCAAGCCTTAGAAAGTGTGCATGCGAAAGCTGAGTTTTTGGCGAATATGAGCCATGAAATTCGCACGCCCATGAATGGTGTGCTTGGAATGATTCAAGCGTTAAAGAAGTGTAATGATGCGAGTAAGCGAGAAAAACTACTCAATACCGCGGAAGAATCTGGCAAGCTGCTCGTATCCATTATTAATGACGTACTCGAATTTTCTAAACTGGATAGCGTCGGCCTGACGTTAGAAGAAAAAGATTTTTCAATTGTTGAGTCTGTCGAAGCCGTTATTCAAAATTTCGCGACAACGGCACACGCGAAGCACCTAAATTTGGTGACCGATATTTCCGCCAAGATGCCGCGATTAGTACAGGGCGATTCCATGAGGATTCGTCAGGTTGTGGGGAATCTCCTTAACAACGCGATTAAATTCACTGAAAAGGGTGATGTCATCGTTTCGAGCAGTTATCTCAGTGATAATGAATTTCGTTTCTCTGTTCAGGATACGGGCATTGGGATGACCCGAGAAGAATGCGAACGAATCTTTGGTGCGTTTAGTCAAGCGGATACCACCACGACAAGAAAGTTTGGTGGCACAGGTTTAGGCCTAAGCATATCGACCAAAATTCTTGCGGCGTATGATGCTCAGCTGCATGTGTCTAGTGAACCGGGGAAAGGCACTCGGTTTTATTTTTATCTTAAGCTCCCCATTGTTGATGAAGGATCGATAGCAGAAGATTTTATTAAAAAGCAACATATTATCTGTCCGATTTTACTTTCCCAGAGCGAGGCCCGGGGGAGTGCATTCGAGAATATATTCGCCGAAGTCGGTATACATGAATATTACGTGTTTTCTGGGTTTAGTGATCTTAATGGGGTTGATTTTTCTGGTCATACCGAAAGCGTAATTTTTTTGGATGATATGCCTTTAGGTAAAGAAGAGCGAATCGAACTGACGCGGTTGCGTGCGGTATTACCGAAATTAAAAGTAATAGAAGTCGTTACGTATTCCCATGAAAGTGAGTATGCGGGGCTTGTAGATTATCAAATTATTAAGCCCATCAGTGTTAAGGAAGTTGTCAGTGCAGTGTCCGGCGATTACCGTACCCTGGTAGAAGGCGATAATAACAACGAGACCTTATCATTTGATTTTAGCGGTAAAAGATTACTGGTAGTTGATGATAATTTTATCAACCTTCAAGTTGCAGAAGAAATATTTGAGCAAGCGGGTTTTACCTTAACCACAGTGATGAGCGGCCCAGATGCCATTGAATCACTTAGAAGCCACGTATTTGACATGGTGCTTATGGATATTCAAATGCCCGGCATGGACGGCTTAGAGACCGCGCGCGCCATTCGCCAGTTGGGCGCAGGCTATGTGGATTTACCGATAATCGCCATCACTGCGCATGCTTCTTTGGAAGACCGGAATAAAAGCTTGGCGGCGGGGATGAATGACCATGTGACAAAACCGATCGAAACGGATGTGCTTTTTCCTGTTCTTGCCAAATTTCTAAATGTGGCGCCGAATATCTTGGCGAATACAGACAACGAGAATGAGGAAGTTATTCCACATTCGGGTAGCGTCGATGGTGGGGCGCTTAATGCGGAAGCGGTGCCGGCGGATAACCCGTATCAAGATCTTGCCGCGCTTGATATTCCCGAATTGGCAGGTTTTGATCTTCCCAATGCGCTGAAGCGGCTGCGTGGTCGGTGGCACAAGCTGAAACCATTAATTGTTAGTTTTGCAAAAGATAATAAGAACGCCGATCTAAAGCTGCAAGCGTGTATCGCCTCTGGTGACATGACCGGGGCTATTGCACTCACGCATAAAATTAAAGGGTCCGCGGGTAATATCGGTGCTGTTGAGATATCAAAAACGGCTGGCGAAATAGAAGCCCTGTTAAAATTGGATGAAGAAGCTATCCCCGGTGTTTTATTGGATAGATTTTCATCGGATGTAAAAATACTGTCTAGCTGTGTGCCTGTCCTTTCGGATTCGGATGATAATGCTGAATCGAGCGAACAGAAAGATGTCAGTCGTGAAGGCGTACTGGCGGTATTGATGGTGATAGATGAAAACCTTAAAAGTGATTTAGGGCGTGTATCAGAAAGCATTGAATCGCTGTCAGAATTGACAAAAAATTCGAAATACCAAAGTGTTGCCGATGATATTTCACAAGCATTTAATAAATTTAAACTACCCGATATTCATCGCTTGATAAGTGATTTTGTCAGTAGTTAACCCTCATTAATATGGTGGATGGAATGCCTGAAGAAAAATTTCGTATATTGATCGTTGATGATTCTCCGCAAGAAATTCATGTGTTGTTAGAAGAGTTGAAAGATGATTTTGCCGTGACTGCAGCGACGTCAGGCGAATATGCGCTGGAGAGCTTGCAGGAGAGCGAAAAGCCTAACCTCATTCTATTAGACGTGAATATGCCGGGCATGAACGGCTATGAAACCTGTGAAAAGATTAAGGCCGATTCAAGCCTGGACGCGATTGATATCATATTTTTGTCGGCAAACGACAGTACGGAAGAAATTATTCGTGGGCTGGATGTTGGTGCGTCAGATTATATTACGAAACCGTATGACCCAGAGGTACTCCGTTCCAAGATCCGTCAAGTCGTGCAGGCCCACACCGCGCGAAGTCAATTGAAGGAGCAGGCAGACTCCGCGAGCAAACTTGTTTATTCGTTAATTTCGGAGTCTGGGAACCTTGGGAATATCGTTAACTTTCTTAGAACGACATTTTCCATTAAAACCCCAGAGAGCCTTCTAGAGGCGACACTCGAATCTTTGCGTTCATACGACCTTAACTCGGCGGTATATTTTAATGCGTCACCGATTCGTATGACGGATGCTACCTCGGGGGCGCCCACAATGTTAGAGATCGAATTACTCGAGCGCTTACACGGCCATACTGAACCCATTGTGGAAAAAGACCGACGCGCGTTTTTTATTCAAGATGGCGTTGTTGTCTTGATAAAAAATATGCCGCTAGAGTCGGATAAACGCGGGTCCCTGAAGGATCAATTAATGATCCTGCTGGAAGGCGCTAATGCAAAGCTGAGCCATCTCGCAGAGGTTGCGGAGAAATCAAGTCAGCAGACGATGATGGTAAGAGATACGATTGTGCAAGCAAAAAACTCGCTAGATGATATTCATGTGCTACAGGATGAACATAAGAAAAACAGCATGCAGATTTTGGATGAGATGGTTGAAGACGTCGAAAATGCATTTTTCGCCATGGGGTTAACCGACGCACAAGAAAAAGAAATAATGGATATTTTGGCTGGCGCGGTGAATAAATCGTTAGATAATTTTGAGCACGGATTAGAAGTTGATGCAAAGATTAAGAAAATCGTGGTTGATTTATCTCAGCTCTCTACGCAATCTATCCAGTAATATTTTCCGCCATAAAAAATGGCGGCCCGAAGGCCGCCAACTCGACTCACGCATAGAGCGAAACTTTTGGTATTAGTTACATGACCCTAAGTCAAAATGGCCTAATGGTTGTTCTTTAAGTGTGACCGGTGTGGTTAGGAAGGTGAGACCAATGTCCGTATCCGATCCTACAGCACATCCGTTAAAGCCATAGGTGCCACAGTTGTATGCTCTTCCTGCACTGATGTGTGCGTTTACCGAAGCGGTATGTTCTACACATGCCGTGACTTCTTCAACGTGAATGGTGCGGGTAACTTCTGTCGCGGCATTACCTGCTGCGTCGCTGACGTTATAGCGCAGCGTGTAGTCTCCTGCGATGTTTGTATTGACGCTTCCGCTAATCACGACCTGAGCCGAAATGTCGCCGTCTATGTTGTCTGTTGCGCTAAAGCCGGGTTCAACATAGTTATCACCAACGTTGAGTGTTATTGCAGATGCACCGTTTAAGGTGATTACAGGCACTGTTGTGTCTTCGGGTTCTGCAACAACATTCACAGTACGCAGTACTTCAGTAGCGGCATTACCCGCTGCGTCACTGACGTTGTAGCGTAATTCGTAAGTGCCAATGACCGTGTTGTCGACTGAGCCAGAAACCGTCACGAGTGACGTGATATTGCCGTCAGTATTATCCGTGGCAGAAAATCCAGGATCACTAAAGGCGGTATTTACGATGATGGTCATTTCTGTATCACCGATAAGTGCAATTACCGGAGCCGTTGTATCAACAGGCTCTACAACAACATGCACAACACGGGTTGCTTGTGTGGCAGAGTTGCCAGCTGCATCGCTGACGTTATAGTTCAGCGTGTAATCGCCGGTCGTTGCCGTATCTACAGAACCGCTGACGATGACATTTGCTGTGATGTCGCCATCAGTTTCATCCGTTGCGGTATAGCCGGGGTCAACCCAGGCAGCGCCTTGATAAACCGTTATGTCGGTGCTGCCGTTTAACGAAATGACAGGCGCTGTTGTATCGCCCACTGGGCAACTCTCGGTTGTGTAATAGTTGGGTGATGTTTCATTTAAGGTGATTTGCGTCCATGTGCTAGAGCCTAAGTTTTCACTTGATCCGTTTGCATAATACACCGTTGATCCGCCGTAACAGAAAGTCCCGAAGCAGGTTTGGCCTTCTACTTGGCTATACGCGCGTCCCGCTGTTTCGTGGTTAGGAAGTGTATCGGTGAACGAGGTACATGGGTACGCTTCTCTGCGCACGTACGCAGTCATTTGCTCCGAAGCCGATGAGACTTGTTCGATCACTAAGCCAGAAAATACATCTGAATTCGGGTAGTTGGTATTGGGGGTGGTTGCAGGTGTAAATGATGTGACATGTCCACCATACATCATATCCGTTTTCCGGGTTCCGGTGCTTTGCCCGCTCATTCTGTTAATCCAAAGGCGTGAAGTGCTTTGGCTATAAGAGACAAGAATACCTGTATCACCTGCGACGAGCCCGTCTGTACCGTTGCCATTACGGAGTAAGCCCTCATCGTAGCCTTCTACTTTTCGTTGTTCTACTAGCCAGTATTGGTAGCTATATTCACCGGGGAGTCGAACAAAGTTATAGTCCGCAGTACCAAAGGGGTGGCTGGTCGTAATAAGTTGAGCGCTACCGCTTGGTGTTACTTGTTGTGGTTGGAAAAAACCACGCGAGCCATTTTGTAACGAAGCGTTCATTTTACTATAGGCCGTCATATGAACAGGGCGTGCACCTAATCGCTCACCTGATTTATATCCCCAGCTTCCTGTGCCCATTAATCCCCAGTAGGAAATAGCCGTAGGTTGATTGTATAAATCTCTCAGATTAAAAGCCGAGTGGCCTAGCTCGTGAGCGATGATGCCGAGTGTGCTGTCGTAAGGTGCGTTTGTTGGCCCTTGGCGCTCGCCGAAGCCCATATATCCAGTGCTAACGTCAACACCGTTATACGAACCAAAGTTATGGCTGAAGTAGGCGTGCCCCCAAAACCCTTCTGATTCAGAACCGCTATAGGAACTTTCTCGGCCGGAAATAATAAATGAAACTAATAGTTCGGTTTTATCGATCGTGCCGTTTTGGTTGGTATCGTACTGTGAAAAATCAATATGGTTTGCTGCGGCGTTGAACGCTTCGACAAGTTTAGTTCTCCAGCCGCTCCAATCACGCGCATATTGCGGGTGGTTGCCGCTCACTTGCACTTTAATAAAGCCATCGTTAGCGGTGCCTTGATTTTCATTGGCGGGCGTAAAAAATAATTGGCCTTGTGAAATCTCTTGGTAGTAATCGTTGAGCGATCCCGCGGATACTTCTGATGGGTAACCGCCAAAAATTTTGTTTGACCATGTGGCTTCATCACTGGTGAATTGAAAATCGTCAAACTCCACCATAATAAAGAGAGAGTTATAAATATACTGGCCTGGCGTTGGTGCGGCCGAGCCGTGTTCTGGGGCACCTTCCCCTGATTGTGCTTCCGGTGCGCTTTCGCCACCGTGTCCGTGATCGCTGTGATCACCATAGCCTTCCCATGCAGTATTCCACGCTTCCATTAAATCTTCGTAATGAATCTCAGGAATCACATTGAGTGGCGTTTGTCCGAAAAGTAAACCTGAAGGCCGTAGGAAGAACCCTTCGACATCCACTTCGACTTCGGCATATTCATAGCTGCTGCTTAGCGGGTTGTATACAACGACCTCGTTGGTGTCGACAGTTTCGAACCAAAGCATACGTTCGTCGCCCTGTGGACTCGCTTCAAATGATGAGCCGTCCGGTTGGACAAAGATACGCGGTGCTGGGTTAGCAGGCATAGAGTGAGTAGGTAAAGTGATACTGCATAGCAGTATTGCGGTCGCAGCAAAAGCAGCTGCTTTTTTACAACGTGACATGGTGTCCCCCGATAGATAATCCTCCACATGCTCCTGATGTGTTGTTCCTCCGGCGCTTCCTGGCGTTCAGAACAAGGATTTTGTTTGACAGTTAAATCATCTTTTAAACTATATTGCATTGCAACAATATTTGTCCAGATAAAATTTGTGCAGCGCACAAAAATTTGAACTTTGTCACCTAATTCGTTTTTATTTTGTGCAGCTAGATCGCTTTGATCGATTTTGTTGTGTCGCTATGAGTAAGAGGCGGCGGGAGTTTGGTGTATAAACGTAAATAAGTTTTATAAAAGGATTCGTTTTTAAATAGGACTTAATTGAAGCGTATTATTCGTTTAAAGGATGTATGCATTGTGAATTATACATAACATGTTATCTAGTTTGAGCGTGTTTTAGGTGTGTTTTAGGTGTGTTTTAGGTGTGTTTTATAGGGGCTTTTCTCGTTAGGGTATTTTTATTCGTATTTTTCGATTTTTTACTTATATTTTGATATGTTTTTTTGTGGGGAGGATAGTAGCGATATAAAAAATATTTTTGCATGGTTTTTTTTGTTAAAAATATTAAAGCAAGTATTTTTTATTTTACTGACGGGGACGGAATAAGATGCAAGCTGTTGCAACTTTCTATTTTATGAAAAATAAATATTGTTCAATCAAATTGTGATGAGGGTTATGTAAAAAATGTCGGTATGTTGGAGATTTATATTTTTTGAAAGAGAATTTTTGAGGGGCGGTGGTTTGAAAGGTGCGATATGTGAGCGCGTGTATTGTGGTGATTTTGTCTAGAATAATGCTTTAAATACGGTAAAAAGTGGTTGTCAGAGTTTTCCTTTCCTCTGACTCCCCGGAGGTGATTTCTAAACTATTCCGGTCGTTCCACTCTAAAAAACGATCGGTAGGTTAGAAACCATGAGAAGGAGTATACGGCTGTTTGATAGAAAGAAAATCCTACCTAGGTATTAAATGGCGTGATTTAATTTTATTAAGTAGGCGTATAAATACTGCGTACGGGCGTCAACAATATCGTTCTCAGTTTTTTATCCGTAAGAGAAATAAATATGTAGCTTCATACTAAAGGATGATGCGTGGCGCATTTTTGTCGCCGCTCATGCGCCTTTCTGTCCATTGTGGCGCTAGGCATTTGTCATGCGATGCAAAAGTAGCGGTCAAGAACATACTGCTCGTCAATTCAGCGGGGATTACATAATGAAATTCAACGATCGTTGAGCTATTATTCACTCAACGTCCGTTGAATATATAGTGCATTTTCTATGGCCGTTTAAATGCTTATTTGCGATAGAATGGCGGGTGCTAAGAAGATATGTACAAATGGGAACTACCAATGAACGACAGAGTGAGTGAAATGGGCTTGGAATCTAACCCCAGTAAGCGTGAGCGAATTCTAGATGCGGCCGAGGCGCTGTTTGCGACCCACGGCTACGATGGCGTGACGATCCGCCAGATTGCACATGCCGCACAAGTGGACGTTGCTTTAGCGAGCTATCATTATGGAAAGAAGCGTGACCTATTCGATGCGGTATTTTTTCGCCGAGCAGAAGTCCTTAATACCCTACGTCTTGAAAGGTTGACACGATGTGAAGTGGAGGCCGGACCTGATGGCCCCTCGGTCGAATCAATTATTGAGGCCTTTATTCGCCCTCTTAACCCTGGCGAGCTAGAAGAACAAACGGGTGATCCAGGGTGGCATAACTATATGGCTTTAGTGGCCTATATCAACAACTCGCCAGTGTGGGGTCAATCTATGATGACCAAGCATTTTGACCCCTTGGTGGAGCGTTTTATTCAAGCGCTTAAAAAATCTTTACCCAATGCGAGTGAAGAGAATATTTACTGGGGTTATAACTACTTTTCTGGTGCACTTTCTCTCACGTTTACCCGTACAGGCCGGATAGACCGATTGTCTGGGGGGCTCGTCTCCTCTGACAATATCACAACCGCTTATGAGCGGATGGTGCCGTTTATTGCCGCTGGCTTTAAGCGTATATGTGATCCAGATAGTTGATCTAATGACTCCGCGCGCATAGGGTCCTATGCGCGTGTGCTTCCCTCCACACGCCTGGTCAGTATGTTTTTGAATACCTCGGAATTCCAATCTAAAAAGATCTAAACACCTGTTTCTTGCCCTAAATTGTCGGTTTTTGCTCACTGTTCATTGGGGTTCATATACAGAATGCCGTATTATTCGTTTTCGCTGATATTGAAGCGCTGGCGAAAATGCCATCACTGAATACTAACGGGAACGTGAGCCCCCGTATTTATTGAAAGGCAATACACTATAAAAAATAGCTTGATGACTTGTAGGAGACCCCCCGTGATCGTTGAGAAAAAATTCATAAACCTGAGTAAGCCGTTTACGACCGAATCTGGCTTTACCTTTGATGAACCAGTTGTGGCGTATGAAGAGTACGGAAACCCTGATGGCCCCGTGATTCTTGTCGCCCACGGTGGTTTATCGCCCGCGCATGCCGCAGGCAAGTATTCTGAAGATGATGCAAAGCCTGGTTGGTGGGATGGCCTCATCGGGCCGGGCAAGGCCTATGATACTGACAAGTACCGTGTTCTATGTTCTTGTTCGCTTGGTATCGGCTTTGGGTCCACCGCGCCTAACACGATTAATCCGAAGACGGGTTGTCGCTATGGGCCGCTTTTCCCTGAAATTAGCTTGGTGGATACCGTGCTTTACCAAAAAGCGTTTCTGGATGAGTTGGGGGTTGAGAAGCTGCACATTATGTCCGGGCTTTCCACGGGTTCATTGCAAACCTTGCAGATGGCAGCCTTATTTCCTGATTTCGTGGGTGCGGCTATCCCTGTGGCGACATGTGGTCGCATGACCGCAGACGGAATGTTGATGCATCACTTCATGATTAACGCGATGTTGATGGATCCGGGGTATCAAGGCGGTTGGTACGATATGGATAAAGAGCTGTATTCAACTCGCCTCGTTTCGCAAGCAATGAAGATCTACTACTTCAATGAGAAGGCCACGACTAAGATTGCATGGGACCCGGTTCCAGAAGGTCCTAATTCCCAGCAGCAGCGTAGCGATAGTGTGAATACTTACCTTACGGGCACATCGGATATCGATTGGCTTAAGCGCGACCCGAATTGTATTATCAGGTTTATCGCCGCAGTAAATAGCCATGACCTTGGTCGTTTAGCGGGTGGTAACTACGAGGATGGTATTCGCCAAATTACATGCCCTGTATTGATTATGAATGTGGATACAGATCGCGAATTCCCGCCGCATTTTGCATATGAGTTAGAGTCGGTACTTAATGCTAATACACCAGGGCAAGCCGAAGTGAAAATTTTGGAGTCCATCTGGGGGCATTATGGTTGTGCGCTAGAGCCTGTTCAAATGTCGGAGCATATTTCTGCATTTATTGAGAAGCAAGGGCTTTAATCGCGCGCGCTTCTCTTTTTTAGTACCCAATAAAAAGGCCCAGTGAGATTTCATTGGGCCTTTTTTTATGGCTAATGAGTAGCTGCTTTAGGGGTAGGTTAAGCGATTTGTTTTTCGATGCACTGCATCAGCTCATCTTCAGACCAGGGTTTGGTGAGATAGGTATCGACGCCTGCATTTTCCGCGAGGGTCTTATGGCGGTCTGTGGAGCGAGACGTAATCATAATGACGGGTATGTCTTTGTATTCTTCCCGTGATCGCAAATGTGCGGTTAGTTCCAGGCCATTCATTCGTGGCATTTCCAAGTCGACGAGTAGAAGCGAAGGCTTTTTATTTTCGATTGCACTGATTGCATCAAAGCCGTCTTTTGCCGTGACGACCTCCATGCCCATGTCGGAAACGAATTGGGCAAGTGAGCGGCGCGCGCTGAGTGAGTCGTCTACCACCAAGGCTGCAGGGGGTTCTTTGTATTGGGCTTTTTCTAAGGCGGCCAGTTGCTCTCTGCGGCGTCCTAGCTGTGTTAGCTCAGTATGTTCTAGCGTGAGCCCTGGCAGTTCTTGTAAGTCCACCACCGGTGATACCGAGCCGTCCCCCATGATGGTTGCGCCAACAACGCCGGGTGGCGTGTAGGTATATTCGTTGAGCGACTTCACTACCAGTTCTTGGCTGGAAATAATTTGCTCAACGGCCACGAGCACTTGTGAGTTATCCGCTTTGCGGCACAGGAGCAGTGCGTTGGTGTTGTCGACTTCTCCTATGCCAAAACCAAGGAGGTCGTTAATCATATAAACCGGCAGGGTCTCATCGTGCAGCTGGTAGCTGTGACCTTCTGATGTGCTTTCAATTTGTTCTGGGCGTACATAAATAATTTGTTCGACGGCGCGGCCAAGTAAGCTATAACTCTGTTGGTTATTTCGATATTGCGCTTTCACCACAATAGCGTGAGCGGTCAAAATACTGGAAGGTACGGTGATCGAAACCTTACAGCCTTTATTTTTTTCGGATGTAATCTGCATATTCCCTTTTAGTGCTCTCACACTGGCCATAACCGCATCCAGGCCAATGCCGCGCCCGGAGGTTTGTGTGGCTTCCCTTCGTGTGGAAAACCCTGGCAGTAGTACCATTTGGTTGAGTAATTGAGGCGAATAATTGGCGTCGTCAGGAATTAACTCCTTGGCGAGGGCGGTTTGGTAAATCGCGTCGTAATCTAAGCCGTGTCCGTCATCAGAACACTCTACGGAAATGGTTTCGCCCTTATTCATAAAGCTTAGGGTGATCTTGCCTTCTGCGGGTTTACCGAGTTGTTCACGTTCATAGCGACTGCCTTCGAGTCCGTGGTCCACCGCATTTCGAAGTACGTGCATGAGTGGGTCGGCGATAGCGTTTAGCACGTGGCTATCCATCATTACATTACCGCCCTCTATTTCGAGTGTGGCGGATTTGTTTGTAAGGCGGCATGCTTGGCGAACGCAACGCGAGAACCGGGAAGAAAAAGTCTCTACCGGCAACAAATTCATGTCCAGTAGAATTTGTTGGTTGTCGTGATTCAATTGCTTTTGTGAGTAGAGTAGGGCGCTGAGTTCATCTAATTGTGCTTCGATGCTGGCCACGCTTTCGTATGAGTCGGTAGTAAGTTCCAGTAGTTGGTGAGAAAAGCTGTGCAGCTCATTAAACTGTTCCATTTCGAGTGGATCAAATTGGTCGTCTTTACTGCTTAATGCTGCAGATCTGAGTGCGCTCTGTGTTTGTACGAGGGATTCGAACTCTATCGCCATCGTCTGAATCTGTTTGTGATAATTGTCACTCAGTTTTACGCTGTCTTGTAAGTTTTCAACCCGTACACCAAATTGATTATTGGATATTTGTGTTTCCCCAGATAAGCGCAATAACTCCTGCGCAATATGGCTGGGAAGGTTAATGTAGCGAACTTCCTCCTCATCAGATTTGTTTTTCTCCTCCTGGTTTTGTGCTGTTTCTGGGAGGGCGGGAGGGGGAGTTGTTGAGTCTTGGGTTGCTTCTATTGGTGAGTTTTCTGAATGCTCAGTGGCGAGCGGTTCCGACGATGCTATCTCTGCTAGTGGTGCGTCAGTATGGGTCGCGTCTGAGTCATGTTTTGTTTTGCGTAGCCAGTGAAGCAGTCCGGACATGGTGGATTCAATATCGTCCGGTGCTGGCCCCATTTTGTTGAGGTATTCAGCCGAAATGGCTAAGCAATCCGCGACGGATTGTAAAAAATCAACGAAGCCTTCTGGCGGGCGTTCCCATTTTTTTGTGGCGCTTTCCAATAAATCCTCGGTGAAATGCATGAGGTTGGCCAGCCCGGAAACGGACACAACATTTGCTGCGCCTTTTATCGTGTGTGCGATACGCTGCGCTTGATTGAGATCGGCAAAGTCGTGAGAGTCTAAGAAAGCGTTTAACGAGGATTCGAACTGCTGGACTTGCTGGGGCAGCTCGATGAGCAAACCCTGCAAAAGTTCGGGGCGAATATTCTCTTCCAGTGCGAGTGAGCACATTTCGGGCGTAATTGTTTCGGGGAGCGAGTCGCCTTCATCGCCCAATAAGGTATCGGCGCCGGAGATATCAAAAAGTTCGGTAATGTGCTGTTTGTCTACATCGCTGAAAGATGTTGGCCATTCGTGATTTTCGAGCAGCTGAATCAGGGAAATCGCATGTTGTTTTTCTTCTGCGTCCTGTCCTAAAGTGTTTAGGTAAGACAAAAACAATGGGCCCCATTTTTCTACGCCATCTTTTTGTGGCGATTGAATAAGGGTTGCATCAGTGGAGAGGTGTTTGAAATTTTCAGCTAACCATTTTCCGCAGGATGATAGTGCAGTGAGGCCGGCCATATCGAGCGCATTGCTGATATGGTCGGTCTGAACGTGCAGTTCAAAGAGTAAGTCTGCGAGTTCTTCGCCCGCTAGGGATTGCACGCGGGGGCATTCGGTTTCCGATAACTCTTTAATCTCGCCGGTGAGCAAACCGACTATTTCTAATTGCTCTTCACTTAAGCGTGTTTGTGACATAACACCAGCGCTCCTCGAAGCTTACCAACGTTCACCGATTTACCCGACTGATGCTAGCGTCGTGGTTTTGGATGAGTTCGCTTCGTCTTTGCTCGCTTCTTTTTGATCGCTAGGGAGGCTAAACACATTTACATGTTTAACCAGCGTGTCTGCGTATTTTTTTAGGTTGTCAGTGAAAACGCGTTGCTCTTGCAGCTGTTTTTCTGTTTTGTCGGTAAATCCACGAATGATTCCCGAACGATCTTTTACTCGGTTCGCGACATCGGCTTGTTGGATTGCTTGCTCTGCAATGAGTTTTACTGTTTCCACCAATTGTTCTGTGGTGGTTTCCGTGGCTTCCATTTGCTGCCCGGCTTCTTCCGCCATACGAGAACCTTCAGCGACCTGAGAAATAAGCGTATTCATCATCGTGGCCGTGTCCGCTGTTTCAACACGCATGTTGTTTACCATCGTGGAGATTTCCTCAGTGGAGGTTCGGGCACTTTCCGCTAAGCGTTGTACCTCGTCCGCAACCACGGCAAACCCTTTACCGGCTTCACCCGCCGATGCAGCGTGCATACTCGCGTTTAATGCGAGGATGTGTGTTCGTTCCGCGATGGTGTTAATCAAATTTACAACACCGGATACTTCTTGGGAGCGGTCGCCCAGCCGTTTCATTCTTTTTTCTGTTTCAGAAATGGTCTCTCGGATTGCACGAATACCACTTACTGTTTTGTTTACTGTGCCGCGGGCGGAGCGCGTATTATCGATGGCTTCAGCCGCAGATGCGTTGGCCTCTTCCGAGTGTTGTGCAACATCATTCATTGCGCTGGACAGCACCTTAAGCGCCTTACTGGTTGCGATAATATGTCGTCGTTCATTGTCCGCGAATTGCATTACCAGCTGTGACTGTTCCTGTAGGTGATCAGACACATCGTTAACTTCATGGGAAATATCTTTTACTTCTTTAAGAGTTTGCGCTGTTTCCGATGTTAGCAGGTTTACCGCATCGGATATCGTACCGGTAATATCCGATGATACGGGTACTTTCACGGTGAGGTCTTTGTTTGCGATGGCGCCGAGGGCGCGAATCAAGGAGATAATGGAGTTATTAAGACGCTCATTTTCTTTTGATTGTTGCTCTAACTGATTAATCCGTTCATCGAATAGTTTGTTAAAAGCAAAACCCAAATCACCGAGTTCGTCCTGGGTGAGCACTTTTACCCGGGCATTGGTTTTGCCGCGGTTAATGCGCCGAATGACGCTCTGCATATGAATTAAGGGGAATACAATACTTTTATAAAGCAAGTAAATGCCCACGGCCGTCACCATGGCGACCACAAAGATAATACCTGTTACAGCCGCTTGCGTGATTTGAGCCTGTTCCGTCGCTTTCTCGGAAATTGCTGTGAGATTGTTTTTAGACTCGGTCGCGAGGGTCTTAATGATGGTGTGAATACTGGCAAGCACGGTCGCTATTTCAGGGTTGATAGTCTCGGTGAGCACCTCGGTCTCAATACCCAATTCGTTGTCTTGTTTGACCGCGATTGTCACAATGGGAGAGTCAGACAGCGCTTTGTGTTGACTTAAAAGCCCGCTGATTTCTTTGAGTTCGGCTAGTTGTACCGAAGCAAGTGTTAGTGCCTTAATCGCGGATAGGGTATCCGATAACCCTGTATAGAGCTGATTTACCGCTTCGCTTCCCTGTTGTGTTGATTCACCCTGTGTCGCGATCTGCAGTTGTAAGCTTTGGGAGTCCAATTGCCCGAGTAAGCGCTGATATTCGTAGGCTTGGTTTTCGACGTTGCGCGTACTTTCTGAAAGATTTACCTGAACGTAATAGGTAACGCCGATTAAAATAAATCCTAAGACAAGCCCGATCATCAGGGCGCTGATTTTATGGGTGATACGCATGTTTTGAAATAGAGTCATGATTTTACCTTCCTAAATCTCAGGAAAAAATTCGCCAAATAGCGAGCGATTAGCGTTTGTTTGCGAGCTTCTTAAAAAATATGTCGGTGTTAATGCTGTTCCAGGTCTCTCCATCAATGTGGTAGCTGGTGTCGATGCACCCCTCCAGCCAGGGAGCGCTAACGTTTACCTCTGTGGTAGGGGTTTCTTCTTGTATGGAGATGGCTTTGGGTTTTCCGTAAATAAGTACGGCGGCACCTTTCTTTGGGTCACCTATAAGCAGGGCGTAAGCGTTGGTGCCTTTGGGGATCTGCGTACCGGTGGTCTTGTAAAGAGGAACAAGGTTGCCCCGTAAATTAATGATCCCCAGCATATGTTTTGGTGAGTTGGGAAGTAAGCTGACATTAAAGTTGGGTATGAGCTCGCAGTACTCGCCCTCTGGAGCGAGCAAGCGGGTATTTTCAATTGTGAAGCCGTATCGTTTGCTGACCGTAACCGGCTGTTGTTTCTCGTCAATGTCGTGGACAGCATGCGGCGCAGGGGCCTCACTTAAATGAGTGGCTTGTTCCAACGCAGCATTTTTGTTTGGACTCACAATCTCTATTACCTATGATTTGTCGTATTACACTGTTGCGATGGTTTTCAGAATTTGGTCGGAAGTGTAGGGTTTAGAAATCATCCCTTTTCCTCCTTGTAATTCTCCCCATAAACGATCGGCCTTTTGGTTTTTACTGGTGACAAAAAATACGGGGATCTTGTTTGTGGAATTATCCCGCGTAATATTTCGGCAAGCTTCAAATCCATCGACACCATCCATCACGACATCCATCAAAATAACATCTGGGCGAAAGGACTTGGCCTTATCGAGGGCGTCATTACCGTTGGAGGCGGTGATAACTTGGTAGCCCGCTTCTTCAACGATGGTTTTTAGGTTTTCAAGTTCTACAGGTGAATCATCGACAACTAATACTTTGCTAGCTGGCATGGGCGCGATCTCCTCGGATGGTGTGTTGTGTGAAGCGTTCGTAAACTTCTTCAAACTCGTTATGGTTTATTGGTTTTACTAAATAAGCATCGCAACCGGCAAGAGCCCCTTTTATTTTGTCAAAGGATGATGACTTGCTTGTTAATAGGACTACCGGGGTTTCGCTGTTGCGACGGTCTTTCTTGATTTTTTTGCAGGCGGTATAGCCGTCCATTCCGGGCATAATGACATCTAGGAAAATGAGATCATAGCGTCTCGATTTAATCGCGTTGATGGCTTCTTCTGCTGTGCTGACCACATCCACTTCGTCAGTGCGTAATTGGAATTCCAGTAGCATTTGTCTTCTTACAGCCAGGCTGTCATCTACAACTAAAACATGGCGTGGTGCTTCGGTGGTTTCTTTGTTGTGCAAATTTGATCGGAGGACTTTAAGTCCTGATATTGTTAAGTCATCTATCGCGCCATCTTCTGCGCCAATTTCAAATTCGGGAAAGTAATTTAATTCCTTAATTGTGTAGTGGTCCAGGAGCTGAACAAATTTACCTGGATTTACAGGAGAGGATAGTTGGTATCGACCAAGTTTATGGTTGCCGCCCTTTGCCAAAAATATCGGAGGGCGTTTGCAAAAAGGTGAATGAGACCACTCATCTATCACAATAGGGTTGTCGGTACACATAAGGAAGAAATCGACGTCATTGTCGTTTTGACTTTGATTGGAATTCAATAAAGTCGGGTTGTAACAGCGTTTTCTGAAATTGGTTACCGCGAAAATTCGCGTTATGGCACCCATCTCTTTATTGGATGCCCCTATTATTCCCACGTTAAATATGCGCTGGTTTTTAATGCTTTTTTGGTTGCTTCGACTCATAATTTAAATCCTGTCGATCAGGTAAAATATTTTTTTCAGCGCGATCGATTAACTGGCTCACAAAAATAAAACTTCATTGCTTTGCAAGTTTAATTCTAGGGATGTGTCCCGATAAGGCAATTAATTTGGTAAACCGATTGCTTCTAAAGGTTTGAGTAAAATATTGTAGCGATTATATAAAGCGTGTTTTTGTCACTTAACTCATAAAAAATGGTAAACCTATTTGTTATTAGACTATTCCTTCAATTGTTTTTTATGTAATTATTTTTTTGCGTTAACTGAAACTATGGTTATTACTTCTAAATAAGAACAGTGAAGTGTGATGCGTGTTTTGTTTTTTGAGTTGACACGATATTGGTTTGGATGAAATTAGTAATGTTGCTGGATATGCGAAGGAAATCACATTATTAATTAAGTTGACGTTAATTAAAGTTTTTATGGCGGAGAAATCATTATGGAAATGCAGGCGACATACAATTATTTTTTAGTAGCGCTTTCCTATTTAGTTTCGGTTTTTGGATCGTATACCGGATTGCAGTTAATGCGTGCAATTAGGAAGTCGGAAGGGAATGAAATTTATGGGTGGATTATTGCGGCGGCTTTTGCAATTGGTGGCGGCGCAATTTGGACGATGCATTTTATTGGTATGATTGCTTATCAATCGCCAATGGATGTTGCGTACGATCCATTTCTTACTTTTGTTTCATTGATATTAGCAGTGGCGGTTGTCGCTATTGGTATTTTTATGCTGAGTAAAAAGCAAGACTCAATTATTGTTTTACTTGTTGCGGGTGTTATTACCGGACTCGGGGTTGCGACGATGCATTACACCGGAATGGAAGCGATGGTTATGGCCGCGGATATGACGTATGACGCGACCTTATTTAATATCTCAATCGTCATTGCTGTAGTCGCGGCAACGGCTGCACTGTGGTTAGCATTTAATACGGAAAGCGGTTTGCAAATGTTTGGCGCTTCTATTGTGATGGGGATAGCGGTGTGTGGTATGCACTACACCGGAATGGCGGCAATGAAAATGACGCCCAATGGTGCGGAAATAGATATTTCTGCTTCAATTGAGCCGTTGACGCTTGGCCTGTTTATATTTTGTTTTACCATGCTCATTCTTGTGTTGTCTTTGATTGTGACTCTCAGCCAACTACAGAAACGCATGTACGAAGAGTTGGATGATGACGAAGACGAAGATTACGATGAAGCATCTTCACAACTAGCAACGGAGAAATTACACACTGTTTAACGCGCACATGATGTAACGAGGTATCTATATATGCGTATTATGATTTTATCCACTGCGTTTTCCGGTATGGCCCAAAGACTACTTGGAGAACTTAACCAACTGGGCCATGAAATATCACAACACTATGACTTGAATGACGGCATTTTGCGTGATCAAGTGAAACGTTTTAAACCAGAAGTTATTTTGTGTCCTTTTTTGACTCAGAAAATTCCGGAAGACATCTACCGAAACTATATCTGCTTAATTGTGCACCCTGGGATCGAAGGAGACCGGGGTGCCTCCTCTTTGGATTGGGCGATAAGTGAGGGCGCTGAGGAGTGGGGAGTGACCTTAATTCTTGCCGATACCGAAATGGACTCAGGGGATATTTGGGCGACTAAAAACTTCCCTTTACGCAAGGGAGGTAAAACAAGCATCTATAAGCGGGAAGTGACCTCGGTCGCAATCTCGCTGATCAAAAATGTGTTGTTAGATTTGGAATACGGTACGTATTCTCCCAGGCCGCTTGATTATTCTAATCCAAATGTTAAGGGTTATCTTCGGCCTTCAATGAAGCAGAGGGATCGACCGATCGACTGGTGCTTGGATACAACAGATATCGTGGTGAATAAGTTAAATGCGGCGGATTCCCAGCCAGGTATTAAAGATACGATCGAAGGGGTTGAGGTTTTTATGTATGGCGTCTCGGAGGAGCCAAATCTCACTGGTAGGCCGGGGGAGGTTTTGGCGGTTCAGCATGGCGCAGTGTGTCGGGCGACGGTGGATGGAGCGGTTTGGATTAAACAGCTGAAATGTGTTGGTCGAGAAGGTGTGCCAGATATTAAGTTGCCGGCGAGCATGGTGCTACAAAAAATCGCTTCCCAGAAAAAGATGTCCTCATTAACGTCCGTATCGGATACCCGTGCAGTGAATGAGGTTTGGGTAGAGAAGTATGATGCGATAGCCTACGTATACTTTGATTTTTACAATGGTGCGATGAATACTCAGCAATGTATTTCCCTCAAGTCCACCTTAGTGGAGCTAAAGCAAACGGATGTCAAAATGATTGTGTTTATGGGGGGGGATGACTTCTTCAGTAACGGCATTCATCTTAACTGTATTGAGGCGAGCGAAGATCCCGCGCTGGAGTCTTGGCGAAATATCAATGCCATCAATGATTTAGTGTTTGAAATGATGCACGCCCCTAATCAGATTACTGTCTCTGCGTTGCGCAATAACGCTGGGGCGGGCGGGGCCATCATGGCATTGGCGTGTGATGAGGTCATTATTCGCGAGGGTGTGGTGCTTAACCCCCACTATAAAAGTATGGGCTTGTACGGTTCAGAATACTGGACGTTTTTGCTTCCCAATCGAGTGGGCCCTGATATGAGTGAAAAAATCACCAATAATTGTGAACCGATGTTGGCACAGGAGGCGCTAAAAATAGGTATGGCCGATCTTATGTTTGAGGAAGATTGGGATACCTATCATGCTCACCTCAAAGACTATTGTCGTCAACTAGATAAAAATGTTGAGATTGATGATTTTCTGCAAGTAAAACGCGCGGAGCTAAAAAAGAATATTGATTCGGGCTTGTTGGGTAAGTGTCGAAACGCTGAACTTGCGAAGATGCGAGCGACGTTCGACAACCCCAAAAGTGATTATCATCGAGAGAGGCATAACTTCGTCTACAAGAAGAAAAGTACGGATACAAAGAAAAGGTCTGCCAAAACGCCCGTTGGTACAAAATTAAAGGAAATATTGTTTCAGCGGGTGATCTAGCTTGTCTCGCCTCTTAGCCCCTAGTTGCTATGGGGTTAAGTGATGAGTATTGGTAGCTTGTACTGCAGCATTCCTTTTTTGCACGAAGCCGATAGTGTGTCTGTATGGGTTTTTATACCGATATGTGGCACTTATTTTTCTTTATATTCTTTTTTATTTGGACATCCCAGCATTGGGTAATATTTACCGCTAGAATATACCAAGGTTTATACGAATACGCCGCGTATAGTGATATCCTGGCGTTTATAACAATATAAAACTGGGTTCTAGGTTGCATTTCCGGGATGGGTTATTCAATTTTTTATCGACAACAGTATGTGCGAAAAAACGGGCTTGTTACGCCGCGACGAGCTGGTACCTGTTGCTCTGCATCTTACTTTGTCCGGTACCTAGCCCTTTTCCTGCTTTGCATTTCGTCCTCAAGTTTTGCGTTGATCGAAACCCAGGTTTCGCTTGATAGTGACGCTGCCCTTTTTTCAGGGGTCATCCCCAAAATTCAGATACTTGAAACTGATCAGGTTATTCGCCCAGAGTCCGCTAAGCGCCTCCTTGAAGAACAACCTGTTTCCACTGTTGCGACGCCCAATTATGGTTTTTCCAATAAAACCTATTGGGTTGGGTGGTCGTTAAGGAATACAACGCAAGCGCAGAAAGATTTATATCTTGAGATTGCGTATAACATGTTAGATTCCGTAAAAATCTACTTTTTTGATACGCAGAGCGGGCAGCTAGAAGCCTCGTTTCATTTGGGTGATCGCCAACCTTTTAAAGAGCGACCGGTGCACCACCCAAATTTTGTCGTGCCATTACAACTTACACCAAGTCAGGCCTTGGATGTCCTTGTAGAAATCGATACTTCATCGTCCAGCCAATTTCCTATAGTGCTCTGGTCCGAAAGGGGCTTAACAAGTAGTACGCACGACCATGCTGCATTTGTAGGTGGGTTGATTGGTATTATTCTGGTACTAGCGGTTTACAACTTGTTTCTATTTGTGAGTCTTAAAGATAAGAGCTATCTGCAGATGGTTTTTGTCTTGGTGGGATACGCCTGCGTTGAAGGCGCGCTCACTGGGTTTTCTTATTTTTATTTTTGGCCCAATAGTCCTATATGGAATGAGATGAGTTTAGCGGTGATGGGTAACGTGGGTTTGGCGAATCTGTGTCTATTTTCACGGAGTTTCCTGTCGTTGCCTCAGTTATTTCCTCGATTATCGTTGGCGCTATATTTGAGTGCTGGGTTAGGCTTTGTGTTGAGTGCGTTGAGCTTTATATTTCCCTATCACTATATGATTGTGCCTACCGCGCTGAATGTCGCGTATTCAGCCGTGCTGACATATACCGTGGGCCTCTATCTTATGTTCCGAGGTTACAAGCAAGCATATTTCTATAATGCTGCGTTTTTTGTCTTTGTGATTGCATCCGTATTTTTTGTTTTGGAGAAGTTCGGTCTTGTCGCGCGAACGGGCTCCTCTGAAAATGGCATTCATGTGGGCGCGGTATTGACCTCGGTAATATTTAGCTTTGCATTAGCCGACCGTATTAAACGAGAGAAAATTGAAAAAGAGGCCGCGCAAGAAACCGCGATCGCGAATTTAGAAAAATACCGAGCGATCTATGAATATTCGCTAGAGGGGATGTTCCGTATTACGGCCAAAGGGAAGCTGCTTGCGTGTAACCCCGCTTTTGCAAACCTAATGGGCGTGGCAACGGAGAGCGTTCTGATCGAGAGCATTACGAAGGTTTCGGATTATATTCCCTCGTCCAAGAGTGATTTGAATAAAATTATTTCTATTATTGGTAACGATGGGCATGTATTTGGTTACGAAACTGTATGCCGACGTGTAGATGGTTCTGAGTTCTGGGGCGCGATTTACGCTAAGTTTATGAACGACCCGAAGTTTGGTCGCGTAATTGATGCGTCTATTGTCGATATTACCGATAAAAAAGAAAGCGAAGAAAAGCTCACCTTTATGGCGAGTCACGATCTATTAACAGGGCTGGCTAACCGTGTTGGCTTCAGGAATAAAATAGACCAGGCCGTGCGAGTGTCTTCAGATAGCGGGCGGGTGCATTCCCTGCTATTTATGGATTTGGATCAATTTAAAGTCGTGAATGATACCAGTGGGCACTCCGCTGGGGATGAGTTGTTGAAACAGCTTTCTGTCTTGTTTAAAAAGCACCTGCGTGATGCAGATGCCATTGCGCGCCTTGGTGGTGACGAGTTTGCAATTTTGCTTTTCGATTGCCCGCTGCCTTTAGCTTCCGAAATCGCGGAACGCCTGCGTGATGAAGTCAGTGAACACCGGTTTTACTGGAATGAGAAGGTGTTCTCCGTGGGAGTAAGTATCGGAATCGTTCCCATAGATAAGAGTATCGCTTCGGCTGAAGAGCTAATGCGACTTGCCGATACAGCCTGCTATGCCGCGAAGGATGCGGGCAGGAACCGTGTTGTTATTCACGAAGCAAGCAACCAAGATATACCGGCTCGTCAAACGGAAATGAATTTGGCGAACACCTTAAAAGAAGCAATTGGTCGTGATGAACTAGTGCTTTTTAAGCAAAAGATCCAGCCCGTTGAGTCCTCCGATGAGGGTGATCGATATGAAATATTGGTCCGGTTGATGGCTGATGGTGAGATAATTTTGCCGGGTGGTTTTCTTCCTGCGGCCGAACGATTTGATGCAATAGAGCAATTAGATTATTGGGTAACGAATGCCTATTTTAGTTGGCTTTCCACGCATCAAGATGCGCTGGCACAGCTAACGTTGGCGAATATAAATATCAGTGGCCGTACGCTGGGGAATGATAACTTCGGTGATTATCTTGAGGGGTTGTTTGAGAAATATAATATCCCGAAGGAGAAAATTTGTTTTGAAATTACGGAAAGCGCTGCGATATCTAATTTGGCTTATACCAGTCGTTTTATCAATCGAATGACAAAGAACGGTTTGCAGTTTTCACTCGATGATTTTGGATCTGGGTTTTCTTCTTATTCTTATCTGAAAATGCTGCCGGTTAAATCACTTAAAATTGATGGAAGTTTTATCAAGGATCTTCCATCGGATCCGATTAACTTTGCAATGGTTAAATCCATTATTGAAGTCGCGCACATTATGGGGTTGCAAGTAACGGCTGAGTTTGTCGAATCGCAAGAGATTCTTGATGCACTAGCCGACCTTGGTGTCGATCTTGTTCAGGGCTTCCATATCCATATGCCGGAACTTTTATCTTCTTAGTTATTACCTAAACAAATCCCCGCGTTGCGGGGATTTCAATTCTATAATCTAGTCACATGATGTTGCGGGTAACCAATATCCGGGCCATAGCTCTTCCAGTGTCGATTCCCCAAACGCGGTATATCCTAGCCATGCCGTTGAACCAGCCGCGTATGCAAAGCCAAAATAGTTGTACGCACGGCCGGCAGCCACATGATCGGTATTAGCGCTTGTGATACAGCCGCCCTCAACTTCAAAGGTTACCGAATCAGAAACATTGGTATTGCCGTTTTCATCTGTTACGCGAATTCGCAATTCATATTCGCCTGCTTCGGTAAATATCAGTTTTTGATCTGTAATTGTTAGATCGATCGGATTCTCGGGAACGTAAACGGTATCTGCGTTTGGAAGTGTCACCTCAGGACCACTTACCAACTCATATTGTGCGTGAAGTTGGCCAGCATTATCTGTATCGCGCATCATCGCTCGGACATTAACTTCTGCGCCATTTTCTATATTCGTAACGTCGAAACGTAATTGGTTTACGATGGGGTCCGCATCTTCATAGCGCACTTCAATATCGTTATCGCATTCTATGGTTGATCCATCATTGAAATTCATTACGACACGAAAATTCTTTGTGCTGGCTGTGCCGAATTCTACCAGTTCGGTTGTCCACCAGTGGATATCATCGAGCGACGCCAATTGATTGTTTTCGATGCGTTCTCCATCTAAATAGAGCTCCATTGGATCAATATCGCGAGAGAAATCTGATCCGGTCAAAGGTGATAAATCCATTGTGCCGCCGATAATGGCGGTTGCGGGCGGGTAACCGTGAGGGTTATTTTCCGCAATTGTTAATGTGATGCTCTGTAGAACTTCACAGGATCCAGCCAAAACAGATGCACTGCTTAAAAATATAATGCCAGCCGAGAGATGATGAATTGCTTTCATGTTAACTCCTGATTCTCTTTATACACTTATAATTGTTTTGAATATACGGTTTCTGCCGCGAGCGTGATTCTATCAATTCATCAAGGCTGAATAGCAGACGTGAATATTAAGTTTTCACAAAAATAAAATATTACTGTCAACTGTGGGTTAATGTTGGGCGCGCTCATAGTTTGACGTCATTTCAGATGTTAAAAATGGGCGATTCAATTGAATCGATACAGCTGGGAAAATGTACTGAATTGTAAAAATGGTTGCTAATCTGCCTAAGGTACTGCACAGTATTAAATAATAAAAATGCGAGCCTAAAATCACGCTATTTCCCCTGTTGTTCAGATAACTCTAGGTTAGTGATATGTATAACTTCTATTTTAAATTACGATTTTATTTTGGTTTTTCAGTGGCTTGGTGTGCTCTGTGGAGGAAGGTCGGGTTCGAGCAGCGAAGATGATTGTTTAATCGGTGTAGATGGGGATTACAAGGAAGACCATATATACCTCTAGGCGGTGGCGTTTTATTTTTGTCGTATGTTTGATAAGGAATGATGCGCTCGCGCTCATCATTCCTTGTTCTTTTTCTATTCAATTATTCATATGTCAGTGCGTAATTTAAACCGATTGCGCCTACGCCAAATAGTACATAATTTACTTGCTGATCCACTGTCGAAATTTCGAGGTTTACACCATTGTTAATTTCGTCCTGAAATCCGTATCGTTTTGAATCATAGAAGAAAGTATTAAGTTTTGTAGGGACCCCATCCCATCGGCCTTCGACTTCGCTGATTTGTATAATATTATTATTTACTTCAGTGCTTACATCGAAGGAGAATAGATTAAATGTGTCATGCCCATTAATTACTTCGTATTCGACACCGATATCGACGATAAAATTACTGTTACGATAGGCAATATCGCCTGATCCAATGATGATCGGTACATCATCTTTATAGGATGTGCCGTGCACAAAATTGGGCACTGTAGAAAGTGTTGATAAATAACCAAATAGCACCGTTTGTTTATTGATATAGATATCACTGCAGTCTCCGGTCGGGTAAATGGCGACACTATTGACCCGTTGCATCACATCGTAGGTTGCCTCCATGCATGTGTTGTTGTTGCGTTCTATAGACTCAATAAATCCGTAATTGTTGTAACTGAACGTCATGGTGTAAGCGGAACCCGAATAATTACCTTGTTGTGTGAGGATGCGGCCGTACTGGTCGTATGTGTTTGTGGCTTCACCCATGCTTTCAAGTTGCCCCATAATGGAATGAGTTGGTTTACAGCCAGCTAAAGATAAGCCTCCGGTTACATCCAAAAACATAGAATAGGCAAAAGCCTCGTTAATCACGCCGCCGGTGTAATAATATAATTGTGTTTTGGCTCCTGGCGTTGCTGCCATCATGTGAAAACGGTTCGTCCATGTATCTGTGTATTGGTCGTAGGGTAAATACTCGGTACAGGTGGGGTAGCGTGGTCCTTGCGCATAGGTCGCGATGGTTTTCATATCCTTGTTAATGTCGAACTGTGTGTGCCATAAGTCGTTATCTTGGTCTAATATTATCAGTTCGAATTTATTGTCCGAGCGTTCTGCGGTGGCGATTTCTTTAATATTTCCGTTGGTAGGTATTTCCCGGTGCTTGTCCCAGGAATTTTTGCTATCACGCTGTACGACAAAAAGTCGATTGTTTGTTGTTAGTAAAAAGAGGGTGCGCTTATTATTGGTATCTTTTGTTATGAAAACTTCGCGTATCGCCAATGGTACGATGCTTTGCCAGTCCTTCCATTTTCCCGCTGCTACACGCTGAGTGTGCCAAAGCGTTCCGTTGGCATCAATGCCGTAGATCTCCCATGTTCCTTTTTTCGTTACACCTAAACGTACTTTGACCATTTGTTTTCCGTCAATAATCGTTTTTTCACTAAATCCAGTATTGGGTTTCCACTCAATTATCGCGACACCACTAGAAGCAAGCCCAGTGATGAGTTGTTCTTTTGACTCTGGGTTTGTCAGCGTTGCGATGCTGCCTGGTACAGAGAACATTGAATCGATGGTTTTCCAATCACGATATTTTCCTTTGCGTTGGGCTGCGGTTAACAAGCCTCCGTTGGCCGCTAAACCAATTAGGCGCTGCGCGGGAGGTAGTGTTTCCGCGGCGGTCAAATTGACGATGCCGTTGGTTGAAATGCTTTTTTGTGGTTTAACAAAGCGGCCGTTTTCGTTGAGGCGTGATACGAATAGTCGCCCGTTGGCAACGCCGCTAAGTTGAAGGTTATCGTTTAAGGTTCTATTTACAATTACCTGTTCGGTATTGTCGAGACGAAAACTTTTCCAGTTTTTCCAATCAGGGGAGATAGGTTTGTCTGAAAAATTCACGTTTTGTTGAAATTTTCCTTCGCCAATGCCCGATACTACTAAATGGCCTTGTGAGCTGATGATCGCATCCAGGTTTTTTTCGATAGGGTTGGCAAAAACCTCTCGCCAAATAAGGTCTTTAGATGAAGCCGGCGCACTAAAAATAAAAGTCATAATGGTTATTGATGTTAGATATCGTAATCTATTCATGATCTTGTCCTTCACAATTTTATTTTTCAATAATGAAACCGTATATAAAATTACGGGGATTTGTGTGATATTCAACAATCTGACGACATTTTTTATTGCGGTTTTATTATTTCTATTCGTCGCATTTAAACAGCATTTATTTTTATTGGATGACTGCGTGCATGAATAGAACGTGTCGCCTATATTGTTGTGGTTAGATATAAACGAATTTGTGTGTATTTGTAAGGAAAAGTTACAAGCAAGGGGTCTTATTGATCTTGTTGGCGTCGTATCTATTTTGTCACTCTAGTGTCATAAGGCTCGGTTAGTTTGTTAGTCGAATATCTAATATGTTTTTGGTGCGAGATTTTTTGCGGAGAGTATTTTGTTTAAAGCACATTTGTAATGGTGAAGATGTTATTGCCATTGTGAAAAACACATTTACGAAAAGAGAAGATTGCTATGAAAATGTTAAAAAAACTATTTTTTATATTGTTCGTGCCGGTAATTTCATTGCCGGTATTCGCCTACACGGCGCATGATCCGATAGTGATTTCCGATGATGGAGGATTCACGCCCGCCAATGGCGTCACCGGTGGTTCTGGTACATCGAGTGACCCCTATGTCATTTCCGATTGGGAGATTACAACAGGGGATACATGTATCACGATATCAAATACGACCTCTTATTTTTCGGTATCGGATAATGCATGTTTTAACCCACAGGTTGCTGGCGCCACTATTCAAACTGGCTTTTCTTTTGAAAATGTGGAAAACGGTTCTGTGGCTTCCAATGAAATTTACGCGCTCTATGGCACAACTGCCTCATCCGCCGGTGAGAAAGGCGGTGATATTTACGGGATCGCCTTACAAAATGTAACGAACTTTTCTATTGAAAATCAAAATAACATCTATGGTTTTCTTGGTGGTACTGGGTATCTAGGCGCAGCAGGGGAGCCTGGCGGCGGTGGCGGCACCGCTTATGGTGTGCATGCCTCGGGCGTAAATAGCGGGTTAAATATTTCGGATAACATTTTTGGCAAAGTGAGCTCGGGATTGCTAGGCGGTACGGGTGGCGCGGGTGGTCCAGGCGGTAGTACTGGTGGCGCGGGTGGTTATGGCGGTCATAGCTACTCTGCATACATCGTCGGTGAGCTGAGCGATGCGCAAATTGTGAATAACACTTTCACGGGCTCTTACGGTGGAAATGGTGGTGCCGGCGCTCTAGGTGGGACTGGTGGAAACGGTGGAGATGGCGGGAACGGCGGCCAACATTTTGCTGTTCTTATTATCGGAGCTATGTCGCAGGTGGATATTAGTGAAAATGAATTTACGGTACTTTACGGCGGAACGGGAGGTTTGGCTTCATCGGGAACGGCGTCGAGCGGCACTGGCGGTCGCGGTGGCGATGGCGGCGCCATGATCTCAATCTATTTGGATGGAAGTGGTACGACCGCGACGGATGTCACCGTTTCGAGTAACACGGTTGGTCCGAAGATATATGCTGGAGCGGGGGCTGCAGGGAATGTTGGCGCAACGGGAACCATTGGCGGCAATGGAGGCGACGGTGGTTTTGGCGGGCAAGCTCGGGGTGTGATGGCCTATGCACTTTCCGGTGGTTTGATCGATGGGAATAACTTCAGCGACTTACGTGCGGGTGGCGGTGGTGTGGCCGGTATTGGTGCGGTCGGCGTGACGCAAGGTGGTAACGGTGGTAGCGGCGGCGTTAGCGGTAATGTTTATGGAATTTCTGGTGGCAACCTCACTAGTTTTGTGATTTCGGACAATACGATTTCAGATATTGCCGCAGGCGCTGGAGCAGTCGGTTCAACTGGGGCTTACGCAACCGCAGGCATTGGTGGCGATGGTGGAGATGGCGCTAGTGGTGGTGTTGCGTCGGGTATTTGGATTGAAAGCTCTCCAAGTGTTTCAGTCTTAACTAACAATGTCTCTTCAGTCCTTGCTGGCGTGGGAGGGATCGGTGCAGTGGCGGGTACGGGCGTGGGTATCTATCGCGGCGGTAATGGTGGTAATGGCGGTGATAGCGGGGACGCAACCGCAATACGTATTAATTCCTCAGACCGGGCAAATGTATCCAATAACATTATCGATACCATCACCGCCGGTGCATTTGCGGGTATCGGAAACGATGCGGCGGCGCCTTATTATGGAAATACCGGCGGTAATGGTGGCAACGGGGGCGACGGCACGGGCATTTATTTTAACGATACGAGTAACCCGATATTTTCAGGTAATACCTTCAGCGACATTTCGGCTGGGGCAGGAAATAGTGGCGGTGCACCAGGAGGTGAAGATGGCGTTGACGGTGTGACGAACACCATCGTATTGCAAGGATCTTCACTGACGAAACGTAAGGCTAAGAAAAAGTTTGTGTGTAAAGTGACAGAGCTGGAGCGGAGAAAACGCACTGCAATTCCAGAAAAACGTTGTCGGGCGCAATAACACTCTGACCCGTTTGGTTTCCCCTTCTATCCCGCTCTCTGACAAATGCAGTGAGCTATTCAGCGAGGGGAGGGGAAGCCAATATTTTATTAAAAAACAACGCAGTAGACCTGCGGTGTCTCACCTCCGTATTGTTCGGGTTGCGACCATTTAATGTAAAAAACACCCCGTCTGGCATACTAATCCACATATCTTTATGGTATATTAAATCCAGCGTGAATAACCACAGAGAATATGGGACTTTGGTAGCATACCCCGCTTTCTCCTCAGAAAAATAAAAACCCGCCTAAAAAAGAAGCGCCTTGCTGTTTTACAGACAAGCGCCATCCGTGTGTACAAAGGTTTTATTTAAGCCGAGATATGCACATTAAACAAATACGAGTTTTACAACCCATTGTCACTCACGGCTAGACATAACAGAGTTTTCTGTAGCGTTTATCAATGCGTGGTGTTGCTGAATGAGGAGTCCACCGCTCCGTCATTTGCAAACTATTTATAGAGGTACTTTTTATAATGAAACCATTCAAACACTGGTTGGCAGGCGCCATACTCGGTGTCACTCTACAATCCGTCAATTCATATTCTGAAACTCCTATCGAAGCGTTTATGGCGCGCGTGGAGTCTCAGCAGTTTAATACTCAAGTGTTGAGTTTACCTTCGAACGTCCCATCCTCCGTTCAAACGTATATGGGACAACCTGCCACCACCGTCAATCTTGATGTGATGGGTTTATTCGACTTACCCGATTTTAAAATTGAGTTGCCAGGGCTAGATAACTTTTTTGCCATCAAAGAAAAAGTAAAAAACAACCGTTTTAACGGACGTAACTGGACGGGGGATGTATTTTTCTTAGACCCTTATGGTTTTGAAACCGGCGTTAAAGGTCGCGCTTATTTTGTTGAAAAAAATGGTGAGATTACCGGTGTTATTAATACCGCGGATGAAATGATTCAGATTTTCCCTGATGGGGCTGGTGGTCAGATAATCATTCGCGCCGACCACGATGATTTTGCACCAGAAGGTGAGCCACTGCGTGATGAAAGTGGTGCGCAAACACAAGGTGCAGCGGCTGCGCCTATTGTTGGCGGTCGTATTGATGGCGAGTCGCCCGCGACCATGGCTAACCCTTATACCGTTGATGTGATGTATGTTGTTACGCCTGCAACGGCTGCTGCGGTTGCGGACGTACAAACCTTGATTGAGCTGTCGCTTACAACGGGTAATGATGTGTTGGAGAACTCTTTGATTCCGATGCGCTTACGCTGGGTTGGTACGCATTTTACGCCGGATTATCAAGAAACGGATTTGATGACCCCCAGTCTTTACGATATGCGAAATACCAACGATAGTCATATGGATGAAGTACACGGGGTGCGTCAAACCTTGGGTGCGGATATGGTCATGCTTGTCTCTAGCGCATCAAATTATTGTGGGCTTGCTTTTTTAGATGCAGATCCAAGTTTAGCGTTTAGCGCGGTGTTTCATGGGTGTATGAGTTCATACACGCCGATTCATGAGTTTGGTCATAATTTTGGTGCTGACCACGATCTCGATAACGGCCACAACATCGAATACAGTTTTGGTTATGGCCAACAAAATGATTTGGTAGAGCCGTATTGGCGAACCGTTATGAGTTATGCGTGTGAAGGCGTGTACTGCGCTCGTATTCCTTATTTCTCAACGCCGGAGCTTACTTATAACGATTTACCTTTAGGTGACCCAGAGACGCACGACAACGCACGTGTGTTGCGTGTACGCGCTGCGGAAGTGGCGGGCTTTCATCCTGCCGAAGTGGCGTATTGTACTGAGCATACATCGTCGAATGGCGATCATGTTTCTGCAGGACGCGCTTACACGCAATCGTCCGGCGGCATCTTTCCGACAACAACTTACTATGCTGTTGGCTCAGACGATAGCCTTGGCACCTATAGCTTTAGTTCAAATACATTGGCAGAGCAACCGGCGGGTTACTTTGCCAAAGCCAGTTGTGGTCAGTCAGGTGAAACACCGTTCCCGCCCGAAGTACAAAACTTACTACCTACCGTTATCTTTAGCGGCGTTCGCGTTGAAGGTGAAGTATTCGATGCGAATAGCGATGATATTACTGCCGTTGAAGCGAAACTGAGTAGTGAAGCAAGCTGGTTAGCTGCGACAGTCACCGGGAGTGATTTTTCGGTCGAGATACCGGTTGTTGTGTTGGGCGATATCGACGTAGATATTAGAGCGACGGATAGTACAGGGGCCACTTATTCAATAACGAAAACTTTCACATTGGAGCTTGGTGAGCCGCCTGTCATTACTCACAGCAGTACCTCTTTTGCGGACCAAACCGTATTTATTCATGGTAACTATACCGACCCAGATAATGCAGTAACAGAAATCCGTTACCAGATAGATGGCGTTGGCGATCCTGCGCAAGGTATCTGGGAATCTTCTGCAATCAGTAATACGTATTGGGACGTTGAAATCCAAAATGTTGCTGTTGGAGCACGCACGATCCATTTTTACGGTGTTGATGAAAGCAACCAAAACAGTAACGTGTTAAGCACAAGCATTACGCTTCCTGCAGCGCAAGCGCCTTTGTGTGTACTTGCGGGGGCTTCGCCTCGTTACTCCGGTGCACCAGGCGAAATCGATATTCATGGTTTTACCGAAGATGTGAATCAAGGTGATATTCATTTGGAATATCGATTGGATAGCGGCGCATGGCAAAACATTATCACTTATAACCGAAGTAATTATCGTGAAGTATGGAGCGCGATTTTGCCGCAAACTTATACAGATAATAGTTCAATCAATATTGAAGCCCGAGCAACGGATTCAACGGGTTTGGTAACTAACTGTGGTGCTATCACACATACGGTGACATACCCTGCGGGTGACGAAGCGCCAAGTTGTGAATTTACCGAAATCGCGCGACACCAAGGTTACTTGCGTTACTTTATGTTGACCTCTGATGTGAACGGAGACCAGGCGCAAATATATGCAAAAGAAGCATCGCAAGCGACATGGCAACAGGCTTGGCCTGCCGTCTTGACGCAAGGTGGCGTGGATCTTCCTGGGTATGGCAGTTTTACCATTGAAGGGCGTGTTGTTGATAGCACGGGGTTAGAAGGTTTCTGCCAACAGACGATCACTTTAGCAAACGAAGGCTACACGCCCATCGTTGATGGCGCTTACGGGTATTTCGATAGTGATTTAAATACCGTAATTGCTTCCATTAATGCGATCGACTGGGACTGGAGTCAGGATGTCAATGCGGTTCAAGTCAGAGCAGTTGGGGCCGGTCCATGGGTTTCTGCGTCTAGAATTGATGACCGCAATTGGCAGGCAGATTTAGGGCTACTTGCTAACGGCAGTTATTCATATGAAGTGCGAGCAAGCGATGTGGCGGGTCACGTAAGTGATATCTATCACTTAGAATTTACCATTAATCGCCCTGTTGCACCTGTTCTCAGTAATGTGACTTACACCATAAGCGGGCGAGGCGCGATTGTGAACGGTGAAACATTTGATGAAAACGGCAACCTTGATCAAATCTTCTTTACGCTTAACGGCAATGCGCTACCTTCAATGGATGCGTCAGCAAGCTGGGGGCGATATGTTAATGACCTAGTGGATGGTACAAATACAATCGTAGTGTATGCCACCGATACCGATGGACTGGAAAGTGCTCATGAAACGTTAACTTTTGACTTTGATCCCGGTGTTGCTCCTGTTATTGCGAACACCAGCATGTCGATTGACCCGAATGATTTGTCTGTGCACATCAATGTGAACGCGGCAGATGTTGACGATAATATCAGCCGGCTTGAGATCGATATTGATGGGACAGAAACACGTTCGTTCCAAGACTTCAACAGCGGTTATTGGAGTGTAACGGTTTCTAACCTAGGAGAAGGTCCGCATCAAATTATCGTGACGGTGGTCGACACTGTGGGGAATATCAGTACACCTGAGGTGCTCGATTTTACAATTGCAGCTGTACAAACCTGCTTTAGTGCAACCAACGAAGATCATGTGGCCGAAGGAAGAGCCAATACGCAGCTTATCGGGCAAACGTGTTATGGCACCATTTGTTTTGGTGGCACCACTACCTACTTCGCCAATGGCTCTAACGATGATCTGGGCACCAATGCGAGTGCGATGATTGATTTGGATGAGACGGCAACGGACTTTTTTGAAATAGGCACGTGTTCAACCGTTGATACGACTGCGCCAGTGATTACGCTTAATGGCGCGTCCCCAATGGATGTCGCACTTGGCGCAACATTTTCAGATCCTGGTGCGTCAGCAAGTGATAACGTCGATGGTGACATCAGCGCAAACATTACCGTAAGTGGTTCCGTAGACACAGCAGTCGCCGGCAGTTATCAGCTTGCCTATAACGTGAGTGATGCGGCCGGTAATGCAGCGGTTCAAGTAACGCGAACGGTTAATGTTGTCAGTGATACGGTCGCGCCAGTCATTACATTAATCGGTGACTCACCGATGTCCGTAAACGTTGGAAGTACCTTCTCTGATCCCGGGGCAAGCGCGACCGACAATGTCGATGGTGATATTTCTTCTAACGTGGTTGTCTCTGGATCAGTAAATACAGCAGTTATTGGCAGTTACGTACTGACTTATGATGTTTCAGATGTTGCAGGCAATGCTGCTACACAAGTGTCACGTACAGTGGATGTTGTTGCTGCAAGTAACTGTTTTACTTCGACACTGGCAGATCATACCACTGCAGGTAGGGCGTATACGCAATATTCACTTTACTATGCAACAGGAACCGCGACCTATCTTGGCAGTACCTATAGTGATACGAATACCGTGGTTTCATTGGAAGAATCGACGCCAGGTAACTGGAGCTCCGTTACGTCTTGTAACTAAAACCCATGTAGTTAAATCCTCCTATAGTTGATCCCTTGTGTATTTTCACCGGGGGTTAGCTAATTTTTACCCGCCGTTGGCGGGTTTTTTTTTGCCCGGTGAATATGCACAAAGCACGAAGTAAATACCTTACGAGTAAGTTCCCATAAGCTAAGCTTTATCTATTCGTACAAAACATTGAGGTGCCCGGAGTGCTGTTATGACCCAGCCGAAAGCAAGCGATTCTGGCCTATGCCAATATGCTGGTCCTCAGGGCGAGCGATGTAAGTCCCCAGCAGAAATTGGCCATCATTGTTATTGGCACGATTCAAGCCATGATAAAACCGAAGAGAATGTCGCTGCGCGTCTTGAGGCACGCGCAAAAACAGGTAAGCCTATGGTGGGGTTTAGCTTGCGTCGCGCTAACTTAAGAGGAATCAATCTTGTCCATCATGGCGAAGACGGCGGCTATAAACTTCATCACTGTGATTTATATCGCGCGGATTTAAGTCGTGCGCATCTATTTAATATCGACCTCCATGGCTCATCGTTAATGAAGGCCAATTTGAGCAGCACAAATCTCAACTGTGCGAACTTGGAAGACACCGATTTGTTGGGTGTAAACTTAGAATACAGCAAGCTCGATAATATTAAATGGAGCAAGTGTGTACTTCAGGAAAAACTCGCTAACCGTGTTAAGAACGACGCTAAGCAGCGAGCCGATTATTACGAGCAAGCGGAGGAGGTTTATCGGAATCTTCGCCGCACAACAGAACGGCAAGGTTTATTTGAAAAAGCCGGTCATTTTTTTAAGCGCGAAATGGTTATGCGCCGCTATCAGCTTCCAAAACTGAGCGTGGATCGTGGTCTTTCGAAATTGGTAGATTTATTCTGTGGGTATGGAGAAGAGCCTGCGCGCGTTGTGTTATTTTCATTCGCCATTATTGTTGCGTTTGCTGTGGTGTACTCGATGCTTGGTATCACCGACGGCAATACGCTGTATGTTGCCTCAATGGACAGTAGTTTTCGTGAGGTCTACGAAAATTTTTCCCAATCGTTGTATTTTAGTATTGTTACCTTTACAACGGTGGGCTATGGCGATTTAACGCCTGTTGGCATTACGCGCTTGTTCGCCGCCATTGAAGCCTTTGTTGGCAGCTTTACGCTTGCGTTGTTTGTTGTGGTGTTTGTGAAGAAGATGACGAGGTAGTAGGGGTGTGACCGTCTTCCTATTTATTGCCAATCGATGTAAGGGGCCTTGATAAGGCTGGCGTTAAAATACTTAGCTTGCCCCGTAACCTCTTTTGACGCCCAGTCCGGTATTACAACGTGTTCTTTTTCATCTGAAAGCTCGACCTCAGCCACAATTAGCCCGTCATTTGCGCCATGGAAAAAATCTATTTCCCATATGTGTTCAGCATGCTCAACTTCATAACGGGTTTTTTCAATAGATTTTCCATTACATAGCGTAGAAATAATTTCACGGGCCTCTGTTGCGGGAATTTCGTACTCGTATTCTAGGCAAGACATACCTGTATTCTCGCCTTTTATAGTGAGGTAGCCTTTTTGGCCTTTCACTCTAGCGCGCACAATAGTATGGCTGCTTGTGTCGATATAACCCTGAGAGATATACATACCGTCGCCCAAGTTGGGGAGGGTGCTGTGATCCACTAGGAACTTTCTTTCTATTTCAATACCCATAATTTATATTTCAGTAATCTGCGTAAGGTGATTGATGAATTATTTGATCAACAGATCAAGAAACTGTGATTCATCGCCATTAAATCGGTCAGCATCTACAGTGCCATCGATCCCCTTAATAGTAGAGGATTGAGACCACTGCCAAAAAGTCCAGTCGTTCCACCCGGTGGGTAGGCGAGGGATATCTACGCCATATTCGGCAAGCCATAAAGGGTAATCGCCGAATTCGGTCAAATATGCATTAGAAAAATTTCGGCCACTATAAATAATCGGTTTCACTTTATAGTGAGATTCAAGGCCGCTGAGAAATGTTTTGAGATTCTCTGTTAGGTCCGATTGGTCTTGGTTGTGTAGTTTCTCAATATCAATAACCGGAGGGAGGTCTCCGGGGTGTAAGGATACCAAGCTTGTATAATTCTCGAGTTGGGTATCCGGAGCATCGTTTGTTTCGTAAAAGTGGTAAGCGCTCACTGCCAGCCCATTTACACGAGCGGATGCAAAGTTAGATTTAAAATCGGGGTCCTGATAAGTGTTACCTTCGGTTGCTCGGACAAAAATATAACGGACCCCGGCAGCTCGTACACTTTTGAAATTGACGGTGCCTTGGTATTTCGATATATCGATGCCCACAAGGCCATAATGTTTGTCCGCAGTTACCTGTATGGAAGGAGGGGGTGAATTAGCGCAAGCGCTTATAATACTCACGGATAGTGTTAAGAATAAAATATTCGCTCGTTTCATATAAACGTTTCCTTTATTTAACGCAGCAATGTTACAGCCTGGAGAGTATGTTTTTAATTTAGCCAGTTCAAAAACGCTTTTAAAAACACGGGGTCGCTAAGTGCTTCCGTGTGCTCGGCATTGAATCCTCTTAGCACGTGAGCCTCTTTTTGCAGGTGCCTCGGGATTTGGCTAGACAAGTCTACAACGCCATCGCCGCTCTCACCCGATAGATAAGAGAACGCAAGGTAGTACGGGATATCACTGGGCCATGTCCATTGCCTTAGGTCTGATACAAATTCGCTGTTTGTCGCAACATCACGCCAAGCCGGGACAACAATGGGGGAGCGTGAGACACCTGTCTCGGCGCTCTTCATTCCATTCATGGGGCTGTTAACGGTGATCACTTTTCCAAGTTTCGCGTTCGCCCCACTGGTCAGGTATTTTTTAACAAAAGATCTTGTCACCAAGCCGCCCATGCTGTGCGCGGCGACATAAAACTCCTTGAATTGATATTGAGCGCTAAGCTGATTGACGGACTTTAATAAAAAGTTACTTACCATATCGAGGCGCGCGCCACTGGGGTAATAAAACACCCATGGTTGATATGCTTCTTTATCAAGCCCATCAATTGCCCGCGCCCAATTTTTCGGAGTGCCGCTCATGCCATGCACAAATATCACGGGGATTTTTTCTTGTTCATACGCCTGTAATAGAAATAACCCGCCGCCTACTTGGCCTACGAAATCAAGTGGTCGCCACATCCCCATCTTGCCATTTATAAGGTCAAATTTTGGGTCTGAAATGCTTGCTATCGCGCCGACGTTAGCTAGCCCCGCATTTATGTCTTTAATGATCTCTCGTTGTCGTGGCCGCTGAATTTTACTCATTACACTAAGTAACGGGGCTTCAAATACTTCTCCACTGCCCATTGTATAAACAATAGGGTCACCGTTAGGGTGTTTAGTGTAATTTGCGGGCTCGTCATCTTGATATAAGCGATCATTATTTTGGTCGATGAATACGCCTACAATATAATTTCCAGGAGTCGCATAGAATGTGTATTTTCCATCCTTTCCAACTCTAAAGTCGTTAATCCAGCGCGCTACCCCTCCCTCCTCTTTTAGAAGTACTGCAAATGCCACACCCGGGGCGCTTCGGGTTTTGTCTATGTTGCCAGTGATTGTGATACTTTTTTCAATCGCTTCTGATTGATTCTTTATATCTTTTAGCGAGCACGACGTGATAATCGAGAGGTGCAGCGCCAATAATGTCAACAAAATTAATTTCGGAATATTCTTCATATGATATTCGGCCATAGTTGTTTGCGTCTAACGTCAATTTATAGATTCTTAGTTGGATACTAGCAGTGTTCGTCAATACTTTTTCCAATCGGTAGGGGGTGTATTGGTCGTTATTGCTTATCTTGCTGTGTAGCGTTTTTAGAACAGATGTTGTGTTTATGCAACATAGTGTGTGGTTGCATAATAAACAAAAAATTTAAATGCCTTTAAAAAAAGCAATTTACTGGGGTTAAATAGTTGGCATTTACTTTGCTGTGGCCTAGCCACTCTAGCTCTAGGTGAATAGTTAATGGATGATTATACAACAGATACAAAAATGTTTATTAAGCAGTCTCCGATTGGGGAGGGCGTCGAAAGGAAATGTTACGAGCACCCTGAGGATCGGAGTAAGGCAATTAAAATATCTTCTAAAAAGCAGAATAGGCAAACAAAAAGAGAAGTGCGTTATTATCATCAGCTTGAACGACGTAACTTTAGTGGATTTACGCATATCCCAAAATATCATGGTCTCGTAGAGACCAATCATGGGAGGGGATTTGTTGTCGATCTTATTAGAGATGATAATGGTGAGGTATCTAAATCTCTGAAATGGTATTTGGATAATGGGTGGTCAATTGATAGGTTTTGCTGTCACCTTGAAGACCTAAGGTCATTCTTTATAAATCACCTTATCATCTTTAATTATGATATCACTGCCGGAAATATTTTGGTTCAAATTAGTGGGGGAAAAATCTATAGATTGGTGCTAATAGATGGTATTGGCGATGTTGTATTAATAAAGATACTGAATTACATACCGTCTATGCTTGTAAATAAATTAAAACGGCGCTGGAATAGGTTCGAGATTTCGTTAAATAGGTATCTAGTTGAAAGCGGGCATAATCTGTGTTGTTAGCTATCAATGGATAGGTGGGTAATATGTTGTAGTGTGTTAAATTTTATGTGTGAAAACTAAAGCGAAAATTATTATGAGAGCGTGTGTTTGTTTGTTATATGTAATAGTTATGGTTGGATGTGGTGGGGAAAATGGGCGAGAGCGTGGAAATAGCTATACGCGCTTAGAGGGCGTACCTTTTTTGTTGCCTATTGAACATGATTTTAGTACTTCGTCAATATTCTTCGATGTGTCATTAACTGAAGCTGAAGAAGCAAACGGTACGGTCAGTATTGTTCTTGATGCGGGAATGGGCGTTACGAATACGGTTTCATCTTTTAATGATCTGAGGGAGCTCGTTGGGGTTATAAATGCTCAGATTTTTTCACCGCTACCTCCCGAGGTTAATATTGGAATATTTGCAGAAGGTGTCGATTTGGGGAATGGTACATTTCAAATTACATTTGTTGCGCAAGAGCCTGGTTTTTCCTCTGTGATACGAATTTCCGATGAATCAGGTAGTGCTTCGGAGATAGGCTTGTCTTCATCCTTAGTCTCTATACCAGGAGAGTTACGCTAATATTTCGTTGATTTACTTATGAGTTGTGTTCAGTGATTTCTCCGTATTATGTGGTCAAAGATCGGCATATCGAGGATTAAGCTTTGTTTCCTTGGTGGTGAAGCTTCTCCCCGACAAAATTCGTCACCTAGAAGCCGGTGAATGGCGCGTTTTGTCATATTTCTAGTTGCAAAGGGCGGGGTATGACAGGCGTTTGGCCTTGGTTGGCCCAAAAAGTCGGGTTTTTAGGGGGTGTAATAGCCTGTAATGACGATTGGCACGTCAGTTGCCCTATCATTTATATCGATTCACATATGATGCAGTAATGATGGAGCGCAAAATGAACGCAGTACAAAAACGCTATGCAGTAGAAGATTTAGCTATCGGTATGTACGTAACGCAGTTAGATTGCCCAATCGCGGATACACCCTTCCCATTGCAAGGCTTTTATATTCGCAGTAAAGAGCAATTGATGGAGCTTTCGAACTACTGCAATTATGTGATTGTGAACGTGGTAAAGAGCAATGCTGTGAAAAGCTTGAATACCACGTTGAACCTGGAGGTAATGGATGTACCGAGAGCCCTCACAAACCCTGTTGCATACAGAACTGAACAATTGCGACGTCCGCCGCGTAAAGTGAAGCCCCGTCATAAGGGTCGTGTTAAGCGCCTATTTGGTTTGTTAGTGATTAGTGCTTCAATCTATTATTTCTATGATCTTCTAGTATTAGCATTTAACTAAAGCTATAAGATTGCCTGTATATGCGATGGCGTAATCGAGTGCTGATAGTTGAATATTTACCGGCCACTGAGAACAAAAAGTATTAGCCCTTCAAATGATAGACGCCGGGCTAGGGGAGGGGCCAGGCCCCCTGTCGCCACCGGGGCCACGTTTATGTCTTAAGTTATAATCTTGTGTGTAACAATCATCGTGATGAAACACTAAAAGCCCCTGTAGGGTACTGTCCCAACGAACGACAAAACTAAAGATCATATGGCCAATTTTTTTATTTTGCCATGTTTTAATATCGCTTAGCCTATGGCGTCGGGTAATTTCAATAATGGATGCGAGTGCTACGTCAAGACCAGAATTGTCTTGAATATGCTTAACTGAGCTTTCATTAAAATAGATCCGTACCGTTCCACCTTTGACTCTGACGTCTCGTCCCATAACAAGTTTATGGCGGCGTGCCGCGCTTTGATAATTTCTGTCTGCTGCAATAGCTTGCGCTTCAGGCGACGGATTTGCGGGGGCTGCCATAAATCGTGCTTCACACGCGGGAGTATGGGCGAGTAATTGTTGCTGAGTCATCGCATTTCGGCAATACCGACAGACAGGCATATATGCTTCCTTAAATTGATGTTCTGTATTGCTGCATTATCCCAGATAAAATTTTCACATCCACCAACTAATAGTTCTATTGACGCCACATGAGATCCGTTCGTGTCATTTTTTTATCGAGTGTTTGTTTTTTATAGCCCACTGAAAAATTATCGACTATACAAGTAAGGGTTTGGTATCGAGGCGTCGGTAAAAAACGTTATGTTTATCTATATTCCTATCAAAAAATTTCGAAGATAGTGTAAGGCGGATATAACAACATGCCGGCCTCTAAACTCCCATTTAAACGCAGGGCAGCATAATGACATTTCAGAAACCCCTACAGTATTTTTTATCTTTCAGTTTAATCTGTATTTTTTCTCACTTTACATATGCCGGTAGCGCGTGCACACCAGGTAAAAACTTTAGCATCACGGGTGAAGTGCCGCATGATGTCAATAAAAAAAGCAAACGGCTAGATTACAGCACGGCATGTAATGAAGAATTGGCCTTTTTTGCATGGCAACAGTTTTTAGCGTTGAATTGGCAATCCAGCTACTCCAAACAAAAGCCGATTCGAGGCGTGGCCGATACTTCGTGGAACTATTCGAAGCCATATGCTCAAGGGCAGCCGCTTGTATGGGAGACCTATGCCCACCGTTCAGAGCTTCGACCTGCGGGTACCCCACTCAATACCCCCTTTAATAAGCACCCTACCTATCTTTTTGTAGATCCGCCAAGTGCCGGGCCGGGTAACCCCAGTTTCTCCTTGTTTAATAACCTTGATGAGGATAATGAGATCGGGTCTTGTGATATTTATCTTGGCCCAGGTGACCCAAAAACACAGGATCTTGTGTTGTATCAGGCCAAGGTCAATGCAGCGGAATACGACTATATAAAAAATGTGTTTGGGGCGGAACAAGCTGACCCCAACGGAAAGCTCGCAAAAGCGGCTGTGGCTAACCAGAAAAGTATTCTGAAAAATAAACGTAATTCTTCCAAGGGAATTAATTTGCCGGCAGGAAAGTACGGCGGAAACGAAGGGGCGATCGAAATTAAAACGGCCTTTCTTCGTGTGACAGCTGCGAATAACGCCATGCTAAAAGACTTCTTTCAAACGGAAGCGATTTATTACACGGCAGATTACGATAAGAAAACAAAAACATACACTAACTATCAGTACCATAATGGCACGTTTGCCTTGCTCGGCATCCATATCATTCACAAGACTACTGCGTACCCAGATTTTATATTTACCTCATTTGAGCACGCGAAACTTTCGGACATGGACTTTAAATACCGCTTGTTAGCGCCTCTTCCTCCGACGTACAGTGACTTTAACCCGCACAATGCGCCCGCGGCTCCCGCGGGATCGCAAACCGGTAAACGTCAGGCGGTCATTCGGCAAACCGGAAGTTCCCCCACATCCAACGGCCAGCTTTACCCTGTTCCACCCTACATGGACGCTGTCACACAGAATGTACATAAGCAGCTAGGCGCCCTGAATAAACAATCCGTATGGCTTAACTATCGCCTTATTGGTGTACAAGCCAATATCACCGAAAGTTGGGGTGCTAAACCCTCCGGAAAATCGCTGCAGGGGCCTAATCATTTTATGGCCAATCATGTGATTGAGTCTGACGCGTTTTTGGGGAATTTTTTTGGACCAGGGTTTGGTTCTAACCCGTTCCCCTCAGGAAGCAACGGCAACGGTGACAATATTGCACTTAATGGCAATACCTACAATATGGGTGGCTGTAAGGGGTGTCATGGCGTAGCGCAAACGTCATTCGGAACCGACTTCAGTTTTCTTCTCGACTTTGGCGTCAATAAGCCGGTTGTTACACCAGACACTATTATTTATCACCCGGAAGAACCCTAAGAATTTAATGTTTAATTCACTGTATTTCATAAATAATTTGTGAGGGAATTATGAAACGACTAAAAAGAATGTTTGACAAAAATATACGCCCGTCCACACGAGCGAACGTTACCATCATCTCTGTGGTTGGCGCACTGTTGGGCGTTTGTCACGTATCCTACGCAAGCAGCAACCCGGTGGGCAGCTACCAGAAAACATGCACGAGTATAACAGTTACATCGGATACGCTGAGCGCCAGTTGTGAGAAACTTAATGGCAGGACAAACAGCACGAGTCTTACGGGGTTAAATTCCTGCCTAAATTCAATTCAACAATACGGGGATATTGGTAATATCGATGGCAACTTGGTGTGTATGCCAGACCTGCCAAAAACAGATCCTAACTTTACGTTTCCTAAATCGGAAACCACCATCAATGAATGGGTTTATGGTGGTAACGAAGATGCTATCGTTAAACATGGCTGGGGGGTCTGGTCAGGGTTAACATCCTATGTCGGTACCGTGGACGGCATACAAGTCCGGGCGTTTGAAACTTGGAATACCCCCACCAATATGATTTATCAAATCGAGACGCTGCAGTCCTCCAAAGCTAAAAGCGTTAAAAAACTAAAAAAGGCCGGTATTACGGGACTTATCGACAAGGCGCCAAAACTGGAGCTTTCCTCCCCGCATCAATTTAAAAACCGAAAGGGCGTTAAAGGAAAGTTACGGAATACGATAAAAGCCGCGACGCCAGAAGATGGGGATACCAACATCTTTGTGTCAGTGGCTTACAATCCGCCAGCAGCGCAACATGCGATTAACAATGCCTTGTTTCTCCAAAGCACGCTGAATGAATATCTAGAAAATGGCTATACGGATATCCCCAACTTCCCAAGTAATGCCATTACCATTAAACCTGTGTACAAAGTCATTACCGCCGCTAACACGGTAAACGGTATATACACTTTCCCGGGTTGGCCCGGAACGCCCAGCCCAGCAAAGACTTTTCCAGAAGAGGATTGGAATAGCTGCGTGTATGTTGATGTAACCGGAACGGGTACGGGAGGTAATAGTGTGGATCAAGGGTGTGCTGGTAGAACCGCCGCAAACACCTTTTATTTAAGTGATTTTATCCATAATAAAATCACGGCTGCGGATGTAAAATATCTAAAATCCCAATTGGGCCTTTCCGCAAGCGTGGGGGATGTGGCGATTTTAGTCGGTATGCACGTCACGACCCGGGAAATAAAACGTTGGGCATGGCAAACGTTCTTCTGGACAGCGAATGTCAGTGATCCATATTTGCCCAGCAGTTCCGCTATTGCGGCGTTGCAGCCGTCGAGTTTAGATAGCGCATCAAAACACTACGCTATGTCTGTCGCTTATCAAATGGTAAAACCCGCCCAGCCTATTATGGGAGGGGAAAATGTGGGGGCATCCCACATTGCCTACAACCCCCATTTGGAAGCGAATTTTGATCAACAAGTGTTCCAAATAAATCGCGCGATTAATGGTGATATCTATAACGAGTTCGGTGTACAAACAAATTGCATGACCTGTCACAACCTTGCTCAATACGATCCAAAGGTAGACTACACAACGAATGGTGGTGCCAATCGTGAAAAGCCATACGGTACTGACTATTATATGGCCCTGGATGATGCCGTATTTGAAGGTGTCCTGCGTTTAGATTTTGCTTGGTCGATTATTGGTAACCTCAAGCTAGATGACTGAATGATCAGTAGTATCTATATTCTGTAGTGGCATCTCATGCCTAAATCAGTTTCTACAATGTGTTTTTTGTATTGTAGAAACTGATCATAAAACCTAAATTATCCTTCCCTCTTCCTTACTTCATTTTTCGCTCTATATTGCCCTTAATATAATGCACGCCTAATATCGGGGTTGATATAAACGGGGGGATCCAGTAGTTTCGCTATGTCGATATCTATTGGCCAAACACGCATTGGCGTTAACACGAAATCATTAACTCCTACTTAATGTGGCTTATGAACATACAGACCCAAAAGAAAAAAGCAGAAGCGCTTTTATCACTGCATACAAATGGCAAGCTATTAGTGTTACCTAATATTTGGAACCCGATAGGTGCTCGAATATTGGAGAGTAAAAATTTTCCAGCGGTGGCGACCGCAAGTGCCGCGGTTGCTGCGTCCCTCGGTTATGCCGATGGTGAAAAGATTAAGCGCTCAACGCTTATTGATATCATTACGCGCATCGCTCAATGTGTAGACGTGCCCGTAACCGTGGATATCGAGTCTGGATACGGCGCCACGATATCAGCGCTAGAGGAAACGATTCTTCAGGTGATAGAATCGGGTGTTGTTGGTATCAATATCGAGGATAGCCTTCAGGAGGGCGGCGCGTTGCGATCAGCCGGTGAGCAATGTGAGCGTATCGCGCTCGTCAGGAATATCGCGGATACTAAAGGCATTCCTCTCGTTATTAATGCCCGTATTGATAGCTTTCTCACGAATAGCTTGAAGACAAAAGAAGAACAAATGGAGGACGCCGTTTTAAGGGCCGTATCTTATTCCAAAGCGGGTGCCGATTGCCTTTACCCAATAGGCCCTGGAGACAAAGAAACGTTGTTGGCGTTAAGGGGCAGAATTTCATCCCCAATCAATGCCTTAGCTTCTGCCGCCGCCGCGCCATTATCTGTTTTACACGAAGTAGGAATTAACCGCGTTAGTTTCGGCCCATTTATTTTTCGATCCTGTTTGAAAAAGTTTGAAGGCATTGTAAGTGGTTTGAATACGTTTGAGAGTTACGCGTGTTTTAGTGAGGAGACAATGGCGTCTGACGAAGTAAGTGCGTATTTGTCGTCCGTGGCGGAAAGATAGAGCCGGGAAAAAGTGATCGAGGGATAGGTAGTGAATAAGATACGCGATAGATTATATTCAGAATGGTAAGCACCAGGCGCAATGGCGCTCACCATTCCAAAGAATAAATCGATTAGTCGTAAAGGGTGGCGAGTAATTTTTCAAGGCTCGCCTGGCGCTCAGGTGGCGTAGGAAAAAGCATCTCGTTTTCTTGCAATATTTTAATAAGCTTGCGTGGAGCCAGACCTTTATAGCCAACAATTTCTACGTGCCCAGCATTGACTTCAATGTTGGTGGTTTGGTGGTATTTGTCAACGACGGGATGGTACTGTTCAAATAAATCAAAGACAAAATCGCTCTGATGACACTGGCCAGTATTTGGGTCGATTCTGCAGGTATCTCTTTCATCCGTGACTACTTTTATATATTTTTCTATTGAAGGTAATAATTCCCTAGGCCTTTTTATAAAGTCGGAAGAGGATGTGATCTCGTTCCAATTATCACCTGTAGCGATCCAGCATGTTCCAGGGATTATCCCGAGACTTAACCATTGCAGCGGCTTTGATCCGCAAGTTTCTGCAGCTTTGATGCCTGCAAGAGGTGCAGAAACCGTTGCCAAAGATATGTTTTTAGGGGTGTTCAGTAATACATTATCTTTTTTATTCTCTAAAGCTCTACGAGCAACTAAGCCTCCCATACTATGGCCGATAATGGAAATGTTGTTATTTTCCATATTTTTGGAGAGTTCACTTGTGGATAAAGCCAGTCTCTTGGCACTATCGACTAGGCTATCTCGATCGTCATAACTAAAGCATACAGCTTGCTGGCCATGAAAAGCATATAGCTCAGCTAATGACCTAAATCTACCGGCGGAACCTTTACAGCCGTGCACTAATACTGTGATCGGATGGTTTGAATTTAGTTTCAGGGTCTGGTCGGGTGAGTCTGTGCATGAGCTTAGCCCTGGAATACTCATTTGAATGTTGGGTTCTGGGCGTTGGCCAAAATCCAAAGGCTGCTCTTCCGGTACATATGGAATAGAAGCCGAGCACCCAATGATTAATACAATGTATAGCGACAAGAGTATTTTCATGAGATGAACCTTCGTTATGCTCTTGATGTATGATATAGAGGATACTCAAAGCATAACGTATTTTGGCCTTTGCACACACCGCTTACTACATTTTATCCTAATCTCGAATTGATTTTAATACTTCCGTAACTACCGAGTCGCTCATAAATATTTCATGTTGACCACCGATAACCAGTTTTCGAGAAGTTTTTCCAGTGCGTGTAAGTGCAGAGTGGTACTCATCGGATAGATAGGGTTTTTTACATCCGCTGCCTTTGCTTGTTAGGCTTATACTCCTTTCCTGTGCGGATCAGAAACCCATTTTGAGACACCCCTAAAAAAACTCCATACATCATTGTCTGTGGGTTTAATGTAGTCGGGGGCCGTAGGAATTTCACCCATTTTTTCAAATGCTTCCATTACCCAGCCAGGACCGTGTCGACTGCTGGGGATATCTAGCTCAGGGAGCCACTGCTCCACTGCTCCGACTGGTACCGCGAAAATTCCATATTCTGAAATATTGTTAATTAGCATCAACAATGTATCCTTGTGCTCTGTAGGAATATCTTGGACTCCATTTTTGTTGGAATTAAGTCCTGAGTCTTCAAAAATTTTATTTATATTCCCTCTTAGCACTCCCCAGCTTTCAATTAAAGGCTGAGGTATATTGCAAGCTTTACACAACTCCTTAAACTCACCACCTTTTTTAATTATATCCAAGTCGACAAGTGCAACCGCTGGAATACCCATATTTCGTAAAGGGCCGACAATTCGTCCAATTGTCTGTTTGTTTTGAGCATTTATAAACAAACTGTCCTTTGCTCCATCATCACCAAACTGGTTCAGCCTCTCGTTAACCTCTTGATAAAAAGCTCTATCTGAATCTGCCTCTGAAACAATTACACTTTCATGAAACATTGCGCCTAAAACTCCTGTAGATCGCAGAAGCGGGTTTCGCATCATTTCAAAGAGTTGCTCTGGCGGAAGTTGGCGCGCAGTGGCAACTCCATTAGCATAAGTTAACCGTAGGATATTTATTTTTTGACCTGATTGAACACACCCCATTACAAAATCAGGGCTGTGAGTAGATATAAAGACAGTATTTCGTCGCTCTTCGGTAATTGACGCGAGCACCTTTCCTAGTTTTCTTGAAAGAGGGGGATGAAGAAATGCTTCAGGCTCATCAATTAGTAAGACCTTATAATCCTGGCTTAGCGACGCTGCAATTAATCCTGTGAAAGCTTTAACCCCATCACTCATATCTGCGATATCAGTTGCCGAAGAATGGAAATCTCTTGCCCTTTGGTCTAAGCCTTGCTCCTGATGATTATCTTCAGGCTTTGTATCCGATAGTTTTATCTTAAACTCGATCATCCCTGTTGGATCGATAACAAAATGCACACCAAGCGCATCATGTGTAATTGCTCTAATTTTCTCTCTGATAGCATCATCACCAAATATAGCCATCAAGTGATTTGTCGGTGCCTTTGTAAGATTTCCGGAAGGTCTTGGTTCCGTCAGTGTAAATCTAGTTTTACCATCAAGCCTAACTGTATATAGAGAAAGAACATTCTTAGCAAAATAGGAATAACTTTTGTTTTTACCCTCTACATAATTAATTATTTCCGGCAAACTTATTTGGGATATGTTTTGCTCAGATTTTAAAACGTTTACACGGTTAACGAATATGTAATCATCATGATGCCTATTTCCCTCAGGCTTATCAGTTTCCTTGGCTTTAATCATTTCCAATATTGTTTCTTTATCATATTGATTGATTTCAATTTCAGAGATTATTTTGCGATCTGGGTCAGGGTTATTACATAACTGCTCGACTTCTTTAAGCAGAAGGCTCTTTCCAGAATTATTTGGCCCAACAAAGATATTAACTGGACCGACATCTAAGGATAACGGCTCAGATAATTGGCTTTCACCAAAATGTAATTTGATATTCTTTATCATAAATTTGACCTAATTCTCATCGGTAGATGAGAGCCTAACAGTGCATTAGACGGATTCCGCCTATTACGTGCTGATATTGATATTTGAAGAGGCAATTTTCCCACTTATGCCGATCCCAAAGAAGAGCCCCTAAACCAATTGGCATGGCTGCGTTTATGTTGGCGGAAAACGCATTATTTGGGGTGGGGTTTAAGAGAAAAACCGTGTTTTAGGGGGGGCGAGGGGCTATCCCGCGCAATCGATATTGAGACACTTGCCTATTATGACGAGGCAAGCCGCCGGATTAGACGCTTATATTACATACTTCGTTCTGTCTCAATCGCGCTCTAACCCGCGTATTACGGGGGTATTCATTTGAAAAATACCTAAAATAGGTTCCATTTATTTTATTTATAAATCGAATCTGGCTATTATTTGGCTATGTTTTCAACGATGGCTGGTTCCCCTCCAACCCGCCACCTCAACCTCTAAGGATTTGACCATGTCAGATTATTCAAGAAACACAGATGCAGCAGCAACTTTGAAAGACCAAGCCGGTAGCTCTTGGGATGCCATCAACCCTGAGTACGTTGCACGTATGCGCGCTCAAAACCGTTTTCAAACGGGCCTAGACATCGCTAAGTACACTGCGAAAATCATGCGTAATGATATGGAAGCGTACGATGCAGACTCTTCTAAGTACACTCAGTCTTTAGGTTGCTGGCATGGTTTTGTTGGTCAACAAAAAATGATCGCAATCAAGAAGCATCACGGTACTACTGATAAGCGTTACTTGTATCTTTCAGGTTGGATGGTTGCAGCACTACGTTCTGAGTTTGGTCCTCTTCCTGATCAATCTATGCATGAGAAAACTTCAGTTGCTGACTTGATTGAAGAGCTTTACACATTCTTGCGTCAAGCTGATGCGCGTGAAATGGGTCACTTGTTCCACGACCTAGACGCAGCTAAATCAAGCGGCGGCGACGTTGCTGCAGTTCAAGCGAAAATCGACAACTACGAAACGCACATCGTACCTATCATTGCTGATATCGATGCTGGTTTCGGTAACGCTGAAGCAACTTACTTGCTTGCTAAGAAATTAATCGAAGCGGGTGCATGTTGTATTCAGATTGAGAACCAAGTATCTGACGAGAAGCAATGTGGTCACCAAGACGGTAAAGTTACTGTTCCACACGAAGACTTCCTTGCGAAGATCCGCGCTGTTCGTTACGCATTCCTTGAGCTAGGTGTAGACGACGGTGTTATCGTTGCGCGTACTGACTCACTAGGTGCTGGCCTTACTAAGCAAATCGCTGTGACTAACGAGCCAGGCGACTTGGGTGATAAGTACAACTCATTCCTAGATTGTGACGAAGTTACGCCTGCTGATATGAAGAACGGCGACGTTATTCTTAACCGTGATGGCAAACTTGTTCGTCCTAAGCGTCTTCCAAGCAACTTGTTCCAATTCAAACAAGGTACTGGTGAAGAGCGTTGTGTTCTTGACTGTATCACTAGCTTGCAAAACGGTGCTGACCTTCTTTGGATCGAAACTGAGAAGCCTCACGTTGCTCAAATCGGCGGTATGGTTAACGCTATCCGTGAAGTTGTTCCTAACGCGAAATTGGTTTACAACAACTCTCCTTCTTTCAACTGGACGTTGAACTTCCGTCAGCAAATCTTTGACGCATGGTCAGAAGCTGGTAAAGACGTATCTTCATACGATCGTACTGATTTGATGAATGTTAAGTACGACGAATCTGAATTGTCAGCTGCTGCTGATGAGAAGATCCGTACTTTCCAAGCTGATGCTGCTCGTGAAGCGGGTATTTTCCATCACTTGATCACATTACCTACTTACCACACAGCTGCATTGTCTACTGACAACTTGGCTAAAGGTTACTTCGGTGACCAAGGTATGTTGGCTTATGTTGCTGGTGTTCAGCGTAAAGAAATCCGTGAAGGTCTTGCTTGTGTTAAACACCAAGACATGGCGGGCTCTAACATGGGCGACGACCATAAAGAGTACTTCGCTGGTGAAGCAGCACTTAAGGCTTCTGGTAAAGATAACACCATGAACCAATTCTAATCATCTTGTCGGCTAGATGATGGGCTTCCCCTAATAGCCCAACACTTTAAAACCCGCCTCTTTTGGCGGGTTTTTTTATGTGCGATGAATATGTGGTTTTTTCTTGTGACCGTTTTTTAGAAAAGTATCGATAATACTGAAGATAGTCGGCGGAATATAAAATCGTATTGGAGCTGTTGTGTGATGTGAAAATGTTTGGCGTTTAGTGTCTGTTTGTTAAGGTGGGGCGCTGGGTTTGAACGGTTACGGTGGTCAATGCAGTGCGATAAGGAAGTAAGCAGGCGGTAGGTTATTTTCGGGATAGTAAATGGGCGCAGTATGTCGTCATATTTTCATACGCACCCATATGTTTTGAGCGGCCTAAAAGACATTACTCCGGAGATGTAAGTAATCGCAATATATCCATGCCAGATAAAACCCCCACCAACAATCCGTTTTCAGTCACGAATAAACGGTGAATCCCTTTATCGACGATAATTGAGCAAGCGTCTTCAACAGAGGCTTTTATATCGAGAGAAACGACGTCTGCGGTCATGATGGAATTGATGGTGCAGTAGTCGTTAGCTTTGCCTTGAATGCGATGGATTTCTTCCGGGTCTAATGCGCCACCGAAAGGGCCACAAAACTGCTCGACGAGTTTTTTGATTTCACGCTCAGATGGCTCACGGCTTTCGAAGCGGGTGATATCCGATTGGGTGACAACGCCGACGAGTTCATCATCGGCCGCAATAACGGGGGCGCCGGATATGTTGTGTTTCACGAAGAAGCCAGCGAGTCGTTTAATCGACCAGCCTTCGTATACCGTGAGTACGTCTTTAGTAATAACATCCGTCAGCGCGTAGTGGCTGAGGCGTTCTCTAATGTCGTCGTTGGCGATGGTGTTGATCTGCATGTTCTGCATCCTAGACATTTACGGGTGTTAACAGGATAGCGTTTTTCTCTAGCGCTTTCCCTATCTTTTTGGCCATTTTTGATAGGTGTTGTATGTCGCCCAGTTTTGGTGCGATGCCGTGCTCCATTTTGGTTTGCCAGTCTTCGATTTCAGTTTCTAGAAAGGTGAGGAGCTTCTTAGAGCAGCCGATACACTTGCTTCGGCAGATGTGGGCTTCTGGTGCGTCAAACGGAAAAACCCTCCTAATATCATGAATGACGCGCGTCATAGCATGATTAGTGGAGGGCTTTCGTTGAGTGTTCATGCGTTCATTTTCAATGAAAAAAGTTTTGGTCGCCTTGTTTGAAGTCAAAACCTTCGATGTTTGCTTTGTCTACAAGGGTCGTAATGTATTGCGCAACCGCTTTATGACGGACTTTTTCATTTAGATAGGTGGATATCTTTTCCGCAACAAATTCGTAGGGCATTTGTTTGCCGTCTTCACGGTGGGTGATTTCGACTACATGAATACCGTAACGGCTTTCGATGGGTGCGTTAATCAGGCCTTCTTGGCAGAGAAAGATTTGACGTTCGAACTCGGGCACGGTTTGGCCGCGACTAATTTGGCCGAGGCTTCCGCCCACTTCTGATGATGAGCACATAGAGTGATGTTTGGCTAAGTCAGCAAAGCTTTCAGGGTTCCCTTGAAGTTGCCCGATAATTTCTTCTGCTTGCTCGCGGCCAAGTGATCGCGCGGTATCGTCATCTTTTTTACAGGCGATAAGAATATGCCGAACATCGAGTAGAGGCGGCGTTACAAATTTTTCTCGGTTATTCTGATAGTAGGCTTTGCATTCTTCTTCGGTAGTTTCTGGGTAGTCGACTTTTGTATTGATCAAGGCATCTACGTATTCATCTTTTGAATCAATATCGAGATTTTCTGCCGCCGCTTCTTGCTTCAGTAATTCGCTAATAATGAGCGATTCACTTGCTTTGATCATCGACTCTCGTTGAGACTCGGTTGCATGATATTGCATTTCTTGGCCAATCTCTGATTCGCCGATTTCAGTTCCGTTTACTTGGATCATCTTCTTCTCCGAAAAACCATTCTGATATTGCCGCTATTCATTATTAGGGCTTTTTTCGTTGCGTAATTTTACAAGAACCCCTCGCATATCTTGCAAGGGGTTCTTATTGCACTGCTTAGGTACGCGTGCGTACTACTTGGAAGTTTCGTGTGACATATTTTACCGGCACGCTCCAGATGTGAACGAGGCGAGAAAATGGGAACACAATAAATAAGCTCATTCCAAGGAATACATGTAGCTTAAAGATAATATGTACATGGGCGATGTTTTCCGCCGCGATACTGCTGTTAAATATCACGAGGTTCTGTGCCCATGCCATAAGCTTAAGCATCTCAGCGCCATCCATATGACCCGTAGATACAAAGATGGAGATGAGGCCAAGAATAAGCTGAGCATAAAGCATCAGCAGAACAACCATATCCATTGTGCCAGTGCTAGCTTTAACACGGTCGTTGGTTAATCTACGGTAGATCAAAATGGTAAGGCCGTAGAAACAGATAAGGCCGAATAGTCCGCCGACTGCCATGGCAACCTTTTGTTTAAACGCTGCGGTAACACCGAGTACATGCCACACTTCGTGCGGGGTAAGTAGCCCGACAAAGTGCCCGCCTAACACGGCGATCACGCCAACATGAAATGGGATGCTGCCCCGGCGCAATAGCTTCTTCTCTAGCATTTGGCTGGAACCGGTTTTCCAGGTGTATTGTTCACGGTCGTAGCGAATAGCCGAGCCAACCAAGAACACAGCGAATGCGAAATAGGGGTATAGGCCAAATAGCAAATGATTTAAATCATTCATTACGAATTCCTCTCACTAATAGTCTGCTCGTTATTTGATTTTGAGTTGTTAAAGTCTACCCAATGAACCGGGACATCCAAGTCGGCACGTTGTGATTCGCTGGGTTTCCTGGTTGAAGTCGAGCAGGCGCTTTCTTCTTGCGATTCAGCACCGAATTTCACTTCCTCTTCTTCCCACTCTTTATCAATCGCTTTTTTGGTGTTGTCTGGTTTCTCTTTTCCTGTTTTTTCTCGTACTTCGTCCATATCAATATTGTTGCCAGCAATGGAACATAGCGTTTCAAACAAGATTGAATAATCGCTATCACGATTTTCCAATCGAGCTTGTAGCATGGCAAGTATATGTTCCACTTCCTGGAGCCACATTTCGGTATTCTCTTTTCCTTGTGTCGACAGGAATTCCAAAAATAACGGTATGTAGTCAGGCAGTTCTTTTTGCGATATTTCTAAACCAGCTTGTTGATATTGATCCATCAAATCAACCATGGCTTGGCCGCGATCACGGCTTTCGCCATGTACATGTTCGAACAACCATAAACCCAGTGAGCGACCGCGTTCAAACAAGCCATCGTACTCGGACTGCCAATCAAGCATTTTGGAATCGAGCTTTTTCCACAAGAAGGACTGAAGCCCTTCTTTTAACTTTGGATCGATAGGTGCTTCGGTAATCACTTGATTAAACTCTTTTTCTAAGTCGTAAAGTGACTCATTTGGGTAATCAAGTAAGCGGGAGATGACGATTAAAATATCCATTAGTCATCTCCTTTCGATACCGCAATAAGCTTGCGGTTGGTTTGTTTTTTCGCACCGAACATATTCACGCCGGTGTTGCCGTCGCTACAGTCGTTGCCGAAGCTAAATCCGCAACCGCTCTTCATGCTGTACGCATTTTCTGCGTAAGCGGCATGGCTTGTGGGGATTACGAAACGGTCTTCGTAGTTAGCGATCGCCATGTAGCGATACATCTCTTCTACTTGTTCAGCGGTAAGGCCTGCTTGTTGTAATACGGCGAGATCTTCTTGACCGTTTACTTGCTGAGAGCGTTTGTAGGAACGCATCGCGAGCATACGTTCTAGTGCGCTCAGTACAGGGGCTTCATCGCCAGCGGTGAGTAAGTTCGCTAGGTAACGAATGGGGATACGTAATGATTTTAAATCAGGTATTACGCCGTCCATGCCAATATTGCCGCGTTCTGCTGCATTTTGGATGGGCGATAGTGGTGGTATGTACCATACCATTGGTAGTGTGCGGTATTCAGGGTGAAGCGGCAGTGCCACTTTCCAATCCATCGCCATTTTGTAAACGGGTGAAGCTTGGGCTGCTTCTAACCATGCATCTGGAATGCCTTCTTTGCGTGCTGCTGCTTGAACTTCTGGATCATTTGGATCAAGGAATAAATCTAATTGAGATTGATAAAGATCTTTCTCAAGTTCTGTATTGGCAGCCGCTTCAATTTTGTCTGCATCGTAAAGTAATACACCTAAGTAGCGAATACGGCCTACACAGGTTTCTGAACAGACGGTGGGTTGGCCGGCTTCAATACGCGGGAAACAGAATGTACATTTTTCTGATTTTCCGGTGTTCCAGTTGTAGTAAATCTTTTTGTAGGGACAACCGGAAACACACATACGCCAACCGCGACACTTGTCTTGGTCGATCAGTACGATGCCGTCTTCTTCACGCTTATAGATTGCACCACTTGGACAACTCGCAACACAGGTTGGGTTGAGGCAGTGCTCACACAAGCGAGGCAAATACATCATGAACGTTTTTTCGAATTCGCCGTAGATCTCGTGTTGGGCTACATCGTTAAAGTTAACGTCGGCTTTTCGTTTCGAGAATTCAGTACCGAGGATTTCTTCCCAGTTGGGCCCCCAGTTGATTTTCTCCATGCGCTTGCCGCTAACAAGTGAGCGTGGGCGAGCCACTGGCTGATGCTTGCTTTCCGGTGCGTTATGAAGATGTTCGTAATCGAAATCGAAAGGCTCGTAGTAGTCGTCGATCTCAGGTAAATCTGGGTTAGCGAAAATGTTCGCAAGGATGCGTAATTTGCTGCCTTGTTTTGGTTGCAGTTTTCCGCCTTTACGAACCCAGCCGCCGTTCCATTTTTCTTGGTTTTCCCATTCTTTAGGGAAGCCAATGCCGGGTTTACTTTCAACGTTGTTGAACCAGGCGTATTCCATACCGTCGCGACTGGTCCAAACATTTTTACACGTGATTGAGCAGGTGTGGCAACCGATACATTTGTCCAAGTTTAGGACCATGCCAATTTGAGCGCGTATTTTCATCTTATTTCTCCTCCTGCGTTTGTTCGCCGTCGAGCCAGTCGACCTTATCCATCTTGCGGACAATCACGAATTCGTCTCGGTTACAGCCTACTGTACCGTAGTAGTTAAAGCCGTAGGCTTGCTGCGCATAACCGCCGATCATGTGCGTTGGTTTCATTACTGCACGTGTTACAGAGTTATGAATACCGCCACGAGTTTTCGTTGTTTCTGTACCGGGCACATTCACAATACGTTCTTGTGCGTGGTACATCATGCTCATACCTTCTGGTACTCGCTGTGAAACAACGGCCCGTGCAGCGATAGCACCGTTAACGTTAAAGAGTTCTATCCAATCGTTATCTTCAATACCGCCTTTCTTCGCATCTATTTCACTGAGCCACACAATAGGGCCGCCGCGAGACAGTGTCAGCATAAGCAGGTTGTCTGAATATGTGGAGTGGATACCCCATTTTTGGTGAGGCGTAATCCAGTTCAATACAAGTTCCGTATTGCCGTTAGGTTTTTCGCCTAACAAAGGTTGTACCGTCTTCAAGTTAATGGGCGGCTTATACAAACATTGCGTTTCACCGAAGTCGCGCATCCATTCGTGATCTTGGTAGAACTGTTGACGACCTGTCACGGTTCTCCAGGGGATTAACTCATGAACGTTGGTGTAACCGGCGTTGTACGATACGTGTTCGTCCTCCAAGCCAGACCATGTAGGAGAGCTGATAATTTTGCGTGGTTGCGCAACGATATCGTGGAAACGAATTTTTTCGTCTTCTTTCGGTTTTGCTAAATGCGTATGGTCACGCCCCGTAAATCCGGATAGTTGTTCCCATGCTTTAACGGCTACTTGCCCATTTGTTTCTGGCGCAAGGCTTAAAATAACTTCCGCCGCATCGATCGCGGTTTCAATTTTAGGTCGGCCTTTATGTATGCCTTCTTCTGTGTGGACTTTGTTGAGCTTACCAAGGAACTCCACTTCTTCATCGGTATTCCAATTAATACCCTTGCCGCCGTTACCGAGTTTTTCTAGCAGTGGTCCAAGCGAGGTGAAGCGTTTGTAGGTGTTAGGGTAGTCGCGTTCAACCACCACCATGTTCGGTGCAGTTTTACCGGGGATTAGATCACATTCACCTTTCCACCACGCTTTAACACCGTCTGGCTGTGCTAGCTCAGCGGGAGTGTCGTGCTGTAATGGTACGGTGACGAGATCTTTTTCGACACCTAAGTGGCCGTCACATAATTCAGAGAATTTCTTGGCGATGCCTTTGAATATATCCCAGTCACTTTTGGATTCCCAAACTGGGTCAACCGCTTTACTCAGTGGGTGGATAAATGGATGCATGTCAGACGTGTTCATATCGTCTTTTTCATACCAGGTAGCGGTAGGAAGTACGATGTCTGAATACAAACAGGTAGTGGACATACGGAAGTCGAGCGTGACAAGTAGATCTACTTTGCCTTCTGGGCCGTCGTCATGCCAGGTGACATCTTCCGGTTTTTTGTCGCCACTTTCGCCAAGGTCTTTACCCATTAAGCCATGCTTAGTGCCGAGTAAATGGCGCAGCATATATTCATGACCCTTACCGGATGAACCGAGTAAGTTAGAACGCCAAATGAACATATTGCGTGGGTAGTTCTGTGGGTTATCTGGATCTTCACAGGCAAACTTTAGATCGCCACTTTTAAGATTTTGTACTGCGTAATCTTTGGGTTCCATGCCCGCTTCAGCGGCTTTTTTCGTTAGCTCAAGGGGGTTCATGCTAATTTGTGGTGCCGATGGCAACCACCCCATACGCTCTGCTCGGGTGTTGTAATCGATGATGGAGCCAGACCATTTGCTCTTATCTGCAAGTGGGGAAACCACTTCCGTCATTTCCAGTTTTTCATAACGCCATTGGCTGGAATGGTTATAGAAGAAAGAGGTACCGTTCATTTGGCGAGGCGGACGCTGCCAATCCAAACCAAAGGCGAGTGGTAACCAACCGCACTGCGGACGTAGTTTTTCTTGCCCAACATAGTGCGCCCAGCCACCACCGGATTGACCGATACAGCCACACATCATCAACATGTTGATAACGCCACGGTAGTTCATGTCCATGTTGTACCAGTGGTTCATCGCTGCGCCGATGATGATCATGGAGCGACCATTGGTTTTGTCAGCGTTGTCGGCAAATTCACGTGCGATACGAATAATTTGCTCGCGTGGTACACCGGTGATCTTTTCTTGCCATGCGGGTGTGTAAGGTGCGTCGTCGTCCAAGCTGCTTGCCGTATTCGGGCAATTCAGTCCGTTATCGACACCGTAGTTTGCCAGGGTTAGGTCATATACGGTTGCAACTAACGTTTCGGTGCCGTCGGCAAGTTTAATGCGTTTTGCGGGGACTTTTCGCATTTGAACATCGGAGTGTTCAGTGTGAGCAAAGTAATTGAATTCGTGTTCTTGTCCGCCGAAATATGGGAAGGCGACTTCGACTACTTCATCGGCTTTGTCTTTAAGCGAAACAGAGAGGTTTACGTCGGCAGCGCTGCCGCCATCTTTCTGCTCGATATTCCACTTACCTTTTTCACCCCAGCGGTAACCGATAGAGCCGGTTGGCGAAACAAGGCTGTTTGTTGTTTCATCTAAGGCGATGGTTTTCCATTCTGGGTTGTTTTCTTGTCCGAGGTTGTCGCTCAGGTCACTCGCGCGTAAGAAGGCCCCTTGCTGTAGTCCTTGCTCAGAAGGCAGTAAGGTCACAAGGTATGGGAAATCTGTTGTTGTGCGAACGTATTTCTTGAAGTATTCACTGGGTTTTTCAACGTGGAATTCTTTTAAGATAACGTGGCCCATTGCCATGGCAACGGCGGCGTCGGTCCCTTGTTTAGCAGGTATCCATTCATCGGTAAGTTTCGCCACTTCAGAATAGTCAGGTGTAACAGAAACCGTCTTCGTGCCTTTGTAGCGGACTTCGGTAAAGAAGTGAGCATCTGGCGTACGTGTTTGAGGAACGTTTGATCCCCACGCGATGATGTAGCCAGAGTTATACCAATCAGCAGATTCTGGAACGTCGGTTTGCTCACCCCAAATTTGTGGTGATGCTGGTGGAAGGTCACAGTACCAATCGTAGAAGCTTAGGCAGTTACCCCCGATAAGAGACAGGTAACGTGAACCGGCCGCGTAGCTGACCATCGACATTGCAGGAATAGGAGAGAAGCCCGAGATACGGTCAGGGCCGTAGGTTTTAGCGGTGTATACGTTGGAGGCTGCGATAAGTTCATTCACTTCTTGCCAATCGGAACGTACAAGACCACCCATGCCACGCTTGCTTTTGTAGCTTTGCGTTTTAACGGGGTCGCTAACAATGGATTCCCAGGCTTTTACTGGATCGCTATGGGTAGATTTGGCTTCGCGCCACAGTTGTAGCAAGTGCTTTCTAATTTTCGGATATTTTAAGCGGTTTGCGCTGTAGATATACCAGCTGAAGCTTGCGCCACGTGGGCAACCGCGTGGTTCGTGGTTGGGTAAGTCTGGGCGTGTACGCGGGTAGTCGGTTTGCTGTGTTTCCCAGGTGACTAGGCCATTTTTGACGTAGATCTTCCAGCTACACGAACCCGTACAGTTAACGCCGTGCGTGGAACGTACGACTTTATCGTGCTGCCAACGCTTGCGGTAGCCATCTTCCCAGCCCCGGTCTTCGTTTGTTGTGACGCCGTGTCCGTCGGCAAAGCTCGATTTTTTCACATTAAAAAATCGAAGCTTATCTAATAGGTGACTCATAATTGTTTCCTCTGCTACAAAGGGAAATGGGATATATAAGAGCCACTATAGAAAGCCTCAGTATTCATTACTTGATCTAGATCAAGTCGGTTTTTTGCTTAACCCCTAGTAGTGTTTATCTACCTATTAGGGGGTAGGCGGGTGTATGTACTAATTTCTATGGCATACAATGGATCATTAGATTCCTCTTCGGAAAGGCCCCAATACAGTGCAAGAGCAGCCCAAACAGCTTTTTTTAAACTCCGTGATGAGTTACATCACCTTATCCCTCGCGACGATACTGGGGATTACCTTATTGAGTATTTTTATCTCGTTTTGGGTGACTGAGCTTGCCGATAATGATGCCCAGGCGATTAACTTGTCGGGCTCTATGCGAATGCAGACCTACTACATTGTGTTGGCTTTAGAGCGAGGGGATGTTGAGCAGGTAAAAGAGTCCATCGAAACATTGCATAAAACTTGGAATCACCCGCTTTTCTCCGCACAGCATGCTTATTCAAAGGAGCCTATCGAGGAGCACAATGCCTTAACCCAACGCTTTAACTATGCCTACCAGCATTGGACGAATGTGGTGAAGCCGGCGTTAATGGCGGATCTTCGTCTGGGGAGTATCTCGCCGGCGACGGAAGCTATTATGGATGTCCAGGTCGCCGTCACCGATGCGCTGGTAAATGAATTTCAGCGAGATGCTGAAAGTAAAATTCTCAACTTGAGATCTTTTCAGTTGATTGCGTTTTTGATCACGATGTTGGTGGGCAGCTTAATTTTTTACTTACTTAAAAACCGTATCGAAAAACCCCTGTCGCAGTTAACGGATACCGCTAGAAAGATAGGTGATGGTGATTTTTCTCAGCGCGTGAGCGTGGATGGGCGGGATGAGTTGGCGTTGCTTTCTTCGACCTTTAACCAAATGAGTGCCTCCATTGGCGATTCGTACGCGAAATTGGAAGATCGGGTTGATGTTCGTACCAAAGAGCTGAAGCAAAATAACATTGCGCTTAACTTCCTCTTTAATACCGCAAAAGAAATTCTTGAGTCCAACCGTAACAGCTTGGATTTTCAGGCAATTCTTGATGAGTTGTCGGATGTATTAAATGGCAGAAGTTTGGAGTTATGCTTGTTTACCGAGCAAGGCGATAAGCCTTACTTGAAGCTAATTCCTACGACCAGTGTTAGTAACAGTTGTGGAAAAGATGATTGTCGTGGGTGTCGTAACCTAATGGATTTTAAGCAGACAATGTCCTCTCCTGGGGAGCGAAAATTTCCGATTGCGATGGAAGAGCGTCATTACGGGATTATCGATTTAGAATTGGCGCCAGGGGAAGAGCTTCCCGCGTGGCAGCAGAGCTTAGTTCAATCAGTGGCTAACCAGTTTGCCATTGCGTTGTCGCTCACAGAACAAAAAGATCACGAATACCGTTTTGCGATGTTGAGTGAGCGTACGGTGATCGCACGAGAACTGCATGACTCCTTGGCGCAAGCGCTGTCGTATTTGCAGATACAGGTGACCCGCTTGCAAAAATCCCACGATAAAGAAAAATGGGAGATGCAGCAGGCCATTATCGATGAGTTACGTGAAGGCTTAAGCTCGGCTTACCGTCAGTTGCGGGAGTTGCTTACAACCTTCCGTTTGAAGATGGATAAAGGTGGCTTGCGGGGTGCATTGGAAACCACCGTGACGCAACTACAGGAACGTACAGAGATGAAAGTTTCTTTGGATTATCATGTGGATGATATTCCTTTGGCGCCGGGTGAAGAGATTCATCTTCTGCAAATTATTCGAGAGGCGTGTCAAAATGCGATACATCACTCGAAGGGTGAGAATGTTTCCGTATCGTTAACGCAGAAAGCGGACAAAACGGTGGAGCTGACGATTGACGATGACGGCGTGGGCATTCCTACCTCTCCAGAGAAATTAAATCACTATGGCTTGGCGATTATGACCGAGCGAAGTCGTAACCTTGGCGGGAGTATGAACGTTGCCTTGCGCGACGAGGGCGGTACGCGAGTCCATTTTAGTTTTACACCGAGTGTGCAAAATACGTAGCGTAAGGTACCCGTTTCTCTCTAAAAAGCGCTGAACGAGGCTCAGCGCAGTCTCCAGCTTTAGTTATGGTTGTTAACTCTTCTTTTTTAGGCTTTCTCGATACGCTTCGACGGGGAGCCCGCCAATTCCCCAGCTTTCCAATTCAACTTCATCAATGACGACAAAGGTGGTTGCAGGTGATTTGTCTAACACCTCAGACAACAAATGTGTGACGCCTTGTATCAGTTCGGCTTTTTGTTCAGGCGTAACGCCTTCTCGGGTGACTTTAATGTTGACGTAGGGCATGTGATTTCCTCGTTAATGGGTTTCAACAAAATGAAAAGCTTTGGCGATGATCTGCCATTTATTGTCTGTGCGTATAAGCGTTAATAGGTCCACAAAATTACGTGGTTTGATGACACATCTTACGCGGACAAAAGCGGTGTTCTTTCCCGCTAACTCGATATGGTCAATGTGATCATGTCGAGGTTCGTTTTTTGACGCGGGTGATTTCCTTTGTGCAATTACGGAAAGGTATTCTTCCATGGTCCGAATGAGTGGGGGCGATTCATCCGCTGTAGCATAAATTGCACGAGGATGAAAAACGGTTGAAATAATATCGGTATCACAATAATAGAGTGCATCGAAGTAGGCGTTTATTACGCTGGTTATTTCCGAAGTTGCCGAGCTCGCATTCATGCGCTTATTAACCCTTCCGTTGTCATCGCTTGAACGACGGAAGGTCGGCGCCCTACGCGGTCCATGTATGATGTGACGGCGGGCCATGGTGTTAGGTCGAGTTCTATGAAGTTTGACCAATTAAGCACAACAAAGGCATAAGCATCTGCGACGGAGAAGGTGTCACCGAGTAAATAGTCTCGTCCGTCTTTGATTTTATCTTCGATGTGGGCAATTTTTTTGTGTATTTTTTCTTTGTAGTTTGTTGTGCTTGTTCGTCTAATGCTTCTCCGGAAAAAAATGGTCCGTAGGATTTGTGTAACTCAGACGAAATAAAGTTAAGTATTTCGTGAAGCCTCGTTCGTGCGAGAGGATCGTCCTGGGGCGTTAGGTTTTTATCGGGTACTGAGTCACCAATAAACTGCAGAATCGCAGGGTTTTCGGTAATGATTTCTCCCGACGATGTTTTAAGTGCGGGTACGTATCCGTTGGGGTTGACCTCCAGAAAATTCTCCCCGCTTTCAGTAAGGCCGGTTTCCGTGTCTGTTTTTTCTAATTCAAATTGCTTGTTGGTCTCGTTCAATATGATGTGTGACGCCATTGAGCATGCGCCGGGTTTGAAATAGAGCTTCATTGTTGACTTCCTGTTTGGTTGAAAGGTAGGGCTATGGTCTCGCAAGAAGTAACCGTTGACAACCAGGTTACTAAGAGATTCCGTATTTATAGGTTTCTCCAGAGTAACTTGGTATCTCAATATGTCTTTAAAAGTGACACGTAATAAAAGTCCCGAGCCCCCCGAACCTTGCGCCTTGAGCGAGTGTATGGCCGTCATTTCCGGTGCCTGGGCACCGAACGTAATATGGTACTTGCGCGGGGGTGCGCGCCGTTTCAATGAGCTGAGAATTGATATCCCGCCGATATCAGCGAAGGTGCTTTCTGCGCGCTTGACTGAGTTACAAGAGCGGGGGGTGATTGAGCGTCGTGTAAGGCCGACGTCGCCCCCCTCGGTCGAATACGAGCTAACCCCGTTGGGGGAAGAGCTTATTCCTGCGTTGGATTCGATCGTAGAAGTCGGGCATAAGTTAAAGGCGATGAAAAACTTTAAATCGTGTGCAAAGCCGATGAAAGAGAAGGCCGAAAACTAAATGGAAAAGCTAAAAGGGAAAAATAAAAAGAGACATAAAAAAAGCCCGCTTACACGGGCTATTAACACTAGGTAAATCTTTTATTCAGTTTAAAGCGCGTTATGGGTTGTAGTGCTCGCCGCTCTTTCTTAGGTAAAACCACCAGTTCAATACTAGACAGAAAGCATAGAAGGCCGCGAATCCAAATAGCGCGACTTCTGGTGTGGTTGCTTTAATTTGCTCACCAAGCACTTTAGGGATGTAGAAGGCGCCGTAAGCAGCGACTGCAGACGTCCAACCAAGTACTGGGCCGGCTTGTTCTTTAGGGAATACCATTGCAATTGTTCTGAATGTTGAGCCGTTACCAATACCTGTTGCGGCGAACAAAAGTAAGAACAATACGAAGAAGGGTACGAAGAACTCTTCGGGTGTGGCTGATCCGTAAGCTTGCTTCATGTAGTAAGCAACACCTACAGAGCTACCGATCATGATGACGGAACAAATTTGAGTGACTAGCGCGCCGCCCACTTTATCGGAAATCCAGCCGCCAACAGGGCGAATTAGCGCACCAATGAATGGTCCCATCCAGGCGTACATTAAAGCACTTGGGCCGTTGGGGTTACTCAAGTCATGGGTCATAACGCCGTCAACCATTACATGCTGGTAGCCAAAGATGACTTTAATAGACAGTGGGAATGATGCAGCAAAGCCAATGAAAGAACCGAAGGTCATGGTGTAGATAATACTCATGATCCACGTGTGCTTGTTGTTGAATATTTTATACTGACGGGTCAAGTTGGTTTTGATTTGACCGGGAATTTGTTTCAATAAAAACACGGTGGAGGCAATAACTAACACCAAGACAATTTCTTTCGGAACACCAAACCCTGAACCGTTAGCGGACTCTGGTAATAATAACCACAGGCCAAAGGCGGCGGTAATAAAGCCTACGAAAAGCATGCCACTGATTAAGCCAAAACTTAGCACAGGGTTAGGGATGTTAGGTGAAACGTCTGAAGAACGAAGGTTGTTCATTCCGAACCAACCAAGAAACGCTAGCGGCACCAAAAATAGCAGCCAAATAAAGCCCGCATTTTGAATCCATGTTTCTGATCCAGCTGGGATTTTACCGATGAGTGTGCCCGAAGTGTTTTGCAGCACCATGGAATCACCGCCTAACGCACCGAACAATCCGAAGGTCATCGCCAGTGGAACTAAAATTTGCATACTGGTGACACCGAAGTTTCCTAAACCTGCATTCAGGCCAAGTGCTAAACCTTGTTGCTTTTTAGGGAAGAAGAAACTGATGTTTGACATGGAAGACGCAAAGTTGCCGCCACCAAAACCAGAAAGTAGGGCTAAGACTTGGAATACCCAAAGTGGCGTGTTCTGATCGCGTAAAGCGAGGCCTGCGCCGAGCGCCGGTAGCATTAATAATGCCGTGGTAAAGAAAATGGTGTTACGGCCACCGGCTAAACGAATAAAGAAGCTCGACGGTATTCTGAGCGTCGCGCCCGTTAACCCCGCAATCGCCATGAGCGTAAACAGCTCGGATTTAGCAAACGGAAATCCAAGATTTAACATTTGTACGGTAATGATGCCCCAGTACAACCATACAGCGAATCCGCACAGCAAGCTTGGAATCGAAATCCATAGATTGCGATTTGCGATTTTTTTACCCGTGGATTCCCAAAACTGGGTATCTTCCGGATCCCACTCGCGAATATCCGCGGAGCCTTTGGGTTCTGACGCGTTTTGCGCGTTTGATTCAGACATGTCTTTTCTCCAATGCTGAGCTGTTACGACAATGATTTAGTAATGGCTACACTATGAAAAATGTGGCTGTCTATGACAACACGCGGGATTGGGTAGGGAGTTTTTTTTCTGGGGGATGCGGGCCATACCTACAAGTGGGTACACTGTCTTGTGAGGCCCTGAAGAGCCTCGCTTTGTTTTTTTTATCGCGTGTGCTTTGTAGGTAGTTGGTGATTTTATGCATTTTGTTCGAATAGGCGACTTATGATCTATATCAAAATTTAAATGTGAGATCAGAGGCAACTTGGGTATACTCAAGTTCGTTATAAATGACACGTAAACAACATATTTAACTGTAATAATCTGGGGCGCAGCCATGTCCGAACCTACATCTGAAATGACATCTGGGTCTTTTGAATCCGAATCTACGGCCACAATCTTACTCGTTGACGATCATCCTTTATTGCGTAAAGGCTTGGTGCAGCTGATTGAGTTTGAGGATGAGCTTGAAGTGGTGGGTGAAGCCAGCAGCGGCAAAGAGGCCTTGGTGATTGCGGAACAAACCGACCCTGACCTCATTGTGCTCGACCTTAATATGCAGGGTATGGACGGCGTCGAGACTTTACGGGCCTTGCGTGAGCAGGGTGTAAGCTCGCGGATTATCATGTTGACGGTGTCGGATAATGATGAAGATGTTGTTTCGGCCATTACCCATGGTGCCGATGGGTATTTATTAAAAGATATGGACCCAGAGCAGATCCTTGAAAACTTAAAACAAGCGGCTTTGGGTAAAATGGTGATCAGCGAAAAGCTTACCCATATCCTGGCGGGTGCTATTCGTGGTGAGGGCAGTCAAAAGCCGAACTTACTGGCGAAGTTAACGTCGCGGGAACACGAGATCCTTAAATATATCGCGAAGGGCTTAAGTAATAAGTTGATTGCGCGTGAGCTGGATATTTCAGACGGCACAGTAAAAGTCCATGTGAAACATATTTTGAAAAAGCTTAATTTGCGTTCACGTGTTGAAGCGGCCGTATGGATGGTAAATCAAGATAACGGTTAGCCGACTACTTCGCTTGGCTAAACAAATACACCAGCATCAATAAGGTAAAAAACCAAAAGCCAGATAATAGCTTCCAAAATACGAGGCTATTGGCTTGCTTCTCTGTTACCACGTCTTCGTTTAAAAACTCTGGGTTCGGTTGGGTTAGATCTTTCATCAGTGCGCGTGTGGTGCTATAGCGCTCCTCCAGATTGAATGCGACCCCTTTTTTCAATGCGCCGTCAAACCATAGCGGTATTACCGGGTTAAACCGAGATGCTTCTATGTAGCGTAAGCGATCGTAGTCAAAAGCCGTTCGGCATTCTTCCACGTCACTACCATAGGGTAAATTCCCCGTAAACATTTCGTAGACAATGGTGGCCAGTGCGTATACATCCCCTTTTATGCCGGGGTTTTTGCCCATTAAATATAGAGGGTCAGAATAAGAGGCGGTGCCCAGCGCGTTCTCGTGTCCGAGTGGTCGTTGAAGTTCGGCTAAGCCCGCAACGTATACTGAGCCAAAATCCACGATGCGGACTTGTTCGTCTTCCGTAATCATAATGTTGGCAGGGCGAAGATCTTGATGTATCGCCTCGTTGTTATGGAAGGCCTGCAAGCCATCGGAAATCTGTTTGACGATGTTAATGGCGCGTTTAGGGTTAGGTGGTTGGTTGTGTTCAATCCACGAGTCCAAACCGATGCCTTCAATATGTTCCATTAAATAATAGAGGCATGATTTTTTTCGGTTGGTCTGAATAATACGCACAACATTTTGGTTGTTAATGCGAATGCCGATCCATTCTTCTTGAATAAATCGGTCTATGTAACTGATGTCGTCCTCATAGTTTTGAGACGGTGTTTTCATGGCGTAGGTTGCGCCGCTTTGTTCGTCTTCCACCAGGTATAACTGGCTGCGCGGGGAAGAAAATAGTTCTTTTTTGATGATAAAGCCGTCGACCTTCATGCCTGCCGTCAGTTCTGGCGGGAAGGGTAGGCGGGTGAGCTTTACGCTATAGTCATCAAGGCTTTCGTCGGGCAGTGATTCGACGCGTGCAAATACCGCGCTGATATTATCGTCGCTGCCGCTTTCTAAGGATTTTTCAATAATGCGATCGCAAATGGTTTCGGGCGAGTCTTCATTGTTAATTAGGTCGCGAATAGTATCGGTATCGATAAAGTCGTGTACGCCATCGCTTGTGAGCAAGAAGCTATCACCAACGGCGACAGGCTGACGGCCGTAATCGATGTTGAGCCGACTGTCCATGCCGACCGCGCGTGAAAGAATGGCACGATTACGTTCTATAAAAACCGTGTGATCTTCACTGATTTGTTTTACTTCTCTATTCTCATCGTCACTTTTGGGAATATGAAATATTCGGCTGTCGCCGATATGGAAGAAGTGTGCGGTTTGTCCTTTGATAATCAGCGAGCTAAAGGTGGTAAGAAACCCTTTTCCCTCGGTCACAAATTGGTGGCTTTTACGGTAGAGGTGCAGATTAATCGTGGTGATAATTTTCTCACCTGCGTGGCCAACCGACCAGGTGTCAGGTGTGTGGTAGTACTCTTCAATAAAGCGGCTTACGGATGTTTCACTCGCTTCCTTTCCTGCTTCGGCGGTAGAAACGCCATCGGCCACGACAAGCGTGGCCCCTTTGTTTTCTCGGTAGTAGTCATCTTCCGGCAGGAAAATACCTGCACAGTCTTCGTTGATGTTTTTGCGGCCCGCAACAGATTTGTGGGCCGCGTCAATAACGAGTTGTGCATTTTCCATAGGTTTAGCCAACATCAATCATTTGAACAGTGCCGTCTGGCATGATTTCAGAGATCTGACCTTTGGGCTCTTCTAACATCATGGCGATAACAAATACGACGAGCGCAGAAGCCGCGATCACAAGGAAGAAGGTACTGTAGTCAACAAAGCTGAGGACCGTTAAGTAGGTCACTGCGCCCACATTACCATACGCACCTGCCATGCCGGCAATTTGTCCTGTCATACGACGTTTGATAAGCGGGACGATGGCGAATACAGCGCCTTCACCGGCTTGCACGAAGAAAGAGCAGCACATGGTGGCGATCACGGCTAAAGGAATCCACCAGGCGGAAGTGATTTGGCCAAGTACAAAATAGCCCACTGCTAGGCCACCAATAAGAATCATAAGTGCCTTACGACGACCTACTTTATCCGAGAGCCAGCCACCTGTTGGGCGAGCAACAAGGTTCATAAAGGCAAAGCCTGAACCGAGTAGACCGGCTTTAACGGGATCTAGGCCAGAAAATGTCTCTAGGAAGAACAGCGGTAGCATAGACACGACGGCCAACTCAGAACCGAAAGTCACGAAGTACGCCCAGTCTAGGATGGCGACTTGCTTGAACTTGTATTTGTCCATGGGAGCTGCGCCATTAGTGAGCGTTTCTTTGTTCACTTTCCATATTTGCGAGATTTGAAAAATCATCAACAAGAATAGGAATACCCAAATCGCGTACATCGTATTTTCAGTGATGAGGGCAACGCCAGTAGGAGACAGTTTCCATGCGAGTACCGCGAGGGCCAAATACATGGGGATATTCATTAATAGATATAAAATGAAATCGCCCCAACTTGTGACTTCAAGCCCGCCTGACTTTTTGGGTTTGAAGTAGGTAGAACCTTTGGGCGTGTTGCGCGCGACAAAGTAATAAAAGACGCCGTATATCCCAGCGATGATACCGGTCGTTGCTAGGGCATAGCGCCAGCCGTTCTCGCCACCGTAAATTAGTGCAAGTGTTGGTAAGCTCATTGCGGCTGCGGCAGAACCGAAATTACCCCAGCCTCCGTATACGCCTTCTGCGACACCCACGGTTTTATGGGGAAACCATTCGCCCACCATCCGAATACCGATCACAAAGCCCGCGCCAACAAAGCCCATTAAAAATCGTAGTAAAGCTAATTGTTCGTAAGTTTGCGCAGTGGCAAAAGCGATACAGATAAATGACGATAAGATTAACAGCGTACTGTAAACCTTACGTGGGCCAAATTTATCGACAAGAATACCGATGATAATCCGTGCGGGAATGGTCAGCGCAACGTTTAATATCATTAGCGCTTTGACCTGCTGAGAGGACATGCCGAACGCTTCTTTCATAAACACCAGCAAGGGGGCATGGTTGAACCACACTACAAAAGTGAGGAAAAAAGCAAACCAAGTGACATGCAGGGTTTTGATCTTCGGATCTTTAAAGTCGAGTAAGTGTATCTTTGCCTCTGAGGACATGTTACCTCCGGTAAACGTTTCGTGCTGAAAGTGTAGATGACTACAGTTTGAATCTGACGCCGATGTTCACATTTGATCTGTGTCAATTCATGCTCGCAACTTAAGCAAGCGTGAAGGCGTATGGAATCCAGCGCTACCTATATTGGCAGGCAGCGTAGGGATTTAATCCCTTGTTGTTGCTATCGGCATACCTCTTTCGAGGTATTAGATCGGTGGCTGGTAGGCATTGTTGGATACTTTGGAGGAGTCTGTGCGCCATCGACGGATGATTTGTTAGAGTGCTAGTTACGATTCTGGGTGTATAACCAAAAGTGTAATTTTATGCGTGATTACGTGCTTTTTAGCGGCTCTGGCCGTGCACTAACAATGGCCACGGTCGCTTTTGCCGCAAATTTCTCAGTGTGGGTTTTGTATGCGGTTTTGGCCTTAGAACTTTCTGAAACATTGCAGCTCAGTTCCGCTCAGTTGGGGCTGTTCTTTGCCTCGCCAATGGTCACGGGCGCCTTGTTGCGATTACCTGCAGGCTTTCTTGCTGACCGGTATAACCCGAAAACACTGTATACAATCCAAATGCTATTGGTTGCCCCTTCATTATTGTTATTACCGATGATGGAGACATTTACGCACTATATGCTGTTGGGACTTTGGATTGGTGTCAGTGGCGTATCGTTTAGTTTAGGGATTCGTTATATCACTGATTGGTTTGAGCGCAAACGCCAAGGTACTGCGATGGGTATTTTTGGTGTGGGTAATGCTGGCGCTGCGATCACGCTGGTTATCGTACCGCTTATTGTCGATCGTTGGGGGTGGGATGCGGTCGGGCCTTTTTATGCGGCAGGCTTATTTGCCGTGGCGTTATTGTTCTTTTGGTTAGCGCCCAATCGACCAAAACAAACAGAAGTGGCGAGTCATGAAGGGGCAGAACTGACGTTGCGTTCAATGCTGGGTAGTTTGCAAATTTGGCGGTTTAGTCTCTATTACTATTTTGTGTTCGGTAGCTTTTTGGCCTTGATTTTGTGGTTACCGCAGTACTATGTCAGTGCTTACAATTTATCCACGAAGCAGGCGATGGCTTTTGCGCTATTTTTTGCGGCGACGTCGAGTATGGTCCGTGCGCTCGGGGGGTGGTTTGCGGACCGTTACGGTGGCCGAGCGGTGAATTGGACCGTCTTTTGGGTGTGCTTGGTGTGTTTGTTTTTCCTTAGTTACCCGCCCACCACCATGACGATTCATGGCGTTAAATCGGATGTGCATTTAGATATTGAGGTGAATGTCTGGGTGTTCACCTGGCTGATTTTTGTTATCGGTGTTGCTCAAGGATTTGGTCGGGCCAGTGTCTTCAAAATTATTAACGATTATTACCCGCACCAAATGGGCGCCGTTGGCGGATTCGTTGGCGCTGTGGGTGCACTTGGCGGCTGCACACTTCCCATCCTGTTTGGGGTGGCGGTTGATATCGTGGGCGTCAACAGCGTATGTTTTATGTTGCTCTATGGTTTGCTCGCTCTCTGCATGATCGTGATGTACATCGCCAACAAGACCGACCGCTTTAAGCGGCGTTTGATGTTGGCTCAAGAATTTAATTTTTTAGAGGGCCCTAATGATGACTAAGGCTGTTTATATGGTTATTCGTGTTGCCGTCTGGGTTGCGAAAGGCGATAGCGTTCGCCGGAAGGTGATATGCAATTAATCCCCACATTGAGCGACAATTATGGTCGTCGTTTCAATTACCTCCGATTATCCGTTACAGAAGTATGTAATTTTCGCTGTAATTATTGTCTGCCCGATGGTTTTTGTGGCAGTAAGCCAAATGATGAATTAAATCTTCAGGAAATAGAAAAACTCGTATCGGCTTTTGCCTTGAATGGTACAACCAAGGTGCGTATTACCGGGGGGGAGCCCACGCTCCGCAAAGACCTTGTGGATATTGTAAGGCTCTGCAAATCGATCGACGGGATCGATACGGTGGCGATGACCTCTAACGGTTACAAGATAGATCGAGATTTACCTGGTTTGGTTGACGCGGGCCTTAATGCACTTAATTTAAGTGTGGATAGCTTGGATAATGCAAAATTTAATCTCATTACCGGTCATGATAAACTTCAGCGTGTGCTTGATGGTGTCGAGCAAGCGCTAGCGTTGGGAGTCTCTTCCGTAAAACTGAATGCCGTATTATTGCGAGAGTTTAACGAAAGCGAAATACATCGGTTTATCGATTACGTCAAAACTCGTCCGGTTTCCTTTCGTTTTATTGAGCTGATGCGCACGAACGACAACAAAGATTTTTTTGAAAAACAACATGTAAGCGGCGAAAGTATCTGCCGAAAGCTTGAGGGCAGCGGCTGGCACAAGGTTGCTAAAGCCTGTGCGGCTGGGCCCGCTCAGGAATACGCGCATCCAGACTACCAAGGAAAAATCGGGTTGATTATGCCTTACAGTAAAGATTTTTGTCAGAGCTGTAATCGTTTACGTTTATCATCGAGCGGTAATATTCATTTATGCTTGTTTGAAGAAAAGCACACCCCGTTAAGACAATATATCGAACAGGAAACGGTGCCTGAGCTTGCCGCACGACTTCGGAATATTGTATTAGGGAAAAATGAGCACCATTTTCTTCATGATGGGGTGAGTGGAAGTACAGATCAATTGGCAATGATTGGAGGTTAATGCATGGGCCATTTAACAACACAGGAACTTATCCCCTTAAATATTGCGGTGCTAACGGTATCGGATACGCGGGATGAATCAAATGATACGTCTGGCCAGTTTTTAATAGATGGCTTACTTACTTCCGGTCACAAGTTGGCCGAGCGTACGATCGTAAAAGACGATATTTATGCAATTCGTGCAACAATTTCGGCATGGATTGCAGATGACTCCACTCACGCGATACTGATTACAGGTGGCACGGGATTTACATCTCGCGATAGCACCCCTGAAGCGGTTAAGCCTTTATTGGATAAAATCGTTGAAGGCTTTGGTGAGTTGTTTCGTGCCGAGTCTTTTAAAGAGATCGGTACATCGACGGTTCAGTCGCGGGCGATAGCGGGCTTGGCGAATAATACGATTGTATTTTGTATGCCGGGGAGTACTGGGGCATGCCGTACAGCGTGGGATGGTATTATTTCTGGGCAATTAGATAGTCGCCAGGGGCCATGTAATTTTGTACCGCATTTGAAAAATATTGATATGGCGGCGTGTTTGAGTCGGGAGTAAGACGTTGAGTTTTACGGGAGATCGTTAGATCTTCGGTATGAGTACATTCTAGTTTGGTGCTGGGGTGAGCCTTCAAAAATCGTCAGTTCAGGGATGAACTGCCGAAACTATAGGGACATATTTATGTGTTTTTTGAAGGCTCACCCCAGTGCCAAACGGGGTGCAGCCACATCAAGGTGGGGCACCAGTTTGGCGTGGTGTTTTTTATCACTTTCTGTTTGAGCCGGGTATGCTTACCCGCACTTAGAATTCCCACAGCTTAAACATGTTTTACAGCCATCCATAAAGATAACCGCTTTAGTATGACACTTTAAACATAATTCAGCCGTGGGTGGGAAGCCATCGCTCGTGGCGGTTTGGTTGTTTCGCTCTTGATACTCGGCCTTCTTTTCATCTAACACTTGTTTCTGAATATCGCTGAGCTCATCGCTTTGTAATAAGCCAATCATTTTCAAATGTTGCTCGATGGCATCGCCAATCTCAGCCACAAGCGATGGCATAAACTTTCCGCCGGATTTGAAATAACCACCTTGAGGGTCAAATACCGCCTTCATTTCTTCCGCAAGGAAGGTGACGTCGCCGCCTTTTCTGAATACCGCAGAAATAACACGTGTTAGTGCGACTACCCATTGGAAGTGTTCAAGGTTTTTTGAGTTGATGAAAATCTCAAAAGGTCGGCGTATTTCATGGGGCGTGTCTGGGTTTAGGATCACGTCATTAATCGTAATATATAAAGCATGATCTGAAAGTGGAGTTTTAATTTTATACGTCGAACCGGCCAATATTTCTGGGCGCGCAATGTTTTCATGCATTGCTTCAATTTGGTCTTCTTGAGATGCATCGGGTTGCTTCTTACTATTGTTAATGTAGAAGTTGGTGATTTTTTTGTCGATCGCTTGGTTTGTCATCGTATTCTCTCTAAAATTTTCACTCACATCGTGAGTTGTTGTGTTGTTATACGCTTTAGAATTTACCGTAGTAGCCTTCTTTTAACGCGTCGTATAAGTTGGCGGCGGTGTGGGTTTCGCCGTCGTATTCAATTTCTTCATTACCTTTAAAGGTTTTCTCGCTGCCGTCTTCTAGCACGAAGGTGTATTCGGTGTTTTCTAAATCTTCTTCTTTCACCAATACGCCTTGGAATGCCTCGGGGTTGAAACGGAAGGTTGTACAGCCTTTTAAGCCTTGGTCGTAAGCGTATAAATAGATGCGTTTAAAATCTTCGTACTCGATATCCGTCGGGACGTTGATGGTTTTTGAGATAGAAGAGTCAATCCACTTTTGCGCTGCCGCTTGGACGTCAACATGCTGCTCTGGCTCCACGCCATCGCTTGATACAAAATAGTCGGGCAGTGAGCCTGGCATGGCTTCGCTATCAACGAGTTTCCGATAAAGTAGTAACTCGTAGGAAAAGACATCTTTCTTCTCCTTCGACTTTTTACCTTCTTGAATCACATTGCGAGAATAGTGATGGGCAAAACTCGGTTCGATACCGTTACTGGCATTGTTAGCCAGAGATAATGAAATTGTGCCGGTTGGGGCGATGGAGCTGTGGTGGGTAAAGCGGCAGCCGTGAGTTGCAATCTCATCAATAAGCTCAGGGTCTTCTTCGTTAATGTTTTGCATGTAACGGCTGAAGCGTGCGTGAAGGACTTTTCCGCTGATTTTATCGCCAAGTTTGAACTGTTCGCCAAGTTCAGGGCGTTGCGCAAGTAAGTCTGGGGTGAGGGTAAAGTCTTCATCGAATATTGGGGCGGGGCCTTTTTCTTTCGCAAGTGCCAGGCCTTCTTTCCAACCCGTAATGGCGAGATCTTTCGCGACTTGTTCGGTAAACGAAACAGAAGCTGGGCTGCCGTAGGGTATTTTCAACATGGTGAGCGTAGAGCCGAGGCCGAGAAAGCCCATGCCGTGACGTCGCTTATGCATAATTTCAGCTTGTTGCTGAGGCAGCGCAAGGCCGTTAATTTCGACGACGTTGTCCAGCATACGAGTAAACACCGAGACTAAGGATCTGAATTTTTCCCAGTTAAAAATGGCTTCGTCGGTGAAGGGCTTGTCGACGAATTCGGTGAGATTAATTGAGCCGAGTAAGCAGCTTCCGTGTGGTGGTAAAGGCTGTTCGCCACAAGGGTTGGTTGCACGAATACTTTCGCAAAACCAGTTGTTGTTCATTTCATTTACCCGATCGATAAGAATAAAACCGGGCTCTGCGTAATCAAACGTCGAGCGCATGATGTGATGCCACACTTTTCTTGCGCGCACGGTGTTGTAGATTAAACAGGCGACTTCGCCCTTGTCGTTGCGCAGATAATTCTCGCTGAGGTGGTCCATGCGGCGCCATACGAATTTGGAATCATCTTCTTGTAGTTGTTGTTCGTCGCGAGTGAGTACCGGAAATGATAGGTCCCAGTCGGTATCGTTTTTGACCGCTTGGATAAAGTCATCGGTAATCAGCAGCGACAAGTTGAATTGTCGTAACCGACCATCTTCGCGCTTTGCAGAAATAAAATCGTCGATATCGGGGTGGTGCACATCGAAGGTCGCCATTTGTGCTCCGCGACGCCCACCCGCAGATGAAATGGTGAAACACATCTTGTCGAAGATATCCATGAACGAAAGTGGGCCGGAGGTTTGAGCACCGGCGCCGGCGACGTATGCACCTTTTGGTCGTAAAGTGGAGAATTCGTAGCCGATGCCGCAGCCTGCTTTAAGGGTGAGGCCCGCTTCAACGTTTTTATCGAGGATGTCTTTTAGCGAATCTTCAATGGTGCCGGATACGGTGCAGTTAATCGTAGATGTCGCAGGTTTGTAAGCGGTTGCTCCGGCGTTAGAAATGATTCTGCCCGCGGGTATTGCGCCATTACGCAAGGCCCACAAAAATTGTTTTTCCCAGTGGCCGCGTTTCTTTGGTTCCGATTCGGAGAGGGCTTTAGCGATGCGCTTATAGGTCGCGTCTAAATCGCTGTCGACGGCGTTGCCATGATCATCTTTTAGGCGGTACTTTTTATCCCATATCTCGGCTGAGGCGTCTTGGAGTTCTACCAATCGTTCCGTGTGTGTTGCGGGCGTTTCACTGAGTTCTTCGGCCATTATCTTCTGTACCTATATGTATTTGACGGTTTGTATTGTTGGCGTAATGCTTATGATCGAAACACGGGCAAAAAGACGTCTCTCGTCGCGAAAAATATTACCGGAAAAGGCGGATTTCGCTGTCATTGGGCTTGACGAAAGGTGTTTTACGTGATGTCGCGTATCTACTCTATTATTCTATATGTTCGGTGGTGCTGTGATTATAACCACAACATATTGTGGTTGTGGAGAGTATGACTGCACCGTTGATGCAAATCAATCTTTGCATATACCGATTATTTTGATTCGATCTTGCGCGTTATTCCGCTGGGCTGGGAGGTGTACGCTTGGCAGGGCGTGTGGGCCTTGACTGGCGTGGGTTCTAGCCTGTTTTTACTTGGAGAGGGTGTTGTTTAAGCTTGGCGTTGATCGGCCAAGTGATTGCGCAGAAAAGACTCAAACTGATCCGCGGGTACGGGTTTGGAGTACAGATAGCCTTGGGCGAAATCACACCCGGCTTCTGTGAGTAGCGCTTCTTGGGCCTTCGTTTCGACGCCTTCGGCGATAACCTTAATCCCCAGCTTGTGTGCCATAACGATAATAGCTTCAGAAAGGGCGAGATCATTATCATCGTTTTCGAGGTTACGGACGAACGACTGATCAATTTTTAAGTAATCAATATCGAACTTTTTCAGGTAGGAGAGGGAGGAGTAGCCGGTGCCAAAATCGTCGATGGCGACTTCTAAGCCTGCATCGTGTAGGCGTAAAAATTTATTCAGTACCTCTGGGTCAGAGTTAAGCAGCAAGCCTTCAGTGATCTCTATAATGATGTTTTGTTTTTTTAGGTTACTTGTATTGGCTAGAGCGAGCCATTCTTTGGCAAATTCATCGTTACTCACTTTAAATTGAGCGGGCGACATATTGACGCTTATTTGTAGGTCTATATCGAACATCTCATTCCAGCGCTGTTTCCACTCAAATGATTCGTGATACACCCAGTTGCCGACTTCATTGATGACCCCGATGGCCTCTGCGATGGGAATAAACTCCAAGGGTGGCACTAATCCATTTTCGGGGTGATGCCACCGAATCAACGCCTCAGCCTTGGAAATCTGATTCGTACGTAAATCCATAGCGGGCTGAAAATATACCTGGAACTGGTCTTTCGTTAGTGCGGCCCGTAGATCTTGAGACAGGCGAAGATGCTTTTGCGCGTGGTCTTGTAGTTCCTGTTTAAAGCATGCGTATTGATTGCGGCCTTGGTTTTTGGCCGCGTACATTGCTTGGTCGGCATTTTTAATCAGGGCTTTGATGGATTCCGCATGTTGGGGGAAATAGGTGATGCCTATACTGGCAGAGCCGTGAACGACTTCATCTTCTAGCTCGTAAGGTTCTGATAGGCGACTGATAATTTTCTGCGTAATAATTTCGACGTTATTCGTGGATTGGTAGTCGTTAAGGATAATGGTAAATTCATCCCCCCCCAGTCGCGATACAAAGTCGGTTTTCCGCACGCTGGATACGATGCGTTTACTGGCGAGCTGTAATAGCTGGTCACCCATATCATGCCCGAGTGTGTCATTGACCTGTTTGAATTCATCAAGATCAATGAGTAACAGAGCAAGGCTTGCGTTTGTGCGAGAAGCGTTGGTAATTTTTTCCTGCAAGGTGTGGTGGAACATGTTGCGGTTGGGCAATTCCGTGAGGCTATCGAAATTTGCCTGGCGCCATATAGTTTCTTCTGCAATTTTACGATGAGTGATATCAGAAAACACGGCAACGTAACGAGAAACCGTGTTGTCCTCGCTGCGGATGGCATTAATCGTTAGCCATTTTGCGTAATTTTCGCCATTTTTATGTTTGTCCCATATTTCTCCCTGCCAGTGGTCGTTCTCGTTGAGGGATTCCCACATTTTTTGGTAGAACTCTTTTTTATGCCGGCCCGATTTAAAGTGTCCTGGGTTTTTTCCCACTACATCGCTGAGTTCGTATCCGGAGATTTGCGTAAATGCAGGGTTCGCTGTCACTATGCAATTGTTTTCATCGGTAATGACCATGGCTTCACTACTATTTTCTAAAATCAGTGACGCCAAGCGTAGTTTTGATTTTACCTCTTCGTAGGCAGAAATATCTTCAACTGCGGAGATAATAAGTTGCTCTCCGTTTGAACCGGTTACGCAGGAGCCGTTAAGTCTTACGGCGACTTCATGCCCGTCTTTGTGTTTATAGTGTTTTTCGTAGGGGCCGTAGCTCCCTTTTGTATTGAGGTCTGTGAGTTGTTGTTCTTCTTCTTTTTCATACCGTTGGGGGGTTAGGTCCCAATAACTAAGTGCATTTAGTTCATCGAGCTCATAGCCCGTGATATTGGCAAAGCATTGGTTAACCGATAGAAAGTTACCCGTTTCCAGATTATTTACCGCATGGCCAATAGCTGACCCGTAAAATAAGGTGCGATATAGTTCATTGGTATCGCTGGACTCCTGCAATTGAGCCTCGGCTTCTTTTCTTAATTCTGCTTCGCGCATTAGGCGTCGATTTACATAAACGACAAAGGAAATGAGGACTAGGGAAATTATCGCGATTAAGTAGCTTATCGTGTGGTCGACTTTTTCTATATAGTCATGTTTTATCCAGTCTTCGATAATGCCTTGTTGTTGGCCTTGGGTAATTTTATCGATCCCTTTATTGAGGATGGAGAGCAGTTCTGGCAGATTTTTTTGTACGCCGAGCGCTAGCTTTGTGTCGAATTCGGTTTTTCCGGTAATTTTGACATCGTTGATACCGAGCTCATGTATTGTGTAACTACATAAGGCGAGTGTGCACAGAAGTGCATCGACTTTGCCTGTGGAGACTGAAACAAGCCCATCCTGAATATCGGCAACAGTGATGAAGTTGATGTCGGGATATTGTCGTCGTATTTTGGATGTATAGCCGTAGTCTTTGATTAGGGCGATACGTCGGTTTCCAATGTTGCGAATGTTTTCTACGTAGTGCTCTTCAATCCGCATAGCAATAACAATAGGGTTGGAAAGATAAGGCTGTGTAAATGTGAGATGGGATTTAAGGTCTGAGTCATCCGTTTCTGAAAGGACGTCTACGGCCCCGCTCTTTGCTTTGATCGTAGACTCCGTCCACGTTTCACTTTGGCTCATCTCAAAGGTAATACCTGTTGCCTGGCTAATCAGTTTCAAATGCTGGGACACAATGCCAATGTATTCGCCGTTCTTATCGAACGCTTCATAGGGCAGCCAGTTTGGGTCTCCAGTAAATGTGACCTTGGGGTGTTTGCTCAACCAGAGCGCTTCATTTTCGGTCAAGACTGCTTTTGAGGCCCCTTCAGTCTGACCTTCTTGTGCGAATGACGTGGATGCATGGATGAGGAGGCAGAGGAGTGCCTGAGTGCCAAAGCAACGCAGGCGTTTCGGTTTCTGCATGCCTTTTATTTGTATTCGGAGGCTCTCTGCTAGCCGTTTTGGGGCGAAGTACATAGTGCGCGTGTGGATTCTCATTGTTATCAGCCAGTACAAAGGCCGCATCACGTTTTGCCAATGTCAAAACGGGCATAGTTTCGTTAACGTAAAGTATAGAAGTGACTGGAGCAAAGGTGAGGCGAAAGGGGCTGAGAAGGGGGGTAATTTACTCAAACTGTTACATCTTTCGTTCTCTATTGGGGGTTTTGCTGCTTTCGTCCCAGGAATAGCAAACAACACACCATAGAACGGTGATCGCCCGTCGTGATCACCGGGTCGCTGCTGCATTATGAGTCTTATACCAGAGTGATCATTGGCGCTAGGCTTGAATCATCGCCCAATCGTCCTCATCCTATTGTTAGTCCCTGTTTGGGGGCATATTCGTATTTCATAAATAGTGTATTTAGGGTATAAACGGCCCCCATGAAAACGCCCAGAAGATTACAACCTTTAATAGATGATGGGATCATCGATGAAGTCGTCCGCCCGCTTATGAGCGGCAAAGAAGCGGCTGTGTTTGTTGTGCGCTGCGGCAGTGAAATTCGTTGTGCCAAGGTCTATAAAGACGCGCAAAAGCGCAGTTTCAAGCAGGCGGTTGAATACCAGGAGGGGCGTAAGGTCCGTAATACCCGGCGTGCACGGGCCATGGAGCGTGGATCCAAATTTGGTCGCAAGCAGCAAGAAGAGCTTTGGCACAATGCCGAGGTGGATGCGCTGTATAAACTTGCCGCCGCCGGTGTTCGTGTGCCAAAACCTTATGGTTGTTTTGATGGCGTACTGGTGATGGAGCTTGTCACCGATGATGAAGGCAGCGTTGCTCCACGGTTAAATGACGTGTCGATGAGCGCAGAGCAAGCACTTGAAGATCATGCCACGGTCATGCGAGATATTGTCCGTATGTTGTGTGCAGGCTTGGTTCATGGCGACCTGTCGGAGTTTAATGTATTGGTTGACGACTATGGCCCCGTCATTATCGATTTACCTCAAGCCATAGACCCCACTGCCAACAATCACGCAGAACGAATGCTTGCGCGTGATATCAATAATATGACCGATTACTATAGCCATTTCGCACCAGAGCTGCGTCAAACGCAATACGCCAAAGAGATTTGGTCACTCTATGAAGCCGGTGATCTGCACCCGGATATAGAATTGACCGGGGAGTACGTGGATGATTCAGCGCCGGCAGATGTGGATTCCGTGATGGAAGAAATTAAAGCGGCTTTGGCTGAAGAAGAAGCGCGTCTTGCGCGGATTCAAGATGCCGATGATGAAGGGAATCAATAGCGATATCGTGTTCGCGCTGGTTCATTTTCTGAAAATGCATTACTGAAAAAGCCGCTATCGAAATAGCGGCTGAGTTGTTACCAACAGATTATTAAAATGCTGCGTTTATGGGCAATTCCCTACTTCATAATACCCTGAACTCGTTTCTCTCAGCGTGCGTACGCTGAAGATGTTATAGAGTCCCATATAATCACTTGAGCCTTTCGCATATACCAAGCCAAACAAGACGCGCGCGCGTCCACCAAATACATGAGTGACATTATTGGATGTGAACTCATTACAGGAAGGCACCGGGGTTGGCGTGGGTGTTGGCGTAGGGGTGGGTGTTGCGGTGCCTGTAGGAGTGGGCGTTGGTTGTGGTGCGCCTACCCGGCGATTATTGCTAAAGAAAAAGTCCGCGATATAATCTGGGTAGTTAACGTGTGAATGATCAATGTAGCTGCCGCCCCCAGAGCTACCTGGGCCTGCAGGCCAAGCATGCCCCATACCGTTTACGATGACTTTAGAGATCCGTGGTCCGGTCCCATCACACAATGTGGTGACATCGCCGCCGCCAGAAATTGTGCTGGTACTACAGGTAGAAATATTAGAGCCGTCTTGCTCGTATACGAGTTCAAATATTTCGGTATTGCGTTGCGCGTGTGCAGGGCTTACGGATCCGTCGTTAGAGCCGTGTACGTTATTGTGTAGCTGGGTATACAAATGGTTTTGGAATGAACCTGCTAACGTATTACAGTTGCTGCGGCCTTGGGTTGCAGAGGTGCCGGGAAAGCTTAGATCTAATCCGCCCGAACCTGGTGCTGGGCCAGCGTTAACGCCTGCGCCTGCAAATACGTCGGGTGCTAAACACGCGATTTGACTGGTCATACCTGCGCCGGATGAAAGGCCCGTAATATAGACTTGGTTTGGATCGATATTAAGCGACGTGTCCGCGATTAACGCGTTAACCATATTAATTAAGTATTTTGCATCCGTTTTGGTACGAGATGCACTCATGCCAACGTGAAAGTTCCAACAGCCCAGTAAGGCGCCGTATAGGCCTTCACCAGAGGCTTTTGGAAGCGCAACCACCATGCCGTAATCATCGGCGGTGCCTGGCCAGTTAGCGCCCTGTTTAAAATCATTGTGACTTTGACCACAGCCGTGCATGCTCACCATTAATGCGCGTTTGCCATTAATGAGTGGTGCAGTTGTGGGGACGTACACATGGGTTTTAAGTTTGCCACCGATGGTGGCTTCAGATCGCCAAGAACCGGCGTTCGCCATACTTCCGAAAAGAAATACACTAGCAAGTACCACTAGCAACTTCATTGAGTGAGTAAATTTATTATATCTCATTAGAGTGTCTCCTAGGTTAATTTGAATATCAGCATCACATCATGTGACCTGATACATATTTAGGAGGAGTCTTGGGTACGGATCACGCTTGTTATAAATACCGAGAGCATTCAAAAGAATCAGTAAATATGAGAAAGCAACTTCCAACAGTACGACCAGACAACTAATTTAGTCTGTCGCAGACTATGCAGGCAGATTAATTAGCAACTCCTAAAACACTGAGAACACTTAACGCTACTGTGACTCGTATATATCTATGACCTAAGGCAGCAAAACCAACGTTTCGCCCGAAGACCCTCGGGCGAAACGTTCGTTATACAATCAGCCGGCTTATCTCATCAGTACAGTATGAGTAAAGCATTCCGGCAATTCGACGTGACCTGCCCATATTTCATAGGCTGGTCGCGTAGAAAAACTACATGTGTATTTCGGTAGTGCAGAAATACACGGTCAGGGTTGTTTAGGTGTTACTTATACATCTATATTTTTTCGCGTTTCTTCCTGAAAACAAACTAAAGCATACTTATATTATTATTCCTTAATGCATGCAGTTTGAGCTGCGTCTAGCGAATAGCTAGAGCGAATATTTTTATAATTATTATGGACAGCTACCAACGACATAGTAGTTGGAAGATGTTTCTGCCAAGGTTCTTACAGTGAAAATATTGTAAAGACCCATATAGTTATTTGAACCTTTCGCATAAACCAATCCAAATAAAACGGTTGCGCGTCCACTTGATACGTGACTTACGTTGTTAGACGTAAATTCGTTGCATGAAGAAGGAGGAGGTGTTGGTGTTGGAGTAGCTGTTGGGGTTGGTGTAACAGTACCTGTAGGAGTCGGTGTTGGAGTCGGTGTTGGTAAAGAAGAACCTACACGGCGGTTATTTGTGAAGAAAAAGTCCGCAATATAGTCAGGGTAGTTAACGTGGCTGTGATCAATATAGCTACCACCGCCAGAACTGCCTGGGCCGGCTGGCCATGCGTGTCCCATACCATTAACAATCACTTTAGAAACACGTGGGCCTATACCGTCACACAATGTCGTAACGTCGCCGTTACCTGGTAATGTACTGGTGCTACAGGTAGAAATATTAGAACCATCTTGTTCATATACTAGCTCGAAAATTTCAGTATTTCGTTGGGCGTGTGCTGGGCTAACCGAACTGTCATTTGAACCATGCACATTGTTGTGAAGCTGGGTGTATAAATGATTTTGGAACGAACCTGCGAGCGTATTACAGTTACTGCGGCCTTTCGTGGCAGAGATGCCTGGCGTGCTTAGATCGGTACCACCTGAACCTGGTGCGGGGCCAGCGTTAACACCTGCACCTGCAAATACGTCTGGCGCCAAACATGCGATTTGACTGGTCATACCTGCACCAGAGGATAATCCGGTGATATAGACTTGGTCAGGATCGATATTAAGCGAGGTGTCAGCGATTAACGCGTTAACCATATCGATCAAGTATTTAGCATCTGTTTTTGTTCTGTCTGCACTCATGCCGACGTGGAAGTTCCAGCAACCCAACATCATTCCGTAAAGGCCTTCACCGGAAGCTTTAGGTAGCGCGACAACCATACCGTAATCGTCTGCTGTGCCAGGCCAGTTGGCGCCTTGTTTGAAATCATTATGGCTTTGACCACAACCGTGCATACTCACCATAAGAGCGCGTTTGCCGTTGAGCAGTGGTGCTGTTGTGGGCACATAAACGTGTGCTTTTAATTTTCCACCGATGGTGGCTTCGGAACGCCATGAACCGGCGTTTACTGCACTGCTCAAAAAGAGCAGCCCTGCCAATAGACATAGTAGTTTTGTTGAATACCTAAACATATTTAAACTCATAGAGTGTCTCCTAGTTTTTATTTTAAATCGGTGGTCTGTACTAACCGCCGACGGTTTTTCAGAAGCTGCCTATATTCCTCCTTACAGGCCTCCATAAAGCAAATAATCCATACAGCGGATTATTTATGGGCTTCTAAAAATCAGAGAGCACTTTTTAACGCACACACAGATGTGCGTCAGTTATGAACGGAAATTTAAGGCTCCAAGCCTCGATACATATGGTGTGGCAATTATCCGCTGTACAACAAAACCGTTACGCCATTAATTATTCGTGTTATTTGGCAAAGTGCTCGGTAAAACTCGTTACTTAAACAGGGTTATGTGAAAGTCTGATACATCATCTTCATGTATAGATACATCGTGATACGTGAAGTAAGCGTTTATTATTATTTTGTGCTTATCGAATATTTCCTGAGAAAATATTGAATAAATACAATGTCGGTCATTTTTGATGTAAAAAGCCGCTGGCGAACCAGCGGCGTAAGTCTTTAAAAGCTATCTAGTAATTAAGGACAGCTTCCCACTACATAGTAGTTGTTTGACGTTTCAGCCAAAGTTCGAGTAGTGAAGATGTTGTAGCCACCCATGTAGTTGTTTGAGCCAAGCGCGTACGTTAGACCGAAGGCAACATAAGCGCGACCGCTAGAAACATGAGTTACGTTGTTAGACGTGAACTCGTTACAGCCAGAAGGAGGAGGCGTTGGAGTAGGCGTTGGAGTAGGTGTTGCAGTACCTGTTGGAGTAGGCGTTGGCGTTGGTTGTGAACCACCTACACGACGGTTGTTGCTGATGAAGAAGTCAGCAATATACGAAGGGTAGTTGACGTGGCTGTGATCGATATAGTTACCGCCACCAGAACTGCCAGGACCTGCAGGCCATGCGTGACCCATGCCGTTTACGATGACTTTAGAGATTCGTGGACCAGTGCCATCACACAAAGTGGTGACGTCGCCGTTACCAGGAAGTGTGCTTGTGCTACAGGTAGAGATGTTTGAACCGTCTTGCTCGTACACTTTTTCAAAGATTTCAGTGTTACGTTGTGCGTGAGCAGGGCTTACAGAGCCATCGTTAGAACCATGTACGTTGTTGTGTAACTGGGTGTATAAATGGCTTTGGTAAGATCCAGCCAAGTTGTTACAGTTGTTTTTGCCTTGATTCGCTGAAATCGCTGGGTTGTTAAGGTCGCTAGTGCTTCCTGTTGAGCCAGGAGCTGGGCCTGCGTTCACACCAGCACCCGCGAATATGTCTGGAGCCAAACATGCGATTTGGCTAGTCATGCCCGCGCCTGAAGAAAGACCCGTGATGTAAACTTGCTGTGGATCGATATTCAAAGAGGTATCAGCAATTAACGCGTTAACCATATTGATTAGGTATTTGGGATCTGAGCTTGTGCGGCTTGCGTTCATGCCCACATGGAAGTTCCAACACTTTAACCAGCCGTAAGAGCCTTCGCCTGAAGCTGTAGGAAGCGCAACAACCATACCGTATTGATCGGCGATGGGAGGCCAGCCACTGCCAGCTCGGAAATCGTCGCCTGATTGACTACAACCATGGAGGGTTACCATCAAAGCGCGCTTGCCGTTAACAGCAGGTGAGGAAGTGGGCACATATACGTGCGTTTGTAATTTACCACCGATAGTGGTTTCGGATCTCCAGCTTCCTGCATTAGCAGTCGCGGCTAAAACGAGTGTGCTAGCAAGGAGGGTTAACATCTTAATAGAGTTGATTATTTTATTATGACTCATGGTTAGAGTGTCTCCAGGGGTTGAGTTAACAATCAGCCGGCAACATTACCAACTGATGTATTCAGAAGCGCCCATCACTTTCGGCCTCATGCCGTTATTAAGTGAGGGTTATCAATTAAAGGCGTTGTATCTGAATACTTGCCAAAAATTAAAGAACTTCTAAATTCGGTGTTGAGTACGTCTGTTTGTAAGCAGAGCACTTAACAAAAATCTAAATCGCAAATCTAAGGTGTTTTTCCCGTAACAGGTAAAGTCCCCAAGACTTTATAAATTTTGTCATTAGCCGTACAAGTTGAGGGTTCTGTGTATTCACAGAAACGAGTGTTCCACTGGAATGGTCAGAAGCGCTCATTTTTTTATTATTTTCAAGCGTTCCGTTTTTGTTGCAGAAAAAGCAAATATGGTTGTTTTGTGCGGGTGCAGCAATAGCGCTGTATTTTGTTGCGGCTTGTACGAATGAATTCGCTTGCGTACCGCTTATGTTTTTTAACACCTGCATAGTCATGCTCATAACTGCGTTTGTAATTATCATTTTTAATGAGTGAACAGAGTATAAAACAAAAACTTCATTCAACGTTGAGTGTTTTTAAAAAATATCAACAAACGATGAACGGGTTCAAGTTTTTTTTTGAGATGAAAAAAAATTGTTTTATATAGATCAATGGTTATGTCAAAAGCGTCTTAAGTATGCCTATTTGAGCGTTTTTATTCGCATTTAAAAAATTAACCGATTAATTAATTGTGTGCTCTTGTATTGATCTTTTTCTATTCTTTGGCGCACGTATTGTTTTTTTTGATGGAAGAACCTTGTTCTTAATTACGTTGCTTTTCAGTTGCTCGAATCGATTTTATCGATTTCGTTTGTGATGCAAGCAGCATTTGATTGTTATTAGATCAATATCGTCGAGTGATTTTTACGCGATGGTATTGCCCATAAAGTAGTTCACGGGACCAGGTTAGGGGTAAATAAACATTGAATTCAGTATTGTGCGTTGCAGAATTTTCCAGGTTTGGATGGGGTAATAGGGGTTGTTGATGACTTTGTGGCAGGTAAAAAAAAGCCGCTGTAAACAGCGGCTTGATCGAGGATAGTTAATCGTTGATTAACATAGTGAAGTTAAGGACAGTTACCTACTTCATAGTAGTTAGTCGCTGTTTTACGCAAGGTTTTAGTAGTGAAGTAGCTGTATGCACCCATTGAATCACCAGAACCTACCGCGTAAGTAAGACCAAATACAACCGCAGCACGGCCAGCAGCAACGTGCGTTACGTTGTTAGATGTGTACTGAGTACAGCTAGTTGGAGGAGGTGTAGCTGTTGGCGTAGGTGTTGGAGTAGGTGTAACAGTAGCTGTAGGCGTAGGCGTTGGTTGTGAGCTGCCTACACGACGGTTGTTATCAAAGAAGAACTCAGTGATGTAGTCAGGGTAGTTAACGTGCGTGTGGTCGATATAGTTACCACCACCAGAACTACCAGGACCTGCAGGCCAAGCGTGACCCATACCGTTAACCATGACTTTAGAAATACGTGGGCCAGTGCTGTCACACAAAGTAGTAACATCGCCGCCGCCAGAAAGGGTGCTAGTGCTACAAGTAGAAATGCCGCCACCGCTTTGCTCGTACACTTTCTCAAAGATTTCGGTGTTACGTTGTGCGTGAGCAGGGCTTACAGAACCGTCTTCAGTACCGTGAACGTTGTTGTAAACCTGTGTGTACAGATAGCTTTGGTAAGAATCAGCTAGGTTGTTACAGTTGTTTTTACCTTGGTTAGCAGAGATTGCTGGGTTGTTAAGATCCGAACTGCTTCCGGTTGAACCGGGCGCTGGGCCAGCGTTAACACCAGCACCTGCGAATACGTCTGGAGCCAAACAAGCCATTTGGTTAGTCATACCCGCGCCTGAAGAAAGGCCCGTGATATATACTTGCTTAGGATCGATGTTTAAAGAAGTATCAGCAATTAATGCGTTAACCATATCGATAAGGTATTTTGCATCCGTTTGTGAACGTGAAGCGTTCATGCCCACGTGGAAGTTCCAACATCCAACCCAGCCGTAAGAGCCTTCGTCAGATGATTTTGGAAGCGCAACAACCATACCGTAGTCGTCTGCAGCACCAGGCCAGTTAGCGCCCGCTTTAAAGTCACTGTGGGTTTGGCCGCAGCCATGCATGCTTACCATAAGTGCGCGCTTGCCGTTAAGGGCAGGAGAAGAAGTAGGAACGTAGACGTGTGCTTTTAATTTTCCACCGATAGTTGCTTCTGAGCGCCAGCTTCCTGCTTGGGCGGTAGAGGCTAGAACGACGATGCCGGCAAATGCTAAAAGCCATTTAATTGAGTGTGTTATTTTATTATAACTCATTAGAGTGTATCTCCAGGGTTGTTGTTATATACCAGAAGACCTCTGAGTCTTCTGGCGGCTTTTTAGAAGATTTTATTTGTATGCCGAGCACTCACTACCAGCACAACAAATTCTCTTTTGCAGCTGTGTCAAACGACACTAAAGTGGTGCATAAAGAGATCTTCTAAAATCGTGAGAATGCCGCGACCATATTCGTAGGAAACCCTATAAAATACGGTGTTTTTGTAAGCTTTCGTAAAAACGTTGTAAGAACAAGCAGGGTCGAAACCTGCGTACAACTACGCTACTTATTTTTCTTTGCAAAAGGGGCATTCTGCAAACTTTCTAAAGCAAAACTTCTTTTATTGTTATGTTGCTTTAGTCTGTTTAGCCGACAGAAGTAAAGACGTCACTTTCCGAGGAAGGCGAGCTATGGTTCCGATCACTCAATGAGTGCGGATTTCTTATAATACAATTTACGTGTTAATGAATATCTTGGATGACTTTTGTTACGATTTAATTATTATTTTTATATTAGGTTGAACATGTTGCGTTTTGATTCTAGTGCTGAGTAAAAATGTATCTGCCTTAATTGCTTCCTCGATACCAAGTATTGATTATATCGAAAATAAGCAAAAACGGTGGCGCCATATGGACAAATACCACGTCGTTGCGTTTGTTTTTATAAATTCTTAGCAACACTCACGCTTGCAATTATTATTGTTGATTTATGTGAGTGGGGAGATTATAGATCAAAAGATTCTCCAACTGTTGAAAAATTTTACGATTGAGCCGAAAAAGTGAACGACGTCTATCTTTTCTTCACTAATTAAAACTTATTGGCGTAACAATTTAAAAATCTATAGCGCTTTTGCATGATATTACGTATTTTTTGTGCGGGTTTTGCGTTGTTTTTTTTGTTCGGTTTTATTTTTTGTTCGTTTTGATCAAGAAAAAATCATATCTATTTTAGACTCACCATATTTATTGTATCGGTATAATCGAATTTTATTTTGGTTTGAGGTGTGAGTGCGGCGAGCTGATCCTTACGCTTTGGTCTCGCATTAAAACAAACGTCATCATTTACCCCATGATCGTGGCGATCTTACCTTGGTGTTATGTAACAACTACTTAAGGGGAAAACGCTATAGTAAAATATAGTGATAGGCCTTTATCGGGCGACAGATATGATGATACGGCTTCGTTCGAGGCCTGTGAGGTAAGTGGAATTATGGCGAACGCAGATTTAATCGTTGAGAAGAAAGTTTTTGAGTGTGGTGCTTATACGACGGTTTTAGGAGATGAAATCCAAAATCTTCGATTTGGCTACGAAACCTTTGGGGCGTTGAACGAGGCAAAGGATAACGCGATATTTGTCCCTCACTTTTTTTCGGGCAGTTCTCATGCGGCGGGAAAGTATAGTGCTGAGGATGAGGAGCCTGGGTATTGGGATGCGTTGATTGGCCCAGGGAAAGCGATTGATACCGATCGTTTTTTTGTGATTGGGGTGGATTCGCTGAATAACATTAACGCTTTTAGTGACAAGGTGTATACCACGGGCCCGTTGTCGATTAACCCGGATACGGGCAAACCATGGGGCATGGCCTTTCCCGATTTAACGACGGTAGATTTGGCTCATGTGCAGAAGAAGCTGTTGGAATTTCTGGGAATTGAACAACTCTATGGGGCGATTGGTGCGTCGGGCGGCTCTATTCAAAGCATGCAGATGGCGGCGACGTATCCAGACAGCGTGGCAAGGGTGATTTCTGTCGTGCCGCCCGGTATACGCCTTTCTGAATACACGGCGGCGATGATCGAAATGTGGGGCGAGCCGATTAAAGTGGATGCCGCGTGGAACGGTGGGGACTACTACGAGAGTGAATTTCCGGATAAGGGTTTGGAGTCTAGCCTTCGGATCACCACACTGAATGGTTTGGGCTTCGGTATGGCAACGAAACTGTTTTCTATCGATACGCTAGCGCGTGATGAAGCTCGAGGGAGCCGCCACCTTCAGAGTGAATGCTTGCTCATGGATTATTTGCGGGAGTATGCGCTGCAGAGAAAGCCTGGGATAGATCCGAACTCCTTGTTAAAAATGGTGGACACTTATCAGACCTTCGATATTCGTAACGACCTCGACAAAATGAAGGCAAAGGTATTATTTATTATTTGTGATGATGATCTAGTGTTTCATCTTCAGGATTCAATCTTGGGCTATGAAGCACTGGCGGCTTCGCCGGTGGATGCATCATTGTTTCGCTTTAAGTCGGACTATGGCCACTTGGGGGCGGTGATGGATACCGAGAAGTTTGCTCCTGCGATTGTTGATTTCTTTTCTTAATTTTTTGGCTTAAGTGCTAGCCGCGTATGTGTTACGGGGCTTCATCTACCAGCCATGTGTACGCCTGTTCTGCTGTATTCGGGACGGCCACGCGTATTGTAAACGAGGCGCCGGCATCTACAGCCCCTTCGGCTAGGATGACAACACCGAATGGCCCAGCTGGTTCAGTGGTGTTGCTGGGAACGGTATAGCGGGTAACACCCACCAGTTCGATATCTTTTGGTTCGAAGGTAATCACGGTGCCAACAGGTAGCGAGTTTTCATTGATATCGCACAGGTACACGCCAGACATGAAAAAGCCGGCATCGATTGTTGTGCCGACGGGGGGGAGATTGCCAATATCGCAGAATTGCGCGTCCTCAGATGAGAGCGAAATGACCACTTCGTCCCAGATGGTCGTAGATTGCAATGCCGATACGGGGCAGTCACTGTTGATGAGGGTACTGCAAGGCCCGTTATAGATGCCGTCACCGCTGGCATCGTAGCTTTCATTCGAAGCGCCGTCGGTGTTACTGGTGGGGGCTGGGTTATTCAAAAAGCTGTCGACGAAGTTTTCACCCGTGTTAAAAACGCCATCTTCGTTCTGGTCGGTAAATGCTTCTCCCAGATCCGTTATAGAGGCGACCTCTGCAGACGAGCCGCTATCAAACAGACCGTTTGCATTGAAGTCTGTGAAGTCTTCCGCGCCGCTCATAAAACCAATGACGCTGGCGCGCCCACCGCGCCCCAGTGTATCCGCAGTGATCAGGCCGCGATTGCCTGAGCTTTCCCAGATGACAGTACATTCCCCGTTAACTAATTCACAGGAGCCGGGGATAATCCCTATTTCCACCGAGCGGAAGCTAACGCGGGTACCGTCCGGAGGGGCATTGCCGAATTGGTCGCTGACATTCGCGGTAATGGATACTTCTGCATCGTTTACGCGCCACGCGTGTGGGTTGGACGGTATGAGTGACAAGTCGAAAGAGCGCGAGACCGGTACACCGGTGGATATCGAAATATCGTCGGAGAACCCTTGAATCCCCGTGGCGTCGTGGGTGGCGATGACTCTTAGCGAGGAGTTAACCGTGCCGCTTTGCACCACTGTCGTAACCTCTCCCGAGTTGTTGGTTTCCCCGGACTCGGTTTCGCTGGCAAGTGTTGCGCCGCCTGCCGAATTGCTCAGTTCAAATGAGACAAGCTCGCCAACAATCGGTGCGCCTTGAGCGCCAACGATGCGGAAGGTGACCAGGGATGTTTCATCCCCGCCAATGCCGGCAATGGCGAGAGTGGATTCTGAATTAGAAACGAATTCCACGCCGAGTACAGTATCGGCGGCAATATCCAAAAGTACTTCAGCGTTGAGCACTTGCCCTTCGTAGTTGGCAGTTGCTGAAATTGTATCTTCACCGCTGCAGCCAGCGGCCGTGTAGAGGGTTGTCGCTAGGCCGCCATCGGTGCTTACCGTGGTTTGGCCGAAAGACGCGAGGCCAGTGGATACGCAACCGGATGAGAAGGCCACGCTAATCGGGGAGACAAAAGGCTCGTTGTCGCTGTCGACAATATTCGCCGATATCGTCACAGAAGCGCCGGCTTGTAAGGACGTGGCGCTTGCGCCAAGTGCCCCGGCGGTATATCCCGTACCGGTACCAGACCCTAATGAAAGTGCTGACGCGCCGGTACCGCCACCGGCGGATGCCACCGCGCTATCGATATCAAGATCGGCTTGGGCCGAGAGAGTTTGCCCGCCCGCGTTGATACTGGCTACCACCGTATCCACACCGTCACAGGTGCCGGAGGCGTAAGTGGTTGATGCTCGTCCGGCGATCGTATTAACGCTGCTTTCAGAAAATGACGCAAGGCCTGTCGTTACGCAGGTCGAGCTGAAGGTGACGGAGAAGACTTCTGTAACGGCGATGTTGGATGCATCCACAACAACCACTTCGACATTCCAGCTCGCATCATCAATCGTCGCGGCGAGCAACTCAGCAGATGCGCTACCGTCTTGGAAAGCACCGCCGCCGCCATTGCCGATTTTGACACTGCTCGTCGTTGTATCGGTTTCCGTATCACCCTCGCCTGTTGTGGAGGCGCCGCTTCCCGATCCATCCCCTTCACATGCGCTGATCCATGCAATAGCAGCGAAGCCAAATAAAAGGTGTTTGATTGCGGCGCGAGGAGAAGCCATAGCGGTTTTTATTCCGAAGTCGGTTATAAATAAAAAGGAATTAGATACTTCGAGAATAGTTGAGAAGAGGGCGCTAAGCCAATTTTGCGCGGGATTGACTGGGCGGGAGGTCAGGTGGCGTATGCTGGTGACAGAACAGGTTTTACGTGATGAGGCGTGTGGCGAAAATGTGGATGGGGTCTTCATCAACAACCCAATGATAAGGTGGTTGATGAAGAGAGAAAGCGGCGCGTGCTAGCCGTTGATCAGGTAGTGGGTATAGATGCTAGCAGCGTAGCCGAGCGCAATAGCCCAACTCCATTTCAGGTGACCAAAGAAGGTGTAAAGCCCCCGGGATTGGCCCATCAGTGCGACGCCAGCGGCGGAGCCCACTGATAACAAACTGCCGCCAACGCCCGCAGTGAGGGTTACCAATAGCCATTGATAGCTATCCATTTCTGGCGACATCGTTAAGATCGCGAACATCACCGGAATATTATCCACAACGGCTGAAAACAGGCCGGCAAGAATGTTGGCGGTTGTCGCCCCTAGGCCGCCATATATTATGTCGGAAACTGAGGCCAAATAGCCGATTGTGCCAAGTCCGCCGACACAAAAGATAACGCCGAAGAAAAACAGCAAAGTATCCCACTCCGCTTTTGCCACGTTGTTAAAGATATTGAACTCACCCACGCTATCTTCAGTGATGTGTTCGGTGAGTTTTAAGTAGTAGGAATAAAAGAAGAGATAGGATAGCCCCGTCATCATGCCCAAGTACGGTGGCAAGTGGAGCAGTTGCTCAAAGCTGACCGCCGTTGCAATGGTGCATATAAATAGCGCAACGATACCGTAAGTACCGGTTTTCAATTCGACGTTCCGTCCAGTGGATTCAGGCGTGTCAGTAGGGATCGTAAAACTCATGATCGTTGCGGGTACGATAAAGTTAACGACGCTGGGGACAAACAGACAAAAGAATCCAAAGAAATCGATGTGACCTGATTGCCACACCATAAGGGTCGTAATGTCGCCAAAGGGGCTGAATGCGCCACCGGCATTTGAGGCGATCACGATATTAATAAATGCGGCAGTGACAAAGCTCGGTTTGTCGGCGCCGACCGCGAGGACGACTGCGCCCATGAGCAGTGCTGTCGTTAAGTTGTCCGCAATGGGGGAGATAAAAAAGGCCAATATCCCTGTGGTCCAGAACAACTTGCGGTAACTAAACCCGAGCTGTACTAACCAGTTGCGTAGTACTTTAAATGCGTGCCTTTCTGATAAGGCGTTGATGTACACCATTGCGGTTAATAGAAACAAGAGCAGCGAAGCGTATTCAATAATGTTGTGGTTCAACGATGACTCAATAATCTGAGCACCGTTGTCGACGTTTTTACCCATGATGGCAACCAAAATCCAAATGATGCCTGCCGCGAGTAATACGGGTTTTGATTTTCGTAGGTGAATAAATTCTTCTGCGATGACAAATACGTAGGCAAAGGCAAAAATCGCCAATGCGGCGACTGCAAAACCGCTAGAGGTCATATTAAGTGTCGTACCCTCGACGCTCGCAAAGGGGGCCGACGCAAATGCAAAGCTGGGTAGGCAAGATAAAATTGCCAAGCTAAGTAGAGTGAATAGCGCGTACAAAGTTTTCAACAGAGTTTGCTCCTAAAAGTTTAAAAAATCTTTCTCGTGTCACGCGGCAAAATTACGGCAAAGCAAAGCTTCGCCCGGATGTGTGCACCGAGTGAACAGGTAAATCGAATTAGTTATTATGCTTAGCGATGGAAAGCTGGAAGGCCTGGGTGTATCGCGGAAATTGGCGGCATTCTACAATGTTTTTGGCGCGAAATCCTCATTTCTGAGCGCCCTTCGATCTAAAGTATGATTGATATCAAACGGCCTGGCTGCGGGGGATAGGCTGTTGCTGGAGCCTCATCGATTGTTGAATTTTGGCGTATGCCTTTTGGTTGATCTGCCTACTCATCACGGGGTAGAGATCAACAAGAACATGACGTGGCCAACGGCCAGGCTTTTAGCTTAATGGGGGGCGACGAGCGGATTTAGGTCCCCGTAAGAAAATTTTGGCGCGCCATCGTTTGTTTTGGGTTGGAATATGGAGGCTAAGCGCCCCCATTTTCTGTTAATCCACTAAAATTATAGGGAAAAGGATGATTCTGTTATTTCGTGCTGTTTCGTATTTTTCATCGGTATATCCTTCTCTTGGGGATATTTATTTAGCGTAAGAAGATTAGTCTCCTAACTCGTTACATTGTGTATATCCAATGAGTGCCCGTTTATGTCCTGGGATTTTGATAGCAGTACGATAACTATCGGTGTGTTTGCCTCGCACCTGCAAGGCGAGTTTGTTGGTGAAGTGGCCAACCAGATTCGACAGCACTGTGTGTTACGTGGCTATAACTACGTTGGGTTTTGTACCGGGCGTGATGTGAAGTACAGCTGTACTTTGGGCCTTGAACGTCTCGATTGTGCGATCATTATTCGTGATTGCGTTTCTCATGAGTTTGCGAAAGAATTGGTAGAGCGAAAAATCGCAACGGTTTCGGTTGCCTACGACTACTTCCCTGTCGAAATTCCTATTGTCAGTTCTGACAATGCCCGCGGTACTGAACTTGCCTTCCAATATCTCCTAGAGCAGGGGCACGAGACGATTTCCTTCGCAGGGGACCTACGTAATTTTGATGTCAGAAAACGTTACGAGCGCTTTTGTGAATTATCCGAAAGCCACGAAATGGGGTTTGGTGAAGATCTTCTGATTCCTGTGTCGAATAATGAAATTGGTGGGGGTTTGGAAGCGGGGGACGCGTTTATCGAGCGAGGCTGTAATTCCACCGCCGTGTTTTGTGCTGCAGGTTTTGTTGCGATTGGCTTTGTGCGACGTTTACAAAAAAACAAAATTCAATTGTCGGATAGTTTGGAAGTGGTGGGGTATGAGGCAATGCCTATTGTACCTGTACTCGCGCCCGGCATATCGTTGATCGATCAAAATGTTCATTTGATTGCTTATAAAGCGGTGTCGGTGGTCTGCGAAATGCTTGCAGGGGATGACGTTGAGCGCGAGCAAAAGGTTGAGCCGAAATTAATTTCTCGTCTTCAAGAGGTGGAAACGGACAATAATCTCATTTTAGCGACATCTGTTGATCTTCCAGAAATCTTCAACTCTGGGTATATGAGTAGCATCCTGAACAATAATTTTGTCTGGAGCGATCAAATAGCTGATTCGGGTTTGGAAAAGCTTATGAATATCGCGCCCCTGTTCGAGAAGTTTATGGGTTTGGCGACATTTTCAAAAATATCGCCATCGAGATCAGGGGAAAAGGAATTGACTTTACTCAAAGTGTTTTCTCTAGAAAAAACCGAAAAAATGTCACTTAAGAGCGCTATGGCAAGATGTAAACTATCTTGTTTTCCGTGCGAAGAGTTTAGTCGCTCATATCTTTCGGTATTCGATAATATGACGCACTTTTTTATTCGCGCGAATGGGCGTGTCTCTGGGGTTATTTCCATATATGGCGATAGTTCTTCCAAAGTAAAGTTAGCGAGCTATCTAAATTTGTGTGGGCAGATGTCCAACGTAGTAAAAGTCATGGGGCTAAATATAGAGAAGCGCCTGGCGGCCAGTCTGGTGAAAGTTACTGAAAAAGAGGATGCCAAGAACAAAGTAGAAATAAAGATAGAACGGCATGAAGTTGATTGGAATGTTGAAAAAAATGAAACCACTTGGTCAGATGGCGCGTTGGCGCTGTTAGGCTTGGTAAGCCCTATCGATATCAATATTTATAAACATATGGATTTTGGTGATCGGATCTTGGCTGATGATCTAGATAAAATTAGAACGCGCATTTCCGAGAGTGTATCAGCGAAAGAGGGGTTTACTGAAAACTGTAGAATGAAAGCCAAAGACGGTACATGCGTGCCGCTTGTTGTTGAGGGCGAGGCTAAGGAAGTGACTAAAGATGAAATCTCAGTGCTGAGGTTTTATATTCATCAGGTAGTGGACGAGTAACGTGGTTATGTGGGTGCTAGCTTGGATTTGGATGCGGTGATATAGACGTGGATATCACTCAAATACACATCATATATTTTTTGGTAGGTATCGTACTTATCAGTATTGCTATGAATGTGTATTGGATTGTGATGGGCAATAAGCAAGAAGACACAGTCGACGATACCCCTGATGAAGTTCAGAGTATTGAGGGGATTGAAGCCTATATCGATACTCAGATTTTGGAAACAAAGAAATTCCTCAATGGTAAAGCCCCAGATGGCATGCCGCCGTTGGATACGAAAGTCACCGCCCTGCGCACGGCTTACCTCAATATCGAGAAAAAAGCATATCAGCAGGGGGTTTCCAGCAAGCCTTACTGGTTGTTGATCAATGACAAACTCCTTAAGTTACTTAAAGTCTTTTTGCCCCAGTTGTTCGGTCGCGACACTCACATTTATGAGTTGGAAAAACGTGTTCAGTTGTTAAAAGAACGCATCAAGGTGATGGGCGATAATGGTGATTTTAAAGGGAAAGAAAAGGCATTAAAAACCTTAGATGGGTTTTTGTCTCGTTATCGCGAGAGTACGAAAGATCAAGGCATTATCGATCGTTACATGAATAAGATCGAACGGAGCGTGGGGAAGTTTGAAGAGCCTGAGTATCGCAGTTTCTATAAGCAAACCCGTGAGGCGAGAAAATATGCCAAATCGAGCATGGAAACGCTCGCCAAATTAAATGAAAAGCTGAGTAGTCAGCTGGATAATGTTGAGTCGCTAGAAGGCGAAGTTGTACGAATGAAAGGGGCGTGTGACGAAGACCCCATTAATGAAGAAGCACAGAGACGTTATGAAGAGGTTAAAAAGGAGTTGGCGGCTGCACGTAAAGATAATGCGGAGCTAAGTGAATACGTTAATCAGCTGAAAAAACGCATCATCGAATACGATAAAAACGTTTCAGATAAAGAAAATAAGTTTATCCTATCGATCCAAGAAGGAAAAGTACAAGAAAAATCCAATGAGCTGGCGGAAGAGGTAAGAGACCTGTCAACAGAGATTGCGACGGTCACGGATAGGGAGATAGATCGTTTGCGGGGGCTTCTAAATCGTCAGCGAACCTCCATCTCCTCGCTAGATGAAACCGTAGATGATTTACGCGTTAAATTGAAATTAACGGAAAGTGAGTTATCGACGAAGGACTCTGAAATTAGCGCATTGCGACATAACCTAAAAGAATCGGAGATGTGCATCGAAACGTTGGAGCAGCAAGTGAATGAACTTGTTGAACGTCCAGACGATGAGGTCGAGTTTTCTGAGGATTCGTTTAACCAGTTGAGTGATGAGCTCACCAAAATTAAAAACGAACTTTCAGATGTTATTAATCAAAAAGAGATGAATGATGATTTGATCGCTTATTTTAATGAGGCGGTTCAAGCCGACTCGATGGAAGATCTGGCGTCGTTATTGTATCAGCAGTTGATGGATTACTCGTGTGAACCCTCTATGGAATTTCATTACGGTGGCAAGTCTATTGTTGTATCAAAGTCCGGTAAGATCGGCAGAAAAGATAAGCTACTCATTCAAAATATGCAGGTGAATGAATGTGATGTGGGCAGTGAGGGCCATTCGATAAAGTTTCGAATGCTGAATATGTATGGCGTGTTACGCAGTGGCGAAAGCCCAGAAAAATTTCAAGGATCCCAGAAGCGGATTATCGCAACCATAAAAATAACCGATAGGCTGGTCGAAAAAATTGGCGCCACCCAGTTATTTAAAGGCCATAAAAAGACCATAGGGGATTGCCAGAATCGTTTGAAAAAAGCCGCCTTCGAGATTGATAAAAGCTTGGAGTTACAAACGAGCCGTACCAAGACCTTGGTAACCGCGAGTGTGGGGCAGTTACAGGATATCGCGCGCTCTGCAGGGTTGGAGCATCAAAAAGTGGATGCTTTTCAGGATATTGAAGTAGAAGCGATCAAGGAATTGGAATCGGATGAATCTTTACGGTTGAATACGCGGAAAAAGTTTTTATCGCTCATTCATGAGCTGGATAATATTTAGTCATCCCCATCTATCCTCTACTATCGTTCGAATGCCTTAACGTTTGCGTCGTTATGTTGGTGTAAGCGATAACAATGGCTTAAGTAATATTTCAATATAAAATGATTGTCATACAACTGTCATAATCTGAAAATAGATTAGGGATCCAAATGAGGGGGTCCCTATGGTGCGTCGATTTCTGGCCTGTTGTTCCATTTTTTTAATATTCGTTGGCAGTTCCGTTGATGCTAGCGCAGTTTCCAGTCAACATAATGTGCTGAGTATTGGTGCGCGAGCGTCTGGACTTTTATTTACTATTCAGGGATCGAATACTGTCGGTGCGAAATTGGCGCCAGCATGGGCGAAGGCGTATCTAGAGGCGAAAGGTCTAGAAAATGTCGTTTTACTGCCGGGTGAAAAAGACAACGAATATTTTGTCGAAGGTGAAAACGCGGGCGAACGGGCATACATTGCTATTTATGCTCATGGGTCCAGTACAGGGTTTAGGGGCTTAAAAGCGGGTACTGCCGATATCGCGATGTCGTCTCGCCCGATTAAGACGGTTGAAAACGATACGATTGATGGTGGCAATGATCTAACAGACTTTGAGTCTGAGCATGTGGTGGCAATCGATGGGCTCGCCGTTATTGTTCACCCATCAAATCCTATAAGTTCACTAAACAAAACCCAGGTTGCGCAAGTCTTTTCGGGGGAGATTCGCAATTGGCGTCAGCTTGGCGGTCCTGATCTTCCGATCCGTGTATATGCACGTGATAATAAATCCGGTACGTGGGATACCTTTAAAAATATTGTTCTGGCAAAAACGTATACACTCTCAGTGTCGGCACGTCGTTTTGAATCTAACGATCGATTGTCTGAACGCGTCTCTCAAGATGTGCAAGCGATAGGTTTTGTCGGCCTTGCATCTGTCCTATCATCAAAGCCCCTGGCTATTTCTGATGATGAAACACACGCTATATTCCCTGCCCCCATTTTTGTTGCGACAGAAGATTACCCGCTAGCACGACGACTGTTTATGTATTCTGTTCCCGACGGAGGGAATTATTACAGCCGCGAATTTTTGCGGTTTGTGCAAACAGAAAGGGGCCAAAAAATAGTGGAGAAGGTGGGTTTTGTTTCACAAAAACCAGTAGCAATGGCGGTAAATCACCCCGACGGCCCTTCGGAATATACCCGCGTAGTGAGACATGGTGAGCGACTGTCGGTGAATTTTCGTTTTAATATCGGAAGTGCGACACTTGATAATAAAGCGAAGCATGATGTAAGCCGCCTCGTAAATTTCATGCAGTTGCCAGAAAATAAGGATAAATTGGTTCAGTTAATCGGTTTTGGCGATGCTAAAAGCACAGAGCAGCGGGCAATACTTTTATCTAAATTACGCGCACTATCCGTGAAGTCGGCTTTGCACCGCCTTGGTGTCTATACTGAGTCTGTGACGGGGTTTGGGGCTGATTTGCCGGTGGCATCATCGTCGGGTGGCTTAAAGCACAAAAATCAGCGTGTAGAAGTTTGGCTGTTTGACCCTCGTTATAAAGAGGATCTTTCCGAGGCTAAGTTGTGGGTGAATAAAAAATATAAAGCGGAGATGAGCTCGCGGGTTGTATTGTTTAACTGATTTTTTGAAAAATTAGTCCGACGGCGTTTGGACGTGGGGTAAGTTAATCACTTCCCAGAAGTACAGGAGGTACAGAAGGCATGCCGACCCAGGGCGCGATTTGGTTATAATTTTTGCACAGCTTGCCTATGATTTCTGCCCCTTTCTTTGTTTGCTTAATCGCTTTTGCGGTTAAGTCATTACCGCTTTCTAGTTTCTTCAGAAAACCTTGCACTTTGTTTATGTAGGGCATGACCGCATCTTTAGTTTTGGCGCCAACAAGCCCCTCTAGTTGCGACTCTAGTGATTCTACTTCTTTTACCGCGGCCTTTGCTTGTGGATCCGCTTTCGATTTTAGTTCGCTCTTGAGTTCATTGAGGTTGCTGGCCAGGGCCTGTACCTCGTTGTGTATCTCGATGCTGATATGGTTTTCGTTGCGGTTTTCATTGTTGATCACAATGTTGATCGCGGGAGGAATCTGATTGACTTGCGATGGCGTGGCAGGTTGTTCCGCAGGGGGTGCATTTATGCCTGCGTTTGCAGCACCACCTGGGTTACGGTTGTGGTCTTCGGGTAAAGTATCCACTAAATCCAATAAGTCGTAGCCGAGCGTGATGCGCGCATCTTGGGCTTCGGATACTGAAATACGCCGCCGTTTTTCTTGTTTTTTCAACTCATTTAATCGTGATTGAATAACGATAATATCTTCTTTTATATCGTCAATTTGATGGTCTTCCACATAACGAAGCAGCGCGGTGGCGGCGTCTAGGTGTTTGCTTTGTTTAATCAGGTCTTCTATCTGAGTTCGCATGTTATTGTGGTGCCGAGTAAATTTTGTAAAGCGTGCCCTTATGAAGGGGGAGATAAATAAAGTAACCCACTATTGAGATCATCATTACACCGCCTAATGTGGGTTCCAGAGATGTTTCCTTAAACAGAAAGGCCATCGCAATGATGATCGCGACAGGCGTCGTGAAGCTTGTGACGAGCCATACTACTAGTGAGTTTTTCTTCGCGTATAGCATTGCCTGCACCAGCAGGGATAATAGGATAAAGCTCCACAGCATAAAATCACCATCTGTATCGAGCATGATCTCGATTACGGCGATAATGGCGGCAAGCGCCCAAAACATAAAGAGTGATTTTAAGAAGGTGATCCCCAGGGCCTTGCGACCAAACATGTTAATCGCACCGGTGCCTGAAGATAAGAAAAAGGAAATAATCAGCATTGCCATTACCCAGACATACATAATTTCATTTCGATCATTCGTATGGCGGTACGATTTAATAGACTTAGAAATAACGAGCATGGATATGAAGAAGTGGTGCATTTCTTCGGGTTCTAACTGAAACCCGGATTCAGGAATGCGGCCCTTCCCGCGATCGAGATCTTGTAAATACGTTTCAAGCCAAGCTTCAAAGCGCATGGCATTGAGTAGGCCGTTTTTATCAAAGTAGCGATTGCGATATCCGTAGATGTCGGTGTTCTCGTAACTGTATACCTGGAAGGTGATGCCGCTGTATTCGTCCTTTATTTGCTTTTTCTTCCGAAGGCTTTCTTTGTTTAGACTGAAGTCATTATATTGATAGACGCGATCGAAGAGTTTTGGTGCTTCCTCTGCGGTTTGGCCGAAAAACTTATAGTGCTTTGTGTTTTCTTTCGGAATTCTTAAGAAGCTATGACGCGCGACGGTTTGATCGGTTTCCCCCAGCATTGCTTTTATGCTTTGTACACGAGGAAAATTTGCTGTGGTTTCTGATATGCGCTTGGACAGCATAAAGTGCGGCCCAAAGGCGGCGCCTGCAAATAAAATGGGCACTGAGAGATAGAGTAGAGCGCTTTTAATTTCAAAAAAACGCGAACTAAAACCAAAGCTACGCCTTACATCATATTGCGATTGAAAATAACACCAAAGTGCAAAGCCAATAGCGCTTAAGATAATGGGGCCGACGCGCAGAAATACTTGCAGCAAGGTCAGGGTTTTATCTATAGATAGTGGTGATAATATCGCCAGGGCAACGAGGGCAGAACCTAATAGCGCACAGAAAAAGGTCACGTTGATGATCTTGGAAGACCATATGAGGGGCGCGCGTAAAAGAAAATAGCGGTCTATAGGGTAATAAAATTTAGGCGTGACAAAGCGTAAGGCCTTTTTAACCGTTTTTCCGATCATTCGTGAAATCTCACCCTAGAGGAGCAACTGACGTCTCTAAAATAGATAATATTGATACCCGCTTCGAGCAATATAGTGAGCAGTTGGTTAGATTCGATCTTCAGATCGGTTCTGATAAAGAAGTTACGGCCGTGTACACTAAGATCCGTAATGCCGTGCTTCGTCAGTAACACTCTCAGTGTGTTGATATCGTCATCGCAACCCAATTCGAAAGAGTTTAGTGTGCGATCGATGCCTTGGTCTTTTGTGCGTCCGTTATAGTCTACTTTCCCTTTGCTAAGGTAAAGCAGCTTGTCGGAAATACCTTCAACTTCATATAAATGTTGGGAGGTAATAAGTACGGATATGGGGTCCTTGTAGGAGCTGGCAATATGTCGCAGATCCTGCAAAAAGGTTTCCAATGTGTTTATGTCGAGATTGGCCAAAGGCTCGTCGAGAATAAGCAGCTTGGGTTTCCAAATTAATGCGCGCGCTAATTCCATGCGCATCTGAGCACCGCCGGATAAGGAATTCCAATTACTTTCTTGAAACTCCGTTAAATTCAAACGGTGCATGTAATAATTTACTTCATCCGCATTTTCTTTACCGCGTAGTCCTTTAAGGGATGCGGTGAACATAAGATTATCTTTTACGATACCCGGCCAGCTATGAATACGCTGGGGAATGTAGGCGATATGTTCTTTAATGAGGGACCAGTTGATTGGCGTTTTGTCGGTAAACAAGGGGTACTGACTGGTGCCTGAAGAGCTTGCAAGTGCGCCGGCAACAATTTTTATTAGCGTACTTTTACCACTGCTGTTTTCACCCACTACGGCGGTGATTTCACCCAATGACATTTCTAAGTCGAAGGGCTTGAGCAAAAATTCGCCCTTGCCGTACTGATATGAAAGCTGCTCACCTTTGAATACAATTTCTGGCGGTGCATCGCTAATAATGACATCTCTGGCGCTAACGCGGCCATCAAAATAAGCGCGAACGGCTTCGGGTTCGCTTGTAAAGTTTTCACGCACACTGGCGACGATGCGCTGAATCTGGGTTTGGAATTTATCTATGGGGGTCGGAACGGTTTTATCGTTGGTCGCGTTTTCGATATCCCAGTTGAGTTTTAACGCGCTCTTTTTAAGTTGGCGGTCGTTCGAAAAATCATTAGTGAATTGAAGGAGTTCGTCTGCCGCTAAATGCAGATCTGATTCTGAAGAGGATAATATTTCTGCGGCTTTCTTTTCGAGGGCTTCCATTGTTACGCGGCCACCTTAGTCTGTCGGAGTTGATCCATGACATCGTTAAGCAGCTCCATCATGTCGTAGAGGAGTCCGGTGACTTTATCTTGGAACTCTTCAAAATCGCGGAAGCGTTTGCGTTTTTCGTAAACAGTAATCGTGGACGCACGATTACAAAATGAAATGCAATCCATTTGGCGGTCACGCGTATCGTCAAAGTCTTTGACGAAGTCGCATAAAAAATTGGCGGCAGTCTGAATATCTTGCGTCTTAAAGAGATTAAAGATCTCTTTTTCACGCTCAAATATGTCGCTGCTATGTTGGTTTGACATGCCAAATTTCCAAAACAAACTTTTTTGTGATGGTTAGTGTTGTATTTTGGGGGTGCGCTACGAACGCGTCAGGCGTAAATGCCCTAAGTTGTTGTTATATATAGCACAATTGAAATGTCGTGTTAAGCGTCGAATCTACGGCTGGACTTTGCTGGTATTGGTCATCAGCGGCCCAGAACCGAAACCCATATAAAATGTAGTGTTGTCGAACTGTTCATTTGGCATAAAAATCAAACAATACTTTCTTTAATGATGTTTTTGGTGACAGGTTGGTGTTTTGTCTGTCTGTTCTGTTTTTACGGTTCCGGCGTTCCAATGGCGACAAGGTGAATTTGTCACAGATCTTTATTGCCATTTAATTGCTTAGATTTTCTAGGCCTGCTGCAACTTTTCCGAATTTCGCTCCGTAATTCTCTCCAGATAACTCAATACAGGAGAGAAACAGTGAAGACTTTAACTTTGTTGCGCTTAAGAAATGCAGCGTTATGTTCCATGGCGACGTTGGCCCTAGCGGCTTGTGGGGGTTCGGGTTCTGGTGGAGGAGAATCGGCGGGTGATACTAATGATGGTGGTGCAACTGCACCGACGGCCAGCCCTTTGCCGCTCGTTAAAGCCGCAACCGATATTGGTGATACGGTAACCGCGCAAGGTTCCGTGAATATCTTGGCCCCAGGGGATGGTGAGGATTCTTCTGGCGCGGACGATACGTCCGGTGACGACAATTCTGATGGTGGCAGTAGCGGCTACAAGACCGATGCCATCGCCGTGTTAAGCAGTGACGGAGACGATTTTGACCTGTCTTTCGAAAACCTCGACGGCATGACCCTATATGTATTTGATAACGATACGGTAGGTACTTCTAACTGTAATTCAACTTTATGCATCTCTACATGGCCCCCTTTGGTTGCTGACGATAATGCGGTGGCCGCGGCGCCGTTCACCATTGTGACGCGAGACGACGGTTTAAATCAGTGGGCCTTGCGGGGCAAGCCTTTGTACTTTTTCTCAGGTGATGCTGCACCCGGGGATATTAATGGTGAAGGTGTAGGGGGTGTTTGGCATGTCGCGGTTAATCAACCGCTTTTACTCAATGGCTTATCTGTGAGCGCCGCCGAAGGCGATTATTTTTCAGCTGCCGGGCAAACCCTTGTGACGGCGGTTGAAACAGCAGGTGATAACACTGCATTTGTGAGTGAAGCCCAAAACCTAGAGGGGTTTAGTTTATATACCTTTGATGTTGATGAGGCGGGAGCGTCAAATTGTTTCGGTGGTTGCTTGGTAAATTGGCCTGCATTGTTAGCCGAAACGGGTGAGACGGCAGTTGCGCCCTTTAGTTTGATTGAGCGTCAGATGGATGAGTCGGGTAGTGTGGCATTACAGTGGGCATATCACGGAAAGCCTTTGTACTTTTTCGCCGGTGACTCAAGTGCGGGGGATACCAATGGTACTGCGGTAACCAATTGGCGATTAGCGCGTCCGGAACCCTGGGCAATAAGTGACACTAATTTGGGCTCGGCATTAACGGCTTCAGGTTTAGCGTTGGTTGCGACGCCTGACGGCGAAGTGGAAGCAACAACCTCATTGGCGAAAGATGGCTTCTCGCTTTATACCTTCGACAACGATGAACTCGGCGTGAGTAATTGCCGTGGTGGTTGCCTAAGTAATTGGCCAGCACTTATGGCCAACGAAGGCGCAGAGGCGCAATCACCGTACTCCCTGATTGAGCGTAACCCTGGTGAATTACAGTGGGCGCTTAACGGTCAGCCGCTCTATTTTTTTTCGGGTGATGCTGCCGCAGGTGATATATCGGGTGATGGTGTTGGCGGAGTTTGGCATCTGGCAAGGGCGCTTCCGGTTGTGATCACTGACCACGAAGATGAAGGCGATATTTTTATCGCACACGGGCAGCTAATTGACGTTGATGGAAATGAAGATGACAGCTTCAATGATTTTACTGTGTACATCTTTACCGATGATACCGAAGGTGTATCGACTTGCTTCGAAGGCTGTATCGATACGTGGCCCCCTCTTTTCGCTGCGGATGATGCGCAAGATTTCGGTGATTTTACTGTCATCACCCGAGATGACCCCTCAACTGAAAGCGATGATGAGGCGGGTATTAAACAGTGGGCATATCAAAATCAGCCGCTATATTTCTTTGTTGGTGATTCTTCACCGGGTGATGTAAACGGTGAGTATGGCACCTGGTTTATAGCGCGACCTTAATCCGAACTTCTCAACTAACTTCTTAGAAAAAACATGTGTGTGGCATAGCAATATGCTGCACAACATGAATTTTGCGTTTCGGTTTTATGGCCGAAATTGCATGGAGGAAAAAATGAAAAAATTATTATGTGTTTTATGGAGTGCGCACTTGCTTGTCGCCTGCGGAGCAGGAAGTGGTGAGGGGGTGGATGGCCAAGGTCAGCCTTTATCTGAGTCCGGCGACGAACAAGTTCCTGATGATACTCAAAACGAAGATCCAGGTTTACCAGCGGGGGGGGCAAGCCTTGCGGATATTCAGGAGGAAATATTTTCACCTATCTGTTCCGTGTGCCATGCGGGTAGCGGGGCACCAAGAGGTTTACGTTTGGACTCAGAAGAAAACAGCTTCAATTTCTTAGTGGGGGTAAACGCAGACGAAGTACCCGCTTTGCTGCGTGTTAACCCTGGCGAACCTGATGACAGTTACCTTGTACAAAAAATAGAAGGCGCCCCAGGTATTGTTGGTAGTCAAATGCCATTAGGTGGCCCGGCATTAAGTGATCAACAAATCGTGTTAGTGCGATCGTGGATTGAGTCTGGTGCGTTTCGAAATGCCCAAAGTATCAGTCAGAAAAACTCTGTGCCTGCAACCGTCTCGTTGGTCGGTATTCGAAAGCAATCAAGCGAAGTCATTTTTGATTTCTATTTTAGTGAAACGCTGGATTTGAGTGTGTCTTCACTGAGTGTGCCGTTACTAGAGCTGGTGGATGGAGATGATCGTTTATTCGTTCAGCTTGATGATTTTAATTATCAGTACAGCGATAACACGCTGACGGTGCAATATTGGGGAAATCCTCAGCCTTATTCTCAGCTCAATATTACGCTTAACTCACCAGGCGGATCGGAAATAAGCGATATTAATGGGTTCCGGGTGGATGGCGACAGCAACAAAATTGAAGGGGGTGTATTTAACTATGAATATTCATTCTAATTATATTTTTCGAATCTTGGGCTTAGTAGCCTTTATCTTATCTGTAAATATTCAGGCAGAGCCCTATCTCGCGTTTAAAACAAATAACAAATGCTCTGCTTGCCATACCAACCCAATCGGTGGGGGTGCACGTAATAGTTACGGTGCATATTATGGAACGCAGATGCTGCCTGAAGTTGTGGGAGAGATCAGTGCTCTTGAGCCAGGAAAACTATCGGATACGTTTAGTTTAGGCGGGGACCTACGTCTTAATTACGATCAGAGTAATCGAGATGATCAAGATGCAAAATCCTTTAACACTCAGTCGGCACAGTTGTATTTTTCGGTTGCACCTAAAAACTCGAAATTTGCGTTTTATATTGATCAGCAAGTTGCTCCTGGTTCAAGTCTGAACCGAGAGGCTTTTGTATTAACGAAGCTGAAGGGAAATAACTACATAAAGGCGGGTAAGCTAATGCTGCCTTACGGTATTCGGTTAGAGGATGATCTGGCATTTATTCGACAAGCGACGCAGGTGAATTTTGATACCAGTGATAACGGTGTAGAGTTGGGGTTAGAATATTCTAAAGCCGTGCTTAACTTTGCGATCACCAACGGTACGAGTAGTACCAGTAACGATGATGAAAATTTCCAGTTTACGGCTAGAGGTGAATATCTTGGTGATAATTGGCGTATGGGGTTGAGTGCGGCCCTGAATGATGCTGAACTCGGTCGGCGTACTATGGCCAATGTGTTTGGCGGCATGAATATCGGTGGATGGGTATTTTTGGCAGAGTTAGATCGTATTCAAGAGGAGGTGGCAGATGGTGAGGATGATACCGTGCAATTGGCGAGCTTTATTGAGGTAAATAAGGAGATTTCAAAAGGTTACAATCTAAAGCTTACCTCTGAATATTTGGACCCCAATGATCGTATCGATGAAGATGAGCGAACGCGGCATTCCTTGTTGTTGGAGTATACGCCCTACGCCCATCTTCAATTGCGATCGGGTGTACGTATTGGTGAAGATATTCCGCAGCGAGATAGTGGAAACTTTACAGACTTCTTTTTACAGATGCATATGTATTACTGAGCGTTAGGGCGCAGTATATGCGCCCCATTTAGCCGCTTTGCTGAGGGTCGGCCTCGATTCGTTTATCTCTAGGGGGGGATTCTCTAAGAGCGTTATTGTTTGCCAGGGAGAGGTGAGTTAAAAGTTGTAGCTGTAACTAAAAAACACCCGTGTATCATCGACGTAAAGTCCGTTAGCGTGAGCATTAAAGTCAGCAAGCCTTAAATTCAGGTGATGGTGTTGTTTGATTTTTAAGAAGATATCTAAGTCCACCTCTTCTCCGTAGTCATCATGGTTTTCAGTCGCAGAAAAGAAATGATATCGAAGATCGAATTTCCAGGGGGATGATCGCCATTTTAGTTTGAGCGATGTGTCGTTTAATCCGGTCCCTGGTGTTGCTGAAAAGCGATCAGCCCAGCCATGAAAATCGTGCAGAGATCCTAGAGGTGTAATAAAACCTGCGCCGGATTCAGCGGTGAGTTGTTCAATGCGAGCGCTAAGCGATAGGGAATTGTAACCAATTCCGGCGATCAATTTATGATATTGCGTGGAAGGTGTGTTACTGAGTTCGGTGCGATGTTGGTATGCAACTTCCGCCTCGATGCGGTACTTAAACGTTGAAGCCTGCGCTTTAAAGGTATAGCGTGTTCCCAGTGTATCGCTTGAAAGTAGGGGGGCATCTTTATTGTCGATAAATATTCCGTAGCTCACCCATTGCGAGTAATCCCACTCGTTAACCTCTACTCGCAGGAATTGTGTATTTTGTTTGTGATCGCCGAGTGTGGCTTCTGGACGCAGCCCCGAGTTTGCGACGAAGTTAATATCAGATGTTTTTAAGCTCTCATCGGCATCGTCGCCAAATATTCGATTGACGTTGGTGATATGAGAAATGGATGCGCGTGAGCGGCTGAGCCATTTCTGTTCTATGTGTAAGGCATCGAAGGTTTGTTCGTTTTGCCAAAAACCATTACCGCCCATAAAACGTTGCTCACCGAAAGCAAGCCGTTGGCGACCCAAGGTAATATCTGTTCCTGCGATGTGGCCTCTTATCCATGCCTGATTTAAGTCGGTGCCCGCTGCGTCGGGTATCACCGGTTTTCCATTAAATCGTACGCCGTCGCTGTGGTCGTTTTTAAATCCTGTTTCCACGTGGTCAATACCGAGATGTGTGCTGAGATTGGCTCGCCATTGAGATTGCAATTCTAAGCGCAGGCGTATGGAGCTGGCTCTACCGTCTTGTTGGTCTGATGTTAAATCAGCGTATCGTACACGTGTTGCAACACTCAGGTCGTGAATCGGTGTAGCGGCATTCTTTTCTGCATGAGCCATGGGTATACCTGCCGCGATAAGCGCCAAGTATTGAATGGTATGTAAAGGCGAGGGCGTGGTGCGACAAATTTTCATGTATTTACGGTGTTAGTCCCAATCGTCTGCGTTGCCATCGTGCAGTATGGTCACGCCTTTTAGTTTATCCATTTCTTCATAGAGCGGATCGGGCATGGGGTTTTGTCGCACGTCCATATATTTCATGCTGGGCAAGTTGTGTATGTCGATATGTTCCATTTTATTGTCGAACATGTATATTTTCGTAAGCGCGGGTAATGCGCTGTATTTAAATGAAATGAGCTGATTGCCACTTGCTTTGAGTTTTTGTAGCTTTGGTAGTGTGTGTATCTCTAGTTGTGTCAGTGAGTTGCCAAAAATAAATACTTCGGTAAGACGCAGTAAGTTTGATAGGTGCAAGGTCTTGATGTTATTGCGTGCTAGGTTGAGCCGTTTTAGCTTCGTCAATGCGCCAATATTTATGCTGCTAATTTGGTTCTTGTGTAAAGACAATGTTTCGAGATTGACGAAACGTTCGATGCCATCTAATCGTGTAATGTTTTTGTTGTGGCATTTTATTGCCAAAAAATCTTCTGGCCGTTGCCAGTTATTTTTCTGAGATAGCTCGTGAATGCATTGCCGAAAGTTTAGATCGGATATCGCGATGAATTCACTGTTGGCATGTACTAGGTTGCTGGAGCATAAAATGCCGAGGAATAGGGCCAGCCAGTGACGAGTCATGTAATAACGTTGTGACATAAGGCCTTATCGATGTTTAGTGGATTAGCTGGCGGATTTGTCGGGGCTAAAGCGAACGCATACGCCTTTCGCCAATAGGTGCTCGCTTGGTTCATCAATAGCAGAACCGCCCGGTTCTTCTTCCGTCAGCAAAAGAAAATCAGCGTCTGTTACAAGTCGCCATTGTGCAGTGTTTAGGGTTAACTGATCAACGCTGGTGTCTGTGAATACGGTGATGGGGCGGGCTTCGCCATCGCGTTTTGAAATAGCCCACAGCTGCATATTGGTGTTAGGTGTTCGTTCAAGGGTTTCCCATTTTAATTGCATACTTTTTTCGTGTGCGGCGCTCAGTGCGGTAAGTAGCGCGCGACCCTCTGTGTCGGTTAATACGGCAACGTAATCGGCGGAGGTAGGTGTGCTGGGCGTATTCGTTGCATTTGGGTAGTAACCAAATAGCACAAACATAAGCGCAACGGCGGCAATAGTGGGGCTGCCCCACTGGAATAGCGCTTTCCAATCAAACCCCGGCGAAGTCTGTGTTGTTTGATGACGGGGTTGCGGTGCTATGGCATCACTGATTTTATTCCAGGCGTTTGCTTGCGGTGCACGGGCTTCTTCGGGGTGGACACTCATGAGCTGTTGCTCCCAAAATCGCACTTCCTTTTGAAGTTGTGGGTCGGTATCTAGGCGCGCACGAAAGTCATGCTTCTCGTCAGCACTAAGCACTCCGGTAACGTATTCAAACGCCAGTGTCTTTTCTTCTTGAGGCTGGCCGCCTAGCGGCTCGTCGCCATTTGCGTTTCCAGACATTGTTTTAACCTTTCAGAGCCCCGGCGTAGCCAGGATTTTATCGTGTTAACGTTGGTATCAAATTTTTGCGCGATTTCGTCCCGAGAATAGCCGTGAATATAGGCAAGTTTAATACTCGCGCTGATTTTATCGTTGAGTTGCGCCAGGCAGCCAATAATTTGCCCGTCCATCTGGGTGCCCGCAATCTCGTGTTCTGGCGAATTTTGTTGGCCCGATGCATCAAACACGTCTTGTTCATCAGTGACGATAAAGCGGTTATTTAGGCGCCGCTCTTTATCCAGTCTGTCCAGTGCACGATAGCGTAGGATACTGGTCATCCAGGTCAGTGCCTTGGCTGTGTGTGGGCGGTAGGTGGCGGCGTTATCCCATATTTGCAAAAACGCTTCCTGCAAGACTTCATTAGCCGCGTCATCTTGCCGCAGTATGCGGTAAGCCACCGCGTTGAGGTAAGGCCCAACCCGTTCAAATAAGCGCTTTAGTGCGGCTTGGTCTTTGATTGCGCAACGGGCTACCAAAGCGACCAGTTCTTCGTCTCTATCCTGCATATGCTTACATTGTTCTCGCGCTGGTGAGGTGTGGCCAGCTTAGTCTTTATGTGGGTTTACGAGATGTACGACATGATGCCACAAGAAAGTTGCACTTACTTCCAAGTTTTTTACCTTTCTAGGTGACACTTTGCTTTGGTGCTTGCGGAACGAACACAAAGGGCGTGTATGGCAGAAGCCATTTTTAAGCACGGCTTGTCGGGTTCTTATGAATCGTAGTCGAAAAGCCACTGCGACAATTTGCCACATTCTTATTTTCTTCTCGATCTTTACAATGCCCGCCAATAATTATTTGGATGGGATACGTCGTATGAAAAATGGAACGCTGTGTTTGGTCGCTTTTTTATTTAGCGTCATAGGGAATTCAGTTTATTCCGAAAAATTTGTGTTAAACGAGAATGACAGTGACTTTGCTCACATAGAGCAAGTAGTTGTTACGTCAACACGAGAAGAAAAAAAATTATATCATTTATCTGAGTCGGTCGGAGTGTTAACAGAGGAAGATCTAATCGATATCTCGCCTGCTCATCCTGCGGATGCATTAAATAGAATTGCCGGTGTTCATATTAATAACCTGGGAGGGGAGGGGCATATGACGTCAATTCGGCAGCCTATATCGACGTCCGGCGTGTATTTGTTTTTGGAAAATGGATTACCGACGCGTCCTTCCGGTTTTTTTAATCATAACGGTTTATATGAAATTAATATCCCGCAAAGTAGCCGGGTTGAAGTGATTAAAGGGCCGGGTTCTGCTTTGTATGGCAGTGATGCCATTGGCGGTGTGATCAACGTGATCACCAAAGCGCCCCCCATAGATACGGAAATTAGTACCAATGTTGAGATAGGTTCTGATCAGTGGCGCAGGGCGCTGTTTTCCTTTGGTGGTGGCAATGAAAATATAGCGGCGAGAATTGATATTAATCTTACCGAAAGTGAGGGATTTCGAGATGAGGCAGATTATGACCGCCAATCTTTTACTCTGCGCTTAGATAGCCAGTTAAGTTCTGATTGGACGGCAAAAGTTGTTGCGTCCTACTCGACGATTGACCAGTCTGGTGTTTCGTCGTTAGAAGAGGATGATTATCGAAACAATACGACGAAAAACCGTTTTCATGATGATATTGGGTTTCGTCAGGTAGACGCATTCCGTTTGTCATCAGAATTTAATTATGAAATAAGCGATAGCCAACTTTTTACCGTTACGCCGTATTATCGTAATAATGAAATGACGATGATGCCCAGTTGGATGGTGACATATGATCCGAATGTTCGGGATTATGAATTTGAAAGCTATGGTGCGCAAATAAAGTTTAGGCAGTTTTTCCTGAATGAACGAGTGGAATTTATATCGGGATTTGACGTTGATAATACGCCATCCTCCTATATTGAGGAGGAGATAAACGTTACCTTCGTTGATGATATATACACACATTATTCACGCACGGGTGAGATAAATTACGATTTTGATGCGCGGCAAGAATCGCTATCGCCGTATATCCACGTGGAATATCAGGTAAGTGAAAAATGGAGGCTAAATGCCGGTGCACGTTATGATTACTTTGAAGTGGATTACGAAAACGCGCTTCCTGCAGACGAATCAAATTTTAGTCATAGGCGCTCAGACAGCCAAGAAATAGATTATGAAAATACGAGCCCGAAGTTAGGCGCGACATATCAATATTTAACTAACCATACGATGTATCTCAGTTATCGTTACGCGTTTAGAGCGCCGACGGTGGGGGCGCTCTTTCGATCTGGTTCATCACAAAATACGGCGAGTTTAAAACCGGTAACGAGTATCAGTTCTGAAGTGGGTTTTAGGGGGAAAGCATTTGACCTTATCGCGTATGAATTCGCATATTACGATATGACGGTCGAGGACGATATTGTATCCGTGATTAATGATGGCAATAGACATTCGGTGAACGCGGGGGAAACACGGCATAAGGGAATTGAAGTTGGTGTGGACTATTGGGTTGGGGAGGCGTTATCTATAGGGATCTCCTATACGGAAACGGATCAACGTTATGAGGACTTTAGTTATACATTTTTTTCTCGAACGTGTTTTTGTCAACAAGAAATAAATTTTGCCGGTAATGATGTTGCGAGAGCGCCGGAATCGTTGGTGAATGTCAGAGTCGCATATTTGCCCAGTATTGTAGAGGGACTTCGTGTTGAACTTGAGTGGGATGCAGTCGGTGATTACTTTACCGATCAGACCAATACCCAGACGTATGCTGGGCATGATCTACTCAATGTTCGAATGAATTACGACATTAATGACGATTTATCCGTATATGCGCGGGTCGCGAACATCACCGACGAAGGTTATTCCTCGTATACATCCAACCAAGTTAACGACCCTGATCTGAGCTATCGGCCAGGTAGACCACGTTCTGCGTTTGTTGGCGTGCGTTGGCATCTTCGCTAAGGGAGAATAGCAATGAAAAGATTATTGGTTAAATGGCATAACGCACTAGGGTGGTGGGCGTTGACGGGCATTGTGATCTGGGGGGCGAGCGCGATCGCTCACCCTGTCATGAGTTGGTTTGGTCCGCAATCGGTTAACTTTTTTCCGCCGCGAATGGTTTTATCGCCAGATAAGTTACCTGTGCTGTCCGCCTCTATTATGCAAGCGGATGTAGTGGACGGCGCGAAGATTATAAAGGTCGTTGCGGGTAAAACTGGCCCCTTGTTACAAATAACACGAGATGAGCAACGCCCTAGAGAATATTTTGATTTAAGTACGGAATCGTATTTACACGACCATGATGCAAAGCAAGCTGAGTGGTTAGCGGCGTATTATACCGACTTACCTACGGCCGATATTGAGGAGGTCTATTTTCAAACGGCCTTCTCAGAGGATTACCCATCAGTTAATCGCCTGATTCCGGTATACCGTATACGGTTTGGTGATTCAGAACAGACCACGGCTTATATATACACGGAGACGGCTGCGCTAGCGAGCTTATCAAACCAGTTCAAGCGTAATGTTCAATGGGTATTTCAAAACCTTCATACGTTTAGCTGGTTAGATCGATTCGAATTCGGTCGTGTGATAGTGATCGTTTTATGGATGCTATGCTTGGCAGCGACGGCAATCGTTGGCTTTGCACTTGTCATTGCATTAAAGTCGCGAAAAATTAAAGATAAAAATCGTCGCTATCATCGCTGGTTTGCTTATGTGTTGTGGCTACCGTTGTTGGGTTGGTCTAGCAGTGGGTTTTATCACATACTCCAATCTTCGTTTGTTAGCACGACGTTGGGTGTCCGATTAGCAAGCGCGATTCCTACGCACGAATCGACTTCCTTTGGTGAAAATCACTTATCGGAGCTATCACAGTTCTCGATTAACGCCCTGTCTTTGGTTTATTCTGAAAATGATCAGCTGTATTGGCGTGCGAGTGTCTCACCGCTTTTATCGGAAGCGCCTTCTTCACGAGAACAGCGATTTTCCGGTAAGCCCATGGAGCAAAAATCGATGTATATCCCTGTGCAGAAGAATGCTGGCGATATGATTGTGAGTGATCAACACTTCGTTGTTGCTTTAGCTAAACGTTATGCGGGCGTGGGTGATGAAGGGATCGGGGCTGTGACCCGCGTAACGAGTTTTGGTCCGAACTACGATTTTCGAAATAAACGTTTACCTGTATGGCGAGTCGAGATCAACGATGGTGCGGGGACATGGATATTTGTTGATCCGCGGACCGGGGTGTTGGTTGATCAAAGTCGATCCATTGATCGGGCTGAACGTTGGTCGTTTTCTTTGTTGCATAAGTGGAATCATCTGACGCCGTTTATGGGGCGTCAGTTAAGAGATGTGATCATTGTGATAACGCTAGTGATGATCGTGCTCATCAGTGCTTTCGGTGCAGCGCTTTTAGTGAAACGTCAAAGAAAGAAACGTAAACAGGTAACGTCAGATGCAGTATTGTTGGCGGACTAATTGGCACGAATGCAGATTAGTGGCTTGGTTTATTTTATCTGCGTGGGGGAAAAGGATGACTTTTCACCCACGGGAACAACGATATCCCCCGCGTTTAGGCCGCTGATGACCTCAACTAAATCGTTGCCGTGTGACTTTCCGGTTTGAATAAATACTTTTTCGATCACGCCGGATTTATTTTTCACCCATACAATATCGAGTTGCCCGACATGTGCGACCAAATGTTTCGGGATCACTAAGGCGGTGTCTCTTCCTGCGGGGATTTCGGCGCGTGCGTACATGCCAGGGAGGAGCCCTTGTGTGGCATTTAGCCTAAATTTTACTAGAAAGCTGCGTGAGCCTGCGTTTCCTGCGGGAACGATCTCTTCAATTTCCGCATCGAGCGTTGTGTTGATTGTGGGGATTTCCACCGATAGCTTTTGCCCGATGCGCATTGTGAGTGCGATGGTTTCTCGGATGTTGGCTTCTGCGCGCAGTGATAGGGGATTGTATAGGCCAAGTAATCGGCTTCCCGGTTGAACGGTATCGCCAGGTTCGGTATAGCGATCGGTAATTTTTCCGTCGATAGGTGCACGAATGTTGGCAAACTCAGATGTTGTGTTCGCTTCATGGAGGGCTTGCTTGGCAGCCTCTAAGTCGGCTTCGGCGCTGTCACGTTGTGCTTGTGCTTTGTCGAGCTGTGCTGTTGGCATAACGCCAGTTGCCGTCAATTCTTGCGCGCGGACTAAAGCTTGTTCTGCTTCTTTTAATCTTGCGCCAATGGAATTAACTTTTGCTTTTGATTGCGCGACGCGCGTAGACAGGTCTTTTTGTTCAAGTTCAACAAGGAGTTGATTTTTGGTTACCGAGTCACCTGCTCGTACATGTACTTTTACGACACGGGATAAAAGTCTCGATGAAATAATCGTGGCTTGTTTAGCTTCTATTGTTGCCGGTACGGATTCACTTATCACACGCTCTATTTTTTCTACCCGTACGCCGTTTACTTGGCTTATCTGTTGTTGGAAGGTCCCCGGTGTTATTTTGTCGCGAAACGCGCCGGCCATCCACGCGACCATGAGTAACAATATTGCGATAGCGCCAACAGGCAACATGATGGATGTAATAGATTTAGAAGATGAGCTAGGTTTATTCATGATGAGTCGTCTATAAAAGCGTTGTTTCAGCGTGGTTTGTTGGTGCTACGGGTTTATCAAAAATAAGCATGTAAACAATGGGTACAACAAGCAGCGTAAAAATAGTAGAGGCAATGATACCGAATATAATCGCGTAGGCGAGCCCACTGAAGACCGGGTCGAGTGTAATAATGAGATTGCCAAGCAAGGTAGTGCCGGCGGTTAATAATATCGGTCTCATTCGAATCGCGCCGGCTTGAATAAGCGCTTCTTTAATGCTCATTTGGCTTCGCGCCTGGGTAATAAACTCGACTAATATTAGCGAGTTTCTGACCACAATGCCCGCAAGAGCGATCATGCCGATCATCGCTGTTGCGGTAAATAAAATAGGATCGGGCGTGCCGGCGATCTCTCGCTCGCCCAGCTGATTAAGTAACCAGAACCCCGGCATAATGCCGATAATCGTGAGTGGGATGGCGGACATGATAATGAGGGATAAACTCGTCGAACGGGTTTGAATTTTTAACACGATAAAGATTCCGATTAAGGCAAAGATAAAGGCGATGCCCATATCGCGAAATACATCAACGGTGATTTTCCATTCGCCTTCCCCCGTCCATTTTACGTTAACGCCTTCTGGTAGTTGCCACCCATCGCCACCGCCAGGCGAGAGGTATGTGCGGCCTTGCCAGTTATTGACTTCACTATGTTCGTTGTTTTGGTCGGCGTGTATGTCGGCGATAACTTCTGCTGGGGTTCTTCCGGAAAGCTCAGCGGTGACATAAACGACAGGTTGGAGATCTTTTCTATGGATGGCTTTATCTGCAGTAAGCGCTTCAAATTGCCCCAGTTCACCTAGGGCGACTAATGGTTGTGGCGCGTCGGTGAGGCCACTATCCGTATTTTGTTTTACTACGCCTGGGCGGCCTTTTACGTGTAATTGATATAAATCATTGTGAGTGCTGCGTGCGGGTTTCGGTAGTCGCAGTTCGATGGGCAGTGGTCGGGTTTCACGATCAAGTTGCATATAGCCCGCAATGTAGCCGTGATTCGCCATAAGCAGCGTGTTGTTAATATCCTCTGTCGCAATACCCGAAAGCGCCGCTTTTTGTTTGTCGGTTATAAAACGAAAACGTTTTTGTTCGCTTTCAACCGTACTATCAATTTCCGTGACGTAGGGCTCACGAGCTAATCGTTGTGTTAGCTGCGTAGCGGCGCTTCGTAGTTGCTCGTAAGAGGTGATTTGTGAGCCATGGACCTCGGCAACGAGTGTGCTGAGTACAGGTGGGCCAGGGGGCACTTCGACTACTTTAATAGTGATACCGTTTTTATTCATGGGGGCGAGGAGTTTACGCAAGCGTAAAACAATGCCGTGGGATTGATGATCACGAATACTTTTATCTATGAGAGTTAGGCGAAGGTCTGCAAGATTGGGGGCATGGCGTTGGTAGTAGTGGCGGACCATACCGTTAAAGTCTATCGGCGATGGTGTGCCGATGTATGCGGCAACGGCTTGAACTTCTTTTAGTTGCCGCGCTGTTTGGGATATCTGCGTGGCAATATTTGCGGTATGTTCCAAGGTTGATGATTCAGGCATATTAATGACAATTTGAATTTCATTTTTATTGTCAAAAGGCAACAGCTTAAGCGGCACCATTCGCAATGCTGGTAGCAAGGCGGCGGCAATAAACAGAGCAAGCACTCCCCACAATACGCGGGCTGACTTTTTTCTGTCATCAAGCAACGGCGACATAAATTTTCGGTAATGTTTTATTAGGCCGGTTTCAGGGGGTGCGGTTGTGGGCGCATTCGAGCCGGTTTCTGTATCCGCGTTGAGTTTCAGAATTTTATGGGCGAGCCACGGTGTGACCAAAAACGCGATAACGGTGCTTGCTGTAACACTAATAGGCACATTGAAGGCCATAGGGGCCATGTATGGGCCCATCATGCCGGAAATAAATGCCAAAGGCACAAAGGCAAGAATGATGGTGATGGTCGACATCACTAAAGGAATTTTAATCTCAGAAATTGCTGCAACGATTTTATCTTTCGCAGAGCCCGAGGCTTTGCGCATAAACCTTTCGATATTATCGACACCGGTAATAGGATCATCAACCAGCAAACCAAGGGAAAGAATGAGGGCAAATAACGTGACACGATTGATGGTGTAGCCAAGCATCATATCGAGCATAAGTGTGATGCCATAACTGATGGGGACGGCAAGGCCGACAACAAGGGCAGGGCGCCATCCCAAAAATATCGCAATAAAAATAACGACGGTGAATATTGCAAACGCGAGGCTGGCACTAAGGTTACTGACTTTATTGTTTGCGGTTTCGCCATAGTCGCGGAGTATCTCCACGTTAACCCCTGCGGGTAAATAGCTTTCTTTTATTGTGGATATTTTTTTGTGAACATCGGATGCGACGCTGACGGCATTTGTGCCTCGTTGCTTGGCGACGCTGATGGTGACCATGGGGAATTTGTTGTCACCCGCTATAAATTGAGAATGGCTTTTCGCAAAATCGATCCATGTATAGTGATTTGGTTCAGCAGGTCCATCAACAATGGTCGCAACATCGCCCAGGTAGACAGGATTTCCATCGACAACATTAATGACAAGCTGACGTAGCGCTTCGGTGCTGCGAATAAAATCGCCGCTTTCGAGCAATACCGATTCGCCGCTTAGCACCCAATTCCCGGATGTTTGTAAACGATTGGATTTTTGCAGCGCATAGACAATGTCACTTGCTGTGCTTTGTCGTGCTGAAAGGCTTTCTGGTTGGGGGAGAATACGTATTGTTCTCGGCCGTCCGCCGACGACTTCCACCGAACTTGTATTCTTGATGCTTTGCAGTTGCGTCGTAATTTCTTCTGCGATACGTCGCAGCTCAAAATCATTTATCGCGTTTGGGCGTTCGCTCCATAGCCCGAGGATGACAATCGGTACGTCATCTACCTCGATTGGCTTTACAAGCCAGTTGCTGACGACTGGGGGTATTCTGTCTTGATTAGAATGCAGCTTGTTGTAGGTGTTTAGTAGTGCCGTTTCACGATTCTCCCCCACATAGAAACGCAACGTCACCGAAGCTTTTCCCATGTTAGAGGTAGAGTAAACATTCTCAACCCCCGGTATTTGAGCAAGTAACTTTTCGAGCGGGATTGTCACCTGCCGTTCTGTTTGTTTTGCGGATAGCCCCGGGGCTTCTACGAGTACATCCACCATCGGTACCACGATTTGTGGTTCCTCTTCTCGCGGGGTGAGCTGTAGCGCAATTGTTCCGGCGAGAAGGGATAAGACTAATATGAAAATGGGCAAGCCGCCGGAAAGGCTATAAGTAACGAGCTTATCTATTGGTGTCGCGGACTTCATGGGGGGTACTTGTTGTTTATGGGCGAAAAATATGGGGTTAGCTTAACGAATAGCTAAGTGTATATCGTTGATCTGGTGTAAGTGTAGTGAAAGTTTACGTGAGTTTATAAGGCGGGAATTGTCTGCGCTGAGCGAATGTCGGCTAGAGGGTAACAGGCTATATTGTTATGTTGTTGTTGTTTGTAAGGTGTCGAGGGGCGATAAGCCCCTCGACTACAGGTGTGATTAACGAAATCGGTTAGGGCGTTGTGGTGACCGATACATTATCAAATATGAATTCAGTGGAGGGGGCTGACTCCTCTGAAACGCCCGCAAAACCGATATAGTAATTACTACCAAACACCACGGTTTCTGTTCCGGTAACCGTCCAGGTTTCGCCGTCGAGTGAAGTGGAATGCGTAATTTGGTCGCCCGTTTTTTCTAATCGTAACCAGTTACCTGGGACCACATTTGATAGCACTATCGATGGGAACGGGGTGTATTCTTCTTGCCGTATGGCAAAGCTCCCACCATTCATAGACTCTATCAGATTGGCCGCAAACGGACTCCCGAAATCCAATGTATCGCGAATCATGATGCCGCCGGTGGACCACCCTTCTGAAATCGAGGTGAGCCGAACACGGAAATCAACATCGCCTTGGAATTCTTCATAGACGAAATAAAAGCGGTCTACCCATCCGCCAATATTGAGCCCCGCTGCGTTGATATGATATTCGCCGGTAACGTCGTCATAGTTAAAGAAGCCAGGCTGTCCTACGAGTGAGATATCCGCACTTTGCGTAAATACAAATGCATTTTCGTCAACGCTTGGGTCTGTCCCGTCGATAAACTCCTGAAGGTTTGTTGTGCCGTCTCCATCTAGGTCGCCAAGTGCGTCATAGGCGTCTAGGTCGTTTAAGCCATATTGAGTTTCCCACTCCATTGGTATTCCGTCGCGGTCGTTGTCGAGGGTGTAAGCCGTATCTAAGGGATACCTATCCATGCCGTCGAAAACGCCGTCGGCATCCGAGTCAGGATTCAAGGCGTTTGTTCCTGCAGAATATTCTTGGAGGTTGTTTAAGCCGTCACTATCGGGATCTTCAATGCCATCTGCGTAGAATGCTTGAGTGCTGTTTAGGTTTTCCCATGCGTCTGGCATTGAGTCTCCGTCGCTATCTATAAGGTATTGGTCATTAGTTGGCGCAACGTCTTCACCATCAAACACGCCATCAGAATCGGAGTCGGGATTTTCTAGGCTTGTTTGAGCGCGGAATTCTTCACTGTTATTTAGCCCATCAAGGTCAAAATCTTCATTAGCGTCATTTGGATTGAAGGGATCTAAAAAGGCATGAATATTTTCAAATGCATCCGGTAACCCATCTAAATCAGAATCGATTTGATATTGGAGCTGGAGCGGGTATTGGTCAGCGTCGTCCAGTACGCCATCGTTATCGGTATCCTCGTTTCGGAAGTTTGTGCCGAGAACGTATTCTGAAAAAATAGTGAGGTTATCGGCGTCGTGATGTAGGTCACTTGCGTCAGTGTCTAATAATGGGTTTAGCCCATTAAGTATTTCCCACGCGTCGGGGAGCCCGTCATTATCTGTGTCAAGGGCACGCGTTGGGTCCGTGGGAAACAAGTCCTGCCCATCGTCAATACTGTCATTATCCGAGTCGAATAGTGTCGGGTTTGTGCCGGCAAAAAACTCATGAGAATTGGTGAGTCCGTCGCCGTCATCATCAAAGCCTCCGTCGAAGGGATCGTAGCTATTTAGGTTATATTGAAATTCGTACCTGTCTGGCATGCCGTCCCTGTCGGAATCTGCTTGATATTCGGGGTTTAGAGGGTAGCGGTCGTGCCCATCGAAAGAACCATCTCCGTCGGTATCCGGGTCCGAAGGTGAGGTGCCGATTCTGAATTCTTGTTTTCCTGATAAAAAATCCCCATCAAAATCTTCATGAGCATCGTACAGATCGGCTATGAAACCATTTTCAAGTTCCCAGGCATCTGGCAGGGAGTCATTATCCGTGTCGAGTTGATATTGACTATCTAGTGGTAACACATCTTCGCCGTCGGGAGTACCGTCTAGATCCGAATCGGGGTTGTCTAACTGTGTTTGAGCAATAAACTCTTCAAGGTTTGTGAGTCCGTCAGTGTCGAAATCTTCGTTTGCATCCCATGGGGTGTGCCTATTCAGAAAAGGGTGTAAATCTTCAAGTGCATCGGGTAAACCGTCTTCGTCCAAATCGTATTGGTAGCTTGCGTTGAGAGGGAATTGGTCAACATCATCCATCGTCCCATCTCCGTCTGTATCTTCATTTCTAAAGTCGGTGCCAAGTAAGTACTCTTCGAGTACCGATAAATTGTCTGCGTCGTGAGAAGAATCTGCTGCGTCGTGAGGAGCGAAGGGATCGAGCCCGTTACGGATTTCCCAGGAATCGGGTAGACCATCTTCATCTTGGTCAAGGGCAATTGTCGGATCTAAGGGAAATAAATCGAGTCCATCGTCGACGCCATCGTTATCACTGTCAGGGTATATCGGAGAGGTGCCGGCGAAGAATTCCTGGGAATTGTTTAAGCCATCATTATCGTTATCAAAACTACCATCATAAGTATTATAGGAGTTGAATCCGTAACGGGCTTCATAAGAATTCGGCATACCGTCCCGATCCAAATCTAATTGATATTCGGGGCTAAGTGGATAGCGGTCGAAACCGTCTATAAATCCATCGTTATCTGTGTCGCTGTTTGATGGCGATGACCCTAACAAAAATTCTTTTCCGTTAGACAGTTCATCGTAATCATCATCTTCGTGGCTGTTGTAACGGTAGCGGTCAAGTCCATGTTCATCTTCCCATCGATCCGGCATCCCGTCGTTATCTGAATCATTCTGGAAATAGGGGTTTAACGGGGCTATATCTTCCCCATCATATACGCCATCAATATCCGTGTCTGGGTTATCAATGATCGTTTGGGTTAGGAATTCTTCTAGGTTGGTCAATCCATCATTATCCATATCCTCGTATGCGTCCCAAGACCACGAGTCGTCTAGTCCATGTGTGTATTCGTAGTGGTTAGGTAGCCCATCGTGATCATAGTCGTATTGGTAGTTGGCGTTATGCGGGAATTGATCCTCATTATCTCTGACGCCATCGCGATCTGTATCTTCATGGAAGGGGTCCGTATTTAAAATGTATTCCTCGAGAGCCGAAAGGTAGTCACCGTCATCGTCTCGGACACTATCTGGATAGTTTAGGTCAAGTCCGTTAATTGCCTCCCAGCCGTCCGGTAGACCATCGCCATCCGAGTCTAATGCACGGGCTGGGTCGAGAGGGAATAGGTCTTCTCCGTCCTGAATGTAGTCGTTATCACTGTCATGGAGAAATGGCGATGAGCCTGCAAAAAATTCTTGGGAGTTGTTGAGCCCATCACCGTCCTGATCCATTCCCCCATCGTACGTATCATTAGGATGAAATCCGAAGCGATATTCGTACTCATCTGGCATACCGTCTCTGTCCTGATCCCTGTGGTATTCATAGTTTAACGGGTAGTTATCGTCACCATCATAGAAACCATCGTTGTCGCTATCATGGTTTTGGAAATTGGTCCCTAGCAAAAATTCCTCTAGATTGGAAAGCCTGTCGTAGTCATTATCTTGCCAGCTATCATGGACGGAGCTATCTGTACCGTGTTGCCACTCCCAATGATTTGGTAGCCCGTCTTGGTCTTCGTCGAGCACGTAGTTCGCGTTATTTGGGTATGCGTCATAGCCGTCATACATACCGTCAAAATCACTGTCCGGCTCTTCTGGGTTGGTATTTCCCCTGAACTCACCAAGGTTATGCAACTCATCGTAATCATCGTCTTCTAATGCGTCGAGGGGGTTGTAAGCGTCCAAAAAGTAATATTGGTTTTCATAGCTATCCGGAAGCCCATCATTGTCATTGTCAATTTGATATTTGGGGTTTAAAGGATAGGTGTCTGTATCATCGGGAGCACCATCTCCATCGGTATCGGTTTTTCGAAAGTCTGTGCCCAATTGGTATTCGGCTAAAATGTTAAGCGAGTCACCATCATGACTAAAATCAAATGCGTCGAATTCGTGGTGCGGGTCCAAGTTGTTAATGATTTCCCAGCTGTCCGGCAAGCCATCGTTATCAGAATCGAGGGCCTTCGTTGGATCCACTGGGAATAGGTCATCGCCATCAAAAATAGAATCGAGGTCGCTGTCAGGGTGGTGAGGGTCTGTACCGCTGGAATATTCGGACGAATTGTTAAGTTGATCGCCATCATAGTCCGTGCCGCCATCAAGCAGGTCATAGGGATTCAGATAGTAGAAATTTTCGAACTCGTCAGGCATGCCATCTCGGTCGGAATCTTCCGAATATCGTGGGTTGAGAGGATATTTGTCCACGCCGTCCATGACGCCATCAATATCGCTGTCTGATGAATTAGCGTTTGTCTCAGCATTATATTCTTGGATATTGGTGAGAAAGTCACCGTCCCAATCGAACAAGGCGTCGTCCGTTATTGGGTCTAAAAAGTGGTTGATCTCCCATGTGTCGGGCATTCCATCAAAATCTGAATCCATACTGTATTGTGAGCTGAGTGGGGCAATATCATCTCCATCAAGCGTACCGTCGTTGTCGCTGTCAGGGTTGTTGGGGTCGGTATTAAGGTTAAACTCTTGAAGGTTGGTGAGCCCATCGCTTTCAAAATCTTGTTGGGCGTCATCTGCGAAATTTATATCAAGGAAAAAAACCGCGTATTCATAAGCATCTGGTAATCCATCGTTATCGCTATCAAAGCGGTAGCGCCGGTCTAGGGGGAATAAATCCCCAGAGTCCAACTCGCCATCATGGTCACTATCCGCGTTTAGGGGGTCGGTGCCTATTTGGAATTCTTGTAAGGCGGTTAGGCCGTCAAAATCGGGAGCGTCCGATGTGGCGTCAGATGCATTATTTAGGTTTAGGCCGTTAAGAACTTCCCAGGCATCCGGTAAACCATCAGCGTCGGAATCGAGGGCATATCGTTGATCGCTGGGGTACGCGTCTAACCCATCATCAACAAAGTCAAAGTCTGAATCGAATAGATCAGGTCGTGTATCAGATAAATACTCATTAATGTTCGTAACCCCATCGCCGTCAACATCAATGGTAGCGTCGCTTGGGTCCGATGGATTGAGGCCAAATGCCGACTCCCAATTGTCAGGCATACCGTCGGCATCGGTATCAACACTTTGTGCGAAAGCAAAATGACTAATCGTGGTACTCAGACCAATTGAAATAAGGATGTGTTTCAGTTTTATCGTCTTCATTTTATTCCCCTAATAGAAAGACGGAAGCGAATAGGAGCGAGTCAGGAATACGGGGAAAGCAAGAGGGGTCAAGAGTGGATGGGTTGCAAGTCCGTATGGCTGAATAGTTCCTTCATATATCAACGCCAATATTAGCGGAGCGTGATGGGAAATTCAATTGAGCGTCTATCTGTGGACGGTGGCGCAATTATCATCCAGTTGGAGTCTATAACGTTGAGTGTGAGTGGCCTTTTTGGTTGTCGAGTGGTCGCATATTGATCGGTATGTAAAAAGTGAGTAATTAACGGTGATGCATATTTTCAATCTGTTATATTGCGCACGTTTTTCTGCGTCGAATGACGGGAAGATACATAACGAGTGAAATAATTTATGGACACATTTAAGGATAAATATCATGACCGGATTCGGTAAACAACTTCTCAAGTTAAGTTCAATTCTAGCGCTATCATACGCATTCACATTTACGGCCAACGCTTCTGTTTTTGGCTCTCTGGCTCCTGGTGGCGATATCGTTGAGGACGAAGGCTTCGTTACATTAAGTACAGGCCCCACCGTTCAGTATTTCTCCAAGGGAGAGCAAGGGACTAAGCCCCTGATGCTGTTTATACACGGTGCGCCAGAGCGTGCAGAAGTGTGGGAAGATTATATGCGCTTTTTTAGTCACGACTATTTTACCGTGGCGTATACAACACGTGGGTACCACCCCTCTTCTATTCCCCAAAATGTCAGTGATTATACAGTAACCAATTTGGCGGCCGATGCTTTAGCGGTTGCGCAATCGTTTGGTTATGATTCATTTACGGTTGTCGGGCATGATTGGGGTGCCGCGACAGCATGGCGAGCGGCGATTAACTACCCTGATGCCGTTGAGCGTTTGGTGGTGTTGAGTAATCCGCACCCTGTAATGTATGCGCGTGCGTATCACGAATCGCCAGAACATCGTGCGTTGATTGACGCCTATATTCCATTGGCTCGTGACTCGGTTGCGCCTTGGACACGAGAAGGAACGTTGGCCAATGATTTGGATCATTTTAAAAACTATGTTTATCCAAGTGAGACGAAGAAAGATTTAAGTTGGGCAATGGCTGATGCGTTTGAAGAAACATGGAGTTTTGACAGCGGCGCGAGTATTGATGCAATTTATAATCATTACAAAGCATTAGATTGGCCGTTAACGACCTTAAATACCTGTAACCCTGCGCCGTGGATTTCGCTTACTGTCGATCAGCCAACAATATTGTTTTACGGTGAGCAAGACCGATTTGTTGGGCCGGAGGCGTATACTTTGGATAACAATGACTGTAACACCAATACGATCTATGTACCCTTCGCAGACGGAAATCACTTTATTCATCATGAATATAAAGAAGAGATTATTTGGAAAATGTGGTATTTCCTAAATCAGACAGACTAGATGCCTGGTTTTTTGGGTTAAATAAGCGCGTCACTTTGACGCGTTTATTTGAAGTTTTGACGCTGCGTTTTAGCTGATTTTTTAAAAGTCGCTGTTTTATAGCAATTCCTATTCCTTAAAAATACTCACATACTCGGCGCCACTTCTTAAACAAAATAATAGTTCTGGTGGTAAGTTCTCTATTTCTATACTGTCGAGTAAGTTTTTTATTTGCAGGCCGAGGTCTGTATCCCCTTCGATAACAAGTTCTCTTTGAAAAAACAGTGTGTCTGGGTCTTCTTTCTGCGCTGCCAGCAAAATAAAACTATCTAATTTTCCTCTTATGCACACATCGGGTGTTGCATCTTTCACAATCTCAATATTGTCTGAGGCGCTATAGGTAAAAAACCACCGAGTATCAATATCAGTAATATTGATTTCTAAGTGTTTGTTACGTAAAAAATTTAACTCACCCTGTGGTAACGCATTATTAAACGCTTTCGCAAGTACATTGCGTAACAAAAGGCTCTGTAGTGGAAACGGTGCGTGTGAGAGTGTTTTCGCTAATAACTTCGGCATCCGTTGGAGGTACTTTGTTCGGTCAAAGGGGGTATGTTTGAGTGCTGAGATGGGGGCTTGCGCGAGCATGGGGTTCCAAACTCCTCGATAGATGAGCAAATGGGTTTGAATAGGTCGCTAATATAGCCTTGTAAGTTGGTGTAGCAAATACCCCTTCGTGGGGATAGTGTTGTCTTTCGGCCTTCTTCACAATGATCGCGTTATTTTTTAGAGGTTATTCCTATGGATTTAGTCTGCCCAGCTGGAAGTTTACCTGCGCTCAAAAAGGCGGTTGATAGCGGTGCGAGTGCTGTTTATGTTGGTTTTAAGGATGAAACAAATGCTCGCCACTTTTCCGGGTTAAATTTCAAAGAAGATAATGTGCGAAAAGCTATCGACTATGTTCGCGCAAAAGGCGTGAAATTGTATGTCGCAGTTAACACCTATGCTCAGCCAGACGGGTGGGATAAGTGGCAGCGTGCTGTTGATATCGCGTCTGACATTGAGGCTAATGCGTTGATCTGTGCCGATGTGGGTGTATTGGATTATGCCTGTGAAAACCATCCTGATTTGAATCTGCATTTGTCTGTTCAAGGGTCAGGAACCAACAGCGAATCACTTAACTTCTATAAAGATAATTTCAATATAAAACGTGCGGTATTACCGCGTGTTCTCTCGCTGAAACAGGTCGAACAGGTCGCCAAGAAATCGCCTGTCGATCTTGAAGTCTTTGCCTTTGGCTCACTTTGTATTATGGCCGAAGGTCGTTGTTATTTATCGTCCTATTTAACAGATCAATCGCCTAATACCTGTGGGGCGTGTTCCCCTGCAAGTTTTGTGCGCTGGGAAGATTCGGAAGAAGGTTTGTCATCACGATTGAATGAAGTGCTCATTGATCGTTACCAAGAGGGTGAGAAGGCAGGGTATCCAACGTTATGCAAAGGGCGTTTTGATGTAAATGGCCGTTTGTTTCATGCGCTTGAAGAGCCAACGAGTTTAAATACCATTGGCTTAATTCCTGACTTAGACCGGATCGGTATCAAAGCCGTAAAAATAGAAGGGCGACAACGTAGTCCTGTGTATGTCGAACAAGTTGTTACGGCATGGAGAAAGGCCTTAGACCTTTACGAACGAGATCCCGACAATTTTAAAGTGAGTAAACAGTGGTCTAAGGCCTTAGATAAGGTATCGGAAGGCGCTCAAACGACGTTGGGCGCATACACTCGGTCTTGGCAATAGCGATGAATTGTAAATAGTGGGTGATGTATGAAAATTTCTCTTGGGCCGATTCTTTTCTTTTGGCCGAAAAAAAAGGTCTACGAATTTTACGAACAGGTGGTGACGTCACCGGTAGATATTATTTATCTTGGGGAAACGGTGTGTTCAAAACGACGTGAATTAAAAACAGTTGAATGGATCGCGCTCGCTGAAAAATTAGCGGAATCCGGCAAAGAGGTGGTGATCTCTAGCCTGGCTTTGCTCATGGCCGATTCAGAATTAAGTGCGCTGCGTACCTTATGCGATAGCACACACGTAAAAATAGAGGCCAATGACTATTCTGCGGTGCAGTTGTTAGCCAATAAAGGCTTACCTTTCGTCTGTGGCCCAAGTACGAATATATATAATGCGCGTACGTTGAACGTGATGAAGCGCAGTGGTGCCATGCGTTGGGTAATGCCAGTGGAATTATCGGGGCATTGTTTGGAAACAATATTGGGTGATGCAAAAGCCCAGAAAATAGAAAATATAGAAACCGAAGTCTTCAGTTATGGACATCTCCCGCTTGCGTACTCAGCCCGTTGTTTTACTGCGCGGTATTTAGACTTACCGAAAGATGATTGCCGATTTAGTTGTATTCATTACCCAGAGGGGCTCGAAGTTAAGAGCCAGGAAAATCAAAGTCTGTTTAACCTCAATGGTATTCAAACACAGTCTGCTGCGATTTATAACTTGCTAGGGCAGGTGGCTGAAATGAAAAATATGGGCGTCGACATTGTGCGGGTAAGCCCAAGGGAGCGAGGTACGGTTGATATCATTTCTCGCTTTCACCGGGCGATTACCCAGGATGACCAAGGCATCCCCTTAGTCGAAGATATGTGCAATGGCTATTGGTACGGTAAGCCTGGGATGGATCAAATGAAGGCTTTGTAGGCAGGCTCTCACGCTACAGCCAAACAGGCTTAAGACCTGGGGGGAAAAATATTAAGCCGTTGTCTTTGTGCTGCGTTGAGACGAAATTTCAGGATGTCGTCCTGAATGTAAAACCTTGTCAAATATAGCGCTCAACACCGTTGAGCGCTATCTCATCGCCATCGAACCATATAAAATGCGCGAATATTGCACATTCGACGGAGTTCGATTTGAAAATTTCCATCTTAGAAGACGATGACGCGCAAGCTGACCTGATGCTGCAATGGCTTGGGGAGGCCGGGCATGCCGTTTCTCGCGCTAAAAACTGCGCAGAAATGCGAACGTTGTTGCCAGAATCATTGCCTGATCTCGTGATTCTTGATTGGGAGCTTCCCGATGGCACAGGTATCGATATGCTGGGTGAGATTCGCAGTGGGCACCAGCCAGATGTCCCCGTTTTGTTTACCACTCAACGGGATGCTGAAGAGGATATTGTGTTGGCGCTTGAGCAAGGTGCTGATGATTATTTAGTCAAACCGTTGCGCTTTCAAGAATTTAATGCCCGGCTTCACGCATTAAGTCGCCGGGCGGGGATTAAAGATGCGTCCGAAGTCCTCTCTGAAGGTCCATTCGAAATAGATACACGTAAAGAAGTGGTGCGAGTGAATGGGCAAGCGATAAAAATGACCCAAAAAGACTATGCTGTATGTTTGTGCTTATTCGAAAATATCGGAAAAGCACTTTCTCGTGAATTTCTATTAAAATCGGTATGGGGTGTTGAAGCGGGCTTGGATACACGCACTGTAGACATGCATGTGAGTCGTGTTAGACGAGCCCTTAAAATTGGTCCTGAAAATGGGTATGTGATTAAAACGATTTATCAACATGGGTACAGGCTTGAAACTGTCGATGCGTAATTACAAAAAAAACGGTGTTCGCAAAATAGTCTTTGGATTATGGGTTTCAGTTGTTTTGAGTGTTGTTGGTGCCAGTCAGTTCGCTACTGCGAATGACTGGGTGTACACGGTCCGTAAGGGAGACACCTTATGGGGCTTGTGCCATCAATATACAACGGTCGCGAGCTGCTGGCAGAAAATCGGCCCTTATAATGATGTTGAATACCCCCGCAATCTTGCACCGGGTACGCGGATTAAATTTCCTGTGGGGTGGTTATTAACACCTCCTGCTCCAGCCACCGTGACATATGTAAAAGGTAGCGCTGAAAAAATACGGCCAGATGCGTTAGCGAGCACGCTTGAAAAAGGCGATACGCTGCCAATGGGAACCAGAATTATCACGGGCGATGATGGGTTGGTGTTACTGACCTTTGCCGATGGCTCCGTGATGACGATAGAGCGCGAGTCTGAACTCTCTTTGGACGCATTGTCTGGTTATAAAGATACGGGCATGGTGGATACACGTGTACACCTCAAGAAAGGTGCCGTGCAGACCCGCGTTCCAAAAAGGAAACCCCGTTCAAATTTTGAAGTATCCACACCCTCATCTGTTGCGGCTGTCCGTGGGACGGATTTTCGAGTAAGCAGCATAGAAGGGGAGCAGTTGTTAACGCGGAACGAAGTGTTTTCTGGCGCGGTATCTGTTGCAAATGATGCTGAACAAAAAGAATTGGCCAAGGGGACAGGGTTAGTTGCGGTTAAAGATCAACCCTTGCCTGAGGTCGTGAAACTGCTGGGTGCGCCGGCATTATCGGTTGATGAAAAACCCTATGTACTGCCATTTGAAATACGTTGGGAGCGAGTTCAAGGGGCTGATCAATATCGTATTGAGGCCGTGTCTGATACATCAGAGGGGAGCGAGGGCGGTGTCGCGCTGCACTTTACTCAAGGCCGAGATTTCCTCTTGGCGGATGTGGCAGGCGGATGTTACGTTATTCGGGTCAGCGCTGTAGATGCCAATGGACTCCAAGGCATGCCAAGTGAAGGGCGCTATTGCGTAGAAACGCGGTTGGCACGCGCGGTTGGACTTAGCTTTGAGCGTACGGAAAACGGAGTGGCTTCTCTTGAGTGGCGTGCTGTTGAGCACGCAGAAGAATATCGTGTGGAATTTTCGTCGGATGAATCGTTTGACGCTATTTTATCTTCTCGGCTGTCTGTTACGCCCAACGTTGTTCTGAACGATGAGCGTAAAGCGGTTAAATATGCGAGAGTGATTGCGCTTGGTAAAGATACGCTAGAAAGTGAGCCGAGCGAAACGGTACATATAATCCACGAAAAAACGGGGATGATGCGAATTTTCGTATCGTGGGTTATCGCCGTGATTATTCTGTTTTAGTCTTTTTTGTTTGCCAGGTAAACGATAATAAAAATAATAGGCCGTTAATGAGTAAGCTAACGTAAGTGAAAAATTCCCGCTATTTTCATTTTATTATTGCCGCCACGCTGTCCATTTTATCGGGCATCGCGAGTTACTACTCGGTGTTTAAAAGTGCCGATTTTTATTTATATGATCTTGCGCACGCCTTTAGTGATGTCGTCCCCGCTGAAGATATTATTATTGTTGATATTGATGAACAAAGCCTCGCTACGTTGGGGGCTTGGCCGTGGAGCCGTGCGCGCCATGCGGACCTGTTGGATCAGCTTTCGGTATTAGGTGTAGATAATGTTGCATTTGATGTAATTTTTTCTGAATTAAAAAATGAAGATTTGACGGGAGATGTGGCTTTCGCTGAAGCGATAGCGCGTCACAGTGGTGTGGTACTGCCTGTATTTATCGGGCAGGTGGGGCACAAAGGTGCGCCTGTGGAAGTGCCGCCAGCGTCATTATTTTATGCTTCAGAGCCGTCGGTCGGGCACGTCCATATTGATTGCGAATACGATTCTATCTGTCGATCGGTATTCCTAAAAGAAGGCGTGGGCAAACCTTATTGGTCACACTTATCTCTTTCCTTGCTACAGCAACAGCGTTTTACGCGGGCGATCTCTGGCACGCGGGTTCCGCCGAATGAGGCTAAATCTTCGATGCTTATTTATCGGGATTTTGAAAATTATATTCTTTTTCCAAAGGCCGGGGTAGATTTCAATACCGTATCATTTCTTGACGTTATTAATGGGTATTTTCAAGCGAATCAGTTTAAGGGGTACACCGCTTTTGTAGGTTCGACGGCTGCGGGGCTTGGAGATGAAATTTCAACGCCCGTGGGGCCTATGCCGGGCGTTATGGCGAATGCCACGATTTACCAACAGCTTCGCAGTGAAAGTTTGGTCCAGCAGCCTTCGGCTATTACTCGGGGTTTACTGACCGCGATTTTGGGGCTTGTCATTTTACTGGTTATCTCGCGAATGGCACCGTTGTATTTCCTTGTAAGCACTTTATCGCTCGTTGTGGCGACCTACGGCCTCATGATCTTTAGTTTGGTGAAGCTTCATTACTGGTTGCCGTTCGCAAGCTTAATGCTATTGATTCTTGTGTATTACCCGCTGTGGAGTTGGTTTAAATTACAGTTGGCGCTCAATTTTTTGAGGACACAATTAGGAAAACTACGTTACGAAAACTTAACGAGTGGTGGTTTATTTACCGAATCCACAAAATCGCCGAAAAAAAATAAAGGCGGAATGACCTTCGGGGTAGAGGCAGTTACCAATACCTTAAATCAGCTGGATTCTCTGGGCGGTGTTTTGGATGAACACCGTTTTCTTATCGAGAATACACTGACGCACTTGCAAGAAGCCGTGTTGTTGGCGGCGGCGGATGGCCGCATCGTGCTGGCTAACAACGAAGCGAAGCAATGTTTTGCGATAAAGAGGGACTCGACACTTAATTCGCTTGCTGAGCGTATCGATAAGCTGGAACACAAATCGCTCACTGCTTGGCCTCAATATACAGAAGCGCTGATAACAGGGAAGCATTTAGGAGGGATAGAAATTCACCTTCGGCCGGGCGATGAGGAAAATGAACATGCAGACAATGCCAGGGTGCTTTATTGTAAGGGCGCACTAGAACAATTTGATTCTGGTAATGATCAGTCTTTCAAAATGCTTGTGCTGACATTTACGGATATCACCCCAATAAAAAATATTGAACGATCGCGTTTAGATACCTTAAATTTCTTATCTCACGATTTGCGCGCGCCGATGGTGTCGATATTGGCCTTGTTAAACAATATTAAATCGGGGAAAAACGCCGACAGTACGGAAGCTAACTTGGAAACGATTCGGCGTTATACTGAAAATAATTTGAGTTACTCGGAGAGTATTTTGCAGCTGAGTCGTGCCGAGGCCTTGAAGCAGGAATCCTTCAGTTTTGTCGATATGCATTCCGTGATCGATACCGCGTATTGCAACGCGAATGAATTTGCAAAATCAAAACAGATTACACTTACCATTGACCGCGAAGATGCGGATTTTTGGGCCGAAGGTGATGCAGAGTTACTCGAACGTGCCGTACAGAATTTGTTATCGAATGCGATTAAGTACAGTGATGAGCGTGGCCAAGTTGTGTTGACCTTAAGGTCTCGAAATGACTATGTCGAAATCCAGGTCACCGATAGTGGTATTGGTATCGATACAGCTGAGGTTGAGAATATCTTCAGCCGTTATAAGCGCGCCGGCAAAAGTCGAGCGAACCTTGGCGCGGGTTTAGGTTTGTTTTTTGTGAAGACGGTTGTTCAAAAACATGGTGGTACAATAGGTGTTGAGAGCGTGTTGGGTGAAGGCACCTCTTTCATGATTGCCTTACCACGTTGTCATCAAGACCTTGGCCAATGAAGCTACAGTCTGACGGATATTAACCCCCTCTTTTTACGGGGGCTTTAGGCTGAAGAAGACCTTTTTTGTCCCCTCGTTTCGCCATTCTGGCGCAATGTATTACATACGTTTTACAACGTTTTACACCGACTCAATAGATTGTTTGAAATAATCCGCTTTAATAATTTAAAGTACACGTTTGTGGGTTTCGATAACATTTAATTATAAGAGAAGGTGAATAAATGTCAGTCAGTAAATATGGCGTAAAAACAGCGTGCGGATTGGCGCTACTAGCGGCCTCTACAGCTTCATTTGCAGGTCAGGAATCTTCAGGCTTTACGCTATCGCCAATGGTGGGTAAGTACATGCCGGCGAAGAATCAGCGGCTGGATGACAGCACGTTCTGGTCTCTTGGTGCAGGCTACGATTTCAATGATAAATGGGGGGCGGAGTTGTCCTATGTGTCTGCGAATGCTGATGCGATAAGCGGCCCGGCTGAAGTAGATCTCGATGTTATTCGTCTGGACGCACTGCGCTATTTTGGTAGTGGAAATTTACGTCCCTATGCAGTCATGGGGGTTGGTGAAGCAGAGTTCGATACCGATACCGGTGAATCGGGTGATGATACCGTAGCCAATCTTGGGGCTGGGGTGAAATATGCCATTAATGAGGTGTTTTCATTACGGGGTGACGTGCGATTGATGCATGGTATGGATTCTGGTGAGAGTGATTATTTGCTGGGCGTTGGTGCGTTATTTAAATTTGGGGCAGCCTCATCGACAAAGAAAACTCAACCTCAGCCTGTTGTCGTGGCAGCAACAACAACGGACGGTGACGGCGATGCAGATGGTGTACCTGATTCGTCAGATCAATGTCCTAACTCATTAGCGGGTGTCAAGGTCGATGCGCAAGGTTGTGTATTGGTGATGGACGCGGATGACGATGGCGTGAGTGATGCAAAGGACCAATGTCCAAACACGGACAAAGGAGCCAAAGTTGATGAAACTGGCTGTTATGTTGTTTTAAAAGAGTCTGTCAGTATTTCGCTGAACGTCCAGTTTAAAACTAACTCTTCAGACGTGCTGGCCACTTCCTTTCCAGAAATCAAAGAGCTTGCTGATTTTTTAACGCTTTATCCTAAGACCAATGTGGCGATCGAAGGGCACACTGATAGTTCTGGTTCTGCTGCGTATAACAAACAACTTTCTCAGAAGCGTGCTGAATCCGTTGCAAAAATATTAGTTGATGCACACAACGTTGATAATGGCCGGCTAAGCCCTATAGGGTATGGTGAAGAGCGTCCGTTGGTATCGAACGATACCGTTGAAGGCCGGGCGAAAAACCGTAGAGTGACCGCTGTCGTGAGTGCGGTAGCAGAAAGAATTATTAAATAGTTTAAGGGTAGAAGCATGAAAGAACTAAATTTTGACGTTTCAGCGCTGTCGGAACAGGCACCTGAATTTATAATGACTTACGGAACGAAGATTGTTCTCGCAATTCTCGTATACCTCGTCGGTAAGTGGATTGCCAAAACACTTGTTAACGTGATGGAAAAAACCTTACGGGCACGCGGTGTTGATCAAACTGTCGCGGTGTTCACCAAAAATATTTCGTACTACGCATTATTGACCATGGTGATTATTGCCGCTCTGGGTCAGTTAGGTGTGCAAACAGCATCTTTTGTGGCGATTATTGGTGCCGCAGGTTTGGCTGTTGGTTTTGCTTTGCAAGGCTCGCTCGCTAACTTTGCAGCAGGTGTTCTTATCATTATGTTTCGCCCTTTCAAAATAGGCGACTTTGTTGAAGCGGGTGGCACATCAGGCGTTGTTAACGAGATCTCAATTTTTTCTACGATATTTAAAACGCCAGACAACAAAACGGTCATCGTTGCGAACAGCGCAATTATGAGCGGCAATATTGTCAATTACTCGAGTGAAGACACGCGACGTGTAGATCTTACGGTTGGCGTTAGCTATACCGCTGATTTGAACCTCGTGAAGCAAGAGTTGCAGAATATAGCGGATGCAGAGTCTCGTTTACTCGCAGATAAAGATGTGACGATCGCGGTGGCGGAGCTTGCAGACTGTTCGGTGAATCTTGTCTTTAGAGTGTGGGTTAAAAGCGAAGACTATTGGCCAACGTTCTTTGATTTAACTGAAAAGGTTAAAACGATTTTTGACGAGAAAGGCATTGAAATACCCTTTCCGCAACTTGATGTTTTCGTTAAAAATCCCTCTTAACCGTTACACCCTAAGAGTATAAAGTCTGCGGCGTTATTTCGAGTTATATTAGTGCCGCAGATTTCTGACAGCAGCGTCACAGCAGAGAGGTGACAATCATGAAAGTAGTAGACCTAACAATGATTAGTATGTTGTTGCGTAAGAAATTGGTGCGCGCGGGTATTGTTGAGCTGAGTGACTTGGCGGTGCTTCATAAGCAGCCTCAACGCTGTTTTGAGCTATCTCATGAAACGGGGGTTCCTCTAAAAAGAATTCGATGGATGGTGTCCGTGGCGTTGTTCTATCAGATTAAAGGCGTCGGGTTAAATCATTCCGCGTTGCTAGTAAAAATCGGCATTGATAGCATCGAGAAGTTGGCAAACTCGAGCGCTGAGGAACTGCTTATTAATATGGCAGAATCTAATATTGCTTCTCCCGTGATTCAGTTGATGCCTAGTTTGTTGGCGGTGGAATTATGGATAAAAGATGCTCAATGTATATTGGATGGTGAGCGATTAAACTCAATTGCCTAAATACTTATCTTGTTATCGTTAAAATAATCTGTTGATAATAATGTGTTCTCTTCAATTTTTTACGTATACCGTGAGTGATGTATGGAAAAGCTAACATGGGCTGGATTTGGTCTTAGGTTCTTATTTGCCTTGTTATTGGTTTTTTTGAGCTATAACCCGACTGGCTATTCGTATGTGCATTGGTTTAGCTTTGCTCCATTACCGGTGTTGGGTGGCATCACTTTAGTGATCGGTTGGGCGATTTATCTTCGCGCAACGCTGCGTTCAATGGGTGTTATTGGGCTCGGTTTATTGGCGGCACTTTTGGCCTGTGTTATTTGGTTGTTTATCGATTTGGGCTGGTTGTCATTAAGTAATGTCAGTGTGTTTAGTTGGGTTATTGAGCTATGCATTGTGGTTATGCTTGCTGTGGGTATGAGCTGGTCGCACGTTCGTCGTCGTATCAGTGGGCAAGTTGATACGGACGACGTGGATATGTAGTTGTGTGTTTTGGGGCTATTGTTTGTCAATATTGATAGTCAACAAAACCTATAGAGTAGGGTGGGAAAATAGCTCTTTTGTTCATTTTCCTTTTAGCGTAAGTGCCCGTAGATTTAATACCAAGTCCCCAAGTTGGTGTGAGATAAGGGAAGGAAAATGATGGCCCTAATTTTAGTAGGCTAAATGTAGGCCCTATATCAGGAACATCAATAAGGTGATAGTAAACGCCCACACCACTTGAAATAGTTTCCGATATTTCCGTATCTAAGTCGATGGCGACGATTCGCCCAAAGGAAATGGAATCCCACAGGAAGCCTTTTACTTTCTTAAGTACGGTTTTGGTTTTATCCTTATTAAAGTCCGACGTAAGAAAGTCAGTTTTGGTTCCGCTCAAATACATTCTTCCGTCAGTTCCGAAGACAGAAAAGTGTACGGCGTACTCTTTTGGCGTCGGTATGACCTTATCTAAGTGCAGGTTATTTTCCTTAATAATGACCTTTTGTAGCTGATGTACGGATCTTTTATCGGCGCTTACTTGTTTCTTCTTTATGAGCTTCTTGTATGTTTGTGCGAGCTTCGATCCGGCTAAGCGATAATTTGGCCCCTCCAGGACCCAAAACGCATTGGGGTCACTTTTTGATGCCTCCAAATCAACTGATAGGGCAATTGTTTTGGAGGGAAGCAAAGCTATCTCATCAATTAATGTAAGCGTGTTGCTACTATCGACTTGAAATAATATGACGCGATTACTATATGTTTCCAACACTGCGATTTTTTTGTTGTCGTCCAAAAAAATCGCATCGACATAAGTGGTTTTTCCTTCTGGGTTTTGGGGGAGCACTGTGTGCCCTAGTGTGGAGAGGTTTTCGGGGTTATTTGCATCTACGAGCGTAAGGCTTCGTTTGCCGAGTACGAGTAATATGCCGTCATTATTCAGTATTGCATCAATCGGTGATGACCCCAGTGTGATTGAATGGCTTGCCACACGCGCTGGAATATTGGGCGCTGAGAGATGAAAGCTATGTATATCGATGCTATAGCTATGGACGTTGTTAATTAGGGCTGTTTCCTCTTTTTTTGCAATATCCATAAGCAATAAGTAGCGACTGTCTTTGGTGATTAGATTAAATATCGGTTTTTTTGTGTCGGCGGGTAACGCCAACCATTCTTCTTCTACCCCGCCTTTTTCTTTTCTGTTGGTTCTGATTAAGTGCGTTGTTCCCCCGTCGAGGTCTGTCGTCACAATATAGTGGTGTGAGTCAAACGTTGTGCTAGTTTTTCCATAGCGATTCTCAACGGTGAGTGTGTGTTGTTTTCGAGGTGATAGTTGGGTTGGAATACGAAATAGGGGCTGATTTCCGTAATACTGTGTTATCTCGACAGGAATATTATCGATTGATAATGTGTGCACGCCGAGATTTTTTCCTTGCAAGGTAACCCATTCTCCTGGCGAAAATCGATTATCCGTATAGTGAGAGGGTATGCCTCCTCCAATAAGAATGTCTCTACTGCCTAAATCAGTCATTCCCTTGATTTTAGGCTCTCCAGCATTCGATGGTGTGTTTTGGTGTACTAGCGGGGTACTTTTGGTGTTGGAGTCCGAGCAAGAAAGACACGCTAGCGATACGAAAAACAGTATGCTCCTGGTGATCGAATTGTATGTAAGGCGAAATCTTGGGGGTTTTATCATCTGTGATGTCCCTATGCGAAAAAGGATGCTCGGACGATGTTTGCTTAGATTTATGAATTCTAAAGTACTAAGCTAGGATCTAATCCGGCGTGAACTTCGAGGTGCTAATATAGCGATAGATAAGGATGAAGTCACGTGAGTTTCGGCTGCGATCATGTTTCACTCTGCTTTCCGTTTCGAACTACTCAGAATGGATAGGTACCAGCTAAGTGCAATTAGCAATAGCACTGCAAAAATTAATTCGAGACCTAGGGCGTACTGTAGTTCTACAGCGGGCATACCATCAACGATCACGCTTATAATTCTTGTTAGCGCGAATGAAGTAAATAAGGCAATACCGAGTACCAGTGCAGTAAATCGCATAGCGTGTACAAATACACCGGAAATTAGCATTATTCCACTAGCAACTAAATACCCGCCGTTTGCACGAAGTTCATTCACCAAGCTAATATTTTCTGGCAGATCAATCCGGTAGGCGGCATAGAAGGCGATGGGGGTAACTAAAATTTCTAGCCCTATGTACACAACTAATAATCCTGCGGTGGCCAGTAGGGTTGTTGTGAAAGACGTATGCGTAAATAAACGTTTTTTCATTTTATTTTTCCTTAGTAAAGGCGCTCCAAATATGTGAAGCGCGCGTTGCTGTTAAGGCGTGGCGTGTTCAGCATCGGCCCAAACTTCGTTCTTCGCGGCTTCTTCTGCGTAATCGGCAAAACTGCGTGGTGATCTGCCCAACGCTTCTTCGACACCGTGCATAACATGCGAATTGCGACCATCAAAAACTTCAGTGAACAACTCCCTTAGTAGCCATTGGTAATCTGCAGGTATGCCCTGTTTATCGAGTTGCGCTATATAGGGCTCGATCGGCACGTAGTTATAGGTGATAGGCCGTGCACAGGCCGTTGATATGTGTTCTACACACTGGGCAAAGGTCAGTGCTTTTGGGCCTGTTACTTCAAATAATCGGTTGTGTAGTTCTGGTTGTGTGAGCGCAGCAACCGCTACTTCTGCGATATCATCCGCATCGACGAAGGGTTCAACGATACTATCGGCGGGGAGAGTCAAAGTGCCGGAGATGATGCCTTCAGCCATAAAGCTTTCGCTAAAGTTTTGGTAGAACCAAGATGCCCTTACCACATTCCAGGTAAGCCCGCTGTCAATCAAAACATTCTCGGCACGTTGCGCGCCGGCTTCGCCTCGGCCGGATAATAAAACAATGTGTTTTACACCTTTTGATTTTGCGAGTGATACAAAGTCCCGGATTGTTGCTTCCGCCTGGGGAACAGCTAAGTCAGGTTGATAAGTCACATAGGCTGATTGAATGCCTTCTAGAGGCACGGCCCAGGTGCTTTGATCTTCCCAGTCAAAAGGTGGGGTGCTAGCGCGAGATACAGCACGTACAGCAAGGCCACGGTTTTTCAATAGCGTGTTTACGCGTGATCCGGTTTTACCGTTTTTACCAATGATGAGTATCGGAGTTGAAGCTGTCATAACAGGATATTCCTCTTCTGTCGTGGGGTGGTGTTTATGCGATGAGGATAGTTTGGCGTGTTAAGGGTGGATTTAAAATCACAGTAAGTCTATATGACTGTACTTTTCGTCTAATTCAATTGGATGAATGGTATAGTTCTGCCAAAATGATATGGCTGAAATTAGAGATCACTGCCATGAGTCGCCAACAAGAAGTTCCTTTGTTCACCGATCCGCTAGGTGAGGCCCTGCATTTGCTTAAGCTCACGGGGACGTTTTATTGCCGTTCAGTGTTGAGCGAGCCGTGGGGGGTGGAATTGCCCCCTTTTGAAGACTGCATGATGTTTCATATAATCACCTCAGGGCACTGTTGGTTAAAGGTCGAAGGCGATGCGCCGGTGTTGTTACAACAAGGCAGTTTAGTTTTGCTGCCTCATGGCTTGGGACATAAGATCGTCAGTGCTGAGCAGCAAGAGACGACGCCGTTATTTGATATTCCTGTCGAGACAGTAAGTGAGCGCTTTGAAGTTATGCGTTTTGGTGGGGGTGGAGAAGTGACCCAGCTAACCTGTGGGGTTGTGCGTTTTGATCATGTCGCTGGGCAGGAGTTGATTAAGTTTCTACCGCGCGTGATGCATATCAATACGTGGGCGGAAGAAGAGGATAGCTGGTTACAAAGCACTTTGCGGTTTATCGCTCGCGAAGCACGTGAATTGAGGCCAGGTGCTGAAACCGTGATTACCCATTTAGCGGATATTTTGATTATCCAAGCGATTCGTTCTTGGTTAGGCAGTTCTCCGCAAAGTAATACCGGCTGGTTAGCGGGCTTGCGGGATCGCCAAATTGGGCGCGCTTTATCGGCGATTCATCGCAATCCAGAATTTTATTGGACGGTAAACAGTTTAGCCAAGGAAGTGGGTATGTCGCGCTCGGGGTTTTCCGCGCGCTTTAGTGAAATTGTGGGCGAATCGGCCATGCGTTATCTCACCCGCTGGCGTATGCAGCTAGCGAGAATACAGCTTAAGAATACGTCTGATCCCTTAATTGTTTTGGCAGAGAATCTGGGGTATCAAAGTGAAGCGGCTTTTTGTCGCGCGTTTAAGCGAGTGTTTGGCGTCTCGCCGGGGAGTATGCGTCAATCGCTCGTGACGGAAAACTAATATGTGGTTTGATGTTTGTTAGAGGTTTTTTTCCTGTTTGCGAGACATTTAAAAAATATCGCTATGGTAAAAAATAATAAAAAACGAAAACCAAACGCACCGCCGCCCGAATTTCCTGGAATCGTTACCACAGTGTCGGACGCTTCCATTAAATGGCCGTAGTGGGGTGCCATCACGTCTTCTAGTGGTTGCCCATGCCCATCCAGAGTCCATTGTTTTGCGTCGACCAAAAAGCGCCAACTGCGCCGATAAATTAATTTAGCATTTATTTGAATCTCGCCGGTTTGATCGGTGGTGAAAGTGTATTGTGTTGAATCACTGGCGTTTGCGGCGATACGGTTATCAAATTGAATGCTAGTTGCGTCAGTGAAAAATGTCGGGCTAGCCCCCGTCGCATCTTGGTTGATTTTTGCGTATAGCTTGCCAGGTAATCCGGCGTAATAACCTTCGCTAGGGTCGCCGATACCGCCAAGGTCGTGAATGACTTCCTCGCCAGCATGGGTAAGTGGGTTACCGTTTTCGTCAGTTGCTTCAACTAATAAAATCATATTGCGAATGGTGACGCCGGTCGGTACATGGTGGCCGGTTTGATCGTTGAGAATATTCACGTCGACAATCACTTCGCCATCGGTATATTCCGCGTTGAGAGTCAGCGTGACGGCGTTATCTAAAAACTCAGGTGTTGTGCCGCGTATATCGTGACTGCGAATATCCCCCAAGGGCCTGTCTAGATCTTGAAATTCTTCAATGTTACATGCGGCACTAGCATCGACACTGGTCATATGGCAGTCGACACAGCTTTGATAGTTGCTAGAGCTAGGATCGCCATAATCACTTTCCAGCCATTCGACGAAGGTTGGTTCTGAAATAACCCCGCCTTCGTCTTCAAAATCGCCGTCGTTGTCGTGGTCATTTTTATCTTGGTGGCAGGCGCCGCAAATCTCTGCGCTGAGTTGAGGTTGGAGCGAGGGGCGCATTTCAAATTCGAGATAGACAGAGGTGTCGCCAAGTGCGCCGTATTGAATGTCGTGCGCGGGATCGCCAAAACTATCTTGTGTCGGTAAATTCATGGTCACGGTGTCGGGGTGAATGCCCGGGTAGTTGGGTTGGCTCGCATCGATATCCGCGATTTTATGGCAAACTTCACACGAAACGCCGTGGCTAATGGACGCGGATCCTTCGCCAATGGCTTTCATCGCCGAAAAGGGTTCATTAATCCAGGACTCAGGTTGGTGACATGCCGCGCATTCGCTGTTGGGATTTTCTGTGCGATGCACGGAGTCGGTGAGGTAAACAAAACCGGAGGTGCCGCCAGCGGTTCCGCTGCCGTCGTATATATCGTGCACCCAGGTGTTAACACCCGCATTGGACATGGGCGAGCCGAACCAATCGGCATATTCATCTGGATGGCAGCGGGCGCAGGTATTTCCTGATGCCAGGTCCCCTGCAGTCGGTGTTGTAAATGTGTAGTTGGTCCAGTGAGATTCAGTGTTGGCTTGTGGAACGGGTTCGAGTGAAATGCCTAAGCCGGATTGATTGTCGGTGGTTGTTATGGCGTTGTTGTAGTATCCCTTTTTGGCGGCAACGATGATGACGTTACTCCGCCCACTATTAGCAAGGATAAAATTACCGGCGCTGTCCGTCGTGTCTGTAGCGGCAATGGCATCGCTGGCTTGAATGCTAACGAGGGCATCTTCGATAGCAAGGCCTGTGTTTACGTCAGTAATGCGGCCGCGTATTGTCGCCTGAGTAGTCGTACTTAAGAAAAAAAGTGTGGATAGCAGTGCGAGCTTACCTATGGCGTGAATGTAGCATTGCTTCTTAATTAATATTCGCACGATTACCGCCGGGTTTGCCGAGTGTTTTCGCCTTGTTATTCAGCGCCCTGTTAGGCTTCGTAGCTGAATCGGCGTATTGGTTAAGGGGTGAGATCAACACTACGCTTATCTCACATATTTTCCATGTTTCAACTTAGTTGAAGCGTGAATCAGTGTGATAGTTTGATTGATATCAATACTCCTAAAACCTGAGTCCGGTTCTCTGGTAAGATTGCCGCCTCAGCGCCCTATTGAAGGGCCTGACTTTTTGTACCTATGAACTCACCGGAAATGCTATGAAATTATTGATTCGCAACCTCGATCGCAATGTGACAGAACCAGAGCTTAAGTCCATGTTCGAGTCCCACGGCAAGGTGCAATCGTGCAGCGTGGTAATGGACAGTGTTTCAGGTAAATCCAAAGGCTTTGGCTTTGTGGAAATGCCAAATCCAGGGGAGAGTAAAGCAGCAATGAAATCCCTAAACGGAAAAGATATTGCGGGCACAAAGATGCGTGTTAAAAAAGCTGAGCCGAAACAAAGCGCCTTGAAATGAGCGATCGTTAAGGCTGTCTTCTTGTTTACTAAACCCTCCTCAACTCGGCTCGATCGCTTTATCAGTGCGCATTCAGATATGAGCCGACGCGACGTGCGTGCTGCCTTAGCAAAGAAACGTATTACTGTAGATGGCGTTTTAGCATGTGATATTAATCACGTTGTCGGGCCTTTTTCACATGTCGCTTTAGACGATCGAACGCTACAAAATAAAATGCCGGTTTATATCATGATGAATAAACCAAAAGGCGTCGTTAGCGCAACATGTGATGAAAAGAATAAAACCGTGTTCGATGTATTAGCTGCGCAGAGTACTTCGTTGTCAAAAAACGGCATTGATTCAACGTTTTCTTCTTTAGTTATGGATGATCTGCATATTGTTGGGCGCCTGGATTTTAATAGCTCTGGTTTATTGTTAATTACAAATGATGGCGGTTGGTCACGGCGTTTATCCTTACCGGAAAAACGTATAAAAAAGCGTTATCACGTGCAGATGGAAAAGCCATTAACCGAAGAATATGTCACCGCTTTTGCCAAGGGCATGTATTTCGCTTACGAAGATATTGTGACCCGTCCTGCGGAACTGAAAATTATTAATAGTCGGGAAGCGGAAGTGATATTGGAGGAAGGGAAGTATCATCAAATAAAGCGCATGTTTGGTCGTTTTCAAAATACCGTATTGGCTCTGCACCGAGTTTCGGTGGGCGACATAATGCTGGATGATTCGCTCGCTCCAGGCGAGAGCCGGTGTTTGACTCAAACAGAGATTCATTGTCTCTAATTCTTTTTTCGTGATGTCACGAAATGTATAACGGAATTTTTTACGGAAATTAGCTATGTCCTTAATCTTTGAAGAACTCGCTTTTCAGTCATCTCCAATTGGAGATATTAGCCTTCGTCGACGATCGGAGCCTAGATTGGGCGGAAAAATTATTTTCGAAGTAAAGCTTGGCGAAGAATTTTTAATGTCCAGTTTGTTTTTCGAAGCGGAACTTCAGTTGTCAAAGCTAGGGTTGGCCGGTTTGCGACAAGCTGGCTTTGACTGTGAGTTAGATATTGTCGTTGGCGGATTGGGTTTGGGGTATACGGCTGCAGCGGCACTGGAAGATGATGCCGTTAAATCACTTGTTGTTATTGACGTGATGGAAGCGATCATCGATTGGCATCAGCGTGGCCTTGTCCCCTTAGGTGAAAGGTTAAATAGCGATCCGCGTTGTACGCTTTCGCATGGCGACTTTTTTGCAATTGCCACGTCAGAAAGTGGTGGCTTCATTTCCTCTGATCCTGAGCGTTTAGTTCATGCCGTTTTGTTGGATATCGATCATTCGCCCAGTAATTGGCTTAACCCGGATAACGCATCTTTTTACAGCCCTTCGGCGTTAAAGTCTTTGTCGGACAAATTACATCCGGGGGGTGTTTTTGGCCTTTGGTCAAATGATCTTCCTGATGAAGTATTTATGCGATTGTTGGATAGTGTATTTGCCTCTTCAGAATCACATATTGTGCATTTCCCTAACCCCTATACGGGGGGCGAGTCAGCGAATACGGTGTACTTGGCGTATACGGCGCGTTGATTTAATGGTTCGTGCTAGGAGCACCCATAGGCGCGGTTCCTATTCTTTGGATTATTTTTTCTGATTCCAAATTTACGGTGTGATCTTTTTAGTTGCCAGTGTTAAACGGTATTACATCGAGGTTGTAATAGTTTTGTGATAATAGAGCTAGCCAATCACTTTACTATACGCTTATCGTGAAGCCTCTCTATATTTTTATAAGTGGCATTATTTATTCGTTGATGTGTTTTTAATACGTTGACCTAAAGTGAGGAAGGGGAATGCGCCCGATATATTTATTACTACTTTTATTTGTTTCATGTGTCTCCGCATTTGCAAATTCCAGCGAAAAATCACCTGCAGATTCCCACGGGTTACCTTACCCGCATGGGTGGCAGGAATGGTCATCAATAGCGGTTTCATATCGAACAGATAACAAGACGGTTAGAGCGATATTGGGTAATGAGATCGCGGTAAAAGCCGCTCGTTCAGGCCAAACAAATCCATGGCCAGATGGAAGCATACTCTGCAAGGTGGTCTGGAAAGAAACACCGTTAGAGCATTGGTCACCAGCGCTAGGGCCAAAAGAATTTGTTCATGCCGAGTTTATGTTTAAGGATGCTGTCAAATACGCGAAAACATACGGGTGGGGCTGGGCCCGCTGGGTTGGTGATGACCAACAACCGTTTGATGGAGGTACGCAAGTATGCACATCATGCCATGCTCCGGTGAAAGAGCGTGATTGGGTATATACAGACCCGGCGACGTTTCCAGAGATTAAGTGATTTTTAGAAAGCGCCTATACAGTTTTAGGTCGAGAATACAGGGAAAATTACATCCCCGCTCTCTGCTTTTATTCTATTAAATAGGTATAAGTTCTGTGTGAGTACAGGCAGTTCCATAAGTTCTTCCAAACAAAAAAGCCCAAGCTTATTGTTAAGTCTGGGCTTTTTTGTTTGGGGAGGGGGCTACTGAATAGTCCTCGCAACTTGCTGATAATAAAGGAATAAATGTTTATTGTTTTTATAAGCTCGCCCAGCTAGCAGTTATGTTCAGGGTATTACTAGTTGCATAAGAGAATTATGAAGTTTTTAATCGGGCACCTAAATTGAGTGTTGTGTCTAAGAGCTTGAGGTTTTCGACTGGTAGCATCCCAGAAAAATACATAATTGGATAAGGGGTTGAATTTTGTACAGTAAGAATATTGAAACGACCAAGTTTTATGAGAAGGATGCTGTAGATCGTACGATTGATAATGTTCTAAAGACGATTGACGGTGAGCTATCGCAGAGTGATTTGAATAAAGTTGCTGTAGCGGCAAGTGTAGAGTCAGGAATCTCTCGTTATCGGACGCAAGCATCAGGCATGTCACTTCAAGCGCTGGAATCGGAAGAGCATGACTCTAGTCGATTGTCTGCACATCTTGTAGAAAAGTTTGGCGCTCGCCCTCCTCGCGTTCACGCTCATGCGATCGTAGCAGGTAAGCACAAGCTCTGTGCGCCTCTGCGCTTGGCAATGGCGATGCTCAAGGTTCGTATCGATGATGTGGATAATGGGTGTTGGCTCCCTGAGAGTAGTGCTGCCACGCCTCATCCCGCGATGCCCAGTGCGCCGCCCCATAGCCGCATTCATAGGTTTAATTACTATTCCTGGATATCTTCTAAGTTAACACCTGTTCGACGAAGTGAGGGGCTCTTCAGAACAAACTTAAAACTTATCGCAAAAGATCTTTATACTGGCAGCTTTCCAGAATATGTGATGTTGCCAAAGGGGGTAAAAACAGCGTGAAAGTTTATAAGCTGCGATCCGATCGAGCGAATTACATGAATGTGTATATCTCTCCGCATGAGATTGGGGCGAAGCTCGGTGACCCATTCCTTATATCCCCTGATGCTACTCAGGATGAGAATTTGAATTGGTCTGAATTTTGGCAGCCGCTCGAAATCTCGTTTCAAGATGATAGTGACGATAACTCAGTCTCTCTGGTTCCCGATATAACGTGGTGGCACGATAACCAGTTGGTGCTCAATCAAAAGGCTTATGAGGCGCTGAAGAGCGAGCTTGAGTCGTATGGTGAATTTTTACCCCTAAGCTGTGAGGGTAAGGCTTATTGGCTCTTTCATGTAACCAAGCGAACAAGTATCGGCGCAGTTGATTTGAAATGTAGTGAGCGGACTATCGACCCGGTTGGCCTTGTTGATATTGTGAAAATCACATTTAAGTCTGAGCAAGTCAAAAGCTTGTATTTGTTCAAAACGGAATATAACAATTATCTTTACAATATTTACTGCACTGAGTTATTCAAAGACATTGTTGAATCTGCTGATTTGAGTGGACTTGTGTTTAGTGACGATATGACTAACTCTCCAAAGTGATTAACCTTAGAGTTTCTTAGGCCTATTACGAGTAAGGACGCAAGTAACGGGGACGTATTTATTTAATCCTATATTAACTGTCTGGTTTTTTTGTTATCGCAGGAGAGGCTTTCAATTAAGGCTTTAATCACTAATTTGGGTAGAGTACTGAGCTGGTTGGACTGGTAAAATTTTGAGGGTGTGAGGCGTGTTATTCGGGAGTTGCACGAAAATTGCTCCTGCATTTTCTGTATTCACGCCATCCATGGCGTTCAACCCCAGACTGTGCAGGTTGAATCCTTGCTTCTTCCAAATTAAAAAGCCCAGCCTGTTTTAGGCTGGGCTTTTTAATTTGGTGGAGGCGGGGGGAGTTGAGTTGAGCTAGTAACTCCTTGATATTTAACATATGTTTAATCTTTCATTTTCCATGTGTTGCTTTGGGTGTTGCAATTTGTGGTTCTCAGTTATTCGAATCTAGAGTTTGCCCCTAAAATAGCTGCTCTAGGCTGCTACCCCCTCTGCCTTTAGGGCCTCATCAAGCATATCACTACGGATGATTGGCCATTCTTTGTACAGGTAGTAGTTGTGATACGATATGTTTATTTGTTCTGACAGGATTCTCTTAACATCAATTTCTTGGTCTAGTAGAGCGAAAGCCGCAAGTCGTGCGCCTGGATCCTTTGATTTCGCGGTGATGTTCCTAAGCTGGATGGGATCGTATTGTTCGTTGCTTAACATTTTTGCTGCGTACTGAAAATTTATATTGAAAGTATTGTTATTAATAGCAATAATTTTTTCTTTGTGTGTTTTCCCTATATCAATGAGCTCTTGATATTTTTCAGATAGAACAAGAGTATAAGATAGGCTTGAATAATATTCGGCCATTGCAAGCCCCGAGACATAGGATTTTTCTAAGTATTCGATAGCTTGCGTGTGATTCTCCTTGGCCTTTTTTAACAAGTTGTGCATGTAATAGTAATAATATTTGTCGATGATTTTGTGCTTATTTTCTTTCAATATAGAAACTAGTTTGTCATTGTACTCGTTGTTGAGGTAGCTATTGAGTGAAATGGCTTTCTCAAAATTTACTATTATATCTACGCATTCCAGCGCAGATAGAAAGTATGATTGTGCTTTGGATATGTTGTTTTTCCTGGCGATGTAAAAAGATGCCTTCCCAAGTAGGATTTCAGAGTTATGTTTTATTTCTTTATCTTGTAAGTGGGTTTCATAAAATTTTTCAGCAATGGAAAGTGATGGCGTTGGTTTGTCAAACTCATTTAAGTGGTCAACAAGAAGGTTGATAAATCCGTTTATCTGAGATTTTTCGGAAGTATCTACTTCCTCATGGATGGCGTATAGAGTGTTTATTAGGTTTCTTGATTCCTCAAATTCATATTTTCCTGCACATACCTTTGTTTCAATATCTAGAGTATTGAGGTTCTTGCTACTTATTTTTTTTGCTTCCGTTATGTGGTCTTCAATTTGTTTTTTTATGTCTTCGCCCTTCTTTAGCTCTAGTTTTTTTGAGTGAAGGAGTAAGTCAACTTTAATGTGCCATGCTTGATTTGATAAGGATGGGTTTAATTGTAAACTTTTCTCTGTTTTTGATATTAGGTGAGTGATATCCACCTCTGAGGTGGTTGGGTCATTTTTGATTAGGTTGTAGCCAGATAATGCCGAGTGATTATGTAGCTTGTATTTCCACTCATATTGTTTGGATTTTGAAGATAAAAATGAATACCTTGAAGATAGGTCTTTGATATGTCGAGATTTTTTGATTATATAAGAGATGTTGTTTGGGTCAATTTCCATAAGTTTGTCGCACCAAGTGATGCAGGATCTGGAATTTCTCATGTCGTTAGATATCGAAATAAGCTTCGATATGTATCTAGCTTTGTCTCGGTTGTTCGTGGTGTTATGATAAAAGTTTTCAGCTAATCTATAGGCTTTTTCATGCTCTAGTTTTTTTGAAAGGTCCTCTATTTCCAGAAGATTTCTGAACTCAGTTAAGGAAAGATCTTCGGATTCTCCGTTGATATTCAGAGAGTTAAGGAAATCTGATATCTCTTGTTTGTCATTTGTTTCTTTTATTCGGTTTACGTCGTCTCGAATATATTTATTCTTATTAAGATAATCGTTTTTACTAAGTATGTTGTTTTTTATTTGTTGGAGCTTAGAGTTTTTTAGACTAGCTTCAAAATCTAGTCCTTTCCTCATGCTCTTTGCGTGAATTTCGGCAAATAGCTCATCAAACCCGTCTATTATCACTGGATAGACTTTTTCCTTCCACAGTAGGTTTTGTAGTGAATGGTTGACCTCGTCTTGTCCTCTCAAACACCAATATAGCCCGTTTTGTAGGAAATTTTCTTGCTTTGTTAAAAAGTCTAACACATCCATTATTGATCTATCATTTCCCGAGTAGCCAACTATTATAAGACCAAATTCTTTGCAAAAATCTATGAGTTTTTCTTTTGTGTTCTGTTCAAGCGATTCAGTTTCTCTCAGCGTGCTCTTTATGTCATTAAATAGGTAGTCTCCATGGAGTTTTATTATTTTTGGGCGTTTTGATGTGATTGATATAGATTTTATTGATGAGTCATGTGCGCATACTAGGGGTCTTTCATTTGAAAACTGATAAAATGCCTCATTTATCAGGTCGTCAAAATTGGTTGTAAATATACTGCCGAAGAACTTTTCCTCAACCAAGGCTGTTAGGTATGCGTAGCCAATAGCAGGAAGAGCTTTATCTACTTCAGTTTCGACGAATCGTCGTCTTTGCGTAGCAAACTCATATGTTTTTTCGAATAGAGATGAGTAGGGGTTTTCTTTGTTATACCAGTTTGAGTGATGTATTTGAAAATATTCTTTCGCTTGCTCGATAGAGTCTGGAGTTGTTAGCTGGAATCTTTCGTAGAGTTCTTTGAGCCACTCGTCAATCAATTGCCCTGCGGGTCTAATGCCAGAAGATACGGAGCAGCCGGCGCCAAAAAAAAGGTTGTAATTAGGTGATTTACTTTCTGCTTCTCTGGTTTTAACGTGACGTATTAGGTCAGAGACAGATCGCACTTTGTGGTGAAGTTCATTACCTTTATCTAAAAGTTCACATGCTTTCATAGCTTGGCGTCCATATGCTGTTTTAGAGTAGAATTGTTTTTATCGATAATTATAAAAAGTTCATTGAGTTTTGTGCTGATTTTTCTTAGAACCCAATCCTCACAGCCTTCAGTGTGGTATTGCAGGTGGCCTTTGGATTTTGGCAGTGGCGTATGTTCTTTGAATCGTGGAAGCCACACGCCGTTATCAGGATCATTGACGCGTATTCCAAAGCTATGGATGTTAATTCTGGCTAGATTTGCGCTTTTTGTTTTTCCTTTGCCTGGAGCGATATGATGCGCCGTATGCACTGAGCTTGGTTTCGGGATGGGCGCAGCCCGCATGAAGCGTTCGAGAGTGTCTGTGGGGTGATGTTCCACGGTTGCCTGGAGGCGCTGATTGTCTGCAATCTCAGACCCGGAGCCTGGGGTTGCATCCCGCCCAAGCGCGCTGTAACGGTCCAGGTCAGGCTGAATTGTTGACATGATTTCAGTAAACCTACGTTCATGGCCTAAGAACTTTTTAGCGTCTTCGAGAGCTTTCTTTCGCTTCTTCCTGCTATCAGGAAGAGAGTGTTCGGACGAGTTTAGGTCTTTATAGTACTGCTCTGCCTTTTGGCTATATCCCTCGATAGCTCTATCAAGAGGGCTCTTTTCATCATATCTGGGCTTAATTGCCATTCCTTGTTGAAAATCCAATTTTCGAGCCTCTTTAATGATAGGGAGAATGTTTTGGAAGGAAATTATCTATGAAGTGATTGTACATGCTGTCATGCGAAAGCAAATATAGCATGGGGTCTTTGTGGAAAAATATGGCGTGAAAAACCATTATTCGTCGTTGCAGTGTGCGGAGTCGTTGAAATTATGATTTTTTTATCGTGGATAAACCTTCTTCTGGAGAAAGATTTAACGCATCGCAGTATTTTATAAATTCGATGACATCTAACCGTCTTTCACCTTGTTCAACTTTGCCCACGAAAGAGTGCGTCGTGTCTAAGAGAGCGGCTAGTTCACGCATAGTGAGCCCTTGGCTTTCTCTATTGAGTTTTAGCCATGATATAAGCCGGATGTGCTCTGCAGTGTGAAGGGACTTGATCATTGTCCCGATATTAGGTACAAATGTCCGTGTCCCCAAATTGGGGACTAGATTTTGGTAGAGGGAAACGATAATTGGAGTGTTAATTAGATGTCAGTTAAAGAAAAATTTTATGTGTTTCTCGCGGTTCTTTCAGTGCCGCTATTCATCATCTCTGGGGTTGAGGATGATATAAGCGAAAAAAGTGAGCCTGGAGCTTCTGTCGTAAACCGGCTTTTCGTGTGCTCAAAACCCGAACGTCCTGGGTATTCTATTCGGCTTGAGGAGATTCATCAGGGTGAATATGCGATATCTGAGGTGTTTGAGAGAGGTGGGGTTATAGATATTGGGAGGAGCTTCCTTGCTATCTCTGAGGTTGGGCCGCGCTCCGATCTAAAAACCTATGTATTTTCTTCGTCAGGTGGTGATGTGTCGGTTGAAATAACAGAGAAAGGGTATTTAAGTCACATTCTTGATCCTGGTGTGGCGGCTAATGGATTTCCTTTTGTGTGTGTTGATCCGAGAGAGAGAGAAATAGCGAGCAAAAGGATTGAGTTTGAAAAAGAAAAATACCAAGCCGCTAGCTCGTCCGGGGAAGGTCAAGGTTTGGTGAACATAGATGGGAAGGATGTAAGGTTTAGGATTAGGGAAAGTAAATACAATCGGTTTTTGGATAAGCTTAATTTGAAAGTCGAGATCGAGTTGATAGGGGGGCGATTACCTACAGAGAAAGAGGTTGCTACGGTGACTGATGTGGTTTTGAGTACACAGCCGCGAGCGTATAGGCAATGGGTGTTCTTTCTTTTGCCTGGCATGAAATCAGGAGCTTTTGCGACAAATCATCGTTCGCCTAAGCCTGAGGGGGTGATATTTATCCCGGCAGCATTGATCGGTACTTCCTATGAGGAGGTGGTAAATTAGTGTCTGGGTTATAAGTGTAGTAGCTCGATCTAACGATATTAAATACCTGTCTCGATTTAATCTGACAATTTACCTCCGTTCTAACATCTGAATATGTGTGGTTGAATTCACCTGCATGACATCTCACGGCACATTCTAGTTGAGCACTTAGTGTTATGATTATGTCTACTTGTCGCCCAAAGAAGACATTGAGCATTTGCTCTAAACTGGTTTAAAGGTTGTGCTGGCAAAGGCAGCAAACGACCCAAAGGGGACATTAGTATTTTGAAAAATATCAAGTACCCTGAGCTCATTATTCCTAGAATATGGATTTTTTGTGTCTAGGTGATTATGGATGACGTAATGAGGTCCGGCCGGTAAAACGGACAAATTTAGCCACTTTAGGCGTAACCAATTGCATTTATTGAAGATTATTACTCTCTTTTTCATGAATTACGCATAATATGTGTAATCGAGCAAACCGCAAATTTCTTATCGACTTAGACCTTTTACCCGTTAGAATCACATGGCTCGACTGGGTATGAGCCCTTCTCTGTCGTAAAACAGCAATAAGGTCTGCGAAGCGCCTGAGGTGGCCAGCGATAAGGTCAGAGCCACTAATGAAGAAAGTCGCCAATTTAAGGATTGCAACCAGGTTATGAAGGATCATTAGTGGTAGCAAATTCCATCAAATAAAATCTTTAAAGACTTAGTGCAAACCGAATTACAAATGAATTCGTAATATCCACAAAAAACGCAGCGACCAGCGGCAAGATAATAAAGACTAGCGGGGCCGGCCCATGGGATTTTGTCACCGCCGTCATGTTTGCAATTGCTGTAGGGGTAGCACCCAATGCAAAACCACCAAAGCCAGAACTGAGCACAGCAGCTTGGTAATCACGCCCCATCAACGGAAATAATATAAACAATATAAATAAAACGGCTGCCAGTGTTTGCATTAATAAAATGACCATTAGTGGGCCAGCCAAACCTGCAATTGTCCATAGTTGCATGCTCATAAGTGACATGGCTAAGAACAGGCCCAGTGAAAAATCGGATACAACCGCCAAGGCTTTTGTCCTTGCTGGCCAGCGTATGTTTGGAAAAAAGGAAGGAATTGTATTGGATAGCACAATGCCGGTTAGCAAGCAGGTAACAAACAAGGGTAATTTTAACCCCAGTTCAGTCGCGGCATGATTAACAAACCAGCCAATAATAATGGTGATGTGGAGCGTTAAAAAAACTGCCATTAGGTTCATGTGGTCAATCGTACCGGTTTCTTCCTTTTCAAAGGAAATACCCATTACGGGAGATTCATCCGGATTACCCTTGAGTTGAAAGCGGCTTATCAAAATATGTGCAATCGGGCCACCAATTAGGCTGGCGAGAATGAGTCCGATGGTGGCGCAGGCTACGCCAATTTCAAGGGCGTTATTAATACCCAACGCAACTACTTCAGGTGCCCAAGCGATGGTTGTACCATGACCGCCAATCAATGACGTTGACCCCGCTAAAACACCGATTGCCGTGGGTGCACCTACCAACGTTGCACCCGTGATTCCGACAACGTTCTGAATCACGATATAGCTGAGAGTTAGCCCTAGCATGATCAATAAAGGCTTACCGCCTGAAATTAAATCGGACAACTTGGCATTCAGACCAATGCCGGTAAAGAAGTAGACAAGCAAAGTATCCCTTGTGTCTAGCTGATAAACAATTTCCGTATCTGTAGTGATATAAATTAGAAGGGCGGTTAAGGCCGCAATCAATCCACCTGTCACCGGTTCAGGAATATTATACTTGCGCAAAAAATCAATGCGTCTATTAGTATGCACACCAATAAAAAATACTAAAATACTAACCGTAAAAGTTAAAAAGTTATCCGCAACAAACTGATTCATTTTATGCTCTTATTGGTTGATTTCATCTTTTGCATCAATATGCTTTTCCTGAGTTGAGCGCAAGCGACTGGTAAACTCCACTAAAAATGCTGTATTCAAACCAAAGATAATAAGGCCGTCTACTGCCGCAAAGCTGGCTAGTATCCGCCATTGGGGATCGAGGGTGATATCGCCATACCCCAAGGTAGTGAACGTAACGATGGAAAAATACAAGGCAGGTTCAAGACTTTGAAAGACACCGGCAGTCAGAAATACACCCGCCCATGACCATGCGCTGAGACTGATACCCAGAATAAGCCACAGCACAACTGCCACCATAGCAACAGTTGTTTTCACAACAAATGGCGGCTTAATCAACAAGCTCCCCCGTTTTGTCAGCATTTGGATGGCTATGCTGATAAACAAAACTTGAATAACAATCGTTATAAAGATGACTGCTGTTCCAATTAAAATCTGTGTGAGCACAAATTCGCCTCTTATTTACGATTAGCCAAAGGGGACATAGTGTGTTCTTGCGTTACATGGAGCAAGAAGCCGCTAGCTATAACTGATATCGGGTCATATCTTACCGACAAAATCGATAATGATAATTCTAATCAAGTTTTTCCTCTATGATTTTGTTTTTAAAGTATTATAAGGCTTTTGCAAGAAGATATATAACTAAGCGTTCTACATAATTGACTTTAAATGACTTGTGAGTTATTAGCCCACGCTACAGCGCCACTTTCATACAAATTAGAGCATACAACTTGGGAGAAGCATTCACATGTTAGCAAAAAGCCGTTTTGGCCTGTGTTGCACCATAATAGCGACACTCTGTTTATTCGCCTGCGATAATGCGGAAAAAACAAACGCTGGCACTTCAGTAATACGCCCCGTCAAATTGATCAATGTCGGTGAAGCTGATGCAATCCAAGTAAGTCAATTTCCTGCGGTGATTGGGGCCAACCGGCTTTCTGAACTCAGTTTTCAGGTAGGAGGAATGTTGCAAGAGCTGCCGATTAAGGAAGCTCAGCGCATAAAACGGGGGGAGTTAATTGCTAAGTTGGATCAACGGGATTTGAAATCTGCGGTCGATGCCGCTAAGGCACAATTTCAAAGTGCTGAAGCTGAATATCAACGTGCTGTTCGCTTAGCGAAAGAAGACGCGATTGCAGGCAATGTGCTTGAGCAGCGCAAGACCCAGTTTGATGTCAGTAAAACACAACTCGATCAAGCTAAAAAAGCACTTGGCGATTCCGTGTTGCGCGCACCTTTTACCGGGGTGGTGGCTCAGAAACTGGTTAAAAAACTGCAAGCCATTTCACCGGGTCAAGTTGTGGTTAATCTTATGAGTGCGGATTCACTCGAAGCCACTATCGACTTACCGGCCAATTTTTTAGCCAATATTCCTAAAGACGAATCGGACAGCGATCATCGTCAAGCCTTTGTCATTTTGGACGCAGCCCCCAATCAACTGATAGAAGCTGAGTTTAAAGAAGCATCGTTAATCGCGGATACGGCATCTCAAACCTATGCGATTACCTTTGCTTTTCGTCCTCCTGAGAATTTATTGGTACTGCCCGGGATGAATGCCACGGTTGAGCTACGTATTGAAAATCAAGCGCAAACGGAACACACGCGTGTCGCCGTTCCCCTTGATGCTGTAACCAGTGACGGTCAAAGCAGCTATGTTTGGGTTGTTAATCAAGAAGCCATGACAGTATCCAAGCGAACAGTCTCGATTGAAGACAGTGTTGGTAAAACCGTCGTGGTAACGGCAGGTCTCAATGCACACGATACGATTGTTGGGGCTGGTGCAGCCTATTTATCTGAGGGTATGCAAATTAGAGAGTGGAAGTGATGATAAAAAATCCACTACTTAACTTAATTGTCGCTCTTAATAAATGCTCACAGGTAAGCTGACATATGAATATCGCCGAATTTACCATAAAAAATACTGTACTCAGTGTCATCGTTATACTGCTAACGATTTCGGGTGGTTGGTCTGCCTATCAAAATATGGCGCGTTTTGAAGATCCAGAATTTACCATCCGTCAAGCATTGGTCATTACCAATTACCCCGGTGCAAGTCCTCATGAAGTGGCTTTGGAAATTACAGAGCCACTGGAGAAAGCCATTCAGCAAATGGCCGAAGTAGACACTATTGAATCGGTATCCACCACCGGAAAATCAGAAATTACTGTCGAAATAAAATACGAAGCCTCACCCACCAAAGCCGATCTTCAGCTTATTTGGAATAAACTGCGCAATAAAGTCAATGATGCAGCATTGGCGTTACCACCGGGTGCCGGTACGCCTTATGTAGCGGATGATTTTGGTGATGTCTTTGGCCTGCTGTATTTCATCACTGGCGAGGGTTATTCGCCGGTAGAATTAAAACGCTACGCTAAGTCTCTGCAAAGTTCGCTATTGCAAGTGGATGGCGTAGCCCGCGTCACCTTAGAAGGTTTGCGAAAAGAAGCGATTTTTGTCGAAATTTCCCGACAAGACACGGCGGCTTTAGGTTTGTCGGTATCTAATATTTATAACATTCTTTCTCAGCAAAACGCGGTTCTCTCCTCAGGCGATGTAAAAATTGGTAACCAGCGCGTTGTTATTGACCCGACGGGTTCTATTGATTCTGTAGAGGCTATTCAGAATCTGCTGGTATCGGCGGACAGCGAAGGCAAAATTATCTTTCTAAAAGATATTGCTCGTGTATGGCGCGGCTATCAGGAGCCAGCGGCAAAACTGTATCGCTATAACGGCAAGCCTGCCATCGCTGTTGGAGTTTCGGGTGTGTTGGGCAGCAACATTGTTAAGATTGGTCAGGCAGTGGATAAAAAAATCGCCGATAGTGAAGGATTGCGACCACTGGGTATCGAACTGCATGAATTCTATCATCAAGGCAATATTGTCGATGTATCGGTACAAACCTTTGTCGTCAACGTGATTGCGGCATTGGCTATCGTTATTATTACCTTGCTGATTTTCATGGGATTAAAATCCGCGATTGTCATTGGCGCTATTTTGTTAATGACGATTTTTGCCACATTGGCTACGATGCAGATCGTTGATATCCCAATGCACCGTATTTCTTTGGGAGCTTTAATTATTGCACTGGGCATGATGGTCGATAACGCGATTGTGGTGACTGAAGGCATTCTTGTTGGTGTGCAAAATGGCATTAAAAAGTTAGATATTGCCAACCGGATTGTTAAGCGCGTTATATGGCCATTGTTGGGCGGCACATTGGTCGGCATTATTGCTTTTGCTCCTATTGGCTTTGCGCCGGGGTCTACCGCTGAATACACCGGTCATTTATTCTGGGTGATTTTAATCTCTTTAATGTTTAGCTGGGTGTTTGCTGTCACCCTCACGCCGCTCTTTTGTTTTTGGTTGTTTAAAGAGGCCCATGTGTCGTCGTCAAGCAGCAAGAAGTCTGATGGTGCTCTGATGCAAAAATATCAAGGCTTTTTGCGTTTTGCCCTTCGTAAGCGCTTCGCGGTTGTCGCCAGCGTTGTCGGTATTTTTATTGTTTCAGTATGGGGCTTTCAATTTGTTAAATCTGGATTCTTCCCTGCTTCAACCACGCCTTTATTTGTTGTCGATTACTGGTTACCGCAAGGCACAGATATTACTAAAACAGAACAAGACATTGAAAAGCTCGAAAAATTTGTTGCCGATCTGGAGGGAGTTAATGCGGTACAAACCTCCATTGGTGCAGGAGCACCGCGCTTTATGCTGGTCTACGCGCCTGAATCCACAAACTCTGCCTATGGGCAACTATTGGTTCGCACAGATGACTATAAAATTATCGATGCATTGATGCCGGAAATTCAGGCGCATATTGAAAATACCTTTCCCCAAGCTCAAGGCAAAGTCTGGCGTTTTGTCCTAGGCCCCGGTGGCGGCTCTAAAATCGAGGCCGAATTCGCCGGCCCAGACCCTAAAGTTCTCCACGATCTTGCGAATCAGGCTAAGGCCATAATGGTGGCCGATGGCGGGGCATTGTCGATCAAGGATAACTGGCGTCAGCCTGTGAGTGTTATTGAACCAGTTTATGCCAAGAGTGCCGGACAACGTGCGGGCGTTTCTCGTGAAGACCTTGCCCTTGCGCTACAAACGAATTTCTCGGGTCGTTCTGTTGGCGCTTATCGAGAAGACGATGAGTTAATTCCCATCATCTCGCGCGCACCTGAGCACGAACGTTTAGACGTTGATAATATCCGTAATATTCAAGTATTAAGTTCTGTCACAGGGGGTGCCGTACCGATTGGTCAAGTCACGGATGGGTTTAGAACCGTATGGCGTGATGGCCTCGTTCGCCGCGAAAATCGGATCTGGCTTATCAAAGCGCAAAGTGACCCTTATCCGCATGAATTACCCGCTGACCTGTTTGTCCGCGTTCGACCACAAATAGAAGCGATTAATTTACCTGAAGGCTATCAACTAAGATGGGGAGGAGAATACGGCGACTCAAAAGAATCCAATGAAAATCTCGCGTCCACCATTCCTTTAGGGTTGTTGGCAATGGTGCTTATTGTTTTTATTTTGTTTGGTTCGGTAAGACAGCCTGTGGTGATATGGCTGGTCGTACCCTTGGCGATTATAGGCGTAGTGGTCGGTTTACTTTCAACAGGTACGCCAATGGAATTTATGGCGATACTTGGTTTGCTATCATTGTCTGGGCTACTGATTAAAAACGCCATTGTGTTGGTGGATCAAACCGATCTGGAAATAAGCGAAGGCAAGGCGCGGTTCGACGCCGTGGTGGAGGCCGCAGCCAGTCGGGTAAGGCCGGTTATGATGGGTGCCTTAACCACTGTATTAGGTGTTATTCCACTGTTCTTTGATGCCTTCTTCAAATCCATGTCCGTCGTGCTCGTGTTTGGACTGACTTTTGCGACACTATTGACCTTGGTGATAATTCCTGTGCTCTACGCGATTTTCTTCAAAATAAAATCAACTGAAGTTGAAGGAGCTGGAAACCATGTTTTATAAAGTAAAGCTTGGAAAATTAAGGTTGGATAAGAAAATGCTTATGCCTTTCTACTTTGTATCAGTCTGCGTTGCCATTGCATTAACAGGTTGCGCTAGCACTAAGACCCAAGACGGTGCAGCGATCAACGCAAAACTTGAAGGCCATACCGCCTTTACACCGCAGAGCTGGGCGACCAATGTTGACGCATCGCAGTTGAGAGATGCACAACAAGTCGATTGGCTTGACCCGTTTCAAGACAATTTACTGACCGACTTGGTAAAGCAAGCTATCGCTAACAACCGTGATCTTATGGCAGCATCGGCCAATGTTGAACGTGCTAATGCATTAGCTGTTCAAGCCGGTGCGCAATTAAAGCCGCAAGCTAATTTAGCCTTTGCCAATTCACGTGCGGGATCAGTTAGTAATTCAATTTCAGAGGTTTCCACTCAGGCGCTATCCGTTCAACTCAATTGGGAAGTTGATTTATGGGGGCGCATTAGCGCGGGACAACGTGCTGCTGTTGTCAGTGCTGAAGCCGCAGCAGCAGATTACCAATATGCACAGCATTCATTAGCCGCAGCAACGGCAAAAGCATATTTCATTTCCATTGAAGCCAGTCGTCAAGTTGCCATCTTAAAAGACATCCTTGCTTCACTCGAAGAAACGTTTCGTATAGTGGATGTGCAATATAAAAACGGTCTCGTTTCAGCGCAAGATGTTGCCTTAACGAAATCAGACTTAGCATCAACACGCGAACAATTAATTACGTTAGAGGCCTCTCAAAGAGAGGCCTTGCGTGCCTTAGAAGTTCTGCTAGGCCGATACCCTAAAGGCGCACTTGCCGTAAAAACCATCTTGCCAACTTTACCGCCGATGCCGCCCCTTGGCGTGCCCTCAGACATATTAGAACGACGACCAGATCTAATCGCCAGCGAACGTCGTGTTGCTGCTGCGTTTAATTCGGTCGCTCAGGCCAAAGCGGCACGTCTACCTCAGTTAAGCTTGACGGGCACTCTCGGCGGCGCCTCCAGTGCTTTATCTGATATCACCGATCCCGCGAACGTCACTTGGCAACTTGCCAGCAATCTTCTTACTCCACTTTTTGATGGCGGTGTGAGAAAAGCGCAAGTTAAAGTAGCCACCGCCGAGCAAAAACAAGCACTGGCTTCTTATGCCCAAACAGCGCTCAGTGCCTTCAACGAAGTAGAAACCAACCTCGACCTTGCCAATACGCTTGTGCAGCGTGATAACGAACTGAGCGTTGCGCTAACTGAGGCAGAAAAGGCCCACCGCATTGCTCAACTCAGGCATAAAGAGGGTGAAATTGCGTTGATTGATTTACTTGTCATGCAACAACGTGTGCTCTCTGCGAGTAGCAATAAATTAGCCGTACAACGCCTTGCATTGGAACAGCGGGTCAATCTATTTCTCGCGTTAGGGGGGAATTGGTTTGAGAAAAGTAATTTAACAATCGATTTGTAAGCTAATACTGAAAGCTAATTTTTAGTTGTACATAAGGATTGGTTTCGAGTTGTGGCGTATATTGTGGTGCACAATATAGAGCGCTAATAAAATGAAACAAGCATCGCACATCAGTAGCGCTACTGCTTACATAAAACCAGAACTTATCGATTGCCACTAGGGAGTTGCTCACCAGCTACCTGATATGGCGGAGCGACGTTGAATGATTATGACATTAATTTCTTAATTGAGTGCTTTGAGAAAAGTCGCGGTAGCGACCGTTTTGCGGAGTTACATCCAGAATTTAAATCCTTAGTCGCGCAGGTGGCAAATCTTTACCATCATATTACGAGTCAAGTATTTAAAAATGAAAAAAATAACCAATTAATTGAGGCTAGGCCATGTTTTTAAAATATTGTAGAAACGTATCAATACTTCTTTGTTTGGCATTTGCGTCTGGCTGTGCCCCTACGAGTCGCATAGTGGAAAACCACTCCTACAGTGCCGATTTAACCGGCCTAGAACTGGATAAAAATTTTTCTCCAACCTTGGTCTATGCAAGGCCAAACGCACCTACCTTTGGAGCATACACTCGTTTTATCGTCGATCCTGTCATGGTGAACTACGATGATCCCAAAATGGAAGATTTAGATCCTGATACCCTTACAAGAATGCAGACATACTTTCGGAATGGTTTAATTAAATCTCTTCGTGATGGAGGCTATAAAGTCGGTACACGAACAGAACCGAACACTTTAAGAATATCCTTACATCTTTCCGGTTTGAAAGCGCCAAGTGCCGCAGCCAATATCACTAGTGCGATAGCCCCTTTTGCTATCAGTGTCGGTGAAGTAACCGTCGAAGCTCATTTTAGAGAAACTTTAAGCAATCGCCTTGATATTGTTGCTGTTGCCAAAACAAAAGGTAGTCGGATTGTAAATGCAAAACCTTGGTCTACGTGGGCTGACATTGAAACTGCCTTTGATCAATGGGCCGAAGGTATTCGACAAGCGATAGATAAAGCCCATAAAAATAACGTATCTCCTTTATGAGCTGAAGTATATCTCGAATTGATTAGTGACTTGTCTGTGTTGCAAACTTGGGAAATTTAAAAATGAATGTAAGTTGTGTCGCTAGGATTTACAGTAAAATATTTCTTGGATCAAAAATAAAAACTATTTTAATACCATGCTTCTTTCTAGTCATGGCGACTCCGTCGCAAGCGGAAAATGACTGGGTTTCGGTGACTTTGGATAATGATCTCTTTGTGGGCAATGACAATGGTTATACCAATGGTCTTTACGTATCTTTTTTTGATGTTGGGGACATTTCTTCCAAAGATTTACCTACCCATGATTTCTGGGTGGCACCACTGATGTGGAGTATGCCTAGTGGTGATATAAAGGGAGCAGTAAATGCTTATATGTTTGGGCAAACCATGAGTACCCCCAGCGACATTAATATCGTTGTTCCCGATGAAAACGAACTTCCGTATTCAGCGCTTCTTGCTCTCACCAATACTTATGTGGCTGTTACTCCCGATCATGCAGATCGCGTAAGCACCACTATTGGTGTTGTTGGTCCAGCAGCTTTAGGCGAAGAGGCACAGAAATTTGTCCATGAAATTATTAGTGCAGATGAGCCTCAAGGGTGGGATACGCAACTAGAAAATGAATTGGTTTTTCAGCTATCTCGCGGAAGAACATGGAGAACATGGGCATCCAATTCAGGTCGTTTTGATTTTTTAACCAATACTGATTTGAGTCTGGGTACAATTCAAAGCTCTATTAGTACTGGAATGACCATTCGTTATGGTCGAGGCTTAATCAGCTCTTACGCAACGACATTGTTTAATAGTTCGCGTACTACTAATCCAAGCGCTGTTAATGGCGGTTGGTATATTTACGGCGGTATTCAGGCAGGCTACGTTTTCAACCAAATTTTTACAGATGGTAATACGTTCCGTGATAGCCGATCAATCGACTACGATCATGAATATATCGGCTTGACCGCAGGCTTCGCCTACTCTTGGCAAGATTTTTCGCTAACTTTTGCTATCAACGATTCTAATATTATTCAAAGTGGTGACACCGAAAAGACACTCGAAAATTTAACACAATATGGAACTATCACAGTTGCTTGGCGTATGTAGTTTCACCATTAAATATAAGCGAATAAAAGATGATGTTAGTACGAAAAGCGGCGTTTTTCACCCTGATTTTACTTATTAACGGCTGTATGTTTGTTGGGCTTGGCGAAGATGTAAAACAGTTGAATGCCGCGACCTCCTTCTCTGGAAAAATTCAACTTACAAATATTAACACTTCACCCATAGTTGTTACGTTAAGTCGGTTGGAGGATGGTAAATACCACTTGCAATCTTATTCTGTTGTTTACGGAGACAGCGAGTTTTCTTTTTCCGCCCCGGAGGGAAAATACTACTTATTAGCCTTTGAAGATGTTAATCAAGATTTTACTCTCCAGGAAGACGAGCGCGTTGGCTGGTACGGCTCACCAAGCCTTATAGTGGGTACGCCCGGGAAAATTTATTCTGATTTATCCATCGAGCTCCGTGATCCTGCTACAGCAAAAAAAGAATTGCCAGCATTATTTGTTCCCGGAGAAATACATAAGCCAGTTAATTTTAATCAAGCCAAATTCGGAGAAGTGGTCGATGTCTCTGTGTTTAAGCAAAAACTTGGTCCTTTGGGAATGTGGGAACCCGTAAAGTTTCACCTCCAAGGCCACAGTGGCATCTATTTTCTTGAACCGTTTGACAACAATAAGATTCCAGTATTATTTGTTCACGGTATTAGTGGATCAGGTCATGATTGGCTATATCTCATTGAACAGTTAAATCGTGAGCGCTTTCAGCCTTGGATTGTGCAGTACCCCTCGGGTATGCGGCTTGGTTTACTAAGCCAGTCGTTAAGTCAGTCTGTAAACGAGTTGAAAGCGACATATGATTTTAAAAACATGGTCGTTATCGCTCATAGTATGGGAGGGCTGGTTTCCCGTGGATTCATTAATGAACAACAAGCCCGTGGCAATGCAAATGCGTTTATCGATACGTTCATAACCGTTTCGACACCTTGGCTTGGTCATAATGCCGCGAGTCAGGGGGTCAGGCATGCACCGGTTGCAGTGCCGTCGTGGTTTGATATGGTGCCGAGTAGCCCGTATTTAACATCGCTGCATGAACAGCCCTTACCAAGCCATATGAATTATTACTTACTTTTCAGTCATAAAGGTAAAGGAGGCGGAATAATGGGGCGTTCAAACTCCGATGGAACTGTAACTCTGCAAAGTCAACTCTCACTTCAAGCTCAGGAGGAGGCAGAAATAGTGATGGGGTATTATGAAGATCATGTGAGTATTTTAAATAGTAATGATGTTTCTATTAAAATAATGAAAATTCTTAATCAAGCGTACAGTGACAAAATTAAAAATATTTAGAGAATAGAATTTGTCTAATGTTGAAAATTATATCCGCGCCGCTACTCGTGAAAATACTCGCAAAAGCTGCCGTGCAGCCATCGAACACTACAAAGATGTATGTGGCGGTTTTCTGCCAGCTGCAGCTGATAACGTTGCTTCCTATATAGCGCATTTCGCACCGACGCTTGTGGTGGGCACACTTAAGCAGCGATTGGCCGTACTCTCAGAATGGCTAACGAGCAGGGTTTTCCTGACCCGACCAAAGTGCCGTATATCAAAAAGGTGTTGCTGAGCTTCATCCTCACCAACAAAAACAAGCCAAACCTATTCAGCTTGAAAGGCTCGCACAGATAATTGATGTGCTTGATCAATCAATAACTACAGACCCTTTAGCTTCTCACCTTCAATCTAGCCGAGACAAGCCTTACTATTAATTGGGTTCTGGCGCGCCTTTAGGAGTGACGAATTATCACAGCTTATAGAGCATATACAGGTGCTACCAGGTATAGGAATGGAATTTTTTGTGGCTCGCAGTAAAGTTGATCACTCAGGCTTGGGGCGACGGTACAAAACTCCCGCATTGGAGAGGCTGTGTCTGGTCGCGGCTTATCTTGATTGGATTCACATTGAGCAGTTGAACACCGGGCCTGTATTCCGCACAATTAATCGCTGGGGAGGCCCTACATCCGGCCAGTGTCATCAATATTCTCAAACGATGTTGCGAGAAAGCCGACATCGTTGACGCCGATTTATTCACGAGTCATTCGTTGCGGCGTGGTATTGCAACCTGGGTCAATTCGCAGGGTTGGGATACCAAACCCAAGCCAATAGAGTGAATCATCTCATCAGTGTCGCCCATCCAATAGCCCTGGAGTGATCCAGTGGGCATTGATGAAGGTAATGATTCATGTTTTGAAGTCGAATATCTAGATCGAGCACCGGTGGATGTCGCCGAGCCTATGCCAACAGTCGAGCCCAAAAAGGCACCAGTGCGCGATGTGTAAAAATGAATGGCTACAAAAAGAAACTGGGGCGCCACCTGCTCACGGTGTAATACGCATTTGTTTTCTGTCGGGGTTTAGAGCATTGCCGATTGGATGTTTGTAGTGTAGGCCGATGAGGAAATGCTCGAACTAAATATCCTCTTATGGCCGAACTCGGACGGTCGAGCACGGCAGAGTTATGAGCCATCTTATTTTTTACAAACTTCCGCTTAGTGGAAAGAGCGGTCTGTCATATCAGATCGTGCCTTATTGAGAAAAGTGTCTGATCAAGTCTGACTGAGAATCTATTTGGGCGGGCTGATTTGAGCATATATACACGTGAGAGCAACAGTCATATTGTAGTCATGTTTCTGTACTAATGTCTCGAACTTCTCCTGGCTCATCCCGAGTGGTTTATATCTGAGGTAAGAATTGAAAACCCCGCAATCCCACTCTAATTGCTGGCGTATCTTATTTACTCTTCTTGCGGCTCTATCCCCGGATCCTTCTCGCTGACTCGAATACGCTAAGTTGTGGCAGTGGCGACACGCGAATAGTTCATTGTGGTAAAGAATGGCCACACGGTGCGTACAGTTCTTTGTAGGGCATATAAACCATGGTCGTTTTGACCCGAAATTACATTTTGTCCATGACGTTTCAATAGAGTATTGCTTTTCAATGTGGGTATTAGATAGGTTGGAATATCGATAAGACAAGACTAGGCAGTTTTTTTTGATAGTTACGAGAATCGAGTTATGGGTTTTTCCTTCATGAAGCCAGTGCCACACAAAAGCTGAGTCACAACGGAGTAGCCCTTTTTTTTCCCATTCACGTATGTCAATTATTCGGAGAGTATCGGTGGTACGCTTTTTAGACTGACGCCAATATCTCCCACTTCCAATGCCGCCCATGTTACCCCCCCCCCCTCTTTTTTAACGAAATAATTAGCGTATTTTATGTTTTTGGTATCTATATTGTCCGGTGTCCAAGCATTTTGTTTTCGATATTTTCTTTAACTGTTAGTGGTTTTTTCTACGTTAATGACACTGGACAGTCGGACCGATACTATTATATGGTGCGATGATTACTGTATTTTAGAGTGTCCGGAGGATGGTGTGATTCGGACAAAAAAGCGTTTCTGGACCTTGTGTGAGCTAGTGATTTTTCACATATTTTAATAATGTCTTCAGGGTTAGAAACTGTTGCTGCAGTGCTTTGTCTCTTCACATAAATTCGTTGGCGATCGCCATTAATGGTGATTTTTCCATCGCTTTTTTCGAGTGCGGGGTGTTTTATGTAGCCTAGGTTTCGGAGCGACGTGGATATAGCTTGACTCGAAACCTTTAGTCCATTGCTAAGCAGCATAGCTTTTACATTTGTTACTGATACCAAATCGAATTTAAAACCGGCTTCTTCAGAATCGATAGAATCTAGAATAAGTTGTTCGGCTAGTCCTCGTGACGAGTTTATTGCGTCGAGTGTACTGCTTGTTTGCGGTGCTCGACCGTTTGTGTTGATGTTTATCTCCCTATTGGCGAGGTAGTGGGAAACGTAAGCGTATCCGTCGTTTTTCAGCCATTCATGTAGCCTCTGGAAATACTGCTCGTCCATATCGTCTCTTATTAGGTCAGAGGCTTCTTGCTGGGCTGCGAAAAACACACAGTATCGCCTGTCGTCTTTAGTTTTCAATACAGCGTCTTTATGGTTGCTGAAGATAATAAAGTTTGCACAATTATCCCCAATTCTTTGGTCTTTTCCTTTGCTATGGATTTCGACCTGTTTGTTAGTGATCATTGTTTTCAGTGCTTCAGCGACATCTTTCTTTCCTGATGTTCGCAACTCTTCAATGCAGATAATCAATTTATTTTCAATCCAAGAATTGAAGCAATTAGTTAAATCTGAAGCGTTGGGGAGGTGGGTGTAGCGGTGGCCAATAGCGTAAGAGAGTATATTAAAGAATAGAGTTTTACCTACGCCTTCAGTTCCTTGAAGTAATACACACCATTGAAATTTCTCCCCTATATTTTGAATGCAGGCTGCTAGATATGATAGAAATATCTCCTGGTCTGTTTCCAGCGGCAGTATTTTTCTTACATGGGTCATAAAGGGTTCTACGCTTCCGGGAGCTTGTCTGCCACCAAGGGGCCGATAAACGTTGATCAGGCGTTTATCGTCTTCGTAAATCATGGTGAGAAATTTTAGACTGGGGCGAAAACATGTTCCGTGGACCCATAGATTCGATGCAGATTGGCGAATATTGAATAGTTTCCATATATTCCGACATTGGGTATCTCCAAGTATCGTGTGGTTTGTGCCTCCGTATGTGGCATTAAAGCGTCGTTCGTCGATGAGTTCACCATCGGGCACAAGAACTCTATCAACGTTTCTGACGTATATGCATTGTGATAAATCGTCGGATCCAACGGCGGTATTACTGTACACATCAGCACAAAGGCTGATGGCCTTTACAATGGTCCTAACTCTATAGTCCCCTCGGGTTTCCCATTTGTCTCTGTTAAGTCCAGATAATCTGAATAGGCGATCTATGCGTTCACAGTTTTTCCCTGTCCAAAAAGCGAGGCGAAGGCAAAGGGCCAGGTCAGCGCTGCTTCGATCAAAGGGTTGATCACTGTCGCTAGGGTATGCGTTGCTGAGAGCATCGGAATTTCCTTCCCACAAATCACGAAGGGAGGCTCCGTTTCTGAATGCAGAGCTGGTGCCTTTTGATGTTAGCATTTTTTCAATAAGTTCTTGGTCATCTTGAGGCCCCGTCCATTCTGACACGGGTTTCTTAGTCCAGTCTTTTGAGGTCGGTTGTGTGTTTACCGTATGGTTTCTAGGAAAGTATTCTGAAACGATGTCGGCTATATTGTCGGTGTGATCGTAGTTAGCGCACCCTGTTGTTTCCTGTCCCGTAAGGGCTACAAATCTTTTTTCTGTATATAGTTCGAGACCTAATTTGGTGTTTTTACAGGCATGTTTAGGCACCTCCCCCGTGCCAAATATATGAAGGCCATTTCCACTTTGAGATACTTCAACTGCGGCACCACTGAGCCGATTAAGAAGATCTAAAGAAAGTGGAGACCAGGATCCATCGGCTTCTCGGCAGTTATCGATGTCGAGAAACCAGAATGGATCGTTATCAGTAAACGTAAATCCGATACCATAGGTATAGGGGATGCTAGTATTTACTGTATCTGCAACAGCTAGGGCGGTTGTCGAAGATGTCCAGTTTGTAGAGTTGGTCGAATCTATATTTTGGCCGTTTGAATAATGAATAGGTATTTTTGTTGTTTTCCCATTCTTTGGTGCTTTTTTCCACAATATGAATTGGTCATATGCCGCTAGAGGCTCTAGTGCTTTTGGAAGTTCCTTCATTTGTTAGCCTCCTTTAGTTGGTTAAATCGAAGTTCCCGAGCGAGAATCAATTCCGTGACAATAAGTTTTATCTCATGTTTTGGCTTTCCGGCGGCAAGTGCAGTTAATAGAGCGTCGACCTCTATTGAAATCCATGCAACTGCTCTTTCGCCAAGGGAAACTGGCGGAACGAACATTCCTTGATTTATTCTGCTGTAGAGCGTTGAGTCACTGTAGCCAGTTTGTTCAAGAACTTCGGGTTTTCGGATTAGTTTAAGATAGTGTTTCATAGCGTCTTATACTCCTTGGTTAGATGGAAGACGCTATGAAATATATTACCCAATCGGCACTATGGATAAGGTAGATAATTATTGGATAATTGTATTTTTTTTACCTTGGAAGATTTAGCTATTCCTTTAGTAATTCATAAAAATCCGCTTCGGGTGAAAGTTTCTTCCTGTTTCGCGCTCTTTCCATAGCTTTGGTATTGGGTTTAACAGTGTTCTGAATGTATTTTGAGTAGGTTTCGTCACTTAGTTTAGGGGCTATTTTTTGCGCTAGAAATTTACAAATTTGAAAAAAGGGGCTTGTGATTTCATTGGTATACCCGGATCGGGTATACCATCGGATATTGGGAATCGCTTTTTCACAGCTCCATCGAATACTTTCAAAGAGGGCCTTGATATGCTTGCTTTCTATGTGGGTGGGTTTTTTAGGGAGGCAGCATTGTAAGTGATTTGAGATGTCTCTAAGAGTGAAAGACTGGGTCGGTTCTATACCTTCGTGATCGATATATAGTTTATAGGTACTGTCAGATAACCATTCCCTATTTTTGGAAAGTCGCGAAAGTGATCTGTTTAGTAGGGTTAGCGATTTTTTTATATCGCTATAATTTTTGTTTATCAGTTTGTCTCTTTTGATTTTGCGTTTTCGGGTATCGCAAAACGAATTTAGTTCTAAGGTCAATTGTTCTAGCTTGTCTTCTGGGATTTCTAGTTTTAGGATTTTCTGTATTTCTTGGGGGTGATTTTAGTCATATATGTTTCGCCCGAAATTGATGCTTTGCTCAATATGATCCGACCACCAACTCATGCAATCGCGTCGTCGGTCAATGTAGTGAGCTCGGTTGTATGCGCGGCGCACGTCGTTTTGATCTACGTGAGATAGCGCTGATTCAATAATATCTGGATCAAACCCTTGCTCATTAAGCGTTGTGCTAGCCAGGGCTCTCATTCCATGGGCAACGAGCTGCCCTCCGAACCCTATCCGTTTTAGCGCAGCATTAGCAGTTTGAAAGTTCGCATGAGTACGTGGGTTTCGGTCAGCAGGGAAAATGTATTCACGATGTCCGCTGATAGGTTTCATTCTGTCTAATAGCTTAATTGTTTCCTGTGTTAAGGGAACGCTATGAGCTGCTTTCTTTTTCATGCGTTCGGAAGGAATATTCCATAGCTTGTTTTTGGGGTCTATTTCGTCCCAGCGCGCGCCAGCAGCTTCGCTTGGGCGAACCATAGTGTGAAGTTGCCATAAGATGAGGTTTCGTGTGGTGATCTTTATTGTTGAGTTGAAGAGTGCTTGAATTAGATTAGGGAGTTCGCTGGGGAGGATTGTGGGTAGGTTTTGCTTTTTGGGAGATAAAAACGCACAGCTAATTCCGCTTAAGGGGTTGGCTTTTATACTTCCTGTATTTACGGCGAAGGTCATGATTTCATTTAGTCTTTGGCAGAGTCTTTTTACGGTTTCTAGGCTCCCTTTTTTTGCTAGAGGTCTAATTATCTCTATTGTGTTTGGGGCTGTAATTTTGTGTATTGGTGTTGCGCCTAACTCTGGAAAGATATGAAGCTCTAAGGAGCGCCAAATATCTATTGCGTAGTTTTTTGATACCGCGTTTTTTTTATCTCAAACCATTGTGCTGAGATCACTTCTAGTGTCAGGGTGTGGGCTTGTAGCCCTTTGCCATGTTGTTCATCTCTGTATTCTTTTGGGTCTATCTCTTTGGATAGAAGCTCGCGAGCCTCTTTTCTTTTGTCTCTTGCTTGGGCGAGAGACACTTCGGGGTATTGGCCAAACCCTATATTTGCCCGCTTTTTGGTGTAAGGCCGGGGGTAGTTCAATATCCAGAGTTTTGATCCGTTCGGTTTGACTCGAAGGGCGAGCCCACTACCGTCGACAAGGTTGTATTCCTTATCTTTCGCTTTTGCCTGTTTTACCTCTGTATTGGTTAGGGGCTTCGTGGTTCTGGCCATTTTAGTAACACTGGGTTAGTTTTTTTGTTGGTGTTACTGTGGATGTTACAATAAAGCTGGGGTATTACCAAACCTCTTCGGATCTTATAGGCACAAAAACGCCCGCAAACATCTATGCTTGCAGGCTTTTATGGTCTTTCTCGGTTTTTATCAAACCTATGCTTGGTGGAGGCGGGGGGAGTTGAACCCCCGTCCGTCAGCACTCTGCTCTCGGCTCTACATGCTTAGTTTCCGTCAATTAATTTAACGCATATCAGCCCGACGGGCAGGACGATAATTGCGAGTTCGCTCAAATTTAGCAATGACACCACGATCTAAATGTCACAACGGTCCAGTTCTGAGTGACAGTCAGTAGCGCGATACTGGCATCTTGCTAAAGACCGCTAGCGACCGTAGTCACTAGAAGGTGCTTTCACAAACTGCTTACGCAGCTAGTTGAGCACCGTAGTTGTCATCATTTGCAACTATTAGTTTGCAGCTTTGGATTAACGTGATTGGCTACCATCACGGCATGCACCTCGAGTTTTGTCACCGGCGTCGAATCCAAAAACGCCCCCGGTTTCTGCTTTGCGGATCATACTGCTTTTTGGGCGAATTCCCCATTTGGCTGTTGATTGCGAAGCCGATCACATAGTATATCGATTTACGTATTTCGTTACCACATGGGGTACTAAAATGGCCGCCCATAGGATTCGACTGTGCGAGAAGAAGTTGGTTCTATGGTTTTGTCTTCTAAATCATCATAAAATAGAGTTAATGTGAGCACTTACTTTCGGTTAATCCTTGGGCCAGTATTGGCCGTCGCGGTATATTTGGCTTCACTTTTTGGTACGGGTTTGAGCGATGCTGCTGCGCTTGTAGCGTCAATTACGGCGCTATGCGCTTGTTGGTGGGTGCTTGAGCCAATCCCTATTCCTGCAACATCGTTTATTCCATTAGCTTTGTTACCTCTGTTAGGTATTTTAACGCCGGCGCAGGTGGCAGAGGCGTACGGCAACCCCTTAATCCTATTGTTGATGGGGGGGTGTATTTTGTCCACAGCGATGGAGCGGAGCGGCGCCCATAAAAAAATAGCATTGATTATGGTGCATGCTTTTGGCGGTGGATCCTCCCGTCGGGTGGTATTTGGCTTTATGGCGGCGTCTGCAATTTTGAGTATGTGGATTTCGAATACGGCGACGACCTTGATGTTGTTGCCCGTCGCTTTGGCGGTAGTGTCCTCTTCAGAGAATAAGGCGCTTGCTGTACCACTGTTATTGGGAATTTGTTATGCCGCAAGTATTGGCGGTATGGGGACTCCAATAGGTACACCGCCCAATTTGATTTTGATGCGTGTTTATGAAGAGCGCACTGGGGAGTCCGTAAGCTTTTTGCGTTGGATGATGTGGTGTGTTCCGGTAGTTGTGGTATTTGTGCCGCTTGTGGGTTTGTGGCTTACACGTAATTTAAGTTGTAAAGCTGGGTTTGAGTTGCCCGAAAAAGAGGGATGGACGTCGGAGCAGCGACGTGTAATGTGGATTTTCCTTGTTACTGCGTTAGCTTGGATGACACGTTCGGATCCATTTGGTGGTTGGAAAGGTTTGTTTGGTGTTCCTCATGCGAACGATGCAAGCGTTGCGCTTATTGCTGTGGTTGTGATGTTTCTCGTTCCTAATGGAAGAGGCTCTAAGTTATTGGATTGGCAAACTGCAGCGAAGATCCCATGGGGTATGCTGATTTTGTTTAGTGGTGGAATTGCGCTGGCAAAAGGTTTTGTCGAAAGTGGTTTGGCTGATTTTCTGGCGGCCGGTATCGGTGGTTTAGTGACCTTACCGATGTTACTTATGATGTTTTTAATCTGTATCGGCGTGACGTTTTTAACGGAAGTAACCAGCAATACGGCAAGTACGAGTTTATTAATGCCGGTGCTGGTGGTTGCGGCGATGAATGCGGGTACGGATCCTTTGGTGATGATGGTGCCGGCGGCGTTGAGTGCGAGTTGTGCGTTTATGTTACCTGTTGCCACGGCACCTAACGCCATTGTTTTTGGTTCTGGACAGGTGCAAATAAGCGATATGGTGCGATATGGCGTTGTGCTCAATGTTCTGGGTGCGGCAGTAATATCGTTGCTTATTGGTATTCATTTTTTGTGATAAGTGTTTTGGTGGTGTTAGTGGGTCACATAATTCGGGGTGTTTTTCTGTAGCGGCTATGGTTCGGTTGAGGTCTATTTTTCTGTTTGGTTTTTCACTGCTGTGGCTGTTTGTCCCTGTCGCGGTTACTTCTGCGGTGCCCGTCAAAAAAATAAATCGTGTTGTCTCGTTTAACCTTCCTAAAGCCCCATTAAGTGAAGCACTAATTTCGTTAGGCGTGCAGGCAAATATTAGTGTTGTTGTTTCTAGTCACCATGTATTTGGCCATGAGTCCCCCGAAGTGATGGGTTCTTTTTTGGTGATAAATGCTCTGCAGCGTTTGTTGGGGGATTCTGGTTTGGTATACGAAATAAATGCAGAGACAAATGTGGTTATCGTTAAACGCTTGGATCCTTTTGGTGCTATTAACGGTGAGGGTTTAGATGGGGCGGAAAAAACACAAAATATGGAAGAGGTTTATGTGGTGTCCGCTCGACATCGGAATGAGGTGTTACAGGATGTGCCGATGTCCGTGGTGTCTTTTGACGCGGAAGCGCTAGAGCGTTCGGGAACACAAAATTTAGTACAACTCGGGTCATACGTTCCGAATGCGTCTTTTAATATTATTCGCGGAACAAACTCCGTTTTGGCTGCGTATATTCGGGGGATTGGTCACGCGAATCCCATCGCCGGGTTGGAGACGAGTGTGGGTACTTATATCGATGATGTCTTTTTTAATAGACCTTTAAGTGTGGTGTTGGATGTATATGATGCTGAGCGTGTCGAGATATTAAGGGGGCCGCAAGGTACTTTGTATGGCCGAAATACGATTGGCGGTGCGATCAAATATGTAACGAAGGGTTTACCCGACGTCCCTTCAATGAGCATAAAGCTGTCTGCGGGTTCGTATAATCAGAAAGATGTCGTTGCTATTGGCGGAACGCCGGTTGGCGAATCATTTAAGGTTGGGGGGAGTGTAGCAGTTCTTAAACGTGACGGATTTGGAAAAAATTTAACGACTGGGGAGGAGCATTATAACAAGGATATTCTTGCGTTTAGAGGAAGTGCTGAATTTGAGCCTTCTGATCGGCTTTTTGTGCGAGCTTCTTTTGATCACGCAAAAGATAAATCGTTGGTTAAATCTGGATACCGTCTTACAGCGAATGGTGGGCTGCGTGATTCAGGAAATGTTTATGACACTTGGGCCGGCATTTCTTTGTCAGACCACCCAGTGAATGCTAATGCTGTTACATCCAAAGGTGAATCCGTTTTTGTTCGTTGGCGCATTGACGAAAGCTTAACTGTCGAGTCTATATCCGCACATCGGAAGGATTGGGGTGACTTACCGACTGATATAGATTCAACTGAGTTTAGGCAGGCGGAGCTACATCCTCGATTTGAGAATGAGCAAAATAGCCAAGAACTGAGGTTAACGTACGAGGCTGGAGATGTTTATGGGATCTTGGGTGTTTACCTGTTAGATGCAAAATCAATGAATGCCATCGATTACATTACAGCGTTGGATGTTGTGATTTTAACGTATGATCATGTGGATGCTAAATCCTGGTCTTTATTCTCTTCCTTTGATTTTAGTGTATCGAAAACGTTTAGTGTTTCGTTAGGTGCACGCTACACCAATGAAAATCGAGATATGACGGTTGTTCGCGACACGTATTTCCCGGCATCTTCAGGAGCGCTCGTGTCCCCATTTTTTGGTAGCGATGCCGTTCGATTGCCCTTTCAGCCGCCGGTATATGATGAGGATGGTATAGAGGTGTGGCCGAGGTTTTCGGGCAATCGGCAGGATGATTCCATCACGCCAACGCTAAGCGGAAGTTGGAAACCAACGGATAGGCTTCATATGTATGTCGCGTATAGGACTGGGTTTAAAGGCGGTGGGTTTGCCCCCAAAGGTGTTTTTTCTGATGCTCGATTGAGAAAAGGTTTTGAGCCGGAAAAAGTGACCTCATATGAGCTTGGTCTTAAGGCCGCATTGTTCGACTCAAGGATGAATGCGGGGGTGAGTGTGTTTCTTAGTGATTACGAGAATATTCAAGTCGAGGCCCCCTTGCTTATGGATTTGGATGGCGATGGTTCATTTGATGGCACCGTTATTGCGACAACTAATGCGGAGTCAGCGAGTATCTCGGGAAGTGAGTTAAGTTTGGATATAGTGTTTCTTCCCGAGTGGAAAATGGATCTGTCATTAGGGTATACAGATGCACAATTTGATCGGTTTCTTGATGATGCGGGAGTGAATGTCGCCGATCAAAGAGAGTTTGTTGCTACCCCGAAAACAACCGCTTCGTTGTCGAATGAATATATGACCCCTATTGCAGGCGGTGAACTTTCTATTACGGCCTCAATAAATTATCGAAGTAGCGTTACCCTTTTTCAAGCGCCAAGTGAATTGGTTGATCAGTCAGGCTACAGTGTTGTGAATGCCGGTTTGACGTGGACCTCCGGGAATGACGCGTGGCAGGTGGGGTTGTACGGATTAAATATCACGGATAAACGTTATCGTGTCAGTGCGTATTATGAATCGGACGATACTGAAGTGTTGGCCGATGGGGATATTGCGTCGGTGTTTTTTGGTGATCCGCGTACTTTCGTGATGTCTATTACGAGTCGGTTGTAGGTTAGGTGGTTTTTAGAATGCGTTATCGATTTTTTTTAGTTGGGTTTCTGTGTGCTTTATTCTCGGCCGAGTTAGTGGCGGATGAGCGAACGATAGGGCACATGTATTTTGATATTCCCGGTCAAGAGTTGCAGGCTGCTTTAATTTCATTTGGTGTACAGGCAAAGCTCAGTGTGATTGTGCCTGTGGCGCTGACATCCGGGAAGCGATCTACACCGGTGGTTGGCTATTTTCACTTCTCCGATGCCTTAAATATACTGCTAGCAAAGACGGGCTTAGCGTACACCCCTAATTTGGAGGGAGGTTTTGTGGAGCTTAGCCCCAAAATCAAGGAGTCGGTATCTGCTGATGTTGAAGCGAATATTTATGAGTCTCGCATAGAGGAGGTCTTTGTTGTTTCAGCAAGATTTAGGGATGAAGAGCTTAGAGATGTGCCTATGTCGATTTCTACTTATTCTAGCAATGAGTTAGAAGCGCAAGGAGTTGATGATCTAATTCATTTGGGGTCCAAAATTCCTAATGTCACACTTAAAACAATTCGTACAACCAACTCCTCGCTTGCAGCATATATCCGAGGAGTTGGCCAGGAAGATGCAATTTCTGGTTTGGAAACTGGAGTCGGTATTTATATTGATGATGTTTATATAAATAGGCCGCAGAGTGTGATTCTTGATATCTATGATGTTGAGCGAATTGAAGTCCTTCGTGGTCCGCAAGGAACATTATATGGGAGAAATACAATGGGCGGGGCTATAAAATATGTAACAAAAAGTATACCAGAGGAGCCTGAACTGTCATTTAAATTTACCGGGGGCTCATTTGATCAGAGGGATATTGTCATCTCCGCAGGAAGACGAGTGGATGAGGCTTTGAAGATCGGAGGAAGTATTGCATCTTTGAATCGTGACGGATTCGGAAAAAATCTGACTACGGGTGAAGAGCACTATGATAAAGACGTTTTATCGCTACGCTTTAATACTGAGTTGAAGCTAACCAAGCAATTATCTTTGCATCTAAGTGGCGATAAAACCAAAAACTTATCGGGTTCTCGTTCTCCATATAATCTTGTAGGGGATGAAGAAAATCCCCCCCCAAATAATATTTATGATACTCGCGCAGGCTTATCTTTGTCGTCACATCCAATCCGGAAGCCGGAAATATCTATGAGCGGCGGGAGCCTTAAGACTCTATGGCTAAGCGGGGAGAGTTTGAAATTTGAATCTATATTTTCTTATCGCGAGGATTATACATCTTCGCCTTCTGATCTCGATTCTTTAGCGGCTCAATTAGCAGATTTGTTTGTCGAATTTAAAAATAATCAGACGAGTCAAGAGCTTCGTTGGACATATGATGGGGGTAGTATATACGGGGTGTTTGGTTTGTATTATTTGGATGCAAATGCTTTTAGTGTTTATGAGATAGCGAAGAGAAACTCCCTTGGTAATGGTCCGGTTTTTGGATGTGATATCGAGTCGTTTTCGTTAGCTGATTCTGAAGTATCCTCTTATTCATTGTTTTATAATGTTGATGTTGATGTCGATGATTTGGTTGGCATTTCAGTGGGGCTTCGTTACACGAAAGAAAAACGCAAAATTTTGGTAAACAGAAATGTATTTACTGCAGATTCGTCTGGTGAGCTAATTTCACCATATTTCGGGGGAGATGGACAAAGTTTTTATGGGAGTGTTCCCACTCTTGATGAGGATGGGGTTGAGCTTTGGCCAGAGTTTGTTGGTCGCCGTACCGATGCGGCGGTTATGCCAAAGATGAGCGTTAGTTTACACCCTTCTGTTAATGGGCTGGTGTATTTTTCCTACAGTTCCGGCTTTAAGGGGGGAGGGTTTTCTCCTCGTGCATCCTTCGGAAATGAAACTCGACGTCGTGGGTATGATCCTGAAGAGGTGGACTCATATGAAATTGGAGCTAAATATAGTTTATGGGACGGTGGTGTTGATATAAACACCAGTCTTTTTTATAGCGACTATCGAAATATGCAGCTGTTATCTTCTGTGGAGGAAGATACTCAGGGTAACCGGGTAACTACGAATGCAGAAAGGGCGCATATTGTGGGTGCCGAACTGGAATTAAAAACAAATTATAGAGATATGTGGTTTTCAGACGTTTCTATAGGTTTATTAGATCCTGAGTTTGATGAATATATTGATGGTGTTGGACGGGATGTTGCAGGCTCAAGAGAGTTTATTTCAACACCTAAAATTTCGGTGCTTTTCTCGCAGGAGTTTCGAAAAATCTTTGAAACCGGTACGTGGTCTTTGTATGGGGAGCTCTCTTATCAAAGTAAAACTACATTTTTTAGTTCGCCTAGCTCTCCGGTTGATCAGGCTGGATACAGTTTAATTAATATGACTTTTCTCTGGCGGCCCAGAAATGAAAGGTGGTTAGCAGGAGTGTCTGCGTTAAATTTAGGTGGGAAAAAATACTATGTTGGGGCCATTTATGAGTCTGAAGAAACTGAAAGGATTTCTCGCACGGGGCTTACTAGCGTTTTTTGGGGGGATCCACGAACTGTTAGCGTTTTTGTTAAATATCAATTTTGAGATTGTTTCTATTGTGGATATCTAAAGGTCGTCTGGCAATTTGTGAAGGCCCTTCCCTGGGGGTTATTTACTTTCCATGGTTTCACAATGTGTTCACTCGTAATACTCCTAAGTACTTTACTCCATATCTGACCAGCGTTTCCTTGATTTGATGTATCCTTATCATGCTTCGTGAGAACGGAGCTCCATGGGTTCCTTTTTGTGTTTGCCCGCGATATCCGTATCGATCTTTTTCTTGATTATCGACAGAGCTGGGACCCTACTCCGCCGTTAGTTGTACATACCAGCTATTATCCGTTTTACCGTGATTTGCGTTACCACATTCCTGTGACTATCTTAGCTATCGCTTTTTCAGGTGGCCTGGTAAGTCACATACTGGTATCCGCTCCATGCGAGAACAGTTATTCCGTGCACTGTTATAAAGTGAGACACACCCGCTTTCATTTTCCTCAAGGCTTTTCATAAAATAGTTTTGTTGAATGGGGTTTGTAGCTGGGATGAAAATTGATCGATTTGGTGCGGGGGGTGTAATGCCGTTCATGCATATTGCAGAGCAACCCGGTTTCTGGGTCCTTCTACCGCTCTTCTGTTACAATCCTTTGCTATAATACGCAGCTGTATAAATAGATGAGCAAAGGTCCCCTAGTTAAGTCGCTGTTCGTGCAATATGGCACGGAACTTAAGCGATATGTTGCCCATAAGTTTGGTGATTCAAACGATGCGGACGATATCGTGCAGGACGCTTTCCATAATTTACTCAAATCCAAATCTCCCGAAGAGCTCGAGAACCCACGAGCCTACCTCTATCAAACAGCTCATAATCTCGCGCTTAATCGTATACGTAAACAACGATATGCTGATAATTACGCCTCTTTGGAACACTCTGAGGAAGACGCGCGCTCGCCGGAACGCTTTGCCGGCGCACAAGCAGACTTGGAGCAGGTGGAAAGCGCGCTCTCGAACCTACCTGATAAGTGTCGTCAGGCATTCATTATGCATCGAATGAATGCGAGTTCTTATCAAGAGATTGCTGATGAGCTGAAGGTGTCTGTGAGTTCAGTTGAAAAGTACCTTATGAGGGCCATGAAATTTTTAAGAGAAAATTTTGATGGAAATGGGTGATATAAGTGTTTAAACGTTATGCAGTGCAGATATCGGGGGAATTTGTCGCTAAAAACGGTAATTTTGCGCTCAAAGGCCAGCTTTTTGGTTTTTGGGTGAGTAAGCTGAGAGTCATATGAACAGCGTCGGTTCAAAAGATAATTTGAGCAAGTATCAAGAGCAAGCCGAATATTGGCTTGTTATGCTCGATTCACCCAATTTCACCACTGAAAAAGAGGCGGAGTTTTTTGCGTGGCTGGATGCTTCTCCTCATCATCAGGCGGCCTATATTCAAGCTGAAGAGAACTGGGAGCGTGGGTCTGTGATGGCTCAGGTTAAAGTCCCCGTATCCTCGCAGCGAGTTTCTACGCTAGGCATTGATTGGGCTGGTTGGCTTGGTTTCGGTTCGTGGGCACAAGTCGGCATGGCTGGTCTGTTGGTTGTCGCACTTGGTTTTGGTGGTTATTGGCATATTAGTGGTGGCGAGCCGGAAATGGGCCATTATCAAACCGGTGTGGGTGAGCAGCGAGAAGTGCTTCTCTCCGATGGTTCGGTTTTGGTGTTGAATACGAATTCTGAGGTCACAACAGCGATATCTAGAGGTGAGCGAATTGTTTACCTGGTTCGTGGTGAGGTGTTTTTCGATATCGCTAAATCTCCGGGCCGATCATTTGATGTACACACCAACGCGGGGCTTGTGCGTGTACTCGGTACTCAGTTTAATGTGCGTGACTCGGGTGATAAGACCGTTGTTACTGTTCTGGAGGGCGCTGTTGGGATCGACAACCAAGATACCCCAGAGATTGATGCTGCATCATTCGACGCCGATGTTACTTTACGTCGTAATCAGCAAGCCGTAATTGAGCTGGTTGATGAAACGCCATTGGTTGAGAGTGTCGATGCTTCTGCAGCTTTAGGCTGGCGGACAAAAAGCTTAGTCTTCAGAGATGACACGCTTCAGGATGTAGTAAGCGAGGTGAATCGATACTTCTCAACACGTATAGAGCTAGGAAGTGAAGAGTTGGCGAATAAAAAGGTTGCGGCGGTTATTCAGGTTTCTAGTTTTGAAACAATGTTACGGATGTTGGAAGAAGCATTGGATTTAGAGTCGCGAAATGACGTCGTGAATAATGTGGTGTATCTTTACTCCAAAGAAGGCTAGTGCTTTATGCCAGGTTCTATTTTTCCTGCTGATTTTTTAAGGCAAATAGCCCACTATAAAGCGTAACGAAGTAAGGGACCGGGTACGTCGCGTAACACTTTATCCAATCTAGTATCGCGATAGAACCTTTCTTTCGTTCTTCAATCACTTGTTGTGATCACGCATTGCGCGCTGTTTTTGAACACTCCAGTCACGTTCTTTTTCTGTCTGCCGTTTGTCGTGCATCTGTTTACCTTTCGCGAGGCAAACTTCGCATTTCACTAAGTGCTGTTTCCAATACATTGCGGTCACAACAATTGTGTAGCCTTTTTGTTCATTGGCTTCTTGAAGCTTGCTGATCTGCCGGCTTTGCAAGAGCAGCTTCCGCATGCGTGTGGGTTCGGTAACGAAGTGTGTGGATGCTTCCGGTAAGGGCTGAATTTGAGCCCCCATTAGCCAAGCTTCACTATCTTTGAATACGACGTAGCTATCGGTGAGTTGTCCTCGCCCAGCCCTTAAGGCTTTGACTTCCCATCCGGTAAGTGCGAGCCCGGCTTCTATTTTTTCTTCTAGGAAATAATCGCGCCTTGCTCGGCGGTTTTGGGCGATCGTGGTATTCGTCGGCTTTTTCTTTTTGTTTGCTTTGCTCATAGTTGCGCATTATAGGGTGGGCATCATGCTTTCACCACTGCAAATCGGTGTAAGTGGCGGTCGGGGTGTGAATAGGGGGGGACTTGGGTACAATGCGCGAAAACAGAAAAAAGCATCTGGGGTAGCTCAATCATGTCAAAACAACACATGCATGGTGTTTGGTCTAGTCGATGGACTTTCATTCTTGCTGCGACGGGCTCGGCGGTCGGCCTCGGTAATATCTGGAAATTCCCTTATATCACTGGCGAAAACGGCGGCGGTGCTTTTGTCTTGATTTACCTTTTGTGTATAGCGGTTATAGGCATCCCTATTATGGTCGCGGAGGTGTTGATAGGGCGCCGAGGACGTATGAGTCCCATTAATTCGATGAAGTTCGTGACCGAAGAAGCCAGCTTGCACCGTGGCTGGACGGCGATTGGTTGGAGTGGTGTGTTAGCGGGCTTGTTCATCATGGCGTTTTATAGCGTTGTGGCGGGCTGGGCCTTACATTACGTATTTACGATTGCGTCAGGTACCTTTTCTGGGGCTACCGGTGAGCAGGCCGAAAGTTTTTTTGGTGGCCTCCTTGGTAACAATACGGCACTTTTGGGCTGGCATACGGTATTTACGATCATTACCGTCGGGGTGGTAATGGCGGGTGTCACCAAGGGCTTGGCAATGGTGGCTCGGGTGCTTATGCCCATATTGTTTGCCATGTTGTTGCTCTTGTTAATCTATGGCGCACTCCAAGGGGAGTTCGAGCAAGCATTGACGTTTATGTTCAGCTTTAAAGTAGATCAATTGACGGGTAAAGGCGTGTTAATTGCGATGGGGCATGCGTTTTTTACCTTGAGTTTGGGGATGGGCGCAATCATGGCTTATGGGGCTTATATGCCTGCCCATGCAAATATCGGTAAAACGGTTGTCACTGTCGGGCTGCTCGATACGTTTATTGCGCTAGTCGCTGGGATGTGTATTTTCCCGATTGTATTTAGTCATGGGATGGCGGCCGGTAGCGGGCCAGGTCTTCTCTTCCAGAGTCTTCCTGTGGCGTTCGGGAATATGCCGGGGGGAACGTTTTTTGGAACGATCTTTTTCGTGCTAATTGTTATTGCCGCATGGAGTTCGGCGGTATCGCTTATAGAGCCCGGTGTTGCTTGGTTGGTCGAAACCGGCAAATTTAACCGTGTTACCGCCACCTTGTTACTCGGTGGTTCTGCGTGGGCTTTGGGTATTAGTTGCGGGTTGTCATTCAATATTCTGTCTGATTTTAAGCCGGCTATATTACTTGGTAAAACACCTTTTGATTTCCTTGATTTCTTAACGTCTCAAGTGATGTTGCCTTTGGGCGGATTATTTATAGCGGTGTTTGTGGGGTGGCTAATGTCGAAGAAGGTATTGGCCTCGGAAATGGATGCTGAAGGGCATCCAATGTTGGATATATGGTTGTTCGTTGTCCGTTACATTTCTCCTGTGCTCGTGATTATTGTATTTGCTTGGACGCTTTATCATACCTTTGCGGGGTAGGTGAGAGGAGTGAATGAGTGGCCTATCTAAAGAGTAAAATATTGTGAAGCGAATTGAGCGCAGTGCTCTGGTAATGTATTCATGCCAGCAGATGTTCGATGTGGTAAATGATGTGGCGAGTTACCCAGAGTTTGTTCCAGGTTGCGCAGGTGCGGAAATTATAAGTGCGAGCGAGATTAGCATGGTCGCTCGCCTTGATCTCAATAAGGCGGGATTAAAGCAATCTTTTGTTACCCGTAATACGTTGAATTGCCCCCATACTATTGGTTTGTTCTTAGAGGATGGGCCTTTCAAAGTGTTGTGTGGCGAGTGGTCATTTCAGGGGCTTTCCGAGAGCGCATGTAAAGTGGTTTTTTGGTTAGAGTTCGAGTTTTCAAATGCACTATTGACGAAAACGGCTGGCAAAGTATTTGAAAAAGTGGCCTCTGAGCAGGTGGATGCAATGTGTCGTCGTGCCGCTGAACAATATTCCGAAAACTGATTTTTAAATTCGTAAGACTTTGCGCTAGTGAAATTTAAGCGCTTATTTGGACTTCAATGTATGACAGATATAGAACCGATCTCGGTAGAGATTGCGTATGCACTGCCCGATAAACAAAAAATTATTACCATGCTGGTCGAGCCGGGCACAACGGCTTACGTCGCTGTGTGCAAATCGAAAATTACCGATTATTTTCCTGATCTTGATATAGAGAATTCTAAAATGGGACTTTTCGGCCAGTCACTGGGAACGAAGGGGTTAAAGCCTGCTAAAGAGTATGTATTACAGGCCGGTGATCGTGTAGAAATTTATCGGCCGTTAATCTCTGACCCGAAAGAAGTGAGACGTCGTAGGGCGGAACAAAAAGCTGCTGAGAAAGCCTTGTTGGATGCGCAAAAGTAGTTAGCCGGAAAAAGGTTTTTCGTTTAAATAATTATCCCCACAGTATTTATGGGGATAATTGTTTTTTATAGGGGGGGAGAGAGCTGCTTTAAAGCTTGGCTTCCTCTTGTTGCTTAGTTTTTTTCAATGCTTCTTTACGCTCTTCTTGTATGACGCCGGAGCTGAGTTTGTAGTCGCCTTCCCATCGCGTCAGAATGTCGCCTTCGAAGTGCACGATAAAGTGATTCGTCTCGATATGTTTCTCGCCGCGCTTCACATTGTAGTAATAGTCCCAGCGATCTTGGTTAAAGGTGTCTTCAACCATAGGGGTGCCGAGAATAAAGCGGACCTGACGTTTGGTTTGGCCTGGCTTCAGTTTTTGCACCATGGCTTCTTCTATGTAATTCCCTTGTTGAATGGGAATGCGATATACCCCAGGGAATTTAAGCGAGGAGCAAGCGCTTAAGGCCAAAAGAAACAATATTAAGCTGAAAGATGTAACGATTTGCATTATTAGGGCTTTCCGACAACAGTCTGGGCGTGGATAATACCGGTCTATTCACGTCGCAACAATACATGTGACGCAGATAGCAATACTTACCAATATCATGATGAACGAACTTTAAAAGCCCCTGGAGGCCGATCAGCGATGGCAATAGAGAATCAAGAACTGCGAAAAGCTGGTCTAAAGGTGACTTTACCGAGGGTTAAGATCCTTCAAATCCTAGAAAATTCCAATCAACGGCATTTAAGTGCTGAAGATGTCTACAAAGCGTTGCTGGAAGCTGGGGAAGATGTTGGGTTGGCGACGGTATATCGCGTATTAACCCAGTTTGAAGATGCTGGCCTTGTTGCGCGCCACAACTTTGATGGTGGCCATTCGGTCTTTGAGCTGGACCGTGGTGAGCATCACGACCACATGGTATGCATCGAAACTGGGAACGTGATCGAGTTTCATGATGAGCGCATTGAAGAATTGCAGGAAGCGATCGCCGAGAAGCACGGCTACGAAATTAGCGGGCACAACTTAGTTCTGTACGTAAAACCTAAAAAGTAAGTAACAATATGAGGGGGTTGGGGTAACCTCACTTCCTCTATTACATACCTTCCCCATTATCCCTTCCTTCTGAATCTTCATCCTTAATTATCCGGCTGTTTCCAGCATCTGTTTGGCGTGATCTAGCGATTGTTTCGAGTCAATAAGGCCGCCCATCATGCGCGCGATCTCGATGACTTTTTCTTCTCCTTCTACGGTTGTGAGCGTGGAGCTGGCGCCTTTCTTGGTGACCTGTTTTTCGGCACGTAGGTGATGGTGTGCCTTACTGGCCACTTGGGCCAGGTGAGTTACGCAAAAAATTTGCCCTTTTGTGCCCAGCTCGCTCAGCATTAATCCCACGACATCCCCTGTAGTGCCGCCTATTCCAACATCGACTTCATCAAAGACGAGGGTGGGGATGGTCGAGGTTGCTGCCGTCACAACCTGAATTGCCAAGCTGATACGAGATAGCTCGCCGCCAGAGGCTACGCGTTGTAAGGCTTGAGCGGGGAGACCAGGATTGGTGCTGATTAAGAACTCCACTCGCTCATTACCATGACGGGTGGGGGTGCCGTTACCTGGGGTTAGCTGGATATCGAGATTTGCTCGTTCCATCGCTAATTGATTTAGCTTTTGATTAACGGCAGAGGACAATTTTTTTGCGGCTTTGCCCCGTTGCGTGCTCAGTTTATTGGCCAGTTTCTTGTAGTTTGTGCGTTTTTCCTCAAGCGCTTCGGTGAGGCTTTCTGTCATCTCATCGCCACTGACCAACGTGGTCAGTTCAGCCGCGAGCTTTTGGTGTTGCTCGACGAGGTTCTCTGGGGAGACATGATGCTTTCGCGCGATTTCATAGATACTGTTAAGACGTGCATCCACCTCAACCAAGCGTGCGGGGTTATGTTCACAGTTATCGGCGAAGTGCTCCAAATCGGATTGTGCTTCGCTGATATTAATACCTGCATTTTCAAGTAATTGTTCTACTTCGACCAGGCTTTGTGGCTTTTCGGGCAGCTCTTGGATCAGGCGTATCGCTTGATTGATGCGGTCTCTGAGCCCAACACCATCATTCCCGCAGATATCGATGACGTTTTGGCAGTTTTCTTGCGTTTTCTCCACATTGCCCAGCAGCCGCTGTTCTCGTTCGAGTTGTTCGAGTTCTCCTGCTTGGAGGTCAAGCTGTTCCAGTTCGTCAACCTGGTAGCTTAGCAACTGGAAGCGCGCATTCATCTCGGCACCTTCTGTTTGCACGCGCTCAAGTTTATCGGCGATGGATTGCCATTCTAGATAAGTGGTTTTTACCGAATGTGCCAAGGTTTGCACGCCTGCGAAATCATCAAGCAATCGGCGATGGGTGTTGGGGGAGAGTAGGGACTGATGCTCGTGCTGGTTGTGAATATCAATGAGATTTTCACCCAGCGCCTTTAGTTGTTGCAGTGTTACCGTTTGGCCGTTGATGTATGCTCGTGAGCGCCCTTCTGCAGTAATCACTCGGCGTAATATGCATTCGTCAATGGCGTCGTCCGGTCGTAAGTCGTTGTCCTGTAACCACTTTTGCACAAAATCCAATTTTGAAATATCGAAACTTGCGTGAATTTCAGCGCGCTCGGCGCCGGCTTTCACTTTACTGGCGTCTGTGCGTTCGCCAAGTGTTACGCCAAGGGCATCCAAAATCATTGATTTACCGGCGCCTGTCTCGCCGGTAATGGTTGTAAGGCCTTCATGAAGCTCTATGTCTAGCTGGTCTACCAATGTGAAGTTTTTGATATGTAAGTGGGTCAGCATGGCACGCCCTCAAGCAGGTGTGGTTTTTTGTACAGTATAACTGTTATTTCATACAGTGGTTAAGCAATTTTACTTTTAATCTTGGAATTTTCACCGCTTGCCCCCATATTCCACGGCAGTTAGCAAAGTTAGAGAAAACCTGGAGAACATCGTGAGTAACGAACAAGAACCGGAAAACAACACCCTAGATGGGTTGGAGGACGATCAAGTTACGCTTGATAGTCAATCTGCGGAAACCAACGAGGCCTCAAGCACAGAAGCGTTGCTGGCTGAGGTCGAAAGTCTGCGCGCTGAGCTCGCTCAAGCGAAAGAGCAGTCGCTACGTGCCGCTGCTGAGGCTCAGAATATTCGTCGACGCGCTGAGCAAGACGTAGAAAAGGCACATAAATTCGGCGTTGAGAAAATTATCAATGATATGTTGCCTGTAGTGGATAACTTAGAGCGAGCTATTGACGCCTCTACTGCTGAAGGTGTTGAAGTGAGCTCCGTCGTTGAAGGCGTTGAGCTGACATTGAAAACCCTGGTAGATGGGCTTAACCGCCAGAAGGTAGAGCCAATTGATCCTGAGGGTGAGCCGTTTAATCCTGAGCTTCATCAAGCGATGACGATGGTGCCCAATCCTGATGTGGAACCAAACACTGTGATCAATGTTTTCCAGAAAGGTTACACCTTACACGGTCGTCTTGTGCGTCCGGCAATGGTTGTTGTGTCAAAAGCTGCAGAATAAACGCAGATAACCCTTGAAAATGTACGGCTAGAACAAATATTAACACTCAACAGGCGCAGGGCTTGATAGCAGGCGCCTAAAGTTTTGGCCTGATAGGCAAAATAGAAAGAATTGGAGAGAGTAATGGGTAAGATTATTGGTATTGATTTGGGTACGACAAACTCTTGTGTATCCGTCCTTGAAGGTGAAAAAGCGAAGGTTATTGAAAACGCAGAAGGCGATCGCACAACCCCTTCCATCGTTGCATTTACGGATGACAACGAAATCCTTGTTGGCCAGAGCGCTAAGCGCCAGGCAGTGACAAATCCAAACAATACGCTTTTTGCGGTTAAGCGTCTGATCGGCCGAAAATTTGCCGATGACGTTGTGCAAAAAGATATCTCTATGGTCCCTTACAAAATTGTTAAGGCGGACAATGGTGACGCATGGGTAGAAGCGAAAGGCGATAAAAAAGCACCGCCACAAATATCTGCTGAAGTCTTGAAGAAGATGAAGAAGACGGCTGAAGAGTATCTTGGCGAAACCGTAACGGAAGCGGTTATTACTGTGCCGGCCTATTTTAACGATTCTCAGCGCCAAGCGACGAAAGACGCAGGAAAAATCGCCGGTCTAGAAGTAAAGCGTATTATCAACGAGCCTACCGCTGCGGCGTTGGCTTACGGTATGGATAAAGCCAAAGGTGACCACACGATTGCTGTGTATGACCTTGGTGGTGGTACGTTTGATATCTCGATCATTGAAATCGCCGACGTTGATGGCGAGCATCAATTTGAAGTGCTTTCTACTAACGGTGATACATTCCTTGGTGGTGAAGATTTCGATTTGCGATTGATTGAATATCTCGCAGCAGAATTCAAATCATCAAATGGTATTGATCTTCACAACGATCCATTGGCCTTGCAGCGTTTAAAAGAAGCCGCTGAAAAAGCGAAGATCGAACTCTCTTCTAGTCAGCAAACAGAAGTGAACTTGCCGTATATTACTGCGGATGCAACCGGTCCTAAGCATTTGGTGGTTAAGCTAACGCGTGCGAAGCTTGAGTCATTGGTTGAAGAGTTGGTAAGCCGTTCATTGGAGCCATTAAAGATAGCACTTAAAGATGCAGACCTTTCTGTTGGTGATATCGACGATGTGATTTTGGTGGGTGGTCAAACACGTATGCCAATGGTTCAGCAAAAAGTAGCAGAATTCTTTGGCAAAGAGCCTCGTAAAGATGTGAATGCTGATGAAGCTGTTGCGATGGGTGCGGCGATTCAAGGCGCAGTACTTTCTGGTGATGTGAAAGATGTTTTGTTGTTGGACGTTTCTCCCTTAACGCTAGGTATTGAAACGATGGGTGGCGTTGCTACACCATTGATCGAAAAGAACACGACTGTTCCAACGAAAAAATCACAAACATTCTCGACTGCAGAAGATAATCAAACGGCTGTAACGATTCATGTTGTGCAGGGCGAGCGTAAGCAAGCAACACAAAATAAATCATTAGGCCGATTCGATTTGGCAGATATTCCGCCCGCACAGCGTGGCATGCCGCAAATTGAAGTGACTTTTGATATTGATGCAAACGGTATTCTGAACGTATCCGCAAAAGATAAAGCGACCGGTAAAGAACAGTCTATCGTCATTAAGGCATCTTCAGGTTTGAGCGATGAAGAAATCGATAAAATGGTCCAAGACGCTGAAGCAAATGCTGAAGCGGATCGCCAATTCGAAGAGACCGTTACTGCGCGTAATACGCTAGAGGGTTTGATTCATGCCACGAAGAAAACACTTGAAGAAGCGGGTGATAAAGCCTCGGACGAAGAAAAGTCTGCTATTGAAGCCGCGCTTACCAAAGCGGAAGAAGCTGTTAAAGGCGATGACAAAGAAGCGATGGAAGCGGCCACCAAAGAGCTTACGGATGCTTCAACGACTTTGGCGCAAAAACTCTATGCTGAGCAAGCGGCTCAAGCTGAAGGCGCAGAAGGTGCTGCTGATGCGGGAGCACAAGAGCAGCCCGCAGACGACGGCGCCGTAGATGCCGAGTTTGAAGAAGTAAAAGAAGACAAGTAATTTAAGCTACAAGTCTCTTTTCGACGACGCGGGCAATGCCCGCGTTTGTTGTATCTGAAGCTTTATGTTTATTGCCTTTAGTTAGGCCACCGTTAAACCACGTATTTTAAGAAGTATTCACCCATGTCAAAACGCGATTACTATGAAGTCCTTGGTGTGTCGAAAGACGCCTCTAGCCAAGAATTAAAAAAAGCTTACCGCCGTGTCGCGATGAAGCATCACCCGGATCGTAACCCGGACAACCCTGAGTCAGAAGAGCTGTTTAAAGAAGCCAGTGAGGCCTATGAAATTCTGTCTGATTCTCAGAAGAAGGCGGCCTATGATCAATACGGTCATGCGGGCGTTGACGGCCAAGCCGGTATGGGCGGCGGCGAAGGCTTTGGTAACTTCTCGGATATTTTTGGCGATGTGTTTGGCGATATATTCAGTGGCGGAGGCGGCGGTCGACGTGGCGGTCCAGCGCGCGGTTCGGATCTTCGTTATACCTTAGATTTAAGTTTGGAAGATGCTGTTAAGGGCACAACGGTAAAAATTAAAGTGCCGACCTTGGTGAATTGTAAGCCGTGTAAAGGTTCTGGCGCTAAGTCTGGCACAAGCCCAAAATCCTGCTCGACCTGTGGTGGCGTTGGTCAGGTGAGAATGCAGCAAGGCTTTTTCTCTGTTCAGCAAACCTGCCCAAGTTGTCGGGGTAAAGGTACGATTATTAGTGACCCATGCCGAGACTGTCATGGTCATGGCCGTGTTGAAGAAACAAAAACATTATCTGTAAAAGTGCCGCCAGGTGTGGATACGGGTGATCGTATTCGTTTGGCTGGCGAAGGTGAAGCTGGCGCAGATGGTGGCCCTTCTGGTGATCTGTATGTGCAAGTGAGCGTGAAAGATCATGAGTTCTTTCAGCGTGACGGCAAGAATTTATATTGCGAAGTGCCTATTAGTATTTTTGATGCGTGTTTGGGCGGAGAGCTGGAAGTCCCTACCCTTGATGGACGCGTAAAATTAAAAGTCCCTGCAGAAACGCAAACCGGAAAATTATTCCGCATGCGCGGTAAAGGCGTTGTACCTGTACGAGGCGGAAGTGCTGGCGATCTTATGTGTCGTGTTGTGATTGAAACACCGGTAAACCTGTCTAAAAAGCAGAAAGAGGTGTTGAAAGAACTTAAAGACGGTATGAAAGGCCAAAAGAATTCGCCAAAGCAAGAAAGCTGGTTTGAAGGCATGAAAAACTTTTTTGGCGATATGAAAATCTAATTATTTTGATCTCCCACCTGTTAAAACGTTAGGTCGATACACATTATGACAATTAGGATTGCAGTAACTGGGGCCGCTGGCCGTATGGGGAAAGCCCTTATTGAATCAATTCAAGCGGCGGATGGGGTTAAGCTTGGGGCTGCGATCGAGCGCCCAGATAGCTCGTTGATTGGTGCCGATGCGGGCGAAGTCGCCGGTATAGGCAAGAATGGTGTGACCCTAGTAAGTGAATTGAAGTCCGTGATCGCTGATTTTGATGTGTTAATTGACTTTACTGTGCCCGCGGCAACGCTTGCGAATATCAGTGTTTGTTCTGAAGCGAATAAGGCGATGGTCATTGGGACTACCGGTTTTGACGAGCAGCAAAAGGTTGAATTTGATCAAGGTATTCAAAATATCTCGGTCTGTTTTGCTTCTAACTACAGTACTGGAGTGAATCTTTGTTTCCAGCTTCTGGAAATGGCCGCTAAGGTTGTAGGTGATTATTCTGATATCGAGATTGTGGAAGCGCATCATCGTCACAAGGTGGATGCGCCGTCTGGCACCGCCTTGAGTATGGGGGAAGTCGTTGCTGATGCGCTCGACCGAGATTTAAAGCAAGTGGCTGTATATGGCCGTGAAGGCCAAGAAGGCCCGAGAAAGTCCGATACGATTGGTTTTGCCACGGTGCGTGGTGGCGATGTTGTGGGCGAGCACACGGTGTCATTTTTCGCTGATGGCGAGCGTGTGGAGATCACCCATAAAGCATCTAGCCGAACGGCATTCTCTCGTGGTGCGGTAAGAGCTGCTGGGTGGTTAGCGGAGCAACCAGCTGGGCTTTACGACATGCGTGATGTGTTGGGCTTTAATTCGTAATTAATTTTTGATCGGTAATTTTACGACTAATGAATCTTTTCGGGTTGTAGCTTAATCCGACGGGTCCATTAACAGCGTCACTTGTTGGTTCTGTTCTGCAACAGCATTCCATTCCCCTGCGGTCAGTGTTGGCCGTATATCTGGATAAGCGTAAAGCGAATCTTCAAAAGCGCTTAGGTTTATCAAAAATTCAATATCGCCGTTAATTACCGGGGCAGCACTTTGTTCGAACTGGAGATAGGCGACGCTTGCGTAATTCTCTGCAGACAAATCCAGTTTTTGGTTTTGTAAAAAGGTGCATTTGTCTATGGGGGTATCTTTCGGTGCAGGGACCCATTCGCCACCCTCGATTTGTATTAAGCAAAAATTCCCTAGCTGAATATTTAGCTCGATAAATCCTTTAAATTTCGCGTCAGCTAACTTGAACACGAGGTTTTGCAGGTTGACGATTTGCTTTTCGCTAAGGGGCTCGTCTCCGTATTTAAAGTGCATATCGATACTCATCGCCCAAGAAATCGTGTTGAGTAATTTTCGGTTATCCATCTTGTAGAGTGCGGCTTCAGCGGCTTTTGAATTGATGACAATGTCGTCCAGCAGCATGTTGCTTTGCTGGTTTAGGGCGGAGAGCTGATTAAATTTGTCATCCAGTTCGGAGGCGTGCTGTCGGGCAAAAAATACTTGGAAGGATATAACGAGTAAGCCTGCGAGAATGAGCACAATGAGGGTGTTTGATATGCGGCTATTTCCCGAGTGTTCTGAGTGTGTATCTGTTTCTTCAGGTTCTAGTGCTGGCGCTTCTGCTTCCGCAGGTTCTTTTTTGGGATTATTTCGGATCTCTGTGGCGAGCCGACGTACGATAAATTTCGTGTTTTCTGAAATCTGTGTACGAACGTCGGCGATATGCAGCTCAAAGAGTCTCGCGATCTGCGCTTTAAATTCCCCTGTGCTTTTGCCAGATTCTCCGTCTGCTTGGGCTAAGGCTTCGTGTATACCGCTGCTCTGAGATGCTGAAGTATCTATCGAGGGGATGCTCGCCTTGGGTTGTTGGATCTCTTGTCCTGGCATGATGTTGAGCTTTGCGAGGACTTCTTCCACGCGGGCCGGTTTCATGACGTTCTTTGAAAGCGTGTCTAGTGCGCCTAGGGCGTGCGCTTGCCCGGCATATACATCATCGCTATCGCCTTTGGATGTATACATGATGACGGGGATTGTGGCGGTAGAGGGGTTGGCTTTAATGATCTTGAGCGCTTCAAAACCATCCATGCCCTCCATATGGTGGTCCATGAATATCACAGACGGGATTTTATAGCTGAGATAACCAAGGGCCTCTTCAGCCGAAGTGGCGGTATCGACCTCTAGCTTATAGTGATTAAGCAGGCGCTTGAGTCTGTGCTGGGCGGTCCTGGAGTCATCGACAATAAGGGCGCGTGTGATCGTCATTGTATGTTCTCATTCTTATTCTTAGGGAAGATCAAACCACTTACCTTGAGTATACATCTTGTCTGGCGCTCAGAACTAACTAGTGTGTCACATAGGGATTCCTTCACTTTGCGATAACTTTTATGGCTGTGGAGTCGCTAGGGTGGTCTCTCAAAGCCCTGTATCGCTGGGTGGCGGCTCAATGCCTTTGGTGTTTGCCTGACGTGGGTGCTCATAAATGTGGCGTGAGCGGTGCTTTCTCGTGGACATTGGCCCCTCGATTAACGTAGAATTCGCCCTCAAGTCAGGCCGGCCATATCTGGTCAGCTAAACTATATTTTTCTGGTATCTGAATTCCTAAAGCGAGGTGAAGTCATCTCGCTTTTTTGCAGGCAGCCATTCGATTTTTTTGATGATCTCGAATCACCGTGTAGATACACGGCTCATTCGTGCGGCCTGCTTGCGGCACAAAACAGGAATCTATGCGGGACTAGGGACTATATGTAAGGCGCCGAAATGGACTGTGAACACTCGTTTCGGCGTGCTATTTGATCGTTATTTGAAGGTATAGAGGAGCAATCACTTGTCGCAAGCGCAAGCATCCGAACAAGCAAAACCTGAGTTTCCAGGTTTACATAACCGACGTCCTGCCGTATTGGTGTTGAGAGATGGCAGTGTTTTTCGTGGTCAAGCCATTGGTGCTGATGGCGTTTCCGTTGGGGAGGTGGTGTTTAATACCGCTATGTCGGGGTATCAAGAGATCCTGACTGACCCTTCCTATGCCAAACAGATCGTGACACTGACATACCCTCATATTGGTAACACGGGCACTAACGCAGAAGACGAAGAGTGTGAAAACGCATGGGCTGCGGGCCTAGTGATTCGAGATTTACCTGCGCTTGCGAGCAACTTCCGCAAGGAATCCTCTTTAGATGAATACCTTCAAGCGAAAAACATTGTAGGCATTGCGGGTATCGATACGCGACGTTTAACGCGAATTCTTCGTGATAAAGGTGCCCAAGACGGCTGTATTATGGTCGGTGATATCGATGAAGATAAAGCCTTGGCGTTAGCAAAAGACTTTTCAGGTTTACAGGGCATGGATCTCGCAAAAGTTGTGACCACCAAAGACTCATATGCATGGCAGGACGGATCGTGGGCTTTAGGCAAAGGCTTTTCTGCGTTGCCAGAAGGCAAAACATTTAAGGTTGTTGCATACGATTTTGGCGCTAAGCGCAATATTCTACGTATGCTGGTTGATCGTGGGTGCGATCTCACGGTTGTGCCCGCAGAGACGCCGGCTTCAGATGTGTTGGCAATGAATCCCGACGGCGTGTTCCTTTCCAACGGTCCAGGTGATCCAGAGCCTTGTACCTACGCGATTAGCGCGATTCAAGAAATCCTCAAAACAGACATCCCGGTATTTGGTATTTGTTTGGGGCACCAGCTGTTGGCCTTGGCGAGTGGTGCTAAAACCATGAAAATGAAGTTTGGCCACCATGGCGCCAACCACCCCGTGCAAGATAAAAAATCTGGCCAGGTCATGATCACCAGTCAGAATCATGGCTTCGCCGTAGATGCTGACTCATTGCCCGATACCATAGAAGTAACGCATACATCATTATTTGATGCTTCCTTACAAGGTATCCATAGAACCGATAAGCCAGCGTTTAGTTTTCAGGGGCACCCTGAAGCAAGCCCAGGCCCCCATGATGCCGCTGAATTATTCGACCATTTTGTTGAATTGATGAATCAACGCCGTTAATCCCCGAATTTGCGATTTATAGAGAGAGCGACCAGATAAGCCATGCCAAAGCGTAGCGACATTGAAAGCATATTAATTATTGGCGCGGGCCCGATTGTCATCGGCCAAGCGTGTGAATTTGATTATTCAGGTGCTCAAGCCTGTAAAGCCTTGCGAGAAGAAGGCTACCGCGTGATTTTGGTGAATTCCAATCCCGCGACGATCATGACCGACCCTGCGATGGCGGATGCGACGTATATCGAACCGATCACGTGGGAAACGGTTGAAAAAATCATTGAAAAAGAAAAGCCGGATGCGATTTTGCCGACGATGGGCGGGCAAACGGCATTGAACTGTGCGCTTGAGCTCCACGCCAATGGTGTTTTGGAAAAGCATAAGGTTGAATTGATCGGCGCAAACCAAGAGGCGATTCACAAAGCGGAAGATCGTAACCTGTTCGACAAGGCGATGAAAAAAATCGGCTTGGAGTGCGCGCGCGCGGAAATTGTCCACACGCTAGTGGATGCGATGGAAGTACCGAAGAAATTTGGTTTCCCTGTGATTATTCGCCCCTCATTTACGATGGGTGGCTCCGGTGGTGGTATCGCCTATAACTGGGATGAGTTCGAAGAAATTTGTTTGCGTGGCTTAGACCTTTCCCCAACAAACGAGCTATTGATCGATGAGTCCTTATTGGGCTGGAAAGAATATGAAATGGAAGTTGTGCGTGATAAAAACGACAACTGCATTATTATTTGTTCGATCGAAAACTTCGATCCAATGGGTGTTCATACCGGCGACTCGATTACGGTTGCGCCAGCACAAACTCTGACGGATAAAGAAATGCAGATTATGCGCAACGCCTCCATTGCGGTGCTGCGTGAAATCGGTGTTGAGACCGGTGGGTCTAATGTGCAATTCGCGGTAAACCCAGAAGATGGTCGATTGGTTGTCATCGAAATGAATCCTCGGGTATCTCGATCTTCAGCGTTGGCTTCGAAAGCGACGGGCTTCCCCATTGCTAAAGTCGCCGCCAAACTTGCCGTTGGCTACACTTTGGATGAACTCAAAAACGACATTACCGGTGGCGCTACACCCGCATCGTTCGAGCCATCCATTGATTATGTTGTCACAAAAGTACCGCGCTTCACGTTTGAAAAGTTTGGTGATGCAGATGCGCGCTTAACCACGCAGATGAAATCTGTGGGCGAAGTGATGGCCATCGGACGTACTTTCCAAGAGTCATTACAAAAAGCTTTACGTGGTTTAGAGGTTGGATCTGCCGGCTTTGAACCTAAAGTAGACCTTACCGATTCAGATGCCCTTGGGCTTATTCGGCGAGACCTCTCAATTCCTGGTGCAGAACGTATTTGGTATGTGGCGGATGCATTCCGCGCAGGAATGAGTATTGATGAAGTATTCGAGCAATCGAAGATTGATCCGTGGTTCTTGGTCCAGATAGAAGACCTAATTAAAAGCGAAAAAGCATTAAGCGCGATGCCTTTATCTGACATTGATCGTGACATTATGTTTTTGCTAAAGCGTAAGGGCTTTTCTGATAAACGATTAAGCGATTTGTTGTGTGTCAGTGAAAAAACATTACGCAGTCACCGGCATCAGCTTGGCGTGTTCCCCGTGTATAAACGTGTTGATACGTGCGCAGCGGAATTCTCGACGTCTACCGCATACATGTATTCCACCTATGAAGAAGAGTGTGAATCTGAACCATCGGGTCGAGACAAAATCATGGTGATCGGTGGCGGCCCTAACCGTATCGGCCAAGGGATTGAATTTGATTATTGTTGTGTGCATGCCGCATTGGCTGCGCGTGATGATGGTTACGAAACCATTATGGTGAACTGTAACCCTGAAACGGTTTCTACCGACTACGACACTTCTGATCGGCTCTACTTCGAGCCTGTGACGCTAGAAGACGTACTAGAAATTGTACGTAAGGAAAAACCTAAAGGCGTCATCGTGCAGTTCGGTGGTCAAACACCATTGAAACTCGCCAAAGAATTAGAAGCTGAAGGCGCGCCGATTATTGGTACTAGTCCAGAGGCAATTGATCGCGCAGAAGACCGTGAACGCTTTCAGCAAATGATTGAGCGTTTAGGTTTATTGCAACCACCCAATGCCATTTGTCGATCGACGCAAGAAGCCTTGGCTGTAGCGCCTGAAGTGCGTTATCCATTGGTTGTTCGCCCGTCATATGTGCTGGGTGGCCGTGCCATGGAAATCGTGTACAGCGAAAAAGAATTACTCAAATACATGAGCGAAGCAGTGCAAGCATCGGATGATGCCCCGGTGCTCTTGGACCACTTTTTGAATAACGCGATTGAAGTTGACATCGATGCGGTATCTGATGGCAAGAACGTTGTGATCGGCGCCATCATGCAGCACATTGAGCAATGTGGTGTGCATTCAGGTGATTCCGCATGTTCGTTACCGCCGTATTCATTACCGGACGATGTTCAAGATGAGATGCGAGAGCAAGTTCGAAAAATGGCGGTAGAGCTAGGCGTCATTGGTTTAATGAACACGCAGTTGGCTTATCAAGATGGCAAGATATACGTGATCGAGGTTAACCCTCGTGCCTCACGTACCGTGCCTTTTGTGTCTAAATGTATCGGCACTTCGTTGGCGAAAGTTGCGGCGCTTTGCCAAACAGGTAAAACATTGGAAGAGATCGGCTTTACAAAAGAAATTGTGCCGAGTTATTACAGCGTCAAAGAAGCGGTATTTCCGTTTAATAAGTTTCCGAGTGTCGATCCAATCTTAGGGCCGGAAATGAAATCTACCGGTGAAGTGATGGGGGTTGGCAGCACTTTTGCTGAAGCGTATGCGAAATCCCAAACGGGTAGTGGTACCGGTATTCCTTCGAGCGGCACGGCATTTTTAAGTGTGCGCGATTTTGATAAGGATGGCATTGTTGTCGTTGCTCGTGAGCTTTCTGAGCTCGGGTTTAATCTTGTCGCGACTCGCGGTACTGCGCAGGTGATCAAGGAGGCTGGTATCGACGTTCAGAACGTTAATAAAGTACTGGAAGGTCGCCCGCACGCGGTTGATATGATTAAAAATAGAGAAATACAGTTAGTGATTAACACGACTGAAGATAAACAAGCGATCAGTGATTCTGCTTCTATTCGTCGGAGCGCAGAAGCTAATCATGTGTGTTATACCACTACACTTGCCGCAGGAAATGCCATATGTATGGCGTTGCGCTTTGGTAAAGAGTTAGAAGTCCGTCGTTTGCAAGATCTGCACTCAGGAGTAGAAAAATAATGCAAAAATTTCCTATGACAGTCGCCGGTGAAAAAGCCCTTAGAGATGAGCTCGAAAAACTAAAAAAAGTTGATCGTCCTCGTATCGTCGCTGATATTGCAGAGGCCCGAGAACATGGTGATTTAAAAGAGAATGCGGAATATCACGCGGCACGTGAGCAGCAAGGGTTTTGTGAGGGGCGTATTCAAGAGATCGAAGCAAAATTATCTACCGCACAAGTCATCGATGTTGTATCAATGCCGGCGGGAGAGCGTGTTATTTTCGGTGTAACCGTCGATTTAATTAACGTTGAAACGGATGAAGAGATTACTTATCAAATCGTTGGTGAAGATGAGGCCAGCATTAAAGATAATAAAATCTCAGTAACATCTCCTATTGCTCGGGCGCTTATCGGGAAAGAGGTTGGCGATGTCGCGTTGGTTCGAGCGCCAGGCGGTGATATCGAATACGAGATTGATGATGTAAAACATATATAGGCATGCCGATAAATAAGAGCAGAGAATTGTTTCTGCTCTTATTTATATTTCAGTAAAATTATTTTCCCTTTTCCCTTTTCCCTTTTCCTGTTCAGCCTCTATTCAGTATCGATTATATAGAATTACCCTCGTCGACTTATTTTACGACTGTGACAAATAGTGTAGATGTGACCTGTCAATTCCTGTCGCAACTGACAATAAATTGTAAGGTGTGCAGCAACTTATTAAGTTTCGCGTTAAGGATATTCGTCTTTCGGTAACGAAACGATCGGTTATATTTTTGATTTATAAAACAAAGCCGATTTAGATGCTAAAAGGTATGAGGATTTTAATGTTGGCCTGCTCTTTGCGTAGTACTGCTCGGGTTGTACATATTTTGGCACGATTTCATTTATGTGACGCTGCTACAGGCGGTGGAGGTATAGAATGTTGGCTGAGAATTTAATGGATGTCTCATCACACCCGCTTGCGTTTGAGCAGGTACGTGAAAAGATTTCATTGTTTGGTGGGTTATCCGACAAACAATTGGACTTGCTCTTACCTTACCTAAAATGCTCCTCTTATGTAAAAGGGGATTACATCTTTAAGCAGGGTCAACTACCCAGTTGCGTGTTTATTTTATTAAAAGGTGTTGTGAGTCTTCAGATCAGAACCGAAGATGACGGTGCTCGCCGTATACGTTACATCGCCGGGGATTGTTTTGGTGAAACCTCTGTCATTGGGATTCAGCCGCAGTTGGGCAGTGCACACATTGAAGAAGACGCCGAATTAATGGTTTTGTCTCGTGCATGCTTGTTGGATATCGTTAAGTATGACCAGGATATGTTTGGCGTTCTAATGATGAATATCGCTAGAGAAGTTAGCCGGCGTTTTCATTCGTGCTTGTTGTCTGCAGAAGATGCGACTGAGTACAGTATTCCCCGCGCTTTTGTTTAAAACCCTAAACGAGGTTTAGTCTTTGTGAGTGGTTTTGCTGAGGTTTTACCAGGCGAATAATTCCTTCCTCGTGTTTTACCATTGACTCATAGTGTTCGGAAAATTTTGAACATCCTCCGTCGTTGCGAGCTCGTTACATTCGCCTCTTAGCTGCAATCCCGCTTTATATGAGTGGGTTTCTATCACCCAAAATCCCGTGCGGCAGTACTGATTTTCTGTGATATACATGTCGATGATTTTACGCATTGACTTCGATATCCGAGCACGACGTTTTTTGGGGTTGCTGGTGTTGGGGGTGCTGAGTATTTTGTTTTCCGTATAGGAGTCGTGCTGAACACTGAGCTCGAAATGCTTGAGCATACTTGACGTGATTTTTGTCTTGAATTCAGATTGTTGAAGCCGTTTCTTATCTGATGATGAGCAACTGGTTGTAAAGAGCAATACGGTGCTAAAGAGGGGCGCGAGCATAAACACAAATAGCGACCGACGTCCCATAATCTTTTGAGTGTAAGGCATTACAACTTGGGCCAATCAGGTTCATATTTATAACCGACGCCGTAGATGGATTTAATCAAATCCGAATCGGGGACGGCATCATGTAATTTTTTGCGTAGTTTTTTGATATGGCTATCCACAGTACGATCGCTGACGATTCGGTAGTCGTGATAAATATTGTCGAGAATATTCTGCCGAGAGAAAATTTTCCCGGGCTCATCGTAAAGCAGTTTAAATAAATTGAGTTCAATCTGCGTGAGTTCAATCACCGTATTTTTCACGGTTATATGAAGTTTTTCCGCGTCGATATCGACGCTTGGCTGCGGGCAAGTATTTGCATCTGGTGTGGGGTAGATGCGTCGTAAGACGGTTTTAACGCGGGCAACCACTTCTCTGGGGCTATATGGCTTGCATATATAATCATCCGCGCCGAGTTCGAGGCCGAGTAAGCGATCGATCTCTTCGACTTTGGCGGTGGTGATGACAATCGGAACATCGCTTGTCATACGAATGCTTTTACATATATCCAGGCCATTTTTCCCTGGGAGCATCAAGTCTAAAAGAATAAGGATGGGCTGTTCTTGTTCTACCCAGCTTTCTACCTCTAAACCATTTTTTATGATGTGTGTGCCGTATCCCGCCTGCTCGATGTATTCCGCGAGTAAACGAGATAAGTCCGGTTCATCTTCAACGATCAATATGCGTTTAGTGTCCATGATTAGCCTGCGCTAGAAGGAGTTGGGAGGGTAATGGTTTGTTTTAAGCCGCCGAGTTCAGATTTCTCTGCGAAAATATTGCCACCGTGTACATGGATAATGCCTTTGCTAATGCTTAGGCCTAGGCCGGCGCCGCCGGTTTCTCTGTTGCGGGAACTTTCGACACGAAAGAGGCGATCATAAATATGCCCTAATGATTCTTCTGGTACGCCGGGTGCGGAGTCGTCAAATTCGATTCTGACGTTATTTTTGTGTCGATAAACCTGGATTTGAAGTTCGCCATCGGGGTCGGTATAGCGGTAAGTGTTTTCGAAAAGATTACTCAATACCTGGTGCATTCTATTCTGGTCTGCAAGTATTTCTGTTCGCTGGTTCTTATCAAAATTGCAGTGTATGCGGAGATTTTTTTGTTGGAATTTCTCGGAGAAACTGTCGATTACAGATGTCAGCATTTCTTCAATAATAAGCGGTTCTTTTTGTAGGGTGAGTGCGCCTAGATCTGTGAGCGATAGTTCGTAAAGGTCGTCGATGATATGAGCGAGGGAGCCGATATTTTTATGCAGTAGATGTAGGTTTTCAGTGGTGGGCTCGCGAATACCATCTTCCATTGCTTCAACCTGGGCCTTCAATACCGAGAGCGGTGTTCGCATTTCGTGGGAAATATCGGCCACCCACTGTTTTCGAAGGGTTTCGTTCTTTTCTAACGAGTCTGTCATTTCATCAAAATTTAGGCAGAGCTTTCCTAGTTCATCGTCCGCGCTGTATCCGACACGCACAGAAAAATCCCCTTCCGCGACGCGGTTCGCGCTATTACTTAAGAGTGAAAGCGGTTTGACCAGCCAACGAGAAACAAAGGCTGTCACAACGATGGCGGCAATAATCATTAAGCCCGTTAATATGCTGAAGGTTTCGATTTGTTGCTCAACAAATAGCTTGTCAACGGAGCGTAAAAAGGCTTGGGGTTTAATGTAACCGATATGTGCGATGAGTTTATTGTTGTGTTTGAGCTTTCGCAGAATATATTTTGCGTCTTCCTTCTTTCGCCCAGCAATAAGCGTTTTGTGCTGGTCGAATAGGACGATATGTTGAAAGAAGGCACGCTGGTTGGGTTGTAGTTGATCCTCGATAGATTCACGCTCACTCCAGTCTTTGGGGCCGCCAGAGGTCATCGCAATCGCACGGTTTTGCTCGTTTAGATATTTCCGGTATGTGGCATCCCTAAGCTTGCTCCAGCGCGTTGGGGTATCGGTAAAGGCAGACAGCGATTGAGATTCTTGATAGATATCGACAATAGCCTGCTCAAGAGGTGCCAGACGCTCAAGGATTTGGTGAGTCGCATAATTTAAGAATTGTTGCTTAACGCTGACAAAACTCAGCGCGAGCAATGTGCCCAAACTTAGCGCCAGCGTAATAAATAGCGCTAGCCATAGTTTAAGTTTGATGCTTTTGATCATGTCCGCGTGCCTATAACCATGAGGCAGTATTGAATGCTTCAGGAGAGTAAGCAATCAATACGGCGTTGATATAGGCTGAATTCACAGTTTTTTCAATTTGTGAGTAATGTGCGGACGTAGGCTGAACGACGCTATGCGAGCGGCTTAGGCACGTGCATTTGAGGTTTTGAGCGTGGGTTTGCCTGAGGTCTTGTAAATGAGAGCAACTTTGCCGATTTCCTGCACCAGTTGTGCCTTCGTCTTGGTACACATTTCACCCACTAAGTTTTTGCGCAGGTCGCGGTCTGTGATGGCCATTTTCACTTTAATGAGCTCATGGTCTGCTAAGGCGCGATTAATTTCGTTTAGCACGCTCTCCGATAGACCGTTGCCGGCGACCGTCACAATTGGTTTTAAACCGTGGCCAAGGTTGCGAAAAAGCTTTTTGTTTTCGTTAGAAAGAGACATCTAAATCCTTAAATACAGGGTGCTATGCAGTTTAGTCGAGCTGCGATAGTGGAGTTTTAATCGTTTCGTGGGATAATATTGTACTTTTTCCCACCCGCGGGAGCCAGGAGAGTTGTATGGCGCGCTCCAAAAGCAGTAATCGTTGGCTCCAAGAGCACTTTAACGACAATTATGTGAAGTCTTCGCAAGGGGACGGCTACCGTTCGCGTGCGAGTTATAAATTGATCGAGCTGGATAAAAAAGATCAGTTGCTAAAGCGTGGTATGGCGGTTGTAGACCTAGGCGCAGCGCCAGGCGGCTGGTCCCAAGTCGCGATTGAAAAGGTGGGCGACAGCGGTTCGGTGCTGGCATCCGACATTCTTTCAATGGACCCGATTGCGGGGGTGACCTTTGTTGAGGGCGATTTTACCGAAGAGAGCGTTCTCAATACGCTTTTGGAGACTTTAGGGGAAGCTAAGGCAGATCTTGTAATTTCTGATATGGCCCCCAATATGAGTGGTATAGCAGAGATTGATCAGCCTCAATCCATGTATTTGGTTGAGTTAGCGTTAGATATGGCGCGTCAAGTATTGAAGCCAGGAGGTACCATGCTCGCCAAGGTATTCCAGGGGGAAGGTTTTGACGAGTATATGAAAGATTGTCGGCGGAGTTTTAAAAAGGTCGTTATCCGAAAGCCCGATGCTTCAAGGGCGCGATCGCGTGAAGTCTACATCGTCGCGAAACAGTTTATTGAATAGCCTGCCTCGCCCAGTACATGGGGCTTGTGTTGGCTATTGTGCATGCAGTGTCCTTCGTAACGCTGACTATACTGTACGAAGACATCTTAATCGTAATTTAGAGTGTTTGACGCATCGCCAGTGAACCGGCGATGGGTTGAAAAGAATTAAAGGCTTAAGGAGAAAGGTCCTTGAACGATATGGCAAAAAATCTAGTACTTTGGTTAGTTATCGCGGTTGTTCTGTTTTCCGTGTTTCAGAATTTTAGTGAAACAGGTACTAAAGATGAAATGACGTATTCGGACTTCATAAAAGAAGTTCAGGATCGTCGCGTGAAAGAAGTGCTTATCGATGACGCTTTTATCCGGGGTATTACCCATGAAGGTAAGACCTTTAGCGTGGTTCGGCCTGCCGTTCATGATTTTGACTTGATCAATGAACTGATCGAAAACGAAGTGAGTACCCGCGGTAAGCAACCAGAGCAGACCAGCCTTTGGCAGCAGTTACTGGTGGCAAGTTTCCCGATTCTGCTCTTTATTGCTGTATTCATCTTCTTTATGCGCCAGATGCAAGGTGGTTCAGGTGGCCGCGGTGGCCCGATGAGCTTTGCGAAAAGTAAGGCGCGCCTGCTTGGCGAAGATCAAATCAAAACGACATTTGCGGACGTAGCCGGTGTTGATGAAGCGAAAGAGGAAGTCTCTGAATTAGTCGAGTATCTTCGTGATCCTTCGAAGTTCCAGCGTTTGGGGGGGCAGATCCCTCGCGGCGTCTTGATGCAAGGCCCTCCGGGAACGGGTAAAACCTTATTGGCGAAGGCCATTGCTGGTGAAGCTAAAGTGCCGTTTTTCTCAATATCAGGTTCCGACTTCGTTGAAATGTTTGTTGGTGTCGGCGCTTCACGTGTTCGCGACATGTTTGAGCAAGCGAAGAAGCAATCGCCCTGTATTATTTTCATCGATGAAATTGATGCCGTGGGGCGTTCTCGTGGTGGCGGTCATGGGGGTGGTCACGATGAGCGTGAACAAACATTGAATCAGCTATTGGTCGAGATGGATGGTTTTGAAGGTAATGATGGTGTGATTGTGATTGCGGCGACCAACCGATCCGATGTGCTGGACAAGGCCTTATTGCGTCCAGGTCGTTTTGATCGACAAGTATTTGTTGGTTTGCCTGATATTCGCGGTCGCGAGCAAATACTTAAAGTGCATATGCGTAAAGTACCGTTAGATGATGCGATCGATGCACGTGTTATCGCGCGAGGCACACCGGGATTTTCTGGTGCGGATTTGGCGAATTTGGTTAACGAAGCGGCACTATTGGCGGCAAGAGCCAACAAGCGTTTGGTGACCCCGGAAGAGTTTGAGTCAGCACGTGACAAAATTCTCATGGGGACTGAGCGTCGTACCTTGGTGATGAGCGAGAAAGAGAAAGAAGCGACGGCTTATCATGAATCTGGGCATGCGATTGTGGGCTATCTCTGTGAAGAGCATGACCCTATCCATAAGGTAACGATTATTCCTCGTGGGCGCGCCTTGGGTGTTACGCAGTTCTTACCGGAAGCCGATAAGATCAGCGAAAGTAAGCGTAAATTACTTGGGGATATCGCGACATTTTATGGTGGTCGTATCGCCGAAGAAATGAAGTACGGTGAAGATGGTGTGAGCACGGGTGCTTTCCAGGATATTAAAGTGGCAACTCAGGTTGCCCGTGCAATGGTGGTCAATTACGGTTTATCCGAGAAGCTAGGCCCTCTCGATTATGATGCACGTGACAGTGATGGTATTGGTTCTCGTCATATTTCGGGGCATACCGCTCAGATGATTGATGAAGAGGTTAAGGCGATCACTTCGTCCAGCTATGAACGCGCGGAAAAATTGCTGACGGAAAGCGCAGATATTCTTGAAGCAATGAAAGAAGCGTTGATGGAATTTGAAACCATTGACTCTGAGCAAGTGGATGACCTGATGGCTCGCCGGAAGGTGCGCCCGCCGAAAGACTGGCATGACGGTGTAGGTGGCGAGAAAAAAGAGTCGGGTAAAGAAGATACCGATAAATCAGAGTCGGCGGAAAAGTCGACAGTTGGCAACCCCGCCGGCGAGCACTGACCCCTCTTGAAAAAGGCCTTAACGGGCCTTTTTCTTTATGTCTTTCTTAATTTCTTAGATTTCCCTCATGCAATTTCAGTTTGGTTCTCGACAATTGGATCTCGGTTGCCCCCGTGTTATGGGGATTCTGAACGTGACACCAGATTCGTTTTTTGATGGCGGTGAATATTATCAAGCTGGAGATGATATCTCGGCGGCCTTAGCGCGTGCGGAGCAAATGGCCGAGGATGGCGCTGCCTTTATCGATGTTGGTGGTGAATCCACTCGCCCCGGTGCTGCGCCCGTCACATTACAGGAAGAGCTGGATAGGGTTATTCCTGTTGTCGAAGCGTTGGCCAAAAACGTTGATGTTGTTATCTCGGTCGATACAAGTACACCTGAAGTGATGCGTGAAGCCGCCAAGTTGGGGGCAGGGCTTATTAATGATGTGAGGGCATTACAAAAAGACGGCGCGATGACTGCAGCGAGTGAATCGGGTTTGCCCGTGTGTCTTATGCATATGCAAGGGCAACCCGGTACCATGCAGGCTGCCCCTCATTATGAAGATGTCGTGAGCGAAGTGGCTACTTTTTTTTCTTCACGAGTAACCGCTTGTCTTAATGCCGGTATTGACGCGGGTAAGATCATACTTGACCCTGGTTTTGGCTTTGGTAAAAGCGACTCCCATAATATTACGCTGCTCAAGAATATGCGGATGTTTCAGTCTGATCAATTCCCTGTTCTCGCAGGTTTATCAAGAAAATCTATGATTGGACGCTTACTGGGGCGCTCAGAAGGTGAACGCTTAGCCGGAAGTCTTGCGTTAGCGCAATATGCATTGCACTACGGAGCGAATATACTGCGCGTGCACGATGTAAAAGAAACGGCGGATGTTGTAAAACTGTTTCAGCTTATAGAGATGAATGCTGAATAGTTCTGCACAATATAAAACACGTCAGTACATATAAAATAAGTTCACTTAATATCAGCAAATCGGATCTATAGGTAGTCGTACATAATGTCTAGAAAGTATTTTGGTACAGATGGTATTCGCGGGCGCGTAGGCGAAGGGGTTATCACACCGCAGTTTTTTCTTCAGTTTGGTTGGGCTTTAGGTCAAGTGCTCAATAAGCGGAATACGGACAGCGATGAGCCCTGCAAAGTACTGATTGGTAAAGACACACGTATATCGGGCTATATGTTTGAATCGGCTTTGCAAGCAGGGTTGATCAGTGCCGGTGTCGATGTGCTGTTACTCGGTCCGATGCCGACACCTGCCGTTGCTTATCTTACGAGAACTTTTCAAGCCTGTTCTGGCATTGTGATCAGCGCCTCTCATAATCCTTTTCACGATAACGGTATTAAACTTTTTAATACCGATGGTACGAAGTTGCCCGATGAAATGGAGTTAGAGATAGAGGCGCAGTTGGATCAGCCTATGTTTATGGCGGCCGATTTGGGTAAGGCTTCGCGAATTGACGATGCCGATGGCCGTTATATCGAGTTTTGCAAAGGTACGATGCCTTGGGGCTTTACGCTCCATGGTTTAAAAATCGTACTCGATTGTGCCAATGGTGCGACGTACCACTTAGCCTCAAAAGTATTTACTGAGTTGGGAGCGCACGTCGAGTTGATTGGCGTATCGCCAGACGGCCACAATATTAACTTGGACTGCGGCGCGACAAAGCTAAATCAATTACAGAAAAAAGTATTGGAGAGTGACGCAGACTTAGGTATCGCGTTCGATGGAGATGGTGATCGTGTCATGTTCGTTGATGATAAAGGTGAGGTGGTCGATGGTGATCAATTGCTCTTTATTATCGCCGCCTATCGCCAAAAACATGAAGGCGGTTGTTCGGGGGTTGCGGGTACGTTAATGACGAATTACGGCTTCGAACTTGGCATGAAGGATATGGGTATTCCTTTTCAGCGAGCCAAAGTGGGGGACAGGTATGTCATTGAAGCCATGAAAAATAATCGTTGGTCACTGGGTGGTGAGTCCTCCGGGCATATCGTATGCAGCGACGTAACGACTACCGGTGATGGTATTATTTCTGCGCTACAGGTCTTAAAAGCCATCGTCGCCGAAGAGAAGTGCCTTTACGATATAAAGCGCAATATGCAAAAGCTTCCTCAAGTCATGATTAATGTCCCTGTGAAGACGCGACGTGATCTAGATGAGTGCGCGCAAGTACAAAAAGCCTTGGGTGAGGCCGATACAAAGATGGCCGGTACTGGACGTGTATTGCTACGTCCATCAGGAACTGAGCCGGTAATCCGTGTGATGGTTGAAGGCCAACAGCACGATTTAGTTTCCCAGTTAGCGGAAGAGCTTGCGGAAGTGGTGGGTGATGCGGTGGCGTAATGCCCCCAATTCATATTTGCCGTGCGACGGTGATTGAGGGTTTGTTCGGTATTTGATCTAAGTGAGCCTGCCGAGCGGTTTGTGGTAAATACGGGGAGCTTTTCGAAGTCTTCTGATTCGACTCCCGTTTGAGACCTTGCAGGCAAATATTCTCTTGCGCGATATTGTATCTAAACCCGTTCTCCTATAACATTTGCGCCCGTTTTGCCTGGGTGGCAGAAAGCTAGATCAGCTCTAATATAATCTAGATTCACGTATTGAAAGGTAGTGGTAATGAGACGTCCGGTAGTGATTGGTAACTGGAAGATGAATGGCGGTACCGCCTTCACTCAAGATCTTCTTAAAGCTTTGGCCGATAAATGGGCAGGAGTGCACCAAGCCGAGGTTGCTGTATGTCCTCCATTTCCTTATTTACCGCTGACTTCTCAGGTCTTAGAAAATACCAATATCTCTTGGGGCGCACAGGATGTAAGCACGCAGAAAAACGGTGCGTACACAGGTGAAGTTGCAGGGGATATGTTGGTCGATTTTGGGTGTAAATACGTCCTTGTTGGTCATTCCGAGCGACGTGAATATCACGGTGAAAGCTCTGAGTTGGTTGCGCAAAAATTTAAAGCGGCGGTTGAGCAGGGTATGATTCCTGTGCTGTGCGTTGGTGAAAGTTTGGAAGAGCGTGAAGCGGATAAGACGTTTGATGTCATCGGGCGTCAATTGTTAAAGGTTGTTGATCACTGCGGTTTGGATATGGTGGCCAAAGGTATTATTGCTTATGAGCCCATATGGGCGATTGGTACAGGCAAATCGGCTACACCTCAGATGGCTCAAGATGTGCACTCATATATTCGTGAAGTGCTTGGGCCTGAAGGTGATCAAATGCGTATTTTGTACGGTGGTAGCGTTAAGCCGGAAACGGCGGAAGGCCTATTTGGGCAGAAAGACATTGATGGTGCGTTGGTTGGTGGAGCGTCACTTAAAGCACAAGACTTTGTAGATATTTGCCGCGCTGCAGAGTGAACTTAGAGAAAAAACGATGGAAAACTTAATTATTTTATTTCACGTGCTGGTTGCCTTGGTTATCCTTGGGCTGATTTTATTGCAGCAAGGTAAGGGCGCAGAGATGGGGGCATCTTTTGGTAGTGGCTCCTCTCAAACACTATTTGGTGCGTCGGGTTCGGGCAACTTCTTTGCAAAAATGACGGCAATTTTTGCATTCGTTTTTTTCGTAACAAGTTTCAGTTTGGCTGTGATCGCGAAACAAAATGCGAATATTGATGGCGATGAGATTCCTTCGCTTGAAGAGATTCCTGCAGAAGTACAGGGTGCAGTTTCAGACCTATCTGACGATCTTCCTGCCGTAGAAGACCTTCCTGAGGTGGGTGATTCTGCGAGTGTCGATGATATTCCAGAGCTTCCTGTTGCAGATGATGCGGCAGACGATTTGCCCGTGACTTCGGAAGAATAGTTGAGTGAATATTGCCCAAGTGGTGGAATTGGTAGACACGCTATCTTGAGGGGGTAGTGGCGTAAGCTGTGCCGGTTCAAGTCCGGCCTTGGGCACCATACTTAAAAAGGCTCTCCTAGCGGAGGGCCTTTTTTATTTCTGCCAAAATATAGATGTATACGTATTGTTTCGTTTTGTCTCGATCATCGAGTAAAACTCCGCTGCTTTTTTATTTTTTGCCTATCTCTCAATTGCGCTTTTCGTCTCGGTGCGTCTCCGCTTATTTAATACGGGTTAACTCAGTTTTATGGTTGAAAAACAATCGTATTAAATTCGGTGAACTATTTGTGACATTTTCGTGATGCTATTTTTATCGCCAGGTTTCATCAAGGCTGGCAGCCTGCGCGTGGCATCAAAGCACTCATCATTTGTAGAAAGGAAATGAAAAATAGCATTTCATGTCCATTTTTACGGCATCTAAAGAAACTTTCAAAGAAAAATGACTTTGAGTGACTTAAGTCACATTGGTCTGCGACAAATTGCCGCACCATTCTCACGTTATTGGTTTTGGTTGTAGAGGTGTGACCAGCGCTATTTCGATTCGTAATAAGTTAACGACTTTAAAAACAGAGGTTATTTGTGACTAATTCACTAGCAAGTTTATGGAAAAATGCGATTTTGCTAACTCGTATGGTTCTTATCTCTTTGCTGCTTGTTTTGGCAAGCTGCGGGGGTGATAACGATGATGATCCCGAGCCAGACCCTTCCGCGTTACGCGAATTGGGCGATGGGCCCCTCCCCGATGATTTAGATCCTGCAGCGGAAGGCGCGTTTGAGGGTGGTATATCAGGGGACAAAACTGATGCTTCTCTCAATAACGTATTTACTGAGGCGACACAGCAAGATAATAATCGCTTTGATGTACCGACAAACGGCGCGCCTAGTCCACTTTATGGTGCTGAGCCCTTTACGCAACAATTCTTACGTTTCGAAGAATTCGGAACATCCGTTTTGGCCGATGCCAGTGTTGATCCCGATACGGCGCTCTCGTTGCCAGTGCCTGCGAGCGCAGCAGTAGGGCCAGACTCTGCTGCATTGGACACATTTATGATGCAGGATATTTATCCCGCGCCTACTCGCTTTGCCAATACGACAGATTTAAACCCATGGGCGTCTTTGATCGAAGACTATCTTGGTCGTGAGGTGGACACGCCGCCGATAGAAGGGCGTCCACCCGGTGAAGGTTGGGCACACCAACGTTGGGAAGAGTTTTCGCCTGTGACATATTTCAAAACGGTGCAGGCGGGAGCAAGAACAAACTTAGGGCTTCGCGATACAAAACAAACCCATGGCTACACTGCCGGTGAATTTGGCCCAGAGGGTTTGTACCACAACACGGTTGGTGCAGACGGTTTTGATGGAACAACTGCGGGTGTTACGGTGAGGTTTCACCCGGATTTCCCCGTGCAAGAGCCCAATACAGTTTGGACGTTCGATGGCACGTTCCCTCCTAAGTTATTGAAAGTACGTTACGGTGAGCCGGTGATTATGCGCCATCACAATGCCTTGCCCGTGGACGTGTCCGCGAACAAAGGCTTTGGCTTACATACGATTACAACCCATGAACACAATGGCCATAACCCTGCAGAAAGTGATGGCTATGCCAATGCGTTCTTTTTTCCGGGGCAATACTATGATTATCGTTGGCCTATTGCGCTAGCTGGCACAGACTCGATCAACACGGATGCGACCGATCCTCGTGCAGGCGCACCGGACGGTGAAGGCGGGATTACACGAATCCCTGGGGACTGGCGTGAAACCATGAGTACGCATTGGTTCCATGATCATATGCTCGATTTCACTGCGCAGAATGTCTACAAAGGCAACGCGGCGATGATGAACTATTACAGTGCTGTTGACCGTGGTAATGAAGCGCTTGATGACGGCGTAAATTTACGTCTTCCTTCTGGTTCCGCTTTGGATTGGGGTAACCGTGATTATGACGTGAACTTGCTTTTAGCTGAAAAAGCTTGGGATCAAGAAGGCCAGTTGTGGTTTAACCCATTTAACCAAAAAGGCTTTATCGGCGATGTAATGACGGTTAACTGGTTGTACAAGCCATATTTTGATGTACGTGCTCGTCAGTACCGTTTCCGAATTCTTAATGGCTCGGTGTCTCGCTACTTTAAGCTTGCCTTGGTGGATGAAGATGGCGACGCCGTGCCATTCCACTTAGTGGCGAATGATGGAAACATCATGGAGCACTCCGTTTATTTTGAGAACGGTACCTTACCGACGATTGGTATCGCAGAGCGTTACGACATCATTGTTGATTTCAGTCAGTTTGAAGAAGGGGATCGCCTCTACTTCGTGAACATGCTGCAACATAAAAATGGCCAGGCGACGGATGAGATTATTCCTTTGGCCGACATTTTAGATGGTACATATGATCCGCAAACTGTCGATGACAACAGTGATGGAACCGCTGACCGTTGGACTGCTGACCCCGTTGTGGGTACCTTCATGGAATTCCGTGTACAAGCCTATGCGGGCGAAGACTTAAGTATGGACCCTGCGGATTATGTTGAAGGGAAGAAGAAAATGATTCCGCTTCGCCGTCCAACAGAAGACGAGTTGGGCACAGCGCTTCACCGTACTTTTGAATTTGAGCGTCAGGCGACTGATGACGCGCCTTGGGTGATCGAAACTGACGGCGGTAAAGGTTTCAATATGGACCCTCGTCGATTGTCAGCGGCACCAGAGAAGAACTCAGGTGGTTTGGAGGTGTGGCGATTGATTAACAGTGGTACGTGGAGTCACCCCATTCATATTCACTTCGAAGAAGGCATTATTCTGCGTCGTGACGGTAAAGAACCGCCCGAGCATGAAAAGTGGGCACGTAAAGATGTATACCGCTTAGGCCCGCAACCCGACAGTGGCGTCATGGTGGAAATCGCACTGCGCTTCCGTGAATTTGCGGGGACCTTTATGGAGCATTGTCACAACACTCAGCACGAAGATCACGCGATGTTGTTGCGTTGGGATATCGAGAACCCTGGGCAAACACTTGTTATGCCCGCGCCGATTCCTTCATGGGATGGGGTGAGCTACGTGGATACCCATGCGCTGCCAACGTTCCGTACGGGCGATGGCATCGGCCAATATGGCCCGGATCTAGATGATCAAGCGGTAGAAATCTGGCTGAAAGGCACCGAGATTGAGCAAGTTGATCTACTGAATGCCGAGATAGGTGATGCCCTCAACCCAACGGAAGATGAGCGCGCTGTCGCGAAGATTCCTTTGCGTCGTGGGATTAATATCGATGCGGATGGAAATGAGCAAGAAGTGTTCTTTGTTTTCCATGATATCTCCGATGAGGCGCTTGCCGACGAATTCGGTGTTGCATGGGCTGGCGCGATGGAGCAATTGATTGGTAACGAAGATGCCACGTCTGTCGCGACATATGATGAAACTACCGAGACGTTTACATTCTTTGGTGATTTACCGAACCCAGTTGCACGTGTTAACGCTGATTTCGTCGCGCTAAATGATCCTGATATGCCCGCACAAAGCGCGGATAATGATTACTCGCCGCTTCGCCGCCTGACGATTGATGGAAAGAGTGTAATTGTGAACACCTTCTTTATTCAGTGGGGTGATGAAGATTGGGAGCATTTACGTGTCGATGAAAATTGTGACCCATCTGACCCAGATTCTTTCCCAGATGATCCACCGAATACAACGTGCATGTACAACGGTGAAGTGTGGGGTGGTGATACCGGTCACGTGGTCGAAATCAATACCACTGCTGCCGAGCCTTATGTCCGCATGAAGCTTCACAAATCTTGGACCGATGACGGGGATTACCTACCGTACTATATCGTGGTGGATTCCTACCCTGCTGGCCCAGCGAACAACATGGGTGTCGTTTATGTGCCGAAGCATGAGCACCTGGGGCTTGCTGCTGTGCCTTTGGTTCAATGGTTACCGCCTGCTAGGTTGCGCCCCAGTTATCCACCAACGGATACTAACTCTGCCGCGGGCGGTGTTGACCTAACGAATCAGCTCATAGGTGGTGGCCCGCTGGGTGGTCAGATTGGTCTACCTTCTTACTTTATGCCGGAAGACGATTACAGCCCTATGTGGCATATCGGTTTCGCATGGTGGGACTTGGACGACGAAGCGACACTGGAAGACATTAAAGTGGTGAAAAGCCTGGAAGAACTCAAGCACTTGCGTGAAGAAGGCAAGGTCAATATCCATGAGTGGCCGGGTGCGGCGCCAGACCGTTTTAATGGTGCAAACGAAGACAACTACGACTTCGAAAATACGGCATCGCCACATGTGGTGAACTGCCCAACCCCGATTACGATAGATTTTGCCCTGCACAAGGCGCGTAAATTATCCAAGCCGGAATAGGTTTTGTCGTAAGTTGAGTTAGAATCACGGCCTCCTCCTTGGAGGCCGTTTTTTTATAGGAGAAAGATTAATGCAGAATGTAGTTGGGAAAGTGATTTCCTTAATGGTTTTTATGTTTGTTTCTACGGCGGTGGTGTCTTCGCCCTGGGGTGCGAACTATTTTCCGAATACAGAATTGACGACGCACGAAGGCGAAAAAGTACGCTTTTTCGATGACTTAATTGAAGGGAAAATCGTTGCCATCAATTTTATCTACACCACATGCCCAGATGTTTGCCCGTTAGAAACGGCACAACTGACCCGAGTACAAAAGATCATGGGTGATCGTATCGGGAAAGATATTCACTTTTATTCGATTACGATTGATCCTGAAAACGATACACCGGAGCGCTTAAAAGAATATCGTGGTCGCTTCGGCGCAAAGTGGACGTTCTTAACTGGCGATAAGCAAGAGATTATCGAGCTGCGTCGGAAGCTTGGTTTGTATATAGAGGGCGCTGATGATGGTCCGAACAAGAATAACCATAATGTGAGCATGATTATAGGTAACCAAAAGACCGGTCGTTGGATGAAGCGCTCGCCTTTTGAGAATGCACATGTATTAGCGGATCAGCTCGGTAATTGGTTGGATGATTGGAAGTCTCCACAGAAGAAGAAAAGTTATGCGGATGCGCCAGAACTTCGCTCGATGGGGCGTGGTGAACCATTGTTTCGGACGCGCTGTGCCTCCTGTCATTCAGTGGATGGGATTGAAGAGGCTGATGATATTGGCCCTGATTTGGCAGGCGTTACAAAACGCCGCGAAAAGAGCTGGTTAATTCGTTGGTTACAAGCTCCGGATAAGATGATCGCAGAAAAAGATCCTATCGCATTGGCGATGCTGAAAAAATACAACAATTTACCGATGCCAAACCTGCGATTGAATAAACAAGAGGCGATGGATTTACTTGCTTACATGGATAACTTATCAACTCCCGAAACGACGGCGCCATCGCCTCGATCTGAAGCTAAGTCCGACCCGGATACTGTCGCAGTGATGAATGCCTGGGTGCGTGAGGCGCATCCAAATGCAGATGTGAATGCGGGCTATATGACCCTGATAAACGCAGGCGCACAAAGAGTCTCAATCGTATCGGCAAGCAGTGATCTGTTCGAAAAAGTGGAATTCCACGAAATGGGCATGGAAGATGGCATGATGCAAATGCGCGAGTTAGAAGAAATTGCGATTTCCGCTGCCGGGCAAGTGCAATTTGTGCCGGGAGGCAAACACCTTATGCTCAAAAATCCCAAACGCAGAATAAAAGCGGGGGACGTCGTGACGGTTGAGTTGAAATTTTCGAATGGCATGACGCAAAAGCTAAATCTTGGCGTGAAAAAAGATTTCTGATCAAATTTTTAGCACTTAGTTCTGGATGTTTTACAGGGGGCGTAAGCCCCCTTTATTTTGCCTACGAATATTTGCGTGTCCCCTCTTAATTCTTCATGGCGTAGTAATTTGAACTGCGTGTGGTCGAATCTTTCTGCGGGTAAAAACCAGCGCGTAACTCCCCATTTTTCTTTTCAAACACGATCATTACTCTCTATATTGGCTAGGTGGTATTCCTATTTTATCGATCGATAATTCCTACTCTGCCGGAGGGCAATATGTTCTTGAATCCAAATCTTCCTGAAGTGATTAATCCGTTTCGTGTGACAAGCGGTATAAACTATACAAACGCTGCTGCAGATTGGGCGTTTTATGATGTGAGTGCGTTGAAGACGGTGGAGTTTAATTATCTCGTTAATGAAACCACTATTGAAGGCGCTATCCTCGTTGCGCTTCCCTCCAATCAGCGTGAAATGGGAATACTGAAATACAAAGATTTTGCTGCGTTAAAAAAAGGCACGGGTAAGCCTTTGCAGCGCTTCTCTATCGCAGGAGTGGGTAGCTCTGATGTTGGGGCTGCGGCATTGGCACGGACCTTGGCGGATTATTATCAAGAGCCTGTTGGGGCGATCGTGGCTGGGTATGGTATCTCGGACCTATTGCAAGAGGCGCTAGGGGGCTGGTTTGTATTGGGTGGCGTCAATAGCGCGATGTCTTTTTTTGACTTGGCGTTAAAAAACCCGTTTTTAAATGGCCCTTCGAAAACGGAAGAAGAAAAACAAGAAAAGGCAGTGGATGTCATTACTGAAAAAAGCCCGGATACTGAAACACTGTTTAATCTTTTGTTAGACGACAAGCGAGAAATTTTGTCAGTGGCGGGGCACTCGAAAGGATGTTTGAGTATAGCGATCGCATTGGAAGCGCTCACCGACGGTAAAAATGACGATGCGCTGGCGCGAGCAAAGAATATTGATGTTGTGACAGTTGGTGCGGTGGTTACATTCCCCGAAGGTTTCGCAAGGGTGCGTCAATTTCTCGGTTCCATCGATTGGTTTGGTGGTCTGAACTCCCGGGCGTTAGAAGATAGAATTAGTGTGCCTAATGCGTGGCATCACTTGAACACCTCCATTCCTTATCATATGGATTTGGTGGAGGTACTGAAGAAAAACCAGCAATGAGTTGCTGATAACGAGACAGTGGTATTGCATGAAGAAAATTGATGTTGGCATTAGCTCCTGCCTGTTAGGGCAGGAGGTTCGATATAACGGCGGCCATAAGCAGTCAAAATTTTGTGTAAACCACCTCTCCAAAGTGTTTGAGTTTCACCCGTTTTGCCCAGAAGTCGCCGTCGGCCTAGGTATTCCTAGGGAGCCAATACGCATGGTGGGCGATATCGAAGCACCGCGTGTTGTGGGTACCGTCGATGCAACGCGTGATGTTACCGAAGCGCTGGTTTCCTACGGAAAGGAAATCGCGCAATATGCGGAGCGTTTGAGCGGCTATGTGTTGATGAAAAACTCCCCAAGCTGCGGTTTATACAGCGCTAAAATATATCGTAACGACCATCCGTTTCCTGGTAAGCATGCAGGCATGTTTGCGAGAACCCTTATGAGTGAGTGTCCGCTACTGCCAATGGAAGAAGAGGGCCGCCTCAACGATCCCCGATTAAGAGAAAATTTTATTGCGCGTGTATTTGCCTATGATGACTGGCGTGCGAGCGTTGGTGCTAAGCCTACGGCGAAGAAGTTGGTGGATTTTCATAGTCGCTATAAATATTTTGTCATGGCGCATTCGCTGGCGGCCTATAAACGGCTTGGCCAGCATGTGGCACGCGCGGGTATTGGCGACATTCACCAGCTTGCCGCCGAATATATTGAGCACTTGATGTTGTCGATTAAAAAGCTTGCCTCACGGAAAGGGCATGCGAATACGATGTACCACTTGTTGGGCTACCTGCGACAAGAAGTGCCCGGTAACATCCGCCAGGCCTTGGTAAAGGGTATAGAGGACTACCGAGAAGGCATCACCAATCTCGCAGTACCTATGGCCTTGCTCCATCACTATTTAAAAATGTATGGCAGTGATTACGTCAATGCCCAGGCCTATCTTGAGCCGTATGCCTACGATTTGGGTTTAAGAAACACGATATGAATATTTCCGCATATGTCGCTTGACCGCTACGTAGACCACACATATAATGCGCCACCTTGATCGAGACATGTTTGATCAAGTTTCAGGTGCGGGGTGGAGCAGCCTGGTAGCTCGTCGGGCTCATAACCCGAAGGTCGTTGGTTCAAATCCAGCCCCCGCTACCAATTTAAAAACCTCATGTAGACGTTGACACGAACTTCTACATGAGGTTTTTTTATGCCCGTAAGAAAAGTGATTTTATTCATTGATCCTACTTAAGCGAGTGCGGATACAATCGGCGGCAAGGGTTTTTGGGATTGTCTGAATTTTGCTCAGTTCGAGTCTTAACGGCGGCCAAACATTCTTAGGCGTATTTGGGTTCGATCCAGCACAGGCGAACATCTTAGAAATAGCTTAAGCTTTCAGGGGTAGCACTATTTTTCTCCGTCAGATATCAATATTTTTAGCTGATAAATTTATGAAATTCGTAATGGTATTCTTTGTTTTGGTGGCGTCATCTCTTGCGAGTGGTCAAATTTATCGATGGGTTGATGAGAACGGAAAGACACACTTCGGTGATAAGAAACAAGAGGCCTTAGTGCAAGAGGAAGTTGTTCTAGATAAACATACCTCCGAATGGAAGAAATATGTTATCAATATAAATGATGTTGATGAGATTATGACTTCGGATGAATTGAAAAGAATTGAAAAGGATGTAAATGTTGTTTATCGCTTCTTTGACGAAAAGCTTTATTTTGATATCTATAAGACAGTGCCTGTTACGATACGGCTCTATGAGCTTCAGGAAGACTACCACAGTTACCTTGACTCAATTGGCGCCTCTAACTCTAAGAAAAGTCGTGGTATTTATAATCGAAAAACGAATGAAATAGTTGTTTTTTTAAATCAGCAGGATCGTTGGCGCACCTTCTGGACCATTAAGCATGAAACCGCTCACGCCGTTGTTGATACGTTAACCCCCTTTGTGCCTGCATGGCTCAATGAAGGTGTGGCGGAAAATATGGAAGCTATAGAGGTTAGCGGGGAACGCTTTTTTCTTGCGCCGCATCACGAAAATTTTAGTTCAATACGTTATGCGATTCAGCAAAAGCAAGACCTCCAAGTGGATCAGCTGCTTTCGATGCCCAGTAGAGATTATTATCAGAACGTGAAGGCGGGTTATAACCCGAATCAACCGTTTGCCGGTGAATTGGTGCGCATGCTGCTTTCCTCTGTGTCTGGCGTAAATTTTTTAACGAGGATTATTCATTCTTACGAGCGAGGAGATAGAACGTTCAGTTCGTATTTGGTGGATAAGCATTACGTCGGAGGTAAAGTCGTTCTGCAGAATAACTGGAATCGCTGGATGAATAGGGATAAGAGTATTCAGTGTAATTTGTAGGAGGTGCGTGCCTCAAGAGCGGATTGAGTTAAATGATATTTTTAATGGGTAAGGACACCGATGTTGTTGCAGTCTCATTACTATGTCGTTGTTGTATTTCCTTCTATAGATAACCCGAACCCTCCTGAACCAAATTCATGACATTTGTCATCGTAATCTTCTGACAATCCTCTCTAAGAAAAAACCTGCTTCCCTTTCATACTGATCTCTCTTTAAACAATCTTATTAAGGGATGAAAATGAAAAATATATTACTTACTTTTGGTGTTGCGGTTTGCTGTCTTGGTTCTGCGGTGGTTTTGGCTGATCAGTCGAATATTACCGATATTGAAAATGCGGGTCTTCGGGGGGATGTCAAAGCGTTGCGAGGCTTGGTGCAAAGTGAATATTTGTACGATGCTGCCTTGGCTCAATATCGTCTGGCGATCATCCACAAAGGTAGCAACGAGCTTAACGAAGCTAGGCAGGCGCTAATACAATCCATGGAGCGACTAGAAGTATTAACTAGCGAAGAGCCGAGTAACGCAGAAGCTTGGGCGTTGTTGAGTCTCGTCTACGGAACGCAGATAGGCGTCGCCCCAGAGCTGGCTGGTGAGTATGGTCCCAAGGCGGGTCGCAGTATCGCTAAAGCCAAGGCGCTCGCGCCAGAAAATCCGCGAGTGAATTTGGTAGCCGGCATAAATGACTATTTTACTCCGACAATGTTTGGTGGGAGCAAAATGTCAGCATTGGAAGCGCTAGATAGTGCCGCTGCGAATTATACCGGGGATGAAGATTCAGGCTACCATTGGGGCGTCGCGGAAGCTTATGTGTGGCGTGGCCTAGTGCAGATGGAACTAGGCGAGCGGGAAAAAGCACTGAGCGACTGGCGAGCGGCAGTCGCTATAGAACCTAATTATCATTGGGCCAATGCGCTACTCAATAAAAACCAGTAAATAATAAGCTACATTCATGACCGTATAGAGGCATGAATGTAGCGTTTTCCAAGTTTTTTAGCTTTGATGTCATAATATCACTACGATTTTGCAAGGCTCAGATCATGTCTTCATACAATATGCCCGCGCTATTTTCTCCAAACGGAAATAAATTGAATTACGTTTCATTATTGTTTTCACTTTTCTATTTTCTTCCTCTTTTTTTTATGGCAGAAAGGTTAAGTGCGTGGCAGTGGGCTTCCATTGTAATTGCGTATATTTCATTTTTACTTTTATATTTTTGGGGCTTGAAGTCTGATTCTCGTCGTGCTTTGTTGCCAATTTTTGCCATTCTGGCGCTGTGTTGTGCCGTCACTTTTATCACGCCGGGCAGCAATGCCTTATTCGGTTTTGCTACCTTTCTAGGCGGTTATTATTTTTCGTTAAAGCGGGCGATTGTTGTTTTAGTGTTTGCTTTAGGGCTAGAGAGTGTGACATTTTTGTGGGTGGATCACGATGTGGTATTTCTTGGTATCGCGTTGTTTTTAAGTGCTGCGCTATTCATTAATGCTATTTTCCTACGTAAAGATCTACAGCATCGTTTTACCGAAAAACGTGATCAGAGTCGGATTCAGGAGCTGGCCACCATTGCAGAGCGTGAGCGCATTAGTCGGGATTTACATGACCTATTAGGGCATAGCTTGTCTAGTATCGCACTAAAGGCTGAGTTAGCGGAAAAGTTCATAAATACCAAGGCTCACGAATCAGCGGCTAAAGAGGTTGCTGATGTTGCCGCGTTAGCGCGTAGTACGCTAAAGGATGTTCGCGAAAGCGTGTCCGGGTTGAGGCAAAAAGGGCTTTATGCGGAGCTTAATAAGCTGTGCCAGCAATTACAGTCTGCAGGTTTCGATACTCAATGCGAAGATGAATTGTCGGAATGCCATTCGCTAAGTGCAGATATTGAATCGACAATAATATTATTACTTAAGGGGGCTTGTACTAATATTTTACGTCATAGCAAGGGTGATAGTGTTCGAATAGAACTTAAGAAAGATTCGAGCGCATTTATGATCATGGTTTGGGATAATGGCGGATCTAGTCAGTTGGAAATTGGCAATGGTATTCGAGGTATGAAAGATCGTTGCCACAGCATGGGCGGTCAGCTCACGCTAGAAAGCGATGACGAAGGTACGCAGCTCAAAATGACAATTCCAGGTACTGAACATGATTAAGCTATTGATCGTCGAAGATCAGGCCTTAGTGAGAGATGCAATTAGTACACTCCTGCACTTGGATCCGGAGATTGATGTTGTCGCTCAAGCGGAAGATGGGGACGACGCTCTGCGTATACTGCAGCAAAAGACGGTAGACCTTGTTCTCACCGATATAGAAATGCCCAATATGACGGGCTTAGAGCTCATGGAGGTTGTTAAGCAGCGTTTCCCTGAGATCAAAATCGCAATTATGACCACCTTTTCTCGGGTAGGTTATATTAGGCGAGCACTAGAGGGCGGTGTTGATGGTTTTATTCTAAAAGAAGCCCCTTCGGACTATTTGGTTGCTGCCATAAAGAACATCATGCAAGGCCAGAAGGTTATCGATCCAGAGTTGGCCATTAGTGCCTTAGGTGATCGCGACCCTCTCAGTGACAAAGAGCGAAAGGCACTGCGTTTTGCAGGCGAAGGGCTAAAAACAAGTGATATCGCTGCAAAGCTGTTTTTATCCGAGGGTACAGTACGCAACTACCTGTCTGAGGCCATCTCTAAGCTCAATGCTACGAATAGGATTGATGCCGCTCGTATCGCGCATCAAAAAGGGTGGTTATAAGGTGTTTGGGTGCGGGGTGTTGTTAACCTTTAGTTTCTGTGGAAACCACCCCTTTCATTGCGCCCTTTTCTACACCGAATAGCCACTTGCTTAAAAAGCTTAAATGAAGAAATGCTTCCATAAAAAGCCCATTTTGATGTATGATGCCCGCCCAAGTGGCCGCTAGCGGCTATTTAGCGTAATTTTTGCGCAGCGATAGGCCCCAATTTGGGGTTTTTTAGTATCTGAGCGTCACAAAATGTGTGGGTGCTCGGTATCCTCCGCTGTGTAACGACGATTGAAATGGGCTTAATGCCCATTTTTTGTTTCTAGTGGTAAAGCGATGGCAGGCATACAGACTCAACTTGAAAGCATCATAGAGCCAGCGGTTAGCGCGCTCGGATGTGATCTGTGGGGTGTAGAGTATTTTCAGCAAGGTAAAAAGACCTTGTTACGGATATTTATCGATAAGAAGCCTGACGGTGTTCTTATCGAAGATTGCGAAGCGGTAAGTCGACAAATAAGCAGTGTGATGGATGTTGAAGATCCTATCCGTGCTGAGTACACCCTTGAGGTGTCGTCTCCTGGAATGGATTGTCGTTTATTTAAATTGTCGCAGTACGCTGAATTTGTTGGGCAAAAAGTGGCTATCAAATTACGCGTGGCCTTTGAAGGCCGTAAAAAGTTTTCTGGCGTTCTCAAAGGACTTGAGGATGATGAAGTAGTTATAGAAGCGGATGATGAGGAATACATCCTCCCTTATGAATTGATTGATCGGGCGAACGTTGTTCCCACGTTTTAGGAGTTAGAGGCAACCAATGAAAAAAGAAATATTGCTGGTCGCAGATGCTGTATCGAATGAAAAAGGCGTAGACCAGGATGTAATTTTTCAGGCGATTGAGCTGGCCTTGGCCACTGCAACCAAAAAGCGCTATGACGAAGATTCAGATATCAAGGTCACGATTGACCGTGAGACTGGCGACTACGTCACCGTGCGCCGCTGGGAAGTCGTGAGTGATGATGTATTGGCTGAGTTGGGGACGCAATTCACCACTGAAGAAGCGGCAGAGGCGAATCCCGAGTTAAACATTGGTGATGTCCATGAAGAGGTTGTGGAGAACGTCGATTTCGGTCGTATTGCGGCTCAAACAGCTAAGCAAGTCATCGTCCAAAAAGTACGTGAAGCTGAGCGCGCTCAAATTGTTGAGCAGTATCAGGATCGTACGGGCGAGCTTATCTCCGGCACCGTAAAGAAAGTGACACGGGACAATATTATTGTTGATCTAGGCGGTAATGCCGAAGGCTTGCTTCCTCGCGAAGAGTTGGTTGGCCGTGAAGTGTTCCGAATGAACGATCGGATACGTGCGTTATTGGTTGAAGTGCGCCCTGAAGTGCGTGGTCCCCAATTGTTTTTAAGTCGCGCATGTTCAGAAATGCTTGTAGAGCTTTTCAAAATTGAAGTACCTGAAATTTCTGAAGAAGTAATTAACCTACGCGGCGCTGCACGAGATCCAGGTTCACGTGCAAAGATTTCTGTATCAACAAATGATGGTCGAATGGACCCTGTTGGCGCGTGTGTTGGTATGCGTGGCTCACGTGTTCAAGCGGTGTCGAATGAGCTAGGTAACGAGCGTATCGATATCGTGCTGTGGGATGATAATCCTGCTCAGTATGTGATTAATGCCATGGCGCCCGCTGAAATTGAATCCATTGTTGTTGACGAAGAGACGGGCTCTATGGACTTAGCGGTCGGTCCTGACAACTTGGCGCAGGCCATTGGACGCGGCGGACAAAACGTACGCTTGGCATCTGATCTGACTGGCTGGCAAATTAACGTCATGAGCATCGAAGAGTGGAACGCTAAGCAAGAAGCGGAAGCAGGCAGTTCCATAGACGTATTTATTGAGCATCTTGATGTTGATGAAGAGGTTGCTGGGGTATTAGTGGACGAAGGCTTCACTACGCTAGAAGAAGTTGCTTACGTGCCTATGGAAGAGTTTTTGGCAATCGAAGGTTTTGATGAAGATATTGCCAATGAACTACGTGGCCGAGCAAAAGATGCCTTGTTGACTCAGGCTTTAGCATCGGAAGAGTCTGCTGAGAACACGACCCCTCAAGAAGACTTATTGACGATGGAAGGCATGGATGATGCGTTGGCGAAAATACTGGGCTCACGTGGCGTATGTTCGATGGAAGACCTTGCTGAGCAGTCTGTTGATGAATTGATGGACATCGACGGGATGGACGAAGAGCGTGCGGGGACCTTGATCTTAAAAGCACGTGAACCATGGTTTGCTGAAGAATAAACCATGCGTATTTAACTTAAGAATTTAGTGTTAGTAGAAAACAGAAAGAACTCTTTCGGGAACTTGAATAAATTATGGCTGAAGTAACAGTAAGTGAACTCGCCACCTCAGTAGGTGCGTCTGTTGATCGTATTTTGACACAGATGAAACAGGCTGGGCTGTCCCATGAAAATGCTGACGACGTTGTGTCTGATGAAGAAAAGCAAAAGCTTCTGGGTTTTTTGAAGTCCAGTCATGGCAGCACCGCTGCGGCGCCTAAAAAAATTACGCTAAAGAGAAAAACTACCACCACCCTAAAAACGGGTTCTGGTAGTTCTCGGAAAACGGTGAACGTTGAAGTGCGTAAAAAGCGCACTTACGTGAAGCGAGATGCTCCCGAAACAGAAGAAGAGTTGGAATCTCCAGCGCTAGAAGTTGTTGAAGCAGAAGTTGAGCCAGTGGTTGCTGCTGAGCCTGAACCTCAAGCACAGGTAGAAGAAGCGTCGGAAGTTGAAGTGGCTGAAACTGCAGCAGCACCTGCGCCGACACCGTCCAGTTTTGTTGATGATGCTGAAGTTTTACGTCAGCGAGCGGCTACCGCCCGTAAAGAAGAAACGGAGAGAGCTGAGCAATCTAAAAAGCAAGAACAAGAAAAGCGTAAGGCGGCTAAAACGAAGGCAGCCGCTCCTGCAGCGCCAGCACCTGCTGCTGAAGAAGAGCGTCATAAGCATCTTAAGAAAGCGAAGCATCCAGAAAACTTCGACGATAAAGATGATGAAAAATCAAAGCACAGCAAGAAAGCGGGTAAAGCCGTTAAGAAAGTTGCTGGGCCTAAGAAAGTCGCTTCCGCTTTGGATTACGTCGAAGATAAAAGTGAAATCGACGAAGTTATTCATACCAAAAAGCCGAAACGTTTGGGTGGCTCTAGTGTAAAGCGTCCGATTAAAATTAAAGTTGCGAATAAGCACGGCTTTAAGCGCCCCACAGATAAAATTGTTCATACTGTCGAACTGCCAGAAGAAATTACAGTGGCCGAACTCGCTTCACGCATGAGTGTTAAAGCGGGTGAAGTTGTTAAGCAGTTGATGAAGCTTGGCACGATGGCAACAATGAACCAGCTTATCGACCAAGATACCGCGCAGTTAGTTGTTGAAGAGTTCGGACATAAGTTTGTCTTGGTAAGTGCAGATGCGGTAGAAGAAAAGCTAAAAGAAAGTGTCGAGCATGATACTGCTGAAATGGTGGGTCGTGCGCCGATCGTGACCGTTATGGGACACGTTGACCACGGTAAAACGTCTTTACTGGATTATATTCGTAAAGCGAAGGTGGCTTCAGGCGAGGCGGGCGGTATTACACAGCATATTGGTGCTTATCGTGTGCAGACGGGTCATGGCGAGTTAACCTTCCTGGATACTCCGGGCCATGCTGCGTTTACGGCAATGCGAGCGCGTGGTGCTCAATGTACCGATGTTGTGATTCTTGTTGTTGCTGCAGATGATGGTGTTATGCCACAAACAGAAGAAGCGGTTCAGCATGCGCGAGCAGCGGGCGTTCCAATTGTTGTCGCGGTGAACAAAATTGATAAAGAAGCCGCAGATCCAGACCGTGTTAAAAACGAGCTTTCTGCGAAAGATGTGATTCCTGAAGACTGGGGTGGCGACACGCAATTTATTCCAGTTTCAGCGTTGACTGGCGAAGGCATAGAAGAGCTTCTTGAAGCGGTTGCATTGCAATCCGAATTGTTAGAACTCAAAGCGCCAGTTGATGTGCCTGCTGGTGGTGTGGTTGTTGAATCACGTATGGAAAAAGGCCGTGGTGTTGTTGCGACTGTCCTTGTTCAAAGTGGTCACTTAAAAGGTGGCGATATATTACTCGCGGGTCAAAGTTTTGGTCGCGTGCGCGCCATGACGAATGAGCGTGGCGAAAAAATTAACGATGCTGGGCCATCTGTACCTGTTGAATTGTTAGGGCTTGATTCGCCGCCTAATGCGGGCGATGAATTCATTGTTGTGCCGGATGAGCGCAAAGCGCGCGAAGTTGTACAGTTCCGTACCGAGAAAGAGCGTAATGAGCGTTTGCAGCGTCAACAAGCTGCCAAGCTTGAGAATATGTTTGCTGGCCTTGGTGAAAACGAAACGAAGATCCTTCCTGTTGTCTTAAAAGCCGATGTTCGTGGTTCGTTGGAAGCGATTCAATCTGCGCTAACAGAGCTGGGTAATGATGAAGTTCAGGTGAATATTGTGGGCGGTGGTGTCGGCGGTATTACTGAAAACGACGTTAACCTCGCGCTAACTTCTGGAGCCATTGTGCTTGGGTTTAATGTGCGGGCCGATGGCTCTGCTCGGAAAATCGCAGAGACAGAATCAATTGAGATACGTTATTACAGCATTATTTACCAACTAATCGATGAAGTGAAAAGCGCGCTTAGCGGTATGCTTGATCCAGAGCGTGTTGAAGAGATCGTGGGTATTGCTGAAGTGCGTGACGTATTCCGTTCGCCTAAGTTTGGTCAGGTTGCGGGTTGTATGGTGGTTGAAGGTTCGGTTCACCGTAACAAGCCTATTCGTGTTTTGCGCGATAATGTTGTGATCTTTGAAGGTGAATTAGAATCTTTACGTCGCTTCAAAGACGACGTCAATGAAGTTCGAAATGGTACCGAGTGTGGCATCGGCGTGAAAAACTACGATGTTAAAGTGGGTGATCAAATCGAAGTATTTGATGTTAAAGAACTTGCGCGAGAACTGTAGTTTTTTGAACAGTTTGAGAGTAAGCAGCGGTTTTACGTTTTAAAGAGTGACTAATGCCAAGAGAATTTAAGCGCGCTGACCGAGTTAGTGATGCGATACAGCGCAGTTTGGCGCGAATCATTCAATCCGAAGTGCGTGATCCTCGGTTGGGCATGGTCAATATTAATGCCGTGTCGGTTTCCCAGGATCTTACTGTGGCGAAGGTCTATGTAACCTTCGTTGGTCAGGACTCCGAAGCGGAAGATAAAATAAAGGTTGATGTGTTAAATAAGGCGTCGAGCTTTATGCGTAGCCTTATGGCGAAAGATGTCAAAATGCGTATCGTGCCACGCTTACAGTTTATCTACGATGCCTCTGTTGTTCGTGGTCAGCAAATGACGGACCTCATCGATAAGGCTTTATCTGCAGACCGTGCGCATCCCTCTGACGAAGAGGAGTAAGCGATGGGCAGAAAGCGGAAATTTGGACGCCCAGTCAACGGCGTCATCTTAATTGATAAAACCCCAGGTATGACATCGAACGATGTCGTGCAAAAAACAAAACGACTTTTCTTTGCCTCTAAAGCGGGGCATACCGGTGCCTTAGACCCGTTGGCAACGGGCGTGTTGCCTGTGTGTTTGGGTGAGGCCACCAAGTTTTCCCAGTATCTTCTCGATTCGGACAAGTGTTACGAAAGCGTTTTTCGTTTTGGTCAGACCACGGATACCTGCGATTCGGATGGTCAGATCGTATCTGAAGCGAGTACCGAATCGCTGACGCAAGCGCAGGTAGAGTCCGCGATCGCGGCCTATCGGGGCGATATTCAGCAAATACCGCCCATGTATTCAGCGCTTAAAAAAGATGGGCAACCCCTATATAAGCTGGCGAGAGAAGGGATCGAGGTTGAGCGAGAGGCGCGCTCGGTGACGATCCATGACTATGAGTTATTGGCGTTTACGCCCGGCAGCTGCGCTAGCGCGAAGGTGCGAATTTCGTGCAGTAAAGGCACGTATGTCCGTAGCTTGGCAGCGGATCTGGGGCAGGATCTGGGGTGCGGTGCCCATGTTGCTGAGCTTCGCCGCATTAAGACAGGCGAATTCAATATTGATGGTGCGTATACCTTGGAGGCGCTAGAGGCGATTCGGGGTGAGGATCGTGCGGAAGTTCTCGATGACCGTCTTTTGGGGGTGGATGCAGCAGTGCAAAGCTTCCCTGGTTTGAAGCTGGATGATGATGGCGCTTTCTATTTCGGTAGAGGCCAGGCGGTAATGGATAGCCAGGTCTACCGTATTGGGGAAGAAGGTGATACAGTGCGCGTCTTTCGTGACGCTGGCGAATTTTTAGGCCTGGGCGAGATTACGGATGACGGAAGAATTACCCCTAAACGCCTGGTTGTATCTTAGCGAATCCAGGGGTTCTGGCGCTTCCGTGAGTAAGTTTTAGCTGATTTGGTGTGTTGACGCTAAGGGTCCATCAAGTTTGGCGCAGAATTGGGAGGTTACTCCCAAGACCTACCTGTAAATATGCACGGGTAGGCCGTAAATAGGGAGGTGAGTGTAAGCGATCGCAAAGCTCTCCTTCCATGCATATTCATTGTATAAGAGGAAAATGTTATGGCACTAAGTGCACAAGAGAAGCAAACTATTTTACAAGAGCATCAAGTTGCTGAAGGTGATACGGGTTCTCCCGAAGTTCAAGTAGCTTTGTTGACGGCAAACATCAACAAGTTGCAAGGTCATTTTGCTGATCATAAGCAGGATCATCACTCTCGCCGCGGTTTGATTCGCATGGTTAACCAACGTCGTAAATTGTTGGACTACCTCAAAGGCAAAGACGTCAATCGTTATGCCTCGCTCATTAAGAAATTAGGCTTACGCCGCTAAAAAATGTGCCCGCTTTCTGCGGGCATTTTTTGTTTTACGGGCATCGTAAATCTTCTCAGCTAATCAGCATCTTGGATATTCGATACATTATGGAAACTTCAGTGGATTGCCTTGGGCGAATTCCTCAGTTGTTGCTATAACTTGTTTGTAAGATTTTCTAGTAATAAAACGTTGTTTAATCGAAGTAAGTAATTGTTTGGTGCAATGGGGCATCAGCAAAAAGAAGGATAAAAAAGTGAATCCAGTAATTAAAAAATTTCAATATGGTAATGATACCGTCACCTTAGAAACGGGTCGTGTAGCGCGACAAGCTACCGGTGCTGTGGTTGTGACATTAGGAAAAACAAGTGTGTTGTGTACTGTGGTAGGAGCGAAAGAAGCTTCACCGGGGCAAGACTTTTTCCCGTTATCAGTGCATTACCAAGAGCGTGCATATTCAGCCGGGAAAATCCCTGGTGGCTTCTTCAAGCGTGAAGGTCGTCCGAGCGAGAAAGAAACCTTAACTTCTCGTCTAATTGATCGTCCAATTCGTCCATTATTCCCGAAGGGCTTCCTAAACGAAGTTCAAGTGGTATGTATGGTGATCTCTGCAGACAAGAATGAAGATCCAGATATCGCTGCGATGATCGGTACTTCTGCTGCATTGGCTATCTCAGGCATTCCATTCAACGGCCCAATTGGTTGTGCGCGTGTTGGTTATTCTGAAGATGCAGGTTATTTGTTAAACCCAACTTACTCAGTATTAAAAGACTCTGAGTTGGACATGGTGGTTGCGGGCACTAAAGACGCCGTTTTGATGGTTGAGTCTGAAGCAAACGAACTGCCAGAAGATATTATGTTGGGCGCTGTTTTATACGCACACCAAGAAATGCAATCCGTTGTTCACGCGATTAACGAGCTAGTAAAAGATGCTGGTAAAGAGCGTTGGGTATGGGAAGCTCCTGCAGTGAACCAAGCGTTGGTTGATGCAGTTAAAAATGATTTCGAAGACTCGATTGGCGTTGCATACCGCATTACGGATAAAGCCAAGCGTTACGATCGTCTATCTGAACTTCGCTCACAAGCGATCGCCCAATTGGCCGGTGAAGGCGCTGAATTTTCAAGCGATGACGTGAAAGGCATTTTCGCGAAAGTTGAAAAGCAAATTGTTCGTAGCCGTGTTGTTGCTGGCGAGCCGCGTATCGATGGTCGTGACGGCAAAACAGTTCGTCCTCTTCAAGTTGAAGTGGGTGTTCTTCCTCGCGTTCATGGTTCTGCATTATTTACACGTGGTGAAACACAAGCGCTTGTTGTTGCAACGCTTGGTTCCGCGCGCGATGCACAGATCATTGATGCACTTGAAGGTGAGCGTCGTGACCCCTTTATGCTTCACTACAACTTCCCTCCCTACTCAGTAGGCGAATGTGGTCGTATGGGCGGCACTGGCCGTCGTGAAATCGGCCATGGCCGTTTGGCGCGTCGCGGTGTAGCGGCAATGTTGCCAAAAGAAGATGAGTTCCCATACACAATGCGTGTAGTGAGCGAAATTACTGAATCTAACGGTTCAAGCTCTATGGCTTCCGTATGTGGTTCTAGCTTGGCATTGATGGATGCCGGTGTACCGATCAAGGCTCCGGTTGCTGGCATAGCAATGGGTCTAGTTAAAGAAGATAACGGTTTCGCTGTGTTGACTGATATCTTGGGTGACGAAGATCATCTTGGTGATATGGACTTTAAAGTTGCGGGTACGGCTGATGGTCTTACTGCACTTCAAATGGATATTAAGATCGAAGGTATCACTGAAGAGATTATGGAAATTGCCCTTGAGCAAGCGCTAAGCGCACGTTTACATATTCTTAGTGAAATGAACAAAGTCATCGCGGCACCTCGTCAAGAGCTAAGCGATACCGCGCCTCAGTTCCACACCATGAAAGTTCACCCAGACAAGATTCGCGACATCATCGGTAAAGGCGGTGCAACGATTCGTTCTATTACTGAAGAGACCGGCGCATCTATCGATATTAATGACGACGGCACCGTTAAAATCTACGCGGATAGTGGCGATGGGCTTAAAGCGGCGATTGATAAAGTTGAAGAGATTACTGCTGAAGCAGAAATTGGTGCAACTTATGTTGGTAAGGTTGTTCGCATCGTTGATTTCGGCGCATTCATAAACTTCTTACCCGGTAAAGATGGTTTGGTTCACATCTCTCAAATTGCACATGAGCGCGTGCAAAAGGTTGAGGACTACCTAGAAGTCGGTCAAGAAGTGAAAGTGAAATGCTTGGATGTTGACCAGCGTGGCCGTATTAAGCTTTCAATGAAAGAGTTGATTGAGAAGCCAGCCGCCGAAGAGACAAAAACAGAGGCGAGTGAGTAATCATAAGCTGATTGTGTAATGTCGAAAAACCGCGATTTAATCGCGGTTTTTTTTCGCCTGTATTTTTTTCTCTGTCGTTAAAGTTTGCATCTCATCACGTTTCAAAAGTGATCTGATTCGCTAATTTCGACATTGTTATAACACACCTAATCGCCCTCTCTTTATAATGCTCCTACTCGAATATTAAGGTGGTATCGATGATTAATAAATCCTGCGTTAGCTGTAACAAACCAATGAATGGTGGTGTTTATCGCAAGCCTAACCAATGCCCTCATTGTTTATCGTTGCAAGATGAATCTTTAACGGTAGATCGCAAGCCGGTTAAAACTCAGGGCGCTGATTCGATACCCAAGCCGGTCATAGCGCTAGTACAAACTGAGAAAGAAGTCGTATTGACGCCAGAAGAAGAGATGGGCCAGGAGGGGATATACCTAGAAACGGATGCTGACCTAGATCGACGTGAATATATCGTGACGGAGCTTGAAGAGGACGATGAGATTCTTGTGGAAGAAGATGCTTCAGAAGAATTTACCAGTCGTGTGCTTGAATTTCCCGCGGTGGCCAGTGAGGAAGAAAGCACGGACATGATTGTCACTGTTCAAGATGACGTTAGTGAGAGTCAGGCAGTGGTCGAAGCGTCTGCCGTACCGCCAGAATATGCCAATGTTCGGCATTTTGATAACTTAGAAACCACCCCTGACCTTGATGAAAGCCTCGACGTTGCCTTGGATATGGCGTCAGTGGCAAGTGGTGATATTGCCACGCGAGTTATGCCAGAAAAAAACATGAAGGCTTCTGAAAATACAGTAGAGCCTGAAGAGCTTATTGTATTGGGAGATAAAGTGGTCGCGCTAAGCGAAAGAGCTGGAGCATTGCGTAATGAGAGCGCATCGAATTCGCCAGCGGAACCTCAAAAACCCGCTACGCGTGTGGCGCCTGTTGGAGAAAACGAGGACAAGTCGTTTGCTTCTCCAGCCGAATACGAGGCAGTGGTATTAACCACTGAGTCAGCTCAAAACGTTTCCATAGCAAAGCGCTTGGATATAGTCTCTGCTGAGTGTGTATTCGGTACTGACATGGTAAAAAGCAATTTGTCCGCTATGAACCAGCTATCTAAAATCGAGCATGTAGCACCGCCAAATGTATTAAAAGACGCACGTAAAACTGTGCTCGACGAAATTAAAAAGGAAGCTTTTTTGTTGGGCGCCAACACTGTTGTTGAAGTGAAGCTCGATTATAGTGAAATTTCTCGTGGCGAGTCGGCGATGATGATGGTCGTTGCAACGGGCACTGCGGTGAAAGCGGCGTAGGGTTCTCGTTGGGCTAAGTCTAGCTTGTTGGTTGTTAGTTCTCCTCTCTTTATTTCATCAGGGCCGCCTCTGGTGAAATTCTATTTTTAGTTGTGAAGCGCTTCTTGAGCACGTTAATTTTTTCGGCCACCGTCCTATCTGGGTCCAAAGCGATACATCTGTTAGACTCTTCTAGCTTCTAGAGGGCTTACGACTTCCCCTCTTAACGACAACTAACGGATCGTCATGACTCTCAGTTTTCCTCTTTCTTGGCAGTATATTCTTTTTGTATTTGTCTCAATTTTCAGTGTTTCACATGGATCTCATGCGGATGATAAGCCGCCAGCATGGGAGTTGGGTGTCGCTTTGGGGGGGCAAGCTTTAAGAGATTATCGAGGCTCGAGTGAGAGTCAGGTGCAGGTATACCCCATTCCGTTTTTGGTTTACCGAGGGAGCTTTGTTAAGGTCGATCGAAACGGGGTTCGTGGTGAGTTTTTGTCGAATGACCGTGTGCAATTTAACTTGAGTGGTGAGACAGCGCTAAATGGAAGTTCTGACGACAATGATTTGCGAGAAGGGATGCCGGAGCTAGAGTCCGCATTTGAACTAGGCCCTTCAGTAAATATTAACCTCTCAGGGGAGGATTTTAATCGTGGTTGGCAATTTCGTCTGCCACTGCGCGGCGTGTTTACGGCGGGAGAGAGCGGTATTCATTTTCGGGGATACAATTTTAACCCTCGTTTCACCTATACCAAACCCGATGTATTTGGCAGCTGGCGCGGGCGTGTCAATATCGGCGGTTTATTCGGTTCAGCGCGATATCACGAGTATTACTACAGTGTCGATGCGCCCTATGTGACGCCGTTGCGCACAGGCTATGACGCGAGTGGTGGTTTTAGTGGGTATTATTTCAAAACGAGCCTGAGTCGTCGCCGTGGCGATTTTTGGTATGGTGTCAGCTTGCGTTACGATAATTTGAGTGGTGCGAGCTTTGAGGATAGCCCCTTAGTCGAAACCAAGGACTATTTTGCGTTTAGCTTCGTTGTGGCATGGTTGGGGTGGCAGTCAAAATAGTATCTTCTCAATGCTACCTATTGTCGGATGGCAGCGGATAACTATCCTTATTCAAGCTAAAGTATATTGTAACGCGGAATATTCGTTTGATTGATGGTTGTGCCCCCTAGTTGACGGGACGATTGAATTGGCCACGATGCAATATGATGATTTATCTATGGTACGGGAATAGCGATGAAAAAATATAAACTACCGAAACTGGTGCTTGTGATTACTTGTTCTTGGTTGGTCTTCTCTTGCGGGGGGGCGCCAGGAGAGTCGGGGGGGGTGAGCGGTTCTGGTAGTTCCGGTGGGGGGGGCGCGAGCTCAAATAACCGAGCTGTAACGGTGGATCTTGGAGATTCTCAGGTTGTTCAAGAGCAAACCAGCGTTACGTTAACTCCGGCAAGTGTAAGTAGCACTGAGGGTGACATTGAATCCTACGCTTGGTCTCAAGTGCCCAATGGCGCGCCGTCAGTTGTACTTGTTCCCTCTGGAAGTTCCGTAACCTTTGATCTCCCCGATGTTCGTCGTCAAGAAAATGTTGTTCTACTCCTTACTGCGACTGACTCTGCTGGGAATACAGGTTCGAGTAGCGTGACGATAGAGGTTACTCCAGATACGATTTCTATTGCGGGAATGCCCTTGATGTATAGTCAGCCACCTAAGCTTAATGAGGGATTTACCTTATCGGTTGGTACTGAAGATGTTATTGGGGATATTGATTGGTTGGTTGTTTCGGCTCCAGTTGGGTCCTCGTTTTCTGGGGCGACCAGTTCGGCAAGTGCTTTAAGTTTTATTCCCGATACTGTGGGCGAGTATTCGGTGAGAGTGACGGCTGAATTTGATGATGAAAGTATAGAAACGACTTTTACCGTGGTGCGAGATCTTGAGTTTGATGAGGATACTATTAAGGGGCAAGAAAGTACTGCTCTTAACCAAATACTCGATATTGTTGAGTCTCAGTCTTGGGTTTCATCAGCAGAGCTATCAGTGGATGCCGTCAGCAGCATAGTTGAGACCGTAGAGGGCTTTACTGTTGTGGGGGTTCAGGCTGATATGGGTGTGTTGGTTGAGTATGATGGTGAATCTGCAGTTGCGCTTGATGCTATAGAGGAGCTGCGTTTACTGTCTGGTATCGATAATGTTTCCAGTCGCCTATTTGAGGGTGATGATGTTCCACGTGAAGAGGTTATACCAAACGATGGTAGTGCGTTTGATGATCTAGGTGATAATTGGCACCTGGAATATATTAATGCACCTGAAGCTTGGGATATTACGACGGGTAGTAGTGATGTGGTTATCGGTGTGTCCGATACGGGGTTTAATGTAGAGCATGCCGATATCTCCGGCCGTGTTTTTGAATTATTAACAGATGAACAATCTGTTCACGGTACGCACGCAGTGGGCACGATTGGCGCACAATCAAATAATGGGACTGGTATTACCGGTATCAACTGGGTTTCTGATTTACTTTTAACCGGTGTGGGGCTCGACGCCATTCAGGGGTTATTTAAGTCAGATAGCGTTAAAGTCGTTAGCAGCGCTTGGGCTATTCCCGGGTATATTTCAAGCACATTTGACCCGCTTGATGCCGTGGCTGTTGGGGAAAGGGATGAATACTCAATTGAGGTCACAAGGTCATATCGACGTCTTGCTCAATCGAATTTAGAGCGGCTGTTTGTGTGGCCCGCAGGAAACGGTATTGGGAACGGGCAAGGGAATACGAATAGTATTCATGGCGTAAAAGGGATTCATCACAGCCCTGCCTTGCACTATGACGATAAAATGAGGCTGGTCAAACAAGGGAATGTTGTGTTTGCGGGAGCGGTTCTACCTGATGGCCGGTTGGCTTATTACAGCAATTATGGTGAAGCAGTGGATCTTGCGGCACCTACGTCTTTTCGTAGTACCGCGCTAAATGACGGGTTTGATGAGTCTGACTCGTTTGCTGATGGAGATAGCGGTTATGCTGGGACGTCTGCTTCGGCGTCGGTTGTTTCGGGGGTTGCGTCGTTAATTTATTCGTTGAATCCTGATTTCACAGGGGCGCAAGTTAAAAGCATTCTTATTCGTAGCGCCAGTGCATTGGTGACTGAGCGTTACACCACGCCAGGGTCTTCTGAGACAGAAGCGCTAGACACTCCTATACCTATCGTTGATGCTGAGGCCGCGTTACTTCTTGCTCAACAGATAATAAACGATCGTATTGTGTTTTCATATTCTGTTCCTAACCCTTTTGTCAGGGAGGCAGAAATCTCAGTTTTAAGTGAAGATGAATTGTATGAAGTGGTTTCGATCGACTGGACTTTAGCGTCCTCCGCTGATGGCGAAAGCAGTTGGCAGGTGGTTAGCAATAACTTAGCTGCATCCAATTCGTTTTCAGCTAGTTTGGATTCGGATGATCGTTACCATCGTGTTACCGCTGATGTTGTGGTGAGTGAAATAGCGGATGGTTCTCAATCCACGGTTTCGATAGAGGAGTTCTTCTCGTATAGCGAAGTAGGGGTTACTGCCGTTGAAACGGTGACTTTGGATGAAATTTCTGGCGTTAGTCTTGTGCCAGATTTAATCGATGGTGCAGATTTTGGGGCAGCTTCAAATACGAACGGCTCTGGGCAAGAGACGATTTATGTTGTGCCTGGGTCATATAAACTACGAGGTTCCTCCGCGGGGTATGAAGATGCCGCTACCCGTTTTACTGCATACGCCGGTAATGATTTAAATGTGGTTTTAGTTATGTCGCCTGATGCAATTGATGATACGGGCGCATTAAGTGGTTTTGTTGAGGATGAGGACGGGGCTCCTCTTGAAAATGCAGTAGTGAGGATATCTGGTGGCCAGCAAACAAATGGTTTTTTCGCCTCCGTATTGACGAGTACTAATGGTTATTTTGTATTTTCTAATTTGTCCAAACTGGATTCAGCTGGCTCTCCCATTGAGTCGTTTCTCCTAGAGGCTTCTCTAGATGATTACTCCAATTCGATTCGAAATGCTGTGCGTGTTGTGTCAGGGGAAGATACGACAGAAAATTTAGTGCTATTGGAGCCTCGTCCCTACGATGACGTTTTTGTGGATGATTTTGAATCGGGGGTAAATGATTGGGTTGCAACGGGTTTTTGGAATCAGGTCGACTTGGTCGCGACGGATATTGCAAATAGTGTTGTTGATAATGGAAATACCTCATTACCAACGGGAGAGACTGGGCCACAAGCGTTATTACCTGAGCCTGTCAGTGGTGCTGTAAGTTGGTGGTATGGTGAGGTATCAACGGGATCCTTTATTGGGGTGAACACGAGCGCTGAAGATGCTTTGACCGGGGGGACGTCAGACGATGAGAATGAGGGGACACTTCAGTCTCCTGAGATCGATTTAGTGTCAGCAACTACGCCGTTTTTGCGATTTAGGACATGGTGGGAAATAGAGTCAGTTAACCCAAACTCTAATGGTTACGATCTATTGGAAGTTCAGATAAGTATTGATGATGGTGCAAGCTATGAAACGTTGCGATTGTTGAATCCTTTTGTCGATCCAAATGATACCGATAGAGACCACAAGCCGTTTACTACGGCTGGCTTTAATCGACAGCCACTTTGGGTCGTTGAGGAAATTGATCTTACTGAGTACGCGGGCAGATCAGTTCTTATTCGTTTCTCGTTCGATACCGTTGATGCGCTTTATAATGGGTTTAGAGGTTGGATTTTGGATGACTTAATTGTTGGTGATTATACGTTATCTGTCGGTGGTGTAAGTAAGCCGACGGTTTTCGAAAGTGAGTCATATCAGCAGTACTTGGAGCTTCATAAAAAACCACAGGTATTTGAATATATTGAGCAGGCATCTCTACGAGAATAAGGCAGGTAGTAACCTTGGAAATAAAAAACGGCGCTTGGAGCGTCGTTTTTTATTTCACGGTATTCGGAGTGATGGGTGTGTCGTGGTGGTGTGATTACGTTAGCGAGAGTTATAAATACAATACTGTAATAATTCGCTCTAACTAGCAATAATTAACAGTACCAGTGAAGAGCCGACCATAAAGATCGTTTCTAATGGAACGACGGCTGTAGGGTAAGCTAGGTACACGCCTGACGTAAATAGCCCAATACTAGTGGCTTTAAGTGCAGAGCGTTTTCCGCTTGAGAGCTGGTTGTTGCTCTTTTCTATGTGGTCTTGCTCTTCCTCCCTTTGTTGTTTAATCGTGTCAATTGCAGAAAGGGCTGAGACGGCGAGTTGTGGAATTTCGGGCAGTTTTTCTAGCCATTCGGGAGCGTAGTATTGAAATTCTTTCCACAGGGTTTTCGGGTGGTAGCGTTGTTTGATCCAATTTTCTAAAAAGGGATGTGCAGTATCCCAAAGATTTAAGTCGGGGTAGAGTTGTCTGCCAAGCCCTTCGATATTTAACAGGGTTTTTTGAAGTAGTACTAACTGCGGTTGTACCGGCATGTTGTAGCGCCGCGCTATTCGGAAGATTGTGACTAGCGCTTCTCCGAAAGAAATATCCTTAAGCGGTTTTTCAAATATGGGTTCGCACACGGCTCTTATGGCAGATTCGAATCCGCTGACAGATGTTTCCGGGGGGACCCACCCGCTGGATACATGCAGTTCTGCGACTTGTCGATAGTCTCGACGAAACATGGCCAGCAGGTTTCGCGCAAGGTAGTACTGATCTTCTCGTGTTAAGGCGCCCATAATGGCCATGTCGATGGCTATGTAGCTTGGGTCGCTCGGGTTGTCATGTGAGACAAAAACATTACCTGGATGCATGTCGGCATGAAAGAAATTATGCTCAAAAACTTGAGTGAAAAATATTTCCACGCCGCGTTCGGCAAGCACTTTAAGATCGGTGCCTTGCGCGTTTAGCGCAGAAAGGTCCGTAACGGGGATGCCGTAGATACGTTCCATCACCATGACATTGGGTTTGCAATGCTCCCAATATATTTTGGGGACATAAAGTTTTTGGCTGCCCTCAAAGTTTCGTCTCAATTGAGATGCATTTGCAGCTTCCATGGAAAGGTTGAGTTCATCGAAAATGGTGTGTTTGTAATCTTCCACGACTTCCGCTGGGCGTAGGCGACGGCCTTCACTGCTGATTGATTCAATGACGTGTGCTATGAGCTTTAGGAGCTTTGTGTCCTGTGTGATAGTGCGTTCAATGCCTGGGCGAATCGCTTTGACGATGACTTTATCTCCGTTGTGTAGTTCTGCAGCATGAACCTGGGCTACAGAGGCCGATGCAAGGGGGGCTTCCTCATAACTTTTAAATAGGTTTTCAACAGAATCGCCGAGTGCTTTTTCGACAATGTTTTTAAATGTGGTGTTGTCGAACGGTGCGACGTTGTCTTGTAGGTGGTTCAGTTCTTCAACAATATCTTCGGGCATTAAATCGGGGCGCGTCGAAAGTAATTGCCCAAACTTTACGAATATCGGACCAAGTTCCTCCAGCGCGTGACGAAGCCTTTTCCCTCTGCACTCCTTTCTTCGCGGGTATAGGGAAAAAATAATAAAGAGGGGTGTGAATTTTTTGGCAATATTTTCTTTGGGTAATAAATCATCTAGGCGATAGCGCCCAACGGTATGAATTATTGTGAGAATTCTAAAAAAAGTGGGCACAGAATTAGTCTATTTTAGTTGGGAGGATAAGGTGCTTTTCAGTCGTTGGACTCTTGCGTCTATTCGCTGTGATGCAGAGGCGAGCTGGTCAACATTTTTGTAGTAATCGTTTAATTCACTTTCAGACGGAAGCACTCTAAGCTCTTCGGTGAGCAAGTCGGGTAAGGCGTCTTTAAAATCACGGGTTTGGCGTTGTGCCCAATTAAGTGTGCTGCGAATAGATTCAGCGAGTGCATGGCCGGGTATCACGCCAAGAATTTCTGTTAGGGGTTCTTCCCAATCAATATCGATATCGGAAAGAATATTTTGAATGTGGTTCAAAATATTTACTTTACCGGATACGTCGATATGCAAATCATTTAAGTTGTGTGCTGGTTGCCCGATCAGTTTGATAAAGTCACGGGTCTGCCCACTGATAGTGACATCGGCAAGGTTGCCGTCGTCTACTGTGTGCACGCGTATGCTATCTTGCGATATGAAGAATGTTAGGAGTAAGGTAGGCGACTCGCATTTAACGCGTACTGACTTGTCTCGCAGGGCCTGTAGTTTGTTGCGGGTGCCTGGGTCGTAGTTCAGCGCAAGGTTTAGCGACTTTTCAAGAATAAGCCCAATGGCACTGGCGACACTTGGATCGTTGAGCATTTACGGTTTATACCCTTTATGAACAGCGACAACACCGCCGGTCATATTGTGATATTTACATTGCTCGAACCCCGCCTCTTCCATCATTTTCTTTAAGGTATCTTGATCGGGGTGCATGCGAATGCTTTCCGCGAGATAGCGATAGCTATCTGCATCGTTCGCGATGATTTTTCCCATCGTGGGGAGTAGCGAGAACGAGTATTTGTCGTAGATCTTTTCGATAAGGGGATTTGTTGGTTTGGAAAACTCTAATACCAGTAATCTTCCTCCAGGTTTTAGTACGCGAAGCATTGAGCGTAAAGCGAGGGCTTTATCGGTCACGTTTCTTAGGCCAAACGCTATCGTAATGCAGTCGAAGGTGTTGTCTGGGAAGGGGAGGTATTGGGCGTCGGCTTGTGCATAGCTGACGTTGCCCGCAATGCCGAGGTCGGTCAGTTTGTCCCTGCCGACATTTAGCATGGAGTCGTTAATATCAGAGAGAACAACGCGTCCCTCTTCACCAACAAGTGTTGAGAATTTCCGTGTAAGGTCACCGGTACCGCCGGCGATATCAAGCACCGTATTGCCTTTTCGAACGCCTGATAATTCTATGGTAAAACGTTTCCATATCCGGTGAACGCCACCAGACATGAGGTCGTTCATGACATCGTATTTCGCCGCAACGGAGTGGAATACTCCGGCAACACGGTTGGCCTTATCTTCAACTTTGACTTGTTCAAAACCAAAGTGCGTGGTGTTTTCCTCAGACATGAAGCTTCTCGACGTTAAAAACTTTCTATAGATAAGGCGGCATTGTACCGCGTACTGGCAGTAGGTACTACGGGGCGGTGCTGGTCATCTAAGCCGTTCACAGCGGCGGTTTATCTGGGTCGCCTAGTGGTTTTATCTAGTGTACCGACGATTACGATGGGGAGACCCATTTGACGGCCGAGAGGCCTTCTTGTGATTTGTGTTCTTTGACTTTGTCTCGGTAGGTTTGCAAGTTGGTTTCGTAATCTTTACCTAGCGACTTAAGGTAGTCCCAGGTGTATATGCCTGAATCATGACGGTCGCTGAAGATAAGCTTTATGGCGTAGTTACCTTGGGGCTCAATATTGGTGATGCCGACGTGTTTTTTATCTAGCTGAAGTGTTTCTTGGCCGGGGCCGTGGCCTTTTACTTCTGCGGACGGCGAAAATACTCGGAGATATTCTGCGCTAAGGTGATAGTGCCCATCGCTAAACTCAAGTTCCAAGACTTGAGATTGGCGATGGAATTTTATCTTTGTCGGCGCGTTGTCCTGCATAGTGATTTTGTGATGATCTATAGGATGAAGCGACTGAGGTCTTCGTTTTGGGATAGCTCATCTAACTGCGATGATACGAAACTCGCGTCGATAACCACATCCTTCTGCTCGCTTTCGGCACTAAATGAAATGTCTTCCAATAGTTTTTCTAGTACGGTATGTAAGCGACGAGCCCCGATGTTTTCGGTGCTTTCGTTTACGTGGTACGCCGTTTCAGCAATCTTGCGGATGCCGTCTTCAGTAAAGGTCAGATTTAGGCCCTCTGACCCGAGTAATGCTTGATGTTGTTCTGTGAGAGAGGCGTCGGGTTCGGTAAGAATACGTTCAAAATCAGAAGGCGATAATGCGTCCAGCTCGACACGGATCGGCAGTCTGCCCTGTAATTCCGGGATAAGATCTGAAGGCTTACTTAAGTGGAATGCACCGGAGGCGATAAACAGAATATGGTCGGTTTTGATCATGCCGTGCTTAGTGCTTACCGTGCAGCCTTCGATGAGTGGAAGTAGGTCCCGCTGCACACCTTCACGAGATACATCAGCACCAGAAGCGCCTTCACGCTTACTTACTTTGTCGATTTCATCCAGAAATACGATACCGTTTTGTTCCGCGGCTTCGATGGCACGGGCCTTCAGGTCATCTTCGTTGATGAGTTTGTGTGCTTCCTCGTCGAGGACTTTCTTTAGGGCCTTTTGAACGGGCAGTTTGGTCTTTTTCGATTTCCCCGATGACATATTGGAAAACATGCCCTGCAACTGATTGGTCATATCTTCCATGCCTGGAGGGGCCATGATTTCAACGCCGACGGGTGCAGCGGCTACGTCGATTTCGACTTCTTTGCCGTCGAGCTCGCCTTCGCGCAGTTTCTTACGGAAAATTTGTCGGGTAGAGCTTTCGTGTGTGTTTTCTTCGGTGCTTCGAGCGGGTGGTAGTAGGGCATCCAAAATACGCTCTTCGGCAGCATCTTGGGCACGATGTTTTACCTTGGCGATTTCTTGCTCTCGGTTTAATTTAATCGCGCGGTCGACTAAATCCCGAATAATGGATTCTACGTCTCGACCGACATAGCCAACTTCGGTGAACTTCGTCGCTTCAACCTTTATGAACGGTGCATTAGCTAAGCGAGCGAGACGGCGTGCAATCTCAGTTTTACCGACGCCGGTAGGCCCAATCATGAGGATGTTTTTTGGGGTGATCTCGTTACGGAGTTCTTCCCCGAGTTGCATGCGTCTCCAGCGGTTTCTTAGTGCGATTGCAACGGCTTTTTTTGCGGCATTTTGGCCGACGATATGTTTGTCTAGTTCGTGAACGATTTCACGAGGAGTCATTTGTGACATAGTCTTTGCTCGTAAATTGGCTAATCAAAGAGGGGCTTACGCGCCTAATTCTTCGATAGTGAAATTGTTGTTGGTGTAAACGCAGACATCGGCGGCGATGGAGAGCCCTTTCTCAACGACTTCTTTTGCAGATAGATCCGTGTTGTCCAGCAGTGCTTTGGCTGCTGATTGTGCAAAAGCGCCGCCAGAGCCAATGGCGATTAAGTCGTCTTCTGGTTGGATAACGTCCCCGTTACCAGTCACGATAAGAGAGGCATCTTTATTGGCCACGGCGAGTAAAGCCTCTAATCGTCGTAGGGCGCGATCGGTACGCCAGTCTTTAGCCAGCTCTACGGCGGCTCTGACGAGTTGGCCGCTGTGGGTTTCAAGCTTTGCCTCAAAGCGCTCAAAGAGCGTAAAGGCATCGGCCGTGCCGCCCGCAAAGCCTGCGATCACTTCGCCTTTATATAGGCGTCGTACTTTTCGGGCGTTGCCTTTCATGATGGTATTCCCAAGCGAGACTTGGCCGTCGCCGCCAATCACAACATGGTTGCCCCGACGAACAGAGAGGATGGTGGTGCCTCGGTATTGTTCCACGATTTGTCCTTTCAATGGGTTCAGCCGCCCGACGTGGGCTTTGAGCTGTTAGTACTCAGTAGGTGGGGACCCGAGGGCTCAAATTCAAGCGGGGATTCTATGGTTGGCGTTTTAAAACAAGCGCTTCGTGATGATTGGAAAGTAATGTTGAGCGCGCTTTGGATAGCTTCGATTTTGATTTAAACGGACCAACCAGTACCCTGTGCCAGGTTTCGCCATTACGGATTTTGGCGTTTTCGGTATACGCAGTGAGGTTTAGCAATAATAGCTGTGCTCTGAGTTGCTCGGCATCCTCTTTAGATTTAAACGATGCAACCTGTAAGAGGTATTCGACCTCTGGTCCGCTTTGCGTTGGCTGTTCATTGGCGTCAGACTCTGACTCAGTCAGAATGGGGATGTCACTTTCTTTGAGTAGCTCGTAAAAATCGAAGCGTGGTTTTTGTTTTTCTATTTGTTGAATAGGTTTTTGATCTTTGTAACTTGTATCTTGCGGAGAAACCTCAGATAAATGAAGCAGAAACATAACAAAAGCACCGAGTATTGCCCCCGTGAATAACCATACCCAGGCGGGAATACGAGCAGATTCTTTTGTTCTGCTTGCCTGAGAGTGACTATGACGGGCCATGCTGATCTCTGAGAAGTTGGATTGAGTTGCGGGGCAGTAGAGTTTTTTCGGTGGGTTTTAGAATACCATAAATGACTTCGTAGTATTGAAATTCTCTATGAATTTTATTGGCTTAGCGGCCTTTTCTAAGCTATTATCGAGGACATGTATAGGCCAATTTACGTGCGGATTTCCGTGAGTTGGTTTAAGAATAACCTAATTTATGCCTAGAAAAATCGTGTTTCTAGTTTATTAAGCTGGTGAAATTATGAGCTCCATACCGAGATTATCGACTCGCATATTCCTTTTTATTGTCGTCTTGACTTCTTTTTGGGGGTGCGGAGGGAGTCCTGGAGAATCTTCAGGTGTCGTAGCGACAGCAACAATTTCGTTTGATTCTCAGACTCTAGAGGCTCTGACATTAAAGGGGCAGGGAGGAGAGGAAACCAGTGTAGTTACATTTATGGTGGAGGATCTATCTGGGGCAGGGTTATCTGGCGAGGACGTGGATTTTGAGCTTAGTTCTGAAGCTGGAGGAGCTCAACTGCTTAACTCAAGTGGGACTACTGATAGTTCTGGGGCTGTGTCTGTTGCGGTCCAGAGTGGAACGGTCGCGGTTGCTGTGCATGTGACGGCAACGATTCGAGGGACAGATATCGCGGCCACATCTGACGGGATTCAAATTTCAACAAGTTCCTTTATTGCATCATCCTTTCCTCTTACGGCGATTGTTGAAGATGGTATCGCACCTGGAGCGGATGCTGCCGGTTCATTGATCGATGTATTGAAAGCTGGAGACCTGCAAGGAATACCGGTAAGCCTTCAGATGATAACTGCTGATCAATTTGGCCATAAAGTGAGGGATGGTCGAATAGTTACGATTGTGTCTCCAGAATCAGGTCTTGTTGAACCCAGTACATGTGCATTGGAGGGAGGGGTGTGTTCCACGACATGGACAAGTACTGAGAGCGGTATCGCCGGAACGGTTGTGACACTTCTTGCCCATGCGAGTGGTGCTGAGTCGTTTCAGGATGCAAATGGGAATAATGTTTATGATCTTGGCGAAACCTTTGTAGATCTTGGTGAGCCGTTTGCGGACCTGAATGATAATGGCGTATTTGAGGCCGGTGTTGACTACTTTTTCGATAGTAATAGCAATGGGACGTATGATTCGTTGGGTAACGGTCTGTGGGACGGGCCTTGTGTTGTTGAGGATACTAGCTTATGTCTTGGCGAAGATTCCACAATGATTTGGACGACGATGCGCTTGCGCTTGCTAGCCTGTGGAACTCCCGATTGTTCTGATTGATTATTCTAGCAGTCTATATCTATTGACCAGCGAGTTCTTCTTGCTAGGGCTGACTTTTCAAGTTGTTTGATGATGTTTGTTAGGAGCTCGCTTAGGGGGGCTCTGTGCGGATGGTAGGCAATCAAGCGATATCTAAACCTTTCATTTGTTTTTTCTGGTGAGGCAGGGATCGGTCCGATTATTCTAAACCCGTTTGTCGCTCGTGTTTCGTGATGGTAGATCCTCTTTATTTCAGATAAAAATTCTCGGCAGTTTTCTGTCCTTTTACTTTCTGCTTGAAACTGAGCGCTATATTGAAAAGGGGGGAGTTGTGATGAGTGGCGCATATTAAGTAGTTTTTCAGCGAATTTAATGTATCCGTTATGTATTAGCTCGTTTAATAAGGGGTGTTCAGGGGTGTGGCTTTGAATCAAAACCCGACCACTTTTTTCTTCACGGCCAGCTCTCCCAGCAACCTGTGTAATCAATTGGCCCATATTTTCGAGTCCGCGAAAATCAGAACTCATAAGCCCCTGGTCCGCATCCGGAATGATAACGAGTGTTAGATTTGGCAGGTGGTGACCTTTTGCCAGCATTTGTGTGCCTATAAAAATACACGCTTTGTTTTTCTCCGCTTTTTGTAGTTTCTGTTCCAGGCTTTTTTTGCCTCTGGTTGTGTCTCTATCAATTCGGATTATTTCAATGTGAGGAAACAGTTGGTTGAGCGTTTCTTCTATTTGTTCTGTTCCGTAACCCACTGTGTGAAGGTTGGAATCTCCACAGTTAGGGCAGTGACGCGGTATGGACTTTCTGCGTTCACAGTAATGGCAGAGGAGGTGAGGAGGCGTTTGGTGCAATGTCATTCTCGCGTCGCATGATTGGCATACGGCACCCCATCCGCAACTATGGCAAAGGAGCGCGGGGGCGTACCCTCTACGATTCACGAAGATGAGCGCCTGCTCTTCGTTTTGTATCGTGTGTTCCAGGGCGTGTATTGCTGCGCTTGTTAGGCCTGATTGTAGTTTTTGTTTTTTTTGATCAATAAGTTCAAATGTTGGTGCTTTTGCGTTGCCTGCGCGTGAGTTGATGGTTAACTTTTTGTACTTTTTTGTATTCGCATTGTGGAGGCTTTCCAGTGAGGGTGTAGCGGAGCCAAGGATAATTGGGATGTTCAGCGTATGGGCTCGGTAGACGCTCAAGTCTCGAGCGGAGTATTTGAATCCGTCTTGTTGCTTGTATGAGCGGTCATGTTCCTCGTCGATGATGATAACACCGAGATTTTGAAAGGGGGTGAGTGAAGCAAGGCGGGTGCCGATGACTATCCGGGCTTGGCCGTTTTTGGCTTGTTGCCAGTTCCTAGCTCTTTCTCCTTCGGCGATATTTGAGTGCAACTCTACTACGGGTACCGAAAATCGCTTTTTGAATCGCCCCAATGTTTGTGGTGAAAGCCCGATTTCAGGAATAAGAATGAGCGCTTGCTGGCCGGCCTGAAGTACTCTTGCGATAACGTGAAGATATACCTCGGTTTTTCCGCTGCCAGTGGCTGCTTGAAGTAAGTAGCACTGGAAATGATGGTAGCGGATGGCGTCGAACGCGATTTGTTGCTCTGTGTTGAATGTAAGTGGTGATTCTTTTGTGAGTGAACTGTATGTTTGGCTGGGTTCTTCAGGCTTGCCTGACTCTATGAGTTGGACCAAGCCTTTGTTGGTGAGCGCTTTTATTGCAGCTTTAGAAAAATTTAGGTCTGTTATTTGGGCTTTGGTGATGTATTTGTGTTCAAGTAAATATTGATGAATTTCTTGCTGTTTTTTGGCTCTTTTTAATGCCTCAGCAGGAAGCCCTTTTCCCTCCTGGGTGTGTTCGAGGTGCGTGTTTTTTTCAGGCGAGAGCCCGTCGCGTAAGCGCTGGGGGAGAGCCGCAAAGATGACTTCACCGATAGGGTGTTGGTAGTAGTGGGCGCCCCATTGGCACAGCGTAAGGAGCTCTTTCGGAAGGCTTGGAGTATCTTCTAGAGTTTCGAGCACGTTTTTTATCTTGTTTTTTGGAATGTTGGGGGTGTTATGGGTACCGATAACAATGCCAACCAGGGTTCTGTTGCGAAACGGCACCTTGACACGTGCGCCAACGAGGGGAGAGTGGGAGGATGAGCAGAGATATGTATAGGTTTCTCTTAGGGGAACCGGTAAGGCGACTTCGACGTATTGGGTCATTTACATTGAATTCTTAAGTTTTGTGGCTATTTTGATCTATTGGGGTTTCGTGAGGCCTTGAATACGCTTGCTTTGACGCACTTTTGAGACTAGTATTCGCGCTCTGTTTTTACACAGCCCGATACATTAATAGTGTGTGGTGCTCGGCACAAGATCGAGTGGCGATACACAATAGGAAAAAGAGGCATATCATGCAAACTGAAATTCAACCAAAATATGGCAAGATGGTCGCGCGCTGCAGCTGTGGCAATGAGATCGAAACTCGCTCGACGCTTACCGACGAAATTCATTTAGATGTTTGTTCTAAGTGTCATCCGTTTTACACGGGCAAGCAAAAAGTTGCTGACACTGGTGGTCGAATCGACCGATTCAACAAGCGTTTTACGCGTGGCGGTTCAAAGTAAAAGCTACGACCTCGTTATTCGAGATATCAAAAACCTGGCAATGCCAGGTTTTTTTTGGTCTAAAGTTTACCGGCTAGAGACTTTTTAAAACCCTAATTCGTCGGTAATCGTTTGCTCTGAATCCCAGGGGTTCACTTCGGGCGTCTCTTCAAAGTCTGGTGCGTGTTCTGCTCTAAATATTTCGAAAATCGCGTCTGGATCACTCGCTTTGGCACGTTCTCCGGTCTCTGGATCAATTTTTACGGAAATGATGCCCTCTGGCTGCTCTCGCATGACAATAGGTTGATCCGCAAGTGCTAAATCCATGAAGTCTATCCAGATGGGGAGCGCTGCTGAGCCTCCATACTCCCGCCTTCCTAGCGGAAGGTTTTGATCGAAGCCTACCCATGTACTGGTGACGATATTGGGGTGATAGCCAGAGAACCAGGCATCTAGAGGGCCGTTTGTCGTTCCCGTTTTCCCGCCTATGTCGGGGCGTTTAAATTTCTTCCAAGCTTTATAGCCTGTTCCGCGTTTTACGACATCTTTTAGCATTGAGTCGATAATGAAAGCGACCTGGTCTGATACCACTTTGGTGGCGCGAGGGTAGTCAGAAGGCTTCATGAGCCCCAGGGTTCTCTTTGTTTGAATGCTCAACTCGAAAATATCGTCGTCGATACCATAATCCTCTTCTATGATCTCCGGTGTTGTGGTCAGCCTATCGCTACTCAAATTGTCGAGTTCCTCAGGCTCTGTTTTAGACTGTGCGATCTCGAGGGGGGGCTCCTCATCGCATTTGTCACAAACAGTTAGAGGGTTAGCTAGGTAGATATTATCGTGTTCGAAGTTCTCGATTCTCTGTACTAAATAGGGTTCTATTCTGTGGCCGCCATTCGCAAATATTGCGTAGCCTGTGGCCACGTCCAGAGGCGTTACCGCGTGGGTTCCTAGGGCTAGGGAGAGATCGTGGGGGAGCTCGTTGGGGTCAAAGCCGAATTTTTCTAAACTATCGATTGTTTTGCCTACGCCCACGCGTTCAAGTACGCGAATCGATACGAGGTTTATCGAGCGGTATAAAGCTGCTCTGAGGCGGGTAGGACCATAAAACTTTTTGCTTGAATTTTCCGGGCGCCAGGTGCTTTCTAGCTGTTTGTCTGCAATGACAATAGGGGCATCGTTCATTATCGTTGCTGCAGTTAATCCGTTTTCCAGCGCAGAGGTATAGATAAAGGGTTTAAAGTTCGAACCGGGTTGGCGTTGGGCTTGGATGGCGCGGTTGAAGTTGCTGTAGTGAAAGTCAAATCCGCCCACAAGCGCAAGTATGCTGCCGTTATTCGGTGATAGTGACACAAGGGAGGCCTGTGCTGCGGGGATTTGAGTCATATGCCATGCGCCTTCTGGGGCCTGGATGATTCGAATTACGTCTCCAATTGTAACGACATCCTCTGGTTTGCTAGGGCTTGGTCCGCGTGAATTTTCTGTGAGGTAAAGGCGTGCTTGAGCTAGGCCATTTTCCCAGTCGATAGAAATGGTTTCGCCGCCTTTTTTTAACACCCTAATGGAGGCTTCGTTAATGCCGGTGACCGCTCCGACAGTGAGACCACCGTAATCGGGGATGGTAGAAAGTGTTTCGCCCCAGTTACGGTAATCACGTAGAACGGTTTCTTCTGAGAGTTCGAGTGTAGTTCCTTCAGTAGAAAACTCAGGGGCATCGTCAAGGTTTAGTTGTTGTTCTGGGCCCCGATAGCCGTGACGTTGATCATATTTGAGTAGACCAGAAACAATCGCATTATTTGCACGCTCTTGTAGATCGCTCGTGATCGTCGTGTACACTTCGTAGCCTTGAGAGTACGCTGATGTCCCGAATAGCTCGATTGCTTTCTTTCGAGCCATTTCAGACACGTAAGGCGCGCTTAATTCTGGTTTGTTGCCGTGGTATTGGGCGGTTACCGGTTGGTTAGCGGCTTCGTCGTGGCGCTCCTGATCGATATATTTGAGTTTAAGCATTCTGCTCAGGACATAATTGCGCCGTTTTAATGCTCTGCTTGGGTTGGCGATGGGGTTTTGTGTGGAAGGGCCTTTAAAGACGCCTACCAGCATGGCGTGTTGTGCCAGGTTGAGCTCGCTAACCGTTTTGCCGTAATACACTTCAGCGGCGGCTTCGATTCCGTAGGCTCGTTTGCCCAGAAACATCATATTTACATAGAGCTCCAATATTTCCGCTTTGGTCAGCTCTTTTTCTATGCGAAGTGCGAGGAGAATTTCGTTAAACTTCCTTGAGAAGGTTCTGTTTAGCGACAGGAATACGTGTCGGGTGAGCTGCATGGTGAGCGTGCTACCGCCGGAGCCTTTCCTTCCGGTGGCAATTAGGTGTGTCACCGCGCGAAGTAAGCCCGTGACGGATACGCCGTTGTGCGAATAAAAGTCATCATCTTCCGCTGAGATCAAAGCGTTGATAAAGTCTTTCGGTATGTCCTCGTATTTAATGGGGTAGCGCCTTCGCTCCCCAAACTCGCCAATAAGTTTTTTATCAGCAGTATAAATTCTTAGTGGGGTTTCAAGCCGAATATCTCGAATTGAGTCAACGGGGGGTAATTTAGGGCTCAGATACAGGTAAAAGCCAGATAATATGACTAGGATCCCACCACTACATAGCGCGGCCCCCCATAGCAAGGTAATCAAAAAAGGATTTTTTAGTTTCATTTGAAATAATAGGGGGCGAGAGACGCCCGGTTTTTGATGTTGATTGCCATTATAAGATCTTTTTCACACTTTACATACGTGCTCTTGTGTTGCAGGCTACACTTAAAGTGCTATAACATAAAGATAAGCTAAGTGACGGAAATAGATAGAAAAATGGGTTTCCTAGAGATTTTCAATAAAAAACAAAAGCCGCTACTCGGCTTGGATATAAGCTCTACCTCCGTCAAAATGCTGGAAATCAGCAGGCAGGGGGATAGTTACCGAGTGGAAAACTATGCGGTTAAGCCTCTTCCCGCCAATGCTGTGGTCGAAAAAAATATTAATGACCCTGAAGTCGTGGCTCAGGTCGTTAAAGCTTTGGTTCAGAGTGCCCGGACGAAAGTGAAAGACTCTGCTGTCGCTGTTGCGGGTTCTTCGGTGATCACAAAGCTCATTGAGATGCCGGGTGACCTCAATGAGGAGGCCATGGAAATGCAAATTTCCTTAGAGGCAGACCAGTATATTCCCTACCCGCTTGAAGAGGTTGCCATTGATTTTGATATTCAGGGTGTATCTGAAAAGAACCCAGAGCAAGTAGAGGTGCTGTTAGCCGCATGTCGGCGTGAGAATGTTGATTCGCGAGCGAGTATTTTGGAAATGGCTGACCTCCACCCTAAGGTTGTGGATGTCGAGGCCTATACGCTTGAACGAGCCTTCGCGCTGGTACAAGAACAGTTCGAGGATCAGGAAGAGCAGATCGTTGCGGTATTGGATATTGGTGCGACGATGACAACCTTAAGTGTTTTGATAGATGGTAAAACTATCTACACCCGAGAACAGCTATTCGGAGGTAAGCAGCTTACCGAAGAAATTCAGCGCCGCTATGGTCTTTCGTCTGAAGAGGCTGGGTTAGCGAAAAAACAAGGCGGCCTGCCGGATGATTATGAGCCTGAGGTACTTGAGCCGTTCAAAGATGCCGTGGTCCAGCAAGTAACGCGTTCTCTTCAGTTCTTTTTCTCTTCAAGCCAGTATAACGATGTTGATCATATTGTGTTGGCCGGCGGGGTTGCTTCTCTGGATGGTCTGTCTGGCATGATCGAGGAAAAGTTAGGGACGTCGGTCACCGTGGCCAACCCTTTCGCAAACATGTCGATATCGTCCCGTGTGAATTCAGCAATGCTGGCGAATGATGCTCCTTCCTTAATGATCGCAACAGGTTTAGCGTTAAGGAGTTTTCAGTAATGGCGCAAATTAATTTATTGCCTTGGCGTGAAGAGCTGCGCCAGGAGAAGAAAAAAGAGTTCCTAACGCAGCTGGGCGGGGTTTGTATCTTGACCGTGCTCGTGGCATTTCTTTGGGTTCGTTCTGTGGATGGGGCCATCACTGAGCAGAATGCTCGAAATAATATTTTGGATGGCGAAATCAAACTGCTTAAAGATCAGGTTGAAGAAATCAAAAACCTCAAAAAGGAGCGAAAAGCCTTGCTTGACCGGATGCAGGTGATTCAAGATTTAGAGGGAAAGCGAGCAATTATTGTTCATTATTTCGATGAATTCGCGAAAGCTATTCCGAACGGCGTGTTTTTGACTTCTCTTGAACGAAATGGTGATCTGTTTACTGCAGATGGAATTAGTGATTCGAATAATCGTATTTCTGAATTTATGCGCCAGCTGGAAGATTCCGATTGGTTTACGGATACGAGTATTAACTCGATTTCTGCCGAGCCGGATGCCGGGCCGCAGGCTCAAAAATTTTCTTTGCGTTTAACAGCCACGCTGCCGGGAGAAGAGGATAAAAACGATGGCTGATATCAATCAATATATCGAGCAAATTCAAAACTTTGATTTCAATGATGTCGATTGGGATCGGATTGGTGTTTGGCCGGTACCTATTAAAATAATCATGTGTTTACTGGCTGTCATAGTGCTGTTATTTGGTTGTCACTTTTTGATTATCAAAGATAAAAACCAGCAGTTGGCGCAAAGTACGAATAAAGAGTCGGAGCTGCGCCGTTCGTTCGAGACAAAAGCATACGAGGCAGCGAATTTAGATCGGTATCGTAAGCAAATGCAAGAGATGTCGGGAACCTTAAATGCTTTGGTCTCTCGTTTGCCTAGTAGTATTGAAATGCCTGGTTTGCTTGATGATCTAGAGGATAAGGCTATTGAGGCGCGCCTAGATATTGAGGCCATCAAGCCGCAGAGCGAGACTCCTACTGATTTCCATATAGAGTTACCCTTAAAGATAAGTGTCAATGGTGGGTACCATGAGTTCGGTGCTTTTGTGAGCGGTATTGCTGGAATGCCGAGAATCGTAACTTTGCATGATTTTTCAGTGCGCCGTTCCGGAAAAGAAGGTTCTTCGTTGAAAATGGAAATCTTAGCTAAAACTTATCGATATAAGCCTCAGGAGTAGCATCAATGTTAATCGTTAGATCTAAACTTTTGCTGTTGCTTTCTTTTCTTTATCTTGGAGCGTGTTCCAGCGGAGGTGAGCATAAAGATTTAAGGGGGTACATAGAGGATACCAAGGCTCGCCCAGCCGGGAATATTGAACCTTTGCCCGCTTTTAAGCCCTATGAGGCTTTTGTTTACAGTGCGGCAGCTCAGCGTAGTCCATTTGATAGACCTTTGGAGGTAAAGCGTAGAATTGTCGCTGCTTCAAATTCCAACGTAAAGCCTGATTTTAATCGCACCAAAGAGTTTTTGGAGGGTTTTGACTTGGGGGCAATAAAGATGGTTGGTAATTTAGAGCGAAAAGGGGTGCTATGGGCTCTGCTCTCTGATCCAACCGGTACTATTCATTGGGTGAAAACAGGTAATTTTCTCGGTAAAAACCATGGCCGAATTGTAGAAACGGCTGAAAACAAAGTTGAATTGATAGAAATAGTTTCAGATGGTCTCGATGGATGGGTCGAGCGTCCTCGAATTATTGCATTATCCGAACAGTAGGAAAAATAAGCATGTTTAGGCTACAAGCAAAAATTTTAATAATACTCATATTGTTCGCGTTTAGTGCAGTCTCTCAGGCGGCGACGCTCTCGGATATTGGCTTTTCGGAGCTCCCTGGTGAGAGGGCTGAGTTGAGGCTGCAATTTGATTCCCCTCCGGCAAGCCCTACTGGCTATGCTATTGAGCAACCCGCTAGGATCGTATTGGATTTCGCTGGCATTTCTAATGCTTTGGTTAAAAAGAAATTTGCGATGAATGTTGGTCAGGTAACAAGTGCAATTGTTGTTGAAGGTGGTGGTCGAACCCGCTTAGTGATAAACCTAGATAATTCGGTGCCGTATCGATCTTATGTAGACGGGAGTGAATATGTCGTTGAGGTCGGGGTTGGTGCGGAAGGGGCAAGCCCTACATATGTGGATTCTTCTATTGATTCTAGCGAACCTCAATCAGGCTCAGATGCGCCTGCTGGCGTAAAGCAAGTCAATAATATTGATTTTCGCCGGGGTGAGGTTGGCGAGGGGAAAGTGATAGTTTCTCTTAGCGATCCGTCTGTGAATATAGATATTGAAGAGGTCTCCTCAGGCATTGAGGTACAGCTTGTTGATGTGGTCTTGCCTGATTCGCTGAAGCGGAAATTGGATGTGGTGGATTTTGCTACTCCGGTGACATTGATATCTTCGGCCTCTGATAGTGGTGGAACTAGGATAGCGATTAATACCACGGGTGAATATGACTATTTGGCGTATCAAGCAGACGGCGAATATGTCATTAGTATTAAGCCGCTTACTCAGAGTGAGATTGACGATAAGAAAAAAGCATTTGCGTACATTGGCGATCGCTTATCGCTTAATTTTCAGAATATTCCGGTGAGAAATGTTTTACAGCTAATAGCTGACTTTACTGGCTTGAACTTGGTTGCTAGTGACACGGTTTCTGGCAGCATTACGTTGCGTCTGGATAATGTGCCGTGGGATCAGGCTTTAGACATAGTTCTAAAAACTAAAGGCTTAGATAAGCGGCAGATGGGGAACGTATTAATGGTTGCCCCTGCAGCGGAAATCGCTGAAAGGGAGCGTCAAGAAATAGAGACTAAGAAGCAGTTGCAAGAGTTGGCTCCGCTTAGAACAGAGTATATTCGTGTACGCTACGCGAATGCTCGTGAGTTGTTTTCCTTGTTTTTAGATGGGGGGAAAGGTGACGCAGGCGGTGGCGGTGGCGGCGGCGGTTCTGGCGAGCCCAATTCTACTGGGAGCCTCCTTTCTTTAAGAGGGCAGGCAATTGTTGATGAGAGGACCAACTCCATAATACTCACGGATACGGAAGAAAAGATAGAAGAGTTTAAAAGCTTGATAGAAAAGGTCGATATTCCTGTTCGTCAAGTGATGATTGAAGCGAGAATTGTTATTGCGAACTCGGATTTTCGTAAAGAGCTGGGTGTCCGAATCGCGGGTGACGCTGCGCAGATGTCTAGAGGCGGAAGTAATAAGTATGAGTTTTCCGGTCGTCTTGAGGGGCTTACAAACGGCGATGGTGGAGGTCCTGAGGTTGTGTTTCAGGATGGCGATGGTGACGGGATTACAGATGATGAACGGAATTTAACGTCCTCAAATCTGGTTGATTTGGGCGTTTTTAATCCGGCCGGAGCGTTTTCTTGGAATGTAATTAGCTCTAACTTTTTACTCGGCATGGAACTGTCTGCGCTACAGCAGTCGGGCTTTGCAGAGATAGTTTCTCAACCTAAGGTGATTACTGGGGATAAGCAGCAGGCATCGATTGAGTCAGGAACAGAGATTCCTTTCCAGGAGGAGTCTGCTAGTGGTGGAACAACTACGGCGTTTAAAGACGCTGTTTTGAAATTGGATGTTACACCGCAAATTACACCTGATAATCGCGTCATTATGGATTTAGAGATTACTCAAGATTCCATTAGTGGTATTGATCAGGCAAGTGGAATCCCCATTCTTGATATCACTCAGTTAGAGACTCAAGTATTAGTTGCTGATGGTGAGACGATCGTTTTGGGTGGTATCTACCAGACAGAGACTGCGAAAGGTGAAACTAAGATACCGTTGCTTGGAGATATCCCGTTCATTGGCCGTTTATTCAGAAACAACATCAAACGTGAAGATAAGCGTGAACTCCTTATCTTTATCACGCCACGAATCATGGCTTCTAACTTTGTTGAATAAGATTAAGTTAAAGCAGTGACTCAAAACGTAGTACTTATTGGGCCTATGGGGGCGGGAAAGTCCACCATAGGCCGTCAATTGTCCGCTAAGCTTGGTTTCGAATTTCTGGATACTGACACGATTATCGAAAGTCGTTCTGGTGCAGATATTCCCTGGATCTTCGATGTGGAAGGTGAGCAGGGGTTTCGAGACAGGGAAACTGCGGTTCTCAATGATGTTCTCAATGTAAAAAATAGTGTTGTTGCCACTGGTGGCGGTATTGTTATGCGTGAGGAGAACAGAGCTTTATTGCAGCGTATCGGTAAAGTGTTTTACCTGTGCGCGGGCGTGGAGCAGTTGATTAAGCGGACTCAAAAAGATAAAAAACGTCCCTTGCTTCAGGTTGCCGATCCTCAAAAGAAAATCAAAGAATTGCTCGAATTACGTGACCCCATCTACCGTCAAATAGCGGACGCAGTTATAGTAACGGACGGAAGCAGCGCTAAAAGCGTTGTTCAAGAAATTTCTGACGTCATCGATTAAATTGTAACTTAAGATTTTCATTTTATGTCTGAACTACGTGTAGAGCTCGGTGAGCGCAGCTATCCTATTTTTATTGATGCTGGTGCGCTCGATAAACTTCAAAATTTCCAGCCATTTATTGCTGGAAGTCAGGTACTGCTGGTTACAAATACGGTAGTAGACCCTTTGTATGCTGCAAGGCTTGAAAAATCCTTATCTTTCGTCTCCACACTAACAAAAGTTGTTTTACCTGATGGGGAATCTACTAAAAACCTGGAAACGTTGAATGTGATTTTTGATGCGTTGCTTGCTTCTGGTCATAACCGAAAAACAACCTTGGTTGCATTGGGTGGCGGTGTAGTGGGCGATATGGTGGGCTTTGCAGCGGCAAGCTACCAGCGTGGTGTGAACTTTATTCAGGTGCCCACAACGCTTTTGGCTCAGGTGGACTCTTCTGTCGGAGGGAAGACGGCGGTAAATCATCCCCTTGGGAAAAATATGATTGGCGCCTTTCATCAGCCGAAAAGCGTGGTGATTGATACTGATTTATTAAAGACGCTGCCTGAAAGAGAGTTGTCTGCAGGTTTGGCTGAAGTCATCAAATATGGTTTGATTGCTGATGCCGATTTTTTTGAGTGGTTAGAGGCAAATATAGAGAAGCTACTTCATTTAGATTCTGAAGCATTGATTTATGCGATTGAACGTTCGTGCCAGCTGAAAGCGGATGTGGTTGCAGCAGATGAAAGAGAAGGCGGTATTAGGGCTATTTTGAATTTGGGGCATACATTTGGGCATGCTGTTGAAGCGCACATGGGGTATGGCACATGGTTACATGGAGAGGCTGTCGGCGCGGGGATGGTTATGGCTTGTCAGATGTCAGAGAAGTTGGGTTGGATTGGCTCTGATATTGTGGAACGAGCCAAGGCGTTAGTCGCTAGAGCAGGGCTGCCTGTTGCTCCTCCAGTGGAAATGACTCCCGAGATATTTTTAAAATATATGTCGGTCGATAAAAAGGTGTTGGATAAGTCCTTGCGCTTGGTTTTATTAAAAGCGTGTGGAAAAGCGGTGGTGACGAGTGAGTTTCCTGAGTCTATTTTGCAAGAAACCTTGCAAGGTGTGTGACAAGTCGTTATAACAACCTGAGAATCCGTGGCAAATCGAGGTGAGGATGTCCTCATCGATCAACGAAATAGATAATCCTTTCTTTTATACCCCTTCCCTAAAAGGATTGGTGCAGCAAGTGACGCACCTCGCTTTTTTCGGAGATGGCATGTCTGTGATTACGGGTGTACCAGGAAGCGGTAAAACCTCCCTTCAAAAAGAACTCGTTAAGCACTTTGATCAGGCGCACGATGTCGTTGAGCTCTCTTTGGAATCTGATTTGGAACTTGCTGAGTGTGTAGAGAGTATTTCCTCTGCGCTAGGGCTGCGGCATGAAAGCACTTTAAGTGTTGGGGAGATGCTGACCGAGTTGCGCCATTTCGTTCAGTCACTTTCACAAGATAAAAAGCTGGTTATCCTATTGGTGGATGAGGCGCAGCACCTGGATGATCAGTCGGTGGGGGCGCTTGTGAGCCTTTTGCAGGGCGGAACGGATTCTCAGGCGGGACTGCATTTGATTCTGTTGTCTGAGCCCGGTTTAGATAAGCGTATTGATGCTTTGCAGATTATGGATGTCCCTGTTTATCGCTTTGATCTTCCCAATTTTTCACCCTCTGAGCTCTCAAGCTTTTTGAGCCAAAAAGTCCCTGACGAATCTACCTTGAACTCATCCGTGGTTCAGAAGTTATGGGCTAGCTCGCAGGGTTTGCCTGGGCTCGCTTTAGATGGCGTTATGGGTAAGACAAGAAAGGGCAAAAAGTCAGAACAAAATAATAGTGATGGTTTATTTGGCGGTGGTATCCCGTTCGGTCATATTGCTGCGATCGTGGTCTTAGCGGTTGTATTGCTTTGGTCTTTGGTGTTTCGGGGTTCTTCTGATGACGAGTTGCCTGCGGCAAAGGCTGCTCCGGTAGCGCCAATGACTGCGGCGCTTGATAGTGGTATTCAACCTGTGGAGCAGGAAATAGATTCCTCTTTAGAGGAAGAGGCTGAGGATGTGGGGCCGGCGTTAGAGAATCTTGATGATGAGGTAAGCGAATATTCCACTGAAGAATTGCATTCTAGAGAATCCTTAGAACCGGTTTCTTCGGATGCGAATGGATATGAGTCGATTATTGCCGATGTTAGCGGCAGCGACGATCCAGGTTTTAACGATGCGGGCGCCCTTGAAGTGTTGAGCGAAGATGTAGAGGCTTCTAGTGTAGAGTTGAATAGTGATGTTGATATGGCCCCTGCTTCTGATATTTCGTTATCTGCGATTGAAGAGGAGTCCATTTATGAGCGGCCTTCAGTAAAAGCCCTTAATGATTCAGAAGTGTTTTTGATGGCGCAAAACGCCGAGTTTTATACGCTGCAAGTTATTGCGGCTAGCAAGAAGGCTTCCCTGGATGCATATGTCGCGCGCCAAGCTAACCGAGAAAGCTTATATATGTATCGTGGTACCCGTGAGGGTAAGAGCTGGTACGTCGTGGTTCAAGGTGTTTACTCTTCCAGAGAGTCCGCGTTAAAAGCGCGCTCAACCTTACCAAGTGAGCAGTTTAAGGCGGGCCCATGGCCCAGAAAACTATCAGCTATACAGGAAGAGATAGAAGAATTTAGATACAATTAGAAGAATATAGCGATATTTTCCCCTCTTTTAACGTCTCAAAAACCAGTGGCAGGCCACTCAGTCTTGCTATTGCGCACTGCAGCGGGTAACATTCTGCGCCCATTTGCACAAAGGCCCCATTTTTAGGGGCTTTTTTGTCTCAGCCAAGCCTTAAAAAACGGCAACTAACAATGGGTGCCTCGTGTTGGGGTGTGGCTCGATACGAGTATATTGTAATTGATTGAGTGAGTGAAAACGCCTATGAGTACTGGTCTTTACCGGGTAGACGAGTTCAAAGATAACTGTGGTTTTGGACTAATTGCACATTTGAAAGGTGCGACTAGCCATAAGTTATTGAAAACCGCTATTGAAGCACTAACCTGTATGACGCACCGTGGTGGTATTGCTGCCGACGGTAAGACGGGTGACGGCTGTGGTCTCCTTATTCAAAAGCCCGAAGGGTTTTTCCGCGATATCGCGGAAAACGAATTAACATTTACGCTGACAGAAAAGTTCGGCGTAGGCTCTATCATGTTGAGCCAAGATGTAGAGAAAGCACAAAAATCAAAAGAAGTTTTGGCGGCAGAGCTAGCTAAAGAAGGCCTTTCTGACATTGCTTGGCGAGAAGTGCCAACCAATTCTGATTGCCTTGGTCCTATAGCGATAGAGTCGCTCCCTCAGTTTTTTCATGTCTTTATTAATGCAGCCGGTGTTGATGATAAGCAGCTAGAAATAAAGCTTTTCTTTGCGCGTCGCCGTGCAGAGTTAAAACTCGCTGAAGATGATGCCTTTTATATAGCGAGTTTGAGCAGCAAGGTCGTGTCATATAAAGGCTTGATGATGCCGGTTGATTTGCCCGCATTTTATGAAGATTTGGCAAACCCAAAATTAGAAACGGCTATTTGTGTTTTCCATCAGCGTTTCTCGACGAATACACTGCCCAAGTGGCCTCTTGCTCAGCCGTTTAGAATGCTGGCACATAATGGTGAAATCAACACCATTATGGGGAACCGAAATTGGTCCGTGGCGAGAACACCCAAGTTCCAAAGTGAATTGTTGCCGAATTTGCGTGATGTTGAGCCTTTGGTGAATCGTACCGGTTCGGACTCATCTAGCCTGGATAACATGCTGGAGTTATTACTCGTGGGCGGAATGGATCTGTTTCGTGCCGCTCGTATGCTCGTTCCGCCCGCATGGCAGAATGTTGAAAATATGGATGAAGACCTTAAGGCCTTCTATGAATATAACTCTATGCACATCGAGCCTTGGGACGGTCCTGCCGGTCTAGTGGTTACCGATGGCCGTCATGCGGTATGTACGCTCGACCGAAATGGATTACGTCCTTCTCGTTGGGTGATCACGAAAGATGATTTAATTACGGTTGCATCTGAAATCGGTGTTTATGATTACGCACCTGAAGACGTTGTAGCAAAAGGTCGCCTTGGGCCTGGTCAGATTCTCTCCGTCGATACGGAAACTGGCAAGCTTTATCATACAAAAGATATTGATCAAATTTTGAAGAGCGGTCAGCCGTATCAAGAATGGTTGAAAAGTAACGCGGTAAGAATTGAAGAGACCCTCTCGAAAGATACTGCTGAAAACGGCATGACAACAGAAGAAGTTGACGCGGCGATGAAGCTGTTTCAAGTCTCGTTTGAAGAGTGTGATCAAGTGATTCGCCCCTTAGGTGAAAGTGGGCAAGAAGCTGTCGGGTCTATGGGTGATGATACGCCTATGGCCGTGTTATCTAAAAAACAGCGCCCTCTCTACGATTATTTCCGGCAACAGTTTGCACAGGTAACGAACCCGCCGATTGATCCTTTGCGTGAAGCCATTGTGATGTCGTTGGAGACCTGTATTGGGCGAGAGCAGTCCGTATTTGAAGAGACTGAGGACCACGCAAAACGTATTATATTGACGAGTCCGGTTCTGTCTCCTGTGAAGTTCCGAGCGTTGTTGGCTCTGCAAGATAAAGGTTATCCCGCTCAAACATTTAGTCTTGCTTACGACCCTAATACCAGTGATTTAAAAGCGGCGATAGAAGCCTTGCTTGACGATGTCGTGTCTGCGGTGAGGTCAGGTTGCACTATTGTCGTGCTTAGCGATGCAAACACGCCAGCGGGTCAGCTTCCTATTCAGGCATTGCTTGCTACGGGTGCTGTTCATCACAAATTAACAAGTGAAGGTTTGCGTTGCGATGCGAACATTGTTGTGGAAACCGGCGGTGCTCGGGATTCTCACCAGGTAGCCACATTAATTGGTTATGGTGCGACAGCTGTTTATCCATATCTCAGTTTCTACGTGATTAATCAGTTGGTTGAGTCCGGCGAGTTATTGCTTGATTACAGCGATGCGTATAAAAATTATCTGAAAGGCTTAGATAAAGGCTTATTAAAAATCCTGTCTAAAATGGGTATTTCGACCATTGCTTCTTATCGTGGCGCTCAGCTATTCGAAGCGGTTGGTCTATCTGATGATGTCATCCAGTTATGTTTCAAAGGAACAGTAAGTCGGATCCAAGGTGCGACATTTGAGCATCTAGAAAATGATCAAAAGGCTTTAGTAAAATTAGCAACAAACCCGCGAAAAGATATTTCTCCTGGCGGCATACTCAAGTATGTCCATGGCCAGGAATACCACGCATTTAACCCTGATGTCGTACAGGCTTTACAAAAAGCGGTGCAAAGCGGTGATTACAGTGCGTGGCGAGATTATTCTTCGCTTGTAAACGAGCGCCCAGTCGCAACCCTGCGGGATTTGTTAAAAGTAAAAGAAGGTCATACGCCAATATCCATTGATGATGTTGAGCCGATGAAAGACATTGTTTTACGTTTTGATTCAGCGGGAATGTCGTTGGGAGCACTAAGCCCAGAAGCCCATGAAGCGCTTGCGGAAGCGATGAACAGTCTCGGCGGTCGTTCTAATAGTGGCGAAGGCGGGGAAGACCCGGTACGTTATAATTCACCTAAAGTGTCGAAGATTAAACAAATTGCTTCTGGCCGTTTTGGTGTGACACCACACTACTTAGTCAACGCGGAAGTTCTGCAAATTAAAGTGGCGCAAGGGGCCAAGCCTGGAGAGGGTGGTCAGTTGCCGGGCGCGAAAGTTAATCAGTTGATCGCTCGGTTACGTTATTCCGTGCCGGGTGTCACGCTTATTTCTCCGCCGCCGCATCATGATATTTATTCGATTGAAGATTTAGCACAACTTATTTTCGATTTGAAGCAGGTTAACCCAGACGCCTTGGTTTCGGTGAAACTTGTATCCCGACCTGGTGTTGGCACTATCGCTGCGGGTGTTGCCAAAGCATATGCCGATCTTATTACGATCTCCGGATACGACGGCGGTACCGCTGCAAGCCCATTGACCTCGATTCTTCATGCGGGGTCGCCTTGGGAGCTGGGTTTGTCCGAAACACATCAAACACTGCGTGCTAATGATTTACGAGGTAAGGTGCGGGTTCAAACCGATGGTGGTTTGAAAACGGGCCTCGATGTTATTAAGGCTGCTATTCTCGGTGCCGAAAGTTTTGGTTTTGGCACGGCGCCCATGGTCGCGCTTGGTTGTAAATATTTGCGTATTTGTCATCTTAATAACTGTGCGACAGGTGTTGCAACTCAGCAAGATAAGCTTCGTGATGAGCATTACATCGGCACGGTCGAAATGGCGAAAAACTTTTTTGTCTTTGTCGCGGAAGAGACCCGTGAATGGATGGCGAAGCTTGGTGTTAGTAAATTAAGTGACCTAATTGGTCGCGTGGATTTACTTGAGGCGATCGAAGGTGCAACAGATAAACAGCACAATTTAGATTTAGCGCCTATTGTTCACACCGATGACTTTTTGGAAAGTAAGCCTCAATTTTGTCAGGTTGCCAAAAACGCACCATTTGATGAAGGTGCTCTTGCAGAGCAAATGGTTGCGGCCGTTCTGTCGACTATCGAAAGTAAGTCTGGCGGTGAGTTTGAGTTCAACGTAACCAATTGTGATCGGTCTATCGGTGCTCGTATCAGTGGTGAAATTGCAAAACGCCATGGTAATCAAGGCATGGCAGATAAGCCTTTAGTCCTTAAACTTTCTGGTATTGCCGGGCAAAGTTTAGGTGTTTGGAATGCGGGTGGCTTACATTTGCATTTGGAAGGCGATGCTAATGATTACGTTGGTAAAGGTATGGCCGGCGGTAAGATTGTTATTCGCCCACCGAAAGGGTCTACCTTCGCGTCAAACGAAACGAGCATCATGGGTAATACATGCTTGTATGGTGCTACAGGTGGAAAACTGTTTGCGGCTGGCTCAGCCGGTGAGCGTTGTGCGGTACGAAATTCGGGTGCACATGTCGTTGTTGAAGGTGCGGGTGATCACTGTTGTGAATATATGACCGGGGGTGTTGTAACGGTACTTGGTCACACGGGCCTGAACTTTGGTGCGGGTATGACCGGTGGTTTTGCTTACGTGCTTGATCAGAACAACACGTTTGTTGATAAGTACAATCATGAACTTGTTGAAATCAACCGAATAAATACCGAAAAACTGGAAGCGTATCGCAACCACTTACGCAGTGTTATTGATGAATACGTATCGGAAACGGATAGTGATTGGGGTAAAACACTGCAATCACGTTTCGATGATTACGTCGGTAAATTCTGGTTAGTAAAACCTAAGGCGTCAAACTTGAATACGCTATTAGATAGCGTTACTAAGCGCGGCGAGTAGAGGTGGAATAATGACTGAACGATTGAAAAATGATTTTCAGTTTCTTGAGGTTGGGCGGCAAGATCCAACTAAAAAAGATATTGAGACGCGCAAACACAATTTTGTTGAGATATACCAACCTTTTTCTCAGGAAGAAGCGGCGACACAGTCTCACCGTTGTTTAGAGTGCGGCAACCCTTATTGTGAGTGGAAATGTCCAGTACACAACTATATTCCCAATTGGCTTAAATTAGTGTCAGAGGGGAATATTATGGAAGCGGTGGAGTTGTGTCATCGCACGAACTCCCTTCCAGAAGTGTGTGGACGTGTATGTCCTCAAGACCGTTTGTGTGAAGGCGCGTGTACGCTGAACGATGGTTTTGGTGCAGTCACAATTGGTAACGCAGAAAAATATATTACCGAGACCGCTTTTGCTATGGGCTGGAAGCCCGATATGTCTAAAGTTGTGTCAACAGGCAAGAAAGTCGCCGTCATTGGTGCTGGTCCAGCAGGGCTTGGTTGTGCCGATGTACTTGTTCGCAACGGCGTAAAGCCGGTTGTTTTCGACAAAAATCCCGAAATCGGTGGTTTGCTCACGTTTGGAATTCCTGAGTTCAAACTGGAAAAAGACGTTATGTCTCGCCGTCGTGAAGTATTCACAGAAATGGGCGTGGAGTTTCAGCTGAATACCGAAATCGGTACAGATGTTTCAATGGAAACGTTACTGAACGATTACGATGCCGTCTTTATGGGAATGGGCACGTACACCTATATGAAAGGTGGATTTCCTGGCGAGGACCTTGCTGGTGTCTACGATGCATTGCCGTTCCTAATTTCTAGTGTCAATAGAAACTTAGGTTTCGAGAAAAGTGCAGACGATTTTATTAGCGTAAAAGGTAAGCGCGTTGTCGTGCTTGGCGGTGGTGATACGGCGATGGACTGTAACCGCACATCGATTCGTCAGGGCGCGGATTCAGTGGCCTGTGCCTACCGTCGTGATGAAGAAAATATGCCGGGCTCACGTCGTGAAGTTCAAAATGCCAAAGAGGAAGGCGTTAACTTTCTCTATAACCGTCAGCCTGTCGAGATTGTGGGTGAAAATGGTGTTGAAGGCGTAAAGGTTGTGTCTACCCGAATGGGTGAACCTGATGAAAATGGTCGCCGTCGCCCTGAAGTGATTGAAGGTAGTGAAGAAGTCTTACCTGCAGACGTCGTGTTGATCGCGTTTGGTTTTCGTCCTAGTCCTGCGTCATGGTTTGCTGATCATGATATTAATGTTGCCGAGTGGGGCGGCGTTGTTGCGCCGGAAGAGCAGGAATACAAATTCCAAACCTCTAACGCAAAAGTGTTTGCGGGTGGAGATATGGTGCGTGGATCAGATTTGGTCGTAACCGCGATATGGGAAGGCCGTGAAGCAGCTGACGGTATTCTTGATTATTTGGATGTATAGGGTAGATTTTGACTGAATTACAGAACGACATATTTCTCCGGGCGCTTATGCGTCAACCCATTGAGCGCACACCTGTATGGATGATGCGTCAAGCGGGTCGATATCTTCCTGAGTACCGTGCGGTACGAGCGAAGGCGGGGGACTTTATGTCCGTATGTAAAAACCCTGAATTGGCTTGCGAAGTGACGATGCAGCCTTTGGCGCGCTACCCGATTGATGCGGCCATATTATTTTCCGATATTTTAACGATCCCTGATGCTATGGGATTGGGCCTGTATTTTGAGACGGGCGAAGGGCCGCGTTTTAAGAAGACAGTACGCACCAAAGAAGATATCGAAGCTTTGCCCGTTACAAACGCGGAAAGTGACCTTGGTTATGTTTTGGACGCGGTTAAAACCATTCGAAACGAGTTGAATGGGCGTGTTCCGTTGATTGGTTTTTCTGGCAGTCCCTGGACCTTGGCCACCTATATGGTGGAAGGCGGTTCCAGTAAAGATTTTCGCCGTACAAAAGCGCTGATCTACGATCAGCCTGAACTTGCGAAAGTATTGCTCGATAAACTCGCCGATTCAGTAACCGATTATTTAAATGCGCAGATTCGTGCTGGTGCTCAAGCCGTTCAAATCTTTGACTCATGGGGTGGTGCGCTGTCTCACGACGCGTACAGAGAGTTTTCGTTAGCCCCCATGAACAAAATTGTGCAGGGCTTGATAAAAGAACATGAAGGTCGGACTGTGCCCGTGATTATGTTCACCAAAGGTGGTGGTCAGTGGCTTGAGCCAATGGCGGCTACCGGGGCGCATTGTTTAGGCTTGGATTGGACGACGGACATTGGCGCGGCAAGGGAAAGAGTTGGGCAAACAGTGAGTTTGCAAGGGAATATGGATCCTTCTGTTTTGTATGCAAAACCAGAACGGATACGTCAAGAAGTGGCGCGTATTTTGGACCGCTTTGGCTATGGTACGGGCCATGTGTTCAATTTGGGGCATGGTATTACGCCTGAAGTGGACCCCGCGAATGCGGGCGCATTTTTCGATGCTGTTCACGAGTTATCTCCTAAATACCATACAGCCTAGTTTTATATTCGTTTTAGTTATACGTTAAGTCTCCATTCTGTTAGCTGGTCAACAAATCACCGCATCTCGTCGTCGCCCGTAGTTACAGGGCCATATACTACAGTTATAATTTGTAAGCACTTTTTAATAGCTTGTTTGTCATATGCAAATGGGTGTCATTGGTGTAAAGCATGGGCTTCACCTAGGTGTCGGCGGTTATATTGTTCTATGACCTCTTTTTTCCATTCATCGTTGACTGGAATGTGCCGAAAGTAACCGGAACCACAGAAAGCTCCGGAATATGAAAGATGGGTGGAAAATGATCGCTCAGATGAGAAAAGGCCATACAGAGGAAGGCTGCTTTGGGAATAAAACAAGTTAAAGTCGCGGTGAACGAACTGACGGTTGGGATGTATATCTCAGGCTTAGATCGCCCGTGGACGCAAACGCCGTTTCCGCTACAGGGATTTTATGTACGCGATCTTGATGAAATTCGAGAGCTAAAAGTGCACTGTAACCATGTCTACATCGATGTGGTGAAGGGCGCGAGCCCAGTCAAATCTAATCTTAAGAAACTCTCTGCTAAGTCGCCCCAAGAAAGGCGAAAACAAGGGCGGGCCGATAGACGAACCAAGGTGACGGATGTTGCGCCGCTTAAGGTGCGCCGAGATATGTACACCGTTGCTCAGCCCCTAGAAGAAGAAATTGGGCGAGCAAAGCAGCTTCACCAGCAGGTGTATAGTGCTGTTAGCTCTGTGATGGATCAGGTTGAGAGTAGCCATAACAATATTCCTATCGTTGAGACCAAGCGTGTAGCTAGTAGCATGGTTGATAGCGTCTTACGCAGCCCCGACGCCTTTACATGGTTAAGCCGGGTACGTGAGAAAGATGAATACACTTATAGCCATTCGGTGCGTTCTGCGGTTTGGGCGATCTTATTTGGTCGCCATATTGGTATGCCGAAAAATGAGCTCGATATTTTGGCGATGGGTGTACTGCTCAAAGATATTGGTAAAACGCGTTTGCCCGAGCACTTGATCTATAAGGCTGAGCGAAACCAAACAGAGCAAGAAGCGTATGAAAAATTTATTGATTACGGCGTAGATATTCTTCGCAAAGTCCCTGATGTGAAACCGCGTGTGACCTCCGTTGTGAAAACGCATTGCGAGCGCGTGAATGGTAGCGGCTTTCCTGCACATCTACGCGGGGATAAAATTCCGCTACTCGGGAAAATTGCAGGGATCGTGACTTTTTACGATGAGACAACGAACCCTCGAGGGCAGGATAAACCCCTGTCCCCATCAAAGGCGGTGGCCAAACTATATGAGCAACGGGGAATCGAGTTTCAAGAAGAGCTTGTTGTTGAGTTTATTCGGGCCATTGGCCTATATCCGACGGGCACCTTGGTGGAATTGTCCACGGGTGAAGTGGCGGTCGTTGTTGAGCAAAACTTTGATCGTCGTTTAAAGCCTGTGGTGATGGTTGTGACGGATTCGGTCAAGCAACCGATTTATGAGCCGTTTACGCTTGATCTTGCAGAACATGAAAGAATTAATCAGGGAAAAATAGACTCAGGGAAACTCACGCGTCATGAAGTTGATCTTATTGAGATTGTGCAAGACTTAGAGCCAGGTTCTTTTGACATTGATGTTGCAGGCATTCGAGATACCTATATTCATGAAAAGTCTGCGGGCGCAAATGGTTTGTTTAGTATCTTTAAACGAAAAGTAAAAAAGCTTCCGGTATTTTCTCGTAGTTAATTTTCCGCTATTTTTCTTCCTTTAGGCCTGCTGAAGCAGGCCTTTTAGTTTTCCCGTGATTTATTTCTTCTGTTCTATTGAGTAACTCTTTTGTTAATAGAATATGTTTGCGGTCGGGGTGCCAGCGATAGCCGCCGAGCGCCCCGGAGGATTGGATGACGCGATGGCAAGGAATCAGCCATGCAATAGGGTTGTTTGCGATTGCGGTACCTACCGCGCGCGAAGCCTTCGGCTGTTTGATGCGTGTGGCCACTGTTTTGTAAGAACATAATTCCCCGCTGGAAATCGTTAGCAGTGCTTGCCACACTTTTATTTGAAAGTTAGTCCCACTGACCCACAGCCGTATAGGCTCATGTGTATTGGAAAATGCTTTGTGTAAGATGTTTTTTGCGTATGCGTTATCTTGTTTTATCTCTGCTTGTGGCCACTTCTTTTGAAGATTATCGCGCTTTATCGTCGTATTGTTGTTCTCTATAAACTCAAGTTGGTGTATCCCTTTTGACGTCCAGGCGATATACGCTTCGCCAAATTCCGTGGCTGCAGTGCCCCAATGAAAGCTGAGCCCTTTGCCTTGTGCTTTATATTCGCCGGGGGTAACGGCTTCTATCGTAATGAAATGATCGTACAGACGACTGCTTCCTGAAAGCCCAGATTCGAATGCGGCCTCTGATACAGTGCTTGTTTGATCCAGCCAATGTTTAGCATTTTGTACCGTGAGTATTTGCAGGAATTGTTTTGGGCTTACGCCACTGTACTCCACAAATAAGCGCTGAAAATGATAGGGGCTGAGATGAACGTGCTTAGCAACCTCATTGAGAGAGGGTTGCTTATCTGTGTGCTGATTAATGTAAGCAATTGCTTGAGCAATTCGCTTGTAGTCTTTATCGATCATACGTAAAGGGCGTTGTGGAATATCGATTAGGCTGTTGATATGAGCATATAGCGTTTTCTGGAGCGCTGTAAATATGTCCCTATACGCTCAACTTCGGCATCCATACCTCAGAAGTCCAGAAAACGCTATATACCGATATCAAGGTAGGTTCAATTATGAGCTAATTGAGTCCACATAATGCAGGACAGCTTCATAAATACCGACCCGAATCTTGCGCAGTATGCGTTACGCGGTTGTTTTAAATTCGCCGATATCTTGTCCCATCTGCACTGCCGTTGCGGGTGAAAATGCGTTAGACCAACTCACAGTATCTTCTGGGAATAACATAACGATCGTGGATCCTAATTTGAAGCGAGCAAACTCATCACCTTTTTTAAAGTCGATCGGCTGTGCATTGTAGTTAATGGTAGATACTTGTTTACCGGTTGGGGCAACCAACCCCGCCCATGTGGTCTCAATCGAGGCGACGATCATTGCACCCACAAGCACAAGCGCCACAGGCCCGATTTCTGTTTCAAACAAACAGACAACACGTTCATTTCGTGCGAATAATTTCGGCACGTTCTCTGCGGTTGCAGGGTTAACGGAAAATAGGTCTCCAGGAACATGAATCATTGAGATGAGTTTTCCATCAAGTGGCATATGCAAACGATGGTAATCCTTTGGGGATAAATAAATGGTTGTGAAGCTTCCCTTTGTAAATGTTGCAGCCGTTTCGGCGCAACCGCCTAATAGTTCTTGTGCTGAAAAATCTCGGCCTTTCGCTTGAAAGATGCGCCCATTTTGGATGTCACCAACTTGACTCACTGCGCCGTCTGCGGGGCAGGCGAGTGTGTTCATCCCGTCTGCGATAGGTCGAGCGTCATCCTTCAGTGCGCGGCAGAAGAAATCATTGAAACATGCATAAGACTCTGGATCGCTATTCCGTGCCTCTTCCATATTGACGCCAAAGACATGAATGAATTTTGTGATAATAAACGATTTTAACCACGTGATCCGTGATTCAGCGACCCATCCCGCAAAGCGAGAAAGCGCGTGTTGTGGTGTGATGTATTGTAAAAAGATAAAAATAAATGTCTTCAAGGGGAGTTCTCAAGTGCGTAAGTGAAAAATATAAACGTTCTTTATTTGTGGGGCGTTTTGATTTGGACGTCGTCTAGCGACGCGACAATACGTTGGTAACTGATAAATCGTGTTTCAGATATTTCATTTTCTTTGCGCGCGTTTTGTATGGCGCACCCAGGTTCGTGCTGGTGTGAGCAATCTCTAAACTTGCACTGGTCTGTCAGTGCATTTAACTCGACAAACCCTTTTATTACGTCGGAGGCGTCTAAATTCCAGAGGCCAAACTCACGTATTCCTGGTGAATCAATACACTCCCCGCCACCCGAAAAGTGGAAGAGCTGTGAATGGGTTGTGGTGTGTCGGCCCTTATTTTTTGCGTCAGATAATTGCCCGACTTGGATTTCTTCCTCTGGCATGAGCAATTTAAGTATTGAGGATTTCCCCACGCCTGACTGGCCAACAAGAATACTGGTTTTCCCGCGAAACTGAGAGGTTAATTCCTCAACGCCAATTTCTGTTTTCGCTGAAAAGAGCAACACTTGATAACCAATGCTTGTATAACTCTCTTTCAAGTCTGCAAATTTCTCTGCGTTCTCGTCGTCGATCAAATCGGCTTTGTTAATCAAAATGAGGGGCTTAATCTGATTGAGTTCAGCGACGACTAAATAGCGATCGATTAGGTTCGTAAAAAACTCGGGCTGTGGGGCAATGGTGACGATAATCTGATCGACGTTGGCGGCCACGGGTTTTAACTTACCGTAGGTGTCTGGCCGAGATAAAAGTGAAGTACGAGGATGGCAGGAAACCACCACGCCTAAATCTTCACCACGTTGCCAGACAATTCTATCCCCGGTGATAACAGGATCTAGATTCGCCCGAAGGAAGCAGCGAATATTCTCATTCTCACCGTATTCAATATCCACTTGCGTGCCGTAATGGGCAATAACCCGACCTTCTTGTTCCGCGCCGAGTGTTTGATCATCTATCGCGTCTAGCGTGCTGGATGCTTTCGCATTACTCGCCTCTTGCTTCTTCTTAATTCGGCGAGATTGATGTTGTGAAAGCTTGCGTTTGGCCATGGGTTAAACTTATTTTAACTAAAATGTGCTGATCACTTAAAATTGTTACTCGCAGGAGGGGTTTAGGTGTTCGTTCATCTGCGAATAGCTGCTACTATTTTGAAGAAAGGTAATAGCGGCGTCGAGCACGTAGTTTAAAGGAAATTGGTATGTCTAGCAGTGAAAACAATTTAATTTGGGTCGATTTGGAGATGACAGGGCTTATCCCTGAGCGAGATGTCATTATTGAAATTGCCACAATCGTGACGGATGCTCAGCTTAACACCTTAGCTGAAGGCCCTGTATTCGCTATTCATCAACCAGAAGCGGTATTAAACGGCATGGATGAATGGAACACCAATCAACACAACGGTTCTGGCTTGGTAAAGCGTATACAGGCGAGTAGTGTGACAACGGCAGAAGCTGAAGCACAGACGATTGCTTTCCTTAAGCAGTGGGTACCTGCGGGTAAGTCGCCAATTTGTGGGAATTCGATTTGCCAAGATCGCCGTTTTCTTGCGCGTTACATGCCTCAGTTGGAAGCGTATTTTCACTACCGTAACTTGGATGTTAGTACGATCAAAGAACTCACGGCGCGTTGGAAGCCTGAACTGCTAAAAGGCGTTAAAAAGAACGGCAATCACCTTGCAATGGACGACATTCGAGACTCCATCGAAGAACTCAAATACTACCGCACGCACTGCTTTTCAATGTAGTGCGCTCCTGGCCTCAGTGCTTCTCTAAATATATCCAATAACCAATTGGCGCCATGCTGCGGGCGCGTTATATGTCATTTCGGTATTTTCGATATGGCTGTTTATTGCAATCATGTTTTGGACAAAAAACACTGATTTGAGAGATCCTTTCTCTCCCGGCGCTAATAAAAACAAACTCAAATTGCGCCAATAAGGAGGGTCGAAATGTCTCAAGTGTTAGACGCGAAGTCTCGGTTCATGAAAGTGGGTAATGAAACAGTTGATAAACGCACAGGCCAAATGGCGGTGCCGCTTAATCTACGGAGCTTATTAAGTCGTGATCAGCTTGGCTCTGTGCAGCAGATGGAGCACTTTGGTTGGCACCTAGCCTTTGTGCGTCGTGACGATAAAAATCAGCCTATGGTGATTGTGGTGAATGGTAGTGAGAATCGCTTTGCGCTACTCGCTCAAGATGGCACGATCGATACAGCCAGTCCCGTTTCAGTACGTTAGCCTTTTCGGAACCTGAACGGTTCCGGGTGTGAATCACGATACCGCTCATTCTTCCTGGGCTTTTAACTTACGTCGCCGCCGCTTTTGGGGCGACGTTTGACGCGCTAATGCCCATTCAAATTGCTCTTTTAGCCAACTTTCGAAATTATTTTCGTCTGAATCGAACTCAAAAAGCCGTTTTTGCAGTGCATCAATGATTGCGGGATCTCTCGGTGCGTTACCCAGGCCCACAGAGAGGTTTCTCAGCCAGTTTTGGTAGCCAATTCTACGGATGGGTGAGCCTGCAGTATTGTCTAGAAAGGTCTTTTCGGACCAGCTGAATAGCGTCGTAAGCGCGGCGTTTTCTAAGTTATGTCGCGGTTTAAAATCTTGCTCTTCAGTAAATTGTGCGTATTTGTTCCACGGGCAAATCGCTTGGCAGTCATCGCACCCAAACACCCGGTTTCCCATGACCTCTCTGTACGTTTCGGGAATAGGGCCTTTGTTTTCAATGGTCAGATAGGAGATGCATCGGCGCGCATCCAATACGTAAGGCTTGGGAAAAGCGTCGGTTGGGCACACCTGAATACATGCACGGCAATCACCGCAATGGTTCTCAGGTACTGTGTCGTTTATGGGGAGTGGAATGTTGGTGTATAACTCGCCGAGAAAGAACCAGCTGCCCGCAGATTCATTGATCAGCAGTGTATGTTTCCCCACCCAACCCAAGCCCGACTTTTCCGCGAGGGGTCGCTCCAATATGGGGGCGCTATCGACAAACGCGCGTTGCTTAATAGTGTCCGTCAGTGAATGCTCAACGCAAAAGGACTCAATTTTCTTTCCCAGTGTTGCTAAGCGCTTTCGAATCAGTTTGTGGTAATCGCGCCCCAGTGCGTAACGCGATACATAGGCTTTTGCTGGGGATTTCAATACTTTGATTTGCTCGGTTTGGGCGGGCAAATAATCCATCCGAAATGAGATGACGCGGCTTGCCCCCTCTACCAATTGCTCTGGTGCAAGGCGCAGTTCTTTGTGCTCCTCAATCCACGCCATACTGCCGTGGTAATTTGAGGCAAGCCAGGCCTCCAGTCGTTCCCGTTCCGCGCTGGTGTCGGCAGCGGCAACGCCCAGCGCTTGAAAGCCAAGTTCTTGTGCCCAAGTATGAATATGCGTAAGTAGATCGTCGTACGGAGCGTTCATGGTTTGTTCAAATGCTGATAGTGAAGCCATTTTGGCTAGCTATCCCGAGAAACACCAGAAAAGTTGAACAGATATTTATCTTCATGGGCTTATTTAAAAGGAAAGACCGCGATTAGACCGAAGGGGCGCTGTGGAACGGCGCCTAACTCACGTATAATTTTCCGTTTATTGATGGTTGATTGGGAACACTGCCGATCTGACCATAACCTTATACAAATAAAGAGTGATTAAATGCCCGACGCTAAGCCTGATGTATTGCCAAGCGCCCTATATACCTGTGATCAAACCCGTGAACTGGATTCCATCGCGATTACCCAGGCAGAAATTCCAGGCATTGTGTTAATGAAGCGGGCTGGTCGATCAGCCTATGATCAGCTTCTAAAAAAATGGCCGAGTGCTACCTATCTGGCTATTTTTTGTGGTTCCGGAAACAACGGCGGGGATGGCTATATCGTCGCGGGCTTGGCGGCTCAAAATTGTATTGCTGTGAGTCTTTATTCCACTGTGGACCCATCTTCATTGAGTGGTGATGCTGAAAAAGCAAAAGACTTCGCATTAGCCCAGGGGCTAGACATTCAGACTATCGAAAATTCAGAAGGCAGTGAAAAAGCTGGCGAGCGCATTACGCTTCCAAACGGCCCGGGCACAGTCGTTGTGGATGGCTTATTGGGGACTGGGTTTCGCGGTGAACTCACATCATCGCTACGTGCGGTGACGAAAGTCATCAATGCGTCTGAATTACCGGTATTAGCTTTAGATATACCCTCGGGCCTTGAGGGTGATAGTGGTGCTGCCGACTCTCATGCGGTTAAGGCTGATCTCACCACGACATTCGTTGGCGTGAAGCAAGGCCTCTTAACGGGTCGAGGCCCCGCACTTTGTGGTGAGCTGTGCTACGACAACCTGGGTATTCCAGAAAGCGTGTTTGAACAAGTATCCCCTGCAATTCATCGGGTCTCAGAAATCGCTCTCATAGCAAGCAGACAAGCCGACGCGCATAAAACAGATTTTGGTCATGTATTAGTGATTGGCGGCGAACTCGGTACGGGTGGCGCAGTCATGCTAGCGGCTGAAGCCGCCTTACGGTCCGGTGCGGGGTTAGTGACCATTGCCACTCGCTCCGATCATGTGCCCGCAGTACTTGCGCGCTTACCTGAAGTGATGGTGAAAGGGGTGGAATCCGGGGTGGAATTAGCCCCTTTAATTGCACGGGCAGATGTCATTGTTGTGGGCCCTGGCCTGGGGCAATCATCATGGTCCCAGCAATTAGCGTATTTTGCATTACAGTCAGATTTACCCAAAGTGGTGGATGCTGATGCTTTGAACTTATTGGCTTCCCAAGATTGGGGGGATGTGAATACGTCCCGTTGTGTGATGACCCCGCATCCGGGCGAAGCAGCACGCTTATTATCGTGTACGACACCAGAGGTACAGGCGAATCGCTTTGATGCTTTAGCCCGTATTCAGCGACACTATAAATCCGTCGCATTGTTAAAAGGTGCCGGTACGTTAGTGAATGATGGTCAAAAAACGTGGTTGGCAAATGTCGGAAACCCCGGTATGGCGGTCGCGGGAATGGGGGATGTTTTGAGCGGCGTTATCGGCGCTTTAATTGCGCAAGGCCAGGATTTAAGTGAAGCTACGCGAAATGCGGTATGTGCCCACGGCCGCGCGGGAGACCTTGCCGCGCAGGACGGTTTCATCGGTTTAAAAGCGACAGATGTGTTGCCGCATTTACGTCGAGTGCTGAACGGATCGAATTGATGGCTTCGTGGTCTACCTATTTAGAAAATGAAGTGGCGACGGTTGCTGTAGGCAAGCGCTTTGGGCACATTATTCGCTCGGGCGCGGTCGTATATTTACAGGGTACTTTGGGTGCGGGTAAAACCACTTTTTGCCGAGGCGTACTCTCGGCATTTGGTCATACTGGTGCTGTGAAAAGTCCGACCTATACTTTAGTTGAGCCCTATGAATTTGACGATGCTCAGGTCCACCATTTTGATCTGTATCGATTAGGTGATCCAGAAGAGCTCGAGTTTTTAGGCATTCGTGATTATTTTGCCGATCAGAACATTGCGTTGGTTGAATGGCCGACAAAAGGTTTGGGTTATATCCCTGCTGCGGATTTATGTGTGGATTTGCAGGTTGAAGGCGAAGGCCGTAAGCTAAGCATTGAGAGTGGGACAGCACGTGGGGAGTTACTATTATCGTCTCTGAAATGATCAAGCGGCATAAGCCAGCTTCTTCATGGACAAAAATCTTCGTATTTTTGATGCTAGTGCTCTCTGTTCAAAACGTATTTGCTGCGGTTATTGAAGGGGTCAGATTGTGGCGTGCGCCTGATCATACTCGGCTCGTATTCGACCTTTCTGGTCCCGTGGATCACCAACTTTTCGGTTTGCACAAGCCTGACCGCATCGTAATTGACGTCGATAAATCCAAATTTTCTGCCTCGCTCGACGACCTCGATTTTACCAACACCCCCATTGATAAAATGCGTTACGGAAAGCGTAACGGAACAGGCGTTCGTGTTGTTTTGGATATGCTCAACGAGACAAAACCGCGCAGCTTTGTACTGAAAAAACATGCCGGCAAGCCCGATCGTTTAGTGATTGATATTTACGACGGAAAAACCAAAACAGTTAAAACCGTAGAAGATGTTCGCCCTAAAACCTCCGCAAAGCGCGATATTCTCGTTGCCATTGATGCGGGGCATGGTGGTGAAGACCCTGGCTCCATTGGCCCCAAACGCCTATATGAAAAAACCATTGTCTTGGCCGTGAGTAAAGCATTGAAATCGGCCATTGATGCCGAGCCGGGGTTCAAAGCAAAATTAATTCGTAGTGGTGATTACTACGTGCAAAATGCGCGTCGTAGAGAGCTTGCTCGCAAAATGCGGGCTGATTTATTTGTTTCCATCCATGCGGACGGATTTAAAGACCCAAGAGCAAAGGGAGCCTCTGTGTTTGCCCTTTCCCGCCGGGGTGCCACGAGCCAGATGGCCAGTATTCTCGCGTCTAAAGCAAACGAATCGGATTTGATCGGTGGTGCTGGTAGCGTTAGCCTTAAAGATAAAGACGATGTATTGGCCGGTGTATTGGTCGATCTTTCCATGACGGCCACATTAGCGAGCAGTTTGGATGTCGGTGGGCGCGTACTTAAAAATATGGGCAGCTTTACCAAACTTCATAAAAAGCACGTGGAGCAAGCGGCATTTATTGTACTTAAATCGCCAGATGTTCCGTCGATTCTGGTAGAAACAGGCTTTATTACCAACCCCAAAGAATCGAAAAAACTGAAGACCCGTAGCCACCAAAAGAAATTGGCGAACGCGGTTAAAAAAGGCATTAAAGATTATTTTTACGATAATCCCCCCGAAGGCTCTTTCGTCGCGTGGAAAAAGTCAGGGGGTGGTCAGATTCGCTATACGATCGCGCGTGGAGATACACTTTCTGCCATTGCGCAGCGCTATAAAATAAGCGTTGCAGACATTAAAAGTTTTAACAGTTTAAAGTCCTCTTCTATTCGCGTTGGTCAAGTTCTGACTATCCCTGCAAGCTAGTGAGCGTTACCGCTTAAAATTCTACCTTTCCTGTTTGTAGATTATGAATCCCGCCAACGATTTGAATTTCGTCGTTGTCGACCATTTCTTTCAGTATCGGGCTTTTAGCGAGTATATCCTGCGCAACCAGCTCGACGTTAAGGCGCGTTACTTTGTCAACAAACTCAGTATTGGCTGATGTTCTATCATCATTCACCGTTGTTTCTTTCTCGATCGCAGGTTGAATTTTGGAAAGCAGTGATGTTAGGTTGCCCATCTCAACATGGTCGCAGGCACCTTTTACTGCGCCGCAGCTGTCATGCCCCAATACTACGATGATTTTTGAGCCTGCGACTTTACACGCGAATTCCATACTGCCCAAAATATCTTCATTTAAAATATTACCCGCAACACGCACACTGAATATATCACCAAGTCCTTGGTCAAAAATTATTTCGGCCGAGGTTCTAGAATCGATACAACTTAAAATGATGGCGAAAGGGTGCTGGCCATCAGAGGTTTCATTGGCTTGTTGTAATAAATTTCGATTCGCTTTTAGATTTTTTACAAAACGCATATTCCCTTCTTTTAATAAATCTAAAGCTACCCCAGGGGTAATTGCGTCTTGCATCTCTTTTGTTAGCGTTTTCATTGTTGGCCCTTATCTATCGTTTTTAATGTGATACTTTTACGTGTTCTCTTAATGGACGTTTTTCGCCGCCTAGTTTATATAAAATAAAATATCCCGCAAACCCGGCCACTACGGATGTGGTTAAAATACCTAGTTTTGCTTGCTCAATTAACAGCGGTTGATGGCTAAAGGCTAGTTCAGCGATGAATATCGACATCGTGAATCCAATACTGCCCAGCAGTGCGGCCCCTAAAATATGGTGTATCGTGACCAGTGGTGGCAGTGTCACTAGCCCTATACGCAGGGCGATCCAACTGAAGCCTACGATCCCGAATAACTTGCCAAACATGAGTCCGAAGCTCACGCCGATGACGACTGGCTGGTTAAGTGATCCGAGGATGTTTCCGAAATCAATTTGTACGCCGGCATTGAAGAGTGAAAACAATGGCAGGACGAGAAAAGCAACGGGGATATGCATGGTGTTTTCTAAGCGCTGCAGGGGTGTTTTGACACCTACCACGCCGGTATATAAGGCACTGACGGTTTGCGCCATTTTTTGATTCTTGAGAATACTTTCGCCCGGTACGTAACTGTTATCTAGCTTATCTAATAGTTCACGCATGCGTAAACTAAAAGACTTGGGTTCATAACGAGGGAGTGATGGAATTGTAAATGCGCTAATCACGCCGGCAAGTGTTGCGTGAACACCAGATTTCATCAAGGCAATCCACAATACGAAGCCCAAAATAAAGTAGGGGGATGCGCGCCTCACCCCGATTAAATTCATCATAATCATGAGTGAGGTTATCACTGCGGCGCTGATAAGTGCCTGCCATACTAATTGTTCTGTATAAAATAACGCGATGATGACGATAGCGCCAAGGTCATCAACAATGGCGAGTGCGACAAGAAAGGTGATGAGGGACTTCGGTACTCTGCCGGCGAGTAGGGCAATGACCCCCAGGGCAAAAGCAATATCCGTTGCCATTGGGATTCCCCAGCCACGTAATGCATCGCCAGAAGGGTTAATGGCGACGTAAATGAGGGCTGGCATCACCATGCCGCCAATTGCCGCGACGATAGGTAATATCGCCATGCGGAGATTCGCCAGCTCCCCTACCAATACTTCACGCTTAAGCTCTAAACCGACGACAAAGAAAAATAGCGTCATTAAGCCATCGTTAATCCAGTGATGAACGCTTTTTTCAATGTGCCACTCACCCAAGGTAAAGCCCATAGGGATGTGGAGCATGTGCCGATAGTGTTCTCCCAAGGCGCTGTTCGCAAATATCAGCGCAGCCAGTGCCGTAAACATCAAGAGCAATCCGGCCGTTGCTTGGCGCTTAACAAAGCGTTCAAACGGTGTCAGGATTTGGTCGAAGCTTTTTTCCCAGGGCGCTTTTAAGGTAAGAACGCGATTATGCGAAAAATCTTCTGTCGGATGCTCTGTCATGATCTGAAGTCTCGATATGCTTAAGCATGTTGGTACGTATTTTTCGACGCGAGAGAGGTTCATAGGTTTTGCTGGATGCTGGAAGCGCTAGCCCAGGCATAGATCGTGTATTCGTGGGGTATTATCTCCGATTACAGTTATCAGTAATATTCGAATATAATATGCTTTATGTTCGATAAAAACTGATAAGAGTTTTCCGTAATGCTCAATTACAAGCAGTTGTTTTATTTTTGGAATGTTGCCAAGTTTGGTGGCGTCACACGGGCGGCAGAGCAGCTAAACCTTACGCCGCAAACGATCAGTGGTCAGGTTAGTGAGTTGGAACAGCACCTTAATGTAACGCTTTTCCGCCGTCACGGGCGCCGCTTGGAGCTTACACCCACAGGGAAATTGGCGTTTTCGCAGGCGGACGAAATATTCCAGATCGGCGGGGAGTTGGAAGGCTTGTTACGTAGCAAGTTGGAGCACGAGGATCTCGTCTTCAAAGTGGGTATTTCTGATGTTGTGCCGAAATCGATCGCTTACCGTTTACTTTCTCCTACGCTAAATATGGGTGAGGAGGTTCGGCTGATATGTTATGAAGACCGGCTTGAAAAGTTGTTCGCTGAATTGTCGATTCACAAGTTAGATCTGGTGATTACAGATCGGCCAATGCCGGCAGAAATTGGGGTCAAAGGCTTTAGTCATTTACTCGGTGAAAGCAGTACGGCGTTTTACGCATGCCCGGAATTGGCTGAGAAATATAGTGAGGGCTTCCCCGGATCTTTAGACGGGGCGCCGATGCTAATTCCTGGTATTGATAGCGCGCAGCGGTTTAATTTAGAGCGCTGGTTCTCTCAAAATGGCGTGAGCCCTCGTATCAAAGGGGAGTTCGATGATACCGCGTTAATGAAAGCTTTCGGTCAAGGCGGGGTGGGGATTTTCCCAGCGCCCTATGTTATCGCGAAAGAAGCATTCAGACAGCACGGTGTGGTGTCGGTGGGCTGTGCAGATGATCTTAAAGTGCGTTATTACGCGGTCTCCGCTGAGCGAAAACTCAGGCATCCGGCGGTTGTTGCTATTAGCGAGTCTGCGCAACATAGTCTGTTCTCCAGTGCCTCGACATTCGGCCAATATGGATGATATTGATAGTATTCAAAAATTTAATCTAGGCAATGATTTTTTTGAAAACCCTTGGGTCGCAGGGAGTGCAAGTACCTCATCCCGTGATGGTTTGGGCGGCTTGTTTAATAACAATGCCTACCAAGATGCCACATTCGTGACGGGCGTGGTCATGCCCGCACAATTTCTGAAACGGAAAATGGCACAGATTTTTCGAGTATATTATTTCGCACAGCGCGGTAAAACATTATTTAATGAAGTTGGGTGTGGCGGCTGCCATGTTGCGCAATATACAACTTCAGTGTCGGAGCAGCATCCGGACCTATCCGAGCAGATTATTTTCCCATACACAGATTTACTTCTACATGATCTTGGCGAGGACTTATCCGACTTTGTCTTCACTGAAAACTTGGGTATGGCGAAAGTGGTCGATCCAGAAGTGAGTTTTTTACATGACGGTAGAGCGCGAACTGTAACGGAGGCTGTGATTTGGCACGGCGGGGAAGCGGAATCATCAAAGCAGAATGTCTTGAGTTTTGATGAGGCGGAAAGAGCTGCGTTTTTGGCGTTTTTAAATGACCTATAGGTGTAGCACTCTTGAGGCGCTATACGTGCAGCGAGCGTGTTACGCTTTTCTTATGCATCCCGCTTTTTCGGTTCATGCATCACAAGCCAGTATGAAACCCCAAGCGCAATAGTAACTAGCGCAATACCCACAATTTGTTCTGATGTAACAAGTTTTAGGTCTAAAACGATCACCTTTCGGGCGACAGCCATCAGCGCTGTCGCGATTACGAGTTGTACGGGGATGATATTTGACCCGAGATAAAGCCGAATGTTAGTGAAAATCTCTACGGCGATTAAAACAACCATGAAGGCTCCAAACGTTTGTAAGATATCCTCAATGTTGAGTAAGAAATAGGGGGGCGACGTTAGTCTAAGATAGAGCACGTACACGACATCAATAATGCTCCAAAATATCACTAGCACCATCAATACTGCCAGGGTCTTTATCGCAACTCTTATTGCTCTGTGTAATATCTTTAATAGCGGGTCAGAGTGGTCTTCTGGTATCTCTTCGTGCTGCATCCGGTTCTCCAGCATCATCAATAGGACCAATGTACGCCCATAAAACTGTATGCGTTCAAGTTGAACGTTGGGGCTCATCGGTGTTTGTACGAATGAATATGGAAAAAAGATTAAACGAGAAGTGACGAATAATTTTATTTGCCGTGTTTCAAATAAAAGAAATTACGCAATAACCCCAAATATTCGGCCAACGCCGGCAGTTAGCGCCATGGCAAGGACTCCCCAAAACGTCACGCGGGCGGCACCCACCGGGATAGAAGCACCGCCCGCTTTAGCAGAAATGCCGCCAAGAAGTGCGAGAAATATTAAGGACGATAGCGCGACCATTGAAATGATATGCGTTTTAGGGACTGCCCACGCCACGATTAACGGAAGTGCTGCACCAATGGTGAATGTTGCTGCGGAAGAAAATGCTGCCTGAACCGGCTGCACATTAATATTCTCTGAAATACCAATTTCGTCTCTCGCATGCGCCCCAAGTGCATCATGAGCCATTAACGCCTCCGCGACTTCTTTTGCTAGCGCTGGTTCTAGTCCCCGGTCTTCATAGATGAGCGCAAGCTCCTTTTCTTCATACTCCGGGTTTTGTTCCAATGATTTTTTTTCGAGCGCTAAATCCGCTTTCTGGGTGTCAGATTGTGCGCAGACAGATACGTATTCACCTGCGGCCATCGACATGGCGCCGGCCACTAAGCCCGCAACCCCAGCAAGCAGAATACTATCGAGTGTTGCACTCGCCGCGGCGACACCGATGATGAGGCTGGCGGTAGAGACAATGCCGTCATTAGCACCGAGAACGGCGGCGCGTAACCAGCCCACACGATGTGATCGATGTTCATCAATATGGGGCATGAGATACCTCGTTGTTGCTTAAATATGTGGTTACCGACAGTATTCCGCTTCGTACGCTTTTACATCCAGTTCCATATAGTGAACACCATGATCTTGGCCAGCGGCAAATAATGCATTTTTTTCTGTGCCAAAGAATGTAAATGTGAACTTACGATACTATCTTTTTTTCTTCTTCATAGTGGATTTAATTAACTTCCCAAAGTTCTTATCCTTTTTTCGTTTATCGAAATAGGACATTTCATTGAACTCAGACTCTTTCTTGAGTTTAAGGTAGTTTTGGTAGCGTGCTTCGGATACCTCGCCAGATACGATAGCGGCTTGGATTGCGCAGCCCTTTTCATTTCCGTGGGCGCAGTTACTAAATTTACAGGTTTGAGATAGCGCCAGTATTTCAGAGAAGGTCTCGTCTATGCCATCGTCGACAGACAAGCTGCCAAGCTCCCTCATACCTGGGGTATCAATTATCATTGCGCCACTTTCTAGGCGGACTAGTTGACGGCTGGTTGTCGTGTGCCGGCCTTTACTTTGAATTTTACTGACGGATTGGGTCTCAAACGTATCTTTGCCCATTATACTATTCAGTAGCGTCGTCTTGCCTACGCCAGATGAACCTAGCAAGCAGTAGGATAAACCGGGTTTTAACAGGTTTTTGATGCTATTAATGTTGTCTTGATTCACGTTACTAAAAGCGATAATAGCGGCTTGTGGCGCGATGTTTAAAACGGCTTCTTTCGTTTTATTCACGTCTTCTTCGGGAAGGAGGTCACACTTACTGAGCAGAATGACGGGCTCAATACCACTTTCATTCACCATCACCAAGTAGCGTTCGAGCCTGCGTAAACTAAAATTATCATTCAATGATTGAATAATGAAGGCAACGTCGATATTCGCTCCGATCAATTGAAAATCAACCAGCTTCCCCGCAGATTTTCTTTTTAATAGCGTTTTTCTCGGAAATACGCCGTAGATAATTGCATGGGTATCATCGTCATGAAAATCCGCATAGACCCAGTCGCCCGTGGTGGGGAGCTCGCTAGCAGAATCACTTGAGTAAAGAAGATTGCCAGACAGTTCTGCAAAAATGTCATCGCCCCCTTTTGTTAAGGTATAGCTATCTTTGTGTACAGAAACGATGCGGGCAACACTGTGAGCGGCCATTTTTCTATCGTCGACGTTGTCCCAAAACCAGGCGTTAAAGCCGATATCTTCCAAATTATTCATCATTTTTTCGCCAACGTAGAAGAAAATACCATACCTGATATTTTCCATCCCGTCGCAGTATTTACAAAGAGGAAAGCTTCTCTGCCATCGTTGGTCATTTTTCCTCCTAGATGAAATGAGTACATGCAGTTTGCTGTCGCGATATCACCATCGTTCATGACGTTACAGTCGGAAAACTGAACTTCGGTGCTTTCTTTTGTTGAAGCGGCCATCTCAATAAAATTAACGAGTCCGTGTTCGTGCACTTTTTGCTTCTGCTCCCCTATAAGGTCTTTGTCATTTCTAACGGCGAGCCAGCTTACCTCTTCGTTTAAAAATAAAGCTTTGAAACCCGTTACGTCTTTTTGCGCAACGGCTAAGGTAAACTTCGAAATAATATTGTTAGGTGAGTTATCTTTCTGTACGACGGCACAGCCTTGAAACAAAAGAATGATCGAAAAAAGGGTGAGTTTATGGGCTTTGTTCATTTCAACTCCTACTCTAATCTTTCATTTCCCTATGAGCCTTTAGGTGGCGTACCTCTTAAATAGGGGGCTACGCGGTAATACATTTCTTCGCAATAGGGTGTAGAGGGCTTTTGAAGGTCCTCTATCTTTTGATGCGTTTGTCGTAAGCGCTAGCGAGAGCGATACATTTTTTCCTGATGTTCCGTATACCAATCAGTGAAGTTCCTGAAAGGAAAAAACATGAAGTATGGAATCATGAGTGCACCCAAGGCATAAGAGCGTACGTTGGGTAGGGTAAACCGCTTCCTAGCGGGGTCGATCAGTAAATATAACCCGGTAAAATATAAAAAGGACTTGAGTAATCGCCACGAGGATTTTAATCGGTTCTCGCTGGAAACGCGGTGCAAGGCCATAAGATTACGCACTCGAATGGTATTGATCTTGAATTTATCGGGTCGGTCTTCTGCGCCATCTGCGTGAAAGAAGCCCGCTGAAGGGGCAACCAGTACTAGCCCAAAATGCGACATACGATAAGAAAAGTCACTGTCTTCATGGGTGGCATAATAGCGAAGCAGTGTCGACCATCGAGATTGAACGCCATATCGGCGACGAAATGTTGTTCGCCCCCCATTCATCAATCCACTGGGGAATAAGCCCAGGCCTTGAACGCTTTCAGGAGGAGGGATGAAGCGGACGAGCTTCCCATAGGGTACGAAGTGGCTCTCCAGTGTTAGCCCCTGTTCCAGATAGCGTTTTACGCGGGTTAATATACCACCCTTTTCAACGACTTCTTCCTCTGAAGAGGCTGAAAAATCTACGTATTCGTCAGGATGGGCGCCAATAAAGTGCCCACCGATAATGGCAACTTCTTCTTTAACATCTTTTTCGTAACCATCCATGATAATACCAGCGGCGTCTGGCAGCATATATATGTCATCATCAAGGGAAAAGACGATATCAGCCTGGCTTAGATCGAGCGCTTGGTTTCGTTGATAGGGGATTGAGCGCACTTTCGCAGGTTCATAGACGAGCCGAATATTTTCCCAGTAATCTGCGTAGAGCTCCAAAACCGCCTCATAGGTTTCCTTCCAATAATCTGAGGCATCTACGATCACGATCTCAGATGGGGGACACGTTTGTCCCAAGGTGTGTTTGAGGCACTCTACTAGGAATTCAGCCCGATTATAGGTGATCACAATCAGACCCCAGCTTAGCTTAGGTTGCATATTTCTTTTCCTCTATCAAGGACGTTTCCGTGGAATTTGCGTGTACTTAGCCGTACTACGGCTGCTGATAGCGGGCACAAAATAACATAATCAGTTGAGATAGAGAATCACAGTACGCCGGCTAGGCCGATGGGCCCCACACGCATTGCTATTAGGTCTTCTTAGAGGAATCTTTTACGTCTTTAAGCACGTGAAGTCTTGGTGTGGCGGTACTATTCCATTTTTAAGAATACCTTTTTGCTAGGGATTGACACTGTTCCATCGAAATCTCTTTAGCCCACTCGATAGATTCATTTATTTGGGGCTCATCGTTAAGTAGTGCTTTATTCAGCCAACCCTTTTCCGCCGTATCAAACGGCAGATTATGTATTTCACATAAGACGGCATTAAACACAACGAAGTCGGGGTCGTTCTCATAGGCGCCAATTTCCTCTCTGAGAGATGAAAGCTCGATCGCACCAAGTAGATAGTTCATTGACCCATCGACCATACTTTGTGCGATATGAGCGATGCGGTTTTTCGTATTGTTCATTTGGCTAATCAAAAACGTTGCACTTCAGGTGTTAACTCAGGTTATTTTTTAACGTGAAAACCTTCCACTAAACAATAGTTTGCGCTAGACCCTTGCCAACGTGGAGAGTCATAAGCATTAATATTGACTTTTGAATCCGCATACATTGCTGCGAGCGCCATGCTCAATAACTCATCTTTTCCCTCATTATTATTGGGAACATAGTACCCAGCTTCACACCCAGCAACTGGGTTACTAATTTTAATTAAAACATCTCCAGTCACGGCGCCACTTCCATATGAAGACACTTGGGATATTTTTCCGTTTGTTGCGGATACCATTCCAGCTTCTAAATAGAGAGATAATGAACACAAGATAATAAATGTTAAAATTACTTTCACGTTAATCCTTAATTAAGTTTATTTGTTGATATTACAGCTAACACTTTATTTAGGGGCCGCAGTGCAGTCGCGAAGCGACGAAACGGAGGTCCCAGCCGCGACGCGGCGCCTACAATTACTTGTTAGCAGTATCGAAGCCATGATGTTGAGTAATCGTAAAACTGGATACTACCACCAAAGATGTATTGCTTGAGTATGGCTATGCTACGGAGTTTACCCGAAGCTGCCATGAAGTCGAAAACAGCTTTGCTGCACCCCGAACTCTAATTTACCGCTCAACTGTAACGGCACGAAACTTACACCGCTAGGCGGCTGAGCGCCTTGTTAGCCCATTGAGGGCTATATTAAATACGCCTTACCTACGGGGCCATAAAACCAGAAACCCGCAACAAACGTACACTTTGTTTTACCATGATTATGGCGCACCGCCCAAATGACCGAAACCAAAACTCATACCGCCATCGGGCGGGCCGTAATGTACCGCTTGGCACACCACAAATTTACCGATTTACTTTGACCGCGCAATTCATTGCACAACCTTTATTTTTTGATGAGTTATAAACAATAACCGTTAACTCAGCAACCCCTTTTCTATGTGCGCGGAATGATATTTAATTGCTTTGTTATAAATTTTATCTGCTTTTGAAATTCAGAAGAACCATTTCCTTCCCTAAAGCCCACTTTAATAACATAGTCGTTACTAAATATGCATTTCGACCGCAAGACAAGTGCCATTTATAGCGTGAGACGGATTTTGCTCAACGACCAACGTTACGTCTAGTTTAGCCATATGTGCTGCCAGAAGAGATGAAATTAATGCTGTGCTCTCGTTTTTTACATAGTAGAAAGCGGAGCTACAGCCAGTAATTTCTGGCATACTTTCCAGCTTTATATAGGTTGAGTCTTGGAGACCTACATTGCTTGGTCTCTTACCATCAATAAGCAATTTTTTAATCTTGCTTGCTGGTGTGCTTATCTCGGACGAAAGAGCTTTATTAGAAAGCCCTACAGCAATAATAATTATCAATATGTATTTCATCGTTCCTCCTAATTTATAACACTTTATTTAGGGGCCGTAGTGGAGTCGCGAAGCGACGAAACGAAGGTCCCAGCCGCAACGCGGCGCCTATAATTACTTGTTAGCAGAAACCGGAGCAATGATTTTTGATAAACACAAAACCAGATACTGCTGCCAAAGATCTACAATTTAGGTACAGTCCATGCTACGAAGCTTACTTGAAGCTGCCATGAACAGGAAGACAGCTTTGCTGCACCCCGAACTCTAATTTACCGCCCAACTGTAACGGCACGAAACTTTAACCGCTGGGCGGCTGAAATATTTCAGGCTTTAACGTTTACCTCGGAATATTCGGAGCCAAACCTAAAAACGAAAACACCTGCTAACGCCCGACTAAACTGACCTCCACTGCGTTGCTTGTTATGGTGATGACGAACACGACGAATCATTGGGCACTGGAAACTTTGCAATGCTCTCGCGTGCCTGTATATCTCTACGAATGCCTAGGACACTACCATTTTCGTCTACCTTAGTGCACGCATATAAAACGCCAAATTCGTTGTCGGCACTGTACTCAAAGTAAACCAACGCCACGAACTGACTTTGTCGATTAAGCCAGATTCTTACGGGTTTTGGCCTCAATTCAATTTTTGCTAAATCCAAATATCTCAGTTGTATATGCGACAGAGCATTAAGTGTCACGGCATGGTGATCAATACTAAACAACGAACCTGACCAACACGGCGAACACACGATAAAGAGTGTAAGCAAAATGTATTTTTTCATTTTGAAACCTGATATTCCCCACCAAAAGTAGACACATTTTTAGGCGCACCTAAGC
>JAILXT010000005.1:0-400689 GCA_045430345.1 Agarilytica sp. | reverse complement strand
ATGCCTATTAATTATTTACTCCGTTATATTGGGGGAACATCATTGTGACCCCTTTGGGCAGCGGTCGTAAAAGGAAAAAATGGTATGAATATGAAAGTTTTAGGATTGATCTATGTTCTTTTGGTTTCGGGTTCTTTTTCGGAGCGGGCGTTATCTCAATCACTTGAAGACGCACAAGCCTTATTCGATGAGATATTGAGTGCAGATATCGATCAGTTTAAAAAAGGTTTTACCCATCAAATCATCATTCTTCCGATGGGCGATTTAAATATTCCAATTCAGATCGAACGTGAGACAGACTCGGTTATTGAGTCTGTCTGCAGCTTAATTAATGAGCCCGAATGCGTTCAGGTTTTGACTGATCTGGAAGGTCTGCACAGTTTAGATAAGCCTTACGAGACGGTGTTTGATGATTGTTGGGATGATGCGTTGGAAATACTCATTGATGGAATCTTTGATTTTGTGCCGTATCGCATGGATGTTAGGCTGGCGCGTTTAGAATTAATTTTAAAAGTTGAGCTGTTTTTAAGTGGTATAGATACTGAAGTCTGGAGCACTTTTTCAGATGGCTCGTATCGCCGAGCAACTATGGAAGAAGTGTTTTGGCGTAATGTTGTACGTTCAGGATTAATTCCTGCTGATCAGCCTCACAATGAATATGAATTGAAAAACTGTGAATATGTTTTCGGTGAGTTGGCGTATCAAGATCCAAACATGTGGGTTTCAAATACGTTTACGGATTTTGAAACGGGTAATGATATATTTGGAATTTGTGATGACTTACAGCGGTTAGCGGAGTTGCAAGAGGTCTCGATGTGGGGAGATGATGCAAGTCATTCTATTCGCCTTCACAACGAAACTCATCGCTACGGAGGATATGTTAACGATCTATTTGATGCATATAGAATATTGCGCGATGATGAAAATTCTTGTGGTTATGAAGATGAGGATTTGGATGCTGCACGAGAGCTTTTTCACAATGCTTCTCTAGCAGAACAAGTGAGTACTTTATTGTATTTGGTCCAGCTGTTTGATGATGCTATTTCTGAAGAAGAAATGAAAAAAATGCTAAAATATTTGGCTATTAAAAATATTTTCCCTCTGTGGGATCATGCTGATGAAAAGCGAAAGTTTTTTCTCGATATGTATGGGTCCAGTGTGTTATTTCAGGTTCCAGTGCCGTTTCTAGATTGATGGTGTGTATTAATTTGAAGTTGTCTGGGGCGAATTGTTACAAGGGTATGATTGGGCGTAATTTTTAAGGCAGACACGCCGCGGGTGTGGCCGATACAGGGCTAATCTCGGTCTTAGTTTGCTTAAGACGTTTTGGGGCGGACACAGGCTGTAAAACGAAGAAAAGTATTTCGAAGTAAATCTGAGCTAGAGTTAAGGTAAATGCTACTGGGCCTGATCGATAAATATACGAAAAAGGTTGTTTTAGATTGGTTTTTTAACAAAAACACGAGAGACAGGTTTCGAAAACCGTACCTTTAGTACCGCCATTACACTATAAGAAGCGCCTACTCGCTAGGCGCTTTTTTATCACCGTTGTGAACAGAAAATCCAACAATACGTCGAGTAAATTGATCCATGACCACTAAAACCCAATGGCTTTTTAAGTTGATGGATTCACAGCGGAAGACGTCGATACTCCATAAGCTGTCTTTGGTGTGACAATGAACCCCGCACGCGGCGGATCGTCATTGCCTGAGTCTCGCTAGTCGCTTTTTCATTAAGACTATCCGACTTACTACGCCTTGATCGCGTTTAATTGCCTGAGCCAATAACATTTAGCCCATAGAAAGACCCATTTAATCTCCCGAAAATCTTGCAGCATGATGTACATGCATGGCACCAATATTAGCGTGACTAGGGTGGCATAAAGCACCGAAAATCCGAGTGCGACTGCCATGGGAATCACAAATTTCGCCTGCAAGCTGGTCTCAAACATAATGGGGAGTACGCCCACAAAGGTAGTAATAGACGTAAGCGTAATGGCTCGAAAGCGAGAGCAGCCAGCCTCTATTACCGCATCGCGGATGGGTATTCCCTGCTCACGGCCTTTATTCACACAATCGGTAAAGACTAAACTGTCGTTGATCACTACCCCGGCAGCGGCAATAAGACCGAAGGTCGACATCATGCTTAAGTTAATCCCGAAAAAGAAGTGTCCCCAAATTGCACCTGTGAGGCTAAACGGAATGACCAGCATAATAATGATGGGCTGAAAGTAGCTTTTTAGCGGCACCGCCAACAATATGTACACCATGACCAAACCGGCAATCATAAACAGTAGTTGCTCGTTCTGCTGGGCTTGAGTTTCCTCGATCGAGCCGCCTAGCTCGGTTTTGATGCGAGGGTGCTTCTTTTTAAGCTCTGGTAAGAGGTTGTCTTTAATGTTGTCGACGACTTCACCGGGCTCGACCTGCTCGTCATCGATTGCGCCCCACACATACACGCTGCGAAACCCACCTTCACGGCGAATATTACTAATGCCGGGTTTCTCACTCAGCGCGACCACATCGCCTAACAGCACTTCATGCCCGGAAGGCGTTGAGAGCACCGTGTATTTCAAAGTGGCCAAACGTTCGCGGGTAATTTTTGGGTAGCGCACCATGACTTTCACTTCTTCACCGCCGCGAATAATACGCTGGGCTTCGCCGCCGAAAAAACTATCGCCCACTTGGTTGGCGATAGTCGCAAGATCTAAGCCCAGATCATAGGCAACGGGGAGCAGCTCCATTTGAATTTCTTTACTTGCGGGATTAATTGTAGAGCTAATATCGTAAAGCCCTTTTTGTTCCTGCAACATGGCAATAAACTCACGGCCTGCGGCATTTAATGAATCGATATCGCTACCAAAAATGAGGTAGCCAAAATCACCGTCACTGCCCTCATCATTCACATCGTCTCGAATAGAAAATGATTTCATGCCGGGAATTTCAGGGATCACTTCACGTAAGCGCCGGGATAATTCAAATGCGTTATAGGGGCGAAGGTCTTCATCGACTAGGGGCACCACAATACCGGCATTGGTGCGCCCTTCATTAAAGGCGAGTAGGTCTTTAATCATTTTCTGACCGGTTTCCTGCTCTATTTGGTCGTCCACCTCGTACAAAATACGCTCGACCGTTTGCAGGGCGCTAATTGTTATAGCGTCAGAGACGGTTTCATTCATTTCAATATTAATTCTAGGAAAGTCGTGCGGCACTGCCGGGGTTGGCACTGTGCGTACGTGGTTAGCCTGGATTAAGCCAAAGCTCAACAGCAGCGCACCAACGAACGTGCCGAACACCGTCCAGCGCCACTCGAGACATATATATACAAAGTGGCGGTAGCGGCCGTTAACAAAACCGAAAAAACGGGTGTTAAATTTTTCGCGCCATGAGTCTTTTGTTATCTTGACCACTTTCATGTGGGCTATGTGCGCAGGTAAAATAAGCTTCGATTCAATTAAGCTAAAGGCCAAACATAAAATAACCACCGTGGCGATATTAAAAAAGAATGCACCCTGTGGGCCGCTGGACAAAACAAACGGTACAAACACCGCAATGGTTGTTAGTACGCCGAAGGTTGCGGGTGCCGCGACTCGTTGCGCGCCGCGCACGACGTTATCGACACCTCCTTCGTATTTTTCAATTTCACTGTACGCACTTTCTCCGATGACAATTGCATCATCGACCACGATCCCCAGCACCATAATAAACGCGAATAGCGATATAATATTAATGCTGATACCGAACGCTGGCATTAGCATCATGGCGCCCATAAAACAAAGCGGCAATCCCATCATGACCCAAAATGCGAGACGGATTTGTAAAAATATGCCCAACATAATGGCCACCAACAATGAACCCATTGCAAGGTTGTCGAGCATCATGTCGAGGCGCGCATTGAGGTAGTAGGTCATGTCCACTAGTACTTTCAGCTCTAAGCCAGGTGGCAGCGTTTTATTCCGTGCTTCAATGTAACTTTTAACGGACTCCGCCACAGGAATCATATTTTGTTCTTTCGTGGCATTAACCGTCATGTAAATGGCGTTTTTACCGGAGTACTTAAAGTAACGTTCACCTTCGATAAAGCCATCTTTAATAATGGCCACATCTTGCAACAACACACGCGCGCCGTTTACGCCTATTTTCACCGGAATCGAACGAAATTGATCACCGTCATAAAATTGATTTTCAACACGAACTGAAATAATGCCGGAATTCGTGCGTAACTGGCCGGCAGAGAGATTAGCTGAATGGCGACGAATGGCTGCTGCCACTTGATCAAGTGTGAGGCTGTACTTTCGCAATTCGTCTGGTTTAATTTCCACGGCTATTTCATCATCCGGCGCACGACCCGACACTAAGGAGACATTGGAAAGCTGAAGTAGCTCATCTTCAACCAATTTCGTAATCGGCTTGAGCTCAGTTAAGGGAACATCGCCTACCAGAGCCATCTCAATAACTATCTGCTGAGATTCCTGTTGCGTGATATTAATCGGCTCCATGTCAGCCGGAAAAGTGGCAATGCCGTCCACGCGTAATTTCACCTTGTCGAGCACATCGGTAAGTTCCGCTTCGGTTTTGATTTCCAGCGACACCTGCCCGGTATTTCGATTCGCTTTCGAGATCATTTTTTTAATTTCAGTCACGTCTTTTAACGCTTCTTCAATTTTTATAAGAACGCTTTCTTCGATTTCTTGCGGCGAGGCGCCGGGGTAGACCGCACTGACTTGAATGTAATTAATCTCGATATTGGGGAACATCTGCCGCTGGATGGTAAAATAACTCACGGTGCCCATAATGATAATAAAGACCATCAGCAAATTTGCGGCAACGGGATTTTTGGCAAAATAGGCAATGATGCCGCTGGGCGTTTCTGATTCTTTATTCATGATGCGCTCCTAGCGGTCAGCCGCGTCTTGTTCGACAGAAGTAGCCTCTACCTCTTGGGTTGTCGCTTCTAAATCTTCGGCAACGATGGCAAGCTTTACCTCCATCCCTTTTTGAGGGTATTCGGGTAATGTTTTCACTACTTTGTCGTTGTTTCGCAAGCCGTCATTAATCAGAAAGAATTCTCCTTCCTCTCGCAGCACGGCCACCGTGCGCGGCTCCAAACGCTGTTCCGGGCCAACGACCCAAACAATTTGGTTCGTAACAAGCTCTTGCGGTAAGCGATACACATTTTCCAGGGTTTTACCCACAAAGTTCACTTCGGCATAGCTGCCAAACTTAATGGGAGGAAGATCGCTGTTTAGGCTGTAGGGATCAGATATGCGCGCCACCAGTTGACTCATGCGGGTGGCGTTATCCACCACACCCAAATCACGCGCAATAAAGGCATCGCGGCTGGTGCGAGTAGTGTCTCGCAAGGTGATCCGAGCCGGTAAACCCGCGACCTGCTCGGGCAAGAATGCAGTATCAAAACCCGCAATGGGAAAAGTGATTTCGGCGTGCTCAATGTTATACAGCTCGGCAACTTCGGCACCCTTGGAGACATACTGGCCCTTGCCGAGATTACGCGTTACCACCAAGGCATCATAGGGGGATTTGACCTCACAATTAGCCAAGTCACGCTTGGCAATTTTCACCTGGGCCTGGGCCGACTTCATCGCAGCCTGCGCACTAAGCACTTGCGGTTTACGTAGGTAGAGGTCGGTAACCTTAGCTTTCGGGGCATTTCTTGACTCACTTTTAGCCACGGCCGCACGTGCTTGCTCTTCTATTAGATTAGCCTCGGCTCGGGATTGCGCCGCCTGTGCCTGCATTAGGGCCGCCTCGTAGGTGTCTTTTTCGATGCTAAACAATACCGCCCCTCGCGCGATGAGGCCCCCGGGAACAAAATTCTCATGCCAGTCGACGACTTCGCCAGACACCTGGGCCGCAAGGCGAGTGCGCTCAAGCGGTGCTACTTCACCAAAGCTCGAAATCACCACTTGGTAGTTCTGAGCAGAAACTGCCTCTACATTTACCGTTGGGCGAGTGTCCACCGGCTCTTTCTCGTCGTCTTCGCGCTTGGTCGCGCCGATCGTCATCATGCCTATCACGCCGACGGCAATCGCCGTCATAGGAAAGGTTCGTTTCATCCACTTTTTGTTCATATCTCTTGTCTCCTGACACCGATCCGTATTTTATACTCTCGCGTTGCTTTTAGAGTACATTAATTTGCTGTTTCAGAATTACTTGTATATGGCGAATTGCCGGCACGAGCAGTAAGCACTTGTCTATGGTGAATTGTTAATTTGGGATGTTTGGTTGCTCGTGAAAGTGTTTTTGTTTTAGGGGGTGTCGGCTTGTTACAAGGATATAGTTGGTTGGAAGTAGTTTTTAAGGCAGACACGCAGCGCGCGTGGCCGATATAGAGCCAGCTTCGTGCAGGGTTTAGTTAAAGTTACGAAGTGGAAGCTGGCTAAAATAATTAGCGAAGTGTTTCGAGATGAATCTATGGTAAGGCTAAGGGAAAGCTCCTAAAATTGATCAGCACATAAACGAAAGCAACTGTTTTTGTCTGTGTTTCGATCAAAAAAGTGAGAGGGTAGTTTCGAAAACCGTACTCTGAGCACCGCCATTAGTACAAAAAGCACCTAGGAATAGGTGCTTTTTTCGTTTGAATTTTAGAGTAGCTTCAGGCCGCTCTAAGTACAACTCTTCGCTTTGTCGAGAAGACAGTGCTTCAATAAAGCAAGCCGCTATTTGGCAAGTGGGTGCCTTCTGTCGGAAGTATATGTTCGACGGTTATTCTTCCGTTAGGGCTCAAATACCTGGTCGCCATTTACTATGGTGCATCTCGTGTCCTCAGGTTTGTATTAAATAGCATCAAGTATCTGATATGTTAGAGTATGGAGATGCCTCTTTTGCGGGCAGTAAAGCCAGCGGTATGCCTCGTAAGCTGGTTCATTATCTGAGCCTTCCATGTTGTCGATATTGGTAGAAAAAGCCGATACCCCATCAACCTATTTCTTGAATAAATCTCACCGATTGAGCCAACCGGTATTATGGTTTTCAGAGCCGGATATCGATATACTCGCTCGCAAATCAACCAAATACGGAGTCCTCAATGAAAATCTTGCCATTGGCACTTATTATCGGTTTGTTATCTATATTCTCCAGTGCAGTTTCTGCTCGTAACCAGGTAGAGACATTTTCAATATCTGAAGCCATGAGCCAGGCTGATACTGAGAGCTTGATTGGAAATACCGTCAAATTTTACTTTGGAAAGCAATCGCACCCTGATATCGGGCAAAATATGGGTGTTTTTTCAACAAATAAAAAAACAAACGCATTTAATAAATCTGATCTACAGGCTTGTCGTCGAGCATTTTTTTCTGCGTTAATAAGTCTTCGGGACAGAGCTATACGTGAAGGCGGTGATGCGGTAATTAATATTCAGTCGAATTACAAAAGTAATCTGTTTTCAAGTGAAACGGAATTTCAATGTGGTGCGGGGAATGTTGTTGCCGGCGTCGCACTAAAAGGACAAGTTGTGAAATTGAAGTAAATCCGCGTTAGTTAATTCGTTCTGGCGCTAGTGTTGTTTCAAAGCGCTACCTTTCGGATGAGGAGATGTTAAATCTGGTTGAGTCTCGCTATACATAAGGCTTCTAGCACTGACCCTGAAACGGATGAGGCTATTGCTTGGCTATGTAAGGCTTTAGGTAAAACGGGGAACAGCAGGTTTATTCCGACACTGGAAAAAATCCTTGCAGAGTCCAAGCAAAAAGCGTCTCGGCGCTGGGCAAAAAAATCTTTAATGGCGGTTGGTGGTTAGATATAAACTACATTAAAAACGTATTAATATCTTCGTTTCATCTCTAGTGCTTTAAAAGGCGTGTACGTTTCTTTTAAGTGCTAGGGGTCGGTTTTCTAGCAACGATTAATACTTCGGTTGGCTCTCCCTGGGTGGTATTTACACCGATTTTTTTTAAAAAACCTAAGTCAGAAAGAGACCACCAAGGGGTTGAGGTTTTTATGTCCTCATCGTTTATGCTAAACCCATTCTCTTTTACTAAATCTACAAATTCCGAAGCTGTTTTCTGAGCATCTGCGGGGTGCTTAAACAGTAAACGAACCGGTAGCGTATTGATGAATGTGCGGCATGACTCACCAATGAGTAGAATGCCCCCCGGCGCTAAAATACGATAAAACTCTTTTAGTGCCTGAGTTTGACCACTTGTGTGATGTAATAATTGATGACAAAAAATCATATCGAAGTAATCATCCTGATGCCCGGACTCGCTGATTTTTGCGTGTTTCAGCGTTACGTCACAGCGACATTTTTTGGCCGAATCTTCTGCTAGTTCTAATAATTCAGCATCAATATCAATACCAACGATTTTATTTGGGTTCCAGGATTGCTCTAGAAGGGGGAATGCTAGGCCTTGCCCGCAACCCGCATCAAGCATTTTGTCTATCGCTGCTGGTTGAGGCCCCAGAATTTTAGAGAGGTCTTTGATTGCAACATCAAGTACATAGCGCACCCATGTGTCTGATTGTAAAAACCAACGGCCAAACTTAGTCTCGCGGACCCATTCTTTGTTTAGAATGTCATATTGTTTTTTATCCATCACTATAACCTTTTCTATTTCTTCCTCTTTAAAACTATACACCTATTCCTTTCGAGGAATTCTCGCCATTCTAACATATGGCTAGGGCCTAATCATTTTGTTGGGGCTATGTAGGTTCACTTATTTAGGGCGCATAGCCCAATGTAGGAGCATCCTCAATTTGTATGTTAAGCTCAGTAGAGTCTAAGTTAGGGTATGTACTTCATACAATGTTAAGTCGGCTAAAAATAAAGATTTTGGGTATGGTTCCTAACATCATAGAAACTATGCCGTTACCGGTATTTTTAATTTATTCCCGGTTGATTGAGCCGGTTCCAGCATCAAACTGGATTGGGCCATACCTAAGTAGTTGTGTGCTAGCGCTTATAAGCACAGTATTTTTAATCTGGAAGAAAAGAAGTCTAAATCGTTGTTTTGTTGGGATTAACGTATATTTCTTTGTGGGATGTATAGGCTTACTTACTAGGCAGGATTGGTTAAATAGTCTAATGGGGGAGTTAGAAGCCGCTGGTATGTTGGCGTCAATTTTTGTTGTGGGTGTATATTACACATACTTTTCAGCGAGTGGGTTTTTAGGTGTTTCTGCTGTCAGCCCTACAAAGATAAGACAATATTCTCTCATGATGCTCGTTACAGCTTTTGTGGCATTAACAGTGTCTTTCTTTTCACTGGGAAATATGTGGATGGCTGAAGTGATCCCGTTTGTTTCACTATTTGTGATTCAGGGGCGTCTTAAGTCTACGTTAGCAAAGCACATTAATGCAGGCTAGAATATTTGGTTTTTTCTTTGTGGAATAAAGAGCCTGTGTGGTTGTCGTCGCGCTAGAATTATTTCTCTTCTTCTAGCTGGCGAGCTTCTTTGATTAACATTACAGGAATCCCGTCACGAATTGGGTACGCGAGCCCGCTGACTTTACATGTCAATTCTTGGGTTTCTTTATTTAAGGTTAAAGGCGCTTTACTTACGGGACACACCAAATGTTCTAATAATTTTTTGTTCATAAAATTCATGCCTGTAATTTATACATCTATTGCGAAAAGCAATATTTAGGTTTGAGAGTAACAGAAGCGTTTTTACCAGCGCTTCAATATGAGAGAAGTATTAATACCGCCAAAAGCAAAGTTATTACTCATTATGTATTCGCATTGCATATTGCGGTTTTCGCCCATGATGTAATCCAAGTCACCACAGCGTTCATCAGGTGACTGTAAATTAAGTGTTGGCGCAAAGCTGTTTTCCCTCATCATATTAATGCTTGCCCACGCCTCAATAGCGCCACAAGCGCCTAAGCTATGACCCAGGTGCCCTTTAAGGGTACTAATTGGGATTCTCTGGCCAAATACGCTTTCGGTTGCGTTTGATTCCGCGATATCTCCTCGGTCGGTAGCCGTGCCGTGAGCATTAACATATTCAATAGCGGCGCTATCCAATTTAGCGTCTTCCAATGCCAGCTCCATCGCAATTTGCATTGTCTGGGGGTTGGGCTGTGTTATGTGGCCGCCATCAGAATTGGTACCATACCCTACTATTTCTGCATAAATAGTGGCGCCTCTGGCTTTGGCGTGCTCCAGTTCTTCAAGCACCAAGGTTCCCGCCCCTTCACTAATGACTAAACCATCTCGATCACGGTCAAAAGGCTTCGGGCTTGACGTGGGGTCTTCATTTAATGTGCTTGTGGCATAGAGAGTATCAAAAACTGCTGATTGGCTTGGGCATAGCTCTTCAGCGCCACCGGCTAACATAACCTTCTGCTTGCCAAACCGAATAGCTTCGTAAGCGGTTCCGAGCCCTTGGCTTCCTGATGTACAGGCGCTAGAGGTGGTATATACGCGGCCTTTTAAACCAAAGAATACACCGATATTGACTGGGGCTGTGTGTCCCATCATCCGGATGTAGGTGGTTGCGGTTATACCGCCCATTTCACCGCTGATAAGCATATTGTGAAATTCAAGAATCGCATCAGTACTTCCTGAGCATGATCCGTATGAAACCCCTACTTGTCCCTCGCCCAATATGGGGTCTCCAAGTAATCCGCTATCTTCCAATGCCATCTCGCTGGCTCTTGTCGCGAGTAACGAGACACGTCCCATGGAGCGTACTTTCTTTCGTGTGTAATGGGAGGGGATTTCAAAATTTTCTATGGGGCCTCCTAGCCTGGTATTCAGTTCAGGATATCGGTCCCAGGCTTTCATATAACGAATCCCGCTTTTACCTGCGCGAATATTTGCGCTAAATTGGTCCCAGCTGCTGCCTAGTGAGGAAACAACTCCCATGCCCGTAACTACTACTCGCTTTTCCACTAGCACATCCCGCCATTTACTGAAATTACTTGGCGAGTAATATAACTCGCATCTTTACTCATCAAAAAAGTAACCAATGAAGCGACTTCTGTCACGGTTCCAATTCTCATCATGGGAACGGTTTTTAAAGCTTCTTCCATTGGCACGTCGCTGATCATATCTGTTTCTATCATGCCTGGCGCAACGCAATTGACGGTAATCTTCCGCTTCGCGAGCTCTATGGCAAGTGCTTTACTTGCGCCGATGATGCCGGCCTTTGCTGCGCTGTAATTCACTTGTCCTCGGTTGCCCATTAGCCCGGATACCGAAGAGAGGGCAATTATCCTGCCTGCTTTTTTTCGACGAATCATTGGCATGATTACGGGGTGTAGCACATTGTAAAAGCCATCAAGGTTTGTATGCAGCACACTATCCCAGTCCTCTTCAGATAAGGCTGGGAAGGCGCCATCGCTTGCTAGGCCGGCATTACAAACTACGCCATAGTATGCCTCATGTGCTTCTATGTCTTTGATGAGGGACTCCCGTGCTGCTTCACGGTTAGAGATATCAAATTGTAAAATTCGTCCCCGCCCTCCATCTGCCTCAATTTCCGCTAATACCTCTTGTGCTGCAGACAGGTTTTCACGGCAATGTAATACGACCTCGTATCCTGCCGCGCTCAAATGTTTCGCGATTCCCTTGCCGATACCACGGCTTGATCCTGTTACCAATACGGTGTTCATACTATTTTATCGACCTTAGTACATCTTTTGGGTTGTCTGGCTGAATCGCCTTAATATTAGATTCAGCCAGTAATATGTCTTCACACGTTATCGTGCAGTGAAATTGAACGATATTTTCTTCGCTATGATACGTTCTTACGGCCTTTATGAGTACTCGAGAGTCTTTTTCAAAATACTGAGTATAGGCATTGTATTTCCTAGTACCTAACAAAAAACCAATTTGAGGATTTAGCCCTTTTTCTCTGCGCTCTAGGCCACCAAATACCGCCATGGCTTGTGCCATGTATTCTATGCCGACCCATATCGGTACTCGGCCCGACTCGTTTGTGTATAGAGAAGGTACAGAGTGATCAACAAATGCCTCCACGAAGTCCGAGCCATATGACGTTAACCCATTGATTAGTATCATTGGCGGTTCGTGAGGTAGTAATTCTTCTATAGAATTAAATTGGGCAGTAGGTTTCATTGATAATTTGAGAGGGGTTAGTCTCTAGTAGGGCACTATTTACCGTGAGTTCATATTTATTGATGATATCGACATAATGTATTTGCCCTCGCCAGGGACAGTCGGAGTCGTACTCGACAGTACTAGCTAAAACCTCGTCGTAGTAAAATTCACGCCGTAAACCACGGTCAATTATACGCCATTTAGAGTCTAGAAAGAATTGTTCCCACGCCTCGGTTGGCCAAAAAATATACTGAAAGCTTGGTAAAAGGAACTTTAATGGTGCGGGGTTGGCAAATATCCCCTCGTTCGTCTCGGTGAGCTTGGTGTCAGACAGTTGGATTGTCGCTAGATGCTGGCCGAGTTCGGAAATCAAAATGAGCTTCATATTGGCTTTGTCCAAGAATTCAATCGCAGCCTCAAATCGTTGGTATTTGTTCCCGTATGTCACTTCTATTTGTTGGTAGACCGCTAATCCCACTTGTTGGGAGTGTATGGGTAACCCTGCCGCGGGCCGATTTCGCAGTGTCGAGCACGATGTAAGAACCGATAACCCTAGTACCAGTAAAATAATTAGAACGTTATGTTTCGGCACCTGAGGCCTCCGTTTTAAGAACAATATCAATTCCGTGAATTATGGCCACAAAAGGCACTATCAGAAGGTTTAAAAGGCTGCCTAACAGTATGGTAATGCCAAAAGCGTGAATCATGGGAATGCTACTTAAGCTCAGCAGGCCAAAAGATAAGCAGCTTGTGAGCGCTGAAAGTAAAATCGCTATGAAGCTTCGGCTACATTCATTTGATGAGCCGGCGAGGAAAATTCCGTAGTCCATCCCCAGTCCCAGTACGAGAAATAACCCAAAAATATGAAACAGGCCAATTTCCAGGTTAAATACGCTTAATACCGTTAAGGTTAGAATCGTCGCCGATAATGGTACAGCGACTATGCTGAGTGATTGAAATTTACGGTATTTCAATAACACAAATAAAGCGATTACGAGATAAGCCAATATCAACAACGCTGAGGCTTGGCTGCGCTGAGTATTTAAACTGGTTGAAATGTTGGCTACTTTGTCAACGAATAGTACGTTTGGCTCATTATCAGCCAAAGTTTTTAGTGGAGAGACATCGGTGACGTTTCGTAAAGCGATGATAGAAATATACTTTCCATTTGTTTTTCCAAGCCAGAGCATTGCTTGTTCAGGGCTTGCAGATGCAAGCCAGGTGTCCAGTTCAAGTGGGTGATTCTTCTTTGACTTGAACGCTTCGGTATAATCGTTAATAAAGCGAGTAGACATGCCCACACTATGTAAAAAGGACTCTGCTTTTCGGCTATCGCTAAAAAGTGTATTGCGTAGTAGTTGATAGTTTTCGTACTGTTTGTTTTTAGAGGGTAAATAAAGCGATGTTGCGTCATAAGTTTTGATGGCGGATGTATTTTTTAATGGGTCCAGTTTTTCCAAAAAGGACTCTTCTTCTTGTAGTAACTGCTCTGGTGAACTACCAGTAACGACAAAAAACTGACTTGAGGTTTGAAGTGATAAGACTTCACTTACTCTTAGCTCTTCAGCGAGTAAGTTCTTCGATGACACATTCAGTGATCGAATGTCTGTCGACCACTGAATGTGTTGTATTAATATTACACTGGATATTGTAACCACCATGAAATAAGCAAGTGTGACATTGCGAACCCCGATCTTTCTCCAGAAGCCAAAAAATATAATAGCCAGCTGGTACAAATACCTATGGCGGTTATCGACGCTATGTTTTATGGGGTTGTAGTGTCTTCGATATGTGGCAGGGTATACGACGACGACAAATAGCCATGCGCTTGCCAATCCGACGACAGAAAATACCGCAATTTGATCTAGGCCTGGCAGGGTAGATTGCATTAAGCAGCTGAATCCTACTAGAGAGGTAATTAATCCCGCTAGTATTTCCGGAAATATGCTTTCTATGGTTTTTATTGCTGTAGTTTTTTGATTTTGATGGTACAGCCCGACAAAGAAGTGCAGTGAATAGTCTATTGTGACGCCAATTAAGCTGGCGCCAAAAACTAAAGTAAAAATATGTATTTGAGAAAATAAGAAATGTGTAATAACGGTTGCTGAAATACAACCAAAAATAATTGAAGTCAAGCTTAAAATGAGAGGCTTGGGTGAAGAGAAGGCGAAGAGGAATAGTATGATTATGCCTATCGTCGATCCGACAGATACGAGTGTAATCTCCTGTTTGGCAGTTGCCGCAGTTTCCGCCGAGTGGAAAACCATTCCTGACCGGGAAATGCTCACGTCTTTAGGCGTTTCTTTGGATATCGTATTTACTAGTTGTGTGACGTGATTTTGAATGCGAGTGCCGAGCGCATCGCCCTCAAGTTCAGCGATGATTACTATGTTATAGCTTTCTTTTTTCGAAGAGGTCGCGGCAAAAAGAAATCCATCTTCATAATATAAGTTTTCTGGAAAAGAATAGATTGACGAAAACCAATGGTTGAACACGCCTAAAGGGTCTTTGTTTGGTGGCAATATTCGATTCTCGCTGGTAAAGTCAAAAAGTGCGCTTCGAGCTTCCTCTAGAAGGTCTTCAGTATTTCCTTCGAGCAACTTCTGTCGATGTGAGTCTGATAAGAAATTAAATGCATGCGCGCTTAAATTGTGGAGCAGTTTGTTCGATTGTTCTTGCTGGTTGCCTGTTTTTATCACTTGAAAATATGGGCTTGCGTTGAGGTGATTCTGTACGATATTGGCTGCTTGGATGGCCTCGTCTCGCTTTTTAGCCTCGACAATAAAAATTGCTTTTCGACCGCTAAAAGAAAATAGTTTGTCTGAAGCCGATTGAACGAATATTTGATCGTTATTTTTAGGTAATAAGGATTGTATGCTTGATTCAATAGTAATACCTTTAACGCCCGTAGTGAAAACTAGTCCGAAAACCCCTAGCACTAAAGTAAATAAACAAATGGCGCATGCCGTATATTGATACTTGAAATTCATGATCTGATTGCCGTGGGGGCCGGGTTGTGGAGAGGGATTCTTTACTGGCACTCAGTGTTGTCGGGGTAAAATAGTTCACATAGGTCTTCAGTCGGGCCGTCCGATGCGTTGACTTTCGTAAACTCTATTGTTGTCGTGTCTCCATTTGCGGACGTGATTACGATAGATTTTAAAGACTTGGTGCCAGTCAGGCTGAGTTGCTCGAGGGCTTTCTTGGTTGCCATATCTTTGGGCTTAAGTTGAGCCGTCCATTTGAGTTTTTCATTATCGGTTACTGAAGCATCAACAACAAAGTATTTTTTCAGTGTCTCAATATCGGTTCCTAGGACAGCGACTAAAACTTTTCCGATCTGTTTTTGTATTATTTTTGGCCGTGTTTTTGATGAGATCTGTCCCGGCGCAGACCAGCTTATAGAGGCATTGTTACCGAAGGTCGACGCGCGGAAAAACGGTTGCTGAATTTCCCAGTATAATCCGTGGTCTCGCCAAAAGAGATATCTTCCTGTGGAGCGTAATGTGCGACCGAAACCGGTTAACTTTCGCTCCTGAACAAATTCACCCTGAATGAATGAGTGAGGGGTAAGGTTGTTAGATATTTTTTTAAGGTTTGTAGTGTTCAATGCTTCCTGTGGAGTAGCGTTTGCAGCACCGAGTAAGAACATTAGTGAAAATAAAATAGAGACTCTAGGTAGGAAGTTCACGAGATGGGTTCCAGTTTATCTAAGAGACAGTTTGGCGATTGCATGCAGGTTTCACCGTTTTTCAGGTTGATAGCCATTTGTGTTGTGTGTGCCCTACATAATGTTTTTTCCGAACAGCGGTCGCTAATCGTATATGCTATTTTTATTCGACATTCCCATTCGATCAAGGATGCTTTTACCAAAACTTTTTGGCGAAAGCTCAAGGGGCTAATGTATTTCGTTCTCATATCTACAATTGGCCATGAATATCCAGAGTTGCGCATCTCTTGGTATCCATAGTCAAAAGACTCCAATAATGCGCAGCGGGCTATCTCGAAATATTTTGCGTAATGGCCATGCCAGACAATGTTCATAGAATCCACGTCATGAAAAGGGATTTCGATTTCGATTGTAGCTGTACGCATATATTACCTCTGTATCTGCCGTGAAATAAGAGAGGGGATTCGAACTAACATTCCAAAAAATAAACGTGTATGCATTTTAGAAATGCGTAGATTGTCATTCCACAGCTTAAAGTGGGAGGAAATGTCGTTACTGTATGTTGTGTGGGTCTGAATATGTTTTACGTCCAAGCCTTTCCAGTAGAGCCGAACTAAAATATCGGTATCAAAATCCATGCGCTGACAAACGCTATGTTGAGTTAACAGGTCGTATGTTTCCTTAAGCGGGTACACTCGTAAGCCACACATAGAGTCTTTAATACAAAGTGACAAGGTATTAATCCAGACCCATACGTCTGTGATACGTCGTCCGTTTCGGCGTGATTTTGGCATGTCCGAGTAAGCTCTCCAGGCTGAAATGACAGAAGAGGGGTTGTTTTTGGCTTTTTTTATTAGCTTGGGTATGTCGTTTGTGTTGTGTTGTCCGTCAGCATCGATTTGCAGTGCGTGAGTATAGCCATCAAGGTGAGCGTATTTTATTCCGTCGCAAACAACAGCGCCTTTTCCTCTATTTTTTTCCCAACGTAGCAGTTTTACGTTATGTTTTAGAGCTAGGTTGCTGAGGGTGTTTTTACAGTCTATGTCACTACCATCATCAAGAAGGATACATGTGAGTTCCTGCTCGAGTATGCTTTCAACGATACTTTCAATGTTTAAGTGATGATTGAATACGGGAATAATAACGCATGGCTTAAACATTGTTTCCATCCAGAATGATACGGCCTTCGGAGTACCGTCCTTCATTATCAAAAAACTGAAACTCTATATGGGTGTTTTCTTTTGAAAGGATGAGCACCAGTTGAATGGTTTTTTGAGGGAGTATAGGGCGCATGAATTTCAGCCGTTCCATCGATATAAAATTACCCGTTGCACCTAAAGCCTTGGAAAACTCCATTATCCAGTGGACTTGTGCAATGCCCGGTAACAGGGGTAGCCCGGGAAAGTGTCCTTGAAAATCTATCAAGCTTTCAGGTAAAAAAAGGGTATATTCAACTTTAAGGGTGTCAGCGCCAGAGCTCTTCTCAACGTGTAATACGTCATATGTATCGCAAAAGAGCATCTGGTTTCGTCGCTACGGATATTGATTTGAGTTTGGTGTCAGTTAAATTCTACGTCAGACTAACTACTCTGGCGCCGGGGTTTCTTCGGCAGAGAGGCTATCGTTATTTAACAGTGCATATACGGCGTCCACAACATCTTGAACAGTTCGAACATTTTTAAAGTCGGATGGTTCAAGTCGCTTTTTATTCGTTAGTTCTTTTAATTTAATAATCATGTCGACAGCATCAATACTGTCAATATCCAAATCTTCGTATAGCCTTGAATCTGGATGAATCTCGCTTGGGTTAACCTCGAACAGGTCTGCCAAGATTTCTTTTAATTGCTCTAATATGGATTCTTTCGTTTGCATGTACTTAGTACTCTAGTTCATCTTTCTTTTGTTCAATTGCTTGTTCCAATAATGCCTGTAAATCCGCAAAACGTTTTGCAATAAATCGATAAAAGCAATATGGGGCGTCGTCTTATTAGTGTTCAACAGCTGATGAGATTTTTTCGCTAAAATATGCCACTAAATCCCTTGTGAGCGAGCGTGTAACTTTAGAGTGTGGGCGCTCATCTTTTTTGTATTTGGTGATATCAATTATAGGCTGAAACTCAATCAGAAAATGTGGCGGCGTCGCTGGGATATCATACCATTTTTGATGCTTCATTAACGTCGGCGGTGTACAGCTAATGAGGACAGGAACTATATCACACCCAGCTGCCAAAGCGATGTTCGACGCGCCACGCTGAAATGCTACTGGTTCGTTGGGTATGCTGCGGGTTCCTTCAGGGAATACCAGTAGTGGGGCGTTTTGGGCTAGTGAGGCCACGCTTGTATCCACTAATGTATCGTTGCTGTTGATGATGAACTTAGCTGCTCTTATAGGAGGCCGAGTAAAGAGGTTTTTATGTAAGCCCTCTTTCACGATGCAATTAGCGCCTCTTACTTGGGACATAATAAAAACAACGTCCAGTAGGGACGGATGATTGGCTATAAGCAGCTGGCCGCCATCAGGGATATTCTCTTTGCCTCGTACTTCGTAGGTGAGTAACCCACACAACTTCATGAAATTAACATACAGTTTAAAGGCGTATCTAATGGCATTTCGAGCAAGGGAGCTCTTGGCGGATTCTGAAATGGGCACCAGGTATAGTAATACGGCTAAGGCCAGTGCGATAACTGGGCCACCTATACCGAAGAGGCTAAAAGACAATCCTGTGGCAAACACTCGCCAGCTGTAGTTAACTTTGTATAAAAACTGGTTAAACATAGGCTATTTAACTACGGCAAATAACATGCGCCGTCGATCTCAACCTCCAGTTCTTTCCTGCAAATGTCGCTTTCAAGAAAAACAATTTGTGCCTCATTGAAATGAGCGTTCACTGTGTGGCGAAGCAGTTCAAAATATTCAGCGCGACGAATATACACCTTTACGATGTTCATTTTTGGTGTAATCGGTAGCTTTGCTGTTTTCGCAATATGGGTTAATAATCGATCGATATTGTCCAGCGTAACCAATAGCTGCTCGTTAGCATTGCCCGGCGAGATGGTTGTATGGCCTTTTATACTCGCAGTGCCTGAAACGTATAGGCATGAGCCAGTGGTCATCTTGGCTAGGGTGGCCCGGGCAAATGATGGGCTCCGTGGGCCGTAGTCCCGGGGGTAATGGTAGGCGCTTATTTGTTCTGGATTTTCGAAATTGGTACCCGCATTTTTGGCCGCTAGCAGATATACGCAGCCTTTTTGTGCGTCATGACCTATAGCGCAAGCCGCGGGCAGGATGAGCGACAGATCTTTCTCCGCTATCTTTTGAAATGCGTCGTGGCGGCCCAAGCAAAATTCTTTGTAGCGCTCCGCATCGTCTACACCTTCATTTATGGCAGAAAAATAATTCCAGGCCCTAAGTATATGAGGGAAGCCTTTGTTGCTTATAAAGTGCAGTAACGTATTGTAGGCCTGCATACTTGCTTCGGCCAGGCTTGTATCAGCGCGCTCCTCCAGCAATAGTGAACAGAATAAATATTCACCGCTTTGCGCCCAGTTAACACTTTCAGCGCAGCCATAATTAACCGGTTGGTTGCTATACCATACCTCTTGAACAGAAGGTTTGTCGGAAACCTGTTTTAGTCCCGTATGGGTTAATCGTGGGTCATTGGATGTCTCGGTCGTGCCGTTAAAGGTGAAAACGGCCAAGGCATGCTCTGATGCAAGTAGTTGGTCGGCAGGTTGCGTTGTATATTCACACCGTAGAGCAGGGGTGGGCGGTGATGACATTGTTTTACAAGGTATATCCATTTTCTTATTCTAAAAAACCTTATAACTATATCGTTTAAATCGTTTAAGGTTGTCGCCGTTTTTCATTGCTAAAAGTGATTTGGCGCGATTGTATCGTAGGAGCCGGCGATTTACACATCTCTTTTCGCGAGAAAGTACTCACTTGCTAATCTGAGAGCCCTGTCGTAGAGTATCGCGTTTTTCGACAGATGGTTTCTAACGATTTATGACATCCCCAGATAACCGCAGCGTTGCCCCTCACCCGGTCCTTTCTGAATACTATGCGTCGGCAGAAGCCCGCCGAGATAAAGTGGATCAGATGTTTGATTCCTCTGCGGAGCACTATGACTGGATATGCAGTGTCATGAGCTTCGGTTCTGGCAACATGTATCGCCGTCAGGCACTACTTCGTAACGGGTTGAAGGAGGGCATGAAGGTATTAGATGTCGGTGCAGGCACAGGCGTTGTTTCTTGGTTAGCTCAGGAAATTGTGGGCGAAAAGGGTTTCGTGGCGGCACTTGACCCGAGTAAAGGCATGCTAGGCGAAGCGCAAAAGCTCGGAGTAGAGCACGCGACTCAAGGTTTGGGGGAGGAGCTGCCATTCCCTGACGATACCTTTGATATGCTTACCATGGGATTTGCATTACGGCATGTGGCTGATTTAACCCGAGCTTTTGAAGAATATAAAAGGGTGTTAAAACCGGGCGGTAAAGTACTGATATTAGAAATAAGTCGGCCCAGTAGTCGATTGGCGACCTGGCTTTTAAAGGCGTATATGAAAGGCGTCGTACCCTTAGCTACCCGTTTATTTCGGCGCAGCGCCGACGCTCAAGAGCTCATGCTCTACTATTGGGACACTATTGAGCATTGCGTCCCGCCAAAGGTTATTGTATCTGCGCTAGAGCATGTTGAGTTGGCGGATGCCAAACGTCATGCGGTTATGGGTATTTTTAGCGAATATACTGGGATTAAGGCCAAGTAATAGTTTTATTTGCACTTATTAGGGTTTTGGGAGTTTTTAATGTCCACACAATCGGAAGCAGAACATAAGCTTGCGCAGATCATCGTTGAGAGTTTGGACCTTGAGGATGTAAGTGCGGAAGATATTGGGCGAGATGATGCGCTTTTCGGCGTCGGAGACCCTAACGGCTTGGGGTTGGACTCGATAGATGCTTTGGAAATTGCACTGGCCGTCGCGCAAAACTATGGTATTCAAATTAAAGCTGAAGATGAAAGCTATCGTGCAATATTTACGAGCTTACGAACACTGACCGATTATATCTCTTCTCAAACTTAGCCCTAAGGCATGCGACGATGCAGATAGGGTTGCTGTTAACATACCCCGTTTTAGTACATGTTGGCGTTATTTTTGAGCAGCCTAAGCTTCAAATATTAGCAATTATCACGTTGGCATTAGGTATATTTTTCAATCAACTGAAATCTTATAAATTATCTGCCTGGCTTATTTTTCTCTTTATCTCATTGGTCTCTATCGGGCTAGGAGAGTTTGAAAAATCTCGCTATTTACTTTTTCTTCCTCCTGCAGCAGCTCCGCTACTGATCGGTTGGGGTTTTTTGCGGACCTTACGTGCTGGCGAGGTACCACTTGTGACTGATATTGGTGAGCGCGCTCGTGGCCCATTGTCGGAAGCGATGCGTTGCTATACCCGTATTGTTACACAACTCTGGTCGGCCTGTTTGTTGCTGATGGCAAGCTGGGGCATTTTACTCCCAATTTTTGGGACGATGGAAGTATGGTCGTTTTTTACTAATATAATCAATCAGTTATTGGTGGCCTGTCTTTTTATCGGCGAATTTTATTATCGGAAATGTAAGTTCCAAGATCACGATCATCCAAGGTTTCTAGAATATCTACGTATTGTGTTTCGAGCGCAAAACAACAGAGACTAACATTCATGTCCTCTAACCACACTCCGCTTATCTCTCCGTATATTCCGTCTGCGGCGAAAGTTTATCGAGATGGCTACGTGGTAAAACAATCGGAGTTATTGGCTTCGGCAATCGCTCTGGCAGATCATCTACCGCCTAGCTCGTTTGTTTTAAATCTGTGTGAGGATAGATTTTATTTCTTACTTTCCTTTATGGCCGCCCTTATAAACCGTCAGACGAATATTCTGCCCCCTGACCGAAAAATGGAAACCGTAACGTTAGTCGCTGCCGAATATCCTGATAATATTTTTTTGGTTGATACTGATGATTACGAAGGCCTCCCGAATTGTCTGGATATTCGGAAACTGGATATGCAGTGCGCGATACGCGCGCTCAAAGAAATGCCACAGATACGTAATGATCATATCGCGGCGATAGCGTTTACCTCGGGCAGCACTGGGGCGCCTAAAGCAAATAATAAAACATGGCAAACTTTATTAGGTACCGCTCAACGTTTGGGTGAGCGCTTTAAAATGGCGGGTGTTCCCACGAACATCGTTGCAACCGTTCCGTCCCAGCATATGTACGGTCTTGAGATGACGGTAATGATGGCGCTTCAAGCAAATTGTATAATACATTGTGCGCACCCATTTTTTCCTGCAGATATCGTGATGTCACTTACCGAAATACCCGAGCCCCGGGTATTAGTAAGCACTCCGGTACATTTAAGAGCGTTGATGGGGCTTAATACTCCGATGCCGGTACTGGAGCGGGTAGTCTCTGCGACGGCTCCTTTGTCGACAGAAATTGCAGTGAAAGTTGCGTCTAAATTTAATACTTCTGTTGATGAAATATATGGTTGTACTGAGGCGGGAAGTATTGCTACACGAAATTCTGAAAGTAGTGAACCGTGGCAGTTACTGGAGGGAATTCGGCTTGAAGAATCGCATGGAGAATACCGGGTCAGAGCTGATCATTTTAGTCATGAGGTAGTGCTTAATGATGTGATTGAGATGTTCTCTGAAGGCACATTCAAATTGCTAGGTCGTTCAGCGGATATGCTGAATGTGGGAGGCAAAAGAGCCTCTTTAGCAGACCTAAACCACAAGCTGCTCAGTATAGAGGGTGTGACGGATGGGGTGGTTTTTTTACCCGATCAAGACTCTACTGATGAGCAACGCCCGGCAGCATTGGTAGTGTCTGATACGTTAACGGAAAAAGAAATTTTATGTTTATTGGCCAAATTCATGGATCCCGTGTTCCTCCCCCGGCCTTTGCGTCGAGTTTCAGCACTACCTAGAAATGACACCGGGAAAATACCACTCAAATCTTTAAAGTCAGTGTTGGCGCAGGCCCAAAATGAGTTATCAGCAGATACATAAAGAGTTACATATACCAAATGAACATCCGTGTTTTGCGGATCATTTTCCAGGCAATCCTATTGTGCCTGGAGCTCTACTTTTGCAGTGGGTATTTAATTTAATAAATGATGAGTTTGTGGGGGTTGCGATCCAGGGTGTCCGCTCATTAAAATTTATCGAGGCCACAATCCCGGGAGACTTGTGTAGTCTTTTCGTTGAGTCGAGTGTTGAGCAAGGCAAAATGAAAATAAAATGCTTGAGAGGCGATACACTTATACTCAAAGGCGATTTAAATATAGTGAAGGTGGATGGTTAGAATGAGCTCCCATTGGCAAGATCAAAAGGAGCGCGGGGGAAGAGTTTGGATTTCTATCTTGGTGTGGGTAGCACTTAACCTGGGTAGAACAACAGTGCTTTTACTTTTACGTCCGGTAACCTTGTTTTATATCGTGTTTGCTCGGGATGCCGTAGCTGCGTCACGGAGTTATTTGAACCGAACGCTTTCGCAACCTCCTGGTTTTTTTGATATTTGGAAGCATTTTCTCTATTTTGCCACGGTATCTATTGATCGACTTTATTTCTTGTCAGGGAAAACAAGTCGATTATCCATATCGTATGAAGGCGATGAAATACTTCGACAATATATTGATGATAAGCAAGGCTGTATCATTCTGGTTAGCCATATTGGGAGTTTCGATGCTCTGAGAGTATCGGCGATAGCGATGAAGGAACTTCCTCTAAAAATTGTAATGGATCATAAACATAACCCCGCTATTATGAGTTTAATTGATTCGATTAATTCAGATTTGGCAAGTTGTATTATCGATTCAAATCAATCTGCTCCGGCATTAGCATTGACTCTTGCGGAGAATCTTCAACAAGGAAATGTTGTTGGTATTATGGCCGATAGACACCTGAAAGGTGAATCTCAGGTTGCTTGCAACCTGTTGGGAGGGCCGGCTAACTTTCCTGTCGGCCCCTGGTTGTTGGCGAGCACGTTAAAGGTACCGGTTCTTGCCTGTTTTGGGATTTACGAAGGGGGTAATCGTTATAGTGTTCATGTCGAAGTGATTAGTGAAAAGCTCGTTATCAATCGGCGAAATCGTCAGCAAGAACTCTCTCAGTATATGCAGCTATATGCTGATCGGATCGAGCACTATATAAAACAAACGCCGTACAACTGGTTTAATTTTTACGACTTTTGGCAAAATGAAATTGAAAAGACTTCAGAAAATGCAATCATTGAAAATTAGCAGCTATACCTTAACAACTGCCCTTGGGGCGGGGGTAAGTAGTAATTGGTTGGCACTGAAAAATGGGGCCAGTGGTTTAAAGCCTTGTTCCGAAATAGACATAAATGACCTAACGACATGGGTGGGTGAGGTTTCGGGGCTTGATGCCGCAAAGTTGGATGAGAACCTAAATGAATTTGAATGCCGTAATAATCGACTGGCGGCGTTAGCACTGGAGCAGGACAATTTTTCTGACCGTGTTCGAGATGCAATAAATCGATACGGTAAGCACCGTGTTGCTATATATATCGGAACAAGTACTTCTGGTATTCAGCATACAGAGTTAGCTTATGCGGAAAGGCAAGCGCAACTACCAGATAATACGTCATTGCCAGAATGGTACTCATACGCCAATACTCATAACATTTATTCTCCAGCGGAATTCGTACGCCAGTATTTTGAGCTGGATGGCCTATGTATGTCTGTTTCGACGGCATGCTCCTCCAGTGCCAAAGTGTTTGCTTCGGCACAACGTGCGCTTGAGGCCGATTTGTGTGATGCAGTCATTGTCGGTGGCGTCGATACCCTTTGTTATACAACGCTATATGGTTTTAACTCACTACAAGTTATCGCTCAGGATATCTGTAGGCCATCAGATACCGACCGAGATGGCATTTCGATAGGAGAAGCGGCTGGTTTTGCGCTTATCGAAAAACAAAAACCATCCATCGGAGATATTGCTTTCCTGGGGTATGGTGAAAGTGCTGATGCCTATCACATGTCGACACCCCATCCTGAGGGAAAGGGCGCTGAACTTGCAATGCGGGCAGCGCTTGATGTGGCTGAACTGGAACCCCAAGACGTCGATTACATTAATCTGCATGGTACAGGTACTAAGGCTAATGATTTGTCGGAGTCCATATCGGTTAGTCATTTGTTTGGTACAGAAACGCCTTGCAGTTCCACTAAAGGGTGGACCGGCCACACGTTGGGGGCGGCGGGAATCGTAGAGGCCATATACTCAATGCTATGCATTAAGAACAACTGGCTCCCGCAAAGCCTTAATACCAATCAAATTGACCCGAAAATAACATCCCATATACTGGAAGATGCCCTTTCAATACCCGTAAAAACTGTCTTAAGTAATTCTTTTGGATTCGGTGGTAGTAACTGCAGTCTAATATTTGGAGAGGTTAAGTGAAGCCTGTTTATATCGACGCGATCGCCATCTCTACGCCCGGTTTAGATACCTGGGAGACGGCACGTAAAGTACTAAAAGGGGAGCTGATTTTCGAAGCTGCGCCAATCGAACGGTACAAACCAAAACTTCTTCCCGCAAATGAGCGTAGAAGAGCAACAGATCTTATACGCTTAGCATTTAAGGTTTCTGAAGAGGTGATTGGTGACAATTTAAGTGAAGACCAAAAACTTGCATCAGTATTTGCGTCATCGGGTGGCGACTACCAGATTCTTGATCAAACCTCTAAAGCGTTAGCGCTGCCAGGTCGTATTGTGTCCCCTACACAATTTCATAATTCAGTGCATAATTCTGCAGCAGGTTATTGGGGAATCGCGACAGGCTCTCGTGAAGCATCAACGAGTATTTCGGCGTTTGATTACAGTTTTTTTGCGGGGTTAATAGAGGCGGCCACACAAGTTGGTCATAGTGCAAAATCAATTCAGTTGACGGCTTATGATACGTCCCCCCCCGAGCCGTTACAGAAAAAGAGGCCAATTTTAGTATCGTTTGCATGCGCGTTTATCTTAAGTCCTGAGGCCACTGACGCATCAATTGCCAAATTGGACCTTCGGTTAAACCATGATGCGTCGAGTGAGACGGCGATGCGCGAGCCGAAGCTAGAGATACTTCGTAAAGCGAATCCGGCTGCACGATCGTTGCCAATATTGGAGGCTATCGCAAATCAGCGTTCGGAGTTGGTTCATATCAAAGGAATGGGCAGTCAGATTTTATCGATTGAGATTACAGCATGCTAAGCGCCAAGGAAATTGCCGATTTACTACCTCACGGAAATGGGATGTCGCTCATTCGTGAAGTTATTACGTGTGATCAAGAGAGTATTCAGTGTTTTGGAAGATCGCATAATGATTCTGATAACCCCCTCTTTAGTGGCACTGGAAACTTTAGCTCAATCACTTTAGTAGAATATGCTGCGCAAGGCGCCGCCATACATGCAAGCCTACAAAAAAGTAATCTCGGCCTGAGTCGGCCTGCATTTATTGGCGCATTAAAAAATATTGATATTATTCAAACGCACATTCCAGCAAGTAGCATGAAATTACTCGTCGTTTTAAACGCTGAGCACCTGGGGGCAAATGGCGCAATTTATCAGTTTGAAGTCTCTGCTGATGAAGCATTATTAATATCCGGCCGGCTTACGTTAGTACAGCCGGTATCGTGAGGCAGGCTTTTTTGTTCAATGCCGGTGCGCCCAAATAAAGATAGACAGCGGCTCCCCATTCCTATATTGTGCTGCTAAGCAAGAAAGAAGCCTCTTATTTACAATCTACATTTCGCTGTTTTACTCGTAATACCTCGTCCTGCAGTTTTTAAGTTCCAGTCTACATTCTTATGCGATCCATGCCTCTAGAAGGCTAAACTAACTATAAATTTCAGGATATTATTATGTCTAATAAAACTAAAGGAACCGTTAAGTGGTTCAACGAAACTAAAGGTTTTGGCTTTATCGAGCAAGAATCAGGTCCAGACGTTTTTGCTCACTTCAGCGCAATTGCGAGTGAGGGTTTCAAGACGTTGGCTGAAGGCCAACAAGTTGAGTTCACTGTTACAAGTGGCCAAAAAGGTCCTCAAGCTGAAAACATCGTTGCACTTTAAGTAGGCAATTCGTTTTCGTAAAAAGGGCAAGCCTCTCGGGGCTTGCCCTTTTTTAATGCCCTAAATTTGTGTTTTACCGGGTTAAGAATGTGAGCAGCAGATTGACGAGCGTATTGTCGTGAATTGTTCCTAGATGAGCGCCCGCCGTTAGTATTGACGTCGATCGTCGATATAGGAATACTTCCCAAAAGTACAATAAGCTGAACATTATGCCTTTCCAGAATTCATCTTCTCTACCCACCCAAAATACCGCTACTGGTTCGGCTGCGATAGGGTTATGTAACCCTAAAAGCCCATCCAATGTGGGGGCGGTGATGCGGGCCGCAGGTTGTTATGGTGCTACAGCCATCTATTACACTGGAAAGCGTTTTTCGCAGGCCGCTAAGTATCATCAAGATACTAATAATGTAAATCAAACAATCCCTCTAAGCGCTGTGGAGTCGTTTACGACGCTTGTTGAACAACATCAGAGCCTGGTGTGTGTCGAGCTGGTTGAGGGCGCAATACCGCTTCCCGAGTTTATCCATCCAGAAGAAGCCTTATACATTTTTGGTCCTGAAGATGGCTCAATTGCGCCGTCACTTGTAAATAAGGCTGATGCCGTTGTGTATATTCCTACCACTGGTTGTATGAACTTGGCTGCGACCGTCAATGTATTGCTCTATGATCGAATGGCCAAGCAAAACCAGCCGATAGATCACGATGCGCTAATTAGAGCAAGCCGCGATGTTAACAACCGTTTAAGTGTTAAAGATTAGTGTAATGCACGGGACCGAACTCCAGAAAATATATTGTCCGTACTGTGGTGAGATAATTGAGATCGTGGTGGAAAATAGCGATGAACCTCAACATTATATTGAAGACTGCCAAGTGTGCTGCCGGCCTATACACTTCAATGTGACTGGAGATGGTTTTGGAGGCATCGATGTACAGGTGAGGCATGAAGATGAATAGTTTTATAGGCCTTATAAAAAGATTCAAACCAAGCGCTTTGGTTTGAATCTTTACGCTTTCTGTATTGTCTTTTCAGGGCTTTTGCTCCCCTTCCGATTTAGTCGAATAATAAGCCTGCGAAACTTGCGCCGCCGGATCCGCCATTATTCGTACCGCCTGGCATACCGTTAAACTGAATTTTTATAAAATCCCCATTATCGAAACCGTCATAACGGAAGGTGTAGATATCTGCGACGCCATTAAAGTTTGATGACCCAGGGACTGGGTAGGTATTGGGGTCGACGTTGTTTCCGTTGTGTTCACCACGTGCGCGAATACGATTGATCGCATTGTGTTTAAAGTCCGAATTATCGACCACTATCCTGAGTAAAAAAGAAGAGGGTGTATTGGCCCCCAAATTGATGCGGTTTACGATTTGGTTAACATTGTTAGCGGCGTGCGGGTCCAGAATAATACCTGATAAGCCGGTTTGGCCGTTAGGTAATGTAAAGGTGTTCCATGTGGGCCAGCCACCTTTGGATCGACTTGGACCGTCCTGTGAAAAGGTGCGCTGGGGGAACTTCCACCATTGCCAGATCTCCATATGTGTCATAGGCCCAGCCCAGTCCGGTAGCTGGTTAATTTGGTTTTCGTTAGTGGGCTTATCAGACCTTGGGCTAGTAGCGTTGAACTGAGGAAACCAGTAACCTCGGGTACCATAGTTTAGGTCGTCGAAATCAGTTTGGTCGTAGGTGACACCGATGTAGGTGATCGACGCGGCATGCGTATTTGCACCAAGTAGCGTAAATACAGAGGCCAGTGTGGCGAGTAATGTACAAGTGACGATTGTATAACTATTTGATTTCATTATTATTTTCCAGGGTTGTGAGCGATATTATTAAAACAAGCTCAACAATTGTTGAGTTTAGCCTGGGAAACTCTAGTAAAGATGTAGAAAAATAAAACGGTCGTAGTCCACAAATTGGTATTGTTGGCGCAGAAGGTTTCAATACACCCCTTTTAGCCCCTGGATAGGCCGAATAAAAATAATAATTCAGTTTGATGATGAGGATATTAAACGTGAAAACGCTGACATACCTATTTGTCGCCTCCGGCATACTTCTTTCGCCTATTGTTGTGGCTCAGGAGGAGTCGGGCTTAGATGATCCCATGGATGCAATGCACGCCGAGCAATATGACCCGGCGAATGATCCCTATGAACAGCGAAGGGCTGCGCGGGCTAACAACCATTACGAAGTGTATAACCCAGGCGGGGAATGGGCTCACAGAGACGAGTCCTCCTATGAAGGTTATGAGGCGGGAGATGAGGCGCCTTCGCGTTACCAAGAACACTATAACGATGATAATGACTCTTCATACGCTCAAGACTATGAGGAAAGTGATGGCGCCTACGTTGAAGTAGACGAGGGCGATTCGAGCGCAGATGGCGACATGGATGCTTATCCTATTCGCAACGATCCCGCAGAATACGAAGCGAATTACTTATCTGAGTCCTACCGTGAGCAAGGTGGGGAGATGTCGGGTGATGAAGATTATGCGTCTTACGATGAATCCGACCAGTATCACGAAGAGAATGAAGAATCGCTTACTGAGGGTGATGAATATCCGCCTTCGGAGTCCGATGGCGCTTCACTTGGGGCAGGGGAGAACATAAGGCTATCATCATATGCTGAACATTCAGATGTTGATCAGATGCATACGGATGATCAGCAAGAACAAGCACTGTTGGATGAGTTAGCGGCTATAGAGCAGCGCGGGACGACGACCTCCAGTGCGGCTAATAAGAATGTCATCGTATCGAAACTGGATGATAATGGGCCTTCAGATCCCGTCGAGCCCTCTCTGCCAACGCCTTATGTCCCGGCACAAAACGGCAAAGCGTTGGATAGCGCGCCGAAATCGGAATAACTCCTTTCCCGTGCCACTTCTGTGGTGGCACAGACCGACTAATTCAGCGATCTGCTTTACGTCATCCTTGCTATTGTCGGGTGAATACTCCCCGGCCTGTTATCTGATCTCGTTCTATACTCCTTCTATAGCTTTGTTTAGGGTGAGTAAATTCCCATAGCCTTTTTTCTGTGTGTTCTCGATTCTCATTCCCTGCAGTAATGGTGATGTTTTTAACGTCACCATTGCGGCTTTTGGTTTACGCAGCAGGTAGATCGAAAAGTACATTCATACATCGTCAAATAATCCGTTATTCAATACAGTTTATCCATGCCGAATAAGAAGTTTTACAATAACACTAATGCCGCAATGAAAACTCGGCGGCCGCTGCGTCAAACGTTCATGATGTGGTTTTTAATGATGTCGCTTGTACCGGTTGTTGCGGTAGCCCTCATTAGCTACAAGCATGCGGTGGAAGATCTAAAAAACGCCGCTGTAGAACAACTGCAAAAGACATCTGTATTAAAAAAACGATTTATTGATAATTGGTTTGAATACCGTCTGATGGATCTTTCGGCGCAATCGGAATATCAGGGAAACGCTGTTTTATTGAAAAGTCTTATTGAGGGGTATAAAACATCTGGCTTAAGTATTGGGGATTATGTAAAGACCAAGGATTGGGAAACAAAAATAGGCGGTCATCAACAGCGTTTGTTAACGCTTGCCCAGCATTACGATTATATCCTCGATCTTTTCTTGGTGGATGCAGAGGGGAATATTCAATATTCCACCTACCAGCGTTCTGACCTCGGTCAAAATGTTTTATTAGGCGAGTTAAACAACACTAAATTTTCGCTTGGGATTAAAGCGTCATTAGGTTCTGGGGCGGTCGCGTTCTCGGGTATTGAGCGATACGCGCCGTCGAACAATGAAGTGACGGGTTTTTTAATTGCTCCGGTTTTTAATGCCGAAGGATTAGTCTTGGGGGCGTTGGCGATTCAACTTCGTTTAGATCGCGTTTTTGATGTGCTGAATGCAACGCGGGTTAATGATAGTAGCGAGCGACATTATATAACGAACAGTGAGGGGGAGTTAAGGTCGCCAATCGATGGAGACTGGAATGATATCCTTATTCGCTCAGTCGATATTAATTCACATATTGATAGTGTCCGTACGATCAGAGGTAAGCGCACCTCTAAAAAAGTTATGGGTGTTGAACGGAAGCCGGTACTTCGTGAGCAACGACCGGTAGTGCTATTGAATAAGCACTGGATATTGATTAGTGAAATTGATGAAGCGGAAGTTTTATCCTCTGTAAACAGTGAAGCAAGAATACTGGTGGCGGTGGTTTTTATCACGGCGATTTTTGTATTGATTATTGCCTTTGTTTTAGCAAAACGCCTTTCCTCTCCAATTGTTACCCTTGCAAATGAAAGTATGCGGGTGGCGGAAGGGAAAGTGGGGCAGCGTGTTGACGTAACCGAACACAATGAAATTGGTTTGTTGGCGGAAGCCTATAATCATATGCTGGACACGCGACAAAGCCATGAGCGAATGTTGGCAAAAAACACGCTTGATCTCACCAAAGCAAAAGAAGTAGCTGAGCATGCGGCTGAAGCAAAAAGTGAATTTTTGGCGAGTATGAGCCATGAGATTCGTACCCCTATGAATGGGGTGTTAGGCATGATTGGACTCGTCTTAAATACAGATTTAAATCCGGATCAACGTCACCGCCTTACTATTGCCCAAGGGAGCGCGAAGTCCCTGTTGACGCTCATAAATGACATTTTGGATTTTTCTAAAGTCGATGCGGGAAAAATGGAATTAGAGCGTTTAGATTTTGATTTGAGGGGCATGTTAGGTGAATTTTCTGAAGCGATGGGCCACCAGGCGCAAGGCAAAGATATCGAGTTGATTTTAGATGTACGCAAAATAGAGACTTCTTTGGTGAAAGGCGATCCTGGGCGATTGCGACAGATATTGACCAATATTGTCGGGAATGCAATTAAATTTACCTCGAAAGGTGAGGTGATAATTGAAGTCTCTTTAATCGACCTAAGTGATCAATTATGGGAATTAAATTGCAGTGTTATAGATACGGGGCTTGGTATTCCCAGTGAAAAAATCCCACACCTATTTGAATCTTTTCAGCAGGTAGATGCCTCGACAACGCGAAGATATGGTGGCACGGGATTAGGCTTGGCTATTGTAAAAAAACTCAGCCAACTGATGGGAGGCGATGTTGAGGTCACAAGTGAGTATGGCCGTGGTAGTTGCTTTTCTGTGGATGTAAAACTGGAAAAAAGTGATCGCTCTCGTCAGGTATTACCTGACGTCGATATGACGTCACTTAATATCTTAATGGTTGACGATAATTCGACGAACAGAGAAGTTGTCTCTTCTCAGTTACGTGTCTGGGGCGCCCATGTCACTGAAGCAGAAAATGGCGCACATGCACTAACTTTATGCGAAGAGCGTTGCTACGGTAGTGACAAGAGTGACATGCCATTTTTTGATCTGGCCTTATTGGATATGCAAATGCCAGAAATTGACGGCGTGGAATTAGCAAAAAGATTAAAGGATGATACACGGTATGCTGCCATGAAACTTGTCATGATGACTTCGATGGGGCAAAAGGGAGATAAGCAATATTTTAATGCCTTGGGAATATCTGCGTATTTCCCTAAACCGGTTACCACAGCAGATTTATTTTCAGCGCTTGCTGTAGTGTCGGAAAATGGCTCTGTGATCGATGGAGACGATCCGTTATTTCGTAGCCAGACCTTGAACTCCCCCAAATATGCTGAAAAGGTAAAAGCGATTGAAAGGATTGCACGGGAACATTATGCCCGGGTATTACTGGTAGAAGATAACCAAGTCAATCAAATGGTCGCGTCTGATATGTTGAGTGATTATGGTTTGCAGGTGGATATCGCGGCTAACGGGTTAGAAGCGCTGGCAAGTATACAAAGCACACCGCCGGATGCTGCTTACGGGCTAGTACTTATGGATTGCCAAATGCCTGATATGGATGGATACGAGGCAAGCCTTCTTATCCGTGAAGGGCAAGGAGGAGATCGGAACCGAAATGTCCCAATTGTTGCCTTGACGGCAAACGCGATGGCGGGAGACAAAGAAAAATGCTTAGCCTCTGGCATGAATGACTATTTAGCAAAGCCCATAGATCCAGACGCACTTTTAGATAAGGTACATACATGGTTAGTACTTTCATCTGAACAGCGTGATGGGGTGAAAACCGATGTAACGCATCATCATTCTGGGCGCCTGGATAATAACGCGAACGATGTCGTTCCTGATGAAACACCCGTTTGGGATAAAGCTGGGTCGTTGAATCGCGTGCGTGGCAAAGAGGAGCGATTAAAAAAACTGGTGGCGATGTTTTTAAACGGCGATCACAAATCTCGTCTGCAGACTTTAGAGCAAGCAGTCGAAGCGGGCGACTGTGTCGCCGTGGCAGAAATTGCCCATGCAATTAAGGGCGTTGTGGCAAATCTGGGAGGGATGAAGTTAGGCGAGGTCATTGTTTCCATCGAAATCAGCGCGAAGGAAAGTAAAGAAGAAAACCTCAAAGTGTTGATGGCCGACCTACGCCGTGAAAATGAAGCCTTCGAATTGGCGTTACAGGAATTTGTGACGGCGTAAGCGAATTCGTAGGCTTTTCAATATCTACTCCACTTCCCCTTCGCACACCGCTTTAAAGCCAGCAGCAGAATAGGGAATAAGACGTTCGAAAATAGCGGCTAGATCATCGGAACGACAAAGCCCATCGGATAGACGATCGACCCTTCCATTTTGTGAAAGCGTCAACATGATCGAACCGGAAAATAGCTGGTAACTCCAGTAAAGATTTGCGCGATCGGCATTGGGCAGTGCTTGCTGTATCACGTCGAGTAAACGTTGAATCACCGGATCGAAGTGGCGCGACATCATATCGCCCCCTAGCTCGGGTGTGTTGCTCACCTGGGCGATCAGTGCGAAATACGTTTTCCAGAAAACTTCCCCTGACGCAGCGCGTTCTAGGATTGGTCCTAGGAAGGCAGACATTGCCCCCTTAACCGTTGGCTTATCTGTAGATCGGCTGTACGCCTCTAATGCAGCCATACGTTCGGTATTGAGTTCCGAAGCTCTGCGCTCAAATACACTTTCAAATAAACCTCGCTTATTAACGAAGTAATAGTGCAATAACGCCGTATTTACGCCACTGAGGTTGGCTACCTGGCGAATTGTGACCCCGTTAAAACTATTTTCGGAGAAGAGTTTTTCCGCGGCATCCAGGATACGTTGGCGTGTTTCTTCGGCTTTAACACCTCGAGGACGGCCTGGGGAGCCTCCCGATACTGCGTGTGCTTGATCTTCCATTGGTGGATTAATTCTCTTGTATGCATGCAAATCGGCTCAGATACCCCGTGAGCGCTGTGTAGCTAGTCATTATTTGTTTTATTTTTAGTTATTAGCTGAACCTGTGGCGCATTTTGCGACGTACGCACAGTGTTGACATGATATCCGAATGGATACATACTTCCGAATAATTAATTAACTAACCGATTAATTAATATTTGGGTTGGGCCGGAAAAAAGACTTAACGTCCTTTAATGCGTATTGCTAGCAAGTTCCGGGATCAAGATGTGCCGGCGCGAGTCGGATGCCTGGAAGAAAAGGCAGTAGGAATTCGATTGTTAGAGTGTCGAAAGGGCTGGGATGCCCATGCCGTGCGGTAGCTTGCCTTCGGTGGCCAGGAAGGAAACCGAAGGTAAGTTGGTATTTTTATCAGGGTTCACCTGATCGCTACCTTTTGAGGATGGCTGAATATGAGCTGGCACAGACTCAGTTGATGAAGTGAAGAGGAAGCTGGAGCGTAAAAGGAAAGTAATAAACGCTACACATAAAAGAACAGAAAAAATCATACATAAGCAGTGTAGAAGCATAACAAGAGAGAGTTAGGCCTATGTCGTATACATCAAATTCGCAAATATCAAAATTGCTGCCAGACCGAGGCCCGTTTGTTCCGCCGTTTATGAGTATGTCGGATATCGTGGGTTTGCACGCACAATCCCGGCCGAAAGATATTGCGTTTGCCGATGCAGAAAACAGCATCAGCTGGCGTGAGTTTAACCTCAAAATTAATACCTTAGCGAATGCATTGATCGGAGCAGGGATGAAGCAAGGTGATCGTATTGCCATTCTTGCCGGTAATAATATATGGGCCTATATCGTTGTCTTTGGGGTGATGAGAGCGGGTGGTGTTGCGTGTCCGTTGTCGACATTACTCACCCCTAAAAATATTGTAGGTCTGGCACGAGATTGTGGTACCGATATTATGTTTGTCGACCATGACTACAGTGCGATGGGAATTTCTGCGCAGAAGTCCTACCCCTCATTAAATTTAATATTTGAACAGGGCCCGAACGAAATTGAAGACGAAGAGTTCGCTCAAGCGCATTTATGGTGTGCATATGACTCGTTTGTTTTCGACGTTGTTGATCATGATCCTTCCGTAATTCATATCGCAGATGATCGTTGCAACGTTATTTATTCATCGGGCACCACAGGTAAACCAAAGGGGATTGTGCATAGCCACGGGGCCAGAGTTGGCTTTGCGAGTGAGTTAGCCATTGGTATGCGCTTTCATGCGCAGTGTCGCACTTTGGTTACCACGCCTCCGAGCAGTAACGGGTCATGGGTTGTCATGTTACCAACCATCCTCGTGGGAGGAACGACCTTGGTGATGGGCGCATTCGATACTAAAGCGTTTTTTAATATGATGAAAATTCATCAGCCTACCCACGCGTTTATGGTGCCCACGCAAGCGCGTGCGCTTCTTTCAGACCCTGCACATAAAAAAGCAAAATTTAAAAAATTTGAATGTATCGTGACAGCCGGTGCACCAATGCCCGATGTCATCAAGACTAAAATACGCGAGGTCAGTGGGGAAAAGCTTTATGAGTTATGGGGGTTTACCGAAAGCGTCGGCACGATTATTTCCCCTTCTGAAATGATTGATCGCCCTCATTCTGTGGGGCGGGCATGGGTCGGTTGCGAATTAAAAATTATTGATGAAGATGGTAACGATATTACCCGTGAGGGCGTGGGTGAAGTTGTTGGGCGTACGGTCAGTATGATGGAAGGTTACCTCAATCGTCCTGACGAGAACTACGACATTATTTGGAAGGATAAAAAAGGGCATCTGTTTTTGAGGACCGGTGATATCGGTGAGATAGATGACGAGGGATATCTGACGCTAAGAGGTCGAGCGAAAGACATGATTCTCTCCGGTGGATTGAATATTTTCCCTATCGATATCGAATCAAAACTGTTATCCCACGAGGCCGTGCAGGACGCATCGGTTATCGGTGTAGAAAATGAAAAGTGGGGCGAGACACCCGTGGCATTTGTCACATTGAAAAAAGGAATTCCTTACAAAAAAGGTGTGCTCATGGTGTGGCTGAATGATCAGTTGGCGAAATATCAGCGTGTATCTGATCTAGTGATTAAAAAGGAAGACTTCCCTCGTAATGCTTTGGGAAAGGTACTAAAAACATCGTTGAAAAAACAGTATCAGGAAAAGAGTGAAGAGGTAACCCAAGCGAATATTGGGTCCAAAAATATCGTAGTGAAAACATAGCCGTCAATATTAATTTAGGTGAGCCGGATAATTCATAGCATGGTTAATCGTTTTTATTCCCACTTACTACTTCAATAGAATAGGGTGAAGCAATGATTTTAGATAATATTTGTGTCATGGTCACTGGCGCGGCATCTGGGTTGGGGCGAGCAACCGCTACGTTGCTGCACGAGTACGGTGCCGCGGTGGTCTTTGCTGACCTAAATGCATCCGCAGTTAAATGTATTGCCAAAACATTAGGCGATCGCGCTCTCGGTGTGGGGGTGGATATCCGTAACCCGAAAGAAATTGACGCTGCGATAAACCTAGCAAAAGAAACGTTTGGTCCACTGCGTGCAACGGTTAACTGTGCAGGTATTCCCTCCTCGGCCAGAGTGGTCTCAAAAGGCGAAGCGCATGATTTGGATCTTTGGCAAAAAGTAATGGATGTGAATTTAACTGGCACATTTAATATTTTACGCCTTGCCGCAAAACATATGATTGGGAATGGCCTCGATGAGGCAAGTGGTGAGCGGGGCGTAATTATCAATACGGCTTCCATTACTGCGTATGATGGGCAAAGGGGGCAAGCAGCCTACGCAGCCAGTAAAGCTGGCGTTGTTGGTTTGACGCTGCCGGTTGCACGTGATTTAGCTGAACATGATATCCGTTGTGTTGCTATTGCGCCCGGGATTTTCGGAACAGAAATATTGGAAGGCATCCCGGAGAAAGGTATCGCTGCATTAAAGAAAGGTTTGCTAAGCCCAAATCGCGTGGGCAGGCCAGACGAGTTCGCTGGTTTCGTAAAACACATTATCGAAAATTCATATGCGAACGCGACATGTTATCGGCTAGACGGCGGAACACGGTTAAGCTAATTGGCGATGGTTTATATCCGTGTAGGCCCAGGTGCGGCCATTCGATGAGTGAGCTTACGGGCAATTTGGTGAAATACCCTGATAAGCGCTTAGTCAGGGTATTTGGTTGAGATAGCGTTAACGGTATCGAGATTGTCGAGAAATAAATCGACGAGGCTTGGATCTAAGTGTTCGCCTCGTTCTTGTTTTAGCAGTTCGATCACTTTCTCTTGTGGCCATGCCTCTTTATAACAGCGCTTATGGGAAAGTGCATCGAACACATCGGTAATGGCGACGATACGGCCATATACATGAATGTTTTTGCCCTTTAGGCCCCTAGGGTAACCACTGCCGTTATATTTTTCATGGTGTTGCCCGGCGACGATGGAGGCGGCTTGCAAAACGGGGCGGGCAGATTGAGAAAACATTTGTTCGCCGATTTCCGCGTGGGTTTTCATTATTGTCCATTCTTCGGCATCCAGTTTGCCTTCTTTTAACAAAATCCTATCGGGGATAGCCACTTTGCCAATATCGTGCATTGGTGCGGCCATAAAGAGAATATCGGCTTCTTCCTCCGTCATGCCGTTTGCGCGAGCAAGCATGCGAGATAAATGAGATACGCGTTTTACATGATTGGCGGTTTCTTTCGAACGGTTCTCAACAACATCGCCGAGTGTATCGATAATTTCTGATTGCGTATCGAAAATTTCTTTGTCCAAGTACAGGTTGTCAAATGCGATGGTGACGTTGCTCGAAAATACTTGGATGAGGCGTTTGTCCACCTCGTCTAAATTGGACACGCCGTCGAGGTAGATAAGGTTGATTTTTCCTACTTTTGTTGGGAAATAGCCAACAAACTTGTCGCCTTCGTAGATACATTCTTTTTGCTGGCATGCCCGATCCAAATAGTCGACGACATTCTCGGGCAGCATTTCGTCAGATTCGACGCTATCGCAAAATGACCCTGTTCCTGCGAGTACTTGGTACTTCCCCATGCTTTCGGTAACTGTCCATCCATTACAGCGCACTAGCAGAGTGTTTTTGTCGATATGTAAGATCGAAGCGAGTTGCACAAGTAAGCCGCGGGCGAATTGCTTCAAGGAGCGTATTTCAAATAAGTTGGCGGAAGAGTCAATGACCTCTTCTAATCCGGTACGGTATCGGTCTAGGCTTTTTCGTGCGGCCTCCACTCGCATAATATCGTTATATGCGCGAAGCCCGGAGAAGGTGGAAGTGAATAGCTTGGTACTATCAAAACTGGTTTTTTCTTTGTAATCATTAATGTCATAGTTGACGATAACGTCTCGTTCGGGCGCATTTCCGGGTTGACCGGTACGTAATATGATACGGACGAATTTGTTGCCGATCTGCTCGCGAATGTGTTTTACCACCGCTAAACCGGCATCATCGGATTCCATCACGACATCTAAGAAGACGAGCGCGATATCTGGATGATCCTCGAATGCTTGTTTTGCTTCGATGCCGGTAAACGCACTGATGATATGTAAGGCTCTGTTTTCAAAGGAAAAATCGTCTAGTGCTAGCTTGGTGATGTTGTGTACTTCGGGCTCGTCGTCGACCACTAGCACCTTCCAGCCTGGCCCCTGGGGTGGCTGTTTTAGTGTGGTCGAAGTTTTTTTAAAGAGGGCCATGCCGCTGTTACCGTAAACCGGAAATATCAATAGGAACAAGTATAGTAAATATGACGCCAGAGCCATTATTGCTTTCAAGGCTAATCGTTCCACCCATTTGCTGAGTGACGATGTTGTATACGATATTTAGGCCTAAACCGCTACCGCCATTTTCGCGATTCGTAGTATAAAAAGGATCAAAAACTTTGGTTTTTATGTCGTTTGGTATGCCGTTGCCATCGTCGCAATAAATGAATTTCAGCTTATCGTCTTCAGCTTTAGCGGAGATGCTGATGATGCCTTCCTGACCTTTTTTATATCCATGGGTTAAGGAGTTGGTGATAAAGTTAGTGATAATTTGAGACCAAGATCCAGGGTAATTGGTGAGGTCAATGGTTGGGTCACACTCCAACTCTACTTGGACTTTACTGGCCTTAATTTTACTCTGCAAGCTCAGTAGAACTTCGTCTAAATACTCCTTGAAATTAAATGTTCGCCATAATTCTGTGGATTGATCCACTGCGACGCGCTTAAAGCTATTCACGAGTTTTGCTGCGCGGTCCAGGCTAATATGAATTGAACGGGCGATTTCTTTTGCATCGGTAATAAACTTTTCAAACTGGGGTTCTTCAAGCGCTTCATCTTTATATTGTTTGTTGAGTTTATCGAGCATAAATTGAAAATGGGTAATGCCCGTCAAGCTAATGCCCACGGGAGTATTTATTTCGTGTGCCACGCCTGCAACAAGGGACCCCAGTGACGCCATTTTTTCCGATTCGATAAGCTGTTCTTGCGCAAGTTTTAGATCATCGAGCGAGTACTGCAGTGCTATTCGCCCTTCTTCCAATTCCAGCTCTCGCTGTTTTCTGATGGATATTTCCTTTTCCAAAAGTTCTTGATCTGCTTTCATCTGCACAATCACAGTATCGAGTGAACGAGTACGTTCTTGTACTTTATTCTCTAATTCTTGGTTGAGCGCATCTAAATTTGAGATAGATGCCCCAATTTTTTCCATCATATTGTTGAGTGCGACTTCCAGAAGTTTGAGTTCGTTTTCTTCTGAGGATGCTACCTTAATGCGGTCTTTGTGAATGGAGTGTAAGTCAATGTTTGTCGCGTCTAACGCAAGTTTTTCTAAGGGTTTAGTGAGCAGTCGATTAAATACGATGGTGATGAGAAGGGCTAATATTAAGGTTTTTATTGCAGCGTTTATCAGCAGTATCTGTATGCCCAGCTTGATGCGATTGAACACAATACTCTCGTCAGAATACAGGCGAACAACTCCGACCCTTTGGGCCTTTTTTTTAGTTTGTACTATCAGTGGGAACTCGTGCCAGATTGTTCCGGAGGTTTGGTTTTTATCCGAATTGCCTTTTTGAATGACGAGGTTCCCCTCTTCATCGGTGATGTCTATACCCGTTATTAGCGGGGTTTTGGTAATCCCATTGGCGGTAATCTCCAATTGGTAAAGGTCTAGGATCCATAAAGATGTCGCTAAGCTGCTCTCAAATGCTCGTTCCGTAACGGATAGCTCACGTTGTATGTCGTCTTTGGTGGAGGTGTATTCAAGAAATATGTGTAAAGATGTCATCAATACTGTGAGAATGAAATATATCGAGAAAACGATTTTCAACAATCGCCTGGAGATTGATTTCCCGGAGCTAATTTTGTGTAACATGGATTGGAATGCTTCCGGTGGTAGTATGCGCGGCAGACCACTGTTCACGGAGTCGCCACAGTGTATTGTTATTGCACCATTTAATGCGAGATAGCTTTGTGCTTATGGATAGTTTAGGTGAAGAACACACGCTATGCATTTTGTTCTGTCGTGAAAAGCAACTTTTTACTTAAAAGCGGATCATATTTTGTACGCCGCGTTTTTCTATTACTATACTCTGTTGAGGCTGTTTCGCAGGCAGTTATACGTTATGGCTATATAACGAAGAGATAAATATTGAATGATTGGTCTTTCTTTACGGTCCCTTATCGGAATGTTTCGTCGTCCGACGCGCCATATCCTTGGCTTGCTAGCAATAACCTTGGCGTCACATGGCTTTGCGGATAAGCCTATTTTGACCTTTGGCTATATCGAATTCGCGCCTTTTTATCACACCTACCCAGATGGCCAAGGCCGTGGCCCTTTCATCGATATGGCCAGGGAGCTAGGTGCAGCTATTGGCTACGATATAAAGCCTGTGTCCTTGCCGCCTAAACGGGCAGTGAAACTGGTTGGTTCTGGCGAAGTGGATTTTTGGTTTGGCTTGGCGACTAACGAGTTATATAACGACAATGTTTATATTTCAAAAGAGCCCATTGATCATTTGGAGTTGCGTGCCTATTCGACAAAGCCCATGGGCACATTTAGCGGCCGTGATGATTTGGCGGGTAAAAGCATCGTGATTATTCGTGGCTACAGTTATGGCGGCTTGCGGGATTTTATCTATGACCCCAAGAATGAAATCTACGCGGTTCAGGTAAGTAGCATGGAGCAAGCCTTAAAAGTATTAGACGTTAGGGAATTAGATTATGTGCTGGGTTATACGCGCCCAGTATCTAAAGCTTTACAAAAATACCCTTTGCCAGAGATCGATAGCCGTATCATATCCAGTCTGGACATTCATATGACCTTACACAAGGATGTCGAGAACGCAAAGCAACTAATGGAAGGTTTAGAAAAATTCCAGTTAAACAATTTTCCACCGGTAAAAATTTCTTCGCAGCCAGATAATTAAGCGTGAAGTTCCCTCGAGAGAGATATCTAAAAATTAAATTCCAAACCGACGCTCATTAATCTACCCGGTTGAGGCGCAACTCTATATGAGGGGAATGCCGGAGGAAATGGCGCGTGAACATATTTTCTATCAAAGAGATTTCGTATTTCGAGTACGAATGACATCGACTGGCTTAATTGGTAGCTACCACTGACATCCATAAGGAAGTGAGATGGGACAGTAACGATCTCGCTTGTATTGGGGTCTCTATTGCTATTTGCTTTCCCTACCCAAAAGAGTTTAGTTGTCAGTTGTAAGGCATCGCGATAGCGTAAAGTGCTTCCTGCGGTGATTTTTTCGTTCGCTATCATCGGCAAGTCGCTTTTCCCGGATGGACCATCAACACTGCCGTCCATGTAGCTGAGATAAAGCCAGTTTTGCGTTGTCCAAGTATCGCCACTGCCTGTATTTTCAATTGAAATATCGAGCCCTCGAATTTCGGATTTTCCCTCATTCTCAAATTTATTTGTCTGAATAAGGCTTGCGCCGGGAATCACTTGGTCTGGTGTTTCGTCGTTGCTGAGCAGAATAACGTCGTGAATTTTACTTAGATATGGGACCACTTTTATATGAGTGGTATCACTCAACCAATTTTCGTAGCTCAGTTCTAACGTTTTTACGCGTTCGGGGTTGAGGTCGGGGTTTGGGACGCGAAAGCGCGCAAAAGGATTACTTAACCATTCGCCATCCGTATTCTGTGCGCCAGTAAAACTGCCAAAACTCGCGAAAGCTTGGTCGGGCCCTGGAGCAAGGAAGGCGTGCCCGTAGAGGACTTTGAAGAGGCTCTTTTTATCGCCGCGATAAATTGCGCTGATTCGGGGGTTAAGCTCGTCCCCATATATTGAGTGACGATCGTATCGTAAACCAGAAACTAGCCTGAATTTTTCATTTACCGACCAATTATCTTGAATATATGCGCCAGCGTTATGATATTGCTGATCAAAAAATTCTATGGGGAGGGTGGTGCCCCCGTAAAATAAGTTTTGATTTGTGGTTGATCGTTTCGTATCGTAAGGCGAAGGTAAATCAGGACCTTTGGGAATGGTGTCGAAGCGGTCATACACTAAACCACCGGAAACCAAATGCTTATCGTGGATTTGTAAGTCGAAATCCTGGTTCAGCGAATAACGTGTTGTTTTCGCGTACTTATAGCCAGGAGAATATCCACTGAAAAGATTATTGAAATGGGAGTCGTTTTTAAGCTCATATACGATTGCAGTCAGCAATGTTTGCGAGTTTAGCGTTTCAAAGAGCTGTGTGGAAAATCGACTATAACCGGAGGTCTGCGCAATATTTTCTACGGCGTCATTGCTAAACGAACTAAAGCCGGGGCGAGCGGTAAAGTCTGTTGAATTTGTGTGAGTGGCGTAGTTTATCCCAAGCTGCCATTTGTCCCATAATTGCGCGTCGATATATGCATGTTGAGCTGTGTTGTCTGGGAAATCATGATCTTGGTTTTCGGGAATATAGAGGTCAGGGAAGTCTTCTGCGAAGGTCAACGACTGGGAATTATAGCGCTGAGCGCCGAGGTTAAGGTGTGTGGTATTGGAAATTCTATAATGAGCATTCCCGTTGTGACGTTGGTAGCCGTCTTCTCCTGCGCTGATGAGTAGGGTATGTTGATTTTTCTCAATTTTCGCTGAACGGGAATCGTGAGTAATGATATTGATTACCCCCATAAAGGCGTCTGCCCCGTATACGACCGACGCTGGCCCCATCAGCACTTCAACTTGTTTTGCGTGGTAAAGAGGGTAGTTGTGCCCTATGGCAGTAATTTCACCGCCAGGTGAGCTAATGCGAACCCCATTTTGAAGAATCAAAAACTTATTGTTGCCCATTGCGCCGCGAAAAGAGACGGTATTGTATGGGCCCAGAATAGAAAACTGCTGAACGTGAACGCCCGGCAAGCTCTGTAATAAATCTGTAATATTTTGATAGCCACGCTGCTTTATTTTTTTTGCGCTGTATACATAAAGGTTACCTGGGGAGTCTTGAATATTTTCCTTATATTTAGACGTAGTAATGACTTGTACGTTTAATAAGTCTTCTAAGGGTAGCGTGTAAAGGGAAGCGCTTGGATCCGCGAATAAGGGGGTTGGTGAAAAAAAGGACAAAAACGCAAATGTAAAACGATGGCGGAATGGCATTCTCATGTGTAAACCCCAGAGACTTATTGATATTCCCGCATCTATTTCTATTTTTTATGCGCGCGGAAATAACAGTATAGTTAACTACGTAAGGTTTTTCTAATGACGAGAAATGCACCTATTTGGGGCTTGGGTGATTGTGTTCCGTCTTTTGTTGCGGTGTTTAATTATGCGCCTTCGGGACTGAAGGATTTCTGTATCGTCACTTTAACCGCTTTAAAACTAGGGGTTTTACTCCTGGGGTCACATTCTAGTCCTGTAAGCGCATTGGTTTCTGGGTAGTAGCCCATCACGTTACCTTGTGGAATATCGAAGGCTTTTACATTAAGTGATAAAAGTTTACCGAAGTCGGAATGTACATTAATACGTGTACTCCTGTCTAAGTTTAAACGCTTCATGTCTTCTGGATTCATTAAAAGTGTATTTCTATTTTCTACGCCCCGATAAGTATCTTTTTCTTCGTAGATAATCGTGTTGAACTGGCCCTCGGATCGTACGGTGGTGAGTGTAAATGAATGCGTTGAGTTCTCTGTGTTGGTTTCTTGGGGGACGGCGACGTTAGCAAAGGTAGCTTTCAGTGTTTCGGTTGAAAACGTTGGCGTGTGTAAAATACGATTATCAATATGAAATTCACGTTTAGTGTGATCGATATCTGCAAGCGCTTGCATACCAGGGACACATTTCGCAATCATTTCACGTATTGTGCGGTGCGATTTAAATGCACTGAAATCAAAGTGCTTTTGCGGAATAACGTGTTCCGCAATTTCGCACAGAATATTCGACTCGGGGCGAACGTTCGCCAATCGGCCTATGCCGCCATCACTTAGCCGAAGATAATTAAACATGGACTCTTGTGTGGTAGGTTGATGTTCTTCGTCTCGCGCTGTTACGGGAAGAATTAAAGACTCACCTTTATCAATACCATGTACATGCCCTTTATTAAGGGTGGTCGTGAGATAAAGTTTGAAGCCAATATTATTAAGTGCTTCTTCTGCCCATTTTGCATTAGGGCTGGCTTCGTATAAATTACCACCCATAAGGAGCGCTAGATCGATATTGCCTTGGTGTGCTGTTTCCAGGCAGGCCATTGTGTCGAGGCCGGGCGTGCTAGGGAAATTGACATTTAGATGTTTTTCCAGTGCCGCTATTACATCATTGGGCAGTACAGGTTTTACGCCGATGGTCCCGATGCCCTGCACGTTACTGTGGCCGCGCAAGGGTAATAGTCCTGCGCCAGGTTTCCCAATCATACCTCTTAATAGCGCGAGATTGACAATGGCCTCAACATTGTCACAACCGTTTTTGTGGTGGGTTACGCCCATGCCCCAGGCAAATACGGCGTTCCGCGCTTTTGCGTAACAGGCGCCTATTTGTTCGATGGCTTCTCGGCTGAGCCCGCTATGGGACGTAATCGCTTCCCAGCTTATGGCGGCCAACTGTTTTTCATAGCTCAAAAAGTTTTCGGTGTGCGAGTGAATAAATACGGCGTCAAGCGCGTTTAATGCGATAAGCGATTTTGCGATACCGCTTATCACCCATACATCGGAACCTATTTTGGGTTGAAGGTAATGAGAGGCAATTTCGTCCCCGCCTTTAAGAAGTGAGCTTGGGCTCTTCGGGACAGAAAATTTAACTAGACCTGGTTCCTTGGCAGGGTTGATGACGATTACCTGGCTGCCACGATCTCGTAATGCTTTTAATTGGTGTATGAGGCGGGGGTGGTTTGACGCGGGGTTAGCACCGATAAGAAAGAATGTGTCGCACTGGGCGATATCGGCGAGTTCTATTGTTGCAGTGGTGGTGCCTATGGTGCTGTTAAGTCCCACAGCGGAAGCCTGATGGCAATAGTAGGAACAGTTATTAACATTGTTAGTGCCGAACATGCGTGAAAATAATTGCAGTAAAAATCCGGCCTCGTTGGATGAGCGCCCCGAGCTATAAAAGAAGCTACGCTGCGGTTCGCACGACGTGAATCGCGCGACGGCAATATCAATTGCGTTAGGCCAGGAGATAGCTTCAAAATGACTGGCGTTAGCCCCTTTATATAAAGGCGTGTTTAAGCGTCCGAGGTGTTCCATTTGGTGCCCGCTAAGGTCTTTTAGGTCCTCGATGCTGTGGTCAAATATCTCGCTCGGTATGGGGTGTTGAATGTCGGTGGATTGCGCTTGCACACTTTTATTACATACAGAAGGGAATTCGTCCTTTTCATTTGTCATGCCGCCACGTTGGCCGCCCATGCCGAGACCGCAGGCTTTACATGCATTGTTTGCCGTTAAGGCCTTCGCTGATTGCAGAAGCCCAATACGCCTTACGGTATTGAGGGTGTAAAGAATCTTTTTGGCGCCACCGCCGACTATTTGTGTCATTTTATTCTCAGTTGAAGTTTGACGCGTCTGCAAGAGTTTCGTTGTGTCATTCTACACTGTAATCCTGTGTAATTAATATCCTGACCTGTGGATAGAAAAATAGCATGCACGAATTGATGTGTTGTTAGGGAAAACAATTAAGGCGTTTGGTGTATAAAAAACATCTAAATATCACGGATTTATCACGTTCCTATAAATGCGGTTTTCTGTGTGACATATGTTACATACGACACCCTGCATAATTAAAAATAATACGCCCCATCACAGCGACAAAAAGAATCGCTGGATTACACATAACTAACTATGCATGCCCGCTTTATCTTTCTTTGGATAAAGTGAAGAGGTGGTAAGTATTAAGGATATTGCCGAATGATTAGCTATATTTTTCCAGGGCAAGGCTCGCAGTTTAAAGGCATGGGGGCTGAGTTGTTTGACTTATTTCCTGAGCAAGAAAAAGAAGCCGATGAAATTCTGGGTTATTCTATTCGCGCTTTGTGCTGTGAAGATTCAGAGGGCAATCTTAATCAGACGCAATATACTCAGCCCGCAATATACGTTGTCAGTGCACTGTCGTATCTTCAGGAAGTTCAAAAAGTTAGTGTGCAGCCCAATTATCTAGCGGGTCACAGTCTTGGTGAATACAATGCATTAAACGCGGCAGGGGCGTTGAGTTTCGGCGATGGTCTCCGCTTAGTTAAAAAACGCGGGGAGCTGATGTCTCACGCGAAACACGGTGCAATGGCCGCAATCCTCAATATATCTGATGCGGATGTATCAGAGCTGCTAGACGCTAATCGATTAACGAATGTCGATATCGCGAATTATAACGCGAGAAACCAAATTGTGATCTCTGGTGTACAAGACGAGGTTGCGGATAGCCAATCACATATTGAGTCTGCTGGTGGAGTGTTTATTCCATTAAATACCAGTGGGGCCTTTCATTCGCGCCTAATGGAACCTGCAGGAAAGGAATTCAGCGAATACCTCCGGTCGTTTAAATTTGGGGATCTTTCTATTCCAGTAATATCCAATGTCACGGGTCAACCTTATGTGCAATCCGAGATAGCGGATCATTTATCCAAACAAATTACAGGCTCAGTCCTGTGGTTTCAGACGATTGAATCGTTGTTGGATAGCGGCGTTACCGAGTTCAAAGAGCTTGGCGCTGGCAATGTGTTAAGTAAATTATTGACGAAAATAAAATCCTCTTACAACGTCGCGCAAAAAAAACAGCGTAATGCGCCTGTATCGCCAATTCAATCGCTTACATTCAAGCGCCGGGAAGATGATCAACATACCGCAGAGCGCATCGTCAACGAGTGGAATAAAATTCATCGGGTCGGGGAGTCCGTATCAGTGACAGGTCTCAATGGCCGTTTTACAACGAGGTCTGAAGCCAAAACCCTGTTTGGGTTCAGGCCTGTAATATACCTGGCCGGTCTTGAGGGGTATCTACCCTTGTCGGGGATAAGTTAAGGCAATAAAAAAAGTTTCGTTCGTTATTTCGCCTATTGGTTTAGGGGGGGCAGCGTTCGGAGAAAAATTATGTCAGTCAGGAGAGGTGAAGATATCGGAAAAATACTAAATCGATTTTAACAAGTAAAACTATCTATCAATAACCATTAAAGGAATGTGTCATGTTTAAGAAAATTACATCGTTACTCGCGTCATCATTACTCGTCTTGTCGTTCAGCGTCTCTGCTGACAACGGGCATGGAATGTATAGCACCAAGAGCCATAAAAATAAGCCGGACAACCTGAATAAAGTATTTACCTTTATATCCACGCGCCCATTTGATTCGGTAGACGGAACGTTTTTCCTCGATGGCATGGTCGCTGGGGATGGGATGAACTTCTTCAAAAATATTATGGGCTATTCGGATGCTGAGATTGCGCAAAATCGCCAAGATGCGATTGCATTTTACCAAGAGCGATTCGGTTTGGATGTAAATGATCCTCGCCTATATTTCACTGGTTTCCAAATTGATCCGGCAGCGGATTACCGCGCTGTTCTAGTGTCAGGTAAAAAGCGTAACCCGGGTAAAGGTTATCCGATCCTGGATGGCGGTTGGGCTTTGGCCGTAGTTGACCCAGCAGGGATTGACTTAGGTGGTGAGTTCGTCGGTACGCATGTTCCTGCTGGCACCATGTTCGCGGCAGGTGGTAGCTACGTGCTTAAGCGTGGTAACCATAAAAAAGACATTGTGATTGACTATCAATCTCGCGGTCCAATGCAGCCTGTAGGTCGTGGCGGTGTCATTAACTGTGAAGTAACGTCTGACAAATACGGCGAAGGTGTTGCATGGGGGTACTTTGAATTTCACCCGCTATCCAATGGACAAATCGCTGCACAGGTTCGCAATGTTGTGACATTCCCTGGCTTCGGTTACGAAGAAGAAATGATCGAGAAGTAGTAGGCAGTACGGGACGGTATTGTCCCATTGTGTAAAAACGATGTATTGATGATAACGCCGTAGGAATCTTAATTTCCATTACGCGTTTAACTCAATGCATCACATAGCCCCTTAATAATTTAAGGGGCTTTTTGGTTAAAGGCCGCAGTGTTTAAGCCACATAAGAGACTGGTGATATGAAAAAACAATATCAAGAATTTGCTGTAGTGGGCATGGATTGCCGTTTTCCAGGCGCAGAGAATTATCATCAGTTTTGGGAGAACTTAGAAAATAAACGAAGTTCCATTCGTGAGGTGCCTAAAGATCGTTGGCGCTGGGAGGATTATTACGGTGATCCTGATACGACAGCTAACAGAACAAAGGTGAAGTGGGGAGGGTTTATCTCAGATATAGATAAATTCGATCCTATGTTTTTTGGCATTTCGCCGAAAGAAGCGGCATGTATCGACCCACAGCACAGACTATTCTTAATGTCCGCCTGGAAGAGTATTGAAGACGCGGGGTATAACGTGGAGACGCTTTCGGGCCGTGAGATCGGTGTCTATGCTGGCGTTTCAAAAAATGACTATGCGGAGTTAATGCGTGAACTAAAGCAGGACATAGCACCGTTTGTATCCACGGGTACGGTTCATTCAATTTTATCAAACCGCGTATCATTTCTTTTCGATTTTCATGGTAGGAGCGAATCGGTGGATACCGCGTGTTCGAGTGGCCTCGTCGCGCTACACAATGCCATGGGCGATATCGCGAGCGGAGAGTGCGAAGCCGCAATTGTGGGTGGTGTTAATGCCTTGCTCGCTCCAACGATGTATCTATCCCACAGTAAATCGGGAATGCTTTCGATAGATGGTGAATGTAAGACCTTTGATGAGGGGGCAAATGGGTATGTACGTGCCGAGGGGGTTGGGACCTTATTTATTAAGCCTTTACATCGGGCGCTTGAGGATGGGGATCATATTCATGCGGTAATTAAGGGTTCGGCCATTAATCATGGCGGTAGGGCAAATTTTTTAACGTCGCCGACGGTTGCCGCTCAATCTGAGGTTATACAGAAGGCATTTAATCGTGCGCAAGTCGACCCGAGTACGATTACCTATGTCGAGGCACACGGGACTGGAACGCCAATGGGGGACCCGATTGAAATCAGCGCGCTGAAAGATGCATATGTAAAGGCCGGCAATACGCAAGCCAATAACGAGGCCTATTGTGCGCTTAGCGCGGTAAAAACCAATGTGGGGCATTTAGAGAGCGCATCGGGTATTGCGGGAATTATTAAGACGATCCTGTCATTACAGCATAAAAAGATACCGGCGTTACAAAACTTTAAACGTTTGAACCCCTATTTGGATTTGGAGGGGAGTCCGTTTTTTGTGGCGGACAAAAATATAGCGTGGGACCGAATAACAAATGCCGATGGTGAAGTGATTCCCAGACGCGCTAGCGTATCTTCCTTTGGTATGGGAGGGGTTAATGGCCACGTTATCCTTGAGGAAGCACCCGCGCAATTGGATGAATGTAAACACGACCCTAAGCAAGGCACGCTAATACTTATTCCCCTGTCGAGCAAAAACAAAAATATTAATCCGTATCTACAAGAAGTGCATGACTTTATGTTAAGAAACACCCATGCACTGTCCAGTAATGAGAAAAATAATTTTCTTACCCGCTTGGCTTACACCCTGAGTTGTGGCCGATCCCAAATGCCGACGCGGCTGGCCTTTATGGTTTCGTCATTGGACGGGCTTATCGAAAAGGTTGATCGCTACCTAAAAGGGGGTGCCGATATTCCCGGCTGTATCGCGGGGCATGTGAAGGTAAAACGCGGGGAAAAACCGCAAGTCCTACATGTTGAGCCGATTGCCAATATGCACGAAGTTGCATCGGCATGGGTTAGTGGAGGCAAGCTAGACTGGAGCGCATTTTATTCTTCGCATGCGCACCCTCGTCGACTGCCATTACCGACCTATATGTTTGCAAAAAAACGATGTTGGTTTAGTGATGACATCGTGCGTCCTAAGGACGCCAAAATAAGCAGATCAGAATTGCCAAAGCCCCTTAGGAGGTATCAGCGGGGCGTGAATATGGACGAAGCGGTATTCTCAAAAATGCTGACCGGTCAGGAATTTTACTTAAGGGACCACGTTGTACAGGGAACAAAGTTTTTACCGGGCGTTGTGTATCTTGAACTAGCACGTGCCGTGACAGAGCTTGGGGGCTTGAATGAACGCGTGATAAGTATCCGTGATGTATATTGGCTAAAACCGGTCGCTGTTAGTGATAAAGCGATGGTGATAGGCATACGGTTAAATAAACAATTAAAAGAGGATGGATCTTTATCGAACGAAATACAATATGAAGTCCGTATTGGCGGCGATACCCATGGCAAAGGAATACTGATCGTCGGCGGAGAAAAAGACATTTATCCTGATGATAACTCGACGGGTTTTTTAACAAAAAACAGGTTGTCGTTAGAATCAATTGAACAAGAGATTGAAGGTGGAGGAAACTTCACCGTCGTCGATAAACCAGCACTTTATAAAACATTTCAAGAATTCGGCCTATCTTACGGGGAAAGTTTTAGACCGATAGCGTCGTGTCGAGTGTCTGATTCGGCGGTATTGACCAAGCTTATCGCGCCGGAAATTACACGTGGCGAATTTTCTGATTTTATCCTTCACCCCACGATGATGGATGGGGTGTTTCAGTCAATCGTATCATTAACGATATTAGGCCAGGCTCACACAGATTATCAGTATGTGCCTTTTAGCCTTGAGCGCATTGAGATTCTAGGGGAGGTCGTTACAACGCAATGGGTGTATGCGACCGCCTCAAGTATACAGCCCTCTGGGGACGGCTCTGCACGGTTAGCGCCACTCGCAATGAATGACTTACGTTATGACGCTGTGCTCATGGATGAATCAGGTAAGGTCGTAATTAAATTCTATGGTTTGCAAAAGCGCGCGATTGGAGCTGCGATCAAAGGAAAAGATATGCGTGGGGCGTTCAAAAAGCCTGCGACCGTATCTTTTTCCCCTGCCCCCTCTTTTGATGTCGCCAGCGCTGAAATCCAAGCACTATATTACCGCTCTATATTTGTGCCGATGCCTTTAGGTCGTGCCGGGATAAAACCAGTAATACCGACACCCACCGCCATACTGGTGCTATCCAACCGTGAGAATATTCGCGATGAAGTGAAGCGAAGCCTGGATACAGAAGTGCCGGTTTTTGTGGTATCAACAGGGGCCAAGTATCACATCCATGATGCATTTAACTTGGCCATATCTCCAAATAACAACGATGATTTTAGTCGCCTTGTGATGCATATTAAATCACAAAAAATAACAATTTCGCATGTGTTGCATATGTGGAATATGGACAGTGATGGTCGTCGAAATAATAATAAAAATATCAATAACGATACAGAAGCGGAGGTTAAAGGTTTAGGTATATACGCTATTTTGTCGCTTAGCCAAGCGTTAATGAAAAAACGGGCGTATAAAAAAATTAAAATGGTGTACTGCTATTCGGAAAACGATTCCGAACAACGGCCCAGCCATGCCATGGTCGCCGGTTTTGCAAGAACACTCATCTATGAAAACCCCAATATTAATATTCTCACACTGGGATTGTCTGGTCATGGAGAAGAGACGGGGAATGGAAAGGACGGGGTGACGCCTATTGCGATGGCGGAGTTGTTACATGATGCCAACGCAAAGCTCCACGAAATACGATTCATCGGAGGTATCCGCGAGATTCGCCAGGTAATTGGTTTCGACGAAAGCATGAGATTGCCCCGCAGTGAAGCCAGCGTCTTCCGTAAAGGCGGGACGTATATTTTCAGTGGTGGTGCGGGTGGCTTGGGCGTGATTTTCTCTACCTATCTCGCGAAGACCTATCAGGCCAATATTATTCTTTTGGGACGTTCTAGTCGCAATCAAAAAATAAACAGTATTTGTGACACCATTGAAAATTTTGGGGGGCAGAGCGACTACTTTTCCGCAGATATATCTGATGCCACCTCAATGTCCAATGCCATGGAAAAAATACGTGAACAATATCCGGTGATACATGGCGTAATACACGCGGCAGGGGTAATTGAAGACGCTTATATCATTCGTAAATCGTATAAATCATTTCAAAAAGTGATAGAGACAAAAACATCCGGTGCCCGACATTTGGATGTGCTTACCAAAAACGATGATCTCGATTTTTTTATGATGTTCTCCTCTATAGCGGCACTTATGCCCAATCAAGGGCAGTCTGACTACGCCGCAGCCAATAGTTATCTTGATTACTTTTCTGCGTACCGCAATCAACTCGTTAACGAAGGGTTGCGTAGAGGCGTGTCCGTCGCAATAAATTGGCCACTATGGGCTGATGGTGGTATGGGGGTAACCCAGGAAGAGGAAGAACACCTTCTTAAGGTATTTGGCATGAAGCCGCTAGAGACGCCCTTAGGAATAGAAGTATTAGAGAGCACCTTGAAGTTCGCTAAAACGTTTTCCTACTCCCAAAAATTAGATCAGGTATTTGTCATCGACGGTGATAAAGAAAAAATTTCATCCTGCTTGGGCATGGTGGCCGCCATGCCGAAGACGATTAATGTAACGAAGGATCGTGCGGTTGGTGTTAAACAACCCGGTGCCGCACTTAGCACTTCCGCTGATACTGCAGTACCCACGAATGGAGCGAACAGAATGACATCAGAAACCAGCAAAGATGATGTAAAGACGCCTGCGGATGGGAAAGAAACCGTACTGGCTTTGTTTGCCAAATATTTTGATATCGCGCAAGCGAATATTGATACCAGCGCGAACTTCAGTGAGTTTGGCGTGGATTCCATGGTGATGATTAGTATCGCCAAGGACATCAATGCTTATTTTGGGTTGGATATAAAGCCCATCGTATTTTTTGAAGTGAATACCATCGATAAATTTATAGAGCACCTAGCCTTAATCGCGGGAGAACGTTTTACCGCTAAAAAAATAGTTGCTGAGGATTCCTACGTTAAAGAAGAGAGCCCGTCGATACCTTTACATAACAGAAGTCTTATTGACCCAAGTATTTCTACGCCTCAGAAAATGACATTCAAGCGTCGTTTTAACGTAGATGAATTTTATTTAAAAGATCATGTGGTGGAAGATCAATACAATATGCCCGGTGCATGCTATATCGAAATGGCCCGCCAGTGCGGTGATCAACTGTTTGGTGATGGCGCGGTCAAAGGACTTGTGAATAATTATTGGGTAAGTCAGCTGTCTTCCCCAAAATCAGATTTTGATGCGTATGTTCATATTGCCAAAAAAGAAGACGTCTATGAATATGAAGTGGTTAGTTACGGAGACTACCCAAATACGGAAACGAAAAAGTTACATGCGATGGGACAGTTTTACCTCGCGTCAGGGAAGGGGTTTAAAAACGGTAGGCCTCAATCAATAGATTTGGAGGGGTTACGTCAGCGTTGCCTTTCAAGGCAAACACCCGATACGGTTTACCCACAAATTATTGCCGAAGGGCTTCATGTTGGCCCGACATTTATGCCGATGTCCGAAATTCTATTGGGGAAAGGTGAGGCGATGGCGAGGCTTCATATGCCAACAGATATTAGTGATACCCATGGAGATTATGTATTACACCCCACAATGCTAACAGGGGTATTCCAAACGGCATTGATTAGCAACCGTTATGACAAAGAAAATACTAGCCGTCAGTACATCCCGATCAGTATTGATGAGATCGCGCTATACGGGCCAATAGGGCCGCGATGTATTGTCGTTTCCAAAGCAAGTGAACGGAATCCAAAAAATAAACAGCTCAAGAAGTTTGACCTATCTATCTGTGCCGATAATGGCGAAGTGCTTGCTCAATTATCGGGGTTTTCGATACGCGCATTAAAAGAAAGCGCGCAACAACCTGCTATTAATGAGGGGGGGGATGTTATGCAGAATACGGATCCATCTATTTTACCTGGAGGAAACAAACCTTTGGTAGACCCTTCAGAACTGACGAGACTGACGGAATCATATATAAAAGGGTTGCTATCTGGTCCGGTGGGATTGTCTGAAGATGAGATAGAGAGCGACCAAGAATTTGATACCTACGGCATTAATTCCGTCATGATCGTTGAGCTCAATAAACTATTCGAGAATACATTTGGACCGCTATCTAAAACGCTGTTTTTTGAGTATGCAAATGTCGCGGAGCTTGCGGAATATTTTGTGGCGGATCATCAAGATCGCTTGATTGATATTTTAGATGTATCGACGGATAGTCAGAGTGTTGGTCGCGTGTCTATTCGGGACGCGCAAACAGACGATATTGTTGGGTCAACCTCTATCGTGGAAAGGGATCTGTTGACGGCGCAAGAAAGCCAACAAGGTAACATTGTTGAAAATGTTCATTCCATGCTTAAAGAACTTTTGTCCGAGCCATTAGGGTTGTCTGTTGAGGATATTGATGTCGATGAAAGCTTTGAGTCCTATGGCATAAATTCGGTGATGATCGTTGAGCTAAACAAGCGCTTTGAAACTCAGTTTGGTCCATTATCGAAGACGCTCTTCTTTGAATATGGGAATATCGACGAGTTAAGCGAATATTTCATCGACAACCATCGTGATGTGTTATTGGCATCTTTAGGGCTGGCTGGGATCGACGTTAAGGCCGAGACTGAAAATGAACCACAGAATGTCTCACCAAAAAATTTAGCCCATGATTCGCTGACGCCTCAATCGAAACCACCTGAGGAGCAACACTCTTTACACAAACCAGGAACCGATAAACCCCAAGCAACATCACAAGATATCGCTATCATCGGGGTCGCAGGGCGTTATCCCGAGGCGAGTAATCTTGATCAGTTTTGGAAATTATTAAAAGAGGGGCGTGATTGCATCAAAGAGGTGCCGCAAGGCCACTTCGATGGCGACTTGGTTTTCGATGCGAATCCAGAGCGGGATAAAATCTATAGTAAGTTGGGTGGTTTTATCGATGATGTGGATAAATTTGATGCGGCGTTCTTTAATATATCGCCTCGCGAAGCCGAGCTTATTGACCCTCAGGAACGTATATTTTTAGAAGTCACATGGAGTGCGTTGGAAGACGCGGGGTATACGCCGGAAAGCTTAAGAGACATGTCCGACCGTGAGGTGGGCGTTTTTGTGGGTGCGTTGTGGCAGCCCTATCAATCCATTGGTACGGAAGAGACCCTACGGGGTAACGCTGTCGCGCCAAGTGGATTACTTTACAGTATTGCGAATCGTATTTCCTACTATTTGAATTTGTCTGGCCCTAGCCTCGCGATTGATACGGCTTGTTCTGCATCGCTCACAGCCGTGCATATGGCCTGTCAAAGTATACGCTCAGGGGATTGTAAAGTGGCGATCGCCGGTGGTGTTAATCTTTCGCTGCATTCAAGTAAATATTTATTTCTATCACAAAATAGATTTCTCTCGACGGATGGCCGTTGCCGAAGCTTTGGCGATGGTGGTGATGGTTATGTCCCAGGGGAGGGCGTCGGTTCCATTTTGTTAAAACCTTTAGAGGATGCAATAAAAGATAACGATCAGATTTATGCGGTGATAAACGGTTCAGCAGTTAATCATGGGGGTAAAACACACGGATACTCCGTCCCCAATCCTAATGCTCAAGCGGCATTAATCCAAAAAACGTTAGAAAGATCAGATATCGACCCACGCAGTATTAGTTACGTCGAGGCCCATGGCACAGGCACCCCGCTAGGGGACCCCATTGAAATTACCGGATTGAAAAAAGCCTTCCAAACCAAAACGAAGGATAAGCAATTTTGCGCAATTGGTTCAGTCAAATCAAATATTGGCCATCTAGAAGCGGCCGCGGGTATTGCTGCCATTACCAAAACCGTCCTGCAAATGAAGCACAATACGCTTGTGCCCTCTATACATGCGGATGATTTGAATAAAAATATTGATTTTGCAGATTCGCCCTTTCATGTTCAGCGATCGATTGGAGACTGGGAAAAAAGCGATGTAGATCAACGTCGTCGTGCGGGTATCAGTTCTTTTGGCGCGGGCGGCGCCAATGCGCATATTATATTGGCGCAATACGAGGGTGGAACCCATTCGGATCAAGGAGCTGATTATCGTACAGCTGGTGACGTGGGCTGTGCCGCCGCGCCTGCCATTATCGTGCTCTCGGCAAAAAATGATGACCGACTCAATGAGTCAGCCGCTAATCTAAAATCGTTCCTTGAGGAAAGCCTTAAGTCTGGCGCATCTACTTCGTTTGAATCTTTGGTATTTACTTTACAGGTGGGACGACAAGCGATGTCCTCCCGTTTGGCTATCATCACAGATTCGGTTGAAGACTTGTGTCTAAAATTATCGGGATTTATCGACGATAAGAATAAGATGGATGGGGTATACGCAGGGCATTCGGAATCAAAGAGTGCGCTTTCGCTCTTTAGTGGTGATGACGATATCAGTATCGCGATTGATGCGTGGGTTGCGAAATCAAAAATTAAGAAGATTGCACAGCTATGGGTTTCGGGTTTTACGATCGATTGGCGCAGTTACTACGCGGACCAGCAGCCGCAAAAAATGAGTTTACCCACCTATCCCTTTGAGAAGTTACGTTACTGGTTGCCAGAAGGATCAGATGCAGATAAGCATCCAGCGCTGGGTGAACGTAAGCTACATCCACTTATTCACAAAAACACCTCGACATTGCGTCAGCAACAGTTTCTTTCTCGCTTCGATGGGCGGGAATTCTTCTTAGACGATCACCGCGTTGGTGCGGATCGTATACTTCCGGCGGTTGCATATATTGAAATGTTTAGGGCCGCAGCGGCGTTAAGTGATGAGACGGCGAGTGTGTATCGTCTTAATGATTTAACGTGGACGAAACCTATTGTCGTCGGGAATAGCGCGGTAGAAGATAGCGCTGAAAATATCGAGATAGTGCTAACACCCGATCACGACACGGTATCGATCAGCGCACAAGTATCTGGCGAAGACGGTGCCATGGTTCACTGCGCAGGCACGGTGGTGTATGCGGAGCCCCACAGTCGGGACACCCAAGATCGCGTGGAAATTGGGGCCGTGATAAAAACCATGGCTAATAACCTCGATGCGCCAGCGATATACCGTGTTCTCCATGATAAAGGATTGAATTTACGCGCGGGGTTCCAGGGGCTTGAATGGCTTAAATGGAACCAATATCAAGCGATTGGAAAAATAAGCTTACCGCAAAGCACCGCCTCTGATAACAGATCACGTTACAGCGTACACCCCAGTTTATTGGATAGCGCGCTTCAAGTGGCGCTGTCAGTACTGGAAACACAACATGCGCTGGCGCACACCTTATATCTGCCGCTGAGCATAGAGGAGGTGACGTTCTTTGATGATTTACCCGATGACGTATATTCGGTCGTAAGCCCGAGTGACCACCGCAGTATGGTGGATAGCAGCGCGACCGTTCGCGCATTCGACGTGAGCGTGTGTGACGCGGAAGGTCGGATCTTATTGCATGTAAAGAATATCGCGTTTAAAGAAACCAACATGGCGTCGGGCAGTATTCGAAGCCAATATGAACAGACCGAAGACGACTCGCAATCGCGTATTACTTACTCTTCGTTTGATTGGGTGACGTCATCGCTGGGGACGGCGCTCGAGCAACATGCATCAAATCAATTAGCCACTCAAGATACCTTAAAGACAAAGCGGAAAAATAATCGCGCGCTTATCGTATCGAATTGTGAAGACCTGGTTGATAATTTTTTATCGTCCATAAACGACGATGAAGATTACGAGCTGTGTGAGACGATTTTAGTGTGTGATAAACCTGTCGTTGCGCAACGAAATAGAGTCATCCTCAGACCTACGGATGCCTTTGAGTCCGTGATTGATCTGTTGACCCCAACCGATCAAAAGGTCGATCAATTTATTTTCTTATGGGAAAGTGCTCACGAGGTTGTAGAGCAGGACGAAGAGCGGGGTGCTGCAGATGAGTCTACCGTACTATTGGAGATCGTCTTTAATCTAAACCGCAAGTTCGCCCTGGCAAGTTATGCGCAGTCTCAAATATTTGTGATGACTTCTGGCGAAAATAACAAAGTCTACGAGTATACCTCTGAACATATTATCGCGGGTGCAATAGCCGGCTATATAAAAAGCTTGAGTGCGGAATATCCGAAATTGGCTAGCCGTTTGATTGCTATCCCCAAGCATGTCTTGCTAAAAGACAATGCGCTACTTAATCGTGAGTTAGCGGATGTGGTGAACAGCTTTGACCAAGCATTGGAAGAGCGTAGTCAATGGGTGTGTTATCAGGCGCTAGCAAAAACACCTGTGCGATATATAAAACGAATGGCTTCTTTGGCGCCTGGAGTCCAAGGGCTGGATAATGTTGAAGCGCTTTCTGGTATTCGCCATAAAGGGTGCTATTTAATCAGTGGCGGAATGGGGGGGATAGGGAAGCGCCTTAGCCGCTATTTATCTGATAAATATTCAGCGACGTTAATTTTACTTGGTCGCTCTGAATTAAATGAGGGGATTGAATCTCACTTATCGCAGTTGAAGGCATCGGGAGGAAAAGCATTTTATTTCCCGGTGGATATTTCCGATATAAAAGCCTTAACGCTCACGATGGAAGATATCCGCGTTAAGAGCGGTCATCTCGATGGTGTTATTCACGCTGCTGGGAAAATTGAGGATAACTTCCTATGTCGAAAAAATACCCCGTCATTTAACGCGGTTCTCCTGCCGAAAATAGCCGGTACAGTGAACCTGGACCTTGTAACGAGAAAGGAGCCCTTGGATTTCTTTATGGGGTTTTCGTCCTTGACCGCTGTTTTTGGAAACATCGCGCAGTGTGATTACGGCGCTGCAAACGGGTTTCTAGATGCATACATGGGATATCGCTCAGAATGTGAGGGTGCACCGGGGTTGTCCCTTGGTATTAATTGGCCCCTATGGCGTGATGGCGGTATGGGTACGTCTTCTGATGATGTCGATATTGAGGACGGGCTTGATGCGCGCTTTGGTAGGGCGATAGAACAGAAGGTTGGCCTGAAATGTTTCGAACAATCACTTTTCTTGGGGCGGTCACAAATTATTGTCGTACAGGAAAATTTACAGAGGAAAGATCATAAACTTAACGAACAAAAAATAGTTGGACCAGGGGTGAATTATGAAAGTACATACAGTAAAAAATCTGTTGATTCGGTTGAGAATCAGCATGTACCCATTAAAGATGCCGATATTGAAACTAAGTTGTATGAAGATGTGCGCGATATCATCGCAAAAAAAGGTAAGTTTGATCCACAGCGTATACGTCCCAGCGATAATTTTATAGCACTGGGATTGGAATCCGTTTTCCTTACGTCCCTGGCCGGACAAATAAACAAAAAGTACGGGGTACGATTGAGCCCGGCGACATTTTTTGAACATTCCAGCTTGGACGCATTGGTAGGTTACATGCTCAGCGATTACGCTGAAGCGATACACGCATTCTTTAGTGCCGCTCAAGCAGGGCCTGTGTCTACGCCTTCAATACCTATGCCCTCAGTATCCACGAGTAAAAATAATGCCGGTGTGGCGACGAATGTAAACGCCTCTTTTCCGAAACCCTCATTTAGAAACGGTTTGCAAGGCACCCGTTACGGCAGCGAAAATCAATTGAAAGCATCAAATAATAAAGTCACACAAGATTACGAAGGTAAATATGCCATTGTTGGCATGGATTGCTTATTTCCTGGTGCGTCGGATCTAGAATCTTTTTGGGATGTGTTAGCGAATGGAAAATCCATGATCTCGGAAATACCTAAAGATCGTTGGGATTGGGAATCCATATACGGAGACCCCGCCCAAGAGGTAAACAAAACGAATATTAAATGGGGTGGGTTCGTAGAGGATCTGGATAAATTCGATCCAGCATTTTTCAATATATCACCCCGTGAAGCGGCCCTAATGGACCCTCAGCAAAGAATCGTTTTGCAATCCGTCTGGAAGGCAATTGAACACGCGGGTTATGCCCCGTTAAGTTTGTCCGAGTCTCATAAGGTGGGGCTGTTTCTCGGTGCTTCTACCAATGATTATTTTGAATTATTGGCCAAGCGTGATGTGGAAGCGTATTCCTCTACGGGCGGCGTACACAGTATTACCGCAAACCGTGTGTCTTACTTGCTGGATTTTAAAGGACCGAGTATCCCGGTTGATACGGCATGTTCGAGTTCTTTAGTCGCGCTCGATATGGCGGTTAAGGCCTTAGAAGATGGGCAATGCGACGCGGCAATAGTGGGAGGGGTTAATGCGCTCATTACGCCGACATTATATGTAGCCTTTAGTAAGGCGGGAATGTTAAGTCCCACAGGAATCATAAGCCCTTTAGATAAAAACGCGAATGGTTATGTGAGAGGTGAAGGCGTCGGTGTTCTCGTATTGAAAAAGCTTGCGCGGGCAATCCAAGATAATGACACCGTGCATGCCGTAGTGCGTGGTACGGCAGTGAATCATGGTGGAAGAGTCAGTAGCTTAACGGTGCCGAACCCCAACGCCCAGGCAGATCTAATACTCGATGCCTGTGATAAAGCGAAGGTGGATGTGACGACCTTGAGTTTTATTGAGATGCACGGGACCGGAACGCCCCTTGGTGATCCGGTCGAAGTGAACGGTTTAAAGAAAGCCTTCAAGCAAGGGGAGGCGGTAAAAGAGGCGGGCTATTGTGGCATCTCTTCGGTAAAAGGGAACCTGGGGCATTTAGAAGCCGCGGCGGGCATTGCCGGTGTTATTAAAACGGTTTTATCGCTTCAACATAAAACGCAATGCGCACAGGGGAACTTTAACGAATTAAATCCTCACATCCAATTGGATGGCTCTCCTTTTAAGGTAGTCGCGCGCACAGGAGAGTGGGCGCATATCAAAAATGCACAGGGGGAATTGTTACCGCGCCGAGCTGGTGTGAGTAGTTTCGGTTTTGGCGGCGCGAATGCGCATACAATATTGGAGGAGTATGTGGTTGATGCGGGCTTGGCGAAAGGGGGAATCAGTAACGCGAACAAAGAAAGTCGTTCATTGAGATTTCCTGAACTTTCAAACGCGTTTGTGTTGTCGGCTAAAACTGATAACAGCTTGCGGAACATTGCATCAAATCTAAAAGACTTCCTAATGGATAAACGCATATCACATATGACCGAAGTTAGTGAGCAAACATTATTGAATGATATTGCATTTACGTTGCAAACCGGTCGTTCGCCTATGGCGCACAGGTTAGCGATACAGGCGAGTAGTTTAAGGGAACTCATAGCGTGTTTAGCGGTGTATCTCTCCGGTTCGGATTCACATAAATCGGATCGTTCACAGGAGAAGGGTATCTTTATCGGTGAGGGGCGTGAGTTTGATGGAGAAGCGTACCGCTACGAAGAATCTTCAGGATTAGCGGAATGCTTAGACCGATGGGTGGCCGGGGCCGATATTAATTGGTTATCTTATTATCCCGCGGGCAGTTGTCAACGCATCCCCTTACCCACCTACGTATTTGCACGTGAACGATATTGGCTAGCGCCAGAAGTGGTTAGCACAGAGCATGTTGCCGCAAGTGATCTATCCTCTCAAAGCGAACTCAGTCGAGACTCGTTAAAAGATTTTTGTGTTAGCTACTTAACATCGATTGCCGCAAAAGTATTGCAAACACCACCATCCAAAATTAAATGCACAAGCGCATTGGATCAGTATGGAATGGATTCAATGATGGTGATACAGGTAGTGAATACCTTAAAAGCGGACTTTAAGGATATTGATAGTGTGGTACTGATGCGCTATCGCTCGATAGAAGCGCTATCGGAATATTTTATAAAAGAATACAAAACGGCGATTACGGCCCTTTATAACAATCGTCCCAATATGGCACCTGTACAGAAGGTAGAGATAGCACCGGATCATCAGCAGATCGAGGTGAGCGGTATCGCTCAGGATCTAGCGGATGGAAAATTTGATTTTAAAGACGCCATCCAAAAAATTAGAGGCATCTCTGAGAAAGAAGTCAATGTCGTGAATGGAGACTCGGCTGTCAATAGGGAAACCGTATAATGGATGAGCTATTAATATCCTTGTTGGAGCAGGTCCGCGATGGCGAGTTGTCGGAAGCGGAAGCGGAAAGCCGCTATGAGCGTTTTATTGCCCGTGTTCCACTTGATTCAGGTAAGGCGAAGGTTAATGAACATGCGCCTGATGAGGAGGGTGCGTATGCCTATAGGCGGGTTGAAAATATCAACCCCGCAAAACAAGCGACATGCCGATTATTCATTTTTTTACCCTTTGGCTTTGGGAATGAAACCGCGTCTTTTTCTTGGCGACGTGGGTTAGAAGGTAACCCGGATCTAGACCTCTGGTTTATAGGCGCCTCCAACCATAATTCATGGTCCTCGTTAATAGACCATCTGGTTGATAAGGTTGTGTCGCTTTGCGATATCCCCTTTATGGTTTATGGGCACTCAATGGGGGCAATTGTTGCGTATGAGGTCCTTGTCGCGCTTCAGACGCGCTATCAATTGTCGCCTCGTGTTTTTATCCCCTCATCTGTACCGCCACCTAAAAGCTTCTCTCGGCTTAAATACATTGCACCGTTTTATAATATTGATGATGCGATGCCCAAAGATAAGGCAAGGGGTATTCTAGAAAAAAGCCAGATAATATTGAGTAAAACAACGGGCATTCTTTCAGTTACGGATGCGGCACTTCACTGCGATATCGCGCTAGTGAAAAGCTACCGTTTTGAAACTATCGATAATGTAGATAACGGTCATAAACGACTTGAGTGCCCCATATTCGCGCTTCAAGCGAATAACGATATCTTGGTGAAGGATGCAACAGCGATTGAAGCATGGCGAGAATATACTAGTGGTGATTTTAATTTTCGTGAGGTAGAGGGTACGCACCTCTATTTTTTGAATCCGCCAAGTTCAGTATTTTCTCTATTGCTTTCGTACACGGTCGATCATGATAAAAAGCAACATGTCGATTCACTGGAAGGTTTACAGACATTTTTTCCCAAAGCATACAAGCTCTGTAGTTTTGAGGCAGGCACGGAGGAGGTGTCCACGTTTCCCTATGGGCTCGAACCGCAAGGTTATTTGATTTATCAGCCAGATGGGCATATGGCGGCACATATTTGGAATGCTGCCCGAGACCTTTGTGATGCATCTCATTCCGAGCGTTCAGAGGCGGAGCGATTTTTAAGTTACCTTTCATACACCGGTCGCTATAGCATCTCTTCGGGTGTTATCTCTCATGATATAAGCGCAAGTACGGACCCCAATCTTGAAGGCGATTGTATGACGCGTTATTGGCAGCCTACGGCGCAGGGTATTGTGCTTAATACTGCACCGCTAACGACGGCCCATGGTGTGCAAAGTAAATCGAGTGCGTATTGTTCCTTACGATGGAAAACCATATCAAGTACCTGTGCGCATGGAAGTGATATCAGTGGAACTTGGCGTGTCACGGTTCATCGCAAAAATGGTGGAGAACAGCGGGATGTGAAAGGCCATATGATGTTTACGGATAATGGACTATTTTCGCTTGTTGTTTCTGAATGCAATAGAAAGCGGTTTCATTACGACAATAATTTGTTAGCGAACGATGACGAAATTCATGACGCGATAGGTAGTGTATCTTCTTTGTGTGGTCGATATAAACGTGTTGGACTAAATAGATGGTCGGTGTTTACGAACGCTGATCTCGAAGCGCCGGAAGATCGTTCTGTTGGAATACATGTTAAGTGGTGGCGTGATAAAACCATTATGGCGGTGCGTCTAAATTACGGTGACGCCAAACATCATAAAAGTGACGTTTATATTTGTGAGCGCGCTCAATATTGAACAGGGTGTTGCATATACGAAATGCTAGGTAGTCCCTTCGTTGACTTGTCTGGGGGGGGGGGATTAAATTGGGAATCACTCAATGCGTAGAGACTGATCCTGACGCCTGGCTGAAGGGCCATTGAGTCATCCCAACGGATTCCATAATTATGGATAAAGAAGAATAGCCAATAAATTAATTAATTTTTATCCGGGGCGCTCGTGTTGTCTCGTTGTTCTGTGTATCCACATGTTAATTATTTAGGAGAAAATAAACATGCAAAATGCCTCTCAAGCGGTACTTGATTCTTCATACTCGTATGAAGAGCGACGATTTGATGGTTTGAATGTTGATGATTTCACAACGGCGCCTTTACGCGCAATTGCAAAAGCACATTTTAAAGCGGCGCCTGATCGAGTGTTTGCACGGTTTGCAGATCATGAAGGCATGAGCCAATGGGTGCCAATGGTGAAGCATGGTGTGAGAGTTGACCATGCCGCATCAAAAACCCCACACCGTTGCGACGCGGGATCGGTACGCGTTTGTAATTTTGGTGGCGATATACTAACGGAAACCATTAAGCACTGGGATGCAGGGAAGTGTTACGCCTATTCCGTTAAGCCGGATAAAAATTCCCCTGCGGTAGATCATCTTGGTGTCGTGACCATTGAAGCTGACGGTAAAGGTGGCAGTGTTGTTTCTTGGCGTCAATACTTTAACCCTAAGCCTTGGTCGATGAAGGCGAAGATGATGCCCTTTATGATGCGTTTTGTTTTAGGTAAGGCACTTAAAAACCTGGCCAAAGAGTTCGGTGGTGGTGTAATTAAATAGCCTTATTGATCTTCGTTCCTATATAAAGCCGTAGCGGCTGTCGCTGCGGCTTTATATCCTCCCTCCCGCTATATCCTTTATATGTAATAACGTCTAATACCGATTTTTTCGGCATCATTTTTCTGCTAAAAAGTAACTATAAAAAAGGCACATGGGCATTGCTGCCGATGTGCCAAGCTGACTTGATGTCAAAACTAATGGGGAAAGGGGTTAGGTACTTATGCTGGTGGCCAATTTTGGAGGTGTGTCCGTGGTTTTGTTGTTAATAAATATAAAGCCTGGTTTTGTCGCAACGATCAAGGCAGGTAATAAGGTCATCGAGGCTAAGAAGCTCATCGTGACGGCCAGCACCACAATTGCACCAAACTCATTCAGTGGCACCACTTGGCTAAGTGTCAGTACCCCGAACCCACAAGCGATAGCGAGATAGTTAATAAACAGCGCTCGGCCTGTGGAGCTATAGAGCTGATGAAGGATGTCGGATATGTGTGTGTGCCCAGAAGCGACCAACGTTTTTATACGGTCAATAGTGTGAATGGAAAAATCGATCCCTAAACCGATTGCGACAGATGCGAACATCGAAGTGCCGATGCCTAAATCAATTTTCAATATCACCATCGCGGCATAAACAAATAGAGTAGAGAATACGATAGGCAGTGCCGCGAATATACCCGCGATTATGGATTTAAATAGTAGAGCCGATACTAATAGTACAAGGCTGAGGGCAATGCTCACGCTCATAACATGACTTCGGCTAAGGTCTTTTAGCCAATGGTAGTTTAAGTATACGCGGCCGCTCATATTCGCTGTAACACCATCGGCTGTATTAAAGTGCTTGGCTATGTAGTGTTCCAGCTCGGTAACCACAATTTTTGAGCTAATGTATTCGCTCGAATTTAGATTAAGGCGAACATTCGCGAGTTGGTAATCGTAATCCACTTCTTCTTCAAAGTCCGTTGGGTCTCCACTTGCTGAATAGAGCAAAAAATATTGTGCGATCAGTGCTTTATCATTCGGTAAAGCATAATAAGTGTTTTTCCCTTCATTTAATGACTTATGCATTTGCTTTAGGTAGTCAACGATGGATGTAGAGCCGTTAACCGAGGGAAGAGTCTCCGCAAAATGTTGTAAGGCCTCTATCTTTTTGAGTGTGTCGGGGTTGAATAAGCCTTCTTTCTCGGATGTTTGAATGACGATGTCAATGGTGTTGGTGCCATCCATATGTCTATTCATGGCTTTGTCCGCTAAGTAAATAGGTTGGTCTTGGTGGAATGTATCAATGCGGTTGTAGTTAACACGCAGTTGATTTGCCAGAAAGACACTCGCGCCGCCAACGATCATGAACAGTGCAATGGTGATCATGGGCTTAGCCGTCGATATCTGGCCGAGTGTGGTCATCATGCGCGACAGGACATCGCCTTTATTTTCTGACGCGAGCCGAATCCAACCCTTCGTGGGTTTGGGTTTAAGTAATACCATTAGTGCAGGGAGGATAAATAAGGAAAATAACCACGCGACCGCGACGCCAAACGCGGTGAATATGCCAAAATAACGAAATGGTGGCATTTCCGCCGCGAGGGCTAAGCCAATAAATCCCGCCATTGTGGTAAGGGTGGTCAGGGTTACGGGGCGAAACATTTCTTGGACTGAAATTTCCACAGCTTCTCGTGCTGTCATTGACGGATTTTTTGACCGGGTTTCAAAGTAATGACTGAATATATGGATCGAATCCGCGACAGCAATACCGATAAGAATGATGGGCATTGAGTTTGTGATGACAAAAAATGCCACGCCGGCGTGCGCCATTAAACCAAGGGTAGCAAGCACGGTGCCGGCAATGACGATATTGGCGAGTATTCCGGGCACAATTCTTCTGAACGCGATGATAATCATAATGGTGATGATTAATGCAGCAAGCGGGTTTAATCGACTGGCATCAGCATCGATATATTGCCCCAAATACCCGGCTACAGCACCTTCGCCGGCAACATGAATATCGACGCCGACAGGCTGTGACGATTCAGCAATGATGGCGAGTATTGCTTGATAAGTAACGCCAGCGAGGTTTTCGTTGTGAAGTTCTGCAACGATCAGTGTCATGTTGCCGTCCTTCGATACCAATAAACCTTCATACAGCGGGAATTTTTTTAGGGCTTTACGCAGTGCCGGTAAGCCTTCTTCCACATACAGTTCTGAAAAAGCCGTAATATCCATGCCAGCAGCATTGCCGGTAATATTGTTTTCCGTTGCAAGGCTAATGGTTCTATCCGCGTTAATATTTTCTAGCGCGTTGATTTCCTCGGTGAGATGCGTCACTAATGTGAGCGTTTCGTGATGGTAGATGCCATCTTCCCCATTTCGTGAGATTGCGACAACCATGGGATCGCTTAGGCCAAAGACTTCTTTAACCTTTTCTTTATACACCAGTGCAGGGTTGTCAGGAGACAGGAATGCATCAGAGCGCGTGTCTTTATATAGCTTTCCCAACCCTGTGGCCAACGCGATTACGGTAGCAAACCCAATTAAGATCGCTAAGAATGGCGAGCGTGCGCCAATAAAAATGAATGACTGTTTCACAATCTTGAATTCTCAGTGAGTAGGTGGTGGTTAAGCTTCGACTGTTGGGTATAAATGTTCGAATAATTCTTTCTCGAGAAATCCCAATCGATCATTCCCAAAATACTGCACATCTTTATAGAATATTGCCGGCGTGCCAAATATCCCTTTTTCTGCGGCACTTGCTAGGCTACTTTGTTGATATTCATGCGCGATTATTGAATCAGCATATTCAAATAGGGTGTCCATATTGAGGCCTTCTTGCCGTAGGGCATTTCCTAATGTTTTTTTCTCCGCGACATCTTTTCTGTCTACCCAAATCGCTTTATATATGGCGCTGTTATAGCGTTCAATCTGCCCCTGTTCTATTGCTGCTTGTGCGCCTCTTAGAAGCCGCGCATCGTCAACCTTTCCGAGATGGGGTGTCAGTTTGAGTTCCACGCCATATTGATCGGACCATCGGTTTAAATCGTTTAGCGTGTAGTGAAATTTGTTTTTACAACGCAGTGTTGTTGGCACGTTGCCAACAATTTCCATCAGCTCTGAAACGGGAAGGGGATGAGAGCACACTGTTGCCTGGTATTTTTCGGCCAATTTATGTATCTGGGTAAACGCAAGGTAGCTATAAGGACTGACGAAGCTGTAATAGAAATCGATTGTATTGTTCATCTTACTCATCATAGGAAATTACCTTTTGAGTCAGTTATCGGTATTCAACCTAGGCACATATAAATACTTGTACACTTGGTTGTGTGGTCGACTAAAGAGATACGTGAAGGGTGTATATCTTATATATGCATATGCATGTATTCAAGTGGGTAACCACGCCAGTGTGTGGTGGTATTATGCCAAAACAGGGGGGAGGGATTTGAGTAAGGCTGATTTTTCGCTTACTTGATTGCCAGTGAGTGCGAAACCCAGGAGTTCATCCGCATCATTTTTAAAAAGTGCTTTTACATTCCGCGCGTCACCGGATATTGACCATGTGCCCTTTTCGTTGTGCGGCACAGGGACAGTTTGCACCGGGCAGACTGGTGTTTTTATGCCTACAGCCATTGGTCCGTACACTACATCAGTCGGTGTGCCGGTGATCGTTTTGGCCAATGCACGCGCACAGGTCATCAGTGGCATAACGTAGTAAAGCAAGTGGCCCTCTACTTCGGCACAGTCGCCTAACGCGTAAATACTTGGGTGAGATGTTTGAAGCAAGCGATTGACGGTGATCCCTTTATTGATCGAAAGCCCGCTGTGTTGTGCTAATGAGGTATTTGCTTTTACGCCCACGGCAGAAAGCACGATATCAGTGACGACCTGGGTGCCGTTGCTGAGCATTATGTTGAATTGATCGCCTAGCTTATCTATACGTTCAACCGAGGTGTTGAAGTGAAATGAGACGCCGCAGTTACTTTCCAATGCATCGGTCACGGCCGAAGCAGCTTCGCTAGGTAATAGGCCGGAAAGTGCACCGGCTTGTGTATCGACACACTCAACAGTGAAGCCACCACTACTGAGGTCGTTTGCATACTCACAACCAATGAGTCCCGCGCCGATCACGAATACATGTTTTTTCCCTTCAAGGCGTTGTCGGAATATTCGATAATCTGCCAAGCTGTTCACGCTGACAACATCATCTTGTGCATCACCAGGGAAGCGCATGTCTATGCAACGAGATCCCAGAGCGAGGACTAACTTGTCGTAAGTACGGACCTCATTGAGGAATGTAATCGTGTTGGTTTCGGGCGACAGTTTTGTGACCTGGGTATGGGTGATGATTTCGGCGTTGAGCGATGTTTGCAGCGTGTGAATATCCTGCATAACCAAATCATCAGCGGTTTTATTTTTACTGAACCCGGTGGATAGCATGGGTTTAGAATAGCTAAGGCCATCGTCTGCCGTGATAAAGGTCAAGCGGCATTGTGGATCAATTTTTCGTATTTCTCGGCCCAAGGTATAGCCGGCTAATCCGGTGCCGATAATAATGGTGGAGGGTGAACCTGTCATGTATCTACTCGTATTCAAATTGTTAGGCGTCTTGGTTTGGGTATTTAGGTTGGGTGTTAGAGCATAAGAAGAACGATCGTTTCGGCGATACATGCAGGGCGACTTAGGTTTTCTACCTCAACGATGACTTCTTCCGTGATTTGTACACCGCGTTTCATTAAATCGACGTTAACGATCTTTTTGGTCGCACGTACGCGGCTTCCTGACTTTACTGGTGTAGGAAAGCGGACGCTGTTAAGCCCGACATTAACCACGAATTTTGCATTTGCGTACTCTTCGTAATGAATTTCGATATCATTTGTAAGACGCGGGATCATGGATAGGGTTAAAAATCCCTGAGCGATCGTAGAACGAAAAGGGGATTTAGACGCACGTTGAACATCGGTATGTATCCACTGGTTATCTTCCGTAACTTGAGAGAATTGATTAATGAGATGCTGATCTACGGTGAGCCAATCCCCAATAAAATAGGTATTGCCTTTTTTTGATATCAATTGTTCGTAGGCCTTTAATGCTGCAGGGCTGGGCGGCTTCCCCGTCTTATTTACGGGTTGTTCATGCCTGAAGTTTTCAAACAGAATGATGCTTTGATTAAGAAAGACACTTTTTCGCATATCCTCCATATAATCTTTTAGCCGCCCCAATAACATATCGGTAAAGTCGGATGGATTTTTTGCGGCAGCTTGGCCTTTCTCTTTTAATTGTTCTAGCATATTCATAGCAAGCCCCTGTTTATGATTTGTGCCCCGGATTCCTATTATCCTGTATGTCGTTTTAAGCTCGCTAATAGCGGGCTATACAATAAAACGCGCAAAAGGATGGTATTGTTGGCTCTACTATACACATTGAGGAATCGTTGCCGCGTAGCGCTGTGTCAATATCCCATAGTGGCGAGGTGAGTTTAATCGAGTAATACAAAGTCGAGTTTCGATACGCCACATTCAGGGCAATGCCAATCGTCGGGAATATCTTCAAATTTTGTTCCGGGTGGCCAGTTTTCTTCCGCGAGACCGAGTGCTTCGTCATAGATCCAACCACACACTTCACAAATGTACTTCTTCACGCTATTGCTTCTCCTAAAAGTTCTGTTTGATGACGGTTAAAAAAATCCACAGAGGACTGGTGGACCTCTCGATTGGAAAGTATTTTAAAATGTCCAAAGCCATGGGTGACCTTGGTGGAGCCGAATTTAAATGCCGACGCAATCCGCGATAAGTGGGTTAGGTTCACGATGCGGTCCTTGTCGTCATGTATTACCATAACGGGAATTTTGACATGTTTACTATGCAAGCCAATCGTCCAGTGTTGTACCGGAACACCATTCATTTTGAGTAATTCTGAAAAAATACGATTCTCAATCGTCTGGCTGAGTTTCATAAATCCACTCGCCCAAATATTGAGTACGTCCACGAGTGAGTAAGGCGCAGAGATCAGTACCATCTGCTCAATTTTACTCATGCGTGCAGATACCGCTGTTGCGATAATGCCACCGAGGGAGTGCGCAATAATTTTAGTAACGGGGCCGACGTCGGTATTGATTTGATCAATTACTTCGCGCGTGGTTTGCATATACTCCATCATACTGGCGAACTCACCTTCGGAAGAGCCGTGCGCAGGCGCATCAAACGTCGCCACCCTAAAGCCAGATTTTTGCAGGCTAGGAACAAAGCCGAACATACTCGCGCAATTTGCGCCCCAGCCGTGTAACAGTAGGACGACATCGCCTTTATCCCCCCATATATACACTTGTTTCACTTTACCGCAGCCGGTATTGACCGATAGTGCGCGCGCGCCCATGGGAACAAACGATTTACGATACGGGTTAGCCGCGTTGCGAGATTCAATAAACAAGCTGGTCGCGAGTTTCCCTGCTGATGTCGGCGCAATGAGCGTTAACGTTTTCAGCTTTGCCTTCGTTAGAATCGTGTTAAATTTACCCATGGGATTACCCCTACGCTTGACTTATATTGGATTTTTTAAGTGTATGATCACTGTCTTTTGCGCTGATATAGTAGCCAGTGTTGGGGTTGTAAAAGTGACATTGCGTAACAATTTTCCAGAGTGTTTTTAAGGAAAATGGCTTTTCCCGAATCATGCCGGGGAAGGCTTCCTTGAGTGCGGTTTGCGCTTTTGGCAGGTTGAAAAAAGGCACCGTGGGCGCGGCGTGATGCGCTGCGTGTATCGAGATGTTATGCGTAATCCATAAAAACCACTTGGGATAAGTATAATCAGTGGTTAATAAAATACGGCTACCATTGAGTGACCAGTTTTCACCCTCTAAAAAAGGCACATCCACAGCGGTGTGGTGCATCATTGTGGTGAGGCTAAACCAGGCATGTGTGGCGACAAGAGGTAAAATAAAATATAACACCAAACCTTCAATCCCAACGAAATACCATAAGCTCGTAAATAAAAGCGCTGACACGATAAGAATAAATGCAATGGAGCGTCGTACTTCCATACGTGCGCGTTTTTGTGGATAAAAATTCGGGCGAAAAGCCGATACCCACCAGTAATGAATTGTCCCGGCCCAAAATCCTACAGAACGGGTGAAGATATAGACCATACGATCTTTGAACGGCATGCGGTCGTATATATCTCGGGATACGGGTCGCCAATCTGTGTCCATTTCCAAATGGTTAGTGCTGCCATGATGCATGTTGTGAACATGGCGCCAAGAATGAAATGGATATAGAAGGGGTATGAGCGATAAGTGCCCAACGATACTGTTGAGTAACTTTGAATCTGAGAAAGAATTGTGTCCGCAATCGTGAGCGATACAGTGTAAGCCCCAGCCACCAAGCCCAGCAGTGAGTAGTAGCAGGATAACGACACTCCAATGTGGTGCAAGCGTTATCGTAAAGATACTGCCGAGGTATAGCGTATAGCTGGCGATGAACCCAAGCAGTGATCGAAATACATTTTTTTTGAACAGTGCTTTCGGAATGGCTTTCCCAATACTGGCGGTTTTAAGCGATTCAATATTCGCAATATATTCTTTATATTGTGCGTCCGCGTAGATCGGCATCGTTGTCGTGCTCATATTTTTGCCCCTTGTGTAAGCGTGTTAGGCCGCAGCTGACGTGGATATCACTTTTGCGACATCGTCGATACAGGTGTTTTCGAATAGCAATGCGGGTGAGAGTCTTAGTTCGACTACTTTTTCCAGTTCCCCGGTAACTTGTACCGCGAACAATGAATCCAGGCCGTAATCCTCAAACGGCTTATCTGTCTCAATGGTTTCTTTACTGATTTTCAATTGTTTGGCCATACGTTGTGCCAGCCACTCTTTCACCGCAATCTCGTTGTTGCCATCTATGATGGTCGATTGTGAATCAGAAAATGGTTTTTTGATGGCGCTTAGAATACCCATGGTTGTTCCCCTCAAGTCGCGAATTCGCGATCATTTAATTAAAAGTTTTTCGATACGATTTTTAGTTGGGAACTTAAGCCCCCACACCAGTCCCAGTTTTCCCATAATGGCGAGTACCCAACCGGTTAGGTCTGGCTCATACCAATAAATCGAGTGGCGATAATTGATAGGGAAGGCATGATGATTATTTTGAAGGCCCTCGCCAAACGCGAGTATGCCGACTAACCAATTATTTTTGCTTTGGTCGTTCGTTTTGAAACGGCGACTACCGTAGCGATGGGATATCGATCCAACCATCCACGCGGATTGATTCGCAAAGAACATACGAGCGAGACCGCCAAAAATGAAACCAATCCACGCACTTTGTAAATCCCTTCCCAGAAGCCCCCCAATAACGGCCGGTATGGCAAGGCCCAAAAACACCCATAAGAGATATGTTCTATGCACGTAAAAATAGACACGGTCACGTAAAATATCGTTAGCGTAATGATTCCACGCAGATACATGCTTGGATAACATCCAAGGCATATGGCTATACCACAGGCCGATCCATTTATTTTTATGTAGGTTGGGGGAATGCGGATCGCCGTCGCTATCGCTATAGATATGATGGCGTCGATGCGTGGCGACCCAATACAGTAATGGGCCTTGCGCAGCGGTGGACCCCATGATGGTGAGGAGGGCTTTCATAAAGCGACTGGTTTCGTAACCATTGTGAGAAGCCAATCGATGTAAACCCGCCGTGACGCCGAACATATGCACAAAATACATGACGGCGAAAAGTACCCACGCCCAGTTCGGTATGGGGAATGCGTATATGAGGCGCGCGGCTTCAATACTGCCGATAAGCGGAATAAATAAAACACCCGACGCAAAAATGGTTTGAAGTTGTGCGGCCTTTCCATCGAGGTGCGTAATGCCGGGCACTTTGTCAGAAGGTATCGGGCCGGGTTCAAGGGGTGTATCTCCCTTGGTGGGGTTAATGACTTGGGTGTTCATGGTTCACCTCCTTGATTTTTTCGTTGTAGCGTTTAATGTTATCCACCAAGCCGATGACCCCTAAAAATTCGATAAATAGACCGGAAATATCGATCTGAAATCTAGATTGATGGTCGTTGCGAGCGCCGATCGGGAAGGCGTGATGGTTGTTATGCCAGGACCCACCGACTGAAGGTAAACACAGCCAGGCGATGTTTCGGCTCTTATCTTTGGATCCATGGGGTTGTTTCCCCAGGGTGTGCCCGAGGGAATTGACCGCCCAGGTCACATGGTCGAGTAAAAAAATCCTAAACAGCCCGCCCCAAATAAATCCATTGAAGGCACCTTCCCAGCTTAGGGTGTAAAGGCCGCCGATACAGGTGGGTAGAAATAGGCCGAGTAATACCCAAATAAAGTAAGATTGATTAATTGAAATAATTTCTCGTTTTCTTAATAGGTCCGGTGCGTACTTGGCCCAGCTCACCATGTTCTTTCCGAATAGCCATCCCATGTGCGACCAAGCAAATCCCTTAACGCGTTCACTAAATGAATTGCCGTGGATGTGTGGTGAGTGAGGATCGTCAGGAAGATCGGTCGCGCTATGATGTTTACGATGGGTGGATGCCCAGAACAACACGGGCCCTTGTGCGGCCATCGACCCCCATATGCCGAGCATCCAGGTAATGAATAATCCGCCACGAAATGCATTGTGGGAAAAATATCGATGGAACCCGGCTTCGATACCGAGCGCTGTCGGTATATAAAATACGGCAAGAAGCACCAGTTCCATCGTTCCCACATCACTGTTGTAAATTTGTAGGGCGGCGATTAATGCGCCGATCGAGGTAATCCCTACAGTGGCAATCGCAAAGTTACGTGTAATATTGCGATTGGCGGCTGGGCGAACATCGACATTCGCGGATAGGTTGTCAGTCATACTGGATTGCGTCATGATTTTGCTCGCTTAAACGCTCTAAGTTCGTTGTTCTCATAAGCTTTTTTCGTGGCGGTGCGCTGGATTTTTCCGCTTGTTGTTCGGGGGACTGTCCCTCTCGGACCGACGTAGACTTCGTGGGGTGTGATGTTGAATTCGTTTCGAACGGCGGCGGTCACACATCGCGTGATTTCGTCCACATAGTCATTCTTAGCGCGGAGTTTTAATTCGATCACCACCACTAATGACTCGGTGTCTGTATGGCGAACGGAAAAGGCGGCGGCCCCCGCTTGCTCCAAGTGAGGCGTTGACCTCAGCGCACATCGTTCGATATCTTGCGGGTAAAGATTTCTTCCGCGAATAATGATCAGCTCTTTGCGACGCCCATTAACAAACAGTTCCTCGTCGTATATAAAACCAAGGTCGCCAGTTCGGTAATATTGATGTGTGTTCCCCGGTAACGTGTTATTAAACGAAAAGTCGGTGAGTTTTTCGTTTCCCCAATATCCATGCGTAACACTGGGGCCTGCTAACCATATCTCGCCGATGGCTTTATTGGGGCAGGGTGTTTTTGTTTCTGGATTGACGATTTTGATATCGTGTTGGCTGGCGGGTAAACCGCAACTCACGATTGAAAGACCATTTTGTGATTTTTCCGCGAGCCCTGCGTCCAGTTTTTCTTGATCAAATGTGTGTGTTTTAAAGACTGTGCCTTTAGGCCTGCCTGAAGCGAAAAGGGTAATTTCAGCCAATCCGTAGCAGGGGTTAATTGTTGATTTATTAAGACCGAATTTGGCATATTTGTGATGAAATGCGTTCATCGTGTCAGGATTAATGGGTTCAGACCCACAAAAAATATCTTTAACGCAGGACAGATCTATATTTGAATTCTTGATCTCATCCAACTCAACGGCATCGGCACACAGTTGAAATGCGAAATTAGGGGCACCCGTTAAACTCAGTTTGTGATCGGACAGCGCTTTCAGCCAGCGAAGCGGACGCTGAATAAAATGCATAGGCGACATAAAATAAAGCGGAAATCCCGCGTACAGGGGTTGCATGATGCCGCCGAGTAATCCCATGTCATGGTAGGGTGGTAGCCATATGCATCCGCGCCTAGCGGCATCGGGTCCTAACCAGTGATATATTTCTTCACAGTTTTTCACAAGATTTTCTTGCGAAACGACAACGCCTTTTGGGTCTCCTGTTGATGCGGACGTGTATTGAAGCATCGCAATGTCGTGTTTATCTATTTCAGGATGCTTCCATTCGATTTCGATGGGTACTGCGGGAATATCAACGTCAATTAAGTGAATGTCGCGTTCAATAGCAAGTTCAGTAATACGATTGAATTGCGCGTTGGTACTTCGAATTAAGCTGCTATGAAGGATGGCGGTAGGTTCACAACTCTCAATCATGTCCCATAATCGCTTTACCTGGCTTTTGCCCATTGGGGGGTGGCATGGCACCGCAATTGCGCCACTGGATATTGTCGCAAGGTATGCAGTAATAAATGCCAGTCCTGGCTCGAACAATAATAATACGCGTTTTTTTTTCACATCTTGCTGAGAAAGTTTGTGGCCAACGAGGGCGATGCCGTTTTTTAAGTCTTTATAGCGCCATCTAATCGCTTCTTTCTCTCCATCTAAAAGATAGGTGAAGGCTTCTTTCTCTGGCTCTGTTCTATAGCGGTATTCGATGATGTCAGTAATTGTTTGAAGTCCGAAATTTGGCCCTGATTCTCCGGGGAATTCCTTATCGGTTGTCGGCCTGTCAATTTTTATCGTTTCAATACTCATAACTAACTCGTATATCTTGGTGGGTAAGGTGTTAACTGTCGGAAGATTTGTTTTTATTGATAAATGCAGCGTTATTCGTATGGCGCCTCACGTTTTATGCCGTCACACACTTTATTGGTTACGATGTTCTATTAATGGTTGGGAAGAAATGATAATTCCGGCAGTGGCGTAATAGTTTTCGCAGTCTGTTTTTTACAAAATATTACCATATGAAATTTTGTATAAAAAATGATGCCTATAATTTTGATTTTTTTGGAGTGATAATTTTTCCAAAAAATAGGTGTGGAAAACTATTTTGTGATGAGGGTTGTCGTTCGTGTCTGCGGATTTGTCGTGTTTGTTTTTGTTTTTATTTGTGCGTTTTTTTTGTGTTTACAAAATGATGTTGAGTGGTTGTTGATGGTTTTTTTTGGGGAAGGAGGGGTTTGGTGACGGTGTGGTAGGTTTTTTAACGATTGCGCAGTCATTGTTAATTGGTGGTTATAGGTTATTTCATAAGTCTGTTAATTATTGTAATTTGTACTATATAAAAATATTTTCACGTTTCTAAAATAGGGGGTTAAGTCGGTTTTTTTTAAGGTGGTGTAGAAAAATATAGTACGAGTATGTAGTTTAAACAAATAAATATGTTAATTAGTTTTTTGCGTTTTTATGGCTCTTGGTTGGTAGTTGTTGGTTAGCTGTAAGAGACGTGTTTTTGTTGGTTTTTATGTCATAGGGCTTGGGGAGTTGTTTATGAAGTGTAGATTGTTGGTTCGGCGGTTGTGTTGTGGCTTGTATGCCATTCCGGTATTTAGGAGGATAGTCATGACGCTTGGCGTCTCAATTGCTGCTGTAACGGCTAATTCGTGGGGGCAATCCCCGATTATGACGGACGATTTGTACGGATCTTCAAAATACACCTTATTCGAAAGCGGACAAGTGAAACCTTTGGCGTACGTGTCGAGTCAACGGCTCTTACTCGCAGTGAATACGCCAGATGCCAAGGTCGAAGTGTTTAAAGTAAAAAAAACAGGGAAGCTAAAATTTGTTAAATCTATTCCTGTCGGTTTGGAACCCATTTCGATTAAGGTAAGAAACAATAAGGAAGCATGGGTTGTTAATCATTTATCTGACAGTATTTCTGTCATTGATCTACGCCCCTATACTTTAGATGTCATTGCGACCCTGCAAGTTGGTGATGAACCCAGTGATGTTGTATTTGCGGGTAAAGGTAAGCGTCGTGCGTTTGTGACTGCTGCACACAGAGGACAAAATACCGATTTTAATGACTCGCTGACGGCGCCAAGTGTGGGGCGAGCCGATGTGTGGGTATTTGATGCGACTAAAGTTCGGCGAGAGGCCTCGGCCTCGCTGATATCCATTGTTAATTTATTTACCAATACCCCGCGTGCTTTGACTGTTTCCCCTGATGGGAAGTATGTATACGCTGCGGGATTTAAAACTGGCAACCAAACGAGCATCATTCCCCATTCTGTTGTCGCAGAGCACGGTGGCAACCCTGCCCCATTAACCGATTATGCCGGTGTTCCACAGCCGGGCACGTCGCTCATCGTTAAATTGACGGGTGATAAATGGCTTGATGATGTCGGTCGAGACTGGAGTGAACACGTCAAACTCAATTTGCCTGACAAAGACGTGTTTGTGATTGATGCGTCAGCGCAAGTCCCAAAACTTGTTTCGGGTGACGAGGGTTTTTACGCTGGCGTCGGAACGATTTTATTTGGTATGGCAACGAATCCCGCCAATGGGAATGTTTATGTATCGAACATTGAATCGTTTAATCATAAACGCTTCTCCGGCCCTGGTAACTTTTCAGGCCATAGTATTCGCGGTAAATTTGTTGAGAATCGCATCACGGTATTAACGCCGGGCGGGGAGGTAATGCCTCGGCCGTTAAACCCTCATATTGATTTTGATGTGTGTTGTGATGATGTCCCCAATGCGGAAAGTGTCCGCAGTTTGGCATTGCCGGGTGATCTCGTTGTTTCTAAGGACGGTAAAACCCTATATGTTGCAGCGTACGGATCCAACAAAATTGGCGTTTACGATACGGCGAAACTGGATAATGGTGAGGTTGATTCACGTTTAGAAAATCAGATTGTACTATCCGGTGGTGGGCCGGCGGGGATGTTACTCGATGAGCAGCGTAACCTGCTGTTTGTGATGACGCGTTTTAATAACGCGATCGCCACCGTTGATTTAACCACAAAGCAAACATTGCATACCTATCCTTTATATAACCCAGAGTCCGAGGTCGTCGTGGAAGGCCGCAAGATGCTTTATGACGCATTAACGACCTCTGGGCATGGTGAAAGCGCGTGTGCGAGTTGTCATATCTTTGGCGATATGGATGGCTTAGCGTGGGACTTGGGTAATCCGGATTCAACCACGGTCATTAATCCCGGTCCGGTGATCTTGGATTTTCGCTTGGGGGAAAATGGTACCGCTGATTTTAGAGCCCTGAAAGGCCCGATGGTGACACAGAGTTTACGGGGCATTGCTAATCATGGCCCGATGCATTGGCGCGGGGATAGAACGGCGGGGAATTTTGAACCTACGGCCCAGCCCGATTCGGGTAACTTTAATGAGCTTGCTGCGTTCAAACAATTTGACGAAGCGTTTGTAGACGTTATGGGATTGAATACCCCGCCGGACGAGGCCGCGATGACACTATTTGCCGAGTTTTCCCTGGAGTTAAAATATCCGCCTAACCCTATTCGTAATTTGGACAACACGCTAACCGAAGATCAGAACACTGGCAGGGCGTTTTTCTTTGGGCCAAAGTCAGATGCGTTCTTTAATTGCGAGGGATGCCATACGTTAAATTCTGATGGTAACAAAGAGTACGACGTGGCTCATCCAGGTTTTTATGGCACGAATGGCCGTTACTCTAACGATGTTGTCGTACCCCAAGTAGTGAAAATTCCCCATCTTAGGAATCTTTATCAAAAGGTGGGTATGTTCGGAATCGCTCCGGCGGAAGGGGTCCTTACGGATTTACCGAATGGTGAAAACTTATTTATGGGCGATCAGGTTAGTGGATTCGGTTACGGTCACGATGGCACATTCGATACAGTGTTTCGATTTATTAGGGATACCGTCTTTTCATTTCGCGTATCTCAGTTCCCAGGCGATCCAGGCAATGAAGGGGGGTTTACAAACGATGAAGCTGGCGATGTGTTGCGGCGTCAAGTGGAATCCTATGTCCTCGCTTTTGATTCAAATATTAAGCCAGTGGTTGGCCAACAGGAAACCTTGGGTGCTGTTGTATCGGAAGAGGCGAACGAGCGTGTATCTTTGTTTATGAGTCAAGCCGAGCAGGGTGCGTGTGATCTCATTGCGAAAAGCGCAAGGCATGGTTTTCTATATGTTGGCGATAATATGTTTATGACGGATAACCAGTATTACCCCTATGTGAGTTATGAGGTGTTACAGAAGTTTAACCGCTATGGCTACACGCTGACTTACACCTGCGTGCCTCATGGCTCGGGGTTGAGAATGGGGGTGGATCGTAATCTTAACGGTGTGCTTGATGCTCAGGAGCCTTACACAAGGTACTAACGAAAGGAAAGCTAAAGCTGCTTAGTGCCAATGGAAAATAAGGGTTTAGCATCAATCCGCATCGTTGGCCTAGGTCGGCGATGCCTTTTCTAGCCGCCTTGCTCGGAAAAGCACAAATACATGTGTTTGCATGTATTTGGTTTAAGCGCTAAGATTTTTGGGCATAAGTGGAGGCACCCATGGCATTTGAAGAGTGTTATAGCATGAACCTGAGGCGCGCGAATCGTGTGCTTACGCAGTACTACGACCGGTATTTAGCCGACTTAGGGCTACGTATATCGCAGTATTCGATTTTGCGTACCTTAAAATATATGGGCGAAGGCAATCAAAAAACGATTCAAGAAGTCTTAGTAATGGATCAGACGACACTGACGCGAAATCTAAAACCCTTGCTGAGGGATGGTTTTATCCAGACCCGCCCAGGAGAGGACAAGCGTGAACGTTTGGTGTCGTTAACACCTGAAGGAAAAGCCTTGTACACCCAGGCGACAGTAGAATGGAAAAAGGCACAAAAAGCGCTGAATAAAACCTTGGGTGAGGATGTTATGGCGCAAGTCTTGAGCGTTTCTGGCAGCCTTGTTCATCTAAAAGACTAATAGAGAAAAACGATGCCTATTCGGAATAGTGTGCAAATATATGTATATGCATCTTAATAAGGGCAATTGTTACCTAAGTATAAGCACGGTTTCCTAGGCCGAATATCCCCTGTGTTAACGAGATAATAGTGTGAGAGTAAACAAGATGCAGAAAATTGAATTTAACAACGTTAATCCGTATGCGGTTTTAGTGGTGTTGCTGTTTTTTATCTGTGCGTCATTAAGGGCTCAAGCCGATGAGCTGATCACCGCGAATAAAATTATCGATAATGTTGAAGCCGTCCCAGAAGGTTTGCATGCGACCAGTAAGTTATTTATGAAAATGGTGGATAAGCGCGGTAAAGTGCGCGAGCGGGAAACGATCAATTACCGAAAGTATTTCGGTGAGGAAAAACGAACGGTATTATTTTATACATCCCCCAATAACGTAAAGGGAACAGGGTTTCTTACCTATGATTACCCATCAGTAGAAACGGACGATGATCAGTGGCTATATTTGCCGGCTTTGCGAAAGGTGAGGAGAATTTCCGCATCGGATCGTGGCGATTACTTTCTGGGGACGGATTTCACCTATGAAGATATTAAACAGTCGGGCAAGGTGGATAAGCGAGATTACAATTTTTCGTTACTCGGTGAAGATGTATTGGACGGCGTTGCCAGCTATCGTTTATCGGCTGTTCCCAAAAATGAAAAGATTGCCAAGGAATTGGGCTATGGAAAGTTGTCGATATGGGTAGATAAATCTAATTGGGTAATTTTAAAAATAGATTATTGGGATAAAAAAGGAAAATCATTAAAAACTTACACAGCCGCTGAGATTGTCAAGATTGAAGGCGTGTGGACGCGACAGGTAATGGAAGTGAAAAATCATATTACAGGTCATCATTCTCGTTTTGAGTTTAAAAACGTGGATTATTCGACCCCGGTCAATAATAAGAAGTTCGCGGTGCAGGCCCTAAATCGAGGTTCTTAATCATGCGGTCGTGCTTTTTATGGGCGGTATCTGTGGGTGTTTTATGTATAGCTCGAATGGCCTTTTGTGCAGAGTTGGGTGTCTCTCTCGCGTCGGAATTAGCCTACCCCATCAACACGCCTAACGAAGCGCATTTTAGCGGCGAGCCCCAAACGTGGGAAACTGCACTTGCGCTGGCGTTATATGGCGATGCCTCGGAGTCACTTAGCTATACCGTAAGATCTACGCTCTTTTACGATATTTATGATCATTTAGAAGCGATAGACGATCGGCCTGAAAATTACGGGTCGATGAATGGCCCCATTTTTCATTCGCGCCACGCGAGGTTAGCGCTTTCTGAGGCATATTTAGATTTTAGTGGGCTAGGCGGCTTATGGCGAATAGGCAAGCAGCAAATCGTGTGGGGGCAAGCAGATGGCCTAAAAGTACTGGATATGGTTAACCCTCAAAAACTGGAAACGTTTATCTTGGATGATCCAGAAGATTCGCGTATACCCCTTTGGACGGTGAATGCGGAATTTCAGTTTTCAATGGATGTCTCTTTACAGGCGTTGGTAATCCCCGATCTTACATTTAATGAAAATGCTGACCGGGGAAGCCCGTATCAGGTGACGAGCCCACAGTTGGTGCCCACGATAAACGGGTATTCATCGGTATTTCTGATGGATGTTGAGCGGCCAGACAGTAACGAATGGGAATATGGCCTGCGTTTGAGTGTGTTTTACGCTGGTTGGGATATACGAGTTAATTATTTACGTCATTTTCACGATAGAGAAGTGTATTTTCAATCTGTCGATGGAGGAGCGCTTACGCTTGCGCCTCGCTATGAAAAAAATCATCTAAGTGGTTTTACGGCCAGTAATGCGGTGGGTGACGTTACTTTCAGAACCGAAGTGGGGTATTCCACTGATACCTTTCATTTATTAGACACGCCTGAAAATGGTGGCGTTTGGCGCTCGCCAGAGGTGTCATCTGTTGTTGGTATTGATTACCAAGGAATCAGCAACGTTTTGTTAAGTTACCAGTGGTTTGCTAGCCGCCTAACGCGCTTTCATGCGCAAGTTGTTCGCGCGCGAAATGTAATACGCCACAGTTTTATGATTCGTTATGACGTTATGAACGATACCTTGACCGCAGAGTTGTTTGCACTGCATAGCGATGATAATAGCGATGGGATGATTCGCCCGAGCGTTTCCTATCAGTTAAACGATGAGCTTAATCTCTGGGGCGGTTTAGACTTTTTTTACGGTGAGGAGGCGGGTGTCTTTGGTCAGTTTGATCGCCGGGATCGTATTGTCGCAGGTGCGAAATATAGTTTTTAGTATGTAAAAAGTGCGGCGTTTATAAACCCAAAGAGATTAATGCAATCGCGAGGCTAACGCCAATCAAAGGGATCAGTGTTGTCACTGCCGCCATTGGCCAATACGCGGATTTGTGCGTTTCACTGCAAATAACGCGGATGGTCGTCACGATGTAGCCATTGTGCGGCATCGTGTCTAGAGCGCCAGATGCAATCGCGGTAATGCGGTGCAGATGTTCGGGGTTTACGCCATTTTCTAAATAGTGCGGTGCGAGTTCTGGTAGCGCAATGGTTTGGCCGCCAGAGGCCGAGCCTGTTAAACCGGCAACCGTGGTAATCGCAATCGCTGCGCTAATCAGTTCATTCCCTTCTAATCCCGTCATCGTGGAAACAATCGCCCCAAAAGCAGGGGAGAGTTTTGCAACAGAGCCAAAGCCAACGACTGCGGCGGTATTCCCTATAGCGAGCAAGGCGCCCGTCGTTCCGTCACTGATCATACCGTTGACATCATCAATGTAACGAAACCCGATTAACGCAAGTGCGACGCATCCACCAAGCAACGCCACGATCAGCGCATCTTGTTGCAGTGATTCGTGAAGGAAAAACGAGCAGCCAAGTACAACAAAGAGCGGAATGATGCCCAGTATGGGATGAGGTAACGCCGCGATGCACTCTGCCGTTAGTTGTTTGTGTTGTTTTGCTTGCGCGGGCGTTAATTCGAATTTTTCGCCTGATGCTTGTGCCTTTTTTATCATGTGCTGTAACCACATAAATCCGGAAACAGCCATAACGACGGCGACGATGGCGCTGACTTCCCAGGCGGCAAAAGGCGTGGTGCCCAAATATTTGATGGGAATCCAATTTTGTATTTCCGGGGAGCCGGCGGAAGTCATCGTGAACGTGACAGAGCCAAAGGCTAGTACGGCGGGTGCAAATCGATGGGGGATGTTGGCATCGCGGAAGAGGCTTAAGGCCATCGGGTAAACGGAAAACGCCACGATAAATACGCTGACGCCGCCATAGGTGAGTACCGCGCACGAGGTGATAACGGCGAAGGCCGCATGCTTTTTCCCTACTTTACCGATAATCCAGTTCGCGATGCTGTCTGCCGCGCCGGTATGTTCCATTAATTTACCGAACAAACTACCGAGCAAAAACATAAAAAACCAGGAGCGAATAAAGCTAGCGAAGCCGGCCATATAACCCTGAACAAAACTATCGTTAGTGGCGACGGAAAAGATAGAAATATCGCCTGTGAGCCCCACAATCAATGCGCACAGGGGGGCCGCCAGAAATAGATTCATTCCCCGCAAGGTGAGGTACATAAGGAGCAGTAACCCACCAACTAACCCTAACATGCTTAACATGATAAGCCCTGTGGTTACATCCGTGATGATCGCTACACGATAGACCCGTGATTGTAGGACGTAATATTTTCTTAGTTGTTGTAATTATTATAGTCGGAAAGCTAGTAGCCATTCGGTATTAGCTATTTTACGACAGATGAAATGGAGGATATTGGGCCGTGATCCTACGACCCAACGGTGTGTATGGTTTATTACATCCCTAAGTGGAACAGCCCAATGGCAAGTACAACGCCAAGTAAGGGGATCACGGTCGCGAGTAGCGCCATGGGAATGTATGCAGAGCGGTGGGTTTCCTTACAGATGACACGAATTGTCGTGACGACGTAGCCGTTGTGAGGCATCGTATCTAAAGCGCCGGAGGATATCGACGTAACGCGGTGTAGCTGTTCTGGGTCGACACCATTTTCCAGGTAATGGGGCGCTAGTTCAGGTAGGGCGATGGTCTGTCCTCCGGATGCTGAACCGGTCAGCCCGGCAACGGTGGTAATCGCAATTGCCGCACTGATAAGCTCATTCCCTTCCATGCCTGTCAGAGCCGTGACTATAACGCCAAATGCAGGAGAGAGTTTGGCGACAGCGCCGAAGCCCACTACGGCGGAAGTGTTGCCGATCGCGAGTAAAGCACCATAGGTACCTTCGCTAAAAACCTCCTGAATATTCACAAGGTACTTGTAGTTGATGGCGGCCAGCGTCAAGCAACCTGCAAGCAGGGCCACAATGAGCGCGTTTTCATGAAGGGTACTATGTGTCACAAGAGACGTGCATAGGACCATAACCAGGGGTAGGAAGCCGGTGATCGGGTGAGGAAGTTCTTCAGCCTTACTTTCATCAAAGGCTTCCTCTGCGTCTTCTTCGTAACCGTAATCTTCCTCTTTGTCTTGTGCGCGTTTAATCATGTGCTGCAACCATATAAAACCGGTTACGGCCATAAATATTGCGACAACTAAGCTGACTTCCCAGGCGGCATATGGCGTGGTGCCGAGATACTTGGTTGGGATCCAGTTTTGGATTTCAGGTGACCCAGCGGATGTCATGGTGAATGTCACTGAACCGAATGCAAGAGTGGCAGGGATAAAACGATGAGGGATTTTTGCATCCCGAAATAGGCTTAATGCCATCGGATAAACGGAAAAGGCCACAATAAAGACGCTCACACCGCCGTACGTAAGTAACGCACATGCGGCAACCACTGCAAAGGCTGCATGTTTACGGCCAAGGCGGCTAACAACCCAATGAGCGAGCGCGTCCGCAGCGCCCGTATTTTCCATTAGCTTCCCAAATAAGCTGCCCAGCAAAAACATAAAGAACCAAGCACCAATAAAGCTAGCGAAGCCGGCCATGTAGCCCTTAACGAAGCTTGAGGTGCCCTCGGTATCGAAAATCGTAATACCACCGGTAGCGGCTACGATTAAGGCGCATATTGGTGCAGCAATAAATAGGTTTAAGCCCCGAAGGGAAAAGAACATCAGAAGGATTAGCCCCCCGATGAGTCCGATCATGCTTAGCATCATAATGTAATCGCCTTCCTTTTAGTTTCGGGGGGCTCCCGTATCCGATTCTGTTCTTGTTAGCCAGGCAAATACAGGGGGATCGGATATCGAGTCAATGTAGAAATAAGTGACAAATCTAGAGCGCAAATGTTTTTATAATGGGTAATTGATTGAGCTTTTTTTCACTCTAATAAGAATAGTTACTTTTTATAACAATACAAACTAACGTGTAAAACGGTGCCACTTGTGCGTCGGCAGATATAAAGGGCGTGTAATCAGCGCCAGTGTCACTAACGGTTATCTTGAGCATTCCTTTATAATCGCCGCCCTGGGGTACACACAGGTCTGCCACGGCATTCAATGCTTATGGGAGGTGACCGTGTGTGGAGTAGATGGTTATGTGTATTTAGCAAAATTTGATATGTGGTGAAGCATGAAGGACGGGGGACGGCGCGATATCCGTAAGGGCGTATTGCGGGGAGTAAAGATTGGTGCGGCAGCGATATTTGTGATCATTTTTTTGATTTGGTCCTTATCGCCCTATGTGATTCGCCACTATGTGGCCAAGGCTCTCCAGTCGTATGATATTCAGCTGGCTGGCAAAAGTAATATCCGCTACAACCCGCTTTTATCTCGGGTTACCGTACGTGACCTAAACCTTGTTCACGGGCAGCAAACTGTCTTTCGCTTAGGGAATGCCGCCCTAGAGCTTCACCTTCATCGTCTACTTTTCAGCGATATTTATATCAATGAGTTTGAGTTGAGCGATGTAGATCTCCATGTGGCAATTGATCATAGGGTCATGAATGTTGCGGGGTTCGAGTTTGGGGAGCAAAGTACGGACACTGCCGATCCTCAAAAAAATGAAGCTATCGTTGAGCCCAGTGCTACACATACTGACGGACAGGTATCACCCACTAAAACGCCTAAAGACGTATTTCCTTATGAGATCATTGGGCCGCTTCTACGAATATCCGATGCGTCGATTACCGTTTTACACGAGCAAACGTCTTTTACGGTTAATGTCGACGACCTCTCTATTAAAGCGCTAGCGGCGTCGGGCGAATCTCAGAAACTGGAAATTGGGCTGGAGGCGCGCGCGCTGGGTGGTGACGTATCGGTTCTATCCCAGGTCAACATAAGCGGCGATAAAGGAGAGGTGAAGAATCAGCTAGATGTTGCCAGCATACAGCTACAGAAAATTCAGCCGCTACTGCGTGATCAGTTGACACAACTCTCTGGCGAGTTAAATGTACAGGCATCATCGAATATCGTGATGGATGGGGAAACGCTCAAGCTCTCCCTGAGTGAGGCTGGCGCCCGGGTTCAAGAGCTATCTGCGCAATTACCTATCGAAGGTGATCATAAAGAGAGCCTGGTGAACCTGAATGTACAAGGTTATACGCTTGATGTTGAGAAATTAAATGTAAATCTAGTGGGTGGGCGTTTAGGTAGCACCGAAGGACAGCTAAACACACGAATAGATGGTGTTGGTGTGGTTGGCGGGAATAACGATAAGCTCCTTTCCTTAGAGCGCTTAGCGTTTGGCTCTATAAATTTCACCTCCGGTGCAGATATCCCCTCAACGTTTAAAGTAACCGTAGACCAGCTACAGTTATCGAATTTTTTCGCATCCGATGTTGCACAGGATGCCGCTTCTCTTTCGGGGGCTCATGCTCAAGAGGCTACCGAAAACACACTGCCTCCCTTATTAATTGTTGGCGATACAATTGTTAAGGCTATCCGCTATGAGCAAGAGAAACTGTATCTTGGTGATATCGTGATATCCGATGTCCGAAGCCACGTGTTCATTGCCGAAGATAAAACGGTATCCACATTGAGCGCTTTGCTACAGGGAGCAGAAGAAAACATACAAGAGGTGCAAGGCGAGGAGCCTAATAGCGACGCGCTAAAGCATAGTGAAGGGCACACTGCCGAAACGACAGCTATTGAAATAAAAAGCGCTGACAGTGCGGAGGGCGAAAAAAATGATGCGCTCGCCGACGCTTCCTCTCGGGAGTCGCCACAAAACTCGGTATTTAACATGGCACTAGGAAAGCTGCACCTGGAGGGTGAAAATCACATCATATTTAGAGATGAAAGTGTTAGTCCTCATTACAACCGGGATCTAAAAATTGACGCGTTTGAAATTTCAAAGATCGACAGTGAAAGTAATGAGTTAAGCCCGTTTATTTTCAAAGGTAGAAGTAACGAATACGCGAAAATAGATCTTACTGGTGGTGTAAGCCCTTTATCTGAAAGCGTAAATTTAAAGATCAGTGGCAACATCAATGAAATCGCTTTACCTGCAGTATCATCTTATATTCGTGACGCGCTTGGTTTTGAACTTAAAAGCGGCCAGCTCGATACAGAACTGGATGTAAACGTAGATAATTCCGAACTAGGGGGAAGCGTTAAGCTTCATATGAGAGGGGTGGACATGTCCGCAGCGGATGACGCCATGGCCAGCATGAAAGACCAAGGGGCCATACCGCTGAACGTAGCGCTGGGTATGCTAAAAGACAAACGAGGCAATATAAAACTCTCAGTACCGATGAGTGGTAGCGTAGATGATCCTTCTTTTGGCATGAGTAGCTTTTTAGTGTTAGTGACGAAAAAGGCGGTAATGTCCCAGGCGAAATCCTATCTCATGAACACCTTTGTACCTTACGCCAGTGTTGTTTCTGTTGCGATCAGTGCCGGGGAGTTTGCATTGAAGTTACGGTTTGAGGATCTTATCTATAGCCCAGGGGTCACTGAGTTAGAAGAAACGCAAATTGCGTATGCTCAGCAGTTTATTCAATTAATGAAAGACAAAGAAAAAGCACAAATCAAAATATGTGGCGTCGCGGCGCCTGCAGAAGTGGGTTTGCCTAACGGTGTGGCGACTAGCGACGAAGGGAGTCTTGTTAAATTAAAAGCACTGGCAAAGTCGCGCAGTGAAAGCTTTAAGCGCTACGTTGTTGAAGCGGGCGGGATTGAATCTTCGCGGATGTTGCTATGTAATCCCGACATCGATTTTTCAGAAAAATCGCAACCTCGTATTAAATTGAGTATCTAAGGTGGGTATTGATGATCCTCACGCGCAGACCGATATCGTCATCGATTTGAATGTAATTCATGAAGAATACGATATCGCGTTAAATCACTGTCGCGCTGTGCTTTCTGAAAACAAGTGGGTTGTTCAGCCGGCCGCCATAGAATTAACGCGGCATAAAACGAAATTTGGTATGGCCTCCTCTAAGGGGGTGGTCTACGTCAATGTTGGTTTTATTGGCACACACGCCATTAGCAAACTTCGTAATACCTTGCGCCATGAACTTGCCCATCTAGCTGTAGGCTTAGCCGAAGGGCACAACGCCATATTTAAGCACTGTGCTTTGGCGTTCGGCGTTAGCAAGGAAGTACCTAAATCCGAAATTCAAGCGTTCGAACAAAGCGTCGGGTATAAGTGGCAATTAATTGCACATTTGGTGGACGGCCGTACGGTTGAAATGGGGCGAGTCCACCGGCGGCATAAAAAATATTCAACCTATACTCACAAGCGATGGCGCTATATGGTGATAAAAGATACCGCCGTGAAGCGGTTTGAATATGTGGCGGTGTAAAGTTGTTAATGATAACTTGGCGTGTTATTCGAATTTAGATTACGCAACCACAAATATCAGTTATATACAAAATTTTTAATGCTGTGTTAACCCAAGGGGTAGTATAACGGCTATTAGCGCCGCCCTCTGGTGCTATAGAATTACTTACCTTCTCCGAGTGGTACTTTAATGTGCCGGCGGGGTGTTAGCGACATAATAGTAGTTTAGGATGACCTTGCCCTCCTGTACCACTTACTACTGTCCAGCCTTCAGGAATATGGGTCGAATATCTTTCGGGGTCTTTTTTTAGATGATCCAGATTGATCTCTTTCATTCTTACTGCTGCGCACATTGTGTATTTCTGTTTCTCTTCTGCTGGTTTGGCATCCTTATCTTCTTCCGATAAACTAATCGGTGAAATAGATAGCAATGCTGTACTGATCGCAGTGATTATTGTGTTTTGTTTGCTCATGTCGTTATCGCCTCGTGAAATTAGTAGTGTTTATCTGTAAGTCATTATTTTGTGATGAGAGTTTCTACACAATGGTTCAATATGTGATGTTTTTTGTATTCACCGTTACGAGGGAAGTCCACTGCGAATCGAAGCCACGAAGTGGCTGAACCTGATTCCGCTTGTTATGCATATGCGTTTCACTCACATGATTTTTCAACGTGATTATTTTCAAATTCATTTAACATGGTAAAGCCATTTAAGTCGATATTTAATAGGTCTTCTTTATTGCTGTCATATATTTCAAAAATCTCAATAGAGGAAAAGTAGTCCGCTCGAATTGTTCCATTGCTGCCGTAGTGTTGACATATTCTATCTTCAGGCGTGGGTATTCTCTCTATTAAATCGGCGCACCTAGTAGATATAACATCTATACCATTTTGGCTTAAAATTTCATGTGTTTCTGCAATAGACGCCGGAGAGCTATAACATTGATAAACTCCAACTTCTGCTGTTGTTAACTCCATTTCGTATTCATCTTCATCTTCATTACAGGCGGAATTACCCCGATCAAACTCACAGGGACAACCATATAAAAATATCGTTAAAACTAACAGTATGAATCGTTTCATTGTAACTCTCCGCTTGCGTAACGCCCAAATATGGGGCCGTGGCGTAGGCGCAGAGCGGCGAAACGGAGGTCCCAGCAGCTTTGCTACGCAATAATTTGTTTGTTATGTGTTTACTTTAATAAGTACTCAACATATATTTCTGACGTTATTTCCAAATTTCCAGGCTTAAAATCGTAAAGAGCGACTTTGTCTCTCCTGCGCGCAGAAACCACAAGAACCTCTTCTGTTTCTATGTTGTTACGCACCTCTCTTATACCAATTTGATGCACTTTACCCACCTTCGCGTCAAATTTATTGGCCAGAAATATAGCTTTTCTGTTTGCGTCTTCTGCAGCTCTAACAAGAGCGCTCTCCTCAAGTTCATTGTAGTTAGACACACCGGGAGAAACACTGTCAATTTCAGATATTTTAGTATCTACCAGGGCCTGGAAAACCTTTCCGTAAAGACCAATATCACGGATAATAATATCAATCTCTCTTGTTGCTACGTAAGCGGGTATGAATGTTTTGTCTTTCCGATTGTAGTGATCTGTTTTTTCAACTCCGAGAGACGAAGACGAAATGTCGCCCGAAGCAATACCGAGTTTTATCAACGCTTCTACGGAGCGTGATGATATGGCGTCTACATTCGCCTTTGCCTTAGAGGGGGCTTCTGCGTCATGACTGTAAACACTATAAGTCATTTGAATCAAGTCTGGACGTACATTCAGAACTCCTTTCCCTTTAACCGAGATTATTCGCTCCGTATCGTGAGCCATACAGCCAAGAGATAGAAAGAAGGCAAGCAGTATTATTTTATTCATAGATCCTCTTTATTCGAAGAGCACATAAGCTCTAAATTTGTGGCGGCTGCGTAGCAGGCGTAACACAAGATTTACTTGTTGCATTTATAGATACCGCATATATGCGATAACTTCTAGACCATTTATACAAGCCCCATTCGCCTCAACGCGGAGTCTTGCGCCTGCAGCTTTGGCAGCTAATGCCATGCTTAAAGCAGATTTTCCACCTGATGTTTCTAAGTCCACGATCATTCTATTATCAGTTGCACATTGGTGTGCATTTTGAGTTGTGCTAGTAAATTTTATGACGGCAACATTCGATAGTCCCGCGTCGACATTTACCTGAACATATTCGACTTTTGATTCTATAGATCCGGCAGAAAAAACTGGTACTGATATGAAAATTAGCCCGAATAAAAAGATATTCTTAAACATGAGATCCCTCAGTTTTTGTGAATGTAACGCCGCCATATGGGGCAGCTTTGTTATGCATATAGCGCTCTGAGGCCGTCGTAGTTTTTGCAATCATTAGTTCAATCGCTTTACGCGCCTGTGCTTTATTAAATGTTTGTGTATGAAGATTAACTGTACCGAGTGACTTGGAGAGCCCAAACCATTTACTTACCTCACCCGGGAAGTGGCTTTCAGAAACGAATTGTAAATCGCCTCCTTCCCCATATCCAGACACCCCAACCATCTCATTCTGCCCATTGATGATCACCGATAATGTAGGAGAATATTTTTGTAGTTCATTCGCTTTATTAACTTCTGATTCCCATTCAAATTGATCAAATGCGGCTATAGCATCGCCAATATTTACATTCGATTTCGTTTCAGACTCTTCATGTAAATGATGCGCATACTGAAAGTTTAAATCCATTTCCGAAACCCTTATTTATGCATAACGCTTTGCTAGCTGGCAATTTGGAGAGGAGCAACTGATGTGCTAAAAGCACATAAAGGCGCGACGACCAAATTGTCCAGCTGAGTAACTTGTTATGAAATTACAACTGTTCAAATACGACTACCGCACAAGAGTGTGCATCTCCCCACGGACCGCCGACACTGGGATCGTATTCCACCCTCACTTGCATGTCTTTTGCTTTAGCATTCATAAGCGCGCCTGTAATCATATGATCGTCAGGCGGCAAATAGAGCCAGGAACAAGGTGCTGTACTTTCAGACAATTGGAATAGGGTGAAATTTCTTACCGCAGGTAATGAATGATTCTTTGCGTGAAACCTTACCTTGGTAACTGTTCCATATTTCGCATCGGAAATAGAAATATTTGACATTGCCAAAGCAGCAATACAAGCCGATAAGCATGACAATATCTTTATATTCTGTTTTTTATTTCTCTTCATTGACTTCCCATCTCCATGGTATTGGTATTTCATAACAATATTATTAGCAGGACAAATTCACCGTGAAGCACGGCATTTGTCCATCTAACACAGGGTTTTAATTAATTGATATCCGTTCCCTGGACCATATGGGTACTCGCATGTAGCGAGATTGGGTGAAAAAAACACAGAGTTATACGGAAAGTTTCCAGCATAATAATGCACCAACTTAGAACAGGTGTCTAGGTAGCCTTATTTGGAGCACACAATGTCTGATTACGGGGCTATAAATAGCCGGTGATTTTTTCGGGGGATGCTTTTTGTTTCTCGGGCAGGAGCATATTCGTATGTTTATCCTGCATTACGTAAATATTATAAGTCATGAAAATGGTACTGCATAAAAAACCCGCCAGAGTTGGCGGGTTTGTGTCTGTGAATATAAAGCTGAATTACTGAGTGGGGGTTAGTTACAGCTTGTAACCTCACTCCAGTTCCCGCTGCTAATTTCTTCCATTGAAATCACTTTGTCAGGATCGTTAAACGTGCTGCCTAGATAAGTGGCGGTGCCTGTTGCATAGTACGAGTAGTATTGTTCGTAAGCTCTGCCTGCAGTGACATGTTCGGTTAATGTGGATTCAAAGCAGGCGTTGCCTTCTACAATGTTTACTGTTCGTATAACTTGGTCTGCAGCATTGCCGGCAGTGTCGGTAACGTCGTAATACAAAAGGTAGGTGCCAGATACGGCGGTATCCACAGTGCCAGTAATTTGGATGTTTGCGGATATATCGCCGTCCACATTGTCTGTGGCAACGGCGCCTGGGTCACTGAAGGCGCCGTTCAGGGGCACATTCATGACGGAATCACCGTTAAGGATTATCACCGGGGCGATACTGTCGGGTGTTACGTTAACGGTACGAACCTGTGATACGGCCGAATTACCAGCAGCATCACTCACGCTATAGGTAACGGTGTAGCTTCCTGGTACAGAGGTATCAACGGTGCCCGAAGTAACAATATTAGCGGTGATATCACCGTCGACGTTGTCGGTAGCACTTGCGCCTGGGTCATTAAAGGTTTCACCAACAGAAATTTCCATTGGGTTATTCCCCAGTAATGATAGAACGGGCGGGGTTGTATCAATAATTGGGCATGTGCCGATTTCGAAATAACCTGCACTGCTTTCTTTCAGTGTTGTTTCGGCGCTCGCGCTTGTGCCCATGTCATCGTCTGAACCTACAGCGAAATAGGTGGTTGTACCGCCAAAACAAATTGTGCCGAAGCAGGTTTCGCCGACATTGCGCGTGATGGCTCGGCTCGCAGATAAGTGGTCACTGTTACTCGTGGTGTAGCAGGTTTCTGTCACGACGATATCGAAGGTGCGTACCTCCGTTGGGCTGTTGTTTTCCATGCTGTCCACGATATATATCTGTACTTGGTGGCTGCCAACCGTTAAATCAGAATAGGAAATTTCCCATGTACCAGTTCCCGGATAGAACGTTGTAGTGCCGCTATCGAGTTGAACCGCTGCTAGCGTAATGTCCCCATCAACATCACTTGCGTCGATGTTGATTGTGACTGTGCTGTCATTGACGGCAACATTGATGCTATCCAGTGTTGGCGCGGTGCCTGCCTCGATCGTAAAGTTGAGAACTTCTGTCGCACTGGTGAGGCCGTTAGTGTCCATTGCATAGACTTGCACGGCATGATCGCCATTGCTGAGATCACTGAATGTTTGTGACCATTCAGGAAGCGCGTTTACGTAAAACAGGTCGTTATCATCGAGTTGAAAATATAACCGCGATAGATTGCCATTTTCATCACGGGCACTGCCGGTGAGGGTGGCATTGTTTCCGTTCTGACTGATGCTGATATTAGATAGCGTTGGTGGGTTTGAACGGACATTTTCAAATTCAAATTGGTATAGGTCGCTGACACGGCCACCGGCGTCTGTGGCTCTTGCTTCATATTGGTAGATGCCATTAGCCAAGTCTCCAGGAGAGTATTCCCAGCGGCTGCCAACGCGTAATTGGCCGGCCTGTAACCACGTGCTGGAACCTTGTTCTCGCAACTCGACGGACGTGAGGTCGCCATCCCAGTCTTCTACCCAGAGGTTTATCATCACGGCAGTCAGCTCCGGTTCGTAGTAGCCGGAAGCGCTTGTGATCTCTGGTGTATAAGATTGATCTTCGAGCGTGATGGTTTGCTCACAAAACCCTTCAAGACCGGTACCGTCGACCACGCGACCTTGGATGGTAAATTCACCTATGCCTGGAATAGGAATTTCCCCTCCAGCTAATACATGCGGCCAAGTTTGTAACCACTCACTATTCGAGGCTTCCTTGGCAAACATCTGTTGTTGGTTACCATTCGGATCAGAGGTCACCATGTAATAGCGAAGGCCGTTTTGGTATTTAAATATGTCGGTAAATTCACAGCTAGGCGCTTCTTCTCCGGTGGGGTAAGAAACTGTATGGACAATAGTCCCACAGTTGGTTTGAAGATTGGTTGAATCGGTCGCTCTAACGTCGAATGTATGGGTGGCGCCATCGTCAAATGTGAGTGTTGGGTTAACGACCCACGATTGGCGATAGTTTAGACGCGTAAATTCAGCGAGCGTTGACCATGCAGCACCGTCAATACGGTATTCCAGTGATACATCACTTTGGTTCACGTCTTCGATCAAACCCAGTAATTCTACTTCTCCTGCATTACCGTTGGTTGCCGGGACGACACCTGCGAATTCACAGAGTGGGGCTTCAAGAGCATCGACTGTCACGTCTACGTTCAGTATGTTGCTGGTCAGGTCAGTTTCATCGACACCGTAAACATGAATGGTGTGACTGCCTATGGCAACGTCTGCAATATCGATCGTCCAGTAATTGTTGGTTACAGGAAAGGTGATCCAATTGCCGCTGGAAGGGTCGCCGTTACCGTCTATTTGATAATAAAGTGTGGGTACGGCGTTGTCTGGGTCGTCACTGTTGCCGTATACCTGAATGTTTTGGTCGAACACTTGTACACCAGACAGCTCAATTACAGGCGGTTCACCGAGGTCGAGCGCGAGCGTTGTGGTGAAGCTGAAAGAAGCGCCTGTGCTGTCCGTAGTTTGTATATCTAGCGTGACTTCACTGGAAGCAGGGGATGGAATTTCAATATCGAATGTACTGCCGTCGATAGTGCCGTCGGCCCATGTTGTATCCGTGGATATTTTTGCTTGTACATTGATGATGTCATCGTTATTTGCATCAAAAATTTCACCGGATAATCGCAAGCCACCAGAAATGGGGGTGGTGGATAGATTTTGTACCTCTGGGGCGAACGATGCTTCTCCACCAGGGCTGCACGCGCCCTCCGAATAATAACCGGCGGGGTCTTCAGCGAGCGTGCGAGAAAGAAATCCGTATGTGCCTAAGCTGTCGTCCGAGCCTACCGCGTAGTATGTGGTCGTGGGGAAAAATCCGCCCGAAGATTGTGTGTACGCGCGTCCGGCCGATACGTGTTGATCATTTGTCGACGTGTGCTCTGTGCAATAAGGCACTACGCTCGCGTAATAACTGGCAATCTCGGCAGAGCGAATACGTATGACGCGTGCGTTATCTAATGTTTCTGGATCGCCTAAAGGAAGATCATTGTAGGTTAGCGCAGGTGTGGTGAAGTATGGAATGCGGTTACATCCTCCACCTGGGCATTGGTAGCTCATGACTGTCCGCCAATAGGGTGTTTCGATGTTGTTGTATAGCCCATAGCCAAAAGTGTATGCGTGGTTTGAGGCATTGGCATCGTCGTGGTGTGCGCCAAAGTTGTGCCCAAATTCATGTATGGGGGTGTACGAGCTCATGCAGCCTCGGTAGGTAACACTAAAGGTCCATTCCGGAGCTGAGTCCAGGTAGGCAATGCCGCAGTAGTTTGAGGAAGAGGTGACCATCATTACCATGTCGGCGCCCACTTGCGTGCGCACGTTATGTACGTCGTCCATTAAGCCGTCATTTGGGTTGCGTAGTGCGGATAGGTCATCGGACATGTCGCCGTTTTCTTGGAAATTTGTGTAGTGCGTTTCCACCAGTCGCAGGCGCGTGGGGACTTGTGAATTTACGAGTACGTCGTTACCGGTAGTGAGTGCCAGCTCAATGAGTGCTGGCATATCAGTGACTTGTGCATCCGCATCCGCAGTGACGACGTACATGACGTCGATAACATAGGGGGCTGCCATGGTCGCCGGAGATTCTCCGTCGATACGGCCAGCAACGGCGGGGCCGGCTTGAGGGCTGCCTTCTCCAGTTTCGATTTCCCCTTCATTATCGAACACTGAAGGATCGGAGCTCACCATGATTTGGCCACCTGCACCGTCTGGGTATATTTGGATTACTTCGTCTGCGGTATGTATGACACCGGTCACCAAACCATTGTGCTCTACGAAATATGCACGGCCTTGAATGCCACTTTGTAGACCGGCGGGGTCGAGATAGACCACATCACCAATCCAGCTTGTACCGTTAAGCGTGTTGTTTTGTAGTTTTTCTTTAACCGCGTAAAAGTGATTTAACCCAGGAAGTTCGATTTGGAAGTCGGGTAAATCAAAAAGTGCGAGCGTATCAATATAGATATTTGTTGCAGGGTCGCCCATGAATGTTTGCACGGTCGACGGGGCGCCGCCTTGGGGCAGCGTCAGCACTTGGGTATTAAATTGATTTGTTTGCACGCGCGTAAAAAATTCGCTTACTGTTGTTTGCGCATACGCATGAGAAGAAATTATGACCACACTGAAAACAGCGGTAGCCAACCACCGATTAAGTTTTTTCATTTGTGTACCTATCATTTAAAAAGCATTTAGAGTGAAAATGACGAACACGGGCCAGTCGATGTATCTCGATTTGTGCGCGTATGCGTCTTGAGAGGCAACAGGTAACCGTGCAGCACAGGTTACTGCGTTGCCAATATGCGTGATCAAGTTAGGGTGTGGTGTTTGCCTTATTTCAAAGCGTGGCGCATTTTTTGAGCCCGACTTCGTATCGTTAAGTGCTAACCCCACGGGGTTACGCTTTGTGTTACAGCGTTTTTATTTTTTGATAGGTTATTATTTCGATAAGGGGAAATAGAAAAATTAAACGTATGTTTGATTTTGTGGTGCGTTCCACACGTACCTTTCGATAATTGAAAAATACGTTTCCATTCCGCTCACCTAAATAGTACCACAGCGGCCTTGGTCGGTAGTGTAGGAAGGGTATAGATTGTATTTATGTTTGATATGGAACAATCGATGGTTGACAAATGAACAGAGGGCAGAATGTCTGGCGAACTCAGCCCTCTTTGACGATCTCTATTGTGCAGGGTTGCAGCCGCATTTCGCCTCGTCGTCTTTCGATTAATTGTTGCCCCCAATGGGACGAGCATTTACGTAATGCCTCTCGTGCACGATAAATCTGAATGTTTAAATGATTAATATCGATTCTCATATTGTTTAACAACAATTCATTGCTCATCCATCCAAGTTCTTTCTCGGATGTGCTTGAGTCTTCTAATTGGTGTCGTGCCATTTCCAACAAAAGGTAGTGATGGGTTTTGTGCCCAAGGTCAAAATGTTTGCCGCTTAGCTCAAAGGCCAATTGAATATGCTCTTCATTGCGGCTGACATGGAAGCTGAGTTTGGGTTTTTCATCGCTGACTTTGTCGTAAAATTTGGTTTCTTGAATTAAATCATTAGGAAAGAATATCCAAGATTTGCCGTCAATATCACACTCAAACTTTTCCTTTATCGTTTGCTGGCCTTCATTATGTTCGAATATCCATGATTCACCTTGTTTCAGAATCTGGCATTCGGGGTGAGTCTCGTTCGGAAGGATATTTAAATCACTGAGTTCTAAATAGGATTTTCCGTCTTGAGCGAGGAGTATGGGGGTGGGGGCATTATCATTCGCCATGATCCATTTGACGTCTTCGTTTTTCCCTATGGTGAGTACGTCGTTCTTTGCTATGTTCACACCAGAACCTTTTGCGATGCGCTCGCCGTTTACGTAACAACCATTGCGACTTTCATCGGTAATAAACCACATACCCGCTTGCCATCTAATGACGCAATGCATACGAGAACAGGAATCGTGATCGAGGGCGGTGTCGGCAATACTCGGGTCTCGCCCGAAAATATGCATAGGTTTTAGGTAGATGAGCGTGTCGGAATCTAGGTGCTTTAATATAGCCATATGCTGATTGTAGAGCCTAATGCTTAGGGCCGGAAGATTTTGTTGGCATTTAGGCGATCTTCATAGAGGTGAACGCCGCAAGTTGAGGGCGTAACCCAGCGTGGATCTGGAATCAAGCGGACTGAGGGAGCCCCCCTGTGTACCCGACTAGCATTAGCGTATCAGGCGATCTCGTCAAAGGATTTGATTGAGATATCTCCGGAGATCGGGAAGGGGGAGGAATAGGCTTTAAATGTTTGGTCCTCGGTTGTCGTAATACCCTGAGCCGCGATACTGAGTGCAAGTTGTTGGCGATTCACGACACGTAGCTTTTTCTGTATTTTGGATAGGCGGTATCGCACAGTATCGACCGCGATATGCATATCTTCTGCAATCTTATGGTCTGGCTTGCCACTTAAAAAGGCGGCGACAAGCTCTTTTTCTTTTTCATCGAGGTAAGGTCGGAGTATTTGCCCGTTCGCTTCTTCAAACATTTCGTTGGCAGCTGAATGAATATAAAACATGACCGTCATGACAAACGGCAGCATTTTTGTGAGGGCCGGGCGGTTATCCAAATCATCCACTATTAAGACCATACTACCTTGCCAGCATGGCCCGTGAATCGGTACAACGATATGATCGAGGTAGCCATATTTGCGAAAGTCACTGAACATTTGTGGCATAAAACTACAGCCGACAGAATCTGCGTAGGCAATGAGGTCTTGACTTAATATAGGCTCGACATGTTCTTGGCAGTATTTCCATGTGGGATCGTTTTCAGCGTAACCTGTTTCTCGGTAATGTTTACGCCAATCTTCATCGACATCGGTCATGACCAGTACAGGAGGGGCCTCCATAAAATGCCCTTTGTAATGCTGCATAAAGACATAGTGGGAATAGCCAAGTAAACGAATAAATTCACTCACATGTTGCGCAAATAATGCGGAATCATTTTTTGCGGCGAGTAAGCGGGTTTTGAACTTTAAGCACTCATCATAAATATTATGATTCGTGATCGCTTCGCCAGAAACAAAATCAAATTCTAGTACGCGGGTGAGCTTGCTTAAGTTCTCCGCAGAGATGCCGCCCATTTCTTGTGCTTTTGTCCATTTGTTTACAGCCGCAGAAGATACACCCATTTCCTTGGCGAGCCACGATTGGCTTTTCCGTTTATTCGTCAGCGCGTTTTTGAGTCGCGCACCAAAATTTACCTCTTCAATACATTGCATGTTCATAAGGACTGCTCAATTGCTAATATGACTCACTGTATTCCTGAAGCTATTGCCGTTCTTCCGTTTCTATGTGCGGGTATCTCATTCTAGCCAGGGGGCGTGATGTATCTTTGGTATGGCATAGAACAGGCTGGCCTGCAGAATCGGTATCTCCGAAATACTACTATTATTGTTATATCCATTATGGGAGACGAGTTTAAGTGAAAAAGGACACCGCAATTGTTGAAAATATTTTTTGTGTGAACATCTCCTCGCCAAAATTATCTCAAACCGACGATTGGGTCACAAATTAAATTGGAAAATTAGATGATTGCATATGGAGGAAATTTAAAAACTATAGGCCGTATTTTTTGTTTTCGATTGAATCGATATTAAAGTCAACGTATAAATTAATTTTTTGATTAATTAGTTGTCTGTTTATGCGATTCAAACTTTTCTGCTGCGTTTGGCCCAATAAAACTAAACAAAAAAAGCCCAGGCTTTTACCCCTGGGCCAACCCTATCAACAATTGGTTACGTTTGTATTATGGGCATCCGCCTATGTGATAACTGGCTTCGTTATTAAGTCTGTGTAAGGTCACAGTAGAAAAGGAAAACCCGGAAAGTTTTTCATCGCTACCCACCGCAAAATAGGAAACTAAAAAGAACAATCCTTCTTTGTACGCTCGATTTGAGCTGACATGCTGAGAAATAGAGGATGTGTAAGATGTACACGAAACGGCACCGTCCGGTGTTGCATCGCAAAGGTTGCCTTCGCCATCCCCATCGTTATCCAGTTGGTCTGGGTTCGCGACGTTAGGGCAGTTGTCGAGGCTGTCGGTGATTCCGTCGCCGTCATTATCAGGGCCGTTAGGTGTTGCGTCACATAGGTTACCTTGGCCATCCTGATCGTTATCCAACTGATCTGCGTTAGCGGTGTTAGGGCAGTTATCGTTCTCGTCAGCAATGCCGTCGCCATCGCTATCTACCATGCCCGCGTTTACGTTGATCGTTCTTGTTGCACTGGCGGTGTGACCAAAGGAGTCCGTGACACTGTAAGTACAGCTATAACTACCCACGGTGTTTGTATCAATGTTATTGCAGTCACTGCCAGCAATAATCGAGCTCGTGAGATCACCGTCTTCGTTATCATTTGCTGTCGCACCTGGGTCAACAAAGTTTGTGCCGACTTCTAATGAAACGGGGTTTGCGCCAAGTAGAGTAATTGCAGGCGCTTCATCTACGGCATCATGTTGGCAGCCAGGAATTGCGTCAGAAGGTTCAAATGGTTCACAGCGTTCTGCACGTATTGCTTTAATTTCTGCAACTTGGCGATCAAATTCATCAAATCCACCGGTGCTTAAAAAGTTCATGTATACCGCGAACGAATCGGTAAAGGTGAGGTTGTTGTATTCCGTACAGCTTCCACCGTCGTAGATCCCATCGTCGGTACCTGCTGAACTAGAGTTCGCACGTCGGTTGTTATCAAAAGCAAATTTAGAAAAGTATTTCTGCCATGAAATGTAGTCGCCAGTGGCGAATAAGGCCTCAGGGTTTGAGTTGGGGCCTGCTGGCCAGCGGTGCAACATTCCGTGCATGGAAACTAAACTCACGCGCGGACCATTAGCATCTGACCACGTAATTTCAGAGGCTGAATTATTTCCTGCTTCAATGCTTTCACAACCGTTGTCACGGTTTGCGTTATACATATCCGCCATAACGTTGGCATTGTATTGAGAGTACACGGAAGGCAAAGACAGTGATTCGTCGCCATAAGCGATGGACGCGACCTGAGTTGAGAAGTGGCTGCTGTAGCTGCCAGAAACTTCATTACAAATACGAATGCCGTCACTTTGGCTGCTGGATTTTATAGGGCCTTTCATTGCCGCAGAGGCTCCGATGGTGGGGCCGTCGAACATACCCACTGCAGCGAATACATCAGGCGCTTCACACGCGAGGTTCATTACCATGCCGGCGCCAGATGAGATACCCGTGATAAATATTTGACGATCATCAAGGTTCAATTCAGAGCGGTTTAGCAGTGCTGCGACCATATCCAAAACGGCTTTTTGGTCTTGCTCGTTACGCCCTTTAGGGTTTTTGGGGGAGGTACGCGTCTCAGCATCCTTATCGGTTTGCTCAGCCCAATAACGCCAGCATCCGAGTAGGCCGCCATTGTCGGGTACGTTTAAACCCGCGACGACCATGCCGTAGGCTTCAGCGGTAGATTCCCAATCCGACCACTTGGCGACGTCAGTGCTGGTTTGAAGGCAGCCATGTAATACCACCATCAGAGCACGTTTCCCATCGACAAGCGGGGTAGAATCAGGGACGTATAAAGCGGTTTGGACGCCCGCAACATATTCGTCTGACCAGCCAGCTTTAGGGACGGGGTCAAAGGCGAAAACGGAGTGGGAGATAAATAGTGATAAACACGAAATTAACAACACGTTTAAAGAGTGTTGTATTGGGCTTTTTATTCTGGTCATTCTGTGGCTCCTGCATATATGCATGAAGGTTAAGATTTATATTTTTTATTCCTATACCTCTAGCTGCTGAAGCGCATTGAACAGTGTTTATTATGATTGCACTTGATATACCATCCAATGTTTCAACAACTGTTTAATTGTGCCGTGTATCATCAAAAAAATAGATGCTAAAAGTGGTAGAAAGCGCGCCGCTCTATAGGGGGTTGTATTAACCCAGGGTTAATGTCGTGATGAAGTGATATTGGCTTGAGAATTGGGTCACGTTTTACGTGGGAGGGGGTTCGTAAGTCTTTAATATTATGGTGATTTTTATCGGAATAAGATTGCTTAAATAAGCTGCCGGAACGGTGAACTGTAATGGTTTGTAATGGATTAAAACCACAAATTCCCTAAACTAATTATCAAGACATTCGGAAATAGACAGGGAAGAGAAAGGAAACAGAGCAAGACGTCTTGAAGGAAAATAGGGCATGGGTAAAAGGATTAGGGATATAAAGGAGCAGGATAATACTACCCAACGGACAACGGACAACGGACAACGGACAACGGACAACGGACAACGGACAACGGACAACGGACAACGGACAACGGACAACGGACAACGGACAACGGACAACGGAACGCCAGGGATCGAGATGGCGTAGTCGGGCAGGGAATGGAATACATAAGGACATTAATAGGCGCTTCATAGGGATAGCGTATTCAGGACGAATAGAGGGAAACGGATCAGGCTACAAGGGATCGTAAACAGGATGTTTAAGGATAGGACAGGAATAATTGTAGGATGACAAAGACGAAGCAGGGATCGCAATATTTCCGGCACAGCAGGAAGCTGGGTCGGCTGAACACGAAATGTGTCGGTTAATCCTTTAACCAAAAGCGACGCATCATATCAATAAGCGCTTCAGCGATACGGATTGTACTGGCAGGTGTATTTTTTCGTTGTCGAAAACTGAGAATCTGCATCGAGAATAGCGTTAAATGTTGTTTTAGAGCAGCCTATTTCACCCAATCAAAGAAAGTTCTCCTCTTTACATAAGCGACCTAGGGCCTGCCGAACGCCGCTGGATTTACCCTAAGGGAGTAATTATAATTTTCGCTTATGATCGAGATTGAATATTCTATTGCCGGCGTTAAAACGTTGATGTTTACCGCTGAAGCGCATCCCTTTTACCTTATTACAGAAGAGTGGGTAAGGGCTGAAAATCTTAATGTGGGTGACAAAATATTCACTCTTATCGGCACCGTAGCGGAAGTAGGGAAAATAACCGTCATTGAAGACCGACAGCACTGTGGGAATGTAAAAACCAGTAATAATCATCACTATTTTGCGACGCCTGAGAGCGTGTTGGGGCAAGAGCGTATTTGTGAGCGTGCCCCCACAGATGCGCTTGAGCTAGTTGCTTATCAGCTGGCAAATAAACCCTCGAATTTCCCCAATGGAGAACCAACCGGTGACCACGCCGGCCCTTGGGTCGCGGCTCGTTATCTGCACAGCGAGTCAGGAAAGGAAACTATTGGCTGGGGGCGCGCAAATAACGTCATGTGCGCTGAAGATGCAGCGGTAAGTGATTTGAGAAGTAAATTGGGCGATGCCATTGCATTACACCGTGGCAATGTAGAGATCTCACAAGCATACGTGAGAAAGTATTCTAGAAAAGGCCGTTTAGTGAACACCATGAGCCCGTGTATGCATTGCCGCGATAATTATGGCAGCGCGCTTAATGACGAAACGATGGGGACGAGTAATTTATCTAAAGATGCCCGTGGGTATTTACCTCCCTCGCCGTCTCCCCCGCTATAGTTCAATGAACCTTTCGTATATCAGTACCGACTTTGAGATACGTATGATCAAAAAAACTTAGTTTGGTCGGTTGTTCCTCAACGCTCGCCCGGCACGGCTGGCCAAGCGTGCTGGCCATTCTCCGTTGTGATCAAGTGTGCAGGCTTCTTCGCTATCGCACAATATTTGCGCGTCTACTTTTTTAAACTTAACCCCAATTTTAAGCAACTTCGCTTGAATCAGCCTTTGAAGGGCTAACGCCTGCCCATTTTCTTGAGCTGTATGTTGTGCGGTTATTGTGTCAAAGACGCAGGTAATAAATAAGCTCGCAGGGAAATTAGTATAATCCACTTGATGTGTGAGCCATTGGAAACCCGGTATGTCTTTGAGTCCTTCATTACAGCATGCTGTTAATGTGGTTCGTATATTGTTATCAATTTTTTTTTGGGTTTTACTCAGTCGTTTGGGCATTGTTCGTTTTCTGTTGAGAATAAGGATGCCCTTACGTGGGCGTATACGTGCTTCTATGTAACGCCGGTCGAGTATAGCATTAGAAATTGGCATGCTCTGATTAAAATACAGGGCTGGATGTCATTACTCCTCCTCCCTTTTGTTATCATAATATACCCCAGTCATATACAGGATTCCCCATGCGTGCAGACTCACTTATCGTACTCGATTTTGAAACCACGGGGTTATCCCCAGATATGGGCGATCGTGCGATTGAGATCGGCGCGGTGCGCTTGGAGGGTGGTAAGGTGGTGGATAGCTTTCAAGAGCTGATGAATCCGGGTTTTCGGATATCGGGCTTTATCGCAAATTATACGGGTATCGATAATCGGATGTTAGCGCAGGCGGATAGTTGCGAGGCGGTGATGGGCCGCTTTGCGGAGTATATCGGTGACGCCAATTTAATTGCGCATAATGCCTCGTTCGATAAAAAGTTTTTAGATGCTGAATTGAATCGAATCAATGTTGATTATGCCGGTGAGTTTTCGTGTTCGTTATTATTGGCGCGACGCATTTTTCAGGCTTCACCCAATCACACGTTGGCGCAGTTGGTATCCTACGCGAATATTGAAAGTGGTGGGGGGTATCACCGTGCGCTTTACGATGCGCAGATGACGGCGAAGGTGTGGATGGCGATGCTGCAGGATATAGAGCAGCGTTTTGGCGTGTATGATCTATCTTTCGAGCAGGTCAAGAAAATAAATAAAACACAGAAAAAACTGGTAGATAAGTTGTTGTCGCAGTGGTGAGGCTAGACTCGAATAAAATTTTCCGATATGTCAGAAATGAGTGATGTGACAATACCGGTTGTTCGTTAGGCGGCGGTTTTTTAGGGAATGTCATTATTCAGACCAATACCAGCTGGTCACATTATAGCGATATTTGTTTGTATGCTCAGCGTTTAACATTTTTACCCAGTGTTCAGAGCCCTCTGAGGAAGGATCAAACAAAACACAGCGGTTATATAACGGTGTAATCCTGATAGGCTTGTCATTCGTACCACTAAACACCAGTTCGCCACCCGCATTACTGTGCCAATCGCTATTTAAATACAATAGCATGCACACCTCTCTTCCGGGTGAGTCATCTGCGTGCTCCTTAACGTAGTCCGCAGCGCTTAGTCGAAAATAGTTCGTATTAATTTCAGGCGCGGTCACATTTTTATCGGTTAATGCCACGTTAAAGATGCGTGATAACAGGGATATAAATTCATCACCGCGCAAATAAGACAAAAAATCCCGCGCGATAATGGCATATTGATTGTTGGCGCTGTCAGTATTAGGGTTAACGGCGTTACGTTGCCAAACATCTCGTTGGACAAATCGCTGATCGTTGCTGCTTTTTTTCCACTGGGTATCATCGACATATAAAGCGGAGTAAGTATGTTTTTGAGATTGCCAGTGGTGTGGCTGCTGCAAAGCGTTAATTACGTCATTAAGCTTTTTTGCGTTAAATAAATGATCGATAACAATATGCTTTGGCGTAGAGCACAATAAGGACTTTCGATATGCGGATATCGCAGAGTCGATTACTTGATTGTCATTCAGCCACATTGAAATTTTCCGCTTGTATGTTTAGGCAATAACTTAACATTGAATGATACAGGGTTTAATGATGATTCCTACTATTTACGTTTTAATGCCGTTAAAATAGGGATTGATTCCATTGAAACTGATAAGCAATATTTTCCCACAGGGAATTCGTTTATGAATGTCACCATTGATGGCTATGTAAGTTACATCTGCACCCATTGCAAAGAAAAGTATAGCGTTGAGGGTAAATCGTTAACGTTTCACGAGGATACGAGTCCTGAAGCCGAAGAAGATGAATATATCCGTTATATCTCACGGTTAGATGTCCCTTGCACGTCATGTGACCAAGACGTGTCTCTTCGGTTAGATGTATGGGAGTACCCAGAATCGGTGACTAACTATTCCTATTCTTCCGGTCCAAATGTAAGCAAAATCGTGTGTGAATTTGTCATTGAGCACTATTTTAATGACGCTGAGGCAATAAAAGATCAGGGGGATGATACGCCTGAAATAGCTGAGTCAATCGAAGATGGAGCGGATGATAAAGTCTTCAACGAATCGCCCAAGGTAGAGGGGTATACGGATCACTATGATCATGAAGACTAAGGTTCTGAATCGATCATTAACCTAGTTTGACCTAAGAATAAATATCATCTTGTAGCCATTGTTCGGCGTTTGCCGTGTTGGAGTTTACGGTTAAAAGTTTTGGCAAAACTCAAATATGAGTTCGCGGAACCATTTGAGGCTGGGATCGTTGTGCTTGGTCTCGTGCCAGTATTGATGAATGGTGACACGTGGTAGCTCAACGGGAAGCGATATGGTTTTAACCGGGTATATTTCTCTGAATGCGTTTATTGCTCTTAATGGTGCTGCAGCAACTAGGTCGCTTTTGGATACAATGGCCACGAGCGACATAAAATTTGGGACTTGTAACGAGGCCTGATGTTGCCACTCTTTATCTTTACGTGGGCGTGCGGCATTTTCTTTTTGTGTGTATCTTGGGGTAAAGATTACGTGAGGAAGCTCAGCAAATGCTTCCAGGCTTAATGCGTCATTTGCACGCGGATGGCCTAACCTCATTATGGGGGTGAACTCTTCTTCAAATAGTCCTTGTAAACGATAGTTTTCAATTAAATATGGGATGTTGCCAAGCGCGAGATCGATTTTTTCATTATTGAAGGCTTCATTTAATTGCCCCCCCTCAATTGGCCAAACGTTAATGCGCACACCTGGTGCGAATTTACTGAGCCAGTCAATCACGCGGGGCATCAGCAAAAATTCACAATAGTCACTCATCGCAATATTGAATTCTCGTTCGGCCGTTGCGTAGTTAAAGTCCGTTTTTTCATTTAAACAATTTTGAATAAGATCAATGGCTTGGGTTAACGTCGGCGCTAGCTCCTTCGCTTTCTGTGTGGGTGTTACCCCGCGCGGATTCCTGACAAAAAGGGGGTCTTCAAGAATTTTTCGTAACCGGTTTAGTGCGTTACTTGTCGCAGGCTGGCTCATCCCCAGGCGTTCTGCGGCCCGAGAGATATTTTGTGTTTGGTAAATTGCCGCAAATACAGTGAGTAAATTGAGGTCGATATCTTTGATATTCATATTATGAATATCATATATGTCAAATGCTTGTCTGGTCAATGAGCATGGCTTCAGTATGATGGCGCGTAGATTGTTGTTTGGGATCACACCTTCAGCCTTACTGTTCAAGAGCGAACAGTAAGGTGCACGGAAATGAACAAGCGTGTTGGGCTTATTAAGTGGCAAGCCCCTTGCCTTATCGCTTAAGTGGGACGCTGGGAATGCAATGCGCGAGCGTGAAGTGAGGTTAAAAACGGCGGTAGTTAGCGCGATGTTGGCTGGATGTTTAAGCTTAGTCGTTATGATGATCGCCATCCCAAATGGAAATACGGAGGAGAGTGAAGCTGTGAATAATGTTCCCTCAGATAATGTTGCCGCGATTAAGGACGCGCCGATAGATAAAATTGTCACCGCTGAGGCGGCTATCTATATGGACGGCGCGAATAGCCCTGCGCATCGACAATTCGACTTCCTTATTGGGTGTTGGGACGTGGAAGCGACGAAAATGTCGCCGCAGGGGGGCCGGGTTTCGTATTTGGCGACGTGGGAGGCCAAATACTTGAATGACAAGCGAGTGGTGATCGATGATTATCGCACCCTAAGGTCTAATGGCGAGGAAGCGGCTTCGTACCTTACACTGCGCACGTATTCACCTCAGGCCAAACGATGGGCGTTCGCGGGTATTGGAGTCCATTCGAGTGCTGCAGCAATACTCGAATGGAGCGGTGCCATGGTCGATGCTGAAATGCAGTTACATGCCAAGGGGCTGAGTCATGATGGTACTCCGGTGCTTAACAATATTCGATTTTATGATATCGAAGATCATCAGTTTAAGTGGGAAAGCAATATGAGCTTTGATGATGGTGCATCGTGGGTGAACGTAGGTGCATTAGTCGCAAAAAAACGAAATAATGCATGTTAGTGCTCAATTTGAACATGTTAAGTAAATATATACGCTCAACATTAAACAACGTGTTTACAAACGTTGAGCAAATGAACCGTAAAAGGGAGAGGTAAGCATGAAGTGGGTTTTAAGAGGGAGCTTAGCGCTTTCAGTATTTGTTGGTGTCGCATTGGCGGGGGTGTACGTAACAGGGAATGGCAAAATACTGGGCATTTTTGTGACAAGTTTTATTCATCGTCCCGATTTACCTTTCGACCCCGCCAAATCCGTGGCTGCGCCAGATTACGCACTTGAAGAAAATTGGGCCGCGTTGCCAGATACACAAGATTACGCTGATATGGTGCCTAATGGTGTCGTGAACGATTTGGCCCAAGGGGACGCGCCCGCAGATGTCTTTTTCATTCACCCAACAGGGTATTTGGCTGGATCGAATTGGACCTACTCAATGGATCGCGAATCCGGTACGGAAGAAAATACACATTGGATGATGGCGAATCAGGCGAGCGCTTATAACGGATGTTGTAATGTCTATGCTCCGCGCTATCGTCAAGCCCTGTTTTTTGCTTTTCTGGCGGGAGAGAAAAACCGCTCTAAAATTCTCGATTTTGCGTATCAAGATGTTGAACAAGCATTCAAATATTATTTAGAGCATTATAATAATGGCCGGCCGTTCGTCCTCGCTAGTCATAGTCAGGGGACTGTTCATGCGGTGAAGTTAATTCGCAAGGTGATCGATGGAACGCCATTGGCTCAGAAAATGGTCGCGGCCTATGCTATTGGTGCACAAGTAAAAAATATTTCCATCAGTGGCATGCAAGATGTTGGGTTATGTGAAAGTGAAACTGATTTGAGCTGCGTGGTGCATTGGGATACATATAGCGACATAGCGATTGATCGAAATTTTTCTTCCCGCGCCGACGGTGTTTGTGTCAACCCGCTTTCCTGGCGAGTAAATGGTGGTTTAGCGAATAAAGGGCTTCATCGTGGCGGGGTTGTGCCAACGGGGAAGTTTAATGCTGAGATGTCAGGAGTAGATGCCCCCAAAGGGATTGAACTACTCCCTTTGGGAGCCCCGCTCGACCAGGCTTTGAGCGCACAGTGTAAGGATGGTATCTTATTTGTCTCCGATCAAAACGGCACGCCCTTTGGTAAAATCGGCAGCGGCTTAGATAAAGGCAACTACCATCTGTTGGATTATTCTCTTTTCTATATGGATATTCGTGATAACGCTAAGTTGCGGGTGAATACCTATCTTGAAAAACAACAACGTCAGGTTTCTAAAATCTCTTCGTTAGGACTTAAAGTTCGGTAAAAATGCGTTTTAATATTAGAAACTACCTCTCTTCGCAACTACCCGAGGTTTATTCTTGATGTAACGTTGCGTTTATTGGATTTATACCCCTTTGGTGCATAACCTTATTGTGTCGGTTCGTTATGCAAAAGCGGGATGTTAATGTTTTCCTCTCTGACACGTGCGCAACGTGTGCAATTCTTATTAATACTGCTTGTCGCGATGTTGTACTTCGGTGCAGCGTCGATGATGCTGTATTTGTCTAAGTTTGTTGTGGACCTCGGTGGGAACGAGCAAGAAGCAGGCGCTTTGCTCGGGGTTGCGCTTGTCGCGATGATGGCACTAGCGCCATTTGTGGGCGGTCTTTCTGATACGTATGGCTCAAAACCTTTGGTGGTATTTGGCCTGTTTGTGTATAGCGCAGCGACGTACACACATATCTATGTCGACGATCTCGGTGTCGGCTTGGTGTTTTTGCGTTTTCTGCAGGGGGTGGGGCACGCGTGTGTATTTTCCCCGCTATTCGCGGCAGTAATTCGTATTGTACCAGTACAATTTCGGGCTCGGGGCATCGGTTATTTCACGGTATGTATCCAGGTGGGTAATACGGTGGGCAGCTTGTTTGGCGAGTACTGTGTTGCTTATTTATCGTATGCGAGCCTCTTTACTGTGTCCGCAATTATCTGTTGTGCAGGCGCGATCGTTGGCTTTTATATTCGTGAAGAAGGTGCGGTAGAAAGTCCTGAGGAAGACACTTCCGACGTTACCAGGGAAAAAGCATCAAAAAGACCGCTTCAGTTTTTTGGTTACCTCTCAATGCTGGTATTACTTGGTTGTACCTTTGGTATCTCCTTACAGTTTATGCCAATATTTTTTGATTTTATGTTGAGAGAATCATGGATCGCCTCACCGATATCTAACGTCTACTTTATGACGACTACATTGATTACCGTGGCGGTTGTAAGGCTCAGCCTTGGACGCTTGTCCGATGGTATTTATCGCGATCGAATGATGAACGTATGCCATGGAATAATGGTGTTAGTGGTGGTGGGTTTTGCCGGTATACGTTCTGAAACGAGTGCATTTATAGCGGCGGTTATTTTTGGTTTGTCTTATGGCTTGTTGTATCCCGCCATCAATTCAAAATTGATGGGGATGGCCAGCGTAAATGAACGGGGAAAAATATCCGGTTGGCTGGCGATGTTTTATGAATTTGGATTTCGAGGATTGCCCATCTTACTAGGATCAGTCGTTTACTATGTGAGTTATGCGGCAATGTTTTATTTGTTGGCGTTGAGTTATTTTCTCGGGGTTGGCGTGCTTGTTTATTGTAAATCTAAAGATAAAAAGAATCTAACGGTGAGCACTGTATTGTCTTAGATGTTACTTCCCCCCCCGTGGGGTTGTTGAGGGTATTACAGTTGCGCGTTCCCTTTTCACTCCCTTTCGCAAGTGTGTAGAAACCTTCTGCGCGTGTGCGTCGGGGGGCAGATCGTATATCGGGTTCATGTATCTAGTGGCGATCATCGCGGATGTCGAGACAGTTGGGAAAGAGCTCCCGTTCTGTATGGGGTGAAAAAGTATGAGAAGCGTCGTACACTCTATATACACTTCTCTATTAGGACGTTGATCATCACTTCGAGATACTTCCCATGTTAGCGCGATGCCTTATTTTTCATCTGCTGCTCTTGTTTGCTACTTTTACTCATTCCGAACAGTTCGTGATGGGGTATACCTTGTCTAGCCAAAAAGCCGCTATGCCTTTGATTTTAGAGCGAGTGGAATGTGTATTTGAAATGGCAGGCCACGAGGCGGTATTTCGGGAGCTTCCTGCTGCGCGTCTGGACGAGATGTTACAGCAAGGGAAGTTGGATGGAGATATAGCGCGTGTGAGCGAAATTGTTACCGAAAACAGCATCGCGATACCAACCCCTATTTCTGAAATAGGCGTGTGGGTGTTCGGGCGTCCCCGCCTCAATATCACCACGAAAGATGATCTCAGCCGCTACAAAATGGTCCCTGTACACGGGATCGTCTATTTTGATCGTTACCCAGCTGATGATTTTTCTCGTGTTGCGCGTGCACGGTCATTGAATCATGCGCTCAAAATGGTACAGGGCGGGCGAGGTGACTATACCTTCGGAACGGATGAGAGTGTGAGAGAAATCGAGAAACAGGGCTGGCAGAAAAAGCTAGTACGCTACCCTGAAACGCCAATTGAAATCCTTCGATTGTATATGATCATGCACAGCCGCCATGCTGAACATGTTGCAGGCCTTGATCAGGCGTTAAAAAAAATGAACATGGGCGAACCGTGTGATTCTGATACTTGATTGCTAACTCTGAATTGAGCTGTCTTGCGACGGTGATTCGATCGTAATGGCTTTGTCCAATTTGTACACCTGAAATACTTTGTAAATATGTGTATTGGCATTGATGATTTTCAATTCTGCGTTCCCACGAAAACTTTTTCTTAGCGAAAACAATCCTCCGAGGGCACTGCTGTCTATATGGGTGCATGCTGAAAAGTCCAGTATGACTTTGTAGTCCTGATCGAGTAAGGTTTTGATCTCGTCATATGTTGTATAGCAATTCGGGAAAGAAAATTCGGGATCAATGAGTACGTAATACGCATCATTCAGCGATCTTGTGATTTCCATTTAACCCACCTTTTGTGTTTTTATTGGATAACGCACGTTAAAGGGAGTGTAGCACTGAAGTTTTTAGGTTTTGCATTTCCGTCACAGCTTGCCGAAAAGTGGCGTTTCACGCGTTTTTTCGTTAGCATTCCGTCCCCGGTAACACCCATTAACCGAGCGGTTAAAATTAGTATCCGTTTGCTTAACCTTTAAAATAGTAAAGAAGCTGTTTAATCCCTATGCGAATTTTTGCACTTTCAGATATCCATGTTGACTATGAAGAAAATGCACAGTGGATTCGTGACCTTTCTTTACAGGAATACTCTGAGGATACGTTGATTTTAGCGGGTGATATCAGTGACTCATTGGATCGAATCAGTGAATGTTTTGAACATACCGCAAAAAAATTTCGGCACGTATTTTTCGTCCCCGGTAATCACGATATATGGGTGAACAAAGAGCATCCGTTTTGTTCGTTAGAAAAGTTCCATAAAACCATAGAACTAGCAAGGTCATTTGGCGTTGTGACAGAACGAGCAAAGGTGGGCGATTACATTATTCATCCTTTATATTCTTGGTACGATTATTCATTTGGTGAGCCTGGTGAATATATTAAAATGGCTTGGATGGATTTCAAGCGCTGTAAATGGCCTGATTTTTTGACTCACCCAAGAGAAATATTGGATCATTTCTTATCATTGAACCCCCGCCCACAACAAACAGATGAAGCGACGGTAATTACATTTTCTCATTTTTTACCTCGGATCGACCTTATGCCTGCTTATATTCCAGCAAAAATGCAGGAGCTGTACCCCGTGTTGGGAAGTATTGAAATAGAAAATAAACTGCGCCTTCTATCGCCCAAAATTCATGTGTATGGTCACAGTCACCTTAATCGTGATATGTCTATTGATGGTATCCGTTATATCAATAATGCATTTGGTTACCCTGGTGAGGAACGAATCACACGAAAGCGCTTGGTTGATATCATCAAGTAAAAACGTTTTAACGTTTCTTCGTTAGTTTCAATAAACGATTTCATTCTAAAAACCCTATTTTTTTTATTGATACTCTTCTTCGTTGGCAAGATTTGGCGCGGTAGCACACCTTTAGTCGGGTTGTTTGCGGCCGTTAGATTATTTAGTTTGATAGCCGGGGCATTACTTGGGTTTTGTGCTATCAACGCTATACTAAAAGGATGCCAAAAGGGTGCAGGCAGTATTGCCGTTAACCCAATTTAATTAAAATGCTGGCGGTTTTAGTTGTCGTGGTAACTCGTCCGGTATTCGCTGTTAACAGCATGGAGTCTTATGGTCACGTCCGCATTAATCGTTGATGATTCCCCGAGTCAGCTCGCCGTGCTAGAAGCGGAGTTGCAAGGCTTGGGCGTGCTTAATATTGTTAGAGCTAAAAACGGCAGTGATGCCTATGATCTTATTGAAGAGCAGCCGTATCGTTTCCAGCTAATTGTTACTGACCTTAAAATGCCGGTGATGGATGGAATGCAGCTGATCGAGGCAATCTCCGATACTGGGTATGTTGGCGGTGTTGCAATTTATTCATCGCTTGATGAGCGTGTTGTTGAGCTAGCAATTAATCTCGCGAGAAAACACCACGTTCATTTGGTTGGCAATTTGACCAAGCCTTTTGATGCTGAAGATCTAAAGTTAATGATCGAACGTGCGGATAGAATTAACCGACGCATGATGTCGACCGGACAGTTTTCTAAACAGCGTGTATTAATTGAAGCCATCGAGCAAGGCGATATCGTTCCGTATTTTCAGCCGCAAATAGATTGCCAGTCGTTGGCACTAACCGGGTTGGAAATTTTGTGCAGAATCAAAGTGCCGGGAGAAATGGAATTTTTAAAGCCGGATCATTTTATGTCGATTGTCGAAAAGCATGGCTTAATCGATTTGCTCACATACAAGACTTTAGAGCAGGCTTTGGACGATTTTATTTCGATCAAAGATCAGATCGATTGCGCTGAGGACATCACCCTCTCTATTAATATCTTGCCTCAGCAATTATCTAACGATAAGTTACCCGAAATGCTGACAACGATTTGTAGTCTGGCCGATTTTCCTCACGAAAAATTGGTGGTGGAAATCACTGAAGGCCAAGCCCTCGATACGACTAAAAAAATCTTAACCTTGGAGCGCCTCCGTATTGCAGGTTTCGGTTTGTCCCTTGATGATTTTGGTACGGGCTTTACAAATATGGGGCAAATTCGTCAATACCCATTTACCGAGATTAAAATGGATCGCAGTATGATTCATAACATCCATAAAGATCGTGTCTCTCAAGTGATTCTCAATACTATGATGGAATTAAAGGAGAGTTTTCCCTTAGAGATTGTCGCTGAGGGAGTGGAAAGTGAAACGGAGTTTAATTTTCTTTCTCAAAAAGGGAACATTACGATCCAGGGGCATCTTATTTCAAGACCTAAGCCTGCGGCAGAAATTGCACGCTGGTACGGGGTTTGGGCACGCCAATTCCAGCAGCAAGATACCTCAGCGAAAAGTTAGCGCCTCGCGAATTTAGACGCAACAAAAATGGAATGAGCAAGACGCTGCTCGAGTTAGGTTCACGAGAGGCTGGCAGGAGCCTCTGCTTCATGTGATGTTGCAAGGGCCATATAGTCACTCCAAGAATCCTTCGCAAACTCTGGCTTTCCTAGCCAAAAACCTTGAGAGGCGTCACAACCAATTTTTTGCACGATGGAAGAGAGTTGTGCCGTTTCCACGCCTTCAGCAACGACTTGCAGGCCAAGCTGATGCCCTAGCGCTGTAATGGCTTCTACTATTTTCTGGTTCTTTGTATTTTCATTCCACTGTAAAAAGAAGCGTTGATCAATTTTAAGCTGACTGCATGGTAGGTCGGCGAGATACTCCAGCGAACTATAACCGGTGCCAAAATCATCGATTGCGATGAGTACCCCTTTTTCCGCTAACCCCGTAAGAACTTCTTTCGTAAGCTCCGCATGGCGCATTAAATGTGTTTCGGTGATTTCTAGAATAAGGTCGCTTGCTTTGATCTGGTACTTCTCGATAGCGCTAAACAAGTGCTCGATAATGACATAATTATGACAAAGGTTCGCCGGCATATTCATCGACATTTTTAAGGTCGGTGATTGTTGTTGCCATGTTTTCAATTGCCCGATGGCATTATCAAATAACCACTGGTGGTACGGAATCGCCATGGAACCTTGGTGAATGAGGTGAACAATCTCATTGGTATCGATGATTTCGCCATTGTGTTGCCAACGGATCAAGGCTTCTACCGAGTGGCAGTGTTTAGACCTTGCGTCAAAGATTGGCTGATACGCGAGTTTTACTTCGCCATTCTGAAGCGCTGCGGGTAAGCTTTTACTTAACTCTAATTTGCGCTGCCATTGGCTCTGGTTAAGCTTAGAGAACTTCACGTATTGTGAGCGGCCTTGCTCTTTCGCTTTGTACAACGCAGTATCGACTTGTTTTAACAGCTCGTGATGATCGTTGGCGGTTTCAGGAAAGTTGGCAAGCCCTATGGAGGGGTAGACGTAGAGAACGACGTCCTCAACGGTAATCGGCTCGGGTATATGTTTAAGTAATTTTTGTGCAACGTAATGCCCCTCGTGCGCAGCAGCGTTGGGCAGCATGACTAAAAACTCATCGCCGCCCAAACGTGCAACACTATCTGAACGACGTACACATTCGCGAATGCGTTCGGATACGATACGTAAGATCTTATCGCCTGCATCGTGGCCATAGGTATCGTTAATCTGTTTAAAATAGTCGATATCCAGCGATATCAAGCTCAGCGTGCGGCCATAGCGTTTTGCTTCGTTAACCGTTTGTTCGAGGCGGTTCATAAATAGCGAGCGATTGAGCAGGCCTGTGAGCGAATCGTAATGGGCCATTTGCTTCAATTGTTTTTGCAATGAGAACGTTCGCATCGCATTCTTTAAGGTACGAGAGAACGTAGATTGTGTTAGCTCCGCTTTGATCACGTAGTCTTGTACACCCATCTGCATTAAATCTACCGCGAGGCGCTCATTCCCCGCATCGGTACTGAGGACAATGGGAAAATCAGGGCCTCGGTAGTGGTTGTTGAGCGTTTGTAGAAATTTTTTGACATCGCCACCAATAAACTCATGGTTAATGACACAGCATTGAGGACTATTTTCTGAAAAGTATGCGATTGCACTGTCGAAGTCAGCAATATGGAAGGTACCGCTAAATATTTGTTTCGGGTCGGCTAAATTGTCGAGGAAGTGCTGGTAGTCTTGTCGACTACTATCGATGATCACGAGCTGATTGGTACGATTCATACGTTGAGTTTCTTCTTATTGGTCGTGAAACTTACCGCTATCACTGGCATTATGGCTTATTAGGTCGCATAAAATCAAAGAGTCATCCAGGCTTATCACATTTATTTTACCTTTCATTTTTGAGAACACGTTTTGGCTTCGATTGAGTTGAGCAGTTGGTTGTTAAGTGCGGCCATTTTATTGGTGGGCTGTTGTATTCAAACCGCGATGGGATTTGGGATGGCGGTATTAGCGGCGCCGATCATTATGTTAATTGAGCCTGCCTGGGTGCCTTATATTTTAACATCGACGGCATTGTTTCTAAGTGTGATTAACGCGTGGCATCAGCGCAAGCATATTCAAATTTCGCTGATTGCACCGGCGATGATTACGCGTATCCCCGGAACGATTATCGGTGTTTGGGTTTTGTTGGCGGTGAGTATTATGTGGTTACACATCATCGTAGCAATTGCCGTATTAGTAGCCGTCGTTGTGAGTTTGATCAATGTTCGTTTTGAGGCAACACGTTCACGTTTATCGTGGGCAGGCTTTGCCAGCGGGTTTATGGGCACGACGACATCTATCGGAGGCCCGCCGCTCGCGTTGGTGATGCAGTATGGGTCGCCCGATAGCGTGCGTGGAAACTTAGGACTGTATTTCGCGTATAGCTGTATTTTGAGCTTGCTGAGTTATTGGGGGAGTGGCCTGTTGTCCCAGGATATATTAGTGCTCTGTTTGAGCTTTAGTCCCGTGGCTATCATAGGGTTTGTGCTCGGTTTACGGATGCAGCGCTGGGTGGATAAAGCGCGCTTTCGGCCTTTTCTGCTATCGCTGTGTTCGGTTGCCGCTATCGTCGCCCTTATCGGAGTTGCGATGAAGTGGTTGTGATTTCAAGCTACTGCGCTAGTCCGCTTCGGTCATCATTTCTCGATTAATGATCAGCGGTCCCCATGCTTGGCATGTCGGCATGACTTCAAGGTTATTTATATTCACGTGGGCCGGCACACTGGTTACCCAATGGACGATGTTGGCAATATCTTCTGCGACCAAGGGTTGTGTATTTTCGTAAACATCATCGGCTTTTTTCTGGTCACCTTTTAAGCGGACTTTGGAAAAGTTGGTATTGGCGAGTCCTGGCTCGATATTGGTGACACGGATTTGTTTACCCAAAACATCTGAGCGTAAACCGCGAGAAAATTGTTGAACGAAGGCTTTTGTCGCACCATAGGCGTTGCCGCCTGGGTAGGCCCAAGAGGCGGCCATGGAGCCAATATTGACGATGTGGCCGCTGTTTCGCGCGACCATTTCGGGGAGGACTTTTCGGGTGATCCTGGCGAGGCCTTTGATGTTGGTGTCTATCATTGTTTCCCAATCGTCCCAGTCTGCATCCTGCGCTGGTTGAGTGCCCAATGCCAGCCCAGCGTTGTTCACCAGTATATCGATATCTCTAAAGTCGTCTGGGATCGCATCAAAGAAATGATCGATCGAGTCTTTATAGCGCACGTCCAGTGGCGCAAATACTGCGTTACTCGGGGCGGGCAGGTGGCTTTGTGTCTCGATCAGTTTGGCGATGTTTCGTGCGCCCATCACGACTTTGTAGCCTTGTTGCGCATAGGTTTTGACACAAGCTTCGCCAAAGCCAGATGAAGCGCCAGTGACCAACACTGTTTTCGTCATTTTTGTATCCCCGTAAGCGTGTGTGTAGCGATTCTAGTGGAACTGGAGGGGCATAGGAAAGCGGATTTAATACAAGGACGTGTGCGCGCGTTAATCGATGGGCCATAAACGGACATGGAAAACATCGACGAGCTAGCAGAGAAGAGACCTGGCGGATGAGTCTGCAGCCGTGTCAGGATGTCGAGAAATGTGAAAGCGCGTTATATTCATCCTATACTTTGGGGAATATACAATACTGCATGCGTTGTTCTGTTTATATGTTAACGACACCTTATTTACCTTCGTTCTGGCTGATCCTTCGAGCGCTAGTGTTAACGAGCGCGATGGGAGTTGCTGCCTATGCTAACGAGAAAGAGGTGACCTTGGATGAAGGAAAAGCACATTACCTTATTGAGATCGCCAAGCATGTGACATGGCCAAATGAAGCGGAATTGGACGAGTTTCATATTGGTCTTGTTGGTGGGAGCTTAGCGTTTCGAAATGCTGTGGATGCGAAGAAGTCTAAGGTGGTTAGAGGCAAAGCTTTTACCGTAACACGTATTAAAGACGAGGCATTCGACCCGGACGACTATGCCATTATTTTCCTCTCCGATAAAAAACGACAGCTTAACAACAAGCTGTTTAAGAAAGTAAAAAACACGCTGATTATAGCTGATGGGAAAGTCGACCGAGATCACCAAATGGTGAGCCTTATTGATTACAGGCAAAAGCTGAGTATTACCCTTAATGGGGAGAACCTTTCCAATCGTGGTTTTGACGTATCGATCAGTCTATTAGAACTGGCCGGATCAAAGGAAGATTTAGGCGAGCAGCTTCGAAACAAAGAAGCGCGGCTAGAAAACTTACTTCAATATGTCGAAGAAAAAGAGAAAAACCTCGATAAAATAAATCAAGAATTAGATAACAAGTCGCAATTACTGACCTCTGCGGTGCATCAGCTCGAAGAGCGCGGAAGGCGCCTTGAAGAGAGTCGGGTAAAATTGCAGGGCCTATCTGATGAGATTAAAACCTCCCAGGAGGAGGTGGCTAGGAATAGAAAAGGAATTGAACAACAGAAAACCTTGCTTAAAGGTAAGCAGCAAGAAGTGTTAATGAAGGAAAAATCAATCCTGGAACTTCAAAAAAGTATTGATATCAATCAGTCTATTTTGGACGAGCAGTTCAGCATGCTCGAGAAGCAAAGTGACATTATTGAAACGAAAGACAAAACAATCGGTACGCAGCGCGGGTGGTTGGTGATTGTATTGGTTGTAACGCTCGTATTTTGTGTGATGATCTATTTTCTCTTACGTATTAACCACCTGAGAAAACGGACCAACCGAAAGTTAAAAGAACTAAATGCCCAGTTATACGAGTTAGCGACAACGGACAGTATGACCAAACTGTTTAACCGACGCCACTTCCTAGAATCTGCTGAAAACGAATTCTTACGGCAACACCGAAAACATACCCAGTCGGCGATGTTAATGATGGATATCGACCACTTTAAGAAGGTAAACGATACATATGGTCACGCCATGGGTGATGTGGCGATTATCGCTGTGGCCGACTTATTGAAATCAAGCTTAAGGCAGTATGACCTAGTGGGCCGCTTGGGAGGGGAAGAATACGCGATGATGTTGGTTGACTGTGATGTTGATAAGGCCGCTGATATTGCCGCACGCTTGTGCAAAGAGGTAGAAGAAAACGATATTGTATTTGATGGTAATACCATCAATATCACCATCAGTATCGGGATTAGCCCCTTACTTGATGATGATACAAAAGTTGAGCAGAGTTTGGTGCGTGCTGATCAGGCACTTTACGAGGCAAAAGAATCAGGGCGAAATCGTTTTGTTGTATATTCACCCTCATTGGATAATGAAACGTCGACCTAAGCGCGGCCTAAGTTTTCCAGCGGGTTATTCGGCCAGGGCGATTCAAAAAAGCGTGCTATAAAAGTGGGGGGAACCGCTTTGTGATCCGCAAACGCCCATTGCGGCGTATGATCTTTGTCAATGAGTAGTGCACGAATACCTTCAGAAAGTTCTGTGTGACGAACGATGTTTGTGGATAGAATCATCTCGGATTGAAACGCCGTTTCAAGTGTCGCATCGTGATTTATCGTAAGTTGTTTATCGATTAACAGCGCACTTAGGGGCGAGCCTCTCTTGAGCGAATTCTGCGATTTCTGTAGCCATTTATTGCTTAAGTTCTCTTGTAAAAAATGGGCTATCACATCATGAATATTCTCAGGCGCGAATATCGTTTCGATATAGTGCATATGTTCTTCGATATTATTCTCAAGGCATTCTGGCGGGCCATCTTGATGGAGATCGGTGAGAATCGAGCGAATTATATGAGCGTTATCATCACGCGTTTGTGACCAATTAGCTTGGCTTAGCGCGGTGACTAAGGGCTTTTTCTGATCATGTGCAAGGTATTCTGTGGCTAGCCCTAAGCTTAAACAATCGAGTGCATTGAGCACGGCGCCGGTCAGTCCAAGGAAGCGCCCCATAGGTTTCGAAAGCTGATTGAGAAAATAGCTCGCACCGACATCGGGGTATAAACCGATGGTAATTTCCGGCATGGCGAGGCGTGCACTTTCCGTCACAATACGAAAGTCCCCACCCATAAAGATTCCCAAACCGCCGCCCATCACGATACCGTTCCCCCATATGATGACGGGTTTTGGGTATGTGTGTAGGCAGTAGTCCATACGGTATTCGTGTTCAAAAAACGTTTCTATTTCAACGCATTCATTGCCTGGATTTTTCTGCATGGCATAGTACATCGCTTGAATATCACCACCCGCGCAAAATGCTTTCTCTCCTTCCGCATCTATTAGGACACATATAATATTTTTATCGTCTTCCCAAAGTGATAAGCACTGTTGAATAGCATTGACCATATCCAGAGATAATGCGTTGAGCCCCTTGGGATGATTGAGCGTAATACGGCCGATGTGGAAGCCGTTTTCGGTGGGTATGGTCCGGGTAATTACTTTGTCAGACGTCATAAGTGGTCTCAAGCAAGTCGATAGTGCAGGGTATGTTAATGATTCTGTCCGGAATCACAAGTCGAAAACCCCGTGTGTTTTTTAGGTGAGGGTGTGGTGGTTAAATACAGAAATAGCACGGTTTTATTTTGGATTTAGATAGCTTGGTGAAAATAAGGTGGTGCCTTAAAAAGGCTAAGCGACGTCGTAATTAAAAGGCTTATTTAGGCAGCTCGATAGATATTTTTGTACCTTTGTCAACGCCACTTTCAATCGATGTATTTCCGTTATAGTGGTGTGTAAACTCTTGTATTAATTGGGTGCCGATGCCCATGCCCACTTCGCCATTGGTGCCTTTGGTTGTTTCGTTGTACTGAGAAAACAAACGGCTGGCTTTGGATGCGGGTATGCCCACACCATAGTCCTGAACGGTGAGGCATATTGAATCTTGTTGGTCAGTAAACGAAATGTCGATACTGCTTGATTCATTGGAAAATTTAATGGCGTTGTGTACTAAATTTTGAAGGACTGATCGCAAGAGCGCATGATCGCTTTCTATTTTTAACGTTTCATCACAATTTACATTCAAGGTGATTTTCTTTTCGTTCGCGAGTTCCGATAAATACTCGGTGACTTCCGTGCAAACCGCTGCGAGTAAAAAGCTGTCTTTACGAATTTTAGGCCCATCGTTTTGCAGGCGAGCCCATGAAAGGGTGCTTTCGAGAAGCTTTAAACCTTGGTCAGCGCTTTTATAAATTTTGTGAGCAACATTTTCTGCTTGAGTCGGTGAAAATACACTGACCCGGCGATGCAGCATTTGAGCGAAGCCCATAGTCGCACCAAATGCGGAGCGTAAGTCATGGGACAGAAGACGGATAAAATTATCTTTTTCTCGATTCAGTATGGCGAGTTGGCTATTACTAAGTCGAAGCTCCAGCTGGCTCATCACCTGTCGGGCGAGTATTTTTAAGGCGTTCTTTTGTTCTTCGTTAATCTCGCCGGGTTCACGATCAATCACGCAAAGTGTGCCTAATGGATAGCCATCGTGAGTGACAAGGGGCGCGCCTGCATAGAAGCGTATTTTGGGACCGTCGGTTACCAGAGGGTTGTCGTTAAAGCGCATATCTTCCAGCGCATTTTCCACAACAAATACATCATCTTGTAATATTGCATGGGAGCAAAAGGCGACATCTCGCGGTGTTTGCTCGGCATCTAGCCCGACACGGGCTTTGAACCATTGTCTGTCTTCGTCTACGAGACTTACTAATGATATGGGTTTCTGACAAATGGTAGCCGCGAGCGAAACAATATCGTCGTAAGGGCCTTCGGCTTCGGTATCCAGCACTTTATAGCGTAACAGCGCGGCTAAACGATTTTCTTCGTTGTTACAGGGCGGGGCAATTAACATTGAAAACTCCAGATTAAGCTACTTTTTAGTTTAGCTCCTGTTCGGGTGAACGCTAGATTGTTTGGTTATGCGAGTGAGCATATGGGATGTTTTTGATCTTGTTGGCGTTTAGGCGTAAGGCTGATGGCCGATAGGTGGTTGGGAGAATACGACGTCTTGGTTCGCCAGACGACAGCGGTGATTTTTGTTGTTTTAGACGTCATGCCGCAAGGCGGAGCAATTATAGTTAGTGCTTGCTGATGAGCAGGGCGTATTGCTCTCGTTGCCGCTGCCATGTACCTTTATGCCTCCGTGATCCGATATAATCTCAGGCTTCCGTGAAAAAGCCGAACGGCCAACGATATGAAAGTACTCGTAATTGACGACCACCCCCTTGTCGCACAAAGTCTATTTTTGATTCTTGAGACGCTTATTCCCGGAGCGGAAATAAAGTCAGCGACGAATGCGAAAGATGGTTTGGCAATCGCCGCTGCGTGGACGCCAGAATTAGCGTTGTTAGACCTAGGTTTGCCCGATGCGTTGGGTTTGGACACACTTACCACGCTTATCGCATCTGTGCCGACGGTCGCTGTAGTCGTGGTATCTGGCTCTCACGAAAAAAATGATATGCAGCAAGCGCTGGCACGCGGCGCCGTGGGTTATATTCCCAAAAGCGTGAGTGCGGATATTATGAAGCATGCGCTAGAGCTGGTGTTATCCGGTGGCGTGTATGTGCCACCTGAAATGGTGAATGTCAGCACAAACCGGATGGGGGTTGCGGCGCAATCTATTCTCAATAAAAGCCGAGATCAGCTTTATTTAACGCCGCGTCAAAATGAGGTGTTGAACTTGTTGAGCCAAGGCATGGTGAACAAAGTGATTGCCGAACGCTTACAGTGTGCAGAGACAACCGTCAAAGCACACATTACCGCGATTATGCGCGAGCTAAATGCAAAAAATCGTACGGAAGCGGTTATGAATGCCCAGCGCTTGGGCTTGATCCAGGGAGAGTAATCCCCGATTTTACGCGCATTAAAAAGCTGCGTATCTGCATTGGTTGTACGGGCTTATGTAGCAGTAAATGTCCTTCTTTTTTCGCTTCAATGAGTCGGTCGGGGGCGGTGTCACCGGTAATGATTGCCGCCGGAATTTTTACGTTCATCAATTGATGAACATCGTTGACCAGCTGTAAACCGGTTTTATTATGTTGCAGCCGATAATCCGATAGGATGACTTCGGGGCGGAAGTCGTGGGTGTTTAAAAACTCACAACAATGTATCGAGGATTCAAAACATTCAATTTCACAGCCCCAGGAACTTAAGAGGGTTTCGATGCCCTCGCGAATGGCGGCTTCATCATCCACCAAAATAACACGGAAGCCCTGCAAGCTGGTTGGGAGTGGGGTGGCCTCCTGGTGTTGGGCCACTTTTGGTAATACATTGCCTTTCGCAATCGGGACGCTGACTTTAAATGTTGCGCCTTGGCCGAGTTCGGATTTAACTTCGATGTCGTAGTCCAGCAGTGTTGTTAATCGTTTCACAATGGCGAGCCCTAAGCCCAAGCCTTTTTTGCGGTCACGCTCCGGGTTATGCAGCTGGGTGAACTCGTTAAATATGATGTGCTGATGTTCTTCCGCAATCCCGGGGCCGGTGTCACGCACATCAATAATAATGTGTTGATCAATTTGTTGAAACGTTACCGTAACTGAACCCTGCTCGGTATAGCGAATGGCATTGGAGAGTAGGTTACGCAGAATTCTTCCGAGTAGTTGAGGGTCGGTATGAACACGGTATTGGTTTTTTTCGATAAAAAGATCGATGCCTTTATTCTCTGACTCCGCACGGAATTCTTTTTCAATCGGTTCTAATAACTCGGTCAGGGCAATATCTGTGGGTTCGATGTCAATAATACTGGCGTCAAGCTTGGAAATATCGAGCAGGGCATTAAATAGCCCCTGTAGTGCGTCGACTGAAGCCCCGATATTATCGACGGTTTTGAGCAGAAGAGGGTCGGAAACTTTTTCTTTTAATACACTCGTAAATAAAACTAAGGCGTGCATTGGCTGACGTAAATCGTGGCTCGCTGCGGCGAGGAATTTTGATTTGGCGATGTTGGCTTTTTCTGCATCTTCTTTTTGTTTTGCATAATCAAAACGAAGGCGCTGGATTTCCTCGAAGTGACGATGACTTTGCAGCCCGATGAAAAATATCATGATCATAAAGACGAGGCCTAATACGGCCACACCGTAAAATAATGGCGTTGCCGCATTAATTGAATATACCGAGATAGCCGACAGTGCGGGCAAACTATATGCCTGGCCAGCCGGTAGGAAGGTCGTGCTGGCATGAGAGGCGCCAATACATAGCGCTACTAGAATTAGCATCACCACCAATACATATTCGTATTGTCCTGGCGTGGTTAATAGAAATAAAGCCGAACACCAAACAATCGCCGTGGACGCAATGGCGGCGGTGTAGGCATAGCCCCACAGGTGATAACGTATCGTCTCGGCTCGCGCACGCTTAAACGTCCAGATAATGGCGAGGCGTGCCACGCAGGTAAAACACAATACGGCGTACCAAGCATAGCGGTATTCCTCGGGTACCAAGGCGTTGGGGACAAAGATAAAAATACTTGCTGCGGCCCAGCTAGAGAACGTGCTGACGTAGCCCTGCCCAATCAAGCCTTTAACACGCTCGTTTGCAATTTGTTGAGATTCCCACAAGGTATCGTTCATCTTTTACGCTTCCTTTAAAGAGATTCCATCATAAGTTTTCCGGTGTTTGGCGTAAATGCGGCGGAGGTCGTACGACCTATGGTGAATATTATTACCTTCTTCCCTAATCGTAAAATAGCCTCCCCCACAGATTTGCCCAATTCACGCAACAAACAGCTTCGCAGTGTAAGCCAACAAAGAGAGGCAAGGGGGCGGCAACATACGCTTTATAAATAAAGACTCGGCAATAAGCGTTCGGGGATGAAAGTTTAGGATTAAGGGAGAACAGCTATGAATCACGTAACACGCTTTATTCGTTTACCACTCGCACTCTATATTTTAGTGATGGGTACAGGGGTAAATGCCGCACCGACAGCGTCTCCGTCAGATAATAGTAGTCTACGATCGACGCACACAAGCATGGTGGTGCCCTTGGATGTGGCGGTGGTGGCAGGCTTGGTGCCGTTTGCGCCGGTCAGTCGCCCGGCAGAAATTACGGAGTTTTTCCTCAATATCGGCCTTAAATCAGTGCCCCCCGCCTTATACGTACCCAATAACAAAACCTTTAGTCCCAATTCTAGCGATAGCTGTTTACGAGAATTCTCGATTCCAAACGCGGTAAGTGATCCTGGTGCTTATGCCTATACGGATTGGTTTGGTTTTTGGTCGATTCAAAACATCGCGACAGGTGCCAGTGACTGGGGAGACCTTGCCGATGTGGATTCGCGGAATCGCGTACAAGCACCGCGCGTAAAACATGCGAACACCAGCGTCAATCTTTCTGTAGGCTTTAGCGCAGACAGGGACTCCACTGCTGGGGGCGTTGCGCTACCGGAAGGTGTGCATACGGTGACATGGCGGGCCGATGCGACAATATCACCGTTTTGGGACGTCAATTTACCTTTATTTTTGATGGTGTTTGATGCCGCTGCGGAAGCACGTTACGGTGCCGCTGCGTCGAAAAAAGTCGCGAAAGCCAGCGCTAAGTCGGCCGAACGATTGAAGCGAAAATTAGCGAAGAAAGCCGCACAGAACCTTGCGGAATCGGCAGGCTTTCGTGCGGCGGAATATTTTCTGGGTGGGTTTACCGACGCCAAAGTGTCGGCTACCAATATTGGTCAACAGACCTTTACCGTTTGGGATATTCATACGCCCAATATTACCGCCACGGCCTCCGACCTGGAATTTGAGGCCTTGACCTTTGGTGGCACCTCTTTCGCGCGAGTGGAAGAGGAGGTCATGGCCACCATTAGTTACTGGGATGATTGTGGGCGCGCGGTGACACTTGAGGCGGATATTCCCACCTTCTTACCCATCGGTACAACGTCCGTTACCTGGACAGTATCCGATGCCGGGCCATACCGCAGTGACATCGCTCCGACCAGTTCGATGACACAAACCTACACTGTTGTTGATACGCAACCGCCGCTTCTAGTGGCGCCGCAGGGCTTTGCAGAATATGCCATGGCGGATCGTAATATTAATGACGCCGACTTTTCTTTAGGGATCGCCCAAGTGATTGATTTGGCCGATCCACTTCCCGAGGTCACACATGATGCGCCAACGATTCTTGAGCGGGATCGCCGTTACTTGATTACATGGAATGCGACCGATGCAAGTGGGAATAGCACCACCCCAGAGGATGACGACGCTGAACGCTACACCCAACTTGTGACGATTAAAACACCGGGAACAAATACGGCACCCGTGGCCGAAGCGGGCAGTGCGGCAGCAATTACAGGGGAGAAACAAACGATCACGCTTACGGGGATTGATCTGGATTTTATCGACGGTCGTTTTGATCCTTTGGATTTTAAAATCGCCGAGCATCCTGAGGACGGGGAATTCATCGCGCCGTTACGTCCTTACTTTATTGAAGATTATCGTGTGACCCCCGTAGGCGAAACAGGGCGCATGCAAGACAACGTCGAAATATTCACTAGCCCCTTATTACATTTAGCCGAGGCCTTTCAACAGGAAGCGAGTAACGCTCGGGGAACATTTTTAAATGATCAAATATGTAATGCGGAACCCGATACTTTCAATGAGCAAACCTTTGGCAATGAGATCCCTGTAAATTTTGTTTACCAGCCCAGTTACGTGCATGTGGATGACGATGGATTTTCCTATATCCGAGATCACTTTTTTAAGTGTGGCGAAGATCTACCGTTATCAATTCTTCAGGCAGGAGATCTCGATCCGATTCCGCGTATATCCAAGTGGTCGGAAGATGGCGAGCTAGTGGCCATGCATGAGCTTTATCCCTTAACAGGTGAAACATATCCAGACGATACACTCAACACCACCAATGCTTGGCCGGTGTCGACCTTTAGTTACGATGCAACCGGGCGGCTGTGGACCTTTACCAGCCCAATTTTTTCGACCTTCTCGCAGAGTTTACGCACGCTGAGCTTAGATAATAATCTTGAAACCATTGCTTACCATGGGGGAGCAGGTTATTCAGAAACAGACGTTATCAATGGGAATACCTTTATCGGCACGGTCTCTGACCCTTCTCGTAACATATTGTACGAGCTGCATTCCTCGGGGGTACGGGTATACCCCATCAGCGATGATTATCAAGTTCAGGTGTCGCCGCCGCATGGTCCGGAAAAAATAAATCGAGACTGTGAACATTTCACCTGTGTTGATGGTGTAGATATGGCGGTGGATAGTGACGGCCATTTATATGTACTGGATCGGTTTGGCGATCGGATACATAAATTTGATCGCCCGACCCTTGATGCGGAAGGCAATTGGGAGGTCGGTGAATATATCGGTTGGTTAGGCAGCTGTACGACAAATTTAACCGACGAAAATGGTATTCCTTATCTCGCGTGTGATGAAACCGAAGGCCGTTCTTACGGGTATTTATGTACCGACGAAAAATGTACGCGCGCCGCAAGCACGAGTGGCGAAGGCGCAGGTCAGTTCGATAGCCCACAAAGTATTGAAATGGGCCCCGATGATCTTTTATACGTGGCGGATACCGAAAACTCGCGGGTGCAGCGTTTCGGGCAAGATGGCACCTTTGCAGGGCAAGCCAAATCGAGCGGAACGGGCATTAATGAAGGCGCTGACCCAGGCTTTGTGCTGGGGAATATGGGCAAGCCGGAATACCTAGCGGTTAACAGCAGTGCGTTTTATGTCATGGAACCGGCATCAGAATTTGGCGATCATTTTTTGCATGTGTATAAAACCCTGCCGTTTTACGATATGACGGATGACAGCGCCAAAGTGGATTATGTTTCACATGTTAATTTTCAGGGAGAGGATAGTTTTTCATTCTTGGTCGATGATGGGATTGATAAAAGTGAACCCGCGGAAATCGACGTGACGGTGAGCCGGGCATTTCGACCGCCAGAGGATTTGCGAGCGATTTGTTACACCAATGCATTGTTTGAAACCGCCACTGATTGCAGTGTTAACGAAGATGGCACTTTATATTTACGCCTTCGCGCGCAAGAATTGGATGGGTTTATTGGGAACGGCGGTTTGGATACCCATACCAACACCTTATTGTCTGATGTTACAAATGGTGTGTTAACACTTATGGATACCCAAGTGAGCCATGTTGATTATCGTTACCAACCCAACGCCGATTATTACGGCGAAGACGGTTTTAGTTTTATGGTGAACGATGGTGTTGACGACGCAGCGGCCCCAGGGCTTGTCAGTATTACCGTGGTACCACAGCGTGATAATACCGTCATCGAAGTGCCAGAAAGCGTTCTGGTTGCGAGAGGCTTTTCTAAAAGTATTTCCTTCCCATTTACTGATATAGATGCCGACACCTTCCCACAACCACAAGCGACGCACATTAGTTGGGGTGACGGAACGCTCGCCTCATTGGCCGAGGGTTGGGAGGACATTGGTCTAGTGGATGAACATGGCGATCCAATAGATCCACAAATTAATACCACCCCAGGAAACGGTTACTTTGTTGCTGCACATACCTACGATACCGCCGTAGATGGCATTCGCTTGTGCATGGTCAGTGAAGGCGATAGCGAACCCAGTTGTGAGCAATCCGTCGATGTTGAGGTGATTGAAGCAACGCAAGTGGGGGCAAGTCTCTGGAGTGAAAGTATTGTGGAAGTCGGCGTAGCAGTAGACTTCGATATTTTTGTACTGAATAAAACGCCCGAGTTTTGGAACGGTATTAGTGCTGATAATGTGACGGTAGATGTTGCCTTCCCCGAAGGGCTTAGCGTTGTGAGTGCAGACAGTCGGTGTGGATTGAGTGATGGTATTTACACCTGTGCCTTGGGGGATATGTCAGTTTTTGACGAAGGTGCCGACGATGATAATGCTGAGACTTTACATTTTTCCGTAATGCTCACGCCCGAAACAGCGGCAGAAGATCCTAACTTCCTCGTGGATATAGAGATTACCGATGATGGTCCACGCTTGGACACAAGCACCAAGTTACCACTTGCACTGACGGCGGCGGATAATGATGGTGACGATACCCTTAATTACTTCGACGATTTCCCCGAGGACGCTCGCTACAGCACTGATAGTGACAATGACTTTATGGCGGATTCATGGGAGCTTGCTTACGGCCTAGATCCAGAAAACGCCAGCGATGCCGCGTTAGATTCTGATGGTGATGGTGCAACGAATCTTCAAGAATTTAACAACGACAGCGCCCCGTTTTTGGCCGAACCTTTTTATGCTGTGCAGCAGTTAGCCTTGGATAGTGGTGAAGAAGACCGCTTAGGCTTCAAACTCGCAGCAGGGGATTACAACGGCGACGGTTTTAACGACGTGGTCGCAACGGCGCCAACTTACGGTGATCAAGGCGCGTTTTTATTAGCGCTAGGCAGTGCTACGGGGTTTATCCAACAGGATCTTGAAATACCTTTAGCGGGTATTACCAATTTTGGTAGGTCTGTGGCCATGGGCGATATTGATGATGATGGTTTTGATGATATTGCCGTGGGTTCCGATGGCGCGGTGCATATTTATTTCGGTGCAGAAAATGGCGATAGCGGGCGCTCCACCCGTTTTGATTCACCTGATACGACGCATGCAAGTTTTGGCACAGCTGTGGCCATTGCCGATATCGATGAAGATGGATTAAAAGATCTTCTTGTCTCCTCACCACTTGATGATGTCTTTACGACAGATAACGGTGTTGTCTATGTCTATCGCGCGGTAGATGAGTATTGGGTGAGTGGGAGTCTTCTTGCGCCTTATGTGGTGACCACACCGTCGGGGAATCATCGGATAGGGGACAGTATTCATGTGAGCGATATTGATGGCGACGGTCTCAACGATTTATTAATCGGTGCCGCCTTCGACGGATCGGGATGGGTTGATGCCCATTTGGGAAGTGCCTTTGATTGGAGCAGCGGACAAAAAGATCTACCTGACTTTTCTCTCCCTGGGGTTGGTGCGTCTGACCGTTTTGGATACAGCCTGGCCGGAGGTCACGATATTGATGGCGACGCGACACCTGATTTAATCGTGGGTGCCTACCGCAATGCAGGTATGGGAGGTGTGTTTACCTATAACAGCTTGGATGAGTATTGGTTAGAAACGTTTGCAAGTGCTTCTAGCCAGATAAATGGCGAAGAAACTAGCGAGCAGTTTGGTGTATCGACCGCCGTATTACCGCCCATGGCATTTCGTGAAAATGAACCGGTAATTGTGGCAGGAGCTAATCGTTGGGGTGAAGATGAAGGGCGAATAGCCTTATATTTTAGCGCCGATTTAGAGACGGCTGTTTTGACAGATACTGGAGACGAGCACGATATGTTGGGCTACGCTGTTGTGTCCGCCGGAGATGTCAATGGTGATGGCTTTGCCGACTTAGTGGTGGGTGCACCGGATATTAGTTTGGGTGACCACACGGGAGACGGTGGTTACATCAAGCTTTACCTGGGCAGCGAAGCCCTAGAACAAGCCGATGATGACGGCGACCAAGTCGCCGATGCATTGGATAATTGTGTGAGTGATGCCAATACAGATCAAGCCGATGCCGACGGTGATGGCGAAGGGAATGTATGTGATGCAACGCCCGGCGTAACCCCGACCCCGACAGCCACACCAACGGTGACACCAAGCCCTACACCAACGGCAACGCCTTCTGATTCAGGCGGCGGTGGGGGTGGTGGAGCACTGCATTGGTTTTTGTTGATGTTGTTAGTGCCGCTTTTATGGCGTCGACATTACCGGGGAGTATGAGGCTAGCGAGGTATCTACGATGTGTTGATAACACTGTGGCTTCGAACCGTTTAGCATTGGGATGACACTTCAAAAAACACATAAATCCATCCATGGAGCTTCGGCGATTCATTACGGCAACCGCTCCTGCGTTGCTCTAGCATCCGCCGTCCTTGGCGGGGCCTGAATCGACGATTTTTGAAGTGCCACCCCAACGCTAAACTCAAATATTAGTCTGAGCGGTAATTACTGAGCCGCTTTCCACAAGATAGAGCTTCGGTTTCCTGATCGACAGAATGCGAAGATTTTAGATTTAGACGCGATAATCTCTTTCAGTTTGGCGAGATCGTCCGGGGTAAAGTTAGGCCCCATCATCGGGATATGGAATGTTTCTATCCCTTCAGCATTCGCCACTTCAGTGATAGCAGAGAAGGGGATTTGACCCGCTTCTTCATTATCTGGGCGGTTGCAAACGATGGCATCGAAGCCTTCTTGCTTTAATAAAGAGACCAACTCCGGGGAGATCTGCGGGCTAACGGCATAGTTTTCGGTTAAATAAGTCGCGTGCATAGATGTTCCCCTGGAGAAAAAGTCCCGGATTTTAGAAAAAATCAAAAGCTATAGCCAGCAGAAAATTCCCACTGATCCATATCTAATTCGATTTCCTGGCCTGAAACCCCGTCTGGGCCTGAATCAAAGGGGTTTCTACCCTTAACCGCCTCACCTAGGGCGTAGGTAAAGCTAAATTCCCAGCCCTTATTATCGGCAGATTTCATGCTGTAGCCCGCTGTGAAATGCTGTTCGATAACAGCGGGGGCCAAAATATTAAACAAGGTTTCGCTTTCGGGGATGGGCTGGTCGGTATAGCTGTAACCAAAGCGCAAAAGATTCTCGCCGGAGGGGATCTGATAACCGAATTTATAGATGGTCATATCTTCCCAGCCGAAGCCTGCACCGTTACTTGCGCCTAAACACCCTAAACCGGTGCCACCGCTTGGTCCAGGCGCACATTGCCCAGTAGTAAGGGGGGAAATACCATTGCCCAGTGATGCGATATCAGAATAGTTAATTTGTTGAATATCGAAAACAAAGTTGTGGTTATTTTTGATATTCCAAGATAAACCAAGCACGTAATTCTCGGGGAAGTCGAAATCACCGCCTTCTGCGAGTAGGCCACTGTATTCACTAAACTCACTCATATCGACTTTAGGTTGGTAAGAAAAACCTAGGTGAAAATTATCTGTGATGTTAAGTAAGGCGCCTACTTTAATGCCTATGCCGCTTGAATAATCGACCCCGTTGTCGGAAATATTCTGTGGGCTTGATGAATATCCAGCAAAATTACCAAGCCCGGTAATTTCTAAGCCTTGATAGATATACATAAGGGCAGCGCCAATATCGAGGGTATTGTTAACGCTATAGCTGTATGAACCTTTGATATACAACTGCTTAAGATCAGAAGAGGCCGTGCCGTCGCCATAGGTGCCGGGTAGTTCAACGGTGGTCCCTGCAGGCGCTAATGTTGCGTTACCACCACTCCACTCGGTGTTCATGCCGCCACGGGCAATCATCGCAATCCCCCAGGCGCTTTTGTCATTAATTTTTTTACTGTACCCGATGGTAGGTAAAATAAAATAGTTGCGACCACTCTCAATGGATTGACTGCCATCGCCGATACTGAAAGGGCAGCTTGCGCCGCATGTTGTGCCTGCGGGTGCCGAAGGAGCCCCTGTCACACTATATTCGCGTTTCGGTGAGAAAAGCGTCACCAGCAAGTCTAGGTTGTCCCCAACATCAACCAAACTGGCGGGATTTATATCGACAGACAAAGACGATGTAGGCATTGCGGCACCTGCGCCACCCATACTTTTCTCGGCGATGGTGACACCGTGGGTGAAGTAACCATTAGTCGCAAATGCCTGTGACGAAACCACAGCGGACATTAACGTAAAGGCAGATAAAAGGTTTTTTTTAAGTCTAGTGTTAAGCAAATGGACCATAATGGTTCTCTCTTTATTTTTTATATATTTATTATTTGTCTAGTGTTTACTGTTTTCGGCCCTAGTGCAGGTAAAGACCGGGTGTTGTGATCCTCCGTAATAATATCTGAATGTCAGCCATTTTTTTAAGCCAACATCGTTGTACATTAAAATGGGCTAAAAGCCATTTTGAGTTGTTTTAATTATGTTTAAGACCATCTGTGTGATGGGGTCCAAATGGGGCTCTTTTGAATAGGGATCTCTTATGGACAAATACACCCGATTTTTTTCGTTGGTGAGTGTATAAATTGCAATGGAGTAGGGGCACAGCACAAGATTGTGTGGGTTGGCTTGTACCAGTGCGTGGGACAGCTCAGCCTTACAAAAGAATACGATTTCTGCGTCATTATAAACGGCGGTGGTAACGCCAGCCGCTTTTGCCGTACGCGCCAACATTTTACTGGCGTGAGATGTATAGCTAATTACCATGCCTTCGTTTTCAATCGCGAGTATCAAATTTTCTTTTGTCTCGGCGAAGGTCCCTGGGGTTTCGAACACGCGCGCTGGGCCAATGGTTTTATAAGGTGCGGCGGCTGCGGCGTAGACGCTCAGTTGTAGCACAGAGAGCAGCACAATCTTGGTAAGGTGGTTCATGCTTGCCTGCCTTTTTGTGTGCATGGTTAATGTAATGCGCTTTTCGAAGCGAGGACTTTTTGCGCTTTTTCAATACGTTTATCTAAATAGTCCCAATAAAAATCATCGTTTACATAGCCTACGATACGTTTCGCAATTTCGTTGCCTTTATTATCTAAAAATAACAAAGTGGGTGTCGCGGCAATTTCATAGTGTTGGGCGATCGTGTCAGGGAGTGTCTGTGTGTTATTTATCCATGTCACGGTGCTGGGGCTATCCCATAACGTTTTTTGAAGGGATATTTTAGCCAGATAGTCGTTGTTTTTAAGTACCTTACTTAATACATCTCGCTCCAATCGTTTACATATAAGACAGCCGGTCTGAGAAATGTAGAGCACTAAGGGTTTGCCTTCGTTTGTCATGGCCTTTTCTGCACGCGGGAAATCGAGGGTATCAAAGTTAAGTTTCCCGGCGTAAGTGTTTACAGCGAATACACTTACGGATAAAACGCTGAGACATAGCATCAGAAACCGGACGCTATGTTGAACAGTCATGGTCGCCGAGAGTTTACTGAGGACAGTTTGTTTTTTGATGTGCTGAGGTTTACTGATCATGTAGTAGCCCTTCGATAATCTCATCGGCATAAAGATCGCGGAAAAAATGATCTGAACCCTCTATCCAAGTGACGCGTATGTTGGGCCGCTGTGTTAAGTCGTCGAGATAGCCAGCTAACCTGCGTGAATGACGATCTCCTGTGCCAAGGTATATGTCGGTGGGAAGGGTGGTGTGTTTGAGTAATGTGGGGGTGTGCTTTTGGGGCTGGTCCGTATAATAGGATAGGAAGGCCTCCGCACTGACATTAGCGTTGCCACAATAGAGTGTGGGGGCTTTTAATTGTGTGGACTTCGGATCTTTTGCTGACTTGAATCGTGCGAGTTGAGTGTCTAGAGGTATCTCAAATTCGGTTTCGTAGTCTTCTTCAATAAATGATTTTTCCCAACTCATCGGCGCGATTAATACGAGCTTCTCGATGCCGTCTTTTTTATGGCCGTTAGCATAGCTTGTGATTTGTGTTCCACCACGGGAATGCCCAATAAGCACAAACTTTTTCCAGCCTTGTTGTTTGAGCCATGTCATCCATTCGGCCAGTTCTGCCTCTGCGTGTTGGTGGGCGGCGACCATGGGCATTTTACAACTGATAAATGTCGAACGATTATCGATGCCTAGCCCAAGACTAATATTTAAGCTGGCTTGCCCTTCTTCACTTAGCAGTGTTTGCAAGGTACTGGGTAGGTCCATGGTGTGGTGCATCCACGTCCCATGTAAGATGACATAAATAGGATTTTGTTTATCGCCATCGATGTATTCGGCATTGAGTGTGAGATTTTGGTGAGTAACTTGAACGGGCGCGGCGTGGCCAATCAAAGGGAATACTAATAAAACCAAACACAGGGTTTTAATTGTGTGATTTATTATTTTCCTTTTAATCGACATCATCAAATTTACCTTGACGTAATGACTGCGCTGAATGAAAAGAGTCAGTTGTGTTTTCAGGACATCTGAGGCATGGATGCCGAAGCTGAGCGTATAGGGACATATTGACAGCGTTCCTGAAAATGCAACTGACTCTTTTTTACCTCTGTGTCCGTCCTAATAAAGATCTAGCCCTGGGTTATTAGCAACGTTTTTAAGTACAGGCGTATTAAGCTTTTTCAACTCAACTGTATCCTGGTCACGTAAATATTTCGCGACGGTATCCCAAATTGGTTCACCGGGGGATTTTGACCCCACCGTTGCCCAGCCAGACACTTTGTATTTTTTATTCGCATCAATACGTTCACCGTTATCAAGGCGCATTTCATCAATACGTTTTCCAAACCCGGCGGTAGGATCAATTCGGTAGTCAAGCCCGCCCACGCGTACCATATCGCCGCCTTGTTGGTAGTAAGGGTCTGCATTAAATAAATTGTCGGCAACATCTTCCAGAATGGCTTTAATATCCTTACCGCTCATATCGCGTGTATAGGTTTCTGGGTAAGTAATACAGGTTTGGTCGAGCACATTCTCCATGGTGATTTCTTGCCCGCTGAGCACAGATGTCCCCCAACGAAAACCCGGAGAAAGTGAAATTTGTGCGTCGTTCACAGTGGTCAATGCGTCACATATGACTTGGTCAAAGGTGCCGTTAAAATTACCGCGTCGGTAAAGCAGAGTACCAGCGGTGGCCAGTGACTCATTAAGTTGTTCCAAATAGGGCGATCGGATTTCCTTGATCAGCGCTTCCATGTCCGGGTCTGCAGGTAGATATTCTGAGAAAACAGGAAGAAGACGGTAGTTGTATCCGTTTACGCCGTTAGCGCCGAAGGTTAAATCGAGTACACCTAAGAACTTGCCGTTTGAACCGGCATTGGTCACAAGCGTCATGCCTTTTGCATTTTTGACTTCTACTGGTGCGGGCATACCGTCGTGTGTGTGACCACCTAAAATGGCATCAATACCGCTCACATCGCTCGCGAGTTTTAGATCCACATCCATTCCATTATGCGAAAGCAAAATGACGGCGTCCGGCTTTTCGGAGGCATGAATCTCGTCCACTAACGATTGCAGGTCAATAGGGTTAATACCAAAGGTCCAATCGGGAATAAAACGTTGTGGGTTCGCAATAGGGGTGTAAGGGAAGGCCTGTCCGACAACGGCAACGCGATGTTTTCCCATTTGCTTAATAACATAGGGTTTAAAGGCATGGCCACTGAATTCATCGTAGGCTTCTACACCATCAAACAGCGAGTCTTCTTTTACTTTCACGTTTTGTGCTACAAACTCACCGTTAAAGGCTTCGATGTTTTTGTGCACTTCGTGGTCGTGATAGGTAAATTCCCAGTGGCCTGTCATCACATCTACGCCGAGCAGGTTACAGGCTTTCACCATATCCATGCCCCGCGTCCAATACGCGGTGCCGGAGCCCTGCCAGGTATCGCCACCGTCAAGCAGCAGTGATCGGTCGCTGCCGAATTCGCCGCGCATTAAATCCACTAAGGTTTTTAAGTGGGCGAAGCCGCCGACTTTTCCGTAGCGCTGTGATGCTTCCTGAAAGTCTAGGGAGGTAAAGGCATGGGCAAGTTGTGAATTTTCTTTTACGCCGAAGTATTTTAGAAAGGCATCGTTTACTAGGTGAGGTGGGCGATTATAGGCATCGTTGAAACCAAGGTTTACATTCGGCTCGCGAAAATAAATAGGCATTAGTTGCGCGTGCGTATCGGTAATATGGAGCAACCTGACATCCCCTTTCGTTGGGACGTTATACAGGTCGGAACTACTGCCACCACCGGTGCGTGCACAGCCAGAGAGTACGCCTGCCGTTCCGGCAAGCCCCAATAGTCGAGTGAATTCACGACGAGATAGATGCATGGCGTAACCCTTTTATTCGTATTTCTATGTTAATGTCAGTGTTTGCGCGATCACTGAGGAATATAATTTTCCCAATTTGATTTCATTAGTTGGCCTTGGGCAACGGCATTTTTACCTTCATCCAAGGCTTGTTGCGCGAGCCGTTCTGCGGTCACCTTATTGCCCTTATCTAGCGCCTCTTTTGCTTGCTGAATAAATTTTCCAGTGTCTCGCCATTCAAAACCAAGGGCGGAGGCTTGTTGACGTTGGCTTTCAGCTTGATCAATAAGGGATGCAATGTTGTTCGGCTTTGACTCGGGGCTGCTGTTTACCTCTTCATTTTTTTCTGAACAGGCATTTAGACCCAATGCAAAACTAGCAATAAGCCCTATTTTCTGAAGTACTTTCATGGGGGTGCGCTCCATTTTTCGTATCATTATTTTCGTGAGCCCGGGCCGTTATACGTGAGGCCGTTTGACATAACTGTTTGGAAAAATTCAAGATTGCGATATTCACGACTTTGTGCGCTGAAAGGGAGGGCGCGAATATTTTTATTGCAGCCAGCGTAGCGGCGGTGCAAGGAACCCATGTTGCCCCATTTAGAACGATGCACGGGGAAGTGGGTGGTATGGCCTATTGCAGGGCTAGGAATGTCCGCACGTAAATTAAAACCGGTGGATCGCATATGGCAATCGGCACAGGAAAGATTTAGCTGGCCGCGCTTGGAGTAAAAGAATTCTTTCCCCTCCATGTAGGCCTCATAGGCACCTTGGCTATTCACCGCGACGTTTACAGATTGGCCGCGACTGATAAATGCAATGTAGGCCGAAAGGGCAACAAGCTCACCTTTTTTGTAGGGTAGCGGGGCTTCATTGTTGGCTTCACGACATTCGTTGATGGCAAGCTCCAGTGTGACGACCATCGCGCGGGTTTCATCGTAATAAGGGTATTGCCCGCGTACTTTGCCTTCGTCAGTAAAACACGAGGCGTATGTTTTTCCGTTGGCAAATGGTGTTTCAAATAGTACTTGGCCTTCGTCAACCACGAGTTCGTAGGGAGGGAAGTCTTCTAAATCCAACCATTGTTCGCGGGCTTCTTCGTTTATCGCGTAAACGCCGTTTTGATAGTCACTAAACTCAACTTTCGGGAAGCGTTTGGTGAAGAAACTTTTAAACTGGTCAATGTCCGCCTGTACTTTTGCTTCATATTCAGAAGCAGATACGTACACGCTAGATACAGACGCGGCGCTAAGTGCACCGAAAAAAGACAAGACCTTAACGTATGAGCTGATTTTTTTTGCTGCAAACATTATGTTGCTCCCAACATTTCTTGTGTAAGGGGTTAGCGAATGGCGACTTCGGACATGTCTGACTTTCCTTTATTGTCGACCCACGCAACGGTGAGCATGTCGCCAGAAGCGGCGCCCTCGAATTTAAAGGCCAAGTAAGGATCTTTAGAAACAGCGGGGCCTAATTCTGCGTGAAATACGATTTCATCTTTGTGGGTTGCGGTAACTTCCGTGATGTAATGTCCAGGAATCAGTTTCCCTGCGTCATCTTTACGCCGGCCTGTTTCCATGACGTGTTGAATTAGCATTTTAACTTTTGTGCCCGCTGCACCCGCTTTTGCTTTAACTTTCATTGTATTCTTCTCCAAATAATTCTATTGGTCGTTCAGGTTGAGGTCGGGTTGGATTAACCGCCGCATCCACCAATGGTGACTTTGACTTCTTGGCTGACGCGATGGAGTTTTCCATCTGCTTGGACCAGTACGATTAATTTAGAGGTTTCACCCATACGAATGCGTACAGACACATCCGCTTGTTGGCGAGCGTGAATATTGAAAGAGGCCGCAAGTGGTGAGGGGTTGTTTTCAACAAATACGCTAATATTTTTAATGCCTTTTAACCCAGATTTTACCGTGATAGGGACAACGGCACCGTTTTCTGCGATGGCGGGGGCTTTTAGTTGTACTTCGGTGCTGTCTTGGATTGGGAGATTACCGAATTTAGCCGCGATCGCTGTATCTAGTTTTTCCGCTGAAAATGCATCAGCATTCCACGCACCCCAAGCGAGTCTTGGTAAAGTGGATAGAATGGTTAAGCTTGCCAGGGACTTTCCGGCGGCGGCAATAAAACCACGACGTGTACTTCTCATAGGTTTTCTCCTCTTAGGGATTCTTAAATACATAATTTTTTACAGGGTGTAGAGATATTCAACCAGTAAATCGATTTCACTGGCGCTTAATATGTTGTGTGTGCCGAAAGGCGGCATGATGGTTTGTGGGTTTTTATCTCGCGCATCCCATATTTGTTTTTTTAATGCTTCTGCGTCGGGGAAACGTGCCTTCATTTGAATAAGTGGTGGCGCAACGTTACCGGGTAAATCACCACCGGGGATCATGTGGCATGCTAAGCAGTTTCCTTTTTTACGATCAAAGGCGATTTTCTTACCTTCAATGACCTCTTGTTCGCCCGCGTAGATACCGGTTGAAGCTAATAAAAATAAAATCGGTATTATATTTTTCATCTGATTTATTACCCTTCATATTTTTTCGGGTTGTCTAAAAGTGTGTCCGAACACGCTCTTTCATGTTTGGTCTATTAATAACCCATCCGTTCGAGCCACTTATCGCTAGGAAGGTGTTTCAAAAAACACATGAATCCATCCCTGGAGTTTCGGCGATTCTTCCTGAATCGACGATTTTTGAAACACCTTCCTAACGCTAAGTTCACATAGTGGATGATTGAGATTTCAGTTCTAATGTTAGTGAGCTGAACTCTCAACCATAAAATCGACAGCTTGTTTTACTGCTTCATCCGACAGTTGCATCTGTCCGCCTTTTGGTGGCATAACACCGGCATCGCCTTGGTAACCGTTGATGGCGTTGCTGTATAACTTATCCATACCTGCCGTTTCTCGCTTAGCCCATTCACCTGCATCGCCTACTTTGGGCGCACCGGCTAGGCCGCTGCCGTGGCATACCATGCACGCTTTTTTATAGGTGGCCTGACCGGCTTTCGCGGCAGCGCTTAAGGTTTTTACTTCGGCTACTGGCGCGTGTTCTTCGGCATAGGCAACGCCATCGTTACCATCTTTCTTAAAGTGGTCCGTAGGGGTGACGCCACTCAGCGACTCTTTTACTTGAATGCTTTTTGGGGCTTTACATTTTTTCATGCAGCGCGTGTTGCTCACATCTGGGCGGTTATCACGAAAGAAATTCCCCGCGTTTGGCATTTCTATGGAGGCTAAATTACTTTGGTTAAGCACTGCATCGTCATCGAGTAAGTCGTTAAGGTTCAGCACGTAAGCGGTAACGGCGTAGACTTCATCGTTGGTGAGTGACTGCGGGGCATTAAAGGGCATCGCGCGATGAATATAATCCCAAAGCGTGGAGACATACGGCCAATAACTACCGACGGTTTTATCGGGGCGTTGATGCGTTAAGGTGTCCGAGCCTCCGGCGAGTTTTGGCCAGCGTTTTTCGCCTTCACCGAAGGTCCCGTGGCATGCGGCACATTTATCTTCGTAAATCATTTCACCGTCTTCGACGGAGCCTTCACCGGGGGGGAGGCCTTTTCCATCCGGGCGTACATCAATATCCCAGCCCGCAATTTCTTCTGCAGTGGGCGTACGGCCAATCTCATATTGAGCACCGCTATAGGTGTATGTACTTGTTAGACATACAAGGGCAATAATACTTTTTACGCTGCTGCGCATGAGCTTACGAGAGTTGAACATTTTGTACGCTCCCGTCTGAATTGACTTTCCAGGTGTGAATAGAATTTTTGTGATAGATCGAGTTAACGCCGCGCACTTCACGGAGTTGTGCGAGCTTTGGTTGTACGTAACCGGTTTGGTCAACCGCGCGACTTTGCAGTAACAGTGGGCGGCCATCCCATTTATACATTAGTGAAAAACGGGTTAAGGCTTTTTCAAGGACGAGCCCTTTAAGTTGGGCGTTTTGCCAGGTGATACCACCGTCGAGTGATACATCCACACTTTTAATGGTGCCGTTGCCGGACCATGCCAAGCCTTCAATTTCGTACCAGCCGTGGCCACGCCAAGGCATTTCGGGGCAAGGTGATGTGATAACAGAATTACATTCCATTACCCAGGTAAATTCCCGTGAGCGTCCGTCGGGCATTAAATCGGTATATTTAGAGGTTTCTTCTCTGTGATACCAAGGCTTGTCACCCACCTCTAAACGGCGAAGCCATTTGATACTGGTATTGCCTTCCCAACCGGGGTTAAGCAGGCGCAGCGGATAACCTTGTTCGGGTCGCAGAGCTTCACCGTTTTGTGCGTAAACAACGATGGTGTCGTCTAGGGCTTTATCGATGGGAATACTGCGCGACATAGCGGCGCCGTCGGCACCTTCGGCGAGAATCCATTTTCCTTTTGGCTGTACACCGGCTTCTTGCAATAGCGTAGAAAGCCTAACGCCGGTCCACTCGCAGCAGGAAATCATACCGTGGGTAAACTGCAGCCCTTCCATTTGAGGGCCGCGCCATTCCATGCCGCCATTGGCCGGACATTCGAGGAATTTAATTTCGGAGACGCTGGGGAAACGGCGTAACTCGTCCATCGTGAATATAAGTGGGCGGTCGACCATGCCGTGAATAATTAAACGATGTTCGTCCGGGTTTACGTTTGGGACACCGGCGTGGTAACGCTCAAAGACAAGGCCGTTAGGGGTAATGATGCCTTTGAGTTTGTGCAAGGGCGTAAAACTGATAGAAGACACTGAGTCGGCCGTCAGCCATGGGACGGTTCTTCGCACCACGTCTTTTTCGTATGCCGAAGGTTTACCATAGGGGTTGGTAACCACGCCTTCACCGAGAGAGCCGGTCCATTCGGGTAGGTTAGGGGGTAAATTTGCATTGGCGAGGGCCGATGGTGCGGCTACGGCTGTAGCGGCGCCACCTAGCATGGCCAGTGATTCTTTTAGAAATCGTCTGCGCTCATTCGATTTGAGCTTGCTATCGCCTTCTTCGGCTAAACGATTGCACAATGTGTTTTCTGCTGATTCAGGAAGACCCGACATCTGCTTCTCCTGCGCTGCTTATAAGTTATAGCTATATTATTAGATCGTTTTTTTATAATGTACCAGAGTTCTTCCTTGGAGGCTTATATTATTATCTCCTAATATTAGAAGACTCTTATATAGAAAGAAGATATGCCCTTCAGAATTTGAAGATCACGCATACAAATTGCTTAAATATCAATATATTAGGAAGCCCCGGCATCAGAAAGCGTTAGGGCTGTTCGCGGCTAAAATAAATTTAACCGCGAGGGAATAGGTAGCTAAGCGCTTAGCGGTGAGAGCGGGTAGTCGTGTGATTTTAGGTTTTCGATGCCACCTTTTAGATGGTGACACTGCTCCGAATAGGCTTTTGGCACTTTATTTAAGGCCAATGCCGAGCGCTCGCCATAGGCGCAGATAAAGAGCACTTTTTGCCCGGCTTGAAGCTTCTGGTTGAAATCGGCTGGGGGCAGCAGCTCCTGATCGATAGAGGGGTAGGGAATATTGATCGCGTGCTCAAGAGACCCTGTTTTATCAATTTCGTCTCTTTCTCTTAAGTCGATGATGAGATAATCACCGCCTAAATAGTTGTTAATATTGTCAATGGTGGCGAGTTTCGTTTCGTCCACCAGGGTGTCGACGTCATCACCGAGTTTTCTGTTGGCGGGTACAGCAATATCCATTTGTGCGGGTTCGGGTAAATCGAGGCTGTTCATCAGATCAATAAACGCCTCTTTCCCGATCGCGGTGCGAGCATTCGTTTCTTTTTCGACACCGATAGTCGAAAGCGATTCGCCTTTGTAATCGTGCCCGGGATACACACTGGTTGATTCGGGCAGTTTATATAGAATATTCGTGACGGAGTTATAAAGCTCTTCCGCATCGCCATTGGCAAAGTCAGTACGTCCACAGCCGCGAATAAGTAATGTGTCGCCGGTAAATAAAAACCCCAGTGACTCTTCATAAAAACAGCAGGAGTCGTCGGTGTGTCCTGGGGTATGAATCACGTCGATGGAAAAACCATCTAAGGTAAGTTTATCTCCGTGCTCAACTCTTCGGGAAAGTCTTGCCGCTTGGTTTAGTGTGTGGGCTACGGTCATGCACTCAGTTTTTTGTCGCAGTAACGCCATACCAGAGGTATGGTCGGCGTGCATATGGGTATCGACTGCCATCACCAAGCGCAATATATTGTCGCCGAGAAACTCTAGATATTCGTCAACGTTATCTTCAACCGAATCAATAATGACGGCATCGCAGCCTTTTGATTTTGCGAGGAGATAGGTTTTTGTGGATGTGGCTTTATCGACAAATGTGTGAAAGATCATGTTGTAAGTTCTCGTTTATTTTTCATTCCAGCGAAGCATGCCGCCTTCCATATTGAACACATTTTCAAAACCGTTTGCTTGAGCGATGCGCGCCGCTCTGGCGGAACGGCCGCCACTTCTGCATACAAAAAGGTATTCTTTTTTCTTATCGAGTGTCTGTAATTGTTGAGAAAATTCATCCTGTAAACACATAAGCCGTGCCGAGGGAATATGCCCTAATGCGCCTTGAAATTCTTCATTTGAACGTACATCAATAATTTCATAACGTTTAGGGTTTGAGCGTACTTCACTCGGTAATACGTCGACGATGTGATTGCCTGAAACCACGCCAATCGTATCTGCCAGTAATTTAATCTGGCCTTCAAAGGCTGTTTTTGCTTCTTTGGCGACCTCCTGAACTTGTGCTGTCATTTCAGTATTATAGTGGCTGAGGTGTACCGATTGGTCTTCAATGGCTTTTACACTTTGCGTGATTTCTTCAAACCCATGACTGATGTTGTCACTGATACTGGAAGAGGATTCGATATGCTCTTTTGACCCTTCGACCACTTGGCCCATACCTTGTTGAATCGTTTCTACCAGTGAAAATATCTCGTTGGAAAAATTTGCAATATTGTCTGCTAGCTCCTTAACTGCATCGGCCACCACAGCAAACCCTCGACCATGCTCACCTGCTCGGGCAGCTTCAATAGCCGCGTTCAGCGCTAGCATCCGCGCATCGTTGGCGAAATTCCCTATGGAAATCGTACGTTCACTGATTTGTCCAAATTCTTCTGTTAGTTTGTCGAGATCAACGCCCACATTATTTAGGTTGGCGACGCTATCTCGTAATGTGGTGGCGAGTTCACGGTTATTTTCAGAAATTTCCATCGCGCGCTGGGATGTTTCAAAAATGTCGGCAATGGGTTTGTTTGACTCCTCTACACACGCGTATATTTCAGTCAAAGAACCTGATATTTGCTCGGTTTTTTCTGACCCAGAATGGAACGCGATTGAAAGCGTTTTTGTGATATTGTCTTTTTCTTTTTCCAGTTCGGTCTGTGCTTTATGGGTTTCGCTTTTCAGAGCGTCTGTAAGGGAGCTGACTTCACTCTCTTTTGATTCCTGATGATCTTTAAGTTGTCGTTGTGCGCTTTGGTATAAAGATCGAAACCGAAAAATGAAGAATATCGCGATTACTAATGCGATAAATAATGTAATGGCAATAATGGTTTCCATTAACTAACGTTCCTCTTGGTTGGTTAGCCGTTTAAAACTGATAACCAAAGCTAAATTCCCACTGAGACATCTCTAGCTTAACCGTTTGTGTTGGGTCGAAAGGATTTGATCCGCTGACGGACTTACTTGGCGCATACATAAAGCTGAATTCCCAGCCTTTATTGTCGCTATTCAGCATCGTATAGCCAGCCGTAAAATGTTGTTCGATCACTGCGGGTGCAAGGATATTAAAGACGACTTCTGTTTCGGGAATGGGGTGTTCACCATAGCTATAACCGACTTGAATATTGTGGCCATTTGAGAGAGAACGTTCCATTCCATACTTATAAATGGTCATGTCTTCCCAGCCAAAACCCGCGCCGTTACTGCCACCTAAGCAGCCGGAGGTGTCCCCGGATAAACATACGGTGGTAAGTTGAGATATACCGTTGCCGAGTGATTCAACGCCGGAGTAGTTAATTTGTTGGATATCGAATAAAAATCGGTAATGCGTTGTTTTGGCGCGTATGCCAAGGGTGTAATTTTCTGGGAGGTCAAAATCACCGTCGTTCGCAAATAAGCCGCTGTAGCTATCGAACTCGCTCATATCTGTTTTGGGTTGATAAGAGGCCGCGAGGCTAATGCTGTCGGATACATGCCAGCTAGCGCCGAGTTGTAAACCAAAACCGTTGGAGCTGTCGCTGCCTTTATTACTGAGGTTGGTTGGATCTAAAGAGAAAGGCGCGAAGTTACTTAAGCCTTCAGCTTCGAACGTTTGGTAGTGGAAGACTAAGCTCACCCCTACATCAAACGAATCGTTTACCTGAAGGGCATAGCTGCCTTTTAACGCGATCTGTTTAAGGTCCGAAAATGTTTTTCCTGCGCCAAAGGTGCCGGGTAATTCAGCGTTCGAACCGGAGGGGGTGCCGAGAATTGCTGTGCCGCCCTCCCATTCAGTGTTCATCCCGCCTCGAGCGATAAATGCAAAGCCCCAGGCCGAATTATCACTAATACGACGGGCCATGGCGAATGAAGGAATAAAAAACAGCGTACCTTTACTGTCCAGGTTTTGGCTACCGCCGCCGATGGTGAATGGGCATGCTACTCCACAAGGGGTGCCGGCAGGAGCCGCAGGCCCTCCGGTTGCAGAATACGAGCGATCGGGTGAAAAAGCAGAAAGCATCACTTCGTAGCCGTCATCAAGGTCGGCTATATTGGCGGGGTTTACTTCCTGTGCCATAGGGCCGCTGGGGTTCGCTACGCCCGCGCCACCCATTGCGCGCTCAGAAGTTGTAATGCCGTGAGAAAAATAACCATTCGTGGCGAGCACGCTGGGGGAGGTGAATCCTAATAAGAGACTCGATAAAACACCCAGAGTTGTTGTTTTTCTTATTATGCTTGGTGCCATGAAATTTCTCCGGTAGTGCCTCTTAGGCAGCGTCAACAGTACGGCCCCTGGGTAGAGGCAATTACTATTTATAATAGAACAGACACCCAGTAGCGCAATATTCAGGCTTTTGTCATAAGCTGAATATACGAAATCATTTTATTTATTCTTTCGAATGACAGGCTATAAAACTGAATCTACTAAAAACGATTGTTTTAAAGATCTCATTTATCTATTGAGGTGTGGATGGAATATGTAATCGGTATATCGATTGGCGGACTTTTGGGGCTTACGGGCGCTGGAGGCTCTGTGTTTGCGGTACCGTTATTAATTTTATTGATGGGCTTGCCGGCGTCCGAAGCGATGGGTACAGCATTAGGTGCGGTGGCGTGTGCTGCTTTTTATGGCGTGATTCATCAGCGTCATCGCGTGCTATGGTCGCCGGGTGCGATTCTCGCCGTCTCGGGAATGATAACTGCGCCATTAGGTAAATTGGCATCGTTACATGTGCCCGAGTTTTGGTTGGTGGCGGGGTTTAGCTTGTTGGCCTTTGCTATTGCCGTGCGCATGTGGCGACAATCGTTTAAAGATCCTGTTGCGACACGCGTAACACGGGGGGCTTCTGTCGACATACCAACTGAACCGCAAGCGATGCTTTGCCGATATAGCCCCGATGGAATTTTTCATCTTCAGATAAATTGCGTTACTTCGCTTGTTATTGGTGGCTTGATCATCGGTTTTGTTTCAGGAGTGTTTGGTGTCGGCGGTGGTTTTTTGATTGTGCCTTTCTTATTGTTTGTGAGTGGCATGCCAATGAAGACAGCGGTAGCAACTTCTCTCTTTTCTATCGTGCTTGTGAGTAGTTCGGGGTTTGTTTCGCACATTCTATTTGCTCAGGGAGTAGAACTATTTCTATTAAGTAAAATTATTCTAAGCGCGTTGCTTGGCATGATATTGAGTCAGCAGGTAAGTAAATATCTTGCAGGTCCTTTGTTGCAGCAGGTGTTCTCTGTAGCACTTATAGTGGTGTCGGTATTTACGGTGGTGCAGACGGTTTTGGCTTAAATTTTGTCTTGGGGACCTTGCATTCTCCGTTATTATAAGCAGGGCGTAGAACTTTGATAAACACCCTGTTTAGTGTGTACTGTCGGTTTGTTTTAACTTTAAGGGCACAAAAACCGCACTAAATAATCCTCACAATATTGATTTCCATTGTATTGGTCTGCATTTCTACACACTAAGCCTTCCTGAGGGCTAAACCGGTGAAATGTGTCACCCTCGTAATCCCAATAGTTATATTCTGGTGATGTATATATTTCCGGCGTAACTTTTTTATAGACTTGTCCATACCCAGGCACAGTGATTGTGGCAAGAGCTTCGATAGCGATAGGGTGAGCGCAGACATCGTTTTCTTCAAATTGCGACAGTCGTTCATAGTCACCACTCCCACTTGGATTGTCTCTATCAAGCCAAGCTGTCCAGCTGGCTGATAACGCATGTGTGCTCGTAAAAAAACCTAAAATGAATATTAATATGTATTTTGCTTTAACGTAATTAGACATAAATTATTCTCTGATTTAGTTTTGAAGTTGTGGTGAGATGAAATATGCTCATTGTGTTTCCTATTTGTCTCGGGCTTTTTGAACTGCAGGAAGAAGAAGTCCGATAGGTTGCGGATCGTTACCACCCTTCGCGCTAAAATCTTGTGGACCTTTCTGTGTGTTTTTATCTGAGCATCCGTATAGCCGCGCGCAGTCTGGATCATATTTGATCGTTTCTTTAGCAGGTTCACAGTTTCCTGATGGAAGGCGGGCATCATCGGGATCGTATTCTGCACATGCGGCATCTGCATTGTTTGGTGATGAACTAATGCGTTTTTCAGCATAGGTGTTGATGCTTAAAAATATAAGCAGTGAAAAACAGACTTTTATGAGGTTTAAGTTGAACGTCGTCATGATTAAATTCCTATGGTTTATATTTTATCTGGCAAATGTTGAATTTCGTTGTACACCTTTAGCTAGGGAGTAGGTATAGCTTTGGGGATTATCGGTTGAGTTGTTTGTAAGTCTGTTGGTGCACCACCGCCAGTGTGGTTCGGCACAGCTGAAAACCCGGGGGCTGGGATTTGTACGCCGGGCATAACGGAGGGAAGGGAGCACGATACAGTAAAGGATTTTCTTGGGTAAGATAGTATGGGTTGATTATTTTGTCCGACTATATTGAGTCCTTGCATCACGTTTTGCGTCATTAAGGGGGCAGCACTTCCACCTCCTCCCAGGGTTAGTGTTGAGCTTGCGGGCGCTGTCCAATTTAACTGTCGTACGCGGTTAACTTTCTTGGTTTGCCCTTTTTGTATTGAAAAAGGCTTAGCTTGGATGTCTGCAAGTGACTGCCCTATGAAAACGGCTTGTCCATTTAGGTTGGAACCGGCTTTAATCGTGCCAATGAATTTAACCTTGGTGGGGCAGAGTTGGTTGCCGAACGCTTTTTTGGAATTGTTTACCGGTTTGGCTTTTAACTTTATTGTACTGGGTGTTGCTTGTTGTAAGCTGCTGGTGGCGGGATCAATGCAATTCATGGTGTAGCTTTTTTGAGCGCTCTGAAAACTATGGCTAACGCCAATAATACGTATTTTCCCTTTTTCTTTACCAGGACCATTTGCAACGGAATAATTGTGGCTAAAGTTTTTGTAACCTTGTTGGTCGGTTGTAACTTGGTGAATGCTGGATAATTTTCTATTAAAATCTTTGTCTACGTGTTCATAGCGAAATCGCACGGTCTGATTAGGCTTGCTTGTTGTTAGCGCGCCTTTTAGCTTTACTTTACAGGCGCCACCCAATGTGACGGTTTTATCAATGCTAAATTGAATGTTATCAATGTTAACCGGTTCTTCGTATCCTGTTGCTTTACAACGGACTTTTACTCGTAAAGTGTCTTGTTGTGTCCAAGGTGTTGGTGGCGGATTAAAGACGCTGGCGTTTTTATTGCACTTAGATTGGTATTGCAGATCTATTGAAGTTTCGATGTTGCTGAGTTGAGAGTCTGAGCTTAGAAGTGTTTCAAGGTCGTAGCCTTGGCTAAGTTTTTGGCTAATATGGTTATTACAAGCAGAAATTAAACCGGGGTGGTCCGCAGGGATTGTAAAATTAGACGCGTTGTGAGTGGCCCATGATTGCCCCTTGTTACCTGAGATATTCCGGTTGTTTCCTGATACAGGAATATTGTAAATGGAGTTTCCGAGTTTTAAATCAAATTTTTTCAATGTGTGCCCACTGCTGCATCCACCTCTAAATTGCATAGGTATCGATGTTGTCAGTGCGTCACTTCTCGCGTATTTAGATTTGTCGACAAGGTGTGGTTTTACTGTGGCCGTATTGCTGTTGTTGTTACCTATTCGTGCTTCAAACCCGGCTGATATGTGAATAGAATATGCGAAAAGGAAAAAAAGTAGGTTGGTCTGTATTAGTTTCATCAAGTTCTCTCACTTAAAATTGAAATACGATTCTTATTGAATAAAGCGAAACCAAATCGGTTTGCTTCGTGTTAGGAGCGAACCGTCTGTCCCGTAAATGGAAATTCTCCAGTAATACTTATGGCCATCGACCAATTGATCCGTAATGTAATTGCTCAGTTTGGTTTCTGTTACATTTGCTGGGAGTAACATTCCGGTGATAAATTCGGGGGCTGTGTGCTTATCTTTATTAACCGCAATGTTTTTTATTGATTGTTGAGTTATATGAGGCGCTGCTAGGATTTGAAGCTGGGTGACCGAAGCGCGCGAGACGTTTGGCCACGTAAATACTGTTTTTACAGTAACGGTTTCGCCTTTCGGGCTTAAGCCTTTTAATTGTGGGATACCGTCTTTTTTGGGAAATACTTGGTAACCCACTGCGGTACTGATGATTTCGCTGGGGCATGCAGTTGCACCCTGGGGTGCTAAGGTTGCTTCGCCGATTCCGGTAACACAAAAGCGCAAGTAGTATCGTCCAGCGACTGTTGTCGGTAGTGGTGGGCTGATAATTTCGCTACGTTGTACTTCAAACAATTGTTGATTGACGAGGCTCAGCGTGTAGAATCTAGGTTCGCCATCGCTGCTGGCAGGGTCTGAAATTTGCCATTGGCCGCGGAGTAAGCCATTACCGCTGTAGGAAATTTCCAACTGAGCTTTAAGTTCATCGTCGCTATCCACAAAGTTGATGATGTTTAAATCTGAAAATTTCAGTTCAAGACGGTGTACGCTCAGTTCGTTGCTGTTACCTCGCAGTTGTTTTAATCCTTGAAGTGGTGTTGCAGGGGCTGGTACAGGATTGGTGGCGCCATCAACTAGGTTTATTTGTACCGTGCCGGTCCGGCTAATGCCTTCTGTGTCTTCAAAGGTGCGGTGGTAAAGTACTTGTCTAACACGTATATCCCACCAAAATTGCGCTATCTCGGGTGTTATTCGTAAAACTTCTGGTACACCAACGGGTTGTGGTTCGGTTCTTATCGGCGCAATAACGGAAATAGGGGTATTGATCGTATCTAATGGCCCATCGCTTCGAGGTTCAAAAAATTCGCCTTGATCTGCAACCGCATTATCATCGCTTAAGGTTACGGTCCACGTTAGGTTGACGGTCAGGCCAGTATTTATATCGACATCCAGGGTCTCAGGGGTGACAGTCACGCTGGTTATTTCTGCATGCGTTAATGTACTCGCTAGTACCAATAAAAAGTGGGCTAAGAATGTGATCAGGAATTTGTTCATTAGAGCGTTCCTTGAGTCCAGTAAAGCTCCATCCCAAGCGTTATCTGGTAGTTATCTTGTGCTTGTTGAAGGCTGACTTTTTGTTGGCTCCATGTGTGGCGTAATGAAACTTTTAGTCCGGGGTTGAGTCCTTTCGACGTGATTACTTGCCAGTCCACAATTGCAGATGCTTGTTGGCTCTTGAACTCCTGACCTGGCAGCGAGCTTGAAAACTTACTGGTTTGCTCTGCCTGGTTGTAATTGATATTCATGCTAAGTTTGTCGCGAAACATTCTGACGTTGGCATTGAGTCCGGCATTAAGTGAATCTTGTTCGGTACTTGATTGGTGTTCATCGTAGTTGGACCATTGCAATGAAGGGTATAGCGAGATATTTTGCGTGGGACTAAAGTTTACGCCTAAGGCTGTAAAGCGATTGATCGTATCTGGGCCAGGCTCAAATATGGTGAAACCGTCGCTTTGTAAGGCTGTTGCGTGGTTCGTATAGCGCGTAAGGGCGTGTTGTATTGACCAGTTGAGTTTCTCTTTTTGAAAAGAAGCCGAGAACTGGTATTCGTTCGTACTGTCGTCAAGGTCGTATCCTGCCAGTAGCGCATGCTCGCGGGATTGTTCTCGTTGTGACTTACTCAACCGGAATGAAAAAGAGGGCCTACCCAGAGCGCGCCATAGGACGTACTCATTAGGATTCAAAGGAGAGTAGTTGGCGCTAAGTTGAGTTTGGCTTGTTGTTTGACTGGGGAGACCTTCCCGGTCATCTATATTGTTTTTTGTTCGAGTATATTCGGTTGTAAGCTGAACGCGATTCCAAGCAAGTTGTAAGGCTGTTTGACTTGTCGATAAGTCACCTGGAAGTCCCAAATTTGCCAAAGAGAAAAAATTATCTCCCACAGTTTGTTGTTGCCAGTTAAGACGCCAGTTATTCACGTGAAGTGGCTTTAACAGACTGGATAGTCGGCCTTGACCGCTCAGCGTTACGGAATATCGACTGGCTTTGTCATTTTTTGATTCTTCACCAATATCAAAACCGTCACTATCAAAGTTAGACTGCGCTTGTTCAGCCTGTAGTATTAACGATTGATTCCACCAGGCGGAATTTGCCGATACGTGCCACGTTTTACCTCCATAGGCGATGGGTGTGGGGGTATCGAGAGAAAAGTCGCTGCTAAATCCAAACCCGATACCCCTAAGCTCAGATTTTCCGTCGATATAGCCGCTACTTATTCTTAATCGACCGGGTTGTTCTCTAAACACTTCGACATCCAAAGTGGCACCGGCGCTTTGCTTGTTTTTGTCGCTGGCGAGAATCACATCTTCTTTGGATGATATTCCTGGATCGCTATTAATTAAAAATGTTTTTACACGATAATGGCCTTCATTACTCTGTATCTGGGTGCTGATACCCCGACGATTAAAGCCATTAAACACCAAACCTTGTTGTTCTATGGTCTGATTGCCAATAGCTAAGCCAATATTTCCAAGTGCGGTTTTACGCACAAACCCAATATTAAAATTTGCAATTTCTAGCTTTTCCCCCGATAGCGTGTTGTCGTCGGTACGGTGTTGTAGATCAGCGGATGAATAAAGCTCGGTTTTTTCTCCTAATCGTCTCGCCTGCAATCTGAGGGCAGATTCTGTTAACCGATTTACTGAATGAGAAAAATCTTCTTCCTCACTTTCATCAACTCGGTAGGAGGTGTTACTGCGGAGTTCGATTCCGGCATCTCGGACACGATTAACAAAAGTAAGTGAATCCTCGACAAGTAAATAAGTTTCACCATCTGGCATGGTAAGTGAAATACGTAAGAGGTATGTGCCTACACCAACGGCACCTCCGAATTGAAAACTAAACCCGGATTCGTCATACGCTATTAACGAAGTTACATCGTAGGCACCTAGGTTTGCGTGTAACTGGCCCGTTTGTATGGCGGCGAGATTTATCTGTCCATAGGGGAAGTGGATTGGCTCCTGTTGGCCAATGTTGACTTTTATATCAGCTGATACGGAGTTTGTCATAATGATAAAACTTATGAAAAGTAGGGCCGTATTGATAAATTTTTTCTGCCATGAAGGTGTGCCCCATATAGCCATTATTGGCCAGAGGTGATAGTCGGAAAAACGCATAGTCACTCGTTAGGTTGTTTGCTAGGTAAGTCACCGCTAGAGAAACGTTGCTCGTTTGTTTTAAGTCTTGATGTACCCGTACTTTCACTTGCTCCACTGGTTGAAAAACTCGTTACCATTACGCGCTTTAGCTCATATTTAAGGGCCGTATCTTCTGAATTTTGCTTACTGTTAATTTTTGTAGTGACTGCTGTTTTATTTGCTTGGACAAGCTCACCATCCGAACGCAAGCCAGCCTCCTTTACGGGTTGTGTATTTGTATCGGCGAAAGAAAGTGGCATCGCTATTGTTAGATATGCCGGTGTCAGAACGATGAATACAAATATTGACCTAGAAAACCTCATATATTTACTCCCTGAATTACGTACCTTATTTCGAACAACACTTACTGCCAGGGCTGAAAGAGATTTATGAAAAAAGATCGTAGTCTTTTTGAGTAAACCGTCCTGTTCAGTGAGAGCCCAATGTTGTGCGACACAGCTTCTACTGATGGATATCAGAGGCGTGACGACGGGATTAAGGTTATCAAGAAGCGATAGCCTGAATTCTTACGAAGTTCTGAGGTAATTATGAGTTTTGGGGACGTAGATGATCAGGAAGTGATCAACGACAGCGTTAAACTGTATGATCGTATAAATAGTAGCTGAAAAAATGCGGGTTGAGATGTTAATTTAAGGCGTGGGTGATTCAGAGTGATTTAAGGCGTGGGTGATTCAGAGTGATTTAAGGCAATGACTTTCGCGGAGAAACCAAAGCGTTCGGCTAATTTTAATGCTTTCTTTCCGTGAGTATCGGCTTCTGTGAGGTTGCCTAGCTCTTCATTCAGTGATTGTGCGACGGCATGTATACGGGCTGAAAAATAAACATCTCCGGTACGTTCTACATGTCCAAGGGCCGTGCTCACGGCGTGTATGCCCTCTTGAAGTTTTCCTGCTTTAAGAAGTATTTCGGCTTTTAGTCCATACCAGTTCGCTAGTTGGACGCCTGCGCTAGTGGATTCAAAAACCTCAATCCCCTCATCAAAAGCGGTAAAAGCCTCACCCATTTTGTTTTGTTGGCCGAGCGCCCAGCCACGCAAGACCAGCCCCGTCGCCAGCCAAAAATCAAAATCATGTTCACGGCTAATCGAGATGGCTTGATTCGAAATTTCTAGGCAAGACTCAACATTTCCTTCGTGCATAAAAAATGCCGCGCACAAGGCACAATGAATGGCTTCAGCAAAAGGGTTTTTAATCAGTTGAGATAATATTTCTGATTGCTCGAAATATCGCTTGGCATCTGTGCTCCGCCCTAGCATGGTTCCGGTCCATGCGGCATAGGCGGCACATGAAACAGCGGCGTTTTGTTCGGGAATTGTTTCTGGTGGGTGATCGTGAATCGTCTCGAGACCGATACAGAGGTGCTCAAAAGACTCTTTGGTTCGGCCTAGGTGCATGAGCACCTGGCCCATACTGGCGTGAGCCTGTAAAATCAACGGGGGATTGTCTGACTTTTGAGCTAAGGTCATTAACTCACTGCCGTAAGATAACGAGGATGTTAAATTGCCGCGAACCCATTCGTTAATCCACAGACCAACTAAAATGCGGACTGTGGATTTCGCAGAGCCAATCGCTTTATTTAATTCCTGAGCGTTTAAATAAGCCTGCCCGGCATCAATGTTGCCAAAGCCCTTTAATTTGATGAGGGCAGACGCGAGCATGAGTTCTAATTTCAGGCCATGAGCTTTATGTTCCGGCTGTGTGGTATCCAGTAAGGCAAGCCCCTGTTTTGCAAAAACTACGGTTTCATGTAAAACAGAAGACTGCAAAGAAGTACGCGTCGCTTTTATCCAATAGCTTATCGCTAATTCGTTCTCACCCGCTTCTTGGTAGTGTTTTGCAATTACCTCAGATCTTACATTATCTAAGTTAATTCGTTGCTCAAGATATTGCGCGATTTGTAAGTGCAAATGTCGGCGATCAGCCTTTGAGATCATTGCATATGCGGCGTCATTAATGAGCATGTGGCGAAATGATAAAAATGTCATTTCTTCTAATATAAATCCAGATTTCACCAAGTGTTTTATTTTCGATGTAATGCCTTTGTCGTTCTTCCCGTAAAGATAGGTGATGAGTTCGATAGGTGCGGGTGAACCTGCCACCGAAATAATATAAAGCAGCGCACGTAAATCGGATGAAAGGTTGGCGATACGGGCGGAGATAACGGCTTGAACTGTTTCCGGCGGAGGGGCGTTGGGGTCTGCGCCGGTACTCGTTGCGAACGCCAGTTCTTCCAAGAAAAACGGATTTCCTGCGGAGCGCTCTACTAATATATTGGCGTCGTCATCGCTAATATTTTGGGTTTCTTCGTTGTCCTTCAATAAGGTCAAGCAAACATTTTGGGACAGTGGCGATAAATGCAATACTGCATCCACAAAGGATAGGGTTTCCGTGGGGCGGCTCGTGACGATCAATAGAAGCTTTTTTTCTTCCAGATTTCTGACTATTTCGCTCAGATATTCCTGAGACGTTGCATCCATCCAGTGAGCGTCTTCTAATACTAGAATTAACGTTGTCTTGAGGCTGACTTCTGTGAGAATTTTGTCTAGTAATAAATAGCTTTTTTTACGATGCTCATGATCAGTCAATCCTTCGAGTGCTGGTTCTGAATCCAGTGGTGTGCCCAGGATTTCTCTTGTTAGTGCTTGTTCTACTTCACTCATAGCGGTGATGTCTGTATGTGTAACCTGAAGAAGATGTTCACATAAATCGCTGATTGGCGTGAGCGCAGTATTGGAAAAGTGAGGAAAGCAATGCAGTAATATGGATTCAGAATTGGTAGTGTTTTGTTCGATAAGAAACTCTGAGACAAGGCGTGTTTTGCCTATGCCAGCAGGTCCAGAAAGCAGCACTGCCTGACCACGCCCAGAGGAAACCGACTCTAATTTAGCATCTAAAAAAGCTAATTCTGCCGTGCGGCCAACAAATTTTGATGGATGTGCTTTCGGGCGACCAGGAATACCCGATCTTTGTCGGGGTGGGTTGAGTAAAAGGAAGCCGTCCTTAACCGTTTTAACAGTAATTTCACCCTGTAAATACTCTACCGTTTTTTCGCTTAGTAAAATTGCGCCGGTATCCGAGAGTCGAGCAAGATGTGTTGCACGGCGTTCGATTTCGCTCGGTGCCCGCCAAGACTTTTCTTGTTTGGACTGGGTAACCGCCCCGATATCTATCCCAATTTTAAGTGAGAATACCTTTGAATCTAATGACTCTTGTTTAAGCACTTCAGCACATATTACAGCTTGCCTCGCAACGTCTTCACACAGACTCTGCTGGGTAAAGGTTGCCGAAAAACCGTCACCCATCATATGCAGTAGTTGGCCTTGATGACGCTCCACGGTGCTTTGAGCGTGGCTCAAATAAGCGTCCAAATGAGTACTGTCATGGGATTCGAGACCCTGTGAGGGTAAATGGATGCATATAACCGCGATCCACCGTAGTTCTTCAAGCTCGAATGACGGAGATTGATCATCAGGGGATTGGTTGGCTTGTTCGTTCGCACATACAAAACGGTACCCTAGGCCATGGTAGGTTTTAATTGCGGTGTCGACAGCTTCATTATTCGCTAACTCTTTACGAATGAGGCTTATGGTTTTGAGTAGCGCCGTTTCGCTGCTATTTGATGACCAAAATGCCTCCATCAGCTCCCGCTTAGATACCATGCGGTCTCTGTTTGCATACAAATGAGAGAGGAGGGCGAACGCTTTTGGCGGGAGGTTAATAAGCTTGCCCTGTATGTGCAATTCCCGGCGGTCAAGATTAAGGTCAAACAATGGCATTTTTTGAGTCATGGCTTTGTTGGCGTGAGGAGCGCTACTACTTTATCCCGGCGTTTCCCTGGTGTCTGTGAATTAAGCCCGCTCAGATAATAACATGCCATTTTGTGATACGGCATGCATAAAAGCGACTTGGTGGCTGGCGAGATTTTTCTTATTTAGAGCGAGAGATAGCGGGATTACTGCCTGGTATTCGAAGGAAATAGCCGGCAACCTATGGTGATAACCTCTTTAAATTCATGGGGTTAGAGCTGAGTGGCTACAATAGTTTTTGGATGTTTGAGGTGTGTGTGGCCGAACGGCCTCGGAGTACATTTCAATGGCAGGGACAATCAATACGCGATATTTCCAGTGAGTGTTGACGCTCAGCAATATCAAAACGAAAACTCATCCGTTACCGTTTTTAAGTCCTGCGCAAGGTCAAATAGCGCTTCACTTGCTTTGGTACCTTCGGTAGATCTTTGTGACGTCGATTCAGCGAGGCCACTTATCCTGACAATGTTTTGACTGATTTCGTTCGCGACAGCTGATTGCTCTTCGGCAGCCGTGGCAATCTGTACCGAAGAGTCGTTGATATTTTGTATGCTATCGTTGATTTGAGATAGGGTGTCGGAAACTTGGGTGATTTTATGCACACCCTGGTTTGCTTGCTCAGAACCGGCCTCCATTGCTTTTACCGCATTTTGGGAGCCGTCCTGGAACCTTCGCACTTTTTCTTCAATATCGCTGACGGAATCTTGTGTGCGTTGGGACAAGCTGCGAACTTCGTCGGCAACCACAGCGAAACCTCGTCCGTGTTCACCGGCTCGTGCTGCTTCGATCGCGGCATTTAATGCCAATAGATTGGTTTGTTCTGAAATACCCCGAATCACATCTAAAATAGCGCTGATGTTGTTACTTTCTTCTTCTATTTCTTTCACTGCTGTGGACGCGGTCTCAACTTCTCTAGCGAGTTTTAAAATCGTTTCTCGTGCTTCGGTCGCCGTCGTTAACCCTTCTGTGCTTTTATCGCTCGCGTCTTGGGTTTCTTGAGCGGTTTGTTGGATGTTGCTCGACACATCATGTGTGGTAGCTGACATCTCTTCAACTGCGGAGGCCACTTGCTCAATCTCTCTGTGTTGCCGTTCCACGTCGTTGTGGGTGGATTGCGCATCGTCTTTTAGTTGTGTTGATGCAGAGGCTACCTCATTCACCGTATGTGATACGCTGGACATACTGTTTTGGAACGACGTTAACATGGCATTCACGGCTATGCCGGTTTGGCCTAGCTCGTCTTTGTCGGTAACATTTGTTCGATGTGTCAGGTCTTTATTACTGGCGACTTTCTCCAGTGATCGGCGAAGTTTTTCTGCTGCTTTATATATCACTGAAGAAATTTGATAAGTTAAAAAAGATATTAGGATAAGGTTTAGCACCAACAACCCTATAAATCGCCAGGCTTTTGCCCAAAATATTTTTTCCACTTCATCGATATAAATACCGGATCCAATGATCCATCCCCAGGGTTTGTAAATTTTTACAAAGGACGTCTTTGCCATTGGGTTACTTTCTCCTGGTTTGGGCCAAGCATAATCAACATATCCCTCGTTGCTTTTGTCGACTACTTTCACCATCTCCACAAATAGACGAACTCCGTTGGGGTCGGCGTTGCCTGAGATATCGGTGCCGTCTAACGCGGGCTTAAAGGGGTGCATAATCATGAATGGGTGTCGATCGTTTATCCAGAAATACTGTTTTCCGTCATAACGTAAACTTTTTACTTGGTCTATAACGTTTTTCTGGGCCTCTTCTTTAGATATGTTTCCTATGGCATTTTGTTCTCCCCAGTAAGCCATAATGCCGTAAGCTGTTTCGACCACTTGCTTCACTTCTTTCTTCCGCTCCTCATACATGGTGGTTCGACTATTGGCCAGCTCAGCAAATTGAAGTAAACACATGGGAACTAAAACAACCAGTACCAAAATAATAAGCTTGGTTCGAATGCTTGTGTTACTTAACCAATTTGACATAACGTAATCTCGTGCTACCTGGGTATGTAAGGGTGTTCGATGCGTTTTAATAGGGTGGGAAAGTGCTACGTACGTATAGCGCCCACTTCCCCTTAACATTTAAGTATAGACTTTCTTAACGCCCCATATGGTTCTTTATCTTAGACTATGGTCGATGTTCGACCATAGTCTAAGTGGCGCCATAGGTTATTGTTTTCTACACTGGTTGTCAGTATGAAGGCATAGCTGGCAGAGGTTCAGGTGAGAAATATAAAGAACGTAGTTAAAATTTGTACTCTCGTGTTAGGCGGTGTGTTTGTACATCCATCTCATGGCGTGGATCTTGGTGAGTTTGGTGGTACATCCGTCACTCTTAAAGGGTATATTAAATTTGACGCGTTGATGTCGCGTTATGACAGTGGCAGTTTTTCCCCTAACTATATAGGAAGAGATTTTTACGTTCCCTCGGTGACGCCTGTTGGTGGGGAAGAAGAGAATACGACGCTGGATATGCATGCTCGCCAAACGCGCTTTGGCCTGGCCACAAAAAGCGATATCAGTGGAAGGGATCTAAAAACATATTTTGAGATGGATTTTATGGTAACCCCCAACGGGGATGAACGAATTTCAAATTCCTATACGCCGCGTTTACGCCATGCATTTCTAAGTTATGGCGGTTGGACCTACGGTCAAACGTGGTCGACATTTATGAATGTGGGGGCCTTGCCTGAAACATTAGATTTTATTGGGAATACGGATGCTTCAATTTTTGTGCGGCAAGCACAGGTGCGTTATACCCATGGTAGTTTCCAATTTTCTTTAGAAAATCCGGAAACGCTTATTACCCCGAATAGTGGTGGTAGTCGCATTGTAACCGATGATAATTCCCTTCCTGATGTGGTGTTGCGTTATAACTACGCTTCAGAAAAACTTGCGCTGACACTTGCCGGGTTGATTCGCCAGCTGGAATACAATGACGCGACGGCCGATATCGATGAATCAACATCTGCCTTTGGTGTGAGTTTGTCCGGCGCGATTAAATTCGGCAAGGATGATCTTAAGTTCGTCTTAAATACTGGGTCGGGGATGGGGCGGTATATTGGATTAAACATTGCAAACGATGCGGTGCTTAATGCTGATGGTGAACTTGAGACGATTGATAGCACGGGGGCAAGTCTTAGTTATCGTCATTTTTGGAATGAAAAATGGCGTTCAAGTATCGTATGTTCAATGATTAGTATCGACAATGATACTGACCTTACAGGTATATCCGTGTCAAAAGGTTCCGACAGCGCACGGGTTAATCTTATTTATAGTCCCGCACCTCGCCTTTCCCTAGGCGGTGAAATTTCACAAGCCACGCGTGAACTAGAAAGTGGTGATGATGGTTCAATGACCCGTCTACAATTCAGTGCGAAATTGGTATTCTGAAGATCTCTGATTTTTCATCGTCGTTATTTTCGAATGCCCTTTTAGATAGTTGCGGATCTAAGTACAGCGTAATTCCAAGTCATTAAGTTTCAGGTCTCTTTTCGGGCTCATCGTTAAGGTCTGTGCTAAAAACAATTCAGCCGTGGCTCTGGCATCGTCCAGGGCATTATGTTCAATGGCGGGCGGCAGGTTGTAACGCTCTCGACATAGGTTTAGTTGCAATGAGTCTGTTTTGTTTTGCAGCGCTAGTCGTGATTTTTCAATATGGATTGTATCGACATAGGTGAATAATAGCGGACAGCCAATCGTTTCTAGCGCCGCTTTTTGAAGAAAGGCTAGATCTAGCCCTGCGTGATGGAAGATGAGTATTTTTCCGCATGCATCTTGCGTTAACACGCTGAGTACTTTCGCAATACTAGATGCACCCGCCAGCTGGTTGTCATGAAGTCCATGAATTGTTGCGCTCTTGCCCACACTGCTTTTTGCGTATACAAGCATGTGGTTAGCGTTGCCGAGTTTCACGCGGTTGTTGGATACCTCTATCCACCCGATGCTGAGCAGACTATCTTTTTTGGGGTCTAATCCCGTCATTTCACAATCGACGGCTAGAAAAGAGGCTTCGTTAATGTGTAGCGAGGTGTTTGGGTAATGCTCATTGTATAACGGCGCGAATACGGTTCTTTCTGCGGTGTTTCGCCATTTGTTTTTTTGGAAGAAAAATTTGATTCTAGAGAACACCGTGTCTAAATCTCTGTTGAAGTGCTTGCTGGCAATCTCGGACGGTATGAAAGGCACTCTTAAGTTGGTGGCGAACAAGCGGCGAAAGATTATCCGGCGCCAAGTTGTTGTTGGTGGTCTGTCCGTTTGCTATTTGTGTTTGTTGGTTGTGTAAGCGTATATTGGCGATAAACTCATGCGCATCGCATAGGCTCTTCGCCGTTTCTTCATGAATGATTTTTCTATTTTTTAATTCACGAATTCTATCGAGTGTGTTTACTTTGCTGACGCCTTCGGCAAGGGCATAGACGCGCGCTATATCGACGATCGGAATGGTGCCGCGATGTTTTAGATCTAGAGTGGAATTGTGGTCACCGTCTTTTTCTAGCACGAAACGCTTGAAGAACCCGAGAGGGGGCGAATGTGTCAGTGCATTTTTTGATAGGCACGCGAGAAAAATACTGTTCTTTTTCGCTTGTTGGAGGACCTGATTTCTAAGGTCTTCGACTAAGCCATTTTCATCGGTGAGAGGCCGCATGTCATAAAATATACTGGCATGCATTAGGGATTTTGGGTCCGGCTCTTGGATCCAGTGCGTAAATTGTTTTCGCCAATCTTTTGCGCGTAAACACCACTTGGGATTCATAGCCATAACTTCGCCGGGGCAGAGGCGCACGCCACATTTATCCAAGCCATGGCAAACGAATTTAGCTAAGGCGATAAAATAGCGGATATCGTCATCACTCGCATCGTCTGCGCAAATTAAACCGTTGTCTTGGTCTGAGTTAAGGGTTTGCTCTTTTCGCCCTTGAGAGCCAAAAGCAAGCCAGACATAAGGAACAGGGGCTTGTCCTAAGGTGTGTTCTGCTAAATAAATGAGGCGAATTGTCAGGGAATCTGTAATTGACGTGATGATGCGGCCAATTTCTTCAGCACGAACAGATGCGAGAATGAGTTTTTCTATTAAGTCGGGTAGTTTGTTTGCTGTATCACTCAGTTCGCTAACTGAGTTTGCTCTTTTTATGGCTTGAATCAAAAACAGCGGTTCAGAGTTTCTCGATCGAATGAGGTCACTCAAACTTGTTACACCGAGTAGCTTTCCGTTATCTGTTATTGGTAAGTGGTGGATATTTTGCGACATCATCGCTAAGTAGCATTCGTGAATTGTTGCGTGGGGAGGCAGAGAGAAGGGCGCTTTTGTCATGATCTCTGAGATCGGTCTGGAAAGATCTATATTGGGCGCCACTGCGCGAGAACGTAAATCTCTATCTGTCACAATCCCTATCAGTTGTGTTTGCTCGGTTATGAGAAGGGAGGAAACTGAATGCTCGGACATAAGTGCCGCACAAGCATGAATAGCGGTGTGTGCTTCTGTGGTGATGATTTCATTTTGCATGATTTTATCGATACTTAACCCGAGTTCGACATCCTGCGAAATACTCGGATTATATCGCTGTGCTCTACGCTGCGATTCTCTTGCAAAAAAATGATCGAAGTCGGGGAAATTATATCGAAGGTGGGAAAATTCTTCTTCTGCCACAATATAAACGAGGCCGTCCTCAAGGACTTTGAAGCTGCGGGTGGAGGCTTCTCCTGTGAGCATCGGTCCGTAGCCAAAACAGCCACCAGTGCATAAGCGATCGATTAACAGCCCTTTATCTGAACGTATTTCAACACTGCCACTGCGAATGATACGTAGGCAGGCGGCATCATGATTAACATCAATTATTTGTCCTGCCTTTAGATAGGTTATCTCAAGTCGTTGCGCGAGCTGGATGAGAGTATCTCTCTTCACCTTTTCAAAAGGCGGGTAATGTACGAGAAAATCAACCACATCCTGGAAGCTATTCATGGGTCAAGGAACGCTTATAAAAGACAAAAATGTGGTTTGTGTTTCAGCATAATAAATGACATTGTCGGAACTTAATGCGACGCGCATTGTTTCAATATTTTGGGTGCTTGGTGGAAGTAATATTCCCCGCGTTCCGCCCGCCTCAAATGCGCTTGCTTCCGCCGTCATAAAGGTTTCGCCTTTGTCGTCGAGTAAGGAAACGGTTGCCCCATCAATAGGAAATTGAGATTCGATCCCAAGCCAAACAGCGGAGTCGTTACTTTTTGTAGCTTCAGTAAACGGCCGAATATCAATGCGGAAGTCGTTGTTGATCAAGGTGCATTGCCCGCTTTCGTAGCGGCAATTGGATTTGGCGATGAGCGGGTATGATTGGCCGCTTTCCGCCACGATAGGTTTTGGCCCAGCAACGTTACCGACGGCGAACCAGGTGATAACGGCTAATATCGGCGCGACTAGCATCGCGATGAGAAGATGTTTGTTGGTCAATATGGAAAGCATTTGGCAGTACTCCAAATTTAGCGGACGGGGAACCGTCCGCTAACGATCTATCGGTTAATGGGCAACAGATGCGCCTGCACCTGAGGGAACACGAATATGTTCCACCAATTCCTGTACGTGTTTTGGTGGCGCTTCGGTTAGCCGAGAAACCACCGTGGCAACACCAAAGTTGATGACCGCACCGATCGCACCAAAGGCATTTGGCTCAATGCCAAAGAACCAGTTTGGCGACATATCCCCCAAGAACGAGGTGCTTGCAATAAACATGATGCCTTTGTGTTGGAATACATAAAGCAAGGTAATGGTGATACCTGCGATCATGCCGGCAATGGCGCCTTCTTTATTGATGCGCGTGCTGAATATTCCCATCATTAATGCGGGGAAAATAGACGACGCAGCAAGGCCAAACGCCAGGGCGACAGTGCCTGCGGCAAAGTCCGGCGGGTTAAACCCGAGGTACCCGGCCACACCGATCGCGCCAGCCATGGCAATTCGGCTTGCCCGCAGCTCTTGTTTTTCACTGATGTGAGGCATTAACACCCCTTTCAGTAGATCGTGGGAGATGGCTGAAGCGATCGCCAGCAACAAGCCCGCTGCTGTTGAAAGCGCAGCGGCAAGACCACCGGCTGCCACCAAGGCGATGACCCAGTTGGGTAGGCGGGCAATTTCAGGGTTGGCTAACACCATGATATCGCGGTCGACTTTTACCATCTCGTTGGTGGATTTATCCGCTGAATATTGGATAAGACCATCATCATTTTTATCTTCAAACTTTAATAGACCGGTTTTTTCCCAGTTTGAGAACCAAGCAGGTCGTTCATCATATTGAAGATGCTGGCCGGGTGCGGGTTCGATGGTTTGAATCAAATTAAAGCGGGCCATTGCGGCAACGGCGGGAGCCGTGGTGTAAAGAATCGCAATAAATACGAGTGCCCAGCCGGCAGACGTACGCGCATCTTTCACTTTGGGGACAGTGAAAAAACGGATAATGACGTGAGGTAAGCCTGCCGTACCGATCATTAATGACATCGTATATACGAACATATTTAGCCGGCTTAGCCTGGCCGAGGTCGTATATTGATCAAACCCGAGTTCCATCACGACCTGATCCAACTTGTCGAGCAAGAAGGTGTCGCTGCCTGCGAGGGTCGAGCCTAGTCCAAGCTGAGGGATGGGGTTGCCGGTTAAGTGAAGTGAAATAAATACCGCGGGCACGGTATAGGCCAATATCAAGACACAGTATTGTGCAATCTGAGTGTAAGTGATGCCTTTCATCCCGCCTATGACGGCGTAAAAGAATACGATGGTCATGCCGACAAGTAGGCCGGTTTCATATTCCACTTCAAGGAAGCGTGAAAATGCAACGCCGACACCTTTCATCTGGCCGATTACGTACGTGACAGATGCCAAAATCAAACAAAGTACGGCAACGATTCGTGCTGTACGCGAATAGAAACGGTCACCAATAAATTCCGGTACGGTAAATTTGCCGAACTTTCTTAAATAGGGCGCTAACAACAAGGCAAGTAGCACGTAGCCACCCGTCCAGCCCATTAAGAATACGGAACCGCCATACCCAAGAAAGGCGATCAATCCCGCCATTGAAATAAACGACGCCGCAGACATCCAATCCGCGCCCGTTGCCATCCCATTAGCGATAGGGTGAATACCGCCGCCGGCCACATAGAATTCACTCGTAGACCCCGCGCGTGCCCATACGGCAATGCCGAGGTAGAGGGAAAAGGTTAAGCCTACGACAAGGTAAGTTAAGGTTTGAAGTTCCATCGTTATGCTCCTATTCGTCGTCTAGGCCAAATTTACGATCTAGTTTCGCCATTTTGCGCGAGTAGACATAAATTAGAGCTACGAAAATATATATCGAACCTTGCTGCGCAAACCAGAACCCTAGTTTGTAGCCACCAATTCGAATGTTGTTGAGAACATCGACAAAGATAATGCCGAACCCAAAGGAAACCACAAACCACACAACCAAAAGCGGCATGATTATTTTTAGGTTTTCTTTCCAGTAAGCTTCCGCTTCAGTTTTGTTATCGATCATGGTTTGTACCTCCACATTGAGACAGATATACCCTAACAAGACAGTTTTCAAAAAGAACCACGACTATGGTCGAAACGTCGACCATAGTCGAAAGCCCGGAGTTCGAATGGCCTAAAGGGCTATAATTGCCCAAAGGGGGCAGGATCTATGTCGATAACACTTTTAGTGACAGTGTTGGTGCTTTATTTAACGCTACTTTTTTGGGTGGCGAGTTTTGGTGATAAGCGCCAATTTGCGGAAAACTCATGGACTAAGCATCCGTGGGTTTATGCGCTGTCGATTGGCGTGTATTGCACATCTTGGACGTTTTATGGTTTGGTAGGAACGGCAGCCACACGGGGATGGGGCTTTCTACCGATTCTGCTGGGGCCGTTTTTACTGTTCATTTTTGGGCAGCCCCTCTTAAAGCGCATCTCGGCGCTGTGTAAACAGGAAAATATACGCAGTATTGCGGACTTTTTCGCCGCACGGTATGGAAAGCGGCGCGGCATTGCAACGAGTGTGACGCTCATTGTCCTTATTTCGACCATTCCTTACATCGCGCTGCAAATTAAAGCGGTCAGCGATTCGATTTTATTAGTGTCAGCGAGTGCGACGTATTCCCCGGAAGAAATGGGCTTATTTACGGCGGCGGCGATGATTTCTTTTGCGCTGGTGTTTGGTGTAAAGCGTTTGGATGCCTCGGGCTATCATGCGGGTTTGATGAGCGCGGTTGCGTTTGAATCGTTAGTGAAGCTCTTAGCGCTTGTTGCGGTGGCCATTTTTTCCTACTTCCTAATGACGAGTGCAAAGGAATTAGATTTCGCCTCTTCGACGGCGCCGTTTCGTCATATCGAGTTCGATTTACGATTCGGTGTTGAAACGCTTATTTCTGCAGCGGCAATTTTATGTTTGCCGCGTATGTTCCATGTGACCTTTGTGGAAAATCTATCGGAAAAACATTTGCGTGTCGCGAGAGTTGTATTTCCTGCATATTTAGGGATTGTCGCATTGTGTGTGATCTTTACTGCGATTGCGGGGAATGCGTTTTTTCTCGGGCAGGGTGTATCAAGTGATGCGTATATCCTGGAATTGCCGTTAACGCAAGGCAGTCGCCTTCTTACGCTTATCGTATTGATTGGGGGATTTTCGGCGGCGACAGCGATGATCATTGTGGCGTCAGTCACCTTAAGTCATATGTTAAGCAACGACGTGATCTTACCGGTGTTAATTAAACGTCATTTACGTAAGCAAATTCCCGCGCCGGATTATTCTCGTTCTTTAATATTTGCTCGCCGCGTTACGGTTGTACTTGTTGTCGCACTTGCGTATATATATCAGCGTTTACTTGCGGGGAATGCCGCGCTTTCAGATATCGGTTTAATTGCCTTTGCGTTGGCGGTGCAATTAAGTCCAGCGTTACTTTTTGGCTTGTACACACTGCGTGGGCATGCCATGGCTGCATATGCCGGATTAGCGGCCGGCTGCAGCATTTGGTGTTTTACGTTGATGCTGCCGCTGTTAGCGCAGGCGGGCGCGGTTTCTTCTGCCGTCATCGAGCACGGCGTCTTTGGTGTTGCGTGGCTTCGCCCCGAAAACCTTTTTAATTTCGAATATTCTGACGCTTACACGCGCGGTGTTACCTTAAGTTTATTGGCGAATATCGTTGCCTACTGGTTTATGATTCGAGTGGCTAAACCCCGTTTGTCCGATCGTATTCAAGCGCGTGCCTTCTTGAACCTGTCCCGTGCAGAACCCAGTGGTCATCACCATCATGAATATCAGTTAACGGATATTCGTGCATTGTTACGGCAGTTTCTTGGGGATTCCGTTACAGAAAAAATTATTAGTCGTCACGACAGCGAAGGTAATGGCGAAACCGTAAACCCGGAATTATTGGATGCAGCAGAGCATGCGCTTTCTGGTGTGGTTGGGGTGGCCTCAGCGCGTGCGATGTTTGCTACGTTAACCACGGGTGACCGTCTGGGTGTTGAAGATGTGGTGAATATTTTTGAGGAGACCACAAAAGCCCTGCGGTTTAATCAAGATATGATCGTAGCGTCTTTCGAAAGCATTTCTTCTGCGATCAGCGTCGTGAATGATGATCTTAAATTGGTGAGCTGGAACCGACGCTATGAAGAGATGTTTGACTACCCGAACGGCATGCTCAAGGTGGGCGTGCCCATTGCAGATTTGGTGCGCTTTAATTCGGAACGCGGCATGTTGGGTTCTGGCTCTGCGGACGAGCATGTGAAAAAACGTTTGAGCCATTTAAACGTTGGTAAGCCGTATCGTGTGGTCAGGAATCATGGCAACGGTGTGATTGAGATTAAAGGGAACCCGCTTCCTGATGGTGGTTATGTCACCACCTATGATGATATCAGCGAGTTTATTAGCGCGCAGGACCAGTTAGAAAAAACCAACCTATATCTCGAAAATCGAGTAAAAGAACGTACGCTAGAATTGGAAGCCGCGCAAAAAGAGGCCGAGCATGCAAACCGCAGTAAATCTCGGTTTTTGGCTCTGGCATCACATGATATTTTACAGCCACTCAACGCGGCGAATCTTTACGCGAATATATTATTGGAGAATTCTCGAAAGTCGGGGCACAAAGATGCTGAGACGGTCGAGCATTTACAGCAGGCGATTGAATCCAGTGAAAGTATTATTTCGACGCTGTTGGAAATATCCAAATTAGATACAGGTGCATTATCCACGGACGTGTGTGAAACCAGTTTACATCATATTTTATCCTCGTTAGTTCATGAATTCAGAGTACAGTTAAAACCGTCGATTGAATTACGTTTTGTTGATACCCAGGTGATTGTTCGAACGGATCCACGTTATTTTCGTCGGATCCTGCAAAATTTCCTTTCTAATGCGGTCAAATATACCCAGCGCGGAAAGATACTGGTGGGGTGCCGGCGCCGCGGTGAGAATATCGAGGTGTTTATTATCGATACCGGGCCAGGCGTGCACCCAGATGAACAGCAGAAAATATTTGAGGATTTTTATCGCTCATCTTCACAGCAGAGTATTCAGGGGCTTGGGCTAGGCTTGGCGGTAGCCACAAGGTTTTCACATTTACTGGGGCACGAAATTAGAAGTGCGAGCCGTTTGGGGCATGGGAGCCGCTTCTCTGTAACTGTCCCCATTGTCAAAAATGCCGATGCGACACACAACTATCAAAAACAGGTCGACAGCTTTTCGAGTGGCGCCCTGAGCGGCTGCAAAGTTTTTTATGTGGATGATGATGGGCAAAATATTCATGCCATGGATACGTTGCTACGGGGCTGGGATTGTTCGCCGACGACAGCAGACACGGTTCAGGAAGCGTTGTTTATTGTTAATGCCGAAATTGAAAATATTCCCGATTTACTGATTGTCGATTGGCAACTCGACAACGAAAACGATGGTATTTCTGCCGCGAAGAAAATGCATGAAATTTGGCAGCGAGAAGTGCCGACCTGTGTGGTGTCTGCTTCGCAAGAACCCGATTTGCCGAAACTTGTAGCGGCCCATGGTTTTGAGTTCTTACGTAAACCCATTAAGCCCGGAAAGCTACGGGCTATTTTGGAACACATGATTAAACGCTCTGCGGGTTAGGGTAGTCGGGCTTAGCCTGGAGAGGCGTCGCTTGGTGCTTCTTGTGCTTCAGGGTGAAGCGCAATTTTATTGAGTTCAATCACGGCTTGCGTTCGGTTGGTGACGCCGAGCTTACGAAAAATGGAGGTAATGTGTGCTTTAACGGTGGCCTCTGTTACACCAATTTCAAATCCGATTTGCTTGTTTAGCCATCCCTCTTTTACAAAACACAACACGCGGTATTGTTGCGGTGTGAGTGATGCAACCTTGGTCGCAAGTGAGCGTTCTTCATCGCTTATTGGGCGTAATGCTGATCGATACTTTTCGGGAATCCAGCGATCACCATCCAGAATGTTTTTAATCGCGTTACGCATTTCCTCTTGGCTAAGGGATTTGGTGATGTAGCCCAAGGCGCCATGACCAATTGCACGATTCACCATCGCTTGCTCTTCGCTAGCCGATACGACCACAACAGGGATACTTGGAAATTGCTCACGTATATTCACAAGCCCAAACAAATCTTGGCTACCGGGCATGTGCAGGTCGAGTAAAAGTAAATCAATATCTTCTTGATCCTCTAACTCTTGTAGGGTGCTGTTCAGATCGTGTGATTGGGTGATTTTTGCGTTGGAAAAATTATTGGTGATCACCTGTGTTAATGCGGCGCAAAATAAGGGGTGATCATCGGCAATATGAAAGTGGTACATGGACGCGATACCTCATATTATTATTCGTTATTGTAAAAGATACGCTAGTTTTTCTTACTTAGCGAGTGTTGTGAACCAACGGGTTTTTAATTTTCCTTTGTTGGGGGGGCGAGTTGAGTGTAGGCCGAAGATGTTGGTATAACACTTGATGAATTACTAGCTAAAGAATTAGGTAAAGAGCTTGTAAAGAGAACAGAAAATAGCATCCTTGCTGTTTATCCATTAGCGATTGAGCCGCCCCTCTATCAGATCTTGTACAACGCCAGGGTCGGCCAGGGTCGATGTATCGCCTAGGCTATTAAATTCATTGGCGGCGATCTTACGCAGAATCCTTCGCATAATTTTTCCTGAGCGTGTTTTTGGCAGGCCGTGCGTCCATTGAATGAGATCCGGTGTCGCAATCGGGCCCAGTTCCTTACGAATGCATTCTCTTACTTCTTTTGTCAGTGCGGCATCAGGGTCCGTCCCATGAGTAGGGGAGATGTATACATAAATGGCTTCGCCTTTTAAGTCATGAGGAAAGCCGACAACGGCGGCTTCTGCAACGTTTGGGTGAGCCACGGTCGCACTTTCAATCTCTGCGGTGCCAAGGCGATGGCCGCTGACATTGAGCACATCATCAACACGTCCCGTGATCCAATAGTCATTATCTTCATCCCGCTTGGCGCCATCACCGGTGAAATACATTCCCTCGTGAGTGGTGAAGTAAGTTTGAATAAATCGTTCGTGGTCTCCCCAAATGGTACGGGCTTGGCCTGGCCATGAATCGAGCACAACCAAATGCCCTGAGGTGGCGCCTTCCAGAATATCGCTATTTTGGTCAACCAGTTGCGGTTGAATACCAAAGAAAGGGCTCATCGCTGCGCCGGGTTTGGGCGTTGTGGCATTGGGCATGGGGGTGATCATTTGCCCACCGGTTTCGGTTTGCCACCAGGTATCCACGACGTGCATTTTTCCATCGCCAAATTCATTGCGATACCAGCGCCATACATCCGGGTTGATGGGTTCGCCCACGGTGCCGAGTAAACGTAAACTTTTACGTGTGCTCGATTTTAGCGCGACTTCTGGATCTGTCAGTAGCATACGAATTGCGGTAGGAGCAATATAGAAAACACTCACTTTATGCTTGTCGATCGTCTCGCCGAATCGGCCGATATCGGGGAAGTTTGGTACGCCTTCATACATGACCGTGGTCGCACCTGCGGCGAGAGGACCATAGACAATATAGGTGTGCCCGGTGATCCACCCAATATCGGCGCCGCACCAAAAGATGTCGTCCTCTTGGTAGCCAAAACCATAGCGAAATGTCGATAGTGCATACGTTAGATAGCCGCCAGAAGCGTGTTGTAGCCCTTTAGGTTTTCCGGTTGAGCCAGAGGTGTATAAAATAAATAAGGGGTGTTCAGCATCATAGGCCTTGGGTTCATGCTCACTCATCTGTTGGTTGACGAGATCGCGGTACCACAGATCCCGCCCTTCAACCCAGTCTGCCTGTTTGTCGGAGTTTTCATTGCGCACCACTAAAACATGTTCAACAGACGCAGTGTTTTCTTGCTTCAGAGCTTCATCCACATTGTTTTTTAGCGGTATTGCTTTTTTACCTCGTGAGCCAAAGTCCGCGGTAATAATCGCTTTGGCGCCGCAATTTTCGATTCTATCGGCCAAGGCATTGGCAGAGAATCCGCCGAACACCGCAGAATGAATGGCACCGATGCGTGCGCAGGCCAGCATGGCGTATGTTGCTTCTAAAACCATTGGCATATAGAGAATGACGCGATCCCCAGCACCAACCCCTAAACTTTCTAGTGCATTGGCAAGACGACAGACTTCATCGTGAAGCACTTGGTACGTTACCTTTTTACTTTGGGTAGGATCGTCGCCTTCCCATATGATGGCGGTTTTATTGGCTTTTTCGGGTAGATGGCGGTCGATGCAGTTTACGCAAACATTAAGTTTGCCATCTTCGAACCAGCGGATTCTGAGATCCTTTTTATCAAAGGAGACATTCTTGACGCGGGAAAAATTTTTACTCCAATCCAGTTCCCGTGCTTGCTCTGCCCAAAAGTCCTCGTTGTTTTCAACCGACTGCCGGTACATCTCGGCATACTTTTCTGGGGTTAGCGCATAAGGAGACACTGCTTCTTGGGAGTGCGTTGTTGAATCGTTCATAACCTAAGCCTCTTAACTCTCAATTTAACTATCAATATCGTGTAAACGGGTAAGCCATCAAGAATGGAATGTGATGCTTTCACTTTCGGTTTTTATTTCATCAAAATAAATTAGACTTCAGTCGTGACTCGACCATAGTCGATATTCGACCATCCGCTAATACCCTTGCTTATCCAAATTCCCCACACTGGTCCTCAGTGAGAAGACACAAATGGTGGAGATAACGATGAAAAATATAAAAAATACAGTGCGGCTCGGCGCGGTTGTTTTAGGCGGTTTATTTACGCAGTCATCATACGCGGTGGATCTCGGTGAATTCGGAGGAACATCGGTCACCCTTAAGGGCTACATAAAATTTGATGCGATGGCGTCGAGCTATGACAGCGGGAGTTTTTCACCAAACTATATTGGCCGGGATTTTTATGTGCCTTCTGTTACTCCTGTCGGCGGGGAAGATGAAAATACCGTGCTTGATATGCATGCACGCCAATCGCGTTTTGGTATCGCCACAAAAAGTGAGATCGACGGAAAGACGTTATCGACTTATGTAGAAATGGATTTTATGGTCACCCCAAATGGTGATGAACGAATTTCTAACTCATATACGCCGCGTATGCGTCACGCATTTTTAAGTTATGGAAACTGGACTTACGGTCAAACCTGGTCGACCTTTATGAATGTGGGCGCATTGCCAGAATCGTTGGACTTTATTGGTAACACTGAAGCGACAGTCTTCGTAAGGCAAGCGCAAGTGCGTTACACCAATGGCGGTTTTCAATTCGCATTAGAAAACCCTGAAACGCTTATTACGCCGAACGGTGGTGGTACGCGTATTGTGACCGATGACAACACATTGCCGGACCTGGTACTTCGTTATAATTATTCATCAGAAAATATTGCAGTGACGCTTGCTGGTCTGGCTCGTCAACTGGAATACAATGACGCAGGGGCTGATATTGATGAATCGACATCGGCCTATGGTGTGAGCTTGTCAGGGGCAATTAAATTTGGCAAAGATGACCTTAAGTTTGTCTTGAACACCGGGTCGGGTATGGGGCGTTACGTCGGTTTAAATATTGCCAACGACGCCGTGCTGGATGCGGATGGTGAATTGGAAGTGATTGATAGCACGGGCGCTAGTCTCAGCTACCGTCATTTCTGGGATGAAAAATGGCGTTCCACCATTGTGTACTCAATGATTAGTATCGACAACGATGCTGACCTTACGGGGTCATCCGTATCAAAAGGTTCCGATAGCGCACGGGTAAATTTGATCTACAGCCCCACACCTCGACTTTCCCTTGGTGGTGAAATTTCGCAAGCAACACGTGAACTCGAAAGTGGTGATGACGGTTCAATGACCCGCCTTCAGTTTAGCGCGAAACTCTCGTTCTGACTCCTCCCTCAGCATTATTTGCTGGTAGTCAGATTAGCCCGGGCGTTTGCTCGGGTTTTTTTTGATATGGGGAAAGGGGGATCGTTGTACCTACTAAATATTGGGAATGTCGATCAGTAAGTCAGTCACCCCTGAATCAATCCCCGCTTGGGACAGTAAAGTGCTAACTTGACCGCGATGATGCGTTTGGTGATTGAAAAAATGTTGTATAAGCGCACCAAAGTTCTTTGTGAAGGGATCACCTTTTGTGTTGCGATAGGATAGTGAAGATGAAAGTATTTTATCCGTTAGTTCGCAGGTAAATGCTTGAATTACGCCATCCATTCTTATTCTGGCAATATTAAGCGCGTCAAACTCACTGTATAAGATAGTATCCAAGGTATGGGGGTAATTTAGATCACGAACATAATCTAGCGCTTTAAGTTTTTCCGGGTGCTCTGAGAATCGTTTTAGCCAAATCGTATCGCCAACGAGAATATGGTTTAGCGTACCTAATATTGAGCCGAAGAATGCGCCACGATCTTCAGAAAGCGCTGGCGCACCTAGTTTCGCGGCAGCTTCGTAGATGCTTCGATTCATCCGCTGATTGTAGCAGGCCATTAGTTCAAAATTTTGTTTATGTGTCATGATGCCTCTTGGGGGTGGCGCCTCGAACACGCGTGTAGTTTGCCTGGCATGTATACTTTGACTTATTAACGGCTAACACTTACAGATAAATCATTTGCGATTGCGTTTAACAGTGTGTCATAGGCACTTTTGTGTCGAGCGCTTTGGTTCCCTTCAAATTTTTTCTCCAAGATTAATTCCATGACGTTAAACTAGCCTTTTGCCCTGGGTTGTCACGAATCAAGGCGTCTTTATTGATACCTTGCCAAGTCATAAATGCTTCTTTATCCATGTATTTTAGGTATAAGTTGAATGTCTTAGGCGACCAGTACGCACGCTGGGTATGCATTGTTTTATGTAAAAAACGACGGTCTTTTATTATCGAAACCGGTGTCATAGATTTATATCCACCCACTTCCTCGATATAGCAGTATATGTTATTTAGAGGGATTCTTATTTGCTCATAAATAGCGCCTCGTTTGGATATTAGCTCTCGATTCAGAATAAGTTGATGTTCCTTTTCATTGAGTGCAGATGTAATTGCAGCTTGGCTTTCTTGTAAGGCATCTTTTGCTATTACGCCGAATATTGCCAATGATACCGGCATTAATATTCCTACAATAAGCTTTGCTACTTCAAGGCTGTTCCAGGCGCTTTTCTTCGGCGGCATTAATTTCTCCTCTTTAGTCGGGTGCGTATATAAGAAAATTATATGTTTTATTTTATGGTAGGGGTTCTTCATAAATTATTGGTTTTAAAAAAGCGGGGCCAGACGCCACGAATTCTTCTCCTTTTTCATAAAGCCGAAGAGTGATTTCTAATTACTTTAATGCGATACAAGTGTTTTTAACGGTTTTCTTGTCAATACTTAGCTGCAACGTGATTTCCGGCCGTAGTGTAAGCTAGAAGCCAACGGGGCAAGATATCCCTGATTGAGGTTTTATGCATTTTGTTGGTCTACCGCAAAATGATATGTGGTAAAACAGCGACCTAGAAGTTGAGTATGATAGACTTTGGTAGCCATCGTAACCAGTGCTTTGTATTCGCGCCTACTGTCTAATAAATGACATCGCACTTCTTTATGTCCAAGCCCACGTGCCCAATTCATGAGATTTTTAAAAATGGGTATGCCAGACCCCCAGAATCTTTGAGAGATGACAATGGCTATTTCAAAACCATTATCATCCGGCTGAACTCCGCACCAACCAGCTAGCGATCCATCTATTGAAACCACACGAACTCGGCAACCCCACATTGCATCAGTTTCAGTCTTATCTTTAATCCAAGCTTGAATACTCGTGATATCAAAGTATGGATGATGAATTAGATGTGCTCGTAAAGAATTCTCATTTAAGACTGCCATCAAGTCCTTCGGATCAACTTTCTTGAAATTCAAGTATTCGATATTACACATTTATAGATGTCTCTTAAAATATGAATGGGGTCTGGCCCCTCTCTAGCACTCTCTATCGCAATAGAAACCAGAACAAAAAATAATAATTCCATTCGCTATCTCGTACTGTTTTTTGATTCTTACGTATCAATAGTGGGTCGACTGTAGCGAAGCGTAAGGAGGCCCTGCTGGAGGTAATTATTGGTTGGTGTTTTTAATGCATCGCTTTCCTTTCCTCGTTAATCACTATAACCTGTAGGCCTTCGTTTTGTCATTTATCGTTGATAGTTGGCTGAGCGCTCAATCATTGAGGCTGCCAAATGACAAACCTGCGTTTATGTTATCAAACCATTGAGTTTGGAAAAATAGATATTCATCTTTGCACGCTTCGTAATAAGCAAGAATTCCACGACCCTGAAGGCATTGCTGAAGAGCTGGGGATTTCTTCAGCTGCATGGCCTATTTTTGGAATTGTTTGGCCGTCAGGTTTAGTTCTGGCACACCATGTTTCTAACTATGACATCGGTGTTAAACGTGTTCTAGAGATAGGGTGCGGTACGGCCCTTAGCAGTTTGCTACTGAATAAACGGCATGTGGATATTACGGCAACTGATCATCATCCAGAAGTCGAGGCCTTTCTAGCTAGAAACTCTGAGCTTAATGGCGATGCACTTATTCCTTTTGAGAGAACAGGCTGGGGGGATAGCAATGATAGTTTAGGTCGATTTGATTTAATAATTGGTAGTGACCTATTGTATGAAGACGAGCATATCGGATTACTTTCAAATTTTATTCGTGAGCATTCAAACCCAGAATGCGAAGTGATAATTGTAGACCCCGGCCGAGGAAGGAAAAACAAGATCGCGAAAAAGCTACTTGAAATTGGTTATATATCTACCTTCTCTAAACCTGAAAATACAGATTACCTAGTCGGTGGTTTTAAAGGTTATATTCTAAAATTTGTGCGTACCGAATAGGTACTTAATGCCCGGTGCCATAGGCGCGAAGTTGGTTGGTTTGTTAAGGGTTAGTGGGCTCTGATTACTGGGCTCTGACCCTACTTTTTATGACCCTACTTTTTACGGCGAGCAATTTGCTTTGAGTCCTACGCCGAAGGCGGGTACATTATGCGCTTGTTATGCCTCAAGCAACATGGAAGTACCGAAATTCAAATTAAGTTATTTTTCTTTCGGTAATCAGAGTATGCATTGGACCACCTTGTTGAACTTACATTCTCCATTAATGATTGAAACAGAGACTCCACTCCTCTCTGTGAAAGATATACTTTGATTCGTTTACTACTAAACGAATCGATATAGACTGTCCTATTCCAATACCGTACCCCCTCAATTTGATCCCAAAATATAAATGTTCTATTCCCACTTCTACCTTGCTCCAAAACTCCATTGGTAAGTATTATTGTTCGGTGAAACTGTAGGTAATTATCGCCCCACATCCAAAGGAAAAAAAGGCTGACCCCACCAGTAACTTCCAACGTAGTTTGTACTTCATCTTCAGAAATTAGCATTGCACCAAAAATCATAGCAATTGCAGGAAGTAGAATAACAACAAAAAACATCTTCCGGATTCCGGGATAAAACGATAGGACTTTGACCCCTTCCGCAGGCTCTTCTGGATTGCTTTTTCTAAACTTACGAATCCAAATAGGTACTATTACCAAACCCACAAATTCATTTATGAGGAATATAAAATCAATCATGCTCTCCATATAACTCTCCATAACAATTACACGTAGCGCATAGCAGTATGTTTAGACGGAGTCCGTATTTTACTTGCTTATGCGGATTCCGCATAAGTCATTATTTTAGATATGGTTTCTTTGCGAGAAAGCCAGACTTTACTATAGTTTTGGCGCCTTCGTTACTGTGCTGCATCTTATAGTTCTAGGTGGCGCGATATTGGGTTGATGGCGGGGGCAACAAAAGCCAGGGTTGAAAAATCTTTATTGGATTTACTGCCTTTTAAAAACGTCTAGTCGGACTAAGGCGGCAGAACAATATGGAAGAGTTGAGTACTGTTAGAAGGATGGACTCATAACAAGCCCTGGCTTGTTATGCCCCGAGGGGCGCCTTTGGCGGTCTTAATTGCTTTGGCCATGGATGGTCTTATGCCGAGGAGCGCATGGATGTGCGAGAACGGCCGAACCTTGCGAAGGTTCTCATGCTTCAGAATACAACATACATAAAAAAACCCGCACTAGGCGGGTTCTTTTATGTATGGCGCACTCGGAAGGATTCGAACCTTCGACCGCTCGGTTCGTAGCCGAGTACTCTATCCAGCTGAGCTACGAGTGCGTTGAGGGCGCGTATGGTAATGAGTTCGCTATAGGGCGTCAAGTGATTTTGTTTTACGGGTGGTTGTGTTCGTTTATTGGCCAGTGTTTGGTCGTTTGTGGGGCTTTCTATCAGGCTTACCTTGGGCCTTTCCCTTTCCCTTTCCCTTGCGCTAGGGCTGTAATAGTATGCGGCGATAGTTGGGCGTGTGCCTGGGGCTTGTTCGCCCTTTTCGTTGGGTGGCTTGTTTTGGCCTTTATACTGCGTCTTGCCGGCCACCCCGGCCTGGGCGGTCTTATTACCCTGTTTTTTTATCTGGAGCCTTGATTGAGTGAAACGGTCCAATATGCGTGGCTTTGATTCTCTATTTGAACGTACGGTGTCGCCTGTTCATGGTGCTGATTCTGCTGTGGCCTCAGATACACTTATTCTTGCGCCTAACCAACGTTTAGGGCGTTTTATTCAAGATCAGTATGCGCTATTTCAGCAGATGGCTGGGGCTGAGGCGTGGCCGACGTATCCCTGTCATTCGTTTACGACGTGGGTTGAATCGCTGTGGGAGGATTTCCTTAGCCGTAGTTCTGATGCTCAGCCCCTTTTGATTAATACGGTTCAAGAGGATGCGATCTGGCTGGAGGTGATACGGCGGCGGGCCGAAGGCAGTGAAGATGTTGATCTTTTTAACCCTGGGGCGACAGCGTCTGAGTGTCGGCGGGCATGGAATACCCTGGTTCGGTGGCAGGTGAATGCGGATGAGGACGCGGGGATTGCGAAAGAGTTTAGTGCGTGGCTTGCGGGTTATCGTGAGTATTGTGATACGCGAGGGCTGATCGATCAGCCCGGTATGGTCGAGTATTTAATTACCCATATCACAAACGGCAGGGTTGCCGTACCCCGACGCATAGTGCTTGTGGCGTTTGACGATATTACCCCGCAAATGCAGTCCCTTCTAGATTGCGTAACGGAGCAAGGTGGGGTTGTTGAAGCGTATTCCCCTGAGCTTGAAACGGGCAGTCAGTGCCGTGTGGTCGCGCAGGGTGGTGAGAATGAAGTGCTGTCTGCGGCTTTATGGGCGGAGAATATTCTTCGTAACGTTCCTGACGTAAGAATCGGGATTGTGGTGCCGCAGTTACTGTCTCAGCGGGTTCAGGTCGAGCGCATTTTTACCGATATATTTGAGCCACAATATAAATTGCCGGATGCGCCAAGGCACGCAAGCCCCTTCAATATGTCGGCGGGTGTTGGTCTCAGTGCGGTACCGCCGATTGCCATGGCGATTTTATCGCTTAAGCTAAATTATCATTCTCTTGATATTGAGGATGTTGATAAGCTTTTACATTCCCCCTTTCTTGGTACGCATTCCGAAATATCTTCGCGCTCACTGCTTGCTGAGCGACTGCGTGCTCAGTACGAGGAGGTAAGAATTTCTGCCCTAAGAACCGTTGTGGGCGAATTTGCGATAGACCCAAGCCCGAGTGGTGAAATGGGGGCTGCGGGCGATGACTCAAGCGAGCCGATCCGTGTACTTCCCGATTTTTATCTGCGTTTACAAGCCTTCCTGAAAGTGGCGGTATCGGCTCCTAAACTGCAATCGCCGAGTGCATGGGGTGAATTGTTTTGCCGGCAGTGGCAAGCGCTGGGCTGGCCCGGTAATCGTTCTTTAGATACCTTGGAGTTTCAGCAAGTCGAGGTCTGGCAGAAAATGATCACGGAGTTAGTGCGTTTCGATTATGTCTTTCCTACTGTGAGCTTGAGCCAAGCGATTGAGCTTTTGGAGCGTCTCGCATTTGGTACGCAATTCCAAGCGCAGACATTAAATTCACCGGTGCAAATTCTCGGGTTGTTTGAGGCAGCGGGATTAACCTTTGATTATTTATGGGTGATGAATTTAGATAATGAAGCGTGGCCATCGCCGGTTCGGCCAAATGCTTTTCTCCCCCTTGCTTTGCAAAAAGAACGCAATATGCCGCTCGCTTCGGTAGAGCGGGAGCTGTCGCTTGCTCGGCGTATTACTGAGCGCTTTAAACATTCTTGTACGCACTTAGTGATGAGCCATCACGAAATGGATGGGGATAAACTATTGGACGTTAGCCCTTTGGTGGCGGATCTAAGTGTAGTGTCTTTCGCTGATTTAATTGGCGACCAAAAACAGCCAGCTTTGCAGCGTTATTGCGATGTTATTTTTGCGGCGCGAGATGAAGAGACGATCGAGGACGCAACGGCGCCGGTAGTGGGGGATGCGTCAAATATTCGTGGTGGTTCACAAATTCTTAAAGATCAGGCGGCGTGCCCCTTTAAAGCATTTGCAACCCATCGTTTAAAAGCCAAGCCTGCCGAGGCGTTCGTTCCAGGCATTAGTCCCGCATTACGCGGCTCGCTTATTCACCGCGCGTTAGAGCTCGTGTGGAAACTGTTAAAGAATCACGCAGCATTGGTCGCATGCACCGAGCAGGAATTAGCTGAATTGGTGGATGAGTGTATTTCACAAAGTTTTGCCATTACGCGTGACGGTAATCAGTTGGGCGCGCGTTTAAAACAGTTAGAAAGCGAACGGATGGCGAAACTGTTGCACGCGTGGTTAGTATTAGAAACACAGCGTGCGGCCTTTGTTGTTCGGTTTAACGAAAGTAAAAAGCGCGTCATGATTGGCGATTTGCCAATTAATATTCGTTTTGACCGCATCGATCAGCTAGAGGATGACAATGCCTTTGTGTTGGATTATAAAACGGGGAAGGTCGATATTCGTTCGTGGGCGGGTGATCGTCCTGATGAGCCGCAAGTGCCGCTTTACGCTATCGCAAATAAAAACGATGTGTCTGGCGTTGCGTTTGGCCAACTTAATGTCGAGGCCGTCGCATTTAAAGGGCTCGCTGAGGATGCCGACGTGGCGCCAGGTATCAGCGGGGTCGGTGATCCCGACGACAAAAATGCGACGACAATTGCACGCTTAGGTTTTCCTGAGCGCTGGCCAGAGCTTGTTGAGCAATGGCAAGGTGTGTTGGAGGCTTTGGCTGCTGAGTTTACAACCGGCACAGCAGAAGTAAACCCAAAAAGCAGAGCGACAACGTGCCAATATTGTCACTTGCAAAACCTGTGTCGTATTCGCCATCGTGAGGATGCAGCGTGTGAATATACCGGAGTTGCGCAATGAGCCAAGTGGTTGATTTCGAGCAGCGCCGACAAGCATTAGACCCTACACGCTCCTTTATTTGTGAAGCGCCCGCCGGGAGTGGAAAAACAGAGTTACTGACGCAGCGCTTTCTGACGCTTTTAGCGAGAGTTCAAAAGCCGGAAGAAATTTTGGCGATGACCTTTACGCGTAAAGCTGCCGGTGAAATGCGTACACGGGTGATTCGTGCGTTACAGCATGCGCAAACATCACCTGAGCCAGAAAGCGAACACGCAAAGCTTACTTGGCGCTTGGCCTGTGCTGTATTGGCGCAAGATGAAAAGTACCGCTGGCAAATACTGGATTCGCCCGCGCGTTTACAAATTAAAACCTTTGATAGTTTATGTTCGTCCTTGGCGAACACACTTCCGTTTCATTCCTCGTTCGCTTCTCCGCCTCAAGTAAGCGATGAGCCGGATGTCTTATATTTATCGACTGCGCGAAAGTTTATAAAAACGCTTGAAGATGACAAGCCTTGGTCGGATAGCATCGCAAAAATATTGGCGCTGTTGGATAACAATACGCAAAAATTAGAACGGCTTTTTGTCAGCATGCTTTCAAAACGTGAAGCTTGGTTGCCGCTCGTTGGCCATGGCGCGGATGTTGATAGTGTTATTGATGTATTAGAAGAGCGTTTGCAAATGGTGCGTGATGAGACGGTGTCGCACCTTGTTCAGCGTATACCTTGTGAATCTCAGTCACCGTTGATCGCGCTTGCGTCGTTTGCAGCCAGTAACGTACACCGTATGGGGATTGCCTCGGTTACAGAAAACTGCCTCAATATGAATGTCTCTGGTTCCGATCTTCCTGGGAGTGACGACGCGGGAATTTTGCAGTGGTTGGGCATCGCCAATATATTATTGACGGGCACTCATCAGTGGCGGAAAAGTGTTGATAAGCGTTGTGGCTTTCCTGCCGGTGAAAATGCCGAAGAGAAGAAAGTATTTAAAATAGAGAAGCAATTATGTGCCTCGCTTATAGCCTCATTTTCTGATGAGCCGGGATTGCTCAATGCATTACGTGATCTACGCTATTTACCTACGGCCAAGTACGACAGCGAACAGCGGGATCTATTGGTTGCCGTTGTGCAAGTGCTGCCAATATTAAGTGCGTATTTGAGTGTGGTTTTCCAAGAGAAAAATGCGGTAGATTTTTCTGAGATTAGTTTAAAAGCGCGGATTGCGCTGGGTAGGCTGGATGAGCCAACAGATTTAGCTTTAGCGTTGGATTATAAAATCCACCATATATTGGTGGACGAGTTTCAAGATACATCGCCGGCGCAAATTGAATTACTCCAAGCTCTAACGTGGGGCTGGGAGCCTGGTAGCGAGCGAACATTGTTTTGCGTGGGTGACGCGATGCAATCGATCTATAGTTTTCGTGATGCAAATGTTGGTTTGTTTTTGCAGTGTATCAAACACGGCTTGGGGGACTTACCGCTAACGCCGTTACGCTTGACCGCTAATTTTCGGTCTCAAGCCCATATTGTCGATTGGGTGAACCGTGTTTTTGAACAGTCTTTTCCTGATAAGCATGATGTCGCGACTGGCGCGGTGAGTTATTCGCCCTCAGATCCGTTTGATCAAACACGCTTGGATGGGCGCATTACGCTTCAGGGCTTTGGTGAGGGCACGACGCTTGATGACGAAGCACAACATGTTTTATCTTTAGTCAAAAGTGCTCGTGCAGAATCCCCACAAGGCAGTATCGGAATCTTAGTGCGGAACCGAAGTCATATTGCGCACATCGCGCCAATACTCAACGAGGCCGGGTTTAATTTTCGATCCGTCGATTTGGAACCGCTTTCGTCTAATGAGGTGGTACAAGATCTTTTGTCGCTCACAAAAGCGTTGTTGTACCCAGCCGATCGCGTTGCATGGTTATCTGCGCTTCGCGCGCCTTGGTGTGGTGCAAGCTTGGATGAGTTGCTACAGATTGCAGATGTTAAAGATGATACGGGTTTGCCTCTTACTGTGTGGCAGCAATTGTCTCAGTACGTGTCGGATGCATCTTCATCGCTTATACCTGTCGCAGAAAAATCAGAAACTATGCAGGGCGATTTATTTTCTGAGCCTCCAACATGTAATGCAAATGATGGGGCTTGCGAGAATGAAAGGGTGTTGTTTTATGGGCGCTTAATCTCTGTGCTACAGGACGCACTTGAAAATTCACGACGTAAAACTTTACGGCAATGGGTGGAAGGTACATGGTTGTCTCTCGGTGGGCCGGCGTGTCTTGAAACGGCTCAAGAGATTGAGCATGCGCAGTTATATTTTTCGCTGTTAGAGCGCCTGGATGCGAGTGGAGAATTAAACCGTAAAGATGCGTTGGATAAAGCGGTCGAAAAACTTTTCTCATTACCGGACGCTGATAGTGATGAAAACCTGCAGATAATGACGATACATAAATCGAAAGGACTTGAATTTGATACGGTCATCGTTCCATCGCTACAAAAAAGCCCAAAGAGTAATGACCCGGAATTACTTCGGTGGTATGAACGAGTTAATGATTTTGGTGAAAGCACCTTGTTGCTCTCGCCGATTACTGGCAGTGGTAAAGAGAAGGATCCCGTCGAGGCGCATTTGGCCTGGCAAGAAAAGAAACGCACGCAAAACGAATATTGCCGTTTGCTGTATGTGGCCTGTACTCGTGCAAGGGAGCGATTACATTTACTGACGCACTTTAGCGCGGACTCTAAAAAATCAAAAAATGGTGAAGCATCTTTGCGCTCCCCAGCGAGTGCTTCGTTAATGGCAACGATTTGGGATGCCGTAAAGTTACAGGTGAACCTTTTAAGCCGAGAGGACGTGGGTAATGAGAATGTGGGCGCGCTCAAACCCTTGCAAACGTTGAGAAGGTTGCCGTCTAATTGGCAGTTGCCAGCGCTGGATCATGGTCAATCCTTGGAAGCCTATGTACCTTACTTTCAGCATGATAATCAGCAGTTATTTACTATTCAGTGGCCGAACGAGGTGCCTCGGTTGGTCGGTGTTTGTGTTCATCGGTTGTTGAAATCGCTAACCGCAGAGCAGCTTTGTCGTTGGGTTGAGTATGGTTTTGTTGATATGCAGGCGGCTTGGCGCAGTCAATTAAGCTATGCCGGTGTGCCGCTATCCAAATTGCCAGAAGCTTTGGCGCAAATGGCATCGATCGTTAAAGGCTTATGCGAAGATTCTTCAGTGCATTGGTTGTTTGATGCCACCGTAGAGCGCCACCCAGAATTTGAAATGACGGTGCCTTCTCAAAGTGGTGTCCGCCAGCTTATCGCCGACTTGGTGATTAATACGGCAGATACGACATGGATTGTAGATTACAAAACGAGTCGCCCTGATCCAGAGCAAAGTATCGACGCATTTATCGAATCGGAGCTGTGGACTTATAAAGATATTATGTTTCAATATAGAAATGCTGTGAAAAAAATGGGCTATCGCAATATCAAGCTTGCCCTGTACTTCCCGATGATAGGCAGATGGACAGAATATGACCAATACGCTTCCCCAGCTCAGCCAGCCTGAACTGATTGACAAAGTTACGTCAAAGATTATCGAAGGCTTTGATCGCCACTTTCGTATTTTTAATCAATATACCGCTCATGCGGCACGCTTCTTTGAACAGGGCGACTGGCAGGGGATACAGGAAGCCTCTAAAAAGCGGATTCAGGGTTACGATCTGCGGATTATTGAAACCACTGATGCGCTCAATAAAATATTTGGTGATCGCCACGATTTGCACGACGAAGATCTGTGGAAAAAAGTGCGTGCACGTTATGCAAAATGTCTGAAAACGCATTTGCAACCTAAATTGGCGGAGAGCTATTACAACTCCGTTTTTTGTCGTATCCATCATCGAAAATATTATAATAACAATAATATCTTTGTTCGGTCATCGCTTTCGTTCGAAGATATTCAAGTCACTACGCCGGTCATCAAAAGTTACGATTGTCACGCAAAAGATATTTTCGATACATTAAAGAGTATTGTGCTCGACTTTGATTTCGGTTTGCCGTTTGAAGATGTTGATCGGGATGTTCGTTTTGTCCTTAAGCGGTATCTAGATACCTCGCGCTACGAAGTCAGTAAGCAAACAAAATTCCGTTTTGATGTGATTAAACGTCCGTTCTTTCGGAGTAAAGCCGCGTATCTTATTGGTCGAATTATTACCGATTATGGTGATCAGCCGTTTTCTATTCCTGTAATGAATAATGAAAGTGGATCGCTCTATCTTGATACCTTGGTGCTGGATAACGAAGAACTGAATGTTTTGTTTGGGTTTGCGCGCGCGTATTTTATGGTGGAAACAGAATCGCCTGCAGCAATGGTCAGCTTTTTGCAACGGCTGCTATTACGAAAGTCACGCACAGAGATTTACACGCATATTGGTTTTCAGAAGCACGGCAAAACCCAGTTTTACCGAGAGTTCCTTGAGCATCTAGAAAATAGTACCGATGATCTTGTTCAGGCGCCTGGTATTGAAGGGATGGTGATGGCGGTGTTTACGCAGCAATCGTTCCCGTATGTATTTAAGCTAATTAAAGATAACTTCCCCCCGGAAAAAGAAACCACCGAAAAAGAAATTAAAGAAAAATATATGCTGGTTAAGCTCCATGACCGGGTGGGCCGGATGGCGGATACTTTGGAATATTCGGATGTGGCCTTACCTCGCGCGCGTTTTTCCGATGAACTTTATAACTACTTAGTGCGTGTGGCACCCTCCAAAATTACACTGGAAGACGATACGGTTGTCATCAAGCATCTTTATATTGAGCGACGGATGACGCCGCTCAATATCTACTTACAAAGCGCTTCCCCTGTTCAGGTTCGGGAAGCAATTTACGAATACGGTGATGCTATTAAGCAAATGATCGCGGTGAACATTTTTCCTGGCGATATGTTGCTTAAAAACTTCGGTGTGACGCGACATGGGCGCATAATTTTTTATGATTACGATGAGATCGAATATCTCACTGAGATGAATTTCCGTAAGATTCCCGAGGCCCGCACCGAAGAGGACGAAATGTCTGACCGCCCTTGGTATCACGTTGGTCCTCAGGATGTTTTCCCTGAGCAGTTTCTGAGTTTTGTATTGATTCGTCCGGAATACCGAATACCTTTTATGGAGCGACATGCGGATTTGCTGGAGGCGAGTTATTGGACGGACAAACAGTCGCTTATTAGAAAAGGCATCTTTCCGAATGTCTTTCCTTATCCGGAAGAGACACGGTTTTGTAATTGTTTTGAGGATTTGGAGAATGTTGATTAGCTGTGGGCCACGCTAATATGAGGGGTTAGTGGTATGTGTTTTGAAAGTGGTGAGGTAAGCGCTGATCAAACTCCTTCGATGCGGTGTGGACGGTGCAAATTGGAATTCCCTAAAAGTAAGGAGCAATGTCCTTATTGTGCTGGAATGAGCGCTAGCCAAGCTAAAAACTACGGCAAGAGTGTGTTGGATAATGTTCGCAACCAAAATTTGGGACTTTCAAAAATATTTATTTATGGCGCGATTATATCTCTAGTCATTTTAGTTTTGTCATTTGCTTAGCTTGGCTTTGGTTCCCAACTCTGTTCTTTTCGTGAGAGTTGAAATCGGTGACCCGAAAACTACCAAAGTAAAGCGGCTGCTCGGCTCAAGACCTTCTGTTGACAGGAAGTCAACAGAGAGCCTACACGGAAGTATTCACGGCGTGTCTTGAACCGAGTTGCCGGTTTGCTGAGATCCAACTAGAAAACATGCTTTTTCTTTTCATCCTCAAAAGTCCCCTTTCACCCCTCGGAGGCGCGTAATTTCAATACCCGACTGGATAGCCCCGGATTTCTGAGTATAATTAATCTAAATTATAGACTTTTATCTTGGTATTTCTTTCATGAATCTTCATGGTGTCGACCTAAACCTCCTTGTTGCACTAAACATCCTGCTTAAAGAAAAGAGCGTGACTCAAGCGGCGGACTATCTGGGCATTACCCAACCAGCGATGTCCAACACCCTTAAACGTTTACGCCAGCAGTTTGATGACCCACTTTTAGTCCGGACCAGTGAAGGGATGAAGCCCACAGAGCGCGCGCAGGCGCTTGAGCCCGAAGTCCGAGAGCTGATCTTGCACGTGGAAAGGGTGGTGCAGCCGGTACAGGATTTTGACCCGAAAGAAAGCGACAAGCTGTTTAGGATTGCCGCGAGTGACTACGCTGAATCGACGCTGATCCCTGAGTTGCTCAACTATGTCCGCAAAGAAGCGCCGAATATTACCATCGATATTATGACTTCCAGTGACGTTAGTTATCAGGATGTGGAGCAGGGTCATGTGGATTTCGTGATCAACCGTTTTGATGAACTGCCTGATTCGTTTCATAAGTCCACCCTTTGGCGGGACAGCTTTACCTGTATGCTCTGGAAGGAAAACCCCATTGTCGATACCTTTGATCTTGATAGTTACATCGGTTCTCAGCACGTGTGGGTGAGTAAAACCGGTATGGGTGTTGGGGTAGGGGTGAACCCCGAGGATGTACAGCGCCTTGGCTGGGTGGACGTTACGCTAAATAAAATAGGTAAGAAGCGCAGTATTCGGGTGTTTACTCGTCACTACCAAGCAGCCATGTCTATGGTTGAAAATAAGGACCTTGTTTTGACGATCCCCTCACGGGCAGCCCGCTTAAATTCAGGGAATCCTAACCTGGTTTTCCTTCCTCCCCCCTTTGAAATCCCCGAAATAGACCTCGATATGGCGTGGAGTGGCTTGCTCCATCACAACCCCGCGCACAGATGGTTCCGAAGAACAGTGGCTGAAGTCGCTCAGAAGTATTAGAATACCGCCCTTCTTTCGTTCTGTTTATTAATTTGAGTGATGGGCAGAATAAAAAGCATAAATTAGATTAATTACGGTTTAGGTCATAGACTCGAGAAATCTCTATTGACTTAAGACTGGAATTTTATTGTGACTCAAACACTTACAAACGACGCAGCCGCATACTCGACGCTTAATAAAGTTACCGATCTCTCTGGTTATCAGCAGGTTGGTGGCTTGTGGGTGGACAGTAATCTTAAGACTTTTATCGATCAGGAAGCCATTCCAGGCACAGGCCTAGACGCCGATAAATTCTGGCAAGGTTTTGGCGATCTAGTGAAAGAGCTTGCGCCTCAGAACCGCGCGCTTGTAGAGCTTCGCGATACCTTGCAAGGCAAAATTGATCAATGGCACGAAGACCGTAAAGGTCAGAGCTTTGACAAAGTTGGCTACCGCGCATTCTTAGAAGAAATCGGCTACTTGGCACCTCAAGTCGACGACTTCAAAATTACCACCACAAATGTCGATGATGAGATCGCCGTTCAAGCTGGTGCTCAGCTTGTGGTTCCCGTAAAGAATTCGCGCTTTGCGCTCAATGCGGCAAATGCGCGTTGGGGCAGTTTTTACGATGCGCTTTATGGCACCGATGCCATTTCGGACGAAGGCGAACTGGCCCGTGGCAAAGGGTTTAACGCAGCTCGTGGCCAAGCTGTTATTGATCGTGCACGAGTTTTCCTTGATGAAGCCGCACCATTAACCGGCGGTTCTCATAAAGATTCCGTTGCTTACCGTGTTGAAGACGGACAGCTCGTCGTTACCTTGGCAAACGGATCAACATCCGGTCTAGAGCAAAAAGAGAAATTCTTGGGTTATCAAGGCGACGCTTCTAGCCCTGTCGCCGTATTGTTGGCGAACAACGGTTTGCGTTTTGAAGTTCAAATCGATGCGGAATCGCCAATCGGTAAAACAGACCCAGCCTCTGTTAAAGATATATTGATGGAGTCAGCACTCACTACCATTATGGACTGTGAAGACTCTGTTGCAGCGGTTGATGCTGAAGATAAAATCGAGGTGTACTCAAACTGGCTGGGGCTTGCAAATGGCACCCTGAATGCCAGCTTCCAAAAAGGCGGTCAGACAGTAGAGCGTAAGTTGAATGCAGACCGTGTTTATACTGCTGCCGATGGTTCTGAGTTAACACTTCCTGGTCGTTCTTTGTTGTTTGTGCGTAATGTTGGTCACTTGATGACGAACCCTGCGATTCTAGACGCAGACCAAAATGAAATCCCAGAAGGCATTATGGATGGGGTGATCACAAGTATGATCTCCATTCACGACCTTAAAGGAACTGGCCCATTTAAAAACTCGCGTAAGGGCAGTATATACATCGTTAAGCCTAAGATGCATGGCCCTGATGAAGTTGCTTTCACTAACAGCCTGTTTGGCCGTGTTGAAGCGTTGTTGGGGCTTGAAGCGTCCACCATCAAAATGGGTATTATGGATGAAGAGCGCCGCACGACCTTGAATTTGAAGGCGTGTATCAAAGAGGCTTCAGATAGAACCGTATTTATTAACACGGGCTTCCTAGACCGTACGGGTGATGAAATTCACACGAGCATGAAAGCGGGGCCGATGATTCCTAAAACTCAGATGAAGCCACAGCCTTGGATTCAATCTTACGAGTTGTGGAATGTGGATGTGGGTCTTGAGTGTGGTTTACCTGGCAAAGCGCAGATTGGTAAAGGTATGTGGCCTATTCCAGACCGTATGGCTGAAATGCTAGAAGTGAAGATCGGTCACCCTAAAGCCGGTGCAAACACCGCATGGGTGCCTTCTCCTACGGCTGCGACTTTGCATGCGACGCATTATCACCAGGTAGACGTGTTTGCTCAGCAGAAAGCCATCGAAAGTCGTGCGGATCGCGATATGAATGCGCTTTTTAGCGATTTGATCGAAATTCCCGTTATGACTGATGCCTCTCAGTTATCGTCTGATGTGATTCGCTCAGAAGTAGAGAATAACTGCCAGGGCATTTTGGGCTATGTTGTGCGCTGGATTGACGACGGCGTCGGTTGTTCAAAAGTACCCGATATTAATGATGTAGGCTTGATGGAAGATCGTGCGACTTTACGTATCTCCAGCCAGCATCTGGCGAACTGGTTACATCACGGTGTATGTAGCAAACAAGACGTTCAAGAAGCGCTTGAGCGTATGGCTGCCATTGTGGATGAGCAAAACAAGGGCGACGCAAATTATGAGCCGATGACGGCCAATTTATCAGACAGCATCGCCTTTAAAGCGGCGTCTGATTTAATTTTCTTGGGCGAAACGCAGCCAAGCGGATATACTGAGCCGCTACTACACGCTTATCGCCAGAAAAAGAAAGCAGGAAAGTAGTAAAAAATTGCGTTGGCTGGTCGGGGACTACTAGCCAACTCTGATAGCCAGTACGGAATTTAGGTACCCCCGAACGAGCCCAAACGGTCTTTGGCTTTTGATGTTTTCGAGTAATCGATGACCCGAAAGTACAGCAAGCACTTCGACTTGCATAAAGACCGTTTGGGCTTGTTTGGGGGTTCCTGTTTAAACTTTAACCCAAAACCTTAAGTCAACGCGGTATGACAATGAACGAAAAAATCCTCGCCTTTGTCGAGAACATGGGCATCTCCAACGTCGAAAATATTATTTACAACCCAAGTTACGATGAGCTTTATGCCGCCGAGACTGACGAAAGTCTTCACGGCTACGAAAAAGGCATCGTCACGGAAACCGGTTCAGTCAATGTTGATACTGGTAAGTATACGGGTCGCTCCCCTAAAGATAAGTACATCGTTATGGACGATGTTACGCGTGACACTTTGTGGTGGACTTCTGACCATAACAAAAACGATAACAAGCCAATCACTCAAGAAATCTGGGGTGACCTTAAACAGACCGTTCTTAAAGAACTTTCTGAGAAGAAGCTTTATATCATTGATGGTTTCTGTGGCGCTAACCGCGACACATGCTTAAGCGTTCGTTTCGTTGTTGAGGTTGCTTGGCAGGCTCACTTTGTTAAGAACATGTTCATTCGTCCTACTGACGAAGAACTTGCTAATTTCGAGCCTGATTTTGTTGTGTTAAACGGTTCTAAAACGAGCAATCAAAAATGGCAAGAGCAGGGGCTTAATTCTGAGACTTTCGTAGCGTTCAACATGACCGAGAAAATGCAGCTTATTGGCGGCACTTGGTACGGCGGCGAAATGAAGAAAGGTATGTTCTCTATGATGAACTACTTCTTGCCGCTTCAGGGCATTGCGTCTATGCACAGCTCTGCAAACGTTGGTAAAGACGGCGACGTTGCTTTGTTCTTCGGTCTTTCTGGTACAGGTAAGACGACTCTTTCTGCTGATCCTAAGCGTCAGTTGATTGGTGATGATGAGCACGGTTGGGACGACGACGGCGTATTTAACCTCGAAGGCGGTTGTTACGCGAAGACCATCAATCTTGATCCAGAAAAAGAACCTGATATTTATCGTGCGATTAAGCGTGATGCGTTGTTAGAAAACGTGAGCGTTGATGAAAACGGAAAAATTGATTTCGATGATAACTCGAAGACTGAGAACACGCGTGTTTCTTACCCGATTTATCACATCGATAACATCGTTAAGCCTGTCAGTAAGGCGGGTCACGCTAAGAAAGTTATTTTCTTAACGGCAGATGCGTTTGGTGTTTTACCTCCCGTGTCACGTTTAACGCCAGAGCAAGCGCAGTACCATTACTTGAGTGGTTTTACTGCGAAAGTTGCAGGTACTGAGCGTGGCATTACTGAGCCAACGCCAACCTTCTCTTCATGTTTTGGTCAAGCGTTCTTATCTTTGCATCCCACTAAATACGCGCAAGAGTTGGTTAAGCGTATGGAAGCTTCTGGTGCAACGGCTTATTTGGTTAATACTGGCTGGAACGGAAAGGGCGAGCGAATTAGCTTACCTGCAACACGTGCCATTATTGATGCAATCATGGATGGCAGTGTTGATGAGTCTGAAGCGACTATGCTTCCGTACCATAATTTGGCCATGCCTACATCTATCAACGGCGTAGATAGCGCGATTCTTGATCCTCGCAACAGCTATGACGATGTTGCCGAGTGGGAAGCTCAAGCCAAGAAACTTGCTGAGTTGTTTATTGGCAACTTTGCTAAGTTCACAGATTCCCAGCACGGCGAAGTGTTGGTAGCAGCTGGACCACAGCTGTAAGGTGAATTAAAAAGGGGGCGTATGCCCCTTTTTTTATAATTGGCAAAAGAGTTTACCGAGGTAAGGAATGAAAGACCCATTAACGTTGAGCGAGTTCATCGTTCAGCAGCAAAATGAAGCAATGGCGCGCGGCGATCTTAGTCAGATTCTCGGCGCTATTACCCTTGCAGCAAAAATTGTTCATCGTGAAATTAACAAAGCTGGCTTGCTTGATATTACAGGCAGTGCGGGTTCTGAAAATATCCAGGGTGAAGATCAGCAAAAACTCGACCTCTACGCAAACGAAAAGTTTAAGCAGGCACTTGCCGCGCGCGGTAATGTGTGTGGTATTGCATCTGAAGAAGAGGAAGACTTTGTTGAGTTTTGCAGCATCGAAAATAAAGGTGTCACAAGCAAGTACGTGATCGCTATGGATCCCGTAGATGGTTCATCAAATATTGATGTAAACATTCCTGTTGGGACTATTTTTTCGATCTACCGACGTTTGTCGAATTTAGATGAAGGCGTTCAGTTAGAAGACTTTTTACAGTGTGGTAAAGAGCAAGTGGCTGCGGGTTATGTCATCTATGGTTCGTCTACGATGTTGGTGTACACCACTGGGAACGGCGTGAATGGATTTACCTTTGATCCATCCATCGGCACGTTCTATTTATCTCATGAAAATATGCGTTTCCCTGACAATGGTTCGATTTATTCGATCAATGAAGGTAACGCACTGAATTTTTCTGAAGGTATTACGAATTACATCACCACGTGTAAGAGCCACAAGACACGTTTAGGTAAACCTTATAAAGCGCGTTATGTTGGGTCGTTGGTTGCAGATTTTCACCGTAACTTGTTGAAGGGTGGCTTGTTTGCTTACCCTGGATATACAGGTACGCCTAACGGCAAATTACGTGTGTTATATGAGTGTAATCCACTTGCATTCGTTGCTGAGCAGGCTGGCGGTAAAGCCACGACTGGAGTTGAGCGTATTCTCGATATGAAGCCTCAGGAATTGCATCAGCGTTGCCCATTATTTATCGGATCGAAAGAAATGGTCGATGAAGCCGAGAAAATTATGAATGCCTAAAGGCATCTAGTTATTGGCTTTGTTTAAGGGTGAGCGATTACTCTTCGTCCTTTTTATTTTGAAATTCGAGTTTACATTTTAGTTAATTAATATTTTTATCATTTGAGGTGTTTTCATGTCAGATACAGTAAAGATCCTTGGCGATGAAGCCAGTTTTTTATTAGAGCACCGTTGTGAAGGAATCGCGAAAGAAACCATCACGACGCCAAGTGCAGATTACGTTACAGACGTATTCGCTGCGAGCGATCGTTCTCCGGCAGTATTAAGAAGTTATCAATCCATTCTTAATACTGGCCGTTTGGGTGGAACAGGTTACGTTTCTATTCTTCCCGTTGACCAAGGCATTGAGCATTCAGGTAGTGCGAGCTTTGCGCCAAACCCAGCGTATTTCGATCCAAAAAATATTGTTGAGTTAGCCATTGAAGGTGGTTGTAACGCTGTTGCATCTACTTTAGGTGTGCTTGGCAGTGTTTCTCGTCAATATGCGCATAAAATTCCGTTTATCTTAAAGCTTAACCACAACGACGCACTTGTATATCCAACAGGATATGACCAGCGTATGTTTGCCAGCGTAAGACAAGCTTGGGATATGGGTGCAGTTGCTGTTGGTGCAACAATCTATTTCGGTTCAGAAGATTCTCGTCGTCAAATCGAAGAAGTTTCTGCTGCGTTCGAAGAAGCCCATGCCTTAGGTATGACCACTATCTTATGGTGTTACTTACGTAACTCTGAATTCAGCAAAGATGGTACGGATTACCATGTGTCTTCTGATATGACGAGCCAGGCTAACCATTTAGGTGTAACCATTGGTGCGGATATCATTAAGCAAAAAATGGCTGAAAACAACGGCGGTTTTAATGCTGTTCGTGTTGGTAAGACACATAAGAAAGTCTACGATGAGTTGACGACTGATCACCCAATTGATTTGGTACGTTACCAAGTGGCTAACTGTTACATGGGCCGTATTGGCTTGATTAACTCTGGCGGCGCGTCGGGCGATAACGATATTCAGCAAGCAGTACGTACAGCGGTTATTAATAAGCGTGCGGGCGGCATGGGACTGATTTCAGGCCGAAAAGCGTTCCAAAAGCCGTTTGCTGAAGGTGTTAGCATTCTTAACGGTATTCAAGACGTTTACTTGGACGACCAAGTGACAATTGCGTAACGTTTAGCTTTAGTTTATAAGCGGTCAGGGATGGCCGCTGATTAAAAAACAGTCATTTCTCGCCTCGTATTTCCTCCATTTATAGTCACTATTTATTTCTGCAATTGCATTTTTAAATGCTTGTCATAGCAAGAGCTAATTTGTCCGGTATTGCACGTTTTTACGATAATTTTCGCCTCTTTGGCGTAAAAAGGTGTTGAGTTAGTGGGGTAATCCCACTACCCTGACGCACCAAAACACGTCACAGATAAAATTGAGAAAACAACAAAAATAGTTCTCAATCGTGGCGCATAAATATCGAAAGCTCTATTGAATGGGGGAAGGTAATGAAAATAGTCGTACCTAAAGAACGACGCCCTTTTGAACGGCGAGTCTCCGCGACACCAGATGTTGTCAAAAAGTATGTGGGTCTGGGGTTTACTGTTGCTGTTGAAGACGGTGCTGGCGATACCAGTCGTTACACTAATGCTTCGTACCAAGAAGCGGGTGCTCAAATCGAGTCAGACCTTGCGGCTTTATACGCAGACGCTGGCATCGTATTAAAAGTACAGCGTCCTTTATTGAAAGGTGAAGGCGAAATAGATGAACTTGCGTTGATTCCTGAGGGCGCGATACTCATTTCTGTACTTTCCCCATACAACGCTCCTGAGTCATTAGCGCAATATGCAGATGCAAAAGTGGTATCGATGGCCCTTGAGTTTGTGCCACGTATTACCCGCGCTCAGAGTATGGATGTATTGAGTTCGCAAAGTAACCTTGCGGGTTACCGTGCGGTATTGGATGCTGCGTATGAATATGATCGTGGTATGCCAATGATGATGACGGCTGCGGGTACTGTTGCTCCGGCGCGTGTTATGGTGCTCGGCGCAGGCGTTGCGGGTTTGCAAGCCATTGCGACGGCGAAACGTTTAGGAGCGATTGTATCTGCTACCGATGTACGCCCTGCAGCAAAAGAGCAGGTAGAAAGCCTCGGCGGTAAGTTCGTGATGGTAGAGTCCGACGAAGTGAAAGATGCGGAAACTGCTGGCGGTTACGCAAAAGAAATGAGCGATGATTTCAAGCGTAAGCAAGCCGAATTGGTTGCAGAAACAATTAAGAAGCAAGACATTGTGATTACCACCGCGCTTATTCCTGGTAGAAAAGCACCTGTGCTCGTAACTGAAGATATGGTGAGAAGCATGCGCCCAGGTTCAGTGGTTGTCGACTTGGCGGTTGAACAAGGCGGTAACTGTGAACTATCTAAGCCTGGCGAGGTTGTCGATGTTGATGGCGTTTCAATCGTAGGTCATATGAATGTGCCCAGTCGTCTTTCTTCTGATGCGAGTGCGCTCTACGCAAAAAATATTCTTAATTATATTTCTTTAATGGTGAAAGACGGCGATTCGCTTGAGGTAGAAGTGCCTTGGGAAGATGAGATTATTGCTGCGGCCACTTTGACGCGAGATGGCAACGTTGTTCATCCCGCATTTACCGAAAACTCATAGGGGGCGAGAACATGCAAGGCGAATTTGTTTCTCAACTTTCAATTTTCGTATTGGCCGTATTTATCGGTTACTACGTTGTTTGGAGTGTAACACCGGCGCTTCATACACCATTAATGGCAGTAACTAATGCGATATCCAGTGTGATTATCGTGGGTGCCATTATTGCTGTAGGTCCTGAAGGCTGGAGTATTTCCAAAATCTTAGGGTTTGTTGCCATTATGTTGGCGGCAGTAAATATTTTTGGTGGCTTCGCTGTAACCCAGCGCATGCTTGCTATGTACAAAAAGAAGAAATAGGGGGAGCATCATGGAATTTCACGCAAATGTTACGGCTCTAGCCTATTTGGTTGCCGCGGTTATGTTTATTCTGGCCTTGCGGGGCCTATCTTCTCCAGAGAGTTCTCGTGTTGGGAATACTCTTGGTATGTTGGGTATGCTCTTGGCCGTAGGCACGACCATTTTTAGTCCTGAGATCACGTCTTACACTTGGATTTTTGTCGCTTTGGCAATCGGTGCTGTTATTGGTATTGGCATCGCATCCAAAATTGCGATGACGGCTATGCCTCAGCTTGTTGCGGCTTTCCACAGTCTTGTGGGTATGGCGGCCGTATTGGTTGCGGGTGCCGCTTATGCGAACCCAGGTGCTTTCAACTTGTTAGATGGCGCAGGGGAAATTTTTATCGCCAGTAGAATCGAAATGTCTTTAGGCGCAGCCATTGGTGCGATGACATTCTCCGGTTCTGTGATCGCCTTTACTAAGTTACAAGGTTTAGTGTCTGGCGCGCCCATCGTATTTAAAGGCCAGCATTTATTTAATGCGATTCTCGGCCTAGCGATGGTTGGCCTAATCGTTTACTTCTGTTTTGATCAGTCACCTTGGGTTTTCATTGCCTTGGTTGCTTTGTCCTTTGTTATCGGTGTTTTTATCATCATCCCTATTGGCGGTGCCGATATGCCAGTGGTTGTATCCATGCTGAATTCATATTCGGGGTGGGCAGCAGCAGGTATCGGTTTTACGCTACATAACAGCGCGTTGATTGTAACGGGTGCGCTGGTAGGTTCTTCCGGTGCGATTCTTTCTTACATCATGTGTAAAGGTATGAACCGTTCTTTCTTCAACGTGATCCTTGGTGGTTTCGGTGGTGATAGCGGTGGCGCCAGTGCTGCAGCAGGTGGCGGCGCCGAGCGTCCAGTTAAACAAGGTTCAGCCGAAGATGCCGCGTTTATCATGAAGAATGCGGGTTCAGTTATTATTGTGCCTGGTTATGGTATGGCGGTTGCTCAGGCGCAGCATGCGTTGAGTGAAATGGCTAATCAGCTTAAAGCTGAAGGCGTAAAGGTCAGTTATGCGATTCACCCAGTTGCTGGCCGTATGCCTGGTCATATGAATGTTTTACTTGCAGAAGCGAACGTACCTTACGACGAAGTGTTCGAGCTGGAAGACATTAATAATGAATTCCAAATGGCCGACGTTGCATTTGTAATCGGTGCGAACGACGTGACCAACCCAGCGGCAAAAACAGATCCTCAAAGCCCTATCTTCGGTATGCCGATTTTGGAAGTGGCTAATGCTAAAACGGTACTCTTTGTTAAGAGGGGTATGTCTGCGGGTTATGCCGGTGTTCAGAACGAACTCTTCTTTAATGACAATACCATGATGCTTTTCGGCGATGCGAAGAAAATGGTGGAAGGTGTTATTAAAAATATTGAGTAAGTTGTTTGTTGCTTAATGTTTTGTATGACTAAAGGCCCCTAAAAGGGCCTTTTTTGTTTTCGATGAAATATTAAATTCAGCGACAGCATTCACGGATGTTCTTGTCGGGCATTATTCACGAGCGATTAAATTAATGTTAGAAATCTCACCTCCTTTAAATATAGCGTTTGTTTCTCATACCACTGAGCTGACAGGAGCCGCTATGAGTTTTTATACGCTCCTAACGGGTTTGCCTACGAGTAAATACAAGCCAGTTCCTATTCTTCCTGATGATGGGCCAATGTTCCAGCGGTTAAAAGGTGAAGGATACTCTCCCCAGATAGTGCCGTTTAAAAAGTTAGATCGATATTTTGCTGTTTCTAAAGTAAAAAAAATCATCCAGAAATTTGATATTTCAGGTGTCTACTTAAGTTGCGCACACAAATATACGCGAATGGCTAGCAAAGCTGCTTATGCGAAAAACATCGAGATTATTTGGCATGTTCGAGAGCCTCCATTGGGTCATCGTGTCCAAAAAAGCATTAAGTATATGACGCGCTATAACGCCCATGTGGTCGTGGTCTCGAAAGAGCAGGAAGACGCGTTATTACCGAGATTGCCAGTGCAGAAAGTGGATAACGGTGTTGATATCGAGCGTTTTGATGCTGCATTAGATGGGGCTAGTTTTCGTGACAAATATGGAGTAGCAAAAGGTGATATTGTTTTTTCGTTAATAGGAACAGTTGAAAAAAGAAAAGGGACTGAACCCTTTCTTTTGGCTGCTGAGCGAATTGCTCAGCAATATGAAAACGCGTCTTTCATGGTTATCGGATCGGATGGTTCTGAATACGCGGATCGAATGAAAAAACTAGTCGAGCATTCGAGTTTTTTGCATGGTCGCGTGCATTTTACCGGGAATGTATGGAATGTCCCTGAGGCGATGGCAGCCTCACATGTTGTTGTGATGTATTCGACCTGGGAGGCATTTCCGCGTGTCGTAATAGAAAGCATGGCCATGAAAAAAATGGTGATAGCGAGTGAAGTAGGGGACGTGCCCTATATGATCGAGCATGAACATGAGGGCTTGGTAGTTTCTAAAGGAGATGACGAGGCGCTCTATGAATGCCTCAATCGGGTTATGTTGGAGCCATCGATGGCAGAAGGCATGGCTGAAAAAGCCTATAAAAAAGCATTAGCTTGCTATACCCAAGAGGTTCATGTCAGCGCAATGGAAAAGATTTTTGACCACGCTTTTTTACATAAATCATAAAGCGTTACCGCATTCGTTGACGGGTTAAGCACTTAAAAATAAATATGAGTCGGTAGCGTATTCCAATGGGGATATGGCGACTAATTTTATAGCTGGTCTGGTTTTTCCTTTGTGATATTTTCTCTGGCAATGTGTTCTCAAAGAAATGTTTCCATGCTTGAAATACGGCCTTATGGGTATATTGATGTGCTTTTTGGAATCCTCGCGCTCTCATTTTACGGTAGTCTTCGGGGTTTTCTAGCAGTTGCGTTATAGCTTGTTTTGCCTCTGCTAGGCAGTTTGCTTCGATATAGTCTTCTCCCGGTAGGCCAATCTCTCTGTATGCGTATTCATACCCAAGTATTGCTGGAACACCGGCATGCCAAGCGTTGTAAAGTTTGAGAGCGGGCTTGTTAGTATGAAGTTCATTTCGTTCGGGGCGTACTGCAATGATCAAATCGATGTCTGAGTAGTCTGCCCAGACTGAATTGTCGAATTTGCTTCCTCCTTCGTGAGTGAATGCTACATCATTTTGTACCCACTCGATTTCGTGTGATGTGAGAAAATCTAACCACTCTTGAGTTTTAAAATCGGGGTGCAGTTGTGCAGAAAACCCCTTAAAGGCAATGCGTTTTATTGTGTTGCCACGAGATTTTTCTCTGGGGACAATGCCTGGCATCGGCCAGTGAGGCATTGGAAATCGTCGATTATAATCAGCAAAATAGCTGTTCTGGAGCAACTCAAAATCGGGGACGTGCATATCATGTAGGTCACCTCTACAGCCCACGAGTATAAGTTTGTTGAGATCTCTGTGTTTTTCATTAAATAGTACACTTTTGTTTCGCCGGTGAAAAACGAGTACGCCCTCACTCGGCAGTGTGCTACTAATTTTGACGTCAAGGCCGAAGTGTTTTAAAAAGCAATAGGTTTGTAGTATCCAAAACCCCTCTCCACGAGGCATTTCTTGCCATGAGCTATATGGGTCAATGGTGTCGAGTTTTTCTAGCTGACCGTAATTTGGCAAGTAGAACGTTATTTTGAGTGGTGATGAAGTATCGTTTTTCTTTGTTGATTCGAGGTATTTCTGAACAACTTTTTTAAGTTCAACTTCAGCCAGTATCTTAGGGGTATTTACAGTTGAGCCAATGGCGTTGTCGATTTTCTTGGCGAGAACTTCATAGTCCCCTGGTGGGGCAAGGTATTGTTCAAGCTCTCCTGTCATAATTTCTTTTGGGCCGTGAGGGCAATCTGTACTTGCCACTGGCGTCCCAAGGGCAAGTGCCTCGATTAGAACCATTCCCAGCCCCTCAAAATCAGAGCTAAGCACCAGGGCTTGAGCACTTTTAATCCAGGGGTAAGGGTTTTGTTTGAAATCACTGACGATAATATTTTTGTTGTTTGAGTTGTGGCGTTTAATTATCGTGTTTAATCGTTGTGGGTTATTGCTCAAAATAACCAAAGCTACGTCAGATTCGAGTTGTTGAAAGGCTTTAATAAGCACGTCGAGACGTTTTTGGGTCGCGATTCTTCCTGCGTATATTATGTAGGGGCTTGATGGGGTTTCAGTATTTGTGATGAGCGATTTTTCGTGAATATCCTCAATGTCAATTGGGTTGTAGATCGTTGTTATCGATTTGGCACTTATATCGTCGCGAGCTTCTATTTCTTCTTTAATCCCATTTGAGACCGTAATGATGTTTTTATTGTCGAGTGATTTAAATGCATTAAGTTTTTGTCTATATTTTAGAGGGCCGAGTTGTTTACTTGCTTTTAGTATGTGTTCGATCGAGTTATGAATGACATATAAACAATTGGGAAGGCAGGCCCTGGCTACGATAGGGTGGCAGTTATCTAGGTTAGAAAAGTAGGCGTCGAACCCGCCAAGTTTATAGACAAGGCTGTTGAGCTTTTTTGCTGCATCGAGTTGGACGGATTTTCTATACAGCTTTATATTAGCGTCATCATAAATAAAGTGGACGTGATCTTTATTTTGTAATGTATAAGAACATTTTCTTTTTAAAACAATAAGGTGTGACTCGATTCCGTTCTCGTTAAATGCTTTTGTCAGAGTTAAGCATACTTTCTCTGCGCCACCACCGTTTAGCGTGTCGATGATGATGGCGATTTTTTTCGTTTCCATATGAGTATTATCGTTTTTCATTGAATAAAGAGTATATCTCATGGCAAGCGACGTCCAGCCCGCTTTTTATATGAGATCTAGTATTGATTGGTTTTGAATGAAGTAGCTGAGCTAGATGATTGGACAGTATCTGACTATTCAGCTCGCTTTTTCTGACCAAGCCTTCTTCTGTCTTAGTTTCGCTTAGGTAGTGGTCTATCCGCTCATTCTGGTCTTTAGATATGGCGCAGGTTACGGTAGGAGTGGAAAAACTAATCGCTTGAAATAATGCGCTGCCGCCCCCCAATATTGCGCCCTGGGCAACGGATAAAAGTGCAGTAAACCTCGCTTGGGACAGGGAGCGAATATAAACACAGTTCGGTAATGTATCTGGCAATTTGTCTGGAATATCGTCAGGGAAGTTTGGGCCGTATACGATGACTACTTTTTGTTCTGTAGTTTCAGCGAAAAGGCGGCCGGCTTGGGAGAATGTTTCTGCAGCGAGAACGCCATTCACTTTATGGCCGCCACTGCCTGAATTGATGAGGATAAATCCTTCTTTTTGAAGGTTTAGCTCCGAAAGGATCTGTGTTACTTCCTCGGGGTTGGGTTGTTGAAATATCGGGCCTATCACCTTTAAGTTGGTTTGCCTAAATACAGAAAGTTTTAGTTTTGACCATATCCCGAGTGATGGTAGTGCGTATTTTGGTTGTACGAACCAAATCTGATCGGTAGAGGGTAAGCGTCTAAGCCCAAGGCCCTTGATTAGCTTCTTCGTATGTTGCGCGATAAAAATGGTATGTGCGCCGTTTTTTTTTGCATGCCTGAATTGGCTTACACGGCCAGAAGCATCGAAGATAACAATATTTGGGCAAAATTCGTCGATGTACCGTTTAACAAGGTCCGAATGCTTAGTCGGAGAGCTTGGGCAGCGATAGACCGTGAATGGGCAGTCTTCAATGTAAGGCGCCTGTTCGCTCAGAACAAACGCGATACTATGTTCCCCCATTTTTGGCTTTAGTGCCTGAGCGATCGCCAAAGAGCGCATATATTCGCCAATGCCTTTGGGGGAAGAAACAGGAATGAAGAGTATTTTCGGCTGCATATCGATGTAGTCAGGAAAGACCGAGAGTGTATCAAATGGCGGCGGCTTAAAACATAGGGCTTGCTGCGTGACCGTTCCTGCACGACGACGATAAAGTCCGTATAATACTATCCTCAAAAATATGGGGCTCCGTTGAAGCCCGTCATTCACAGGTACGTGTAGCATTATGTTATCTCGTTTTAAACTACTTCTTATCATTGGTGCGATGTTATTTTTGCTTCCTCCTGGGTACGCAAAGGGGGTTTCTCCATATTTACCGAAAGATGTTTCGCCGATATTGGAAAACGAAGTGGAGCGTTTGGCTACTGTGTCGGGTATCCCTAATCTCACTAAGCCCTATAGTCTCGCAACGATCTTTTTCTATATGGAAAAAATTAGGGATAGCCATCCTCGCTTATACAGCCGTTTAAACCTCTCATTAAAGTCTTATGCTCGCCATTTCGCCTTGACTCATGCGAGTGCCGGGGTTCGGGTTTCTGATGATGACCAGACTATGGTCAATGCCCATGGCCGGCGGACCAACTCCCATGGATACGCAACCTTACGTGGCCAGTGGCAAGTTGCTGATTGGTTGGGCGTATATCTTGGTGTAGATGCAACGGAATACGAAGATGAGAATCTAGATGGGCATTACCCTGCGACGGGAAGCACCTTGTCTATAGGTGTTGATTGGGCACAGTTAGATCTGGGTTATAAAGATATTTGGCTTTCGCCGTTTCATGGTTCTGCCCAGTTATTGAGCACGAACGCAGAGCCTATGCTGTCACTTTCTCTGAGTAATAACTTGCCAATTGAGTTTTTAGGGGTGAATTGGAGTTACCAAGGCTTTTTATCTCAAATGTCTCGTCAGTTAGTACTCTACCAAGGGGAAGAAAGCGATAAAGATAAGCCGCTCCTTGCTGGATTTCATCTGAGTATGCAGCCGACGCCGTGGTGGACTTTGGGTGCTTCTCGTGTATTTCAGTTTGGTGGTGGCGAGCGACCTGTTAGCGCGGGGACCTTGGCTCGTGCCTTTGTTGACCCACGTGGCAGCGATAATGATGCCAGCGTTGATGAAGAGTCGGGTAATCAAATAGCCTCTGTGTCGAGTAAGATCAATTTTGACGGGGATATTCCTTTTTCCTTCGCGCTGGAGTTGGCAGGAGAAGATACGTCTAACAACAAGAGCTACCAACTGGGGAATACGGCACTTACCGCCGGTTTATACTTTCCTTACTTTATGTCAGACAATATTAGTTTTACTTTTGAGTATTCCGATTGGCAATCTGCTTGGTACACAAATAATGTGTATAACAAAGGTTACGTTCATGAGGGCTTCGTGCTTGGCCATTGGGCGATGCAGATTCAGCGTGAGTTAGATATTGCCGTCGAAGGGACAAGTTATTTTGCCAAGACTCAATGGCAGCGTGCCAATGACCACGTTGTTATCGCAACGGTACGAACGGCAAAGCACCAAGATACAGGTATATACGACTTTGATGAGCGGTGGGAAATGGAGCTGGATTATGTATTTCCATGGCGTAAACGGGTCGTGACCGTTGGGGCGTATTTTGGGTCTGATGATTTTGGCAAAGCGTTTAATCAATTTAGAGTGTCAATCGAGAATTAATCAGGGAAAATTATGCGAGCCAAAAGTGTATTTCACATATTAATAGTGTTGCTCGGGTTGATGTGCTTACCCGTGTCCGCTGAAAGCTTCTATGAATTTTCCTTAGGGGGAAGCAAGCTTGCGCTTGATATTGATCAGAAGCGAGGGACACAGTACGAGGATAATGCTAGCGCGGCAGTATTTGCGTTAGGTGCGTATCGTCATGCGAGCACTAAATCTGCTTGGGGGGCCGTTATAGAGTACACACTGCCGGTAAGTCGAGAAGAGGGATTACCAGGCAGTGGCCGTTTGGTAGGTTTTCGGGTGCTCAATTATTTACGTTATATCGGTGACGACGCGAGCGTTGAAGCCTATGCGGGTGCTGCACAATACGAATGGCAGAAAACCGCGAATGGGTATTTATTCGGGATGTCCTATAAGTATGGTTTGTTGGGGCAAAACGTTGGTTTGATTGTTGATCTTAAGTATTACCAGGATCTAGCGTTTGATTCGGCCCTTGGTGACGATATTGTCGACGGGTATCAATCCAGTTTAAAGCTCTTCTATCGTTTTTAGCAGCGCCTGCAGTGGATGTGGAATCGATTTTTGAGCTTCACGTTTTACTTGGCTTCTACAGGAAAAGCCTGTGGCAACTAGTTCTTCCTTATCATGAAACTGTTCTACTTTCTGTTGCCAACTCATAGTAAATATTTTCTTTGAAGTTTCTACGTTACGCGCTTCGTGTCCGAACGTGCCGGACATGCCGCAACAGCCAACACTTTCAACTAAAAGTGTGCTTCCAAAAGCCTTAAACAAGCGCTGCCAGTTTTTTATTGAGCCGCTAGCGTTAGTGCTTTCCGTGCAGTGAGGTAGCAAGCGAAACCGCTTTGTTTGTTCGCTTTGTGTATTGGGGATTGTAAGGCTTTCAATGTTCTCAACTAGCCAGTCCTGAATCAGTTGTACTTTGGGAGCGTTGTCATTTTCAAGCGTTTTCGCGTATTCGCTTTGATAGGTCAGTGTCATTGAGGGATCGATGCCTACCAGGGGCAGTTCATAGGCAGCGATGTGATTGAGGTGTTTAGCGTTACGAGATGCGACTTTTTCAAACTGTTTTAGAAAACCGTGTACATGTAGCGGTTTTCCGTTGGCTTTATAAGGTGCAATAAGTGGGCGAAGGCCGAGCTTTTTGAGTAACTCGCAAATATCTAAGAGTAATTGGGCTTCGAAATAAGAAGTGAACGCATCTTGAACGATAACGACGCAGTTCTCCCTATCCGCTACAGAAAGAGCCGCAAGGGTTGTTTCTGAAGCAAACTCAAGAGATCGAAGATTTTCCAGTGAAAGCTTTGGTCCATCTACAAACCCGACCCAATTGGCCAAAATAGATTTTATGGGTGTTAAGCCCATCAACGTATTATATAGACGAGGTGCTTTTGAACATACAGGAAGTAGGGTCTCCAGACTTCCAACAAGGTAATCTTTCAGTGGACGGAAATAACGGCTGTGATATTGCGCCAAAAATTGACTGCGAAATTCAGGCACATTAACTTTAATGGGGCATTGGCCCGCACATGATTTACAGGCGAGACAGGTTGCCATCGCGTCGTATACTTGATGAGAAAAATCATAATTGCCACGGCTTTTTTCTCGCCAGCTGCGTATTTTTTGTGGCAGAGATACGACTGAGTTGAGTATCCCGGGTGTGCTTTGAACGATCGCCGTGTCAGATTTCTGTGAAACGAGTGTGAGCCATTCTCTCAATAATGAAGCGCGCCCCTTCGGTGATTGTGAGCGTTCTCGTGTGGCCTTCCATGAGGGGCACATCGCATCGTTTGGGTTCCAGTTATAACATGCGCCATTGCCATTACAGTAAACGGCATCATCAAAAGCATCCCAAACTTTTACGGGAATTTCGCGGTCTCGTTGTCCGCGCGTAGGAAACTCATCGATTGCGATTAGATCAATATCTTTTGTTGGCGTTGCGATCTTACCTGGATTGAGTTGATTATGAGGGTCGAAAGCAGATTTCACGCGTTGCAGTTGTGGGTAAAGTTCGCCAAAAAATTTAGGCGCGTATTCTGATCGTACACCTTTACCGTGTTCTCCCCAGAGAAGTCCGTGATATTGTTGTGTTAACTCTGCAATTCGATCAGATATTTCCCAGGCAATTTTTTCTTGCTCAGGATCTTTCATATCTAGGGCCGGGCGTACATGTAGTACGCCGGCGTCAACATGACCAAACATGCCGTAATCTAAATTATACGCATCGAGAATTTCTCTGAACTCTAAAATAAAATCAGCCAAATGTTCGGGTGGCACAGCCGTATCTTCCACAAAAGGAATTGGGCGAGCATTGCTTTCAGCATTGCCTAGTAAGCCGACGGCGCGTTTACGCATGCCCCATATACGTTTAACCGCTTCATCCCCCCACGCGACGGCATAACCGAGGCGCTTATTGGGTGTGTTTGCATGATCCTGGTCGAGAGCCTGCGTTAAACCCGATAAATTACTTTTTAGTTGCTCCTCGCTGCTGGCTGTATATTCAACAAGATTCATACCTTGTACCTGGTCAGAATTTTCGTCATCAAAAAATTCGCCGACCTGGTGCCATATAAAATCGTTCATGGCCAATTTAAGAACTTTGGAATCAATGGTTTCAATTGATGTCGGTTGCGCCTTCATCAATTCTGTTGCATCGCGCAAGGATGTATCAAAATTATCGTACTTAACAATGACGAGCGCAGAATGTTTTGGGATGCTCAATATATTGAGCTTTGCTTCGCTAATAAAGCCTAGTGTGCCTTCGCTGCCACAGATGACGCTATTAAGATTAAAATGGTTGTTTTCGTCTCGAATGTGGGCAAGGTCGTAGCCAGTTAGGCAGCGATTAAGGGGCGGAAAGGTTTCGTTAATTAAGTCTTTATGTTCGTGTTGAATGTTATTCACGATACGATGAATAAGCCCTGACTTATCTTGCTGTTCACATATCGCTTCCAGCTCAGTTTCGTTTATTGCGCGAGAGGATATGACAGAGCCATCGAGAAGTACGGTTTTTAATTCAAGTACATGGTCCCGAGTTTTTCCGTAAAGACACGAGCCTTGGCCTGAGGCATCCGTATTGATCATACCCCCGATAGTCGCGCGATTACTGGTCGATAATTCAGGTGCGAAAAAAAGCCCATGGGGTTTTAGCGCCGCGTTAAGTTGATCTTTAACGACACCGGCTTGTACTCGGACCCACTTTTCCTCTGGATTAATTTCAATAACCGTATTCATGTGCTTGCTAACATCGACGACGATTCCGTCCGTTAGCGATTGGCCGTTCGTGCCCGTACCGCCCCCCCGAGCTGATAATACGATATCGCGATACTTTTCTTGATCGGCCAGTTGAGCCAGGATGATGAGGTCATTCTCATTGGCGGGATAGATCACCCCTTGAGGTAATACTTGGTATATCGAGTTGTCCGTCGATAGCACTGTTCGGCTGGCATAGTCTGGGCTGATGTCTCCACTAAACGCGGTTACTTTTAGCGCGTTTAGGAAGTCTAAATAGTGGGATTGAACGGGGTTGATATTATTTAGTACAGGAATCATAAGGTGAAGCTATTCGCCAGAGTATAGCGCCCAAAAGTAAAGCCACATTGTACTCGATTAGAGTGGGTAAGTCGGTGCTAAATTAGGCGATATAAAGCGTTTGCCCGACACTTAGTATAGGCGGGGTTCTGGTATCGTCGTGTATATTGTCGTCGCCGAGCGATAGACGGGCATTAACGCCAAACGCGGGCGCTTTAGGCTGCCCAGGTATGGGATTAAGTGAGGCGAGCTGTCGAAAGGGATGCGCTTTGGGTAAAAATACACCTAGGTCTGGGTCCACGGTTATCATCGCGCAGCGTTGGCAGTGATCGACCAGGGAAAATGACGCTTGGCCGTTCCCAAGGCTGAGCGTACTGACATCATGTTCAGCGAATTCCGGGATGCCCTTGATCACAATGTTAGCCCTAAAATGCCGGATATCCACTTCTCTTACGTCTTGATTTCGAAGCGAGGCGTTAAGTGCGGCCAATGATGCTAGGTTGGCTATTAAGTAGGGGGCGGCGTCAGAAAAGTAGCTGCCTTTCAGGGAGAACCGCTCCGGCGTATGGAAGATTCTCGGGTGTTGAGGGGATACTTTCGCTAAGCGTAAAGGCTGTTCTTCTTTTAGTACATCCGCCAACCATGCGTTCACTGCGGGTTCGGCGTAATACCCAGTACAGAGATCTTTCCATATCGAAAACGATATGGCTTCACTTTGATCTGGGTTCTTTACATAAACTTCCCCAAAGTCATCTGCACTTAAGTACAGTCCGTCATCGACGAGTCTGGGCGTGATTAATGCCATACGCGGGTTTTGTCGCTGTGTGAGCGGGTGTCTATCCCCCTTAAATACAGCCCACTGACGATCGTTTTCAAAACCCGAGCCAGTTGCGTTGTAAGCGCTCACCGAAATGCCCGCCATGGATTTTACTGGGTATATAAAGAGGGCATCGATGGTGACGTCATTGGCGTTGTGCATCAGGTAGTTGGTTATTTGTGTTTTGGGTGTGATTGATTAAATTTTTCCATTTGCTCTGGCGTTGCCGGTGCTTGGTACTTCTCTTTCCATTCTGGGTAAGGCATGCCATAGATTATTTCGCGGGCTTCGGCGTCGTCAATAGCTTCGCCGATCTCTTCTGCTGCTGCTTTATACCACTTGGATAGGCAGTTTCTGCAAAACCCAGCCAAATTCATCAGGTCAATATTTTGTGCATCTTTGCGAGAGTCCAAATGTGCCAATAGACGTCGGAACGCGGCGGCTTCAACGGCCTGTTGTTGTTCTTTATTCATTATGTGGATATCCGTTAATGTAGGAATTTAGTTTTGCAGTGATTCTAAAGGAAAGACTTCCACCAAATCACCTTGAGTTAGGGTTTGTTGTGCGGGGATCAGCGCTAACGCGTCGGCCCAACATATTGAGCTCAGTACTCCTGAACTCTGGTTTGGGAAACGTGAAACCGTATTGTTGTTAATTTTAACTCGGACGTATTCGGGGCGTTGGCGAGGGGCTTCAATACTAAAATCAATCGGCAACATAAAGGATTGTTGCTGCGCGTGGGTTTGTCCTTGAAGTTGTTTAATCAGAGGAACACCGAATAGTAAGAAGGTGACAAATGCCGAAACGGGATTGCCGGGCAAGCCAAGAAACTTACTGTTATCTATGCGGCCAAACGCGAGCGGTTTGCCCGGTTTTAAATTGATTTTCCAAAGTGACAGTTCGCCGAGTGTTTCTACAGCGGCTTTAATATGGTCTTCTTCTCCAACGGAAACGCCGCCACTCGAAATAACAAGGTCAGAATCCGCCGCGGCCTTTTTAAAGGCGGCAATGCTGCCCTCTAATGAATCCTCCGTCGTCGGATATATAAGCACATCACAATGTAGCGATTGCAATAATGTTTCTAACATGACTTGGTTGGAATTATAGATTTGCCCGGGTTTTAGCGGCTGGCCCGGTTCGGTCAGTTCGTCTCCTGAGCTTAAAATACTGACGCGTAGTCGTTTGATGACGGAAACCTGAGGTTTGCCTACGGCGGCCAATAAGCCTATATGTTGAGGCAAAAGTTTTTGCCCCTGAGTGAGTACGCATTCGCCGTGTTGTATGTCTTGCCCTTGGGGGCGAATATTATTGCGTGGCTCTGGGCGCTTTTTAATTGTGACTTCTTCGGCGGTGTAGTCGCAGTTTTCTTGAATGACAACGGCATCGGCATTATCGGGGATCTCGGCTCCGGTGAATATGCGTGCGGCGGTACCGTCTTCTAGCCGGGTAGGTATGCTTCCCGCAGGGATACGTTGGCTAATTTTTAGCGTGCATGGAATAGACGAAACATCTTTTCGGTTAACGACGAAACCATCCATCGAGCTGTTGTCGGCGGGTGGTACGTCAATGTCAGATAAAATATCCTCAGCGAGAATTCGTCCTAAACAATCGCCAATATTCAGTATTTCTGTAGTGTTAACAGGGCGCGTTGATTCGACGATTTTTCGTCGAGCATCATCGACTTCGATCATAAGTGATTCCTAAAAGTAGCTGTGTGTCGGAGGAGCTTGCTGTTGGATTCATGAGCCGACCTACGAGATTGTTCGTTAATCCCCAAGGGGATGCGGTGTCAGTTTTTATAAGCTTAGCCGCCGGTAGTGTTCATAAAACGCAAAATCTGGGGCTTTTCATGCAGGGTAAATTCGTGTTTTTCTGGTTTAATTGTCATCGCTTTAATGATGGCCTTTTTCAGCTCGATATCGCATTCGTTCTGCCTAACAATTTCTTTTAGGTCGATACTATCTTCATTGCCTAGACATAATAACAAGCGGCCAGATGCGGTAATGCGGACGCGATTACAATCGCCACAGAAATTTTCGCTGTGCGGTGAGATAAAACCAACTTTGCTTTCGTAGCCTGCCACATTCCAGTAGCGGGAAGGGCCGCCAGTGGAGGCGTTAGATTCTGATAATTGATATTCTTGACTGATAACATCGCGCACAAAAGCGCTGCTGATAAATTCTTGGTCGCGTGAGTGGCTATCGATTTCTCCCAGAGGCATCTCTTCAATAAAACTGATATCTAACTGTTTATCCAGCGCAAAACGCGTAAGGTTTAAAATCTCATCCAGGTTAAAATTGCGCATTAATACGGCGTTGATTTTAATTTTGTCAAAACCGCTGGCGCGTGCTGCATCGATACCATTGAGCACATCCTCTAATTTGCCATGGCGGGTCAGTTGAGTAAAACGTTCTGGGATGAGCGAATCAAGGCTGATATTGAGCCGGCTAACACCGGCTTGAGCGATTTGTTCTCCGAGCTTACCGAGTTGGGATCCATTTGTGGTCATACATAATTCGTTGAGTGACTCGATATTGCCGAGCTCCTGCATTAGATGCACGGCGTCGTTACGTATGAGGGGTTCTCCTCCGGTAATGCGGATTTTTCTCACCCCTAAATCGACAAACGCCTGACTGATACGAACGATCTCTTCTAAGCTCAGCACCTCGCTACGCGGTAAGAACTGCATTTCCTCTGCCATGCAATATAGGCAGCGAAAATCACAACGGTCAGTAATGGAAAACCGAAGGTAATCGATTTCCCGGCCAAAGGTGTCAACGAGTTGGGTTGTATTCATGGCAAATATTATTCACCACTCTCGTTTAAAAGGCCATCTGATACTGCGACTTTAGGCCGTTACAGTCGTTAATAACCATTTATAAAGTAGTGATGTGATTAAGTCTGGTGCGTATGTGAATGTTTTTTGTTCAGGTGTTAATGAGGATCATTGGCTCTATCTACAGCTTATGAGTATTCGTGGTGCAATATGGGGAATCTCGTATGCGACATTATGGTGCGCGGCTATCTAATCTTGTGCGGAATTCTGGTGCGTTATTATGTTCCGCTCTCTAACATATTGATAATAAAGGAAAATATTAAAACTTGTTGAGTGGCACTCTTATTGCTAAAGCTAGGTGAGCGTATAAATGCAATCCTGCAGTCATAGAGGAACACGAATGAGTAAGAAGCGCATAGTTGTAATCGGCAACGGTATGGTAGGGCACAAGTTTATCGAGAATATGCTTGGCGACGAAAACCGCAGTCAATATGACATTATTACCTTCTCCGAAGAGCCTCGTCTTGCGTACGATCGCGTGCAACTTAGTGCCTACTTTGCTGGCGCAACTGCAGACGACTTGATGCTGACATCAGAAGCTTACTATGAAGAGAACGGCGTTTACTTTGTTCTTAACGATAAGGTCGTTGAGCTAAAGCTTGAAGACAAAAAAGTGGTTACGGCCAGTGGCCGCGAAGAACCTTACGATAAATTGATTTTGGCCACAGGGTCTTATCCCTTTGTGCCCCCCATTCCCGGTAAAGATCAGCCTCATTGTTTGGTATATCGCACGATCGAAGATCTTGATGAAATGACAGCCTCATCGAAAGAAAGTAAGGTCGGTGTTGTTGTCGGGGGTGGTTTACTCGGATTAGAAGCGGCAAATGCACTTAAGAATTTGGGCTTAGAAGTTCACGTTGTTGAATTTGCCCCACGTTTGATGGCCGTTCAGTTAAATGAAGGCGGTGGGGAATTACTACGTAGTAAAATTGAAGGCTTGGGCGTTAGTGTTCATACGGATAAAAATACTCAAGACATCGTAGCGGGTGAAGAGCTGCGCTACCGTATGAATTTTGCGGATGGCTCTTGTTTAGAAACGGATATGATTTTGTTTTCTGCAGGTATCCGTCCTCAAGACGAGCTTGCACGAAAGTTTGATATTGCGATTGGTGAGCGTGGCGGCATCGTGGTCGACAATCATTGCCGAACCTCCGTGGAAGATGTATACGCGATTGGTGAGTGTGCGCTGTGGGACGGGAAAATTTTTGGTCTCGTCGCGCCAGGTTATCAAATGGCTAAAGTGGTGTGTTCGCATATCAATGGTGGAGATGAGGCATTTACCGGCGCAGACATGAGCACCAAGTTGAAGCTCTTAGGTGTGGATGTTGCCAGTATTGGGGATGCGCACGCGAGAACACCGGGCGCATTGACTTATGTTTATCAAGACGGTGTAAACGAAGTTTACAAAAGCTTAGTGGTGAGTGAAGACCGTAAAAAATTACTGGGTGCCGTATTAGTGGGTGATGCTGAAGCTTACGGCACCTTGCAACAAATGTGCATTCACGAAATGGATTTACCTGAAGCACCTGAAGCATTAATTTTACCTAATATCGACGGCGCAGCAGCCTCTGCGGGAATGGGCGTTGAATCACTTCCCGACGAAGCGCATATTTGTACCTGCCATGAAGTGACGAAAGGGCAAATATGCACATCCGTTGCCGAGGGTGCAACCACTATTGGTGATGTTAAGTCATGTACAAAAGCGGGCACCGGGTGTGGTGGTTGTATCGCGTTAACCACTCAGGTTATGAACGCCGAGCTCACCAAGCTTGGTGTGGAAGTAAATACCGATTTATGTGAGCACTTTGCGTACACACGTCAAGAGTTGTATCACATGGTGAGAGTAGAAAAAATTCAAACCTTTGATGAATTAATTGAAAAGCACGGAAAAGGTTTAGGTTGCGATATATGTAAGCCGACTGCCAGCTCAATACTGGCGAGTTGTTGGAATGAGTTTGTGTTGGACGATTCCCATGCAAGCTTGCAAGACACCAATGACCATTTTATGGCAAATATGCAAAAAAATGGGACATACTCCATTGTCCCTCGTATTGCTGCCGGTGAAATTACGCCCGATAAGTTAATTGTTTTGGGTGAGGTTGCGAAAAAATACAACTTGTACACAAAGATCACGGGTGGACAACGTATCGATTTATTTGGTGCTCAGCAGCATGAGTTACCTCTTATTTGGAAAGAGCTTATCGCTGCGGGTTTCGAGACTGGCCATGCATACGGAAAGTCCGTGCGAACAGTTAAATCATGTGTGGGCAGTACCTGGTGCCGATATGGCGTACTCGATAGCGTGAAGATGGCGCTCGATATTGAAGAGCGATATAAAGGGTTACGATCACCGCATAAACTAAAATTTGCCGTTTCTGGCTGTACGCGTGAGTGTGCCGAGGCGCAAAGTAAAGATGTAGGTGTTATTGCCACTGAAAATGGATGGAGCCTTTATGTGTGTGGCAATGGAGGAATGAAACCTCGTCACGCTGATTTATTTGCGACAGGTTTGGATGACGAAACACTGATTAAATATATCGATCGTTTTCTGATGTTTTATATTCGTACTGGGGATCGTTTACAGCGGACCTCTGTTTGGATGGATAACCTTGAAGGTGGTTTAGAATATCTACAGTCTGTCGTGATTGACGATAAACTCGGTTTAAGTGACGAACTGGAAAAAGAAATGCAAATCGTTGTTGATGCCTATCAATGTGAATGGAAATCAACAGTTGAAGACGAAGAAAAAGTGAAGCGCTTCCGCACTTTTGTAAACAGCAATGAAAAAGACCCGACGGTTGTCTTTGTTGAAGAGCGAGAGCAAATCCGCCCAGCTACCGAAGAAGAGATTGTGCGGATTGTTAATCAAGACGAATTAGCGACGGCCTAGACAGAGGAATGAAAACGTATGAGTGAGTCTGTAGACAAACAGTGGCAGCCAGTGTGTAAGCAAGAAGAAATTGGCCGTGATATCGGTGTTCGCGCACTGATTGGTGGCGAGCAAGTCGCCATATTTAATGTAAAAGATGATTTTTTTGCGGTGAGTGCGATTGACCCTTTTACCAACGCTGCCGTTCTAGCGCGTGGTATTGTGGGGGATCTTCAAGGAAAGGTTGTGGTGGCTTCCCCGATATATAAACAACATTTTAATTTGAAGACCGGTGAGTGTTTAGAAGATGAATCGGTATCGATAAAAACCTATGCGGTTCGCAAGAACAATGGCCATATAGAATTGGCTGCTTGATAGTTTCCCCTTCGTGATATGTACACTTAGTTGGCGACTTCGGTCGCCGTTTTTTATTTTTGTTTAGGTGTTTGCGTTTTTAGTTCATCTAAGTATTCATTCGCTTTTTCTGTGCGGGGCTCTGCGTGAATTGAGTCCGGTCCAAGTAATTTCCCTTCTTGAGAATATACCCCGATCGGGGCAATTTCGTTTCCGGTGGCTGAATCTACAAATTTAAGCGCGGAATTGTTTGGGTCTTCTCGCCAGTTTTCACACCACTGATGTGTCGCAAGTAAGACAGGCATCAGCTCCCATCCTTTACGAGACAAGCGATATTCCATTCGTTTTGCGCCTTCCTCTATGGGAAATTTACGGAGAATTTCTTGTTCCAGCAACGTGCCTAGACGGTCCGTTAGGACATTTCGTGAAATTCCGAGGCCTTCACGTAGCTGTTCAAAGCGGCGCGTTCCACCAAATATCATCAAATCTCTAAGAATAAGAGAGGACCATGGGTCGCCGATGGTCGCGAGGGCGATCGATAGCGAGCACTGGAGCTTGTCGTGACTAGTTGTATCCATATCTTTGATTATGCACCAATTTTGAGGAAAAAAACGGACCTTGTAAGAAAGGTTGCTTTTTAGGACTAATTTTGCCAGAATTAGTCCTGATTTAGGATTAATCCTAAATAAAAACTAATAGTTTGGTGGTTTTTTTCTAGGCAGAGAGGGTTAAGTATATGAAAACGTTACTATTTTCTATGTTCATAATGGTGTTTGGGTCGTTGGCTATGGCGGATACTCATGTGAATAGCAAAGAATCGATGCGCTTATGCAAAAGTGCGATGGAGGCTGATTTGGCGGACGGCACATCGTATAAATTTAAGCGAAAGACGGCGACCTCTGTAGAAATTGATCGCTTTAAACACTGGATAAATTTTCTAGAGATCAGCGAGGCCGAGAAAAGCTCGAAAAAGCTATTATGCGAAACGAGCCGCTCTGGTGAGGTGCTTGTGTTACAAGTAAAGCCTGGGAAATGGAAAATCTAAAGTGTAACGACGGTGTTTGTCTTAGATATTTTATATCGGCCCTAAGGGGTTGGTCTGCCGCTTGGGTGGCTGCGTTCCCTATACGTCATGAGCCGATTAGTAGCTTCTAGATAAATTTATCGATAAAAAGGTAGAGCGATAAACACCAACCGATACCCGCGGCAATTTTCCAAAATTTGATCGGGTCTTTCTCCATAAGGGGGACCTCATTTGGTCCTGCCCAGTTGGGATTGGGGCGTTTGAGATCCGTTAACCATTCAGACAATGCGTTGTAGCGAGCACCAGGTAATATATTGAGTGATTTTTCGAGCGCACGGTCTAGCCATATTGGAATGAGGGGATTGTGCTTTGTCGCGGGAATATATTTCAGCCGTTGAAACGCTTTGAGGTCCATCGCGCGTTCGTACTTTTCACCGTAGGGGTGCGAACCTGTAAGTATTTCGTATAGCAGTACAGCCAAAGAAAATTGATCTGAACGTTGGCTGACCTTGCCGCCAAAACGATATTCGGGTGCGGAGTAATTTAAGGTCCCTAATATGGTGTCGCGCTGAAAAGGTTCACCGGCTTCGTGTACGCCAGCGACATAACATGAGCCGAAATCGATAATAACCGGTCCGTTTGTGCCCACGATAATGTTATCGGGCTTTAGATCTTGGTGTAGCGTGTCTTTTCGGTGGAAGGCTCGAAGCCCTTTTATAAGGGACTCCACCAATTCTACGGCATCAGGAATTGTAACGGGTGCGCGCTCTTTTATAAGTTGCGTTAAAGTTGGCCCAGCAATGTGCTCGGTTAAATAATATAAAAACGTTCTCTCATTGTTGGGCTGGACTACCCGAGCAACATGAGGGTTTATAATTCTTGCGCCGATCCACGACTCCATCACAAATCGCTCTGTGTACGCGGGATCATCGTCGTAATTAACCGACGGGGTTTTCATGACCAGGGTGCGTCCTTCATCCGTTTTCACTAAATAGACCTGGCTGCGCTCAGATTCGTGTAATATTTTCTCGACACGATATTGGTCGATGCGTTGCCCTTCATTTAATACCGGAGGAAAAGGTAATTGCGAGAGAACGGTTATGGCGTCTTTTTGAGAGGGAGTACCGAGCTGTTCAATGCGAACGACTTGAACACTGATATTGTCGTCCGCCCCGAGTTCTTTCGCGAGATCTATCGCTTCTTGCGCGGTTTCATCTAGATCTTTGCAACGCGCTAGAAGTTCCTTCAGTTTGTGTCGGGGAATGGTATCGTGAATGCCATCGCTGGATAAAATATAGAGGTCCCCAGCGTGCAACTCTTCAGTATGCATGTCTATTTCGAGAATGGAGTCCGCGCCTAATGCACGACTTAGGTAAGTGGTGTTCTTATCAATCTTTTGGCAGTGATCTTGAGTGAGTTGTTCAAGCGTGTTTTCTCGATAACGATAAACACGGGTGTCTCCGACATGAAAAATAAAACATTTATCCCCTTTGAATATCGCGGATGAGAATGTTGTTAGATAGCCTTCTTGCTGAACGTTATTTTGACTTTGCCCCCATAGATACCGGTTAAGTGATTGGATCACTTGTACCGCAGATTGTTGAGTGCGCCAGGTATCAGGTGTGGCGTAATAATCCGTTAAAAATCCGGTAATGGCGGATTGGCTTGCTTGCTTTGCTGAGCTGCTGCTGCTCACGCCGTCTGCAACGGCGACAGCAATGCCTTTTGTTGTTAACGCAGAGCCTTCGGGTATTCGCGCTCCAACGGTATCTTGATTCTCGGGCTTTGGACCTTTGTCACTGATCTGAGCAATGGAAATTTTGAGAGAAGAGTGAATATGGTCCACGTAATTTTCCGTTATGTGATTTTTTATGAGCGTCTGTGATGGTGTTAGGTCGCCGAAATTCTAGGGGCGTGCCCGTATTTTTAAAGGCTAGCGGTGGCCCTGTAAGTGCCGAAGAGCAAGTGCTGCTTGTTTTCCATTGTACATCGTTTGGGCAAGAAATAGGGGCGCGCATTGTGCTAGCCCCTCATATCAGCTAACGAATCAGGTTAATTCGATTTGCTGAATCGTTCCGTCTTCATCCACTTCAATCATATGTCCTTCTGGCTCATCTAAGAACTGCACGATACCTAGGATTACTAAAGCGCTCGCGCCGATAATCATAAAGAATGTACTAGCATCTACGAAGCTGTACACCGTAAGGAATGTAACCGCACCCACGTTGCCGTATGCACCGGCCATGCCCGCGATTTGTCCGGTTAAGCGACGTTTCACTAACGGTACGATAGCGAATACGGCCCCTTCACCTGCTTGGACGAAGAAAGAGCAAAACATGATGGCGACAACGGCACCAGCGATTGGCCAGCCACTCGAAACCTGCGACATAACGAAATAGCCGATTGCGAGCCCGGATATAAAGATGGTCAGTGACTTACGACGACCAAACTTATCACTGATATAGCCGCCGCCAGGACGAGCGATCAAGTTCATAAATGCAAAGACCGCCCCTAACATACCGGCTTTCGCTAAGGTCATACCTTCGAAGGTTTCTAAAAAGAATGCAGGTAACATGGACACAACCGCGAGCTCAGAACCGAAGGTGACAAAGTAAGCCCAATCCAAAACAGCAACTTGTTTAAACTTGTATTTATCGTGCTCATCGGCGCCGTTGGCGAGCATATCTTTATTGACTTTATATATTTGTGAGAACTGAAAGGCAAAAAGCGCAACGAGAATGGCATACATGAGGTAGGTTGCTTCTTGAGCGAGTAAGCCTACACCTGCTGGTGAAAGTTTCCATGCTAGTACCGCAAGGATTGCGTACATAGGAATATTCATCGCAAGATATAAATAGAAATCTGCTTTACTGGTAACTTCTAAACCGCCAGATTTTTTTGGTTTAAAATAGGTAGATCCTTTTGGCGTATTACGTGCGCGCCAATAGAAAAATATGCCGTAAATGAAGGCGATGACGCCCGTACTGGCAATGGCGTAACGCCAGCCGTTTTCTCCACCGAATATCAATAACGCGATTGTAGGCAGCGTAAATGCTGCAGCAGCAGAACCAAAATTCCCCCAGCCACCATAAATGCCTTCAGCTAAACCAACTTGGCGGGCAGGAAACCATTCGCCGACCATGCGAATACCAATAACAAAGCCTGCACCAACAAAACCCATCGCAAATCGTAAAAAGGCAAGTTGCTCATAGGTTTGGGCGGAGGCGAACGCTAGGCAGAGAATACCGGCGCTAAGTAGCAGGGCACTATAGACAATGCGGGGGCCGAATTTATCCACGAGAATCCCGATCACTATTCTGGCGGGAATGGTTAGCGCTACATTTAAAATAAGAAGGGCTTTCCATTGCGCATTCGTCATATTGAACGCTTCCACCATTAAGGGCTTAAGCGGAGCGTGAGAAAACCATACGACAAATGTAAGGAAAAACGCGAACCACGTGAGGTGCAGTGTACGTACATTAGCTTGAGAAAAATCAAGCACGTTTAGTTTTGATGAACTCATAGTTGTTCCTAGTGCTAAGAGCGGTTAATGCTCAGTTCTATCTTTATTCGCTTTAGGTTTAGCTGATGTATTAGCTGCCCAAGTAGCGTGCGAGTAATCGGTAATTACAGGGATAGCAAATAGCGTGCCTAATACTTTTGGTGCGTGGACTGTGGAATATGTCCAACTTTGAGGATTTTCGGCTGACAAGGGCTTTTGAGGAGAACCAACTTAGAGCAAGAAATTCTATTTTGCACCAAAAGGACGTGGTGTTCTGGTGCTAGTATGCGAGTGTGCTCACGAATGGATCATTCTGAGTGCACTGATGCTGAATAAGATCGTGGCCAGCTGTATCTAGGCTGTTTTAACTGAGTTTGGCTACGAAATTACGCAGAAGCTTCGTTATACTGAGGGAATTACTGACTCCCTTTTCCTTTCGAGCTGACATGAGCACCGCTAGATCCCACTATTTTTTTGCTTCTCTTTATGGATTACATAGTTTTCTGGTTGCAGCGGTTCTTGCCTGGGGGGTAATGGCAAAATCTGATTTTTTTTATGGTGTTTGGCATGACTATGGTGGTATTAAACAAGGAATCGAAGAGTTTGGTCCGAAAAACCGCTATAAACAGGGGTTTCACGATACAACCAGGGCACAAAGAGTTGAGGCCTTTCATTTGATTAACGTTGCTGTTCATCGTCAAGGGGATGGCTTAGCTGATATTCGATATCAGTCGCCTTCAAGTGGGGGTGAGCAAGCACTTTTACGGCCGCCTGAGGTGGTACACCTGCAAGACGTGGCGAATTTAATCAGCGTATTAACTATCCCAGCGATTCTCCTAGTATTACTTTGGCCAGGGGGTGTATTTCTGTATCTCAGAAAAGGCAGCGGGCTTCCTGCGTTTTCGCTTCAATTCATTGGTTTGATGATTGTGGTTGTGTGCCTAGGTGTGGTTTTGATCGTCGTGGGGCCTGAAAAGGTATTTAATACCCTTCATATATGGATCTTTCCGAGTGAGCATCAATGGTTTTTCTATTACCAAGAATCACTTATGTCGACCATGATGTATGCACCGCGCTTATTTGCATGGATAGCGGGTGCGTGGGGTGTGCTGGCGGTGCTGATGTTCTTTGTGCTTTCAGGCGGTACAGCGTTAGCGACAAAACGCGTTTGCCGCTAACGCTAGGTTGTGTTTGCTACTGCGCTTCTAGCCAGGACTCAAGTTCATCTGCGGTCCCAATATGCGCGCCATCAATATAGACTTGAGGTGTTGTGCCTTGTCCTGTGACCGCGGTAAGTGAGCTGTAACTCACGCCGTGGGCACCGAGCTCTATCTCTTCGTAAGCAAGGCCATGTTGTTGTAAGGCCTTTTTCGCTCTGCTGCAATGTGGACAGCCGGGCTTGGTAAATACGGTGACGCGCTTTGGTTGTTCTGCCTTGGGGTTGATGTAATTCAGCATGGTATCCGCATCGCTGACTTCAAACGGGTCGCCGGGCTTCTCGGGCTCAATGAAGAGCTTCTCGATGATCCCATCTTTCACCAGCATGGAATAGCGCCATGAGCGGCGCCCAAAGCCTATCTCGCTTTTGTCGACCAGCATTCCCATACCTTCACTGAAATCACCGTTCCCATCGGGGATGAATTGGATGTTATCGGCGGCTTGGTCGCCTGCCCACGCATTCATGACAAAGGTGTCGTTCACGGATAGGCAGACAACGCTGTCGATCCCTTCTCGTTGAAAAACAGGGGCGAGCTCGTTATAGCGAGGTAAATGTGTGGATGAGCACGTGGGGGTAAATGCACCGGGTAGGGCAAATAATATAACGGATTTGCCCTTGAATATGTCGTCGGTAGAAATATTGACCCACTGGTCGCCGTGGCGTGTATTAAAGGTGACCTGGGGGACTTGCTGTCCTTCTTGTATGGGGTTCATGCGGTATTCCTCATGTTAAGGGTGAACATTTTACTGTGCTTATCGTGTGTGGCTGGTTCGTTAAGAAGAATATTAGGGGAAGTTGCGAGATATCTAAAATAAATTAGATGAATAGAGGTGTTAGTTATTATCTATCTTTACGCAGTTTTTCAATCTGGTTGTAGGATTTGATGCAGTTTTCCATAAGAAGATCCTCCTCCTTGGGGATTTGCTTGATGGTTTTCCACATTATGCTTTTGAAGCGCTCAATCTGTTCCTCGATTTCATCTTGCATGACCTGGCTTTTGAGTAAGGTGAGATGTTCACCGGGGTCATCGTTTTCATGCAGTTCTTCTAGCCAGTCGTGGTATTCGTTTTGGGTAATGCCCGCACTGATAATTGAGGTTGCGAGTCGCCCTAGCATTGCCGCGATGGATTTTGTTAGGCGGCACTTGGTGTTTTTCATTAAGACGAAGCCCAACTTCTTCGAAGCCTCAAATGTGTCGTGTATTCTCTCTTGTTGCGTGATGAGTTCCCGCGCGTGGGGTGCTGTTTCGGGGGGCGTATCGGGCGTTGGTCCAAGGCGGATCAGTTTTACGGCGGCTTTGTATACTTTTTCGAAGTGCGTGTTACTGTTGAATTGGATCACCATGGTCATCAGTTGATGAGCGTGCTCGCCGTGGCGCTCGCATTTTTTATACGCGCATACCAGTTCATCTGTAAAGGCAATGACTTGACTGGCTATGGTCAGGTCAACGCCAAATTTGTGTTTGGGGTAGCCGGTGCCATCGGTACGTTCGTGGTGATCTGAGACGGCTTGCCCAATTTCTTTGGGGAGTTTGGGGACCTGCTCGAGGAAGTGCTTCGCAATAATGGGATGCACCTGGACTTTGATCGACTCGTCTCTTTCTAGCGAAGCTTCATTTTTGGTGAGTTCAGGGTCAAGATGCAGGAACCCCACGTTGTGCATCAGTCCGCCGATAAAAATGGTTCGGAGGTCAGTGTCATCAAGCTTCATCTCATGGCCAAGCAGAGTACCGGCAACAGCGCTGTATAAACTGTTGTAATAGATCTCTGGAAGTTGGCTGGCTAATACGGTGAGTTTTTGACGTAGTAACGGAAATTTTTCGTAAAACTTACATTGCTTTTGCATTATTTTCCGGATGTTTTCATCGTGCACGAGCACGTCTAATCCGGGGAGAGTGCTTGTATATTTTTCAAGCAGGCCAAATAAGCCTTGAGCGTCCAAGCTTTTTGAAACGTCGACGCTATGCTCTAGAGGTTTTACGAGTTTGTGTTTGGCAATCTGTTCTGCACGAGCCTTAGAAAACTGGCTGCCTTCGGAAAGGACGAGTACCCCTTGGTCGTTATAAATATTTTCACTGGCCGTCACGGGGTTTTTCTCGTTGACGGCGGCGAGTCGATGCCCGTAGTAATCTTGTGTTGTGTTCATGGTTTAGATTACGCGTAAGAATTGAATACTTCGGATTAGCTCAAAAAGTAGCCAAAAGAGCAATGCTTATACACAGAACCTAGTTTAGCGGTTGAATTAGGCGCCTACCATAGCAAAAGCGATGATATCGATATTAATGTCGCGCCAAGCTTTTAGTTGGCGGGGAGTTATTCTGACTCTTGTAAAGGTTTGGTCATTTCAACGGAAAAACAGTCGATTTTATCGCCCTGTTTTTTAGCGCCAATGCTTTTTTTCAGTTTCACGCGCTTGGGCGTAAATACGAATAGATCTTTATGGTCTGCATAGTGGCGTATTTTATGGCTTGCGAGCACTTCACCGGGTTCGGCTGCGGCCTCTAAACGCGCGGCCATACTGACCGCAACGCCTTCGAGGTCAGAAATTTCAGTTACTTCATTATGGATGACGGCCACTTCACCGAGTTCTACGCCGATACGTAATTCGAAGCCCGCCGCGGTAAGTACGTTACGCATCATACAGCCACAGGATAATCCTGCCGATGCATTTTTGAAGGTCACGCGAAGCGAGTCACCTTCCATATTGGGGTAGTTGGCGGAGTATTTTTTCAATATCGGTTTGACTAAGCCTCGGAACAATGACAGTTTTTCAGAAAGCTCATCATCAGCCCATTTTGAGAAATCTTTTAGGTCCATAAAGACCACGGTTAAGTTTCGTACCTGGTCTTTTTCGTGGTCCGCGGCAAGCTCTAAAAGCCGGGGCCAAAACTCTTCTCGAATAGCGGCGACTTTTTCCTTTAATTGAAGGTGTAGCTTGGTATTTGTTCGTAAAGACAGCTGGGCCATTTGTATGCGGTCGGCTTCGTTTTGCAGTGTTGCTTTCAGTTCTGAGGGGTTATGTGCCCCAACTTCTTCAACAACAAACTGAACGAGCGCGCCTCCCGCGACGTCACGAATTGAGCGCAGGCGAAGAATAATCCCCCAGTGGACAGCCTCGAGATGTTCGATAAATATGGGGAGCGTTGCCAGTTCATTTGCTGTGAGCCGATAAGGATAACGGAGCTCAATAGCAATGGACTCCGCAAAAATACGCTCGAATTCATGGTTTCGGTAAGCCGTTTTTTCTTTACCTGGTTTATCCCAAAATGCGTAATGACATACGATATTGGAAATCACCCAGCCTGTTGTGTGGATCTTCCAGAGTTTGGCGCCGGTAATATTGGCTTTACTGAGCTGGGCTTTGTTTAAATTGGCTTCGCGTAAATCACAATTAGATAAGTTAGCGCCAGAAAAGTCAGCGCTTTGTAGATCCATATTGCTGAGGTCTACACCATTGAGGTCTGCAAGCTTAAATGTCGCGCCTTTTAGTGTGGCGCCTTGTAAATTAGCATTGGTTAAATTGGCGTTTGTCAGGATGGTTTTACTCAGATCCGCGTTTTGAAAATTCACTTCTTCCAAATTTGAATTGGATAAATCGATGCGGCTGAGTTGTTGGCCTTCTAAGTCGCTACCAGCGAGGGAAATATTTTTGAGGATCAGACCGCTGATATCGTGGCCTTTGAAATCGATATTTTCTAGGCGCGCGTTCCGAGTAGAGGCCGTTAACATATTGGCATTGGTGAGAATTGAACCACTTAAGTTCGCTTTGTTTAGGCGTGCCGCGATTAATTTAGCATTGGTGAAGTCATTATTTTGAAGGTCTGCGCCTTCTAAGTTGGCAGAAATAAAATCGACGTTCTTTAAATTACAGCCTTTAATGGTTGCGCCGCGCATGGATACTTTCGAGAGGTCGGCGTTTTCTAGGTCAACATCGATAAGCGTGACTTCATCGAGATTGAGGTCGCCTGTCGCCTGATTTTTGCGCCAACTGTTCCATGAGTCAGCCCCTTTTTTGAGTTCCTTTATGAGATTTGCCTTTTCCATTTCTGGTTATTCTGACCCCTCGGGTTTTACTTCGGCTATTTTTTGAGCGGAAGAGACGGATTGTTAGGTGCGCAAATATCGCCACGCTATTGGTAATTGTACGCCATATCATGTGAAAAAGGTGTGATGCCCTGTCACGTTCATTATTCATTGGTGAATGCGCACTCATGTTGATTCTAGGCTTCAGCGTGAGGTGGGGCTGAGGCGCGGGTGAATACTATTGCGCCAGTATTATCGAGTTTGATTCTTTGATGTTCTTCAATCAGACCAATTTCGTATAAGGCTACGTAATTATTTCCGTTATCTCTCATCTCAGCTAGCTTTAAGGAGGACCGCAGTTCTTAATAAAGGAAGGATCATTAGTGAAAAAGTTAGCCGTATTTCTTGGTCTTGTTTCTGCCCAGGCGTTTGCTATCGATGGCGTTAACTCTGGATCAAGTTTGACTACCGGACCCTCGTCCAATCATTTTTCAATGGCATCAGCAATTCATAACCCGGCAATGGCGCCGTTAGTGGTTCCGGAAGATGAGCGCTGGCGCATCAATTATTTGCCAAGTATCAGCCTCGCCACAGAGGTGGGCGATGTTGAAAACTTCGCAGATGACCTCGATGAATTAGTCGATCTACTTGAAGAGCCTGCGGCGGATCTTGAAGACCCTAGCGCAACGCTCGATCGTTTTAATGATGTGCTTGTTCGTATGGGGGAGGAAGGCTATCTCAAGCAATCCGTTAATATCAGCGTTCCCATAACACCGGCTTATTATCACTCCAAAGGCGCGGCGGGCACCGTTTTCGTTGATCTTAATATCGGCGCCCAAGCCAGCATACAGGTGATTGATTCTGAGCTGAGTATCGATGAGCAAAACCTTGGCTATGCCACTGATACGTCGCTCTATGTAAAAAGTGGTATAGAGAATAAATTGTCCATTGGTTATGGCCGAGAAGTTTTTAGCGATCATAAATGGGTAAAAGGTAAGGCGAAACTTTTTGCTGGTGTGAAGCTGAATATTATTCAACTGGAATTGAGTAAGCAGGTAACGCGATTAGATGATCTTGATGGTCAAGAAGTGAGTGATGTGCTCAAAGATGAGTACGATAAAAATCTTAAATCAAATACGGGTATTGGCATTGATGTTGGCGTCGTCTGGGATGCAGATTGGTATCGTGTAGGGCTTCATATTGATAACTTGAATTCTCCCGAATTTTCCTACGGTGATATTGGTGTTAATTGCGATGACCTTGATGTCGGCACGATCGAGAGAAATAGTTGCGAAGTAACAAGAGTTTTTATTGCCGATGGGCGTTTGCGTAGCAGTGAAAAGCATACGAAGCATGCGATTACCCGTGTGGATGGTTTACTACATCTTACCGATCGTTGGGTGGTGAGTTCTGCGCTAGATCTCGCGACCTATGACGATATCGTGGGTTACGAAAACCAATGGTTAAATTTAGCAACAACTTATACCCCAAAGACAACACTTATACCTGCCACGCGGGTAGGCTATCAATTGAATATGGCGGGGACGGAATTAGCTGCCTATACCTTTGGGTTCACATTTTTTAAATCGGTCAGCTTGGATTTCGAATGGGGAACCGAAAGTGTAGAAGTGGATGGTGACAGTGCACCAAGGCGGTTTGGGTTTTCTTTAGCATTTGAAGAAAGTTTTTAATTAAACCGTTTTTTACGTAAAAAACTGCAAGTGAAGTGGATAGCGTTATGAAAAAACTATGGCTTAAAACAGGCGTTGTTGTTTCGGCAGCAACAATAATTGCGGCATGTGGTGGCACTGGTCAAGATAATGGATCGGTTTCGAGTTTAGAGCAAAATTACACGGGTTTGGTGATAGATGGTTATCTCGCGCGCGCGACGGTTTTTCTCGACACAAATAATGACGGGACGCGAAATCCCTGGGAACCGTTTGCTTTTACGGATAACCAAGGGTACTTCTCATATAATCCCATTACAGGTACAGACTATTGTGCTTCCGATGCAACCGCGGAGCAGGCTCAGTATTGTTTGGTAAGTAACGTTGAATATAGTAATGTCGTTTTACGTGTAGACAGTGGGTACGATGTGCTTACTGGTGAACCCTTTACTGGTCAGATGAGTCGGCGAGTGAATCCCGAGTTAGACAGTGGTTTGTCTGATTCTATTGTATCTCCCATCTCATCGCTGCTTACGAATATTAGTGATACCTCTGATCAAAATACGGTTCTTTCTTCATTGGGTTTGGAGTCTTCCGATTTAGATGTGGATTACCTAAATGCCGACGGCAGTGGTTCAGTTGATTCTGGAATTATGAACGCTGCGTTAAAAGTACATAAAGTGGTAGCGGTATTAAGCGATCGGATTACAGATACCTACACTGAAATCGGCGATGAAATGGGGACACCTAATGATGCGAGTAGCGCCGTGTACCCTCAGCTAGCACAGCAGCTGCTTACGTCTGGCACAACCTTTGATCTCACTGTTGCGAATACTACAACGATCGCCACGGTGTTAGATAATGCTGAGGAGGCGATGCGAGACATCTATACGGAAAATGAATTCACGCTTCCTGCGGATATGGGCAGCCCCGATTTCCCTAACGATTTTTCTAGAGTAATTAATGTCGCGGGTGACATTGTCGATGTTGTTAACACCATTGTTGATGCTGAGGATACTACTGTCGGCCGAGATGACGCGTTAGGGCAAGCGCGTGCGCTAGAAAGTGTGGTTATCAAAGTGCTAAATGAAACGACAACTGACTCCACAATCGAAAATGCGGTGAATTTTTTCACTAATGAATCGAATGGGACGCTTGTAGATGCTTTGTTACAAAGCTTGGAAGATGATACGAGTGATATTGTTTCGTTAGCGAATAATGATTTTTCTGGGACAGATTTTGATAGCGTCGATGAGATCGTTTCGTCAGCAAGTTTACCTGAGTCTGCTGAACCGTTTTCAGAAATTTCTGGTATGCAGATACGCGTATCCGATTTGGATTTGGGCACTTCTAATGACCTAGATGATTCGGAAATCGAATTGTATTTTGGCGGGAGCCAAGGCGATGTTGAAGGGACTTTTTCTGCTTGTGTGAAACACATCGATGGGGCGTCTGCTGATGGCACGCTCGGTGATGGTAATACTCGTGGAGAGCTTGTTGAAGGTTTCTGGAGTTTGCTTGGCGCGACATCTGAAAATACAGAGTCATACAGTTTGTTACTGACGATAACGTTTTTGGGCGCGACGTATCAGGCGATAATGAAACCGGCGGGATTGGACACGATAGGCGATGTTCAATATCAACGGATACGTTTTGATAACTTAGATGAAATTAATATTTGGCATAGTGAATTAGGCCTTGTTGAAATGGTTTCTATTCCCGAGACGAACGAAGCGTGTCAGGAACGGCTCCCTTCTCGTGTCGGGCTAGATTAGAAAACGCAGAAGTAGATAGAGTTAATAATTAAAAGCGTGTCGCGTTATTGCGATGCGTTTTTTTGTGGGTAAAAAACATGCTGTATGATATGCGATCAGCTTCTTCTAGTCTGCATCAGAGGGGAAATAGGTGCAATGTACTCGCCAATCTAGCGCAAACCCCTTATGATCAACGCAATGTTCAGATGTTTGCTTACTTATTAACTACGAGTGAGGCGCCTATTCGGGAGGAATATGGGTAAGCGCTAAAATGGAGAGGGTTCATCATTGAAAACATTTATTTTGGGCGTGCTACTTACGGTATTTGGGGGTATTTACTACTTAAAGTTTTATCGAGCGACGTCCCCTATAGTTATTCAAAAAGTAGGTCCTCCTGTTCAAAGCTTAAAGCCGGCTGAGACGCCAAAACCCACCCAAGTAAAAACCAAAATGTATCGGTGGGTTGACGAAAACGGCGTTAAACAATTTTCACAATCGCCGCCTCTTGATCCGGGAATTAAAACGGAAATAATCGAGGTGGTGAGTCAGGCTGACCCTGAAAATCCGGTGTTAATGTACAGTGATAAATTAAAAGGGAAGTCACTTACAGGCCGCTCCTCGGGGGAATCTAAGATGATTCGTAGCGCCCGACAGCCCAATTCTTCTGCTTGCAATTCTGCGAAGAGAACGTTGCGATCTGTTCGTACGCAATCATACAAAAATCGTAGTGCTCATCTGCAGCGGGTGGCACGATACAAGGCTAGGGTGAAGCGTGCTTGTAGATGAATAATAGAGGGGTAAAAGAGGTGAGTATTTATATTCCCTTTTCTTCATGACTCTTCGTCGATATAAATAAACCCTGTGGCTGGTAATTTTTCCCCATTTAGAAAACTGGATTTTTCCCTCATCTCAATTTTTTTCTCCGCGATCCAGCGTACTGCGAGGGGGAATATCTTATGCTCTTTCTCCAATACCCGAGCGGCCAGAGTGTCCGCAGTATCACCTTCAAAAATAGGAACGCGTGCTTGGATAATGGGTGGGCCACCATCAAGTTCCGCTGTTACAAAATGAACTGTTGCTCCATGTTCTGTATCTTCGGCATCAATAGCACGTTGATGGGTATGAAGCCCTTGATATTTTGGAAGCAGGGATGGGTGAATGTTTATCATTTTACCTTCAAAATGCGCGGTGAACTCGGGGGTGAGTATGCGCATAAAGCCGGCGAGGACGACGATATCGGGTTCGAGGGTATCAATAATTTCTTGTAGTCGTAGATCGAAGGCTTCGCGACTGGCAAATAATTTATGGTCTAAAACGATTGCGGGTATATTGTGTTTTTCGGCTCGTTCTATTCCGCGCACCCCGTCTTTGTTTGAGATGATCGCGCAAATCTCAACCGGGAGTACACCGTTTTCTTGCCCGTCGATAAGGGCTTGTAGATTAGTGCCGCCGCCAGAGATGAGGACGACAACCCTAGCGGGAGATTGCTTCTGCGCGTTCACGAATCGTTACAGCCTATACTAGGTTTTGAACTTCGACACGTTCTTCTTTCGTATCGTTTTCGGCGATTTCACCGAGCACAAAGGGCGCTTCGCCTGTGCTTTCTAATACTGAAATAGTTTTCTCTACATCCGCTTTGGAAACACATATCACCATGCCAACGCCGCAGTTAAAGGTGCGGATCATTTCTTCTGGCAGTACATTACCTGCTTTCTGTAGCCAGGTGAATATTTCGGGTGTTTGCCAAGCGTTGGCATCAATGATGGCGCGAGCGCTATCAGGTAGCACGCGGGGAATATTTTCAGTGAGGCCACCACCCGTTATGTGGGATAGGGCGTGTACGTCGACTTCCTTAAATAGGTTTAGCAAGGATTTAACGTAGATGCGTGTGGGTTCGAGCAGGGTTTCTCCCAAGGTGCTTTCGCCAAACGGACTGCTCAAGTCTGCATTACTGACGTCGATGATTTTACGAATGAGTGAGTAGCCGTTGGAGTGAGGGCCACTGCTCGGTAGGCCGATAAGGGTATCCCCAACTTCGACCTTACTGCCGTCGATAATATCGGCTTTTTCTACGATACCGACACAGAAGCCAGCTAGGTCATAATCTTCACCTTCATACATGCCGGGCATTTCTGCGGTTTCACCACCGACCAGCGAGCAGCCAGATAGCTCACAGCCTGTTCCGATTCCGTCTACTACCTGTGCGGCAATATCCACTGAAAGCTTGCCAGTCGCGTAGTAGTCAAGAAAGAACAATGGTTCTGCGCCACCGACGATCAAATCGTTAACACACATAGCGACGAGGTCGATGCCAATGGTGTCGTGCTTGTTGGCATCCATCGCAAGCTTGAGCTTGGTGCCTACGCCATCTGTGCCAGAGATCAAAACAGGCTGCTTGTAGCCTGTAGGCAGTTCGAACATTGCGCCAAAACCGCCGAGTCCTGCGAGCACTTCAGGGCGTTTTGTGCGTTTAGCGACAGACTTGATCCGTTCAATTAAGGCATTGCCTGCGTCAATATCAACACCAGCGTCTTTGTAGCTTAGGTTGGCGTTGGCGGAAGGGCTGTTTGAGGGGGCGGATGAATCTGACATAAGGCTCGGCGTGTTCTCGATGGTAAAGCGGCGCATTCTACCAGCTTCGTTATTGTTTGGTTAGATCCTATGCATCCAATTATGACGATATCTTATGGGGGCAATTTGGTTGAATTAGGGCGCGCCATACTCCAGCCTCATAGGGGTATACCCACTAAAATCTCAACCTACCATGAGATTGTCGGGTAAGTGCGCTATTCAAATGTCTTGCAGTTGTTACAATAGCGGCCCAAAACGTCGTTTTTCGTTAATTATTTGAAGGTTTTACGGTCTTACCTACATGTCTTACCTGTCAGTATTTACACACACCGTCTCGCTTTTGTTACTTACTAGCCTAACTAGCATGTCGTTCGGCCAGGGGCTGGCCGGCTATTATCAAGGCACTGTGCCGGTCAAGTCCCAGCAATCTCAGGAGCGTCGTTCTGCTACTGAAGACGCGTTACTGCAAGTGTTGGTGCGAATGTCCGGCTCATTAGACCCACAGTACGACGACCGAATATTACAACGTTTGTCACGGGCATCGAACTATGTTGAGCAATTTCAATATCAAGCGCTTGAATCTGAAGGGTTAAAAGACGAAGGCTATAGGGAGTTACTGACACTGAGTTTTTCGGCTGGGGCTGTTCGTAAGATTTTGGGCGATGCCAAACTGCCATTTTGGTCCGAGAATCGGCCAAATACGTTGATTTGGTTGGCTGAAGACAATGTTGAGTTTGGCAAGCAGCTGCTGAACCAGGCGAGCGAGGCACCTATTATCGATTCGTTGATTGACGCGGGGAATAGACGGGGGCTGCCTATAATTTTCCCCGTCCTCGATCTGGAGGATCGCATCGCCCTATCCGCAGATGATGTGTGGTCAGTAGATGAAGCCAAGCTTGTTGAAGCTTCAGCACGTTACGATGCCGATGTCATATTAGTGGGACGATATTCGCAAACCTCTCGTGGTGAGGTCTGGAGTATATGGCAGTTTTTCCATGCAGGGGCTTCGCAAAGTTACGATAGCCGAGTCACTTTAGATGAGCAGAAAAGCAACGCAGAGTTGGGCGAAAATGCACTTTTCCCGTTGGCTGATTTTTTGGCTGAGCGTTACGCGATTCTAAGTCACGGTGAAGATAGTGGCCGTTTAGTCGTTGAAGTAAGCGGTGTAAGCGATTTTCGTGCTTTTCGCAAATCACTTGATTATTTAGAGGGCTTAGCGGGTGTTTCGGCGCTACAGGTCGCAGAGGTGAAAGATGAGGGGTTGTTGTTGTATCTAGAGTCAGAAGCAAGCGTTGATAAGCTTATGAGCTCGATTAAGTTGGATAGTAAATTAGTCGCCGTTGCCGCTGAGGAAAACGCCCTACCGGAATGGCAGCGAGGGCCCAAGGGCAGTGCCGAAAACCCCCTGCAATTTCGTTGGGCGAGTCGATGAGCGAAGATATGACAGCTGAGCCGGTACAATTAAGCCTTGGCGTGACTTTAAACGATGACGCTACATTTGAAAATTTTTATGCGGCTGACGAAGGTGCTTCCTTAGTGCTTGAAAGTCTTGCAGCAGCGGCGCGAGGCTCCGGCGCCAGCGATTTAGAAAGCCAAAGTATCGTGATCTGGGGGGCGCCGGGTTGCGGCCTTACTCATTTATTGCAAGGCGCGTGTCATTTGGCTTATGCGGAAAAGCGCAGCGTGCAGTACCTGCCTTTACGTGATATTCGTGGCTATTCTGCTGAGGATATATGTGATGGTTTGGATGCGACAAAGCTCGTATGTCTAGATGGGCTTGACCTGATTTGTGGTGACCCCGCGTGGGAACATGCCTTGTTTCATCTGTACAACCAGTTACGCGATGCAGGTCACTCTTTGGTGATGGCATCACATACAAGTCCGTCCTCGCTTCCTATTTCATTACCGGATTTGAAATCTCGTATTCTTGGCAGTGTGGTTTATCAGGTGCACACACTTGGAGACGAGGATAAACAAGCTGCGTTGATCCTGCGTGCAGCGGCTCGCGGGTTACAGATGTCGGTGGACGTGGCCAAGTTTATTTTGCAGCGCAGTTCTCGGGATATGAACGATCTTTTTGTTTTGTTAAATCGTTTAGATGAATGCTCGATGCAGCAACAACGTAAACTCACAATTCCTTTTGTGAAAGAAGTTTTACGGTTGAAATAACACGCACCAGAGTGGTTTTCATAATGCGTGCTCAAAACCTAGGCTTAAAGAGAAACACATTCCATACAAAGCGAATAGATGCTTAGCTGACCTTCTTTCGCCTGAATGGCGTGTTGCGGCATGCTCTTTTTTAACGTTTTGCTCAATGTGTTCAGTTCATTCCCTAGTATATTACTCTGTATTTCGTTACCAAAAATAGACGCTTCTTCCATCACTGCCCGCATAAATTGTTCTGCGGGGGAGAGAGGGTGTTCAATGAGTTTCAGTTGTGTCTTTTGTAATTCATGTTTTTCTTCTACCGCGCTGATCAAATCATTAAGTGTACCGAGTTGGTCTATTAAACCGAGGTCATGTGCTTGAGCGCCCGTCCAAACTCGCCCTTGCGCCACTTCGTGAATGGCTTCCGGTGTTTGGTTTCTCGCTTCAGCAGAAAGAGTGATAAAGCGTCGGTAAACACTTTCTACACCGCTTTGAAATACTTGTTGTGCGGCTTCTGACATCGGACGATCTATTTGAAAAAGATCCGCCAGCGGCGTAGTGCCAAAACCATCATTGTGTATACCGAGTCGCTTCATGGATTCAGAAACGTTGGGAACTAAACCCCATACACCAATAGAGCCTGTAATAGTGCTGGGCAGAGCCCAGATCTCTGTTGCCGCAGAGGCAAGCCAGTAACCTCCTGACGCGGCGACGGAGCCCATAGATACATAAATAGGGAGGCCGCTTTCTCGAGCGTTAGCGATTTCTTCTCTAATCACCTCGGAGGCGAAAGCGCTGCCGCCGCCACTATCGACGCGAATAATTAAGGCTTCAAGGGATTCATCGTCGGAGGCTTGTCGAATAAGAGAAGCTAAGGAATCGCCGCCAATTTGTCCTGCCGGGGCCGTGCCATCAATGATGGTACCGCTTGCGACGATAAGGCCTATGTTATTGTTTTGCTGAGGGATGCGCGGCTTTATATGGTTTAAATAGCGTTTGAGCCCAATCGCCTTGAAGTAGCCGGAGTCTTCATCTTCTCCAAACATTTCCCCCAATGCTTTATATAAGTGAGTACGTGATTGGATCTGATCAACTAAGTTGTTTTCTAGTGCTATAGAGGCAAAATCGTTTTGTGTTTGCGATAAGGTTTCCTGTAAAGAATCAATTTGGGTTTTGATCGCACCATTGGGTAAATCACGATGCGATTCCACCGTGCTTGTATAGCGCCCCCACAATTCGTTTATCCAGCTCGCGTTGTGCTCTCGTGAGGCGACAGACATACTGTTACGAACGAAAGGCTCTGCGGCATCCTTGTAGTTGCCCACTTTAAATAAATGGAATTTGATGGCGAGTTTATCGGCAGCCTCTTTAAAGTATGTACCGTAGCGGCCAAATCCCGTGATTGATATATTCCCCATCGTATTTAGATAAATAGTATCGGCAAAACTGGCCAGAAAGTATTGTTGCTGAGAGTATTGATCCGCATAGGCGATGACCGGTTTGCCACTGGTTTTAAACTGTGTGATTGCTTGGCCAATTTCTTCGAGCTTGCTGAAACCACCACCGTTCATTCTGTTCAGGTTAAAGACCAGTGCCGTTATACGCTTGTCACTGGTTGCATGATTAATTGCATAGATAACATCACGTACAAGGGTTTCTGGGGCTTCTTTGGATTCGTCTAACAGATCGAAAATGCTGGGCTCCAATGTTTTTTCGTCGACGAGCTGGCCTGTGATGGTGACGAGCAGTGGCGCCTCGCTGGGCAGGGGTTTTTGACCACCCGAAAACATCGCAGTAAGTAAGACCAATACAAAAATAAGGAAAATAATGTTTGAAATGCTACTGCGAAGTAAGGTCACTAATTTCCATAACTTCCCTAGAATATTCATCATGTGATCTAAGCCTGAGTAAGAGTTACATATGTATCTGTGGTGGTTTAGTAAATGCCTTTTTGTGCGCGCTGTAGCCAGCGGCTAGCGAGCATTGAGGTCACAAATAAAAGCACGATTAAGGACAGGAAAATATAATCGCTTGGCTCGCGAATCGTAGAGAAGACGGATTGCACGGCAAAAATAAAGTAGAACAATAAAATAAAACAAAACCAGCTATAGGCGCGGTAAACGTTCTGGATCATGCCGGGTAGGAAGGCCAGTAATGGAAGTGCCTGAAAGAGTAATATTGATAACTTAAACCCATCATCGCGGTTTGTATTCCAATACATAAATAGCCCCATAAGCACCGCGTACAGCACATAATGTAAGGCAATAGTGACACGCATTTTTGACTGAAATGGCGGGTTATTCTGCGAAACGTTTGTTTCTTCGTGTTGTGTATTTTCCATTAGCCTTTTTCTCCACGTATGATCGTTTGGGAAATAGCGGCTATTCGTTTTCCAAAGTTGATTGCAATGTCGTGCTCGGATTCGCTAAGTGTTGTGTTGTCGTTACGCGCCAGGTGAGAAGGGCCATAGGGCGTGCCGCCGGTATTAGTGGTGTGAAGCCCTTGCTCGCTATAGGGTACGCCGGCGATGAGCATGCCGTGGTGTAGCAGTGGCAGCATCATAGAAAGCAGCGTGGATTCTTGACCACCGTGCATGGAGCTAGAGGACGTAAAAACACCGGCAGGTTTACCTATGAGATCTCCCGAAAGCCACTCACCTGCGGTGCCATCGATAAAGAATTTTAGTGGTGCCGCCATATTGCCGAAACGAGTGGGGCTCCCGAGTATTAGCCCGGAACACTGCTTTAGATCTTCTTCCGTACAGTATAAATCACCGTCTTCGGGGATTTCTGGTTCGAGCTTTTCTATTACTGTACCGACACGGGGTACTGTACGAAGTCGAGCTTCTATACCGCTTACCCGTTCAATTCCTCGGGCGATAATTTTGGCGATATTTCGCGTAGAACCACCGTGTGAGTAATACAGGACAAGCACATAATTAGCTGACGTGCCGCTTATCGAAGGGTCGCTCATAAAATAGTGTCAACGTTTTCTGGCGGACGGCCAAGTACGGCTTTTGCGCCTTTGACGACGATCGGACGCTCAATCAATTTCGGGTTTTGATGCATGGCTTGAATCAGCTTGTCTTCGGATGCTTCGTCTTTCAAGCCGAGTTCTTTGTATATATCTTCATTTTTTCGCATAAGTTCGCGCGCGCTGATATTGAGCTTACCTAAAATGTCTGAAATCTCAGACTCTGTGGGCGGGGTATCCAAATACAGCACGATCTCAGGCTGGATGCCTTTTTCTTCAATAAGGCCGAGTGTTTGGCGAGATTTTGAACACCTTGGGTTGTGATAGATCGTGACGTCGTTGCTCATGTTGAATGATTCGCTTTAGCTGAAATGATGAGTGAGAGATTGTACCCATACCTGGTGCTGGGCAAAACCTCTTGCGGGTAAATGCCGTTAAAAACTTCTTTGGGCCTTTGTCGAGGTTGCCTTTCACGAGTATTACGGTCATGAGACATGCGGTGATACTGAAAAGTTGCGTTTTTTGGTACTCGTGGTCTCGCCTGATGCGACTTGGTTGGTGCGGGGTGATTAGGGCTCCAATCACCCTTAAGGTGGGCCTCGATTCAAGCCCATAAGCGAATAACTAAGGTGATCAAAATGAAAGTAAAACGATTAGTGGCGTCTGTCGGGGCGTCGTTTGAGCAATTTGTTTCTAAAATGGAAAACCATCAAGCGGTAGCGAGTTGCGTGATTGATGATATGCGCAACTCCGCAGCTAAAGTGCGCATTGAAGTAAACCGAGTCGATCAAAGGATCAAAACCTTTGAGGCGCAAAAATCGAAACTGATAAACGATAAGGCTTTGTGGTTAAAGCGAGCGAAGCAGAGCATGGGAGACGCTGTCGGCGACGAGAAAGCGCTTAACTGTATTCGTCAGTCTAAAGTTATCGAGGCGCGTCTGAAAGTGGTTGAAGATCAGCTTACACAATCCGCTGATCTTTATGATTCACTCACACACAATATTCACGAAGTAGAGAGTAAAATAGAGACCATGGAATCCCGTCGGGCCATGTTGTCTTCTCGAGAGGCGCGCGCGAATATCTTCAATAAAATGCAGGGCGAAGGGGCTGGATTAGATTCGGACGCCTTGTTTGATCGCTGGGAGCAAGATGTCATCAGCCACGAGTACCGAGATGCGAGCGTTATACCCTCTGCTTCTGAAGATGGTGTTGATCGGCAACTAGAAAGAGAGTTTGAATCGCGAGAGGAAACGGAAGATTTAGCGGCGATTTTGGCCGGTATGAAGTCTGACTTAATGTCCGAAACAGAGGGGAAAAAAGATGAACAATGATGCTCACTGTATCGACAGTCCTGCCTGCGATACGCAGGTCGAAGTTGGAGGGGGTTCATCTCCAGCTATGCCAGAAAATACACATTCAAAAATAGCCAGCCTTATCCGTTATGTTGGCACTGGGGCGGTGGTGTTATCTGCGCTTATTTTTATGCTCCAAGGCGTTGAGGACATCGGTTTATATCTCAGGCAGTGGACGTGGTTAGGGTTGATGGCGGCGATGGCCGTTGGTGGTGTCGTCTGCAGAATTTTCTTGGATGATGTGAAAAGCGCCCGCGTGTTCTTCGTGTTAGCGACGGCGATAGTGCCTGTGCAATTTTCTCAGCTGGGCGGCATGCTGTTTCATCTATTGGGTTATGTAAGTAATGAGACGGCGGTATTGCCGGTGATTCAGTCTCTGCCCGTGTTTTGGTTGGTGATCGATCTGTGTCTGACATTCACGCTTACCATTACCCTAGCGTATCTCGGTTTTTCCATTCTGGTGCGCAAGTCGGCGGCGATTGTGACGGCAGCATTCTGTATTCTAAACGTGGGCATGTTATTACCGGTGCGTGATGGTTGGTTGGCGACGTTCGTCCTTGCGATAACACCGATTGCCTTTATCTTTTTAGAATCCAAAATATTTCAGCGTTATCTCGAATTTAAAACTGTTCAGGCGTACGTGCTGCGCGGGTTGCTCGTATTACCTTTGGTGATCATGTCGGTTAGGAACAGTTTCCATATTGATTCAGCGCTTGGGTTTTGTGCATTAGGTGCTGTGGTGTCTGTTTTACTGGTCTACGGTGTATCGCGCTGGGCTGAGCATTATTGGGTGAAAGAAATTACTTTGATGATGGGCGCGGTGACGGCACTCATTACATGGATTTCGTTTTCTCTAGAGGTGAACACAAACCTTCCTTTGGTGGTCATCTTTGCTCCGTTGGTGTTGATGGGGGCTGAATTTTCTCGCTTATCTCAATATATTAAAAATATTTACTTGGGATCTGCATATTGTATTGCCTTGATTGGCTCTTTGGCGATGAGCTTAGATCACCCTGGTTTTATTGAGGTCGTTATTTGTTTTGCTATGGGTGTGAGTTTTGTGGCAAGGGGTATTGTGACGCAGGTTAAGGCGCCGTTGTATGTGGGTGTCATCGTTTCAGTGATATCTATTGTCTCGCTGCTGCTTGTGTCTATTAATGGCTTCACCTTAAACAGCTGGTTTGCTTTGGCACTTGGCGGGAGTGCGTTGGTATTAGGCGCATCGTTGGTTGAGAAGTATGGTCGTGTCGTTATGGATGGCGTTAAGCGTATACAGGCTTACGACTAATCTTTCATGTAGGCTTTGTTAACGCTGTCTTGCTGACGCCTCGGATAAATGGATGTTTATCTGGGGCGTTTTTTATTTCGTTTTCTATATTTCTCCCACACTTTTACATTCCCTGTTTTGTTTTCTAAAGAGCTATTTGCCAAGAGCCACGACTTCGAATTTACGTTGAGGTAAGGATAGGCTTTGGGTAAGGCCGTTTGCCGCATGGATGCGGCAGTCGAGCTTACAAGGACGTATTTACAGCGAGCCTTACCCAAAGCCTATCCTTGCCTGAGATTTTGATAGAGTGTTAGCACTTCTACTCGCTCTTGCGCGATGTTATCGTGATGTTTTTGTTCCAGTGTTATTTAATCGCCATGAATACATTCTCCCAGTCGTTCGCAAAAACCTTGTGGCAATTCTGCCGAAATCTCGTCTCGGAATTTATTGAGAATAAGTGTCAAAAGAGCGCTGCGGCGTTGACCTACATGACCCTTTTCGCGCTTGTTCCGATGATGATGGTGATGTACTCGATGTTCTCTCTGATACCGGCTTTTGAAGGGGTGGGGGAGCAGTTACAGGGGCTCATCTTTTCCAATTTTGTGCCGGAAACGGGGTCCGAGGTTCAGGAATACCTCACGAATTTTTCTCAGCAAGCGCGTAGCCTCACTTTGCCCGGGGTCGCGATGTTGGTGGTGACCGCTTATTTAATGCTGACCAATATCGAAAAAACCTTCAATGCGATCTGGGGTGTGGAGCAGGCGCGGCGCGGATTATCCAGCTTTCTCTTGTATTGGGCGGTGTTGAGTATCGGCCCAATGTTTTTGGGGGCGGGGCTTATTATGAGCACCTATTTACTGTCACTGAAGTTTGCCGTGGGGAATGTCGACCTTATTAGTGCGGTGGCACCTATATTTCGTATTGTGCCGCTGGTGATGGCCAGTATCGCGTTCACGTTATTGTTTGCAGCGGTGCCGAACTGTCGTGTGCCCTTTAAGGATGCATTCACGGGCGGTGTTGTTACCGCTATATGTTTTGAGCTGGCTAAAGCCGGTTTTGGTGCATTTGTCGCGAACTCTAGCTTCCAGCTTATTTATGGTGCTTTTGCCGTGGTGCCCGTGTTTCTTCTTTGGGTGAACTTCATCTGGATTATCGTATTGGCCGGTGCGGTCTTTGTTCGAACGCTTGCGGAGAAGGAGTATGCGGGTGGCGCAGTTCGGCACCCCGATATCGTTGCTCTGTTATTGTGTTTAGAGGTTTTTCGAGATAAGTCTGCGACTGGCGATGTCGTCACTGATCGGGATTGTGTGGGGGCTGGCGTAGGCTTGGTGCATTGGCAGTCGCTACGTTCGCTCCTGACTAAACACCGATGGGTGGCCGTGACGGATACCGGGCATTACGTGTTGGCGAGGGATCTGGGGCGTTTAACACTTTGGGATGTGGCGCAGCTGGTGGACCTATCTGCGACCACGACCTTGGAGAAGCAGCTTGATAAGCCTTGGCTGCATTCATTAAAAAGCGTCCAAGATGATGTTTTTGGGCACGTAAAAGATAAGATGGGCACGTCCTTGGAATCCTTTTTTGATCAAAAAGAGATCTAATTAGTCTTATAAAGCAACAAAATTCCCTCTATTTATGAGAATTTCACGTAATTGCGTCAGCTTTTGCTATTCTAAGGTTGAGGTTGAAGAATTCTTTTAGCCATAAAAACGAGCATATTCAGCTAGTCTGGCTATAATCATTAAGTAAAGATACTCATAAGAGCAATACAGGTTTACATGTCTATACCCCTGTTAATTTGTGATGATTCTACAATGGCGCGAAAGCAAGTCGCCCGTTCACTCCCCGAAACGTGGGAAGTAGATATCACCTTTGCTACCAACGGCCACGAAGGGCTTGACGCTATTCGGGCCGGAAAGGGCGAAATGGTCTTTCTCGATCTCACCATGCCGGGAATGGACGGCTACGGTGTGCTCGAATCAGTCAAAAAAGAAAATCTCAAATGTATGATTATCGTGATTTCGGGTGATATCCAACCGGAAGCTCGAGATCGTGTTAAATCGTTAGGTGCATTGGATTTCATCAAAAAGCCAGTTAACCGAGAAAAGTTAACAGAAGTGCTTTTGACCTACGGCCTGGTCTAGGCCATTATCTCGAACTTTTACGACGGCCACCTTGTTCTTAGGTGGTCGTGTATCGTTTTGTGGATAGTAAAATGAAACTCTCTCGTTTTGGTCAAAAAATCGCGGGTGATGCAGCCATTGTCGATCTGATGGAAGATCTTGGCGATGCCCTGAACGTCAATCCCGATCTTCTTTTTCTTGGCGGGGGGAATCCCGCCCAAGTCCCTGAATTTGAATCCCTTGTTGCGGATCACCTATCCGCGATTGCACGTGATCCTGAACGCCTTCATAAATTGATCGGTGTGTATCAATCGCCACAGGGCTCTGAAATATTTATTGATCGTTTGGTGGATTACATTAATGATCAGCTCGGTTGGTCCATTAGTGCCAAAAATATCGCCATTACCAATGGTAGTCAGTCCGCGTTTTTTATTTTGATTAATCTTCTCACGGGAAAAACGAATCAAAGCAGTGAAGGGGGTGAGCAACCTCGCACTCTAGTGTTTCCCATGATGCCGGAATATTTAGGTTACTCTGATCAGTCGACCGAGGCAGGCGTGTTTCGCAGCTACCCCCCTCGTATTGTGAATACAGGGAATAAACGATTTAAATACCACGTCGATTTTGATGCGCTTGAATTATCCGATAGCGATGCCGCCTTATGTGTTTCTCGCCCGACAAACCCTACGGGTAATGTGCTGTCCTTGGACGAGCTCGATAAGCTCAGCGCTATGGCCCAAGAGCAGGGCATTCCGTTGATTATTGATTGTGCGTACGGAGATCCATTTCCTGGCATTGTTTACGATTCCGCGCCCTTGCCCTATTACGACAATAATATATATGTATTAAGTTGTTCTAAATTGGGCTTGCCCGGTGCCAGAACGGGTATCGTTATCGGGCCGGAGGAAATCGTTGAGCAGGTTGTAAAAGCGAATACGGTGATTAGTTTAGCGAACGGAAACCTCGGGCCGGTATTAATGACTTCCTTACTTGAAAGTAATGCGTTGCCCGCGATGTGTAAAAACACCCTACTGCCTTTTTATCGAACACGTCGGGATTACGCGCTCTCATCTATCAAAAAACATTTTTCGGGTATTGATTACAAAATTCATGAACCTGAGGGCGCCTTTTTTCTTTGGTTATGGTTCCCGTCACTCCCTATTACTTCAACACAATTATACGAGCGCATGAAGGGAAAAGGAGTGTTGATTATGGACGGCACGCATTTTTTCTTTGGTTTATCGTCAGACGGTTCGCCGGAATGGGATCATGCTCAACAGTGTGTAAGGTTGACTTACTGTCAGAGTGAAGAAGTGATTGATAGTGCTATGCAGCTAATTGCGAAAGAGTTGCGAGCTTTAACTAAACGCGAGTAATGATGATCGCGTTATCGCCAGTACTTTTGCCAAGCAACGAGCACTTTTTCTGGATACCAATACTTCCCATAGCTACCGTTATAGCGCGCAAGAGCCTCTTTCCAATCGCCTTTGGCGCGATCCAAATAATGCTTAAGAATGGTACAGCCATAGCGAAGATTGGTACGAAGGTCGATAAGATTATCGCTTTCTCGTCCAATTTCTTTTTTCCAGAAGGGCATCACCTGCATCATGCCGCGTGCGCCTGCAGAGGAAATCGCAAAACGGTCAAAATGGCTTTCAATCTGGATAACCGCGAGGACAAACTCGGGAGGGATGTCTGCAGATTTGGAGGCTCGGTGGACTTCTTTAAGAATGAGGAGGCGTTCTTCGTGATTCTTCACAAACTTTTTGAGTACACCTGACTTTTGCACTAACCAAACTTCAGCGTCAAAACGATCATTAAAGCTATCCGTTTGGGAAATGACTTTAATGAGCTTCGCGCGCAATTCAGGGTCAACTTCTGGTGTGGGGTTAGCCACAGCATTTAGCGCACTGCTGATTGTCAGTGCGCTAAAAAAAAGAAGTGAACGAGTGGCGAGCTTCATAAGGATTTATGCGAATTGCTGACAAATAAAATCCAGCACAGTATTTTGAGGGATTTGCTGGTTGTCTTCGTCGCTTCGGCCTTTATATTCAATATTGCCTTCCTTAAGTCCGCGATCACCGACGACGAGACGATGGGGGATACCCATCAGCTCGACATCGGCCAGCATACCGCCTAGGCGCGCTTTTGCTTCGTCCATGAGCAATACGTCAAATCCTTTAGAGGAAAGCGCTTGATATAAGCGCTCGCATTCGTTTTTGACCTCTTCTGATTTGTGCATATTAATCGGAACGATCGCCACAGAAAACGGCGCAATACTGGAGGGCCATATAATGCCATTGTCATCGTGGTTCTGCTCGATGGCAGCGGCAATAATGCGTGTAACACCAATACCGTAGCAGCCCATGACCATGGTTTTTGCTTTACCGTTTTCATCGAGCACGGTTGCGTTCATTGCCTCGGAGTATTTCGTTCCTAGTTGGAATATATGGCCAACTTCTATACCGCGTTTGATTTCGATAGAGCCTTTACCACAAGGGCTAGGGTCGCCAACTTCTACATTACGAAGGTCTTCTACGTGCTGGCTGTTTGCATTTGTTGCCCAGTTGGTGTTGACGAAATGCGCGTCGGTTTTGTTGGCGCCGCAGACGAAGTTTCGCAGGGCCGCAGCAGCACGATCGACGATAACGGGAATATCCAAGCCAACAGGACCGAGGGATCCTACTTCAGCGCCGAGTTCTGTTTTGATGCGCGCCTCATCCGCAAAAGTTAGGGGGGATGCAACAAGCGCTAACTTCTCAGCTTTGATTTCATTGAGTGTATGATCACCGCGGAGCACAAGTGCTACAAGCGGCGCCGTTTCGCCCTCTTCTGCAGTTCCGTGAACGATCAGTGTTTTGATTGTGTCTTGCGCTGGCACGTTAAGAAATGCGGAAACTTCCTCGATGCTCTTTTTGCCTGGCGTGGCCACTTCTTCCATGGGAAGGGCTGACACATCGCTTGGCGTTGGTGCTAGGGCCTCAGCCAATTCAACGTTTGCAGCAAAGTCGCTGTCGCTACTAAAGGCAATGTCATCTTCACCGCTATCGGCCAGAACGTGGAACTCGTGGGAAGCGGAGCCACCAATGGAGCCTGTGTCTGCTAGTACGGGGCGGTAATCGAGCCCAATACGGTCGAATATATTGCAGTAGGCTTGATGCATGACTTCGTAGGTGTCTTGCAGGCATTCTTGCGATGTGTGGAATGAATACGCGTCCTTCATAATAAACTCGCGGGAGCGCATTACGCCAAAGCGTGGGCGTACTTCGTCGCGGAATTTGGTTTGGATCTGATAAAAGCTTTTAGGGAGCTGTTTATAGCTGCTGACTTCATTGCGGACGAGGTCTGTGATCACTTCTTCATGAGTGGGGCCCAAGCAAAACTCTCGCTGATGACGGTCTTTGATACGTAAAAGCTCAGGACCGTATTCGCCCCAACGCTTAGACTCTTCCCAAAGTTCTGCTGGTTGTACAACCGGCATGAGCACTTCTTGGGCGCCAGTCTTGTTCATTTCTTCACGTACAATACCTTCTACTTTCCGTAATGCGCGTAATCCCAGAGGTAGCCAGTTATATAAGCCCGATGCCATTTTTCGGATAAGGCCTGCGCGAAGCATTAACTGGTGGCTAATGACTTCGGCGTCTGAAGGTGTTTCTTTTTTTGTGGCGATAAGAAATTGGCTGGCGCGCATGGGAACCCTTGGTGTGAACTGTTATCTATAATGAATAAGTAGTGTTTTAGTGATGTCTGGGGTTATCAGCTTGGCATTGGAGGCTTAAAGCGATAACGCGGGTGTATTCTAAGGCGTAAGACTTGTTAGAGGAAACCTTATGTTTGAACTTCATGAGCAGTTGAAAAAAGATACGATTGAAGTAGGGCAGTTTAACCTGAGCTTGGTGCTGCTTCACAAAGATGCGAATTACCCATGGGTGATTCTTGTACCAAAGCGGGAAAGCATGAGGGAAATTCATCACCTCGCTGAAGATGATCAATTACAGCTGATTAGAGAGTCCTCCCACTTGTCGGAAGTGATGACGTCATTATTTGCGCCAATAACGATGAATATCGCGGCGTTAGGTAACATTGTCCCTCAATTGCATGTGCACCATGTGGCACGCTTTGAGGGGGATTCTGCGTGGCCAAAAGCCGTATGGGGCGCAGGAGAGGCTAAAGCGTATGAAGATGATGTGCTGGCGGAGCGGCTCAACCGCTTACATGCATCGCTCGTTGGGGAAGGTTTTGAGGCCGAGTGTGGTGTAGGGCGAAGTTCATCCTCCGCTACGTTTACGCCGTAAACATACATTTAACGGTCGTCCATAAAAAAACCCGCTTAAACAGCGGGTTTTTGCTTTTGGCGTTGGGTGAGTATGGGTTACTCAGCCATTTCCTTAAGCTTCTTAAGTGGGCGAATTTTAACCGCGATGCTGGCTGGTTTAGCCGCAAACATGGTTTCTTCACCAGTAAAGGGGTTGATGCCTTTACGTGCCTTTTTAGCAGGCTTCTTCACCGTCACAATCTTAAGTAGGCCGGGAAGAACGAATTCTCCGCAGCTGCGCTTCATCGTGTGGCCTTCAATGATATCGGTAAGCTCATCAAGTACTGATTGAACTTGTTTGCGAGATAGCTCTGTATTCTCGGAAATTTGGTTCAATATTTGAGTTTTTGAGTAGCGTTCACGAATTGCTTTGATTTTTTTAACAGGGGCAGCTTTAGCAGCAGCTTTTTTAGCTGGGGCTTTCTTCGCAGCAGCTTTCTTAGGTGCAGCTTTTTTAGCTGGTGATTTACGTGCAGCCATAATATTCCTCGATCTTATTTTTACTAGTAGTAATGCGTTACGACAGTGGTGTGGAGGTTTGTCCACATCCCCCAGCTTTAGACGATGTAATGTTAAAGACTGGATGGTTCCATTATCATCGGTCATTGTGCGTATATATAGTGTATTAATTCATCGTAAGCAATATAAAACACTATAAATACAGTGTTTTTTTGCAATTTGTTCAAATTAAGTGCGTTTTTCTTGTGGCGGATTAAAAGTTTTATTCATGTCAATAAAAAAACGTTTACTTTGGTGGGTAATAGGGGTACCTCTTTGGGGGCGCCTGTCTTGCCCTTATCTGCGCAGGGATCTATGGAGGTGCATATATTTGGAGGTGACGGCCATCACTCGATCCGAGTTCTTGCTTGTCGAGGGTGTTTGCTTCTGGTTCTGCTGATGAGTGTGTGTTACCCCTGTATTTCGTGAGTTTCGGCGTCGTAAGTCACGTCTTCATGTCCACCCTTCTCTAGGGTATAATGCCGGCCCTTTTTCTGCCTGCCGTCGATTATCCGTTGGTAAGGTATGCGATTCCATATGATTTAGTGAGGAGTTGGTCGTCATATGCCAATCTATGAGTACCAGTGTGAACAGTGTGAGCATGAGCTCGAAGCGCTTCAGAAAATGAGCGATGCCCCTCTAACGAACTGTCCGTCGTGCGGTAAAGATTCGTTAAAGAAAATGATCTCTGCTGCGGCGTTTCGCTTGAAAGGCGGCGGTTGGTATGAAACGGATTTTAAATCGGGGAATAAAAAGAATCTTGCGTCAGGGGATAAAAGCGGGGCTGGTGACAGCAAAAAGCCGTCCTCTGAAGGTAAAAAAACTGAGTCTTCTAACAAATAAAGCATTTAAGGAACATTGCCATGCGCAGCGTTTATTGTGGTGAGTTAAACACCTCAAACATTGATCAAGAAGTCTCCTTGTGTGGCTGGGTTGATCGTCGTCGTGATCACGGTGGGGTCATTTTTATTGATTTACGAGATCGTGAAGGCATTATTCAGGTGGTGTTTGATCCTGATAATGAAGCGAATTTTGCGCTTGCTGATAAGGTACGTACGGAATTCGTTTTGTCTGTTAAGGGTAAGGTGCGTGCGCGTTCAGAGGCTACCGTTAATGCGAATATGGCGACAGGTGCGGTGGAAGTGTACGGCACTGAGATTGAGATTCTCAATACGGCAGAAACGCCACCGTTTCAGTTGGATTCCCATACGAATGTGGGCGAAGATGTTCGTTTGACATATCGCTACATGGATCTTCGTCGTGAAAAAATGCAAGACAACTTACGTTTCCGCTCGAAGGTGACGAATGCTGTTCGTAATTATTTGGATGATCAAGGGTTTTTAGATATTGAAACCCCCATATTGACGCGTGCTACGCCAGAGGGCGCTCGTGATTATTTAGTGCCTTCGCGTACTCACGAAAATAAATTTTTTGCGCTTCCTCAATCGCCTCAATTATTTAAACAGTTGTTGATGGTTTCAGGTTTCGACCGTTATTACCAAATCGCGAAATGTTTCCGCGATGAAGATCTTCGTGCGGATCGTCAGCCTGAATTTACACAAATCGATTTAGAAACTTCATTTCTTGATGAAGAGCAGATTATGTCAATTACAGAAGACATGATTCGATTGATCTTTAAAGAAATGAATGGCGTTGAGTTGGGCGAGTTTCCTCGTATGCCGTACTCTGAAGCGATAGAGAAGTATGGCTCAGATAAGCCTGATTTGCGTATTCCTTTAGAGCTGGTGGAAATCAAAGATTTAATGGCTGATGTGGAGTTTAAAGTCTTTTCTGGTCCAGCCAAAGACCCTAAAGGCCGTGTCACAGCGATGCGTGTACCTAACGGCGGTGCAATTCCACGTAAGAAAATTGATGCGTACACAAAATATGTGAGTATTTATGGTGCGAAAGGCTTGGCCTACATCAAGGTTAACGATAAGTCTGATCTGGAAGGTGGTTTGCAGTCGCCCATTGTTAAGTTTTTACCCGCAGATGTGATTCAGGCTATTTTGGATCGTGTTGGTGCAGAAGATGGCGATTTGATTTTCTTCGGTGCTGATAAAGCAAAAGTTGTGACGGAGGCCTTAGGCGCTTTGCGTTGTAAGCTTGGTGAGGACCTAGATCTTTATACTGCAGAATGGTCGCCTTTATGGGTGGTCGATTTCCCAATGTTTGAAGAGATTGAAGGTGGCTTAACGGCATTGCATCATCCGTTTACCGCACCGTCGTGTTCAGTTGAAGCGCTTAAGGCTGAGCCGGAAAAAGCACTATCTCGTGCATACGATATGGTGCTCAATGGGACTGAACTTGGCGGTGGGTCGATTCGTATTCATCAGCAAGATATGCAGGAAGTGGTGTTTGAGGTCTTGGGGATTTCTGAAGAAGAGCAAAGGGAGAAGTTTGGCTTCCTTCTCGACGCGCTTAAATACGGTGCGCCCCCTCATGGTGGCCTAGCTTTCGGTTTGGATCGTCTCATCATGCTTATGACAGGGTCTGAGTCCATTCGTGATGTGATCGCTTTCCCTAAAACGCAGACTGCAGCATGCGTTATGACGGATGCGCCTGGTGGCGTTGAGTCGAAACAGTTGGAAGAGCTAAATCTTCGTCTACGAGCGAAAAAGCCTGCGCCGGAAGCTGTAAAAGCCGAAGGGCAGTAGTGCTTTAGGTATATTGCTGGTTGGCTTAAATGGTAATTAATGGCCCTCTGTTGATTTTGTGTCGGCAGAGGGTTTTTTATTTTTGTCGCTATTTTCATCGTTCGAATGGGACAAGCCCCTCCTTCGCGCTTACACTTCTACCACAATAAAGAAAATTGGAGATGTATCACGTGGCGTATCCCACCGGAGAACTGACTGTAGACCTGCATGCGATTGCTGAGAATTGGCGTTATATTAAATCGCATGTATCGGATGATGTTTCTTGTGGGGCGGTGGTGAAGGCGAATGCTTATGGCCTGGGGGTCGACCGCATCGCGCCTAAAATCTATGGTTTGGGGTGTCGAGACTTTTTTGTTTCCAATTTAAAAGAAGCGCAGCAGCTGAAATCGCTCATTGGGCCGGATGCTGATATTTTTGTTTTGACGGGGTGTAACCCTGGTGCAGAGCAGGAGTTTATAAGGCGAGGATTCATCCCTGTTATCGTGTCTTTCGATATGCTGTTACGTTGGGCGTCTGAGGCAAAATCATGCCCAGAAGCGCGTGCGGTACTGAAGGTGAATACGGGAATGGGGCGCTTAGGAATAGAGCTCGCTGAATTTGAGCGCGCGCTGCAGGATGAGACGCTGTTTGAGCAGGCCAAAATCCGTTTTCTTATGTCGCATTTTGCATGTGCCGATGAAAGTGGCCACCCTCTAAATCAAAAACAAATACAGCGCTTTGAAAAATTACAAAAGCAGCTCAATGATAAAAATATTCACGTTCAATACACGTTGGCAAATTCTGCTGGGGTGTTTATAGGTGAATCCGTCCATTGGGATATTGTGCGGCCAGGCATAGCGCTATACGGTGGTAACCCCGGTCAAGAAAATAACCCGATGAAACCGGTTGTGGGCTTAAATCTTCCCATTATTCAAGTGAGGCACTTGCCTGTTGGTGAGTGTGTTGGTTATGGGGCCACGCAATGTTTTGATAGTGAGCGCTATATTGCCGTGGTGTCTGGCGGTTATGCAGATGGTATCCTGCGTAGCTTGGGTAATCATGGCTGGGGTTACTTGGCAGGTTGTAAAGTGCCGATTGTTGGAAGGGTTTCGATGGACTCTACATTGTTTGATGTTACTGAGGTGGTTGAAAAGAATGCGCTGAGTTTAACTGCCACGATAGAAATCCTGGGTAATAATATTTCCATCGATGATATGGCTTCAGCGGCATCAACAATCAGTTACGAAATCTTGACTTCTTTAGGTGCGCGTTATCAGCGCTGTTATATCGAATAGAAAATCTTATGTCTATAAATACACAATCACTTGCCTTGTTAAAGCTGATGGCCGATGGCGGGTTCCATTCTGGTGAGCACTTGGGTGAGTCGTTAGGCATTAGTCGGGCCGCGGTTTGGAAAATACTCGAAAGCATGTCGGATCTTGGTTTAAAGATAGAGCGGACTCGAGGTAAGGGATATTGCGTGAGCGGCGGCGTTGATTTTTTAGATGAGTCGTTGATTTGTGGTTTTTTGCCTCCCGCTATTGCAGATGCTTTTTCTCAGATTTCTGTGTTGCCAGAGGTGGCCTCAACAAATCAATTTTTATTGGATCAGATTAATTCAGTTGGTGGCTGTGCCAATGCCAGTGTTTGTTTGGCGGAAATGCAAACGGCGGGTCGTGGTCGACGTGGTCGAGTATGGCAAAGTCCCTTTGCTCAGAATATTTATCTATCGCTGTCTTGGTGTTTCGAGACGGGTATAGCGGCGATGGAGGGCTTAAGTTTGGCGGTTGGTGTTGCTGTAGTAAAAGCAATTCGGGGGCTTGGGATTGAAGGCGCGTCGTTGAAATGGCCTAACGATATTTTGGTGGGTGAGGCGAAATTGGGCGGCGTGCTGATTGAAATCGCAGGGGATGTCAGTGGGCAATGCCAGGCGATAATTGGGATTGGGTTAAATGTGCAGATGAGTGAGTCAGTGATGGGTGCGGTTGAGCAGCCTTGGGCGGATCTCAATGGGTTATCTGCTCGGGTTCCCAAGCGAAACGAGATTGCTGCGTCACTATTGGCGCAGCTCTTTCCCCTCGTCAGCACGTATGAGTCGAAAGGCTTTTCGTTCTATCGTGAGGAGTGGGAATCGCTTTGTCATCATGTTGGTTGCGACGTCGTTTTAAGCTCTCCCTCGCAAAAAACAGAAGGCACAATGCTTGGGGTGGATGCCTCGGGTGCGCTCAGGATATCTGTTGCTGGTGAAGAGCAGACCCACGTCGGGGGTGAAGTGAGTTTGAGGGTGTCTAAGTGAAACTTCTGTTTGATGTAGGCAATACCCGTATTAAATGGGGCTTATCTGAGAACAGGGCAATCATTGAGTCCGGGGCTTTGGTGTCTGGTGAGTTGAGTGCGTTTTGCGCGGACGTTTTGGAGGGCAAAAGTGCTGGTGTTAATGTTGTGGCCATTTCAAGCGTTGCGGGAGCAGGGCTTAGCGACGAAATTGCGGCGTGGTCGAGAGATTCATTAGGGCTTGTGCCGTACATTGCGAGCGTAGAGCGAGAGGCAGCAGGGGTGCGTGTAGGTTACGATAAATTGGAAAACTTAGGCGTGGATCGCTGGTTGGCCATGATCGCCGCATGGCGGCGTTGTCAGGGTGGATGTGTCGTTATAAGTGCAGGTACGGCGATTACAGTGGATTATCTTGATAGCGAGGGCGGCCACCAGGGAGGCTTGATCGCACCAGGCGTAAATTTAATGCGGCGTGTGCTTTTTGATCGTACAAACGCGGTAAAGGTAGCTCCTTTCGAATTGGCGGATGCTTGGGTGCCAGGAACCGATACGATTCCGTGTGTCTCAAATGGTATCGCTGCGATGGTGAAAGGCTTTGTTGGCGAGGTGTGCGGCAGTGGGGCTGAATCTCTTCCCGTATTTCTTTCCGGTGGTGACGCTAAGCCGTTGGGTGTCTGGCTGGAAAGTAGGGCGGAAGTGGTGCCTCATCTTGTCTTGGAGGGTTTAATGTGTGTATCTTAGCTTCGCTTGGAGGAGGATTCTCTTGGAGTTGTCATCTCTGTCTAGGTTTTCGTCAGTTAAAATAATCAGAAACTAATTAACTTCTTTGATTTTATATGCGTTGGATATTCATTACTTTAGCGGTCGTTAACCTTTTTGTATTTGCTTGGGGGCTTGTTGCTGGTTCCGGTGAGTCGGCGCCTACCTATACGAAAAAGCTCAAAAACCCTTATGGTCAATACCCTGAAATTGTGCTGCTTTCTGAGGTTGCTGGTGAGGAGGCGGGTGATGGTGAGGACCTTTTGGAAGAAGATAAATTGCCAGTTGGTAGCGTTTCTAGTCAGGAGGATGAAGTTTCACCTGTTTCTGAGGTGAGTGTTGATGATAGCGATTCGCAGCCTGAACTTGAGGAGGTTCAGCCCTCTTTGGGCGCTGACAAGCTTCTTTGTGAGTTGGTCGGTCCGTTCGAGTCTGGTGATATAGCGTCCGATTTTGCGGAGAGGTTGAAAGCAATTGAGGTGGGCGCTTCTGTTCGTGATATTGAATTGCCTGCAGGGGCGGGGTATTGGGTTTATCTGGAGCCGAAGCCGACGAGGCGAGAAGCGCTTAGAGTTTTGAGTGAGTTGCAATCTAAGCGGATTGATAGTTACGTCATACCCAAGGGGGAGTTGGAAAATGGGATCTCCCTGGGCATGTTTAGTAAAAAGCAGTTGTCCGACGCTCGAGTGAAGGAAATGGTATCGATCGGTTTGGAGCCGCTTGTTCAAGAGATTGAGCGCTCCTATCGAGAGATTTGGGTGATGTTGGATGCCGGCGCAGACTCAAAAATGAGCAGTTTGAGCTGGGAACGAGCGATGGAAGGAATAAAAGGCCTCGAACGAAGACAAAATTATTGTTTAGATGTTGCTTCACAGTGAAACATTCACTAGAATCCCGCCTCCACAATTGAGACCACGGTCTTAAAAGTGAATGTAGAGCTGGTGTAGCTCAGTTGGTAGAGCAGCTGACTTGTAATCAGCCGGTCGGGGGTTCAACTCCTCTCACCAGCTCCATTTTTTAGAAAGTCGGCTTTGGCCGGCTTTTTTACAGGCGCTACGGTCAAGCCCTGGAATAAAGAAGATAAATAAAGCAGGGGTTCCCGAGTGGCCAAAGGGATCAGACTGTAAATCTGACGCGCAAGCTTCGGTGGTTCGAATCCACCCCCCTGCACCATTTTTTGAGTTACCGAGACTGGGTTTCTATCTTGGCGAGATCCAAGATCTGTTAAAGCGGGTCACGTGTTGTATGCGGGCGTAGTTCAATGGTAGAACGTCAGCCTTCCAAGCTGAACACGCGGGTTCGATTCCCGCCGCCCGCTCCAAACGAATGTGCTCATATAGCTCAGTCGGTAGAGCACTTCCTTGGTAAGGAAGAGGTCACCGGTTCAAATCCGGTTATGAGCTCCATTATTATTTAATTATGAATCTGAATCGTCCCAATTGAGGAGATCGTCAAAATGGCAAAAGAAAAATTTGAACGAAATAAACCCCATGTAAACGTAGGTACAATTGGCCACGTTGACCACGGAAAAACAACGTTAACAGCAGCTTTGACACGTGTATGTGCTGAAGTTTGGGGTGGAGAGTCAGTAGCCTTTGACGGTATCGATAATGCACCTGAAGAGCGCGAGCGTGGTATTACTATCGCGACATCTCACGTTGAATACGATTCACCATCACGCCACTACGCGCACGTAGACTGCCCAGGCCATGCTGATTACGTTAAAAACATGATCACCGGTGCTGCACAGATGGACGGTGCGATCCTTGTATGTGGATCAACAGATGGTCCAATGCCTCAAACACGTGAGCACATCTTGCTGTCTCGCCAGGTAGGTGTTCCATACATTGTTGTTTTCCTAAACAAAGCAGACCTTCTTGCTGAAGACTGTGGCGGTGTAGATTCAGAAGAATACGCAGAAATGCTAGAGCTTGTTGAAATGGAGCTTCGCGATCTGCTTGCACAATACGAATTCCCAGGCGACGACACGCCAATTATCCCGGGTTCTGCTTTGATGGCCCTTAACGGTCAAGATGAGCATGAGCTAGGTACTTCAGCTGTTAAGAAATTGGTTGAAACGCTAGATGAGTACATCCCTGAGCCAGAGCGTGCTATTGATGGCGACTTCATCATGCCTATTGAAGACGTATTCTCGATCCAAGGTCGTGGTACGGTTGTAACAGGTCGTGTTGAGCGCGGTATCGTTAAGGTTGGCGAAGAAGTTGAAATCGTTGGTGTTAAAGAAACTACAGTCACTACCGTTACGGGTGTTGAGATGTTCCGTAAGTTGCTTGACGAAGGTCGTGCAGGTGAGAATGTTGGTGTTCTTCTTCGTGGTACTAAGCGTGAAGAAGTTGAGCGTGGTCAAGTGCTGGCTCATAAAGGCAGCATCTTGCCTCACACTAAGTTTGAAGCAGAAGTGTACGTATTGTCTAAAGATGAAGGTGGTCGTCATACGCCATTCTTTAAAGGCTATCGTCCACAGTTCTACTTCCGTACAACAGATGTAACCGGTGCATGTGAATTGCCAGAAGGCGTAGAGATGGTTATGCCTGGTGATAACATTCAAATGGTGGTTACCTTGATCTGCCCCATTGCGATGGACGAAGGTCTGCGCTTTGCGATCCGTGAAGGCGGTCGTACTGTTGGTGCAGGTGTTGTTGCGAAAATTATTGAATAATTTTCCGCTTTTGTTGACTAAAGGTTGGTAGGTTTTCTGCCAACCTTTTTGTGTTTTTAGAAACTTTTTAAAGGCCAGTAGTTCAATTGGTAGAGCGTCGGTCTCCAAAACCGAAAGTTGGGGGTTCGAGTCCCTCCTGGCCTGCCAAACATATGGCAACGATGTGAGTGAAGTTGCATTTATCAAACGATAAGTCAAAAGCTTATCACTTATAGAGAGTGCCTAGAGAGTGCAAATGAGTGCAAAAATAGAAACAGTTGAATTTCGTTTAGACGGCTTAAAGTGGTTGGTTGTGACTGCTTTGGTGTTAGGTGCTGCCTTCGCAAATTCTTATTATTCTGCTGAATTTCCTGTTTTATATCGCGTTCTTGCGTTAGTAGGTATCGGTGCGGTTGCTTGTGTTGTCGCGGTAAATACGGCTAAAGGCAGTTCATTTTGGGCCTTGCTGAAAGCTGCGCAAGTTGAGATTCGTAAAGTGGTCTGGCCGTCTCGCCAGGAGCAAATTCAAACCACGCTTATTGTTGTAGCGGTTGTGCTTGTGGCAGCTATTGTTCTTTGGGGTCTTGATGCCTCATTGGGTTATATCGCATCGCTGATAATCGGTTAAGGGGCGTTAGCTATGTCTAAAAGATGGTATGTAGTGCACGCTTATTCGGGTTACGAGAAAAAAGTGGCCGCGGCTCTTCAAGAGCGTATTGAGCTCAACGGCATGGAAGAAGACTTCGGGGATGTTTTAGTTCCTACTGAAGAAGTCGTTGAAATGCGTGGTGGTCAAAAGCGTAAATCAGAGCGTAAGTTTTTTCCTGGTTACGTTTTAGTGCAGATGGAGTTAAGCGATGCTTCGTGGCATCTGGTTAAAGAGACGCCACGAGTCATGGGTTTTATTGGTGGGAAGGCTGATAAGCCTGCACCGATCACAGATAAAGAGGCCGATCTGATTCTGCAGCGTGTAGACGATTCCGCTGAGAAGCCAACGCCTAAAACACTGTTTGAACCAGGTGAAATGGTTCGCGTTATTGACGGGCCTTTCAACGACTTTAATGGTGTTGTTGAAGAAGTTAATTACGAAAAGAGTCGTTTACAAGTGGCCGTATTGATCTTCGGGCGTTCTACGCCGGTTGAGTTAGAGTTTGGTCAAGTCGAAAAAAGTTGATTGACTTCATTTAGTGCTGCGTTATCCGGCTAAGTGGTGGCGATGCTAAATATTATAGTTTTTGCCTTCTTCTAGGATGACTAGAGGAGGGCTTTTCACGTCCTGCTAAAAACATTTATGTGATAGTGGGGCAGGGGAGCCGTAGAAGAACAGTTGCCGCTGTTTGGAGGCGTTAAATACCCATAATGAGGGGAACTTAATCATGGCGAAGAAAGTAGACGCTTATATCAAGTTGCAAGTTGCAGCTGGTCAAGCAAACCCAAGTCCACCCGTTGGCCCAGCTCTTGGTCAGCATGGTGTGAACATCATGGAATTCTGTAAGGCTTTTAATGCGCAGACGCAAAGTCTTGAGCCTGGAGCACCAGTACCTGTTGTTATCTCAGTGTACAGTGACAGAAGTTTTACATTTGAAACAAAAACACCGCCAGCTGCATTCTTGTTGCGTAAAGCGGCAAAAATTAAAAGCGGTAGTGGCCGACCTAACACCGAAAAAGTAGGTAAGGTAAATCGTGAGCAGTTAGAAGAAATTGCTACGATTAAAATGCCTGATCTTACAGCTGCTGATATGGATGCTGCTGTTCGTACTATCGCGGGTTCAGCGCGTAGTGCCGGTATCGATGTGGAGGGTGTGTAACATGGCTAAGTTAACAAAACGTCAAAAAGAAATAAGTGAAAAAATCGACCCGACTAAACAGTACGATATTGCTGAAGCGGTTACGTTGTTAAAAGAATTGTCGAAAGTTAAATTTCAAGAGACCGTTGATGCAGCGATTAACTTGGGTATTGATCCTCGTAAATCCGATCAAGCGGTACGTGGTGCTACTAGCCTTCCTCACGGTACAGGCAAAGATGTACGCGTTGCTGTCTTTACTTCGGGGGCAAATGCTGATGCTGCCAAAGAAGCCGGCGCAGAATTCGTGGGAATGGATGAGCTTGCAGCTGAAATTAAAGGCGGCATGATGGATTTCGACGTGGTTATTGCCGATCCTGCCGCGATGCGAGTTGTTGGCCAGCTCGGTCAGGTGCTTGGTCCTCGTGGTTTGATGCCTAATCCAAAGACGGGAACTGTAACCCCAAACGTTGTTGAAGCCGTTAATAAAGCAAAAGCTGGACAAGTACGTTTCCGTGCAGATAAAGGCGGAATCATTCACGGCGGTATCGGAAAAGTTTCTTTTGAGCCAAGTGCAATCAAAGAGAATTTGGAAGCACTTCTTGCGGATTTGAAAAAAGCTAAACCTGCATCGGCTAAAGGTGTGTTCTTGAAGAAGATCTCTTTAAGTACAACGATGGGCCCGGGTTTAACAATTGATTTGGCTTCACTAGAGGCGTAAGCCGTTTAGTGAAGTATACGAACTTTGTGGCCTTCGCTTTTTATAAAGCGTTGGCCGTCAAAGACCGTAGGTGTGACAGAGGTGGCAGTTTGCATTTTTGCAGTTGCCGATGTGACTTAATCAAAAGCAGTTTAACTGTTTATAGCCTACGCAGACGGTGAGGCCCGATTAGATTGATAATTGGACAGTTGTAGGATGCAACGAACTTCGAAAACGCAGGAGCACTTTTCGATATTTCACCGAATTAATGGTTCTTTTGTTTTATATTGAAAGAATCGAAACTAAAAACCAGGAGATAGAAAACCTATGGCTATTGGACTCGAAGACAAAAAGGCGATTGTCGCTGACGTTAACGAGACAGCAGCTAACGCGTTATCTCTGGTGATTGCCGACGCACGTGGTGTGACGGTTGGCGCTATGGACGCACTTCGTAAACAAGCTCGCGAAAGCAATGTGAGTTTACGTGTCGTTCGAAATACGCTTGCAAAGCGTGCTGTGCAAGGTACCGAGTTTGAGTGTGTCTCTGATGCACTTGTTGGACCAAGCATCTTTGGCTTCTCTATGGAAGACCCAGGTGCAGCAGCGCGTCTCTTCAAAGATTTTGCGAAAGAGCAAGAGAAGTTTGAAGTGAAAGCCTTGTCTGTTGGCGGCAAATTATTAGAAGCGAGTCAAATTGACGCGCTGGCTAAATTGCCTACGAGAGATCAAGCGCTTGGAATGCTCGCTAGCGTCATGATCGCACCAGTCACCAAGTTGGTTCGTACTCTTAACGAAGTACCTACCAGTGTTACACGCGTTGTCGCGGCTGTTCGTGACCAAAAACAAGACGCAGCTTAATTTATATTTTGCTGTTGATTTAACAATTTAATTAATATCGGGAGATAGAGTAATGGCTCTTTCTAAAGAAGAAATTTTAGATGCAATTGCTGAAATGTCAGTAATGGATGTTGTAGAGCTTGTTTCTGCAATGGAAGAAAAATTCGGCGTATCTGCTGCGGCTGCAGTTGCAGTTGCTGCTCCTGCTGCTGATGGTGGTGGCGAAGCTGCTGCTGAACAAACTGAGTTCGACGTAATACTTACAGCTGCTGGCGATAAGAAAGTTAACGCTATTAAAGCGGTTCGTAGCATTACTGGTCTTGGTCTTAAAGAAGCGAAAGCACTTGTTGACGGCGCTCCAAGTGCTGTTAAAGAAGCTGCTTCTAAAGAAGATGCTGAAGCTGCCAAGAAAGAATTGGAAGAAGCTGGCGCATCTGTTGAGCTTAAGTAAGTTCGACTCAAATCCAAATTTATTTGGTGTGAGGCTGGCGGTTTATTAACCGTCGGCCTTTCTCTGTTTTCTGACAATGAATTGTTAGAGCAGAATTTGAAACTAAACGGTTTCAAAGTTTTAGATAACGCGGAAGTAAGGTTGGGAAATCTATACTTACGCGCTCAGCAGACAAACAAATGATGAATAAATAGTGTTTCATTGACCTGTCTGTTAATACTCATCCGTGAACAAGCTGAGGAATACAACACTAATGGCTTACTCATATACTGAGAAAAAACGCATCCGGAAGGATTTTGGCAAGCTCCAAGATGTGATGGATGTGCCCTACCTTTTGGCGATTCAATTAGATTCCTACAGAAAATTTACGCAGTCAGACAAGTCGGTCGAAGAACTCACCGATATTGGTTTGAATGCTGCGTTTAAATCTGTATTTCCTATTAGCAGTTATTCAGGAAATGCAGCTCTTGAATACGTCAGCTATGTATTGGGCAAGCCCGTATTTGATGTTACAGAATGTACGCTTCGAGGCACGACATACGCTGCCCCTTTACGCGTTCGAGTACGCTTGATTATTTATGATAAGGAATCATCAAGTAAGGCCATCAAAGATATTAAAGAACAAGAAGTATATATGGGTGAAATCCCATTAATGACTGAGAACGGTACGTTCGTCATTAATGGAACTGAGCGAGTAATCGTTTCTCAGCTTCACCGATCTCCAGGTGTGTTCTTTGAGCACGACAAAGGTAAGACTCACTCATCTGGCAAGCTTTTGTATTCTGCGCGGGTAATTCCTTACCGTGGTTCATGGTTGGACTTTGAGTTTGACCCTAAAGACTTAGTGTTTGTTCGTATCGATCGTCGTCGTAAGTTACCCGCTACGATTTTGTTGCGTGCTTTAGGCTACAGTAACGAAGAAATGCTTGATATGTTCTTCGAGGCTAGCCGCTTTACGTTGCTAAAAGACGGTGGCGTTAAGTTAGAGCTTGTTCCTGCGCGTTTGCGTGGCGATATGGCGACTTTCGATTTCGTTGATGATGCAGGTAATGTCATCGTTGAGCAGGGCCGACGTATTACGGCTCGCCATATTCGTCAAATTGAAAAACAAGGTATTAAAGAACTTCAGATTCCTGTTGAGTACTTGTACGGCCGTTCATTAGCAAAAGATGTTGTCGATACAGACTCCGGCGAGTTGCTCTTCGAATGTAATACAGAGCTTACTGAAGAAACGGTTGAAGCATTGATTGCTGCAGGCGTAGAAAGCATTGAAACCTTGTACACCAATGATTTGGATTGTGGGTCGTTTATTTCAGATACGCTTCGCAGTGACCCTTCTAAAACTCAATTAGAAGCATTGGTCGAAATTTATCGCATGATGCGACCTGGTGAGCCACCAACGAAAGAGTCGGCTGAAGGTCTATTCCAAAACCTATTTTTCTCTCAAGAGCGTTATGACCTCTCAGCTGTTGGTCGTATGAAGTTCAATCGTCGCCTTGGTCGCGATGACGAGAAAGGTGAAGGGACCTTATCTAATGAAGATATCGTTGATGTATTAACCACCTTAATCAATATTCGAAATGGTAAAGGTGTGGTTGATGATATCGACCACTTGGGTAACCGTCGTATTCGTTCTGTTGGTGAAATGGCAGAAAACCAATTCCGTGTAGGTTTGGTGCGTGTCGAGCGTGCGGTTAAAGAACGTTTGTCCATGGCTGAGAGCGAAGGCTTGATGCCACAAGACCTGATTAATGCGAAGCCAGTTGCTGCTGCCGTAAAAGAGTTTTTTGGTTCAAGCCAATTGTCTCAGTTTATGGATCAGAACAACCCTTTATCAGAAATCACGCATAAGCGTCGTGTATCTGCATTAGGGCCTGGTGGTTTGACGCGTGAGCGTGCTGGTTTTGAAGTGCGAGATGTGCACCCAACGCACTACGGTCGTGTGTGTCCAATTGAAACGCCTGAAGGTCCAAACATTGGTTTGATCAATTCACTGGCGACGTTTGCACGTACAAACAACTACGGGTTCCTAGAAAGCCCTCATCGTAAAGTTGTTGATGGAAAAGTTACTGACGAAATTGAATATTTGTCAGCGATTAACGAAGCTAAATACGTGATTGCACAGGCCTCTGCCGAGCTTAACGATGGCGGCGAGCTTGTTGAAGATCTAGTTTCAGTTCGTTTCCAAAACGAATTTACCTTAAAACCACCCGCAGATGTTCAGTATATGGACGTCAGCCCTCGACAAGTTGTATCTGTTGCAGCGTCGTTGATTCCTTTCCTTGAGCACGATGATGCAAACCGTGCATTGATGGGATCAAACATGCAGCGCCAAGCGGTACCAACGCTTAAAGCTGAAAAGCCTGTAGTGGGTACAGGAATCGAGCGCTACGTAGCGCGTGATTCGGGTGTATGTGTGGTTGCTAAGCGTGGCGGTAAAGTAGAGCGCGTTGATGCGGCACGTATTGTTATTCGTGTTGCGGATGACGAAGTATCCGCTGGTGATGCAGGTGTTGATATCTATAACCTGACTAAGTACACCCGTTCAAACCAGAACACGTGTATTAACCAGCGCCCAATCGTGAGCACCGGTGATTCAATCACTCGCGGCGATATTCTTGCCGACGGACCTTCAGTTGATTTAGGTGAGTTGGCACTTGGTCAGAATATGCGTATCGCATTTATGACTTGGAATGGTTACAACTTTGAGGATTCTATTCTCGTTTCTGAGCGTGTTGTAAAAGAAGACCGCTTTACGACTATCCATATTCAAGAGCTTACGTGTATTGCTCGTGATACTAAGCTGGGTAGTGAAGAGGTGACGGCAGATATTCCAAACGTCGGTGAAGGTGCTCTCTCTAAACTGGATGAGTCCGGCATTGTGTACGTTGGTGCTGAAGTTGGTGCTGGTGATATCTTGGTGGGTAAAGTGACACCTAAAGGTGAAACACAGCTAACCCCAGAAGAAAAACTACTGCGTGCCATCTTTGGCGAAAAAGCTTCGGACGTTAAAGATACGTCATTGCGAGTACCTTCAAGCGTTAAAGGTACCGTTATCGATGTTCAGGTGTTCACCCGTGACGGCCTAGAAAAAGACACGCGTTCAAAAGAGATCGAAAAAGCGCAGCTAGATAAAGTGCGTGAAGATTTGAACGAAGAATACCGTATTGTTGAAGGCGCGACATACGAGCGTTTACGCGCTGCGTTAGTTGGGCAGTCTGCGGCAAGCGGCAAAGGCGTTAATAAGGGCGAAGCTGTTACGGATGCGATGCTCGACGAGCTAAGTACAGAAGATTGGTTCAAGATTCGTATGCAAGAGGATGCGTTGAATGAGCAGATCGATCGTGCAGAAGAGCAGCTTATTGAACGTCGTAAAGATCTTGATGATCGGTTCGAAGATAAAAAAGGTAAGCTAGAAAGTGGTGATGATCTAGCACCAGGCGTACTAAAAATTGTTAAGGTTTATCTTGCGATTAAACGTCGTATTCAACCTGGTGACAAAATGGCGGGACGCCATGGTAACAAAGGTGTTATCTCGGTCATTATGCCAATTGAAGATATGCCTCATGACGAGAACGGTGACCCGATAGATATCGTGCTTAACCCTCTTGGTGTGCCTTCACGTATGAACGTGGGTCAGATTTTGGAGACTCACCTTGGTATGGCGGCGAAAGGTCTTGGTCGTAAGATCGATGTCATGTTGCAGGAGCAGCGTGATATTGCGCAATTGAGAGAATTGCTCGATAAGATCTATAACCAAATTGGTGAGAGTCAGCGCACAGAAGATCTCGATAGCTTCAGTGATACAGAAATCCTTGAATTAGCAGAAAACCTCAAAGCCGGTGTGCCTATGGCAACACGCGTATTTGACGGCGCACGGGAATCTGAAATTAAAGAGCTATTGACCTTGGCGGATATTCCAGACTCAGGTCAGTTGAAATTGTTCGATGGTCGAACGGGTGATCAATTTTCTCGCCCTGTGACTGTGGGTTACATGTACATGCTTAAACTTAACCACTTGGTGGATGACAAAATGCATGCGCGTTCCACAGGTTCGTACAGTCTTGTTACGCAGCAACCGTTGGGTGGTAAAGCTCAATTCGGTGGTCAGCGTTTCGGTGAGATGGAGGTGTGGGCACTAGAAGCATACGGTGCTGCATACACGCTTCAAGAAATGCTCACAGTTAAATCCGATGATGTGGCCGGTCGAACCAAGATGTATAAAAACATCGTGGACGGTGATCACCGCATGGAACCAGGTATGCCGGAATCCTTTAATGTACTTATTAAAGAAATCCGCTCGCTTGGTATTAACATCGAGTTCGAACAAGAGAAATAATTTAATTATTAACGGTGGTGGGTATGAAATTTTTCTGCCCACTGTGCACTAAGCACCCACTGGAGGATCTACGTTGAAAGACCTACTAAACCTTTTAAAGAACCAAGGTACCTCGGACGAGTTTGACGGTATTCGTATCGGATTGTCGTCACCGGAAGTGATTCGTTCATGGTCATTTGGGGAAGTGAAAAAGCCAGAGACGATTAACTATCGTACTTTCAAACCTGAGCGTGACGGTTTGTTTTGTGCCAAGATTTTCGGACCCATTAAAGATTACGAATGTTTGTGCGGCAAATATAAGCGTATGAAGCATCGCGGCATCATTTGTGAGAAATGTGGTGTTGAAGTGACGCTTGCGAAAGTACGTCGTGAGCGTATGGGCCACATTGAGTTGGCTTGTCCTGTTGCGCATATCTGGTTTTTGAAATCATTGCCAAGCCGAATCGGTTTGTTGCTTGATATGACTTTGCGTAGCATTGAGCGTATTTTGTATTTCGAATCTTTTGTTGTTACTGACCCAGGTATGACGACGCTAGAGCGCGGTCAGTTATTAACTGACGAACAGTATTTTGAAGCGATGGAAGAATTCGGTGATGAATTCGAAGCGAAAATGGGCGCTGAAGCGATTCAGCAGCTGGTTGTGGATATCGACTTGGATCGAGATGCGCAAGAAATTCGCGAAGAAATTCCGAACACGAATTCTGAAACCAAAATCAAAAAGCTAAGCAAGCGTCTTAAATTATTAGAAGCGTTTATTCAGTCTGGTAACAAACCTGAATGGATGATTCTCGAAGCGTTGCCAGTTCTACCACCAGATTTACGTCCTTTAGTACCGTAGGACGGTGGTCGATTTGCGACTTATGATTTGAACGATTTGTACCGCCGCGTTATTAACCGTAATAACCGTTTGAAGCGTCTTCTTGATTTGAATGCGCCAGATATTATCGTGCGTAACGAAAAGCGTATGTTGCAAGAAGCGGTTGACGCTTTGTTAGATAACGGCCGTCGTGGTCGCGCTATTACTGGCTCTAACAAACGTCCTTTGAAATCGCTTGCTGATATGATCAAAGGTAAGCAAGGTCGTTTCCGTCAAAACCTTCTTGGTAAGCGTGTTGACTACTCTGGTCGTTCGGTAATTGTAACTGGCCCAACTTTGCGCCTACATCAATGTGGTCTTCCTAAGAAGATGGCATTGGAGCTATTTAAGCCCTTTATCTTCTCTAAGCTTGAGTTGCGCGGTCTAGCGACAACGATTAAAGCCGCTAAGAAAATGGTTGAGCGAGAAGAGCCGGTTGTATGGGATATTCTTGACGAAGTAATTCGTGAGCATCCTGTGTTACTTAACCGTGCACCGACACTTCACCGTTTGGGTATTCAGGCATTTGAACCTGTACTGATCGAAGGTAAAGCGATTCAGCTGCATCCACTCGTTTGTGCGGCATACAACGCCGACTTCGATGGTGACCAGATGGCGGTTCACGTTCCGTTGACAATCGAAGCACAGCTAGAAGCGCGTGCTCTCATGATGTCAACGAACAACATCCTATCTCCTGCGAGTGGAGAGCCAATTATTGTGCCGTCTCAGGACGTTGTACTTGGTTTGTATTGGTTAACTCGTGAACGTGTTAACGACCTTGGCGAAGGCATGGTTTTCTCTGATGAGAAAGAAGTGTCTCGTGCGTACTACGCAAAACAAGTCGGTCTTCAAGCGCGTATTAAAGTACGTTTGCGTGAAGTAATTATTCGCGAAGATGGCGAAAAAGAAGAGTCACGTAAAATCGTAGAAACTACGGTTGGCCGTGTATTGCTATTCGGTATCGTTCCAGAAGGCATTCCATTTAGCATGGTTGACCGCCCAATGGTTAAGAAAGCCATCTCTGGATGTATTAACTTTTGTTACCGTATCGTTGGATTGAAAGCGACCGTTATCTTCGCTGACCGTCTGATGTATATGGGATATGACTTTAGTACTCGCTCTGGTTCATCTATCGGTGTTAACGATTTTGAAATTCCTGATGCTAAAGCTGGCATCGTTGAAAGCGCTGAAGCAGAAGTTAAAGAAATTGAAGCTCAATACGCCTCAGGTCTTGTGACCCAAGGGGAGAAATACAACAAAGTTATCGATATTTGGTCGCGAGCGAATGAGCTTGTTGCAAAATCTATGATGGACGGTATTTCTAAAGAGCACGTCATCAATAAAAAAGGTGAAGACGACGAGCAAGCGTCATTCAACTCCGTATTTATGTACGCTGATTCTGGTGCTCGTGGTAGCCCCGCACAGATTCGTCAGTTGGCCGGTATGCGTGGATTGATGGCGCGTCCAGATGGCTCGATTATCGAAACGCCGATTGTGGCGAACTTCCGTGAAGGCCTAAACGTACTTCAGTACTTTATTTCTACTCACGGTGCTCGTAAAGGTTTGGCGGATACAGCATTGAAGACAGCTAACTCCGGTTATCTAACGCGTCGTCTGGTCGATGTTGCTCAGGATGTTGTTGTCACCGAAGTCGATTGTGGTACAGACGCAGGCCTATTGATGTCGCCTGTGATCGAAGGTGGTGACATCATCGAATCATTGGGTGATCGTATTCTTGGTCGTGTTGTTGCTCGTGATGTGATGAAGGCTGATAGCGAGGAAATTCTTGTTCCTGCTGGTACGATTATCGATGAGAAATGGGTCGAACGTATCGAGTTGATGGGGATTGATGAGGTATTCGCTCGTTCTCCGATTCACTGTCAGGCGAAGTTTGGTATTTGTGCTCAGTGTTATGGTCGTGATCTAGCACGTGGTCATCGTGCTAACCCAGGTGAAGCTGTTGGTGTTATCGCGGCACAATCAATTGGTGAGCCAGGTACACAGCTTACGATGCGTACGTTCCACATTGGTGGTGCGGCGAGTCGGGCATCTGCGGCAGATAGCGTTGAGGTGAAACAAGAAGGTGTTGTTCGCTTACACAACATTAAGACTGTTGAGAATGACAAAGGCGGCTTAGTGGCTGTGTCCCGTTCTGGTGAAATCGCTGTTGCAGATTTCTCCGGTCGTGAGCGTGAGCGCTATAAGATTCCTTACGGTGCAGTATTAAGCATTAAAGACGGCGATAAAATCGAAGGTGGTGCAATCGTCGCTAAATGGGATCCTCATACTCACCCCATCATTACTGAAGTAGCGGGTAAGGTTGCCTTTACCGGAATGGAAGAAGGTCTATCGATCCGTAAGAAGACCGATGAAATGACGGGTCTGTCTTCTATCGAAGTGATTGATCCAGCAGAGCGTCCAGCTGCAGGTAAAGACTTGAAGCCAGCGGTAACACTGCTTGATAAAGATGGCAATGAGTTGACGCTTGCGAACTCTAACCAGCCAGCGCATTACTTGTTACCACCAAAAGCTATTTTGAGCTTGGCGGATGGCGATCAAGTAACGGTTGGTGACGTTATTGCACGTATTCCTCAGGAAGGTTCTAAGACGCGGGATATTACCGGTGGTCTACCCCGTGTTGCCGACTTGTTTGAAGCGCGTAAGCCAAAAGAACCATCAATCTTGGCAGAAATCTCCGGTACGGTGAGCTTTGGTAAAGAGACTAAAGGTAAGCGTCGTTTGGTGATCACGCCAAATAATGGTGAATTGCTTGCTGACGGTTCAACTCACTACGAAGTACTGATCCCAAAACATCGTCAATTGACCGTGTTTGAAGGTGAGGTTGTTGCAAAGGGTGAAGTTGTATCGGATGGCCCAAGTAACCCGCACGATATTTTACGTTTGAAAGGTGTTGAAGCGTTGGCTCGTTATATCATTAACGAGATCCAAGACGTTTACCGCTTACAAGGTGTAAAAATCAACGATAAGCATATCGAAGTGATTGTGCGTCAGATGCTACGCAAAGCGGATATTACCGTTATGGGTGATTCTGAGTTCATCAAGGGTGAGCAGGTCGAGTACGCTAAAGCCGTTGAAGCGAATGAAAAATTACGCTCCGAAGGCAAGCAACCAGCGCAATATGAGCGCCAGTTGTTGGGTATCACCAAAGCGTCTTTGGTAACCGAGTCCTTTATTTCCGCTGCATCGTTCCAGGAAACCACGCGAGTGCTTACCGAAGCCGCAGTAACAGGCAAGGTTGATAAGCTACGTGGTTTGAAAGAAAACGTTGTTGTAGGTCGCTTGATACCAGCAGGTACAGGCTTGGCGTACCACAAAGAGCGTCGTCGTAAGCGTGCAGAGAAAGACTCGAAAGAGAGCAGTGTAAGTGCAGCAGAAGTAGAAGCAGCACTCACGGAAGCGTTGAAATCTAGCTAAATCAGATCGGCGTTTTTAGGGATTAGGCTTGAGGGCTATATCGGCCCTTAAGCCTAAAAAGTTGACGGAGAAGGGGAGTGTCATTACAATGCGCCACCCGTTTTGACGTCAGAGCGGGAAAATGCCCACTTTGGGCGTTTTTCTTCAATTTTATTTGGCCCACTTTCTGATATCGGAGAGGCTGGGGCTTTTTACTATTTTTTTGGAGTAATTTTTCATGGCAACGATCAACCAGTTGGTTCGTAAGCCGAGAAAACGCAAGGTTCAAGCAAGCGATGTACGTGCTTTGGAAGCTTGTCCTCAACGCCGTGGTGTATGTACGCGTGTTTACACGACTACACCTAAGAAACCAAACTCAGCACTACGTAAAGTGTGCCGTGTTCGTTTAACGAACGGTTTCGAAGTATCTTCATACATCGGTGGTGAAGGTCATAACTTACAAGAGCATAGTGTTGTATTGATTCGTGGCGGTCGTGTAAAAGACTTGCCAGGTGTTCGATACCATACTGTTCGTGGTGCACTTGATACATCAGGTGTTAGCGATCGTAAGCAAGGCCGTTCTAAGTACGGTACTAAACGTCCTAAGTAAGGCGTTTTGAGCGGAGCGGTTTAAGTAATTAAGCGGCTCATTGCAGTACGGAATTTAGCGTTTTTTTTGTAATTAATTGCCGGAGTGTAGAGCTCAGGCAAAGACAGTAAGGCCGAGTCGCCGCTAAGGTGTATTTCGGGCAGACCTGAATAAAGAGAGAGTTAGCATGCCTAGAAGAAGAGTCGTCGCTAAACGTGAAGTTTTACCAGATCCAAAATTTGGTAACGTCACCCTAGCGAAGTTCATGAACCACGTGATGATCAGTGGTAAGAAAGCGGTTGCAGAGCGTATCGTATACGGCGCTATGGATATCGTTCAAGAGAAAGCTGGCAAAGACCCGTTAGAGGTGTTTGATGAAGCTTTAGAAAATATCGCTCCACTGGTTGAGGTTAAATCTCGCCGTGTTGGTGGTGCAACTTACCAAGTGCCTGTAGAAGTTCGTCCAGCACGTCGTGTAGCACTGGCTATGCGTTGGTTGGTTGAATACTCACGTGGTCGTAGTGAAAAATCTATGCCTCAGCGTTTGGCTGGTGAGTTGATCGATGCAGCTCAAAGTAAAGGCGGTGCGGTTAAGAAGCGTGAAGACGTTCACCGTATGGCTGAAGCGAACAAGGCGTTCTCGCACTTCCGCTTCTAATTTCTTTCTTAGAAATTACAATGAAAAAGGCAGCTATAATGGCTGCCTTTTTGTCGTTTAACGCATTTAAAATTAGTGCTCATTTAGTTGGAGACCCGAATCGTGGCTCGTAAAACCCCCATAGCTCGTTACCGTAACATTGGCATATGCGCGCATGTTGACGCAGGTAAGACAACGACAACGGAACGCGTACTGTTTTACACCGGCTTATCTCACAAGATAGGGGAGGTGCACGATGGTGCCGCGACTATGGACTGGATGGAGCAAGAGCAAGAGCGCGGTATTACAATCACGTCTGCAGCGACCACATGTTTTTGGCAGGGTATGCAGCAGCAGTTCGATCAGCACCGAATTAATATTATCGACACACCAGGCCACGTTGATTTTACGATTGAGGTCGAACGTTCATTGCGTGTGCTAGATGGCGCGGTCGTTGTTCTGTGTGGTTCTTCTGGCGTGCAGCCTCAAACCGAAACGGTATGGCGTCAAGCTAATAAATACGAAGTCCCACGCATGGTCTTCGTTAATAAGATGGATCGTGCTGGCGCGGATTTTTTAAGTGTTGTCGATCAGTTGAAAGAGCGTCTGGGTGGAAACCCTGTGCCGCTTCAAATGACGATTGGCGCGGAAGAAGATTTTAAAGGCGTTGTTGATCTTCTTAAAATGAAATCTATCCTCTGGAATGAAGACGATATGGGGATGACCTTCGAATACGATGATATCCCGGCCGACCTTCAAGATCAGTGCGAAGAGATGCGTGAATACCTCGTTGAGGCCGCAGCTGAAGCTAACGAAGAGCTCATGGATAAATACCTTGAAGGAGGCGAGCTGACCGAAGAGGAAATTAAGTCAGGCATTCGTGCGCGGACATTGGCGAATGAAATCATTCCTGTTCTTGGTGGTTCTGCGTTTAAGAATAAAGGCGTGCAAGCTGTTTTGGATGCGGTGATTGAATACCTCCCCGCGCCGACAGAAGTTAAGGCTATCGAAGGGATGATCGATGATGAAGAGACAAAAGATACGCGTGAAGCCGATGATGGCGCACCGTTTTCCGCGCTTGCTTTTAAAATAGCAACGGACCCCTTTGTGGGAACACTCACGTTTTTTCGCGTGTACTCGGGTAAATTGGAAAGTGGAACCGCGGTATATAACTCCGTAAAAGGAAAGCGTGAGCGCGTTGGTCGAATGGTTCAGATGCACGCAAATAGCCGTGAAGAAATTAAAGAAGTATTAGCCGGGGATATCGCGGCAGCAATCGGACTTAAAGATGTTACTACCGGTGATACGCTCTGTGCCGAAAATAAAAAAATCGTGTTAGAGCGTATGGAGTTTCCAGAGCCTGTAATTTCTGTTGCCGTGGAGCCCAGAACACAGGCCGACCAAGAAAAAATGGGCGTGGCATTAGGTAAGCTCGCACAAGAAGATCCTAGCTTTCGTGTAAAAACGGATGAAGAAACGGGTCAAACGATTATCTCCGGAATGGGTGAGTTGCACCTCGATATTCTTGTTGATCGTATGAAGCGTGAATTTAGTGTCGAAGCGAATATTGGTAAGCCTCAAGTGGCTTATCGTGAAAGGATTACTCGCACGAGCGAAATCGAAGGGAAGTTCGTTCGTCAATCTGGTGGTCGTGGTCAGTTTGGTCACGTGTGGGTGAAGTTTGAGCCTGCAGAAGATACGAATGCAGAAGGTTTAGAGTTCGTTAATGAAATTGTTGGCGGCGCAGTACCGAAAGAATATATTCCGGCGGTAGAAAAAGGCATTGCTGACCAAATGCGAAATGGTGTGTTGGCGGGCTTTCCTTTGCTTGGTTTAAAAGCAACGCTCTATGACGGCTCTTTTCATGACGTCGACTCTAACGAAATGGCGTTCAAGATTGCCGCCTCTTTGGCAGCGAGAAAGCTTGCTCAAGAAGGTGGCGCGGTGTTGCTAGAGCCCGTGATGAATGTAGAGGTAGTCACCCCAGAGCAGAATATGGGCGACGTGGTGGGCGACCTTAATCGCCGGCGCGGTATTATTCTCGGAATGGAAGAAAATCCATCGGGCAAGATCGTCAATGCTCAAGTGCCATTAGCTGAAATGTTCGGTTATGCGACTGACCTTCGTTCTGCGACCCAGGGGCGAGCAACATTTACGATGGAATTTGATAAATATGCGGAAGCACCCAAAAATGTTGCTGACGAAATTATTTCGAAAAATACGTAATTGCCCCGTTTATCCGCTTTGTTTTGTTCCCGTACTCATGTGCGGGAACAGCTATCAACATGCCTAACGCCCAATGGAGTGTAGGTTAGGCTGCGGCGCCTGCTGTATTGCACCCTCAATTAGCTCTCCAATACCGGGAATGCCTGATGGTAAACCTGCTGGTGTTCGCTGTATTCAATTAGATGAAACTAATCTTTGTATGCTATTTGAGAGGTTGGAGCGGCCGAAAGTGTGCCAAGCATTTAAAGCGGAAAGGGCAATTTGTGGTGACTCATCAGCGGACGCGATAAAAATTATAGGCTTGATTGAAGGTGGTTAATTGTGTGTGTTTGAGACAATAAAAAAGCCCCGATAACGCAAGTTATCGGGGCTTTTACTTTTCTAAAAGAAGCTAAATTACTTAGCTTCTTTCTTCGCTTTCTCGTCAGCAATAACTTGCTCTGCCACTTGGTTCGGACATGCGGCGTAGTGCGAGAATTCCATTGAGAATTGACCGCGACCTGAAGTGATCGTACGCAAGTGACCAATGTAGCCAAACATTTCTGAAAGCGGTACATCAGCTTTAATGCGTACGCCAGTAGTGCCTGGCTCTTGATCTTTGATCATTCCGCGACGACGGTTCAAGTCACCAATTACGTCGCCTACGTGATCGTCTGGAGTGAACACATCAACCTTCATGATTGGCTCAAGAAGTTGTGGGCCGGCTTTAGGCATGGATTGACGGTAAGCGCCTTTCGCTGCGATCTCAAACGCGATAGCAGATGAATCCACGGCGTGGTAAGAACCATCGTAAAGCTCAACTTCAACATCCAATAATGGGAAGCCAGCCAACGGTCCTTCTTCCATCATCACGCGGAAGCCTTTCTCAATAGCAGGGAAGAATTCCTTAGGAACGTTACCACCAACAACAGACGATTCAAATTTGTAGCCAGAACCGACTTCGCCAGGTTTGATACGGTAGTCGATTTTACCGTATTGACCAGAACCACCAGATTGTTTCTTATGCGTATAAGAATCTTCAAGAGGTTGGGTAATTGTTTCACGGTAAGCCACTTGAGGTTGACCAACTTCTAGCTCAACGCCGTAAGTACGCTTCAAAATATCGACTTTAATATCAAGGTGAAGTTCGCCCATTCCTTTAAGGATGGTTTCACCTGAGTCTTCATCAGTTTCAACAACAAATGATGGATCTTCAGCAACCATTTTACCGATAGCGATCCCCATTTTTTCTGAGCCGCCTTTATCTTTAGGCTTAACCGCAATAGAGATAACTGGCTCAGGGAATACCATAGGCTCGAGCGTACAAGGGTGGTTAGGGTCACAAAGGGTGTGACCAGTTTGTACGTTCTTCATGCCGACGATTGCGATGATGTCACCAGCTTGGGCTGAGGTAAGCTCTGTACGCTCGTCCGCGTGCATTTCTACCATGCGACCAATTCGCTCAGTTTTACCTGTGAACGAGTTAAGAATGGTGGTGCCTTTCTCAAGTATCCCTGAGTAGATTCGGATAAAGGTCAACGCACCGAAGCGGTCGTCCATAATCTTAAATGCAAGAGCTCGTAGTGGCTCTTCAGCAGAAACCTTAGCTACTTCGCCTGTAGGCTCGCCTTCTTCGTCTGTTAGCGGCTGAGGGTCAACTTCTGTTGGGTTTGGAAGGTAATCGATAACCGCATCCAGTACGAGTTGAATACCTTTGTTCTTAAATGCAGAACCACAGAACGTTGGGAAGAAGTCTAGCGCGATGGTTCCTTTACGGATGCAGCGCTTAAGGTCTTCGATAGATGGCTCTTCACCGTCCATATAAGCCATCATTAGCTCATCATCTTGCTCCACGGCAGTCTCGACCATTTTTTCGCGATATTCAGCAACTTGGTCAACCATGTCTGCTGGGATATCAACGACTTCAAAGTTCTCAGGGAGGCCTGAGTCGTCCCAAACAAATGCTTTTTGCTCAAGGATGTCTACAACACCAACAAATTCGTCCTCTGTACCGATAGGCAGGGTCATAACGAGAGGGTTAGCACCAAGCACTTTTTCGACTTGGCCAACAACGCGTAAGAAGTCAGCACCGATACGGTCTAGCTTATTAACGAAGATGATACGAGAAACTTCTGATTCGTTCGCGTAGCGCCAGTTAGTTTCGGATTGAGGCTCAACCCCGCCAGAACCACAAAATACACCAACACCGCCATCGAGTACTTTTAGAGAACGGTATACTTCAACTGTGAAGTCAACGTGTCCAGGAGTATCGATGATGTTCATGCGATGATCTTTCCAGAAACAGGTTGTCGCTGCAGACTGGATAGTAATACCCCGTTCAGCTTCCTGCTCCATGAAGTCCGTTGTTGATTCGCCATCATGTACCTCACCGGTTTTATGGATCTTTCCGGTAAGTTTCAAAATACGTTCTGTAGTGGTCGTTTTACCCGCGTCAACGTGGGCGAAAATACCTATGTTTCGGTACAAAGCTAAATCTGTCATTGTCTCACTCGTATGCCAGGGTCAAAATTTGGGCGGCAGTATACAGGAGTTTGAGGTTACTTTTGAACAAAATAGAAGGTATGAGGCAAACAAATGCCAGGAAAATAGGTGAATTCTTGAATCGTGGTGATTGGTTTGGGCGAAATGCATGGTTTTTGTACTGTTTCTGTTAAATAAGACGAAGAATTTTGCCTTAGCCCGTTGACTAACTTGTATTCGTGGTTAAGATTGCGATCCCATAGAATTTCTTTATCTAATGTTTGAGGAGCCGAGCGGTGGCAAAAGAAAAATTTGAACGAAATAAACCCCATGTAAACGTAGGTACAATTGGCCACGTTGACCACGGAAAAACAACGTTAACAGCAGCTTTGACACGTGTATGTGCTGAAGTTTGGGGTGGAGAGTCAGTAGCCTTTGACGGTATCGATAATGCACCTGAAGAGCGCGAGCGTGGTATTACTATCGCGACATCTCACGTCGAATACGATTCACCATCACGCCACTACGCGCACGTAGACTGCCCGGGCCATGCTGATTACGTTAAGAATATGATCACCGGTGCTGCACAGATGGACGGCGCGATCCTTGTATGTGGATCAACAGATGGTCCAATGCCTCAAACACGTGAGCACATCTTGCTGTCTCGCCAGGTAGGTGTTCCATACATCGTCGTTTTCCTAAACAAAGCAGACCTTCTTGCTGAAGACTGTGGCGGTGTAGATTCAGAAGAATATGCAGAAATGCTAGAGCTTGTTGAGATGGAGCTTCGCGATCTGCTTGCGCAATACGAATTCCCAGGCGACGACACGCCAATTATCCCAGGTTCTGCTTTGATGGCCCTTAACGGTCAAGATGAGCATGAGCTAGGCACTTCAGCTGTTAAGAAATTGGTTGAAACGCTAGATGAGTACATCCCTGAGCCAGAGCGTGCTATTGATGGCGACTTCATCATGCCTATTGAAGACGTATTCTCGATCCAAGGTCGTGGTACGGTTGTAACGGGTCGTGTTGAGCGCGGTATCGTTAAGGTTGGCGAAGAAGTTGAAATCGTTGGTGTTAAAGAGACCACAGTCACTACCGTTACGGGTGTTGAGATGTTCCGTAAGTTGCTTGACGAAGGTCGTGCAGGTGAGAACGTTGGTGTTCTTCTTCGTGGTACTAAGCGTGAAGAAGTTGAGCGTGGTCAAGTACTGGCTCATAAAGGCAGCATCTTGCCTCACACTAAGTTTGAAGCAGAGGTGTACGTATTGTCTAAAGATGAAGGTGGTCGTCATACGCCATTCTTTAAAGGTTATCGTCCACAATTCTACTTCCGTACAACAGATGTAACCGGTGCATGTGAATTGCCAGAAGGCGTAGAGATGGTTATGCCTGGTGATAACATTCAAATGGTGGTTACCTTGATCTGCCCAATTGCGATGGACGAAGGTCTGCGCTTTGCGATCCGTGAAGGCGGTCGTACTGTTGGTGCGGGTGTTGTTGCGAAAATTATTGAATAACAGGGTGTTTTCTCTGTTTAAAGGGCTGCCTTATGGCGGCCCTTTTTTGTATTCGAGGGTGTATTTCTCGTGGGGGTCGGCCTTAGTCTGCATGCGGGTTTAAATTGCTTGACACCCCTGGGGTCCGCCATTAGAATGCGCCCTCGTTTTGTCCAGGGTCCGATGCGTCGGGGTCTGACAATAGTTCTTTAAAAAGATTTGGAGTTTGGTTCAGATGCAGAATCAGCGCATTCGAATTCGTTTGAAAGCCTTTGATCACAAGTTGATTGACGCTTCGACGTTGGAAATTGTTGATACCGCTAGGCGTACCGGTGCACAGGTAAGAGGTCCAATCCCTTTACCGACTCGTAAAGAGCGCTACACAGTATTGGTTTCACCGCATGTAAATAAAGATGCGCGTGATCAATATGAAATTCGTACGTACAAGCGTTTGCTCGATATTGTCGAGCCTACTGAAAAAACTGTTGATGCTTTGATGAAGCTGGATTTAGCAGCTGGCGTCGAAGTGCAAATTAGTCTGGGCTAGGGCTTCAGATCACAGCCGGAAGCATTGCTTTCGGTATGTGTAACGCTCTGAAATGGGCGGCCATAGCGGGTCCCAAATATTTGGGGAAAGCCCCGTACACTGAGAGGTTAACATGACAATTGGTATAGTCGGCCGCAAAAGCGGTATGACACGCATATTCACTGACGAAGGTCAGTCGATACCTGTAACCGTTTTGGAGGTAAGTCCAAACCGTGTTACTCAAGTCAAAAATGGCGAAACAGACGGTTATTCCGCAGTTCAAGTAACTGCTGGCGATAAGCGCGCTTCACGATTGACGAAATCTGAAAAGGGTCACTTTGCTAAGGCTGAATCTGAAGCCGGTCGTGGTCTTTGGGAGTTTCGTGTTGAGGGTGACGAGTATCAGGTTGGTTCCGAGTTGACCGTAGGTTTGTTCGAAGCTGGTCAGAAAGTGGATGTGACAGGTACTTCAAAAGGTAAAGGTTTTGCTGGTGGGGTTAAGCGTTGGAATTTTGCAATGCAAGACGCCACTCACGGCAACTCGCTTTCTCATCGTGCCCCAGGGTCTATCGGTCAGTGTCAAACGCCTGGCCGTGTATTCAAGGGTAAGAAAATGGCTGGTCAAATGGGTGCCGAGCGCGTAACTACTCAGAACCTAGAAGTTGTGAGAGTAGACGCTGAACGCAATTTGATTCTTATTAAGGGTGCTGTTCCAGGTGCTCCAGGTGGTGACGTAATTGTTCGCCCTGCTGTCAAAAAGCGTAACAACGGTTAAGTTTCCTAGGAGTCGACCATGGAATTAAGTATAGCTACACCGCAAGGCGCAAAAGGTACAGTTGATGTATCTGAGATCGCTTTCGGAAAAGAATTTAATCAAGATTTGGTTCATCAGGCAGTTGTTGCGTATATGGCAGCAGGTCGTCAGGGGACAAAAGCTCAAAAAACACGTTCAGAAGTTTCCGGTGGTGGCAAAAAACCTTGGCGTCAAAAAGGTACCGGCCGTGCACGTGCAGGTACTATTCGAAGCCCTATCTGGCGTTCTGGTGGAGTTACGTTTGCTGCTAAGCCTCGTGATTTCGAGCAGAAGTTAAATAAGAAAATGCATCGCGCTGCATTGCGCTGCATTGTTTCTGAGTTGGCTCGTCAGGAGCGTCTAGTTGTGGTTGAAGAGTTTTCTGTTGAAACTCCGAAGACTAAAGCACTAGTACAGCAGTTAGCTCAATTTGATATTGCTGATGCTTTGATTGTTACAGAAGAAGTGAATGAGAATTTATATCTTGCTTCTCGTAATCTTCATAAGGTTGATGTTAGAGATGTGGCAGGTTTGGATCCAGTGAGCCTAGTTGGCGCAGCTAAAGTGATTATAACTGTTGCTGCAATTAAAAAGCTTGAGGAGACATTGGTATGAACCTAGAGCGTTTATATAAGATTATCTTGTCGCCGGTAGTTTCTGAGAAAACTACGTTAGCGGCTGAAGAGTCGAACCAAGTTGCTTTTAAAGTAATTAAAGACGCAAACAAAGCTGAAATCTTGGCTGCTGTAGAAAAAATGTTTGATGTCAAAGTTGAAAATGTGTGTGTGCTGAATGTGAAAGGGAAGACTAAACGTGCACGTCATGGAATGGGTCGACGTAGCGATTGGAAAAAAGCGTACGTTCGATTGGCTGCAGGTCAAGAAATTGACTTTGCGACAGCGGAATAAGGGGCGAGACGATGCCGTTATTAAAACGTAAACCAACATCTCCCGGTCGTCGCTTCGTTGTTAACGTCGTAAGCCCGGATCTACATAAAGGCGATCCTCACGCGCCTTTACTAGAGAAAAAATCTAAAACTGGCGGCCGTAATAACGCCGGCAGAATCACTACCCGTCATATCGGTGGTGGTCATAAGCAGCATTATCGAATTATTGATTTTAAGCGCAATAAAGACGGTATCCCTGCAAAAGTTGAACGCATTGAATACGATCCAAACCGCAGTGCTCACATCGCACTAGTGTGTTACTTGGATGGTGAGCGTCGTTACATTATTGCGCCTAAAAATTTGAAGGCGGGTGATAGTGTTGAGTCTGGTGATGCGGCTCCTATTAAGGTGGGTAATACCTTACCGCTTCGCAATATTCCGGTTGGTAGCTTGGTTCACTGTGTTGAATTGAAGCCTGCTAAAGGTGCTCAGATTGCACGCTCAGCTGGCGCTTCTGCGCAGTTGGTTGCTCGTGAAGGTCGTCATGCAACATTACGTTTACGTAGTGGTGAAATGCGAAAAGTACTTTCTGAGTGCCGAGCAACCCTTGGTGAAGTATCTAACAGTGAGCACAGCTTAAGATCTCTTGGTAAAGCTGGTGCATCTCGCTGGAGAGGCGTTCGACCAACAGTTCGTGGTGTTGCCATGAACCCAGTTGATCACCCGCATGGTGGTGGTGAAGGCCGAACTTCTGGTGGCCGTCACCCAGTTTCACCTTGGGGAATGCCGACTAAAGGTTACAAGACTCGTAAGAATAAGCGAACAGACAATATGATTGTTCGCCGACGCAATAAGAAATAACTGACGCTTAAGTAAAGAGGATATAACAGTGCCACGTTCACTGAAGAAAGGCCCATTTATTGATCACCACTTACTTAAGAAAGTGGAGACGGCTACAGAAAAGAATGATCGTCGACCAATTAAAACTTGGTCTCGTCGCTCAATGATAATGCCAGAAATGGTCGGTCTAACGATTGCAGTTCATAACGGTCGTCAGCACGTTCCAGTTTTGGTTAATGAAGAGATGGTTGGTCACAAATTGGGTGAGTTTGCTGCAACGCGTACTTACCGTGGCCACGTCGCTGATAAGAAAGCCAAGCGATAAGTGGAGGCGACGATGACAGAAGTAGCAGCTAAAATGCGCGGAGCCAACATCTCTGCACAAAAAGTTAGATTGGTCGCTGATCAAGTGCGTGGTCAGTCTGTTGAACAAGCTTTAGATATTCTTACTTTTAGTAAGAAAAAGGGCGCGGACCTAGTTAAGAAAGTGCTCGAATCAGCAATTGCAAATGCAGAGCACAATGAAGGTGCCGATGTTGATGAGCTTAAGGTGTCCACAATATTTGTGGATGAAGGTACAACACTAAAACGTATTATGCCGCGTGCGAAGGGTCGTGCAGACCGTATTTTAAAACGCACATGTCACATTACCGTTAAAGTTGCGGACGAGTAGAGAGCGAATTATGGGTCAAAAAGTACATCCAACCGGGATTCGTCTTGGGATCGTTAAAAAACACACCTCCACATGGTTTGCTTCAAAATCAGACTATGCGGATAAATTGAATATCGATCTCAAAGTTCGTAGTTATATCCAAAAGAAATTGTCTAGCGCGTCAGTAAGTCGCGTAGATATCGAGCGTCCTGCGAACACCGCGAGAATTACTATTCACACAGCCCGTCCGGGTATCGTGATTGGTAAAAAAGGTGAAGACGTAGAGAAGCTTCGTACTGAACTGAGCAAGCAGATGGGTGTTCCAGTTCATATTAATATCGAAGAAATTCGTAAGCCAGATTTGGACGCAACATTGGTTGCTCAGAGTGTTTCCTCTCAGCTTGAGCGTCGCGTTATGTTTCGTCGTGCGATGAAACGCGCAGTTCAAAACGCTATGCGTCAAGGCGCACAGGGTGTGAAAGTTCAGGTCGGTGGTCGTTTAGGTGGTGCAGAAATCGCGCGTAGTGAATGGTATCGTGAAGGCCGAGTGCCATTGCATACTTTGCGTGCTGATATCGACTATGCAACTGCCGAAGCATCAACAACCTACGGGATTATTGGTGTGAAAGTTTGGATCTTCAAAGGTGAAGTGATTGGTGGGCTTGAAGAAGCTGAGCCAGCTGCACCAAAGAAGAAATCGCCTAAAAAATAAGGGCGTTTAAATAAAAGTCACAATACAAGTGACGTAGATAAAGTTCTTAAGAATTGAATTAAAGAGTTAGATAAATGCTTCAGCCAAAGCGAACAAAATTTAGAAAACAGATGAAAGGACGAAACCGCGGTTTAGCTAATCGTGGTTCTAAAGTCAGTTTCGGAGAGTTTGGGCTTAAGTCGACCGCTCGTGGTCGCATCACTGCTCGTCAAATCGAAGCTGCTCGTCGCGCCATGACTCGCCACGTGAAACGTGGTGGTAAAATTTGGATACGCGTTTTTCCTGATAAGCCGATTACTGAAAAGCCCCTCGAAGTTCGTCAGGGTAAAGGTAAGGGTAATGTTGAATATTGGGTAGCCCAGGTTCAACCAGGTAAAGTCTTGTATGAGATGGAAGGTGTAACTGAAGAGCTAGCACGTGAAGCATTTGCTTTGGGCGCAGCCAAACTTCCAGTGAATACAACATTTGTTAAACGGTCGGTGATGTGATGAAAGCGCAAGAACTCAACGAAAAAACAGTTGAACAATTGAATGAAGAGCTTCTGGCTCAGCTTAAAGAGCAATTCAAATTGCGTATGCAAAAATCAACTGGTCAGTTAAACGAAACACATTTGTTAAAGCAAACTCGACGAGATATCGCACGTATAAAAACTGTGCTTAAACAAAAGGCGGGTAACTAAGCATGGCAGAGCAAGAGAACCTAGTTCGCACACTAACCGGCAAGGTAGTGAGCGACAAAATGAACAAGTCAATCGTCGTTTCTATTGAACGTCGAGTTAAGCACCCTGTTTACGGAAAGTACGTTAGTAAGTCTTCTAAGTTGAAGGCTCACGATGAAAATAACGACTGTAAGATTGGCGATACTGTAACAATCGCTGAATCTCGCCCGCTTTCTAAAACAAAGTCTTGGGCTTTGGTAACAATCGACGAGCGCGCAGCACAAATTTAGTGCTGAAAGCCCAGATAGACGTTTTGGAGATAGAAAATGATTCAAACACAAACATATTTGGATGTTGCTGATAATAGCGGTGCGCGTCGTGTTATGTGTATTAAAGTGCTCGGTGGATCACACCGTCGCTACGCTCGAGTTGGAGACATCATCAAAGTTACCGTTAAAGAAGCGATTCCACGCGGTAAAGTTAAAAAAGGTCAAGTAATGAGCGCTGTTGTTGTGCGTACTCGCAAGGGTGTACGACGTCAGGATGGTTCCTTGATTCGTTTTGACGACAATGCAGCAGTATTGCTAAACGCTCAAGATGCACCGATCGGAACACGTATTTTTGGGCCAGTAACTCGCGAACTTCGCAGTGAAAAATTCATGAAAATTATTTCATTAGCGCCAGAAGTGCTTTAAAGCGAACGATAAGGCGAGAGGAATTAACTAATGCGTAAAATTAAGAAAGACGACGAATTGATCGTAATTACCGGTAGCGATAAGGGCAAGCGAGGCAAAGTAAATCGCGTAATGTCCGATGGTCGGTTGATTGTCGGCGGTGTTCAGATGATCAAAAAACACCAAAAGCCTAACCCAAACTTAGGCGTCGCTGGCGGTATTATTGAGAAAGAAGCCCCGATTCAAGTGTCAAACGTGGCGATCTTTAACCCCAAAAGCAGCAAGGCTGATCGAGTAGGCTTTAAATTGCTAGAAGACGGCAAAAAGATCAGAGTCTTTAAATCTAACGGCGAAGCGATCGACGCTTAAAGCGGTTGTGATCGACTAGATTAAATAGCCAAAGTTAATGTTGAGTAAATAGAAATGGCCAGGCTTAAAGAACTTTATAACAAAGAACTCGCTCCTAAACTTAAAGAAGAGCTGGGTTTGAAAAATACGATGGAAATCCCTCGTATTACAAAAATCACGATCAATATGGGCGTTGGTGAAGCTCTGGGCGATAAAAAAGTCCTAGAGCATGCCGTTGCTGATATGGAAAAAATCGCAGGTCAAAAAGCTGTAGTAACTAAAGCTCGTAAATCTATTGCAGGTTTTAAGGTTCGTCAGGACTGGCCTATCGGTTGTAAAGTGACATTGCGTCGCGAAAAGATGTACGAATTCTTGGATCGTCTTATTAATATTTCGATTCCTCGTATTCGTGACTTCCGAGGCATCAGTCCAAAGCAATTCGACGGCCGTGGAAACTTTTCCATGGGTGTAACCGAGCAAATCATTTTCCCCGAGATCGATTACGATAAGGTCGATAAGATTCGCGGACTAGATATTTGTGTTTCTACAACTGCACGAACCAACGACGAAGGTCGCGCGTTGTTGAGAGCATTTAATTTCCCGTTTAAAGGTTAGGATTTAAACAGTATGGCTAAGAAATCAATGGTTGCTCGCGAAGCAAAGCGTGCAAAGTCAGTTGCAAAATACGCACATAAGCGAGCTGAACTTAAAGCAGTTATCAAAAGCCCTGAATCTAGTGATGAGCAGGTTTGGGACGCAATGATGAAGATGCAAAAGTTGCCTAGAGATTCAAGTGCTGCGCGACAACAGCGTCGATGTAGAGTGACAGGTCGTCCTCATGCTGTTTATAGAAAGTTCGGTTTGTGCCGAAATAAATTACGTGAAGCAGCTATGCGTGGTGATGTGCCAGGCTTAGTTAAAGCAAGTTGGTAGGTCGTAGGTAGGAACAATATTATGAGCATGCAAGATCCCCTAGCAGATATGCTAACTAGAATCAGAAACGCACAGATGGTTGGAAAGACTGACGTTACTATGCCCTCTTCAACGCTTAAGAAAAGTGTTGCAGACGTACTGGTAAGTGAAGGTTACGCTGAAACAGCATCCGTATCTGATGGCGTAAAGAAAGAGCTAACTATCGAATTGAAATACTTCGCTGGTAAGCCTGTAATCGCAGAAATCGACCGTTTTAGTCGTCCAGGTCTACGCGCTTACGCCGGTAAAGACGAACTACCTTCGGTCCGTGGCGGCCTTGGTATTGCGATCGTCTCAACCAGTAAGGGTGTTATGACGGACCGAGCAGCTCGTACTGCTGGTGTTGGCGGCGAAGTGCTTTGCACTGTTTTCTAAGAACGCTTAGATAAGTTTTTATTGAGTAACTGATTATGTCTCGAATAGCAAAAAGTCCTGTTGAGGTTCCAGCAGGTGTTGACGTCAAAGTAAATGGCCAAGAAATTACCGTTAAAGGCGGTAAGGGTACGCTTTCTTTGGTAGTTAATAACGACGTTGAAGTTAAGCAAGAAGATAAAACACTTTCGTTTGCACCCGCGATTGGTGGAAAACAAGCGAACGCTCTTGCTGGTACTACCCGATCATTAGTGAATAACATGGTAGTCGGTGTTAGCGCTGGGTTCGAAAAGAAATTGCTTTTAAACGGTGTTGGTTATCGTGCGAAGGCGGCAGGTAAAGTGCTGAATTTGACTCTTGGTTTTTCACATCCAATTGATTACGCATTACCAGAGGGTGTTACAGCTGAAACACCAAGCCAAACAGAGATTGTACTGAAGAGTGCTGACAAGCAATTACTTGGTCAAGCCGCTTCAGAAGTAAGGGCGTTTCGTCCACCAGAGCCCTATAAAGGCAAGGGTGTTCGTTATTCAGATGAATATGTTCGACGAAAAGACGCTAAGAAGAAATAATACGCGGTAACGTGAAAACGCGCTTCTAGATTAGGTGATATTAAATATGAACGCTAAGAAACAATCGAGATTACGACGAGCAAAACGATCGCGCGCTAAATTCAGCGAGCTGAACGTAACTCGTCTATGCGTCAATCGCACTCCACGCCACATATATGCTCAGATTATTGCAGCTGAAGGCGGAAGTGTGGTGGCTAGCGCATCGACTTTGGATAAAGATCTACGTAGCGGTACAACTGGAAACATCTCAGCAGCAGAAGCAGTCGGAAAATTGATTGCCGAGCGAGCGAAGAGCGCGGGCGTAACTCAGGTGGCTTTCGATCGTAGTGGTTACAAATACCACGGTCGAGTTAAAGCACTTGCAGATGCTGCACGTGAAGGCGGATTAGAGTTTTAAGGTTTAACTATGGCGCAAAGTAATAGAGAAGAAAGTCAAGCCGAAGGCTTACAAGAAAAATTGGTTCAAGTTAACCGAGTTGCTAAAACGGTTAAAGGTGGACGAATTTTTGGTTTTACCGCATTGACAGTTGTTGGCGACGGTAATGGTAAAGTTGGCTTTGGTCGAGGAAAGTCTCGCGAAGTGCCTATCGCTATTCAAAAAGCGATGGAAGCAGCTCGTCGAAACATGATTCAAGTGGAGCTTAACGGCGACACGATTCAGTATCCGACTAAAGGTCGTCACGGCGCCTCTAAAGTTTATATGCAGCCTGCTTCTCAAGGTACTGGTGTTATTGCCGGTGGAGCGATGCGTGCTGTGTTGGAAATCGCAGGTGTACAAAACGTACTTGCGAAGTGTTACGGTTCTACGAATCCAGTGAATGTGGTTCGCGCTACTTTCGAAGCGCTACGAGCGATGTCGTCGCCAGAATCTGTTGCGGCTAAGCGCGGCAAGACTGTAGAAGAAATTACGAATTAAATAGCTGTCGCGTTAGCGATACTGAAGTTGGTGAATAAGACCATGGCTAAGAAAACTGTAAAAGTTACTCAATTGAAAAGTACCGCAGGGCGATTGAAAAATCACATCGCCAGTGTTCGTGGATTGGGCTTACGTCGAATCGGTCACACCGTTGAAGTGGAAGATACGCCTTCTGTTCGCGGTATGATCAATCAAGTAAGTTACATGGTTAAGGTTGAGGGAGAATAAAATGCATCTCAATACATTAAGTCCTGCTCCTGGTAGCACAAGCGCTAAAAAGCGTGTTGGTCGAGGCATTGGTAGCGGCACTGGCAAAACAGCCGGCCGTGGTCATAAAGGTTTAAAGTCTCGTTCCGGCGGTAGTGTTGCCCCTGGTTTCGAGGGTGGACAAATGCCTTTGCAGAAACGTTTACCTAAATATGGTTTTACTAGCCGTATTAGTAAGGTGACTGCAGAGATACGCTTGTCAGAGCTAAATGCTGTTGAAGGTGATGTGATTGATTTGGAAGCTTTACGAAGCGCCAATCTTATCAATGAAAACATCAAGCGCGCTAAAGTATTCCTCTCAGGTGAACTAAAGAAAGCGGTTACCCTCAAAGGTTTGGCCGTAACTAAAGGCGCCAAAGCTGCTATTGAAGCTGCTGGCGGTAAAGTCGAAGAATAAAACTTCTGTGAGACACACCCATGGCGAATCCCGGTAATTCACCACTTGGTAATCAAAAAGGTTTAGGCGAGCTATGGGCTCGCCTTAAATTTTTGTTCTTAGCGATTGTGATCTATCGCGTTGGCACACATATTCCCGTGCCAGGAATGGATCCTCAGCAAGTCGCAAATATGCTTGAGCAAAATCAAGGCACGATGCTGGGCATGTTTAACATGTTTTCCGGCGGTGCTTTTGAGAGAATGAGTATTTTGGCTCTCGGCATCATGCCGTATATTTCTGCCTCCATTATTATGCAAATGATGACGGCGGTTACGCCTTCGTTGGAAGCGATTAAGAAAGATGGTGAAGCTGGTCGTCGCAAGATAAGCCAGTATACCCGTTACCTAACGGTCGCCCTCGCGTTGGTTCAAGCATTTGTGATGGTTCGTGGTCTCGCTGGCCAGGGTATGGCTTACGCTGACTATTCTCCCCTGAGTTTTTATGTTGTTGCTGTAGTCTCGTTAGTTACGGGCGCAGTGTTCATGATGTGGTTGGGTGAGCAAGTTACTGAGAAAGGTATCGGAAACGGCATTTCCATGCTTATCTTCGCGGGTATCGTTGCAGGGTTGCCTTCAGCTATAGGCTCAGCATTTGAGAGTGCTCGCCAAGGTGATTTACATCCGCTCATGTTATTGGCTATCGCACTGGCTGCAGTAGGTGTGGTTTGGTTCGTCGTTCGAATGGAGCGCGGTCAACGCCGTATCACTATACAGTACGCGCGTAAGCAAGCCGGTCGTCACGGTCAGGTTTCTACTCAAACGAGTCACTTGCCGTTAAAGATCAATATGGCCGGTGTTATCCCTGTTATTTTTGCGAGTAGTATTTTGTTGTTTCCATCATCTATCGCTCAATGGATGGGCAGTTCTAGTGAAGGGAAGGGCGCTGAAGTATTGCAGGAAGTCGCACGAGCGATTGGCCCCGGACAACCATTGAATTTCGTGTTGTTTGGCGTGTTGATTATCGTATTTTGCTTTGTTTATACCGCGATGATGTATAACCCCAAGGAAGTTGCAGACAACCTCAAGAAAGGCGGTGCTTATATTCCAGGGATTCGTCCAGGGGAGCAATCTGCGAAGTATATCGATAATATTCTTACGAGATTAACGGTTGTGGGTTCTATTTATATTGCAGGCGTAGCCTTGCTACCCCAATTTCTGACCGCTTCGGCCAACATTCCAGTTTACGTGGGCGGTACGTCGTTATTAATTGTGGTTGTTGTGGTTATGGACTTTATGTCCCAGGTTCAGTCTCACCTGATGACCCATCAATACGATTCAGTGATGAAAAAAGCAAATTTACAGAATTATGGGCGTGGTCGTTAATCGACAAAGCGCATAACTAGATAGTAGAGGTTAGTAACACAATGAAAGTTCGTGCATCAGTTAAAAAAGTATGTCGTAACTGCAAGATCGTTCGACGTAAAGGTGTTTTACGGGTTATCTGTTCTGCAGAACCCCGTCATAAGCAACGCCAAGGTTAATTGGGTTTGTTGGTGCCTAGTGTTTCACTAGGAGCCTTTTGGGTTTTCAGAATCCAATAAATGAGAGGTATTGACTGTCGTTTTGGGGGAAACCCCTAAGCTATTGCTTTTCGGTAGGTTTATCGCTATCCTTGCGCGCCTTTTTGGTTGCTTGTCATCCAAAAAGATCGCGGATCGGGTGGTTTTTCCCGCCGTCAATACTGAATATCTTATCAAGCTGGAGTAAATTGAATGGCTCGTATCGCTGGTGTCAATATACCAGACCACAAGCACGCCGTAATTTCCCTCACTTATGTGTTTGGGGTAGGGCGAAGCACAGCACAAAAAATCTGTGCCACCACTGGGATTGCAGAATCAACAAAAATCGGTGACTTATCTGAAGAACAGATGGATGCCGTCCGTGCGGAAGTAACAAAACTTCCTGTTGAAGGTGATCTTCGTCGTGAAGTATCCATGAACATTAAGCGTTTGATGGATTTGGGCGCATATCGTGGTCTTCGTCATCGCAGAAACTTACCGGTTAGAGGCCAGCGTTCTAAGACTAACGCTCGTACTCGTAAAGGCCCACGTAAGCCAATTAAGCGATAAGCCTGTTAATCCACTAAACACTTAGGACATTTTTATTATGGCTAAGCCATCTAAAAGTTCGACAAAGAAAAAGGTCAAAAAGACCGTAGTCGATGGCGTTGCGCATATCCATGCTTCATTTAACAACACCATTGTGACTATTACTGATCGTCAGGGTAACACCCTGTCTTGGGCGACTTCTGGGGGCTCAGGCTTCCGTGGTTCAAGAAAAAGTACACCATTTGCTGCTCAGATCGCAGCAGAAAGAGCTGGTACAGCTGCTCAAGACTACGGCGTTAAGAATCTTGACGTTGAAGTGAAAGGCCCTGGACCAGGTAGAGAATCGGCTGTTCGTGCACTAAACAATATCGGTTATAAAGTTACTAACATTACCGATGTTACGCCAGTGCCACACAACGGCTGTCGTCCACCCAAGAAACGTCGCGTATAAAGGAGGGGAAAGAAGATGGCACGGTATATAGGCCCAACTTGTAAACTCTCTCGCCGCGAGGGTACAGATTTATTCTTGAAAAGCGGTGTTCGACCATTAGAGTCGAAATGTAAACATGAAACTCAGCCTGGACAACACGGCCAACGTCGTGGGCGCTTGTCTGACTACGGTGTACAGCTTCGTGAGAAGCAAAAAGTACGTCGTTTGTACGGCATATTGGAAAAACAATTCCGCGGCTACTATAAAAAAGCAGCGAGCCAAAAAGGCGCTACAGGTGAAAACCTACTTCAATTGTTGGAGTGTCGTCTAGATAACGTTGTGTACCGTATGGGCTTTGGCTCAACACGCGCGGAATCTCGCCAGTTGGTTTCTCATAAGTCTGTGATCGTTAACGGTCAAGCGGTAAATATTCCCTCCTTTCAGTTGAAAGAAGGTGATGTTGTTGCAATACGTGAAAAGTCAAAAAACCAATTGCGTATTCAAAACTCTTTGGGAATAGCTGCACAACGATCAGAAGTCGAATGGGTAGATGTTAATTCTGAGAAGAAAGAAGGTGTGTTTAAGCGTGTACCAGATCGCTCAGACCTTCCTGCAGAGATTAACGAAAACTTGATTGTTGAGCTTTACTCTAAATAATTAAGATTTCGCCACGTATTTCAAACTGAAACAATTTGGCAGGTGCGTATATGCAAATTGCTGTAAATGAATTTTTAACTCCTCGTCATATCGACGTTACGGAAATTGGTCCTACACGAGCTAAGGTGGTTCTTGAGCCGCTTGAGCGTGGGTTTGGTCATACTCTAGGTAATGCGTTACGTAGAATCCTACTATCGTCAATGCCTGGCTGTGCGATTACCGAAGTCGAGATCGAGGGCGTACAGCACGAATACAGCGCTATCGAAGGCGTACAAGAAGACGTAATTGAGATTCTTCTTAATCTAAAGAACGTTGCCGTTATTATGCATGGTAAAGAACAAGCTGTTCTTTCTCTGACTAAGAAGGGCCCAGGTGTTGTTACCGCTGGTGATATTCAACTAGATCACGAGATCGAAGTTGTTAACCCAGATTGTGTAATCGCTAACGTTACTGGCGATACATCGCTAGATATGCGTTTGACCGTTACTCGCGGTCGTGGTTATCAGCCAGTTGATTCTCGTGTTTCTGAAGAAGAAGAGACTCGCGCTATTGGACGCTTACAATTGGATGCTTCTTATAGCCCAATCAGCCGTTTGGCATACAGCGTTGAAAGCGCTCGTGTTGAACAGCGTACTGACCTAGATAAGTTGGTACTGGATTTGGAAACAAACGGCACTATCGATCCTGAAGAAGCGATCCGTCGTGCAGCTACTATCCTACAGCATCAACTTGCAGTATTCGTTGATCTTGAAGGAGAGAAGGAAGCTGAGCCAGAGCATAAAGAAGATCAAATTGATCCGGTCTTGTTACGTCCGGTTGATGATTTGGAATTGACTGTCCGTTCTGCGAACTGTTTGAAAGCTGAGAACATTTACTACATTGGTGACTTGATTCAACGTACTGAAGTTGAGTTGTTGAAAACACCTAACCTTGGTAAAAAGTCTCTGACTGAAATTAAAGATGTTCTAGCGTCTCGCGGATTGTCTTTGGGTATGCGTTTAGAAAACTGGCCTCCAGCTAGTTTGAAAAACGATTAATAACTGATGTTAACTGAGTCCGTTGAGGGCTCGGTTACTTAAAATTCTTGCTGTGATAGCAATTGGTTAAAGGGTTATAGTCATGCGTCATCGTGAAAGTGGACGTAAATTAAATCGAAACAGCTCTCATCGTAAAGCGATGTTTCGTAACATGGTGTCTTCGTTAGTCGAGCACGAACTTATTAGAACGACGTTGCCAAAAGCAAAAGAGTTACGTCGTTTTGCTGAACCGTTGATTACGCTTTCTAAGAACGACAGCGTAGCTAATCGTCGGTTGGCATTTGATCGTCTTCGTGACAAAGCTTCTGTTGGAAAACTTTTCAATGAATTGGGTCCTCGCTACGAAGGCCGTCCTGGTGGATACTTGCGAATCATGAAGTGCGGTTTCCGTACTGGTGATAAAGCGCCAATGGCTTACGTCGAATTGGTTGATCGTCCAGAGCCTGTTGTTGAAACTGAGGCCGTGGCCGCAGAAGATTGATACTGATCTTAATTAAAAAGGCCGGGGTTTCCCCGGTTTTTTTATGCCTATAATTCTAGCTTTTCCTTTTGACGCGATACTCCTTGTTTGCCAGAGGCTCTGTCTACTTTGTTGAGTCGCGTCCTTTTGTTCTTTTTTCCCCGCCCTTTAAATCGTGATATAGGTGATGCCTTCATCTTACGGCTCTTGTAAGATTGGGGTTAACGCTGTCTTTTGTGCCTAAACGCGTGTAAAAACTTCGGGTTTTGACGCGCTTTGAGCTATCGTTTTCTTTCTGACGCGAGTTTCAACTTATGAGTGACCTTGATCGGCTGTTCTATTGGCGAGGCGTTTCCTCTGATTACTATAATTATGGCGGGGAACATGTTGTTGTTCCGGAGGCGGATCGCCTTAAATTGCTTTCCGCGATGGGCGTCGATTTATCCTCTGATGCAGCCGTAACACGGGAGGCAGATAAACTCGATATAGCGCCATGGACGAGTTGGTTGCCAGCATTGTTCGTAAGTCATGGGGTGGGGCAAGCATACGTCGATATTTGTCTTTCTACTAACGACTTGGATGGCATATTCGCGTGGAAGGTTTCGGATTTAGATGGTGGTGACGTAGCTTTTGGTGACGTTAATTGTGCTTCTAATGAAGAGGTTGGAAAATACGACAACGAGCGCGGATCGTTTACTCGCCGGCGTATTTATCTCGGCGAACTACAGCCCAATTATTATCGCCTCCAAATCCAGTCGAAATCTAAAACTGAGTCGACGCTACTAGCCGTTTGCCCGGAACAAACGTATCGGCCTGAATGGAGCTTGGCCAGCCAAAACACCTGGGGCGTGTTGGTTCAGTTATACACGTTACGCTCAAAACGAAACTGGGGCATAGGGGATTTCAGTGATCTCCGTGCGTTGATCAGTTCACTTTCCGATGCGGGAGCAGACTTTGTTGGGTTAAATCCTTTACACGCGCTTCTACCGGACTTAGGCGAGCACTTCAGTCCTTACTGCCCTTCAGATCGACGATTTATTACGCCACTTTATGTTGATCCTTTGTGGCTCACGGATGTGGCTGAGGCTGTTAAGTCCCAAATTAATGTAGATTTACTAAAACGGCTTCGTGAAGCGCCCTTGGTCGATTATGAGGCGGTGCGAAACGTAAAGTACCCGGTCTTTGAAACGCTCTTCGATACTTTTCTCGTGAATGAATTTAGTCGCCGCACGCATCGATGGGCACGGTTTAGATCTTATGTGGTTAAAGGCGGCCCCGCACTATTCGAATTTGCACGCTTCGAGTCAAGTCATCAACAATGGGCGGGTCAACGCTATGTTGCTTCGGATTGTATTAAGCAAAACACTAATGTTGATTCTTTTTTTCAGCTACTAGATCGAGATGGAGAGAGAGACGGGGAAGAGTGCTTAGATTTGGCTCCTGACGTCTTATGCATATTATTCCATTGCTATTTGCAATGGATCGCACAAGATCAGTTATTGGCTTGTCAGCAACATTCTAAAACGCTCGGCATGCGCGTTGGGTTGATTCGTGATTTGGCTGTAGGGGCAGAAGGTGGGGGCTCTGAGGTTCAGAGTAATCAACTGTTGTTTTGTCGCGGTGCTTCGATTGGCGCGCCACCAGACCCTTTTGCTCACCAAGGGCAAAACTGGGGGCTGCCTCCAATGATCCCCTCTGAGTTGCGCGCCTCCGGGTACGAGCACTTTATCGAACTCTTGCGAGCCAATATGAAGCACTGTGGCGCTTTGCGAATTGACCATGCAATGAGTTTGATGCGCCTCTGGTGGTGCCCGCCGGATGAAACGGCTGATCACGGGGCTTATGTCTATTATCCTTTTCCTGAGCTATTAGGCCTTTTAACGCTCGAAAGCCACCTAAATAGATGTCTGATTGTTGGTGAAGACCTTGGTGTTGTTCCCGATGAGTTCCGTGAAGCGCTCGCTAGGGTGCGAGCGTTTTCGAATAAAGTCTTTTATTTTGAAAAGGATTCTCAAGAGTGCGTTAAACCGCCATCGGATTATGCGGTGGAGGCTTTGGCTATGGTCAATAATCATGATGTGCCAACCTTGGTGAGTTGGTGGAACGGTACGGATTTGGTTCGTCGGGATAAACTTAATATTCTTGAAGCAGGAACAGACTATGCTCAAGTATGCGCCGCGCGGCATCGAGATAAATCCTTACTTCTTACCGCGCTTTACGACGCAGGGTGTTATCCGGATAACTGGCATGGGCGACCTGCGGATCACGTAGCGGATGAAGAATTAATAGAGGCCATTCTTTTATTTGTCAGTAAGACGGCCTCAAAATTATTTGTTTTTCAGTTGGAAGACTTATTGATGATGGACCAGCCAGTGAATATTCCGGGAACCTTCAAAGAACATGAAAACTGGAAACGGAAATTAACAAAACCTTTGGAAGCAATTTTTAGCGATAAATGGGTTTTGGCGCTGTTGGATAAAATTAATGCAGAACGACGGCGCTAAAATCGTTTTGCGATAAGTGATTAATCACATACATAATTTATTGAGGGACAAGTAAGGTATGACTTCGCTGTCTAACGACTTAATTCACGCGATCGTAAACGCCTCGTGTACAGATGTATTTGCATATCTCGGACCTCAAAAATCCGAAGGTAGTGACCTTGTCGTACGTTGCTTTCTCCCTGAGGCGACCGGCGTGACGATCATCGATAATGAAACTGGGGCGCCCATCGCAAAAATGCAATGTATTCACGACGCCGGTTTATTCGAAGTTGTGATCGATGCTCCGCTGCCATCCTATCGTTTACATACGCAATATCACGACGGTGTTTATATCGCAGAGGATCCATATCGCTTTCACTCATCGATTTCTGAAAAAGACCTGTACTGGATTGGCGAGGGGACGCACGAGCATGCTTATCGTGTGTTAGGTGCTCACCTTATGACGCTTGATGGCGTATCGGGATGCCGGTTTGCGGTATGGGCGCCCAACGCTTTATGTGTTTCAGTGGTTGGTGATTTTAATTTTTGGGATGGCCGAAAGCATGTGATGCGAAAATTGATACCTAGCGGGATATGGGAAATATTTATTCCTGGTGTTGATGAAGGGCTACCGTACCAATATGAATTGAAATCTGCTGACGGTCGATTATTGCCCCGCAAATCTGATCCCTTTGGTTTTCTCGCTCAAGAAACACCAGCACAAGCGTCAGTCGTATTTAATACCGAGAAATATCAATGGGGTGATGCATCATGGCAACAACGCTGTGCCGAAAAAACGGGGTGCGGAAACGCAATTTCGATCTATGAGGTACATGTTGGTTCATGGCGACGCGTACCAGAGGAGGGGAATCGTTACCAAAGTTATCGGGAGCTGGCAGCGTCTTTAATTCCATATGTTAAGGAAATGGGGTTTACACATGTACAACTGCTACCTGTCAGTGAATATCCTTTTGATGGCTCGTGGGGGTATCAACCGATAGGCATGTATGCTCCGACGAGCCGATTTGGTAGCCCTGATGATTTCAAATATTTTGTTGATTGCTGTCATCAGAATGACTTAGCCGTTTTGGTTGATTGGGTTCCGGGGCACTTTCCCACAGATACTCACGGCCTCGGACTTTTTGACGGCTCGCCCCTGTATGAGCATTCTGATTTCCGGCAGGGCTTTCACCCCGATTGGAATACCTACATATACAATTATGGTCGCAAGGAGGTGGCGAATTATTTGATGGCGAATGCGATGTTCTGGCTCGATGAGTACCACATCGATGGGCTACGTGTTGATGCGGTCGCCTCCATGTTGTATCTCGATTACAGCCGAAAAGAGGGTGAATGGCTACCCAATGCATTTGGCGGCAGAGAAAACTTAGAAGCGATTGATTTTCTTCGTCTCACAAATGAGCGTGTATATAAAAACCATCCGAATGTGATGATGATCGCAGAAGAATCGACGTCGTGGCCTGGGGTGTCAAAACCGACAAATTATGGTGGCTTGGGCTTTGGTTTCAAATGGAATATGGGGTGGATGAACGACAGCCTTGATTACATGTCGAAAGACCCCGTTCACCGACAGTTCCACCATAACGATATGACGTTTAGTCTTTATTACGCCTTCAGTGAGAATTTCATACTACCGTTGAGCCACGATGAAGTTGTGCACGGCAAGGGGTCGCTTCTACATAAAATGCCTGGGGATACGTGGCAAAAATTCGCCAATTTGCGGGCCTATTATGGCTTTATGTGGGGGCACCCGGGTAAGAAAATGTTGTTTATGGGGAATGAATTTGCTCAGGGTCCTGAGTGGGATCATGACAGCAGCCTATGTTGGCATCAACTACAGATTGCCGAGCACTCGGGTGTACAAGCATTAGTAAAAGATTTGAATCGGTTATATACAACTTGCCCTGCGTTATTTAAATATGACACTGAAGAAGCGGGCTTTGAGTGGATTGAAGCTGACGATAGTCATCATTCAGTATTTTCGTTTATTCGAAAAAATGCTGAAGATTCCAGTTTCATTATTGTCGTGAGTAATTTCACGCCGGTACCAAGAGAACGATATCGCGTCGGTGTAAATGAGCCGGGAAAATACGTTGAAATTCTTAATACTGACAACGCGCTATACTCTGGATCAGGTAAGCTAAATTCCGCAGTAATGGAAGCCCAGGAGCAGCCTTGGCAATACCGGCATTACTCTATTGAAGTGGATATTCCACCGTTAGCAACGATTTTTATTGTCTTAGAAAACACATAGCGCATTTAACTGAGTTGCCGCTTTAACTTAAAAGCTGAGAGCATGTATATGTTTAGACGCTTACATACATCGCATGGCGATCCGTACCCCCTCGGGGCGACCTTGAACCCAAATGGGGTTAACTTCGCTATTTTCTCTGCACATGCAGAAAAAATCGAATTATGTGTGTTTGATGACACCGGCGAATCTGAATTAGAACGTATAGTGTTGTCGGGACGCACTGATGATATCTGGCATGTTCACGTGGCGGGTTTATCTTCCGGATCCGTATATGGTTATCGTGTTTATGGCCCCTATGAGCCCCATAAAGGGCATCGTTTTAATCCGCATAAATTGTTACTCGACCCCTATGCGAAACACACGGTTGGTCGGTTTGAGTGGACTGCTAATATGTTTGCTTATGATACCGAAGACCTGCAGCAAGATTTAAGCTTCGATACCCAAGACAATGCTGCCAATATGTTGAAAGGGGTCGTGCTTGATGAAACAGACCTTAATTCCCCCATTAAAAGTAGTTGTAAGCCAAACGTTGCATGGCGGCAAACGGTTATATATGAAACTCATGTAAAGGGGTTTACCAAGCGCCACATAGCTGTGCCCATGCAAGAGCGAGGCACGTTCGCTGGCCTTGCCCACCCTGAAGTCCTCAGTTACATCAAGTCGCTTGGGATTACGGCGATCGAGTTACTGCCGGTCAATACCTTTATTGATGAAAAATTTCTGGTAGAGCACCAGCTCACAAATTATTGGGGTTACAACAGCTTAAATTTTTTTATGCCCCACCAGGCGTACCTCGCCAGCGGACAAAGAGCTGAGTTTAAACAGTTTGTCGACGCAGCCCATGAAGAAGGTTTGGAAGTCATTTTAGATGTGGTTTATAACCATACCGCAGAAGGAAATCACCTGGGGCCGACGCTTTCATTTCGTGGGATAGATAATGCCTCTTATTACGCGTTGGCGACCCATGACGCGCGTTTTTATGCAAACGATACGGGGTGCGGGAATACATTGAACTTGAAGCATCCGCGCGTGTTGCAAATGGTGATGGACAGTTTGCGTTTTTGGGCGGGTACCATGGGAGTAGACGGTTTTCGTTTTGACTTGGCCACGGTGATGGGGCGTGAAACGAATGGTTTTAATGCGAGTGCGGGGTTTTTTCATGCGGTTAAACAAGACCCCATTTTGACTCAATGCAAAATGATTGCGGAACCTTGGGATATTGGTCCGGGAGGCTATCAGCTGGGCGCGTACCCGAGTGGATGGTCTGAATGGAATGATCGCTATCGCGATACTGTTCGGCGTTTTTGGAAAGGAGACTTGGGGATGTTACCCGAGATGGCGAGGCGGGTTCATGGCTCAAGTGATATTTTTGAGCACAGCGGGCGCGGCCCCTCATCAAGTATCAATTTTATTACCAGCCATGATGGCTTCACCTTAAACGATTTGGTCAGTTACAACCAACGTAATAATCTTGCAAATAAAGAACATAACAATGATGGCCACCACGCAAATTTTAGTGAGAACCATGGGGTAGAGGGCGAGACAGGGGATCCGGAAATATCAGCATTGCGGGCCCGCCAGAAAAGAAATTTTATCGCAACGCTTTTTTTGTCTCAGGGAACCCCCATGCTGCTGTCGGGGGATGAAGTGGGGAAAACGCAATCTGGGAATAATAACGCCTATTGCCAAGATACTGCGTTAAATTGGATCGACTGGGAAAACCTGACAGAACGGGATGAGCACCTTCGTGAATTTACACGTTACGTGATTTCGTTGAGGCGACAATACCCAATGCTTACCTCGCGGAATTATATTCACCGTCCGGACGAACCTGATGATAAAGACGCTTCCCGTGTGAGATGGTTCAGCATTGCCGGGGAAGAAATGCGAGAAGAGCAATGGAGTGAGCAGCATGTCCATGTGCTCGGTTGGTTGTTAGAAAAGAATTGTTTTGAAACGATTGATAGCTCTGAGCGTACCATGCTGTTCGTTATATTTAACGGTGGTGACGAAGATATTGATTATCGATTACCAACGTTACCCCATGTCGAGACCTGGAAGAGTTTGCTCGATACCGCGCGCGAAGAGGTTGTCGTTAAACTTGGCGATATCGAAATTGAAAGCCAAGTGAAGGTGATTAAAAAATCGATGCGTTTATTGCTCGCCTTGTTTTAGTAGCGATAACCCATGCCAGTGGGTTGTAGTAAGATTTACTTAGGGCGAATAGTTAAAACGACGAATAGTGTATTGAAAATGAACAGTGAGGCGAGTCATGATCGTTGAGAAGAAGCCTTTTTTATTGGGTAATCAGCAAGAGGTAATTGCCTCTGATTTAAAACGTCATTTTAACTTTACGCTCGGGCGGTTCGATGATGACGAGCCGGACGGCGAATTATATACCGCGCTTGCGTTAACGGTTAGAGATCGTTTGATGGAGCGTTGGCAAAAATCGGTTGTACGTGAGAATAGGGATAAAACCAAAAAGGTTTTTTATCTGTCGTTGGAGTTTTTGTTGGGGCGCAGTCTGTCTAACGCCATTATGAACTTGGATATGGAAGCGGGGGTACGTGGCTCGCTAACGGCCTATGCGAGTACGCTAGAAGAAGTCGAGGATGAGGAGCGTGACGCAGGTTTGGGGAATGGAGGGCTTGGTCGTTTGGCCGCGTGTTTTATGGATAGTTGCGCTTCCCTGGATTTACCGGTAACCGGATACGGTATTCGCTATGAGTACGGCATGTTCCATCAATGTATTCAACAAGGCGGGCAAGTCGAGCAGCCGGACCATTGGTTGAGGGATGGAAACCCATGGGAAATAGAGCGGCCAAACGAGCGCCGTAACGTAAAGTTCTATGGCAATACTGAGTTTTACGAAAACGATAAGGGGGATATCTGCGCCCGCTGGGTGAATTCACAGGATGTATTGGCTGTGCCATACGATATGCCGATTCCTGGATATAAAAATGACAAGGTCAATACCTTGCGTTTATGGAAGGCTGAAGCAACGGACGAGTTTAATTTAGAGGATTTTAATGCAGGGGATTATGCCGATGCGGTGGCTCAGAAAACAAAAGCTGAGCAAATTACCATGGTGTTGTATCCGAACGATGTTAGCGAGAATGGTAAAGTATTGCGTTTACGTCAACAATATTTTCTTGCGTCTGCGAGCTTACAAGATGTATTGGCTACTTGGGTAAAAAAACACGGCGAAGATTTTTCCGCGTTCTCTGATTATCAATGTTTTCAACTAAATGATACGCATCCGACCTTGGCCGTCGCGGAGTTGATGCGCTTACTCATGGATGAACATCATGTTGCATGGGATACCGCGTGGGATATTGTGTGTAACTCTATGGCTTATACCAATCATACATTATTGCCCGAGGCGCTAGAAAAGTGGTCGGTAAATTTACTCGGCAGCCTTCTTCCCCGTATATTGGATATTATTTATGAAATAAATAGCCGCTTCCTTCAAGAAGTGTCCCATCGTTGGCCGGGTGATACGGCGCGTCAACGCCGAATGTCCATCATTGAAGAGAGCGATGAACCGCGCGTGCGTATGGCATACTTGGCTATTGTTGGTAGTTTTTCGGTGAATGGCGTCGCTGCTTTGCATTCTCGATTACTGACAACGGGCCTGTTTAAGGATTTTTACGAACTTTGGCCTGAGAAGTTTAATAATAAAACCAATGGCGTCACGCCAAGACGTTGGCTTGCACATTGTAACCCTGGGTTGAATCAGTTGGTGTCGTCTGCCATTGGCGATCAATGGAAATCGGATTTGTCGCAGCTTAAAAAGTTAGTCGAGTTTTCCGAGGACGCAAATTTCCAAGATAAATGGTTTTCAGTCAAACAGTCAAATAAGGCACGGTTATCGCAGCTTGTTCTAGAAAACTGTGGGGTACACTTTAACCCTGATTTTATGTTCGATGTTCACGTTAAGCGGATTCATGAATATAAAAGGCAGTTATTGAATATCCTTCACGTTATTCACCTCTATGACCGTATTGTGAGGGGGGAGACGGTGTTACCCCGCTGCGTCCTCATTGGCGGCAAGGCCGCTCCCGGTTATGCGCTTGCCAAGCTCATTATTAAACTGGTAAACAATGTGGCGCAAGTCGTTAATTCTGACCAGCGCGCGTCTTCATTGCTACAAGTGGCATTTTTTCCCAATTATCGTGTTACTTCGATGGAGGTGATATGCCCCGCAACAGATCTATCGGAACAAATTTCTACTGCCGGAAAAGAAGCATCTGGCACCGGTAATATGAAGTTTATGATGAACGGTGCAATTACTATCGGTACTTATGATGGCGCCAATATTGAAATACTTGATGCCGTTGGCGAGGACCACTTCTTTCTGTTCGGGTTAAAAGTGGAGGATATTCCGCATCACCGCGCGTACCACAACCCCAGTGAGACGATTCTTCAGGATGAAGATTTACGTAGGGTGATGAACCTTATTGAATGCGGGCATTTCAGTATGTTTGAGCCAGGAATTTTTGAACCACTGTTGCGTAGTATTCGTAACCCGAATGACCCTTGGATGGTCGCTGCGGATTTTCGGGCCTATGTTGATTGCCAAGAGCGGGTAGCGCAGGCGTATCAGAATCGTAGCGAGTGGGTTTGTTCCAGTATTATGAATACCGCATCAAGTGGTCATTTTTCCAGTGATAGAACGATTCGAGAATACGCAGACGATATTTGGCAGCTTGGCTAAAGGGTGTATAAGCAAAGACAACTCGGTATAAATGGCGTAACACGTTTGTCATATCGTGCGGTGTTAATACGATCAACGCATAATAATTTCTAAACTTCCTAGGAGAAGTTCAATGTTAGACCCCAGCTCACGTTTTGTCTCTCGGCTAACTCGCGACACCGTTGCTCTGGTTTTGGCGGGAGGGCGAGGTAGCCGTTTGCATGAGTTAACCGATTGGCGAGCAAAGCCCGCTGTGCATTTCGGTGGTAAGTTTAGAATTATTGATTTTCCGTTATCGAATTGTGTTAACTCGGGTATTCGTCGTGTCGGTATTTTAACACAATACAAGGCGCACTCATTGATTCGTCATGTCATGCATGGCTGGAGTCATTTTAAAAGTGAGTTGGGCGAATATGTGGAAATTCTACCTGCGTCGCAACGCTTCTCTCCTAACTGGTACCAAGGTACCGCGGACGCGCTTTTTCAGAATATAGATATCATTGCAGAACAAAATCCAAAATACGTATTGGTTTTATCCGGGGATCATATCTATAAAATGGATTATGGTTCGATGTTGGCGGCTCATGTGGAAAACGGGGCCGACCTGACAGTATCGTGTATTGAAGTGCCTATAGACGAAGCCGCAGGCGCTTTTGGTGTGATGACGGTGGATAACAATGATGTAATTACCCGCTTTGACGAAAAGCCAGAGCAGCCTACAGAATTACATGACATGCCTGGTCAAACTCTCGCGTCCATGGGGAACTATGTCTTTAATACCGAGTTTCTTTTAGACCTGTTGAGGCAAGATGCAGAAAATACGACTTCTGAGCATGACTTTGGTAAAAATATTATTCCTTCCATTATCGATAGTCATCGCGTTTCGGCGTATCGTTTTCGTGATCACGATACGGGGCATGCATCCTATTGGCGAGACGTGGGAACGTTAGATTCTTTTTGGGAAGCGAATATGGAATTGGTGTCCCCAGATCCTGCACTAAATCTCTATGACAATGGCTGGCCCATTTGGACTTACCAAAAACAACTACCCCCAGCAAAGTTTGTGTTCGATGATGAGGGGCGTAGAGGCTATGCGGTTGATTCGACGGTGTCGGGTGGCTGCATCGTTTCCGGTGGGCATGTGAAGCGTTCGTTACTATTTTCTAACGTCCGTGTGCATTCCTTTTCCGATATTGAAGAATCGGTGATTCTTCCTGAGGCAGAGATTCACCGTCATGTTAAGTTGAAGCGAGTGATCATTGATGGTGCATGCGAGATCCCGGAGGGTATGACGATCGGTTATGATCACGACCTAGACCGTGAGCGTGGATTTAGGGTCACGAAAAAAGGTGTGGTTTTGGTGACGAAAGAGATGCTGAGGAAGTTACCTAGCGAATAATTTTCGTGTTACCTACTGGTTACGTTTGGCCGAATATATGACAGTAATGCAGATAACAAATAAAAAAATATGAAACAAAGAAACGCCAGAAAGGCAAAAAGTATTTTGATGGTATCAGCGGAAAATGATGCCGTGCAGGGAGCAAAAGTTGGGGGCGTCGGGGACGTGTTGCGAGATTTGCCCAGCGCTTTAATCCATGAAGGCGCAGAGGTACGTTGTGTTATACCGTCTTACGGTTTTTTAGCTCGCCTAGAGGGCGTCGAGAAGATCGCGGAAGTCCGTTTAGCCTTTGCATCTAAATTTAATACGGTGGATGTGTTGCGGTTAAAAGGGAAGGCGGGTGAATGTGATCATTATATTTTTCACCATGAAGAATTCTACCTGGAAGACGAATCTGTTTACCATAATGATAAGGATGGCCGCCCCTTTGCTACTGATGCGCGGAAGTTTGCATTTTTTAATGCTTGTGTTGCACAAGCATTAGTACAGGGCATTTTGCCTATGCCGGATATTCTGCATTGTCACGATTGGCATACGGCGTTTTTATTAATCTTACTACGTTTCGACCCCTCACTCGCGTCTCTTAATGCCATAAAAACTGTTTTTACAATTCACAATTTAGCGATGCAAGGTATTCGTCCGTTAACGGGGGATAGCTCCTCGTTTGAGTTATGGTTTCCTAAGTTGCCATATTCTCCGAATATGATTAAGGACCCACGATACCCGGATTGCATTAACCCGATGCGGGCCGGAATACTGTTGGCTGATAAAGTGAATACCGTTTCTCAGCGTTATGCGGAGGAAATTTTACGGCGCAGTGATCATCCTCATGGGAAATACGGTGGCGATGGCTTGGAATCCGATATTCAGGTAAGGAAATCTCGTAATGAATTATTCGGGATTTTAAATGGTTGCGAATACCCGACACGCACAAAGCGTCGCGCGCTGTCCAAAACTCATCTTGCAAAGATTATGGCGCGTTCTGTTGAGTTGTGGGCGAGTCGGCACGATACGATTAAAACGGCTCACTGGCTTGCAGACAAACACATCGCACGATGGGCGAAAACGAAGGCCGTAGGTATGACAATTACCTCCATTGGCCGCTTAACGGAGCAAAAGATCCGTATCTTACATACGTCTTTACCTTCAGGGAAAACGGCCTTACAGGCGATTCTCGATATATTGGGTAAATCCGGTACATTGATATTATTAGGCTCCGGTGACCAAGAGTTAGAGCGTTTTATTACAGACACGGCCGCAATTAATGAGAACTTTATTTTTCTTAATGGGTATTCAGATGAGTTGTCGGCGGCCCTGTACGATTCTGGCGATCTATTTCTGATGCCGAGCTCCTATGAGCCTTGTGGCATCAGTCAAATGTTGGCAATGCGTTCCGGCCAACCCTGTTTGGTAAATGGCGTTGGGGGCTTAAGAGATACGGTTGAACACGGTAAAACGGGGTTCGTATTCGAGGGAGATGGTTCAGACGAACAAGCTGAAGCGCTAATCACTTTATTCCAACATGTACTGACGTTATTTGAAGAAAATCCTGAGAAATGGAAAAAGGTCGCTAAGGCTGCAGGGGAAAAACGTTTTACTTGGGGGGCGGCGGCTGATCAGTATTTGGAAATGATGTATTGAATTAGAGGTGTTCGCGTCAAAAACCAACCAATTGAAATAAGAAAAGCCCCTGATTAAGGGGCTTTTTCATGAGGATTACTGGCTTCTAATCTAAAACTAACTATTCAGGAACAAGTGCTTCATTTGTAACAATTGTTCCGTCTACGTCACCATCAAAATTAAAGAACGTAAAGATTTGAGCCACAAACTCAGCAAATACGACGGGGTCATCTCCTGACGCAGGAGTACCGTGAGTACCGTCAGTAAAGCGGCTGACGATAACCGCGGCATCGACTTCATCTGCAGTGATGTCAGCACTTGATTGCGCGGCAAATTGAGCCAGCATCGGCTCAGTACCCGCAAGCGGTGCAGGGAACCCATCAATTACGAAACCTGTTTCGGGAATGGTCAGTTGCAATGGACCGGTGCCCCAGATGTCATCAGCGCCATTTGGAATGGTTTGGTCTGTTGGGTTTGTGCTATCGCCGACAATTTCCGTGAGTAATACACCGGTGCTTGAGTTCGCGTCTGAAAGGCTGCTGGCGAAGTTCATAATATCCGCGGAATCCATTACGCCTTGGAAAACACTTAGGTAGGCTTCTAACCCGCTATTTCCTTGGGTGAGTGAATCGCTGGCTGCTGCCAGCCCGCCAAGAATCGAAGGTGCAAAAGAAGGTGAGTTGGTTAACAAGCGAATAACACCTCCACCAGTATTTAAGCCTACGGCAGCTTTAATAAATGGTTGCGAACTGAAAGTACTATTTTGAACTGCGTCGCTATTATTCACGGCGACAAACGGAAGACCGTCGATGGCGCCGAGCGAGTGACCGATAAAATAGACGTTGTCGGTATCAAAGTCGGGAAGACCGTCGTCATCAAGATCCATTGTGCCGAGGGAGGCGGCCACATTTAAAAGATCCAAAGACATTTGGCGGAGATTGTCGCGGGCGTTGGCAAAGTTTGTGAGGTTTACAAACAGGCTGCCTGAGGAGCCTGAATCAGTGTCGTAGTTCATTGGGATCGGGTTAGTAGCGTCATCGGCGTCTGCGTCAAAGTGGCGTTCAGCGAGGCTCGATGAGGGCACGTTATCTCCGACTACTGAGCCTACAGGGATGGCTGGAGCATCAGGATCTGTCACACTATAAAAGCCTGGGAAAGCGCTGCCAGCAGGAGCAACACCATGTAATGGTTGGTCTATCGCGATCGTCGCGAAACAGCGGGTTCCAGGAGCCGTAATACAGCTAGACGCAAGCGCGTTACCTAGGAGTAATGACGAGGTTCGTTCAGAGGTAATACCGTGAGCGAAAATAATAACCGGCCAGCCATTCGCGGGTTTTGCGCTGAGTGCTTCCAGAGGTGTAGTCACTAGCACGGGAACGGTTACGTCAGACTGTTTTGTGGGGAACGGATAGCGGTAGGTGATCATGTCTGATGGTGGCGTGGTGCCTGCGTCATTTCCCTGTCCTGCGTCTATCGCCGCGCCGATTGTCGCGTTGGCTATCCAAGAGCCTGTTTTGAGAGGCGAAAGGTCAGCGCCGTCTGGGCCTTGTTGATAGTAAGGTAGTGTAATCTCCCCCTGGTAAATTGTGGCGGGTCCGGGGAATAGTTCACTGATGTCTGAAGCAGCATCTGCCCGGTAAAAGTTGCTTGTTCGTGCGGCTGGCACAGGGAATATCGCTTCAACTGGGGCGGACAATGCGCCGGCTATTGCTTGGACTGTTCCTGCTGCGGTAGCCGCGATTGCGCCACCGGTATCTTGTACGCTTATTGCAGCTTCTGCCGCAGCCTTTTGCATAATAAAAGCAGCACTTGCGTCGGCTGCTATAGTCGCAAAGTCGGCGCCGGCTGCAATTGCGCCTGCAATGGTGGCGTTATATAGCGGGTTCGGGGCATCGGCTATTGTAGGTGAGGTAAGCAGCGTGTTGATTGTGGCGGCAGTCGCGATATCCGATAGGCTTTCTGACGTTGTTGAGCCATCTAAGCGGTATAGCCCGCTGACTAATTTAACAATTGCATCTTTTTTATGGCCGGCACTTAAGGACTCTACAAAAAAGGCTTCTGGGGCGGCGTTATAGGTAAGTACATCTGTTGTGCCGCCCGTTGTGAAAGTCATTGCAAAAATGATGTCGTCTGCAGACGGGGCTGTCGCGCTTGAGTCTGCGGCGTCAAATACACTTTGCTGAAAACCAAAGTAGCCTGCGGCGAGGGTTTCCCAGCTTTGTATTGCCCCCCTCAGAGGGAGCAAGCGGGCGGCACTGTCTGGGCCAAATTCATTGAGGTCAGTATCAGGGGCTTTAATAAAATCGTAGGCTTCCGAGGCAAAAGTAGGTTCGCCGTTTGAATCTTCTATATCGGTGACGACCACTAAATACTTTGTTTTTGCTTGCAGCGGTTTAAGCGGCGTAATACGTAATACATTGTTTGAACCACCGTCTAGACTAATGATCTCGCCTCTGGCGACTGGGTCGGCCAATGCATCGAGACCTGTTGTCACTGTTCCTTCAGTTGCCGCCGCAATCGCTGCAGCGGTTTGGAATGCAATGGCCTCTGCGAATGTGGGGACTTCCACGCTACTGCCACTGATGCTGGCTTGGCTTAAGCCATCACCACTTGGGTATTCTAATGGCAACAAAAATATATTCTGGTTAGGGTTTGGGATAACACTCGCACCCGAGCCGACAAAGTTGGCTGCGCTGAGTGTTTGTGCGGTATTTAAGCTACCATCGAATGCAATATCAAAAGGCGCTAAAACGGAGTTTCCATCGAGAAAATCAATCCCGGTAATGACAGGGTTGGTGGGGTCCGTTCCCGCATTCATGGTGCCGTCTCCGGCGGGCTCCGAGGAAAACTGTAGATCACTGGGAACCGGCAGTTCTGATGTCGAAGGGCTGAAAATAACATGGGTTCTGTTTATGGGTGCGTCATTGCTGCTAGTTTGATCGTCACCACCACATGCGCTTAAGCCAACAACGGCCGCAAGCAGAACACTGGAGAAGTGGAATTTGAGCATCATGTAATCCCTCGAGCTTATTATGTTATGAGTATGTAAGGGGCTTTTGTTCACGCCATATGGAGACGGTGGCGAGCACATCATTCAGTCGCATGATATGCCTCTTTGTTTTCGAATTCAAACAGGTGTTTTAATTTGGTTTTAAAGCACCAAGCCCGTTGCATGATAATAGATGGAATCACCCTGAAAAACAGCGCCTTGGCAGAGATTTTGGCTCCTAAAGCAACATAGGGCGTGGATAGTGAGTTGTTGGGGGCGGGTTTGATGGAAGCTTGATCTAAGTGGTGGTGCGAATAGCGTAGGAAGGCGGATAAAGTGGCGTTAGCCTTGTTCCTTTATCTTGAGATACATTTTTTCAAGCGCTGTCATATTAAGTTGTTCTGCGTCCATTGCGAGCATCATAAATAAGAACATTTGAGCGCCTAGCGCGCCAGTGCTGACTTTGTTCCTGAGCGTGTCTGGGTTGTGTTCGATATTGAATTTTTCGCGTAAGGTTTCGCTGAGGCTCTTATAGGTGTGGCCGGAAAGATCCATATTTGCGCGCAGGGTGCGCGCTAAGGTCTTTTTCATTGCGTCGTTTTGATAGATATTTGCCATTGTCTGTTTGTATATGTGTGCATCAGGTTGTAATTGTAGGTGAATGTTGTGGTTTTCTCAATAGTAGTATATATTTGAATCTGCTTGCACGTATATGTGTGCAACTGTAACGTTTTTTATAGGAGATGATTATGTTTGGTGTTGATACGTTTGTTATTGTATTTGGGGTCGCAGCCTTGGTTTTGGTTGTTAAGGGATTAAAGCAGGTGCCTCAGGGGCACGAATATATGGTGGAACGATTAGGCCGTTATACAAAAACCTTGCAGCCAGGCTTGGGGTTTTTATTGCCATTTATTGATTCTATCAGTAGGAAGCAAAATATGATGGAGCAGGTGCTGGATGTTGAGCCCCAGGAGGTGATCAGTGCAGACAACGCTATGGTAACGACCGATGCGGTGTGTTTCTTTCAGATTGTAGATGCGGTTAAAGCCTCATATGAAGTGAATGATTTACCACGTGCAATGCAAAACCTCGTGATGACAAATATTCGTGCTGTCTTAGGCTCGATGGAATTGGATCAGATGCTTTCTAATCGAGATCAAATTAATACGTCCTTGTTGCTGAAAGTGGATGAAGCGACAAACCCTTGGGGAATTAAAGTTACCCGGATTGAAATTAAAGATATTACGCCACCTCGTGATTTGGTGGATTCAATGGCGGAACAAATGAAAGCCGAGCGAGAAAAACGTGCTCAGATTCTTCGGGCCGAAGGTGCTCGCGAGGCCGCAATTAAAGTGGCAGAGGGTGAGAAGCGTGCTCAAGTACTGAATGCTGAAGGTGAGAGGGAATCTGCATTTTTGGCTTCAGAGGCACGTGAGCGAGAAGCATTGGCGGAAGCTAAAGCAACTAACGTAGTCAGTCGAGCGATTGCGGAAGGCGATGGTCAGGCGATTAACTACTTCGTTGCGCAAAAATACGTTGAAGCCCTAGGCCAAGTGGCTTCGGCAGAGAATAGTAAGGTGATCATGATGCCTCTAGATGCTTCCGGTGTTATTGGTTCGGTAGCGGGCATTAAAGATTTATTAGATGGCATTAAGTCTTAATTACACTGAGATAAAGGTAGGTTACACATGGACATTATAATGGCACTAACACCCTGGCACTGGTTGATATTAGGAGCCGTTTTATTTGCAGTGGAAATACTCGGTACTGGCGGTTTTTTACTGGGGGTTGCGGTTGCTGCGGCGGTGACAAGTATTATCGCTTGGCTTGGATTTGGTTGGCAGTTTCAAGTGATAAGTTTTGCGGTGCTTTCAATTGGTTTTTCATTTGCCTATTGGAAGTTATTTAAAAACTTTAACCTCGAACGAGCAGAGCCTGTTGTGATTAATGAAAAAATGGAAAGTTTGATCGGTGCTGTTGGTAAAGTCGTGAGCGTGGTTAGCCCGCTCACGGGTAAGGTTCAAATTGGCGATACCCTTTGGGAGTTCAAAAGTACTGAACCGGTAGAAGAGGGCGGGTTTGTTCAAGTTGATTCACACAACGGAATGACGCTGGAGGTAAGCCCGCAATAAGCTTTTATTTTTAGGCTTCAATCTCTTTTTTGCCCTCCCCAACATGATGAATGAATCATGTTGGGGTTTGTTTTTTGGGGAAATTTCCTCAGTTTGAATTTGCCATATATTGCGTTGCAATAACGATCGTAGCGACATGCAAAAGCAGTGAAGCTAGTGCTTGTTAAACAAGTTTAAAAAATGAAGTGTGGATTGGTTCAAACTTTTGAATTAATGTGGCGGTAAATGTGCTCTATGTGATTTGAATAAATGAGCTTTGGGCGGAAATCTTTTAATATTCGAACCTCTTAACAGAGGGCAGTCGTTAAATGCAAAAGTTATATGTAAAGATTCTCCGGTCTTCATATTTTCAAGAGGTGAAACACTTGGCTTTTTTCGCATCTCTTTTCTTTTTGTTGGTGCTAGGTCTTGTTTATTTTACTCACTCTTCCAAGTTGACGAACTATTCGACTGAGCTGTCAGGAAGTGGTTCATTGACCTCTTGCATCGACATGAACACCGTATCCACAGAAATCGAAATCACTGACCTCGCACTTAAACGTGCTTTCATCAAGCTTTCTGGCTTTGATGGCCCCATATCCAACGATAACGACGCGCCAGGCGATTGCCAATTTAAGCTAGTTTAAGTTTGCTTGCTTCCAATGCTAACTATGCCGTTAGCATTGGTTTTAGAAAGCGGCCTGTATGAGAGCGCTTCACTTTAGACACCACTTCCGGTGTGCCTTCCGCGATAATTTCACCCCCACCGCTGCCGCCTTCTGGGCCTAGATCGATGATCCAGTCCGCCGTTTTGATCACATCTAGATTGTGTTCGATCACGACAACGGTGTTTCCGTGGTCTCGCAGCCTGTGTAACACGGCCAATAATTGCTGAATATCGTGAAAATGAAGGCCTGTCGTGGGCTCATCTAGAATATAGAGTGTTTTACCTGTATCGCGTTTTGAGAGCTCGCGAGAGAGTTTTACCCGCTGAGCTTCACCGCCGGATAAGGTCGTTGCGGCTTGGCCTAAACGGATATACGACAAGCCGACATCGATAAGCGTTTGCAGCTTCTTTGCGATACTTGGAATGGCGTCGAAGAATTCTCGGGCATCTTCAACCGTAAGGTCTAAGCATTCGTGAATATTTTTACCTTTATATTTGATGTCCAGGGTTTCACGGTTGTAGCGCTTACCTTTACATACATCACAAGGAACATAGATATCAGGCAGGAAGTGCATCTCCACTTTGACAACACCATCTCCCTGGCATGCTTCGCAGCGGCCGCCTTTCACATTGAAACTGAACCGGCCTGGTTTGTAGCCTCGTGAGCGTGCTTCCTGGGTGCCAGAGAACAATTCACGCATTGGGGTAAAAATTCCAGTATATGTTGCGGGGTTCGAGCGGGGAGTGCGGCCAATAGGGCTTTGGTCGATATCGACGCACTTATCAAAATTGTCCATCCCCTCTACGGATGTGTGCGCTTTCGCTGTCAGAGTCGTCGCGCCGTTCAAGTGTGTCGCGGCTAAGGGGTATAGGGTGCCGTTTATCAGTGTGGATTTACCAGACCCGGACACACCGGTGACGCAAGTCATTAAACCACAGGGGATTGTTAAGTCGACAGATTGCAGATTGTTGCCGGTTGCGCCCAGTAGCTTAAGTGATTGATCTTTATTTACTGGGTGACGCTGTGCGGGGATCTCAATTTTCTTTCTACCCGATAGGTAGTCGCCGGTCAGCGATTTTTTCGCTTTTTTAATATCGTTAAACTGGCCTTGGGCAATAATTTCACCGCCGTGAACGCCTGCACCGGGACCAACATCGATAATGTAATCTGCTGCACGAATTGCTTCTTCGTCATGCTCGACCACGATAACGGTATTACCGATATCACGTAGGTGCGTGAGCGTGTTGAGTAGACGGTCATTATCTCGCTGATGAAGCCCTATGGAAGGCTCGTCCAGAATATACATAACGCCCACTAACCCCGCACCGATTTGGCTGGCAAGACGAATGCGTTGGGCTTCGCCACCGGATAATGTATCGGCGCTCCGGTTTAGGGTTAAATAATTGAGCCCTACGTCGATCAAGAAACGAAAACGGTCTTCGATTTCCTTTAATATTTTTTCCGCAATTTTTCGTTTTGCACCGGTAAATTTTAATTTCTTAAAATAGGTGTAGGCATCGCCAACAGGGAGGTCCGTAATCGCAGGTAAGTTTTGTCCTTTAATAAACACGTGTCGTGCTTCTGAGCGTAATCGAGCGCCATCGCATTCAGGGCAATTCATCGTGGATAAAAATTTGGTGAGCTCTTCGCGAACAGAGCTGGATTCTGTTTCTCTGAAGCGGCGTTGCATGTTGGGAATAACGCCTTCAAAGGTGTGGCTGCGCTGGTAGCTGTCCCCGCGGTCGTTTACATAACTGAAATCTACGACCTCCTCTCCTGAGCCTTGGAGAATAATGGCTTTATATTTTTTGGCGAGCTTTTTCCAAGGTTTATCGACATCAAAACCGTAATGCGCCGCGAGAGACTTCAGCATATGGAAATAGTAAAGGTTACGTCGGTCCCACCCTCGAATCGCGCCTTCAGATAATGAGGATTCAGGGAATTGCACAATTTTATCTTCAGAAAAGAATTGTTTAACGCCTAAGCCGTCACATGTTGGGCATGCGCCAGCGGGGTTATTAAATGAGAAAATTCGGGGCTCTAGTTCTGCCAGCGAATAATCACACACGGGGCAGGAGTGCTTTGCCGAGAAGATATGGTCATCTAATTTCTCGTCCATATCCGCAATAATTGCGATGCCGCCTGAAAGTTGAACGGCAGTTTCAAACGACTCCGCTAATCGTGTTTTGATATCTGAACGCACTTTGAATCGGTCAACGACGACTTCAATTGTGTGTTTCTTTTTCTTATCAAGTTCGGGAGTATCATCCAAGTCGACAACTAACCCATCGATACGCGCCCGGATAAAACCATCCCGACGTAAAGATTCGAAGACATGTAAGTGTTCACCTTTGCGATCGCGGATCACCGGAGCCAAAAGCATGGCTTTAGTATCTTCAGGCATGGCAACGACGATATCGACCATTTCACTTACCGTTTGTGCAGAAAGCGGCTCGTCATGTATTGGGCAGCGCGGTTCACCGATACGGGCGAAGAGTAAACGAAGGTAGTCGTATATTTCTGTCACGGTCCCGACGGTAGAGCGGGGGTTGTGCGATGTGGATTTCTGTTCAATGGAGATCGCAGGGCTTAAGCCCTCTATATGATCAACATCTGGTTTTTCCATCATGGACAGAAATTGACGAGCGTAGGTTGAGAGGGACTCAACGTAACGTCGTTGCCCTTCCGCATATAGGGTATCGAATGCTAAGGACGATTTTCCTGAACCAGATAGCCCTGTGATGACGATGAGTTTATCTCTAGGTATTTCAAGATCAATGTTTTTTAAATTATGCGTACGAGCGCCGCGTACAATAATATTTTCCACCTAATAGGTCCCCACCAATAATAAAACGATGTTTAACGCGGATGATTATTATGGCCGCGTTTCTTCTGCATAGTATTTTTACGGTTATTCATCTAAAACCGATGATCAGCCGCTCATGATTTAGCAGGTTGGTATATCTGCGCAAGAGTTTATGTCAAGGAACAGAAATGCGAAGGCAAGCGATACGAAAGCCTAATCGCGTAGTATACGGGGTTTTTACGGGAAAAATTAACTAGATCGGTGAGCTAACTGTTAAATATATGACAAGTTTACAGGCTGTCTAAATCCTGTCTGTCTCTGGCCCAGTTACTCGCTTCCATACGGTTCCGTACGCCGATCTTTTTGTAGATATTGTAAAGGTGGCTTTTTACGGTGTGTTCGCTGAGCGCGAGCGCACTGGAGACGTCTGAATTACTCATACCGTCTTTGATCATTCGCAGGATTTCTTTCTCGCGGTTTGTCAGTTGGATTGCGGAGATGGGGCCTACGCTATTTTTACTCAGGGATTGGCGGTGTTTGTTGAAGAAGTGGTGGAGCAGCCGGCGAGGGACCCAGTAGTCACCATCGAGCAACTGCTTTATCCCGCGAAGCAATTGGTCTTCTGAAGTGTCGACGTAGAACAGCCCAGAAATACAGGGCCAGTCGAGTAAATCTTCGTGCTCATCAATGTGTTCTGCGTTTAACAGCGCCGCTTTGTAATCCGGAGATTCTGCGCTGAGTACTTTGAGACGCCGGTTCAGCGTATCTAGTGGGGTTTGAAAGCAATCGACCAGTATGACGTTGGCTTGGGTAGGCGTCGATTCATCGCACTTTACGACGGTACACTTGGCGGCCAATTGGGCTTCGAGAAACTTTGTGAGCAGGGTGGTATGAAAGCTCTCGTTGTTTGAAAACAGCGTGATGTGGTTCAAGGCTTAACACCTTGTTTGAATATCGTCACAGTATTACCTGGTTGAAGCATTGCGAGGGCCGATAGTGTCGAAATTGGGACCTATCCGATTAAAATTCATACGAACCACGATGAGTTCACAATATTGTAACGCAATTCATCCATTAAGATGAAGGCGGCGGCAGTTTCGTCTCTTCGGCATTTTCATTGTAGACGAATTCCTGGCCTAGCCGAGGTGTTTTTGTGAGGGCTGGGAACACGGCCTGAGTTTCATTTTGCTCATAGACTTGGCCGGGGTGATATTGGTATTTATTCCCCGGCGTGCCCGTTACGCAATGAGTAAGCTCCCCACAGGCTAAACCTCCTAACTTAAGGCAAAGGTTTTCTGTCCTCTCATTATGCAGGCTGTTAGAATCACTCGCTTTTTAGTCTGGAGACATCCCATTGTCTGAAGTGCGCACTGTTACATCGCTCGCGCTGCTATACGCTTTTCGCATGCTTGGCCTGTTTATGGTGCTGCCTGTGCTCATGCTATATGGCGACCACTACGAGGGTGCGACTCCAGCGCTGCTCGGTTTGGCGCTGGGGATCTACGGCTTAACTCAGGCGTGTTTTCAGATACCGCTTGGCCTTTTTTCAGATGTGGTTGGTCGTAAGCCGGTGATCGTGGCTGGTTTAGTTATCTTTGCTGTGGGGAGTCTAGTTGCATCTATGGCGACCAGTATTGAAGGGCTCATTTTGGGACGGGCGCTGCAAGGCAGTGGGGCGATTGCTAGCGCCATTATGGCGATGGTGGCGGACCTTACGTCTGAAGAGAACCGCACAAAAGCAATGGCCGCTATTGGGGCCTCAATCGGTTTATCTTTTTCTGTGGCTATGATCCTGGGGCCGGCCTTGGCGGCGGCATCTGGATTATCGGGCGTATTCTTTCTCTCAGTGATTCTCTCTGGCGCAGGCATTTTGATCGTCATCTTTTTAGTGCCCACACCAAAGGTCAATGCTGCGCACCGTGATGTGGCGACGACCCCCGCGCTGGTATTGAAAACGATTAAAAACATGCACTTACTGCGTTTAAACTGGGGTATCTTCTCGCTGCATTGCATTTTGATGGCGAGTTTCGTCAGTGTTCCCACCATGCTGGAGGCTTCTCTTGGGTTGGCGCGAGACGGACACTGGATGTTTTATTTACCCGTTTTGGCCTTAGCCTTTGTCGTGATGCTGCCGTTTATGTTGTTTGCTGAAAAGAAGCGGAAAATAAAACCAGTGTTTTTGGCCGCTGTCGGCATGTTAGTCGCCAGCTCTGGCTTGTTAGTATCCTTTTCTGGAACTGCAGCAGGGGTTATTGCCCTGGTCTTTCTTTTCTTTGTCGCCTTTAACTTGTTGGAATCGATACTGCCATCTCTGGTGAGTAAAATATCGCCAGCAGGCACCAAAGGGACGGCTATGGGGTTGTATTCAACGAGCCAATTTTTCGGGGCTTTTATCGGGGGTGCCGTAGGTGGGTGGATTTTCCAGGCGTACTCGTTGACGGCGGTGTTTGGTTTTTCTGCATCGGTGGCGGCGGTATGGTTGGTTGTCGCTGCATTTATGTCGCCGCCAAGGCACTTGTCCAGCGTGTGTTTGCAATGTTCTGACCCAACTACTTTAGCGAAAGTGGAGAGTGTTCAGGGCGTTGCGGAGGTGTTTTATTCCGAAGAGGAAGGGCTGATGTATCTAAAGGTCGATCGAGAGACATTGGACCAGGAGACACTGCAGCAATATACCCGTGTTTTGGGGGCTTAAGCGCTATATCAGATCTATGTGTCATCGGGTGGTTTAGCAATGTGGTAAAAGCCGCTAGAATAGCGATCACTCGCATCACTTCAATAAACTTTAAGAGGAATAATTCGTGGCCAGAGGCATTAACAAAGTCATAATCGTCGGTAACTGTGGTCAAGACCCAGAAACCCGATACTCCGCCGGTGGTTCAGCGATTACTAACCTCAGTGTCGCGACCTCAGAATCATGGAAAGATAAGCAAACGGGGCAGACGCAAGAGAAAACAGAATGGCACCGCATCGTATTCTTTAATCGCCTTGCAGAAATTGCAGGGGAATACTTGCGCAAAGGCAGTAAAGTCTACGTTGAAGGCAAGCTTCAAACCCGTAAATGGCAGGATAAAGACGGTCAAGACCGTTACAGTACCGAGATCGTCGCGAATGAGATGCAAATGCTCGATTCTCGTGGTGATGGTGCCCAAGGTGGCGGCGGTGGATACGGCCAGTCATCTGGGTTTGCTCCAGCCGGTGCGCCTCAGCAGCCAGCATATCAAGCACAACAAAACCCAGGAGCGCCTCAACCTCAGCAAGGTGGCCAAGCGCCAGCGCCTGCCGCTCCCCCCGCTCAGAATATGGACAGTTTTGACGACGATATTCCGTTTTAAGGCGGGCCACTCTATTGGGTTTTAAAGTATTTCTTCGTGGTAGTCATGGTGACATCGAAAGCGCTTTGCGAGAGGCGCTCGATGAAAGCGCCTTAGAACTTGTTACCGAGTCTAGTATCGATTGGTCGGAGGCAGCTTCAGTCTCTTCGGTTCTAGAAAAGCTAAAGCCCTGCGCCATTATCAACTACGGTGAGCGGCCACTAGATCTGGCGAAAGAGAAGCTAGCCACAGAAAACCTTGCTGATCATTGTGCTTCGTTAAATATCCCCCTTATTCATTGTTCCTCTTATCGCGCCGTTGATGCTTCTGATCTTGAGGTTGGGGAAGATATTGGAGAGCTTGGCACTGTAGGCGCGGAAGATGATATTGGTGCGCACCTTACTGATTTGGAGGTGCTATGTGGGCGCGTAGAGCGTCATGTTGTACTTCGTTTGAGTTGGGTCTTGGGAGGCAACTTAGAAAATATTTTCGATGCTTTAGTGCCGCAGCTACTTAATGGTGACAACGTTTTTGTTTCTGACCATGACTTCGGGCGACCGGTCACTATTCGAGCGTTAGCCAATACATTGCGAGCGGTGGTGCAGCAAATATTATGCGGTGCTGAAAACTGGGGTGTTTTTAATCTTCATGGCTCCGATAAGTGTTCAGAAGCTGAATTTTGCGATGCGCTTGTTCGTATTATGCAGTCTGATTTAAGTCACGCGGTGGAGATGCCGACAGTAGCGAGCGTGGATGATGAGCGTCGTTTATTAGTGGGGAATGCTTTACTGGGGGGGGATCGTATAACCCGCAATTTCGGGGTTCAGAACGTGTCGTGGCGTAAAGGATTGAAGGCGTCTGTAAAGCATTATGTAGACCGCTACCAAGCCGTGTCTGACGTTGGTAGCGGTTAGTCGGTTTTTTATAATCTAGTCTGCGTAGCGCTGCAATACTAGAGTGGCGTTTGTGCCGCCAAAGCCAAAGCTGTTTGACATGATTCGGTTAAGTTTCATGTCCTTTTTCTCTGTCACTATTGGAAGCCCTTCCGCTTCTTCATCGAGTTTGCCCACGTTTGCGGATGCGCAAATGAAGTCGTTCTCCATCATCAATAAACAATAAATCGCTTCTTGCACGCCAGTTGCGCCGAGAGAATGACCTGTTAATGATTTTGTGGAGCTGATGTAGGGCGCATTATCTGCAAAGACTTCTTTTACCGCTTTAAGCTCGGCAATATCACCTACGGGTGTGCTTGTACCATGAGAGTTGATGTAGTCGATGTCGCCTTCGAGGTTGGCCATGGCCATTCTCATGCAGCGAGCAGCGCCTTCACCGGATGGGGCGACCATGTCATAACCATCTGATGTTGCGCCGTAGCCAACGAGTTCTCCATAAATTTTCGCGCCGCGAGCCAGTGCGTGATCAAGAGATTCGATCACGAGACAACCACCGCCGCCAGCGATGACAAAACCGTCGCGGTCAGCATCGTATGCGCGGGAAGCTTTGTCGGGTGTATCGTTGTATTTAGTCGATAGGGCACCCATTGCGTCGAACAGCCCGGTAAGCGTCCAGTGTTCTTCTTCTCCGCCACCGGCAAAAACGACGTCTTGTTTGCCGAGTTGGATGAGCTCCATTGCGTTGCCAATACAGTGAGCACTGGTGGCACAGGCGGATGAAATTGAGTAATTCACCCCTTTAATTTTGAATGGGGTGGCTAAACAGGCTGAGGTGGTGCTGCCCATAGTTTGGGTGACCCGGTATGGGCCTGCACGTTTAACACCGCGATCACGGATGATATCGGCAGATTCCACGACGCTTTTTGTAGATGCGCCACCAGAACCCACGATGATACCTGTACGTTCGTTAGAGACTTGCTCATCCGATAAGCCTGAGTCTTCAATCGCTTGTTTCATTGCGATGTAGTTGAAGCCTGCAGCGTCGCCCATGAATCGTAGGATTTTACGGTCGATGTGTTCTTTGAGGTCGATATCAACAGAGCCGGATACCTGGCTACGGAAGCCATGCTCTTTGTATGATTCGTTGTGCTTTATGCCGGACTTGCCTTCCTTTAGGGCGTCCAAAACAGTCTCTTTGTCATTACCTATGCAGGAGACAATACCCATGCCCGTAACCACAACTCGTTTCATAGTTGACCTCTTTGGTGAATATAGCGTTTGCGCAGCGTTTAAATGTAACTATACCGCGCTTTCTGTTAATTGGTTTCGTTCGTCGAGCGTTTCCTGTTAAGGAAGCCGCTCAATCATCAAAATGAATCTGTGTTGGTGAATAGGCCTACACGTAGATCTTTTGCGAAATAGATATCTTTCCCGTCAACCGCAACTCGGCCATCGGCGATGCCCATAACGAGTTTGCGTTCAATAACGCGCTTTAGGTTGATGTGGTAAGAGACTTTTTTGGCTGTCGGTAAAATTTGACCTGTGAATTTCACTTCACCTGCGCCAAGCGCGCGCCCGCGGCCTTCATTGCCCTTCCAAGCGAGGAAAAAGCCCACTAGCTGCCACATAGCGTCTAAGCCTAGACAGCCAGGCATGACAGGGTCGCCAGGAAAGTGACAATCGAAAAACCACAAGTCAGGTGTGATATCGAGTTCTGCAATAATTTCGCCTTTGCCATACTCTCCGCCAGTCGTACTGATATGGGCGATTCGGTCGAGCATAAGCATGTTGGGGATTGGCAGCTGAGCGTTGCCAGGACCGAACATTTTGCCGTTTCCGCAGGTGAGTAGTTCGTCTTTTGTATATGAAGGTTGTGGTTCAAAATTTTGCATGGAGGGTAGTTCCGATGGTCTCGATTAGCGTTAGCCCTAGAAAAATATCGCGATATTGGCGAGCCCGACATTCTAACGTCTTGGAAGTGATTGTCCAGCAAGCAGCCTTAAAAGGAGGCTTTTCAATGGATCGACTTCTCTTATTAGACGGAATCACTCACATTGTGCGTAATTTAAACGCAATGGAGGCTTGTTAGGCTGCGGTTTAGCTCGAATTTAGAGCGTTATGATCAAAAAAAATCGAATTCTTCGTTTTCGTGCTTTCCGTCGCCGTCGAAGCCTTCTTTTTTTTGAGTTTATGCTATATTCAGCCCAAATTAGGCCTGATTTTTGAATACATGTTCGCTCGGTCAGTGTCTGAGTCCGAAAATGTAATGTAGTTCGACAATTTCTGGCGGCAAAAAAGGTGTTTTGCGTCTTTTAATAATTATCAAGGTGACAAGGTATGATTTCTAAGTGTTTATTCCCTGTAGCGGGCTATGGTACTCGCTTCCTTCCAGCAACTAAGTCTATGCCGAAAGAGATGCTGCCGGTGGTGAATAAGCCCCTGGTGCAATACGGTGTTGAAGAGTCTATAGAAGCAGGTCTCACTGAGGTGGGTTTTGTAACGGGACGAGGTAAGCGCGCGATTGCTGATCATTTTGATGTGAGTTACGAGTTAGAGCATCAAATCGCGGGGAGTGCAAAAGAAGAGTATCTAGACTCCATTCGTGACGTTATGCATAAAGGGCAGTTTTCCTTTACACGCCAGTCAGAAATGAAAGGCCTGGGCGACGCCATTTTAAATGGCCGTCGCTTGGTGGGGAATCAGCCTTTTGGCGTCGTACTGTCGGATGACTTGTGTGTTGCTGAAGAGGGCGTGCTGTCTCAAATGGTGAAGCTGTATAAGCAGTTCCGTTGCAGCATCGTTGCCGTGCAGGAAGTCCCTGAAGATGAAATCTCTAAGTTCGGTGTTATTGGCGGCGAGCAAATCAAAGATGGGATCTACCAAGTAAACACCATGGTAGAAAAACCCGATCCTAAAGATGCGCCCAGTAATCTGGCGATTATTGGTCGTTATATTTTGACCCCCGATATTTTCGAAATTATTGAAAATACACCTCCGGGTAAAAACGACGAAGTACAGTTAACCGATGCGTTAATGACACAAGCAACTGATGGTTGTGTGCTGGCATACAAATTTAAAGGTAATCGTTTTGATTGCGGTAGTGTCTCTGGCTTTGTGGAAGCCACGAACTACGTCTATGAAAACGTATACGGGAAGTAACGATTACTGTGGAATTAAGTATTGAGTGTTTTAAAGCCTACGATATTCGCGGAAAGGTCCCGAGTGAGCTGAACGAAGATGTTGCTTATCGCGTTGGACGTGCGTATGTCGATTTTTTAGATGCAAAATCTGTGGTCGTCGGTCACGACATTCGCTTAACAAGTGAATCACTAAGTAAGGCCTTGATAAAAGGCATTACTGATGCGGGTGCGAATGTTGTTCACATTGGTGAATGTGGGACCGAAGAAGTGTACTTTTCTACATTTCATCTAGAGGTGGATGGCGGTATTTGTGTGACGGCTAGTCACAACCCCATGGACTACAACGGGATGAAGCTCGTTAAAAAGGGGTCTCGTCCAATTTCAGGAGACGACGGCCTCGGTGAAATTAAGGCTTTGGCAGAATCTGGTGTGTTTCGCGAGGTGTCAGAAAAGGGATCAGTTGACCGTCGGGATATGCGCAGCTCGTACATTGAACACCTCTTGAGTTATGTTGATGTAGCTAAACTGAAGCCCTTAAAAATCGTATGCAATGCCGGGAACGGCGGAGCAGGTGCGGTAATTGATGCGCTGGAGCCACATTTACCCATCGAGTTTATTAAAGTGCATCACGAGCCCGACGGGTCTTTTCCCAATGGTATTCCTAACCCGCTTTTACCCGAGCGTCGACAATCGACAATCGATGCGGTGAAAGAAAGTGGTGCGGACTTTGGTATTGCCTGGGATGGTGACTTTGATCGCTGCTTTTTCTTTGATGAGAGCGGTGCGTTTATCGAAGGTTATTACTTAGTAGGCTTACTTGCACAAGCGTTTTTATCAAAAGCGCCAGGTGAAAAAATTGTGCATGATCCTAGATTGACTTGGAACACGGTTGATCAGGTGAATGCAGCTGGCGGTGAGCCAGTTCAAAGTAAGACCGGGCATGCTTTTATTAAAGCGGCAATGCGTGAGGCTGATGCCATTTACGGTGGCGAGATGAGTGCTCATCATTATTTTAAGCGTTTTGCTTATTGTGATAATGGCAATATTCCATGGCTATTGGTTGCGGAGTTAATTAGCGCTGAAGGGCGGGGATTATCCACAATGGTGGCTGATCGTGTCGCACGTTTTCCGTGTAGTGGAGAGATTAACCGTACGGTTAAAAATCCTGCGGCTATATCCTCTTCGATAGAAAAGCACTATGAAGCGGATGTTTTGGAAAAAGAAACGGTTGACGGTCTGTCCATGGCGTTTGATCAATGGCGGTTTAATGTGCGAATGTCGAGCACGGAGCCAGTCTTGAGATTGAATGTTGAGTCGCGAGGCGATATTGATCTCATGACCGCAAAAACGGATGAACTGCTCTCGTTGATTGATAAGTACGACGATTAGCCGTGATAAATTCGCCCTTAGGGTGATGCTGCTGTTCATCATGAAATAAAAAGGCCCGAAGCTGTATGATAAACAGTTTCGGGCCTTTTTTGTGTTTGGTGGGCGTTATTTTATAAAACGATCGAGCGCTATTTCGCCACCGCCGGTTTTTATTAAATATAGGAGAATACCCGCCCATAGGATATGAACGCTCCAGCCGTCCGGGTAAACAAATTGAATAACGGCCGTCATGATCAGGAGCCCCAAAGCGCTAAAGCGTGTTAAAACGCCCAGTAGTAAGCTTAGCGATAGAAAAAACTCGCCAAAGGTGCCTAAGTACGCCGCGATGTTTGGTAAAGGTAATCCATACTCATATTCAAATAGCATAAATGTGCTATCGGTAACATTCCAGAACGCAAAGTTTTGCCCTGCGATATTCGCTCCATCTATTTTTGTTTGCACCGAGCGCCAAAAGACAACGAATATGGCGATACGCCCCGCTAGGCTAACAATGCTTTCTGGAATAAGGTCGCCGACTTTACGGGCATAGCGGTCAGCTATTCGAAAAATGTTCATTGGGGTTCTCCTATAAGGTCGGCACAAAAGCCCGACTGAATTAAAAATGAAATACTGTCTGTAGGGTTAAAATCGTCTTCACGCTCGCTGGCCATTTCGAGTGCGCTATATATGGTGTGTTGCATTGTTAACGCATCCAGAAAAGCGAAAAGTCCAACGGCGATACAGTAAACCTCTACGCTTTCTTGTTGCCGAATCACCAAAATGTTTTGTGGTATGTCGGCCTGTATTTGCTCAATATCTGCTCCCTGTGCGAGTTGCCACATATCAAATATGGCAAAAGGGGATGCAAGTAAATAAGCGGATTGAACGGGCGTTATTTTTGAAGTGGAGAGCGTTTCAATGTCTAAGCTAGCAAAGCGTTCTGGTTTTACCGGCACTTCGTCTCTGGCGTGATAACTTAAGTGCTGGCATAAATCGAGTTTCGCTAAATCACCTAAGTAGGGGATTTTATGTTCCTCAACGCTGTGAGATAAAAACTCTGGGAAATCGTGGGCAAAATCAATCATTGCGGCGGAGTGGGGGGGGGATTGTTGAATATATTCTTTAGCCGCTCGGTGGATAAACTCGTCCCCAACCGTTGTGGTAATACTCGGGTATAAATCTTTAACGGCCTCTATCAGTGAGTGGTATGTGTTGTTCTGATAAATGGCGAGCCGTTCCTGCAGTTCTTGTGTCTCGTAGGGCTTTAGAAAGCCTTGAAGTTTTAGTGAGGGCTGATCGCCCTCGAGAACCAGTGACGACATGTTTTTTTGAAAGGTAGCAAGGTCCATTAAGCGCTTACCTCTCCAGTTCCGGTAAGTACTCGGTTCATGATCTCGTCAGCTTTTCGTGTTTCGTTTAGTAATATGTCTAACTCAGGGATGTCGGTATCCCACTCGATTAAGGTGGCGATTGCGCGTTTTTCTCGAGCAAAGAAATATTCATAGAGTTTCCAGACTTCTTTGCGAACCTCTGAACCGTGATCATCTATACGTATTTGAGTGTTGTTGCTGAGGCTTTGAATGCTATGCCCCGCAAGGTGTATCTCTTCCACTTGTTCAGCAGGGAACTGCTCCAAATATTTGTAAGGGTCAAAATGGTTGTTAAACCCCGATACAAATACGTTATTTATATCTAATAAAATTTTACAGTCACATCTGCGGGTTATTTCTTTAAAGAAGTCGGGCTCACTATAGTCACTTTGTTTGAAGTCGATATAAGTCGAAGGGTTTTCGATCAAAATAGTGCAGCCCAATGTTGATTGTACTTTGTCGATATTACGGCATATCGTCTCGAGACTTTCGTTGGTATAGGGCAGGGGTAACAAGTCGTTGAGAAATACGCTGTTCCAGTGGCTCCACGATAAGTGCTCAGAAATACTGGCGGGGTTATATCGGTCGACGAGCTTTTTGAGTTTTAGTAAGTGTGCGTCATCAACGCCCTCACTCGCGCCGAGAGACATACCGACACCGTGCATTGATAGCGGGTAAAGCGTATTCAGTTCAGCAAGGTATCGATGAGGGGGGCCACCATCACCCATGTAGTTTTCGGGGTGTATTTCTAACCAGCCGGTAGCGCGAGGGTTATTAATAAGTGCTTGGTAGTGCTGCGCTTTAAGCCCGATGCCGGATACCGCTGGAAGTTGATTCATGAGAGGTGATGTTTCAGGTGGAGAGGAGCGGCGCTCTGAAAATACTCGTGAAAGAGCGCCGGCTGAAGTGCTTACTTAGACGCTTCTTTGCTGCCGCCTACGATTTTTTCACAGGTGCCTTTCGCAACGTACATCCATGCGTCTTTTTGGCCGTCAGTCTTGCTCGAACCTGCACAGCTAGTGCCAGGGCCTGCAGCGCAATCGTTTTTGCCCGCTTTAGCAACACCGTAGCATTTTTCCATTTTTTTGCCTGCGTATACGTCACCGGCAGAAGCCATCATTACACCTGCTGCAATAGCGCTTGAGATTGCGAGAGTTTTGGTCATTTTTTTCATGTTGTAGGTTCCTCAAGGTTACCTGTTTGTTTTATGGATTACATATGTCATGCACGAGATAAGACTTAGTAAGATTTATAAAGTTCGGCATTGTCAGTGATTGTGATATTTATGTGATAAAGCATCAACCACATGATGCGGAAGTGTGCGCCACAATTATCTAGCGTAGCGCGTGATGAGAATTTTTGTAGGGCCTAAGTGCAAATACGGTAGCCCTTGGCCGAAGAGAGTTAAATCGTTTTGTTGATGTTGTTGAAGTTCTGGATGAGCTTTCGAGTAGATGAATCCCAGTCTGTTGGGATGTCTGTCGTTTCTATGGCGGTGGCGATATGGGTACCTAACAATTTGCCAAGTTCAACGCCCCACTGATCGAACGAGTTGATGTTCCAGAGAATGCCTAATGTGTACACCTTGTGTTCATATGCCGCAACCAAAGCACCTAGGGTGACCGGTGTTAGCGCGTCCATAAATATGAGTGAGCTGGGGCGGTTGCCGGGGTGCACTTTATGTGGTGCTAGCGCTTCAACATCTTCTTCGCTCGCACCTTGTGCGCGTAATTCGGTCTTTGCTGTTTCTAGGTCTCGCCCGGTCATTAATGCCTGGCTTTGGGCCACACAGTTCGAAAACAAATATTTGTGTTGGTGGTCTAGGGGGTGATGGGCGCGCAGGGTGGTAATGAAATCAATGGGCGCAACGATCGCGCCTTGATGTAACAGCTGGTGGAACGAGTGCTGGCCGTTAGTGCCTTCAGTTCCCCATACGATGGATCCCGTCTGATAGTCTAATGTCTGTCCGTCTTTCGAGACGGATTTGCCATTGCTCTCCATTTCCAGTTGTTGTAAATATGAAGGCAATAGCTGTAGATGGTGTGCGTAGGGAAGCACAGCTTGTGTGTTGCTGCCCATGACGTTGCTATACCAAAAGACGATCAACGCCATAAGGACGGGAATATTCCGCTCAGGGGGGGCGCTGGCATAATGACTGTCCATGGCTTCTGCGCCTTCACGCATTTTGTTGAAGTTCTCCATACCAATGGCAAAAGCAATGGGAAGCCCAATCGCGGACCAAAGGGAATAGCGGCCACCCACCCAATCCCAGATCGGGTAAACGTTTTCTTCTGCGATGCCAAATTCGACGGCTTTATCGACCTTTGAGGAGATCGCGATAAAGTGCTTTTCGAGTTCGTTTTGTTCACAGCCGTGGTCCATTAACCATTGGCGAGCCGTTAACGCATTTTGCAATGTCTCCAATGTAGAAAAAGATTTGGAGGCAATAATGAAGAGGGTTTTGGCTGGGTCGATGTCGGTAAGCAGGTCTGTAATCTCTGCACCGTCAATATTCGCAACAAAATGTACTTTCACCTTTTTGTTGTGAAAGGGGGTGAGCGCTTTTGTGACCATTCTGGGGCCGAGGTCTGAACCACCAATTCCAATATTCACGACGTCTCGAATAGGGTTGCCACGGAACCCCGTCCATTGGCCGCTATAGACGCGATCAATCAGCTCGGACATTTGCTTTAAAGTTGCATCAACGCATTTTTGTTCGTCGGTATATGGTGCACCGTGGAAGCGTAATGCCGTGTGTAAGGCCGGGCGCTTTTCGGTGTTGTTGACCTCGTCTCCGCGAAGGAGTTTTTTGATGGCTTGGGATAGTTTTGCTTGCTCAGCCACCGACAGGAGAAGGTTGAAGGACGCTTCGTCTATGTGGTTTTTAGAGAAGTCGAGGTTTAGGCCTGCGCCGGACACGGTATAGCGTTCTGCCCGATTAGGGTCTTCATCAAATAGGTCGTTTAGCGTTTTTGATTGCCATAGCTGTTTTTGCTCGAGCAGTTGTGACCAATTGCTATAGAGATCTGACAGTGTTGTTGGTTTCATATACGACCTATTCTGGTGTAGCGGCGCAGGTTCAACTTTAAAACGAGCGCTCTACAGAAAAGTTTGCGAGATCCACCAATGCTGATTTATACGGGGAATCAGGAATAACGTCTAACGATGCTTTCGCTTGTTCTACATGTTCAAGTGCTTTTTGACGAACGTAATCAAGACCGCCATATTTCTGTACGGCTTCCACAATATTGGGAAGCTGATCTACGCTGCCATTTTCTATTGCGGCGCGGATCATTGCGCCTGTCTCTGCGTCGCCATGGCGTATGGTATAAATCAGCGGCAGAGTTGGTTTGCCCTCTGCTAGATCGTCGCCGATATTTTTCCCTAGCGTTTCGGGGTCGCCGTCGTAGTCAAGTGCATCATCCACCAGTTGAAAGGCTACGCCTAAGTGGTATCCGTATTTTACCGCACTCTCGCGCTGTTGTTCGCTACCTTTGGCGATCACCGCTGCAGTCTCGCATGCAGCTTCAAATAATACAGCAGTTTTCTTGTGGATGACGTTCATATAACGTTCTTCGTCCACGTCCGGATCTTTCGCGTTGACGAGCTGCTGAACTTCCCCTTCGGCGATAACGTTAGTGGTGCCGGACAGTATGGACATAATATCCATATCGCCTATCTGGACCATGATTTGGAACGCGCGCGAGTAGAGGAAATCACCCACGAGCACACTGGGGGCGTTACCCCATTTGGCATTGGCTGTGGCGCGCCCTCTGCGAAGCGATGATATATCCACCACATCATCATGAAGGAGCGTCGCCGTGTGGATAAACTCTATGATGGTGGCTAAATCGATTTGGCTTTGGTGTTGATGGTTTAAGCCGCGGGCAAACAATAGGACAAGCAATGGTCGCAAGCGCTTGCCGCCAGCATCGACAATATAGTGGCCAATATTTTCTACAAGCCCAACGTCGGAGTGCAATTGGCTTACAATTGTCTCGTTAAGCTGCTCGAATTCTGAGGCAACAACCTTTTGGAATGAAAACATGCGGTTCCTAAGAGAGAGCCGGCAGGACCGGGAGGCAATGCTCCGGTAATACCGCGGTATTATTTTCGAAGCGATGCTAGGGGGCAGGCACGGTACTGTCAAGCGTCTGCTGCGAGTTGATGGTATGGGAGGGTGGATCGTCGATCGAACTTTGTGCAATGGCGTGGAGGTGCGCGCAGAATAGGCAATTGTCTTGCTAGTTGGTCTCGTTTCGATTAGAATTCGCGCCCCTTAAAACGAAACTCAACGATGCAAGCCTTGTTGGGCCACGCTAGTCAATTGACACAACTATGTGAATGACTGGCTGTAGCGCCTTTAAATGCTGAGTTAGCGCTGAACTTTGATCTTTCGGGATCGTTTTGTCGCACAGCTGCTTCGTATCGTCCAATACACAATTTGGAGCAATGTATGTACGCAGTTATCGCTGCCGGTGGCAAGCAACACCGGGTTGAAGAAGGTGAGGTTCTACGCCTCGAAAAGATTGAAGCAGCCACAGGCGAGTCTATCGATTTCGATCAGGTTCTTTTGGTTGCAAATGGTGAAGACGTTAAAATCGGTGCCCCCACCGTTGATGGCGCTAAAGTAACAGCAGAAGTTGTTGCTCATGGCCGCGGCGATAAAGTGACGATCATCAAGTTCCGTCGTCGTAAGCACTCTATGAAGCGTCAAGGGCATCGTCAGTGGTACACAGAAGTGAAAATCACTGGAATTAACGGTTAATAGCACACGTAAAGATTTTGAGGATAATAGGTCATGGCTCATAAGAAAGCAGGCGGTAGTACCAGTAACGGAAGAGATTCCGAGAGTAAACGCTTAGGCGTTAAGCGTTTTGGCGGCGAGCAAGTTCTAGCGGGCAACATTATTGTTCGTCAGCGCGGCACAAAGTTTCATGCAGGTAAAAACGTTGGCGTTGGAAAAGACTATACACTTTTCGCTAAAGCTGACGGCGCAGTTCGATTTGACGTAAAAGGCGATAAAAGTCGCAAGTTCGTTTCTATCGAAACAGCCTAATACCTGGCTTTTAATATCTGGGTAAAGCTACCTGGATCGTAGTGAATTTGAACGCCCCGCTGCTGTTATCAGTAGTGGGGCGTTTTTATTTTTGAAGATAATGCGTCATCGCAGCGAGTATGTATCATGAAATTTGTAGATGAAGCCCCGATTGTGGTGCAGGCAGGTAAGGGTGGTAATGGCTGCCTGAGTTTCCGTCGGGAGAAATACATTGAGCGTGGTGGGCCCGACGGTGGTGATGGCGGTGATGGCGGCAGTGTTTACTTAGAAGCTGACGAAAATATCAATACATTGGTGGATTACCGCTACCAGCGGCGCTACAACGCCGAAAACGGTAAGCAAGGCAGTGGTCGTAACTGCACCGGTGCCAAAGGCGAAGATCTCGTATTAAAGGTGCCCATCGGCACGTCCGTGTTAGATGAAGATTCAGAATCTATTGTGGGTGACCTCACAGAGCACGGAGAGCGTCTCCTGGTTGCTCAGGGCGGATTTCACGGCTTAGGCAATACGCGCTACAAGTCGAGCATAAATCGAGCGCCACGTGAGACCAGTTCCGGTTCTGAAGGTGATCTCAAAAACCTTAAGCTAGAACTTAAGCTACTGGCTGATGTTGGGACGCTGGGATTACCTAACGCAGGGAAGTCGACCTTTATTCGAGCCGTTTCTGCAGCGGAACCAAAAGTAGCCGATTACCCCTTTACTACGTTGATCCCAAGTCTAGGGGTCGTGAAAGTACAGGAGTATCGCAGTTTTGTGATTGCGGATATCCCGGGCATTATCGAAGGGGCTTCCGAAGGCGCGGGTTTGGGTATTCGCTTTTTGAAACACCTCACGCGTTGTCGAATTTTACTGCACATGGTCGATATCTATCCGGTAGACGGCACTGACCCTGTCGAGAGTGCGCTCGGCGTGGTCCGAGAATTATCACGCTTTAGTGATACACTCGCGAACCGCCCCCGTTGGCTGGTCATCAACAAGTGTGATTTGATTGACGAAGACGAAATTGAACAACGGAAGCAGGCCTTGGTTAAGGCCTTGAATTGGACTGGGCCCGTTTATACCGTTTCTGCGATTAATCGCGAAGGCACAAAGCGTTTGTGTGAAGACATGCTTTGCTACCTGGAAGAGCGATGGAGTGACGAGAAAGAAAACGAAGAAGTACTTGCTGAAGAGCGTGATATTCAGGAACGCATGCAGCGAGAAGCACGTGAGAAAATTGATCAGCTACGCTTGTCTCGAAAGACGCCAAAAGACCAAGACGATGACAGTGATGATGACGAAGATGATAGCGATGTAGATGTGGAATACGTACGTTAGAATAGCATCGTATTTTTGTTACATCGCATCGAACTATAAATTTTAGGATGTAGTAGCCCCGATTACGCATTAGCAAGTGAATTATGAATAGGCGACAACAAATAAAACAAAGCCGGCGCTGGGTCGTAAAAATAGGCAGCGCGCTGTTAACGGACGCGGGCAAAGGTCTGGACCGTACCGCCATGGAAGGTTGGGTAAAGCAAATTGCGGCCTTAACTAAACGTGGCTATCAGGTGGTTGTCGTTTCTTCTGGTGCAGTCGCTGCGGGCATGACGCGCTTAGGTTGGACATCTCGTCCCAAATCTATTCATGAGCAGCAAGCCGCTGCGGCGGTTGGCCAATCGAGCCTTGTTCAAGCCTACGAGCAAGAATTTCAAAAATATAACTTAAAAACCGCGCAAGTGCTGTTGGATCACGATGACTTGTCTGATCGCCAGCGTTACCTCAATGCGCGCTCAACGATCCGTACACTCGTTAAGTTGAATGTTATTCCAATCATTAACGAAAATGATACCGTCGTGACGGATGAAATTCGCTTTGGGGATAACGACACTTTGGGTGCGTTAGTCGCAAACTTAATTGAAGCCGATACGCTCTGTATTTTGACCGATCAAAAGGGAATGTACGACAGCGACCCTCGCACCAATGCGCTCGCTAACATTATTCACGAACGCTCAGCCTTGTCTTCCGAGTTGGATGATATGGCCGGGCAGGGTGGTTCCTTAGGGCGTGGCGGTATGATCAGTAAAGTACGTGCCGCACGTATAGCGGCAAGATCTGGAGCGGATACGGTTATTGTTGGCGGTAATATTTTTGATGTAATTAACCGTGTTGCCGAAGGAGAAATGCTCGGGACCCTTCTGTTCGCCAATCAGCAGCCACTTGCGGCGAGAAAGCGTTGGCTTGCGGGCAATTTACAATCTAAAGGCGTTGTGGTTTTAGATGACGGCGCTGTATCCGTTTTACGGGACAAGGGAAAAAGCCTCTTGCCTGTTGGGGTCACCTCCATCGTGGGTTATTTTACGCGTGGAGAGATGATTGTCTGTCGGGATGGCGAGGGGAACGAAATTGCCCGAGGCTTAGTTAACTATAATAGTGACGATGCTCGAAAAATTATTGGGAAATCGTCAGCGGATATTGAACGACATCTGGGTTACAAAGATTTCGATGAGCTTATTCATCGGGATAATTTAGTGCTTTCCTAGTATTTCGTCCGCTAGAGCGTGCTCGTTTTAATTTACGTAAATTTTAACGTGTACAAAAGCCTCTAGACCCAATAAGTTGACACGTGTTTTATTCACCCCATATTTAAGCTCGTAACTATGCCCATTTTTAAATCACACCTCTATAAGTTATCTGCATACAAACCACCGTTAGAAGGGCGAGATCCAGATAAGCATTTGTTGCTTGATTTTAACGAGAGAACGCTGCCTGTTAGCGCGCCTGTTCGCGATGCCTTGATTGACTATATTCGCAGCGACCGCATTCAGTTGTACCCTTCATATGGCGATATCGTGCAACGATTATCGGACTACACTGGCGCTGACGCATCACAAATAATGATTTCAAATGGTTCGGATCAAGGCATTGAGCTTGTGTTTCGGGCGTGTGCCGTGGCTGGTGAAGAAGTGATTATTCCTGAACCTAATTTCGCGATGTATAACCAGTGTGCTCAGATCGAGGGAATGAAGGTGATTGCCCCTTTTTATTCGCGAGAAAACGGGTTGCCAGTTAAGGATATTATTGCCGCAGTAAATGAGAAGACGCGCGTGATCTGTATCGCTAGCCCGAATAACCCTAGCGGTGTCGGCGCCGAGTCGGAAGATATTCTATCAATTGCCCAAGCAGCGCCAAAAGCATGTGTGCTTGTCGACGAATGTTATTTTGAATATTCACAAAAAACAGTCGCAGGATACGTAGCTGAATATCCGAATATTGTTATCACTCGTACCTTCTCCAAAACATGGGGTATGCCGTCTTTACGCTTCGGTTATTTGATCGCCGCAGAAGAGAATATCCAGGCACTGCTTAGTGTGCGAGGCCCATACGATATCAATCAGTTAGGCGTTGTCGCTGCAAGAGCCGCTTTAGATAACCCAGAATATACCGAGCGTTATGTGAAAGAAGTCATGACGCAATCAAAGCCAGAGTTTGAAGCGTTTTTAGATGATCAGAATATTCAGTATTGGCCGAGTGAGGCAAACTACATCTGGATGTTCCCTGAGAATCCAGATGCCGTTCAACAGCACCTTCAAGCAAGCAATATATTGGTACGTCCTAAAAAAGACGCGGACGGTAATATTGGTTTAAGAGTAACGCTCGGTACACTTGAGCAAACGCTTCGGTTAATAGAAGCGTTAAAAAAGGCAGTATAAGCCGACGGCCTATAGTAACTCCGTTTGTCGGGGGCTGGTTGTGTTCGCTCAAGCTTGTTTATTGCTATTTGAGGCGCTGTGTCTCTATCCCTGATGTTATTTCCGTTTCTTTGATAGTCTCATTCCTTGGTCTGATACTGCCCTGCATATTTATTATGAATGGCTTATCGTCAGACACAAAAAAACCGGCAGAAGCCGGTTTTTTTGAGAACTGCCGTTAGATTTAAGCGGCTAAGGCTTTAACCTGGGCGTTCAAGCGGCTCTTATGACGAGCGGCTTTGTTCTTGTGAAGAATGCCTTTGTCGGCCATCCGGTCGAGTACGGGAACGGCTTCTTCGTATGCTTTCTTAGCTACTTCAACGTCACCTGCTTCGATTGCTGCAACTACTTTTTTAAGATAGGTGCGAACCATGGAGCGCAGGCTAGCGTTGTGTATGCGTGCTTTGTCGTTTTGACGAGCGCGCTTTTTCGCTTGAGGGGAATTTGCCACAGTGTGTTGCTCCTACTGATATTTTTTAGTGTTAAAACGTATAAATTGGGTCAATTGGCCCAGCACTTTTGGCTTGAGCGAATTAAGGACGCGGTATTATGCGGTTTTGCTCAGCCATGTCAAGGTTTGAGTGTATTGAAGCCTTAACTTGCCGGTAGGCGCAACTCAAAGATGACGCCGCTGTTGTCCGGCACGTTATAGCCTTGTACTTCGCCACTATGGAAGTCGGTAATAAGGCGTACGATATGGAGGCCTAGGCCTAAGTGGTGATCCGCTTCGCCGGACGGTTTGTCTCGCACGGAGACCATGGAGTCGAAGAGCTGGCCGTGCATATGGCTGGGCAGTGGGGGGCCTTCATTGTGGACGGTAAAGACGACCCAGTCTTGATGCCGGTATAGCCCGAGCTCGATCAGGCCATCTTCTGGGCAAAAGTCCGCCGCGTTATCAACGAGCTTATCTAAGGCTTGTACGAGTAACTCTCCGGAGCCGCTGACGGCCAAGCCCTTGGGGTCTTTCCGTATTTTGAGGCGAAAACATACGTGTTGATAGACATCTTCATAGGCCGCCTTGAGGTTTTCGAGGAGTTCATCGCAGGGGATCTCTTCACGTTCAGAGGCATCTATTGACTGCTCGACCCGGCTTGCGGCGCTCATGGCGTTTAGGATATTGGATAAGCGGGTCGTTCCTTCTCGCGCTCTATCGGCGTAGACCTTTGCTTGGTCACCAAGGGGTTCATGCTCTAGGTTATCCAGGGAGGAGCGGACGATAGCCAGAGGGGTTCTTAATTCGTGGGAAAGCTTACTGGATAGGGTGCGAAGGTAGTTCGTGTATTCTCTCAGGCGCGTTAACAGTTGGGCGTAGCTGCGAGACAGGTCTCCTAGCTCATCGCCGCTTTTAAATATGGGGAAGTCTTCAGTGATCTTGCCGCTTTCGGTGACGGCTAAGGTGGCCGCTTCACTGAGTTTACGAATTCTAAGGCTTAGCCAGGTCGCATAAAAAACCAGGCTTACCGCCGCAAACATGGATGCTAAAAACGAATAGGCCAGTATTTTACTGAAGGCTTGGTTGGTAATGTCTGCCATAGCGCTCGTGCTTTGCTCTGCGACGATTGCGCCTATGACCGCGTTGGTTGTCTTGGTCTGTGAGCTGAGGGGGCTGCTGGCGCGGGCCAAGGGTTGGTTGCCGAGCGAAAACCAGCTCGCGCTTGGTGTGCCACGTAGGGTTTGGTCGATGTCTTTGCCCTCCAGTGTACCGCTAGCGCTAGTCCCTTTTAGTTGTGCGTATTCTCTATTTCCCAACGCCAGGGCATAAATCCATGTGAGAAAGCCGTGGGGACGGGTGTTCTTTTGAGTCGCCACGTCGATACTGCCGTGGCTCGCAATCACGTAGCCATGGGGATCGATTAGATGCAGGCGTGTATCGTGAGATGAAAAGATGCTGAGTTCTTGTGAGAGCTTTTCCGATTGTCGAATAATTGGGTGGAGTGGTGATGGCGCAAGGTCTTCGGTTTTACCGTTTGCGATCTGAAAACCGATCCCTGATGCTGCCAATGAGAAAGGCAGTGTGATTTCAACTTGAAATCCGTTGGGGTGCTCTAGCCATACGCCTTTTATGCGGTGCTCTCGTTCGCTACTCGTAAGCTCGGTGCCGTTCTCAATACGAGTGACGAGCAGTGGGCCGGGCGCACTGGCATATAAAGCGAATGACTGGGACACGGTGTTTAGGAGAATATGGTCCGCGAGGTTTAAGTTGGTTTCGCTTGGGTTGAAGTAGTTAATTGGCTGAGCTGAGATGCGAAGGAATATTTTTAGCTCGTTTCCCCATTGCCCAACAACAATTTGATGCGGAGAGTTTTCTCCCAGGGCCTTAAATTCGTAGTTTTGGCTTATCCAGTCATCGTCATACCCATCTAAATAAAGTGGTGAGAGGAGAGGGTGGGCGTAAAAGGCGGCGTTTGTATTGATATCTTGGGCTAAATCGACGTTAGCCAGAAGCGTCACAAGTTTCTCGTCACTTTGAATCCTCGCGCTCACCGCTCTAGCCGTTGCTGCTAAGGCTTTGGTTTGACCGTCGCGCAGTGCCGAGTCCATTTCTCTTATGGTTTGGCAGCCTACCCAGGGCAAACCCAGTGTGACGAGGCTAAGAATAAGCAGTTGTTTACGTAGGCGCATGGAACGCTACTGGGGTACCCAGCGGTAGCCCATACCGTAGGCTGTCTGGATGCAATCGAAGCTGGCATCATGCTCTTTAAACTTTTTACGAATACGCTTGATGTGGGAGGTAATCGTGTTGTCATCGAGTACAACGTTGGCCGCATCCATAAGTTGTTGGCGGTTTTTCACGTGTCCGGGATTCTGTGCCAGCGAGTGGACGATCCAAAGTTCCGTTACCGTGAGATCGACCAGTTGTTCGTTCCAGTGAGCGGCCATTCTATCCATATTGATTTTGAGTGCGCCGCGCACGATTTCGGTTTCGTTGGTATTGGGTTTTTGAAGGGTTTCCACTCGGCGAAAAAGCGCGGTAATACGCGCAAGCATATGCACTTGGCTAATATCTTTCGTTAGATAATCATCAGCCCCTAAACGGAGGCCTGACACAACATCGAATTCACTGTCTCGCGCGGTAAGAAAAATAATGGGGAGTTCTGGCGACTTTGCCCGTAAATCCCGACAGAGCTCAAACCCACCTTCAATTTCGTCGCCTAGTCCTATATCGATGATGGCTAGGTCGGGCAAGCGATTAGCGAAGGCCTCGCTGGCCTCGGGCCGAGAACTATAATGAGAAACTTTATAGCCTTGGCGGCGTAGCGCATCGCAGTAATTTTGAGCGATTGCTTCTTCGTCTTCGACGATGACAACGTGTCTTGGCATAGGAATGTACAACTCCATCTTTTTTGAGAATGATACCGCAGTTTACCGTGCCTGTATTCAGCTCTAGGATTGTTGATTCGGACCTATTTAACAGATCTGTGAGGCTATGTAATACTTCTTTTGTAAAGATAACGAAGTCCTACCGCTATTTCCCCTTGGTAGGGCGGCATAAATGGTTCTGACCAAGGTTTATCGATTATGTTTCCTTTTCTTGTGGCGGATATTGGTGGGACAAACGCTCGCTTTGCGCTGGTGATGAAGCCGAGTAATGGCGCACAGCCTGAGCTAAGCCACGTAAAAATTATGCCGGGTGCAGATTACCCCACTTTTTTTTCTGCGCTGACAGCGTACATAGCCGGCTTAGCGTGCGACAAACCCAAAGCCGCATGTATAGCGATAGCTAGCCCCATTAATGGGGATGTAATTGAAATGACGCATTTGCCTTGGTCATTTTCTATTGAAGAGACCAAGAAGGTTTTTGGCTTTGAATGTTTTGATGTGATGAACGATTTTAATGCCGTGGCGTTAGGCGTAAGTGTTCTCTCGGAGAATGATCTTGAGATGATAAAGTCTGGTGCTGAACATGACTATGAGCCGAGAGCCATTATAGGCCCTGGGACCGGCCTCGGCGTTTCAGGGTTAACGTATTGCCCTGACAGTGAACGTTGGTTACCCATATCGGGTTTGGGTGGTCACGTAAATTTACCGGCAGCCACGCTATATGAAAGTGAATTGATTGCCGCCGTGATGGAAGACTTAGGTCATGTATCTGCAGAGTTAATGATTTCGGGAATGGGGCTTGGTAATTTATATTCGGCTGTGTGTAAAGTGGCAGGGCAAACGCCCAAGGTGTTGTCTCCCGCGGTTATCACCGCCAACGCAATTAACGAGACGGATGTTAATTGTATTAAAACATTAGAATGTTTCTGCGCTTTTCTTGGTTGTGTTGCTGGAAATTTGGCACTAACGTTTGGTGCTCGGGGTGGTGTTTATATTGCGGGCGGTATTGTCCCTCGATTTGTCGAGTTTCTAAAAGATAGTGCGTTTGTCGAACGCTTCCAGCATAAAGGTGTGATGAGCGATTATGTAAAAAATATCCCCGTGTCTGTTATTACCAATACGCGAGTTGGTTTGATTGGTGCTGCGGTATGGTGCGAACGTAAATGTGTTTAGTACATATAAACATTGTGTGCTTGCTCGCCATACATATTACATATTAAAAAAATAAGGGTGGAGGGCTAATACATAATTAAGTGTATACGTTGAGTTTATTCTGCGTGCGCTGCCAATCTAAGGCGCTGGGTGATAGTATCCCTGCTCTGGTTCGGCCTTGAGTTTTCCTCGATGTGTCGTGTGTTGTGTGTGGTTGTACTTAGGGTGGACTTAAGTCGTCTACACCGTTGTTATCGGTTTATTCATGTCTGATCAAAATGATACTCACTCGCTAAGAACCGGTTTGTTGGTGCTTTACGCATCGATTTTACTTTTGGCGCTTAATGGTTTTTTCGCTAAAGCCATTCCTTTGGAAGCGACAGAAATCACTCAGCTGCGCAGTGTGGTTGCCTGTATCGCACTATTTTTCTTGCTGTTTATACAGAAGTCATCTTTTCGATTGGCCTCGTTTCGAGAGTTTTTGGGTGTATACGCGTTGGGCTTCGTATTAGCGATACATTGGGTGACGTATTTTTATGCGATGCAAGTTTCCACCGTGGCGATTGGCATGCTCGCGCTGTTTAGTTATCCCGTTATCACTGTTTTGATCGAGCCGATGTTTAGAGGGCTTTGGCCCAAAAAGGTCGATATTTTAGCGGCGTGCGTGGTGTTGTTTGGTGTGTTTCTTATGGTCTCTGAAGATGTACTTGCGGGAGAGTTGGATAGCGGTGCATTTTTGGGGGCGTTTTGGGGGGTGATTTCGGCCATCCTTTTTTCGCTCAGGAATACGACACAGAAATATGTTTATCCTCAAGTGAACTCAATCGCACTGATGGCCCATCAAACTTTACTTGTGGCGGTGCTGCTGATTCCCTTTATTGAGTTTAGATCGTTAAAAAGCCTCGATATGGGTGCTTGGGGAATGGTTATCTTGTTAGGTTGTTTGTCTACCGCAATGGCTCATACCTTTTTATCCATGAGCTTAAAACGGCTATCCGCTAAAACCGTGGGGTTAATTAGTTGCAATACTCCTGTGTTTGGTGCTGTTATCGCGTGGTTAGTATTAGATGAGACGCCTTCAACAATGGTGTATGTCGGTGGTGCAGTGATACTTGCGGTTGCAGCCTGGGAAACGCTAAAGGGTAGTACGCAATAGCTAGCAATGTCTTTGTCTTTGAGTTCTTGTCTTATCCTTAACAAGGTAAATGCGGTCTAATCTTGGCGTCTAAAGCTTCGTAAACCGGTGTGCCTCGCTTAATCGACGGCCAATAAAAGGTTAAGGAATAAGCAAGGCTTCGTTTGACGGATGAATTTCACGCTAGCGCTAACCCGAGCGCGGTTTAGTTTGTTAGACTCCTCGCTAACGTCTATATTGTCATTAATCTAATAGCAATAATTTCCATTATTTAGGGGGTACTATGAAAAAGTTTCTGACGTCTGCAGCGTTAGTTTTTGCGTCAACGCCTGTTTTTGCCTTGGATGCAACACCATTATTTTCTGTATATGGCGGTGTTGGCAGCTGGTCTACAGAGGTTTCAGGGGATCTTGGGGATTCAGAAACGGATGTTAACGACCTCGGCTTGGGCGACGAAAGTAACAATTACATCTACGTTGCGTTTGAGCATGCCGTGCCTTTTATCCCTAATGTGAGATTGGAACGAAGTGCGATTTCTTCTTCTGGTGATAGTGTTTTGACGGATGTCTTTGTTTTCGGTGACTCATCCTTTGATGCGGATGTGGCGACTGAAATTGATATCACAATGACGGACGCCGTACTGTATTACGAAATCGCGATGGTTGATTTTGGTTTAACCTTCAGACAGTTTGATGCAGAAGTAAGTGCTGTGGGAACAATTGAAGGTACGGAAGAGACTGAGTCAGAAGAGGTAGATGGCGTGTTACCCATGCTCTACGTCCAAACAAAAATTGATTTACCCTTTACAGGCTTATACGTGACAGGTAATGCGAATGCGATATCCGTAGACGATAAATCTATCATCGATTACCGCGCAGCGGTTGGCTATGGTATCGAGATTCCCGTGATTGCTGAAATCGGATTGGAGTTGGGCTATCGAGCGTTCGAAATTGATCTTGGTGATGATGAAGACTTTGCCGGCAATATCGAATTTTCTGGCGTTTATTTCGGTGCAAATGTTAAGTTTTAAGTCTGTTGCTTAAACGCTTCTGCTAAGAAGCGTTTGAGTACATGTGGTGATAGCTTTCAACAGCTATTACCACATGTGAACTTTCCATCTTTTACGCTTTTTTAGAACTTACCCAATTAATTTTTTGGCCGAGACAATAACGCCATTGTTGTCTGCGTAAATATATTCGCCAGGTTCAATGGTGAGTCCGCCAAAAGATACCGCCACATTTAAATCTCCAATGCCGCGTTTTTCCGTTTTTAACGGGATGGTATTCATTGCTTGAACGCCAAGATCTAGTGCCGATATTGCGTCGACATCTCTGATGCAGCCATAAATCACAAAACCTTCCCAACCATTTTTGACCGCATTTTCTGCAATCATATCACCGAGTAAAGCTTTCCTTAGGGAGCCGCCGCCATCAACGACGAGGACCTTCCCGTTTCCAGGTTTGCCAGCTTGCTCTTTAACGAGGGAGTTATCTTCAAAACATTTTACGGTGACTATTTCGCCACAAAATTGGCGTTTACCGCCATAGTTGTTCAGCATCGGGCTTAGGACGCGGACGTCTTCAGGGAAGTCATCGCATAAATCTGGAGTGACAAATTTCATAGTGGGTCTCGTATTAGCCGGTAAGTCAGGTTTTATTGTTGGTGTAATTTTGGGTTGATCGTATGGAATGTAAGTCGGTATTGCAAGTGTGTCTGTTCGGGAAAGCCGTTAAACGATATACGGCATTTTATGTGGTCAGTGATATAACGACGTATCTATAACCGAGATTTAAAATCATCGTATCCAAATTGATTGACGAGGGTTAATGCATCGGTTTGGGAATTCCAAAGGGCAATGGCTGGTAAATTAATACCGTTAAACGTATTTGTTTTTACCATCGTGTAATGGGCCATATCGTCAAACATTAACCGCTGGCCGATCACGAGAGGAGAATCGAAACTGTAGTCGCCCATAACGTCGCCCGCTAAACATGTTTGTCCGCCGAGGCGATAACGGTGGCTTTTTTCGGATTCGTCTCCGGCGTTAAAAATATGAGCGTGGTAGGGCATTTCTAGCGTGTCTGGCATATGACAAGTCGCAGAGGTATCAAGAATCGCGAGATCACGGGTATTGTGGGTAATGTCGAGTACCTCACTGACAAGTACGCCAGAGTGTATCGCGATGGCTTCACCGGGTTCCAGATATACGTCGATGTTGTAGCGTGCTTTCATTTTTTTGATGCGTTGAATTAATGCCTCTGTATTGTAATCTGGCGCTGTAATGTGATGGCCGCCTCCAAAGTTAATCCATTCCACGTTATGCAGGGTGGATGCAAATCTTTCTTCGATGGCATTAAGTGTACGTTCTAACGGCGCAAAATTCTGTTCGCATAGAGTATGAAAATGCAGGCCGCTGATGCCTTCTAAATCAAGGTCTGAGAACTGGTCTGCAGGAATACCCAAACGAGAGCAGGGGGCGCAGGGGTCATATAGGGGCGTGGTACCTTCAGAATGCATGGGGTTTAGCCGTAAGCCAAATTTCAGTTGAGGGCGCTTACTGGTCGCGGCAAGTGCTTTTGATTTAAAACGTTGCCACTGCGCATTGGAGTTGAAAACAACGTGATCAGAAATAGGGAGGATCTCATCAAGTTCTTCCGATTTATAAGCGGCACAAAAAGTATGAACTTGGCCGCCGAAAAATTCTTTCCCTAGTTTTGCTTCGTGTAAGCCGCTTGCACAGGTGCCGGATAAGTATTGTTTTATCAGCGGTGCAATCGCCGGCATTGAGATCGCTTTAAGCGCGAGTAATATTTTAGCGCCGCTTTGTTCTTGCACGTAGGCAAGTCGTTTTAAGTTGTTTTCAATAGCGACTTCATCCACCACAAAGCAGGGTGATGGTACACGCGATGGATCGAACTTAAGAAAGGTTTTACTAACGACGGCCATAGTGAATGTGTATTTTTAAACTCTTACTTTAGCAAGTCGAAATCAGGATCTTCGATTACTTTCCAGGACAGTCCAAAATTCGCAATATTATCTAGAAATGGGTCGGGATCCATTTGTTCTATATTCCATACGCCGGGGGCCATCCATTTGTCCTCCATCATCATTTTAGCGCCCACCATTGCGGGCACGCCGGTGGTATATGAAATGGCTTGAGAGGCCACTTCTTTGTAGCAATCTTGGTGGTCGCATATGTTGTAGAGGTAAGCGGTTTTTTGCTGACCGTCTTTAATGCCGGTGACGTAGCAGCCGATACAGGTTTTTCCGACTGTTCGGGGTCCCAGTGTCGATGGGTCGGGCAGCAATGCCTTTAAAAACTGAATCGGGACGATTGCTTGCCCTTGATATTCAATCGCTTCGATACCGGTCATCCCGACATTGCCGAGCACTTCCAAGTGTTTTAAATAATTGTCAGAGAAACTCATCCAAAACTGTGCTTTTTTTAATGTAGGGTAAAACTTTGTGAGCGATTCGAGCTCTTCGTGGTACATGCGGTAAATATTATATTCGCCGACATTCTCAGGGCAGTTAAATGTTTGCTTGAGGGACATGGCGGGGGTGGTGACGAATTCGCCATTTTCCCAATGCCGACATTCTGCAGTGACTTCACGAATGTTGATCTCGGGATTGAAATTTGTGGCGAAAGGATAGCCGTGGTCGCCGCCGTTCACGTCGATAATATCCAGTGTGTGTATCTCATCGAAATAATGTTTGGCTAAATACGCGGTAAATACGTTGGTTGCACCAGGATCAAAACCAGAGCCGAGCAAGGCCATTAGGCCAGCTTGTTTAAATTGCTCTTGGTAAGCCCATTGCCATTTATATTCGAACTTGGCGGTATCCAGTGGCTCATAGTTAGCGGTATCTAAATAATGAACGCCGGCTTTTAAGCAAGCATCCATAATCGTGAGGTCTTGATAGGGCAGCGCTACGTTGATCACCAGTTTTGGTTTTACACTCTTGAGTAGCGCTACAAGATCTGGGACTTGGTCTGCATCGACTTGGGCTGTCTCAATGGTGATGTCGGTTTTCTCTTTAACGCTCTGGGCGATTTTTTTACATTTTTGTTCTGTACGGCTTGCCAGAACAATTTTTGTAAATACATCGGAAGCTTGTGCACATTTATGCGTGACGACTTGCCCGACGCCGCCAGCGCCGATAATCATTACGGTCGACATAGTCGATAAATCCTTAGTTCTCTTTTTCGTAGTAGGTATAACCACGCATACTTTCGTTAAAGCTATGAATCATTTTTGCGCGTTCCCGCGCAGTGATTCGGCCTTCGCGTACGGCACGTTCAGCCGTGTTTCGGTAGCGTGTGATCATGTCTTTTGGGTGAAACTCAACGTAGCTCAATACATCAGCAATGGTGTCGCCGTGCATTTCTTTTACAAAGTCAAAACTGCCATCGGCGTTGAGCCTTACGCTCACGACATTGGTATCGCCGAATAGGTTGTGCAGGTCGCCCAGTGTTTCCTGGTAGGCGCCGACAAGAAATACACCGAGATAATACTCTTCCCCTGTTTTAAGTTCGTGCAGTGGCAGGGTCGTTTTTGATGGTGTATCACTAATGAAGCTGTCAATTTTACCATCGCAGTCACAGGTGATATCAGCGATTATGGCTTCACGGGTGGGACGTTCATGTAAGCGGTGAATCGGCATAATGGGAAATTGTTGATCGATCGCCCAGATGTCGGGCAAGGATTGGAATAAGCTAAAATTTCCGTAATAAATATCGGCCAATGAGGTTTTTAAACCTTCTAAATCTTGAGGCGGGCGAGCCATTTGTTCTGTGAGCGCTAATATCGCATGCATGATTTCCAGAAACAGGTTTTCGGCCACTGCACGAGTTCGAAGATCCATTAGTCCGCGTTTGAATTGCTCGCGGGCCTCGTTGCGATAATAATGTGTATCGTTGAAGTTTTCCTGTATTCGCCGAGTTGAGAGTGTTTCACGAATCTCTTTTAGGTTTTCGATTACCGGGTGCGATTGATCCCCGGCATTTGGCAAATGTGTGGGTTCAAATGTGGTGGTGTCGAGTATGTTGAAAAGTAATACGGATGAGTACGCGACGGTTGCACGGCCAGATTCGGTGACGATGGTGGGGTGAGCAATATTAAGTTGGTCGAAGGTTTGTTTTAAAGTATCAACGATATCCTCGCAATACTCGCGAAGTGAGTAATTACGGCTCTGGTCTTCGTTTTTTTTCTCGCCAGAATAGTCGACGGCAAGTCCGCCACCAAGATCAATGTACGCCAGTTCTGCGCCTTCTGATACCAAGTCTGCGTAAAAACGACAGGCTTCTGCAATGCCGTTTCGAATATCCTGAATGTTCGGTATTTGTGAGCCTAGATGGCAATGCAGGAGTTGGAGGCAATCCAACATGTTTTCTTTTTTGAGTGTATCGACAACTTCTATTAGCTGGGTGGTCGTGAGCCCAAAGACGCTGCGGTCCCCGCTGGTAGAATTCCAATGCCCACTGACTTTTGTGGTCATCTTTACACGTACGCCAATGACGGGGGAGATATCGAGGGCTTTGCTTCGCTCGATAATGATGGGTAATTCCGAGGGCGTTTCAATTACAAAGAAACAAGCGAACCCCAACTTGATTGCATGTAAGCCTAGATCGATAAACTCTTGGTCTTTGTAGCCATTACAAATGATGAGGCTGCCGGGCTCTTCCAGTGTTGAAAGCGCGGCGATCATTTCGGGCTTGCTGCCCACTTCAAAGCCATGCTGGAAACGGGCGCCGAAATCGGCAATCTCTTCAACAACTTGGGCCTGCTGATTGACTTTTATCGGGTAGACGCCGCGATATTGACCTTGGTAACCCAGAGTGTTTATTGCGTCAGCGAAGGAGGTATTGAGCCGGTATATCTGCGCATCGAGGATATTCTCGATACGGAGCAAAACGGGCATTTGCAGGTCTCGCTCAATCATTCCTTCCACAATATCCATAATAGGGACTTGTGTATTGAGTGTTTTTGCGGTGACTTTCCCGTCTTTAGATAGCCCAAAGTAGTCATTACTCCAGCGTTTAACGCCATAGAGCTGTGCGGACTCTTCAGTGGTCCACGGGTTTGTCGTCCGTGGGCTTTGGCTTTGATTGCTTGATGACAACCGGGTTCTCCAGTAGGTAGATTACACTAGCGCTTGCGTACGTTATTGGGGCGATAAAAGGGCCGAAATTTTGCCTCAGATTATATGGCAAATCCAGCGAAATCGTTGAAATTAAATGATCCTCCTGGGATATAGCGGTTCGATGGGTTTTAGAGACTGTTCGTCATATATTTTCGGTGGACTCGCGGAGTATCTGTAACACTATAGGTATGCCGCAGGTGTTTTAATGAAAGGAGGTGATTATCGTGAATATTCCATTTTTGCCTCGGCAGTGGTCGTTTTGGTTGTGCTGTATCTGCGGTTGGTGGGTGACGGCGTTTTGGGTGTCGCTTTCTAACTTAGAGCCGGGACTAGATGATATTGGTTCAGCCGTGTTTTCTGAACTTATACGGTTCATATTGACCTTGCCTGTACTTCTCTTATTTCGTTATTGGTTTATCAAGAGTGACTGGATTTCTCTTTCCTTGGTAGAGCTGATCAGTTTAACCCTGGGCTTTAATCTCCTCATGGTTTTTCCCATTATTTATGGGGTGCCTTTTTCCGTGTCGGTGAACGACGCATGGTTCGATTTGTTACAGCGAGAATCCATTACGACATCTCGTCACTTTGATGAAAAGTTTGTGAGTTTTTGTTATTCCTACCTGATGCAATTGGGCTGGTGTTTAATTTATGTATTAAGCCGTAGCTTTAAAGTGAATCATGAGTTGGAACAGAAGAAAGCCGGGATGCAGGCTGAGCTAGATGACGTTAAGTTAAGTTCGCTCTCCAATCAAGTTAGTCCCCATTTTTTGTTTAATAGTTTGAATAATTTATGTTCCCTCATTGTGATCGATCCAAAAAAGTCACAATTTATTGTTCGATCCCTTTCTGATTTATTGCGTTTCTGTATGAGCGCACATAAACAAGAAAAGACTTCATTGGAACGAGAGTTGAGGTTCGTTGAAAGTTATATTGACGTTTCTCGTTTACAGTTTGAAGAGAAGTTACGATACAGCACGCATATTTCTGAAGAAGTGGGAAAATATTCCGTGCCGCCTATGATGGTGCAACTGCTGGTAGAAAATGCGATTAAACATGGCGTATCAAAAAGTAAAACAGGGGCCTCATTACATTTAGCTGTGTGCTGCAAGGCTTACACTATTGAGGTCATCGTTGAAAATGACGGGAGGCTTGACGATGATGATCATGGCGGAGCCGAGTCTTCTAAAATGGGGCTAAATAATATATCCCAACGTTTGGCGTTAATTTATGGTGACAAAGCGTCCTTTGCTTTAAGCGAGCGAGATGGCATGGTGAGAGCTGTGCTGACACTGCCCAAGGAGGTTTGTAGTGAAAGCGATTATTGTTGAAGATTCTCGTTTGGCGAGAGAGGGTTTAAAAGCACAATTAGCCGTATTTTCTGATATTGACGTTGTGGGCGAGGCCGAGAATGCGGATGAAGGCGAATCGCTTATTTTAAACGTTCGGCCTGACGTTGTGTTTTTAGATATTGACATGCCTGGTCGGAGCGGTTTAGAAATGCTGTCTGACTTAGCGTGCAGCCCGAGTATTGTATTTACGACGGCCTATAGCGAATACGCGATTCGTTCATTCGATTTTAATACGGTGGATTACCTACTGAAGCCCGTAGATCCAGGGCGGTTGGGTCGCGCCATTCAGAAAGTACGTCGTATATCACAGGATTCGCACGATGAGAGTGCCGAACTAAACGAAAAGAGCCGTTTATTTGTGAGAGATAAAGAAACAAGTTATCTCGTTGAGCTTTCTCGTATTCGTTATTTTGAAAGCTGCGGAAATTATACTCGCCTATATTTCGATGATGCCGCTCCATTTGTTTATAAGTCCCTTAGTAGGGTAGAGAGGCGCTTGCCGTCCGACTCGTTCTTTCGCGTGAGTCGACAACACATAGTGAATTTGGTTTTTGTGGAGACCATGGATGAATCAGTATCCGGAGGATACACCTTGACGCTGAAGGGCGGCGAAACGGTCTCCGTTTCTAGGGCGCATTCTTCTCGATTACGTGAGATATTTTCTTTGTAAGGAGTGATGTATGAGAAACCGATTTTCAAAAAAGCAAATACAGGACGATAACGCTGATGTGGATTTGACGCCAATGCTAGATGTTGTATTTATCATGCTGATCTTTTTTATTGTGACGGCAAGCTTTATTCGAGAGGCGACGTTGCCCCTTAATCAGCCTGACGAAGGTAAAAATAATAAGCCGGTGGATGACAAAAGTTTTGTGGTCAATATTGATAGTGTTGGAGAGGTGACGGTTGATGGCCGCCGTGTGGATGTGCGTTCTGTTCGCGCGCTTGCGGCTCAGTATCTAGCGGAAAATACTCAGGGTTCGGCGATAATTAGGGCGCATGAACATGCGACAACCGAACAATACGTAGCCGTTGCTGACCAAATTCAAAAGTCTTCAAGAAGACGTTTTCTTTTGGTCACATATTCTGATGAGTGATGTGCACTTAAGCCGGGAGGCTCTAGGAATACTCGACGTACTTCGTTAAGTCTAGGGCGATAATCAGGCGATCTTTATGGTGGTAGGTGCCCATGATGAGTTCGCTGGTCGTCGCGGAGCCCGTGTTGGGAGCGTTTTCAAGTTTATCCATGTTGATTTCGATCATCTCGTTTACGGCATCAACGATCAGCCCGTAATAGACTCCTTGGCTTTGCATTGTGATGATACGCCATGAGCCATCAGGCTCTTTGCTTTCAAGATCGAGTAGGGTGCGGCCCGAAAGCACGGTGACAATTTCGCCGCGGACATTCAGTATTCCGTTGACTTCAGGTACTGCCCCAGGCACCGGTGTTGGCGCTTCGTAGTTCAGGATTTCCTGGATATCGTCAACGGTCAGGCAGTAATCTTCGCCGGCAATTTTGAAGTTCACCCATTGTGCGTTCAAAGAAAATTTCCCCGTTTTTATTACAACCGCCGATATTTTAGGGTTTCGGCGTGTTCAAAGTTCTTAAGAAACATCTCTTCTTATAATAGTTCATGTTAGCGTAATTGCGACTAACTGCCGGCAAAACCGGCTGAGTGTGGAGATCTACGTATCAAGAGCTAAAGCGCTTTGACACGCTTAGCCCCCCCCATACGACATTTCGGTCGCCGGTCCCGCTTTTGATTTCAGAGCTATGTCCGCGTAAGGCGTAAGTGAAACGGTATCCATTTGCGTGAGCCACGGTATAACCAAGCCAGGCCTCGATGATTCCATGGCGAAGTGCATTTGAATCGTATTCAACATTGCTTTGCTTAAATTGGCCTTGGAGGAATGCATTGTAAGCTCGTCCTTTTAAGGCAAGCCCCGCCCATAGATAGCGCTCCGTTAGGCGCGTTTGCTTCGTTTGGGCACTTTGCTCACCGTAGCTCACAAGCTCTGGGTTAAAGCGTGCCCATGGGCTATGTATTTTCCCTATTCGTCCGCTAATACTCCAACTTGCTTCTGTCACGTATCCTATTGCGGCTTGGTAGGTGCTTTTAATTTCGGTGCCGTGGTTATTTTGAAAGATCAGTGATTGGCGCGCGATGTTCAATTTGGCCGTCAGCTCTCCGCCCTCGGAGATCTGATTGCTCCAACCGCGCGGTTGTTCGCCGTCTGTTGCTTCATGTACAGTTTTTTGCAGCTCCCCGACAAGGCCTAAACCTAATAGGCCGATCGTGAGGGAGCTGTTCCAGGAGATATCCCGAGCAAAATCATAGGTCTCAACGGAGCTGGATACGTACAGTAAGCTGGCATAAGGGCGGTCGTTATGGTCAGCATATGCGTTTTGGATGTTTTCTGGGGTGAAGCCCAAAAGTCCGTATTCAATTTTGGTTTCGTTTTGGATAATTGTGCTTTTACCTGCTCCGATCCACTGATTTATATGTGCAAGAGGGGTGTGCGCCGAGAGCCAGTGGGATCTCGCGTTGTTACCAGAAATACTGAAATTTATACCGTAGGTATAGTCTTGGTCGCGACTGCCTGGAACAAGCACATCATTATCAAAGGTGAAGCCCCAGCTGTTCGTTTTGCTCTCGTAACTAAATGGTTTGGTTATTACTTCTGTTTCATCGGGTCGTGGGGCTGATGATGCGTCACTGGTTTGCGCCAGAGCTGAGGTTGCCGCTCCGCTGAGAATAAGTGCTAGCAAGATGCCATTGCGTATATGATTCCGGTGTTTCATTTTGGGTTGCTCCTAATTCGTTGGTTTCTTTCGTTAGGTTCTCCCTATTGGGATGCCTATTGTTATGTGGTTTTTATTTTGTTAAATATGACCGGTCGTCTATTTTTTTGCGTTAAAATGCGACCGGTCGCTTTGTTTGGTGGCTAAAAAAATCAGCGGATAATATGCGGAAGCATTTCAAGGAAGGCTTCTAATGACGCACGGCAGCGAGACGCTTTCATACGCATCAATGCGCCTTCCCATGCGTTAAAAATAAACTCTGCCATCAGTGTTGTATCGGCTTCTGGGGCGAGTTGTCCTTGGTGTTTAGCTTCCTCTAATACTGAAGAGATCAACAGGGTGTTCCGTTTTAGGATTTGCCGGACTTTATTACGAATAGTTTCGTTATTGTCCGACATCTCCTGACCGATATTGCCGATAAAGCATCCGACTTTGAAGTCAGCATCACATGCGTCGTTTGCGCCACTGCTGAAAAAATTCTGCAGCCGTTCCAGTGGCGTGACATCCGTGTTTTCGAGAATGGCTTGGCTAGCCGTTAAGCTTTCATCCGCTACTTTTTCAAGCGCCTCCACGGCAAAGGCTTCTTTGCTTTCGAAGTAGTTATAAAAAGAGCCTTTAGGCACTGATGCGGCATCGACAATATCTTTGACGCTTGTGCCGTTGTAGCCATGTGTTTTCATGACATCGATACCGTAGCACAATATGTGGTCTTTTTTGGTTTCTCGTTTGCTCATACGCTATAGAATATGACCGGTCGTCTTAAAAATCAAGTGTTAGATAATTATATCTTTATGCGGGTTTGGTTTTTTGAGTAGGGATGATGAGCGAACTCCCGTCCCCGAGGGGGAGCGAGAGCAAGCGCAAAGGTTGCCCCATCCATAGTGTGCGGATGTCCATATCTTACAGCCACTCTGACTGTAGCGTCCTGATTCCTATTGTATCCAATACTATAGAGAGATCCTCCGAGTCCTTTCATTAGAGTGATTTTGGAGGAGCCGTAGTCACTCTTCATGTGCGACTACGGGGTGTATTTTAGGCGGTCTGAGCGAGGGGGTAGAGCTTAAAATAGAGAGTTTGCTTCGGAAAGAATTGCCGTAATCCGGCAGGCGTAGGGCCTTGAGAATCGAATTAGTTGGGCTTGATCGGTTGTTGAATTACAAAATGGGAGGACGGCGCGCCAAGGCGTTTATTATATGATCATTGTTGAGTTGAAAAGGTAACACTATGTCAGTTTTCGTTGCTGTTTTGGCGCAAGATTTTGAACCTGAGGTGCGCGGGCCAAGGTTAGAGCTTGGACGCGCTTAATGTGATGTCTTTAAGTTGACGGTATAGGTTGTAGTCGAGTTGTTTTGTTATCTCATGTAGGGCTTCGTGTCGCTGTTCTTGAACATAGCGAAGCTTGTGATGTATGGAGCCTTTTGTTATTTCGATGGGGCTGACGTTGGTTGTCGCAAATAAGCGATAAGTTGAAAATACACCCCGGTTTACGCGGACTTTGCCAGACTCGTAGCGCTTGATGGTTTCGGGGGTGACGCCGAGTATGTCGCCGAAACCTTTCTGGGATAGCTTCAGTTGTTTTCTTAGTTGAATGACGCGTAGGCCAACCACTCTACTGAGATCGTCGAGATACATGGTTTGCCAGTTTTTGTCATGGAGTTTGGGAATGGGCTCATCCCCGGATACGTTGACGCGTACATGCTTAACGCCAAGCCTTCTACATATCAGTTTGGTAAACAGCTCAAACTCGTCATGATCGAAGTGGTGCAGTCGTCCATTAATAAACCAGGTGATGCACTGTGATGGTGAGGCCGTTAGTGGTGTGTACTTCACGACATCGGTTGGGGTAATCCCGGTGGCAAAACTCCATAGGCCTAGATTGCCAATATTTAACCAGGCTTCACCTTTTACAATTTTGGAGAACTGCGCACTTTTGATGTCGCATAACACCGCTAGTTCGCGGCGAGTGTATCCAGAAAGGTTGTTCCCCGCTTCTACTACCTGCCCAACTTTTATACGCATATTGCTTTCATCTTCGGGGCTTAGGATTACGCCGGTGATGCGTGCGTTAGAAAAGTCTGGTTCAGATTTAGTATCGACAGGATTATAGTCGACGATTACATCGTCAATAACGTCGTGTGAACTCATGTTAATGCTCCTAGTATTTTCTAAATCCTTTAGAAAATGACTTTGGATTTCTCTCTATGTATAGTTGTTTCTATTTTTACCATGGGCGCTGCAGAATAGCCAGCTTACGGCGCCCCCATTGTGAATTTATCACATGGTTAACTATGAAATTAATTCTTAATGCGCGTCATGTTGTATCGTTTTTATTCATTTTACCTGCCTTAGTTTTATTGTTTTTTGATACCAAGGTCGAGCTGCAGTTTTCACGAGACGGTTTGGTTCAGGGTGAGTGGTGGCGTGTACTGACTGCACACTTCGTTCATTTAAATATGTTACATGGATTGTTGAATTTATCGGTTTTTATAGTGCTGTTATATGCGCTCGGTAGGCAATTATCCCTGTTACGTTGGTGTCTTTCTGGGGCCGTCTTATGCGTATCAACGTCCCTTTGTTTATTTTACTTTTCACCGAATGTTGAATGGTATGTGGGCTTGTCCGGCGTGTTACATGGGTTTCTTGTCCTGGGGCTGATTTTTGGTGCGTTCAAAAATCACGATATCTTTCAAGGCGTCGCTCTGTTATTACTCGTTGTAAAAATTGTACGTGAGCAGCTCCCCAGTTTTGATATTTTACATTTGTCTGATTGGATCGATGGTGCGGTGGTGGTGGATGCTCACTTATACGGTGTGATTATTGGCTCTGTTCTGGCAGCTATCTTTCTATTGGCGGATTTCGCATTATCAAACGTCGATAAATAGTGGCGTTCTTGTTTTTATCTTCTTGTGGAAAACGGGGTGTCAGTGTGAACTTTAGGTCTAGTGAAAGTCTCTGGATTTAAGTTCAAAACCTTTTAAGCGGTTTGTGTGGTCTTCTAAGTGCCCCGCAATGATGTGTATGACGCTATCTTTTGACTCTAGGCGCCCTTTAACTGAAATTAGTTTAGATTGAAGCAGCGCATTTCGAAAACGTTCCTGTGTTGATTTCCAAACCACAATATTGATATTGCCGGTTTCATCTTCCAGGGTTAAAAATATTGTACCCTTGGCTGTACCAGGCCGTTGTCTGCCCGTAACCAAACCTGCGACGTGCACAAACCTTCCGTTTCCTAATCGTGAAAGTTCACTTTGTTTTTTACAGTATTTAAAGGGTGCTTCTTGGCGGAGTAAAACCATTGGGTGTGGACGGAGAGAGACGCCGGTGGTTTGTACATCGAGTAGAATATTATGTTCAATGCTGGGGGCCGTTGTTGAGAGTTGATGCGCACTGTCGTCTTTTTCTTTCAGAGGTAAAGATCGCGCGTATTCATTCGGAACGGTTTTGTGGTCAGCGGCACTTGCTTGCCAGTGTGATTGGTAGCGGTGACCACTGATACTATGTAATGCGTCGGCAGCGGCCAAGGTTTGAATGTCTGTGTGATTGATATGTGTTCGGTCGACCAGATCTTGTATTGATATATAAGGCGCATTTCGGCGCTCTTTTTCTATGGTGTAAGCGGTTTCTGTCGAAAGTGATTTAATGCGGCAAAGCCCTAAACGAATACCCCAGTCTGTTGTTTTGTCGCCTGTGGTATTGCGCGCTTTTTCGATCATGTTTTCGTAAGGACTGAAATTGATATCCAAAGGAAAAATCCTGACGTGATGACGCCTGGCATCTTGTATCAGTTGTGATGGGGAATAAAACCCCATGGGCTGGCTATTCAGTAATGCGCAATAGAAGGGCGCAGGGTGATGGCATTTAAGCCATGATGAAAAGTAGCAAAGTAGTGCAAAGCTTGCGGAGTGTGATTCGGGAAAGCCGTAGCCGCCAAAGCCTTTGATTTGTGAGAAAAGTCGTTTAGCAAAATCCTCATCGTAACCATTCGTCAGCATTCCTTCGGTAAAGGATGTTTCAAATGCGAGTAGGTTGCCATTTTTTCCCCAGCTCGCCATCGCGCGTCGTAACTGATCGGCTTGGCCACCGCTAAAGCCTGCTGCAACCATGGCGAGTCGAATGGCTTGTTCTTGAAATATCGGCACGCCAAGTGTGGGTTCTAGTACGGATTTAATTTTATCGTTTTGGTAAGTGACAGGTTCAATACCATCTCGGCGGCGCAGATAAGGGTGGACCATGTCTCCTTGAATAGGCCCTGGGCGAACGATCGCAATTTCAATCACAAGGTCATAAAATTTTTGCGGTTTTAAGCGTGGCAGCATGGACATCTGTGCACGCGATTCTACTTGAAAAACACCAAGACTATCGCCCCGGCTTAGCATCGCATAGGTTGCAGGGTCTTCTTTGGGGATATCGGCTATAGTTTTTATGTTGGGGGTGTATGTGTGTACGTAAGCCAGTGCTTTTTTTAACGCCGTTAACATACCAAGTGCAAGCACATCGACTTTTAATAATCCCATGGCTTCGAGGTCGTCTTTATCCCACTGGATAACCGTTCGGTCGGGCATGCTGGCATTTTCCATGGGGACCAAATCGCTGACTTTTCCTTGAGTGATGACAAAGCCTCCTACATGTTGCGATAAGTGCCGAGGAAACCCAATGATCTGTTCGACGAGGGAGAAAAAGTGGACCATTAATGATTTATTGGTTGATAAGCCTGCGTCTTCAATACGTTGCATTAATTCGCCGGTACGGTCCCACCATGCAAGAGATTTTGCCAGGTGGTCAATCAGGGCGGACTCAAGCCCAAGGGCTTTACCGACATCTCGAATGGCACTGCGAGGGCGGTAAGTGACTACGCTGGCGGCTAGGGCTGCGCGCTCACGGGAATATTTTTGGTAGATATATTGAATAACCTCTTCTCGCCGCTGGTGTTCAAAGTCCACATCAATATCGGGTGGTTCATCTCGCTCTTTGGAAATGAACCGTTCAAATAATACGTTGATTTGCCCCGGCGCTATTTCGGTAATATGCAAGCAATAGCAGACAACAGAGTTAGCCGCAGAGCCTCGTCCTTGGCAGAGAATGTTTTGACTACGTGCGAAATTGACAATGTCGTATACGGTTAAAAAATAAAATTCGTAATGCAGCTCTTCAATAAGGCCTAGCTCTTTATCAATAATATCCTGAGCAAATTGCGGTGTACCTTTAGGCCAGCGTCGTTTGGCGCCGAGATTTACTAAATGGGTGAGGTGAGTGATAGGGCTAAGGTGCTTGGGCACAAGTTCTTGGGGATACTGGTAGCGCAAAGACGCCATAGAAAAGGTGCACAAATCAGCGAGTATGGTCGTTTCATGAATCAGTTCAGGGGGATATAGCTGTTCTATGTCTGAGATAGGTTTTAAGTAAGCTTCGGCGTTCCCTTGTAATGTTGTGCCTAGTTTTGATACGGGGGTATTCTCTAAAATGGCTGTCAGTGTGTCGTGTAAGGGTTTGCGTGATTTGTCATGCATTAGCGCACAGGGGCATGCAATCATTGGTATGCGATGGTTATGGGATAGGGTTTGCCAAAAAGAAAAGCGGGATTGTTCGCCACCGGATAGCTGGTGGTTTATGCCGATTCTCACTCTATTTTTAAATGAAGCATTTAACGTTTCAGCCATCGCCGATTTTACGTGCTCAGAGTGACCGTCTAAATTTTCGTCGGCTAGCCATATAATGAGACAGTTTTGCAGTCGAAAGCGCATGTCCTCTAAATGGGCTTCGTAATGCCCTTTGTTCGCTCTACGCCGCGTGAGCGTGATAAACCCCGAAAGTTCGGCATATGCCGACTGCGTTGGCGCAATAACAATGACTTTTATTGTGTTTGAAAGGGTGAAGGCGCTGCCGACAATCAGTTTTATGCCGAGAGAGGTTGCTTCTTGATAGGCTTTGACTACACCTGCAAGGGAGCATTCATCTGTAATCGCAATGGCGTTGTAATTCAGATCATATGCTCGTTGAATCATTTCCTGGGGGTGTGAGGCGGACTTTAAAAAACTATGATTGGTTAACGTATGAAGATGGGCATATGTCATTGCATGTGGATAAATATTGTTGGTTGCTATTTTTCTCGGGCGCTGACCGAAGGTTATGTCACTTAACTCAGGAAAATATTAGGTGACGTCACCTTCGGTGAAAAAATAAATGTGTAACGTGACTAGCTTGAAATAGGGGTAAATGTTTGCTTTATGAAAATACTCCATGAGCAAACCATTCATTCTTGTATAAGTCATGGAACACCCATAGTCGTACATGATCGTCCCGTTTAGCGACAAAATAATCACGCCCTGTGGGCTTTTTCCACCATAAACCTTCGATTCTCTCGGGGCCTTGTAATAGCTCTAATTTTCCTTTCCAAAATAAAGAATTTTGTTTTTTCCCTATTTTTACGGGAATGTTAAATATCCAGCTGGGCCTATCTGTATGTATTGCTGGGGGCGTGGTTTTGGTTGACGGTTGTATGTTGCAAATCTTTGACTTGGTAAATGAAAGTTCGGGTATGTGGGAATCTTTGGGGGATAGGTTAAACACGGATTTTTCTCCTAGACGGGCGTTAAGTTTTGCAGTGACGGTGGCAAGTGCGTGTTGCTCGGTGTCGTATTGCTGGTCATTGTGCGTATTTCTATTTTCAAAGTGTACGGGGAACATGTGTTCACAGCGAAGCTCTAACACATCAACTTCAAAAGGCAGTGGTTGGTTTTCGAGGTGGATCATGGTGAGCTCCCGCGCGAGATTTTCATCACGATGCAAACGTTCAATGCGAACGGAGAATTGCTCATGGTTTTGGTATATATCATATAAATACCAGGATAATGCCTGTGTTTGCTTTTGCTGTATGACTAACGCTTGGGTTAATTCGGAAAGTAAGGTTTTTACCGGGTGATCTAATTGTTCACAGTTACTGACGGGGTAGTCGAATTGAAGGCTTTCAATGAATATATGTTCAGGGTGGTAGGTGTCGACAGGTGCTTTAAATAACGCGCCCTGTTGAAGTGTGTTATCTATATCGAGAAGATCCGTTAGGTATTGGCAGAATGCTTCTGAATGTCGTTTTCGTAAGCTGTGAAATGAGGCGGTTTCTATGTGTGAAATAATGTCGTTAAAACTAAAAAAACCACTTCTGTTTAGCTGTGTAACACTTTCCGGGTGTTCGTGAATATGAGTTAATGGCAGAGGTTTTAGCTGGTTAATAAAGTATTCGCTAGATATGTTAGCCAGATCGTTATTATTCTCTGCTTTTGCGTATGTTAGTAACCACGCGATCTGTTTTGTGTGCCCAAGGGCATAGATATAGCTAAACGTTAATGGTGATAAGGCGGCTTCCAATGCTTGAAGTAATGACGTTAGCCCTTTGAATAGATTAATACAGCGTGAAATTTCAATGATCACGCCAATATTTTCATATGTATTACTTTGACGGGTTTGGTAGTGTTCGATATGTGGTGTGATGTTGTATAAGGCTTCGCATATTGTTTTTAACGACTGCGCTTCGCTATCTAGCGCTCGGTCATAAATCCTGTAGGGCATTGCGTCATCGTTACTGTGTAGTAATTGCGCTGTAGCAGTGGGTGTTCCTGGTTGGATGCCTAGGTTATGTAGGTTATCACTTGTCGCACATATTTTATTTTTATCCGAGACCATAATATTGGGCGTGTGACGTTGTACGCCCAATGCTTCTAGTGGGAAATGGGTTAGCCTAATCGCGACCCATAATGCCTGCGGCTGGGCGCGTTTATCGAGCGTCACGTTTTATACTCTTCTTCAGCGGGCGAGATGTTATTTTAGGGCTAAGCGCTAGCTCGTTTGATCTCGTTTCTACCTTTTGCGTGTTATGTGCTGTGGATAAATGAGAATCGATTATTGTGTGCGTCTGTAAATCTCTGTGAGGTAATAACGGTGCCCACGTTTCTGGAATAGGCAGCGTAATGGTGGATTGTCTTAATTTTCCTTTCTGTTTGAAAATATGAAGATGTAAATTATATTCGTTTGGTTGTAGTACGAAGCGTAACCCGGCGGGAGAGCTTTGTTCTTTTACGCGATAAGGGCGAAATAACACATATAAGCCTTGATATTTTTGGCTGCTGAGTTGCAGTTTGCGTAATTGTGTATAACTAATGGCATATTGTTGTGGCCATGCAAAAACGATTGGGCTGGCGGGGGATTGGCTCAGCTCTATAAAGCTTGTAATAAATTCTTGAGCGTTTTGAGTTTGCACCACGATAATTTTGTGAATATCGATATTGAGTTGCTGCAGACCGCTAATAAAAGGGCATGCAGGAGGGTTAATTAAAGCGATGTGCCCCCCTTTAGATGCCTGTATGATGTGGTTAATTGCAGGGTGAAACAGCCACCATTCTCCCGCGTGGTAATGTTGGCATACATCGATAAGGCTGGCGCAGGGCCAGCCTTTGTGTTGCAAGGCGTGATTGAGTTTTGGATAGCCGCTATCGATGGCTTTTGTGGTCTCATTTTTTATAAATGTGTTGGAGTGCCCACGCCAAACGTCCGGGCGGCGTAATAACTGCTCAAGCAATGGCTTAGCGTTATTTGTTGGGTTGATAGTTGTGTTGTGTGTCATAGTGGGGCAGCTCAAAAGCATCCATACAATACGCTATACTGTTTAAATATACAGTATAGCGTATTGTATGTTTTCGCAAGCTTTATAAGGTTTCTTGCTAGACGATTTTGGGTGTGATGTTTCTGGCGGTAAAAATATATTGTCATAAGCTATGTGGATTAGCCTTATGATGGCGTTGGGTTTTAATAATGTTGAAGATAGAGAGTAGGTGGTACCGGTGTTAGCGGTTTCTAACCATATATCCATACCTGATGAAGAGCTGGAGTTTTCAGCGATTAGGGCTCAGGGGGCGGGAGGGCAGAACGTGAATAAAGTGTCGTCCGCTATTCACTTACGCTTTGATATCAAGGCCTCTTCATTACCTGAGTTTTATAAAGAATCTTTACTCAGTGTGCGGGATCAGCGCATAAGTAAGGAGGGGGTGATTGTGATAAAGGCGCAAACACACCGAACCCAAGAGAAGAATCGGCAAGAAGCATGTGAGCGTTTGCTTGAGATGATTCGTAGTGCCGCCAATCAGCCTAAAAAGCGGCGAGCGACTAAGCCAACAAAGTCATCTCAACGAAAACGTATGGATAAAAAAGTACAAAAGGGAAAGACTAAATCGCTTCGCGGGAAAGTGCAGTTTTAGGATTCTGCTGTATTGATGAGTTTAAGCAGTTCGTCTCGGACTGAGATGCTGACGAGAGCGGCAATACCGCCGTAAAGCATGATGGTATAAGGCGATTGAATTTGGAGTATGTAGTACTGCACGAGCGAAAATACGATCCAAGGAAGCAGAAACCCAAAAAAGCGTGTTACTAATTCTTTGTATTTCATTAACAACTCCGTGAGATCCCATTTTTACGCATTGTACTATGTTGCCGCAGTGCGGGACATGCGCCGACAAGTGTGGGCTTGCTTATTATTTGGCACCTATAATGACCTTTAACGATGGATTGCGCAATGATTCTGCGTGCTGCGCCACACTATTTTCACAGTATATTGATAAAATATGCTTAAAATACAACAGGTTAGGCTCCCTGGTTTTTTGGTAAATAGCCGCTTTTCGTGACGTATCGTTCTGATATTGTCGGTTTATGGTTCTATGGAGGTGATTATGTTTCGGCTTGTACATCAAAATAAAGTTGTGGGCACCAGTATGTTAGAAAGCGGTGACCCATCATTGGGGTGCGCGTCTGGGGCAATGGTGGAAGCGGGCACATGTGAGGCAATGAGTGCTTGGATCTTGGACCAAGGCGGCGCAGAGGACGAGGGTGTCTTTCTCTTATCGATTGGCGGTGCGTTTTTAGCATTACTGGGTGAGCATACGACGGTGCCTTTCGACACCGGGAGCATTATTTGTGTGCCAGAATCGGATGAGATTTTTCTAGAGCTTGCCGGTATTCCCGCGCCAGAGTACGCACACTTTTCCCCGAACATGTAAAAGCTTACCAGCATGCTAACCCTGCAGAGGCGTTATCCACTAGCTAGCATTTGCTCCCCGGATTATCCTTTCTAAATGACTAACGCGTTCTATACTTTGAGGGCATTCTTTTAAAAAGATACCTGATTAAGGCTCGCGTTAGCATGGAAACTCCCATCAATAAATACCTGACCATTCTTGCCCAAAAAGATGGCTCAGATCTCTACTTAAGTACTGGTGCGCCACCTTGTGCAAAATTTCAGGGAGCGCTCAAACCGCTCTCTCAAAATGCCTATAAACCTGGCGAAATAGAAGATATTGCGAATGCCATTATGGATGAAGAGCAGCGTGAAGCCTTTATGCATGAATTGGAAATGAACCTCGCTATATCGATTCCTCGCATCGGCCGGTTTCGTATTAATATCTTTAAGCAACGCAATGAAATTTCGATTGTCGCACGTAACATCAAAGCCGAAATCCCTCAATTTGATCATCTCGGCTTGCCGGAAATCCTTAAGGAGGTTATTACCACAAAACGCGGGTTAGTGTTGTTTGTGGGGGGGACCGGGTCAGGTAAGTCGACCTCCTTGGCCGCATTGATAGACCACCGGAATACGACATCTGCGGGGCATATTATTACAATCGAAGACCCTGTGGAGTATGTGCATAAACATAAAAAAAGCATTATTAATCAGCGTGAAGTGGGCGTGGATACTCGAAGTTTTCAGAGCGCGTTGAAAAATACCTTAAGACAAGCCCCAGATGTGATTTTGATTGGTGAAATTCGTGACCGTGCGACTATGGAGCATGCCTTAGAATTTGCCGAAACGGGGCACCTGGCAATCTCAACCTTGCATGCAAATAATGCGAACCAAGCCTTGGAGCGTATTATCAATATGTTTCCAGAAGAGCGGCGTCACCAGTTGTTGTTAGGGTTATCTCAAAATGTCAGAGCCATTGTTTCTCAACGATTAATTCCGACGATCGATAATAAACGTTGTGCTGCAGTAGAAATACTTATCGGCACAAAAACGATACAGGAGCTTATTTTAAAAAGTAGGCTATCAGATATTAAAGAAATCATGGAAAAGTCTGAGAACCTTGGAATGCAAACTTTTGATGCCGCTTTATTTAAGTTGTTTAAAGCGGGGAAAATTTCATTTGAAGAAGCCATTGCCAATTCTGATTCGCCCAATAACCTCCGGCTTCGGATTAAACTCTCAAATGATGAGGGCGCTAAAGAAACAAAGGCAACTGAAGAGGGAGAGGCGATAGAAGAGGATAAAAAAGAGTCAGAAGTTTCCTCCAGCTTTGGTGAGCTCAGTTTAGAAGAAATTGAAGAGGATAAGAAAGAGGATGATCCACCGATTTTCGGGTGATCTCCAGTCTAAAATGGCCAAAATTGCGTAGGAATTTTTCCTTGTTTCATTAAAGACGCGACATCCATACTTACGGCCACCCCTGCGTGAACCAGAAATCCGCCCCATATCGAGCGAGAGCGTAACGCCAATATCCCCAAAAATAAGCCGAATAAAATAGCGCCAGTGGCCTCTAGCCATAGCTTGGGAAAATGTATCATTAAGTAGGGTACACACATTATCCAAATAGCATTAGCACCTAACGCGGGGCGAAGGGAATTCACAAAAAATCCCCGAAAGAAAAACTCTAAGCAAACAAATTGGAGCAAGTACAAAAATTCCCATGCAATAAAATCAAACCAACTTCTACCTGCTTGCTTATAAAACGGGTAGTGATTGATAAAGTCTTGCCCCTGGCTGACGAGGACAATAAAAAATAGGATTGGGCTTAGTAATAATACGTAACCAAACCAGTGCTTATGGGTATCATTCCAGCGCCAGCCCATGTCGATAAAGCTGGTTTTAAGAAAGTATCGAATGACAAAAAACGGTATGACGACATAGCCGATGACATGCCAAAATGTCCACCAAGCATAACTAAATAACCTGCCAAAACCCGTGTTATTGATATTGATTAACCAGTAATGCTTTTCTTCTCCTTGAATGGACGACAATAGCGATAGAGTGGATCGAAAAGCGGTGTTGTACTTCATGTAGTGGATGAGTAGCAGGCAGACGGCGACGCAGGCCAAAGTCCAAAAAACACGGCGCATCGCCTGTTTTTTCTCCATCGAATATGATGGCGCTTCAGCATCAATCTCATCAAGGATGGTCATGATATTTCTTGGGTGCAGTTTTTGAAATGATTGAGCTAGCGTCATGCTGCGATACTCGAATAGATCAATGAAAGGCCAACGAAAATGGCAACTATCTGAAATATAACTTTAATTAGTGGGTTACCGTACTTTACCGCAATATGGGCACCGAAATACCCGCCGAGCACAGAGCCTATTAATAACATGGGTAACCACTCCCATTGTACGGGCGCTTGCAGCGCAAGTGTAAGAGCGCCAGTGGCGTTCCAAAAAAGCCCCACTAATATCATGGTGTATGCGGTGGCGCGTTTGTAATCGAAGCCAAACCATGTAATGAGCCAGAGAGTGACGAATAGTCCGGTACCTGACGTGAGAGAACCGTTGAATATTCCCAGGGCGAATAGTCCGATTCCTCCGAATACTAAACCTACAGTATGACGATTCTTTGGGCTGTGTTCCTGACCTAATTTTTTGTGGAGAAGTGAGTAAACGCCGATGCCTATGGTGAGTAATCCCAGTAATAGTTTGGCGGTGGTCTCTGGTACGGCCAGAATAATATTTGCGCCGAATATTACGCCGGGTAAACCGCATACAAGCATAAGCAGAGCGAACGGCCAGTGCGCATTTTTTTCTTGAATATGTTTCGTTGTGGCGCCAACCCCTAGGGCGACGGTGGCAATTTTATGTGTTGCCAGTGCGATAGAAAACGGTAAACCAAGAAAAATTAGTGCAGGCAGTTGAAGTAAACCCGCACCACCGCCCGCCATTGCTGAAAGTAAGTTAGCGAGTAGAGAGATCGCGAGTAAGATAAATTGTTCGATAATGTCCATGCGCGGCATTATACAGAGGAGGTCTGCCCTGGGGGCAATTCTCTAGCCTCTGTTTTCTAACGAGGGGGTTAGTCTGATTTATTGGGGGGGGGGCTGGTGCGGAGGCCGTTTAGGGCTGAGATACGTTGGTGGATGTGATTTATCCGGCAACGGCGGTGGTTAGTAGATTTTCGGTCGGTGACGTTTCTTTATCTGGGACATTGCCTTTCTTAGCGGCTAATTCTGTTTCACAGCGCGTTAACGTTTCGAGAGGGTCATCGCCCTTGCGCCACTCTACGAGGCTGATAGCGGTAGACACATCGGGATTAACCCCATAGTACTCCCAGTTGATATCTTCGATCTCGAGCTGAGCCCGTTCTAAAACGCGTGTCACGGCATGCTTGGGTGACTCTGGTAGTAGCAGCGCAAATTGAGAATCATCATAACGTGAGATGGTGTCACTGCGTCGTAATCGGCAAGTGAGGATATCTGACACTGCTCTTATCGCTTTTTCATGAGAGAAGTGGTCATTGGCTTTCGTAATATTACCGACCTCAAGCAGCACCAGGTACAAGCACTTGGTGCCTAATATGGGGTTACAGAATTCAAGTAATATGTTTTTAAACGCATGCTGGTTGGCCATTCCCGTAAGTTCGTCTTTTTCTGTGACTTCCTTGAGCAAGCCGTGAGCTTTTTGCAGTGCTCTATTCTTTTCTTGCAGGCGCCGCCGGATATTAGACACTTCTGCATTAATGAAGAGAAAGCGACCGAGTGCGGTGCTAACGACTAAAGCAAATAGGTAGGTATCTATAGGTGTTTGGGGCGTTACGCCAACCAAGTCTTTGGTGAAGTATAAGATGGTGCCAAACGCGATGGAGACCAGTATCCAGGCAACCATGAAACCTTCGCGCTTAAAGTGAAGGCTGCCATAAGCCAAGGGAATAAACATGTTGATCGCGATAGCGTATGCGACTTGAGGCGCTAAATACAATGCGACAAGATTGATGAGGCATCCAGCCGTCACTTGGCAGCGGGTTAACGATGGATCGTTAAACGATTCGCTTTTCCCTGAAAAAACCAAGTGCAAAAATAAGATGTTTACTAAGACACTTAGAGTGAAGACGGTAAGGACGGTGAGAAGGTCAACTCTGCCTAAGGCAAAAAACAAACTTAAGATCGCGAAATTCAGCACGTAATCGATCGAAGCGATCACTGTTGCTCGGGTTCTGAGTTTTCGTCGCTTTTCCTGTGGGCTCACGCGTTCTTCGGAGTATAGATTCATAAGCTATAACAGCTGCCTAATTATTATGCAGTGAAAGTATAAACAAGGGACTCTTACTTAGCGACGCATATTTTTAAAAATGAGACGTGGGTGTGATGTGAGCGATTTGAAAATCAGTGTAATCGATATAGCAATTACATTTCCCAGTTTTTATGGGCTTTTATACACTCGTTAATCGGTATGGCCGGGTGATAATAACGCTGTAAATAATGAATAAATTTAAGGGTTTTAAATCCATCAAACCAATTATGAAAATGTTCTATAAATGCGGCGTTTGTACGGCATTGGTGTGACGCATGATTCACAAACTCCTCGAACTTAAGTGAATCGATTGTATCGATAATTGTGTCGGGTAGAGATCCTTGGATGAGCTCTTTCCAGTTAGAGGCGTTATTTTGGTCGCTTAGGCATGCATTAGGTAGTTGTGTTGTCGCCCAGCGTATCCACGTTTTCAGGAGTGTAAATATTTCGGGGTTGTAATAGGTGTATTCTTCATTATCTTTATTTTTTTCAATAATGGCTTTAACGGCGGGGCCGGTACCAAAAGGTACTCTATCGGAGATACGTGGTTCTATTTGAACCGTGATGGATGGATCGAAGGTAACGCGTCCTTGTTTGATGAGTTTATTTAATAAGTAAAAATCCTCGCCTGCAGAACGTTTAGGAAAACCACGGACTTTGCTATATGCATCTACCTGGAAGGCTAAAACACTTCCCAGTGCATAGAACGCATAAGGTGAGCCAGACCATTCCAATGCTTTTTGGTAATACTTGAGTGCTTGTTCATATTGACCTGTAGCAGAAGAAATTTCTGAGGGATTTTTAATGTGATGAAAATTAAATACTCTAAGATCTGATTTTATATGGCCAATGTTAAAATAATTGTGAGGAAGGTGAGCGTCGGCATCGGTAGAGAATATCCACTGACCGTTCGACTTATTGTCTTTTATCAGACCGTCGACATATAGCTGGCAGGCGATGTCTGCGCCAATTTTCCTGGCGAGACCGACGCCTTGCTTTATGGGGATGCGATTTGTCTCAGAAAATCGGTCAACGATGAGCGCTCGGAGGGCGCCCGTTTGTATGAAGGCAATATTTTTATCTGTTGCTATTATATTTTTGGGTGTTGTCAGAGTATTGAATAGTTGTTGGTTTTTTATTGCGCTTTCGGAATTCTCGGGCTGATTAATAACGAGAATTAAAAGCACATGTGAAATGTGAGGGTGTTGTTTTAGCCGTTCAATAAAACCCAAGGATTCATTGTAAGCCGGTATAACGAGACAGCTTTCAAAATGCACGCCAGAATGTTGTGTTAACGCATTCTTTATCGACGGTAATTCGGCGGTGGCCGTAGAGGCTGTAGCGAGGAAAGCCGCTTCGGGCTCAGCGTAGCGAGACAAATACTTTTCTATAGCCGAGGTCACGTCTACTCACAAACCTTAGTGCAGCGCTGAAATAATAGGTAATGATTCACATATGCGCGCTTCTTCATCGAGCAGTTCATCCACGCGCGCATTCACTATGTCTGTTGGGAAATAAATATTGGCGAGTTCAATAAAAAGATTTTCGTGACGGGATTCTGATTCAGTGATTGCGAGATAGAATTTTTTAAGGTCGCCGCTAGGCAAGGCTTTTGCGACTAAGCCAAAGCGTTCACATCCACGCGCTTCGATAATCCCCCCCAATATCAAGCGATCGAGGAAATATACATCGCTACCTTTGCGGGTGAGGTTTCTCAGCTGGGCGATGTAAGCATCTTTTTTATCCGCCCCAAGGATAAGGCCGCGTTGCGTCATGATCTTTACGACTTCGCGGAAGTGAGTCATTTCCTCAATAGATAAGTCGATCATGGCTTCGACAAGCTCTTTTCTATCGGGGTAATGAGAAAGCATGGAAACGGCCATCCCAGACGCTTTTTTTTCAGCAGCGGCATGGTCGATCAAGAAGGCGTCGAAATCACTTAAAACAGTTTCGACCCATAGGTCAGTCGTGGCAAAGCGTAGGTTTTGCATAAAATATGTTCAATGTTGGGTGTTGAATGTTTCAGAATGGCTCGCACAAAGTAGGGCTTCGGTTATAATGCCCGCCTTAAAACAGAGCCACTTGTCTGGCGCTAGTATACTCAAAATGCTTCATAACGGTGTTATGGCGGAGAAAATATGATCATTAAACCAAAGGTTCGCGGCTTCATCTGTATTAATGCTCACCCAGTGGGTTGTGCTCAGAATGTACAAGAGCAAATTGATTTTATTAAGCAGCAAGGGCCGCTTGGCGATGGGCCTAAGAATGTATTGGTCATCGGCGCCTCTACAGGCTACGGATTGGCTTCTCGTATTAGCGCGGCTTTTGGCTACGGCGCAAAGACTCTGGGTTTATTTTTTGAGAAGCCTGCTACTGAGCGCAAAACAGGCTCTGCTGGATTTTATAATGCGGCCGCGTTTGAAGAGAAGGCCAAGGCGGCTGGGCTTTACGCAAAGAGCATTAATGGGGATGCATTCTCTAATGAGATTAAAGCTCAGGCGATTGAGACCATTAAGGCGGATTTGGGTAAAGTGGATCTAGTGGTATATAGCTTGGCTTCCCCACGTAGAACTGACCCGAATACGGGGGTAACGTACAACTCTACCTTGAAACCGATAGGCAAGGGTTTTACTGAAAAAAGCCTGAATACGGATACGCTGAAAATCACCGATATGACCGTTGAGCCTGCTAACGAAGAAGAAATCGAGAGCACGGTTAAAGTGATGGGCGGTGAAGACTGGGAAATGTGGATTGAAGCCCTAAAAGAGGCGGACGTCTTAAGTGAAAACTGTAAAACCACCGCGTTCACCTATCTTGGTGAAAAAATTACTTGGCCGATATATGGGCATGCGACCATTGGTAAAGCAAAAGAAGATTTGGATCGAGCGTGTAGTGCAATCAATCAATCATTAGGTGGTTTGAATGGTCAGTCTAACGTGGCCGTATTGAAGGCTCTAGTGACACAGGCGAGCGCTGCGATTCCGATCATGCCTTTGTACATCTCTATCTTGTATAAAGTGATGAAAGAAGCGGGCAGCCACGAAGGCTGTATTGAGCAAGCGTACCGTTTATTTACAGAAGGTTTGTATACCGATAGCCCGCGTCTAGACGACAAAACCCGTTTCAGAATGGACGACCGTGAATTAGCCCGTGATATTCAAGAAAAAGTGGAGGCTATCTGGCCGGTTGTTACAGAAGAAAACTTGCTAGAAATTACCGACTTTAAAGGCCATCACGATGATTTTTTGAGACTGTTTGGTTTTGGTTACGACGGTGTTGATTACGAAGCAGATCTTAGCCCTGAAGTCGCCGTTGAATTTTAAAATGCGCTTTTAACGGTTCTCTTCTATGATGGGCGGTGAATGATCACCGCCTTTTTTGTTTGTTTTTACGAACTATTCCTTTCTATCTAGTCTGATATCTTTGTTACTTATCGTCAGTGTATGGAGTCTTCCGAATGAAATTTAATAAGCTTGGTAATACCGATATTGATGTAAGCCTTATTTGTTTGGGTTCGATGACCTGGGGCGAGCAAAATACTCAGAAGGATGCTTTTGCTCAGATGGATATGGCGGTCGATATGGGGGTAAATTTTTTCGATGTTGCAGAAATGTACCCGGTTCCGCCTCGTCCTGAAACTCAGGGGCTCACAGAGACCTATATGGGGGATTGGCTAGCCGAGCGCGGGATGCGCGATAAGGTGGTTTTGGCGACTAAAGTGACGGGGCGCTCTTCTCGTAATAGTGGTTTGGGGCATATTCGTGACGGTGCTCGTTTAAATAAAGCCCACATCGATCAGGCGATCGATGACTCATTACGTCGCTTAAAAACAGACTACGTGGATTTATACCAAGTGCATTGGCCTGAGCGCGCAACGAATTTTTTTGGCCGCCTGGAGTATCGACATGGCGAAGATGATGGTATCGAGATAGAAGAAACCTTAAGTGCCTTAAGTGATGTAGTTAAATCCGGCAAAGTAAGGCATATCGGTATATCGAACGAAACCCCGTGGGGGATGCATGAGTATTTGAGACTTTCTGACAAGCTTGATTTGCCTAGAATCGTTTCCGTACAAAACCCTTATAATCTCCTTAACCGTACCTTTGATATTGGTGCAGGGGAAATGGCCATACGAGAAAAGGTCGGATTATTAGCGTATTCTCCCTTGGCGTTTGGTGCATTAAGTGGGAAGTATTTAAATGGCCAGCGCCCGGCTGGGGCACGCCTTACACTATTTGAGCGTTTTCAGCGTTACCTAAATGAAGGTTCCGAGCGGGCGACCAGAGCTTACGTTGAGCTTGCGAATTCTGTCGGATTAAACCCTGCTCAAATGGCGTTAGCCTTTGTCAATCAGCGTCAAGCCGTGACATCGAACATCATAGGCGCAACAAATTTGGCGCAGTTAAAAGCCAATATTGAAAGTATGAATATTGTGTTGGAAGACGAGGTTTTGGCAAAGATTGATGAAATCCATGAGCAAAACCCCAATCCAGCGCCATAGAACGGTATTTTAGATCTTATGGGCCGCGTTACATTTTCACTTCGTTTATTTCACCCAAAGTACTGGCTCGTTTGGCTAGGCTTTGGCTGCTGGTACGTATTCGTCCAAATTTTACCTTTTCGGGTGCTTATGTGGTGTGGAGCGATGTTGGGGCGTGTCGCCGCTATGCTAAGCGAGCGCAGAAGCATCGTCGCACGAAAAAACATCGCCTTATGCTTCCCTGAATTGAGTGAAGCGGAGCAGAATGATTTGTTCTGGCGAAGCATGGAATCGGTTGGTCGGGGTGTTGTGGATAGCGGCATTGCCTGGTTTTGGCCAAAGTGGCGTTTGAAGCGGGTGCTGGATATCGAAGGTTTCCCCCTTTTAATGGATGCCCTTGCCGATGGGCAGGGTGTATTGCTTTATAACTATCATTTCACCTCGATGGAAATTGGGCTAGCGGCGATAAATTCATCTTATCCCGAGCAGAATTATGGTGTTTACCGGCCCCATGCAAACGCGGTGTATGAGTACCTTATGCGTAAAGGTCGTGAGCGTCACGGCCCTGAGACCGTTGCAGTGCCAAGAAAGGATGTTCGTAAAATGGTAAAGGCCCTAAGAACGGGCAATATTCTGTTTTACTTGCCTGATCAGGATTACGGGCGCCGCTATAGCGTATTCGTCCCTTTTATGGGCGTTGACGCGGCAACTGTGACCGCCGGGAGCCAGCTTGCCAAAATGGGGCGGGCCAAAGTCCTCTCTTATTGCGCAACTCGGAAACCGGATGGTTCGGGTTACAGGGTGAAGATATATCCGCCGATTGATGGGTATGGCCAAAACGAGAACGACGATGCCTGTAACGTGAACCAGTTTTTAGAGGCCCGAATAAGGGAGTGTCCAGAGCAGTACCTGTGGGTGCACAGACGATTCAAAAGCCGCCCGGATGGGCAACACGATTTTTATGAGTTGGATGGTTTGAAATCCTTTCAGCGTCGCAAGAAGCGCAGAGATAAGCTACGAGAGAAGAAAAGGAAGCAAGCAGAATCATAGCGTTATTCGCGAAGTAGTGGGCTGTCGCCTTAGTTTTCTCTTCATTAGGCTAAATGGCTTGAGACTGTAGCCATAGCTCAGTAATATTGCCCCCCTAATTTTTCCCAGTTCTAATCAAAGTGGAGTTCCCCATGTTAAAAGGCAGTATGGTCGCCCTTGTGACGCCTATGAAGGCGGATCTTTCTGTGGATTGGGACGCTCTGAATAAGCTGGTGGAGTGGCATATTGAACAGGGAACGCACGGAATTGTTGCGGTTGGTACCACGGGTGAATCTGCGACTATCGATGTTGAAGAGCATATTCAGGTTATTCGAGCGGTTGTGGATCAGGTTAACGGCCGTATCCCCGTGATTGCGGGTACTGGTGCCAACTCCACGAAAGAAGCCATATTCCTTACTAAACGCGCAAAAGATGCAGGCGTAGATGCGTGTTTACTTGTTTCGCCTTATTACAATAAGCCCACGCAAGAAGGCTTGTATTTACATCACTTGGCTATTGCGGATGCTGTAAATGTGCCTCAGATTCTTTACAACGTACCGGGACGGACTGCGGTCGATATGCTGCCAGAAACTGTAGCGCGCTTGGCCAAAGTGAATAATATTATCGGCATTAAAGAAGCAACTGGGAGTATGGAGCGTTTGGCTGAAATCAAAGCCTTGGTCGAGGATGACTTCTTACTTTATTCCGGAGATGACCTGACCGCTTTGGAGTTTATGCGCTTGGGTGGTCATGGCGAGATTTCAGTGACGGCCAATGTTATGCCCAAGCAAACCTCGCGCATGTGTGAACTGATCGCAGATGGCCAGGTCGAAGAGGCTCGAGCGATCGATGAGTCACTATTACCTTTACATAAAGCACTATTTTTGGAAGCAAACCCGATCCCGGTTAAGTGGGCCGTTGCAAAAATGGGACTCATGGAAAACACAATTCGTCTACCGTTAACGCTGCTCGATAAACAGTTTGAGTCTGAGCTAGCGGAAGCCATGCAACAGTGCGGTGCGCTATAAGGCCTTTTTTATAATATGTATTTGTCATTTAATTCTGTAGTAAAAGTCTGTTTGGGGCTTTCGCTTGCTCTAAGTGTTGGTTGTGCAAGCATGTACGGTGAGCGCGGTGTATTTCGTGGCAAGGGTAAAGATTATTTGAAAACAGGTGCTTTGGAGCCAATCGAAGTGCCGGCTGGCATGAACAGCAGAAAGCTAGAGACGCTATATGTGATTCCCGAGGCGGACCCTCGCGATGAGTTTGGCGATCAAATTACCCTGGGTGATTACGAAGTACCACGGCCTGAACCCATTAATACGGAAAAAGGTGAAGTTGGCGTTAAGCTGCAAAAGCTTGGCGAACGCACGTGGATTTTTCTAAATGCCTCCACGAGTCAGGTGTGGCCTCGGGCTCAGAACTACTTATCCCTGTATGGTTTCAGTGTAGCGTCTAGTGACCCAGTGAATGGGATTATTGAAACTGGGAACGTTACCTTCAAAGATGATGACAAAATTTCTCGGTTTCGTTTTTCTGTTGAAAAGGGTGTTCATCCTGAAACGACGGAAATCCATATCCTTCAGGCCGAGTTTGGTGTCGGTGAAACGATCCCTGCAACCATCGATTGGCAGGCTGTGCCTAAAAGCTCCGAGAGGGCGACGGCTCTCTTAAATCAACTTGCGTCGGTGTTGGTGAAAAACATCAACAATAATTCGGCATCGCTGCTTGGTCAAAACGTTGGCGGGCTTCCGAAAGTAGAATTTTTAAAGGGCCAACCGGAACCAACAATGCGGATTCGGCTTTTCGAGGAGCGCGCGAAAGCATCCCTCGCGCATGCTTTAGAGAAAGACAGTTTTACCCTATGGGAAGAGGCTGTTTCACATGGCCTATATTACGTTCGTTACGCACCAAAGGAAGAAGGTTTCTTTGGCCGTTTAGTTGGGGACGATCTCCCAGAGAAAGCACCTTATGGTATGAAAACACTGCTTGCAAATTTGTCAGAAAACAAAGACGTTCGAAACGTTTTTGGTCAAGTGCCTGGCGTTGCATACGGGGAAGCGCTTCCTGAAGCCTTTGGCTTATTTGTCGTTATTTCGAAGCGCGGTGATGCTATGGATGTGTTGGTGCGGGATTTCCATGGTGAGCGTTTAGCGGCGCCCTTATCTAAACAGATTCTTAGAGAAATTCGTAAAAACCTTATATAGGCGAACAATGCATTTTTGGTCGTTAGAAAAATTAGCGGCCGTTAGTTTATCTGCATTATGTTCGTAGTATTCACCTCCAGTTATTAACATCAGAGGAAAGCCATTGAGATTTGCGTCATTAGGCAGTGGGAGTTCAGGAAACGCCACACTTATTGACGACGGCGAGTCGTTGTTATTACTCGATTGTGGATTTACGGTTAAAGAGACTGAAAAGCGCATGGCGCGTTTGGGGATATCGCCAGAAGCATTGACGGCAGTGATCGTGACGCATGAACACACAGACCACATAAAAGGTGTTGCCCCCTTAGCTCGCCGATACAAAACCCCCGTGTATATGACAGAGGGGACGTGGGCGAGTAAGGATTTGGGGGTGATTCCAAGTCTCAATATTATTCGTAATTATGAAGCTTTTGATGTAAAGGGCATACGCGTTACGCCCATCGTTGTGCCTCATGATGCTCGGGAGCCGGCACAATTTGTGTTTCGTGATCAGCGCGGGCTTAACCTAGGTGTGTTGACGGATTTAGGTAGTGTGACGCCTCATATTATTGAAGCATATGAAGAATGCGATGGCATTGTCGTTGAGGCAAACCATGACTTGGATATGTTGGCAAATGGCCCGTATCCGCCATCTCTTAAGTCTCGTGTGTCGAGCCATTGGGGGCATCTGAACAACCAACAAACGGCGGACTTTCTGGCGAGCTGTAACTTGGATCGTTTACAAGAAATAGTGGTTGGTCATATTAGTGAAAAAAATAATAGCTTGGATCGCGTAAAACAAGATCTTGAGCACGTTATTGAACAAGCGAAGTCTATCCGGTTTGCTTGTCAGGATATTGGGTTTGATTGGTTAACGCTTCACTAAGCGTGATGGATGATTACCTCGATACGAATTAAGACGCGTTTTATAGAAAATTAAAGTAGCAATTAAGGTGGCGAAGATGGAAAAGAAATCAGAACTTTATTCTGGTAAAGCAAAATCTGTGTATTCAACTGATGTTGACGATCGCTTTATTTTGCACTTCCGTAATGATACTTCCGCATTTGACGGGAAAAAGCGCGAGCAGCTTGACCGTAAGGGGATGGTTAACAATAAGTTTAACGCCCATATTATGCAGCAACTTGAAGATGCCGGAATTCCTACGCATTTTGATTGCTTGTTGAGCGATCAAGAATCGGTTGTAAAACGTTTGGATATGTTGCCCATAGAGTGTGTTGTTAGGAATATAGCGGCAGGATCAATTTGTCGACGGTATAAAATTGAAGAGGGCACAGACCTCAATCCCCCCACATTCGAATTCTTTTTGAAGGATGACGATTTGGGTGACCCGATGATAAATGACTATCATATTCGCTCTTTTGGTTGGGCAACTGACGAGCAGGTTGAGCAAATGAAAGTACTGACCTTTAAAGTGAATGACGTTCTTAAAAAGATATTCAGTGATGCCGGGATGTTGTTGGTCGATTACAAACTTGAATTTGGCGTGTTCGAAGGCAGTATCGTGCTAGGTGATGAGTTTTCACCCGATGGTTGTCGTATCTGGGATGCGGAAACACGAGAAAAGTTAGATAAAGACCGATTCCGTCAGGGCTTGGGGAATGTGGTGGAGTCATATGAAGCGGTAGGTCGCCGTTTAGGTATTGACTTCGATAAGCCGGTCGCTTGAATTCGCTAAAAACGTTACTGGTGTTACCTAGGTAAGTGGATACTCTCACGAAATTCGGCATTTTGTGAGGCTATTGTGAAAGTGTTTTCCACATGGTGTAACCGAATTGCACATATTGCTATAGCGTGTAAGAGTAAACCCTTTATTTTTCGTTGAGCTTTGTCTAACTGTTTGATTTTTAAAGAAAAAATGTAATAGCTTTCTTGGCCGCGAGCGTGTTTGCGAGCTCACTACAATCCTTTCTAGGTGTCAATGCTCAATTAGTCTTCACAGAGTTATCCACAAATTCTGTGGATAAGCCTGTTGGTGATTGCTTAACAATGAGAAGACGCTTCGTTACACGCCACTAAAAGTGTTACTTTGATGCCAAAAGGTGAAAAATCGTTGTGCTGCGTTATACTCAAACTAATAATTAATGAGCCTTTATACAGGCCGGAGAAATACATAAGTGGAAGAGCGTAGAAGATTTGAACGAACCCCATCCGCCTTTCGGGTTGAGATGCGTCATCCTGCCTTTGGTACGATCGTTGGGTTTGCGAGAGATATATCTGATGGCGGCGCCCAAGTCACTATAGAGAATCATCCGACGCCCCCCGTCGGAACCGTTGTGCAAGTCTTGTTTAAAAAGATGGTCGGCCCTGTTAATGCTGAGCCTGTCAGCATGCGTGTTATGCATGCGGGTAAGAATAGTCTTGGTTTGATGTTCGTTAAATAGGTTTTTAGCCTTTCGGCATGTCATTTCCGTGTGTCCTCACTTTCCGTTAGCCTCTATTTTATTTGAATAGAGGCCTACTCCTGATCCATTCTCTTAGGTTATGTAACAGTAAATAGTTAATCGGGACGAGAATCAGAGTAATCGCTGTAGCAAAGATAATCCCGAAACCGAGCGATACCGCCATCGGTATCAAAAATTGCGCTTGCGTCTCTTTTTCAAAGAGTAAGGGCAGTAGGCCGATAAATGTGGTCAATGAAGTTAGCATGACGGGGCGAAAGCGCGCGGCGCCTGCGGTTAGAATCGCTTCGGAGAGATTCTGAGTCTTTTCTATCGTCTTATTGATGTAATCCACGAGTACCAGAGAATCATTCACGACAACACCCGTTAGCGCCACAAGCCCTAAGATGCTCATGATCGTGAGATTCATTCCCATAAACCAATGGCCGAGCATTGCGCCGATGATCCCAAATGGGATGACGGACATCACGATTAAGGGCTGAACATACGATTTAAACGGAATTGCCAGTAAGCAAAAGATGGCGAACAGTGCCGCAACCATGCCCCAACGTAACGTCGAAAAGGTATCATTTTCTTCCTCGCCTTCTCCGCCTACGTAGTAACTCATACCTGGGTATTGGGCAATAAGCGTATCTACATAGTCAAAGAGGTCGCGTTTAAGCGTGGTCATGTTGGTGTTGTTCTTATCCACGTCGGCGCGCACACTTACCGTTCTGTAACCATTGATGCGTTGTATGGTGGAAGGACCGCGACCAGGGGTCAGCTCTGCTAGTACATGTAGCGGTATCTGTTGGCCAGAGGCGGTATTAATTAACATGGTATTTAAATGGGCGAGGTTGTCCCGCTCTTCGATGGGAAAGCGCACCATAACCCGGACATCGTCTCTACCACGTTGTATTCTCTGAGCTTCTAACCCGAAGAAGGCTTGCCGTACCTGCTGAACAATCTCAATACGGCTCACACCTAATAGCTTTGCCTCGGAGGTGAGCTTGATCATAAGCTCTTGTTTTCCGTCGGCCAGACTGTCGTTAATATCAAATACTGTCGGGTAGGTGACAAGCCGCTGCTTAATTTTATCGGCCACAATTTTAAGTTCGTCGAAATTATTGGCACGAAGCTGGATATCGATGGGGTCTCCACCTCGCCCAATCTCAGCGCGAAAGGATAATTGCTCTGCGCCGGGAATGATGCCGATTGAGCGACGTAGCTCTTGGGAAAATGTCTGGCTATCGATATCGATCACACGAGTTTCCGGTGGGGCGAGTTCAATTCTTACATTGCCTTTATGTGGTGAGCCACCGCGTTCGCCTGTACGAGAAAGAATATTAAGCACCACACTTTTATCATTACGGCTGTACTTTTCTTGCAAGCGCTGAGTCTGAACAATAATACGTTGAATATGAGAATCGGTGACCTCAAACGGTGTGCCTGCAGGCATTTCAAGTGAAACCGTAATGGTCTCGCTAGGAATACGAGGGAAAAAAGTGTATCGGGCATGGCCAGCCATAATTGCGGCTATGATACATATGAGTACACCGACAAAGCTCACCAGAGTTGTCCAGCGGTTGTCGAGCGCCCAGCGCAGAGCGGGTTGATATGTCTTAATAATGGTCTTTTCGAAATTCTGAGCGAAGCGTTGTTGCCACTTTTGCCAGTTTGCCATTTTATCTGAGGGTTTTACTTTCAAATGTTTAAGGTGGGCAGGTAAGACAAACTTGGATTCGATGAGGGAGAAAAGTAAACAGGGGATCACTACGGCAGGAATCTGGGCAAATATGGCACCTCGGTGCCCCCCAAGTACGGCCATGGGTGCGAATGCGGCGACGGTTGTTAGCACGCCAAAGGTTACCGGGATGGAGACTTCTTTGGTGCCTTGTATTGCCGCTTGAAGCCCCGTTTCGGAACGCCCTAAATGGGTATAGATGTTTTCTCCCGTCACAATGGCATCATCCACAACAATCCCAAGCACAACGATAAAGCCAAATAAGCTAACGAGGTTTATGCTCGTCCCAAATACGGGCATCAGCGCAAAAGCACCAAGAAAAGAGACGGGTATTCCAATAAACACCCAAAATGCCACCATTGGGCGGAGAAAGAGGCTCAGCAGTATGAAAACGAGAAACCCGCCCTGTATAGCATTGTTAACCAAGGTGCGAATACGTTTTTTAAGCACTTCTGAGTTGTCATCCCAGTATTCGAGGTTAACGGTTTCAGGCAATGATGATTGTTTTTCAAGGATATAGCTTTTTACTTTATCCGCTATTTTAATAGCGCTTTGGTCTCCGACCCGAAAAATTCTAATTTCTGCTGCGATCTTTCCATTAAAACGAGTGCGGATCGCCGTTTCTTCGAAGCCGTCGTTGACGGTTGCAATATCGCCAAGAGAAATGAGCGCGCCATTGTCATTCGAGATAATAGGAATATTTTCGAAGTCATCTTGGTGGTATGCCTGGCCTTTTGAGCGAATTAAAATATCACCTGCGTTTGATTTTAAATTTCCGGCAGATAAGTCGAGCGAGTAGTTATTAATGGCACTCGATACCTGAGATAGACTCAGGTTGTATTCTTGAAGTTTGTCTTGGTCTAATTCGACGGCAACTTCAAAATTTCTAATGCCTGATAATGAGACTTGTGTAATGCCAGAAATTTTTAATAAGTCTTTTCTAATCTGTTCGGCTTGCTCACGAATTTCTCGTTCACTAATGTTGCCCGAAATTGTGGCGGTGATGACATCTCTTTTCCAGGCGGAAAGAGAAATAATGGGGCGTTCAGCGGCAGAAGGGAATGTATTGATCGCATCAACGCGACTTTTGACATCGTCTAGAATTTCTCTTGGCTCGTATCCATCCGCGACTTCGATGTCGACGGTAGCGCCGCCTTCGTATGAATAACTGTTATATTCTTTTATGCCTTCTAAATCATTAATCGATTCTTCAATGCGCTGAGAGAGCGAAAGCTCCGAGTCTTCAGGCGTAGATCCACGCAGAGAGACGCGTACGCTGATGCGATCCGGGTCAACCGATGGGAAGATCTCGACCGGAATTGCATTCGTAATGGCAAATATGCCGGCCATGATGATGCTGAACATGAGCAGGTTTGCAGCAACATCATTTTTAGTAAACCAAGAAATCACAGCGTATTAGCATCCTTTGCTGGAGGTGCTGGTATAGATACTTGCGCTGGTGTTCCTGAAGAGATTTGCCCAAGCGCGGTTAATACAACCTGATCGCCTTCATCTAATCCCTTATTGATCAAGGATTCTTCTTCTCCGCGCCATTCAATCTGGATGTCACGTCTATGCACTTGATCATCTTGAAAAATGTATACGTACTGCCCTTGGTAAATGGCGTGGTTGGGAATGACAATTGCGTTTTCAATGGTGTTCCCTGAAATTCGCGCTGTTGTGTATTCCCCTATTTTAAGAGGGGGGCGCTGAGTATTCTGTGTGAATGGGTTGTTAACTCGTGCGACGACACTAAGTTGTCGGCTTTGTTCTTCTATTGCGCTGGATACTCTGACGATCCGCCCTTGCCAAATATTCTTATCGAATAGGCTCGATTCTATTTCAACGGCTATCGGTTTTTTTGCGGTGTTTACCTGGTCGTGATCAAGGTTCAACAAATGCAGCTCATCGCTCTTTATTGGCAGTGTTATTTCGGCTGCGTCTGTGGCAAATACTTCTGCGAGTGTAGAGCTCGAGTTGACAACTTGTCCTAGTGCTACATGGGATCGAATGACGCTCCCATCGTAGGGGGCTTTAATGTCAGTGCGAGATAGATTCAGCTCGGCTCGTGCAACGCCTGCTTGTGCCGATTTAAGAGCGGCTTCTGCGGCATCTAATTGAGGTTTTCTTACGGCGAGAGCAGGGGGTTCTCCTGTTCTTCCTGAGCTTTTCCAGTCATGCCTAGCTTCTTCTGCTTGCGCCAATTCACTTGCGAGGCGGCTTTTGGCTTCGGCGACTTGAGCCGTGGCGATATCCAGTTCAATCACGTAATCCGATTTGTCGAGGGTCGCCAGCAGCTGTCCTTTTGTGAAAAAACCGCCTTGTCGAAAATCCTCACTGACAAAGAGTACTTCACCGGATACTCGCGCAACCATATTGGTTTGGGTTAATGCTTGAACGCGACCATATGAACCAATCGTTATCTGAAATGCCTCTTTTTTGATCAAAAGTGTTTCGATGTTAATGGCGGGAATATTGACCTCGACGTCCCGTCTTGTTTTTGGGCTGGAGGCCATGATGATGAGAAAAATGGCAGCAAAGAGCGCAGCCAGAAAGAGCGGGGTATATTTCTTGAGTTCAGGCGTTAATTTCATACGTTGTACAGGTACTTTACTATCCAGCTAAAGAGTGAGTATATTCTGGTGACAGTTTAGCCCTTGCTGCAGTGGGATGGTAATTTAATCGTAAGCGTTTTTCGTATCGTCTTAAGAGAGTCGCAATTGGCGTGTATGTTCCCGTGGGAATCAAGAAACTTTAGCCGCTCGAGAGACGTTGCTGGCGTAAAATTGCGAATGTCATTATCTTTTACGTTGAGTTGCTTTATTTGGCTTAATGCCGATATCGGGTGAAGGTCAACAATTTGGTTATTCTCCAAACCTAAATACTCAATCGCCGTGAACGACTCAATCCCTTCAAGGCTTATTATCTCTCCTGGAGGGCAGACTAAACGCTGAAGCTGTTCAGCTGCGGTTAAGTTGTTTTCTGCGATAGTAGCGTCTATACAGGATGCTAGTGACGGGTCTTTCACGATGTAATTGCTAAACAGCCCTGGAGGTTCATAGACCACATTATTGTTAACGGAGACAGAATATCGGCTGCATGAGGTTATTACGGTATAAATGACACATGCCATGATCCCTTTGAATATTGTGCCTGTCGATCGATCGCGCGAGAATGTGACCATAGTGTTAATGTGTTCTGGTGGTTCAGGTTGAGGGTAAGCATATCATCGGTGGAAGGGAAAATAACGCATGTCGTGCGTTGACCTATATCGGGGTTTTGTTTATCGGTATGCTTTATGCCGCCGCGTATTACAACGCTTAATTAAAGAAACACACAAGATTTTATAATCGTAATGAGAACAAGAGGAAAGTTTATGCGTATTGTAGCTGCAGGTGTTCTTGCATTATCTCTCACTGCATGTGTCACCACCGACCCATACACAGGAGAGCAAAAAACCAGTAACACGGCTAAAGGTGCCGGAATTGGCGCGGTGACTGGGGCTGTACTGGGTGCGGCAACAGCGAGTAAAAATGATCGTGATAAGGCGATTCTTCAGGGCGCTGCTGCGGGTGCTGCTATGGGTGGCGGTATTGGCTATTACATGGATCGCCAGGAAGCGAAATTGCGTGAGAAGCTTCAAGGCTCAGGCGTTCAAGTGCGTCGAGATGGCGATACCCTGCATCTTGTCATGCCTGGGAATATTACATTTGAAACAGCAAAATATGATATTCGTTCGCAGTTTTTCTCCGTACTCGATTCGGTTAACGAAGTACTCAAAGAATTTGATAAAACCTCTATTACGGTATCTGGTCACACGGATTCACGAGGCAGTGCTGAATACAACCAAACGCTTAGTGAGAATCGTGCGGTGAGTGTTAAAGGCTATCTTGTTGATGGCGGCGTTGCATCTGGGCGAGTGCATTCGGTTGGCTATGGGAAACGTTATCCTATCGCATCAAATGACTCAGCCTCGGGTCGTGAGCAAAATCGCAGGGTTGAATTGAAGTTAGAAGCGTTGTAATCAGAAGTCAGTGCAAATACTGCGAATGTTTGGGCTAGGCGCGGTATTTGTTCCTGGTTTATCTCGTGATTAAAGAACGCTGGGTGCGGGAGAATAAACAGTAAGTGCTAAAAAGGACTTCCATCGTAACAAATCATTCAATAATTTTCGTACGACGATAAAAGCGATGAGGGAAGATTAGTTACGGCGGATATCACGGTTAAAAAACCGGGCATGAAGCCCGGCTAGTGAAAAAAGACAGGAGGCTAGAATTAGTCACAGCCCAAATCTTCTTGTGCTTCAGCGTCGTTGACAGGGAAACAATTAGTCGTTGGTAGTGCGGTTGGCACGTAACGGTTAAGGTCGGGATCGTAAAGGGCTGTTTCCAAGAAGACGGTAAGATCGTCGATTTCTTCTTCGCTCAAACCAAGTGGCACGAAGCGAGGGTCAAGTTGTGAACCTGGGATGATCTTTTGTGGAACAGCGGCATTCTTATACGCGATAACATCGCGAATAGAACGGAATGATGCGCCGTGACCGAAGATATCCGTATCGGCTAGGTTATAAAGCTGAGGAATTTTGAACTTGTAGTTATCCGCTTCTTCACCAGTAAAGCCGCCACGACCAAGCGTTTCAGTGTTATTTGGCGTACTGTGAATTTGGTCGTCGGTGAGGTCAAAATCTGCAAAACCAATTGCCATAAACACTTCATCTTCCAAGGCACCAACTTCTGAGCTTAAGCCGGGGCCACGGTGACAATCGGCACAACCTGCGTCGCCAAAGAACAGCTTAGCACCGCGAATTTCCTGAGCGTTCATGGCGTCGCTTTCGCCGCGTAAGTAACGCTGGAAAGGCGCTTGGTTAGCGAGAATAGTACGCTCATAAGTGGCCATAGCTAAACCAGCCGCTACGGTTGTTTCGTTGGTTTCACCAGGAAAATCTCCTGGGCCGTTAGGGAATGCGGCATCAAACATAGCGATGTAGTCTGCATTGGTTTGTAGCACACTGTCGGTATCCGTTTTCAAACGATGTACGCCAGTACCGGCAACCGCTTGAATTTCAAGACCGCCAAAGCCGAGTTCATTTTTTTGCTTAGGTGTGCCGGGTGTGGCAAGTACTAGGTCCGTTAGGCCGCTGTTAATAACGCCGTTGGCTTGATTGCCGAATTGACCGTTCCACAGCATAACTTCTTGATACGCAGTGTTAAGTACGGCCGGTGAGGTAAATGGTTGGATGTCAGGTACAAGGGCCGGGTCTTCTGCGTCAATCGCAAACCCGTCTACAAGAACACGGCTTTCACCGGTGAAACCAAAGCCTTCACCACCTTCGGCAATACCTTGTGGAATACCTGATTTAAAGCCGGCAGCTGCGTGGTGGCAGCTAGCGCATGACCAAGTGTCCACTCGATCACTAACGCCAGCAGTAGCTATCGCTGTCTCATGATAAAGCATTTGACCAAGGGCAACTTTTTCAGCGGTAATTGGGTTGTTTGGGTCTTGAGGAATATTGGCGAAGTCGTCACTCTCTGGCAGCATATAAGCTTCTACGCCAGCGCTGCCTGCGGATTCTTCAATAAGATCATTAAGTGATGGGCCGTCATCGTCGCCACCACCACAGGCGACAAGCGCTAGCACCATACTTGAAACGAGGGTTGCGTTTGCGAATTTCATATTGTTTTCCTAAAGGTTCATCTAATTAAAAGGTATGCTTAGTCGTTATTGTAAATGCGTTTGATGTAGGTTTTTCCGCGTGTATCAATGGAAATAACGGTTGGATTATCGAGGGCTGTTACGCAAATCTCCTTGAGAAGAATGCAGGGCTCAGGAGAATAAATAGTAGCCAGCGGCCAATAGCAGCAAGGTCAACGCGAAAACACCTACAGTAATGACAGCCGTATTGTGTTTGGGGGCAGGGGTGTTGTCTTTTTTCGCTTCAACAGCAAGGCCATTCTTAAATTTAAGTTGTATTTCACCGAGCCGGATATTGTCATCGTTTGACAAATAAGACGTCAGTGTTTTTTGGCCATTAATAAACGAGCCATTGGTAGACATTAAATCTACAAGCTTCCAGCGAGCGCCTTCGTTTATTAATTGTGCATGATTGGCTGAGATACTTTCGTCATCTAAACACACGTCGCAATCTGGGCTTTTTCCTATCTCCCATTTGTTTGTCGGTTTGGTGGGGTTAAATTTAAAGACTTTTCCGATATAGGTCCCCGAGATACAGATGAGGCAGGGTTTATCGCCGATATTTTCGAGCGCGCTTTCGAGTTTATTGTCGATATTGAGCATTTCTTTGGGCAGATCATTTACGGAGATCGCTCTGGTCATATCCTCAGATTTTTCTTCGCCGACGGCCCACCAGCCTTCAGGTAATTGCGCCACCATCGTTTTAGATTCGATTTCTTCTTCATCGAACTGATTGGCAGGTTCAGGCAGCACAACTTTATATTTGAGATCTTCAAAGCCGATCACGTCGCCATTTTTTAAGGTAAGTGTTTCTGTAATTTTACGATCGTTAACGAATGTTCCGTTGGTCGAATTGAGATCTTCTATTGAAAGGAGATCATCGCGGAATACGAGCTTGGCGTGTTGGCGGGAAAGGCGAGTATTATCGATGGCGAGATCACAACTGGGGCTCCGACCGATAACGGTTTCTATTTCGAGCGCGATTGTTTCGCCGTCGGATAGCGAGGCCAGAGAAGCGGGAATCGTGGTGTGATCTTCGTGTGTACTCATAGTGATCTCGGGTCGTACTTTTTCGTTATTTTTTGTTTCTATCGTAATAATAGTAACAGAGCTGTATTAGATGCCAAGCCAGACGCTTAACGCAACAATAAAAAGACAATAAAAATAGCACTAGCCAGGGCAATACCTGCGAGCGGGGGAGCCCATATTCGCCATTTTTCAGCAATTTTAGCTAATTTATATCGAATTGAGTGATATAGATAAAGTTTTTGACGTTTAGTCGGGGCGATATCGACAACGATCACACTAATATTGTCTTTCCCCCCGTTATTTAACGCGCGTTCCAATATTGCTTGGCTGGTAATCTCGCTGTCATTATTTGCGTGTAGGAGCGCCAATATTTCCGCTTCACTGACTTCGTTGTAAACGCCATCGCTGCACAATAAGAAACGGTCAAAGTCCTGTACTTCTCCGGATACAGAATCTGGCTTTGGTGCTTGAAGTCCAACACCCTGGGTCAGCCGCCCTTGGTTGGGATCGTTAGCGGCGTCTTGTCGGCTAAGGCCTTTGGCTAAGAGCCATTCAAAATAGGAGTGGTCTTTGCTGAGCCGTTGTAATTGCTGGTCGCGCAGCAAATAGCAGCGACTGTCACCCACCCAGGACAATGCATAGTCCTTGCCATCGATGGTTAAGGCAACAATGGTCGATGCCATCCCTTTTGTTGCTGTATCGGCCTCGGTGCGGGCGACGACTGTCTCGTGTGCTTTAGTAATGGCTTGAGGGACGGATAGGCCGTTGGCGACAGATTCCGAAACGGTGTCGACTGCAATGCCGCTGGCCACCTCCCCACAGGCGTAGCCGCCCATACCATCGGCGACGATCCACAAACGCGCGTCTATATCGCCGTATATCGCATCTTCGTTATGTTTTCGTACGCGGCCTTTATCTGTCTTTGCGCTGAAGCCTATTTCGGGGGTGTTATTGCTCATTGAAAACCACGCTGCACTGATCGCGCGACGGATTTAAATTTAACTGGGTCATATTTATCTTCTGAGGCGAGGGCATTAAATAACTTGTCGAGTAGGGCCTGATGTTGGTCGAATTGATCGAGTGAAATTGTAAAGCCTTCTATCGTATAAAACGCTTGCTCAGCCACAATATAGTCGCGGTATTCTCCTTTTGCGGCTTGTGCCAACAGTTTTGCGCGCAATTGATTAACATGACTTTTCGTGAAGCGGTCTTTACGTAATTTATTTTCTAATGTTGTGACGGTTGGGCGCAGCGCCGCCAATGCGTTTTTGAGTTCGGTTGGCGTTTTTTGAGATGCCGTATTCAGCGTCATAATGCCATCGCTTAAGGTGGGAAATAACTCAGGGTAAACGACAGCGCTAAACGCTCGCAGCATCACAAAATTGGCGAGGTTGAGCCGTACCGCACCAGGGGCGGTCTTTCCTGAACTAGGTATTTCATACCAGCGTTTATTGGACATATTGTGATGACAGGCGTGGCAGTCGTAAAACGTCAACTCAGGGAAAAAGGAATGTTCGGAGAGTAAAAACGTGTCCATTAATTCAATTTGTTTTTTGACGGCGGCGAGTTGGCCAACGGCCCACATGGTAAAGCCGCTAAACTCGCCTTTACGTTTACGATAATCTGCATCAATCTTATAGTGTGCCGGTTGGTTCGCGGTGAAACTTTCTAATTCAAAAATAAGTCTTGGGTGACCGGCGCCCATAATTTTGTGGGTGACAAGTTTGTTTTTGTGGCCCAAGTGGCAAGAGAGGCATAAGGCCGCACGTGCGAATCCATCCTCAGTGGGGTACATGTTTTTCGCTAAATTATCGGCGTGTGTTGCCCCTTTTTCTGTATGACTGTCGAGCCAGTGTTCAGCACCACCATGGCAGGCTTCACAACCCACACCATCTTCTAATTTAAATTCTTCCCCATACTGGCTGCGTTTTACATTGTCAGCATGGCAGTCGAGACAAATATCCGATTTATGTGCCGGTGCGGATAGCTTTAAGTTTGACGCGATCCGTTTTGATTCTGCAGATAGTAAAGTCTTGTATGCACTGGCATGCCGGTCTTCTGTGATCCAGGTTTTATATTCGTTAAGCATGACATTGTTATTGGTTGCCGGGGTGGACTTCCCATGACACACACTGCTGGCACAACTGGCGACGCCGGTGTGTTTTTCTTCACTGTACTGGGGAAGCGCGTATGCTTGCGTAAAAACACCAAGCAGTGCAATCACAGCCAACGGTCGAATGATGTGTAGTTTATTGCTCAACATATTTGAGTGCTCGGTTGCCACGTTGTTTTCTCTTTATTTTTCTTCGGGGGCTTGCTCTACAAACCAAGGCTTCCCGTCTTTATCCAGATACATTTTCTCCATTTCTTTCTGGTTTAATGGCCGGGAGCCTCGACGCCCGAAAACAGCAATTTGCTCGCCGGTTTCGTCAACACCTCGGTCGCGCTCTAATGGTCGCGATAAACTCAAAAAGGGTTTTTTAGATGGGTAGTGCGCGATTAGCTTAGGATTTGGTTCCGGGCTAAAGCCATAGAATTTCGGTTGTAGTGTCGGGGAGGTCAGTTGGATGACCTTCAAGCCGCCTTTGCCATCGGCAACGTAGGCAAACAGGGATGCGTTGGTGGTTGCGACGATAACATCCTGCGCATCGGCTATTTGACCATCCGCGTTAAATCGTTGAAATTCCTTCATCGTTTCTGGGTTGCTAATGTCAATGATGACGAGACCATCTTTTCCTGCGGCCACATACGCGTATGTGCGCGCGAGGTGTATTTTATTCGCGTCTGCCAGTTGAATAAGATTGTTTTTGACGAGCTTAGGCGATTGTACGTTAGTCACATCAATGACTTTTAGGCCGTCATTATCGGTGACGAACACATATCTAAATTGCAGTGCGCTCGCTTTGGCGTTGTTAAGGGGAATGGACGCGATGAGTTTAGGTTTTAGCGGCGTATCGAGATCGACAATGGCTAGACCGGACTCCGTGGTGATGTAAACAATATGACCGCCGATGGTGATGTGTTTCGCCCCCTTAAGTACATCTTGCTCATTCCATGTGAGTGCACGTTTTAAAAAGTTATTACGCGGTTCGCCATCGGTAAAGGTATTGATGTCGATCAGAATCAGCCCTTCTTTACTGTCTGTAGCAATCGCGTAATTGTATATCGGGTGAAAGGGTAATTCCTGATTTTCGATACGCATCAGGTCGCCCGTATTTAATGCGGGGTTTATCGGTTGGTTAGAGGGCAGGGCAATACAGGTCGCGTTTTCTGTATTGATATGCGCATCGTGACCGAGAGGACTGAAAGGCGCGGTGATGATGCGTTGAGAAATCCCTTTATTACCAATACCGGCAACGTCGTAAACTTGAATGCCGTTTTTACCTTCGGCGACATATAAATACTCGCCACGTTGTTGTATGCAGGAGGCTTTGCCAGCGGAATGCTTATGGGCTTCTTTTAAAATTAAATTATTATCGTTATGCGCCTTAAACCAATCTGGGTACGCATATTTATGCAGGTAACTTCCGATGACGGCTTGAGGTTCTTCCCATTCAGTGACTTGAACGGCGGCCACTTCGCCGTCGCCGCCTAGCCAAGCATTGTAGCCAACAAAATTAATAAAATTAGTTCCGTGCATTAACAGCTGCGCCATGATCGCGTTGTTATCATTTTGTTTTGATAGATGGCAGTCGTCACAGGTTTTGGTTTCAGTTTTACGCACCGTGTGGGGGAAGTGGGGGTTAAAGGCTTGTGAGCTAAAGCCGCTTGATGCAATCGGTGCTTGTTGTATGTAGAGTTTTTCGCGATTGGCGTTGGTTGATGAAAGTACCAAGGCAGAAGTTGAGCGCGTCGGGGCGATCTTGCCGCCTTTGGCGGGGCCTCTTCGTCCGAGCATAAAGGCTTGGTCCCGTGCGACTTGTGGGTTGTAGGTCGCAAAATTACGCGATTCGCCACCTTCATAATGATGACGTTCCGTTTTTGCATTGGCTTCGATCGGAAGGTGGCAGCCGCCGCAGGTTGTGGTCCATGAGGTATGGCAGGCGTAACACTCCATTTCTTCATTGGAGTGGGCTAAATCTTCAGGCGCTACTTTGCCATCCCAGCGTTGGGTTTTCGTATCTTTAGACATTAATTTTGCGCGGGCTGCTTTGGGGTTATAGCTGTTATGGCCTTTTGTCACGCTATCTTTAACGAGGCTTAATTCCCATTCCAGTTCAGGGTCTAAAGAGGAGCGTTGGAAAAGCTTTCCGTTCACCCATTCAAAACGGCGGCGGCCATCGGGTGTTCGCAGTAATGAAAGGTCTGCGCCGCCGTCTAATGCTGCCGGGCCGGACGTGTATAGGTTGGGATATTCTAAAGCGGTGCCGTGGCAATCTTTACAATCGACTTCAACTGCTAAGGCCACTTCGCCATAGATATGCCCGTTCCCGTGATTGTCTTGGGCGAAATGACAGTCCACGCAATGCATGCCGACATCCACATGAATGGAAGACATGTGCACGGCTTTTTCAAACTTTTTGGGGTCATTGTCTTCAACAACTTTTCCTGCGTCATCAAGTAAGTTCCCTTTGCGGTCGCGTTTAAAAATCGCACGGAAATTCCAGCCGTGGCCGTGGTAATCCGCAAATTGTGTGTCTTCCATTTTATCGTTGTTATCCCACACGGATTTTAGGAATTTAACGTCGGCCCATTTACCACGTGGTGCCGCACCTTCTGGGTTTCTGTCATTGACTTTCCGTATTTTTTCATCAGAAGGGTATTGCTGTGTTTCGGGCCACATTTTCGGCGCATCGGATTCGTAATCCCACATGGTGTAGCCGAGAAAGGTATTCATAAACATGTTGGGCTGATGCATATGGCAAATCATGCACTGGCTGGTAGGGATTGCTCGGGTAAAGGTGTGCTGTAAGGGGTGGCCTTTTTCTTCTTTATCGATCGTAGGGTCGTCAGTAATAGTTTGGCCATCGTGTCCGTGTTTGGCGTAGGGGCCGGAATGACGCGGGTCTCGATCGTTGGCATATACCACGTGGCAGGAAGCGCAGCCGGAGTGTCGATAATCACCCGGTTGATCGTTGGTGCCGATAAACCACGTAAAAGGATCGTTCAATCGCGTTTTGGTAATATTAATTAAGGGAACAGAAATCCGTGCGCCGGTGCCAGGGCCGCGATTAGACTGTTTGAAATCGGGGCGACCGGGTTCTTCTTGGCGTTGTAGTTGGCCGAGGTTGCTGGGAATCCCCGTTTCAGGAAATAAATTGGTAATGTTGCGGCCACCGCGTTCAAACACACGAAAAATATCGCCAGGCTTTACGGTCTCCCATGCCGGAAGCGGGTAGAGTGTATCCACCACGCCCATGGCTTTTGCGTCTTCTTTTAAATGTTCGGGTAGGAGAGGGCCTTTGATGGCTACCGCCTCGCCTTCGCGATTATAGGACTCGCCCAACATATAATTTTTAAATGGCAGAATACCGTTGTTGTATGCAGCACCGCCCCAAAGCATGGCGCCGGTAGAATGGAGGCTGCGGATCGATGCTTCAATGGTCGATTGATGGCAGGCACCGCAGGCCTCGGTCGCCACGCGATAATCTGATGGGTTTACAAAGCGAATAAATTCGGGGCTCTCTTGGTTTAATAGTGTGTAGCTGCGTTCGGGGTTGGCACTGCTGGGGGCATGCCAGGCATCCGGTAGCGTGGGGAGTACGTGCGCTTTATTCATTGCGGCGAGATAAAGGGGATCTTTTCGTTTTGCCTGTTCAGGTTTGCTCACCGAATGATTACCACCATGACAATCGATACAGGCAAGTTTTACGGCTTTATTGGCATGCATGGTTTTGCTGTCGTTTGCGGTATGGCAACTCACACAGCCGGTATTTTTATTTTCGACATCCGACTGGCTTTGGCTGGGGGGAGCCGGGGGGGTGATGGCATACTCGCGTTTGACCACATGGGTTTTTGACGCAGTAATACCATACGTACTGAGGCCAGAGATAAGTACCATGAGTGCGATTTGTGCGAAATAAAAAATATGTTGTCTTTTAGCGTTTGTATTCACAAACATAGTGCCTCACCTTGAGCATTATTCTTTTTTGTTTAATACGACAAAATTACGTTAAGTAATAGGTAGTCAGAATCTTCTTTTTCAAAGAGATCGTCATACCCGTCTCCCGCGAGCATACGTGCGTAGGATGCACGCACCACGACGTTTTGAGACATCATTGGCCGGTACGTGAGAGATAGCGATAGGTCTTGGCCGATATTTTTATCAATATCACCTTGATTACGCGCGACTTCCAATACTTCCGTTGTGTCAAAATATAATTGGTTTACGTTGGCACTAACGCGCAGGGTCGGCGTTACGTCCATATCTACCCCTAGGCCAAATAATATGGTGCCGGGGTTAGTGAAATTTGATTGGCCTTGTTCTTTGGATGAGCGCAGGGAGTTTAATACCCCGTTACGAGAAGACAAGGCGACACGGCCGCCACCAACTAAGGGGGTATTTTGGCGAATCCAATAGCTGGTATCGCTGCCCGCAAATTGCGGGTTTTCGAAAATGGCATCAAAACCAGTGGCTTTGTTATCAAAGGGATCATCGTCACCACTGGCATATAAAAATGAAAGCCGCGGGCGTATCCAGTCGAAATCCATTGACAGTTCGGATGCAAAAAATAGCGCAGAAATATCGACATCTTCAGTAACAAATACGCCGGGTTCAATAGAGCCAAAGGCATAATAAAGTGAGGTGGTGAGATTTGTACGGCCAAAGTGACCGTCGCCGCTATAGCCTAGGTAGGTCACATCGTAGCTTCTCGGCACTTCACGACCTAAAGATGCGGGGCGGGCAATAAATCCGTTGTTGTCGAAATAGAATTCGCCGTCCTCGTCGTTGATGTTATGCGTGATCGAGAATTGAGAGAAAAAACCTTTTACGAATAAGTCTTGCCAATAGAGGTTAGCCGTGAAAACGTAGTCGTCTCGCACAGGTTCGCTTATATCATTGAGACCGCTATTGGTGTCTTTTTCCAAACGCTGAAAAAAAGCGAGATTATATTGAAAAATATTGTTATCACGCGTGCCGAATAAACGTATACCGAGTTGATTGTCTTGAAAGAGAAATCCACGAAAATCTGAACTGAAGGGTTGAATGCCCACGCGTAAGCTATCGAAGTCATAGCGGTCAGAGACGTTGCGTAAATGAATATCGGCGAAGGCGGCTTGCAAACCTACGTGGTTATCCGATCGGTTTTCTCCGCGCGCTGGGTCGACGTTAACCCCTTGAACTTCATCAAGCTCCACGCGGTTCACATTAAAGACGGGCGTTATACGAAACTCATAGTCGGGCGGCCGAAATACGGTGTCACCTTTGTAGAGCACGAACTCCGTCGCCAAGTTCTGGTTTAATATGGTCTGTTTGTTTGACCCGAAAACATCAATACGTTCTGGGTCAATGGTTGAGCTTGCGCCAACGGGGGTGGGGATTTCTCGTGCTTCATAAACAGAATCAGAAATTACGCCAAGATTAAAAAACCAGTCCTTCGCAAAAACCGGTTTATCCCCTTTCAGTACATTACGATTGTATGGATCGAACCAGCGGTCTTTGTACCCAAGGGAGTCCACTATGCGCCAGCGATCTGGGATTGGAACAGAGGCCACATAATCTTCGAGTTTTGGGCGAGGAAGAGTAGAAGCTTTATTTTTTTTACGCTGAGGTGTTTTCGCAGAGGAAAACTGCTTCGATTTTCGTTTTGGTTTAGTTTGTTCTGTATTTTGCGGAACGCTTGCTGGCGTTGTACAGTCTGTTGTTGTGTTATTTTCCTGCCCTAATCGTCGCCTTTTCGATGAAGATTTTTGGCTTGTAGCGGACGCAGACGCCGTACAATCACTTTTGGCGATCACATGGGGGGATGAGAGCGTCGCGAGTAATAGGCCTGAAGCGATTACCCCGGAACGTAAGCCGTTCGCAGAAAATGATTTTAGTATACGCATCGCTTATTTCCCTCCACACACGTTGTCTTCGTCGGAATCGAGGAAGGGGGATTGGGGGCATTGAATAAAGCGCAGTCTCACGCCTTGGGGTGAAAGGTTATCCGCGCGAATGGCCGCAGGGGCATTGTTTATTGTGACGCCTGGACGAATACCCGCGTTATGTACGCCTAAAAACCCGATCATGTCATCCTGGTCGACACCATCCCCCGAAACGCCAATGCCGCCAATAAGGGTATTCCCTCGGTATATTGGCACGCTGCCGGGAAATATCTGCGAGCCATTGGCCAGTTGGTTCGTGGTACCGCTCGCTGCGAAACTTAGACCTTCTGGGTCGAAGGTAATACCCGTGCAGCGATCGGTGGTGTCTGGGATTGTATTGGCTGAGGCAACGTGTAATACGTGTTGAATAATACCATTGAACACAAGGTCTAGCTGAAGCCCGGTGGAAAATACACTCCAGGAACCGGTGGGTTTACTGAGTGGCCCGTTCACGCGGTTAGATAATCCATCGGGATAAAAAGGGCGAGATAAATTGCCGCCTGCACGATCCGAGAAAGCATATGCACCATTTGTTAATGCATCCGGGTCATCCATAAAGGTTTGCAAGTCACTTAAATAATTATCGATATTCACGTCTTCACGGGTTTGTAATTCAAAGGCGGAATCCGAAATATCGAAGTAAGTGGCGTCTGGTTGCGAGGTCAAAAAAGTTGCTGCATCGGCTGAAGAGAAGAATGCGGCTGTTCGCGCTTTTTGTAAGGAGACATCTGCACCAAATACTGGCGCGTCTCGCGATCGCACCATGCCTAATATTTCACCATTGGTGTCGACCACGGCAATATTTACACGTGCAATGCTGCTTAAGGGTTTACGGATTTGTGCGCGGGAGCGGTTGGCGATGGCGAGTGCTTCTTCAAGAATGGCTTGCACCTCGGTATCCGTTAATAAGCCATCACTGCCGGCAATGGCTGGAAAGCGATTACTGTCGATAAGAGGATCGACAAATATGTGGGCATCTAATGCTTGCCCGTTTAACTCCGTTGGAAATTCAGCAGCGGAAGCGGCGCGAATACCGGAAGCACTTTCGCCAAAGGCCAGTCCCTCGCGAATCGTACCGTCACTGTAACCAAAGACGGCGATAAGGCTGCCCACGCTACCGGGGATATCGGTAAACAGCGGCGCGGTATTTGGGTTGGCAGAAAGGTCATTGGCCGTGACGTCACTGTAACGTAATGTTTTTCCTTCTACCGTAATGCGCTCGGCTTTGCGGTCAATCGGCGCGTCAAAATTAACCGTGCCGGCGATTGCGATGAGTTCATCTAGGTTGCGATCCGTATCAGAAATGACTTTATCGATGGAATATAAGCCATCGGCCATTACGCCAATGCCACCAACGGGCGTGCCATTTTTATATAGTGGTAATCCTCCTGGGTCCGCAGAAAGACCGAGCGGGGAGCGTTTGGGACCATGGGTAATGAGGGGGTCGTCAATGGTGAAATCGGAACAGGAGAGCTGACTAAATTGCACACCAAATAATGGCCCTGCGGGTTGGTTTTGTTCACCAGGGTTAAAATTTTCTTGAACAATTTGGCTCGCGGTACGGCTAGAAAATGCATTCCCTTCGGATGAAAGGTAAGCGCCGGTAATGGCTTTTGAAATAGCGGCTTGATCATCGATATTCAGGTTTACACCGGCAGTTGGCAATGCAATCCCTTCTAAACCACTGTCGATGGTGGCGTTATTATTCTCAACTTCGGTAGCAATTAATACGCCCCGGTCTGCGGCATCGCCCATACGGTAGACAGCTAAGATGTTGCCAACTCTGTCCGATACAGCAATTGTTGCGTCTATATTTTGGGCCTGCGCTTCTTGAATCGCCTGCGATAAAACTTGCGCGACATCTGTCGTGGTCAGGCGCGTGGGTGTATTGGCGCAATCGCCGTCGCAAGTAGAATTACCGTCCGAACTATCGCCGCCGGAACAGGCGGATAAAAAAAACGGCAACGTAAATAGGGACAGCATAAATACTGGTACCCATTTTGTTTGATGTTTTATGTTCTTTTTCATGACGAATAAACCGGATAGTTTCATGGAGTCGGCTGCTTATTGGATACTGGATGGTATTCGTGGCAGGAGACACAATTAAGTGTGATTTTTTTATCGATTGTGCTGTCTGCATGGCATTCAAGGCAATTGTTTATGCCGGGTATCAATACATCTGTGCTTTTATTGGAATGCAATGCATCGTGGCAGCTTAGGCAGGTATCTGTAGCATCTTCTTTTTTTGTTTGATGACTTACGTGATCAAATGCCGCATGGGGGTACCAATCATCATTAATGCTTACCGGCATGACTTGCCAGCGTGTATAGATATTTGTGTTTTCGGTATCGATGACTTGATGGCAATAATTACACACGCCTTTAGTAAATTGCGCTTCTGCTTCGGTCGCGGCTTTATTCATGCCGCATTCGAAGGGGGTGTCGCATTTTGCGGTGGGTTTACTGTTGCCTAATCTTCGCCGCTTGTTTCCCGTGTTGTTGGGTTTAAATGCAGGGTCTGTATAGGTGCGTACATAATGCGCCTCTAACATGCGTACGACTTCTTGAGGTTTGCCATGGGGCAATTGTCTTTCCAGGTTTTCTGTGTCGAAATTTAATTGGTGACATGACACACAATGTTTTTCCATGACAATCGGCTCAAAATGTTCATCATCAGATTTTAGCGTGTGACAATCGCTACAGGCCATGCCCTCGGGCCTATCCGAGATGCGCATTTTTGCTCCGTCCAAATGTACTTGGTGATCGAATTTTAAATTAGATTGTTCCTTTCGCCCCATATCAAACGGCTCTTGATATTTTTGCCATGCCATGGGGACGATGGCGTTATCTATGGTTGGGGAGAGTGTGGTGTCTTTGGGCATTTCTTCTGGAGGGTTGCTGGGAGTGGCCTCTATTTGCTTGACCAAAGGTTGTAAATAACTGAGTTTGAATTGGGGGTGAGCCTCTGCTGTGAATCCGGTAACGGCGCTCAATACTTTATCTGGTTGGCCCTTTAGCGCGTGCTGCGTCATGATGTTGTCATTGTGGCAATCAACACAAAGTGTGTCGGACGTTATCACAATAGACGTCGGCTCATTGTGTTCCTTGTGACAGGTTTGGCAAGCCTGAGGCTCTGAAAACTCCTGTGCATGTGCGGGGTGAATATGCGTGTTTGTTTGGTGGCAGTCTTCACATGCTTCATCTTTTACTTGCTCAAATGCAACTTTATGACAGGCGGAACAGTTATCTCCCAGTGCAACTTGATGGGCCTGAAACAAGGGCCCCGTGGACCAGTATTTATCGCCGCTGTGAAGCGCCGAAACGTTTTGGCTAGCGCTACTCAGCGTGCCGGTCTCGAGGGGGGCATTTACGCTGTTTTGGTAATGCGAAAATATTGGCCACAGCAAGCCAATGACGATAACGAGTGCACTCAATATATAGGCGGGAATGCGTGTACCCCATGAGGCATCATCTATCGATGTGTCGTAGGCCGATTCTAGCCCTTTATTTTGTAAATCTTGAGCGACATAAACTTCAATCGCGAGATCAAAACCTGCAGGTGCAGGGATAAGCCTCAGCCGGTGATCTTCCAGTTGGATTTCGTCGTCAACTGTTAGCGAACCTTTTCGGGTGGCGTTTCCGTTTAATAAAATACTGGACTGTTTTTTACACTCAAAATGAAGCTGCGTGTTTTGACGAGAGATGACGAGGTGTTGTAGTGCAATGTTTTCGCCGAACAATTGAATCGTGGCACTACGTGAACGGCCGACCGAGAGTTTGTCGCCCGTTATTTCAGTGTCTTGATAGGTGATGTGCTCACCGTGGGCTTGCACGTCGCGTAATAAAATATCCATAGCGTTTTTCACTCCCTACCAGTAATAAAATACGGAAAGTATATGAATTCCCAGCGCGAAAAATAATGCGACGGACAGCGGGATGTGAAAGAGTAGCCATACCTTCATTAGGCTTTGTAATTGAATGTCTTTGCGGATTCTGCGCAGTAGGGCTTGGCGCCGGCAGAGTATGCTGAGTATTTGTTGCAGAATTGCGGGTTGGCCTTGTTTTCGTGCTCGGGGTAATTTCTCGGCGATAAGGTCAATCACGAGCTGTTGGTCATGGTTCGCGACGAGGGTTGATGCGCTTTGGCCATTCTTTTCATCGTATTTTACTAGTTGAGAAAAATCTAAGGCAAAAAGTTGTGAGATAACGCTACCACCAATGGAGGTGCGCTCTAGGGCACTTTCTATAATGCGTTGAATTTCCCCATCACATTTCTTGCTGATATTTCTCACACTTGTGTTGAGTTCACTAAGCTCATGAAACAATGCGCTGCGTGATTTTTCTAGCCTGTTTTCAGCGGCAATTTTGGGGTAGCGCATATAGGCGTACAGGCCAAAAAAACCGCTCAGAATGACAATGCTCATTAATAGGTAGGCAAGCGTGTGAATATTAATCCCAAATTGTGCCGCGCAATGGAGCGTAGCGATAATGAGTAGCGCCGCGCCCAGATAAACGTGGGCGGAAACCCAGCCACTTGTTGCCGCTAAACGAGAAGAATATTGGCGTTTACGAATCCCGAGCGCTAAAAGCCACACAATTAACGCGGTAGCAATACCGCCGAGCGTGTAGCCCTGCCATGTGCCGCCATTGGCCGGGTGCATGTTGCTTTGCGAGGCGTATATCCCAACACACAACAAAGTGAGTAGGATACTGATGTATAAGTAGCGCTTGCCTTTGTACTCTAAAATACTTTCGTGCATGGCTATCGCTTCTCAACAAGTTCAATAAACTGATCGGGAGATATACGAATGGCGGCTCCCGTCGGGCATGAATTTACACAGGCAGGTCCAGAAGGGAGGTCCATGCAGGCGTCACATTTGACGGCTTTTTTACCTTTGTCTTTGGCTGCTTGGTCTGGCAGGTAATTCGTTTCCTCGCCGGGGCCATCGCCTAAGCCGAAAAATAGCCAAGAGAGTAATCCGGGTTTGGGGGGAGCGTCGTAGGCAAGCTTAATCGCATTGTACGGGCAGTTCGACTCGCAGTTACCACAGCCAATACACGATGATTCAATATAGACTTCGCCAGAGGCGGAACGGTGAATGGCGTTCGGAGGGCAGTCTTTCATGCAGTGCGGTTGGGCGCAGTGTCGGCAAGCAAAGGGAATGTGCACATTTGCGAAAGATGCACCGGCTTCTCGATCTAAACGGCTAATGCCATCGTGTGTTTCGGCACAGGCTTTTTCACAGTTGTCGCAGCCCACGCATAGGCTCTCATCGATGACCAAGCAGTTGGTGGCTTCACCTAAACCTTCGTCCATTAAAAAATCGGTAACGGAGCCAACTTCAGGGCGCACTTCCATTTTTGTGTGTACGACAGCGCTTATTGATGCGTTTTCTTGAAAGGCTTCCAGTGTGGATTTATCCGCATCAAGCAGCTTATATAGCATGCTATTGTCGAGTTCGATGGTTTCCGTCGCCACATTCGCAGTGGCGGTTTCGCGCCGAGCAACATCACCCATTAAGGCCATTTGACCGACGACCTTACCGGTTTGGTATTGCGCAACCACGATGGGTTTATTCCCGGAACTGCGACTTAGAGTTACTGAGCCGCTGCGAATCACATGGAGCGATGCGCCGTTTTCGCCTTCGGAGAATATGGTGTCACCTGGTTTAAATGCGCGTAGTTTTGCCGCGCCAGCAAACTTAATTAATTCTTCATTGGATAAGTTCGGGGCGAATAGGTGTTGCAATGTACGGATAATAAACACCAAATCGATGCCTTCTCTGACATCGTCATTGGAGTTCATTAACTTCACCATGCTGCGGCGAGGTGTTTCTACAATAATACAGTTTTTGCCTGCAATCGCGCTGCCTTCACGTGGGCGGCCAGAAAGTAAGCTGCTTTCACCAAAAAACTGACCGCGTTGATACGATTGCTTACCTTCATTATTGGGCCGCTCGATCGTTACTTCGCCTTCCACAATGGTAAAAAATGAATTAGAAAAATCTCCATCGCGATAAATAAAATCGCCTTCGGCAATGATTTTCGTTGTTTTGGGTGCTTGGTCGAGATTTTGGTTTTCGATAATAGTGGCGAGATGATCCGCCTTTTCTTTAACGCTATCGAACATATCGCCTTGTTCAAAGGCGACAATAATGTCACTTTCAATGACGAGTTCCCGAAACTGAAGGGCGTTCATACGTTTAAATACTGGAATACGCTGCTGAAATAAATGTATGAGTTCGTCGACATCTTTTTGATAGGGCAACAGTTTAAATTGATAATCAAGCAGCGGGTGGTCAGCGGGTTTGATCGCGTTGCCCAATATATACTCGACAACATCGTAGCCCTGATTGAGGGCCTGCTTTATTAATGGGTAGCCCGCGAGGGAGCCGATAATATAAAGCCCAGGCACATTCGATTCGTATTTACTACTTAAATCAGGAATGGCATCTGGCTTCTTGTTGGGAAATACAACGCCTGAAGATTCCACAAATTTTCGCGGCGGAATCCCGCCGAGCCGCGCAATAATACGGTGGCTAGGAATTGAGACTTCGCCGTCGGGCGTATTGAGAAAAACGGTATCCGTTTCCCCCTCTGCTGCCTCTACTTTTTGAACGTTCGTGCTGTAATAAATAGTCAGCGGCGTATTTTCGTCTGCATTGGCTTTTAATATTGCATTTAAATTGCCTTCTTTAGCTCGCGAAAATTCGTCACGCCGGTTTAAAAGAAACACTTTGTTTGAGGCAGATAGGGCTAACGCATTTTCAATTGCAGAATCGCCTGCGCCTACGACGATGATCGTTTCGTCTTTGCAGGCATCAGGATCGTCTAGGGTATATTGCACCAGCGGGAGATCTTCTCCGGGCACGCCCAATTTTCTGGGGTTTCCTTCTAGCCCGACAGCAATAACCACATTTTCGACATTGAGCTGAGCGCCGTCTTTTAATGTAAGTGAGAAATTGCCTTTCTGGCCAGAGATTGCCCCGACTTCACTGTTGTAACGGATATTGACGTTTTGCGCTTCAAGCGCGCTAGCCCAAGCGCCCAAGACGGCTTCGCGCGTGCCTTGTGCAAACGAAAAGTCACTGCGAAGCGCAAGGTAACCGGGCTCAGCCATAACATGCTTACCTTTTTGGTAGCGCTGAATGGTTTTTGCGGGTTTATCAAAAGCTTCGAGCAGAACGTAAGAGGGGGATTTAAGACCGTCTTGCTGGTCGTGGTATGCGGCACGTCCCGCGGCACTCAACCCAGCTGGCCCAGCGCCGATGATGGCTAACTTGTAATGACTATTCACCGTGTCCCCATTATTCTTATTTTTTACGTATGTCATCTTTTGGTGATTACATACTTGAGTGTGGCGCGTAAATTGTGGTTTTTGTGCTGCCGTTTTGAAAAGTCGTTACTCAGTGAGCTATTTGGCCTGAGAGTCGCCACTTTGGTGGCGGCTTAAACGGCATTGCCTGCCAGGAGAGATATCGTTATTTGTTACGCCAAAATATAGCACTCCGGGAATGAGAGAGGCAATTTTAAAAACGCGTTTTCATCCTTTTGGAAAAAATCCTAGGGTAAACGCTGACATATAATATTGCGCGACATTTTGGGGACATTGTTGTGGTGTCTGGTGATGAGTTTTAAGGCCGAGGAGGTCTACTGGTCGTTGAGTTAATTCGGGTTCTTTTTTCCGCGGATCTCTAACTAAGTAATATCTCAGAGAGACGACATGCTAAAAAATTAGCAGTATTGCTTGACGCGCCAGTTATCGAGTGCTAAATTTTTAGCATGTGCTACAAAATTAGCAGTTATAGCCGGTAATTACACCAGGTAATAAATAATGCCCCCAATCGATCAAATGCAGTTAAGTCGGCGCGAGCGCCAAATTATGGATATCCTTTTTGAGCAGACGGAGTGCTCCGCACAGGATGTAATGACGTCCATGGAGGATGCGCCAAGTTACTCTGCTGTGAGGGCGCTTATCGCCCGGCTGCTTGATAAGAAGCTGGTGCGGTTTCGTATTGATGGCAACAAATATATATACAGCGCCGTCCTTGAAGAAGAGAAAGCGCAGGAGTCGGCAATACAGCGTGTGTTAAAGACCTTCTTTCGGGGGTCGAGAGTGGGGGCTGTGAATGCGCTGCTCAATATGGAAGGGGATGATCTGTCGGATCAGGAAATATCTGAGATAGAAAGAACGATAAAGAAATTAAAGGTCGCTCAAAAACAAGGAAAGTCATAATGATCTCAATCGATGCTATCAATATTTTCTTGAGCTTTTGGTTAAAGCCCATGATTGTTTTGTGGGTGATGGTATCGATCGCTAAAAACTCCTGTGTATTTTCTGCTTCTGCGCGGCATTGGTTGTTTGTGAGTACCTTACTTGCCCTGGTTGTCGGTTTATTGGTTTGGATCTGTTTGCCGAATCTCGGTGTTCATTTAATCCCTCCGAGTATGGCTGGCGTCACCACCATCCCTGTGAATGTCAGTGCGTATCAGCCACTATTTCTATATTTGATATTTATTGTGTACGTGTTGGGTGCTGTGTGGACGATCTGTTTTCAGTTATTTGGTTTATTTGATATTTACAGGACGACTCGTTCAGCGGCGCTGATATCAGCGCCCCAGGTATTAGAGACGCTTGATGGGGTGTGCGACCGATTAGGGGTAACGAAAAACATTGGCATGCGTGAAACGGATAAGGTCGATGGCCCGGTTATGTGGGGCTATAAACACCCGGTTATTTTATTACCTAGGGCATACTCCGAGTGGAGCCTTGCACGGTTAGAGCGGGTTCTAGCGCACGAAGTATCCCATGTAAAGCGTAATGATTGGATAATAAAAGCGTTAAGTAAGGCCATATGTGCAATTTTTTGGGCGGTGCCTTTAGTGTGGTACGTCAGCGATAAAATGCACTGGTTCGCAGAACTTGCCTGTGATGACCACGTGGTGGAAAAATATAATTGCCGTACTGAGTATGCGGAAGATTTAATGACGTTGTCGTCCGATGCGCGTCATTCTGGTTGGGTGCTCAATTTTAACCGCTCATCCAATTTATTCTTGCGTATTCAACATGTCTTGGACGGTCGAAACCAACGTGTTTTCTTACCGCTCAGAGCAAAATGTTTTCAGATCATCGTGTGTTTTGCGATTGTTATTCCTGTCTCTGCGTTACAGGCAATGCCCAGAATAATCACTTCTCCAGATGTGGAGTTGAACTCCTGGTCTTTAGATTTTCGTGATGAAGTAAGCGTAGAGAAAGAAATCGACGAGACGAATACATCCGCAGACACCTTAATGACTCGTTTTGTGTTACCGGTTGAAAAAACGTTTGTCGCCTTACCTGATCAGCCTGCTTTTGAGGAGGCGTTATTTATATATTCTAACGCGGCGACCGATGTTGAATCGTCTGTAACTGAAAACTCCGGGCCGGGCAAAGTAAATTTAGCGGCGTTGAGCACATTAAGTGTGCCTCGTGTGGATATTAAAGGCGTATTGCCGCAAAGACTGGTCACTCCCATATACCCCAGAAGTGCGATTGATAGGGGGATAGAAGGGCTGGTTATCGTCCAGTTCACGATTAATGAAGCCGGCAACGTTGAACAGCCTAAAATCGTTCACTCCCAACCACGGAAAGTCTTTGATCGCGCAGTGATTAAAGCACTGAAGAAATCACAATACCGCCCCATGGAAATAGAAGGGCGAGCAACAAAAATAAAAAATGTAACGGAATCTTACTATTTTCGTCTTTTTGAGAGCGCAACTGATAAGCCGGTCGAAATTAAACGACCGAAAAACCTACGTATTGCGGAGTTCGAGTAAATGATCTCTGTAATAGAAATAAAGGAAGTCAGTTATGCAATTAGCACTAGAAAACACAAATCCCATTTCTCGTTTGATGGCCGCGATTCCCCTGGCTGTAATCGTGACATTAGCCATTATGGCAATGATGGAAAAATTGGTATGGAGTGATATTGAAGCGCCGGAAGATTCGACGACAGTGACCTTTGAGGACCCAGTTTATGTAGACAAACCTATTGAAATACGCGCAAGTATCGAAATGGTAGATAAATCCGTAGTAGAAGATACGCCAGATTTACCCGAGCTCTCGGAGATGGAAATAGATGATGCTGTATCGATCGCACCGTTTGTGGATGTCGCGGTGAATATAGGGAATAACATTGGCTCAATAGGTTTCTCTGGTGTTCCCATCGCCCAATTTTTAGTCTCGCCAAAGTACCCGAATAGAGCCGCGTCTAGGGGGCTAGAAGGTTATGTCGATGTACGTTTCGACGTAACTGAACTGGGTACGACTGAGAATATATTGGTGACGGGCGCAAATCCAGAAGGGATATTTGAGAAAGCAGCATTGGCGGCAGTTAAGCGCTGGCGTTACCAGCCGAAGACCGTTGATGGAAGCGCGGTGGTATACCCTGGTATGACACAGCGTATTGTATTCCAGATGGAGAAAGGATAGCTCATATCGTAAGTTTGTTGTGCTCTTATTGCGTCCCTTCGGGGGCGATTTTTTTTTGCTATTTAGACGTTGTACTTTTGGATGGCGAGTGGGTATATGTATTCTATGAGGGATTATTTGCTTATATATAAGTGGAAAATAACTAATCGGTATCGCCAAGCTGTTGATTTCAAAGGAAAAAATAACTGTCCACTTTGCATGTTGTTTTTGTCATAACGGACACCGATTCATTTAATGGACATAAATACGTCGAAAGGTATAATTATCCGCTAAAACGGACATGTCGAATAAGTACAGGGAATCGTCATCCCCTTCCTAAGTTGTTGATTCCTAGCCAAATTCGTAATGTCCTCTTTGTCAGATACAGTGTATTAATGGACATTGTGTCGTTTATGTAATAGTTATGCAAAACCAAGAATCGAATATGGAAATTAAAATTGAAGTAAACGGAACGCTAACGGAGGCTGAGCTTGTGGATTTATATTCCTCAAATTCATGGTCTTCGGCCGAAAAGCCAAAACAGCTACTCGCAGCCATGAAAAACTCTCATACTGTCGTATCAGCTAAAGTTGAGGGAAAGTTGGTTGGTTTAGGAAATTCTTTGTCGGACGGAAATCTAGTTGTCTACTACCCGCATTTATTAGTAAACCCGGATTATCAGCGTATGGGTATCGGCAGTAAGATCATGCAAGAAATGTCCAAAATATATAAAGGGTACCACCAACAGATATTGGTGGCAGATGGTAAAGCAATCGACTTTTATAAATCTGCGGGTTTCGAACGGGCTGGAAAATCGGAACCAATGTGGATATATAGTGGTACCGAGCACTAAAATGCATAACAAAGCCATAATGCAGGGACAGCTTTTCCGTCGCTTCATTTTGTGCTTTGATAGCACAAAATAAATCAACTACAAAGCTGCCCCATATGGCGGCGTTACGTGTAAAATTAGGTCCATCAATGGAAGAAAAAAAGATACATATATTTCCCAAAATACACACAACTCTTGTGTTGCTCTTGTCTGTTATTACGCTTTGGCTATATACAGCATGGTGGTTTTATTCTAGAGCACTAAAATTGAACCAGAAAAGCTCCCGTCCTTTTAAAATGTGGTTAGTTGTTGTATATGGGGTGCTTTCTATCTTGGTAATTACCTTCGATTACTTGCCTTTCAATATGCCAAATACTCTAGGCATGGCATTAATGCTGGCCTACATATTTGCCTATTTAGTTATTGTATTTGACATGAAATCAGAAATAGAAGGTGTAATCCACTCAAGCGGCATAAAGGGGTTTCATTTAACGCCTATTTTGGCATTCTTGTTAGGGCCAATATACTTTCAGTACAAAATAAATTCGGCATACGCGCAAATTGAAAATGAAAACACGTAACAAAGCCGTTAAAAATCGCGCGTTTCACGCGCTGGACTCGCAACAAGTTGCTCGCCTTTTACGGCGGCGTTATGCATCATGAAGAATATTGAAATAGTCTGCCTTGGAGTAAATCTATCTGCATTTTTTTCGTTTAATTTGCTCTTTAATTATTGGCAGGTTTTCGATGGAAACGAGTTATTTTTGGCTCAGGCTGTGGCAGCGGTTACGAGTTCTTTAAGTAGTTCGCCACCGGTATCAGAGCCTACGCTCGCACCGGCAGGTTGGTATATTAGTGAGTATGTTGGAATTATGATTTTTATGGCTGTTTCTGCCATTGTTCCTATGATCACATTGGTCGTTGCAACGGTTAAAAGAGTAAAATATGGTAAATACCGGTTTTTTATACCATTAGTATTTAGCTCGGTGGGTGTTGTAACTTGCGTAATATATACATCAGTTAAATATGGCGTATACCCAAATGCATAACAAAGCCATCATGCAGGGACAGCTTTTTCGTCGCTTCATTTTGTGCTTTGATAGCACAAAATAAATCAACTACAAAGCTGCCCCATATGGCGGCGTTAGAAGTTAAGGCGGATAATGAAGAATATTTTAATAATTTTATTATTGTTAGCCTCTTTCAAAGCTTTCAGCTGTGACAAAATTGTGGAAGGGTATGAAACTAAAGATACGATGTATTCTATATGCCCAAACTTCGCTGAACTTCCAGATGATATGGCCTCTAAGCTTGTTTATGTATTACTAAAGCAATATAGAGGCCCGCCTGACGAAATTTTGATATATTTTGTCGCTTCGAAAGAGTTTGTTGGTAAAGATAAAGAATTGCTGGGGTACTACTATACACATAGTCATGAAATTGTTGTTCATCCCGGCTCTGAAAAAGAAACCAAATTCAAAGTAACATGGAAGCAATAACTTCAACTTCTAACAATACGTGCCAGCTGACATTTTGGTCGGCGCTTCGTTTTGTATATGGCTTCGCCATGTTACACAAAACTACGCACCAACCAAAATGCTGCTGCACTCTGCGTTACATTCCAAAGCTATGAAAACAGTATTATTGCTAGCAATCACATTTTTGATAACGGCATGCGCAATTAATCCACATACTGAAATGTGGGCGCCGGAAATTGAAGGTGTACTTATAGATAGTGGTAAGCCTATGTCAGGCATTACTATCAAAGCTGCACGTACAAGTTGGCCTAAAACGTCGGAAGGCTGTCCCGATACTTATCAAGAAGTGGTCACTGATGAAGAAGGGAAATTTCTATTGCCAGCTGATGAGCATTTTTCTCTCTTCACCTTTTTAGGTGATAGTGTTTTTTCATGGAGAGTATGTGCAATTATCGATGATTCGTCTGTGACGCTCTGGCAAAGTGAGTCTGTTGGTATTGTTACCGAAAATGACAATACGGCATTAAAATGTGATTTATCAAAAAACCAAGTAAGTGCAGAAAAGGGATCAAAGCCATGTTTCAGAATGTAACAAGTCAAAGCACGCGGACATGGTAAAGCTGTCACCTTTTTTGTGCCAAAAAAGTCGCCAACTTCACCATGCCGGTGTTTGAGGCGTTATGTGCAATTAGGAGTAGCCTCATCGCTATTAAATCAGCCGCTTGGATGATCGGTGCGTTAACATCATTTTGTTTAATGGCTGTTGGTGCTCGCGAATTGAGTGAGCATATCGATACGTTTCAGGTTTTATTTTTTCGAAGTGCAATAGGTTTGCCCATTGTACTATTTTTAATTATAACCACCGAAAATATAAAGAAATGTAGTATAAATCGTATTGGTTTGCATGGAGTTAGAAATATCTTTCATTTTGCAGGGCAATATGGGTGGTTTGTCGGGATTGGGCTACTTCCTTTAGCGGAGGTGTTTGCCCTTGAATTTACAGTACCTTTATGGACAGCTTTAATTGCACTCTTTTTCCTTAATGAAAAATTTACTGCGAAAAAACTCACTTCAATAGCATTTGGTTTACTTGGTGTTATTGTAATCGTGCAACCAAGCATAGAAATCATTAATTTTGCATCATTTTTAGTTTTAGGATCTGCAATTTGTTACGCAATAGCACATACTTCAACAAAATCACTTTCACATACTGAAAGTCCGTTAACAATATTACTTATAATGTGCTTTATTCAGTTACCTATAGGTTTATGTTTTTCTTTGCCAAGCTGGAAAAATCCAGAAGGTATCCAATGGTTATGGCTAGTAATTATTGGTATAACAGCATTATCAGCCCACTACTGCATGACCAAAGCAATGCAATTTACAGAGGTTACTGTAGTTGTAACTATGGACTTTTTTAGGTTGCCTATGATTGCAATTGTTGGTGTTGCACTCTATTCAGAAAGTTTTAAAATAACGTTGATTGCAGGGGCTTTGCTTATGCTTTTTGGTAATTTACTGAATATGTATACTCCTAGACGGAAGTATAAAGTGGCAGCTAGCACATAACAAACCAATTAAATACGTTCGCTGCGCTCACCGGACATCACAAGCCAGCCTGCGTTTTGCAAAATAGCCGCAAAACTTGGCCAACTTGTTCTGCCGTTTATTGGGGCGTTATAGGCCGGATCTTATGGCGCGGTTTAAAACAAGCCGTTCTTAGGTTATAGTTCGGTTTCTATACAGAAATATAAGCATCAGGGATCGTGCTATTCCCTTTTTGGGTCATTCCGTTCCTGGTGCCACAGTTTAAGTATTAAGGTTGTGGCCATTCACGTTTTTATCCTGGTGTGCCACTAAGTAAACGTAAGATTTCGGAGATTCCGGTTTCTTGCTGTTTTTAATCCGGCAATGGGCTTCGCTTACGCTGCGCCAAAGTGGCAAAACTAGCGCATGGGCCGGCACCTATAACAAGTTGCTCTTGCTGACATTTTTTACGCTGCTTCTTTTGCGCTTAATAGCACAAGAGCATCCACTCCAAAAATGCAACAAAGCAAGGCGTTAGTGGTCAAGGTAACGATGAACAAAATACTATTTTTCGTAATTATTTTACTTGCTTCAGTTTCATCGAAAGCAAATGAAGAGATATTGCTAGCATACGCTTATAATTTCCCTCTTTTGATTTGCTATAACGACGAGTATCGAGCGTGCTATAAGGATATTGAATTAGAGTTGTGCGCTATTGAACTAAAGAAATATCGCGAATCGTGTTTGCAAAAGGTATCTGATCCAGCTTCACCAAACGCAGTTGCCGGGCTAGCAGCGTGTATGGTTGCATCTCATGCAGGTGCGGATTCTTTCGAGAATATATCGGACCCCTGTATTAAGGTTAAAGGGATGAATATTAATATCTCCCAGAATACCAAAAAGATAAAAGAGGCAGACCCAAAGTGGGTAGAAAATATCTTAGAATAGCCACTAACAAAACAATCTTGCGGAACGGCTGCTGCGTCGCTTCGCTCCTTACAACCGCCCGCAAATTGTGGCGTTAAATGTTTATTATGACCTTAAGTAATTCTGAACAAGAGACGTTATGGGTAGGCGGTTGGAATAGCTTATATGAACACGTCGATTCGTATCCGGAAGCATATATTTTAGTGCCGGAGTACAAAGAAGTTAGTCTTGAGGAAGCACAAGGTTGGATTCAAGATTCAGCATATAATAGCTATGTGACTAAATTCTCTATAAGTTACTACAAAGGTAGGAAATCAATATTCCTAAACAAGGAATTAGCGTAGTGCAAGCAAAATTTAACAAGTCGCACCAGCTGACATTTTTTACGTCGCTCGTTTGTGTGGTGTGTACCACACAACGGCTCCTTCAAAAATTCAGCTGTGCTCGGCGTTAGAAGTAAGCCATCAAGAATAAATCACTAAGGAAAAAACGTGAAATATAAATATTTAGCATTAGCGTCTATTTTATGCTTAATGAGTAATCTGTCGTATTCATCAGGTTATATCACCCCATTAGGGACCGGCATCGAAATAAATAAAGTCCAGATATTAGGTAGTGGTGGAATGGTTGTTTGGCTTAAACAAAATATTCCAAATAATCCCGACGGCTGTACTGAAAAGACCAGAGTTTATGTAAGACCAGATCTGGCTCAGTATAATGCAATGGTATCCGTAGTCTTAGCTGCTCATGCTCAAGGAAAAGAAGTAGGGTTCTGGACGTCTGGTTGTGGAACCAACTATTTTTATGGTCCTCCCACATTTGCAGTCATAAGAGATCTGTGGATAAATTAATTCTAACAATACGCACCAGCAATGCGCTTTCAGCGCTGGACGCTCACTACGTTCGCGCCGCTGTGCTCTGCGTTAAATGGCACGTAAATATGGATAAGAGTCATTTGGATAAAAAGTATAATCATCTCAAATCTGGTAAAAAATACACTATCGTAAAGTCGTTTAAAGACTATGATAACTACCCTTACGAAGAGGGAAATGAGATCGAGTTTATAGGATCAAACTTCGTACCTTATGAAGATGGTCTTTCGCTATTTGTTAAGTACGAGCAACGAGAAAAACAAATCAGGCTTCAGTTACGTTCTGAGGAACAGCAAGAAATCGCTCACAATTTACAAGAGTACTTGGTGCCAGTTAGTGAGTAAGCATTTAACAAACAGCTCAATCCGACCTCCACTGCGTTGCTCGTTTTGTGCTTTTCCGCTACGCTCACACAAAACAATCAACTCCGTTCCGGCGGCTTAGCTGGGCGTTATGAGCCCAAGTTCCCCAAAAAAAGTAGACACCTCACTACTAGCTAATGAGGGTCTGAA
>JAILXT010000004.1:0-450313 GCA_045430345.1 Agarilytica sp. | reverse complement strand
TCGCACCTCAGCGTCAGTATCAACCCAGAGTGTCGCCTTCGCCACTGATGTTCCTTCAGATCTCTACGCATTTCACCGCTACACCTGAAATTCCACACTCCTCTGCTGTACTCTAGCTGCCCAGTTCTAAATGCAGTTCCCAGGTTGAGCCCGGGGCTTTCACATCTAGCTTAGACAACCGCCTACGCGCGCTTTACGCCCAGTAATTCCGATTAACGCTTGCACCCTCCGTATTACCGCGGCTGCTGGCACGGAGTTAGCCGGTGCTTCTTCTGTGGGTAACGTCACAGTTTAAGCGTATTAAACTTAAACCTTTCCTCCCCACTGAAAGTGCTTTACAACCCTAGAGCCTTCTTCACACACGCGGCATGGCTGCATCAGGCTTTCGCCCATTGTGCAATATTCCCCACTGCTGCCTCCCGTAGGAGTTTGGGCCGTGTCTCAGTCCCAATGTGGCTGATCATCCTCTCAGACCAGCTAAAGATCGTCGCCTTGGTAGGCCTTTACCCCACCAACTAGCTAATCTTACGCGGGCTCATCTAATAGCGTGAGGTCCGAAGATCCCCCACTTTCTCCCATAGGACGTATGCGGTATTAGCAGTCGTTTCCGACTGTTGTCCCCCACTACTAGGTAGATTCCCACGCGTTACTCACCCGTCCGCCGCTTTACTCACCCGAAGGCTTTCTCGCTCGACTTGCATGTGTTAGGCCTGCCGCCAGCGTTCAATCTGAGCCATGATCAAACTCTTCAGTTTAAAATCATGCGATCTGCCTCAAAAAAACAGATCTATATTTTTGCTCAGCTAAAACAAACTTCTTAATAAAAAATTACATAAACGTAATGAATTGTTAGGTCACTTGTTTGCTGATAAGTTTTTACTACTCGTACTGCATAACTCGAATAGTTATTCACTCTACCAACCTACAAGCACCCACACGCATTGCTTGACCAACTTGTTAAAGAACATTCAGTTAAGCGCTTGTCTTAACTGAGGAGGCGCATTATACGCATCTCCTTTCGCTTGGCAACATATTTCGATAACTTTATTTGCTCTTTAAAACCAACAAAAAACAAACACTTACCTAGAGAAGAGCCTTATGAAATTAACGATCTAATAATCGTAATTTCATGATAAAAATCAGACCCTTATCAATGTTTCCAAACCCTCACTCAAGCGTGTTGCTCGTTTGAGAGGCGCGCATTATGACGACGAGGCCGGTGGCGGTCAACCAATTTTTGACGTGTTTTCAAAAAAAAACGAAAGCGTTCGAGGGGGCATCAAAACGGGTGTTTTTCACTCAACGCAAGATTGACTATAGACAACAAAACTCCATCCATCAAAGCCTATGAAGCTCCGCACTCCCCTTCGCTTTCGCCCCGCTTGAAGCGGGAATACACCAAGCCCCAAAAAAGCGTGACCGGACCGGACAGCGCATAGGTGAACGCAAGCGCAAACAATACAACAGGGGGATTCACGGTGACCGCAATAAATACCATCATGGTAATCAGCATGGCCACAAAGGGCACTCGGCGGTTCTTATCTAAACTTTTGAAACTCTGATATCTCATATTCGAGACCATCATAAGACCAACAAAGGTAATGACGACTGCCGCGAACACGGACACCTCTGTCGTTAAATCCCACTCACTCCCCAACCAGACCCCTGAAGCGATGAGTGTTGCTGCTGGGGGACTCGCAAGCCCAGTGAAGTATCGACTATCCGTCTCGCCAACCTGAGTATTGAATCGCGCCAACCGCAGCGCAGCGCACGCCGTAAAAATAAACGCTGCGCCCATACCGAATTTGTCCAAAGGGTGGAGCGCCCAACTGTACGTAACAATCGCAGGAGCCAAACCAAACGACACCATGTCAGACAAAGAGTCGTACTCCGTACCAAAAGCACTTTGGGTATTCGTCATCCTGGCAACACGACCATCAAAACCATCGAGGATTTGAGCGGCAAAAATTGCCAAGGCCGCATTCGCGAAATTTCCGTTCATGGCGGAGACAATCGCGTAAAACCCCCCAAACAGCGCCCCAGTTGTAAACAGGTTAGGCAAAAGATAAACCCCTCGGCGCGTTACCTTCTTGCCGTTTTCTGAGACTTCCTCAACATACTCATCAACCGGCAGCCCCTCAGGCACCTCAATAGATAACTCTTCAGACTCTAATGGCTGGTTTGCTTTGTTGCCAGTACCTGACATTTCACTTTTCTCCGCTATACAAATAAAAATCGCGGCCTTAGCCGCGATTTAAATCATTTAATACCAACAAACTAACCTTAGTTTTTGGTTTTATCAATGATTTTGTTGGACTCAATCCAAGGCATCATCGCACGTAGCTTCTCACCCACTTGCTCGATCGGGTGAGCGGCATTGTTTCTACGCCATGCAGTCATCTCAGGGTAGTTCGACTGCCCTTCAAGAATAAAGCGCTTGGCATATACACCGTCTTGAATATTTTTAAGCGCTTCACGCATTGCATAACGAGACTCTTCGTTAATAACTTGAGGCCCTGTCACGTACTCTCCGTACTCTGCATTATTGGAGATGGAGTAGTTCATGTTAGCGATGCCGCCTTCATACATAAGGTCAACAATCAGCTTAAGCTCATGCAAACACTCAAAATAAGCCATTTCAGGCGCATAACCCGCTTCCGTAAGTGTTTCGAAGCCCATTTTAACCAGTTCGACTGCGCCGCCACATAGTACGGCTTGCTCACCAAATAGATCCGTTTCAGTTTCATCTTTAAACGTTGTTTCGATGATACCTGTACGACCACCACCGATGGCACTCGCATAAGATAGCGCAACCGCTTTAGCGTTGCCGGAAGCATCTTGATGAATTGCCACCAAATCAGGGATTCCACCACCTTTGGTGAACTCCGTGCGAACAGTGTGGCCTGGCGCCTTTGGAGCAACCATGATGACATCAAGGTCTGCGCGAGGAACAACCTGGTTGTAGTGAATTGCAAAACCATGAGCAAACGCCAAAGTAGCGCCCTGCTTAAGGTTCGGCTCGATTTCGTTCTTATATAGCTGCGACTGAAACTCGTCTGGAGTAAGGATCATGATCACATCAGCTTCAGCACATGCTTCAGGAACACTTTTAACTGCAAGTCCTGCGGCTTCGGCTTTTTGAGCAGAAGATGAACCTGGACGCAAAGCAACAGTAACGTCGATCCCTGAGTCTTTTAGGTTGTTTGCATGAGCGTGGCCTTGTGAGCCATAACCAACAACGGTTACTTTTTTGCCCTGGATAATAGATATATCGCAATCTTTGTCGTAATAAACTTGCATTGTAAGTTCCTGTAAAAATGGTGTTAAAATTTTTGTCCCTACCAAGGAGGCGCGAATTATAGGCTGAGAATCTTCTCACCTCTACTAATTCCTGACACCCCTGATCGAACAACCTCAATAATGGCGCTTTCGCCTACAGTTTCGAAGAAAGCGTCGAGCTTATCGCTAGCCCCAGTAATCTGAACGGTATAAACCGTTGGTGTAACATCAACGATTTGGCCACGAAAAATATCGACACAGCGCTTAACTTCCGCCCGCTGAGCGCCACTCGCCCGCACTTTAATCAACATAAGCTCTCGCTCAATATGCGCGCCCTCGGTGAGGTCGACCAATTTTACGACATCCACCAAGCGGTTCAAATGCTTTGTGATTTGCTCAATTTTATGATCATCACCCAAAGTAGTAAGCGTCAAACGGGACAAACTATCGTCTTCGGTTGGCGCCACGTTAAGCGATTCGATATTATAACCACGCTGAGAAAACAGCCCAACAACACGAGAAAGTGCACCGGGTTCATTTTCCATTAGAAGTGAAATTATCCGTCTTTTCATGATTAAGTGCGCTCCGTTTTACTAAGGAGCATATCCCGCATAGAACCATTGGGGGGCGGTACTTGCATGGGATACACATGCTCAGATGGGTCAACATAGATATCCATGAAAACCGTTTTATCTTTCATCGCGAAGCATTCTTCCATCTTCTCTTTCAGCTCTTCACGCTTAGTAACACGAATACCTACGTGACCATAGGCCTCCATTAACTTAACAAAGTCCGGCAAAGAGTCTTCATACAAGCTTTCGGAATGACGTCCGCTGTACTGCATATCCTGCCACTGCTTTACCATCCCTAAAGCCTGGTTGTTGATGCAGATAATTTTAACTGGCAAATGATATTGGGTGCAGGTAGAAAGTTCCTGAATACACATCTGGATACTGCCCTCACCCGTGACACACACCACAGTCGCGTCACGATCAGCAAACTGTGCGCCCATAGCAGAAGGCAAGCCAAAGCCCATCGTCCCCAGGCCGCCGGAGTTTATCCAACGGCGTGGTTTGTTGAATTGATAATACTGAGCAGAAAACATTTGATGCTGCCCCACATCGGAACAGACGTAGGCATCACCTTTAGTGACTTCAAACAGCGTTCTCACCACTTCTTGGGGCTTTATAGCGCCCTCAGAAATATAATTAGGGTTCTTGAGAATACAATAACGATCACGCCATTCGTCAATCTGCTTCCACCAATCATCAATTGCGCCTTTATCCGGTTTTTGATCACCGGCTTTCAGGATCTCCAACATTTCATCCAGTACGCTATCTACCGCACCAACAATAGGCACATCAGCCGCCACTGTTTTTGAGATTGATGCGGGGTCAATATCCACATGAATAACTTTGGCGGAAGGGCAAAATTTACTGGGTGTATTGGTTACACGATCGTCAAAGCGCGCACCAACAGCAAAGATAAGGTCCGCATGATGCATGGCTGTATTGGCCTCGACTGTGCCGTGCATACCTAACATCCCCAAAAACTGTTTATCAGTACCTGGGTATGCGCCTAAGCCCATAAGCGTATTCGTCACCGGGAAATTTAGCAGCTGAGCCAACTCAGTAAGCTGTGCAGACGCCTCCCCTTGGACAACGCCACCACCGGAGTAGATGACGGGACGACGTGCAGCCAACAAATGCTGAACCGCTTTTTTAATTTGACCTGTATGCCCTTTCGATGCGGGAGAATAAGAACGAATTTTCACCTTATCAGGATATTCGTAGTCGAACTTATCTACAGGGTTCGTAATATCTTTGGGCACATCGACAACGACAGGACCAGGACGCCCGGTTGATGCGATATGAAACGCCTTTTTCACAATCGATGGAATATCCCGTGCATCGGTCACGAGGAAACTGTGTTTTACGATAGGGCGAGATATGCCCACCATATCCGTTTCTTGGAATGCGTCTTCACCAATTTTGTCCGAGACCACTTGCCCGGAGATAACCACCATGGGAATAGAATCCATGTAGGCCGTCGCGATACCTGTAATCGCGTTTGTTGCGCCAGGGCCAGAGGTAACCAACACCACCCCCGTCTTACCTGTCGCACGCGCATAACCATCAGCCGCATGCGTCGCCGCTTGCTCATGACGAACAAGGATGTGTTGTACTTTTTCTTGCCGAAACAGTGCATCATATATATGCAATGCGGCACCACCAGGGTAACCGTATATGATGTCAACGCCTTCATCCGCGAGCGCCCGTATCAGCATGTCTCCGCCGGAGAGTTTTTCCACGTCGTCGATCCTCTAAAATATATTGCTGAAAAATAAACCAAATAATAACGCCGCCGAACACAGCAGCATTCGGCGAGCAAGTTTCTACTCGATTCTATGTTTGAATTTCCCCGGACTCTCGGCAAAGGGGTTTATCAGCCACCGGTAGAGTGTGTAGGTTGGACACTCTAGCGTTTTTGGATCGTCAGGTAGAGTTTGGTGAAACCTGAAAAGAGTACTCGCTAAGGTTTGTTAGCCTACTCTCCCAAAATCGCGAACTCGCAATTGTCGCTATAACGGGGCTAAAGTCAAGGTGAAGGCCAAGATTTATCCAATTTTTACGCCAAAAGAAGCCGATGGCGCGCGATTTAATCTCTACTAGCGATGATTCATCGTTTTTGTAATATACTTTTGAGTATCACAAATACAATAAAGCCCTTGAGGTAGATGATGAACACTTTGATAACACGAGTTTTGCCGATTGCCGGTGCACTTTTGTTAAGCACCCTGACGACACCTTCGTACGCGGATGCTTACTATCGCTGGACTGGTGACGATGGCGTTATCCATTATGGTTCTAGGCCTCCGGAAGGCGTTAAAGCGGAACTCGTCAACACCTGGGGGGATTCTGCTGGAAAGAATACGAGTGGCGGCTCAACCAAGAATGAAAAAGGCACCTCGACCTCACTTACGGAAAAGCAACAAGCTGTCGTCGCAGAAAGAAAACAACAATGCGAAGAAGAGCGTACTCGCCTTTCTGCGCTCAAATCTTCCGGTCGCCGCATCCGAATGGAACAGGAAGATGGCTCATCTCGTTATTTGACTCCAGAAGAAGTCGCGGAGGAAATCTCTAAGTCTGAAGATTTTGTCACGCAAGCTTGTGATGGATAAGCGACTCTTAGCCTCAGCCTAAAGAAGATTAAAGCCGCTTTCAGCGGCTTTTTTTTATATTGAAACAATACGCCAAGACCTGAAGCCAAGTACAAACTTACTTCGAAAACACGATCCTGCTATCTGACAGCGTCGCTTTCACCGTATCACCTGAAACAAACTTCCCTGCAAGCAAGTCTTGAGCTAGTGGATTTTCTATCGTTTGTTGTATTTCACGTTTTAGCGGTCGGGCGCCATACACAGGATCAAACCCAGCCTCCGCCAAGCGGTCCATCACCTCCTCACTCAAGTCAATATTGAGGTCACGCTCTTGCAAGCGCGCGCGTAAAATATCCAATTGGATACTGGCAATCCCGCGAATCTGACTCTGACCTAAGGGGTGAAAGACCACGACCTCATCAATACGGTTGATAAACTCTGGGCGAAAATGACCTGAGACCACCTCCATCACTGCATCTTTCATTGCGTCGTAACGATGCTCGTTTTGCTCTTCAGCACTTTGCTCACCATCAAAATTGAAGCTATCGAAAGACTTGTTTTGAGCGATATCCTGAATGGCACTGGAACCCAAATTCGACGTCATCACCACAACAGTATTTCGGAAATCCACCGTACGACCTTGACCGTCGGTCAAGCGGCCATCCTCCAATACTTGAAGCAGAATATTAAATACGTCCGGGTGCGCTTTTTCGACTTCGTCCAATAGGAGTAACGAGTATGGTTTTCGACGAACAGCTTCGGTTAAATAGCCACCCTCTTCATACCCTACATACCCCGGTGGCGCACCGATCAAGCGGGCAACGGAGTGCTTCTCCATAAATTCCGACATATCAACCCGAACCATTGCATCTTGGCTATCAAATAAAAACTCCGACAACGCTTTACATAACTCCGTCTTACCAACCCCGGTAGGCCCCAAAAATAGAAATGATCCGTTGGGCCGATTAGGGTCAGATAGACCCGCTCGGGAACGGCGCACCGCATTTGATACTGCCGTCACCGCTTCCGCCTGCCCTATCACGCGGTTATGTAACGCATCTTCCATTCGAATCAGCTTATCCCGCTCACCTTCAAGCATCTTCGATACGGGAATGCCGGTCCACTTGGAGACAACTTCAGCAATCTCTTCATCGCCGACCTTGTTGCGTAATAACTTCATTTCATGCATTTCAGCCTGGCTGGCCATATCCAACTGCTTCGCGAATTCAGGAATAATGCCATATTGAAGTTCGGACATACGCCCGAGGTCGCCCGCTCGACGCGCGGCGTCCAGATCTAAGCGTGCCTGCTCTAGATTGGATTTGATTTCTTGCGTCCCTTGAAGCGCAAACTTTTCAGACCGCCAAATTTCATCCAGATCGGCATATTCTTTCTCTGCTGCATGGATTTGACCATTAATCTTATCTAGCCGCTCTTTTGATGCCTGATCCGTGTCCTTCTTTACCGCCTCCCGCTCAATTTTTAGCTGAATAAGTCGGCGCTCTAATCGATCCATCTGCTCAGGTTTTGAATCAATCTCCATTCGAATACGACTGCCGGCTTCGTCTATCAGGTCGATGGCTTTATCCGGTAATTGCCGGTCGGTGATATAACGCTGGGACAGCTTCGCTGCAGCGATAATCGCGGAATCTGAAATATCAACACCATGGTGAACTTCGTAGCGCTCCTTGAGGCCACGCAGAATTGCAATGGTGTCTTCTTCGCTGGGTTCATCTACCTGGACTTTTTGAAAACGTCGCTCTAGCGCCGCATCTTTCTCAATGAACTGCCGGTACTCATCTAGGGTGGTCGCGCCCACACAATGCAACTCGCCCCGCGCCAACGCGGGCTTGAGCATATTGCCCGCATCCATCGCGCCTTCAGCTTTACCGGCCCCAACCATGGTATGGAGCTCATCAATAAAGAGGATTACCTGACCTTCCTGCTTATCTAATTCTTTTAGAACAGATTTCAAACGCTCTTCAAAATCGCCTCTGAATTTAGCCCCTGCCAATAAAGACCCGAGATCCAAGGACAGTAAACGCTTTCGTTTAAGACCTTCGGGGACTTCGCCATTCACAATACGCTGCGCTAAACCTTCAACGATTGCGGTTTTACCAACGCCAGGCTCACCAATCAGCACGGGGTTGTTTTTGGTGCGGCGCTGCAATACTTGTACAGTACGACGAATCTCATCATCCCGACCAATGACTGGGTCGAGCTTTCCCGCCTCAGCTCTTGCGGTCAAATCAACGGTATATTTTTCCAATGCCTGGCGATTGCCTTCTGCATCAGGATCATCGACCGTTTCGCCTCCTCGCACCTGATCCACGGTACTTTTTAGGCGGTCAAACGATCCGAACTGATCCAGTAACTTTCCCATCACCGAGCTTTTATCTTTTAATGAAGCCAGTAACAACGATTCGCTGGAAATGAAGGTATCACCCGTTTCCTGTGCATATTTATCAGCCAAATTGAGAAGACGGCCCATTTCCGGAGACATATGCACATCCCCCGTAGGGTTTTGAACTTTCGCCAAACCCTCAAGTTGTTTGGTCAGCTCATTACGTAACCCAGCGACATCAAAACCCGCATTCGCAAGTAACGGCCTTACAGAACCACCGCTTTGATCGAGCATCGCTTGTAGGAGGTGAGCAGGCTCTAAGTGAGTATGGTCGCGCCCCACCGCAATAGATTGGGCGTCGGACAGGGCTATTTGCAATTGATTTGTCAGTCGATCTATTCGCATGTAAACCTATTCCACTGTTTGTTAAGTACACTTATTTAGGTTGGGGTCACGGTATGAAATACAAGCACAGACATTTGATCTGGATTAACGTTTTTTAACATTTTCACCAGGAGAAAATGGGCGCCTCTGTTGTCGTATAGTTTAGTCGCCATTACACTGAGACCACTTCAATTTATCGGCTAAAAACCAAATTCATTTGTATGGATTGTACAAACGACCCAAAACGCGGCAATTCCAACCTTACATACACTTCGCAGATTAAGGACCTCCACAATGCTCATACGCAAATTCAGCTTACTCGCAGCATCCATTCTTTTGCTATCCGCTCACACAGTCTTAGCCGAACAAAAACCTCTGGCCAATTTCGCCGATCACGAAACACTGACAAAAACTAAGAGCCGCTTTTTTGATAAATATGCTGTTGCCGCAGATGCGAAGCTTTCTTCATACAAAAAGGTTTTTATACGCGACCCGCTGGTGTCATTTGATAAGGACTGGGTTCGAGATAACAGAATCGATGTGTCAAAGCGGTTCCAAGAAAAAACGACCGCTAAATATGCGACATTATTTAAGCAACAACTTACGGATATTTTTGAAAAAGACGCGCGCTATACGATAGTAGATCAAAAAGCTGACGACGTTCTGATTGTGGCCGCCAATATCACTGACTTAAATATTTATGGCCCTGACGATGACCCACAAGTAAAACAATACGTTTACAAAGCGGGTGAAGGGCGATTACAGGCATCTCTTTCTGATAACTTAGGAAAAACACTCGCCACGATTGAAGATCTAAGAGAAACACGTGATATGGGTCATATGCGCCCAGAAAAAACGAGCTCGATACAGAACGAGCGAGACTTCAAGCATTTAATGAAGAAGTGGGCTCGTCAAATTGCGAAACATATCGCAGATAGTTGACCCCAAGGAAAAATAACGGGGGTGCATATCGAATATTATTCTTAAAGCCCGTGAGCCGGGCTTTCCGCTTCAATCCAAATTAAGCTCGCCATTCGCCCTGTTTGCGCATCCCGGCGATACGAATAAAATCGAGACTCAGAAAAAGTACAAAATCCGCCCCCATAGATATCGCGTATACCCAACCCCGATAGTTCAGCTCGCGCGATTCGATACAAATCGGCATAGTATTTTGATTTGGCGCTTGGGCTTTCGGTAAAACTCTCCCCTACATTTTCAGCAAAACACCGCTGTTTTTGAGCACTCAAAAACGCACCAAACACTTCGCTCCCCACCTCAAAATAAGGCTGAGAAATGGCTGGACCGAGATATACCAGAATATCCTTGGGACTACACCGAAACGCCCTTACGGCCGCAGGTAACATACCGCCGGCCAACCCTCGCCACCCACAATGCACTGCTGCTACCTCATCACCATTGTTACTCGCGAGTAACAATGGCAAACAATCAGCCGTAAGCACGGCGCATACTTGTGCCGCTTCGCTGGAATATACTGCGTCTGCATCATCGGAGGCCTGGCTTGAAAACGCAGAAAGCCTCGCCACGTCAATACCATGCACCTGATTAAACCAACGGGTCTCATACCCCACCTTATTAGCCAACGCTTTTCGGTTCTTCAATACGGCACTGGGGTCGTCCGCAACATGGGTCGCGAGGTTAAAAGACGCGTAAGGTTCTTCACTCACACCGCCATAACGCGTAGTAAGCAGTGAACGAATACTCGAAGGGATCGGCCACTTTGGCTGAATAAACGCCGAGGGCTGATCAGCAAGATCAGAAGTGCCTGCCCCCACTTAAAACACCCGCTCGATATGGCCAAGTAAATCGGCAAAATCATTCGGCAAGTCACTTGCCCACGACTGAAACTCACCCGACTTTGGATGCATCAAACCAAGCGTCAGCGCATGTAACGCTTGGCGGGGGAACTGACTGAGGGGCACAAGGCGATTATCCCGTTCTATTTGGCTCTTGGAAATGGAGCGCCCATAAACTGGATCGCCAACGAGCGGATAACCAATATGGGCCATATGCACACGGATTTGATGAGTACGTCCTGTTTCCAACTTAAGCTCAACGTGGGAAAAACCTTCGAACGAGGACAGCACACGATACCCCGTTCGTGCGGGCTTACCCGCCTCTATCACAGCCATTTTTGTACGATGTGTGGGATGCCTGCCAATGGGGGCATCCACATGCGCAAGACTTTCGGCAGATGACGTTACCTCACATTCACCACAGACTATCGCACGATACACTCGAGACACCGTACGAGCTTGAAGCTGATTCACTAAATCATTTTGAGCGGGTAATGTACGAGCAACCACCATTAGCCCAGAGGTGTCCTTGTCTAGCCGATGAACGATACCGGCCCGAGGTAACTGCCGTAGCTCAGGAAAGTGAAACAAAAGGGCATTTAACAGTGTGCCATCCCAATTCCCAGCCGCAGGATGAACCACGAGCCCCGGCGGCTTATTGATAACAATGAGACATTCGTCCTGATAAACAACATCGAGCGGGATGTCTTGCGCTTCCCACTCCCCTTCCGCTTGAAGCACGGTCGCCAAAACGAGCTGCTCTCCGCCGTTCAGCTTGGTATTCGGCTTAACCGTTCGCCCGTCCAGGGTTAAATCACCAGCACGAATCCACCCTTGAATATTAGAGCGGGAATAATCGGGGAACAATTCGGCAGCAACTTGATCAAAGCGAGCGCCAGATTTTTGTGGGGGCACGGTGGCCTGAAGAGAAAGTTCTGAGGTCATTGTATTTGATGAAGATGCTATTTACACTGTCGCCCTTTTGATCAAACTAACATAGCAAATACCGCATCCGCAAACTTATCGGTTGGGCTTTTTTATAATGCATTATTTTCGACTTTCTCGTTTTTTTCTTTGTGCTTCATGTGCCCTTGCGATTACTGCCTGCAGCAGTAATAAGGATAAGGACGAAAATGTTAGCACTGAACAAGTATTATACGAGGTTGCACAAAAGCAGCTCAAAACCTCTAGCTGGGATTCCGCCGCTGAAGCCTTGCAACTGTTAGAAGAGAATTTCCCTTTCGGCAGCTACGCCGAGCAAGCGCAACTCGAACTCATTTACGCCTATTTCAAGACCTCTGATTATGAGCTCGCTATTGCCGCATCTGAACGCTTCATTCGCTTACACCCTCAACACCGAAATGTGGATTACGCCTACTACATGCGTGGCGTGGCAAGCTTTTACAATGAAACAGCGATTACAACAGTGTTAATCTCTGAAGTATCCAATCGCGACTCGGGTTCCGCCAAGGATGCATTTAACTATTTCGCTCAACTACTTAGCCGTTTCCCAGATAGCATTTACGTTGTAGATGCCCGCCAGAGAATGATCTATCTACGTAATCTGCTGGCACGACAAGAAATACACATTGCCAACTACTACTTCCGCCGAGGCGCCTTTGTTGCCGCAGCCAACAGAGGTAAATATGTTGTCGAAAACATGCAAGAAACCCCTGCCGTACCAGACGCCCTTGCAGTATTAGCCCAGGCCTACCACCTGCTCGACATGCAAGATTTGGCTGATAACACGGTTAAGGTGCTCGCTCACAACTATCCTGAATACCCCTCGCTTAACTCAAATGGCGAATTTGAATACCGCTATAAACTCAAGCCAACACGTAATTGGCTTAGCTATTTGACCTTTGGCATATTAGATAAAAGTGAATTTGTTAACTTTGACTCACGGGATATTTATAACCCCCAGTTTCGAAACGCGCTTGAAGCTTCCGCCAAAGCTCCCCCAAAAAGCTAAGACACCTCTATTCTACACATAAAAGACTACTCCCCGATATGCCAACCATTGGTTATCGGGTAACGGCGATCTCGACCAAACGCTCGCTCGCTGATACGAATACCCACCGGTGATTGCCGGCGCTTATATTCATTTAGGTCGACTAATCGAATGACCCTACGCACTTCACCCTCATCAAAGCCTCGCCCAACAATATCAGTAAGACTGAAGTCCTTCTCAACATAAAGTTCGAGTATTTGATCAAGAATATCGTATGGAGGGAGTGAATCCTCATCCTTTTGGTCTGGAGCCAATTCTGCAGACGGAGGCCGCGTAATCACGCGCTCAGGAATAACATAGCTCACACTATTTCTATAGCGAGACAACTTAAACACCATAGTTTTCGGCACATCTTTAAGGACATCCAACCCGCCAGCCATATCCCCATATAAGGTCGCGTAGCCAACAGCCATTTCACTCTTATTTCCAGTCGTAAGCACGAGGTAACCCAGCTTGTTGGACAGCGCCATCAATAAAACGCCCCTGCTACGCGCCTGTATATTCTCCTCAGTAGTGTCCCGTTCGGTATTTTCAAATGCGTCGGCCAAGCTTTCAGTAAAGGCCTTATACATCGGTTCAATATCAATCGAGTGATACTTCACGCCAAGTAACTCGGCCTCCTCTTGTGCATCACTTTTGCTCATATCCGAGGTATAACGAAAGGGCATCATCACGGCCTGAACACGCTCAGCCCCGATGGCATCAACAGCTACAGCCAACGTCAGTGCAGAATCAATACCACCAGAGAGTCCAAGTACAACGCCTTTAAAGCGGTTTTTGTTGACGTAATCTCTCACCCCTAAAACTAATGCTTGATAAGCAACACTTAGGTCATCGCCAATAGTTGAAACGGCGACCTCTGGAGTCGGAGCAAGCAATGTCCTCGCCTCACGATTAAACTGCACCAAGGAATGGGACTCTTCAAATAAAGGACTACGCGAAACCAGTTCACCACTCGCATCACAGCATAAAGAACCGCCATCAAACACCAGCTCATCCTGCCCGCCGACCCAGTTCACGAAGACAATCGGGGCACCCAAAGCACGTGCCCGCTCGCTCACCAAGGCTTCACGAGTATCCTGTTTACTCAAATGAAAAGGCGAAGCGTTCAAGTTGATAAGCAACTCAACACCTTCAGATTTCGCCTGCTGAATCGGGCTCCCATCCCAAAGATCTTCACAAATGGTGATGCCAACTTTTGTGTCTTTTATTGCCTCTGTCCCCTCGCCTTTGACCAAAAACACGCCAGGATCTGTGCCTTCTACAAAGTAACGCTTCTCATCAAACACCTGATAATTGGGCAAACACTGTTTAGCATATTCACAAATGAGTTCCCCCTGATATATGACGCCCGCCATATTCTGTAAGCCAGCGTCCGATCGTTTGGGGTAGCCGATCACAATATAAGCGTCGACATTGAGCTGTTTAATCTGCGCTAGCGCTGCATCGATTCTTACGTCCAAACTGGGACGTAAGAGCAAATCTTCCGGCGGGTAGCCAGTCAGCGTCAGCTCAGGGAAGACGATAATGTCTGCAGACTGAGACGCCACCGCTTCATTGACGGTTTTAATGACCTTCGCTGTATTCCCAACGATATCCCCTACCAAAAAATTGATTTGCGCGAGGACAATGTTCAACGTCGACATAAATTTCATATACTCCAATAAAACGTTTCTGGTCGCGTATTCTCATCGATACCACTCAAAATCGCAAAGAAGATCAAACAAATAACGTGGCATCAAAAAGGGCCTGGCCACTATAATCAAGAAAATAGAAAATACCGGCACCAATACCAACGAAAATATTTGCCCTAGCCTGTGCGGAGTAGCGTATTGAACTACAACCAAGAACTTTATAGCTTCACAACCCTTAGGGTATATCTTTACTACAGAGTCATCGTCGCCACGATGCTGTACTTGATGTTCGAGGCCGGCATCACCTCCTCCTCATTCGGGCTGACCAATCCCTTCTTATTCAAGGCATCCAGCTTAAGCTATGTCGTATTTACCGTCGGCTCACTTATTCTTCTATTTGATCGCTACTCGTTCAAATCGACGCCCAAGATTTCATTCCTGCTAATAACTGACCTTGTCGCCCTTCTTGTACTTATACAGGCGAGCGGCGGCTTAGCGGGAGGCTTAGGATATTTACTCGTCATTACCGCCGCGATTGCCAGTATGTTCCTAAAGGGACAGCTAGCATTTGGCTACGCCTCGCTCGTCTCCATCGCGCTAATCACTCAAGCCCTACTACTCGACTCCAAAGAAGGTACTATTAAAGCCTTGTTTGGCGCGGGAACACTTGGTGTGCTCGTCTTCGTCACCACGGCTTCATTCCAATACCTAGCAAACAAAATCAAGTCGAGCACCGAAGAAGCCGCCGAAAAGTCAGCTTATGCACAACAACTTGTAAAACTCGCACAACTGATCGTGACACGAATGCAAACCGGTATCGCGGTCATTAACGAAGAAAATAAGATTGAGCTCATTAACGACTCAGCTCTTCAATACCTAGAGTTAGGCCGAGATAAAAGTTACTTAGGCCAAGACATCACCACATTATGCGATTTGCAGGAACTACTATCGCTATGGCACCAAAACCCCATCAACGGTATGGCTAGGGTACACCGACTCAATAACAAAAAAGATGTGCGCGTTAATTTCGCAGCCGTTGAAACCGATAGCCGGCCACTTACCATCCTCTATATCGAAGACTATCGGACACTGATGCAACAAGCGCAACAACTAAAGCTCGCATCCTTGGGGCGTTTAACCGCTAACATCGCCCACGAGATCAGAAACCCTTTAGGCGCTATATCCCACGCAGCTCAACTGTTATCTGAATCAGAACACATAGACCCAACAGATCAACGCTTTACCGAGATTATTTTGCAACACTCGGATCGAGTCAACGACATCATCGAAAATACGATGACGCTTTCTAAGCGTAAAGAACCCAAAGCCGAACCTATCGACCTGAAACAATGGATTCCTCACTTTATTGAAGAGTTTTCGACAGCCAAAGAATGTGAAATAACGTACAAATGGAATGAAGATCAAGAAGATATAAAAGTAGACCCAACGCATTTACGCCAGATACTCACCAACTTGTTCGATAACGGGCTACGATATAGTATGGAGCACACAGGAAAAGCGTGTATTCTAGTGAATTCTGGCGTTAGTAAGCACGACGACACTACATATATAGAAGTCATCGACTTTGGGCCTGGCGTACCCACTGATGAAGTTTCGAGTATTTTCGAACCGTTTTTCACCACAGGAAAACAAGGCACAGGCCTTGGACTATATATATCCAGAGAGCTGTGTGAAATAAATCAAGCACGCCTCAATTACCAGCGGACTACCGATAATAAGAGTCGTTTTAAAATAAACTTCCCCCATCACCAACGTATGATCTAAATTTATGGCCACGAAAGCACTTATCATTGACGACGAACCCGATATACGAGAACTCCTTTCAATCACTCTCAATAGGATGGACATTAAAACCGAAGTCGCTGCCGATGTTTCATCAGCTAAAAAACTGCTGTCGGACCATACTTTTAATCTATGTCTCACGGATATGAAGCTGCCCGATGGTAATGGGCTAGACATCGTAAAACACGTACAAAAAAACTTCCCTGAATTGCCCATCGCAGTCATCACCGCACACGGAAATATGGATACTGCGGTACAAGCGATGAAAACAGGGGCCTTCGATTTTGTTAACAAACCAATCGATGTCAACGCGCTACGCCGCTTGGTCAATACCGCAATAACATCAAACCAAATGCCAGAGAGCGAGCATACGGGGAACGATGAAATTATCGGCGACTCCCCTACTATCCACTCACTTAAAGCATCAATTAATAAACTCGCTCGCTCCCAAGCCCCCGTATATATCAGTGGTGAATCGGGTAGCGGAAAGGAACTCGTTGCGCGCTCTATACACAAACATGGCCCTCGCACAAAAAACCCATTCATTCCTGTCAACTGTGGTGCAATCCCCAAAGAACTGATGGAAAGCGAATTTTTTGGCCATAAAAAAGGCGCCTTCACCGGAGCAACACAAGATAAAATTGGTTTGTTTCAAGCAGCTGAAGGCGGCACTTTATTTCTTGATGAAGTCGCCGACTTACCCTTGGATATGCAAGTAAAGTTGTTACGGGCAATACAGGAAAAAGCGATTCGCCCCGTCGGCGCTCACGGAGAAATATCAACTGATGTCCGAATTTTATCTGCGACACATAAGAACTTGCATCAACTGGTTGAAATGGATGAATTCAGGCAAGATCTTTTTTACCGACTCAATGTGATTCAGCTCAGCGTACCCTGCCTGCGTGAACGCTCTGAAGACATTCCCGTTCTAGCACAGCATTTCCTAAAAAAAATTGATGATGGAAACCAAACTAAAACAACGCTATCGAAAGGTGCCCTGGCCGAACTAATGCGCTATTCATTTCCGGGCAACATTCGAGAGCTCGAAAATATTCTAGAACGTGCATATACACTGTGTGATGACTCAACGATCGAAGTGGGTGATTTACTTCTTTCCGCCTCTCAAAAGATCACACCGAAAGACAATCAGCCAATCAATTATTATAACAACTGCCAAAAATTCCCCTCTATCGACGAATATTTAGCAGAAGTTGAAAAAGAGATCCTTTCCGATGCGCTCGAGCATGTAAGGTGGAATAAAACCTTAGCAGCCAAAAAATTGGGGATTAGTTTTCGTTCTTTTCGATATCGACTGTCAAAACTAGGGCTGGCAGATGAAAATGACCCAGAATAACAAAACGCTTCGACAGAAAGAGGTCTTGTAGGTTATTTCCTACAACGATACCTGACACAATCGCCTTCCGTAAATAAACAGGAATTGTAATACTGTCAGTCACAATTTATCTTAACTCAAGGATGAGCGATGAACACCCCTTCTTACGAAAAGGGCTTTACCCTAATCGACCTTATGATTACGCTTAGCTTAATTGGCATTCTGCTTACCCTTGCTCCTCCTAGTTTTCAGCACTTCCTCAAAAAAACAAAACGAGATACATCTATTGCCTCCATGTATCATTTTTATCAAGCTGGCAGAATAATGGCTATCGAACAGAAAAAGAGCATACACTTTTGTGGCTCTGATGAGCTCACAAACTGTCAAAATCAATGGTCGAAATTTGCCATTCTTTTCGATGATAAAAACGGTGACAACAAACCATCAAAAACCGAAATATTGTCCTTGCAGCAGTTTAACGATAAAGATATTCGCTTCGCAACACGCGCATCGTTTGGTAAACCTTACACAATACTCATGCCGAAGGGCTCAACCCAATTAGCGGGCAGCATTGTGTATTGCGGGAAAACGGATATGAGATATTACCAACGCCTGACTTGGAACCGCGCAGGGAGACCCTACACCGGATCAGATAAAAACGGGGACGGGATAATCGACGGCATCAAGAAATATATCAAATCGTGTGAAGGTTAATTTGTTTACCAACAGTAATCAGTTGGGTCAGAAACGCCTCCCAACGCAGTTTTTCGCCCCATATGATCCATCGTAAAGGAGGAGCAACTTGTATCACTCGCCTGCCCTCCCGTTGCAGTAGCCGTGATGGTATAGCAATCGTCGCTACCACAATCGCTAAGTGCTATTTCATAACAACCCTCAGGGGTAACGCCATCACTTAGAAAATTTAAACCCGTATCATCTAATGTTGCAGCATAAGCGTTATATTGAAAATAATGCTTTTCCTGCCTGGCAACCACTTCCAGTATTGAAGATCGCGCATCGTTACGACACGACTTTTGAACATAACTCCTATACGAAGGAACTGCTATTGCCGCAATAATGGCAATAATGGCCAGCACAATTAACAACTCGATTAACGAGAACCCTTTATCGAAACGTGACATCATCACCTCACCAATCTATTTGTATTTCACGCCACGACATACGGCCGTTCGGTGGAGCAGCAACCTGGGGCTCAATCGATTCTGTCAGATTCCCTAAACTCCCTTGCCCAGTAATCCGGCCATCCACAAATTCAACATCCCGTACAAAACCTTCAGAAAAAGTGATGGAGGGGGCTGCAATAGGATTTCCAGAAATGGGGGGCGGAGTATCTTCGCCATTTGCCACAAGCTGTAACGCTCCGAAAGGCGAGGCAGTCCCCGTCTGAAAGTTCACAATATGCAGCTTGGTTAAGCCCAATGTACACGCGTCTCCAGACGGAAGATATTCTGTAAAAGCAACATTTGGCCCACTACCATCCGATTTTCCCGCATGTAAGGCCTGCACGGTAGTGGCTGGGCTGGGATCATCAAAAGGGAAATACCATCCCTGTAAACCACCAATCAAATCTTGCAACCCTTTAAATGAATCTATATCTTCAGACGAAAGATCGAAAGGAACCGGTGTATTACCAGCACTGTCATATATCGTACTGTTAGTCGCACCCGCTATATACTGTACCTGTATTCCCTGTACATTCACGAGCTCATCACCTAAGTTTACCGTTTCGTAAGAAAAATTGCCGCTAACACCTTTTGGCTCTTTGACACCGTAGTACCCCATTTGATCATCATTTAGCTGTCCGTCAGCGTTATAGAATCTACCGCTTCCGGTAAATACCCAGACGTCATCTTTGAAGTTTTTCACATACGGCATCCCCGAGAAAGGCTCTCCGAAACTCTCACCCTCTTCTCGCTCAATCAACCGTTCAAAATCACCTTCATCAACTGCACCAAACTCTGTCCCGTTTCCTAATTGAAGGCGCATTAGATCGCCAGAGGGGTCAGCAACAGAACCAGAAACTGTGCCGAAATATATTACGTCATCTGCATATCCGTTCTCCTCTTCCTCAATATCTGCTGCAACTAAGTCGCCCACAAACGCCGATTCTGAGTCCGGAACCTCAATATAACCTGGACCACCAAACGGCTCAAAAGCCAAGGTCTGAAGGTTAAACATAAAAATCTTTGCCGACTGATTACTTACAGCGTCGCTCAATGCTATTTGTTTAGTAACCGCATCATCCCCAATCGGTCCAGATCCCATAACTAAATACCATTGATCTTCGTCTGATTCGTAAGTCCCACCACTATTTTTAGGGCGATGTTTTATAACGGTCGGACGGGATGTCGTATACCCCATCATTGGGTGCGAAATTTCCGCGATTAGTTCTGGAGGAGAATCAGGGTCCGTAATATTCATTACGATATATGCAGACCGAGTGGAAATATCATCTCCGTCACCGTCAGAACCGTCATCATCGCTATTCGGGTCAAACTGAATATCACCGCCACCAAAACGCATACCCACGACTAAAATAGTACCCCAGCCGTCTGTTGCAGTATCGTCAAAGATATTAACTTCAAAGACCTGAGGAATTCCATCAACATAATAAACATGGGGATAACTTAGCTCAGTCAACCATCGTAAGTGGGGAAGCACGTTGTATGGGACATATGCCCATAGCTCTTCACCTAGCTCATGCCCACCCCCAGAAAACTGTTGGGTAGATTGGTTCAGCTCCCCAGCATTGAAGGCATGGAGCATTCCATCGTTAGCGCCAACATAAACCATATGTCGCCTATCACTAACTAATTGGTTAAATGTGCTGAATGTTGGATCATTCTTGAGAAGGTCGTAACGCTGATCATCTTTGGGGCCCGCAACGATAACGGGAGAAGAGTTTACGATATCGCCCAAACGCCAAACCTCTGCCGTTTCATCCTTGTCAAAATCAACAGATCTCGACCTAAAGCCACTGCCTTCGATTTCAACCCCACGAACAAAGTTAACGATGTCACCCGACAACGTATTTGGTGAGTTGCTGTCTAACCCCAAACGTCTGAAATTATTATTACTGTCTGTTGATATCGAAGGAAACGTAGATGTCTCATCGAAGGCATCAAAGGGTACCACCTCATTCTCGAGAATAATACCATCGTACTCTCCTTCACTATCAGGCAAGTCAATACCTGTAAAAATGTACCGACTGTCGGGGTCCATATCTGAAAGTTCATCTCGCGCGTTCCATACGGTGCTTAGATCTTCAATCGCTACCCCCTCTTGGACAAGATCACCGGGAACGCCATTGACATCTGGCGCACCGAAAAGACTAGCGGTAGCGACCTTGTTATCACTATCGACAACAAAACGTACGATCCTATCCCCTCCATCAATCACTCCGTTACCATCACCACCGCCACTAAAGTCATCTCGATAGTAATTAAATTCATCAATAAATAATGCCTGGAGAACCCCCCCCCACTCCACAATATTATTTTCGCCATCCGTTTGTCGTGGCTTAAACAAGCCCTGAACAACCAACCCCTGCCCACTGGAAGAATTACTCACGACACCTGCAGAAGAACCCGCATTAACACGCTCAGCCATTTCTCCAAACGCATGCTGTAAGCCAGAAATCAAATTCGCAGGCTGACTCGCCAGGGTATATGCTTCGGGCTCGCAATCCCCATCTGCGTCCCACTCGTCTGTCGAGCCGCAGTCAGCGGGCGTTGACCCTGTCGGAATATCACCATTATTTGGATCTCCATCCCCTTCATCCTCACCTTCTTCTGCCTGATCTTTAAAGCCGCCATACTTGGCCGCTAACCAGAGGGGATTTTGTTCCCGTAAAGGAGGGCTCCCATTGTACTCCTGCGTATCGACAAAAAACGTTCTGACATACTGATCCCCCTCGAAAGCCGGCGCACCACCTTGCCCATTTCGTATGTCCGTAGTCGCTGCAAAATACGCCATGCCCGCCACATAATATGTATTCTCTCGACCTGTAGTGCCAAACATTCCGAGGTTCGCCCCTACTCCCTCTAAAGCGCCAACGGTGTTGGTGAGATTCGTTACATTAAACCCAACGTCCCCGCCATTTGAAGGATTTCCAGAAGGCTGCCCCTGAGAACTCGCCCGGCTACTCCCAGGCAAATCACCATCCATCCAAGAAAACTGATCCCCAATACCCACGATATAATTTGGCTGGCACTGGTTTAATACCGGATCATCCCAAACATTTGTTATTACCGGAAAATTATCTTTTTCGTCCGCCGTTAACGCAGATAAACTCCCGTGAGCCCCCGAATATTCAGGTGTCGGATCCAAGCCCATGATATAGCGTAACCCTTCATAATAAAGTTCGCCTACGGGATCATATCCCTTATATTGGTTTGGACCTAAACCAAATGAATTAATGTAATTCAAAATACCACTGTTATGCACGCCCACTAGGCTTTCGCCATTAGCACTCAATTCTGCTTGATCTGGATGAAAGACAAACTGCCCCATGTCATTAAATTCGGCTTGGGGGTTAGTCTCTATCCCGCCTTCAGGAATCGGTTGTAGATACCCTATGTATTTCGCATTCGCTCTCAATACGCCCCCATTACGCGCATTGGTATTTTGTGCCGCATAACTCGTCAGTGCGTACCGCATATTTAGAGCGTTTTGTTGAAGTACGCCCTCTGGCTTATACCAAGTATTGGGGCCGTCGGTATATTCAACACAGTTTTCTTCAAGCCCAACGGAATCATTACACACTTCAACGAGCACACTAAGTTCTGCTAATTGATTATCGTCTTCGTCAAAAAATGAAACTCGATTCCCGTTATTTCCGTTGTGATTCACAATAACTAAGTTACCGACAGTAAATGGGGTAACGCCAGAAGGTGCGTTAGTAAACGTTGCACTCCCCGTAGTAATACCATCGGCATCAATTGCTTTCGTCACAAAAGGCCAATCACCATAGCGGTGAGTGCGGGTCAGCAATGTTTGTGCATTTGCTCCCGCCGTATCTACCAGTCTGGCGCCACCCGTCATGGCATAACGAAATTCGTCCAATGCCGTCATCGTTGCCCAGTTCATAAAATTACCACTGAACTGGTTCCCCGAACAGGAGTGATTAACTGACACCGAAACAGGCCTAAAGTATTCAACCGAGCGATTTGAGGATAAATCCGGACCAGTAGCAGACTGAAGAACGTCAGAAGAGGTATACACGGAACCATCGTATACGCCTCCGGAATTGGTCACATACTGATAACATTTATCAGGATCAAAATAGCCAATATATTCTTCTAACGCGCTATAGCAAACACTCCTATCATCCGTTCGCCCTGGGCAGTATGTACCATTCGCATAAGTTTGTTGTGCACCGGTAAATGCTTCAGCTTGCTGGGTAAGCTCTACCGATAAACTAATCATCACAAATGGATCCGTTGCTTCCGCAGCGAGAGGCGGCACCAAAGAAAAGTCCGAAGCAGTCACTGTTTGTGCGTGACCGACAACGGGAAACAACGCAAAACTAAACAATATCAACGAAAGTTTTAATTTTTGGATCACATTCACCTTCATTTTAATTCCCACGTTTAATCTGTCCTTTTTCACTGATAGACAACACGAACAGTAGATTGAAGCATTACTTTTGATCGTTGGTCTTCACTTGTAGCTAAGGCTGTTACCCGAAATAGCGCCGCACAATCGACTTCGTTTCCCAGCGAGCAATCAGACGAGTCACTTTTATCGGTATAACACATAAATTCTTTTATATATTTCACATCATCAAGAGTGTCATCACCAACAGACAATGAAAGATGTCTAGCCTCATCCTCCCAAACATTATTATCTTTCCAGTACGGGAGACTACTCCCCCCCAGAGTACATGAAGGCTCGTTAGACCCATCGGGATATTCCCCAGAAAAACATAAGCCTCCGGCGCAATTTACGTTATAACAACTATCTGTACAGCTATCTTGCACTAACTGGAGAAATATAGTGTCATGACCATCCGAGACTATTTCATCCTCTACAATCGTTAATGCTTTTTCTGCGGACTGAAAAACTTTCTGACGAATATTTTGGTTGTTTACCATTTTCATCTGAACACCCGAAGAGCGCATACTACTCGCCCCAATCATCGTCATAATAAGCAAAATAATCATGCTCACGACCAATATGGCACCACGTTGTTTCGAGCAGCCAAAAGAGTAGGGTTTGTTTTCCATATTCAAAGCGCCTCGCCTCTATTCCGTAATTTCGAGGTAATGTTTACTTTTTGAAAAATATACCGAGTATCAGATAAGTAATCGTAAGTCCCTGAGGAAAATCCACCCCCCAAATCCACATCGGATGAATTTGTCATAATCTGCTTAGTAGACCGCATAATAAGTGTCGCTCTAACCACCAAAACACGATCCCACCCAACCCAGCCAGACCCAGCACTTGCAAGATCAGAAGAAATATCACTTGCACTAAAGTAGCGATTAACATTGCCGTCGGCTATCGCATCGGTATCCATTCCATATGTCACTTGAAAATCCTCTACACCACTAATCAATTCTTGTGCATCAACCCCTCCACCGCGAACTAAAGTCGCGCGATACAAGGTTGGGAGTCCTGTTATCACAGAGTCACGAATAAAATAAGCAGAAGATTTGTATCGCATAACCGTAGACCACTGAGAATACGCCATCCCGATAGAAAGGGCTGGTGGCGGCGAACCACAGTCATACCCATCACCTGCGGGCGTAGATAACGCTCGCCGGCAATTATTCCCCCCCGCGGCATGTGAGATGGAGCTCCCGCTCGCGGCGCTTGCTTCAAAAACAGCTGAGTTTGAGCATGATAAATCACTGACCAACAGAATATCACCGCTTATAAAATTATGATCACTCGAAGTAGTGATACTTCCCAGTACCGGTGCATGTGCCGATACAGCAGCACTTTCATATGGGTCACCGCGGTTTATGACTAAAACGTCCGTGCCACTCTTAATTCCAGAAATACCCGATAGCGCCCCCGCATCGGCAGATTCATATCCCTTCACGGCTTGACTGCTATGCATCCAATTATTTATGTCAATATTTAAGGTGTTAGTGAGAGCCGCGCCAGTACTACAGCCAAAATACCCCCCCATTCGAATTTCATGGCTTAGCTCATCGTCAATGAAGCGAGCGTTCTCCTGCATAATGGAAATTTCTTGCTCGAAAACAAAGTTTTCCTTATTTTCAACAACAACAGAAATAACCCCCCCCATAATGAAAAGGCCAATGGTCGACGCGACAAGTAATTCAACTAGAGTCAAACCGCTACATTTAGAAATATGCCTCACGTTACTCATAACTGAAGATCCAACCGTAACTCTTGCTCAACTGCAGCACTGGAGAAATTTTTGTCTCCACTAAAACGAATTAAGATGTAATAACTATCAAGCTCCACGCCATCACCAATCTCAGCCGTCCCATTAGGAAGCAGGCGTTCAACGCTACTACCCCAGTCAACCAAATCCCACTGCACCAACTGAGCACTTGTACAATTTCCTGCAGTGCAATCGGCTGAGGAAGAGCTAGGAATTCCGTCAATACGATAAGCAGAAGCCGAATCACTATTTGCAGCCATTCGTTCAGCGATATCTTTAAGTAAGATACCGCCTTGGGTGACATAATAAGCTTGCTGATTGAACTGCACTGAACGCGCCTGCAAGGTAAGAACGCCTAACATTCCTACCCCCATAATCAACGCCGCGACCATAACTTCCACCATAGAAAAACCTGGTGCAAAAGATATTTTTTTCATCTGATTTTTATATTCCCTAAGAAGGACAATCGAAATTTGCCGACGACACATCCTCATAAATACCATCTGCATCACTATCCGAAGCATCTGCAACTCGGCCAGTAAGCGCAACAATGGCGCCTCGCGCAAACACTTCATCACCTTCAACACAAAACCGGAATGAAAGCCGTTCAGGCGACAAGTCTGAGCCCCGTTCAACTAACCCCAAATACCCCCTTGAGTTATACGCTAAGCCATTAACATTGCTACTATTAACGTCAAACGCGGTAATTGAAACGTCGATATCGCCAGCTTGGTGTACTTTAATAATGGTTTCAGAGCCATTTCGAACCCCATCCCTCGGCGTTCCCGCACCCTCACCATTGTCTTCAAATAAAATCCAACCTTCACTCCAGTCCGCCCCGCCCATGCACCCTGCAGCATCATCGCTACTGCATATACCGACATAAGTATTTCGCGTAATCGCGTCAGAACGCGCTTGAGCCAAGTCCAATTTGAGGTTTCGTAATTCTGATGAGATTTTCCGCTGGAGAAGATAATCACGAAAATTCGGCGTCGCAATAGCCAGCAATATCGCTGCTATCGTTACGGTGAGTATTAATTCGACAAGAGTATAGCCGGCGGACCCAGTGATTCTTTTCATGACGCCAATCCTACCAAAGCATAATTCTTTTTGGTAATAAAGATTGGATATTCGGTAACTGACAACGATAAGTGGTTTAGCAGCTCCAGCTTTGTGACGGACATCACAAAGAAGATGTGATGTATTTTTACCTGAGTTCTTTGGGTAAAGAAAAACTTATATTCTCTTCACGACCCGCCAACTCTACAGGCACTGAAGCACCAAGAGACTCCAAGCCTTTTATCACATCCCCCACTAGCACCTCGGGAGCAGAGGCCCCGGCGGTAATACCGATAGAGCGCGTTCCATCAAACCAGTTTTTCTTTAAATCTTCTGGGCCGTCTACGAGATAGGAGTCCGCTCCACAACGTTCAGCTAGCTCTCGCAAACGATTAGAGTTTGAGCTATTTGGTGAACCGACCACTAGCACTAAATCACACTCCAGTGCCAGCTGCTTAACCGCATCTTGACGGTTTTGTGTGGCGTAACAAATATCATCCTTTTTGGGGCCTTCGATATTGGGGAAACGCTCACGCAAGCAATCAATCACCTTCGCGGTATCGTCCATGGATAACGTCGTTTGTGTTACGTATGCCAAATTATTGGGGTCGTCTACATTCAGAACTGCCACATCTTGTTCGTTCTCTACAAGATAAATAGCGCCGCCCGTTTTTGTTTCGTACTGCCCCATTGTGCCTTCTACTTCGGGGTGCCCTTGATGGCCAATCAAAATACACTCTTTGCCATCATTACTGTATTTGGCCACCTCCATATGCACCTTGGTCACTAACGGACAAGTTGCATCAAATACTTTTAAACCGCGATCCTTGGCTTCATTACGTACGGCCTGCGAAACACCATGCGCGCTAAAAATAACGATGACATCATCGGGCACATCGTCTAACTCATCAACAAATATGGCGCCACGCTCTTTTAAGGTTTCAACAACAAATTTGTTATGGACAACTTCATGACGCACATATATCGGCGCGCCAAAAACGTCGAGGGCTTTATTCACAATATCAATGGCACGGTCTACTCCGGCACAGAAACCGCGAGGATTTGCCAATTTAATCTGCATTTGGGTATTTGTTGTCATAAAATATTGATTTCTAAATCTTTATTTAAATAGCCACACTTAATGCGTGACAACAGGTTTTACATCGATAATTTCGACATTAAAGATTATCGACTTGCCTGCAAGCGGATGATTAAAATCAACCATCACTTCACGCTCATCAAAGGACTTAACGACACCCGGCAGCTCACCTCCGCTGGGCTCGGCAAATGAAACGACCAACCCTTCTGCGAGCTCAATACTGGAGTCAAACGAAGAACGACTGACCGTCTGCACATTACTTTCATTCGGCTGGCCGAAACCTTTCTCGGGGGGAATAACAAAACGTTCTTTATTGCCAACCATAAGGCCCGTTAACACCTCTTCAAAACCAGGCATCAAACTTCCATCCCCAAAGGTAAAGGTGGGCGCAGCTTTATCGAAATTAGAATCAATGATATCGCCGCTTTCAAGCTCTAAAGAAAAATGTAAGGTGATTTCAGTGCCTTCACCAATCGCTAACTCCGCCGTCATTTTACCTCTACCTCATCAGTGTTTGAGTCACTCCCTCGATGCTTTGTGTTTTGTGTTCCCAGAAAAGCATCCAGCAACAAAGCGGCTGCGCCTGCTGTAATTGCCGCGTCTGCAACGTTAAACGCTGGGAATTGATGTTGTTCGTAATACACCAACAGAAAATCGACGACATAACCTAAAGTTACTCGGTCGTACAAGTTTCCGACGGCGCCTCCCAATATGAGGCTCAAACCGAAAACCTCTAAACTTTTACGCGTACCAATCTTTACAATCCATATGGCGATCGCAATGCTAACCGCTCCGGCCAGCAAGCCAAAAAACCAGACTTGCCAACCACCTGCGCCAGCCAAGAAGCTAAACGCTGCACCGTAATTATGACGTAAAGTGAGATCAAACATGGGAATGACATTCACTCGCTCATACATTACGAAAGAATCACTCACCATTTTTTTTGTGAGCAAATCCGCGATCACAACAACAAGGGATATCGCAAACCAGATCCACAGTAACTGTCTATTTCCTGGCTCTTGCTTACACAGCCCGCGAATTAAATTAGCAAAATTCACGGGGTTCTCCCTCGCCTTCAATGTTTGTCACGCAACGAACACACAATTCAGGGTGCTCGGCAACAGAACCAATATCGTGACTAAAGTGCCAACAACGGGCGCACTTCTCACCTTCTGATTTACGCACACTCACTTTAAGCCCTTCCACGTCGGTATCCGCCGCAGCATCAGTTCCATCAGAGAGCGGGTATACAGTTACATGTGAACTAATAAGTGCGAATCGTAATTCGTCACCAATTTGTGTTAGCACTTCCACTAAATCGTCAGAACAATAAAGCGACACATCGGCAGCAAGAGAGCTTCCTAGCCCATCTTTACGCTTTTCCTCTATGGCTTTGTTTACTGCGGTTTTAACATCAGAAACTCGACCCCAATATTCGCGTCCCAAACGCTCCCCTTCGGACAGCTGATCTAAAGCCCACCACTGTTGCGCAAACACCGGCCCTGATTTTTCTCCTGGAATCTCTTCCCAGATTTCATCAGCGGTAAACGATAAAATTGGCGCAATCCATCGAACAAACGCATTAACGACATGATACAACGCGGTTTGCGCAGAACGTCGTGCACGGCTATTTTCTTGCGTTGTATATTGACGGTCTTTAATAATATCGAGATAAAAGCCCCCCATATCCACAACACAGAAATTATGAAGTTTCTGATAAATCAAATGGAATTGATAATTGTCATAACACTCAATGATTTCTTTTTGCAACTGGGCAGCCCGGTCAATCGCCCATCGATCAAGTGCAATAAGCTCATCAAACGGCAACGCATGTTGCTCAGGTTCAAATCCGGTCAAATTCGACAAGAAGAAACGTGCCGTATTTCGGATACGTCGATAAGAATCCGCGGTACGCTTTAGGACTTCATCGTAGACGCTCATATCACTGCTAAAATCTGTTGCCGCCACCCACAAACGCAATACGTCTGCGCCAAGATCATTGGTAACTTTTTGCGGTGAAACAGTATTACCTAACGACTTAGATTGTTTACGACCGTCTTTATCAACCGTAAACCCATGGGTAAGCACTTGTTTATATGGCGCAGAGCCATTAATCGCCATGGCTGTTTTCAATGAAGACTGAAACCAACCGCGATGTTGATCCGACCCCTCCAAGTACAAATCCGCTGGGTAAGATAAGTTATCTCTTTGCTTCAGTACTGAATAATGGGTAACGCCCGAGTCAAACCATACGTCTAGCGTATCGGTTACCTTAAGGTACCGATCAGCCTCGTCACCCAACAATTCAGAGGGTTCCAATTCAAACCAGGCTTCCATCCCCTCTTTCTCGATTTTCTTTGCAACTTCTTCGATTAAACGCGGGGTTTCAGGGTGTAACTCTTCGGTGTCTTTATCGACGAATAAAGTAATGGGCACACCCCATGTACGCTGCCTAGATACACACCAATCGGGGCTGGCATCGAGCATGGAACGGATACGGGCTTCACCCCAATCGGGTAACCAGTCGATATCGTCGACTGCTTTTTTCACGTCATTAAGTAAACCCTTTTTCGTCATACTGACGAACCATTGAGGCGTAGCACGGAAAATAAGTGGCGTCTTTGTTCGCCAGCAATGCGGGTAACTATGTTCAAACTTTTCTTGATGCAATAAAGTGCCGTTTTCTTCCATCAATGTAACGACTTTTTCATCCACTTTGTAAACATGTTCGCCCGCAAAAATTGGCACTTCATCACGATAGATACCAGCACCGTCGATATAGTTAATCGTACCAATGTTATATTTTTTACCGACATTAAAGTCATCCACGCCGTGATCTGGCGCGGTATGAACACACCCAGTACCTGCGTCAGTAGTGACATGGTCACCCAAAATAACCGGCACTTGTTTGTCATAAAACGGATGCGACAAGGCCAGATGCTCTAAGACATCGCCTTTAAACGAAGTAAGCACTTCAGTGCTCTCCAAACCCGCACGTTCAACAACGGCGTCTTTAAGTGCTTCAGCAACAACTATGCGCTCGTCACCATTTTGCAATACGACATAATCTAATTCTGGATTTAAACTTACCGCTTGGTTAACGGGTAATGTCCAAGGCGTCGTTGTCCAAATGACGACGGATAATTTTCCACTGCCAGGAAGCGTGCCGATGCGCTTTTCAAAATCAGTTTCATCAACAACGGGGAAACGCACATCGACGGAATATGACACTTTATCTTGGTATTCAACCTCGGCCTCTGCCAATGCTGAACCGCCGACAACACTCCAATATACGGGTTTATAGCCTTTCACTAGATGGCCATTTTCAGCGATCTTCCCAAGCGCTCTGACAATGTCGGCTTCTGTACCGAAGTCCATGGTCAAATAAGGCTGATCCCACTCACCGAGAACACCTAAGCGAATAAAGTCTTTTTTCTGACCCTCTACTTGTTTATTCGCATACTTACGACATTCTTTTCTAAAGTCTGCAAAACCAATTTTAACACCGGCTTTACCCTTCTTTTTTTCTACCTGGTTTTCGATGGGCAAACCGTGGCAGTCCCAACCAGGCACATAGGGCGAATCAAAACCGCTAAGGGTCTTTGATTTAACAATAATATCTTTTAATATTTTGTTAAGCGCATGACCAATATGAATATCACCATTGGCATACGGAGGGCCATCATGAAGAATAAATTGTTTAGCCCCTTCGCGTGCTTTACGAATTTGTCCGTAAAGATCCTGATCCTGCCACTTTTTAAGCATTTGAGGTTCACGTTGCGCGAGGTTTGCTTTCATAGCAAACTTTGTCACGGGGAGATTTAAGGTCGATTTATAATCGGTCATGATGTTTCTTTCTTAATCCTTAGTCCTAATACGTCGTATGAATATAAAACTATTTTTGTCTATTTCGCGTCGGCAAAAAACGTGCGTGCCGCGTCACTGTCTCGTTTGATCTGAAGTTTTAGTTCGTCCACATCAGCGAACTTTTGTTCTTTACGAATTTTCTTTTTAAATACTACCGTTAGAAACTCACCGTATAAGTTCTGATTCTCATTTAACAGGTGAACTTCCAACAAGGGTTTGGCGTTGCCCTCTACTGTGGGGCGAACCCCTACATTAGCCACACCTTGCCAACATTTTTTTGAGGCTGAGCCATCTTGCCGTACTTCAACCGCATAAACACCCTGAACCGGCGCGCGATAACGCCCTAAACCTATATTCAATGTCGGAAAACCGATCTTGCGACCCAGCTGCTTACCGTAGATAACCCGACCATACACGCTATAGTCTTTACCCAATAACCGCTGAGCATCGCCTAGCTGGTCCTGCTCCAATAATTTCCGTATACGTGTGCTGCTGATCCGGTCACCATCGTCCGATTGCGTTTGCGTATCGCAAACGGAAAAGCCATTGAGCTTACCGGCTTCACACAGCATGTTGAAATCGCCTGAGCGATCGCAACCAAATCGAAAATCATCACCAATAACGAGATGTTTGACTCCAAGACCGTTGATCAAGACTTGGTCGATATACGCTTGAGCCGTCAAACTACGCAGAGACTCGTCGAACTTTAAACACAGGACCCGATCCACACCCTCGGAAAACAGCGCACACACTTTCTCTCGCAAACGCATCAACCTAGCGGGGGCACTTTCACGGGAAAAAAACTCGTAGGGTTGAGGCTCAAATACCATCACCAGCGAGGGAAGCCCAAGGGACTTAGCTTTGTCTTTTACCTGCTGAAGCACAACCTTGTGGCCACGATGCACACCATCAAAGGAGCCAATGGTCGCCACACAACCCCGGTGACGAACCGTAAGGCTCTTCAAGCTGTGTAAAAACTCTGGATTCCCCATGGCTGCCACTGCTAAATAAAGGCCAGGAGTATACCCTAGCCAAGCCCGCGGATCATCTACCGCTCAGAGAGACTATCTCACCTGCAGCTTAAGATGATGGGGTCGTAAACCTGAAACGATAAGCGCCAAACAATACGCGAAAAAACCCGCAGCCACATATACGCTCAAATTCAGTGCACGCGCCCACCAATCTAGAGATTCAAACTCGGGAAGAACGTATGCCAAACCCACCAGAACGCCTAACATAAGCAGGTTTGCGCCTAGCCCTCGCAAGGCAAATACCGCCCAACCTGGCGCACCCCGATAAACGCCCTGCTTAACAAGCGTTCGATACAGTAACCCGGCATTCAAAAACGCAGAGGCGGCCGTCGCCAACGCTAAACCCACATGGCCAATCTGCCACACAAAATGCAGGGGCAATACAAACGCGAGGTTAAGCCCCATATTTGCCACCATCGCAATAATGCCAATCTTAACGGGCGTTTTCATATCCTTGCGAGAGAAAAATCCACTCACAAGGACCTTAATTAACATAAATGCCGTGAGGCCTAAGGCATATGCCTGCAAGCTAAGACTAGCCATTCGGACATCCTCAGGTAAATACTTTCCGTACTGAAACAAGGTAAATAACAGGGGCTCAGCCAAAACCAAAAGCGCCAGAGCGGCGGGCAAAGCAATCAGTAAAATCATACGAATTGCCCAATCCAGGGTATCGCTAAATTCTTCAGCCCCTTTCGCGTGCAAACGGGAGAGCTTAGGTAAAATAACCGTGGCGATACCGACACCAAAAACCCCCAAGGGCAGCTCTACCAATCGGTCTGAAAAATACAGCCAAGAGATACTGCCGCTAGGTAAAAACGTGGCAAGGATCGTATCGAGCATCAAATTGATTTGGCTCACCGACACACCGAACATCGCCGGTGCCATCAGTTTCAGCACCTTATTTACCGACTCATCAGACCAATCCACCTTGGGATGAGGCAGTAAGCCCAAACGCACCAAAAATGGCAGTTGGAAAGCGAACTGAATAACACCGGCCACCAACACCCCCCACGCCAAGGCAAACGCAGGCTCGTCGAACAAGGGAGATACAAACATCGCGGCAATAATGAGCACAACGTTGAGAAACACGGGTGTGAATGCCGGGACAGCAAAACGGTCGTAGCTATTAAGAATCGCGCCTGCGAAGCCAGTTAGGGATATCAAGAGCAAATAAGGGAAGGTAATGCGAAGCAAATCCGCAGTAAGATCAAATTGGGCGGGATACTTCAATAGAAAACCCGCGCCAAACACGGAGGTCACCACCGGGGAGGCGACCACCACAAATGCCGTTATGCCAACCAAGGTAACGCCTAAGCACCCTGCGACACGATCAATAAAATGACGTACCGCTGCGGTACTGCCATTAGCACGATATTCAGACAGCACCGGCACAAAAGCTTGAGCAAACGCGCCTTCAGCAAATAGCCGTCTTAGGAAATTAGGAATTTTGAAGGCAACAAAAAAAGCATCTGCGCTGCCGCCCGCACCCAGTAAAGGCGCAAAGACGATATCCCGAAGCAAACCCAGTACGCGGGAAACCATCGTCATACTCGATACCACCGCACTCGACTTTAAAAGGCTTGGCGATTTTTTTTCGACTTGCAGTTTTTCTTCAGATGACAAGGTAATGCCCCATAACAATGAACGTCCGCATTGAGCCATGAAAGTGTTTTGTTGACAAGCATGTGCTGATAAAACAAACAGAAACCCACACTTTCTTTCCCATTTCCATAATTTGCCACAATCGATCCCTCACCTGCCTTAAGAACGCCCCAGCCTCGCCCATTTCCCCCGTTTTAATAATCACCATGGATTACACAAGATGTGGTCAAACATTAATAAACACGTTCTTTACCGGAGATTCACAATGAAAAAAGCACTTACACTTTCAACAGCGATTGCACTAGCAACAGTAGTATCTACATCCACTTATGCCAATGGACAGCGAGCCGAAGATGCTCGCCATATATCAACCATCGCAGCAACCACTGTAGCCGGTGCGCTAGCAGGCGGACCGATAGGCATGTTTTTCGGAGCCATCGGTGGCGCATTTCTTGTTGATAAAAATCAAAAGAATTTCGAAGAAAAAATATCACTCGCTGAGGAGGTCAATAGCTTAGAGCAATCCATCACCACCAAGGAACTCGCCATCATAAGCTTAGAAAATCGTGTTGCTAAAAAGCTTGAGTTCCAGGTTATGTTCCCTACCGGAGACGACACCATCGCATTTCAAGATATTGAGCGCATTAAGTCACTCGCCAAATATTTGCAAAACAACCCAGACCTCCGCATACGATTGGATGGCCACGCGGATCCCCGAGGAACAGATGAATATAACAACGTCCTATCTTCTGAACGCGCCAAAGCGGTTGCTGCCACCATGGTTGAACACGGTATAGATGAAACCCGCATTAACTTGCACGCACACGGATCCAGCTTAGCCACCACCATCGGCGGTAATCGCGACCAATATGCATTTGAACGTAGAGTCCATATTGAGGTGTATAGCGAGAATGGAGAAATTGCGAGCAACCCATAACAGGTATTTACGTTGTATCACCCTGAGAGTTTGGCCCGGCAATCGCCGGGTCTTTTTTGTGTTTTTTCTACGCCGTTTTTTTTAAGTTCGTGATGACTCGCCAGACGAAAAAAAAGCGACATAACTGTCGCTCTTCAAAATACATGGTTTATCCGCAGATAAAAACTAGGAGTTACGCATTCGACTTACGACGAAAATAACCAATAACAAATAAGCCTGAAGCAAAAAACCAAAAGGCGGCAGGCAATGGCACGGCAGAAACGTTTACCGAGATTTGATCAATACGAAAGGCATCCCAAGAAAAGTCTTGGGTTATACCGAATAAGGGGTGAAACGCACCAATCAGCCAGGTTGACGAAGTAAACGTCGCATTCGTTGCATTTGCACCCAGCTCAGCATCATAAATATTACCCACGGACCAAACACCAAATTCATCGATACCGCCTAAAGAAATATCGCTATCTGCGTATTTAGGGATAAATCCTACCCCAACAGATGACAATGTTACTTCCGAATCAAACTCCAGCATAAGAAAGTCGAAATCCATGCCGAGGTTATCGACGTTGCCACGAACACCACCGCGACGCTCAACACCTAGACCATTCCGGTTCATCCCCACACTGGCTTCAGAAATTGTCGAAAAGGGGCTGTAACGATTACCACCGTTAGACCAAGCGCTCACCTCTAGACCTAGGCCTTCAGACTGGTAGTTGTAACTATCGGCATAAGCACCGCGCTTTCCGTCTGCGGAAATGGGGTCAAGTAAATCGAAATCTACCGTCATTGAGGAAGCTTTCGCCGCCACAAGCATCAGCACTAACACAGTCCATGCTTTTAAATTCATCGGTATATCACCCAGAAACACTATTTCAAAAATAAGGTTTTATGACGCTATATATTTAGAGAACGAGCAGTTAGCACCAATAAATATAAGCCACAATTATGCTAGGCGTAGCTGCACAAATTGTTCCACCATAAAATTATAGATGAAAATCAATAACTTAAAGAAAGGATACGCATGCCCAACAAGGCACTACAACGACAAAATGTATGATTTTTCGACACAAACGATATTTGATAGACACAAAAAAACGCGGCAAACGCCGCGCTCAAATTTAACGCATCACTGGCAAGCACCGCGCTCCCATTCACTTCCACCATCGTAGCTACGTACAATATTCCGGCCCCAAGTCGACCCAGGCAGAATATCGTCACTTCCACTCGCAAAATAATCCGGCGACCAATAAGAACCCGAACTGTATGCCCGCCCATTGGTTTTATGGTAGTAATTATAATCATCGACATCTTCACAGGATGGCGTCGGCGTTACCGTCGGTGTGGGCTCTCTGTGAAATACGGTCACTTCTCTGAGTGCGCACGTAGTTGCCCCGGCAGCATCCGTTACACAGTAATCTACCGGGTAATAACCCGGCTCATTCGGATCGACAGGATTCAGAATCTCAACATGTTCGGAAAGGTCGCCATCTTCTTCGTCAAACGCGGTAGCACCAGGGTCTTCCCATGGATCACCATCAACAAGCGTATATGACGCATTTCCGAGAAGAGTCACTACTGGCGGCGTATTACCATCCTCATTCACACGTAAGTTACGATGATGAAAAAACGCCATAACAAACGCAGGGTAATCAACATAATCGCCGTTTAAATCCGTGTCTTGCATGCCATTGCCCGATGACCAGGCATGACCTAAGCCAGGAATATCCAACATAGAAACGCGCTTTCCAGAGCTATCACTCCATGTTGACTCGAATCCATCTTGGCTTGAGCTATACCCCGCAACAGCAGATGGCGAACCATCCAAGCTAGCGCCATAAATTGTGGCCATGATCTCAGCGTTTTGCGGGAAGAAGTCTAAATCAATGCCGTTGGAAGGCTCATCCATGCCACCAGGCGAGGTGCTATCGTCACCAAACACAATGGACGCTAATTGTGTGGTCTGATGGCCTGACGTGCCTGTGGAAGCCGCTAAATCAAGGCATAGGTTAGTGCCTTCAATCGGTCCAGCCGGATCAGACCCCCACTCAGTGCTGCCTGTGCCAATCGTTGGGTTTGAGCCAAGGCCAAGGCCTGCGTACAAGTCTGGGCGCATACACCCCACAAGCATGGTCTGCATTCCCCCAGAAGAGAGACCTGCGATATACATCTGATTAGGATCGATATTTAACGATGCATCATCACGTAAAGTTTCCGTCAGTAAAATCACATTATCGTTATCATGATTGAGTGGTGTGTGACCATCATCGAACGAGTCCCAACAATTGCCATACCCGGTAGTCACGGAATCCGGCACCGCGACCACCATGCCATAACGATCCGCGGTTTGTTGCCAATTACCTTTATCTCTAATCAAACTGTTCGATTGAAAACAACCATGTAAGCTCAACATGAGCGGTCTTTTACCCGTCACATGAGGCGCTACCTCACCTTCGCCCTCCGGCACATAAAGGTGAACACTCATACCCGCAATCGAATCGGTACGCCAACCCGACGTGGTGCTATCACCACAATCGCCAGGGTCATTACTATATCCCTGACCGTCACCACCACTAAAAACGGTAGCGGAGGTGGAAGCCGAAAGCCCCAAATAGGTTAAATCGCCAGAAGCACGGTAAAACGAGTAATAGAATTCAGCCAACCCTTGGTCGGCTAAATTACTTACTGAGTCTGTGACTTGATTACAGGGGCCTGCAAAACTATGTGATGCGAACAGCGCGCAAGAAAAAGCGGCACCTCGTATAAGGTGAGTGATCGTTTTAGCCATTAATCATTATCCTAAAAATAAGTTATTTTTATCGTATCTGAATAACAACGCATCCCTTTGCCAATACATCCTTATTCCTTAAGGTGTTACCCAGGCTTTTAGTCAGTTGTTGAAATTATTATGAGTATTGGAACAGCAACTGTTTGTTTTAGACGTTTAAGCGCCAAAAAGGGGAACGACCAAAAACAAAAATGGAGACAAGCGTCTCAAAAGAGAAAGTGACAGGCCCGATATGAAAAACCCGCAACACTGAGGATCAGAGTTGCGGGCTTGCAAAAGGAAAGTGAAAGCCCCCACCAAACGACGGCAAACGCTTTTCCTTACACTACAAAGATAGGCGCCTTACATCAGCAAGAAGCTTAGTAAGATAGGTAAAGAATCGACCAGCATCCGCACCATTAATCGCCCGATGATCGTAAGACAAACTCAACGGCAACATTTGGCGAGGCTGGAATTCTTTTCCGTCCCACACAGGTTGAACAGAGGCTTTAGAAACACCCAAAATAGCCACCTCTGGCGCATTCACAATTGGCGTAAATCCTGTTCCGCCTATCGCGCCTAAGCTTGAGATTGTAAAACATCCACCTTGCATATCTTTGGGCATCAGTTTTCCGTCTCGTGCTTTGCCGGCCAACTCACCTGCTTCTTTCGCTAATTGAAATAATCCTTTTTTATCAACGTCACGCACAACGGGTACAACTAAGCCCGCAGGCGTCGCAACAGCAACCCCGATGTGCACGTGCTTTTTACGCACGATATGTTCGCCATCCGCATGCAAAGACACATTGAAATTTGTTTCGTAATTCAAGGCCATCGCACATGCTTTTAGCAAAAACGGCAGTGGCGTAAGCTTATACCCAGCCTTCTCCGCTTCTTTTTTCATGCTAGCTCTGAACTCTTCCAAATCCGTCACGTCGGCATCGTCGAACTGGGTCACGTGAGGCACATTCAACCAGTTGCGCGTCATATTCGCCGCGGTCAGCTTATGGATTTTCGACATTTTGACGATTTCAACTTCGCCAAATTTCGAGAAATCCATCTCTGGAATTTGTGGAATTCCAATACCGGACGACAATGCCGCACCTGAACTGGCAGGCTTCTCTTGCAAGCGGGTTTTTACATACGCCTTAACATCATCTTTCGAAACACGACCACGAGGCCCTGCAGCTTTCACCGCAGAAAGGTCAACACCCAGCTGACGAGCAAGCTTTCTTACGGCTGGCCCGGCATATACAGAGCTGCCAGAACTTTGAATTTCTTGAGGTAAACGTTCATTCGTTAATTGTGGCTTCGCGGCTTCCGGTGCAGATGCAACAGGCGCTGGTGAGGCGACTGGCGCAGGAGCACTGACGGGTGCAGCCACCGCGCCAGCAACTTCCAACACCAAGACAGGCGTACCCTCAGACGCTTTGTCACCTTCTTTGATCGATAGTGAAAGAACTTTGCCACTTGCAGGTGCAGGCACCTCCATCGAGGCTTTATCACTTTCAAGGACGATCATAGTGTCACCTTCTTCAATCGAGTCACCTATTTTCACGGAGACTTCGATCACGTCAACACCTTCAGAACCACCAATATCGGGCACGAATACGTCCATTGAACCACTCGCCGCTGGTGCTGGGGCAGCACTTTCAACCGGCGCGGGGGCCGGAGCCGGAGCGACCTCAGCGACAGGCGCTTGAGCAACAGGGTCTGAAGAAACGAGCATCAGTACGAGATCACCTTCAGAGACTTTCGCCCCTTCCTTTACGATAATCTTAGCGACTTGGCCACTCAGCGGAGACGGTACTTCCATGGAGGCTTTATCGCTCTCTAACACCAAGATCGAATCACCTTCATTGATGGTATCGCCTTCTGCCACGCAGATTTCGATAACATCCACACCTTCGGAGCCACCAATATCTGGAACATGTACAGGGGTTTCCGCGCCGCCAGCACTGCTACTCACAGGAGCGGAAGGTGCAGGCGAAGCGGCTCTTTCAACCTCAGCCACAGGCGCTGGCGCTTCTACTGCAGCGCCGCTTGCTTCAAGCTCCAATATAGCCGCACCTTCAGATACGCTATCACCTACTGAAACGAGTACCGATACCACTTTACCTGCCGCAGGGCTTGGAATATCCATTGACGCTTTATCGGACTCCAAGGTGATCAAAGTATCTTCTTCCGAGATAACATCTCCCGGAGCAACCGATATCTCAATCACTTCTACGTTCTCGGCGCCGCCGATATCCGGTACGGGGACAGTTTGATTTGCCATTAAACAACTCTCCTCAAATTAGCAGGTAGTAGGATCCAATTTCTCAGGATCGATACCGTATTTTTTCATCGCTTTTGTCACATTTGCCGCATCCGTTTTACCTTCATCTGCTAAGGCTTTTAATGATGCAATGGTGACGAAATAACGATCCACCTCGAAGAACTGACGCAACTTGCCACGCGTATCACTGCGGCCAAAACCGTCGGTGCCCAGAACGGTATAGCTGCCTGGTACAAATTGACGTAATTGCTCTGCATAATTCTTCATGTAATCAGTCGAAATGACGAATGGCCCTTCGGCTGAGGACAGCTGCTGCGTAAGGTACGATTGCTTCGCCTCCTTTTCTGGGTGCAACAAATTCCAGCGCGCGGTGCGCTGACCTTCACGTGTGAGTTCATTCACACTGGTCACACTCCAGATATCGGACTCAACACCCCAGTCATCACGCAGTAAATCAGCAGCCGCTTCTACTTCACGTAAAATGCTGCCCGCACCCATCAACTGAACGCGGGGCGCTTTCTTTTTAGCGCCCGCTTTCAGCTGATAAATACCTTTAATGATGCCCTCTTCAGAACCTTCAGGCATTTCAGGATGCTGATAATTTTCATTCATGGTGGTGACATAATAGAAACAATTTTCTTTGTCTCCATACATGCGCTTTAAACCATCTTGAATAATGACCGCAAGCTCGTAACCGTACGTGGGATCGTAGGAATGACAATTTGGAATAGTGTTCGCCATCATATGACTGTGACCATCCTGATGCTGAAGCCCTTCGCCATTCAATGTGGTTCGACCAGACGTCGCACCAATCAAAAAGCCTCGCGCTTGAATGTCACCCGCCAACCATGCAAGGTCACCAATACGCTGAAAACCAAACATGGAGTAATACACATAAAAAGGTACCATGGGCTCTTTGTACGTGCTGTAGGCTGTTGCACAGGAAATCCAGGCAGACATTGCACCGGCTTCGTTAATCCCTTCTTCAAGGATCTGACCTTTCTTGTCTTCCTTGTAGTACATGATCTGGTCACTGTCGTGGGGCGTGTATTGCTGCCCTTGCGACGAATAGATCCCAAGCTGACGAAACATTCCTTCCATACCAAAGGTACGTGCTTCGTCCGGTACAATTGGCACAACACGGCTGCCCATATTCTTGTCTTTTACTAAGGTAGACAAGAAGCGAACGAAGGCCATTGTGGTCGATATCTCTCGTTTTCCCGAGGATTTTTTTAACGCCGCAAAGGCGTCAATGCCAGGCACCTTAAGCGCTTCAAAATCATTAACACGTTCAGGGAGGTATCCGCCAAGCGCTTTACGCCGCTCGTGCATATACTTCATTTCTGGCGAGTCAGGTGAAGGACGGTAATAAGGCACTTTCTCAAGGTCTTTATCTTCGATCGGAATACCGAAGCGATCACGGAATTTTTTCAAATTCTCTAAATCTAGCTTTTTCACCGAGTGGGCAACGTTCACGGATTCACCCGAAGTGCCCATGCCGTAACCTTTAACGGTTTGCGCCAAAATAACCGTTGGCTGACCTTTGTGTTGCGTTGCTTCCGCATACGCGGCATAGACTTTCTTCACATCATGGCCGCCACGGTTGAGCGCCATAATTTGGTCATCGGTATAGTCTTTAACTAGCTCGAGTAAATCGGGATATTTACCAAAGAAGTGCTTACGTGTGTATGCACCACCATTCGCTTTATAGTTTTGCAGTTCGCCATCGAGGACTTCGTCCATACGCTTGCGAAGTAAACCGGTGGTGTCTTTTTCAAGTAACTCATCCCACATGTTGCCCCAAAGGACTTTAATGACATTCCAGCCTGCGCCACGGAATGCACCTTCAAGCTCTTGCACGATTTTGCCGTTACCACGTACCGGCCCATCCAAACGTTGCAAGTTACAGTTGATGACGAAAATAAGGTTTTCTAGGTTCTCGCGACCCGCTAACGAAATAGCGCCGAGTGTTTCCGGCTCATCGCATTCACCATCGCCTAAAAATGCCCACACTTTTCGATCACCACGAGGGGTAATCTCACGTGCAGACATGTAGCGCATGATGTTCGCTTGATAAATCGCTTGGATTGGCCCGAGCCCCATGGATACCGTCGGGAACTGCCAATAATCAGGCATTAACCAAGGGTGGGGATAGGACGATAAACCACCGCCATCCACTTCACGGCGAAAATTATCTAATTGATCTTCGCTTAAGCGCCCTTCCAAGAACGATCGCGCATAAATACCCGGTGAGATATGGCCTTGGAAATAAATGAGGTCGCCCAAACTATCCCGGCTATTCGCTCGGAAAAAGTGGTTAAAGCCCACTTCATATAGTGTTGCTGCGGATGAAAAAGAAGAGATATGGCCACCGAGACCATCATCATTATTGGCATTTGCACGCATGACCATGGCCATCGCGTTCCAACGTACCAATGAGCGAATCTTACGCTCTAGATGCTCATCACCAGGATGACGTCTTTCTTCTTTTGGCGGAATTGTATTCCAGTAAGGGGTGGTTATGGCTGATGGTAGCCCCACGCCCGCTTTAGTAGCCGTATTTGCCAATTGTGTTAGCAAGTAGGATGCGCGCTCTTTACCATTGTGACGGATCACGGATTCAAGCGCTTCGAGCCATTCTTGGGTCTCTAAAGCATCACTTTCCTCAAGCATTCATACCTCCTTAAGATACGCAATACGAGATGTTTATGTGAAATATAAATAGTTTATACCGCCAATCTTGAGTGCATCGCAGCAATTGTCGACACATTCCGGATTCTTGATATTATTTATGCCGCCTAAATGACACGAGATCATCTCGAAAGCACAGCCCAAAGCACACTTCCTACTAGTGCATACACTATAGGTTCACTATAGTTCTCTATTCAGTAACGGGTTAAAGTACTGATAGATCTTGGGCAAACCACTATGGATAGCGGTACGTCGGCATATTCGCCTTGAACCGCTGATTATCATCAATCCCTTGTAAGCTATCGCTTAACTCCCCTGGCGATACTGTTGTTTTCGACGCAACAAAAAGAAGGGCGGGAGAACTGTCGACAAAGACACGCTTAAACCCACCCTTCAAAGATTCTGCCGAAATTCCTTGCACCATATTCAACAAGCGTTGAATTCTATCAAAATTTTGGTCATATTCCAAAATACTATTCCAATAAAGGTCAGACCATTCGATTTGGTTTTTAGGCGACTCTGCCAATTCGACCATTAACGCGCTCTTATCTCGCTCAAAATTTTCAAAGATGACACCTTCTTCATCTTTAAAAAATGCACGAATTTTCTCGTAAATTTCTGCGCCGCTATATTTTGGAGATTGCACCACGACCAACATTCCTGGCACATCACGCATGGGATAATTTGCACTAAACACAATGTAACCAAGCTGTTGCTCGGTGCGCAAAGAGCGATACAAAGGCGTAGAAATCATTTTTTCTAACAAACCCAATCGCGCACGCGCTTCCAAAGAGTCATCCTCGGCTTGAAAATACAAAACCACTGCACTGTCGCTTGATTCAACTGTTATATGTTTAAGGTAGTGTTGCGGCCCTTCTAATTTGACGACCTGCCCCTCCGGCACTTCAACACCAGATGCATTTTTTAATAATTTAGACAGTAACGTAATGTGTTTTTTTGCATGACGCTCTTTTATATTCCCAAACACAAATGCGTCCAGCTGCCCGTCGTCGAAGATATGTGCGACCAATTCGGCAAAACGCGCTTGGGTTATTTTTTCGTAAGCAGCCTCAACCTCTTTCGCGGACCAATACGGCGAATAAAGTACAGAGGGGACTTCTCCCAAAAGCTGCGCATAAACTTTGTCGTACTGGCGGTTCTTCTGTATACGCAAAAGCTCTCGTCGAACGTGAGGGAAATTTTCTTGCAATACTTTTTTCCGTAAGCGCTTCGAACCATTAAAGCGCCGTATCGCACGAACAACATGTTTTGATAAAGAACGAATCGAATCACTGTAACCATAAAAGTCCAAATCAAGACCACGTGCTGTTGCCATTAAGGAATAAGACACGCCAGCCAAAGCCGCATCGTAACTGGTTTGATTTAGGGAATCTTTCAGTATCCGCACATAAATTTTGGCGGCAACAAAATGCTCGGGTGATTGCGCGACCTGAGGCAATTTAAATCGCGTGCTAACCGATGTCTTGGGTAGGTCATAAATATTATCGTTAAGATACCAGCCCGTCACCCTGTCCTTTTTCACCACGATGGCAGGCTTCGCGGCGGTGTCCGCATCGGCTTGCTTGGGTTCGATAATGCTAAAGTTCTTTGCCACGAAGGGGTTTTTTTTTGGCAAGCTTAGCTGCGCAACGGACGAAGACAGTGCGCCAGTGCCGCTACCAGAAATAGAGGCACGGTGTGCATCCGCAAATAGCGAACCCTCGCCTTTCACTACATGATAGGGCGTTTGATAAAACCGACTCGCTTGCGATTGCTTTAACCCCGGCGCAACCACCGTAACCAAGGCCTTATCTTTTGTGAGTTGCGACAAATAATCTCGAATAAGAGCTTCATCGTAACGACTAAAATCGTAAGGCTGCCAAAACAAATCTTTCACGGGTGTTTCATGAAGGTTATGCGCTATTCGGCTCACCTCACGAATAGGATCACCACGCTCACCATACGCAAACGATGTTTTACTGAGATCAGACAACTCCTCAAAACGCCAACGAGCCACCCCTTTAGATGTGATGAGGTCTATAGTCGAGAATATTAGCTCATAGATATGGTCAATATTTTCGAAACCTTTTTCAGTTAAGTGGATATTCATACCGAACATTTCACCTGAACGCCACTTAACATTGGTGCCAACACCCAGCGCGGTTGCCCAGCCTTTATTCTTCAACAAGGAAAATAGAGAGCCTTTGCCTTCGTGCCCTAACAAATTGCCAATGTAATAAAGCGGTTTTTCACTGGTATAGGGGCGTGAATCTTTTACAGGGAATAGGACCGATAATTTACGCCTTTGTTTTTTGGGGGTTATATGAATTTCAGCAGGGAAAAACTCAGAGGGAAAAGCCGCGATCTCTGACTTTGCAACACCGTTCTCGCTTTCTTTTCCGCCCTCCCCCTCTTTTAGGTTTGGCACATCTGTGAAGCGCTTAAGCACCATTGCTTTTAGCTCATCAATGGGCAGCGAGCTGAAAACAACCAAACTCATAATATCCGCACTGTAGTGACGCTTATAAAAAGAGATCAATTCATTACGAAGAGTTTCTGGCGCAACATTTCCAAGTGTTGCCATGCTGCCCGTAGAGAATTTCGCCAACGCATGCCCCGGCTGCAGTAGCTCACGAAAAACATCTTTTTCGCGGCGTGCACCTTGGCTAATTTTGGAGGTATATTCTGAGTGAACCGCTTGCCTTTCTCGCTCTACGTAGGGAGCTAAAAACAGCGGGGATACAAAAAATTGGGAAAAACGGTCTAAGGCCGACTCAAAGGCTTGAGTATCAACATCAAAAAAATAGTTGGTATGCATCAAGCTGGTATAGGCATTGTGGTTTCCACCGTGCCCAGCCACATAATCTTGAAACTCACCCGGCGTTGGGTATTTTTCTGTACCCAAAAAAAGCATATGCTCTAAAAAATGCGCCAAGCCAAAGCGCTCTACAGGATCCTCGCCCGACCCAACATATACATCGAGGGCCGCTGCGGATTTTTCTGCCTTGGGATCAGAAATAAGCAGCACTTTAAGACCATTTTGAAGTATCAGCGATTCAAATTCACGCTCATCAAAAGGATTCGTTTTAATCTCTGTGTTTGCGAAAGATGTTGTAAAACCAAACAACAATATAAGAGGGAACCACCGCAGAGCATGCACCAAAGGAAAGTCCTATTCTTGTGGAGTAAGAGTTGAATCTGCATCTTCTGCGCTAATTTCCGGCACCCGAATATCGGTCGTCGTTGGCCACGCGGCGATGATAGCTTTACATAAAGTCGCTAAGGGAATCGCGAAAAATACGCCCCAAAAGCCCCATAGGCCACCAAAAACAAGTACCGCAAGAACGATGACTACGGGGTGCATCTTAACCGCTTCAGAAAATAATAAAGGCACCAATACATTACCGTCCAACGCTTGGATAACCATGTAGGCGATCATCAGGTAAAGGAAATCGTCGGTCCAGCCCCACTGGAAAAAACCAATAATCGCAACGGGTAAGGTAACAACCGCAGCACCGATATACGGGACTAACACAGAAAACCCAACCGCGATACCCAGCAACAAGGCATAGTTAACGCCTAGCATGCCAAACACGGCACTGGTCACCCCGGCGATGATCACAATTTCGATTACCTTACCACGTACGTAGTTAGCAATTTGCTGATTCATTTCTCGCCATATCTGCTGCATCACCGGCCGCTCACGAGGCAGCAAATTAGCAAACCATTCGCTCATTTGCTGCCCATCTTTAAGAAAGAAGAACACCAAAATGGGCACAAGAATGAGATACACAAGCACGGCTACCAGTATCGGTAACTGCGCTAAAGAAAACGAGACAACTGTTTGCCCCGCTTGACCAAGCTCAACACGTAATCCGGTAATCAACTCCGTCACTTGTGCTTCGGTGATAAGGCTCGGGTATTTTTCTGGCAGTAGCAGCAATAGCTCTTGGCCTTGCTTCAACATACGTGGCGCTTCACCCGATAGGTTTAATAACTGATTCCAAATCGCCGGAAGAATATAAACCAAGCCAATCACAATACTGCTCGCGAGCAGCAAAAACGACAGACTGACGGCGGCAATATGGCTCAAGCCCCATGACTCTAACCTTAATACGACACCTTGCATGAGAAACGCGATAATCACGGCGGCGATCATCGGCGCCAAGACAACCCCCATGGAAACCACGATGGCTAAGCTCACAATAATCATCACGGCAACAAGCACCGCCTCTTCGTCAGCGAAGTATCGTTCAATCCAGCGGTTAAAAATTCTTATCATGATTATTGGCCTTTCCGAATAAGGTAAGTATAGGAGCCCTTTTCGTCCTTGAAGTCGACTAGCTCATGCTCCGTGAGTTCCACAAACGCATGAAAATCTCTTACTGAGGACGGGTCTGTCACATCGACGAACACAAGATCGCCTATCTCTATTTTTGAAAGCGCCTGTTTGGCCTTTAAAAGCGGCATGGGGCATGGCATTTGTCGCGCATCCACAACAATTTTCGCTGTTTGCCGGAGAGGATCTAAATTGGCGTCCTCTGGTTTGCCTAGATTTTCATCAGTCATATCGAAACGTCAGCGAGTGCTCACCTGTTAAGTATTTTGTGTCCGCCTATTTTTACGGTATACCCAGGATATACTCAAGAATAGCGGAACATTTTTACAGGAAACACCTCAAACCTTATTGTTATAGGGGCGCCAGTATAAGACATTCCGCTATAATCCCAAGTAAAATACGTATGCAGTAGTATGTGGCGCGCGTTTGCCTATACAGTCTTTGCGAGACGTATTACACATCCATAGCATAGATAGCCTAGGCCACTGAAAGCATTGAGCATACTTCATATAGTTATCCTAACTGCAGTACTAACACTCCTAAGCCCTTTTTTACTGCCCGGCTCACCCGCTCATGCTGCCGATGTGGTTCTCCCAGATTTAGGTGACGCTAGCTCAGGGCTTATCACACCACGACAAGAGTTCGAGCTTGGTCAAAAGTGGCTACGCATGTACCGCTCACAAGTGCTCACCTCTTCGGATCCATTTCTTCAAATGTATATTGAAGATCTCATCCGCAAAATTTCATATTCCAGCGAAGTTGATGATAAACGTTTAGATATCGTAGTCGTCGATAATCCCACGCTTAACGCCTTTGCAGTTCCCGGTGGTGTTATCGGTGTTCACACAGGGCTATTTACCTACGCGGATACTGAAGATCAGTTCTCATCAGTACTGGCTCACGAACTGGCGCACTTGAGTCAACGGCATTTTGCACGGCGCGTAGCCGACCAAAAAGAAAAATCGATTCCCACAATGGCCGCCATGCTCGCAAGTATTCTCATAGCCGTGACTGCGGGTGGCGATGCGGGTGTCGCCGCAATATCAGCAACTCAGGCCGCCGCTATTGGCTCACAGCTAAGCTTCAGCCGACAAATGGAACAAGAGGCCGACCGGATCGGCATGGAAACAATGGTACGTTCAGGCAAAGACCCTTTCGCGATGAGCGCGATGTTTGAAAATATGCTTAAAGCTTCTCGCTTTAGCCGCCGACCTCCGGAGTTTTTACTCACTCACCCGCTTACGGAGTCTCGTGTGTCTGATGCCTTATTAAGAGCACAACAGTACGACAAAAAATATTTCGCCCAAAGCAAAGACTTTTATTTTGCCAAAGTGCGGGCACAATTAGCTCACGAAAAAAACCTCCAATTTGCCATTCGGCATTTTGAAGATCGGCTAAAAGATGAAACATCTGCGAAAGATGCGGTCACTTACGGTTTGGCGCTAGCATTAACCCGCGCAGGAAACCTGGATAAAGCCGAACAAATATTAGTGCCGTTATTAAAAGCACAGCCAGACAATATTTATTTTATTATTGCGCAGGCTGAAATTGACGCTGAGCGTAAAGATTTTGATATGGCGACGCAGAGAATAGCGAAAAAGCTTGCCATCATGCCGAAGCACCATGCATTAAACATTCGGCATGCAGAAATATTAATGAAAGCGAGCCGCTACCAAGAGTGCGAGAAACTCCTCAAGGCACACAGTAAACGACGCCCTAAAGATGATTATGTTTGGTACCTACTGGCAGAAGTACACGGGCTCGCTGGTAATATTTTCAATGTGCATACAGCCCGAGCAGAGTACTTTTTATTAAACGGCTTATATGACAAAGCCATAATCCAACTGAAAAACGCGCGAAACTTAATCGATAAAAAAGACAAACACAGCATTGCTAAACTAGATCAACGCCTAATGTATGCGAGAAATTTAAAAGAAAGTGCCAAACTCTGATTTAAAGATTTTTAGCAAGATGCCCCGTCACCACACACGTAGGTTACTGAGGCGACAACCACTCGTCTTGTAGCAGCCAACTCTCGGCGCTAAGCGTATCCATTGGCCTCGCAATAAAGAACCCTTGCGCGGCATCGCAACCCAGTTCATTCAAGCGCATATATGTTTTATGATTTTCTACCCCTTCCGCCACCACAGACAAGCCTAGATTATGCGCGAGCTGAATGGTTGAATTTACGATAATTTCATCGTGCTCATCATCCAACATCCCTTTAATAAACGCACAATCAATTTTAAGGGTTTGTACGGGTAAGCGTTTTAAATAGGCTAATGAAGAATACCCTGTACCAAAATCATCAACGGATAGCTTTACCCCTAAAGCACTGATACGCTCCAAAGCCATTTGTGCACGCTTAGGGTCAGACATAATCATGCTTTCGGTGATCTCCATTTCGAGATGCTCACCGCTAAGACTATATTCATCGAGCACGCGCTTTAGATCACCGACAATACGATCATCCAATAAATTACGTGCGGACAAATTCATTGCAATGGATATATCAAATCCTTGATTCACCCAAATGGCGCATTGCTTTACCGTCTGCTCCATAACCCACACAGTCATGGGATATATGACATTAGACATCTCCGCAATGGGAATAAACTCGCCCGGCGGCACAAAACCCAACTCGGGGTGCTCCCAACGAAGCAAGGATTCGAAGCCGTAAACATGATCGTCACTCACCCGCACTTTCGGTTGAAAGTGAAGGCGTAATTCATTCTCGCGAATGGCTCTCCCCAACGCTCCCATCAACTCCAATCGAAATGGTGAGTGAGAATCGAAATTAGGGTCGTATATAGAAACGCCTTTTAACCGTGTTTTTGCGTGATACATGGCGATATCGGCATAACGCATCATTGTCGTCACGTCTTGCGCTTGATCAGGCGTTATCGCCACACCAACACTTGCGCTTATTTCCGTTCGATACCCATCTAACTCAAACATTTGGCATATCGCATCAAGGAAACGATGCCCCATTACGATCGCCTGTTGAGCATTACGAATATTCAAAAGCAAAATGGCAAACTCATCGCCACCTAGCCTAGCAATAACACCAGGGACTTCACCCAATTCAGACTGTAACCTAGGCCCAATTTGTTTTAGGACTTTATCACCCGCCAAGTGACCTAAGGTATCGTTTATCTCCTTAAATCGATCCAAATCGATGAGCAGCAATGCCAACTTTTGGTGGCTTTGACGGCTTTTAAATGCATCCTCCATTCGGCGATAAAGCAATACGCGATTTGGAAGACCTGTAAGCGAATCGTGATTCGCTAGATATTCCATACGATCCAAATAACGCTTTTGTTCTGTTATATCTCGGCTAGTACCCCAAAAGCGTACAAGATAATTATTTTCTACCTCACCGATCGCAGAGGTTTCTAACAACAATTTTTCTGCCCGACTATTTGTGCTGTAAAACTCGTTACTTTCCAAACGGTAATTATTTTCAACGAACTTCCGAACATCCTCTTTTTTAACAACCGAGCTTTGGACGTAGAGCGGTGTCCCCACCAAACTATCCGATGATGCTAGCTCAAATAAAGAAGCTAGCTTGTCATTGCATTCGATAAGGTGAGCGCGCCGGTAGATCAGGTTGATTTGTTCATCTATAGGCAAGCTCGTATCAACTGGCGGGCGAACTTCATAATGCCAAAGGGCATCTGTGCTATTTTTAATAATCGCGCGATAACGCGACTCACTCTCTTTAAATGCACGTTCCTGCTGAACGGTATCCGAGACATCTTCTAATATGAGCAGCGCACCATTTACTTGGCCGTCGTTATCCCGAGTTGGAACCTTATCCACCTTAAACCAAAATTCACGGCCTTCATCAAAGCAACACTCTAAGGACTGCCATTGCGCATGCTCACTGCGTATGACTTGCATAATCTCGCGACGACGCTCGAAGGGGTTATCCCAACTGCTGGCAACATCTATAAAACTCCGACCACGTAGCGTGTCTGTTTGTTGCCACTGCAACGCACGTAAATTCCCATATTGAATCACGCACCAGCGGTCCACATAGATCACGATGGAGCGAATGGAATCAAGTAAAAGGCGTAATTCAGGGTTATCGTCGATGTTGACGCCATCGAGAAAATTCCCTTCAGGTATTACGTGTCGTATATGAGATTCAGGCAAGTATCAGCTCCTGACATAGTTTGCTTTATCTTGTCGCGATACGCTTTATTAATAGTTAAAAATTAACCACATGTCGTATATCGCGCAAAATCAGTATAGACCACGGTTAATATTCGCCTGTTTACTATTCGGCCAGAAATAGGTTGTAGGCGCCTTTTTTCACTTGTCACAACGATTTAACAATTCCAACATTGCTGTTTAATAAAAAAACAAAAACGTTAGGTAGAAACAGTAAGAATCATCTCGCCTGTTACGGAGGGTGATTTGAAAGGCCATGCGCTACGCCACGCGGCTGAAAAGAATGGTATTGAAGGAATATTTCTTCTTGTTTATTGCCTTATTTCTGCATTCACAACAAATAACGCATAGAAACCAATAGGCACATAAAAATCATACAAAGGTTATGACGACTAAAACGCATAGAAATATCTATTCGAACAATAGGCAAAATCCCAGCAAGGATCACCCAAAAACACTCCCCACATAAACTAGCCCTTATACGTTCCTCTTATAAAAGAATCGATAGCACACGTATCTCACCTTTATTTTTCGATATAAGAATTTCGATCGATACGATACCCTCTGTTATGCCATTTTGTGATCGGGTTATTTTTTTAATTCCTTATTCAGCGTCATAACATAAAAAATCTATCTTGGAGGTTATAGAAAATAACGAATAAGTACGATAAGTACTTTTCACCAACATATTAGACATAATAAACAATCGCTCTGCTCATTTATGACATGTGACTCACTTTCTTTCAGTTAATACTTTTTATGCCTTTTTCATCGTATATCGACACTTTAAAAAACCAAAGTAAGCAGCAGTAATTACTTTTCGTTATGAGTTATTCTCCACCTCAACTAATTTATATTGGCGCCAAAAAAAACATTGCAAAAATTCAACCGTTGTTGATAAATTTTATTCCATGTTCAGGCGCCGCAAAAAATACCCGCAGCCCAAAACATTAAAAGTAATAAAACGGGAAGCACATTCAACCACTCTAAATTTGGATGCCCACATAAAACAAAAAATACAGTTAAGAAATGTTATCTGGGAAAAGAATCATGCAACACGGTACTCCAGTAAACATTGACTCGCTGACATGAAACCCGGAGACGTTATAAAAATGAACTACAAAGCATTTATCCGCACGATCAAAACCTTACCCATTTTAGTCGCCTGCACGGTACTAGCGAGTACTGCAAATGCAGGCAGCTGGCGATCAGAAGCGACCATTGGCGGCAAACTGAAAGCGCATGTGTACGTTCCCTCCAGCGCCCCCAGCCTTAATGGCAAACGCGCGCTGATGGTGAGCATGCACGGTTGCGGACAAACGCACAGTGATTTTAAAGCCGGTGCCAACTGGCCATCCACGGCAGATACATACGGAATGGTTGTCGCGCTTCCTATGGCGTCTAAAGAGGGCATGTATGGCATGATGATGGGTTGCTGGAATTTTCATGTCGGTATGAATGCAGACCGTACGAAGACTGATGCGAAATACCTCATCAATATGGTAAATGCACTTTTAGCGGATACTTCATTAAACCTTGACCCAAACCAAGTCTATATCACCGGTCTCTCGTCCGGTGCAGGCATGACCAACCAAATGGCTTGTCTCGCGCCAGATGTATTCGCAGGTGCAGGGGTTAACGCAGGTCCTGCTCCGGGCTCTGGTGGAACCGATCTTAGTAATCCTGGTATTTCAGCTACACAGGGCAGAAGTAACTGTAATACCCTCGCGGGATCATTCCAAAACGACTTGTACACGCAACTATATAACAACGTACACGGCACCAACGACGGTTCGGTTGACCCATCTCACGCACACCGTAATACCGACATCTTTGATTTAGTTTATGAGCAAGATGGTTCAGACCTAAGTGTTTGCTCAACCAGCTCCATTTCAGGCGGTGGCGACGTCACCACGCTATGTGACGGAACAGGCCCACGCATTTCTAAAGTAATGGTAAACGGTATGGGTCACGCTTGGCCTGCAGGCCCAGGAAGCTCTGGCGGCGGCAACTATATTGATCACACTCATGTGAATTATCCAGAATACATTACGGATTTCTTCTTCACGAATAACCGTCGCCTCGGTGGCGCACAACCAACGCCTACCCCTACACCAACTGCAACGCCCACACCTACGCCAACCCCAACAGCGACCCCAACTCCAACTCCAACTCCAACTCCAACTCCAACTCCAACTCCAACTCCAACTCCACCACCGTCTTCATGTAACGAATTTACGTCAAGTAATTACGCACACGTATCAGCGGGCCGCGCAACCAACAATTTCGGTACAGCATACGCGGTAGGTTCAGGTGATAATCTAGGCCTATACAGTTTGTTTGGAAGCAGTACCGTTGCAGAAACATCAACAGGGTATTTTGAATCAGGAAACTGTCCTTAACATCCAATAACACGTTATAAATCAACAAGCATACGGCCGCTAACTTAGCGGCCTTTTTTATTAACAGTAAAAAACAAACTGGATCATCTTCCGCTAAAACCAATATTTTTCAACAGATCAGAAACAGAAAAATAACACATACACCTAGATAACACGCCATTTCCGCCTCCCCTCCAAATTATTTTCTTAAAACAACACACGATATAAATTCTCATATTTTTTGGAGGTGCTTATACACACCTGTGTCTTTCACATAAAGAACGTTTTATTTTTTATATTAAAAAACTTCCTGTATTACGCACATTTAGCTCAAGGAAGAAAAATATTTTCCAAAAAATAGACAATATAATAAAACCAGAAAGGTGTGTATCATGATAAAAAGAAAACTTACGCTAAACCCACTTGCTATGGCGATCGCTTTAATTAGCGGCTCTATCGCTATACCTCAAGTATCTATAGCTCAAGATGAGGCTCGTGAAGAGGAAGAGGTCCTGATCGTATCGGCTCGTCGACGCGATGAATCGCTTCAAGAAGTACCGATAGCATTAACCTCTTTTTCCGGAGATTTGTTAGATAAAACTGGCACCCCAGACCTGGTAGAACTTGGAAACTCATCCCCAAATACCACGTTAAAAGTTTCAAGAGGAACTAATACTACTCTCACCGCATTTATTAGAGGTATTGGCCAAGCAGACCCGCTGGCGGGCTTCGAATCCGGCGTTGGCCTCTATATTGATGATGTGTACCTAAACCGTCCCCAAGGTGCAGTGCTGGATGTCTACGATGTCGAAAGAGTCGAAATTCTCCGCGGCCCTCAGGGCACTTTATACGGTAGAAACACGATAGGAGGCGCGATTAAGTACGTAACCAAAAGATTATCGAATGACCCCGCCCTTAGTATCAAAGGGTCAATAGGTACGTACAACCAGAGAGATATCATTGTAACGGGGAGTATACCTTTTGCCGATGATACTATAAAAATAGGGGCCAGCATCGCTTCATTTAATCGAGACGGTTTCGGAAAAAATATTGAGACAGGAGAAGAGCATTACAATAAGGACATCACTGCAGCACGCGCTAGTATCGAATTCACTCCCACAGATGACCTATATATTCGCCTGGCAGTTGATCACACTAATGACCAATCCAGCCCAAAACCCGGCTATAGGACTATTCCCAGCGTCATCACGTTGAACGAAGACGGAAGTATCAATGAAGCTAGAACAGAAACTGACGCACAAGGAAATATATATGAACCTCTAGATGATGTATATGACACTCGTGCAGGCGCAACGTTCAGGGGACATCCCATCAATGAAAATATTCAAACGGCCGGTGGCTCAGCGCTATCAGTAGAATGGAACCTTAGTGATGAACTAACGTTTAAGTCTACAACAGCTTACCGAGAAGATGAGCAAGAATCGATTATCGATTTTGATGGCCTGCCCGGCGATTCTTTTGACGCATATGTTGTATACGAGAATGATCAAACAAGCCAAGAATTCCAACTACTTTACGAAGGAGAGAAGGTTCAAGGGATTGCAGGCTTATATTATCTAGATGCCAATGCATTAAGCGTATTTGATTTAGTTCTGGCACCAAACACAATTCTCACGTTTGGAGATGTTAATACAGATACTTGGGCTATATTTACCGACTTAAATATAGATCTATCCGATACTGTTGCACTATCTTTAGGGGCTCGATATACAGAAGATACTCGTACCGCAAAATATACTGGCGGTGCATACCTAAACACTAATACCTCCCCATATTTTGGGGGCGAAGGAACAATCGCAGAAGGCTTCGTTGGCGAGCGCACCGATTCAGCGTTCACCCCGAAGATTAGTTTTAGTTGGCAACCAACTGATGAGGTACATTTATATCTTGGGTATAGCCAAGGCTTCAAAGGCGGTAGCTTTGATCCTCGAGGAGATTATTCTCAGGAAAACGTTCAAAAAGGCTTCGCTCCGGAATTTGTCGATTCATATGAACTCGGCATTAAATCAAGTTTGGCTGATGGTTTAATCACATCCAATCTCGCTTTCTTTTATAGTGATTACACCGATGTACAAGTGCCAGCTTCCATCGCAATAGATACCGACGGGGATGGTATTAACGATAATTTTACTGGAACAGTTACTAACGCGGGCAGAGAAAGCATCATCGGCGCGGAGTTCGAACTAACCGCAAACTTTACAGATAGCTTTAAGACCGATGTCAGCATTGGATTAATTGACGCAGACTACCGTGAATATATTCTCAACGGTGTTGATGTATCCAGCTCTCGAACAATACAAAATACACCGGAAACTACCGCAGGCCTTCGTGCTACATACGAAATAAGTGTTGGGCCTGGGGAGCTTTCATTGATCGGATCCGCTAACTACAATAGTTTCGTTTATCAAACCTATCAACCGGTCGCCTTTCTAGACCAACCTGGCTACACTCTTGTGAACGCAAGTATCGTTTGGACGTCAGATAGTGATCACTGGCAAGCCAGTTTACACGGCCTTAATCTAACGGATAAAGAATACATCGTCGCAGGGTATAACTTCGCACTAGGCCAAGGGTCTGCTTCAGCATTCTACGGAAACCCTCGAACCGTTACCGCAAAATTAAAATATAGTTTTTAGTGGGCCGAAAAGACAAAGGCGCCGTTTCGGCGCCTTTTTTTACGAATATCAAACTAGCTTATTGGCAACGACCTAAATGCCAAAAATCCCCATCTAAACTAAATAAAGACGTAAACGTATACGTCCCACCTAGATTATCCCCACTGCCATTCGCCACGTAAGTACTGAAAAATCCCCAGCCGTCTTTCATAGCGCGTCCAGAACGATGATGTGCAGTATTTAACGCTGAGTACTCAACACAGTTCGTTGGAACCGGTGTTGGGGTTGGAGAAACCGTAGGAGCCGGCGTACTGGTTGGTATCGGAGTCGCTGTTGGCGTGGGGGTCGGTGATGGTACTACAGTTAAACGTCGATTGTTCGAGAAGAAGAAATCCGTAATGTATTCTGGATAATTCACATGGGCGTGATCAATGTAATTTGAATTACCTGTACTGCCTTGCCCCGCTGGCCATGCGTGCTCCATACCATTTACCATAACCAAAGAAATACGCGGGCCAGCAGAATCACACAACGTTGTTACGTCGCCACTTCCTGGAAGCGTTCCCGTAGAACATACATCAATCTCTGTACCATCGCCCTCATATACCAATTCAAAAATATCGGTATTACGCTGTGCGTGAGATGGGTCAACTGAACCATCACGTGTGCCATGAATATTGTTATATAGCTGTGTAGAAAAGTGATTATTTAAACTTCCTGCGTATTCTTCACAGTTTTCTCGCCCACCATTTGGCGATATTCCGGGATTCCCAAGGTCGTTTCCTGTGGATCCCGGTGCGCTGCCCGCGTTGACTCCTGCACCCGCGAAAATATCTGGGGCCAAACAAGCCATTTGGTTTGTCATTGATGCCCCGGAAGATAACCCAGTGATATACACTTGGTTCGTATCGATATTCAAAGAGGCATCGGCAACCAGGGCATCCACCATACCGATTAAGTATTTAGCATCGGTTTTAGTTCGATCAGCGCTCATACCTACAGTGAAATTCCAACAGCCTACCCAGCCGTATGTCCCTTCATTAGAAGATTTTGGAAGCGCAACCACCATACCGTATTCATCGGCGGTTTCTACCCAGTTAGCGCCTGATTTAAAATCGTGATGTGTTTGACCGCAGCCGTGCATGCTGATCATAAGTGCACGCTTATCCGCGAGTGCAGGGGAGGTTGTCGGAACATAGACATGGGCTTTTAGCTTTCCGCCCACGGTCGCCTCAGGTCGCCAGCTACCCGCATGTGCAGTAGCGGAAAAAAGTACCAAACTAAGAGCAAGAAGCATTACATTACTTGCGTTAAAGTGTCTCATATTTATCCTTATTATTTCACTCTGGAGTTAGTTAATACCAGTTGATCTAATGACTTAAACCAACTGAACTTTCCAAGAGCCTTTCAGAAAAACACACAGCACTACCTATTCATGCTTGAATACATGAGTTAGATGAGTCATCGGATGTTTTTAACTGAAATAAACTCTCAAAACTTTTGAGACTATTGCTTTCCCCAAAACAAAAATGGGGAAATACCGAGAGAAAAAATATTTGCAACACATAACCAATACAACGATATTTTCAACGCGAGCAATAGTACTCTGAAAATTATTCAGTTTATGTTTAGCCTGATTGAATTACTGCACTCAAGACGTTAGCTTCTGAAAATCAGCTAAGCGATGTTCCGTTAATCAGAAACCGTGATTTCTGTACTTATTTTAAACCGTAAAGGTATTGATTAAAGATAAAACGCAATACGCTTCCAGTTATTTTTCTGTGGAACCAAATGAGCGAGAAGAATTATATAGTAAGTTTGTAAGGCCTTACCTAAAACATTAAACAATTGTTGAACCAGTTCAAACTAATACCTTAGTCTGAATATTTTATAAGCATTAGCATGGGGTAAATACGCAGTACGCGCCCTAAAATACCGATAGAATCGATAGAGATTAAACTAGGAATGTAGATCGCTGCCGCACGAACGACAGTACTTAGCTTCGCTATCATGTCCCGCTGTCGAACAGTTTGGACACAATACGCTCATTCGCTCTCGCTGAATTTCTTGCGCTAACTCTGCGGTAAAAATACCCGTAGGCACGGCCAATATCGAATAACCTAACAACATCGCCAAAGCAGCAATAAACTGACCCAATACCGTTTGAGGTGTAATATCGCCATATCCCACTGTCGTAATTGTCACGATTGTCCAATAGATACTTTTAGGTATGCTACTAAATCCATTTTCTGGCCCCTCAACCACATACATAAGGGAGCCAAAGATTGTTGCTAACACTAAGACTGACAAGAAAAAGATTAATACTTTCCTTCTTGCGTGATACATCGAACGAATTAGGGTATTCGCTTCTTTTAAATATCGCACCAGCTTCAATACACGAAATATACGTAAGAACCGCATAACGCGCACAATAAGCAGGTAATTGGCCCCCGGGAAAAATAAGCTTAGGTAACTCGGCAGTATGGAAATCAAATCTATCAATCCATAGAAGCTGGTTATGTAATGCCTTGGGTTGGGTGAGCAGTAGATTCTCGCCACATACTCAAATGTAAACAAAATGGTAAATGCCCATTCTAATACGCGAATAACAAGATAATAAGATGGGGAGTAACCACTGACGGACTCGGCCATCAGAGCGAATACGCTCAGTAAAATGGTAAATATTAAGAAGAGATCAAAACCTTTCCCCGCAGGCGTATCCGTTCCAAAAATCACACGATATAAGTATGCTTTTAGCGTTTCACGTTCAGTGGTGGGCTCTGGCGCGCCATCTATACCAAGCTGAGCAACCTCACCTTCCTGACGCGTTTTATCATGCTTCTCGACAGTGTCTACTGACTTTGGCTTTTTTTTGCCGGATTCTTTATTATTCATTACGATCGATTCAAGATACACTCATTCAAACATTTACCTTAACACTAGACAGCAATGAAGAAAAATAGCCGGCTCGTATATTCCACCGACTCCGGGCGAGTAGCCCCAGAGAAAACGTCCCAAAATGCCGTTTCAACCTACTCGGATGGCATTATTCGCGTCAGCCGGGAAACAAAAGGCCGCAACGGAAAGGGAGTAACGGTTGTGGTGGGGTTTGATATGACGCCAGAAGAGCTTAAAAAATTCGGCAAGAAGCTAAAGCAGGTGTGTGGTACCGGTGGTACAGCCAAAGAAGGGAGAATCGAAATACAGGGCGACCAGCGGGAAAAAATCGTCGAATTTCTCACCCAGGAAGGCTTCACCGCAAAAATTTCAGGAGGCTAGCCAAAAAAAACGAGACAAACCGTTATTTTCGCGGCTTTTTAGCCGTATGCTTGCCTAAACGTTTTTTCTTAGTCAGATTCACTTCCGCCATTTTATTTTTTCGCTCGGCAAATGGGTTGTCCCCCGATTTAAACTCAATGCGGATGGGCGTCCCATGAAGGTTCAGCGCGCGTCGAAAGGTTTTTTCGAGAAATTTTGTATAGTGCTGAGGTACATCCTTTGTTTGATTCCCGTGAATCACGATAATCGGCGGGTTATGTCCTCCGGCATGCGCGTAGCGCAGTTTGATGCGGCGGCCTCTTACCAAAGGAGGTTGGTGAGACGATACGGCATCTTCCAATATTTTGGTAAGGTGACTTGAAGAAAAACGCTCTGTTGCACTTTTATAGGCACGCTCAACCGATTTATAGAGATTACCAACACCGGTACCATGCTTCGCAGACACAAAATGCATATCCGCAAAATCGACAAAACGTAAACGTCTCTGCAATTCATTTTTAACGTAGGACTTATGCTCTTCTTCCAAGCCATCCCATTTGTTGATCGCAATCACCAAAGCACGTCCTGCATCAATTGCATGCCCCATAATATGGAGGTCTTGATCGACAATGCCTTCCGTTGCATCAATCATTAACACCACGACATTTGCATCGTCGATGGCTTGTAAGGTCTTAATGATGGAGAACTTTTCCACGGTAAGCTTGACGTTTTTTCTGCGTCTAACTCCCGCGGTATCGATGATGGTATAGGGTGTGCCGTTACGTTCGTATTGAATGTAAATACTGTCACGGGTTGTTCCAGGAAGATCGAATACAACCACACGATCCTCGCCAAGCATACGGTTTACTAACGTAGATTTACCGACATTAGGGCGTCCGATGATAGCCATTTTAAGGCCGCGTATTTCTTCTGGTAGCGGCTCCTCTTGCTCAGGAATTTCTTCCAACACAAGTTCCATTAAACTTTTTACACCGCGCCCGTGAGCAGCCGCGATTGAATGCACATCCCCTAAACCAAGTTCGAAAAAAGGCGCGACACTGACTTCATGGTCAAGTCCGTCGACTTTATTCGCGACGATATATACATTCTTATTTTGTACACGTAAATGCTTTGCTATTTCTTGGTCGGCCAACATTAAGCCATCACGACAATCAACCAAAAACAGAACAATATCGGCTTCGACAATTGCCTGCATGGACTGATCCGCCATAGCAGAGTCGATGCCCTCTTCTTCGCCGCTGATACCACCCGTATCGATAACAATGCATTTTTTCCCACGGATCGTCGCTTCACCGTATTTACGATCACGCGTAAGGCCCGCATGATCCGCAACGAGTGCTTCACGAGAGCCCGTTAATCGATTGAAAAGCGTGGATTTCCCAACGTTAGGACGCCCGACAAGGGCAATAGTGGGTATCATGGAAATTACTCTAAGTGCAGTTTAACGCGAGGATAGCTCGTATGCGCTCAACTTGCCATCATCGCTGAGAATGTAGAGTTTTCCTAAGTGCGTGATCATTGGGGCGTTGAATCCATTACCAGCGGGTTTTAATCGCTCGACGAACTGCCCATCTTGTTGGGATAAAATATGTAAGTAGCCATCACGATCAATAGTCGCAACATGCCGACCGACCGTTGCTGGTGCGCCAATTTCACGATACTGCAACGCTTCATTTCGCCACACCTCTTCACCATTCGATGCATTATAGGCAACGACATGAGAGTCGGCTGTGCTGACAAAAACCTTGTCATTAGAAACGGATAAAGCACGATAGGTGGATATTTCCTGCTTCCATATAGGATTGCCTTTAGCCAAAACGAAGGCGAACAGGTTTCCTTGGTAACTGCCAGAATATACCAATCCATTTTTGACGGCTGGCGTCCCATCAATGTCTACGATTCTTTCCAGATCGGTTTTACCTTTTGGCTGACTGACCCTGGCCTCCCAGGTACGGGAACCATCTGCAAGCGAGAAACTGATAATCTGACCATTATCAAATGCACATATCACTTGATTGCCATTGATCAAGGGAGAGGATGTCCCTCGTAAACTCAAAACCGGTGTGAGGTGATCATAGGACCAACGCAACTCACCATTTTTACTATCAAACGCAAACACTCGTGCATCGATAGTTTGCACAACAACCAAAGATGCACTCACCGCCGGTACAGCCAATATCTCACTACTTGTCTGAGCGGTCCATCTAACGTCACCACTATCAGAGTCAAGCGCAATGACTTTGCCATCAAGTGTACCCGCAGCAACGGTATCTAAATATGCGCCTACGCCACCTGATACTGATGCGTCAGTGTCCGTCTTCCAGCGGCGCTTCCCGTCACCTAAACCAAATGCCCTTACATTCCCATCAGAATCCGCGGCATATATCACGTCACCAAAAATAGCAGGCGTTAAACGCAAGTATTTACGCCCATCACCCTCCCCGGCACTCGCTTTCCATAGTCGCTTCGCTTTTACACTTTTGTCGAACTTCTCTAGCTCAGCGGCTTCACGCTCTTCTTTTTTTTCTTTCCGCTCGTCTTTCGTATCGTTAGACGAACATGCAAAAACAAAGAGGGAGAGTAAAAATATGGATACAACACGCAGCATTAAGAGTTCTCCGCCACATCACCAGCAGGAGTATCTTTCACTTCACTTGTCTCAGCATCAGTAGCTTCATCTTCCTCAACTCCAGCGTCTTCAGCTGAAGGTTCGGTAGCGCTCGGAGCCTCGGGAGAAAGCGCCAATATGTCTGCACCATCTAGTTTGATTTGGAGAATACTGCGACGTTGGAATTCCTGTGGAGACAAGCTATCCATTGATTCTTGAAATGCCGTTTTAGCGGCATCGGTTTTACCTTGAGCGGCAAGCACGTCGCCGCGAATTTCAGCAAATAGCGACGCATATTTAGAATCGCCAGAAACCGCCACTAACGCTAGCGCAGCATCTAAGCTGCCCAAGGCTAATTTAACCCGAGCCAAACGCGCTTTAGCTAAATCTTTGATCGCATTATTTGCACCCGCATCAACAACACGCTGCAAATAGCCCTCAGCTTTAGGAAGATCTTTCTCATCAACGGCTAAGCGAGCCAAGATTAAGTTGGCTTGGTCAGCGTATAAACTACCTGCGTAATCTTGCGTGATCTGTGTCGCCAATACTGAAGACTCTGAACGCTTTTCTTCACTTAACTCTGCGCCCGGCGCGGTCTCCATCGCGGAGATCAGACTCGCGTATTGATCGCTCGCTTGTGCAGCAGTTGCCGCTTTTTGGTCTTCCCACACATTCCAACCATAGTAACCACCAGCAACAGCGACAACGGGAATCACTATCGATTTCCAATAGGTTTTCCACCACTCTTTTAACGCTTGGATTTGTTCTTCTTCTGTCAAATGATCTGCCACTGGTTTTCTCCTAACGTACTCAACTTAGAGTTTTTATAATTTCGTCAAATTTAACGGTATGTTGCGCTTTTTCTTCACGCAGATATTTTACGGAAACAACACCCTCTTGGGCCTCGTTTTCTCCAAGGATAAGCGCGATGTCGGCCCCGCTCTTATCCGCTTTTTTCATTTGGCTTTTAAAACTGCCACCGCCACAATGCATTTGCAATCGTAAATACGGTAACGCCGATCGAATATTTTCCGATATTGCAAAAGCGTGAGGCAATACGTCCCCTGCGACCACTAAGTAGACGTCTGCAGAACGATATATATCCTCAGGAATAACATTTAATTCTTCCAATAAGAGAATTAAGCGCTCAATCCCCATACCGAAACCTACTGCAGGTGTCGGCTTTCCCCCCAACTCTTCTACGAGGCCATCATAACGTCCGCCGCCACAGATAGTCCCCTGGGCGCCAAGCTTAGTCGTCACCCACTCAAATACAGTTTTACCGTAATAATCTAAACCACGGACCAGACGAGGGTTCACCGTATACGCAATACCTTGACTATCTAAAAGTGACTTCAAGGTATCGAAATGGGTTTTAGACTCATCATCAAGGTAATCAAACAACGCCGGCGCGTCGTTCAGTAATTCCTGTGTATTCGGGTCTTTACTGTCTAATACACGCAAGGGGTTTGAATCAATCCTCCGCGCGCTATCTTCATCCAAACGATCTTTATGTTCAGACAAAAACTCAATCAGTGCCGCACGATAACTTTTTCGCGCTTCACTGCTACCAATTGTATTTATCTGCAACTCAACCGCATCGTCAATACCGAGCTCTTGCCACAGTTTCGATGTGAGTATTAATAACTCCACATCAATATCAGGACCAGGCAAACCGAAGGTCTCGATTCCAAATTGATGAAATTGACGCAAGCGCCCTTTTTGAGGACGCTCATGGCGAAACATGGGACCTGTGTACCAAAGCTTCTGAACGAGAGCCCCGCGGTCAAACAACAATTTATGCTGCTCACACGCCCTTACACAGCTCGCGGTGCCCTCGGGACGCAAAGTTAAACTGTCACCGCCTTTATCCGTAAAGGTGTACATCTCCTTTTCGACAATGTCGGTCACTTCACCAATGCCGCGATGAAATAGCTCTGTTTTTTCCATCGTCGGAAATCGAATTTCCTGATAGCCGTAGCTCTGAAATAACGCAGTGACGGTCGACTCCAGATACTGCCACGCAGGCGAATCTGAAGGTAAAACGTCGTTCATGCCCTTAACGGCTTGTATTGTCTTTGACCCCATGGTGCTCTTTATCTGCTCGTTATAACGCTCTAATGGTTAACGTACGGGATTACGCTTTTGCGATTAGGTTTTCTGATTCAGCAAGCTTTGCATCAGCTTTCTTACGAATGAGCCGTTCTAAATCATCAATAAGATTATCTTGCTCTAATTTGTCGTTGGGCTCACCGTCGACGTATACCAAATTTTTAGGTGTTCCGCCCGCTAAACCGATGTCCGCTTCCTTCGCCTCACCCGGCCCATTTACAACGCAACCGATAACGGCAACATCCATGGGGACAGTGATGTCTTCCAAGCGTGTTTCTAATTCATTCATTGTTTTAATCACATCAAAGTTCTGACGTGAACAGCTAGGACACGCAATAAAGTTAATCCCCTTACTGCGGAGCTTTAAACTTTTGAGAATATCCCAACCGACTTTGATTTCTTCTACCGGATCAGCCGCGAGAGAAATACGGATAGTGTCACCAATGCCATCCATTAATAACATGCCGAGGCCAACGGAAGATTTCACCGTTCCTGAGCGTAAACCGCCCGCCTCAGTAATGCCGAGATGTAGAGGCTGCTCTATTTGCTTCGCCAATAGCCTGTACGCTTCAACAGCCATAAAGACATCACTTGCCTTCACACTGACTTTGAAGTTTTGGAAATCTAGCTTGTCGAGAATATCGACATGACGTAAGGCAGATTCAACCAAAGCTGCTGGCGTAGGTTCACCATATTTCTTCTGAATATCTTTTTCTAAGGAGCCAGCGTTCACGCCGATACGGATCGGTATATTCAAATCCCGCGCTTTATCAACCACCGCCAAGATACGCTTTTCGCGGCCAATATTGCCTGGGTTAATACGCAGGCAATCAACCCCTAAGTCAGCCACCTTAAGTGCAATGCGGTAATCAAAATGAATATCGGCAACAAGAGGAATCGAGACCTGCTTGCGTATTTCACCAAATGCATCGGCAGCATCCATGGAGGGAACCGAAACACGTACGATGTCCGCACCAGCATCTTGAATACGCTGTATCTGAGCGACGGTTGCGGCTACATCCGTCGTTTCCGTGTTTGTCATACTTTGAACGGATATTGGTGCATCACCACCAACAGGAACGTCTCCCACCATAATCTGGCGAGATTTACGACGCTTTATGGGTGATTCACAATGCATGCTTACCTAAGACCTATTTTTTAGCGGGGGACAGTAAAGCGTAAGGTCTTTTTGCCCAGCCTCGCCTGCACCGGCACAACGTCACCGTTGCGGGTGAGAGTGACCACTCGCGCGTTACCTAGCATGACCTCAAAGGGAGGCTGTCCAAAAACGCGCTGATTATCCCCTTTCCTCTGGAGTTCTGCAATCAGTACACTTCCCGTAGAATCTTTAACCTCTAGCCAGCAATCTTCGCTAAAGCTGAAAATGAGGAGGTCCTCCTCCAGCCCAGAGTCCCCAGCCAGTTCATCTGCGACCTCAGCCCCAAGTTCACCGGCTGTATCAGCAACATCTGCCGCTAAGGCCTCACTACTAGCGCCATCTTCCTCCGCCGCTTCTTGACCTGAATCTCCGCTGAGGTCAACACTCTCGGTATCATCCTCTACCGGCTGACTTACAATCGCATCCTCATATTTGTTGCTATAGGGCTGCTGTTGCGCCGCGCGCGGTGCAACTTCACCCGCTACATCAGCAGACGGCGCCTGCAGCGTAAGGTTTTCTTCTTGTTCGTCTCCGCCCATGATCAACATGGCCAAGACCCATATAACGATCACGCCCAGAGATATATGAAGAATATTCAGCTTCTTAAATATGGGGTTTAGCGGGTTAACCGCCGCAATCACTTGTGTATGCCGAGCTGTGGGCACAGGCTCAACCGCAAAAGCATCACGATACACCTGGACAAAAGTCTCGGCATCTTCGCCCAATATTTTTGCATATGAGCGTAAATAACCTAATGCGAAGGTCTCCGATCCCAAACTATCGAATTGGTGAGACTCTATCGCCGCCAGCTTCTTCACAGGGATATTCGTTTGCTCCGCGATCTGCTCTAAGCTAATCCCTTTGGCATCTCGTAGATCGGCCCAGTTGGGCATCATAGCGATATCGTGTTCGGTAAACTCACTCATAACCTACTTATCCGCCTCTAAGAGTTTCTTGTACTCTAAAAATTCTCGGGAGTATGGGTGAAGGTTTTTCAACGCCAACGCGTAGCTCGCTTCTTTATCTTGGTTTTCAAAAATACGTTCAATACGAATCCCCAACCACAAGCTTCTCGCGGACTGGCGAGAATTCCGAGCAAATACATCAAGATATTTTTTCGCTGCCGCGTAGTTTTCATCATCAAAATTCTTATGCGCTAGTTCTAATGCCGCTGGCGCAAAGTTTTTATTGATATTTAGCGCATGCTCATATGCCGCTACGGCTCGAGCCGGATCGCCCAACTTTTCAGCACATAAACCCAAATTAAATAAAGCATTTACGCGTCGACCATAAGACAGGTCATTAGATGTAATTTCAAACAATTTGAAAGCGGCTTCGTAATCATCCTTATCCATGAGAAAACGAGCATAGGAAAATTGGATATTAGACTTTGAGAAATCAGCACGAGACTTTAACGCTTTCTGGAAACGCTTATCGGCCATATCCCACTCACCATTCACCTGGTGAATTAATGCCATACCAAGATGAGCTTCAGCGGAAGACTTATCAATTTCTAGGGCTTTAGTAAAGGAACGCAGGGCGTTATCGCGATGCCCCTGATTTAGATAAGCCATCCCTAACTTAACGTTAGATTCCAACAGCTTGCGCTTATCTACTTTTGGTTTAGATGAATCCGTTACCGTGACACATCCAGACAAAGACAGCATCAACACACAAATGAGCGTAAAAAAAACGTCTTTTTTCAACAATTTCGTATATTTAAAAGTGTTACAAGTCATAGAAGTATCTTTCATTTAATTCGCTGCTTCAGATTCAGGCGATAACGAATATTATTATTTTTAAGCAACTCGTTTAGTTCCGTCACTATTTAAACCACTACTACTGAACAATCCTCACGGGAATGATATCGGCTTCACTTTTCTCAAATGCCGCCATATCAATTTTATAGCGTTCACTTCTTTTGGTTCTATCATTTACTTGACCGGCAAGCTGACCACAAGCCGCGTCGATATCCTCACCGCGTGTTGTACGCACAGTGGTGGTAAATCCGGCTTCAATCAAGATGGTTTGAAAACGTCGTATAGCGTTATTGCTCGCGCGCTTATACTGTGAAAGCGAAAACGGATTAAAGGGAATTAAGTTAATTTTGACCGGAACATCCTTCAACAATTCAGCCAATTCATGTGCATGCTCAGTCCGGTCATTCAATTGATCAATAAGCGTATACTCAATCGTAATTTTGCGACGATTATCGGGCAGGCCCTTTATATAGCGGGTAGCAGACGCTAAAAGCTGATCAATTGGGTATTTTTTATTGATGGGGACCAACTGATTTCGCAGTTCGTCATTAGGTGCATGCAATGAAATCGCTAAGCAAGCATCAGTATGATCGCCCAAACGATCTAGCTGGGGCACAACACCAGAGGTGCTTAACGTAACGCGACGTTTAGATAAACCGTAGCAAAAATCGTTCATCATCAGATTCATTGAATCGACGACATTATCGAAGTTCAACAGAGGCTCACCCATTCCCATCATGACGACGTTGGTTATCTTACGAGGGGCTTTTTCACCAAATTGACCAAACGATTTCGCCGCTTGCCAAACCTGACCAATAATTTCTGAGGCGGTTAAATCGCGGTTAAAACCTTGTTTTCCCGTCGCACAAAAACTGCAATCTAATGAGCAGCCAACCTGGGAAGAAACACACAAGGTACCGCGCTCATCATCTGGGATATACACCGTCTCGATAGCGTTATCGCCACCCACACGGATTAAGAATTTACGTGTTCCATCAGAAGAGTCCCACATTTGTATCACTTCGGGCGCTTCAATGACGGCAATTTCCTTCAACTTTTGACGTAAGCTTTTACTCACATTCGTCATTTCGTCAAAGTCGGATACACCATACTGGTGTATCCACTTTAATATTTGTGTGGCCCGAAAGGGCTTTTCTCCAAATGAGACAAAAAAAGCCTTCAGCTTTTCTTCACTCATCCCCATTAGGTTGATCTTCTCAGCATCAACTTCTGGGGTTTGGCCTTCACTTAGAGAATCAGACATCTTCGAACTCATCACTTAAATATTACGCTAACTTATCGAGCACACACTTCTGAAGCATCAAAAAAGTAAGCGATTTCACGAGCGGCAGATTCAGCAGAATCAGAACCGTGTACTGCATTACGACCAACTGATTCAGCAAAGTCTTTACGAATTGTGCCTTCAGCCGCATCCGCTGGGTTAGTAGCACCCATCAAGTCGCGGTTTAAGGCAACAGCGTTCTCGCCTTCAAGCACTTGTACCATAACCGGTCCTGAAGTCATGAATTCTACTAGCTCACCAAAGAAAGGACGCTCTTTATGCTCAGCATAAAAACCACCTGCTTTGTCGTCGTCTAACTGCATCAACTTGGCAGCAGCGATTTTAAGGCCTGCTTTTTCAAAGCGGCTGTATATTTTACCGATAACATTGTCTGCTACAGCGTCAGGTTTTACGATAGATAGAGTACGTTCTACGGCCATTTTTAGAGTCTCCTAATGGGCAATATGATTATGAAAAGGTTTCGCGGTTTAGCCCGCCCCGGAAAATCCGGCAATTATCCTAGATTCCGTGTTTAGGCGCAAAAAAGAGTTGTAAGCAATTGATATTACACACAATTCCCTCATACGCCCATATTCTTAAGCGCGAGCCAATGAGAATTTTATTTGGGATATCAAGAACTTACGCAAGTTGCCATCCAGACTAGTAAGCCAGAGGCCATGCGACGAGGCGAGCAATTATAGAGACTTTAGCGCAACAGATACACTAGAATCAGCCCTAGAAGCGGCTAAAACACTGAAAAGCATCTAAAAGACCTGTATGAAACAGTTACTGATCATCGCCCACACCCCATCCCCCAACACACAAGCACTTCTTGAGAGCTGCCATCACGCTATTCAAGCCCTTGAAAGTCTCCATGTAAGGATTCTTAGCCCCTTCGACGTAAGCGCTACCACGGTTGAACAAGCCGACGGCATCATATTGTTCACCACCGAGAACTTCGGTTATATGAGCGGCGCACTGAAAGACATGTTCGACCGTATCTACGATCACATCATCGACAAAAAACGCGGCTTACCATACATACTGGTCGTCCGCGCGGGCAATGATGGTAACGGTGCCAAACGTTCAACAGAAAGTATTTTACAAGGGCTAGGCTGGTCAAAAGCCTCGAAAGCACTCATTTTAAAAGGGCCCTTTCAAGACGCCTTTTACGGGCAAATGGATGAACTAGTCGAGGGGTTTGCGACGGCGTTAGCAGAAGGAATGATTTAGCAAGTGAACACGGCCTAAATACAAAATGAAACCACTACTCTACATAACACGTATATTAAAGACATCGGCTAAGATAGGCCCCATGAAAGCCTCTTTTAGATTCCTCATTAATACCCGCGAAACAATCACAAAAGGTCTGAAAGTGAATATACATAACGCAACTACTGAATACAGATCTTTTATCCACAGACATCAACGTGTTATGCATTCGGTATGTTTATTCATCTTTACTTCGCTATATCCACAGTCAACGCTATCAGAGGCACCTGAGACCCGCGACTGCCCTGGCTTTTTGAACCACGAATACCGCCAACTCCACAGCACAAACATCATAAATCTTTGCGATTTATACACGGGAAAACCAATGATCATCGTTAATACCGCGAGTCACTGCGGTTTCACTCGACAATTCGGCCCATTGGAAGCTCTCCACATGAAGTATAAGGATCAAGGGCTCACTATCATTGGGTTTACGTCCAATGATTTTCGCCAAGCGGCAAAAGACGAAGAAAAAGCTGCCGGGGTCTGCTACAAAAATTATGGCGTCACATTTACCATGCTTGCACCAACGCATGTGAAAGGGAAAAAAGCTAACCCAACATTTCAGCACCTTGCCAAACAAACAAGGAAGCCGAGCTGGAACTTTAATAAATACTTAGTTAACGGAAACAACATTACTCACTACGGAAGCAGAACAAAACCCATAGGAGACAAACTAGAAAAAGCCTTACATAAAAGTTTAACGCCAAATAACCGTAATTAGAGACACACCCAATTCGAGCATCTCAATCATACTATTTGAGGTTTCGCTCAAGGTAATCAACGATTCGCTCAGACGACTTACCGTCGGTCGGACCAACATGATCTTTTGTATATTGCACCCGGCGATCGTGGTATTCAGACCGGTTGGCTAATTGCTGGGGAATCGCTTCTTTTAGGGCCTTATACGATGATACGTGACGACCTATATCTTGATAAACCACATTGTGAGTCAAAAAACGACGCTTGAAACGATAGTAAAACGGCCCCCAATAGGTCCATTTAAGTTTGAAAAAGTTACACACGATAACCGGGCGATCCATGGCAACAAACTCAAACAAGGTCGACGAGGCTTCACTTAATAAAATATCGGCATGTTTCATAAACGGTAACAAAGAAATATCATCTAAGCTTGCAACATAAGTATTACTGTACTCACCCCATTTTTTTAGCTTTCGTTGCTGGGCACGATACCGGGAGCGCGTTTGCGTAATGGAATGCGGCTTAATTAATATATTGTATTCGCTAAAGTCCTTCGGCCAACTGTCAGGAAAACGCCCCAATGAACTTGGGTTAAATGTGGGCGCATACAAAATAGTAGGCTTAGCTGGATCTAAACCTAGCGCCTCCAGATCCAGGCCTGACTCTTCGCCATTGAAGATCGGATCCATTTTAGAAAACCCGACCTGTGCGAACGTATCATTTGGGTACAGCTCTTTGGCTTTGCGGACCCGAAGCTCGCCCTCAATGAATCGCACCGACATGGGCGTTTTTGATTTATGGTAATACCCAGGCTTAGGACCTATACCATGACCGAGCTGAGCAGTTTTCGAGACAGGATGAACGAGATCCAAATGATAAAAGGTATTTCCGAAAATAATCCAATCAGCTTTTTGCTCCGCGTAGTAACGAGCCGCCTCCGGGGGATCCTGCACCCAATAAGGCGCTATTCCCTCCGCCTCAAAAAGACGATTGCACTGCTCTTCATCGTTTTTATCCCGATACGCCACAATCTGCACATCATGGCCACGCCCCTCAAGCACGCGAAAAATGGGCAAATACTGCGGTAAATAGTAGATATTGAGCGTATCGAATATTAGCTTCAATGTAGCAACCATCGTCAAATTCAGAATGGGCGGTATAATAATGCCCACAAAGGTCCGTAGCAATTGAATATATTGGCTTTCGTAAATTGATAGCATAGCTCGATCCGCTTAAAATACGGGTACTCGCCGGGGCGCCAGAGTGGCTAAAAGCTCTAATGCCCCTCCCCCCAAACACACACCTATTCATAAAACCTTATGACTGATGCAACGCTCGAAAAATTTGGTTACCCAAATAGCCTGATCAAAACATACAATCATTGGCACTTACTTCTCAGGCCAAACCAAATCACACTGGGGTCATTGATTCTTATTTGTAAAGATCCCGTTACCCAGTACTCTGAGATATCCGAAGAAGCGGCACTAGAACACAGAAGCATTGTGCGCCAGATAGAAAGTGTTTTAAAACATCGCTTTCACTACGACAAAATCAATCACCTCATGCTCATGATGGTCGATCCGGACGTCCACTTTCACATTATTCCACGCTATGAACATCCGGTTGAATTCTGCCACCTCTCCCTTGAGGATAAATTTTGGCCTGCCCCACCCGACATGAGCTATGCACTAAACCTAGATCCCACCTACATGGATGAACTACTCACAACACTAAAAGCTGACTTCGCAGCGGATAACGCTCCAGAGCACGAAAACGGCTCGGGAAAACCGTATAAACGTATGTACACTTCAGGTTGCTTCGATATATTCCATCAAGGCCACCTAAACATACTGAAAAGCACCAAAGCACTGTGCGACTATTTAATTGTGGGAGTATCAACAGACGAACTCATTGAAAAGGAAAAGGGGCGTAAAGCGATCATTCCATTTAATGAGCGTATTTCTGTTATTGAATCGAACAGCTACGTTGACGAGGTCATCCCTCAAACAGATAAAAACAAACAAAAAGTTATCGACACATATAACATCGACGCAATTTCTGTCGGTTCGGACTGGAAAGGGAAGTACCCCGAAGTGACGTGTGAACTCGTCTACTTTGACTATACACCGAACGTAAGCTCGACCATATTAAAACGACAACTCAATTTACTGAGCGAAAAAAGCTGAGGGCAATGAAGTTCATTTAGGAAGCGGAGGCAATGGTTTGAATTTTATTCACCATCGCCTTTAGGCCATTTCCGCGAGTTGGGCTCAAATGCTTTAACAAACCCAAAGCATCAAAATAGGCTTCCACATCGAAGGCTAAAATATCTGAGGGGCTTTTTCCGTTATATGCGGCAAGCACAACACCCAACAGGCCTTTGACGATAAACGCATCGCTATCCACATCCAGCCAAATCGCATCGCCTTCCTGCTGCGCGTCAATCCATACCTGACTCTGGCAGCCACGCACTAAATGCGCTTCGTCTTTTTTGGCTTCGGGCATTGGCGGCAGCTCTTTCCCCAGGTCAATAATATATTTATAACGCTCTTCCCAAGAATCGAAAAAACCGAGCGTGTCGATAATATCGTCAGAAGTGATGCTGCGGCCAAAAGGGTTGTTCGAATGAGACATGAAGAATTCTTAACGCAAAGGGAAAAAGACAAATTGATTAAATTTAATAAAACATACCAGTTTCAAGCTGCGCTTCTTCTGACATCATGTCACGATGCCAGGGCGGATCAAACACAAGTTCAACGTTTACATGCTTCACGTTCGGCACGAGTTTTACACGATACTCAACATCACCAACAAGCACCGGCCCCATACCACAACCAGGCGCAGTCAAGGTCATTTGAATATTAACCGCGCATTCAGTCTGATCAATAGCGACTTCGTATATCAAACCCAAGCTACGCAAATTCACAGGAATTTCAGGGTCATAAATAGTTTCGAGCGCTTCCCACACCTGCGCCTCATGGATGGCATTATCACCGCAATCGGAGAAGGATAATTCGTATTTTTCCAGCCCAAGTGCATCCGCATCGGTACCGTCAACACGGAGCATATTCCCCTGATACACAACGGTATAGTTACCACCGAGTGATTGGGTAATCGTAACGAAACTATGGGCGGGAATAGTAATCGGGTCACCCACAGGGACAAGCCTAGCAGGACACTCTCGAAGGGTTGCCACCATGCGTTGTTCTGACATAAACGCTCTACTTACTCAACACTAAATGACTCACCACACCCACAAATGTCTTTTACATTCGGGTTGTTGAGTACAAGGTTCTTATTTAAGCCTTCCTGAACATAGTCAATCACCATGCCATTCAATGCGGCCAAATGTTTTGGGTCCACGTATATAATAATGCCATTCTCCAAATAAATGGATTGATCACCGTCAACTGCGGCCTCAACTTCATCGATGACATATTTAAAACCGGTGCAACCACTCTCTTTCAAACTAATGCGTAGACCCACCGCCGAATTTTTGGCGAGGGTACGCGCAAAATGCTCTGCTGCTGCAGCAGTCACAGAAATAGCTTGTTCCGCACTATGCGTTTCTACAGTCATAACTTACACCAATCTTAATTTACGCTCGCATTAAGCTAGAAAATGCATCACTTTATGCAGAGCTTCGAACAAACGATCCACGTCTTGTTTTGAGTTGTACATAGAAAACGAGGCGCGCACAGTCCCTGGGACGTTAAAACGCGCCATCAACGGTTGAGCACAATGGTGCCCAGTACGTACAGCCACGCCCTGCTGATCCAATAACATACCAATATCGGCGGGGTGCGTCCCCATCACAACAAAGCTCAATACTCCCGTTGCACTCTCAGAAGAACCAACGCGTGTTAACCCAGGGAAGTCACGCGCTTTCTCGATCGCATATGACAATATCGCTTGCTCATGCGCCTGAACGGCTCGGCGATCAAAACCCTCAACATAGTCAATCGCTGCAGCAAGACCAATAGCGCCACAAATATTCGGCGTACCCGCTTCAAACTTATAAGGCAGTCGATTAAACGTCGTGCCGGAAAAACTCACCGCCTCGATCATTTCACCGCCGTAATGGTAGGGAGGCATTTCATTAAGAAGCGTCTCTTGCCCCCAAAGTACGCCAACCCCTGTAGGCGCATAGAGCTTGTGACCTGAGAACGCGTAAAAATCGCAATCCAGGTCCTGCACATCCACCGGGAAATGGGCCACGGCTTGCGCACCATCCACCAACACCTTTGCACCGACAGCGTGCGCTTTATCAATAATGTGCTTGACGGGGTTGATCGTCCCTAAAGCGTTCGAGACATGATTAACGGAAACAAATTTAACCCGCTCATCCAACAACAATTCGAATTGTGAAAGGTCAATATCACCCGCATCTGTCACGGGAATTGGTATTAATTGCGCACCGACAGATTCAGCTAATACTTGCCACGGCACGATATTGGAATGATGCTCTAGCTCGGGCACCAAGATTTTGTCACCCGCTTTAATATTCGCTCGCGCCCAAGTCGACGCAACCAGGTTAATCCCTTCCGTCGTACCACGCGTCCAAATAATAGAACCCGAACTCGGACTATTAATAAAACGGGCAACCGTTTCCCGCGCCTCTTCAAACTTCTGAGTGGCCTTATCACTTAAAGCGTGAGCGCCACGATGAACGTTTGAATTGTACTGAGTATAATATTCGATGATCGCATCAATCACTGCCTGAGGTTTTTGAGTCGTTGCGGCATTATCGAGATAGACTAGCGGATGGCCGTTAACCTTTTGATCCAAAATGGGAAACTCAGCCCGCACGGTCTCTACATCAAATCCACGCTTTACGACTTCCACATCCTCCACAACCATCACAGCAGAGACTCCAAATTATTCGGGTCTCGCGCAAACAGCTCCGCAATCTTAGGACGAAGATAATCGGCAACGGCCTGGTCGTTCACGTTGTTAATCAGCTCATTTATAAAACCAAAACTCAACATCATCCGCGCCTCTTTTTCAGACACGCCACGTGTTCGCAAATAATGCATCGATGTTTCGTTTAACTGGGCGACGGTTGCGCCGTGTGCACATTGCACGTCATCCGCATAGATTTCCAGCTCAGGCTTGGTGTCGACCTCGGCCTTATTGCTGGTAAGTAAATTCTTATTGCTTAATTGAGCGAATGTTTTCTGGGCATCTTTATGGATATGAATACGGCCATTAAACACGGCTTTTGCTTCATCCGCGATGATGCCTCGGAATACTTCGTTGGTAGTGCAGTGAGGCACCGCATGCTCAATGGTCGTATGGTAATCCACATGCTGCTTATGACGCGGCAAATAAACACCGCCCATTTCACAGTGCGCGCCTTTACCCAGATGATTTACAACACAATCTATACGCTTTAACTTACTGCCCAGCGCGAAATGAAAACTGTCGATAACGGCTGAAGCCGCCAAGTTTACGTGCAAACCGCCAACATGAAGCGCGCTTTCATCCTCTAGATGCAAGCGGTAATGTCTTAACTGAGCATTCGCCAAAACATCAAGCTCTGTCACCGCATTCACAAAATTACTCTGCGCTGCATCGTCAGTGAGAAATTGCTCAACCAAAGTCGCCTCAGCGCCATCTTCCAACGTCAACAATACACGTGGGGAAACTGTCGCAGCTTTCGTTTGAGACAAGCTGATATTTAATACGCGAAATGCTTTTTCGATTTTCGTGTTTTTAGCAACTCGAATAAACACACCATCATTAAGCTGACTGGCATTTAGGGTCGTAAATATATGTTTAGTATCCTGAGCAATACTGCCAAGCTTACTGACAACCTCGCCTTGAACATCTTCTCCGGCACGGTTAAACGTGGAGAACACCACACCTTTAGGTAAATCGGCTACGGGAGAAGATAAGGTCTCGTCATAAACACCGTTCACAAACACGGCATCAAAACAATCCAAGCCGGTAATATTCGCGCCCGCCAGAACCGCGTCATCAAGCGCTCGCACTTCCGGTGATGCACTGCATACATCGCCTTGCTCAAGTACACGCAAATTGGTGTACTTCCAATCTTCCGATTTGCGATGAGGAAAAGAAACTTTCCCCCACACTTCCGCCTGACGCTTTTGAATCGGCGCTAACCACTCAAGCGAATTATGTGGCACATAAGCCGCCGCTTGAGAAACAAAATCCGACATTAGGCCACCTCTCCCACGCCGTCGAGCCAACCATAGCCTTTTTCTTCAAGTTCTAGCGCTAAGGATTTATCGCCAGACTTAATAATCTTACCGCCAGCCAACACATGTACGTAATCTGGCTCAATATAATTTAACAAGCGCTGATAATGCGTCACTACAATAAAAGAGCGGTCTTCAGAACGCAGAGAATTCACGCCATCCGCAACAACCTGCAAGGCGTCGATATCCAAGCCAGAATCTGTTTCATCTAAAATCGCAAGCTTCGGCTCAAGCAGCATCATTTGCATGATTTCGTTGCGCTTCTTTTCTCCACCAGAGAAACCTTCGTTTACGCCGCGCTTCAAAAAGTTTTGATCTAAATTTACCGCCTTACAAAACTCGCGCGCTTTTTTCATAAACGCCACAGAATCCAAAGCATCTTGCCCGCGGTACTCACGCACAGCATCCACTGACGCTTTAAGAAATTCCATATTACTCACACCGGGAATTTCGACGGGGTACTGAAATGCCAGAAACAACCCTTCACGGGCTCGGTCTTCAGTCTCTAGATCGAATAAATTCCTACCCATAAAATCAACACTGCCGCCGATCACTTCATAGCCTTCTCTTCCAGAAAGCACATGCCCTAGCGTACTTTTACCTGAACCGTTCGGCCCCATGATCGCGTGTACTTCGCCAGGCTTAACATCAAGGGTTAAACCTTTAAGAATTTGCTTATCTTCAACCTTTGCTTGTAGATCGTTAATCGACAGCATTAAAAATTTTCTCCACTTTTATATCGTTGCGCTCAATTCTCGTACGCAGATTCGTCATAGCACTTAGCAAATTCCCTCGGGAAGCTTTTTATGACCATCTGTAGCATGGATGCTACAGTTGAGCCCTCACGGATGAGTTTACGGCGCGTCAGAAAAAAGTTTTCCGAGGGAATTCTCGTCATGCAATATAAGTTAGCCAACACTACCCTCAAGACTTACTTCCAGAAGCTTTCCAGCCTCGACCGCAAACTCCATCGGCAACTCTTTAAATACTTCTTTACAAAAACCATTCACAATCATGGAAATAGCTTTCTCAGTGTCAATACCTCGCTGCAAACACAAATACAACTGATCATCGCTTACCTTCGACGTTGTAGCCTCATGTTCAACCACCGCTGAAGGATTCTTACTTTCAATATAAGGGAAGGTATGCGCCGCACATGTATCACCAATCAATAGGGAATCGCACTGCGTATAATTACGCGCACCTTCCGCACCAGGATTCATACGCACTAAACCACGATAAGCGTTGGAACTCTTACCCGCAGAAATACCCTTAGAAATAATCGTCGACGTCGTATTTTTTCCAAGATGAATCATCTTGGTGCCCGTATCCGCTTGCTGATAATTATTCGTCAGCGCCACAGAATAAAATTCACCGACACTATTGTCGCCCTTTAAAATACAGCTCGGGTATTTCCAGGTAACCGCTGACCCGGTTTCAACCTGAGTCCAAGAAATATGTGCATTGGTATGACACACACCACGCTTAGTTACAAAATTGTATATCCCACCTTTACCTTCCGCATCACCGGGGTACCAGTTTTGTACCGTGGAATATTTTATTTTTGCATTGTCCAACGCTACCAATTCAACGACTGCCGCGTGCAACTGATTCTCGTCGCGCATGGGCGCCGTACAGCCTTCCAAATAACTAACGTGGCTACCTTCTTCTGCGATGATTAAAGTGCGTTCAAACTGCCCTGTATTCGACTCGTTAATACGAAAATATGTCGACAACTCCATGGGGCAACGCACGCCTTTAGGAATATAGACAAAAGAACCATCACTAAAAACAGCACAATTCAACGCCGCATAGTAATTGTCTTTTTGTGGCACAACGCTACCGAGGTATTTCTTTATAAGCTCAGGGTATTCATGCACAGCCTCAGAAATTGGGCAAAAAATAACGCCGGCATCTTTTAGCTTTTTACGAAACGTAGTGGCAACAGAAACAGAATCAAATACGGCGTCCACCGCCACTCCAGCGAGCATCTCTTGCTCATGTAGTGGGATTCCCAATTTATTGTATGTTTCGATCAGCTCTGGATCGACTTCATCCAAGCTTTTAGGTTTGTCCTCCATGCTTTTCGGTGCGGAGTAATATGAAATTGCATTGAAGTCAATTTCAGGATAATTCACGTGAGCCCAATCAGGCTCTTTCATTTCTTTCCATGCGGCAAAAGCTTTTAAACGCCAATCCAGCATCCACTGGGGCTCGCCTTTTTTATTGGAAATAAACGTTACGACCTCTTCACTAAGACCTGGCGCAATGGTATCGGATTCTATATCCGTCACAAACCCTGCGGCATAGTCTTTAGTAATCAGGTCGTCTATGTGTTCTTGAGACATACTATCTTTAACTCAAATTAACGTAAGTACGTGCTAGGCGGTACAGCTGCCGGCTCGTGTTGAACGCAGACTCTTAACTGCGGCAATAATTTTTTCTGCAGCGAAATCAACATCATCCGCTTTAGTGAAACGCCCAAAACAAATACGCAAGGCGCTTGATGCTAGCTCGCGATTCAAACCGAGAGCCGTTAATACATAAGACGGGTCAACACTTACCGACGTACACGCCGAGCCAGTCGATAATGCCAACTCGCGCAATGACATCAATAAGTTTTCACCCTCTACACCGGCAAAACTGATATTCACGTTTCCAGCCACACGCTGGCTCAAATCACCATTAAGATGAATATCGGGAAGCTCCGTCAACAAATCAAGAAAGCGTTCACGGTAGGCCAGTAAACGCTTCGATTCTTCTGCCATTTCTTGTTGCGCAATTTTAGCTGCTTCACCTAGACCAACGATTTGATGCGTCGGCAAGGTCCCTGAACGCATTCCCCTTTCATGCCCACCACCGTGAATCTGAGCATCTATATTCACTTTAGGGTCACGACGCACATACAAAGCACCGATCCCTTTTGGCCCATACATTTTATGCGCAGAAAGAGACAGTAAATCGACATTCAAAACACGAACATCTACAGGCACTTTGCCAAGACTCTGTGCTGCATCGACGTGGAAGAGGATTCCTCTCTCTCGACAAAGCGTCCCAATTTTTTCTATCTCATGAATAACACCAATCTCGTTATTCACATGCATAAGCGACACGAGCGCAGTATCGGTCCTTAAGGCTGCTTCTAACTGCGTTTTTGTCACAACGCCATTTGGGGGAGGCGTGATATAAGTAACCTCATACCCCTGTGTCTCCATAAAAGCACAAGTATCGAGTACGGCCTTATGCTCAGTCTTCGACGTAACAATATGCCGAACTTCGGAGGGTGAATCCGGCTTCTGACCAACCAACTTACGGAGTAAAGCACCTTTTATGGCTAGATTATTTGATTCCGTTGCACCGCTCGTCCACACAATTTCACGAGGGTCCGCAGAGATAAGGTCAGCTAACGCGCCACGCGCATCCTCAACCGCCTCTTCCGCCCGCCAACCATACACGTGGGAGCGAGAAGCTGGGTTTCCAAAATTACCCTCGAGCGTTAGACATTGACTCATCGCCTTTGCGACACGTGGATCCACAGGAGTTGTCGCGGCGTAATCTAGATACAAAGGGGGCTTCATCGTCAAAAAACCACGTTACCCGAGCTTACTGGAGGTGATCACACTCTCTATATCTGCCAGCGCAGTCTCACCCGTTTTTTCTTTTTGATCTTGACGATGGGCAACACGCTGAACGTCATGCCGCTCAACCAAACTGCCCAAGCTAATACCGCTTAGAAACTTATGAATTTGCTCACTAAGGTCAGACCATAAGTAATGGGTTAAACACACATCACCCTGCTGGCAATCACCCTGACCACCGCAGCTGGTAGCGTCAATCGACTCATTCACGGCATCTATAATTTCTGCCACAAAAACTTCACCCGCATCCCGATTCAAACGGTAACCACCGCCTGGGCCACGAATACTGCGCACCAAGGCATTTTGCCTTAATTTCGCGAATAACTGTTCTAAATAGGAAAGGGAGATTTCTTGGCGCTTGGATATATCTGCCAAACTCACCGGCCCAGTGTTCGCATGAAGCGCCAAATCAAGCATCGCTGTCACCGCATAACGGCCTTTGGTGGTTAAGCGCATAATCTATCACCTACTAATGTTGGGGGCATTATTCTAAAACCTAGTAATCAAGTCAAGTATATACCCGACTATTATACTGGGTTATTACTTGGCTGACTATTTTTCGTTTTCGGAAGATTCGAGCTTCTTGTCAGTGCGGAAAATGTAGTTCTGAATGGAGGTGAGCAGGCCGCGCATAATGTTTAACTCCATCTCATCCATCCGAACACGATTAAACATCCGTCGAATACGCGTCATCGTTTGACGGGGGTTTTTGGGGTCGTAAAAACCGAGCTTCTCCAATGTCTCTTCCATATGCGTAAAGTAAAGTTCCATCTCGTTCGTTTTGGCGGGTGGCATGTCCCAGTCATCAAAATGAGGGGCCTTACCCGCTTCTGCAGTCAAATACGACATACGAATTTCGTAGGCGATCACTTGCATTGCCGCTGATATATTTAGAGAGGAATACGCCTCATTTGCGGGAATATGCACGTGAAAATGACATTTATGTAATTCTTCATTGGTCAGCCCCCGATCTTCTCTTCCAAAGACGATGGCAACATCATGCCCCTCTGTCTCGGCCCAGGCTTTGTCACCGCACTCTCGTGGCGTGAGCAAAGGCCAAGGGATACGCCGCTCACGGGCACTGGTCCCGATCACAAGGCCACAATCAGCAATCGCCTCATCGAGCGTAGACACCACGCGCACATTATCCAATACGTCCACAGCCCCTGCTGCGCGCCATACCGCTTTGGGCGACGGGAACTCTTTGGGGTCAACCAAGATTAAGGACGATAAGCCCATGTTTTTTATCGCTCGAGCGGCAGCACCGATATTCCCTGGATGCGTGGTATTTACCATCACCATATGGACCTTACCTAAACGCTCTTTCATCGTCTCATTCTCTAGTTGATCAAAAGCGCGGCACTATACCAAAAGATCACCCCTTTCGGGTACTGGCTGAGAAGGCCAGATTAGCGTCCCCCCAGTGCGTATTTGTTGCTATAATCGCCGCCCTTTTCGTGTCCTACAAGAGATTTAGCCATGCAACCCATGCTCACCATCGCCCTAAAAGCCGCTCGTAAAGCCGGTGAAGTTATAGAAAGTGCTTTTGAAAGGCTGGATCTCGTTGAAGTAGAAGAGAAAGGTCGTAACGACTTTGTGAGCGAAGTGGACCGCAAAGCGGAAGAAGAAGTGATTTACCACCTAAATAAAGCCTACCCCGATCATAAATTTACGGGCGAAGAAGGCGGGACGAGAGGCAACCCCGACGCAGACTATGAATGGATCATCGACCCCTTAGATGGCACAACCAACTTTTTGCATGGGATCCCTCACTTTGCTGTCTCCGTCGCATGCCTATATAAGGGCCAACTTGAACATGCGGTCATCGTTGACCCCATGAAGCGTGAAGAGTTTTGCGCAACACGCGGCAAGGGCGCGACCGTAAATGGCCGAAGAATGCGCGTCAGCAACCGAAAAGGTATGGATGGCGCACTCATTGGTACAGGCATTCCCTTCAATGGCTTTGCGCTTGACCACATCGAACCCTACATGGACTGCTTGAAAGATATCGCTAGCGAGACTGCAGGAATAAGACGCCCAGGCTCAGCAGCGCTAGATCTAGCTTACGTCGCGGCAGGCCGCTTTGATGGTTTTTGGGAAATGAATTTAAAAGCCTGGGATATTGCGGCGGGCTGTTTATTACTAAAAGAATCCGGCGCCCTCACTTCCGACTTTAACGGCGGGAGCGACTTTCTTAAGAGCGGCCATATTGTTGCCGCTAGCCCCAAAGTATTTAAACCCCTACTAAAGACTGTTCAAAAGCATTTGGGGCATGTGCCAAGCAATGCTAGCTAAGACCGTCATAGCCAGCTAATCCCTCCCTCAAGGCCTATAAACAATGCGTCATTGAGGGAAACATCTTCTGTTGTGTTTCATTTGGTACTTGGACCAATAACAAACAACGGAATATGCACATGCTACGCATCAGGTTAACGGCAGTACTTTATTCCATATTTATCATTTCCTGTGGCGGTGATGACGATAAATCAACGCAAATTACCGAAGAACAACGTGCGGAATGGGCAAAAATAAGTGCCGTTGAAGTTAATACGAATCGCTTCGTATTCGATGCGCTAACCGCAGGCCCAGAAACGGGTACACCCGTTATACTTTTACACGGATTCCCCACAACATCAGACCAGTATCGTGAAATTCTTTCCAATCTTGGACGTGAAGGCTATTACGCTATTGCGCCAGATCAGCGTGGCTATTCACCCGGTGCTCGCCCGACAGAAATAGAGCAATATCATCTACAGTTTTTAACACAAGATATTATCGATATAGCAAATAGCCTAGAACTGGAGAACTTTCACCTTGTCGGCCATGATCATGGCGGTCGCGTCGCTTGGGCTGCCGGGGCTTTGCACCCTGATAAACTCCTTTCGATCACCTCCATTTCTACGTCCCACGTAAAAGCTTTAATCCAAGCACTTACTAACCCTGAATCCGATCAAACAGAAAGAATTGTTTACGCACAAGCATTGAACATTGAGGGCTACGAGTCTGAATTACTGGCGAACAATAACGCGTTGTTGCTCCCTTTTTACGCGGACACGGATCTAGATTTAATCGATTTATACTTAGAAAAAGTAGCGAATGAAGCGACTCTAGACGCAGCCCTTAATTGGTATCATGCATCTGAGTGGCAGTGGACCTACGCACTCCCCGATATTACTGTTCCAACACTATACATCTGGGGGGACAAGGATCTTTACACTGGGATTGACGCTGCTGAAGCAACCGGAGACTTTGTTCAAGGTGAATACACGTTTGAAATACTCGAGGGCGCTAGCCACTCCATTCCAGAAACTCGCCCGGCAGAAGTAACCGAATTACTACTTGAGCACTTTGACGGGCGCTCATAAGCTCAAGCTCTATACACGACCATTCCATATTTAATTGGAGTGGTCGTACAATATTCCAGGTTATTGCGACACGAAACTGGGCACAATATCAGCTTCCATTATGCTGTGAACGACTTGACCTCCACCCGCGTCAAAGTTCCCAGCGGTAAATACAACGACAGCACTAAACTCTGGAATTACGTAAATCATTTGACCGCCATACCCCATCGCAACGATAACCGTTGTCGCGGTATTTGCATCAATGTAAAACGCTCTCCTCCACCAGTAGTACGCGTATTCAAAAAAAGGATAAACGTCCTGAAACACAAGGTGAGGAGACGTAGATTCATTTATCCATGATTCTGAAATAAGTGCCTCATCACCCCGCACACCATTATTTAGTATAAGCTGCCCGATTTTTGCCATATCACGTGGCCTTAGGCTTAACCCCGTTCCCGTAAAAATATGACCCGTTTCATGCGTCTGCCACGATGCATTGTCAATATTTAACCGCGTAAACAGATTTTCTTGCGCAAATACATCCACTGAACTTGCAGTAGCCGTATTAATCACTTCAGATAGTAGCGTTGCTACACCGGTACTGTATTCAAATACCGTTCCCGGCTCTACAATTGAAGGCTGTGAAAGTGTATACGTCAGAGGGTCCTCTGAACCAAGCATGTCAAATAGCGCGCTCGTTTCTCTTGAAGCTCTTAGTTCGTTCCATTCAATCCCGCCCTGCATAGTCAAGACGTCATACAAGGTGATGCTTGCTTTTAGCGGATCCGAAAAATACGCTGAATGATCGGGCATATAGGCTGACAGAGATTCATCAAGGCTCCCAATGGCCCCGTTTTCTATGGCTATCCCCATCAACAACGAAGAAATGCTTTTGGTGACAGAAAATTGCTCATGTAAAGTATCTTTATCAAAGTCTATTTCAACGCCAGTACTATCCTCCCCGCTGAAATATTCCTCAAAAACGAGGGCATTATCCTTAACAATTAAAACGCTCTGTATATTTAGCGCCTCAAGATTTTGACGACTCATCATCGTTTCCAATGCCGCGCTATCTAGCCCCACCTCGCTAACATGGCGTGTTTCCCAATCTGAATCAGACTGCGGTTTCTCATAGGTATAAGGGACTGTCGATGTGCTAGGCGGCCGGTTGTCATCTCCCGAACAACCTGCAAGTACAGCGGTAAATATCAATAAGCTGAAAAATGAAGGGAATGCCTTGGTAATTATTATTGTCATTAACCTTCTCCATAAGTGATTAATACTCGCTTGAATGACACATCGGGCCGATCATCCCTCAAGGCCACTTAAGTGAGACACCGGCCATATGGACCGCCAAAACTGGCGCTCCAGGCAAACTATTACGGCTGAACTTCACTTTTTTGACTATATTTGGAGTTCAATAAGGAAAAATGCCAAAACTGGCGCATTCCATGACAATAAACCCCAGAACGATCGCGCTCTGGCTGGGCATTGCTATCGTTTACGCGATTGGCGCCAAGCTAGGGCTCATGCTGGCTTTCGAGCAGTCCAACACTTCGCCTGTTTGGCCGCCCACGGGCATCGCTATTGCCGCGTTTCTGCATTTTGGCTACCGCGCCGCGCCTGGGGTATTGCTGGGGGCGTTTGTCACCAATCTAATGACCTCCATTCCCCTAATCGTCGCGGGGAGTATAGCCATAGGCAATACATTAGAAGCGGCGACCGCGTTTTTCCTTGTTTCTCGGCTCGTGTCCAGAAACCCGTTTTTACAAGCAGAACACATACTTCAATTCACGCTTTTTGTTGGCCTCAGTTCAGTCATTAGCGCCTTGATTGGGGTAAGTAGCTTATTTCTGGCGGATATTATTCCCGCTGCCGCTTTCAAAACGCTGCTACTTACTTGGTGGCTAGGTGACTGGGTCGGCGGCGTGGTTGTCACCCCCTTTTTAATTCTGTGGTTTCGGCCATTTAATAGAGAGCTAGAATCCGCGAATTTTGCCGAGGCCGTCATTTTCGTGTCAATCACCGCCGTAGTGTGTGCGGTTATCTTCACACCTTGGTTTACCTTCGGCGCCTCACGCTCCCCGTCATCGTTCATCTTTTTGCCGCTCGCAATATGGAGTGCCTATCGTTTTCTCCACCGAGGCGCGACATTATTCTCGATTGCCATTTCGGCTATCGCTATCACCGGCACCCTAAAAGGCTACGGACCATTTATCGTTGATTCAGTAAATTCCTCCTTGCTGTTATTGCAAAGTTTTATGGGGCTTTTAACCATCTCGGTCTTATTACTCGCCTCCAGCGTAAAAGAAAAACTCATTGCAACGGCTAAACTCATCGCCACAAAAAACCGATTAGAACACCATGTAAAAGCCCGCACCTACGACCTTGAAACCTCCAACAAAGCGTTGTCACAAGAAAGTCTAGAACGGAAAAACACCATCGAAGCACTTCATACCCTTCTAGATACAACCACCTTAGGCTCGCATGAACAACTCGTTCACGCATGTATCAAAGACCTTGCGGAAATGTATCAAACCAAATTTGCATTTATCGGTGTATTCACAGACAAATCGCGCACGAGAATTAGAACACTTGCGGTAAGAGTCGGGACGGAATTTGTCGATAATTTTGAATACCTCCTAAAAGGCACACCCTGCCAAGACGTATTAAATGGCAGCCTGGAAATTATTAATAGTGGAGCACCAGAACAATACCCTGACGACCACATGCTCACACAAATGAACATTGATAGTTATTTTGGCGCGCCTTTGGTAACCCCTGCGGGGTGCACATTAGGCGTGCTCGTGGTGATGCATGACTCGCCCATACATATTCATTCTTGGTCTCGCCCGGTACTCACGCTCTATGCCAGTCGTTTAGCAGTAGAGTTAGAGAAAGATGAAACCGAACGAGAACAGCAACTCGCCGAAAAAGTGTTTAATTCAAGTATTCAATGTATCGTAATCACAGACAGTGACGGTATTGTCCAACGCGCAAACGCCACATTTGAGGGCATCACCGGTTACACAGCTCACGAGTCAATAAAACACAGTATGTGTTTATTTAAAAAAGAAATTGATGATATTGATTCGGAAGAAGAATGCTGGCGAACACTCACCGAAAATGAGTATTGGCAGGGTGAAATTTGGAACAAAAAGAAAAACGGCAATAGTTTCCCTGCTTGGCTATCGGTATCAAGCATTCAAAAAAAGGAAGATAACGATCCCTCACACTTTGTCTGGACGTTCACAGACATATCGGAAAAAAAGGCATCGGAAGAACATATATTTCAGTTAGCGCACTACGACCCATTAACGAATCTATTCAATCGAACAGCATTCCAAAAAGAGCTCGATTTAGCCATCGCCTCTAGCCTCAAAAACCAGTCACAACTGGCGCTCATTTACCTCGACCTTGATCATTTCAAGCTTATTAATGATGCCTCAGGTCATTCCGCAGGCGACATGCTGCTCAAGGAAATATCTAAACGACTGCAAAAAATTTCTAATAATCAAGAGATCATCGGCCGACTAGGGGGCGATGAATTTGTCCTTATTATTCCAAATATAAAATGTGAAGAGGACATTACAAACGTCTGTGAAATGATCATAGATCAATTATCCGCACCGGCTCAACTCACCATCGGCGTTGAGGTGGTCGTGACCACGAGTCTAGGCATCAGCCGCTACCCTCAAGACGGTCCGGACAGCCACACCCTCATGAAAAATGCTGACACGGCAATGTACAACGCAAAGAAAAGTGGCCGCAACAACTACCAGTTTTTCACTCGGGAGATGAATGAGCATGCGCAAGAGCGTCTAACACTCGAAAATCAGTTGAGGCAAGCGTTAAAACGAGACGAATTTGAGCTTTTCTACCAACCCCAAATTAACGTGGCAACCAAACAATTAATCGGTTGCGAAGCCCTCATTCGCTGGAGGCACCCAGAGCGCGGACTGGTACCCCCATTCGAGTTTATACCGATCGCAGAAGAAACCGGGCTAATCCAACCTATCGGAGAGTGGGTGATTGATGAAGCCTGCCGCCAACAGTGCGAATGGAAAAACAATAATATTGCCGATATAAAAGTGGGCGTTAATATTTCTAGCCGGCAGTTCATGAGCAAGAATCTACTCGCTAGCATTAAAGCATCCATGGAAAAAAGCGGTATAAGCCCTGAAAAACTGGATTTAGAACTCACAGAAAGCGCAGTGATGGAAAATGTGGAAGATGCGATTATTACCCTACGCGCATTAAAAAGTATGGGGCTTAGCTTATCTATTGATGATTTTGGTACTGGCTATTCATCACTGTCTTATCTAAAACAATTCCCTATTGATCGCCTTAAAATAGATCGTTCCTTTGTTCAGGATATTGTGACGGACTCTGACGATGCCGCCATCGTCACCGCAACGATTTCTCTCAGCTATAACCTGCATATGGCCGTTGTCGCGGAAGGCGTTGAAACAGAGGAGCAAATCGACTTCCTAAAAAACAAAGGCTGTCTAGAAATGCAAGGGTTTTACTTTTGCAAGCCTATACCCGCTGAGGAAATAGCACCATTTTTGCAAACAAAAGACATTATTCATAAACCGGCCTAACACCAAAACGGCGGTAAAAATACCGCCGTTTTAACATCCCAAATACTCGGTGTTATTTAAGGCTGAAAGGCTTGATCAAACGCATTCGTCCAATCCACACTATTCGGGTATACCGTATCAAGGTAGGTTGCAGACTGTAATGAAAGACTGCGCCAGTCATTTGGATCTTCACCCTGATTCGGCTGCTGATCCGCAAAACCATCCAAGAAAACACCGTTAATTAATGTTGCGCAGTTATCATCAATGTTGGCACAGCTGCTAGCGAAGTATCCATCATCTAACTCAAGCGCGGTTTCGACCATATCCAGTGATGGGTCAAAAGGTACCCATGTGCCACCTGTCTCTGGTGCAGTTCGCCCCCCCTTATAAAGTGCCGTAGTGAACGCTTTATTAATCCAATCCCAGGGCTCTGCCGCACTTTGGTCATCATCGAAAAAGTACACATCTTCTTTCGACATTAAATAGGCACCAAGACTACTCTCCGAGTTCAAAGGAATCTCTAAGCTCATATTATTCACTTGTGCAATCGATGCCCCATCGCCCAGCTGATTTGCGACCGAATAAAATGCGATTTCAGGTAATTCAGAAATTCCCTCAACCGGTAAAAACTGTGCCGACATCGCCATTAAACCTTGAGCGGTGAATACTTCTTGCAGCGCGTTAGCCGTGAGATTTTTGGTCACGCGAATACGAAGGCCATCAGCCCATGGGTTATCATCCGAGAAACGAAGGTACATATCATGGACTTTTTCCTCATCATCTTCGATAAAGTCCATACGCATTTGCGTTGGATCATCGGCACTCATCTCTTCTTCCAATGCGCTCGCCGCAATCACCATACGCCCTCTTACCGTACCGTCGTTATCTTCCGTCCAAGACAGGTAAAAACCTGCTTCGTCTTCCAACGAAGGCGGTAATTCGCGATCATAACCGTAGTACAAACGGACGGTAGTTTGAATATCACTGTCGTCTACCACTGCATAGTGGGTCGGCTCATCCACTTCGTAGTTATCGGCATTTACATCATTCTCGGTCTCAATCATGGTGCCGTCGTGGGGGACTAACTCGGTGAGATCAATCAAAAGATCAGCAACACATCCCCATACAGCGATAGCCGATACCATAAATTTAGTCGCTTCATAGCCATTCTCGAACGGATCATCATTGTCACTGCCCATATAAGAACAGGGCAGATCACCCGGTTTAGTGCTTTCCCCCATCACATAACCGGCAGTCTTAGCAAAAACATTTGCCGTTGTTTTACGTGAATCCGTTGTCTGTCCTCCCGTTATACTATCGGGAAGCTCTAGGTCAAAACTCACGGTGCTCAGCGTATTACCGCCGGCAGTATCGTCTGTGTCACTGCCTCCACACCCGGATAGCAACAAGCCGGTAGCGGCCACCGCCAGGCAAAATTTCCCGACTTTGAGGGGAGAAGTGGAGATCTCGTTTAAACACGAAGTGATAAGGTTGCGCTTTTTCATGTCAGTACCATAATGTGTTGTAGTTTCAGTTGTATTTTGTGAACACTTACCAGTAGACGCTTAGGCGCAATGCATTTGAAAAAGAATTAAGAAATTTAATTTTTCAAATAACATAAAATAGTGCGTCCAATGGTTAAATGACACTAAAGACAACATGAATACCCTCTGGGGAATCTATGATAGCCCGAATCAATACTCACCCCCGACATACGCATAACCTTGCGCTCGTTACGCTTATTCTGTGTTTTATAGCGCCAAGTACGTGGTCGCTATCGGTTCCCAACGACCCTACCCAATCCATACGCTACTGGAAGCCCCAGGTAATCGCACCCGCTTCTGACCCCCAGGTAGATTGGGCTCACGACCTATTCAAGCATTTGCTCGGCGCATGGGACATATCTCGCGTAGAACCCGCGTTAAACGTTATCAAAGATAGCTCTGGCCCTTGGGCAGCCTCCCTATCGGATGGGAATATCCTTCTAAGTCGCAGCGCTATAGATATCTGTTTATCTTTCGGCGATACACGGGGCAAACACTTACTCGCATTTGTATTAGCCCACGAGCTCGCCCACCAAAAGGGTAACGACCTTTGGCATCAACAATTCTTTCGCCTTATTGGCAATCAATCGCCAGAAATTACGGAGGAAATACGCCGCGATCTAGCCATTGACCAAAATCACGTGAGCCAGCTCGAATCACTAGAAGCGCAAGCCGATCTTGACGCGGTGGTGATGATGGCAAGCGTCGGTTACGACCCTTACCAAATCATAAAGGGCGACGACTTTTACACCGCCTGGATAGAAAATATTTGGCAAGCACCCTGCTCCATGCAATCGAAAAACCAAACCAAAGCCTGCACAAAGGCCAAAGATCGCGCACTACGTACACAAGCCCAGCTAGAATCCATCACAGACCAAGCCATATTATATGAATTGGGTATTCAGTCATTAGTCTCGAAACAATACGAACAAGCACGTGCCTACCTTACCGCCTACGCGCGTAACTTTCCCGGTCGTTCAGTGCATAACAGTATCGGGGTGAGCTATATTGCTGAAGCTATCGCGTTATGGCCTGAATATGCCGCACAAATAAATAAGCCCAACCTCTATTTTCCACTTTTTGTAGAAGCCACACCTTCGTGGAAGAATGATGCGTCAAACGCGAAACGCGGTTCCACCGCGCAACTTAAAGCCAATATTCACACCCTGGCAGAGCAAGCCCTTAACTACTTCGAAAAAGCGCAACGGCTCAGCCCTCATCATAGAGAAACACATTACCTAAGAGCCATGAGCTACCTACTTATGGAAAACGCCCCCATGGCAAACGGGATTATAGAAGGACAATATATTCCCACTTTCGGTAGAGACGCTTCGTCAGATTTACTGAACGCACTGAGCCATGCCATGGACGGGAAAAGTAAGCGTGCGCAAGAGCACCTCAAAAGCAATATTAGACGTAGAGTAAAAACCGTAAATAAAGATGATATGCCGATACTGTTCGCCATGGTACAAAATCAGGCACAACTCGCGAACTTTCACCAACAAACAAATGAATCAAAAAAAATATGGAAACAATTTGCTCAGGCCATGAGTAAAAAAGGGGAAAGTTATTTATTACAACTCGCGTTGTCTCGATTAAATCCCGGCTTGCCGCACAGGACCAAAACCTATCAATTGAATTATCAAAATATTGCCGTTAATCACCCCCTTAAGCGCCAGGGGCCAGAAACCACAAAAATATGGTTTGATGGTGAGCCCATTCACGTTCACCGAGATCAAGGGGGTGTTTGGTTGTCTGATAAGCATAACAAAGTGATCGCGTTGCGGCTCAATACTGCAAACTTTTCTGGATTAGAACGGCTCAAAATAGGAGACTCTGCGGATCGTGTCATTCGAGTAATGGGACCTGCCGACCGGCAGATCGCCCTAAATTCTGGCCGATTTCTCGCATACGACGAACATGGTTTTGCACTAAGAATCAGCCAGGACAAAATCGCCTCCTGGTTTTTGTACCCGAGTATGTAGTCCCTAATTATATGACAAACCCACAATCTACAATCGAGCAGGAACCGCTGCAGGCCATATTAAACAAGGCAGTGGAAGGCGAACCTGCGGCGCGTAGCACCGTTAACGAAGTCGCAAGACCCTATATACAGTTTCAAACAGACAAATTCTGCCGGCGCTTTTGTCAAAACCAACATCTCAGCGCGCGCTGCACACTTAGCCCACCTCAGGGTAGGCCAAAATTATCCAAAACCAGCGATACGCTGTGCGATAAAGCCAACGCAAGTTATGGCTGGATGCTGGATGACTTAACCAACGAGAGACGCCTACAAAGAGTTCGAGCAGAATCTATTTCTCAGCTCGCCGCATACTTCAAAACTACCGCCAACTCTCTCCCCTTCTATGAGCGTTGGAAAAACTGGCGATTTGATCGCAGGGTCCACGTACCCGAATATATTTCAGAAATCGATGAATACGCCAAAACGGTTTTTTTACAGTTACGTGCTGGCAACAACTTTGCAATGATTGCTCAAGCACTCGGGGCTGATGAAGCACGCGTACGCGCTATCATCGATAAAATACTAATCGAATTGACCCAAAGGAAACGTCTACACTTACTAAACGCTCCCAAAACGCTAACATTCTCTGAATTAAGTTCCTCGAATCATCATGCCGACCATAACAATACAAACGAGGACAGCGGCTCCGGTATCACTGAATTTGAAGACCACACCCTTTCGCCAGAAAAACTCGCTTATTCACTACAAATAAGAAAAGCGTGGGACAAACTCGACGACGTTGAGCAATACATCGTTGAATCTCTGGTCATCGAGAATCAAGACGCGAATACCGTACTCAAAACACTGGCGAATTTAGAAATATCCTTGAAGAAAAACAGCAGTCATATTCACAATGATCGGCAACAGTTGTACTACTTCAAGCGAAAAACATTAGAGAAACTACAAAAAATATTATCCCCGGCGAATACTAGCTAAAAGAAAATTCAAATATTCACACACGCAGTGTCAACTAGAACCTAACAACGCATAAACTGCCCAAAACGACCGCCAGAGAAAGATACAATGAGCCACACGGCACAAAGTCCAACAGCTAAACAGCCCGATAAACTGATCGAGCAACACCTTAGTGAACAAGAGCTGCATGGATTATCTCATGCGCCAGATGAGGCAGGCTTTCATACACTGCGGCTGCATCTCGCCACATGCCACAAGTGCAGAAGCAAACTTCAATCACTGCAAGAAGCGGAAGCCCTATTAACGCAAAACCTCGACATCATCTGCAGTGATGCAAGACAATCACCACTTAAAACACAGCTGCATGAACTAACCCATCAATTTGCGATGGATGAGCAAACATCACTAGACCCAGAGTCAGCACCCGCTACGCGACGAAACACACCATCCTGGTTACAACGTGTTCGCACGCTATTTGACCTTAAGATGCCCGTCATTGCAGTGCCCGCAACGGCCTTTGCCTCGTTTGTATTTGCTTTTTTGATGTTCACACCAGACAATTCAATAGAGAAAAGCGTCGTAGGCTTTCAAGACTCAAATGCCCTAGTGCTTACCCAGCAACGGCAACCAACACCCGGCCTGGGGTTTTTCCATCAGCAAGGAAAAGAAGATCGTATCGTTCCTGAATATGCAGGATTCAACATCCAGGTTGACGATAGCGGGCGTTTTATTGCTATACATTGGCCAGCCATTGTAAATGCCGAGAGCTACACCGTTGAATTACTCGAAATTTCGAACAACGTAAGCCAGCACGTTAGCCAAGTGAACACAGAGAGCACTACATGGAAGATTAATCGAAATAGCGTCCGTCCCGGTCAGCTTTATCGATTAAAACTCACCGGCATGACTACAGATAAATATACCTTTCGCCATACCGGCGGCTTTGTTTTACGATAGAGCTTATTATGAAAAAAAGTAAACTTGATTTAATTCTCATCGGCAGCAACTTCATATTAGCCAGCGTGCTGATCCTCACGTCAATGAAAGGGTTTTCGGACACTATTGATTACACTGAGACCTCAGTAAAAGCTGAACACGCCAAAAGTAGAGGCATAAAAATCGTAGGCGAAAACAAAGCACAACTGTCCTACGCAGGGGATATTAAACCACGAGGCGCATATCGCGCGCTGATCATCGGCAACGATGATTACCGCGACCCGGAGTCGCTTTGGAAACCGCTGAAACGTGCCGTCTCAGACGCGAAAGCCATTGAAGCACTCTTGGTTGAAAACTACGGATTCACCGATGTGGAACGTTTAATCAATACATCTCGTAGCGACTTATTACATGCCTTTCGCGATTTTTCAAAACGTATTGGTCCCAACGACAATGTATTGATCTATTACGCCGGCCATGGTTTTTTAGATCAGTACAACAATAAGGGCTACTGGGTACCGATCGATGCAGCCGGTACGGATCACACAACTTTCGTGCGTAATTCAACAATACGAGATGAGCTTTCAGATATATCGTCTCGCGCGAAACACACTTTACTTATTTCAGACTCGTGCTTTAGCGGTACACTACTAAAAACAGCAAGCCGTGGTTTACGCCTCAATGATAAATCGAAAGACTACCTTAACACCGTGGATAGTAAAAAGAGTGTTCAAATACTCACTGCCGGCGGGGTTGAGTATGTTGATGATGACTATCGCGCATCAGGCCACTCACCATTCACCTATTTTTTACAAAATGAATTAAAGAACAACCCCTACCCGGTTATGACGGCTAGCGATTTATCCCAACGCGTCCAAGTTGCGGTAAGCAACAATGTAGAACAAGAGCCACAAATGGGGGTACTACAAGGCGCTGGTGATGAGTTGGGAGAATTTCTATTTATTAAAGTCAATTTAGAGGTATCTGGCGTCCCAAAAGACCGTGTTAAAGTCGATGTAAACGTCGTTTCAGATACACCCACATCGGCACAAGCCACAGAAACTGTGTCAGAAAACGCATTATCAATAACCGAAAAAGAATCCACTAAAAAAACAAAAAAAGACAATATGATTCTGCCCGTACAATCATTTTAGGACCCAATAAAAATGAACAAAATTATAGGCGCACCTCGCTTTGCTACGATTTCCGCTAAGCTGTTACCCATATCCACGTTAAGCTTAGTTTTATGTGCGTATTCTCAGGCAACACTTGCAGAGCAGACGCCCACCGAGACATCCTCCTCGCCACTCATTCTTACTGTAGGTGGAAAATTGCATTCCGGCGGCTGGTCAGGCGAAAACAAAGGCAATATTACTAACGACATTCAATCTGATTCCGGCTCGGGTATTGGCTTGTCGGTAGGCTTACGTAAAGGTGCTTGGTTTGGCGTTTTCAATGTGCAAAGTGGCACATACGAATTCGATGACGAACAGCCTGTATACGACCCAGACCCAATTGAGGAAGACGATTTAGAAATTAACTCGGGCTTTTTTTCCCTAGGTTTCGGCTACCAATTTAACCCCTATTTTGCGCTACAAGGCGGGATTAAATCCCACGGACAATCCTGGAAGGACTATAACCGCGAGGCGAATTACGTTGGCGTAGGCATCGGTGCAACCGGCTTTATTCCCTTATCGGACAGTTGGACGCTCTACGGAACCCTTGGGCTCAATAGCATGAATATTGAAGACAAGGACGGAAATGATATTGGCGATGGCAGTTCTTCTTCTTTGGAGTTAGGTGCCGCCTATCGAATTTCACCCGTGTCTTCCATTAGTTTTGGCTTTAAAAACGAAGCAGTGGTTGCAGAATTTGATGAAAGTGGTAACGAACAGGAGCATAACCTGGGTAATTTCTACTTCGGCTATAACCACGGCTTTCGTTTCTAATTTATGTGTTTCATAAAAACAATTCTGATAACCGCGATGCTCAGCACTATCGTTAGTTGTGGCACAACGCTAAAACAGCAGACCAGCTATCGAACAGGTATTCACGTTGATATTACAAGTTACCTAGGAGAGGACCAACAGTTCGCTCAAGACGATGAACTGAGCTTTTTAATCAGCCTATCGAACGATGCATGGTTATATATGTATTACGAGAATGCGAAAGGGGAAGTGTTTCAACTGATACCCAGCGCACTCTACCCAGAAAACCGGGTATTGGCTGGAGACTTCATCCCCTTTCCCGCCGCCAACGCAGACTTTCAGCTGCAGATTACTCCCCCTTTCGGCGCCGAAAAGGTATGGCTCGTTGCGACACAAAAACCCGTAAAAACAGACAATGTATTTAATACGGATTTACAGGAACTGCCTATCTCACTAGATGCTGTACAAGACTTTTACAGGGCGGCGATTAAGCAATCGCGACAACGTTTTGGTGAAGACTCACTCGCGTTTACAACGGCGGCGACACTTTAAAGGGGATTCGCTCACATTGACTATAGGGCTGGATAAACGTATTTAGTCAAAATCAAATACAGCTTTCATTTTTTGTTCGAACTCATCCGCTTCAAAAGGCTTCGTCAGATAAAAACTGATACCTTGCTTTTCAGCTCGTTCTGCCAAAACTTCGTCGTCAATTGCCGTCAATAGCACAAAGGTGGTGCTGGCCAATTTATCCGCCTCTACCGCTTTAGCATGTACCTCTAAGCCATTGAGGTTGGGCATGCGCCAATCACAAATAATGAGATCATACCCCTCATCATTCTCTAAGATTTTATCTAGCGCTTCCTGACCGTCACGGGCAGTGTCGACATTAGTAAATCCAAAATCTTCCAAAACCGTTGAGATAAGCTCAACGGTCACTTCATCATCGTCCGTGACTAAGACTTTTACATCCGCTATTTTTTTCAGTGTTTCTTCGCCCCGGCCAACAGACTCACCATCTAGGGACTCATCATCAATCCCGCTGAGCAGCTCCTCTAATACATCATCATGGGCGTCATTCGCTAAGCTCTCCTCAAGCTTGCGCTGGGCACTCGTAATCACACTAAGGGATTGCACGTAATGGCTTTTACTCGCCACCTCCATCTCATCACCTTGATCTTTGACGGTGTGATACATCCAAGAGCGGTAAAGCTTTAGAACCGCGATCATCTGTGCTTTTTCAGCATTTGTGAACACCATAGAGCGCCACCCACTTAACGTTTAGTTAAGTATAGCGGACCATATGGATATGGGATTTATAGAAAGCGAGCAGTACCTCGTGGGCCGTTAGCTGCTGCTACCAAGTGTAATAAAAGTGCCATGCAATGGCGGCATCAGGGGCTAAGAAAGATAGGTGTTACACACCTTGATTAGCTCACCAAGGTCCAAGGGTTTTGTCAGGTATTCATCAAACCCCGACTCCTCGCCTTTCTGAATATCATGGGGTAACACATTGGCAGATAACGCAATAACAGGGATTGATTTGGTTAGCGGATCTTTTTTCAGAATTTCTACCAACTCAAACCCTGAAACACCCGGTAAGTTCACATCCAAAATAATCAGGTCCAGCTTCTTGGAACGGGCAATAAACAAGCCCTGTACGGCCAAACCCACGACCGTTAAATTCAACTGAGGAAAGCGCGCTAACACTTGCTCCATAAGCCTTTGATTCGACGGATTATCTTCCACATAAAGTACGTTTCGCTCGCCGGATATGACCAGGTCTGGCATCGTATTTTCTTCAGCCGCCACTGCGCGAACACCTTCAGTCAAAAGCTGTACCGGCTTGCCTCGGCCAGACAGTGGCAATTCAACCCAGAATTGGCTGCCAACATGTTCACGACTTTGAAAACCGATTTTCCCGTCCATCTGCTCGACAAGCTGCTTAGTAATCACCAACCCCACGCCAGTGCCTTCAACGCCACTGCGCTCTGCACCTAACCTATTGAAGGGCTGAAACAATTGCGATTGCAGATTTATAGGAATCCCTGGGCCAGTATCGGTGACGTTTATTTTCATTCGATCGTCACCCAGTAAACTGCATTCGATTTTTACATGGCCTGCCGACTTATTGTATTTAGCCGCATTGCCAAGTAGGTTAAGCAACACTTGTTTCAAGCGAATGGCATCAGCGTGAACCGTCTGTGTTTCCAAATCATTAAGCTCAATTTCCAGCATTAAATCGCGCTTTTCATACTGGGATTTCAGTAACACCACGCATTCATTAATGATTCGCGAAGGTAATACTCGCTCTAAACTGAGCTTTAAATGCCCGGCTTCAATTTGCGCAAGATCCAGCACATCCCCAACCAACTCCAATAAGTGATTACCCGCTGATTTAATTTCGTGAATACTATCGCGCTGCTCTTGCGTCAGGTCTGTATCCAGCTCGAACAACTGGGTAAATCCTAAAATGGCATTCAGAGGCGTTCTGAGCTCATGGCTCATGCTTGATAAGAATTCAGACTTCGCCCTATTTGCCCCTTCCGCTTCGACCTTCGCTTTAAGTACGCGTTCCTCCGCGCGCTTAAGCGCCGTAATATCCATGTTGGAGCCGGAAAATGCTTGTAAACGGCCTTCAGAGTCATAACTCATTTGCCCGCGACCACGGATCCAGCGCCACTCGCCGTCTTTCCCTTTAATCCGATATTCAACATCAAAAGGCTCATTTTTTGAAATATGCGCAACGAGTATCTTATCGAAAAGTGCACCATCATCTGGGTGCATGAGTTTCCGCCAACCGGTTAAGCCCTGCTTCACAATATCTTCATCGATGCCGAACCCCAGCATCTCCCAGCATCGGTCATTAAAGGTAAACGCCTTTGCCTGGCCGGACCAATCTAAGCCTCCGTCATCAGTACGTTGAACCTTTTTCGTACCGCGTTCCGCCGCCCATTCCCATATGCCATCGCTGGAGGCTTGAATGATACGCGCGTGCCGTGCTTCACTGACTTTGAGTGCTTCTTCCGCCGCTTTTAGGGCCGAGATATCCGATACCAAACCCGACAAATTCTTTACCCAACCGTCCTCTCGTCTGACAGCCTCCAAACGGAGTTCCACCCAGACACTACCGCCATCTTTCCTGAGTCCACGGCAGATAATGTTTCCCGGGCGATCACCGACCTTCACAAGCTCGCGTACGCTCCTGGCTAGATGTGCATGATCATCCGGGTGAACATAACGGAGAAAAGCCTTTGCTTCTGTGGCCTTAGAAAAGTTTGCCGTGTCATAGCCCATTTGTTCAGGTAACCCACCACGCCAATGCACTTTGCCACTTTCCATATCCCAATCAATAAACGCATACCCATGGCTACCGCGAAAAATACGGTTATAGCGCTCAAGTTCGGTCGTCACATCCCGCCCGTTAATCGATGCAGGCTCTGATTCCTGCTGGATGTCAGTGTCCGTTTTAATCCCACCGAAAAGCTTATCTAACATAACGAGTATCAGTCTCTGTATGGATAGAAAAAGTAGTTAATAGATTCTTTTAGAATATGATTCACGCGACAGGGGTATCGGGCTGTCGATGAGGCGCCAAAGGCTATACTGAGTATACGTGATTGAATTTACAGAGCGCTAGAGGCTCCCGTATGAACACAGGTCAAATGACACCCGAGAAGGCTAAAGACCAGGTTATTTCTCTGTTTTTGATGCTAGGTGACTATTCTTTGCCAGAACGTAGCCACCTCAATGATCTCCCTGAATCAAGCCGCGCAAAGCACGGCTCAGCGAAGAAAAGCGGGCATCATCAACGACGTGATTAGAGGGTAATCTCTTCCTGCTCCGCGCCTTCTTTTTCCACTTCCAACAAATCATCTTTCGACAAATTCATCGCCAATAAAATATTCGCCGCCACATAGATCGACGAATACGTTCCCACAACAACACCGATAATCAATGCTATCGCAAAGTTATGGATAATTTCACCACCGACAAAGAATAGCGCCAACAATACGAGCAAGGTGGTTAACGAGGTAATTAAGGTTCGCCCTAAGGTTTCCGTCAGAGAGATATTAATAATCTCTAAGGAAGTACCTTTACGTACCCGGCGAAAGTTTTCGCGGATTCGGTCAGAAACCACGATCGTATCATTCAAGGAGTAACCAATAACCGCAAGGATCGCAGCCAGCACAGTTAAGTCAAAATCAAATTTAAGTAATGAGAAAATACCCAAGACGATAATGACATCGTGCGCGAGTGCCGCCACGGCGCCCACAGAAAATTTCACCTGGAATCGCACCGCCACGTACATCATGACCACAGCTAACGCGAATAACATGCCTAACCCGCCGTCATCACGTAGCTCTTCACCCACTTGAGACCCCACGAAGGAGACACGCTGCAAAGTTACTTGGCCGTCAACATCTTCTTTCAGAAGGCCAACAATCACATCTCCTAGCTTAGGATCATTCGCTTGAATACGAATAGCCACGTCCTTATCGGTTCCGAAGTTAGCGACAACCGCAGAAGGGTAGCCCCCCTCTTTTAATAAGCCTCGTATTCGCTCCAAGTCTGCGGTTTCTTCATAACGCAACTCAACAGAGGTGCCGCCAGTAAAATCTAAACCGAAGTTCAGCTTATTCATTGTTAGAGAGGCGATGGATATGATAATCAACACCGCCGAGAAAACGGCTGCGATTTTTCGCTGCCCCATAAAATTGATAACGCGCTTCTCGCTCATAATATTCTCAACTTTCTTAACTTTTAGCTAAATGCTTATTTGTGGCCATCACTCATATGTTATAAAGACTTAGATGGACAGCTTTTTAATTTGCGGACGATTACCGTATATAAGATTGACGATTGAACGCGTCCCCAATATCGCCGTGAACATCGATGTCACAATACCAATCGCCAAAGTGATCGCAAAACCTTTTACCGGGCCTGAACCAATCAGATACAAAATAATTGCCACAATAAATGTCGTTAAGTTCGCATCCAAGATGGTGGTAAATGCGCGATCAAAACCGGCTTTGATTGCCGTTTGAGGCAACACACCATCAGCCAACTCTTCACGGACACGCGAGAAGATGAGCACGTTCGCGTCCACCGCCATACCCACAGTCAGTACGATACCGGCAATACCGGGCAAGGTAAGCGTTGCGCCAAAAATCGACATCACCGCAATCAATAATATTAAGTTAGCCGTAAGCGCGATATTGGCCGCGAATCCAAAGACCCGGTAGTACACCAACATAAACAACAGCACCAACACTAAACCAAGCTGGACGGATTTAACGCCCGTTTCCACGTTCTCTTTACCCAACGATGGCCCAATGGTGCGCTCTTCGATAAAGCCCATTGGCGCAGCCAAAGCACCGGCCTTTAATAAAAGGGCCAGTTCAGATGCTTCCGCTGGGTTATCTAAACCCGTGATACGGAACTGCATATTCAAGGCAGATTGGATCGTCGCTAAACTAATAATTTTCTTTTCAGGCACAAACTCGAACTTTGTTGTCTCGTTTCCATTTTCATCAAGCACCGTGCGTGTAACGGGCGTGTATTCAATAAATAAAACACCTAAACCACGCCCAACATTTTTACGCGATACACGGTTAATCAACGTACCGCCTTCGCTGTTTAAAGTGATATTTACCTGAGGGCCATTTGTTTCAGGATCAATGCTCGACATTGCATTACTGACGTGGTCACCACGAATAACAATTTTCTTCTCAAGGTAAGCGCCACCTGTGGCGTTTTGACGGTTTTCATCTTTGTATGGGAACAGCTCTTTGCGCGAGGACAAGGCCCCAGGCCCAGCTTCCAAACGAAATTCAAGACTTGCTGTTTTACCGATAATTTTTTTCGCTTCCGCGGTATCCTGCAAACCAGGCAACTGCACCACAATGCGGCTACGGCCTTGGCGTTGCACTAAGGGTTCTGACACCCCCAAAAGATTGACACGTTTTCGCAGCGCTGAAAGGTTTTGCTCAACCGCCATACCTTCTTTTTCACGGATATACGTTTCGCTAAACTTCGCATCGACCAAGAATTTCCCGGCACTTTCCGTTCGCGTGTAATCCAATTGGCGAAGCTCACTGCGAATATACGCAGAGAAGCGATCACGCACTTCCTCCGTATCCGCTTTTACTTGAATAGACGTGCCATTGATCGAAAAGAATGCACCACGCAGCCCTTCTTTTCGCTGGTATTTCTTAAGTTGGGTTTGCACACTTTCCATTTCTTTTGCGAGCACTTGAGGTGTATCGACTTCAAGTAAGAAATGCACACCACCGGCCAAATCTAAGCCCAGTTTCATGGGGCTTGCACCTAAACCAACAAGCCAATCAGGTGTTGTCGGCGCGAGATTTACCGCGACGGAATATTGATTAGGGGACGCTTTGGTCAGTGCCGTGTCGATAATCGAGCGCGCTCGCAGTTGATCGTCCAGCGAGCCAAAACGAATAAGACCATTCTTCTCGCCCTTCACGACCCCAAAGTACGTTATCTCCGCCGAATCCAAGGCTTTCGTGGCTGAATCCATAACAGATTGCTCAACGCGACCACCAGCTGTCGTTGAAGAGATTTGAATAGCGGGGTCATTTGGGTAGATATTAGGAAGCGCGTAAATCACTCCAACCAAAACAACAGTTAAAATGAGGGCATACTTCCACAAGGGATAACGATTCATGGTCCAAGTCCAGAAAGAGTCCAAAAGGGGCCAAAGGGCCGTTTTTTAATTTTTATAGTGCTAACGGAATTCTGCGATTCCGACAGGCCGGAGATTATACCGGCTTTATTTCAGATAGGGGATTCAATGAGGGTGGAAAAGGCCTGTTTCAAGGCACAAACCGCGATCCAGAACAGTATTCGGGCGCTAGGGGCGAGAAATCCCCTGCGCATCATAAAATTCGCTCACAAATTGCTGCAGGCGCACCTCAGAAATCGCGTCACGTAACCCCTGCATCACACTTTGGTAGTAACGCAAGTTGTGAATGGTATTCAATTGTGAGCCTAAAATTTCACCGCACTTATCTAAATGGTGCAGGTACCCGCGACTAAAATTTTCGCAGGTATAACAGTCGCATTCGCCGTCCAAGGGGTTCGTATCGTGCCGGTGTTTCGCATTACGAATTTTCACCACACCCTGGCTCGTGAATAGGTGCCCGTTACGCGCATTACGTGTGGGCATCACACAATCGAACATATCCACACCGCGACAAACCGCTTCGACAATGTCCTGCGGCTTCCCAACCCCCATAAGATAACGAGGCTTATCGGCAGGCATTACTGGCCCGAGATGATCCAGAATACGAATCATGTCCTCTTTCGGCTCCCCAACAGATAGGCCGCCAATAGCATAGCCATCAAAGCCAATATCCACCAAGCCCTTAAGTGATTCCGAACGTAAAGACTCGTACATGCCCCCTTGGACAATACCAAACAAGGCATTCGGGTTACCGGCATGCGCATCTTTGGAACGCTTCGCCCAACGCAAGGACAACTGCATAGAAACCGCAGCCTCCTTTTCCGTTGCTGGATAAGGCGTACATTCATCAAAGATCATCACGATATCTGATCCCAAATCTCGCTGCACTTCCATCGCACGCTCAGGGGAAAGATAGATTTCGCTGCCATCAATGGGTGATCGGAACTTCACACCATCTTCAGTAATTTTTCGCATATCACCAAGGCTGAACACCTGGAAACCACCCGAGTCCGTCAGAATCGGCCCTGGCCACTGTGCGAAATCATGTAATGTGCCATGTTCTTTGATCACTTCAGTGCCTGGGCGCAGCATCAGGTGAAAGGTATTCCCCAAGATAATCTCTGCACCAATCGCCTTAATATCACGCGGCAGCATCCCCTTAACCGTGCCATACGTCCCCACCGGCATAAACGCGGGGGTTTGTACTTTGCCACGAGTAAAAGAAAGCTCGCCTCTTCGGGCATTTCCATCGCTATTAAAAAGCTCAAAATTCATCATACTGATTGGCCCGGTAATTCTAGGTACGCTTCGTCATTCTTAGTAATAAACATCGCGTCGCCGTAACTGAAAAATCGATATTGTTGCTCTATCGCTTCGCGGTATGCATCCATCGTATGGCGGTACCCCGCAAACGCGCTCACTAACATCATTAACGTGCTTTCTGGTAGGTGAAAATTCGTCACCAACGCATCCACCACCTGATAACGAAAGCTTGGGTAAATAAAGATATTAGTATCGCCTTGAAAAGGCTGAATCCGGCCAGACAATGCCGCGGTCTCCAAGCATCGAACGCTGGTCGTACCGACCGCAATAACGCGCTTACCCGCCGCCTTCGTCTTTTCGACCAAATCACACACCTCCTGTGAAACTTCCATTACTTCGGAATGCATGTGATGCTCTGCGATATCATCGACTCGGACCGGCTGGAAGGTGCCCGCGCCAACATGCAGGGTCACATGGGCGCTAATCACGCCTTTTTCGTTGAGTTGATCCAATAGATTTTGATCGAAGTGCAGGCCCGCAGTAGGCGCAGCGACCGCGCCACGCTTAGAGCCATACACCGTCTGATAGCGTTCTCGATCCGCTTCTTCGTCCGGGCGGTCAATATATGGCGGTAAGGGCATATGCCCAACGGATTCTAGAACAGTCAGCGCGGAGCGTTCGCCCAGGAACTTCAACTCGAATAGCGCACCGTCACGCCCCATCATTTCAATCTCGGTATTATCTTCCAAGCGGATAATCGAGCCAACTTTCGGCGATTTACTCGCGCGAACATGAGCCAAGACGCGATCTTCAGACAAAACGCGCTCAACCAGAACTTCCACTTTCCCACCGGATGCTTTCTGACCGAACACCCGAGCAGGAATCACGCGAGTATCGTTAAAGACCACCAAATCTCCTGGCGCGATAAGATCGAGAATATCGCTAAAAGAACGGTGCTCTATCGCGCCCGAACTGCCAGCCAAACACAACAAACGGCTCGATGCCCGCTCGGGCATAGGCGTTTTTGCAATTAAGCCTTCCGGCAAATCGTAGTGAAAATCCTCTCGTCGCATATCTCTCGTCGCATGTAATAAATAGCTACAAACTTGTACTTGGCCAAAATTAGGAGCGCAAGATTAAAGGAAAAGCACACGATTTACCACGCTTAGCGGTTGACCCCAGACCAACCGCTGATATAATCAGCGCCCTTCGCGATAGGCACTGCCTGTTCGATACGAATAAAGCCAGAGTGGTGAAATTGGTAGACACACGGGATTCAAAATCCCGCGCCCTTAAAAGCGTGCCGGTTCGAGTCCGGCCTCTGGTACCATACAAAGAAAGCCTCGCATATGCGGGGCTTTTTTGTTTGTGCCCAAGATCAGAGAGCCCCGTCACTCGCTTCAGCAAACACACCGTATTTGAGACGAGCATGTTTATGCGAAGCTCACAGGAACGTCTAAAAGTGATGAATCAACACGACAATGATTACAGAATATTCGAACATACTCATAATGCTGTGTACCGCCTAGACCAAACACGAGCAGTCACTGCGCCATATCAATCCAACATATCAATAATGTCAATCCCGTCTATCCCATCATCGCCACGGTCCTCGCGAATCTTTCGCTTGGCTTCTATTTCAGCATCATGTGCTTGATCAGCAAGTTTCTTAATTAACCCCAGGCTCGCGACATATTTAAATTTTGATAGATCAACAAAAGCGATCGCAGCAATCGAATATGCTTTCCGAGTTCGTACACGATATTTGAAATACTCGACCTTTCCTGTCATAAACCGCCCAGTTTTACTCAGTTTGTCTTTAGCGCTTCCTAACGACTTCTTGAAGCGATCAGATGTTCGCTCTTTGCTTTGTGTATATGAAAACTCAAACTCCAAAGGAAAACCTGAAATCGATTCAGGCATATACAACTCGGTATAACGAAACAAATTTCTATCGACTAAGTTCTCACAAGAAATCAAAGAAATGAGCTGCTTCTTATCTTTCTGCAAATGAGAATACTTATCACAGTGTCGCCCCTCTACTTGAACCACATCCTCTGTATTTATTACCTTCTTGAGGCCTTTCCATCTCGCATATTTAAAATAGTACGATGCGCCATAGGATTTGCGATGTATTTTGTCTCGTTTTTTTATCAACTTTTCCAAATAGGCTACATAATCCGCCATACTCATCTTCGTATACAACTTAACCCTAGAGTCTTGATAAAACAGAATTGCCTCATCGCTTTTAGGCGAAACCTTAACGCCCTTAAAGCTATCGCGCGACTCAAATCTAACGCGTTGAATAGTGTCTGAGCTAACGGTGTATTCAATTTTTTTCTTATTGCGGATAGGCCCAGACTTGTATACCTCTTGCGCCTGAATAACACCGGTAAAACTAGGCGTTTTTGTTCCCGCTCCTACCCCCACCGAGAAACCAAGTAAAAACACCCATAAGACGACACCCCAAAAAATTCCCTTACATCCACTATGCATGCTCACGATCTCCTTCAATGTAAATACCGCCCTAAAAACGCATCCATTTTCTCAAACGCTTGCACACGATGTTCGTTTTTACTTAAATAATGATTCCCATCTTCCAATGTCAGCAATTCAACACTCTTACCGGCCTTTTTTAACGCTTTATACATCTTCTTAGTGTGCCGATACTTAACGCTACGATCCTTTGTGCCATGAATTAGTAGCGTAGGAATATCAATATCGCTTGCATGATAAAGGGGGGATCGCTGTTTAAGTGATTTAAAGTCAGACCCCACCTGCTCTTTCACTATCGCATAATTAGTAAAATTTCGATGAGACTTAACCATGTAAGCGACATCCGTCACTCCCGCGAAGCTCACCACACACTGATAAAGACCCTTAGATCTAACAGCCCCCATTAACGCGGCGTAACCCCCATAACTTGCACCAACAATACAGATTTTATCCGGGTCACTATATCCTTGCTCTATCATCCAGCGAGTACCGTCTTCTACATCATCCTGCATCGCCAAGCCCCAGTTTTTAAGACCAGCAGACATAAATTCGTGCCCATACCCCGAAGACCCTCTGAAGTTCATTTGCAATACCGCATACCCCGCGTTGGCGAAATATTGCGTCCAGTAGTCAAACCCTCTTCCGTCATAGCTTAAGGGTCCACCGTGTGGAAAAATCACTGTTGGGAATTTTTTAGTCTTGCCATTGTGTTCAGGTAAGGTCAGATACGCCTCTATATCCAAACCATCACGCGCGCGATAAGACACCACTTCTTTCGGTCTCATTAAGTTCGGCAATAGCTTTTTGTATCGGCGAGCCATTGGCACCAATGTTTTTTTATCTCGGTCTCCGAAATAATATAATCCAGGGTCAGTATCGCTCTGAGCCAACACGATATACCGCTTTTCATCTCGACTAAAACTGATGAGATTGTTATTTGTATGAGGTAAGCCCTTATTAATACCTTCCATTAATGCTTTATAGTCGTCATCCCAAAAAATGTAACCACCACTATCGGATACTTTAATCCCAACAGGTTCCCCCGTTTTATTTGAGTAAAAAAGGTCCCCCTCCACATCGTAGTGATCGTTAGCATATATCAGTTTTTTAGAAAGGCGCTCATCCTTAAGATTAACAAGGAAAATAGCATCTCGACCTTCATGTAACGCGGTCACGTACAACTCATCCGGGTTTTTAGCGAATCCAATAGGCCAAACCTGATCAGATGAAAATGATTCGAACTCCCATAGAGACGTCCACTTTTTACTGTCTCTAGAGGAATGAATAATTTTGTGCGTTGTATCGTTACGGTAAATACCAAGGCGCACGTTATTTTCGGTATCAGTGATCCACCGCTTTACATCGGATCGACTTCGCTTCACCAATTTTGTGCCACCTTTTTTAACCGAGACACGATACACGGAGGGGGCATTTGGCGTAGCGCCGTCTATCTGCAGCATAAAATGCTCCGAGTCATCAGGTAAAAAATCTATCACCTGATCCTGGAACTGGGGCGAATGCGTAAATCTTCGATATGCGCCATGCGACAAAGCGTTATGATATTTTTTTGTCTTGATGTCCAGAATCAATAACCGCGTTTCGGTAGTTGGCGTGCCATAACGCATCTCAGGAAACGAAACACTGATCATTAATGATCTATCATTTGCCCATGCTATCCACATGAGTCGAAGCTTATCATTGGTTCCATAGAAAACGATGTTGTCTTTGCCGCTATCTAGGCTCCGGACATTGATGAGATACCCTTGTAGCTCCTCCGAGTCAACACGTGATCTATACACTACATGACGACCATCAGGAGAAAGCTTTACGTTTTCTATATCAGGTAAGCTGGAGAAGTCCTGAACGGTTAACGGGCTATTTGATTCAGAAGCGGAAAATACAGAAGCACAATATAAAAACAAAAAACAAATAACGGTGCAGTTGAATAACGTCATGCTCGGTCCATCGGTCCTTTTATGAGATTGATTATATTCCTAAAATATACGTGAACACCTGGGAAACTACGTGATATTACCCCCGGGGTTTCATACCGTATTCTACAGGTGCTCAGCAATTTTGTCGCGATACGCAACATGAAATCACGCTATTCCAAGTAAGAACATTACACGCAGCTATAATTAATGCCACTACTGCTCACAACAACTGTATAAATGATCAAACGTATCTCAATCAACGAGCTCCAGGTCGGGATGTATGTCTGTGACAAACCTGCTGAAATCGAGCTCAAAACGCTCGCAAGCCAAGGGTTTGTCCGTCGCAAAGCCACTATATATAAAATCAAACAGGCAGGCGCGGAATACATCTATATCGATACAGAAAAAGGCATCGATCCAGATATCGTAACGGACTCCCCACCCCCTGTAACTGCGGCCCCGGCCGTCCCAAGTGCGGCCGCACGCGAAGAAGCCAGTAAAATCTATAAAAAAAGCCTCCGTCAAATCAACAAAACGATGTCTGACGCAAAGCTTGGCAAGCGTGTCGATATAAGCCCCATTGAAGAAGTCGCCAGTGAAATATGCAAAACCGTATCTAAAAACCCCTTGGCGCTGCTATGGCTTACACAAGTTGACGAAAACGCATCAGAGGTTTTCGAACACTCAATTAACTGCGGTATTTTGATGGGCATATTCACCCGTCATTTGGGCTTCTCTAAAGAAGAGTCTTCACAGAAAATCGCTGGGGCGCTCTTTCATGATATTGGGAAATCACGAATAGAACCAACGTTATTAAATCGAAGTGAAAATGAACTCAATACTGAAGAGTTGGAGGAACGTAAAAAGCATATACTTTACGGCATTGAAATTCTTAAAGACGCAGAAATAGAGGACCGAACACTTATTGAGATGTGCCACCACCATCACGAAATGGTAAATGGACATGGCTACCCCCAAGGGCTCGAAGGTGAAAAGCTATCCATCAACGGTAAGCTCATGGCCCTTGTCGACAGATACGAAAACTTGACATCTAATCGAAGTGATGGAATTGACTATACGCCCTGTATCGCCATGAAAAAAATTCAAGAACTGGCCGAAACAACCTTGGACGAGGAGCTCATATCAGAATTTCTAAAATGTTTTGGGATTTACCCCAGTGGCACACTAGTAGAGCTATCAAATGGGCGGCTCGCAGTGGTTATTACGCCGAATGCCAACGAGCCTCAAAAACCATTCATTCGCATTATCTACAATCGTATTACCTCAAGCTACGAGCCAATAACGGAACTAGATCTAGGCATTAGTAAAAAAGGAATCGTGATAGTACGGTCCGTTCACCCCAAAAAATATAACATTAATATGGATGACTTTTTGCATTAGCCCCAAAACACTATTTAAGATCTGAACGTTTAACCGCGGTTCCTATTTAATATTCCTCATTCAGGAGGAAATAAGGCGAGAGGACTCACCTCTATTGTCTGATCTTGAATACTGAACCATGCATTACCGCCATCAATCGTGCATTGAATATCCATTGTTCTATTTACCGTTGCAGCCAACTGCTCTGAGCACGTTTGCGCTAGCATAAACACTTCCAAATTTGAGTAGCGTGTTAGTTGCCCAGAAATAGTTTGCCACCACATATCTGCCGTATTCCCCCCAAATGTATAGAGCCTTACGCGCGCAGCTTTTCCGCAGGCCTTTCGAATACGGTCGATACTTGGACGTCCGACGTCGATCCAGAGATCAAGCTCACCCGATAAGGTATGCGACCATAGATCCGGCTCTTCATCCGTACTTAAGCCCTTTGTAAATGCCAAGCGCTCATCCGCATTAAATGCAAAAGCCGCTAGCCTCACCATCATTCGTTCATCATTTTCGGAGGGGTGCCTCGCCAGCGTTAACGAATGTAGGTGATAGTAATTTCGTGAGAGATCACTAATATCGAGCTTTAACTTAAAAATAGTTGCTTTTATCGCCATAATTTTTCAACAAGGGGAACCAAGTAGAATGCTCACCTATAACAGCGTGACCTTATTCTTTTCGATGAGGATGCGTTTCTCTTTATAGAGTTTCCCTAACGCTTTTTTATAGTTATTTTTACTGACATTAAACAACCGATAAATCTCTTTAGGATCACTTTTATCTGTCAACGTTGACACGCCTCCCTGCTCCTTCATATAGGCCAGAATTTTTTCACTCAACTCATCGCGCCCCAGCCCCGCGGGAAGCTGTAAAGAAAGATCAATCTTTTTATCTTTTCGGATCGCTTGAATATACCCCTTAGTCTTTTGACCATACTTAAGTTCGCTAAACGCCTCGTCACGAAAAACCAGCCCTAGATGCGTATGATTCACGACCGCCTTATAGCCCATATCACTGCGCCCACAAATCAATAAATCCACAGGTTGATTTTGCTTAAAGTACATAGAGAATTCCTGCAAGTGCCGACTTAAGCGAGAAGAAGCCACGATGCGATCCGTATATTCATCAAGGTACACACATACGACATAGGATTTCCCAACGTCCATCGGCTTATGCTGCTCAGCATAGGGAACGAGCAAATCCTTGCTAAGGCCCCAATCCAAAAATGCGCCCGTATCATTCACATCACTAACAACGAGGTGTGCACACTCACCAACACAGACCTTGGGTGTCTCTGTGGTAGCGATCAGCAGGTCTTCCGAATCCATATAAATAAACACAGAGAGTCGGTCACCAAGCGCACAGCCTTTTGGCATATAACGCTTAGGCAGGAGGATTGTCCCTAGCTCCCCGCCATCCAAATACACACCAAAATCGACGGTTTTCACCACCTCCAGTACGTTAAAGCGCCCAATATCGACCATTGATTTGACCCTGAGAGAATAAAGATAAGAACTCGACATGATAAGGGAGGGAGGGAGCTGGTGCCAGAGGCGAGTGAACAATGGTCAAGATCGGCAACCCGTATGAAACGATGATTACCGCCTATTTCACCGCAGGGTTTTAAGACTACGAAAATAAATGAATTTCAACACCATCAAAAGTGCTGCTGCGCTGTAGACGTTTATAAGCACGCCTTAGTCTGCAAATATTGACGCGATCGCTTTTTCGAAAGCAGTAATCGTTAACTTCCCATCTAGCTTTATGTCATCTAGCGGGAAAGTGCTAACACGAGCTTTCTCAAAGTCTTCTGGGTATTTCACCGCCTGTTGCTGGCCGTCTTTCGAGACAATGTTCAGATGTAGCTGAACAGCGACGGGATCGTTATCCCCAGGGCGAGTAACAAAGCCATATCGCTCAACCGTAATATCGGATGTGAATAAATGAGTTTTCGCCGCAGCCTCTATGATCGCTTGAATGTTAAATCCTTCCGTACGTGCAGCCGCATCAATATCTTTTCCAATCCCTTCATCTATCGCAACCCCAATCGCAATTCCCATTGCGCCCATGGAGGACATTAACATCATACCTGCGCCCGCCCCCTTTCCTTGAAAACGAATACGATCTGGTTCGGCAACAGAAACCGTGACGCTAGGAACCGTCGCGCATGCGGATAGCAACAGGGAAGCAACGAGAACGACGATAAGGGAGGTTTTGGTATTCATTGAGAAGTGATATTCCTTTAAATTAACTAATCGCAAAAAGTCAGCGGACGAAAGAGACTGGCGAGTATACTATTTTTTACGATCGCGCTCATACTCTCGATACGTCTTGCCGTCGATTTTATCTTCATTTATACATTTTGCACTATTCACGCCAGGCGCTTGCTCAGCGTCTCGTTGGCACTGCTGTGAAGCCATCGCGTTATACACCTGCTCAGAGGTACATGCAGTTAGTGAGAAAACTATACACAACGGCATGCCGATCAATCGAAAACGTGAAGCCACGATACATTACTCCTAAGGTGTGTTTACTGAGTAGCGCCAAAACGCACGCAAGCCAAACGACAAATCCTCTCCCCATACCTATATTACAAATTGATAACAAAAAGGCGAGCATTCCCATTGAGCCTACAACCAGGTGAATTATACTGCCAACCATCAATACCAAACAATCAAACGAATGCGCAGCAAAATTTTTTCACACACATACAGAGGGCCGTCATGCAACGCTGGAATCTAATTACAATCGCGACACTTTTTACGAGCTTCTTTTTAATATCTTGTGGTAGCGATAACGACAGCCCTCCCCCCGTTGCCGCCTCTGAGGATATTGATCTGCGCGATGTGGAACCCGCTGACGGCCTGTTAAGACTATACGGCTCAACCGGTATCGGTAATTTCGGTGTACCGGTAACCGGGGGGTTTGATGTGAACGGTGATGGCAACCTTGATTTTGCGATGGCTTCAATGCTGTCTTCACCCGAATCACGGGATTCAGCCGGCAAGGTGTACCTGGTGCTGGGCGATGGCACAGTAAACAGCGCCATAGACACTGGAGAATCCAACACGAACGTACTCACTATTATTGGCGACGGCCCATCCGAAATGACCGGCTCGGAAATCTGGATGGGAGACGTGACTGGCGATGGCCTGGGTGACTTACTTATCGCGAGACAAAACTACTCTGAAACAGACCGTGTTGGGGCTGGTGCGCTCACCATCATCGTTGGCTCAACCGAACTGACTTCGCTCGCAACCGCGGGCACAGTCGTTGACCTTCAGTCTCCCCCCTCCTCACTCAATATCGTCACCTTAGTCGGCGCAAACCAACTCGACCGACTCGGTATATGGGTAAGAGCCGAAGATATCACCGGTGATGGTATAGACGATATCGCTGTTGCCGCAGACCAACATGACGCTCAAGGCGTCAATAGCGGTGTGGTATATGTCGTGCGGGGTGGAACACATTTAGACGACTCATTTAACGTGGACCTCAGCGATATCGCAAACAGTGATTTAGCTGGGGACATTGCTACCGTTTTACCGCCCAGCTCATCCAGCGATTTTCATTTTGGTGCAACACTCAATATCGCAGACTTAGATGACAACGGAACTGCAGAATTAATGGTCGGAGCCACTATTAATCGCGCAGGAGCAAGTATTCCTGCCGACGGCGCAGCTAGCTCAACGGCTGTCGCAAGCAGCGGCAGCCCCAACGGACGCCTCTTTATCATTTGGGATGATAATTTCCCAACGACCTGGGCAAATGATTTCACCATCACCGCGGACAGTACTACCACTGGCGGCATCACAGATATCCAAGGCGCGGAAACCGCAGTGTTTGACAACAATTATTTCGGAGAAGAAATGGTGGGCGGTTTAGATTATAACGGCGACGGACTTAGCGATATGCTTATTGGTGACATTGCAGGCAATACGCCTCGCTTTTCCGCTGCTGGCCTAGGTTTTGTATTTTTCGATTCAGCTCAACTAAAAGATCAAAACTTCCCGATGAACGATATTCCCACGGGCATTGAAGTGACAACGATTCTCGGGGCCTCTTCAGGGGCAATTAGCAGTGATACCGCATTGCATGGTGATTTCGATAATGATGGAATTGATGACCTAGCCGTATCGTCGCCCCACGATGCCGCGCTCGGCCGTCCTGACGCCGGCGCGTTACATATTTTGTGGGGACAAAGTACTTGGCCAAGTATTATCGATTTATCTGACGGTTCACAACCGGACGATGCGGTATTTAATATCACCAATATATACGGCGCAAACGGTGCTAGCGGCACCGATGCTGGCGACACATTGGCATACAGCGCAGCAAGTGCCGATATGGATGGAGATGGATTAATAGATCTGATTGTTAACGAAATGGTCGGAAATGGAACAACCCCAGAAAGTGAAGATGCTGGCAATTTAATTATTTTGAGTGGCGCACTGGTGAGCGCGTCGAAATAGTATTACGGTGCAAAATAGCGAGAATGTGTGTATCCGCCAAACTTGGAATATCAACAGCCTCCAAACAGCAGATATCTATGTTAATCATTAGGGTGACATTTCACCCTAATGATTAACAGACCGAGGGCGGCAACATGTAAACACTACGCTGATAGCGAGCAACAATCCGCCTCACACGTTTACGGCAGTCTAAGCATTGTATCTCGGGCGATTTCGGATATGCCCGGCCAGTCTTTTTTCTCTACCAAATCCTGCGGAACAAGCCACGTCCCCCCCACGCAACTCACATTAGACAAAGCTAAAAAGTCAGTAAACGTATCGATCGTTAACCCACCTGTCGGACAAAACGACGCTTGCGGCAGTGGACTGCCCATAGATTTCAACAGCGCTAAGCCACCCACCGCTACCGCAGGAAAGAGCTTAAAACAGGTAAGCCCCAGCTCCATTCCCACCATCACTTCCGACGGAGAAGTCACACCAGGCAATAAGTTAATACCGAGAGACTCAGCGCATTTAATTAACTTCGGCGTATAACCGGGGGATACCGCAAAGTCGACACCAATTTCAGCAATATCTTTTAAATTCTGTTCGGATACTACCGTACCCACACCAATTTCTATCCCGCTACATTCAGCCTTCACCTCACGAATCGCATCTAAGGCTACGGGAGTGCGTAACGTGATTTCAACGGCCTTTATCCCACCCTCTTTTAGTGCATTCGTTATAGGCACTGCATCTTCTACGTGGTTAATTACCACAACTGGCATAACTCCCAAGGGCGCTAGATACTCTTTTGTGATTGCCATGATATAAACTTGACCTCAATTACGTAATTCGTTAAATAACAAGACGAGTGCTTTTGATCCGCCCTCGAAAATACGTCCCGCAAAAAACATCATCTATTCAAATACCCCGGCACCAACATCCGAAGCCCCCACCAAAGAACGAAACCCAGAAAAAATACCACGCCCCAAATTTTGGTCTTCCGCTACATATTCAGCCTGTGCACGTTCACCTAATTCTGCGTCAGATAACTCAAGCAATACACTTCCTGCGTCCGCATCAAAATGAATCACGTCTCCTGTTTTCACTTTAGATAAAGGCCCTCCGTTTAGCGCCTCTGGTGACATATGTATGGCTGCCGGAACTTTCCCCGATGCGCCCGACATCCGCCCGTCAGTAACCAAGGCAATGTTAAACCCCTTATCTTGTAATACAGCCAAAGGCGGCGTCATTTTATGGAGTTCAGGCATGCCGTTCGCTCTCGGGCCTTGAAAGCGGACCACGGCAATAAAATCTTTTTCTAGCTCTCCACGTTTAAACGCGGCAATCAATTCATCTTGGGAATGAAATACAATACAGGGTGCAGAGACCTTTCGATTTTCGGGCGCCACAGCCGATATCTTGATAACACCTTTACCTAAATTGCCATTTAATACTCGCAAGCCGCCTTCTAAATCAAAGGGAAGTTTAAATGGTCGCAGAACCGTTAAATCTGCGCTAAGTTCAGCACACGTTTTCCATTTAACGCCACCATCGTCAGTTAACTCAGGGGCTTTCTCGTAAGCGTTTAAGCCGTGCCCCAAGATGTTCACAACGTCTTCATTTAACAAGCCGCCCAGGCGTAATTCTTTAATTAAAAACGCCATACCACCTGCAGACTGAAAGAGGTTAATATCCGCTTGTCCATTCGGGTACACCCTCGCTAACAAAGGCACTGAACGAGATAGCTCGTCCATATCCTCCCAGGTAATGGTAATACCGCATGCTTTCGCGATCGCCACAATATGCAAGGTATGATTAGTCGAGCCCCCTGTTGCCAACAAACCCACAATCGCATTCACAAGGGAGTGCTCATTGATCACTTCATATAAAGGGCGATAATTTCCCGCCGCTAAGGTGGATGAAACGGCAGCTTTAACCGCCGCCCCCGTAAGCGCATCACGCAACGGCGTACCGGGATGAACAAACGAGCTGCCGGGTAACTGTACGCCCAACATTTCGACCATCATTTGGTTAGTATTCGCGGTCCCGTAAAAGGTACAGGTGCCGGGACTATGGTAAGACGCAGTTTCTGCATCAAGCAATGTATCTTCGTCCACTTCACCCGCAGCAAACTGTTGCCGAACTTTTGCTTTTTCACTATTAGGCAAACCAGAAGGCATCGGTCCCGCCGGGACAAATACCGCAGGCAAATGCCCAAACTGCAACGCACCGATGAGCATCCCCGGCACAATTTTATCGCAAACCCCCAAAAATAAATTTGCATCAAACACGTTATGGGTCAAACCAACAGCGGTAGCCATCGCCACCACCTCGCGGCTAAACAAGCTCAACTCCATTCCCGCTTGCCCCTGGGTCACGCCATCGCACATCGCAGGTACACCGCCAGCGACTTGCGCTGTACACCCTAGCGACCTTGCGGCCTCTTTAATCAAATTTGGGTACGTCTCCAGAGGCTGATGCGCCGATAACATATCGTTAAACGCCGTAATAATCCCTAGATTCGCACTTTGCATAAGCCGAATCATGTCTTTATCTTGTGATCCACAGCCGGCATACGCATGCGCTAGGTTTCCACAGGAGAGCCTTTTTTTCGGCGGGTTATCACCCATTGTACGCCGCATGCTCTCGACATATTTCGATCGAGCAATGCGACTGCGATCAATAATTTTTTTGGTAATCGACTTTACTGTCGGATTCATAAATTACACACCAACCTCATTTTTTATCACATCGGGCTAGTCAGAGAGTAAGTTGTGCCACTCCCGCCCGCTCCTCGCAATTAACACGTCTGCACTCGGTGGACCGAAAGACCCTGCCATATACCCTTCTGGCTTCATGCCCGTTTGTTTCCATGCCTCAAATATTTGATCTACCCAACGCCATGCCTGTTCAACTTCTGCAGCGCTCACAAATAACGTTTGGTCGTTGCGCAAAACATCGAATAACAAACGGGAATAGGCATCGTGTTTTTTGTCTTTGTTACCGTTCTTTCCGTCACCAAATTGGATATCTAAACAGCCTGACTCTAAGGGTATTCCTGCTTCTAGCCCCGCAACTTTATTCATGATCCGCATGCGTATCCCCTCATCGGGCTGTAAACGAATCACTAAACGATTGGGTTTATGCTCGGAATGGTTCTGATCAAATATTTGATGATGACTTTGCTTAAATTGCACCACAATCTCTGATCGTTGCGACTGTAAGCGTTTACCGGTGCGCAAATAAATCGGTACGCCCGTCCAACGCCAATTGTGAATTTCCGTCTGTAACGCGACGTAGGTTTCCGTTTGGCTCTCGGGATTTACGGCATGCTTATCCGTTTCTTCTTCTAAATACCCTGCCACCTCTTCACCATTAACTATACCTCGGCGATATTGACCACACACGGTATTGTCCTTCGTATCTTGCGATGAAAAAGACTTTAAGCATTGCAAAACTTTTAATTTTTCCGCACGGACACATTCTGCATTTAAGGTTGCAGGGGGCTCCATCGCCACCAAGCAAAGGACTTGCAATAAATGATTTTGGATCATGTCGCGGGTCGCGCCCGTTTGGTCGTAAAACCCCCAGCGGTTACCAACCCCCACGGATTCAGACACCGTAATCTGAATATGATCGATGTATTTTGCGTTCCATAAGGGCTCAAATATATCGTTGGCAAAACGTAACGCTAATAAGTTCTGGACGGTCTCTTTACCAAGATAATGATCAATACGAAAAAGCTGCTCTTCTGGAAAGACTCGCGTCAGCTCATTGTTTATTTCAATAAAGCTTTCTCGGTTATCCCCCAACGGTTTTTCCACAATAAGCCGTGTCGAGGATGTAACCAAGCCGCTTTTTTCAAGCGCAAATACAACACGACCAAAGATCATCGGAGGAATTGCCAGATATACAACAAGTACCGCGTCCACACCGACGACATTATCTTTTATTCCCACCAAGTTGTTTACGTCAGTGGCATCACCCTGAACAAAACACAACTTGTCCGCAAACGCCTGCCATACCTCTTCAGAAAAATATGACTCGGAGATGTTGGCAATCACATGGGTTTTTACTTTCGCTAAGAATGAGTCTCGCTCATGCGCCGTCCGTGCAACGCCAATGATTTTTTCGTATTCCGGCTCACACTCATTGAGTTCTAAGCAATATAAGGCGGGATAGAGTTTACGCAGGGCTAAATCACCATCCCCACCCACTATCAACAAATCTGTATTCATAAGGCCCAACCTCATATACATCGCTCGTTTACAATGACCTACGTGCTTCTTTCGTCATTTGCTTAAGTTTAGGCTATAAGCTGCTGGTAAAAGACGCCGTTTTGCACACGTGTATGGCTAGCATACGCCCTCTATGAACAACATTAGTGCGCTTTCGCGACGATTCATGCGCTTTTATTGCCGTTAAGCAGACGGGGTATCTAAGCACAGCAATTTTTGTCCCAACCCCAATATAGAATGCAGATTTCACCCTCAATTCGGACGATCCATGTCCGAGGTTGGCCCTAGATTTGCTATAAAACGACATCAAGACGGTTGCATTTTGAGGTGATTTTGAGCATAATCCGCGCTCCAAATTTCACGACAAACTACTCAGGAAACCGCCATGCCTCGTATTGCTATTAACGGTTTTGGCCGCATCGGCCGCAATGTCCTTCGCGCCATCTACGAAAAAAACCTACAAGACGAATTTCAAGTTGTTGCTATTAACGACTTAGGATCACCATCAATTAACGGTCACCTATTGAAGTTCGATACAGTCCACGGCACATTCGGCTTTGATGTTGAATCAAGTGATGAAGCTATCACTGTTGCTGGAAACGAAATTAAAATTATCGCAGAACGTAACCCCGCAGCTCTTCCTTGGGGTGACTTGGACATCGATGTTGTATTCGAATGTACCGGTCTTTTCGTTGCTCGTGATAAAGCCGCTATGCACCTTGAAGCTGGCGCTAAAAACGTATTGATCTCTGCTCCTGGTAAAGAAGTAGACCTTACGGTTGTATACGGTGTGAACCACGAAGACATCACATCAGAACATAAAGTACTTTCTAACGCTTCATGTACAACCAACTGTTTGGCTCCAATGACTTACGCGATCCACAAAGCGATAGGCATTGAAGGTGGTTTGATGAACACCATCCACTCGTACACGAATGACCAAAACGTTACTGATGCATACCACTCCGATACACTTCGTGCACGTGCAGCAGCTCATAACATGATCCCAACCAAAACTGGCGCTGCAGCGGCAATTGGCTTGGTTATCCCTGAGCTAAAAGGTAAGTTAGACGGCCTAGCGGTACGTGTTCCTACGATCAACGTAAGCTGCCTAGACTTCACATTTACGCCTTCCCGCCCAACAACTGCGGAAGAAGTAAACAAAGCCGTTGCAGATGCAATTGAAAGTCGCTTCCAAGGCGTTATGGAAATCAACGAATTGTCTTTGGTTTCTAGTGATTTCAATCACAACCCGGCTTCATGTATTTTTGATGCGTCACAAACACGCGTTATCGGCAACCAAGTAAAAGTTTTGGCTTGGTACGACAACGAGTGGGGCTTCTCAAATCGTATGCTAGACACAACTCGTGCGATCATGGCTGCAAACGCCTAATCCACCTGATGATGCCTAAAAAGGGAGCTTCGGCTCCCTTTTTTGTGCCTGTCAGTTTTGTGTGCGATTAGGGTATTTCACATCCCCATCTTTTTCCTTGTCGATACAGACATCAGTGTTACACTTTTACTAGGTGCAGCCGTAACGCTACACCCTATTCTCCGATCCTAAAAAGCTGTGGTTTATGACACCTGATGATGATTATTTAGCCATCGTTTTTTCCGATATTGTGGGCAGTTCGCAGTTGTACACCTCTCTCGGCAATGAACGGGCAAAAGAAAAAATTGACCAAGCCATTGCTGGCATGCGCGATGTCGTTTTACGTACTGGAGGACAAGTCATCAAGACTATTGGCGATGAAATCATGTATGCCCACGCAGATCCAGAATCTGCCTGCGCCGCTGCAGTGACGATGAATCAAGCCATGAATGCAATGCACTTTTATTTGCGTACAGGCATATGCTACGGCCCAGTAATCAATGATAAAAGCGACGTATACGGCGACACCGTAAATAACGCCGCTTTCCTTGCGCGCACAGCTCAGGCAAATCAAATTTTATTCGACGCCGATACCTACGCAAACTTGGTCGCATTTCGCCAACAATGTGAATTTTTTGATCGTGTTACCATCAAGGGAGAGTCAGAACCTTCCCTGCTGTACCGTTTAAATTGGGAACAGCGAGATACCGCCTCACTTGATGCTACCGTCGTCGCGTCCAAGGCTGTGAATGCCGCTAACGGAACCCCCACGCAGGTTTTGATTAATTATCAGGGGCATACATACTACATTGATCCAACTGCAGACGTGTCCATAGGGAGAGACCACGGCGCCGTACAAATTTGCGTGCAACATAAAAATGCTTCACGAACACATTGCTCAATTTCGTATCATCGCGGCAAATTTATTTTGACGGATCGAAGCACTAACGGCACATACTTACTGCAACACGGACAACAAGAAGTTTTTTTACGACGAGAATCTACGCCTCTGCTTGCGAATGGAAAAATAAGTATTGGGCAGCCCTGTGACGACTCGGAAAATATTTTGGATTATCAGCTCGATTAATTAATTCTTTCCCTGCCGCAATAAACATTAACACGTTACTTAATTGTCACCGTTTTTTACGTCCCACTATACGTATAAGCTTTATTTAAGCGTAAACTCAATGCCGGTATTGCCGTATATTAAACAATTTTCGGTATAACGAAAAATATCCCACATACATATAGCTTTCCATTCTTTCAAGTGCCTTTACGTTACATCTTCTTGTTATATCACCACTATAAAGCATCGAAATATATCGATTTTATAGAAAATAAATTAGATTTTTTTGTTATGGGCCTCTCAATTTGATTACTTAAACCGATAAAAAATCGATTTAAGTTTTCCTCTTAGTCTATTTTTGTAAGCGTTTGCTTACTTGAAGTAAATTGACACCTCTACCCCACACAAATATCAAGATGATATAGGCGTCACAATTGATCTTTTTTGGCACCAATTTCATGCCAAATTGGTCTATCAAATCGCCCCTATTTCACATTATTTTGTCACTAAATTGATCCATAATGTTTATTAGGAGGCGAGTTTATGAGCCGTTTTGAATTTAATCAGAAGTTTCCGACTAAGCGTTTTTTAGCATTCGCTTTGGGGCTGGTTTGTTCAGGCGCATTGGGCCTCACGTCTCTTGCAACCGCCTCAGAAAATGATTTTCTCCTAGAGGACTATGCGCGATTCGGCATCGCAGAAAACGATTTTAGTAAAATGCGCATTGTGCCAACGCACATGATGGACAACGATTTATTATTCCGCGCCGCCGCCGCTGAACGCGACTCATCTATGACGATGAGCCAGCGCCTGATCAACAACCGCTGGTTGCTCGAAGACGCCAATATTAGCTCATCACCCAGTGCTGCTTTACGACGCTATATTCGCACTTATGTCATCGGTAGTTACAAAAAAGAGCAGCAACAACGGCAACAAGCGAATCCGGACCTATATCCTTCTACCGTAGGCAAGGTTCCGTATTCACAGTTCTCCGATATTTCGAACTATCACATCCGCGTATCCAACGATAAGGTGCGTTTACGCTTTCGATACAAATTCGACTAAATAGCCTCTCATATCCGACATTTCCAGTCTGCCTTGCGATTGTTTAGAATACCCGCCCGAACGGCTCTCGCCTAAATGATCACCAACACTCTATAAGGCTTCTTTTGACTAGCGCTACCATTACAGAATTCCCCACGGCTCCACTTATCAAACGCCTACTCGCATTTTTATACGACCTGTTTATTTTGGGGGCGTTGAGCATGGTGTATTCCGCACTGGCGACTGTCATCATGGTCTTTGTCATTGGGGATCAAGGCACAGGAGACTACCAGCCAATGCAACAAGGCCTTTGGTTTCAAAGTGGCTGGGTCATCACTATTGTGGGCTTCTACTGGTTATTTTGGCGACGCGCAGGACAAACTGTTGGCATGCGCGCTTGGCACCTGAAACTCGTCGACCAAAACGGGCATCCAGTTAGCCATACTCAAATCTTGCGCCGAATCATCAGCGGCCCAATCTCGCTCGCAGTCCTAGGCTTAGGGTATTGGTGGTGTTTATTTGATCAAGATCAGCGCGCATGGCACGACATCGCGAGCAGCACCAAAATTATTGAAACACCGAAGATAAAAAAGGAGAAAAAATAGGCGCCCAATTATCGAGACCATTCTAAGCGTAAACGCGAAAGAAAAAGAACCTCATCACTCCGATCGGCGGACCAACACATACCCCACAATAAAACAGATGCCGATCGGGATCAGCACCGCCAGAACGGGAGGGAAACCCCAGATAATACTAGATGGCCCGAGTAAACGCTGACTCATCTGAAACACCAACCCAACGATCACCCCAACAAATACCCGAAAGCCCATCGTCACTTGGCGTAACGGGCCGAGAATGAACGAGATCGCGATCATCACCAAACTTAGGGTTGCCAAAGGCTGTAAGGCCTTTCGCCAAAACGCCAAGCGATACTCCGTGGATTCCAGGTTTTGCCGATCGAGATAGCGAGAATAATCCACCAAACGCGACATCGGTAACCCTTCGGGGTCGAGCACAAGTACGTTCAAGAGCGACGGCGATACTTCGCTCTGCCAGCGCCCATTGGGCATCTCTTCTTTTCGAGCAATTTCGTCTTCAAAATGCGTAACACGCACATTTTGTTCAAACCAATGATCACCTTGGTAGATCGCGGAATCGACAAAGCGCGCTTCCTCCAAATTCCCCGCATCATCAAATTTAAAACGCGTCACCCCATAGAGCTTGCCATTAGGCAAGACCGCATTGAAGTGCATAAATTCATTACCCTCGCGGTTCCACACACCACGATCGCTCTGCAAGGCCTTTTTGTGCCCAAGCGCTAAGGCGCGCCGGCTATCTGCATATTGATCCGTATAGGGCGCGATATATTCACCGATCAACGCACCACCAAGAATAAATACAAATACGGGCCGAAAAATCGCCCAAATAATTTGATTGATGGAAACGCCTGCAGCACGCATCACCACCAGTTCGCTGGAGCTCGCTAAGACACCCAAACCAACCAGACAACCAACAAGGGAGGACAAAGGTAAATATTCATAAATACTGGAGGGAATACTCAACAGCACGTAGATCATCGCCTCAGCAAAGCCATAACCACTTTTTAAGTCACCAAGTTCGTCCACTAAACCAGCGATAAAATCCAGCGCGACAATGACCAGTAAAACACCGACCACAGAACCCCAAACCGAACTCGCGATATATTTTTTTAAGTGCTTCATGAGCCGACGCCTTCGAGCGCCGACGCTTTCGGCACTCTGCGCCTCCGGATACTCGGCCACGTGTAAAGTAATACCCCCAGCACGAAGAAGGCGGCATGCACCCACCAAATAATCCCAGGAAGAGGCGATTTCCCACTGTCCAGGGCGCCGCGAGCGGCATTCAGACATACGAGATAAAGAATGTAGACAACAATGGCAGGCAACAGCTTGTTATAGCGCCCTTGGCGAGCCTTTGTTCGGCTTAAAGGGAACGCTAAAAAACCAACCATAATCACCAAAACAGGCAACGAGATACGCCACTGCAATGCTGCACTCGACATTTCAGACGTATCGCGATACAGCTCCATCGTGGACATCCCGTCCGTGGCCTTTCGTTTGGCGATAGCATAATCGGGCTCGGGTAAGTGTTGATAAAACTCTTCGAACTCCACCACTTCGTAATCAGCATCACCTGGGCGGCCCTTGTAGCGCTTACCATTTTTTAACATTAAGAATTTTTGCCCAAACTCCGCATCCACGACCGTTTGCCCTGACTCCGCCATCAAAATACTCGGCGCGTCTTCGGAATCGGACTGCGAAAGCTCGGCAATAAATACGTGGTTCAACTTTTGTTTATCTTTACTGATCGATTCCGCGTAGCTAATACCTTTGCCGCTATCCAGTTCATTAAAACGTGCGGGCTTAAGCGTTTCAAAATCGGTACGGTTTCGTTGCTCGGCCAGCAAGTCTTCCGAGGCTTTTACACCTCTCGGACCTAAATACATACTCAACAAAGCGACAAGTACCGCAACGAATAAGGAGGTGGTCATGGTGTAGCCCAGCAAACGTCGATCACTGAGTCCACATGCAGAAAGCACCGTCATTTCACTTTCTAAATACAAACGGCCATACGACAACAGTATGCCGATGAACAATCCAAGGGGTAAAATAAGCTCAAGAAAACCAAGGGATTTATAAGCCATCAGGGTGAGCAAAACACCCGCATCCAGTTTCCCCGCTGCGGCCTCTGCCAGATACTTCACAAACCGAGCACTAAAGATGATCATCAGTAGAATCGTGCTAACGGCCAACATGCTGGTCAGAACTTCTTTGGCAAGGTAACGAAAAACAATCACGCAAAGCCCTCGCATTCAGAGACAGCAAAAGATATGAACTTAAATATCACGCTTAACATTTCACAGAAAACCACGATAAAAATCGCTATACAACATACAAAACACTGACCAACTTAATAATCCACGCATGATAGCGTACACTTACTCAATAGTCTCATCGACCGTTTCATTTTTATACGCAATTTTATAATCATAACAAGCTAGGTTCATCTATGGATTTTTTTGCAAAAAACAGTGATATCTCAAAACTCAAAACTCAATGCGCTGTTGTCTTTACCTTCAACGACAGCTTGAGCCCAAGTGCGAAAATATTGGACAACAAGCACAGTCATTTGTTGAGCCAACAAATTAAATCAAAAGATATCGATGAAAGCGCAGGCAGTTGTGCCTGGATAACGGTTCCACATGAGAAAAGTATCCCCTACCAACGCGTACTATTAGTCAATTTAGGGAAACCGAGTAAAGCCAAAACCACAAATATTACGCTCAAGACCTGGTCCAAAGTCGCCAATACACTTATCGCCGTAACTGGCGGCCGCGCTACAAAAGATATTGCCGTCTTTTTAGACGACATCGCCCTTCAAGATGAAGCCCAAAGCGCCCTAACCCTGACCAAAATACTGTCTGAAGCCGGAGTAAAAGCCAGCTACCGCTACGATACAACCAAAAATAAGGTAAAAGCCCTCCCGCTGAAAAAAGTTACCGCGGTCACCTCAGCATTACCCGCCGCTCGAAAGGGCCTGGCATACGGCAAGGCCATTGGCTCTGGCGTCAATACTGCCCGAAACTTAGGCAACTTGCCTGGGAACATCTGCACACCTAGCTACCTCGGCAGTCAAGCAAAAAGCCTTGGGGAAAAGCACAACAAGCTCAGTGTTAAAGTGCTGGGGGAAAAACAGATGGAAAAGCTCGGCATGGGCTCATTTCTTTCCGTGTCTAACGGCAGTGAAGAGGAAGGAAAGCTCGTCGTCATGGAGTTTAAAAACGGGCGTAAAGGCGCAAAACCCCATGTCCTCGTCGGCAAAGGCGTCACGTTCGATACGGGCGGCATCAGCTTGAAGCCAGGCGCAGCAATGGACGAAATGAAATTTGATATGTGTGGCGCGGCAAGTGTATTCGGTGCACTCACCGCATTGGTCGAAATGGACGCACCGGTCAACGTCATCGGCCTTGTCGCTGCAGCCGAAAACATGCCCTCTGGGCGTGCAACAAAACCGGGGGACGTCGTCACCTCCATGTCAGGCAAAACCATTGAGATACTTAATACCGATGCCGAAGGCCGCCTCGTATTGTGCGATACGCTCACATACGCCGAACGCTACCAACCTAAATCAGTGGTCGACATCGCCACACTAACAGGCGCTTGTGTCGTCGCACTGGGAAGCCATGCGACGGGCTTATTCAGTAATAATGAAAAGCTCGCAGACGCCCTGCTCGCTTCCGGTGAAAAAACCCAAGATCGCGCATGGCGTATGCCATTATGGGACGAATACCAGAAGCAGCTGGACAGTAATTTCGCCGACATGGCCAATATCGGTGGCCGCGAAGCCGGCAGTGTCACGGCGGCCTGCTTCTTATCCCGTTACGCTGAAAAGTACCCCTGGGCACATTTAGACATCGCGGGAACCGCATGGAATAGCGGCGCGAAAAAAGGAGCGACTGGGCGCCCGGTGAATTTACTGGTAGATTACCTACTCAATAACTAATACGGTTTATCCCGAGCCGCGATCACACATTATGACGCTGATTGATTTTTACGTGTTGCCCAAACAAACACTGGATGAGCAACACCATTTTGCCTGCCGCTTGATCGAAAAAGCGGTACGGCAAGGCAATCGCGTTATGGTCGCGACAAAAGACGAAGACGAAAGTAAAAAACTCGATGATACGCTATGGTCTTTTCGTCCGGATGCGTTTGTACCACACACACTGCTGGGGGATACACAAGCGAGCGAATCCCCGGTGATCATTAGCCATGGTGAAGACGACGATAGCCACCATGATGTATTGATCAACTTACGCCTAGAAGTGCCCGCGCAGTTTAGCCGCTTTAAGCGTTTAGCTGAGGTCGTGATCCAAGACACGAGCGTTCTGGAAAATTCTCGTCGCAGCTATGCTTTCTACAAAAAACGTGGCTACCCGATTAACACGCACAAGCTATAATGTCAGGAACAATAACGGACGCGACAATAGTGACGAATAACTCACATAAGCCCTCCAAAGAAGAACTGCTAAACGAGCTTGAGTCGATTCGTACCTCCCTGCTGCCTGAAGGAAGGGGTAAAACAGGAACATCTAGAACAAGTGCCTCAGAAGAAGCGCCCTTTGAAGACCTCGCCATTACCCGGGAATTTTTGATAACAATGCCTGAAGCCGAATCAAGTTCCGATTCAGATGCCACCAACATCCCAACTCTCGAAAAAGAAAGCCCTATGACGGTACTCCCCGGACAACAGTCCCTATTCGGTGAAGACGCTAAAAAAGCCGCACACAAAAGCCAAAACGAAGTAAATGCTGTGTCTGCGGACGATACTGGCGATATCAACACATCAGAGGCATCCGACCCAGAGCAGCTTGCTGAGACCCACGAACACCCCGCTATCGAGGAAGAAGCTCCCGCGCCGGCAGAACTCTCAGATACGCAAGAACGAGAAAATCCGTTTTTACCGCGCCATATCAAACAGAAGCTCGAAAAAGAAAAATCACTCTACCAACAACAACTGAGTGAAACGGCTCCTATTACCCCGGTCATCCCTGCCACCGCCCGAAAAGCGTCACAAGATAACGAAGCTCTGATTGATGAGCTAGTAGGCGCATACCTACCAAAAATCGAACAAGAATTACGTCAGCGACTACGTGACAGCCTGAGTAAAACAACCCCAGAAGAAGAGTAAACAAGACGTAAACGGGGCCACGCCATATCAAGCGGCCCTCATTGCTATTCCCCTCAAGACACCCCCGTCTAAGCTACCCCCCCAACGCTCTAGCTAAACAGAAATGATGCCCAAGGGTTTTAAGCCACGTAAAAATCACAAGAAGAACCCAATCGAACACTGTATGTAAGCCCCATGATAGGTATAATCCCACCTCTTTTGCGCCCTAAAATGTAACGGCGAAAACTCACCTACTTAGCTATAGCGACCCAATGGAAAAGACTTACCAACCGGCCAATATCGAAACAAAATGGTACCAGCAATGGGAATCCAACAATTACTTCGCCCCCAGCGGTGAAGGCGACCCTTACTGCATCATGATTCCCCCGCCCAATGTCACGGGCAGCTTGCACATGGGCCATGGCTTTCAAGAAAGTATTATGGATGCCCTTATTCGCTACCATCGCATGAAAGGTCACAATACACTCTGGCAAGTTGGGACTGATCACGCGGGGATCGCTACACAAATGGTGGTGGAACGCTTGCTCGATGCCGATGGCAAAACCCGTCACGATCTTGGTCGCGATAACTTTATCGAGCGCGTATGGGAATGGAAAGAAGAGTCCGGTGGCCACATTACCCGCCAACTGCGCCGCTTAGGTGCATCACCTGATTGGAGCCGTGAACGCTTCACTATGGACGACGGTTTTTATGAAGCCGTACAAGAAGTGTTCATCCGGCTTTACGACGATAACTTGATCTATCGTGGAAAACGCCTCGTCAATTGGGACCCTAAACTACATACTGCCATTTCCGATTTAGAAGTGATCAGTGAAGAAGAAAACGGCCACCTCTGGCACTTTAAATATCCCTTAAGCGATGGCTCTGGCCACTTGGTCGTCGCCACGACCCGCCCGGAAACCATGCTGGGCGATACCGCTGTTGCCGTTCACCCAGAAGACGAGCGCTACAAAGACCTTATCGGTAAAACGATCGCGCTGCCGCTCACCGGTCGTGAAATCCCCATTATCGCGGACGACTACGTCGATCGTGAATTCGGCACCGGTTGCGTAAAAATCACCCCCGCCCATGACTTTAACGACTATGAAATGGGCCAACGTCATAACCTAGAGATGATCAACATCCTGGATGACGACGCCAACATAAACGCCCTAGCGCCCGAAAAATATCGCGGTATGGACCGCTTCGACGCCCGCAAACACATCGTTGCCGACTTCGAAGCCCTTGGCCTGCTCGATAAAATTGTCGATCACAAATTAAAAGTACCCCGTGGCGACCGGTCAGGTGTCGTCATTGAGCCTTACCTCACCAATCAATGGTATGTAAAAACGCAACCATTGGCAGACGAAGCCATTCGCGCGGTGGAAGACGACGACATTCAATTCGTGCCCCAACAATACGAAAACATGTACTTCTCTTGGATGCGCGACATTCAAGACTGGTGTATTTCTCGTCAACTCTGGTGGGGGCACCGCATCCCCGCCTGGTACGACGAACAGGGCAAAGTCTACGTCGGCCGTAGCGAAGAAGACGTGCGTGAAAAACACGGCATCGCCGCGGATGTAAAACTTAAGCAAGACGAAGACGTACTCGACACGTGGTTCTCTTCCGGCCTATGGACCTTCGGCACCTTGGGTTGGCCAGAAGATAACGACATGCTCAAAGCCTTCCACCCCTCGTCTGTTTTGGTCACCGGCTTCGACATCATTTTCTTTTGGGTTGCACGCATGATTATGCTAACCCTTTATTTCAAAAAAGAAGTGCCCTTCCACACGGTATACGTCCACGGTTTAGTGCGTGACAGCCACGGGCAAAAAATGTCGAAATCAAAGGGGAACGTACTGGATCCCATTGACCTTATCGACGGCATCGAATTAGAAAGCCTCGTTAAAAAACGTACTGCGGGCATGATGGTACCGAAGCTAAAAGCCAAGGTTGAAAAGGCGACTCGTAAAGAATTTCCCGAAGGCATTGCCGGCTACGGTACAGATGCATTGCGTTATACCTATTACTCACTCGCCTCTACCGGCCGTGATATTAATTTTGATGTGGGGCGTATTGAAGGCTTCCGTAATTTCTGTAACAAACTGTGGAACGCCACGAACTACGTACTGATGAATACGGAAGAACATGATACCGGCGCCGATGGTTCTGAAGATTACGTACTTTCCCCTGCGGACCGCTGGATTATTTCTCGTCTGCAAGAAGCAGAAAAAGCCGTACACGAAGGCTTCGACACCTATCGCCTCGATTTAGCTAGCCAAGCCCTTTACGACTTTATTTGGAAAGACTACTGCGATTGGTATTTAGAATTAACCAAGCCCGTACTCTGGGATGAAGATGCAGCACCCGAAGTTAAAAAAGGCACGCGCCGTACATTAATTCGCGTACTTGAAACAACCTTGCGTTTAGCCCACCCCATGATGCCCTTCATCACAGAAGAAATTTGGCAGCGCATCAAAGGACTTGCTGGCACTAAAGGCGATACCATCATGCAAGCGGCTTATCCAATTGCCGATGAATCCCTTATCGATCAAAGTGCGGTGAATGATATTGAGTGGGTGAAAGGCGTTATCGAAGGTGTGCGTACCATTCGTGGTGAAATGAATATCGCGCCGTCTAAAAAGTTACCGGTATACATTAAAAACGGTAATGAAAACGATCAACGTTGCTTACAAGAAAACGAGCAGTTTTTGAAAAAACTGGCCTCGCTTGAATCTGCAACCTGGTTAAATACGGGAGAAGAGGCACCCTTGTCATCTACCGCATTGGTCGGCGATTTGGAAATCCACGTGCCAATGGCAGGGCTGATCGATAAAGACGCCGAACTTGCACGCATAGAAAAAGACCTCGATAAATTAAACAAAGAGTGCCAACGCTTAGAAGGCAAACTGTCCAATGCGAAGTTTGTTGATAAAGCACCCGCAGAAGTCGTGCAAAAAGAAAAAGACCGATTAGTAGAAACCCAATCTGCATTGTCTAAAATGCAGGAACAAAAGGAAAAAATTGCTAATCTATAAATACAGGTATCGGTTACAGGTTAAAAGCGTATGAAACTTTCTCAATATAAACATATGCGTACTATCGCGCTCGCAGCATTGACTTTAATGCTGGTGAGCAGCTGTAGCAAAAAAGAAGAAACGCAGCAAATGGATGCGCTTGCTGATCCAGCCAACCCAATGGCCGAACCCGAAGTCGTAATGCCGGCCAAACCTACGGAGCCCGAAAAGGTTGTGATTGGCGTGCAAGGTTGCGATGACTTTTTAGAGCGCTACCGCGCCTGCTATGCACAACTCCCTCCGGGGATAAAATCGTCAATGAAAGACGGGTTGGAAGAGACGGAGCAAGCCCTGCTAAAAGCCTCAAAAGTGGATGATGCCGAAACGACATTAACAGAGGCCTGCTTCCACTTAAACCAAAGTATTTCCACCTCTATGCGCGCACAAGGCTGCGTTTGGTAAGTAGCCTCAATGCCACTGCGATTGCTCATGCACTTGATGTGTTTTTGTTTCAGCGAACTCGACCTGCGTCTGCCCGTTTTTAGCTTTATACATCGCTTTGTCCGCTAGACTAATCAGTGAACGCTGGTCTATATGCTGATTATAATCAACCACAACAATGCCAATACTGATATCTAAATAATACTGCTTTCCCGTGATTTCAATCGGCGCGACAATCGCCTTACGAATACTATTCGCAATTCTTGCCGCGTTTTCATTCTGATAAATTTTTGGACAGACAGCGATAAATTCATCACCTCCAAAACGAGCGACTTCGTCATCCTGCCGTAATTGCATTTTTATCCGATCGCAACATTCCAATAAAACGTCGTCACCCGCAGTGTGTCCACATTCATCATTAACCGTTTTAAAATTATCCAAGTCCATATAAAACAAGGCAAACGGAAGCCGGGTATCGAAACAATCACTAATAAAATGATCCAACCCCAATCGGTTGTCGATATGTGTAAGCGGATCCATCTCAGCCAATTCACGTAGCTGGCTCTCGCGCTCCAGCGCCCAACTGACATCCTGCCCTATACCAATTAAATAGGTCTCGCCGTTAATTTTAGTTTCGGAAATAGTCAGAGTTAGGGGTACAAGATCCCCCCTCTTATGAAGGCACTGAACAAAATGTTTTGGAGGACTAAACGATGACGTATGGTTTGAAAAATTACGTTGTTTAAACCAGTTTTCCTGGTCTTGGCGATCCGGCTTGGATAGGAGTGAGGTCCATTTTTTTCCTGCTACCTCTCGATAACTAAAACCTAATAGAGAAGACACAGTATCGTTTATAAAACAGATCTCCCCGTGCTCGTTCAGCATTAAAGCGAATACATCTAGGGAGTTTAAAAACAGGCTAATATTATTCTTGTACATATCGACACAACTAAAAAAGGCCTGTAAGTCACGCTTCCGTCGAAGCTATTTCATAAATTAGTGACTACAGGCCAAAGTTAAAAAGACTTAAATACATCAACGGCAATTAACGTGCGCTTTGATGATTCCCTGTTATCGGCGTATTAGTCTCTATATTGTTAGTAGACCCAACAACAAACAGGCGGTAGTCTTTAAAATAGCTGTGTGCAGTAGAATATAACGTCACTTCAACGGTCAGTTTGGTTCCGCTCGCAATATTGTTTAGCTGAATAAAGTCGACATAGTTCACCGTGTTGGCAATCTCGACGACATCGCCATTCTCATCTTTCACCACAATATCAAAGTCATCCAACGTGTACATCGGCACCAATGTAATCGTTACGTATTGGTCATCCCCTGAAGTAAACTCGTAACTATCGGTTTCACTGTAAGGGTAAGAAATATAACCTTCAACCATGAATGAAGTATCGTTATCCGTCGCGTTTTTCGCATGGGATTCACTGTAGTTTTCATACAGCTCGTAGCTACGTGTCTCACCTTCGTAATCGACATCTACCGCCCTTACAACCGTCCCATTATCCGAGTAATTGCCATCGATATCCGTGCTGTAACCATGTGCGCCAATTGGACCTAACGGACCTAGTGGACCAAGAGGTCCCAGCGGACCAACCGGGCCCAGTACCGTCCATACACCGCCCGCCTGTAATTGTTTAGAAAAATCATTAATCGCCGGCAGCGTGGTGTCATAACCCGTTGCGCCAATGGGTCCGTTAGGCCCAAGGGGCCCAGCTTCACTCAAAGGGCCACCAAGCTCTGTAAGATCTTCAGACCAATCACTCCAACTACCCACGGCGTTTATCCAATAAGACGCACTCCACGAGTTATCACCAATGGGTCCCAGTGTCGCCAGAGGGCCATAAGAACCAATGGGGCCGTAGTAACCTAGTGCACTGTTAGCGTCGAGATAATCTTCCGCATCAACCGGAGTATTCACTGCGGGTGATACTGAAGCCAAGGAACCTGCGAGATCTTTAACGCTATTGGCGCTAATACTCCAATCGCTTGCATACGCTGTGTTGGCGCCAATAAGGCTCACTGCACAGACTCTAAGAATGTTTTTAACTGAAATTTGCATCTTTCTTCCCTCGATCGTTAACTGCAAAATAGTGAGGGTGCCGGCGGAATCAATAATGGGGCGAAGCGTCGCGCGGTACCGTGTCTCGATGGCACACATAGTAGAGCGGCGCGATATTCATTAGAAATCGTGATTTTAGATTGAGGTTATCAGCTTCGCTGATAATGGTGACCATGAGAGAGGGAGATCAAACGCAGGGCAAGGGAAGAAACTACAGCTCGGAGGCAAGCTCCTTAAGGAGGTGGCGCAACCAGCTGACGCCAGGGTTATTGTGCTTTTTGGTGTGCCAATGCTGATCTACTGAGACACCTGGGTACTGCACGGGTGACTCCACGATTCGCAACGGCATAAGGTTATTCAAGCGCTTAACGATACGCAGCGGCAGCACACCAATAAAATCCGTTTCCGTTACAACACCAACAATGGAGAGATAATTGGGCAAGCGCAGTGCAACCCTGCGGATAACGCTTTGTATTTCTAATACCCGCTCGATATGTTTTTCGCCCAGACGCGGGGTGAACGTAACGTGAGGGATCGTTTCAAACTCGGCGACCGTCAACTTGTCGCCCACCTCCCGGTGATCTTTTCGCACGACAGAAACAAGTTCCTCAAACACGAGCCGCTGGCGATAACAGCCTGTTTCCAGTGATGGGATATAGCCAATCGCCAGATCAACCGCACCAGACTCCAAATCCGCGGCTAAGGTTTCTTCCACTACAGGCACAGTGCGAATAGAGATGTTCGGTGCATTCTTTTGCAGCCAACGCATCAAGGATGGCAGCATAACAAACTCACTGTAATCACTCATCGCTACGCAAAAATTATGAGAGGTATTCGCGTAATCGAATTCTACGTGTTGATTGAGTGCATTGAGGATGGAGTCTAGCGCCTCGGCAATTGGCTCGGAAAGCTCGTCAGCACAGGTCGTGGGATCCATACCCTGAGAGGTTTTCACAAATAGCTGGTCATCCGTCAGCTGGCGCAATCGCGTCAGCGCACCACTGACCGCTGGCTGGCTCATCCCCAATCGTTTTGCTGCACGCGTGATATTACGTTCTTTGTATATCGCATCAAAAACCCCGAGTAGGTTTAGATCGACAGCACGAATATTATGGACATAGTTCTTTGTCGTCATCGTTTCGCAATCTCAGCATCGAACTGTTAGCTCTACATTTAAGGATAGTTCCTTTATCGGCGCTTGGTTTCCATTGATTTGCTACAAAATGACGGCGTATACGAACGGTCTATTCCCTCTCAGCCATTCCTAGCATACTTGCGAGAGCACCCTGCCGCTCGGGAAAGCCACCTTAAATTCACCGGCCAAAGCTGGTATGTCGCGCATTATCGACTAGGCTAAAAGAAGTAACTGATGATAGTACCAGCTGTAATTCTACGGATAAAAGATGGGCGATTCAGGCGTAACATCATTCGAGATACCCCCCTGGACTGTCGGATATCGATTCCGCTCTAACATCTAAACACCTCGTATGCATGTTATCCAATCGTTTTACGGCAATATTCCCAGTCGCAAGCCCATTACAGCTGTAGCCCAATATCACTCGGATAATTTATGTTTTCAATTAGAAAAAAGTTTATTTTCGTCGCTATTTTAACAGCCGTTTCAACACTCACAATATGGGCTATCGGACAACACGTGACAAGCAAGGTAAGGACTTTTGACTCAGTAAGAACTGATTTACATAAAGTGCAAAACACCATGCTTATGCTGAGACGCAACGAAAAAGATTTCCTTGCACGTTTAGATGTAAAGTACGAAGAAAAATTTGAAAAAAATTATCAGAAGTTACTTACTAATATAGAAAAACTTAAGCAATCAGAAGAAGACGCCGGCCTGGATACCGCCGCACTGAGTGAAATGAAACGCGGCTTTGAAGCGTATAAAAACAGTTTCACTAAATTAGTTAAAATCCAACACGAAATTGGTTTCCATCCAAAAGACGGCTTATATGGCTCCCTTCGTGCTTCCGTCCATAAGGCTGAAAACGACATAAAAACGTTAGGTGATAACGCCCTCTATACCGATATGCTTCAGCTACGACGTAATGAAAAAGATTTCATGCTGCGGCTCAATGAAAAATATCTCGACAAATTCAACCTCAATATAAATATTTTTTTGGAGCACCTAGAAAACAGTGACTATTCCGACACTCAGATCACAACAATCCGCTCTCACATAGAAGATTACCAAAACGATTTTTTATCACTTGTCCAGGCCAGTAAAACAAAAGGCCTATCCAGCAAGCAAGGCCTGCTAGGCGCGATGAGAGCATCCGTACACAAGTCCGAAGACAATATAAAATCCATCTCACAATCGCTTGAATCAACCGTAGACGATAACTTAGGCAACCTCGATACCTTTATATTTATCACCAGTGCCATTAGCTTTATTATTATATTCGCCATACTCGCCGCACAGGGATGGCTTGCAAAATCGATCATTATTCCGGTAGAGAACTTATCACAAACGATGACGCAATCAGCTCAACAAAATGACCTTACTCTAAGGGCAACCGTTAGCACCGCTGATGAAGTTGGCGAAGCATCGGAAGCGCTGAACAGTATGTTGATTAAATTTCAACGCATTATCAATGATATCGGCGAATCCTCATCCCGTATTGCATCAACATCGGCAGAAGTCACCGCGATTACCGGACAAAGCAGCCAAGGTCAGCAAGAGCTGTATACACAAACTGAGCACCTCGCGACGGCCATAAATCAAATGTCCTCCACCGTGAATGAAGTAAGCCGAAACACGGTAGAAGCCGCGAGTGCCGCGTCGGTCGCGCAAGAGGAATCGGTCCAAGGGCAAGAGGTTATCAATACTGCGGCAAAAACGATTAACGCCTTATCTGATGGTATACATCGTGCCTCCGACGCAGTTCAAAAAGTTGAGGATAACAGTGAGCGTATTGGTAACGTACTGGATGTAATTCGGGGAATTGCCGAGCAAACCAATTTACTCGCGCTCAATGCGGCCATCGAAGCCGCCCGTGCAGGGGAACAAGGCCGAGGATTTGCCGTTGTTGCAGATGAAGTGCGAACCCTTGCAGGTAAAACACAAGAATCAACACAAGAGATTCAAGAAACCATTGAATCCCTTCAGGCTGGATCAAAACACGCGGTACGGCTAATGAATGAAAGTAGTGAGCAGACAAAAATAGGGGTCGACCAAACCTCTGTCGCAGGCGGGGCATTTGTAGGCACGGTAAAAGCGGTAGAAAACATTAACGACATGAACACTCAAATCGCAAGCGCTGCTGAACAACAAAGCGCAGCGGCAGAAGAAATTAGTCGTAACATTCTTTCAATAAATAATATTGCGAATCAATCCTCAGACAGTGCAGATAAAATTGCGAAAGAGAATGAAGAATTGGCGCGTCTTGCCGATAATTTACAGACGATTATTAAGCAGTTTAATACGTAAATAAGGGCATGATCTCATGCCCGAATACCGTAGACTCAACCAAACGAAGAAGCAATCCAACGAAAAGCCGATAGCACGATGCAGTATCGGTTTTTCGTACTAGAAATGTGTTTAAGCTTACGCGCCACGCTTGAGTTACTCGATGATAAATACCGCACCAGAATCGTCGGCACCGTCCTCAAAACCAGGATTCACATTTTCGCGCTGACCATCTTCATCTGCAACACCAACAATTAGTTTGCTGCCATTAAAGGCGATAACGGAACCAAAATGATCATTTTCATTTGGGGCGGCCTCTCTAGCTTTAACATAGGTCTCTGCGGACCACTCAAGGCCATCAAATTCAAACACATAAACGGCACCAGAATCAGGCATATCTGAATTTGCATCACCGCCATCCACTCCAGTAACGCTGCTATCTTCATTTGGCGCACCAACTGCCACCATATTAGCGGACAAGCCCACAGCCGACCCAAAACGGGTATCACCTTGCTCTGGGGCTTTAAGAAATGCCTGCAATGGCCAGTCAGCGTCATCCGTTCCCCGCTCAAAGATGTAGGCAGCGCCAGCATTTACTAGCGTGGTTGTATCGTCTCTTTCATTATTAACACCTGTTAGCGTACTTGCATCTCCAGGCGCACCGACAACAATACGATTCACCTCAATATCCATCGTTAGGCCAAAACCATCTTCATTCTCCGCATTGTCACCCGCGTCTAACACCACCAGCTCTGTCGACTCACCACTTTCATATTGGTATAAATGCACGGTACCTTGTCCGCCACGCGCCGATGGTGCACCCACGGCATACTCTTGACTAGCAGTACCGACATTTAACTTCACGACTTCACCAAAGCGACTATCATCATCGCCATTCTGGTCGCCCTCTTGTTCCCAATCATCACCGTTAGGCTCAAAGAGATAGACAGTATCCGCACCAGGGGCACCAACAAGTATCACGCCATCAGAAACACTGACCGATGCACCGAACTCGCTCCCTGCAGCGGCATCATTTGCCGTAATACGTTCATCAAAAACCCAATCCGTACCTGCAAGCACATAGATATACGCGGCTCCAGCGCTAGAGTTCGTACCTGGAGCACCAACAACAATGGTATCTCCGCTTACAGCGACACTGCTCCCAAACAAATCACTCGCCGTTGGCGTCGGATTTGCCTTTAAATAAGCATCGTGAGCCCATACCCCCGCGCTATTTAGCAGCACAAAAGCCGCACCGGCTTCAGTCCGACCAGAGGCATCATCGTCCGTTAAAGAAGGACTATCCTCATTCGGAGATCCAATGACCATGTAGTCTCCATCAGACGCCACCGCAGTACCAAACGCATCCCCCGCTTCAGTGTTGGTCGCTTTAATATAGTCATACCCTAACTCCGATTTCGCATCACGAGTAACGGCCATGGTATAGGTTTGGACTGTAGTTTCATCGCCCGCAGTGACCTGTACAGATAAGTTAGTGATGCCTTCATCTAAGGCTGAGAATTCACTCGCAACCCCGTCATTCACATTCGCGCCGTTTTCCGAATTCCACAACACCGTCGCTTGCTCATTTGCGCGAGTCATAATACCGTACGTAGCATTCACCCAGTAATTCACCTCGTCCGCATAAGGAAAATCACCACTGGAAAACTCGCTTTCTACCGATGTATACGCAAGATCGAGGGTCTGTAAAAAAGCGTTATTACTTGATTCATTTTCACGCGTAATAGCCACTTCGTAGGTTTTTGTATTTTCGTTTTCCGCGGTAACGACAATATCGAAAGTATTTGGCCCATTCGCGAGCGCAACAACAAAATCAACATCATTGAGGAGCGTACTTCCGTTTAACGTCATCGTCGCTTTGTCACTTTCTGAGGTCACGTTAAAAGTCACCGTCGACGTAACCTGAGCCACTCGAAGCGAGTATTCTGTCTCATCAGCCCTAAACGTAGGATTTAGAGATAATGTAGAGTCGTCTCGCTCCACCACCAATCGCGACAAATCCGCATTCCCCGAACGCCCAAAACCCGTATTACAAGCCGCCAATACGCATCCTGCAACTACCACCACTCCAACTCGTAACCAACGAAGCCCTTTACTCATACGCTATTCATCCACACTCTAAGATTGTCATACTTCTGCCAGCATACCTGAAAACCCTCAAAAAAATGAGAACGAACCGTGGAAACGCGCCACTGCCAAGATCTAAGCTGACTTCGCTGCACAGAACCCTGTGCCTATTTGTCTTAAAACAAAACAGTCGTGCGCAACGTTAGAAGTCCCCGCTATAGCACGCTATGATATGGTTATAAGCTATGAATCTTTGTACGCGACGAGCAGTGATAGCAGAGCCATGACAGAGACACCCCCTGAAAAGTGCAACCAAGAGAACGCTCCCCCGCTATATGATGTACTGGTAGTGGGAGGAGGCATTCATGGCGCGAGTATGGCCTGTGAAGCGGCTAGCCGTGGGCTCAACACGCTATTGGTGCACAACGGTAAAATCGCAGGGAGCTCCTCATGCACCCCCACAGATATTGTGGGCGCCGGGCTGAACCTCCTCGAAAACCTACAGCTTCCGAATGTCGTCAGTAACCATGACGAGCTATGCCGCCTTAGCCAGAAACTTCCTCACCTGGTGAGCCCTCTGGATACTTACGTTGTCCAGTCCCCTGATATACGCTCACCCAGGAAGCTCAGGTTCGGCCTCACCATTTATAACCGCATGCAAGGGGTGAAACCTACCGCCAATGGAAATGAAAGTTTTCTCCAAAGCTTTAATCAAAATACTTTGGCTGATCGAACCATTCGCGAATATTCCCTCAACTACCTTCGGGTAATGATCGCCCTGCTCCAGCAGCTAGACAAATATCAAGCGACCAAGTTATTTAACCTCCAACTGGTAAACGCTAAGAGAGAGACGGACTATTGGTCCGTGCAACTCGCCCCTCCGGCAAAAAGCGACGCGCTACCACCAAAAGTACAAATGATGCACTGCCAGGCCAAAGTCATCATTAACTGTACAGGGTGCAAAACAAATGAAGTACTCAAAGAGGCGTTAGAGATCACCTCCCGAAGCTCTGCAGGCCGTTTAGATTCGGGGCATATTTATATAGACCTTGCCCAGGAGTGGAATGCCACGGCTGTTTTTCAGCGGGAAAATAAATCCCTCGTTTATACGCACAATATCGATAACCATCACATTTGCATTGGTCCGATACTAGCCGACGATCATAGCGATATTGCAAAAAATAGAGCTATCGACGAAACCCTTTCCCTGTGGAATAGAAATACACAACTGCCGATCACACGCAGTAATATTGTGCACAGCCGGTGGACCTCCCATCCGCTGGTGGATGATCCAAGCAAGCACAAACTAGCATCGACCGACACGACGTTTTTAGATCTGAACAACCCAGGTAAAGCGGCACCACTACTGACGCTTTTTGGTAATAACTTGGTGCAGTTTAGAAAGGTGGCCGAACAAGGATTGGATATTCTTGAACCCTTCACCAAAGCCAAGCGCTCCTCTCAGTTCGCAGAGGAAGTCTTACCTGGGGGCGATTTCGAAGGTAAAAATATACCCGAGGTGCAACACCAACTGTGCGAGCATTATGGTTTTTTACCTAACGAGGTGATCACACGCCTACTGAGAACTTATGGTACAAACGCGCTGGAAATTCTGAATAGCAGTAAATCCGAAGATGATTTAGGCCAACACTTTGGTCATGGCTTATATGCCCGCGAGGTGGATTACCTTAGAGCCAACGAATGGGCTGATTCTGCAGATGATATTTTATGGCGAAGAACCTACTTAGGGCTTCAGTTTACGAACGAAGAAGTTAACACGCTAACAGAATATTTAACTCGTTCAAGAAGCGCTCAAGAATAAAACGACAGTGTATTAAAACTAGGGAGTTCTCTGGAAAAAGAAACGATCAAAAAAAGCTAAGCCGCGCGAGATCTACTCGTTAGGTAAATCGTCGTCCATACCATCAAAGCTATCATCATTTTCAAGCTCATCAATAAGCGACGATATCGCATCATCTAATTCGTCTTCAGCAAGATCAAGCCCTTGGGCTTTGAGCATCGCCGTCACCATATCTTCTTCCTCTTCCTCTTCTTCTGCAGCTTCGCCTGCAGTCTCTTCAGGAACCTCTTCAGCCTCCACGGCCATCTGATCCAAGTCATCTAGCGCATCCATCGGATCGTCATCGTCGAGGCCGGCATCCTCCATTGGCATTTCCATTTCGGGCTCAGGCTCAGGTTCCGGCTCGGGTTCGGGTTCTGGCTCGTCTTCGACGAGTTCGTCATCCATGGGCATTTCCATTGCGCCGTCGGGGTCTAGATCCTCATCATCTGGCTCTTCAAATGTCTCGGTGACTTCAGGCTCAGGGTCGATATCCTCTGTTGGATCGATATCTTCCATCGGAGGTTCTTCTTCAAATTCATCCTCCTCTACTTTCTCTTCAACGGCCTCTAGCTCTTTCTCTACGGTTTCTTCAGAAAATTGATCTAAGATCTCATCATTATTACTGCCGCCCAAAATTTTCTTCACTAAGAAAAAGCCAAGGCCAAAGACAATAAGGTTCGCTAAACCGAGTGCGGTATACAATAGCCACGGAGGCATACCCGAGTCGGGCTCAATAACCACCGCTTCTGCTTGAGGCTCTGGTTCAGGTTCCGCAGTCGGCTCAGGCTCAGCCGTAGCTTCTGGCGTTGCAGTTGGCTCTGGAGTCTCTTCAAAAAAGGGCTCTTCTTCCTCGACAAAGCCTTTATCAATAGAAAAGTTAAACCGAATTGCGGGGATGTTCTGCTCAAAGGAACCGCCGTCTTGATTCGCACCCCGGACTTTGATCTTGGCAATATATTCGCCTTCCGTTTGCGGGCGAATGGTCGCTTGCCAAGTATCCTGCCCTGAAGGCTTGAGCGGTCGAAGCTTCTTTCTGCCATCAGGGGAAACAACCGTGGCCACAATCTTTGTATCGGTCACGACCACATCAGTGTCGAAGGCGCGAGCCGTTAATACGTAGGCAGTTTTACCGTCGCTAAAGACTTGTTTTATATCGGCGCCAAACGGCTGGCGAGTGGTGAATTGATGATTAAATTCTCGTAAAAAACTTTTCCCATCCACCGTAACCGAAAGCTGATAAATACCCTCTTTTTCGAATTTGGGCAGCGCTACACTGAATACGCCATCACTCGGAGGATTTTTGGTTTCAAGAGGCTGATCCCATATTTCACGTAAATCAAACTCATCCTTACCCGCCGTTAAATTGGCTGTAATATCCATCAGCGACAAAAACTCAGGCCGCTGAATCGTTGCACCATCTTCCTGCAACACAAATCTGACCGTTTCTTGCTGACCCTTCAATATATTATTCGGTAGGGGGCGAACGCGAAGATTAAGATTACTGACCACCGTGATACGGCTATCGGGGTCCATCTCCGTCAGTACTTGCCACTGCCCTTCCAAAGGCTGCTTCACGGTAATCAGATCGTACTTATCCGCACGATACCAATTCACATATTTAGAATTACTCGCCGAGGTCAACACTTCTTGGTCCGGACCCACAACTTGGGTCGAAGCGTTTTTATCTTTGCGGAAAATAAGCGCAGTGAACTCTTCTACGCTGGAATCGATCACGAAGCCTTCGTCAGACAAGGGCACCTGTTCCATAGGCGCCGCGGCTTCAAAAGCTTTTAAGAAGATCTTCATCAAGTCGTCAGCAGAGCTGGCAACGGATGCAATCCCGTCGGTTGTCAGGGAGAGTTTATTGAGTAAATCCGTATCGGCATTTTTTGATAAGGCGATGGTATGTACCACCACACCCGCGTCCACGAGTTTCGGGAGAACTTCATCGACGATGCGTCGCCATTCTCGGCGGTTAACCGCAGGGTCTTTATCGATGTCGACCATGCCATCGGTGAGCAGGATAATACTGCTTTTGTAGGTATTATTTTCACGCTTAATATCGTAAGCCGCCTTTTCCAGGGCTTCACCGATATTAGTAAAAAGGCCAACAGAATTGATCTTATCCGATTTAGATTGTGCGTCCTCCCGCCAATCAAGATCAACCTGCTGATGCTTCACCAACATATTAACCCAACGGCCAAAGGTCCAGATGCCCGCCTTGCTGTTATCTGGCAACAATTGCACAAGGAGATCTACCGCAGGTTGTCGAAGGTTTTGAGGATCGTTTTGTTTCATACTCCCTGAAACATCGATCACCAAACGGACATCAGGAGGTAACACAGCGCCATCCGCCTGGCCGAAACTTACCGAAGGCAGGCAAAAAACTGCAAATATGACACTAAAAAGAATCTGACGAGTGATCATCATCGAGCGTTACGCTTCAATTCCCCAGAATTTTTGAGAGCGGTTCATGTGCAGGCTTACTTCTCAGTCATCACGAAGACGTTTCGTTTACCTTTGCAGGTAATTAGACCCCAATACCCGAAACACGGGATACTGCAAGCCAATAAACGTATCGATGATCATGGCGTCTCCAAGCGTCTGAAGACGGTCAAACTGTAATAAAAGCCATTATTTATTAGATAGTTATAGCAGGTTTAGCCCTATTCTGCCGAAAATAGCAGCGCGATTTTCTACGTAGGCGAGAGGTTTTCAGCCCGACGATTACGGAACCAAAGAAAGAGATGAACCGAAGTGGAAATAAGTAAAACCGCAACAAGCGCTATGATCAGCGGCGTACCGGCTCGCCAAAACGCCTCTGGGCCGTCAAATAGGACCTCTAGCACACTCGCGATCCAGGCCGGCGCTAAATACCCACCCGTCGCATCGCTGTACCAAGGCACGAGCATAAAAACGGCTGCCATGATTCTCAACCCATTACGCAGCTCGCTCCACGGGATTTTACGGGTCATTACCCAAAAAACGCCTAAGCAAACGGCTGCACCCAATAGGTAGGCGCCCCAGGCCCACATGTATTCTTGCTGTGTAAACATATACTTAAAACCTATAAATTAAGCTGGATATTCTAACGGGTAGCATCATGATTCCTAGTACCTAGTCGGCGTATTTGACTAACACCTCAATAATGCGGTGGAGGCGCTTCGTCACCACCCGGTTCATCAAGACTGTTCGCCAGGGAGGCCATTTTTGTATACAAATGCTGGAGTTGTTTTTGTAACAGATCTATTTCCTGCTCTTGTTTCGAGACTTGCTCATTCAAACTCGCAATCATATCTTCCTGAAACGCGACCCGCATTTGCAGCTCACTAATATCGTCGCTTTTATCTTCGTTCTGCTCCGCCATACCTACACCTAACGTCAAACCTCTTATTGCTGAAACTCAGCGTGAATTTCCAACTCGACCAAGTCACCCACTGTCGGCACGTAACGATCTAGACCAAAAGCAGAACGCGAAAACGACGCAGACGCGGAAAAACCCATCGTATATTTGCCGCTTATCATATTATTCGCCGCACCGTTTACCTTCACATGCAGTTCAATTTCTTCCGTGATGCCGAGGAAGGTCAAATCGCCCAGAAACAGTAGCTGGCCCTCCCCCACTTTAGTCGCCGAGGTCGTCTTAAAAATAGCCTGGGGATAGTGTTCGCTGTCGAACCAAAAACGCCCTTTTAATGCACGCTCAAACTTTTCATTGTTCACATCGACACTGGTCATATCCACCACGGCTTCTAAACGCGAGTTTTCAATGACCTCAGGATCAAACGTTAACCTAGCCTGAAATTGATTAAAACGACCGATAAATTTAGAAAACCCCATGTGATCGATTTTAAACAACACGGTCGAATGATTCGGGTCCAGTTGATAATTACCCGCTTTAATATCCACCAAATGCTGCTTTAGTTTGGGTTTTAGTAAGCTAGCACATCCGGAGGTTGAGACAAAAAAGACAACGCTCAGCAACATATACGCAAGTTGCTTCCACAACCGAGATGCAGAAAACTGAGTACAAAAGAGGTATTTAAAAATAAATTTCATTTGAGACCGCAAGAAGAGAAAAAACGTTACACAACCCAATGAATGATACGATCTTCTAGTTCATCGGGTTGCACCCGGTCCTCACAAATTCCACGATAACGCACAGACATGCTGGCATCATGCACACTTTCGTTACTGCCACTTACCAGTGGGTGCCAGTCGTACAAGGGTTTGCCTTCCGCTAAAAGTCGATACGCACAGGTTTGTGGTAACCAATCATGCTCAAAGACATTTTGTGGCGTCAGCGTTATGCAATTTGGGACCAAGGTGCCGCGATTCTGATAATCGGTACATGCACACGTTTCGTCATCCATATAGCGGCAAACAACATCGGTGTAATACACATCACCGGTGTCTTCATCTTCCAATTTATGCAGACAACATTTTGCACAACCATCGCAAAGCGATTCCCATTCGTCTTTGCTCATTTCGGTGAGCGCTTTTGTTTGCCAAAAAGCTTGTTCAGGCATGGCGTTAACCGCTAAATAGGTCGGTTGGTGAGTTTGTCATTTTGCATCGCTTGCATATAGCCTTCTGCCTGAGGCGGCAGTTGCAGGTAAAACCCATTTTCTGCCAGGGCTGCCAGTACGTTTTTGGCATTGGCATTGGACAGTTTTTTATCTGGCGTTAACAGAAGTGTCATCGCAAGGTCTAGCTGCCCGGTCTGCTGAAGTAGCGCTTCAGGTAAGGTCTTTAGGTCTTTACCCTTCTCGACATAAATATATGCGCCTTCCTTCTTTTTGCTGCGGTAGATATCGACGATTTTTTTCATGCTATTACCTCTTGTCACTGTAGATACTACCCACAATTAATCCGCAGTGAGTGATTGATCTGAGTTATTCGATACCCACGATTTAACGGCAGAGATAACAGGCTCCCCCACTAAATCCTGTCGCCAGCCCTGTAAACTTTTTGGCATCGGGAAGCGCTGATCCCGCGCGGCTATAAGTATTTCTTCATAATCTTTTTTTCGGATAAGGATTTCTGGCGGCATGGATAAGGATTCCGCTAACGCCAATACATTTTGCTTCAATGAATCCAGCAGCCCTCGCTCATCAGAAGATAAAGGACGGGGCAATAAAGCCGGCAAGTCCTTGTCATCCAGTGCTTTCGCCGCAGCCACAATAGACAACAGTTTTTCACCAAAACTACGCACCATGCGCTCTGTTAAGCCTTCAAACTTATGCAGCTGAGAAAGCTGAGTAGGCATACGCTGCGCAATAGAAAACATGGCAGCGTCTTTAATTACGCGATTTCTGGGCACATCTTTATGCTGAGCCGCGTCTTCGCGCCATATGCTTAAACCTTTCAATATAGCGAGCTCTACAGACCCGAGCTTCCACGCGGTCTTAAATCGCAAGTAGCTTCGCTCCGGGTTTTGATTTTCGAAAAAATTATTCAGTACGGTACGGCTATCATCCAGCGCCCACGATAAACGCTGTTTTTCTTCTAGCTGCTCAATCAACTTTTTCGATAGTGCATATAAATATTCAACATCTAATGCAGCGTAAAGCAATTGTGACTGGCTCAGCGGGCGCAGCAACCAATCCGAACGTGTTTCACTTTTCGGTAAGTCCACCCCCAATACAGCACTGACGAGCTTTCCAAAACCGACGGAAAAACCATAACCTGCGATAGCGCCGGCAATTTGCGTATCCAACATATTTTTGGGCAGGCAACCCAATGCATGCTGAAGCACTTCAAGATCTTCTGAACACGAATGAATAACTTTTAGGATTTCTTCATTATCTAGAATCTCAACGAAGGGATAAAAATCCGTTATTTTTGTCGGATCTATAAGATAATTTTTTTCACCGTCGTTTACTTGAATCAAGCCCGCAATGGGGTAATAGGTTTTTGATCGCATAAACTCCGTATCAACCGCCAATAAAGACAGGTTGTGCCACCGTTCACACACCTCTTCCAAGGCACGATCTTCGTCTATCCATACTATTTCTTGATCCAATAACTCTTGTGACATCAGTTTAAGGGCCTATATCTCTCGTCGACTATTTAAGGCGTGCGCTAAGGTACCGCCATCGATATATTCAAGCTCACCACCAATGGGCACACCATGCGCAATTCGCGTTACTTTTACCTCGAAGGCTTTCGCGCGTTCACTCACGTAGTGAGACGTTGCCTCCCCTTCCATTGTTGGGTTGGTCGCAATAATAAGTTCTTTAACCTCTCCGTCAGCCAATGAACGTTCTAACACATCCACGCCAATTTCCTTTGGCCCAATACCATCAATCGGAGATAAACGCCCATGTAGCACAAAATATAAACCGGAATACGTACCCGATTGTTCAAGTGCGATAACATCTGCGGGCGTTTCTACCACACATAAAAGGCTTTGATCACGCTTTACGTTTCGGCAAATGGCACACACGCGTTCTTCAGTAAGCGTGCGACATTTTTCACATTGCGTAACGGAGGCCGATGCTTCCGATAGCGCGTGTGCTAACTTTTCTGCCGCTGCTCGATCATTTTCCAGTAAATGGAATGCCATACGCTGGGCGGACTTTGGCCCCACCCCAGGGAGTTTGCGCAATGCTAAAATGAGTTGATCGATCAGTGGCGAAAACATCTTAAAACGGCATCTTAAAACCAGGGGGCATTTGCATACCGCCCGTTAATTGGCTCATCACGTCTTTGTTAGAATCTTCTACCCGGCGTACGGCATCGTTAACTGCGGCCGCAAGTAAGTCTTCGAGCATCTCTTTGTCTTCAGACATTAAACTTGGGTCAATATTAACCTTGGTTACGTCGTGCTTTCCGGTCATGGTGACTTTAACCAGCCCGGCACCCGACTCACCCACAACTTCTTTATTTGCGAGTTCTTTTTGCATGTCAGCCATTTTTTCTTGCATCTGCTGAGCTTGCTTCATGATATCGCCCATGTCTTTGAACATAATACTTAACCCCTAATGTTATGGAAGTTTTTCTTCACACCTTATGACGGATATACGTTACGACGGATATTTCACCGTGCCTTCTTGTAAGGTTGCCCCGAACTCACGCTCTAGTGTTTGCACAACGGGATCATTCTTTAATGACTCCAAGGCGTGAGCATGTTTCTGTTGGCGTATTCTTTCATCGTATTGCGCCGGGGTTTCCATTCCTTCAGGAATACCCGACAGGGCAATGTCGACACGCACTGGGTGGGCAAAATAATCACTCAACACATCGCCAATTCTCTGGCCGTGAGAAGGGTCGAACAAACTTGTCTTATCCTGATCTAGGATAAACTGGATGTGATTCTCTTCTCTACCGACCATGACACTATTGGCGGCTGTGCTTTGCACAATCCCTTTAATGCCGACTTGATGATAAACCGCAACCCAATCGGCGGGCGTGAAATCTGACAAAGCGATCTTTTGATGCGCTAACTCCGGTTCTTCAACCTTCGCCGGCTTTACGTCCTCGCTAACCGCTGGGGCCGCTTCGGCCTTATTGCCATGAACAATATCGTTAGCGTTTATCCCTTGCGCTTCAACCTTAACCGGGTCGCCATGATTCTTTGCAGGTGCAACACGCTCTATCGCGGAAATAAGTGATGCTGGCGCACCCTGCACTTGCTCAACCAAAACCTCCGCTGAAACCGCAGGCGCCGAAATAGTGTCTGAAACAGGAGGCGCTGACGCAATTACGCCAGTTTCAGCTATCGGCTTTTTTACAGTATGCCCCTCCTCGCTAGAGGGAGCAGGTGTATTTTGAGGCGCGTGATCTTGGGGGGCCGTACTTACAGGCTGTTCAGCCCTGGCAAGATCTGGGAATGCTTGCTCAGGAACCGACTGCTCAACAGAAGGCGCAGAAATAGGAACGTCTTTCTGCGCTTCGGTGCTCCCACCACTCAAGTGCTCGTTATTCGCCTGAGCCGGTGCCTGTGTTTTCGATAGCGATGCGGTAGGCACATCCACCAAGCCCTGGGGTTTAAACGCCAACATACGAAGCAGCGTCATTTCCAGCCCCATACGCGGTTCAGACGCTAAGGATAAATCTCGTCGACCGATAAGTGCCGTTTGATAAAACATCTGTACATCTTCAGGCGTCAACGTGGTCGCAAACTTGAGAATTTGCTCGCGGTCGCCATAGCTATTATCGAGGGCTTCAGGCAGTGCCTGGGCAATCGCAATACGATGTAGCAAGGTTAATAGATCGGCCAGTGCCGCATCATAGTCTGGCGCATGCTCAGCAAACTTCGCCACGGCGGCGAGTATGCCAGGGCCATCCCCTGCAACCAGAGCAGACATAATTTCTTCAATCAAGACATGGTCGATAGTACCCAGCATGGTGGCTACTTCCGTATCTTGAACATTACCGCCGCCAAAGGCGATCGCCTGATCAGTAAGACTCAATGCATCCCGCATACTGCCATCAGCTGACCGCGCCAGTAACCACAGCGCGGCTTCTTCATAGGGAATCACCTCGCTTGTGAGCACGTGCTTCAGATGGTCCACGATACGTTCTGGACTCATATTTTTCAGGTTAAACTGTAAACAGCGAGACAGGATCGTTACTGGTAGTTTTTGCGGATCTGTGGTGGCAAGTAAAAACTTAACATGTTCAGGAGGCTCTTCTAAAGTTTTAAGCAAGGCATTAAAACTGTGGTTCGAGAGCATGTGAACTTCATCGATCAGGTAGATCTTGTAACGGCCACGGGTCGGCGCATATTGGACGTTATCAAGTAGCTCACGCGTATCTTCTACTTTTGTGCGAGAAGCCGCATCCACTTCAATCAAATCAACAAAACGGCCTTCGGCAATTTCCGTACACGCAGAACATTCACCGCAAGGCGTCGAGCTTACGCCGGCTTCGCAGTTGAGGCATTTTGCAAGAATTCGCGCGATGGTCGTCTTTCCAACACCACGCGTCCCTGTAAACAGGTAAGCATGATGGAGACGATTATGGTCCAACGCATTGATCAAGGCCTTAAGCACATGCTCCTGCCCGACCATTTCACGGAATATTCGAGGGCGCCACTTACGGGCCAACACCTGATAACTCATTGAATCTTGAACCTTAGGCTTATTAGCCGCCGATTATAACGCAAACAGCAAGGCTCGCCGCCGAAAAACTCGTATAGTTACGACTAAGGTTAAAATATGAACGAAGTGCCAACGGTTTCCTAGAAAACGCAGGGGCATAGCCTGAGTGTCACCGAAGGGAAACGCCCAACAGATACGATTAACGGAAGATAAAGAGGCTTTTTGAAAGCCCAAAATGGAGATGACCCAACCAGCCACACCTCGGCACCCAATTATACTGCTACCGTTGCTCCCTTCCGGGCCTGGCGGAGTTCACAGCGAATTGTCGCGAGGGGACCAATTGGGTCACCATAAAACATCGAAGTTAAACACACTTCGAAGGCTGCGCATTATCGCAATTTAAAACAAGTTTTCAAGCAAAGATTGTATCGATCTTACAAATGTCTGAATTCAGCGAACGATTTGCACGATTAAAGGTTATGAGACTCGCTAATTAACAACTCCGCCCTTGGGCGTATCGTCACCACAAGAACAGTGGCTAGAGTTGAATCTTCATCCAACGCTAGCCCAAGAGGTTAACGGCAAAGCATCCGCAACGAGATCACATGCTCCACGCCTTTCAGCTTTTCAATAAGCGCGTCTGAGGGCCGCTCGGCCAGGTCGAGAATATTGTAGGCCACATCGTTTCGGCTTTTATTTACCATATCCACCACATTGACATTGTTTTCTGCGAAAACAGATAGTACATGCCCAAGCACGCCAGACACGTTCTCGTTCGTAAATGTAATACGGCACGCCGTATCCCCACGAGACATAGCCGTCTGAGGGAAATTCACCGAATTCACGATATTCCCATTTTCAAGATAATCGCGCAGTTGATTAACCGCCATCACCGCACAGTTTTCTTCCGCTTCAGCAGTGCTCGCGCCAATATGAGGAAGCGCGACAACTTTAGGGTGATTGATCAAACATGGCTCAGGAAAATCACACACATACTGACGAAGCTTGTCATTGTTAAGCGCATTCACGATTGCACCAGCATCCACAATAGCGTCACGCGCGAAATTCATAATTGCGGCACCAGGCTTCATCACGGCAAGCGTATCAGCATTGATCATATGTTTGGTTGCAGGAATCGCAGGTACGTGCAGTGACAAGTAATCAACATCAGCCAACAAAGATTCAACACTTTCTTTTCGTGTGACTTCGCTAGATAAACGCCATGCAGCATCAACCGATAACGCAGGGTCAAACCCAAGCACATCCATACCCAGTGCCAAAGCTGCATCAGCAACCATGGAGCCGATGGCTCCAAGACCGATAACCCCTAAGGTCTTGCCTGTAAGTTCACTGCCCGCGAAACGCTTTTTCTCTTTTTCCAAAAGCTTGGACATTTCAGCCGCATCGGTCATTTCACCAAGGGTATCGACAAAAGCCTTCCCCTCTAAAATGCCACGAGAGCTCAACAATAAACCTGAAAGGACTAACTCTTTTACCGCATTTGCGTTTGCGCCAGGTGTATTAAATACCACGACGCCTTTTTTGCTGTACTCATCAACCGGAATGTTGTTTGTTCCTGCGCCTGCACGCGCAACAGCCATAACAGACTCAGGTAAAACCTCATCGTGTAATTTTTGGCTGCGTAATAAAACGGCATCGGGCGATTCATTCTCAGCGCTTACGCTGTAATCTTCGTCGAAACGGCTTAAGCCTTTATCGGATATTTTGTTATAGGTACGAATCTGAAACATAGTGACGCTTCACTCAATGATATAAGTTAATAATTAGTTTTGTGTGACTTGCTCATACGCCCATGCCATCCACGGCATAAGCTTTTCTAAATCAGCTGACTCAACGGTCGCGCCACCCCAAATACGAATACCGGCAGGCGCATCACGATATGCGCCTATATCGTATGCAACACCTTCTTTTTCCAGTAGCTTCACCATTGCTTTAACTTGATCCGCTTCAGCTTTAAGGGTCAAACAGATACTGGTGTTCGAGTTTGTTTCCGGAGAATTCGCTAAGAATTCAATCCAATCATTTTCTTCGACGAATTTTTCGAGTACGGCCAAATTAGCTTGAGACTTTTCGATACAGCCGTTAATGCCGCCAATACTTTTCACCCAATCGAGTGCATCGAGGTAATCGGCCACACATAACATAGAAGGCGTATTGATCGTCGCGCCTTTAAATATACCTTCAATTAATTTTCCGCCTTTTGTCATACGGAAAATTTTCGGCATTGGCCACGCAGGGATATAGCTTTCGAGACGAGCAACCGCGCGCGGGCTCAAAATCAACATACCGTGAGCACCTTCACCACCGAGTACTTTTTGCCAGCTATACGTCGCAACGTCGATTTTATCCCAGGGGATGTCCATCGCGAATACGGCGGAAGTGGCATCGCAAATAGTTAAGCCTTCGCGGTTATCAGGTATCCAATCGCCGTTAGGGACTTTTACACCAGAGGTGGTACCATTCCACGTGAAGACCACATCGCGAGAAAAGTCGACGGCACCCAAATCGGGTAACTGCCCGTAGTCGGCTTCAAATGCGCGAACATCCTCAAGCTTCAACTGCTTGGTAATATCGCTTACCCAACCTGAACCGAATGATTCCCACGCCAGTACATCTACGCCGCGTTCACCCAGCAAGGACCACATAGCCATTTCCATAGCCCCAGTATCTGAAGCCGGGACAACACCTACGCGATAACCTTCGGGTAACCCGAGAATCTCAGCCGTTTCTGAACACGCGCGCGCTAAAGCATCTTTACCCAAGGCTGACCGGTGAGAACGACCAAGCGTATCTAATTGCAGCTCTGCAACGTTGTAGCCTGGGCGCTTGCTGCATGGGCCAGAAGAGAAGTTCGGGTTTTGGGGTTTCTGTTCAGGTTGCATTGTGATCCTCGGTTTGTAGTTTGCCATTGAAATTAACGCCGATATGGCCAGCAAAAAGGCGAGCCATTATGCCACTGTTCGACGTTATTGCTAGGGGATGTTGGTGGTTGTTTTTAATACAGTAAGGTGTAGAGTTTTCGTTGGTACTCGGCAGCGACAGGGTCACCCTTACCAAGGACTGCAAGTATATCCATGTAGACCTTCTTCGCTTCACCCGATTGAAAATTCAAATCCTTTTGAATGATCTGATATAGGAGCACGAGCGCTTCCTGCTTGTAGTCATGCTGACTGTATTGAACAGCCAACTGAAAGGCAATCTCATAGTCAGTGGGTGACGCGGTGTACTGTTCCTCCAGCGCTTGCAGCTCTGGGGCTTTTTGAGCCTCTTGCGCCAACTCAAGCGCCGCTTTCACTTGCTCATAGTCATTATCTTGGTCGGCCAGCTTGATTTTCGACAACACTTCGCTGGCTTCTTGATAACGCTTCAACTGTGTTAAAACGGTGGTATAGCTGAGGGCAATATCTGCTTGTGAGTGCGATGCCTCATACGCTTCCCGGAGTAACTCAAGCGCTGCGCTCCACTCTTCTAACTCGATATGTGCCTTTGCCGCTGAATGTTGTATATCCCAAGGTTTAGGTAACACCTTATCCAGCACCTCACGAACTTCAGACTCCGATTTAAGCCCGCTAAACCCATCGACCGGCTGACCATCTTTCATCAATATGACCGTAGGTAAACTGCGAACACCAAACTGAGAGGCGATCTGCTGAAACTCATCCGAATCCACTTTAGCCAGAAGGAATCGCCCGTCGTACTCGCCGGCCAGCTTTTCCAGAATGGGGATCAAGTTCTTGCAGGGCTCACACCAACTCGCCCAAAAATCAATAAGTACCGGCCGCTTAAACGACTCCTCAACAAGTAAGGTTTGGGCATTCTCGAGGGTAATATCAACGATATTCGGGTTCATATATCACAGCTCAATTCGTAAGTTTACTGGCCAATATTGGGGCTTTAGCGAATAAATACAATTGGCAAAACGCAAGCGCGACTTTAGATGACGAATACTCCGAACAAAACGAAATTATAAGCGCCAATTTTTTTCCTAAATCGACAATATCGATAGTAATTCCTGTAAAATTTGAGCCTCTGGGGACATAGCTCTGCAACATACTTACGACGGGTAAGGTTAAGCTTATCAGATCAGCTTGAGGACAAGCCGATCATCTTTTGTTGGCGCAAAGCACACTATCTTATCAACGCCCTGTCGTGGTTTTTCATGACAGGCTTTGAAAATTACCACTATATTTATATTGATCACATCACTCTTATTAGGAGAACCTCATGGGTAGAGTCGCTCTAGTCACAGGTGGTACCCGTGGCATCGGGGAAGCCATTGCAATACGCCTAAAAGAAGACGGATATACCGTTGCCGCAAACTACGCGGGCAATGATGAAGCCGCTCAAGCATTTAAAGATAAATACGGTATTGAAGTATACAAATTCGACGTTTCGGACTTTGACGCATGCGCTAAAGCAACTGCACGGATTGCAGAAGAACTTGGCCCAATCGAAGTACTTGTCAATAACGCAGGTATTACGCGGGATGGCACCATCCATAAAATGAGCCCTCAGGACTGGCAGTCTGTGCTCGATACAAACTTGGGCTCATGTTTCAATTTATGCCGCAACGTCATCGATGGTATGCGCGAACGTGGATTCGGGCGCATCGTGAATATCGGCTCAGTGAACGGACAAGCCGGACAATACGGGCAGGTCAACTACGCTGCTGCGAAATCAGGTATTCACGGCTTCACCAAAGCGCTTGCGCAAGAAGGTGCCGGCAAAGGCGTGACGGTTAACGCCATCGCACCCGGCTATATCGCTACCGATATGGTGCGTGCAGTACCTGAAAAAGTATTGGAAAAAATTGTGGCCAAAATCCCTGTCGGAAGATTGGGGGATGCGGATGAAATAGCGCGCGGTGTTGAGTTTTTAGTCGCCGACAACGCTGGCTTTATTACAGGCTCCACACTGTCCATCAATGGCGGTCAACATATGTACTAGCCACCCACAGGCATATCCACCAGCCGGGCTTTGTCAGGCTCAATGAAGATGACAAAGCCCAAGGCAAAAAAAAGCCCGCTAATTAGCGGGCTTTTTTCAAGAGAAACGAAAAAAATTAGTCTTCTGTAGCTACAGTCTCTGCTTTAGCTTTTGGTGCAGCCTTTTTTGCGGCTGGCTTCTTTTTAGCTGCAGGCTTAGCAGCTACTGGAGCGGGTGCCGCTACAGCTGTATTTGTATCCCACGCACCTTGAAGAAGCTCTCCAACTTTACCTTGCGCATCACTTAGCAAGTCGTAGCTGTCTTGTGCGTTAGAGGTTAGCTTGTCTCGCAGACCTTCCCAGTATGCGGTTTGCGCTTCAACGAAAGAATCAACATCTAAGTTTGGCTTGCTTACGCCTTTTGCGTATTCGATGCTGTCTGATACAACGTCTTGAACAAAACCTGTCTGCTTTGTTGTCAACGTTTCAAGAGTTTGTGTGTTCAACTCGATGAGGTCAGTCATCGGCTTAAAAAATGAACCCGCTTGTTCAAATACTTTATCGTACATAGTGTTCGCTCCTCTTACCTTTAAATATCAAAAAGTGCTGTATAAGTTTTGTTCCGAGCTATCGGAACGATAAATTACGTGCGCCTAGATTGCAGCTTCGTCATGCAATTTCACAAAAGTGATAGACCTGCATTTATCTCAACTTGCGCTCGGTTTAGCCAACGACGAGCAATGATAGGGAATATGTTTTGGAAGGTAATCTTTCCTTCCTAGGACTCCCGAAGACAATCACTGCTGCAGCGCAGTATTCAGTTGCCAGTCTATGCTACTCGAAACAGAAGGTCAATCCTGTGTACTGCGTCGCAACAATTTTATTGCTTTCTTGTGCGATTGCAGAATATGTGAGCCAGAAAACAAAAAGCCCCGACAAAATCGAGGCTTTTTGTATGCAAGCAAGCGCTTAGCCTACCTACTATTTACAATCTTATCGTGCGTAATGCGCGATTAAACTGCAGTAGCAGCCTTGAAAAGCTCACCAGCTTTCTCTTGGTTGCTGCTGATAGTCTCGTAAGCTTCAGTAGAAGCGGCTACCAACTTGTCTTGAACAGACTGAAGGTAAGTCTTTTGAGTTTGGTAAACACCAGAAAAGTCTTTCTGTGCGCTTAGCTCTTTAACGAATGCTACGTTGTCGTTAGCAAGGTCAGTTAAAAAAGACTTTTGCTTTTCAGCAGCTTCTTCAAATGCTTTAGTAGTAAGCGCTACTAATTCGTTAGCTGGTTTAAATGCGTTTTGTGATTGCTCAAGAATTTTATCAAACATTGTATTGTCCTCAGTAGTTTTGGTTGCTGCATTGCAAAATTCAAGCGTAGTTTACGTAGCTGAGGGGGTGCCGTCAAGAGTTTTTGCTGCAACGCACAAACCGATACAATATTTATTTGTTATAACTGAGAAACGTTTTATTCCGGTTCTGGCTTATTGTCGTCTGCTTTCTTTTCTTCGTCTTTAGATCCCGAAAAGGAGTTCCAAACGGACATGTTCTTTTCCATCATTTGGTTGAACACGTTCATTGGCGATGCGTCCATCATATCTTGCATCACACCCTGTACCGCTTCATGCCGGTCCAGGAAGGTGGACAAACTTTGCTCGATATACTGACGTAAGAAGCCCTGCATGTCGCTGCCATAGAAGCGAATAAGCTGCTTCAACACGGATTGTGTCAGAAGAGATTGAGAGTCGTTGTTTTCTTGCTCGCTAATGATTTGAAGGAGAATGCTTTTAGTCAGATCATCTTCCGTTTTGGAGTCGATGACCTTGAACTCGGCATTGAGCATGACGAGATCACGGATAGTTTCAAGGTTTATGTACTGACTCTTTGAGGTGTCATAAAGCCGGCGATTGGGGTATTTTTTAATCGTTATCACGTATTTTTCTCATTTTTCTTAACTAAGGGACCCCATCCATCGGTACATCTGCACCCGAATGGTTTGATTTTTACTCCGAGGAGTATAACCACTTCATTAAGATTTGAGAAAAATATGCGCGTTTTTTTCGTTAAACCCCGAATATCGCCGAAATTTCGTTGATCAAACCGATCTAAACGTCATCCAAACGCTGCTTCACGTAGCTGCCAGGAGCATCATCAAGAGCTGGGTACTTCTTTTTGGCCCCCACTTTCTTGGCCTTAACCTTACTTCCGGACTTTTCGGATAACCATATTTGCCAATCATTCCACCACGAGCCCTCGTGCTGGTCGGCACTTGTTAGCCATTCTGCCGCATTTTCAGTGTTTTCATCGTTGGTCCAATGGCCATACTTACCGCGGCTAGCTGGGTTAATAACCCCAGCAACATGGCCTGACTCGGTAAGCACAAAGCGTACATCGCCCCCCAAAGATTTGGAACTTTGATACGCCGCCTGCCAAAGCACGATATGGTCAGCCTGAGCAGCCAAAGAGTAACTGGGTATCGTAATGTCTTTTAGATCAATAGGCGTGTCGTTAATCGTAACCCCACCCTTCTCTATCAAACGGTTCTCCATGTACATATTGTTGAGGTAGAACAAGAAGGCTTGTGCTGGGAGGTTGGTCGAATCACTGTTCCAGTACAAGATATCAAAAGGCATCGGGTCTTTGCCTTTTAAGTAGTTTTCAATAAAGAACGACCAGAACAAGTTGTTTTCACGCAGGAGGCTAAAGCCTAAACCAAGGATCCGACCATCCAAATACCCATTGCTATTGACCGACTGCTCTACCATGGGAATCATCTGCTTCGTCAGGTAGGTTCCCACCTCGCCCGGCTCAGAAAAGTCGAATAATGTCGTAAAAAAGGTCAGTGAGTTAAGCCGCGTATCGTTTTGAGTCGCCAAATAGGCCTGAGTAATCCCAAGCACAGTACCACCCACACAGTACCCGACAGCGTTTATTTTTTTCTGGCCGGTAATTTCTTCCACAACATCCAAGGCAGTGATGGTGCCCTTATTGATGTAATCGTCAAAAGGAAAGTCCTTAAAAGATTCGTCTGGATTGATCCATGAGACCATAAACACCGAGTAGCCCTGATCCACCAACCATGCCACCATGGACTTCTTCTTATCGAGATCCATTATGTAGAATTTGTTGATAAACGGAGGAATGATCAATAACGGCGTCTTATGTACTTGTTCCGTTGTTGGGGTGTATTGAATCAACTGAATCAATTCATTCTGAAAGATAACTTTACCAGGGGTATGCGCTAAATCCTTACCCAGTTCAAACGCATCACAGTTTACTTGGTTGATTCTGAATGCTTCGCTCGGACTTTTATCTAAATCACGCATGAAGTTATCAACACCCTTCGCAAGGTTTTCACCTTGGGTGCTCAATATCTCCCGGCAAACTTCCGGGTTGGTCAGCACGTAATTACTGGGCGAGACAGAATTAATAAACTGGCGGGTATAAAATCGAACCTGTTCCTCCACCCCCTTGTCTTCAAACTCCATTGCGCCGACAAGCTGGTTCATATATTCCGCGTTTAGCAGGTACGCTTGCTTGATGTAGTTAAACGCGGGGTTTCCCGCCCAGTCCTCATCAGAAAAACGCTTATCCCCTCTGCTCTCTTTAATAACAGGCTCAAAATCCTCACCCATAAAGACTTTAGAAGCGTTCTGCCACAACATTTTTTGTTTTTCAAGAAACGCGATTTGCTGTGTGACAAACTTTTGGGGGTCCACTTTCACAGAGGTTGCCAGCTCTTGGATACTCAGGTCGGGCATGTTGAGTGCTTTCGTTTGATCCCCGCCCGACTGATGATTCATCATCCGCTTGGTGACCTGGGAGATCATATCGTTAAAAACACCGCTGTATTTGTCTACGTAATCTAATATTTTGTGCTTTTCTTCTGAGTTCATGTAAAACCACTAACGCTTAATGAGGGAAACGGGGGTAGGAAAGCTATTTTTTGGGAGGGACAACGCTACTCATTGCATTTTGGTACTGTTCAAACATCGAAGTACTCTTTTCAGCCATGGATTGCCAGAAGGTCATCATATCAGCACTGGGCGGCTTCGCATGTGACATCTGACGCATAAAAAGCTCTACAAGAGAGCGTTGTAAAACATCCATGTTGCCTTCGAAAAGCTCTTTCACTTCTTCAGGCGTAATATCCAATTCAATATTAAATTTCATAGGGCGACCTTACTGACGATTAATCGATCAGTATAGTCTAGCGCGCAACCCAGCCGCCATCCAGGACCATTGTTTGCGCTGTTATGTTACGCGCCGCCGGCGACATAAGGAAAAGAGCCGTTTCAGCCAGCTCTTCAAGCGAGATAAAGGCTTTCTTAGGCATTGGCGCCAACATAATATTGTTCACAACTTCTTCTTCAGAAATACCGTGTTCTTCGGCAGTGGCTGCTATCTGCTTCTCCACCAACGGTGTCTTAACGTAGGAAGGGCAAATTGTATTAATCGTGATGTCGTGCTCACCGGTTTCTAAAGCAATCACTTTCGAGAAGCCGATTAAACCATGCTTGGCAGCAACATAAGCACTTTTATATGGCGACGCAATTAAACCATGAATAGAGCCAATATTGATGATGCGGCCATAGTTTCGCTCTTTCATCCCCGGCATAACAGCTCGGGTTAACATCGCGGGACCAACAAGTAAGATGTTGGTTAATAAAGCCCAACGGTCAGCCGGAAACTCTTCAATTTTAGCGACATGCTGGATACCCGCATTATTCACAAGAATGTCGATGTTAGGGTAATCCTTACCAACACGCTCAATTGCTTCTGCGCTGCTAACGTCCAACTGGTAAGGCTCTGCCGTGTAACCTTCAGAAGTTAAGTGATCGCAAACCTCTTTGGCCCCAGCGATATTGAGGTCACTGACGATAACGGTATGACCTTCTTTAGCGAATCTTTCAGCGATGGATTGACCTATACCACTTGCGGCACCGGTCACAAATACAGTCTTGCTCATTTTAGCCTCTTTATATTTGTTAATAAGATGACACCCGGAGGTGGGTGAATACTTTGTTATCTTAGACGAGTTTATACCCAGTGCTTGCCTCCCTGACACCCACTAGATCCAAATCAAAAGTAATTTGAACGTTCTCGACCAAAAAACAATAAATTCATCGCTTGTTGAATTCCGTATTCTACACTGATGCGATGATGTAAGGGTGGAGATATGCGCCTAACAAAAAAGGAAGCCAAATGAGACTTCCTTTTTTGGGGTACGTCACACGGGAATCAATCAGAATTCCATTTCAGGAACATGACCAGGCACCACTAATTCACCGCCGGTCTTTTTAACGATCTCATCGACCGAGACGCCTGGAGCGCGCTCTCTTAACCAGAATTTGCCCTCAGCGATTTCAACGTAGGCCAAGTCAGTGACAACTTTCTTGATGCAGCCTGCGCCCGTAAGTGGCAAAGTACACCCTTGTAACAGCTTGGAATTTCCGTGCTTGTCTGCATGGGTCATGGTCACAACAATGTTGTCTGCACCAGCCACAAGATCCATTGCGCCGCCCATGCCTTTAATCAATTTTCCAGGAATCATCCAAGAAGCAATATTGCCTTGAACGTCCACTTCGAAAGCGCCAAGCACGGTTAAATCAACGTGACCGCCACGAATCATGGCAAATGACTCAGCTGACGAGAAGATACTCGCCCCAGTTGTGGTAGTAACGGTTTGCTTGCCGGCATTAATGAGATCGGCATCGACATTTTCGTCTGTTGGAAACGGGCCCATACCTAACAAACCGTTTTCAGATTGAAGCATAACGTTCATGCCTTCTGGAACATAGTTTGCGACAAGCGTGGGGATTCCGATCCCAAGATTTACGTAGTAGCCATCTTGAAGTTCACGTGCAACACGCATGGCCAATTGTTCGCGGGATAATGACATATTGAGTTCCTCCCCTAGGCTTCACGCACAGTGCGTTGTTCAATTCGTTTTTCGAAAGTGCCTTTGATCAAACGATCAACATAGATACCCGGCGTATGGATTTGCGTGGGATCTAGCTCCCCAGGCTCTACAATTTCTTCAACTTCAACCACGGTAATCTTGCCGGCAGTCGCCGCCATGGGGTTAAAGTTCTGAGCCGTATGGCGATATACAACGTTACCGTAGCGGTCAGCTTTCCAACCTTTGACGATCGCGAAGTCACCTTTGATGGATTCTTCCAGAATATATTGTCGACCGTTATATTCACGGGTCTCTTTACCATCACCAATCGGTGTGCCGTAACCAGTGGCGGTAAAGAAAGAAGGGATACCGGCACCTGCTGCTCGCATTTTCTCTGCCAACGTGCCTTGCGGGGTAAGCTCTACCTCAAGTTCGCCAGACAGAAGTTGCTCTTCAAAAAGCTTGTTTTCGCCGACGTAAGAGGCCACCATTTTTTTGATTTGTCTGTCTTCCAGCAAAATGCCAAGACCGAAACCATCTACCCCAGCGTTGTTAGATACAACGGTAAGGTCGGTTGTGCCCTTCTTTTTGATTTCTTTAATGAGATTCTCTGGTATACCGCACAAACCAAAGCCACCTGCGATGATGGTCATGCCATCTTCGAGGCCAGCCATTGCATCGGCATAGTTATCTACGACTTTGTCGAAACCCGACATAGGTCGCTCCTCCTATTTTTATTGAGTTTTGAAGTGATTATTGAAATTCTGGCCACATTCCCCGGCGTATGCCGCGCTAAATGGCTAACTTGTCAAGATTGCATCAATCATTTATATTTATCAAATTGATTTAATCAAACAATTAATTTGTTTTTTAAATCAATCATTCTCGGATTCTTCCCTTGAGGCATGAAAATGTGAGCACCATTAAGCAAGTCAGGGCCTTCGTCGCCGTCGCAAAAACCCAGAGTTTCGCTGAGGCCTGCGGCGTCATCAATTTGTCCCAGCCTGCACTGAGTATTGCGATAAAAAACCTGGAGTCTGAGGTGGGTGGCCCGCTACTGACTCGCACAACACGTACGCTGTCACTCACTCCTGAGGGCGTCGAATTTTTGCCTATTGCTGAACGGCTGTTACATGACTGGGATTCAGCATTCGAAGATATTCATAATCTGTTTTCTCTCAGACGAGGGAAAATCAGTATTGCCGCCATGCCCTCTTTTGCCTGTAATTTGTTGCCTCAAGTATTTGTCGAATATCGCAAACTACACCCGGGCGTCAATATTAGTGTCCAAGATGTTATTGCTGAAGAAGTGGTGTCATTAGTACGATCAGGGAGGATGGAAATTGGGATCTCGTTTGACCCTGGAGAGAGTGAAGACCTCAACTTTACCCCACTATTTCAAGATAAATTCATAGCCGTTCTTCCGAAGGATACTGCCGACCCCCTGCCTAACACCATGAATTGGAAAACGCTGCTACAAAAAGACTTTATCGCGCTGCAAAAACCAGCAAGTATTCGTGCACTTCTGGAGCAAACACTGAATAAGCATGCGATGAGCCTGTCCGTCACTTACGAAACGAATCAACTCGCCACTATTGGCCGAATGGTCGCGAGTGGGCTCGGCGTAAGTGCCGTTCCAGCGTTATGCGAATCACAGATGCAAGAAATGGGCGCCGTGTGCTTGCCTATTGAGAATCCATCCGTGATGCGCCAGGTCGGAATTATCACTCGTCGTCGCTACCCACTCTCCATCGCCGCCTCCGCGTTAGAGGGCGTCATGCTCAATATGTGGCCAGCCAAAAATACAAATTCCAACAAATAATTAGTGATTTAACTGATTGTTTGTCACACAAATTTTTGTGCTGTAACCTACGCATTCTGATGTATCCATGGCCATTAGAAACCCATAATAATTTGAGGCCCCTATGACAGTACGCATTATCATCGCTGACGATCACCCGCTCTTTCGCAGTGCGCTTATCCAAACAATTGGCAACTTTAGCCAACTGCAACAAGATATAGAATGCATCTCGTGTAACTCACTAGAAGAGGTGCACAGTTGCTTGGAGTCGGATGTTGATCCGGACTTGGTTCTGCTCGATTTGCATATGCCTGGTACAAACGGCTTTGCTGGACTGGTCAACCTGAGAGGCTGCTTCCCAGAAATACCGATTGCGATGATTTCTGGCGACGATAACCCTAAGGTTGTGAGCCACGCTGAACTGCTGGGTGCCATTGGTTTCTTATCGAAGTCATTGGATGCCAGCCAATTAGAAACTGTGATTGGCGGCCTATTACAAGGTCAGCCTTGGTTCGATAAAAGTAATTCTGAAGAAGATGATGAGCTTCAAGAAATTGCGCGCAGAGTCGCTTCGCTTACGCCTCACCAGTTCCGCGTCTTTTCAATGCTAAGCCAAGGCATGCTCAACAAGCAGATTGCCTTTGAGCTAGACATTACAGAAACAACGGTCAAATCTCACGTTACTGCCATTTTACGTAAACTAGGGCTACGAAAACGTACCGAAGTCATTCTGCTTTCTCAACGTTTTGAAACACCTGTAGAAGATTAGAAATAGCGTAACGCGCTATTTCTTCCCTACAACGGTCCCCTCTAAGCTTTTCATTGCGTTGATTCTGGCTAACACAGACCATAGTGCCGCCGCTTTGAGCGGCTTCCGCAAAAAGAAATACGCTTTAGATTTCGCCTGAGCCCGCACATCATTATTTTGATCCGCAGAGATCACCACTATGGGTTTATCTCCGCCGAATTTTTCTTTAAATTGCTCCGCCACGTCAATCCCAGTAACGCCATCATTTAAGTGATAATCCACAAGCAAAGCATCTGGCTCCCACGGAAGATCCTCAGTCCACTCCGTAATGCCATGGAAAACACAGCCCCATGTTTCCAATACTGCCTTCATCCCGTCTAGAATCGTACTTTCATTATCAATGCATAGCATCTTCATGCCCGCAAGAACCGACTCTCGTGGTGCGTGCGCTTCGCCATCATCAAAACCGGAAATGTAACGTTTTTCAGCTCTGGGCACGATCAACCGAAAGACGCTACCTTCACCGACACAGGATTCCACTTTAATTTTAATTTCCAAGAGCTGACACAAGCGCTGTACTGTCGCTAAACCAAGCCCTAAACCACCGTCCTGCATATTCTTATCGAGCCGGTGAAACTCTTTAAAAATATCTTCTTTTTCTACGTCGGGAATCCCCTTACCCTGATCCCATACTTCCACATAGATATGGGTTTTGGTCCGGCGGCAGCCCACTAATACCTTGCCTTTCGGCGTATATCGAATAGCGTTGGATAGCAAGTTTTGAAGAATGCGCTTCAATAAATTCTCATCCGATGTCACTGCGAGGGAGCTATAACAACAACGTAACTCCAACTCTTTCTTCTGAGCAATAATCGAGAAATCTTTACGTAGCGATAAAAGAAGCTCACCGATGCAAAATGTTTTTGCGTTAACCCGCATCTCGCCGGAATCAAGTTTCGCGATCGCTAACAACTCACTGATAATCGCATCGGCAGAATGAAGGGAGTGATCCAAATTACTAATAAGCTGAGTTGTCTCTGGGTCATTGGATTTATGGGTTAACGCTGTCGCAAATAACTTTGCGGCATTTAAAGGTTGGATCAAATCATGTCCGGCTGCAGCCAAAAAATGGGTCTTCTTATGGTTCGCTTCTTTTAACTGACGGTTGGCCATCTGCAGCTCTTCTGTACGCTCTTTCACTCGCGACTCTAATGTTGCTCGCGTTTCCTCTAATGCGCTTACAGTTTCCTGGTAGTTTGTAATATCCGTATATGTGGAGACAAACCCGCCTTCGGCCATCGCAGCCCCTTGAACTTCAAGCACCCTCCCCGTGTAATGAATATAAGTATGAACAGAGGAGCTACCCGCAGACATAAGCTTTAAGCGCTTGTTCACATATTGCCCCAGCGCCTTGCCTTGCAGCCCATTTTTCGATGCATTGTATCGAATCAAGTCAGCCACAGAGCGCCCCACGTGCACCATCCCCGCAGGGTACTCGAAAAACTCTAGGTAGCTACGATTCCAGGCCACCAAATTAAGCTGGGAATCCACCACACTGATCCCCTGACGAATATTATCGATACTTTCCTGAAGCAGTTCTCGTCCAAACTGGAATATCTGCGTGGTTTTATCCAGCAACGCCTCGCTTTCTTGCTCTCCCGTAAATGAATTTTCGATCACATGCCGTGCAGACACCGAGCCCACAACCCCTGACAAGATATTTTCAACTAGCCGAATATCGTCGCTGTTCGCCGAACCCTGAGCTGCAGTGAGCTTTGGATAGGCCTTGAGCGCTAACTCAGTCTGATCCGCACCTAGAAAGCGCGTCAGCAGGATTCTCAATTCAGATAGTGTCACAACACGACTTTCGGTTAGCGTTGTATCGCTAAAAAGCTTAGCCGGGCCCTTTGAGCAGAGAACAAAACATAAGAAATTAGCCGCCAAACTCCATGCAACACCGTTTGTCAGGCGTCCCAATGAATCGATCCCGAGCAAAGCGGTAGGCCGCAGCCACGAAATATCAAAAGGGCCGCGAATCAACATGGAAGAATGCACAAAACCCGCATCCACCATTTCTGGAAGCAATAAGGTATAGCACCAGACCACAAAGCCTGCGCACAGCCCAACAATGGCAGCAGTTGATAAGCTTGCTCGGCGATTTGCATTGAGCGTCAAACTAAAAAACAGGCTCGGCGCAAACTGGGCAACCAGAGCAAACGATAGAAGTCCTATCGCACCGAGGTTCGTATGGTTGGATAAGAGATGGTAGTACCCGTATGACAACAGCATCAGTATCACGATGATGCCACGTCGAACATTCCGAATAATCTTCCTAACGTCCTCTTTTTTCCTCAGGTCTATCCAGCGCGATCGTAATAGATAAGGCATCACAAGCTCGTTACACGCCATGGTAGACATCGCCACACACGCCAAGATCACCATGCTGCTACCTGCAGAAAGCCCGCCTATGTATGTAAACAGCGCTAAACCCGTACGCCCTGCCACAATCGGCAATCCGAGAACATATTGGTCCGAGGTAATCCCCAGGTCATCAAAAATCAACAGCCCAGCATAGCCGATAGGTAAGGTACAAAGACCAAAGATGATGAGATAGGTTGGAAAAAACCACCTAACCGTATCCAACCCATCCGAATTTTCACTTTCAACAACCAGGACATGAAATTGTCGGGGCAAGCACATTACCGCCACCAAACCGAGCACAACAGCGGTAAGGTACCCATTGTTATCGTTCTTTCTAGCCTGAATCTCCAACGCCAAGGCATCGCTCTGCGCAACCCTTAAGAAAATCTCTTCTACCCCATCAAACATGATCGTCGAAACAAATACCGCCAAGAAAATAAACGCGGCAAGCTTAACTAGCGCCTCAAAGGCTATCGCGATCATCAGGCCACTGTGCTGCTCTCGTGAATCCTGATACCGCGTCCCAAACACTATAGAGAAGAATCCTAATGATATGGCGATCACAAGGGCAGTATCGATATGGGCTATCTGGCTACTGACCTGATCGAATTGAAGGTCAGCCGTCGCCAAGAGGTTGTAGTTTTGTGTGATAGCTTTGATCTGCAAAGCAATATAAGGAATAAGTAATGCTATGGATACCAGGGTAACGAGGACCGCTAACGCCCGTGACCGGCCATAGCTGACAGCCAAGTAATCGGCAATCGATGTAATATTGGTACGCTTGCTCTCCGCAACGAGCTTTTTTAGAAAGGGCGTAAAGAAAAAGAATAAAACGATCGCACCAAGGAACGTCGGGGGGAAATACCAACCATTGTTGACTGCTTGCGCGGTGATTCCGTAAAAGCTCCACGCGCTACAATAAATCGTGACCCCCAAGCCGATAATAATCGGCTTGTATCGTCTTATAGACTGCTCTTTAAGACGATCACCCCAGGATGCAATAAAAAACAATACACACAAATATCCAAGCGACCACAGAAGTATGTAGCCTTCACTGATCATACCGCTGTGAACTCCGCGCTTAACCCCAGCCCTCTTTCATTCACCATAAATCAATTATTCTTCTTGTTTTTACGCATATCACCGTCCCGAATGCAGAATTCGGGATTGGCAAGAGTGAGAAACGCTCTGTGAATACTTGTACAGAATAAGCTCAAAGCGCCATTCATTCAAATTTCCGAGAAGAAAATAAGGAAGAAGAATGGCTTCAACAACAAGAGGAGGTGAGACAGAACAAAAGCAGGAGGTACGGAGGCTACGAAGTAACCTCCTGAAAAAACCTAGAAGACGATAAAGCAAGCAATTGCAACAATCGTTCCTAACAAAGGAATCACCAATGTCAATGCAGCCATTGGCCCATATGCATCTCTATGCGTCTCGTTACAAATTGCTCTTATTGTCGTCACCACATATCCGTTGTGGGGCAAACTATCTAATGCTCCCGAAGAAATTGCCACCACTCGGTGTAAAGCTTCTGGGTCCACGCCAGCATCTATATAGTGGGGTGCAAGCACGGGTAAAGCGATACTTTGCCCGCCAGACGCAGAGCCGGTCATTGCTGCAATCGCACTTACCGCAACGGCAGCACCAATGAGCTCATTTCCAGGGATATTCGTAATCGCGTTTACGGCAAGGTCAAATGCTGGTGAAGCTTCAGCCACAAAACCAAACCCTACGACTGCCGAGGTGTTAGCGATGGCAATAACCGCACCGGTAGTACCATGAGCAACAACCTTATCCAAACCTTCCATACTGCGGTGCGCAACAATCCAAGCCGCCAAGCAGCCTGAAGCCAAGGACATAACCAAAGAAAACTTCCCATACTCTTTATGGAAAGCAAAAGTGATCACAAGGACAGTCAAAATAGGAATAATCGAGGCTAAAAATGGTGGGAGGCTTGTTGGATCCTTAATAATAGGGTCGTCAGACCTCTCCATAAAGGTTTCGCCCCTGGCCACAGCCCGCTTCACCATGAAACTCAACCACCAGAAACCGAAAGTCGCCATAAATATGGCCACAAAAATACTCACTTCCCAGCCCGCGTAGGGAGTAGTCCCTAAATGCTCCACTGGAATCCAGTTTTGAATTTCAGGAGACCCCGCAGACGTCATAGTAAAAGTCACAGACCCAAACCCCATCGCGGCAGGGATAAAGCGGCGAGGCAAACCCGCCTGCTTAAATAAACTCAAGGCCATAGGATAAACAGAAAAAGCCACCACAAATAGGCTAACACCGCCGTATGTCATAACCGCACAAGCGATAATAATCGCGGCTACTGCGTTACGCATGCCCAGATATTCAACAACCGTTAAGGCTATTTTATCGGCAGCACCCGACTCTTCCATAAATTTGCCAAATAACGACCCTAGCAGGAACATAAAAAACCAACTTTCTAAGAAAGTGGCAAAACCATCCATATAAGTTGTTATCAAACTGATCTTATCCGTTACCTCAGGAACAACCGGTATCCCCCCCGTAATAGCGACTAAAATTGCACACAATGGCGCCGCAATCATCAAATTCATCCCTCGAATCGTCAGAATTACGAGTAAAACCAACGCCCCGATTAACCCCAGCATACTGATCATATTTGGCCTTAATTAAAAATCTATTTGTTTTGTCGAATTATAGACAGTGTTAACGACCCATGAGTGTAGTTCCGCTACCTAGATGAGTGAAGTTTATTTTATTATTTTGATCAATTTTCAGGTAATTGTTCATTTATTAGTCTAAACCATTATTTAAGCATTTAAAAAGCCGGAAGGCCGAATGCAAAATAATAAAAATAGACCCTATATTTAGGGTTGCTGGATCAGTTCAAATAGCATTAGAATGCTTCCGATAAACACACGATTAACAAAAATAATATATCAACGAGGATAACCACACAGGTGTGCATCATGAAAAAAACTAAACTATCGTTAAATCCTCTCGCTGCAGCGATCGCTTTTATGAGCGGTACTATAGCCCTTCCTCAAATCGCAGTTGCGCAAGACGAAGCTCGCGAAGAAGAAGAAGTGCTAGTTGTATCTGCTCGTCGCCGTGATGAGTCATTGCAAGAAGTTCCACTTTCTCTATCTTCATTTTCTGGAGATCAAATGGAGAAGCAAGGTATTCCAGACCTTGTTGCCCTGGGCGCCTCCGCTCCCAACACAACATTAAAAACTTCACGTGCAACTAACAACACGTTGACTGCGTTTATTCGTGGTATTGGTCAACAAGATCCTCTTGTAGGATTTGAGGCTGGCGTTGGTATTTACATCGACGACATATACTTGAACCGTCCTCAAGGTGCCGTTTTAGACGTATATGAAGTAGAGCGCGTTGAAATACTTCGTGGTCCACAAGGTACTTTGTACGGACGTAACACCATCGGTGGTGCCGTTAAGTACGTAACAAAACGAATTTCAGACGAAGCTACTGCAAGTGTTAAAGGCTCTCTTGGTACATATGGCCAAGCAGATATCGTTGTTTCTGGAAGTACTCCACTTGGTGACACAGTGAAAATCGGTGGCTCAGTTGCATCTTTCCACCGCGACGGCTACGGTGAAAACGTTACTACAGGTCAAGACAACTACGATAAAGATATCGTTGCTGCACGCTTAAGCCTAGAAGCTACGCCTTCAGACGAGCTATTTATTCGTGTCGCAGCTGATGCACTTCGCGATACTTCTAACCCTCGACACGGCTACAGCCTAGCGACATTTGATGGCGACACACCACTCGATGACGTTTACGACACAAACGCTGGCGCGGATTATCTATTTGAAGACAATGGCGTAAACCTAAGTGAAAACTGGTTTGAAGGCTTTGGTATCGCTGCAACAGTTGAATATGAAATCAGCGACGAATTAACGTTCAAGTCTATTTCGGCATATCGTGAAGACGAAACAAACAACATGATCGACTTCGACTCTCAACCAGGAGGCACAGGGACTTTTGATGCTCCATTGATTTACGAAAACGATCAATTCAGCCAAGAATTACAGATCAATTTCAACTTTGACCGATTAGCGGGTCTAGCTGGTATCTATTACTTAGATTCCTACGCAATGAACGAGTTTGACCTACTTATTTCTGGTGTTGCAGCAGCGCCATACACGTTCGGTGAAGTAGATACGACTAGTATTGCGGCTTTCTTTGATTTGAGCTTTGACGTTACTGATACTATCGAATTAGGCTTCGGTCTTCGTTATACCTCAGACGAAAAAGACTTCACTAGCTTGAAAGGTACTTACCTATATGGAACAAATGGAATTCCAGCTTCGCCATCATTCGGCGGAAACGGAATACTAGCGACGCCAGTAACACTGGATGAAAACGGCAATGAAGTTGCTCCGAACTTCAGCAGTTCTCGTACAGACGATAAGGTTACTCCAAAGCTTAGCTTTAGCTGGCAGCCTGTTGATGAACATCACGTATACGCATCATACAGCCAAGGCTATAAGGGTGGCGGTTTTGACCCTCGTGGTAACTACTCGAACCCAACTGCACGTGAAGGATTCAAGCCAGAAACAGTTGATGCATTCGAAGTTGGTCTTAAGTCAACATTCTTAGATGGTGCCATCGCTACAAACTTGGCAGCATTCCACAGTGACTATACTGATGTACAGATCCCTGGTTCTGTACTTATCGATACCGATGGTGATGGAAACCCAGATACCTTCGATGGCGTAGTAACTAACGCCGGTGAAGGTACAATCCAAGGTGTTGAAATAGACGTAACTGCGGACCTTACTGACAACTTAAGATCTACGTTGGCCTTAGGTATTTTGAGTGCAGAGTACGATGAATACGTCGTTGACGGCGTTGATATTTCTGATGACCGCGCTTTCCAAAATACACCAGAAACAACGGGTGCATTCTCTTTAATCTACTCTGTTGATGTAGGTCCAGGTGAATTGAGCATTAACGGTAATGCTACTTACGCTAGCCATGTTCAGCAATTCGAAATCGCTTCTGTTCTAGACCAGCCAGGATATGCACTGTTTAACTTGAGTGCTGTATGGACTTCGGATGATGACACTTGGCAAGCAGGTATTCACGGTCGCAACTTGGGCGACAAAGAATATCGTGTAGCTGGTTATAACTTCTCATTCCAAACTGGATTCTACGGTGACCCACGTACTGTAACTGCAACAGTTAAATACAACTTGTTCTAAGTTATCTTAGATTAAAGTCTCGAATAAGGGCGCCTACATGGCGCCCTTTTTTTATTTAAAATAAGATAAAAATGTAAAACCTTACTTCCAGCTAAACCATTACCCAGCAAGAGAATAGTCTTTTAGCTCCTCAGGTTTAATCACTTCAATAGCCCCGCGGTGTAGTTTAATCGCCCCACATGACTCAATATCTTTCAATAAGCGGCTAATAACTTCTCGACTAGAACCCAATTCATCCGCCAATTCTTGGTGCGTAAGCGAAATAAGAATCTGATTTTTACGCTCATATGTATCGAGTAATAAATCAACGACGCGATCTGGTAAGCGCCTAAAACATACTTGATTAAGTAGAGACATCAGATGAAGAGAAAACTGAGATTGTAAGCGAATAACCTCAGCGCGAAATAATTCCGACTCAGACAAAAGCGACGTAAAACAACGTTTGGGGACGATTAACAATCGCAAATCCGACTCTGCGACGCAGCGAATATTCGGAACCTCAAGCCCCAACAGGCGAACAACACTAAGTGGACAGAACTCGCCTTCCACAATATAACTGATAAAAATACTACGGCCGCTCTCCGTCAGCCCGTAGACTTTAACTTGTCCTTTAACCACGAGCACAAATGGCGAGTCACCGTTTGGCTCACGCAAAAAAGCATTACGTCGGACGTCCTGAATGACAGAACATGATCGTACATCGCCTTTTAAGGCCTTCGGGATATCGGTAAATTTAGAAAATAACTGTTCGATTGCGCAGAACTTATCGCTGTGAACATCGAGACCTAATTCCAACTCCATAAAAAATCACCTCCATAAATTCGCTGACACGGTATTACCGATGAACATAATCGCCTAAAAACAACCACAGATATATAATATTTAGGTGCGAGGTCCAGGCGAGAAAATGAAGCCATTACACTTCCCATAATGTGAATACTCACATTATTTTTATATCAATAAGATGATTTTTAACTATTAAGAACAATGCTACGCCATATCGAAAAAAAATCGGACAGCTATGCCCACCAAAAATAAATCTCAACACTACCAGGGTAAAATTCACGCAAGTTACACGTGATTATATTTTCCTTTTTATTTCTAAATACGGACAGACACCTCTCAAATAAAGTACAACTGCTAGACATTAAGAATACATTGCGAACCGGTAGTTAACCAAAATATTGAGCGTAATTGATAGTGAAAAATTGTTAAAAAGTTTTCACTTAAAGAGAGGACAGAAAATAAAGAAAAATAAAACCACGGGCTCACCAAAGAGCCCGTGGTTTATCATAGTAAAACACACAGAAATTACGTCTAAAAAACTATAAAATTAACAGCCGTTACTGCTTTCTGTCCAACATGTCCCGAAACGATAAAGACTTACGTTAGCAGAATATCCATTGGCTGCGCCACAAGCTAAATACTCATTAAGATCGAGTCTTCCGGCAGTGTAATGTCCAGCGCAAGTGGCGGTCGCAACCTCATCATAGCCCGGCCCTGCACCATTCACGACGACCGTTATCGTTTCGCTAGCACTTGCCCCACCAAGATCCGTAACCGAATACGTCAACGTATAGCTACCTGCAGCATTACAATTTGCCGAACCTGTAATTTGAATTTGGCTAGTTAAATTACCATCTTCAATATCAAACGCAGTGGCACTCGGTACGCAATTTTCACCAAGCTCGTATTCATATGGCCCACCAGGTAAGGTAATCGTAGGCGCATTATTTCCTGGGGTACCTCCGCCATTGACACGTAAGTTATTCGCAAACAACCACTCAGTAAGATAAACAGGGTACTCAAAGCCAGACTTGTTCAAATATGCTCCGCCACTTGTCCATTCACTCCCCTTATCTCCAGCTGGCCACGCATGACCAACATCTTTGAGTTCGAGTAAAGAAATGACTTCCTTTCCATTTCGCGAACTAATTCTTTCTTCTGCGGTGGCTCCTCCAGCATCGATCAGAGTATCTGCCCCACTTAAGCTTCCTGCGTTGTATACGCTTTTAATAATATCCGCATTCTCTATTACCCAATTAACGTCTACGAGCGCAATGGTGCCTTGCCCAAATGCCCCAGAGCCGGCGCCATTAAGGTCGTGATCACCATAAGCCAAAGAGGAGATTTGCGTTTGCAGGTCTCCTGCATGGCCACTTCCGCTAGCCAACTGGTTACATTTGTTGATGGCGCGCGTTATATTTCCGGCAGGAACATCGCCTAACGCTTCGCCATCTTGATCGCTCCCTACAGAAGGTCCAGCAACGGAACCGATACCTGCAAATACGTGAGGGTATTCACATGACAGCTGCAATGTCATCGCACCACCAGAAGAAAGTCCTGAAACATAAACTTGCTTTGAATCAATTTGAAGTGATGTGTCAGCCAGAAGTTCATTCACAATATTCACCAGAATGGCCGCATGACTCGAATTGTCATTTGCGAAGTTGTAATCCCAACAACCCGGATATGAAGATTCCGCAAATGGAATCGCTATAACCATACCAAAATCTTCCGCGACATCGACCCAATTACCTGCATCTTTTAGGTCTTCATTAGACTGTGCACAGCCATGCAGATTAACCATTAACGCGCGTTTACCATCAATAATATTGGCGTTACCCGCTATTGAGGAGTTGGGTGTATATACCCAGGTTTGCTTTCCATTGGGGCCACCTAATCGCGCCTCAGTGGAGCTCCAACCTGCTAAAACAGAAGCCGACAAAGATATACAAACTGCAAATAATGCAGAATTTCTTATAGATTTCATTGAATTACCTACAAAAGAATTGAGCTGTGAACCAACTCATTATTATTTTTTTACTTAGTTACACTGCTAAAGCATTAGAACAAACACCTTAAGTAGCTAAGCGCTTTTGGTGCGACTGCAACCTGCGCCGAGTACAAGATTAATACGCAAACCCAACGGAGACTAGACTAAAGTCGCATATTTTATTTTTTGTCTAAATAGATAAGAATCTATTTCCAATCCGAATTTAACAAAAAATTACGCGACAACTTAATGATTTTTTATGATGACAAAACGTTATTTTATGCACTTGTCAATTTGTATTATTCACACCTATGCATACATGCAGCAAACCCATAACATAAATTAAAAATCTTTTTTTTCAATAACTTAGCGCAATTGAAACGATCTAGAAAAATCAAAAATGCTGCAACAAACTCAGAAAACAAAAGTTTTCAGTATCTTATATTTCCTAAATATTTGAACGACGATAAAAATAGATTTTCTTGAAATATGTGTATTTTATGTCGCATGAATTGTCTAGACTGCCTAGAAAACCTAATAAGAAGCTCGATAAATGCGAGACAAATTAGCCTGCCAAAGCGGGTCTAGCGCGGTAAACCATCCGGACTGTTTGCTCAGCTACCACCTGCAACGTGCACTAAATGACTACATGGAAGAATTTAAACTCCCAGAATGTGAAGGGGACTCCCAACTTGTTGTAAAAGCCCTCGCGAAGAGAATCGAAAACCGCGCGCCGATCTCTGTTTCAGAAATATCCAAGGACCTAGGAATCTCTACTCAAGCCCTCCACAAACGTTTAATAAATGAAGGGTGTGCATATCAACACTTACTCGACCAAGTTAAACGTCACTTTGCACTTTACTTACTCGTTAGCCAAATGCCGATCCCTAAGATTGCTCATGTACTCCAATACGAAAGCAAGCAAAGTTTCGAAGTCTCTTTTATCCGCTGGACCGGATTAGACCCACAATCGTTCATGCGTCTCTTTATGAAAAAACCGGCATATCGCTAGTATTTCAGCTGACAGACTTACCCTTCCGTTTAACCACCCAAAACCTTTCCGCGCCCGCACCCTGCAGGGTATGTAGCGCTCAACTACGTAAATAGCACGCAGGATGGCATGAAAATTGTGTTCTGTTTATAAAACGGCTGTCGGGGAACAGAATATTGACGCTTCAAACAACTACTCTTAGTTCATGCATGGAGTGGACATCTTTCTTGGCGTCCGCGATGCACACCCTGATCAATTGTTATCAAAAACTGGCTTTTTATGTTTTAAAGGGGCTATTTATGCCTATACTTAGACCAATAAGTAGACTTGTCTGTGACATCTTTAAGTCTAAAAACCCCATTTTCAGATTATTTGTATGAATATAAAAACGAAAATCTCCGTAATTACTCTTATTCCTATTGTGATATTGGCAATATTTCTAATGTCGATATTCTGGGTTCTACTCGGTAACAATTTAGAAAACCAACTAAAAGCATCTGAAACCCACTTAGTGAACCTCAAGAAAGCTGAGCTTAAAAGCTATATGGAACTTAGCATGAGCAGTGTAAAGGACATAATTTCAGACCCTGGCTTAAGTACTGATGAGGCACAAGCTCTTGTCCAAAGACACATACAAGCGCTCGCTTACGATGGCTCTAACTATTTATTCGCGTACGACGAAGATGCTAACCGAATTGCTTTGGGTAACAACCAAGAAGGGGTCGGCCAGAATTTTGCTCACGTAAAAGACTCAGCGGGAAATTACACCGTACGAGACCTTATTGGTGCCGCTCGGGATGGCGATGGTTACTACTTCTATAGTTGGCCGCGATTAGCTGGCGGGAAACCCGTACCCAAATTAAGCTACAACATTTGGGTAGACGACTGGAACTGGGCCATAGGCACCGGTTTCTATATTGATGATATCGAGAAACAGCTCGGTCTCATGAGAGAAAATGCCGAATCAAAAATGCGTCAAATCATCACAATTGGCTCGATTGTATCCATCTGTTTTCCTCTCGCCATGATATTCCTCATTCGTCTTCTCGCGAATCGCGTTCTACAACCCCTTGATAATGTCACCAAAAAATTGATTGAAATTGGTTCTGGGCAGGGCGACCTCACCGTCCGCCTGGATAGCCTATCAAATGACGAGGTGGGACTCCTGTCAAATAGCTTTAATCTCTTCGTAGAGAAAATTCATAACATTGTAAAAAATGTGCTGGACGCGTCTGAATCAGTGCGAGGTGCAGCGCAATCTATTGACCAACGAAACGTTGAAATTAATGGTCAGCTTTCAGACCAAAGCATGGAAACGGAGATGGTTGCCTCATCAATGAATGAGATGGTCGCATCCGCCGTAGAAGTAGCAAGTAACGCTGAAAATGTATCGCGAACAGCACATGAAGCGAGCGAGCAAAGCCAATCAGCCAAAACGGATCTGAATGACTCGATAACCCGCGTTCAACGACTCGCAACAGAGGTTGCTTCTAGTGCCGAGGCGATTAACGACCTCGAAAGTAACGTAAACGATATCGTATCAATTTTAGATGTAATTCGTAGCATCGCAGAACAAACCAATCTCCTGGCTCTCAACGCCGCGATTGAAGCCGCACGAGCAGGCGAACAAGGCCGAGGGTTTGCGGTTGTGGCGGATGAAGTACGAACACTCGCGAGCCGGACACAAGACAGCACAGAAGAAATTCAATCCACTATTCAACGCTTACAAGAATCAACGCATCAAGCGATATCGAAAATGAATAGCGCGCACGAAAATTCAGAAACAACGGTGAAGAAAGCGGAAGACACCGGTGCCGCTATCGCTGCCATCACTGACGCCATCTCCAATATCAGTGATAACGTATCACAAATAGCAGTCGCTTCTGATGAACAAACCCAGGTCGGTGAAGACATCAACGTACGGATCGTAAGAATTGCAGAGTCTACATCTAACTCAGAATCACTTTCTGAATCCAGCACGCAAGACAGCCACTCACTTGTTTCCCTGGCAGAGACATTACGAGAGCAAGTAGCACAGTTTAAAGTCCACTAATCTTTCCATAAAACTATCGCCTCTCCGAAGTTCATTACCCCTACGTCGTTATCTTAAAAATAACGACGCAACTCTAGCTGAACATAATCGTCGTCACGAAAATCGTACTCTGGCGAAGATGCTTCAATCGACGAAAACACTCGTGCTTCCACTTCTATCTTCCATTTATCATTTAGGCGCCGACTTGTTTCAATGGACAGAAAGCGATTATTTTTATCTAAGTCCTGACTCACCAAAGCAAGTACTTCTGACGCGTCTAAATCATTAAACGCCCACCTCATACCGAATACCATATCGTTTTGGGCTGCCGATTGGCGAACACCTGTACGATCATCAAATTGGTATTCCATAACAAGGCCTACATCCGCGTTCGTGCCTCCCACCGAGAAAAACGTGTATTCAAATCCACCCGCTACAGCCGTGTTTCGGCCCCATGACTTTTCATAGATCGAAATAGCCTCCAGCTTTAACAACCATGCATCTATCGTTGCTTGTACATCAATGCCGGTTTGATCGATCTGACGATAAACTGCATCTAACACTGGAACACCATCTTCCACGCCAGATAACTGAAAAATAGGGTCGCGCCCGGTACCTGAAAAATGTGAAAAGCCAAAATCCCAAATATCGATATAATGTGAATACCGTAATGCGAAATCCACATGCTGCTCTTCATCGTCATCTTGATAAATCGCGTTATCTGAAATAATCGCATTAGGTCTAAGCCGAGATTTCTGCCCAACAAATTCCTGTTCACGAAAGTAAGGAAGCACATAGGCGGAAAGTGTTCCCCAGTCTTGAGCGCTAACTAACTCAATCATTGGCTGACCTAACTTATCTTCGCCATCGATATTTTCGAGGTTATCCGCCTGATTCAAGATGTCGACTAGGTGCACAGATTCAGTAACGCCCCAAAACACCTTACGAAGACCCACATACACTTCAATGTCGTTAAAATTCCGCCACAAATATAACTCGCGAACATCCATATGGCTTCGCTCTCTGTCTTCGCTATCCTCCCGAGCAAAGACCGTGAATGCAAGTCGTTGCGCGTTATCATCAAAATCATGATACAGCTCAACATTGCCCATTAACGACCCATTGTGCTCCTCCTGAGCTTCGAAAATCGGATCGTTAATAAAATATCGTCCTTCTACGCCCACGTACCCAGACAAATCAAAGGATAGCACTTCGGAAGGCGCTAAACTCAAGCAGAAAAACGCCGGCACAAGCCGGCGGAATAAAAACATCATCGTCACAGTTATCTCTAAAATTTATTTGACTCGTGATAAGCTATTTTTATCGAAATCTTTATCGGTAAATGTCGTATCAAAATCCCATTCTGACTGTTTTAGCGTCGTTGCTTTTCCCGTCTGATGATTAGTCATCGTCCATAGGTTCGCTCGCCAATACTTTTCTTTATGCTGATGATAGTCATCCATAATCAAGGTTTTCTTGAGCCTGCCACCCCGATCATAGAAATCAATTTTCAACATAATAAATCGCTCAGCATCGATGAACGATTCTAACTTCGAATACCCTGATTTTGGGTCAACCGGGTCAGCCTCATTCACATACACCTTTATGCCCCGAACTTCATCTTCTCGTAAATACTTGTACGTGTATTTCTCTAACTCCTGCGAAGAAATGTCTTCATAGGAAAACTCACTATTCATAAAAGCGCCCGCTTTATTACTTGACGAAATACGCTTTACTTTTTTTAAAGCTGGCAGATAGAGCCACTGATCATCGGAACCCACCTTGTGCGTATGGGACAAAAAAGCGGTGCCTTTTACATCACCGGGGTTATCGAAAATCACGATGGATTTGTCGCCATCGTTTTCTTGTTCTATCGTCCGGTTACGAATAAAGCGAGGGCGTTCATTTCCGTACTTATCGCGTAAAGTCATTTTTATATTATTTGTTGAGCCTCCAAACCCCTTATCCCTATTATCCACTTCCTGAGCGATTTCCAGCCCCCGCTCTTCTGGCGTTGCAGAAAAAACGGGACTAGCACACACAAGTGCCACGGCGGCAGACAGTAAAAATAATTTATGCATAACGAGCATCCTCTTCATCTTGAATAGACGTCTGTGTCGTTTGCGTGACGTCAATTTTTTGTTTTTTATCTAATTTCATTAACAGTACTGGCAGTAATAAAAAGTCTGCAAGGAGCGCCATGGCAATCGCCATTGCCGTCAGTATTGCCATACTGGAATTCATTCCGAAACTCGATTGAGCCAAAACAGAAAAACCGGCTACCAAAATAATCGACGTTACGACAATCGCCACCCCAACACTGGAGAACGCATACCGTACCGCGTCTTCTCGGGTAAGGCCTTGCTCCTTTCTAGCACGTAGGTATTTACTTAGGAAATGCACCGTATCGTCAACGACGATACCTAGCGCCATACCGGTCACCATTGAGACAGCGACATTCACCTCCCCATCAATTATGGCCCACAAACCAAAGGCCGCACCAATGGGCAAAAGATTCGGTATCAAGCTTAAAATCCCCACACGCACATCACGTAAAGATATCGTGATCAAAATAGAGATAATCACAATCGCGATAAGCGTACCGATTAACATGCTCTTCATATTCGTTTCTGAAATGTAGGCAAACATTACCGCAGGCCCAACACCATAGGATGTAATGTTTTGATTATCAGAAAGCCACGCCTGCCCGCGTTCTGAAAACCCCGCAATCTCACTAGAGGGCATATCTTTTAGGGTAACTATAATCTGCGTAGAACTTTTCCCAATATCCATTTGGTTATTTAAATCTAAGCCTTCTGGCAAATTTAGTTCATACAATAAGAGAAACTGGGCACTCAGATCTTTTTTATCCGGTAACCGATAGTATTCTTGCGCGTCACCATGCATATTCTTGTTGATACGCTTGAAGTTATCCGTAAATGAATTTACATGCATCACCTCTGGTTGCTCTCGAGCCCAAGAGACAAAAGCATCAATCTTATTCAAAAACTCCGGGCTACTAACGCCGTAATCTTCACCCGCGGACAATGAATACTGAACTTGGTATATCCCAGTGAGATGATCGTTCACGTAATCGGTGTCCACCCGAAAGTCGACGCTTTCGTCAAAGTAGGCAACGAAGTTATCATCGAAGACATTGAGCGGTATTGCAGCAACACACAACAATGAGACAACGACCGAAACACCTAACACCGTATTCCGCTTACGGACGACTAAGTCACCCAAACGTTCCATCCAAAGTCCAAAGGTACTCTCACTTTTCTTAGCCTTAAGGGGCAATACAGCAATCAGTGCAGGCAACAGCGTGACCGAAAGAACAAAGGCCCACATAACCCCCATTGCGGTAATATTGCCCAAGTCGTGAAACGGCGGCGCGTCACTGGTATTCATCGATAAGAAACCAATCGCAGTGGTAACCGAGGTCAAAAATACCGGGCCAATATTGAGGCGCATACTGTATCGAATGGCTTCGTATTTCGACATACCTTTTCTCATTCCTGCGAATAGGGTTGTCAGTACATGAATAGAATCTGCCACCGCCAACGTCATGATGATCGTCGGCGCCGCCGAGGAAGGTGGCGTAAGCTGAATTCCCATCCACCCTGCTGCGCCCATACCCGCAACAATTGAAAACATAATCACAATCACGGTGGCGATGGTCGCACTGACAGAACGAAGTAATAAGATCATCACCACAATAATGACAAGATACATCGCAGGGATCAGTGACTGCATATCCTGCATGGACGATTCAAAAAACGCATTCGACAGCATCACCACACCCGAAAGGTGCACATCAACTTCGTATTCATTTTCGATTCGATCCTTCAGCTCCCGGGCCGCCATTACGGCCCTAGGCGCTTCATCCATTTCAATTTGCGGCATCTGAAAAGTAATATTTATCGCAGTAACAGACGCATCTTTATTTAGAAGCTGGCCCACAATAAACGGTTCGTTCAATGCAATCTTTTTAACTTTAGATAATTGCTCTGGCGTAAAATCAATCGCGTTTTCAACCAACGGCGCGACGACCAAGTCATCGTCTTCGGCTTCAGTAAATTGAAAGTTCGTGATTGAATCCACACGTAATGCAAAGGGGAATTGCCAAGCTTCACGCGTGACCACCTCAATCGCCGTCAATGTATCAGGGGAAAACACCACACCGTCTTTTGGCGTAACCACAAACAGAATATTATCGTTTTTTGTATAGGTTTTTTGCTGCTGATCAAACGCTTTTAGATGAGGGTTATCATCGGAGAAGAACACCCGGTAATCATTATTAAACCCAAGGTGCTGGCCCCCAGCCATCAAGCCAACACTAGCGATGATAGCCCCCAATATCACTAGCCATCGCCAACGAATCACAAAATTAGCGTACGCAGTGATCTTACTGTCTCTCCCCACCTCATCTTGCATAACTCACCTTCCCAATGAATGTAATCTTAAATAGAAACCGACCACTCGGTATGTTTTGGTGCCAAAAAATAGGGCTTGATGCCCTATCTTCTCGATAACGTACTCACGGATACTGCTCAGTAGCTTCAGTTCAGGCCTTTAGCGACGCCAAATAACTGGCCAAACACTTGATACTCGCCTTAAATGTTTGAAGGTTTCTTCCGTACTTGCCCTGCATCATGGCCCCTTGAATCGTTGCCACAATAAAAGGGGCCACGGACTCAGGCTCGATATCTACTTTTACCTGCCCTTTACGCTTTGCGGTTTCGAGCGTTTTCACTAGAAGGGCTTGCAAGGTCTCAAACATCTTAGTTGTTGTTGAGCGAAAACCCTCGTCGGAAGACGACATTTCAGTGGCGATGTTATATACCGGGCAGCCTTGCTGAAGGACTTCTTCACTGACGTCCTCAGAGAACTCAGTCATCCACTTACACAAAGCATCTATCGGTTCATCACTCGAAGTAGGAAGATCCCAGTCGGCCAAAAACTCACGTACGAAAATTTCATCGAACACCGCATAACCGAGTTCTTGTTTATTGGCAAAATGATGATACAAAGCGCCTTTAGATACCTCTGCTTTTGCAAGGATATCGGCCAAACTCGCGGCCTTAAAACCTTTCTGGCGCATTTCTTCCGCTGTCACTTCCAGGATGTGTTGACGGGTACTTTCTGGGTCTCTTGGAGGTGACAAAGCGGCAACCACTCTTTTTCAAATGAGCAGCCACAATAACAGACCAACCGGTCTGTTTGCAACAAAAATGCGCTACACCCTTGAATCGATAAAACTCAAATAGGAAAGATAATTAAGGAGAGCCCTAGGTCAAAGTCCTAGAGCAAGAGCGATCACTTACTTTTTAAGCTGACGCTCAGGTGGCGGTGCACCGATGTGGGACTCGTTTCGCGCTTTTGATAGCTGAATCTGCTTTTGCCGCTCCATAAAACGCTCTCGTTGATCCGGCGTTTGTTCGTGATAGCAACGGGCGCAAGCAACGCCTTCCAGATAAAACTCAGACTGCTTCTCTTCTTCCGTCAGCGGGTATCGACAACCGTGGCACTGGTCATACTTACCTTTCTCCAGCGCATGGTTCACGGCGACGCGGTTATCAAACACGAAGCACTCACCCTTCCAGAGGCTCTCTTCTTCAGGTACATCCTCAAGATACTGCAAAATACCGCCTTTAAGGTGGTATACCTCGTCAAAGCCCTGCTCTTTCAAGTACGCGGTAGACTTCTCACAACGAATCCCCCCGGTACAAAACATCGCGACTTTCTTGTTTCTTTCCGGGTCTAGGTTCTCTGAAACGTAGGCCGGAAATTCACGAAAGGTCTCGGTGTTTGGGTTGATGGCATTTTCAAATGTGCCGATATCGAACTCGTAATCATTCCGCGTATCGACAAGTACCACATCTGGATCAGATATTAGTGAGTTCCAATCTTTCGGCTCCACATAGGTCCCGACAACACGTTTAGGATCGATGCCCTCCACACCCATCGTGACAATCTCTTTCTTTAGCTTCACTTTCATGCGATAGAAAGGCTGCTCATTATGATAAGAGAGCTTGTAACCGATATCAGAAAAACGCGTATCACCACGCAGGTAATCTAGCAGCGATTCAATGCCCTCACGAGAGCCCGATACCGTGCCATTGATGCCTTCATTTGCCAGCAACAAGGTCCCTTTAATGCCATTAGCCATACAAAAATCCAGCAAGGGCGTTCGGATCTCGCGAAAGTCCGCCAAAGTAACGAATTTATACAGGGCACATACAATGATGGAATCTGGGCTGTTCATAAAAAATACAGTATTGGTGAAAAGTGGCGCGATTTTAAAGCAAGCACTCGTAGCTGCCAATAGCAGCATGGGCATTGTCGGGATTAATCGACGGAGGCGGTCTTGCGAGTTCCCTGACCAAAAGGACAAGGCGACTAGGATGACGGGGCACGACACGCCGTCCCATAGACGCTAATGATCGTGCTTACTGCCTCCCATACACGCTGGTGACTCTGGCGCAGCAGACTGTTCAGCCCATTCACCCGGCGTGTAAAGGTGTAAAGCCAAAGCATGGACACTGCCTGCTAGCTCCTCTTTTAGCGCCCCATAAACCAGCTGATGGCGCTGTACGGGACGCTTGCCATCAAAGTTAGCCGAGGCCATGACAACCTTGAAATGACTCTCTGCGCCATCGGGCACATTATGACCATGACTTTCGTCGTCAACGGCAATATGTTGTGGTGAAAAGGCGGATGTTAATTTCTGTTGTATGTTTTCTTGCATCGACACGGTGTTTTACTCTTTGTTATGTCTGTCGGCACGGACACCTTTGCGTTTTCCTTTTTCGAAAACGTATGACAGATTATCTATAGCGTTAAATTATGGTGAAAATTCGACCACTCATGGTACAATTTTGCGGATTTTCGCAGGTTTTGTCTTCTTAAGGTGCCAAATTAAGCGCCCATGGAGTAAGGCGCAAGCGGTATTTTTGGATTTTATTACTCTAGGCAAAATGAAAAGACTCGTTTTTATGAATCGCCGGCGAGGCATGGATCGTAGGTTCTCCTCCGACCTCAGCCATTGCGACAACGGCCCACTATCCCGACTCCCATCACGCTCTCGACGCCAATCAAAAGATCGGCGCGACGCTTCTCGCTCGTTGTCTGATGACTATTATGCGTACATGCAAAAAACCATCGAATCTATGCAATCTCGACTACAATCAAAGAGGAAAACACCTAAAAACTAACTCTCCCTTTTAGATCATATGCTCACTGCTGCCGAACTAAAAACCGTTGTTAAAACGCTTTCTCAACGCCGCGCCTGGCTCAAGAAGTCACTTGAAGATACCAGTATTCAAGCAGAAGCCCGCACCCAAAACGAGGAAGCGCTCAAGCTCTTAGACAGTGCAATCCAAAAACTCTCGGCATCAGCGGGGAACGAGCCAAAACGTGCAGCACCAACACGCCCAACAGTCAAAGAGACTGGGCCAGCCAAACCTAAAACCATTGCCCATGCCCGTATACTCGTCGCAGAAGATAACGAGGATTCTGCGCAGCTGTTGATGGATGTACTGCTCGATATGGGTATAAAACAAGTTGATCGCGCCAAAGACGGGATGGAAGCATTTGACCGAATAAAACGCGCGGAAGAGCCATACCATATTATTCTTTGTGACTGGGATATGCCCGAGCTTTCTGGCTTACAAGTACTCGGAAAAGCAAAAGCATCGAATACGCTACGCGGATCACACTTCGTTATGGTCACCGCCATGACCGACGCACCGAGAATCAAACAAGCGGTGCAACAGGGTATTAATGACTATATCGCCAAACCTGTCGACATTGATATTCTTGAAAACAAAGTACTTACCGCGCTTGGCCTGCCAACCGAGACTGCTGACAAACAATAAGCGCGATACAAAGTCTACCTTCTCAATAACGCCGTTTAGATAAAACTTAGGTAATATATTGCCCAGCCTGAAGGATCTTCATCGTGTTCGTGCCGCCATGCTGGTTCGCATCACCTTTAGATACAATCACTAAATCGCCGTCCTCAAGAATATGCTGCTCGCGCAACACTTCAACCGTGCGATAGTTAATCTCCGCATAGGGGAAAGCACGGTTATCAAACAACACGGTTTGAACACCACGAAACAAGGCTGCCCGGCGCAAGGTCTTTTCATCGTGAGAAAACGCGAAAATGGGGAGGCGCGTAGCGCAGCGAGACATCATCAAAGGCGTAGAACCTGACTCCGTCAATGCCGCAATAGCTTTTACACCCGGCACTTGGTTGGCCGTATACATCGTGGCCAGTGCGATCGATTCATCAATTGCAGAAACACCACTGGAGCGTGCAACGTGATCCATTTGAGGCTGTTTTTCTGCACCTAAAATCACGCGCACCATGGCTTCCACGGTTTCTACAGGGAAGTTACCCGCCGCAGTTTCAGCGGAAAGCATTACTGCGTCCGTACCATCCAATACGGCATTGGCCACGTCAAACACCTCGGCCCGTGTTGGCATGGGGTTTTCAATCATGGAATCCATCATTTGTGTTGCGGTGATGACACAACGATTGAGTGAGCGAGCACGTGCAATAATATGTTTCTGTACACCGATCAGCTCAGCATCACCAATTTCTACACCGAGGTCGCCCCGCGCGACCATGACGGTATCCGACGCTAAAATGATGTCATCTAGCACTTTATGATCAAGCACCGCTTCCGCACGCTCGATCTTCGCCACCATGTAACACTTACCACCCGCTTCATTTACGAGCTGACGCGCATAATTCATATCATCCGCATTTCGCGGGAAAGACACAGCAAGGTAATCGATATCGATTTCCACAGCCGTTTTAATATCGTTTTTATCTTTGTCGGTTAACGCTGGCGCAGTTAAACCACCGCCTTGGCGATTGATGCCTTTGTTGTTAGACAGTTTACCGGCAACACTCACTTCGGTATTAATACGAGCCCCAACCACTGACTCAACTTTTAGTACAACACGGCCATCATCAAGTAAAAGCAAGTCCCCTGGAACGACATCATTCGGCAACTCTTTATAATCGATACCGACTTCTTGCTGGTTCCCCGCATCACGCTCCAGACCTGCGTCCAACGAAAACTTTTCGCCCACGGTCAATTCTATCGGGCCATCAGCAAAACGCGCGATGCGGATTTTGGGGCCTTGAAGGTCACCTAAGATTGCGACCACTTTGCCATGCTTCGCACACACATCGCGTACCATTTGCGCGCGCATTTTATGATCGCCTGCACTGCCGTGAGAAAAATTAAGCCTTACAACATTGACGCCAGCTAAAATTAATTTCTCAAGAACACCCTCTTCGTCTGTCGCGGGTCCTAAAGTGCTTACGATTTTTGTGCGTCTAAACAAAGGCGACATTGAGATCTCCATCGTGATTCAAACTAGAAAAGAAAAGGCATTCTACACACCCTTCAACAAGAAAGGAAAGCCGCCAACAAACAGGAGAACCGCCTTCCAACCCCAGTATTTTAGCGCACAATAGCACCGGAAAGCGTCCTGATTATGACAGTAACAATCGTATGCATAAGGAAAGATTGGTGTTTTATTGTACTGACGCCCACACCACTCACTTTAATCCAGAGACAATTGAGATCATCACGCCCGCTGCCACGGCAGAGCCAATAACACCTGCAACATTAGGCCCCATGGCATGCATCAATAAGAAGTTTTGAGGGTTCGACTCTAAACCCACTTTGTTGGACACGCGGGCCGCCATTGGCACAGCCGAGACCCCCGCAGAACCAATCAATGGATTTATTTTTTGTTTGCTCAATAAGTTCATCATTTTCGCCATCAGCACACCCGCCGCTGTCCCGATGCCGAATGCAATAATGCCGAGCAATAAAATACCGAGTGTCTTCGGATCTAAGAATTTATCGGCGGCTAATTTGGACCCTACAGACAATCCTAAAAATATTGTTGTAATGTTAATTAGCGCATTTTGTGCAGTATCACTTAAACGACCAACAACACCGCTTTCGCGCATCAAATTACCAAAACAAAACATGCCTAATAATGGTGCCGCTGACGGGAGCACCAAAGCCACCAATACGAGCGTGAGAATGGGAAAAGTAATTTTTTCTCGCTTACCCACAATACGCAGTTGAGTCATTTCAATTTTACGCTCAGCTTCAGTTGTTAACGCCCGCATAATAGGTGGCTGGATCATGGGCACTAGCGCCATATAGGAATAGGCGGCCACCGCAATTGCGCCCAATAAATCGGGAGCTAGCTTACTTGCCACATAAATTGCCGTTGGGCCATCCGCCCCGCCAATAATCCCGATTGCGGCAGCATCAGCAATGGAAAAATCCATCCACCCCAAAGTCGATAATCCCACCGCGCCGATCACGGTGGCGAAAATTCCAAACTGCGCCGCCGCGCCTAAAAATAACGTCCTGGGGTTCGCCAATAAAGGGCCGAAATCCGTCATCGCGCCAACACCCATAAAAATAATAAGGGGCGCTGCGCCGCTGGCAATAGTGACGGTATAAAAATCGTATAGCATGCCATTACTAAAACCGGAGCCTTCGACAAGTAGTTTGGCCTGCAAATAAACTTCTGGGCCTGCGCGTTGTAAAGCTTTATAAATTTCGTTGGTTGTTTCCCAAGACTCTATACCTGCCAGCGAAGCTAGCTGAGCCACCAAGCCTACCTCACCGCTATACAAAGCTGCATCGATTGAAGAAAGTGCAAGGCCCGCCCCGGGAATATTTGCGAGTAACCCGCCAAAACCAATAGGTACGAGTAGTAAAGGCTCAAAGCCCCGGCGAATCGCCAAAAACAACAGCAGCAAACACACCAACATCATGGTGAGCTGCCCCAGCTGGATCTGGTAAATACCCGAGTCAAACCATAAGTTTTGAAAACCGTTCATTCGTTTAATTTTTCCCTAACAACATCTGGATAAACCACTATTGATAAATCGCCTCGAGAAGCCAATCTAGCAATCGCGCTAACTTCAAAGCAGTTATTAATCAGACCAAAAACTTTCTCAGTCAAGCTAACGCCAACAAAATATCCCCCACCGCAACCACATCTCCCTCTTTCACATTAACGGTGGAGACTGTGCCGGTATGGGGAGCGCTTACTTGGGTTTCCATTTTCATCGCCTCAAGTACTAATAAGGTATCCCCTTCAGTAACTTGTTGACCTGGAGATACCAATACGCGAAATATATTTCCAGCCAAGGGGGCTTTTACTGGCTCACCGCCAACGGTAACTGCTGGACTAAGACCAATCGCTGCGGCGCCAGATAGGGGAACAATGCCCGTGAGTTCTCCACCGTTATTTACCGTCACGGTATATTCTTCACCATCAAGGGAGACGGTATACACTTCATCGCCGTTCTCAGCATGCACAACATTGGATTCTTTGCCTGTGGGTACCGGCTCAAAGAAATCGGGATTATTTCTATGCTCTAAAAACTTTAAGCCGATCTGCGGAAATAAAGCATAGGTAAGTACATCATCAATTTCATTTTCACCGTCTGCGATTTTTAAACCTCGTGCAGTCGCCTCGTGCCGCAAGGCTGTGCGCAAAGCCTCAAGCTCGGGTTCCAATAAGTCGGCAGGTCGGCATACTATCGGCACTTCGCCTTCGGCCAGCACTTTTGCTTGAAGCGCTTTATTTACAGGCGCAGGTGTCGCCCCGTATTCACCGCGCAACACACCACTCGTTTCTTTTGAAATTGTGGCAAAACGTTCACCACGTAACACATTGATAACCGCTTGGGTGCCAACGATTTGGGAGGTCGGCGTCACTAAGGGTAAAAAACCCAAGTCTTCACGCACCCTTAGTATCTCTTCCAATACTTCATCAAATTTATCTTCAGCGCCCTGCTCTTTTAATTGACCCTCCATGTTCGTCAGCATTCCGCCAGGCACCTGCGCGGTAAGAATCCGAGCATCCACACCTTTAAGAGAGCCTTCAAACTTCGCATACTTTTTACGTACATCTCGGAAATAGAGCGCGATATCTTGCAACGCAAGCAAATCTAATCCGGTTTCTCGCGCTTCGCCTTCCAGCGAAGCCACCAGTGTTTCTGTAGGGCTATGGCCGTACGTGGTCGACATAGACGATATCGCGGTATCCACATTATCAATACCCGCTTCAACGCATTTAATTAACGTGGCGTGAGCCAAGCCCGTCGTCGCGTGGCAATGTAGGTGGATGGGAATGTCGCACGCGGCTTTAAGTTTTTTTACTAACGTATAACCGACGTATGGTTTGAGCAGCCCCGCCATGTCTTTGATGGCAATTGAGTCAGCCCCCATGTCTTCAATCTTTTTCCCTTGTTCGATCCACGTATCAATCGTGTGTACCGGGCTCAACGTATAGGAGATGGTGCCTTGGGCATGCTTACCAACGGTCTTGACCGCCTTTAACGCCGTTTTAATATTTCGCATATCGTTCATAGCATCGAAGACACGAAAGATATCCACGCCATTCACAGCGGCACGCTCGACAAATTTTTCCACTACATCATCGGCATAGTGGCGATAACCCAAAATATTCTGCCCACGAAATAACATTTGGTGCGGAGTATTCGGCATGGCTTTCTTTAGCTCACGAATACGGTCCCACGGGTCTTCACCTAAGTAACGAATACAAGCGTCGAAGGTGGCGCCGCCCCAAGTTTCCAGAGACCAATAACCCACCTGGTCCAACTTTTCGGCGATTGGCAGCATGTCATCAATACGCATACGGGTCGCAAAGAGGGATTGATGCGCGTCTCGTAACACAACCTCTGTAACGCCCAAGGGCTTTTTGTTATCGGTCATAGAAAACTCGTTCGTCGTTATGGCTAGAGCGTCTTAGCCTGTGCTTCACGGTTGGTGTTTAGCGCGATGTTGATATATCGCATCTTGAATGATCAGCAGTTTTGTCGCATCCACCGCGCCACTGCTTTCTTGGGGCGCGATGTCAGCCACATCAAAAACGGCAGGCTCCGGCTCAGCGAAATAACGCCGCACAACGTAGGACATCAAACTGACCGTCACTACGAGTAAAGTCAAAAAGATAAAGACCGTCCCCATACCGAAGAACAGCAGATCTAAGCCTTGCTGAAATAAACTATCTTTCATGCTCAATGCGCCCCACAGAATTTACGAAAACCCGACCCCAAGTATAGTGCCTATACTACACAAACATGATGCAAACACCCCCTCTTCACTCGCATTATCCATACCACTTTCATAGACATACGTATGCATGATTGTTTTTCTTCCGATTCAACGTGCCTACCAAGCCATCTCAGGGGATAAAACGCCATTCATGGTAAACTCCCGCCATGCGTATTTACCTTGCTCCAATGGAAGGTGTGGTTGATCACCACCTTCGTCACATCCTCAGCCGTGTAGGCGGCATCGACATTTGCGTCACTGAATTTGTGCGCGTGACCGATCATGTGCTCCCAGAAAAGGTATTTAAACGATACTCCCCTGAGCTGTTACACGGGCCTGCCCTACAAGCCACTGCAGATGACGGACCGTTACCAAAAGCAGCGTTGTGCCCCACAAGAGTTCAATTGCTCGGCAGCAATGCCCCCAAACTTGCAGGCAATGCGCGTAAAGCCGCGCGGATGGGTGCACCAGGCATCGATCTCAACTTTGGTTGCCCGGCAAAAACCGTCAATAAGAATCGCGGCGGTGCGTGTCTGCTTCAGGAACCAGAAACCTTGTATGACATCGTCTCTCAGGTTCGCCAAGCGGTGCCAATGGAGATTCCGGTCACCGCAAAAATCAGACTTGGGTACGAAGAGCGCAATGGCTATATTGAAAACGCACAAGCCATATGTGAAGCCGGCGCAAACGAGATTGTTGTGCATGCACGCTCAAAATCAGATGGCTATCGTCCGCCGGCCTATTGGGAATATATTTCAGAAATAAAACACCACAGCAATATCCCCATCATCGCGAACGGCGATATATGGAGTGCCGATAATTATCAACAATGCGTAGAACGCTCACAATGCGAAGACGTGATGCTCGGCAGAGGCTTACTCGCAAAACCAGATTTAGCTTTGGAAATAAAATCACTCGCTGACGATAGCGAAACGCCCTACACCCCGATGCCCTGGTCACAAGTTGCCGCGCTACTTTTGGAGTTCTTTGAAATTACGACGAAGGTGTACCCAAAAAAATACATGGGTAACCGAGCAAAACAATGGCTGTTTTATCTAAAAAGACAATACCCCGAGGCAGTCCAACTGTTCGATGCAATAAAACGCTCCCGCGATTATCACGATATAAAATCGGCTATTGAACAGTCCATGCTATCAGCGTCTTAAATGCACCCGAACAATACGATCCACTAACGTTCGCCACGGGTTAAGCGCGGTTCAGTAATCGCGGTAAACTCACCGTTTTCAAGAGCAATTGCCTGGGTGGCACCAAAAGGTGGCCAGACCTTCAACGTGTGGCCCTTTTTTTGAAGACCATTAACCAGCGTATCCGACGCAAACTTATCGTAGTAAACCGAACCGGGCTTCCATTGCTGATGCACACGTACAGTGTTAAGTGCTTCATCAAGCGATTTATTGAACGCCAACTTATTCAATAAAGTTTGCATAACCTGGGTAATAATTGTTGGGCCACCTGCTGCACCAACAGTAAGAATTGGTTTACCGTTTTCCAAAACCAACGTCGGGCTCATACTCGATAATGGCCGCTTTCTGCCTTGCACTCTATTTGACTCCGCCCCGACCAAACCAAATGCATTCGGAACACCGGGCTGCGCAGAAAAATCATCCATCTGATTGTTCATTAACACACCCGTTCCCGGTATCACCACTTTACTGCCAAAACTGGTATTAAGCGTTGTGGTAATCGCGACCCAGTTTCCTTCTTTATCTGCCGTGGCAATATGTGTGGTGTGCTTGCCAAAAAGTTCGGTTTCTGCTTTTGGCGGCAGGTGATATTTTTCAACCTCGCCCGAAGAGGCCATTGAAATTTTCCCTGCCAGCATTTCTGCATAGCCTTTATCAATAAGCCCTTTAGGTACCTTCACATAATCGGGGTCACCCAACCAATGAGCACGATCCGCAAATGCCAATTTCATCGCTTCGATAATAACGTGGTAACGATCAACCTCATCCAATTTCGTCAGATCAAAATTTTCAAGAATGTTGAGTATTTGCGCCACATGCACCCCACCAGAGCTGGGCGGTGGAAAACCGACTATCTGATACTGCTTATATGTGGTCTTCACTGGAGTACGCAATAACAGTTGATAGTCCGAAAAATCCGCTAAGCTCACCAACCCCTTATTGGTTTTCATCCAGCCATCAACCTGTTTGGCAAATTCGCCAGTGTAAAAATAATCCGGCCCATGCTTCGCCAATTCCCTATAGGTATTGGCTAAATCTTTTTGAATTAACATCTCCCCAGAATTTAACGGGGCGCCATTCTTCAAGAATATTTTTCTTGTAGCGGGAAAGAGCTGAACACTTTTCACACTGTGAGCCAAACGTTTAGCAAACACATCATCAACCGCAAAACCCTTTTCAGCAATATCTGCCGCGGGTAATAACGTATCCGCGAAGGCCAATTTACCGCCCTGCTTTTGCGCGAAGTGTAACGCCGCTACGGAGCCAGGAACGCCAATCGCTAACGACCCAACCTTACTTAACTCACCTACCGCCTTGCCATTACGTATAAACATATCGCGGTGAGCTTTTGCTGGCGCCATTTCACGGCCATCAATCGCAAACACATCGCCATTCGCTGTACGGATCAGAATGAAACAGCCACCACCAATACCGGAATTATGGCTATCTACCACGCCTAAGGTAAACGCTACGGCTAAGGCCGCATCAATCGCATTTCCACCTTGATCAAAGGCATCAATACCCGCCTGTGTCGCGAGCGGATTAACCGACGCCACCGCACCCTCACCATTTTTCGTAAGCCTTGCGTACGCGGAACCATCTAGTTCAACCGATGTTGCAGATAGTTGCGCTGAACCAATAAACGTAATAACGATTAATAGTAATTTTATGGGGGACAATCTCATGAAAAATACGTTCCTAAATAAACTGTTCAGCTCACATTTGGTTAGCGGAAAAATGATACTACGAACTTTCGATAACGCCATCTATCGCATTTAAGGTTTTCGCGTCTTGCTCTTTCGCGCTTTTGCTTACCCATTCTTTCCACGCTTCGCGATACCGTGCATCAATATTACCATCTATTTCGGGTGGTGTTTGATCTGAAGCCCCTATCCATTTTGCATCGTTCAGCCTATTTTTGACCTCCTCTACTTTATCATCCCTTTTTTTAGATACTTCACCCACAATACCCTCCCGAGGCTCACTGTCATCAATCAGCGAATCTACGCCGTTCAATTTAACCGGCGTGATTGAAAACGACGGTTTCCACACCCCCATATGCGGCTCGACTAAAGAATAATATGTACGCGGTGCACTCGCATCCACACGAATAAAATCTACGGAGTCTTCTGAGACAAGCATAAACATATGTCGCCCAGGTAAAAGCGGGTATTCAAGCTTTGTGTTATTGGGCATCGTCGCCACATACTCCGGCGCCGCGTTAGAAACATTGTAGAGGTGCGCGTCTACTGCGGAGGCAACCAATGACGTTCGCACAAAGACTATGTCACTTTTCCCTGTAGAAGATGGGGCCACTGTATTAGGGGCATCCATCTTATCGACAACGGCATCTCTCTGCGGTAAAGATGAACAATTAAGCAGCGTCGCGAAACTCGTCGTAACAACGAGTATTTTTACAGTTAACGATAACGCTTTTCTAAACGTCGCCATAGAACGCTTTTTAAAAAAATTGGATGTATAGAACACCGCCATAAATTTATGAAGACCTCTCACTATGTGTTAATAACGTTTTACTACGATAGGGTTATGAACCCTGAACAATTGGACCGAAGTGTAGCTCAGATGTTCAACCAAAACGCTTACCTGAGTTCACATAAATTTAATAATGAGCGGGGTTGAGGCGCCCTAAAGCGCCAGACCAGTGTTTATTAAGAAACACCAAGATCAAGAACTGCACGACAACATGGAACACCCCGCTTTATTCATCGCCCACTCTGGTCGCTTTTTAGCAAAGTCCTGATGACTCGGGTGATCCACATAAGGATTTTTAATAGCTTCCTGCAAGGTCATTATTTTTGAAAAATCTTGCTGATGAGCCGCATCAATCGCCTCCTGCGTCACAAAATTACGTAAGGTGAACACTGGGTTATTGTTATTCATCTGCGCTTGCTGATCGGAAAAACAACACTTAGCCGACGAAATAAATACACAATACTCGTTAAACCAGCGACTCCATGCCGAAAAAACGCCTTCATCAAGCTCGGATAAATAACTAATCTCGGTTAACTTTGCGTTAAACAAGGTCAACGCTTTATCTTTTTCCCGACCAACCACAGCATCCTGGTGATCACCCGGAAAAATCTGCGATAAATCTAAAAGGCGACGATAAAACAAGGTCATATCCATTTCTGACTGCGCCATTAACTGGTCAAGGGAATGAAAGAAATCGGAAGGTACATCAATAGCCTGCGGGGTATCAAAAAGCCCCACCTTCTTCAACATCATGTCGTGCCACATCGCGTCATATTCATCACGAAAATTTCGCACGATACGCTCTAGCTCGGGCACAGATTCCACCAATGGGTAAAGCGCATTTGCCAACTGCAAAATATTCCACTGCGCAATTGCCGGCTGATTTTCATAGCGGTAGCGTCGATGTTCTTTGTCCGTCGTATTCGGCGTCCATTTAGGGTCAAAGTTATCTAACCAGCCATATGGGCCATAATCAATCGTCAACCCTAACACCGACATATTGTCGGTATTCATCACCCCGTGAACAAACCCGACACGCATCCAATGCACAATCATCTCGCATGTACGATGCGAAATTTCTTGTAACAACTGAATAACCGCTGATTTTTTATCTTTCTGATATTCCGCCAATAACTCAGGAAAATCATTGGCGATTGTATATGCGACAAGTTTTTCAAGGGTGGCCACATCACCACGCGCCGAGAAAATCTCATAATTTCCAAAGCGCAGAAAACTCGGTGCCACACGCGAGACAATCGCCCCTGGCTCGATTTCGGGGTTACCCGAATAAAACATATCGCGCTCGACACCATCACCAGACAACACGAGGCTCAATGCCCGTGTCGTAGGAATACCCAAATGAAACATCGCTTCACTACACAAAAATTCGCGAACAGACGAACGCAACACCGCCAAGCCATCCGCATGGCGTGAATACGGTGTAGGCCCCGCGCCTTTCAATTGAATGAATTGTCGATTGCGGTGGCGATCAAACACATCGCCCAGGTTGATCGCACGGCCATCACCCAACTGTCCAGCCCAATTTCCAAACTGATGACCGCCGTAACACATGGCGTAAGGATGCATTCCATCAAGCACGAGGTTTCCAGACATCGCTCCCAAGAACTCTTCTGACTGAGCGTACTGCTCGCTTAACCCAAGTTCACACGCTAAGTCCTTTGAGCAAGCTACCAACTGCGGCGCTGATACCTGCTTTGGCCGAGCGTAAGAGAAACACGCGCCTTGTACTTGGCGTGTTGTATTTTGCGTTTCTGGGTCACCAGGTAACTGGTTCTGAAAATGCTGTTGAAAATTGAAACTGGTGATAATAATACTCCGGTACAAATAAACCTTTAGGGGCAATAAAAGCAAAACATACGGTTAAAGACCATATTTTTTATAAGCTCTTTAAGTGAATAGATATTCTTACTGATCATATTAACAAGCCATTGATTAAGCGTCACAAATAGAGCCGTTTGAATCTAGGATGAATTCGGCTCTAGCAATACATGAGTTTAGCTTTAGGGGGAAATTTCAAAAATCGTCGATTCAGGCTCCGCCAGGGAAGGCGGATGTTAGAGCAAGGCAGGAGCAGTTGCCGGATGAACTGCCGAAGCGCCATGGAGGGATTTATGTGTTTTTTGAAGTTTCCCCCTAACGATAAACCGCTCGAAGCCACGGTTACAGGGGATACAGAATATGGGCTCTTAGCTTTACTAGCCCTAGGGTACTCCTCTATCTGAGATTAGCCTCTTATAAACGCCGTATTACATGATACTATCTGCCAGCAAAACGAGGGGGCGAAACCACGTAAAACCTCATCCAATACTCGTACAGATCATCCAACAGTGAGACCCTATATGCTATTCGTAAAACACTTACACCTAACTTTCGTCGCACTCTCTATGCTCGGCTTTATACTCAGAGGCATATGGATGATCATGGATTCACCACTACTCCAAGCCAAGCTTACAAAAATCTTACCGCATATCATCGACACCATACTTTTAGTCAGCGCGCTTACCCTCGCGATAAAATTGGGGCTTAGCCCTGGCGACCATCCCTGGTTACTCGCAAAAATCGTCGGCTTACTTTTCTATATTGGCTTAGGCGTTGTCGCATTAAAACCAAAATTCAGCAAATCGGTGCGCATCGGCGCGTGGATAGCCGCAATTCTGTGCTTCTGGTTTATCGCCTCTGCCGCCATATTTAAATCCGCTGCTGGCTTCTTTGTGACCTTTATGTAAGAGGTCACTCAGCTAGAGGGATAACTAAAACCAAAGTATCAGAATACCGTTTCAACAAATGGAATAAAAAGGAATTACGATGAAACACCCACTGATTCAACTTATACGCATACTCACTCTTGTTGTTATTTTTATCGGCCTAACATCACACAGTTACGCCGATAGAAAAGGAAGAAAGGACGCTAAAATGAACAATGCTCACCTGCAAACGCTCATCCAAAAACTGGATAAACATTATAAAGGTGAAGATGGATATTGGGAGCTAACACTCGAAGGCGTCGCCCTAAAAGTCATCACCGATGAGCGCGCAGACCGCATGCGCATCATCGCGCCGATTGTCAAAACCGACGACTTAAACAAGGACGAGCTATACCGTTTACTGCAAGCAAACTTTGATAGCGCATTAGACGCACGTTACGCAATCGCACAAGGCATTGTTTGGGGCACGTTTTTACACCCACTTTCAACACTGGACTCAGAAGATTTTATTCTCGGTATAGGACAAACGGTGAATATTGTGAGTTCTTATGGTGGGACGTATTCCTCTGGCTTATTTGTCTTTCGCGGTGGCGATAGCGACCAACTTCAGGCGGAGCTTATTGAACGGCTTAGGAAGTTATCTGATTCGATATAACATGTTGTCGGGACCTTTGACGGCGAAGTGGTCCGTATTATCAACCACATAGGAGCCGCAATACGCCCCTTATTATCAAATCTATGTTTTCGACGCGGTATAAACCCATCTATTGAATACAAAATCGAAAACGGTTTGCATCTTCACAACAATAACTTTTTCGTTCCGTTTCACATCAAGGGGACACCGGGTAATAATAGATTCACCAGTATTTAAATCTACTGGGCAATTATAACGTGTTCTATTTGTGCTGGCTCCGCCTCGACCATCGACCATGCGTAATAATCGAATACCTATTCCAATTGCTGAATTGGGGGCCAAATAGGGAGATTCTGAAACCTCTCCCTCATAACGCGAAACGCTCAACGGAATATTAACGACTATTAGCATTACAATAACGATAACCGGCAAACAAATCAGAATATACCTTTTCCTATTTTCTTTAGCATATAACTCATCAAGTATTTTGTTCGCTCTACTCATCTTGATTCTCACTATTAAAGCAAGCTATACACCTGAAACACCAACAGCCCCACACACAAAAGCGCACCCAGTTTAGGCCAAGAGGGAAGCCCCTGCGGCTCTCCCATCTGCCCACTACGCTGTAACTGCCAAAGCGCGACATTCACTAGGGTAAAAATCACCAGAATAATAAAACTTGTTGTTTTGGCTAACGCCACCAAGGGCAGCCACAACGCGAAACCAAAAATTAAAGCGACAACAATAAAGGTCGCGATCGATGGTGTTTTAGTCAACGCAGACACCTCGGACAAAACCTTTGGCGCACGCCCCTGCCACGCCATGCCGTAGAGTACCCGCGACGCCATAATAATCTGGGTCAGCACGCCGTTCACAATCGCAAACAGACTGATCACGGCGATCCCCTTACCCACGTTCGGGTTGTTAACCTCAAGCAATTCACGCAGCGGCGCTTTCGACGCAATTAACTCTTCTAGCGGCATGCCCAACACCGCAACAAGCGCGACCAAAACGTATAAGAAAGTCGATACCACTAAGGCCAAAATAATGGCCGGAGGCATATTCTTTTCCGGGGACTTAACTTCCTCAACCACGTTCACCATATCCTCAAACCCAACAAAGGCATAAAACGCGAGGAACGCGCCGCTAATGACCATACTTAATTGTGCGATATCGGAAGGCACTAACAATGCCTGCCATTGATCAGGAAATGCACCCAAGCTATCGCCCGCAAACGCCACCACAAGAACAAGACCGGATATTTCCACAACGGTAATCACCGCAGCTAGCCAAAGTGATTCAGCTATCCCCCAAAACGCGATAACCCCCATAATCAACACCACGGCACCAACACCCCAAAAATGAGGCACAGCAATAAACGATGATAAATAGCCAACAAAACCATTCGCCAGTGTTGCCGCCGAAACAATCCCAGTGAAGACAACCAAATACCCAACAAGGGTGCTCATCCAAGGCACCCGAAAACCTTGCTCCACGTAATATGCTTCACCGGCACTTTTCGGGTAGCGCACGACAAGTCTGCTGTAACTAAAGGCCGTCACACCAGCAACCAAGGCGGACACAATAAAGGCCAGCGGCGCTAACAACCCCGCACTGCCCGCGACTTTCCCAACGAGCACATAGATACCCGCACCGAGAATGGTCCCAAGCCCATAAAATGTGAGCAGCCCCAAGCCGATGCGGCGTGCAAGCCTGGGGGAATCTTGGGTGTCGGACGTATTAGAGGTAGGTTCTTGGGCCATAGCAATAACTCAAATTAAATAATGTCGTGAGCTCACTCAAACGATCAGAGAAGAATCAGGAGAAAAGCAGAATAAAATGATATCATCGCTCACCCTGTATATGTGAAGATTAGCCAGCTGGCTTAGTAGAACTTCATACCGATTCTTTTCTACCAGGAAACTTCAGGTTTCTACGTGTAAAACTGTCATAAGTTACATGCAAAAACCGAAGTAGCCATATTATCATTCCCCACATGATTGCTCTAAATTTATACAAACTCGCCACAAACCTATCCCTTCCGTTACTCGTTGCAGGGTTTGTATGGCGTTCCAGAAGCCAAAAAGATTACCGACATCGCCTGAACGAACGGCTTGGTTTCTTAGGGCACGCTCAGACCGGCGGTATCGTTATTCACGCGGCGAGCGTTGGCGAAGTCATTGCCCTAAAACCTTTTATCGAAATGACCTTAGCGCACTTTTCGGATACACCCGTCACGATCACGACATTTACACCGACAGGCTCAGCACGAGTCACAGAAACGTTTGGCAATACTGTACAACATTATTATTTACCTTTAGATGCCCCCAGTACCGTTAAGAAGTTTCTGAAACACCTTAAACCCAAAGTTCTGGTATTAATGGAGACCGAGCTTTGGCCAGCACTGATCGAGCAATGCCATAAACAGGGCGTTAAGACGATGCTGATCAACGGCAGAATTTCTCAACGCTCTTTTCCGCGCTATCAAAAAATCATCTCGCTTATCTCGCCGACGCTACAAGCACTTGACCACATCATGACCCAGTCCGAGGAGGACGCCCAACGGTTTGCCGCATTAGGCGCGACGGAAACGCAGGTAAAGTGTGCCGGTAATTTAAAGTACGATATTGAAATCCCAGATCCGTCCACAGCGCTCAATACCGATTTGCGAATGATCGGCTTACAACGCAAAGCCTGGGTCGTGGGCAGCAGCCATGCCGATGAAGAAGCGCTTTTTCTGGCGTGCTTTAAACAGTTACAAAACCAAATCGATAACCTGATATTAATTATCGCCCCACGACACCCTGAGCGCGTTAAGCACTTAGTAGAACTCGCCGACTCCATGGGCTTATCCATCGTTAAACGCAGCGAAAAAACTCGGCCAACCAAGAATGACGATATTTGGTTAATCGACACGATGGGAGAATTGCTCAACTTTTACCAGATCGCCGACGTATGTACGGTAGCCGGAAGTTTTGGTGCAACGGGCGGACACAACCCCATCGAAGCCGCGATGTTTAAAAAGCCGATTATCGTCGGCACCAATATGGATAACTTTCAAGAAATCACAACAGCGTTATTGAGTGCAGAGGGGATTGTTCAATTACCCGAAAATATGATCGAAATACTCCGTGATGAAGTGTTACGGCTCTTTAATGAAGAAGACGCCGCAAAAACACTCGGAGATAAAGCCTATAGCGTGATTGAGGCCAACCAGGGCGCAACGCGCACAGCGTTCGAAAAGCTGGTTACCCTATATAACACTAATGAGCGCTAGCGCGATCACTGCTCGAATAAAAATCCTTTTGCACGGCATCCACCTTTTCTATCACAGCATCCACACTGATAGACTGCATCAAGTCTTCGCCTTTGGCTCGGGTATTCCAAGGCAGCGATTCCCAGTGTGAGTTTTTTTGTTGCTGAATAATGTCATCGTAAACATTTACCGCATAATCCTGATACAAATAAGGACCCGTTCTTCGCGGGTTGCTATGGGCATATAAACCAATAACCGGCGTACCAACCGTTACCGCCATATGTGCAGGGCCGGTATCAGGCGCAATCACTAACCGCGCTTTTTTTAGCACAGCCAGTAACTGTTTTAATTTTGTTTTGCCAACAAGGTCAACCAAACTAAACTCACAACCTTGGGTAATATCCGCAGATAAACGCTGCTCCATTTCAGATGGTCCGCCCGTCAGTACCACGGTATAACCTTTGGCGTGTAAATACGCTGCAGCAGCCACGTAACCCTCAACCGTCCAGTTTCGCTCCGCCTTACTTGCAGCAGGGGATATCACCGCAAATGGTCCTGAACCCGGTAAGTGATCTTCCGCCCAACGCTCATCATCGGTTGATATCGGCATATCCCATTGCGGTGTTTCGGCAGGAACATCCAAAATTTCTGCAAAAGTAGCAAAGCCCTCTAGGACATGGGGTTGAGATTGCGCTTTTACCTGGGCGTTAGTGAATAGCCACTGCCCCTCACGCGCACGTGCTTTATCAAAACCCACTTTGATCTTCGCAGGAATACAGGTGCTCACCACACTTGCACGAAGCGCCGCTTGCATATGGAGCAACACATCAAAACGCCGTTTTTTAAACGTGGTTCGCAATGCGAGCAGCGAGGAAAAGCCGCCTCGCTTATCGAAGACAACAAGCTCCACATTCGCTAAACCCGCTAAAAGCGTGGCTTCAATTTTGCCCACAACCCACGTAATTTTCGCTTCAGGCCATCGACGCTGAATTGATTGCACCATAGACACCGCATGGCATACGTCACCAATAGCGGAAAGCCTTAATATACAGATACTGTTGGGTGGTGTTTTTGCTAAAAGGGTTTGACCCGACATGCACTTATCTCCAAAATGCCCGCATGCTCGAAAATAAAGACGACATTGTAGTCCAATCTGATTTCAAGACCAGCCATATTGGCACTTCTGTTATTCACTACGATAGTCAGTTTTTTACCGCGCCTTCCGCCGTGCCAACAGAAGCTGTTTTTACAGCAGACTATTGGCAACAGGCAAATGCCATATCCGGCCAAGCCCAAGGGCGCGGCACCACCTGGTTTTTTAAGCACAGCGGGACAGAGATGGCCCTCCGCCACTATTTCCGCGGCGGCCTCATCGGGAAGCTCCTCACGGATCATTACGCCTATTCTGGGCTCCATAACACCCGCCCATTTCGTGAATTCAAGCTGCTACGTCATCTAACGGCACTTGGTCTACCCGCGCCGTACCCAGTTGCCGTTCACGTTAAAAAACGCCCACCCTTCTCCTATACCGGGGATATCATTACGCAAAAAATTGATAATGCAGCGGACTTAGTGAGCTTGCTTTCAAAAAGGGCTTTAACGGCCAAAGAGCTGAATATCATCGGCGCGACGATTAAGCGCTTCCACGAGCATTGTATTTACCACCACGACTTAAATGCCCACAATATTTTACTCAATGATAAAAGCAGCGCGTGGCTCATCGATTTCGATCAAGGTGCCATACGTAAAGACGGCAGCGCGTGGAAGCAGCAAAACCTCGATCGTCTAAAACGCTCCTTTGAAAAAGAAAAGGGCCGTATTCCCTCTTTTCATTGGAATGAACAAAGCTGGAACAGCTTGATCGAAGGCTATAGCTAAGCTTTTAGCCCTCACTGTCGGTGCCACAGATACCTCCGATACACGCACCCAACGCCCCCTCCGACCTTCTGCCCTTAGAACGAAAAACAGTGACAATCGCGCATCCTCATTCCCAAATGGGTATTGACACCTGAATCAGTCGTCATATAATATGATTCCACACTTAAGAAATGACCTAAGCTAAAGATTACACATTATGTGTGCACGCCCAAGATACGACGACGCCCTCAAATATTTAGACAATAGGTAAGTAAATTAGATAAACCACTATGTGTTTATGCACTGAAAAAGTGCGAACAAAGATTAAAATGGCAACTGAAATATTGGCACCGGTTTCTACCATTGAGAATTAAACGTAATTATTTCTTCTCAGCAAAAACACGAAGCATTGAAAAACTAAACACATTGATTGAAATCTCGTCGACAGACATAAAGAAGCGCAACGGAAATAACATTACTACGAGCATGTAACGACAGCAAAGTGCTAGTATTTAAGGTGACAAAGCGTTATTCGCTTATCATCGCAACACTGCATATACGACTAAAGTATGCAGATGAAAGAATATACAAGTATCCTAAGTCGAGTCAAACACATGTTTAATACAGAAAAGCGTCCGAAAACAAAACGCGGGGAAGCGACCCGAAAAAAAATATTAGAGGCCGCCGAAAAGGAAATTGGAAGCAAAGGTTTTTCAGAAGCTTCCATTAGCAGTATCACCACCACCGCAGGTGTTGGTCAGGGCACATTTTATATTTACTTTGATTCTAAGGAAGAGATTCTGAGAGCACTTGTCGTTGACTACAGTCAATCGATTCGTCATATGCTGACAGAAGCCTCCGCCTCGGGAACAACACGTTTAGAAAAAGAACGACTAGGGCTAAAAGCATTTATTGATTATGTGAGAAGCCATAGACACTTTTATTTAATAATTCACGAGGCAATGTTCATAGACCCAGAGATATATCAACAATATTACCTTCAATTTTCAAAGGCATATATTCGCCGTTTAGACGAAGCCTGCGAAGCCGGAGAAATTAAAAATGTTGATACTGAAGTATGTTCCTGGGCGCTGATGGGCATGGGTGAATTTATTGGATACCGTTTTGGTATTCTTGACAAAGAGACACCTTCGGAACAAGTCGTCGATGCTGTGTACTCCATGATTGAAAAAGGTTTGCAAACGTAATGAACACACCCGCCCAGCCTCCTCTCACACAACAAAAGAAAACAGAGGGGCTGGTCAATCTCAAGGTCTGTGACGATATTGCTTACATCACTTTGAACAACCCCAATCGTCACAACAGTTTAACCATCCCGCTATTAAAAACATTCAACGAGTACTTAGAAAGTCTCTATGCTCACGACACAGTAAAAATAGTCGTACTACAAGCTGAAGGCCGCAGCTTTTCAACCGGCGGCGATATTAACGCCTTTAACGTCCACGTCGATACGATTCATGACTACTCGCAAGAAATTGTAGGCTTGCTGAATCAGTCCATCATACACATGCTTTGTTTACCCACCCCCATACTGACCAAGATACAAGGACCTGTTACAGGAGGATCATTTGGTTTCGTTTTGGCGAGTGATCTTGTGGTGATGGATGATTCAGCCTTTTTTGCGCCCTATTATGTCGACGTTGGTTTTGCACCAGACGGGGGCTGGAGTGCAATACTTCCAGACAGAATTGGCCATCACCGTGCTAAAGCTATACAACTTCTTAATTCCCGTATCGACGCTGAGTCAGCATGTGAATGGGGGCTTGTTACCGCGACATGCGACAGCGACGCCCTAGATACGAAAATTGACACATGGGTAGAAACATTGCGAGGGAAAGTAAATCAATCCCTCGTCGCCACGAAACAACGCGTGAACACCCCCGAGTTGATCGAACGCTATAAAACAAGCTTAGAAGACGAACGAAAGATGTTTATTAAACTCGCCGGCACACAAGAAGCAAAGCGCGGCATGGAAAAGTTTTTGTCACAATTTTCATAGTATTGATTAAACCCCCATTTTTTTGGACCTTAATTTCATCTAAATATTTATAAACATAGGTTTACGTAATGCAAACACAGCCCTCAAATAGCCTTCCCGCTAAAAATAGCGCTATAAACAATGCATACCCCGTTTATGATTTTATTGGCCAACGTACCCTGGTATCGCCCCATGCGACTGCACTCGAAGATTATGCGTCTGGAGAGCAGCTCAGTTATACCCAGTTAAATGCACGCAGTAATCAATCGGCCAACTTACTCGATAGTCTCGCTATAGGCGAAGAAGATACCGTTGCGATATTAGCCTTAAATTGCATTGCCTTCTTTGAGTTACTTTTCGCCTGCGGAAAGAATGGCGCTATCCTAGTCCCGCTGAACTGGCGCCAAACCGCTGCTGAAACTCAGCCGATTATTGACGACAGTCACATCACCACCATTTTTTACGACAGCTTTAACAAGGCTCTCGCTGAATCCTTATTGGCACTCAACCCAGGCATTACGATTATCCCTCTTGAGAACGAAGATAATAGTGAGGATAAAAACTACGGTGCAATCCGTGACGCTTGTTCCACCGAATATAAAGCAAAACATAGAACGGTCGATCACGTGTGGTATTTACTCTATACCTCCGGCACAACGGGAAAACCCAAGGCCGTCATTCAAAGTTTTGGCATGGCGTTGGCCAACTACATCAACACGGTTCAGGCCATCGATCTCACATCGCTGGATACAACTGTTAATTTTTTACCGCTTTTCCATACCGGTGGCATTAATCTGTATACACTCCCGGCACTTATTTCTGGGGCGAGAGTAACCGTACTCCCTAAATTTGAACCCGATGCTATTGTCGATTTAATTCACCAGAACAAAATCACCGCTTTTTTTGGCGTACCCGCGATTTACCGCGCGATATACGAACATGCTCAGTTCGAGGACTTAAACTTCTCAGGATTACGTACACTCGGTTGTGGTGGCGCACCTATTCAAGAATATATTCTGAAAGCATTTGCGGACAGAGGCGTAACGATTTGCAACGGCTTCGGTATGACTGAAACCGGACCCATGACCTTTTTGATGGATCCAGTAAACGCCGCCAATAAAATTGGTTCTATCGGCACGCCCAAGCTACTGACACAAGTACGTATCATCAACGACAAAGGTGAAGCCCTACCTCCCGGTGAGGCCGGCGAACTGCTATTAGCTGGCGGCAACGTTACCCCAGGCTACTGGGGTAATCCGGAAGCGACTGAAAAAGCCTTTGATAGCGACGGATGGCTACATACCGGCGACGTCGCTAAATGTGATGAGGATGGTTATTTTTATATTGTTGATCGCATTAAAGATATGTTTATTTCCGGTGGCGAGAATGTTTACCCAGCGGAAGTTGAGTCCGCAATGGAACAGCATCCCGATATCGTCGAGGCGGCCATCGTCGGCATACCCAATAAAAAATGGGGTGAAATCGGTGTTGCGTTTTTACGCGTGCAAAATGACTACGTCCTCAATGACACGAAGCTCACTGAATTCGCGAGGCAACGTCTTGCGGGTTATAAAACCCCCCAGAAATTTATCATACTAGAAGACTTCCCCCGCACCGCCGCAGGTAAAGTCAAAAAGAATGAACTGCGAGATATCGCAAACCGTCAATCATAAAGAACATCATAGTCCCGGAGTATTTGTAGTATGTCGATAGAAAAAAACGCGGAAGGTTATATCATTCGCGCAGACAAAATATTTTCCCAGAAAGAATTTGACCTATTCGCGAAAATCAGTGGGGACAACAACCCGATACATGTTGATCCAGAATTTTCGAAAAAGGCTAAATTTGGACGCACTGTATCGCATGGCATGTTGCTATACACGGTGATTTGGGGGCACATTCAACGCTATTTTCCTAAATCAGTTCAGCAATCACAATTTCTCATGTTTCCTGCCCCGACATATACCGACGAAGCAATGGAAATCGAATTAAGCGCAACACGCACGACAGAAGCTAATCAACTGGAAATCAAAGGCGAGATGCGACGCAAGTCAGACAACGTCGTCACGTGTGAAAGCGTTTCAACTATTGAATACACGGGAGCAATGCCATGTTAAAAGTCGGAGACGCCATTGAAATCACACGCACCTACAGCCAAGCCGACATTCAAACCTATTGCGGCTTAGCCGACATAGACCCTTCCCATGTATCCAGTGTGCCCGAACCATTAATTGCAGCCATGTACTCAGACATGCTCGGTACAAAGTTACCCGGCCCCGGCACAATGTATATGAAGCAAACGTCTGAATACCTGAAACCTGTGCCGATTGAGAAAAGCTTAATCGCAAAAGTAGAGGTCATCCGAATTAGGGATGACAGCGGCTTGGTGAACCTGAGAACAACATGCGTTGATGACAGCGGCACGCTGTATTGTGATGGTGGCGCACTTGTTCTTTCCCCCGACGCTAAAAAAATATAGCGCCCTCAATAAGGAGTACCACGGAAGCCAAATAGAAACGGCATTTGTTCCTTTTTACTTGTTGGCTTCCGTTAATGCATCAATAAAGAGTTCAATATTTTTAGCGACGAACGCCGGCTCTTCTATATGGGGCGCGTGACCAGACTTTTCACAAAACACCAACTGAGACGTGTTAATCTGGTCATTAAAGTAACGTGCGGTATCGTGGGAATACAAACGGCTCTGTGCTCCGGCAACAATTAAGCTAGGCACGTCGATCTTCGCTAATACGTCACGATAGTCCTGCGCTGTCATAGAGCTCCAAAATGACGCTAACTTAAGACTGTCGTTATTCAGTAAATCCTCTTTTATCCACGTACAGGACTCAGGAAAGGGCTCGTCTTTTGCGAAAAACATCGACAAAACGCCCGTACTGTATGACGGCCAGTTAGTTGAGATGAAGTCGTAGGATTTTTTATTCCGCTCCGCGTTTAAACCACCCTTCATCCCCATTGACCACGTATCGGTATTCAGCACACAAGGGCTCATATCAATAGAAATAAAACCAGAGATTTCATTTGACCCAAATTGTTTGATGTATTCAAGGGCCACTAAAGCGCCCATAGACCACCCGAGAAGAACCGGGCGCTGAATATTAGACGCGGTTAAATATTTACGAAGCCAACGCGCCAACGATGGTAAGGTTAGCGCCTCATCGCTCGCTTTATTTTCACCATGGCCCGGAAAATCAGGCGCAACCACGTGAATACAATCCGGAAAATGCTGACGCATAGTATCAAAATAACGTGAGTGGGCCGCCCAACCATGTAATAACACCAAGGTTATTTCGCTCTTTTGCGCACTTGAATGTTCATCGCTCACGCCAGCGCTCTGGCTCACATCTTTACCCATAATAAAACACGCTCCGGAACGCCTAAATAAGATATTGATATTAAAACATTCGCAAAGGTTCTTTTAAACGATAACGCATCAATAAATCTTGAGTAAATAACATTGCTCACCAGCGCGAGGAAAACACATACGCAAAACTTATTAAATTTATTCCGGATACAGTATTACCTTAATGACTCAGCTATCGATAACACAACGGCATCAAATTCAACATAGATTCGCTTCTGTGATCCGCATCACACTTTTAGACCTAAGCCTGCCGCTCACATAATAAAACCGTCTTAAAACAGTCTCCCTTTATATCAAAGACGATTTTATAATCAATCGTGAAGGCAAAACACATAACAGCATCATCATGATGTCAGATAGGTTAGCGATGAATACTGCTCGGCTTAAAGAGTGGGTGTCTCGACTAGGGAAAGAAGAAATCCCCACCTTCGCGCAAACAGCTCGACGTATGGCCGCCATTTCGTGTGATAACGAAAGCAGCGCCAATGACTTAGCGAAAGTCATATTACAAGACACCGCCATGACCGCCCGCGTGCTGCGGCTAGTGAACAGTGTTTTTTATAATCCCTCCAACCGAAAACTCGATACCGTAAGCTACGCGATTGTTGTACTGGGGTTCGAGAAAGTCAGAAATTTAGCCCTCACCGTTTCCATGATGGAGTCCACCATCGCGTCCAATATGATGGGGCACGTTAAAAAAGAAATGGCGTGCGCATATCACGCGGCCATACAGGCACAGCGGCTTGCGCAAAAAACCGGGTTGGGTGATACAGAAAACATTTATATCGCCGCCCTACTTCATCGCTTGGGGCAGCTGATGTTTTGGTGCTTTCCTTACGAGCACAGTGACCAACTTGAGAACCTTTCTGATGACCCAGAAGCGTATCAAAAAGTAGAAAATGATCTTCTGGGTTTTAGTTTAAAGTCACTGACCGATTCGCTTATCACGGAATGGAACCTTAGCCCACTTCTCCATGATGCCCTGAACAATAAGTCATTTAGAGATAAGAAAAACGCCTGTATTCTTCACGGATTCAGTATCGCAGACTGCGCCAAACACAGCTGGGATGGCACGGATATGAATCGCCAGGTACGCGCGGTAAGCGCCATGATTAATCTACCCGCCGAGGATACACGCATGTGGCTACTTGAAAACGCACGCAGCGCGGAAAGTGGCCTGAGGGAAATGGGCCTTGATAATAGTCGATGTATTGCAAAACCAAACAGTAAAGATAAAGACGAGAACACTATGCCTCAGAATGTCATCGGTATTTTTAATAAAAAACCCATCGATAACGAATCACGTTTGGAAAAACAAAGCCGGTTACTTAGGCAGTTAACCCACCTATTGAATGAAGAGTTGGATCTCAATCATTTCCTCATCACCATGCTCGAAAGTATTCACGGCGCTACCGGCTGCGACCAATCCTTTATATTGCTCTATAAAGGCAAGCAACGGGATGTCGTACTGAAGCAACACTTAGGTGAAGATAGTGCTGAAATAGCCAATGCGGCGGCCCGTTTATTAAAACGAGAAAATTCCTCTCTTTCCCGTGCGTTAGCACAACAATCACCTTGCTGGACTGAGCAAGCTCCGCTGCTTCGTATATGTGAAGACAGCCAGTTCGTGCACCACAATCTTATGATCACCCCAATCAACGCAATGGGGAAACACTTAGGCTATATTTTTGCTGCAAAAACAAAACAAGGCATACTGACAGAACGAGATTTCGAGTGTTTCCGGCATTTTTGTGATCATGCGAGTATCGCGTTTAGGATTTTTATTCGAGATAAAAAATAGGCTGGCGAGCGACATCCAGATTGATAGCGTCGGAGGATAAGAGCGTGCTGTGTTTAAAGGAACGCTGTGAATATGTCCCTATACGCTCTGCTTCGGCATCCATGCCTCAGACGTCCTGTAAACACAGCCCCCTCTTATCAACCACCCAAGTGGCACATCGATATTAAATTCATCCTGTCACATATGTCTAAACAGAAACGCAATTCCGGAGTATCATAGACCCACACCGGACTAAAATGCCCCATCACTATGACGCCGTCACCCTGTGTTAGAAATTGCTGTCTCGATGAAAATGATATTTGCCTCGGCTGCCACCGAAGTATTTCTGAGATATGTGCGTGGAGTCAATTAGATGATGAAGGTCGAAAGGAAGTGCTTCGTCATGCCGAAGTACGTAAGGAAGTGAGAACAGAAACAGGGCGATCTAAGCCCGAGACAGACCTGCCAAAAGGGAAGCCATAAAGAACGAAGTAAAACGCTTACTACCAGAGCGGAAGGAATGCCTATTAGAAAACGGGGTTACTCTCGTCAACATCAGGCAGCGTATCAAAAACCTCTTTGTGATTACTCGCTTCCGTTAAACACGTGACCACTTGAGGTAACGGCGCCTCCCAAACCCCTTCAAAATCGAATTCTCCTTCTGAGATTATAGGAAATGCGAGCGTTTCTACGGGTGGCGTAAACTGTGCATCTACACCAGGCTTATTTCCGCGAGCATCGATTTTATACCAACCGATATCGTCTAAATACACGGCGTTTAAACCATGTAAGCTAAAGGGCGGCGTATCATTCTCAATTGTCAGACGCTGGTAACACAGGCCTGCGGGAATATCATTGGCCCGCAATAACGCCGCGAGTAAATGGCTTTTTGCATAACAATAACCCGTCCCATATTTAAGTACGTCTGACGCTTTGCAAGTAACGGTATCTAACTTGTAATCCATACTGTGTTTAATTTCATCCCTTACAAACTCAAAACAGGCTTTAGCGATATCCGCTTTCCGCGCTAACCCTTCGGCTAATGCGATCGCTTTTTCCTTCACATCGGCGTGATCACAATCGATATAAGTACTGGCGACTAAGTAAGATTCTAGGTCCTTAATGATTTTTCTCCTAGTAGGGGTCTACAATCCGTAAACGGCCGAGCACCTAAATTAATTCCGTTTTTTCTTTTCCACAGCGAATACATTCAGAAATCGTAACAAGCTTGCCCTGCTTAACATCAAACTGTTTTTCTGTTTTGATCTTCCACTTGTGATAACCATGTCGGCACAAGGTCTTACCTTTATGCTTTTCGGCGGGGGTTTTCTTTTTCGGGGCTTTGAAAGGAACAACGGTTCCCATGAGTTACTCCGGTAAGAGTTCGTCAGTTTTGGCGGCCATAATAATATCGTTACGGTGTAGGCCTTTGATTTTGTGGGTCCACCACGTCACCGTCGTTTTACCCCACTCCACTAACAATGCAGGGTGATGCCCTTCTTGTTCGGCCAGTTCCCCGACCTTATTCGCAAACGCCATGGCAGTAACAAAATTACTAAAGGTGTACTGCCGCGATACTTGCTTCACGCCATCAACATTGATGACGCTCCAGTCGGGGACCTGAGAGGATAGCTCGGCCAACTCGTTATCTGTCAGCGTCGGAGCACCGACGCGACACGGTTCGCATTGGCCAGATGATAATTCAGTCATAAGACTATCCTCGGTATAGAAAAGCTGTGATTAAAATTTATTTAACTTCAATCGCTTTTTCTTCAATCTTCGCTTGCCAAATTTTAGGACCGGTTTGGTGAACGGATTCCCCTTTAGTATCCACCGCAACGGTGACGGGCATATCTTTAATATCAAATTCGTAAATGGCTTCCATACCGAGATCATCAAACCCGACAACTTTAGAGGCCTTAATCGCTTTAGATACCAAGTATGCAGAACCGCCAACCGCCATCAGGTAAACCGCTTTGTTGTCTTTAATCGCTTCAATAGCGATTGGACCACGTTCGGCTTTACCAACCATGCCAATCAGACCTGTTTCTTCCAACATGGTGCGCGTGAATTTATCCATGCGGGTTGCTGTGGTAGGGCCTGCAGGACCAACCACTTCATCACCCACAGGATCCACTGGGCCAACGTAATAAATCATGCGGTTTTTGAAATCTACTGGTAGCTCTTCACCTTTGGCAATCATGTCGACCATGCGCTTGTGAGCGGCGTCACGACCGGTGAGTAATTTACCAGACAATAATACGGTTTCGCCGGTTTTCCATTCGGCAACATCTTCCTTGGTAATATCATTGAGGTTTACGCGGCGAGCGTTGCCCACTTCCCAAGTGATTTCAGGCCAGTCATCTACATTCGGAGGTGTTTGCAATGAAGGGCCGGAACCGTCTAGGGTGAATTTACACAAACGGGTTGCCGCACAGTTTGGCAAAATGGCGATAGGCTTATTGGCGGCGTGTGTTGGGCCGTCTTTAATTTTTATATCCAGTACAGTGGTTAAACCGCCCAAACCTTGTGCGCCGATACCTAGCTTATTCACCTTATCGAATAATTCTAAGCGCAGCTCTTCAGCGCGATTCTCAGCGCCTCGCTCTTGCAGGTCATGGATATCAATAGGGTCTAATAAGGCTTCTTTTGCCATGGCCAACGCTTTGTCGGCTGTACCGCCGATACCAATACCGAGAATGCCGGGCGGACACCAACCAGCGCCCATGGTAGGTACCATTTTTAACACCCAGTCCACAACAGAATCAGAAGGGTTTAGCATAGCGAATTTGGTTTTGGCCTCACTCCCGCCGCCTTTTGCCATGACGTGACAGGTCACGGTATTACCTGGGACCATTTTATAAGTGATCATCGCGGGCGTGTTGTCACCAGTATTTTTTCGCGCGCCGTCTGGATCCGCCAGCACAGAAGCACGAAGCTTGTTGTCTGGGTGATTGTAGGCGCGACGTACACCTTCGTTGATCATGTCGTCGATACTCATTTGAGCATCCCACTGCACGTCCATACCAATTTTCATGATGACGCTAACGATACCGGTGTCCTGACAAATCGGACGATGGCCTTCTGCACACATGCGAGAATTAATCAGGATCTGTGCCATAGCGTCTTTTGCCGCTTGGCTCTCTTCACGTTGATACGCTTTGTAGACACCATCAATAAAATCTTTGGGGTGATAGTAAGAAATGAATTGCAGCGCATCGGCAACGCTTTCAATGAGGTCGTCTTGACGAATAATCGTGGTCATTAGATAAACCTAAAATCTAGTAGATGGATGAGAAACGCGATTTTACTCGCAGATTAACGGGAATTCGAGAGGCGATGGCACATATAACACCCAGCCCTCTCGTATTCGGGCACTTAACCGCCCTGAATTTGTAACAACTGTTGATTCACATTTCGACGGAAGGCATCGATGGCTTCAATCGCGCGCTCGTTTGTTTGAATACGTCGCTCAAGCTCTTTTCTGTTTGAATCCAAAATATTAAGCTTATCGACTGACGTTTGGTAATCCCGTGTGATTTGCTGGTTCTGCGTTTCAATAGCCGTCATCGTGTTCTGCTGTGCGTCCACCAACTCACTGACGAGGTTTATTTCGCCACCTAGGCTTTGCGTTAGTTTCTTCACTTTAGCATCGACAGTCGATTTCGCTGAATTCGCGACTTGCGCTGCTTTAGCAATAGAAGACTTATTACTTTCAATCGCCTTTCGGTTGGTATCGTAAGCCACACCCCATAACTTGCGAATCTCGGAGTCTGCCCATTTCAGCTTAGCCTGCATGGTTTGCGCTGAGGCGGTGGTCTCGTCATCCGACATCTCAAATTTACTTTCTAACGCGGCAATACGTGCATCTGCAGATGCCAACAGTTTCTGAGCATTCATCAGCTGCCAGTAGGAAAAGCCAGAGGCGCCCACCGCAATCACGGCGATGAGAAAGGCAAATGGTGCCATGCGAGATTTGGCCACCACAGGGCGGGCGGCAGGAGAATGGGCCGAGGAGCGCTTTTGCTGTGGCCGGGATGACTTGCCTCCCGCTTGGCTCCCTTGCTGACGAGCAGCATCCTCTTTCGATGGGCTGTATGCTGATATTGTCGGTTCACGTCTTTCGTTCATAATTCGCTGTGCTTACTTAATATACGTAAATATTGGCTCGATACTCAATAGAGATGAAAGCATCATCTGACCCAAACAGGAATAGACAACATTGGGCGGGGATACGCCGATAGTGTACCAAAATTGGCGGCTTTTCGGGGACGATTGCCCTTCAGATAGGCAATCTCTAACGCTCAGAAACGACAGATAACCCCTATAGTGGTGATTATGACGATGATTTTGGTGCCGGCAAGAAGGTCTGTGAATTCCCAGAACACTCGCCATACCACTTTTCGATCGCCTCAGCGTCATCCGGGCGACGAATGTGAAAGCCCTGCACGGCGTCACAACCAAGTTCACGTAGATCTGCCAGTGTTTCCTCATCCTCAATCCCTTCCGCTACCACATAAAACTTGAGTGAATGAGAAAGCTCAATGATTGTTTGCACAACGATGCGGTTATTTTCATCGTCTTCGGCTAAGAATGAACGGTCAATCTTAAGTTCATCTATTGGCAAGCGCGTAAGATAAGACAGTGAAGAGTGACCGGTACCAAAGTCATCAATGGAAATAGGAAAGCCTTCTTCATTGAACTTCGTAATAATACCTAAGGCTTTTTCAGGGTTTGACATCGCCACACTTTCAGTAATCTCCAATTTCAACCACTTCGGATCTAAGCCAAACTCGTCGACGATTTTTAACAGTTTTCGCGGCAATTCAGGCGCACTAAAAATACGGGGCGATAAATTAATAGAAATGGATGCTTGCATACCATCTTTTTGCCAACGCGCACATTGTTTTGCGGCTTCGCGAATAACCCAAAAAGTAATCGGTTTAATGAGTGCTGTACGCTCAGCATGGGGGATAAACGCCGCGGGCAGTACTGTACCGCGCTCGGGATGCTCCCATCGCAATAACGCTTCGAACGATACCGGTCGCCCCGTATTTAAATCGACAATCGGTTGAAAGTGTAACCGCAACTGATGCTTATCAATGGCGTTCTCCAATTCAAACATAAATTGCAGATAATCTTTTTCGCGGCTATTTTTTTCTTTATCAAATATGGCATAGCCTTTACCTGAACGCTTCGCTTGATACATGGCAATATCAGCATATTTAAAGAGCATTTCCGCATCCGTGCCATGCTCAGGGAACATTGCCACACCAATATTCGCGTTGGCCAATAAGCTCTCACCATCCGATGTCGCGATCGCATCCTGTAACGACGCCAACAAACGTGTAAGTACGATTTCGATTGAAGATTCTATATTCTCACTCGCGAGAATCGCGGCAAACTCGTCTCCCCCCATTCGGGCCAAAGTATCACTTTTACGTAATACACTCGAAAAACGTTCACCTATTTCACGTAAAACCGTGTCGCCGGCGTCATGACCAAAAGAGTCATTAATCTGTTTAAATTCAGTGAGGTCAATACTCGCCACAGCAAAACGCGTATTATCACGCGACGCCACATCAATCATATGATGTAACCGGTCATGGAATAGCGTGCGATTTGGCAAATGGGTTAAAGGATCATGCACGGCCATGTGCCGCAATTCTTTATTTGCAGACGCAAGCTCTTTAGTGCGCTCCAACACCCGCGTTTCTAAATAACTGTTTTGCTCTTCAATAATTTCACGCTGGGTAATGCTTGTTAACGTGGCACTCGTTAGGTTAATCATAACCTGTAAAAAGCTGTGGCTTTCTTCGCTTAAATGTAAATCGTCGTCCAGCCTTGATTCTTTTATGTCGCCAAAAAACCATACCTCCACTTTATCCGTACCACTCACATCCAACGGCAAGTAGAGTAAAGATGTTCGAGAGAATAAGTCTCCTGGACCACCGTTCCCTTTTGTGTCTCTAGGTTTGTATACGATTTCTTTTCGGCCACGAATAATATCTAAACTGTAATCATGTATACCGTTCGTTAATGCTTCGATACTGTCCGAAGGTCCTGCCACTTCCGACGAAGACCACACACGCGCATATTTATGATCAAATACAACGCCACCTGTAATCTCAAAGGTTTGAGAAAGCTGATAAAACAAACGTTCGTAAATTTTTGACTGTTCTTTGGACTGTGTCAGTGCAACCGCAAAGTGATTCAGGGTATTAAGGTTATCGATCTCCTCTACAATCGTATCCCGCATCACCAGGAAACTACTTGCTAGCTGTTGAAGTTCGTTTCGATTATTAGAAGCAGACATCATCTCAAGGCGTTTCGACACCTCTTCACTATGTGCGATATCGCCGGACAAAGCGGAAGTCGCTTTTGTTAAGTCATCGAGGGGACGCGACAGAAAACGACGAGAAAAATATAAAAAGATAATCCAAAGTGCGGATGTCTTAATCACGGCATTTACAAGAATCAGAACCAGACTGTTCTTAAATCGCCCGATGACCGTGTCGCGGGAAACATAGATATAGGCAAACCCAATTTGCAACTTTGGCGAGCCCTCTAATTCGTAGAAAATTTCGAGTTCGTACTCATAGAAAGTGCTCTCCTTGCCTTCTATGGGCAAACCGACTTCTCTCGCCGATATGCCGTTCGCGAGTACAGAACGAATTTCACGACGGCCTTCAACCTCTTCCTTAAAGATCCCTACCCCACCTTCCATCACGCCGTCTTGGTTCACCACCCGAACACCCGCCACAGCCTCTATTTTTTGAACGCCCACAAGGATCGAGTTAATCACCTTGGCATCAAGCGTCCACAAAGCGGAGCCCAAACCATCTTCAAAGGAGCGCCCCACATTGTATAGCTCTGTAATAACTTCCTTTTCTACATTTGAATATTCCAGGTAGAGTTGCGAAGCCGTCACCATAATTGTGACAACGAGATAACACCCAAAGACAAAGCGTAACAACATTACGCCTATCGAATTCTTGAGTAGAAATTTCATCTAGAGGCCTCACCTCGCATATCGGTCCAATCTGAGATAGGGCTGCAATCGAGAATAGAAAACACGCTTTATTCAGCCACTTAGATCAGTATAGAAGGCTTGCCAATAAATACAGGGAATCAAGGGTCTCTTCACCGGGGAACAAACCAGACGCACAGAGGTAAGAACTAAAAGTGTTTGTAGAATAGATTAATATTCCAACAAAACAGTTAAGCAGGAAAAAATAACAATAAAAGAAGATAAAGGAAGGAAGAAAGGAACTACAGAGCCTCACACAATCACGATAGTGAAAGGCGCTATAAAAGGCTCCCCATCGAAGGGAGCCGTAATCTTAGCCTAGGTTTGCGTTAGCAAAATCCCAGTTAATCAATGACCAGAACGCGCCCATATAGGTCGGACGAGCATTACGGTAATCGATATAGTAGGCATGTTCCCAGAGGTCAACGGTCAAAATCGGCGTTACTGAATCATCAGTTAACGGCGTTGCCGCATTCGACGTGTTCACAATCGCGACTGAACCATCAGCATTTTTGACTAACCAGGTCCATGATGAGCCAAAGTTATTAATCGCTGAATTAGTAAATTCTTCTTTGAACTTTTCGAATGAACCAAAAGCGCTGTTAATTGCTTCAGCAATCGCACCCGTTGGCTCACCGCCACCGTTAGGGCTCAAACAGTTCCAGTAGAATGTATGATTCCAGATTTGAGCAGCGTTGTTAAACACGCCACCAGAAGAAGATTTTACGATATCTTCGAGTGACTTGCCTTCAAACTCAGAACCAGGAAGAAGACCATTTAATTTAGTGACATAAGTTTGGTGATGCTTACCATAGTGAAACTCTAAAGTTTCTTCAGAAATATGAGGTGCCAATGCGTCTTTAGCGTACGGAAGAGCAGGAAGTTCAATAGCCATGGTGTTGGTTCCTTAAGTTAAATTTTCAGCGCGCCTATACTGACTTGTTCAAGCCCGGCCCGCCAATAGTTTGCGTTAAAAATAATGATAAATTTTTGCAATGTAGTACAAAGGATGTTTTGGCTGCACATAAAACAAACACAAACAAAACAAAAAACCCCTGGTTTAACAGGGGTTTTTATTTAAGGGTACATGAGGCAAAAGGCCTTACATCATGCCGCCCATTCCACCCATGCCGCCCATATCAGGCATTGCTGGAGCAGAACCACCTTCTGAAGGCTTATCGGCAACCATCGCTTCTGTCGTAATCATCAAGCCAGCAATTGAACCCGCTGCTTGAAGCGCAGTACGTGTTACTTTGGCTGGATCAAGAATACCCATTGCAATCATGTCGCCGTATTCGCCTGTACCAGCGTTGTAACCGAAGTTAGCTTCATCAGATGCTTGGATCTTATCCAATACAACCGCTTCTTCATCACCCGCGTTAGCAACGATTTGGCGAAGAGGTGCTTGAAGCGCACGAAGTGCAGCGCTGATACCGTGATCTTGGTCTTCGTTGTCACCTTTAAGGTTAGCAATCGCAGACGTCGCACGAACAAGCGCAACACCGCCTCCAGGCACAACACCTTCTTCTACAGCTGCGCGAGTTGCATGCAACGCATCTTCAACACGTGCTTTCTTCTCTTTCATTTCAACTTCAGTCGCTGCACCCACTTTAATAACGGCAACACCGCCCGCTAGCTTAGCAACACGCTCTTGAAGCTTTTCACGGTCGTAATCAGAAGAAGTTTCTTCGATTTGAGCACGCACTTGGTTAACACGTGCTTCGATGTCAGATGCTTGGCCCGCACCATCAACGATCACACTGTTTTCTTTAGACATGGTTACACGCTTCGCTGAACCAAGGTGCTCAAGCGTAGTGCTTTCTAGATCCAAACCAACTTCTTCAGAGATCACTGTACCGCCAGTTAAGATAGCGATGTCTTGCAACATTGCTTTACGACGATCACCGAAACCAGGCGCCTTACAGCCAGCAACTTTAACGATGCCGCGCATGTTGTTCACAACCAATGTTGCAAGAGCTTCACCTTCGATATCTTCAGCAACAATAACGAGCGGCTTGCCGGATTTAGCAACAGCTTCTAGTGTTGGAAGCAATTCACGGATGTTAGAGATTTTCTTATCAACCAATAGGATGTATGGGCTTTCTAGCTCAACCGTCATATTGTCTTGGTTGGTGATGAAGTAAGGCGATAAGTAACCGCGATCGAACTGCATACCTTCAACAACGTCTAGCTCGTTTTCCAAACTGTTGCCTTCTTCTACAGTGATAACGCCTTCTTTACCGACTTTTTCCATCGCAGAAGCAATGATTTCACCTACGTGAGTATCAGAGTTTGCTGAGATAGTACCTACCTGAGCGATAGACTTACCGTCTGCACATGGTTGAGCGATAGACTGAACGTGCTCAACCGCCGCAGCAACAGCTTTGTCGATACCACGCTTAAGGTCCATTGGGTTCATGCCTGCAGCCACTGATTTCAAACCTTCGTTAACGATTGCTTGAGCAAGCACTGTTGCAGTAGTTGTTCCGTCACCAGCGTCGTCAGAAGCTTTAGAAGCCACTTCCTTCACCATTTGTGCTCCCATGTTCTCGTACTTGTCTTCAAGTTCGATTTCTTTCGCAACAGAAACACCATCTTTAGTGACAGTCGGTGCGCCGAAAGATTTATCAAGAACAACGTTACGACCCTTTGGTCCCAATGTAGTTTTTACTGCATCAGCAAGGACGTTAACCCCTGCTAGCATTTTTTGACGAGCTTCGTCGCCGAATATTACGATCTTTGCCATGGTATTAATTCCTACCTAAATTTTCTGATGTCTGGCCGATGCCACACATATGAATTCACGGATTTTGATTTACTCAACAATCGCTTTGATGTCGCTTTCAGACAAGATAACAAGCTCTTCGCCATCAATTTCAATAGTGTCGCTACCTGCGTACTTACCGAATACAACGATGTCACCTTCTTTCACGTCAACTGGACGTGTCTCACCGTTATCCAATATTCGGCCCGAACCAACGGCGATCACTACACCTTGGTTTGGCTTCTCTTTCGCTGATCCAGGTAACAAGATACCACCAGCAGTAGTTTCTTCTTCTTCCTTGCGGCGAACCACAACACGATCGTGTAAAGGACGAATTTTCATCTAAATTTTCTCCAATTAGCGTTTTTTGCACACCAAGAGGCTCGACTATCGAACCTCACTTAATCTACCGGAGATAGGTTGAAACCACCTAACCCGTGTGTGATCCAGAAGATGGGTGTCGTTTCTAGAATTTCAACACCTTCTCAGCCAATTTTTTAACTAATGAAGGGGTAAATGCGGGTTTTAATACGTTTTAAGGAGTAAAACTCGGGTGAAGGGTCTTTTTTGATCAAAATACACTCAAGCCAAACTACTTATCTTCGCGGCGAAACTCACCATCAATGACGTGATTTTCATCGCGTTGGTGAGACGCTTGATAGCTCACGATATGAGGTTTCAACACGGCAATAAGCTGACGAATAATCAAATGCCTGAGACCGGGCAGTAGGCAACAAAAACCGATGGCGTCTGTCACAAAACCCGGGGTAAGTAATAACGCGCCACCCACCGCCAGAAACACGCCTTCGACGATTTCATTGACCGGAAGCTCACCGGAATCCATCTTCTGCTGTGCATGTACAATAGTGCTCATACCTTGTCGTTTTAGCAGCGCCAGACCCGCCATCGCGGTTAAAAGCACCATGGCGATTGTCGCTGGTGCGCCAATCACACCGCCGACCTTGATGAGAATGAACATCTCGATAACCGGCACAGCAACAAACAGTAACAACAACGCTCTCAAAAGACTCACCTCATAGGTAATATTACATCTCTTATATATAGCAACCCACCCGCTCCAGGGTTAGCGCCGTATAACAAATGGGAAATGTTTCTACCTCTGCAATGGGGGTAAAATCCCCTTTAACAAGACGCAACGGAAAAGATAATGGAGACGACGCCACAAGAATCCATCTACCAAACGCTCAGCCAGATCCCTGAGGGGAAAGTCGTGACATATGGATACTTAGCCAAACTTGCAGGCCTAGGCAACGCAGCACGCTTAGTTGGAACGACGCTAAAGAAACTTCCAAAAAACACAAAGCTCCCCTGGCATCGCGTTATCAATGCCCAGGGTAAAATTTCTTTTCCTGAATCACACCCTGGGTTTGAACGGCAAAAAACTTTACTCATGGATGAAGGTGTCACCTTCAAAAAGAACGGGAAAATAGATCTTGGTGCTTTCTTGTGGGAACCTTAGAAAGCGAAAAAAACGTAAGAAACTTTATTTTCATGAGGTGCAACATAACCTCTTACCAGCAATCATTAACGCCGCGCTTTATCGCCACTCCACGGCGCAACTTTAAATAATATAAGCATTCCTGGGATCGCACAAAAAAAACAAATCACAAAAAACTGCGTATAACCGACCGATTCAACGATAAACCCTGTACTAGCACTAGCGGCTGTTCGTGGCAATGAAGCCAAGCTCGAAAAAAGCGCGAATTGCGTGGCAGAAAAATGCGTATTGGTTTCTCGTGACATAAATGCAAGTAAGGCGACCGTTCCCAGCCCTACTCCAAAATATTCTAGGCCGGATGCAACAACAAGCATGGCATAACTATGCCCCACGACTGATAGTGCCGCATACCCCAAAATAGAACCAATCTGAAAAAAACCAAACAGCCATAAACTACGATTGATCCCAAGTTTTATCATAGCAACACCACCGACGATCGTGCCCAACGCGGCACTCGCTGTTTTAGATACCTTCGCTACGGAACCAATATCAACCGTTGAAAACCCCATATCCAAAAAGAAAGGGGTTTCAAGCGCCGTCGCCATATTGTCGCCGAGCTTATATAAAAAGATAAACAACAATACTAACAAGGCCGACTCTACCGATTGACGACTAAAAAAGTCTTTGAATGGTTCAACAACAGCCGCTCTAAAATCCTTCGGTTCATCCCCCTGCTTTGAGGTTTCGTCAATCCAAAAAGTTGCTCCGACCGTAACCAACATAAACCCTGCAATTGCCAAATGCGCAACACCCCAAGGGTAGAAGCCCGCCAGAATCAACCCTAACGAACCCGGCACAAATGAAGCGATACGATAGGCCTGAGTAAAGAAGGCATTCCCTGCACCAAGCTCATCATCAGGCAGCAGTTCTCTACGATAAGCATCAATCACGATATCTTGTGAGGCACTGAAAAATGCAATACATCCCACCAAAACAACAATAATCGATATATCGGATTTGGGGTCTTGAAAAGCCAACAACGCCATCAAAGACGCTAACGCCAGTTGGGAAATGAGCATCCACCCACGCCGCCGCCCCAAAAAAGGCGGTACCACTTTATCCATAATCGGCGCCCATAAAAATTTCCATGTATACGGAAACATCATGAGGCTGAACAAACCAATCGTAGATAAATCGATATCGTGAAATCGCAACCAAGCAGGCACAAATTGAACCAACAAGTAAAGCGGCAAACCCGACGCAAAACCAGTTAAGACGCAAGCCAACATACGCTTATTGAGCAGCGCTTGTTTTAACGTTTTTTTAGCAGCAAGGGGTTCGGTCATATATACGGCAAATTGGCATCAAGACTAAGAGAGGGGCACTAGTATATGCCGAAGCAAAGGCAAATAGGGATATATTCAGCGCACGGAGAAAACAGACGAGGAATAAATCAAGTAAGCGAAAAAATTAACCCTTCTCCTTTTCTCTACGTTGAGCATTCACAATACGCGCAATTTCTTTCCAAAGTTTACGGTAAGACTCCGCTGCTCGACCATAACGTGAATAGCTTGCCAAGGGCGCGCGCTTAATCGCCATAGCCTCAGCGGCTGAATCCATCGGCACAACGGTCTTTAACATTTTTATCGGAAGTTTTTTCGCTGCAGCAATGGTCTCTTTATGTAATTTACGTCGGCCATCCACCATATTGAAAAAACCGACGATTTTCTCTGGTGCGTGCGCTTTCTTCTCAAAAAAATCGACGACCTGTTCAGCGGCCCGAACAGATAAAGGGCTAGGAATAATGGGAACAATAACCAAATCGACCCCAGAAAGAATATATTCGGTACTGGGAGATAAAGACGGCGGGCAATCAAAAACTACTATAGAGGCCTGCTCACTCAAGGGCTCAATCATTTTATTCATAAATCGCCTCGCATTTCGGCGACTTGCGACTTCTATATCAGCACTGCGTAAACTTAGATCAGCCGGTATACATGTTAAGTGTTCAAACGGCGAGCTCACCTCTAGCTGACCAATAGGCACCCCTTTATTCAATAGTTTTATCGACTTAGACTTGGCTGAATCAGCGCCCATATACCAACTGGCAGCGCCTTGCGGGTCCCAATCCCATAGCACCGTATCTTTTTTGGCCTCTGCGGCCAAATACGCCATATTCACTGCGGTTGTGGTTTTACCCACCCCACCTTTTAAGTTGTAAAACGCTATCGATATCATAATCAGCTAATAATTATAATGATGGCGGCCGATCCCAGCCAAAACCACAATGTCCGACGAAATAGACGGTCCATAAGCGAAAGCTCTTTTCGCGTTACCTCACAGGACTGCGTCACATCATCATCGACAGACAAAGCACCCAAAACAGACTGCCCTATAGTCATTTTTGTTGGCCGCGCAATACACAACACGCTCTCCCGCCAACGACTAATACACCCTACAAAATTACCCGTCATTGCAAACGAAAGCCCTAGTACGCGCACAGCTGGCCACTCAATAAGCCATAAAACCTTCTTTGCCGCTGTATTTACTTCCACTCGCTCATTAAACATAAAGCTCAAACGATAGAGTAAGGCACCTGCTGGCCCCAACACAAAGAACCAAAACAATACGGCAAACATTCGCTCAAACCCGCGATACGCAGCTTCATCCAGTAACTGCTGATGTAGGGTATCCCAGTCATTTTCAGCAATCCCTTCAACATCTACATTCAAACGCTCGGCCCGAGAAATACCGGACGCCCAATCTTCTTTATAGCAGGCCTGGGTGTATTCCGTGACAATCTCGCTGAATTCTCCCCGTCCAAAGCTATACAGCAAAGCCATAACCCCAACAGGGACAAGGGGCCAATATGAGTGCTGTGCGATAAACCAGAGGAGAATGGCGAACAGCAGGATAGGGCCAAACACGCAAAGTACGTAGGACTGAGCCGATGCGGAGTCTGCATACCCATTGATTTGCGCAAGCCAAGCATCGAACCATTCATCCCGATGCAGTGGGTTCTCGGCCCCCCACACCTGAACAAATAAAATCGCAATTACAACGATAAATAACTCCACTCTTAACCCTCTCTTCGTTCTTTGAGTGTATTTTTATAACGGTTCCAATCGAAAGCCCCACCAGGGTCCGTCTTTCGTCCTGGCGCTATGTCACAGTGGCCGACAATCCGATCGGGTGTAATCCCTGGATACGCGGCCATCAATACTTCGCTAAGCTCAACGAGGCGATGATATTGATCCTCCTCATACGGGACGTCATCACACCCCTCTAGCTCAATACCAATGGAGTAATCATTACAGTTCGGAATACCGTTAAATATCGACTCTCCCGCATGCCACGCCCGCGCCCCAAAAGGCACAAACTGCACCACCCCACCGTCGCGCTCAATATAAATATGAGACGATACGTGAAGGTCTTTGATCGTTTCAAAGTAAGGGTGCTCGTCACAATTAAGAGTATTTTGAAAAAAGCGCTGAACGTTGCCTGTCCCAAACTGTGCTGGCGGCAAACTGATGTTGTGAATCACCAATAAATTGATGTCCACTGGGGGTCTAGTATTGAAATTAGGGGAAGGAAGCGCCTGAGCCTCTACCCACCAACCGTTTTCGATCACAGGGGATTCTCGTTCTTTTCCCTGATCATACTACGGGGGCTGGCGATTGAGTAGGCGAAAGCCCCGAAATCCAGGGGATTCACACCAAGAATACCGACAATTAAGCGGCCTAGGGCAGGATTATGCTTTACGCAAGCCTGTAACGACTGTCTCAAGCGCACGGTCAAACAACATGCTGTTATCTAAAGAGCTAAGCGTGCTATTTTTTAGCATGTACGCTAGCTCTTCTTGAGAGTGCTCCGCGACTTTCATCCCCGCACGATTGACGAAAATATACTTGCCCGTGGGCTTAATGAGAGCAGCCAAACGGCAGCGAACGTTTTCGCCGCTGTCATCTTCCATATCAAACCAAGTCCCCTGAGAAAAGTTACCAACTTGAATCATGAAGGGGTCGTCTTTGGGTAAAGGCGCACTGCGCACTTGCTCTGGCGCGACGCTATCCGAGGGCGCACTTTTTTGGGACTGCGAGAGTATACGGTCAACCGTCTCGATCTCTGACAGCTCTACACCTTTAGCCAGATCGTGCAAGCTTCGTGCAGGAAACTCGCCAAGCTCTTCCGGTTCTACCTGAGGAGCAGGCTTGCGTGGGACAGGGCGTTTCGCCTGATCAGGAATCGGCGCGCCTTTTCGAAGACCTGCTTTCAGACCTGCAGTGGGCGCCTCCGACTGACCCGCATGGCGTCTTTGTTGTGGCGGCACACTAGCCGTACCGGCTTGAACTTTTGGTGCAGGTGCTTTTTGCTCCGCTGCTTTTGCCTTCGTTTTTGCTCGCCCACGAATACACGCAATATGGACTTTTTCTAAGGACTTAAACAGATCTGACATTTCAAACGGGTTGTAAGAAATCGTATCTAATCCGCTGCGCAGTTGTTTTATTAAGCCCGGCACTAACTTGATCAGTTTTTGACGCTGATCCAGGCTCTGAGGCGGTTGAACACTCCCGACCAAGTCCTCCAATACGGAAAGCTGGGTATGCCATTCGTCTGAGTCATAACCATATTTCAATGCAGTAACAAACAATACGTTACTCCAGGCATCTTTGATGAGGCCGGTTACCACCTGAGGTAATGTAACACCCGTCGTTCGCAGCTCTACCTCCAGCTCAACTGTTGTTCTCGCCACTTCAGCTTTGGCTTTTCCGTCCTCAGCATCGATGGTTCTGCGCTCCATCACCGCAGCACGCTTCTTCTCTTTTTCCAAAAATGCAGTGAAATCAGTCAAGAGTTCAGAAAAAATGCTTAGATCTGTCTCGAACTGCTCTATTAAGGTCCGAACAATAGATTCAATCTTCTTAAAGAGGGGGTCTTTAGCGCAGTTTTCTTGATCGCCCGCCCACCCCATTGCGGCTGTCGCCATTTCATTCAGTAACCGACGTGCTACGTGGCCGCCTTTCGTGAAAAATGACTTGTCTGCAACCGCCACTTTGATAATGGGGATCTGCATACGGCTGATCAGTGCCTTCATCGGTGCGGCCAAGTTACGATCTTCGAGTATAAAATCAAAGAGCATATTTACCAGGTTCATTACCTGGTCATCGACTTGACCAATTTTGGTCTGCACACCGTTTTGCTGCTGGAGCTGACTCAACAATGAGCGAACATTGATCGCGACGCGATTGTCCATCACTGCAGGCATGTGCTGTATACGCGACAGTAGCTGCATCAACTCGCCAGCCGCAGCCTGAGTCTGCGACGGCGCAGTAGGATTGGAAAGCACCCGCTCTCCAAGCATATTTTTTAGGGTAGAAAGTACTTCAGGACTAACATCTGAGTCATCGCCCAACGCAGGCATTTCTTGAGACGACTGAACTGAGGGCGCAGCAGAGAAACCTGCCTGCGACGGTGTATCTCCTCGTCGCCGGGAACGTTGAGTACCCTGCGAAGATAAGGATGGCAGTACATTATGCTCTCGGAACAACTCGTTTATTGGGAGATATACATCCGCTAATTTAGCAACGACGGCTTTATCAAACAGTTTAAATAAAACAAGTTTGGCCTTAATTCCGACATCAAGCTTTTTCGCCTCCTCCATAAAGGTCGCACAAAGCACATCGGGGCCAAGGGGGTTATTCTTCTGATAAACTTTTAGTGGCACCAAGCTATCAAGACGCAAGGAGATCAACTGAATCTCTTCGCCGTATTCTTGGTTTGCACGTGCTATCGAGGTATCTACCGCAACGATTTCATCTAGCTCATCGTTCTCGACGAGAGATAAGGTATCTGGGCTAAAACTACGTGCAGCGTCCGAATGGGAGGCATCAGCAGAGATAAGCTCCGAAAATGCCATATCAATAGCATCACCGAAGCGTTTCTCAATACCGCGACGCTGTACTCGCACTTCACGCATTGAGTCGAAATAAAGATTTTGTTCCTGATTAGACTGCGCTTTATCCGCCAACTCAAATAATGAGTCGTCAGCGCGATCAAAGAAGGTCTTGAGCAAGTTAAGCACAAGAAACCGACCCTTCTCATGAACCGAATGAACGGCGGCGGGCAACCTTGCGAGTTTCGCTCGCACGATTCTTTGGCTTTCTGGCTCCAAATGTACTACCTTCGCTTCAGTATCTTGCTTGGCATGTTCAGGCACCTACCAATCCTCCTAAACTTTGAACGTACACAGGACTTACGCTATTACAGAGCCTGTATAGAGTATAATGTACACTTTAAGATGACCACGGGCGATAGGCCGAGAACGCGAAATGTATCACAGACCACAATAAAATTTGTGAAGAAATTTCAAGTTTTTGCAGATTGGCACGACAGTCCGCGATAATACGTGCGGAACCTAGAATTAGACAATATAAAAAGGCTTTTTAAACACCAATGGGAACATCACCAGAAAAGAAGATCGGCAAAGGCATGCTGATCATTTCATGGATGTTAGTACTGATCGCACTCACATTCATATTCGGCAAATGGGAAGACGAACAATACAACCCCAACCACTCAGTGGCACAAGATACCCCCGGCGAAGTCATTCTTCAGCAAAATAGACAAAACCACTATATCGCTAGCGGACTCATAAACGGCTATCCCGTTGTATTTTTATTAGACACCGGCGCAACGGACGTCGCTGTGCCCTCAGCCATTGCACAGAAAATCGGTCTAAAACCAGGACGAAGAAACCAAGCCATGACCGCCAACGGTATTGTCCAAACCCGTAACACTCAGATAGACTCGCTCCAACTTGGCACCATAAAACTTTCTAATGTCCGCGCATCCATCAATCCCGGTATGCTGGGACCAGAAATACTGCTAGGAATGAGCGCACTCAAAGATCTAGAGCTTACTCAACGAGCTTCCACACTTACCATTAAACAACTCAACTAAAGCACACTATGAATATCGCGTTAAACGACATTAGAGAAGACATCACCCGATCCGTTAAAATTGCCCTTGAAGAAGATATTGGTTCAGGGGATATCACCGCCCAACTAATCCCGGCAGATCAAACAGATACCGCTCGTATCATCACGAGAGAAGACTGTGTGATATGCGGCACCGCATGGGTCGATGAAACCTACAAACAGCTCGATGATTCTGTTTCTATTGATTGGCATGTAAAAGATGGGGATTCGGTCAAAGCAGACTCAACCCTAGTTACGCTATCCGGCAACTCGCGAGTACTTCTTACTGGCGAGCGAACCGCGCTAAACTTCTTACAGCTTTTAAGTGGGACAGCCACCAAAGCCAACGCTTTCGCCGAAGCACTTGGTGATAGCCATATCAAACTACTCGATACGCGAAAAACTATTCCAGGGCTTCGCACCGCTCAGAAGTATGCGGTTGCTACGGGCGGGTGCCACAACCACCGGATTGGGTTGTTTGATGCTTATTTGATTAAGGAAAACCATATTGCAGCGTGCGGGTCGATTGAAAATGCAATAAAAACAGCGAAAGACTTACACCCCGAAATAACCGTTGAAATAGAAGTGGAGACCATCGAGGAGTTAATAAGAGCTATAAATCAAAAAGCTGAGATTGTAATGCTGGACAATTTTGACGCCTCGATGCTTGACCAATTAAAAACGATTAACCAAGGCCCTACCAAATACGAACTATCTGGAAATATACGTTTTGACGACATACGGATTTGTCGAGACCTACCTATTGACTACATTTCCTTAGGAGCACTTACGAAACACAGCCAAGCTATCGACCTATCCTTTCGTCTCCTCTAAATCAAAGGCAAACTTTATTTACAAGTAACTTTCTGCAAGAAATCGAATGTCAATATTAGCGAGTTTTTAGCCCTATCAACAACTGAACTGGATTTGAATCGGTAAGCTCACAAGCAATTTTAAAATAAAAAAAACCGCGACATTGTCGCGGTTTTTTTCTAGCAGCTAAGTATTAGTATGAACGACAGTTAGCAGGAAGAAATTCATCAGCAATCGTAGTCGTAGACGCAATGCCGTTTGGCGGGTTGTTACTACACACCCATTCAATGGTTCCAGTAGTGTTAGTATCTGAAAGTGCAGTGTTATCAATTTGCGGCATGAACGCGATAACGTCTGTACCAGCTCCTAACTGGGGGATACCACCAAGAGTCACCTGAATCTCACCAGTTGCCGCATCAACAGCAACCGCAGTTATCAAGTCAGTTAACATTTCAGGACCACCAACTTGGCCGGCATAAGCAGTAATACCAGCCATGCCTCTATCACTAAATAGATCAGTAACTCCCGGCTTCATACCACTTGCAGCAACGGATCCTTCAGAAACCTTAGCTCGAACCGTATAGTCCTGATATGCGGGCAACGCCACAGCAGCCAAAATTCCGATAATTGCCACAACAATCATCAATTCAATTAATGTAAAACCTTTTTGCGTACTTTTCATGTCATATTCTCCAAAGGAATTTTAGTAATTCAAGCTTACGAATTATATATAAGCGACGATCGTGCCAATCGTATATATACCCTCCGAAAGCGGTGCTAATCAACGACATGATCACTATCTAACACAACATTTCAAAATTTATCGCACTCCATTCTGACATTTTTTGTCACAGGCTGATCATATTTTGCAATAATTGTCACAATCACACTTACAATACTGCGTCTCTATAAGAAATCTTTAAATACTTCATGGTCTTACTGCGATTTTTTAATGGAAATGCTAGAGTTAAGGTTGAATAAATGAATCAAAATGAGCTAACAGAATGATTGTAAGCGGGCTAGCTAGGCGACTCGTGAGAGACAACCTCCTTTCTGAGGAGGATGCCCTGCACGCTATGGAAATATGCAAGAAAGATAACACCCCTCTTCCTTTGCATTTAGTCACAAAAAATAATTTAGACGCTAACATCATCGCTAATGCTGCCTCAGAAGAGTTTGGTACTCCTATTCTTGACCTTCAAGCTATAAATACAGAATCACTCCCAAAAGGTATTGTTGATGTCAAACTAATCCAAAAACACCATGTTATCCCCGTATTTAAAAGAGGTAATCGGCTCTACATTGCTGTTTCTGACCCAACCAATCTCCACGCCCTCGATGAAATCAAATTTAATACTGGGCTCACAACGGAAGCATTACTGACCCATGCGGATAAGTTGCAAACTGCGGTCGAGCTATATCTCAATGCAGAAGAAGAAAGTATCGGGGATACGTTAGGAGGCTTAGATGAAGATGGGCTGGACGATCTGGATGTAGAGGCCGTCAGCGAAGATGCTCCCGATAGAGACGACTCCGAAATAGATGAAGCCCCTATCGTCAGATTCGTAAACAAGGTCCTGCTAGATGCAATTAAATCTGGCGCATCAGACATCCACTTTGAACCTTACGAAAAAGCCTATAGAGTCCGATTTCGTACAGATGGCATACTGAAAGAGATGGCTCGCCCTCCGATAAACTTATCAGGGAAGTTAGCTGCGCGATTGAAAGTCATGTCTCAGATGGATATTTCAGAACGAAGAGTCCCCCAAGACGGTCGAATCAAGATGAAAATATCCAAGACCCGAGCGATCGACTTTCGGGTAAACACCCTGCCCACGCTCTTTGGTGAAAAAGTCGTCCTCCGTATTTTAGACCCCTCAAGCGCTAAGCTAGGAATCGATGCTCTCGGGTATGAAGACGATCAAAAAAAGTTGTTTATGGATGCCTTGGAACAACCTCAAGGCATGATACTTGTCACTGGCCCCACCGGGTCAGGAAAAACAGTATCACTTTATACCGGGCTCAATATCCTGAATACTGTCGAACGCAATATATCTACGGCAGAAGACCCCGTGGAAATTAACCTAGAAGGGATCAACCAGGTAAACGTTAATACCAAGGTAGGCTTAACTTTCGCGACAGCCCTTCGCTCATTTCTTCGTCAAGACCCTGATATTGTGATGGTCGGAGAAATTCGAGATTTAGAAACAGCTGAAATAGGTATCAAAGCCGCGCAAACCGGGCATTTAGTCCTTTCCACGCTGCATACCAACAGCGCCCCAGAAACGCTAACGCGGCTAATGAACATGGGAGTCCCTACGTTCAATGTCGCAACTACAGTCAGCCTTATTATCGCCCAAAGACTAGCACGAAGACTATGCCCTGTATGTAAAAAACCTGCTGAAGATATCCCTGATGAAGTGCTCACGGAAGAAGGCTTTGATAACACTGGCATCCCTCGAGAAGAAATCACCCTTTTTCACCCGACCGGGTGCGACAAGTGCAATGAAGGCTATAAGGGGCGTGTCGGAGTATACGAAGTTGTTCGAATCACTCCCAAGATATCAAAGATTATTATGGAAGGCGGTAATGCAATCCAAATCGCGGAAGCTGCTCACGAAGCGGGGTTTAACAACTTACGAGTTTCCGCTTTGCGCAAAGCATCCATAGGTGTCACCAGCCTCGAAGAGGCCAACAGAGTAACGAAGGATTAATCCATGGCAGCCACCTCAGAAGTATTTGTATATAAAGGCGTCGATAAAAAAGGTAACAAGATCGATGGAGAAATTTCTAGCACCAGCGCCGCTTTAGCGAAAGCCCAACTGATTAAACAAGGTGTTCGCGCAACTGGCGTGAAAAAAAAACCTAAGCCCCTATTTGGGGGAGGCAAGGGAAAAAAGATAAAGCCCTTGGATATCGCGGTGTTTACGCGCCAAATGGCAACAATGATGAAGGCAGGCGTCCCTCTGGTGCAAAGTTTCGAAATTGTCGCTGACGGGTCAGAAAACCCAAACATGAAGGATTTGATCAAATCGATCAAAGAAGACGTCGCCGCAGGAGGGGGATTTGCAGCATCTTTACGTAAAAAGCCCAAATATTTTGATGATTTACTCTGTAACTTGGTGGAGTCAGGAGAACAGTCTGGCGCACTCGAAACTATGCTTGATAGGATAGCTATCTACAAAGAGAAAACCGAACAGTTAAAGGCCAAGATTAAAAAAGCTATGACCTACCCTGTCGCAGTCGTCATTGTCGCATTGGTCGTTACAGGCATTTTACTCGTAAAAGTCGTACCTCAGTTCGCTGAAACTTTTAGCTCTTTTGGTGCTGAACTTCCCGCCTTTACTCTATTTGTTCTCAACTTATCTGAATTGGCTCAAGAATATTGGTGGATCGCACTATTCGGAATTGTGGGCTTCGCCCTGGGATTCGGTAAGCTCAAAGAAAAAAGCTTCGCAGTAAGAAGCGCCGTGGATAAGATTGTATTAAAGATCCCTGTGGTAGGAGATATTGTGTATCAATCTATTTGCGCTAGATTCGCCAGGACTCTTTCTACAACGTTTGCTGCGGGCGTCCCCCTTATCGACGCCCTTGAATCTGTCGCCGGCTCAACCGGGAACATACATTTTGAAAGCGCTGCGTTAAAAATTCGCGAGGAAGTCTCAGCTGGGACTCAGTTAAATGTAGCTGTTGAGAGAACAAAAAAGTTTCCCGCCTTATTGGTACAAATGACAGCAATAGGCGAAGAGTCTGGCGCCTTAGACGAGATGCTAGATAAAGCCGCAAATTATTATGAAGAGGCCGTTGACAACTTAGTAGACAGCTTAACGTCACTTTTAGAACCTTTGATAATGTCGGTATTAGGTGTCTTAGTTGGGGGATTAATGATTGCCATGTACCTTCCTATTTTCCAAATAGGGCAAGTAACATAAAACATGAATGTTGATACACTCAGCGGCTTTGAAACACTTGCAGCTCTCACTATAGGCCTACTCGTCGGCAGCTTCCTAAACGTCGTCATATACCGCCTCCCCATCCACCTTATTAACGATTGGTTAAAAATGGCTAGCGAGGTGTTTAGTGAATACGGAAATTTTGACAAGAAGTTCTTAAAAGAGTTAGAAAAAAACAATAAAAAAGAAGAAACATTTAACATAGCCTTCCCCGCTTCTCACTGCCCAAAATGTAAAGCAGAGGTAAAACCCTGGCACAATATCCCCGTCATTAGCTACATTTTTCTCCTAAAGGGAAAGTGCCATAGCTGCCATGAAAAAATAAGTATTCGTTACCCAATCATAGAGTTGATCACGGGCTTGCTCACTGTATTTGTCGTATCACAATACGATCTAACATTAGAAGCTGGGTTAGTACTTATATTTACGTGGTCATTGATAGCCCTGACAATGATCGATGTGGACCACCAATTATTACCAGATGATATTACCCTGCCGTTGATGTGGCTGGGTATCTTGGTAAATATCAGTGGTACGTTTACTGATTTACAAAGTGCCGTCATTGGCGCGGTTGCTGGATATTTGTCTTTATGGAGTGTTTACTGGCTGTTTAAGTTAATCGCAAAGAAAGAAGGTATGGGCTTTGGCGATTTTAAGCTACTAGCCGCGCTGGGTGCTTGGATGGGTTGGCAGGCACTACCGCTTATTATTGTGATGTCGTCTTTTGTCGGTGCGGTAATTGGTATTGCGGGTATCTTAATTTTTGGGAAGGATAAGAACAAACCGATTCCCTTTGGGCCATACCTTGCTATCGCCGGTTGGATCGTTTTTTTCTGGGGCGATATACTCACTCAGCAATATTTCCATATATTCAATATCCGTTAACCCCCACACCTCCTGCCTCTGAGAATTTAAATAATGCGTTGTATCGGCTTAACTGGCGGAATCAGTTCAGGAAAAACGACGGTATCTGATGCATTTAAAGCGCTCGGTATCACAATTGTCGATACAGATGTAATTGCCAGAGACATCGTGAAACCTGGGTCGCACTGTTTAAAAGAGATTGAAAAACGATATGGCAAGACGATTCTAGATCAAGACGGAACGCTCGACAGAAAAAGATTAAGAGACATTATTTTCCAGGACGATTCAGAAAAGCGCTGGCTGGAGTCACTTATGCATCCAGTTATTCGCCAACAAACTGAACAACAGGTTCAAAGCGCAACAAGCCCCTACGTTATACTATCCAGCCCGCTATTAATAGAATCTCCCGATATACATCTCGTGGATAGAGTGCTTGTCGTCGATGTCCCAGAGGCCGCCCAAGTCTCTCGCACTCTCCTACGAGATGGCGTGGATGAATCCCAGATTCAACGCACAATTGCGGCACAACTATCAAGGCAAGAGCGTTTGGATAGAGCGGATGATATTATTGATAACTCGCACGAGAAGTCGCATACACTTGAACAAGTTAAGCGCTTACACGAAACCTACTTAACGCTCTCCAAATAAAGGCTGATATTCCCCCCATGACAGTTAAAACGCTTTCGGTAAACTGCCCTACATGCAAAAAAGAAGTACTAATGGTCGAAGCTTCAACCTTTCGACCATTCTGCTCAAAGCGCTGCCGAGATATTGATTTTGGAGAGTGGGCAACGGAAAGCTACAAATTACCCGAAAACCAAGACGAATCTAACGCGTGGAGTGAAGACCTTCTTCCGCCCGAAGAATAGCGTCAAGAATCGCTTTATTTGCCTCAGGGAAGGGATATTGATTTAAGTTCTGCGGCGATACCCAACAAATTTCCTGCTGCTCTTTACCTATTGCATCGCCAGTAAACTCGGAGACAGTGTGCACCTCCAAGCAGACCTGCTTTTCAGGGTATTCGAAATTAATAATCTTCAGCGGGGTCGAACTTATCACATTCAACCCTAACTCCTCATATAGCTCTCGCTTTAGCGCCTGAAAAACACTTTCATCTGGCTCGATTTTTCCTCCAGGAAATTCCCAAAAACCCGCTAAATGCTGCCCCTTCTTGCGGAGTGAAATACAAATTTCGTTTTTGTGGTTAACGATGACACCGACAGCAACATGAATAAATGACATGAAAAAATCTAGAGCCCGTTAATGTTAGCTACGATATTCCGCATTAATACGAATATATTCATGAGACAGATCCGTCGTCCATAACAGCTCAGCGGCATCACCACGACCAAGATCCACCTTAATCGTAAATCGCTCCTGATCAAACACACGCTGACCGTCTTCTTCTTTGTAACTAGCGGCTTTTCCGCCATGCTCAACAATAGTCACGTCATCCAGCCAAACACGGACCTTGTTCGCATCAAGAGATTCAACGCCCGCATATCCGATCGCCGCAACAATACGCCCCCAATTAGGGTCTGCAGCAAACATCGCAGTTTTTACCAATGGCGAATGCGCGATAGCGTACGCAACATCAAAACACTCTTTCTCATTCTCACCACCACCAACGTCCACAGTCACAAACTTAGTTGCGCCTTCGCCATCTTCTACAATTTGCTGCGCCAAGGACTGATTGACCTCTATCACCGCTGCCGCTAACTTTTTGTATAAAGCGTCATTTTTGTCAGTGATTTTTGGGGTAGAAGCAGCACCCGTTGCAATTAATATCGAAGAATCGTTTGTCGATGTATCACCATCAATGGTAATTCGGTTAAATGACTTATTTGCAGAAAGCACTGAGAGTTCGCTCAAAAGCTCTAAGCTCATTCCCGCATCCGTGGCGACATATGCAAGCATCGTCGCCATATTCGGGTTAATCATTCCTGAACCTTTGGCAACACCACTGACATGAATAGTACTCCCGTCCCATTCAAAACTAGCGGATGCACCTTTTGGACGTGTATCCGTCGTCATAATCGCTTTTGCGAAATCACTCCACTGACTCTCACTCGCATCAGCTACGGCGTCGGGTATGGCTAACGTTATTTTATCAATCGGCAAAAGCTCACCGATGACACCGGTAGAGAATGGCAGAACCTCTTGGGCTGAAGAGCTTATTAACTTTGCAAGTGCCTCGCATGATTGAAGCGCGGCTTGGGCTCCGGCCTCCCCGGTACAAGCGTTGGCATTTCCGGAGTTAACAACTAACGCACGAACATCCCCCGAAGACAAATGTTGCCGGCAAATATCCACTGGCGCAGCGGCATAAGCATTCTGAGTAAATACGCCAGCCACTGTCGCGCCATCACATAAAAGTATGACCGCGAGATCGGTCCTATCCGGATATTTAATCCCCGCCTTCGCTACACCGAGCTTTAACCCCTTAATCGCGGGGAGATCTTGCCAATACTCTTCACCAACGGCCATTACTCTATTTTCCTAATTTTCACTTTCTAGGTTAATTTACCATGACAACTTTTAAACTTCTTACCTGAGCCACAAGGACAGGGATCGTTTCGTCCAACCTTTTTACCTGAACGGACATAAGGTTTTTCAGTATTAACCGTATCATCTCGTTCTTCTGATTCTAACTGAGATACATCATCGTGCTGTAATTTTAGTTTTTGTTTTTCCGCCGCTTCTCTTCGACGACGATCAACCTCTTCCATTTCCTCTTCCGACATCGGCTCAACACGGAAAAGAATACGTGTCACTTCATGCTTCAGATTGTCCAGCAAGGTTTGGAATAATTCAAAAGACTCTTTCTTATATTCCTGCTTAGGATTACGCTGCGCGTACGCACGCAACCCGATACCTTGTCGCAAATAATCCATATTTTGCAGATGCTCTTTCCACAAGGTATCAAGTACTTGCAACATGACCTGTTTTTCTAAGGTACGAATAATCGGCCCAATTCGCTCAACTTTCGACACATAATGTTCATCGCAAGTGGCGACGATTTTTTCTCGCAGCGTCTCTTCATAAAGTTTGTCATCGTTATCAAGCCATTCTTGCGCGGTAACTTTTACGCCGTACTCTGTTTCCAGCGTTCGCTCTAAGCCGGGAATATCCCATTGTTCCTCGATACTTTGAGGTGGAATAAAGCTCGATACGACTGAACCAATGACCTCATCTCGCATACCTGCGATCGCATTTTCGATATCATCTAATTCAAGCAACTCCCGGCGCTGTGAATAAATCACTGTACGCTGATTATTCGCAACATCATCATATTCGAGCAACTGCTTACGATAATCGAAGTTACGTGCTTCAACTTTTCTTTGCGCTTTTTCAATCGCATTCGTGACCATGCGGTGTTCAATCGCTTCGCCTTTTTCCATACCGAGCGCTTGCATAAAGTTACGCACGCGGTCAGAAGCAAATATACGCATGAGGTTATCTTCAAGCGAAAGATAAAAGCGCGACAAACCGGGATCACCCTGGCGACCCGCACGGCCACGTAACTGGTTATCAATACGTCGCGATTCGTGCCGTTCAGTACCAATAATATGCAGGCCGCCAGCCTCAATTACCAAGGCATGGCGTTTTTGCCAATCCGCTTTGATCGCTTCAATTTGCTCTTCAGTAGGCGTACTTAACGCAGCAACTTCCGCTTCCCAGTTACCGCCCAATACAATATCCGTTCCTCGACCAGCCATATTAGTCGCAATTGTTACGGCACCAGGGCGACCCGCTTCTTCAATAATGACCGCTTCGCGCTCATGCTGTTTTGCATTCAACACTTCATGTTGAATATTGGCTTTTTTCAAACGCGCTGACATGGCTTCAGACGTTTCTACAGAAGCTGTACCCACTAAGACCGGCGCATTCTTTTTGCGAAACTCATTAATATCATCAATGATTGCGTCGTATTTATCTTCAACGTTCAGATAAACCAGATCGTTTAAATCTTTTCGCGCGATTGTTTTATTGGGCGGAATGATGACAACATCCAAACTATAAATTTGTTTAAATTCAAACGCTTCTGTATCTGCCGTACCCGTCATACCCGACAATTTATCGTACAAACGGAAATAGTTCTGGAATGTGGTCGATGCAAGCGTTTGGCTTTCTGCTTGGATCGAAACCCCCTCTTTGGCCTCTAGCGCTTGATGCAAACCTTCAGATAGACGACGCCCCGCCATGGTTCGGCCAGTATGTTCATCAATCAATACCACCTGGCCATCTTGTAAAATATACTCTACGTCTCGATGGAACAGCTTATGCGCTTTAAGAGCGGAGTGAACATGGTGAAGGAGGCCAAGATTACCCGCAGAATATAAGCTTTCGTTATCCTGCAACATGCCATTTTTAATCAACCAATCCTCTACAAGCTGATGACCAAGCTCTGTCAACTCAATTGACCTAACTTTTTCATCGAGCATGTAATGCCCGGTAATTTCTACCTCATCCTCGCCTTCAGGGATCGGCGGTTGCTCGACCATAGAGGGAATGATTTTATTCATCGTACGATACAACTCGGAACTGTCTTCCGCTGCACCCGATATAATCAGGGGTGTTCTCGCCTCATCGATCAGAATCGAGTCAACCTCATCCACCACTGCAAAGGCTAAAGATCGCTGCATACGGTCTTCTTTGCGCAACGCCATGTTGTCACGCAGGAAATCAAAACCAAATTCGTTGTTCGTACCGTAGGTAATATCCGCCGTATACGCCTCCAACTTCTCGGCATTGTCTTGCAACGACGTAACAACACCAACCGTTAAACCCAAGGCATCATAAAGCGGACGCATCCAGTTCGCGTCACGTCGTGCTAGATAATCATTCACCGTAACAATATGCACACCTTGAGCGGGGATAGCATTTAGGTACGCTGCCAAGGTAGACATCAGGGTTTTACCTTCACCTGTACGCATTTCTGCAATACGCCCTTCGTGCAAGGTCATCCCGCCGAGCATCTGTACATCAAAGTGGCGCATTCCCATTTTACGCTTACTCGCTTCACGTACTGCTGCAAATGCTTCAGGTAGTAACTGATCTAAGCTTTCACCCTGCTCATGCCGCTGACGAAACTCTGCCGTCTTTTGCATAAGCGCCTCATCATTCAAGCCTTCGTAGCTGCTCTCTAGTTCGTTAATTTTGACGACGACTTTGCGCATGCGCTTAAGTTCGCGATCGTTCTTAGAGCCGAACACGACTTTAAAGATTTTTCCTAACATAAAAGGTCCAGTAGGGTGAAAGATTCACCACGTGTAGCGTTTTTAATTATTGAGGGTGTTTGCGGGGTCGAAATTATATAAGAGGATTCATCGACTTGCGCGATGAATATAAGTAGAAGGGTCTACTGCTCGTCCATGTTTAAAGACTTCAAAATGAACGTGAGGCCCAGTGGAACGACCACTAGATCCCATTAATGCGACAACTTGGCCTTTTTTAACCACGTCGCCGACTTTAACTAAATTTTCTTTGCAATGAGCATAACGCGTACTAAAGCCGTTGCCATGATTGATCTCAACTAGCTGGCCGTAACCATAACGCTCGCTGGACCACGTCACCACACCTGCAGCAACAGAAACAATGTCCGAGCCATCTTTACCGGCAAAATCCACGCCTTGATGCCACGCAATACGCCCTGTAAACGGGTCAGAACGACGTCCAAACTTAGATGACATCCATCCGGACTTAATAGGGCGACCAGCCAGAAAAACATCACTTTGTAATTTACGCTTAGCCAGCAAGGCCTCTAAGGTGTCCAGCTGTTGCTGGCGATCTTCGATTTTTGCGCCGAGTTCATTGAGCGTCGACTTGAATTCTCTTTCATCGGTCGCGTCTTCTTCTAAGCTGTGCTCTGGACCACCAAGTGCAGGTGCACGGCTAAAATCAAATTCGCCGTTATCTAATTTCGCCATCGTAGTCAGGCGTTCGCCCAGCGCATCTAAGCGCACCAAGCGCGCCTGTAGTTCAGCGACCCTTAACGTTAACGCAGCTAAAGAGCGCTCTGCGTCTTGCTTAGCATCCTCCACTTCCTGCTCTTGCTCACTAAGCGCGGAAATCCAGGCCTGAGCAACTTCAGAGTTAATATCATGATCGGATTGAAGCAGTATTTGATGGGCGTAATAGGCCCCGACGGGGATACCCAGCAGACAAACGGAAAGTAACGCGCGAGACAATCCACCCAAAGTAAAACTTCGAGTACTGCCGTGACGCTTGCTAATGACGATTACTTTCATTTAGATAAATCGATAATTGGCCTTAAATTGATCGAACTAACTCTATAAGTATAGTTACAACCCTAAATAAGCACAAAAGGTCCGGTTTCATGCTAAAGACACATTTATTCTATCGGTAGAATTTTAATGCGAATGACAGTCTAAAACCCCCTCTGTCACCCAGTATTTCTTATAATTTCTTGTATTCGCGTATTTTGACGACGTTCTCAGAGGCGAGACAAGCGCTCTATGCCCTACAAGGAGCGGGAATCATGGCATAAAATATATGAAAATGCCAATATCGTCTAAGCAGGTGACAAATCTATCGCTTTTGGTTTAGACCGCAGCAGCAAGCGCTTTTATATAGGAGATAGGGGATTTTTCTTCTTCAAAGGTGACGAATTCCCACACATCCGTATTTTTGATCAATTCTCTTAGTGCATTATTGTTCAATGCATGACCCGACTTATGTGCCCGGTATTCCCCGATCAAACTATTCCCTAGCAGGTAAAGATCTCCGATCGCGTCAAGAATTTTATGCTTAACGAATTCATCCTCATAGCGAAGACCGTCTTCGTTAAGAATACGGTATTTGTCGACAATAATGGCATTATCAACGCTGCCGCCCTTCGCTAGCCCTTTGGACCGCAAATATTCCACTTCATGCATGAAGCCGAACGTACGTGCACGGGAGACTTCTTTTACGAAAGATGTACTGGAAAAATCGACCATAGCGTCGAGCTTGCGGTCTTTAAATACAGGGTGGTCGAAATCAATACTGAAACTCACCTTAAAACCATCGAACGGTAGGAAAGTGGCCTCTTTATCACCATCTTTAACGGTGAACTTTTTCTTGATACGAATAAAGGTTTTAGGCGCTTCTTGCTCTTGAATCCCCGCAGACTGGATAAGGAAGACAAATGGGCCTGCACTGCCGTCCATAATAGGCACTTCGTCAGCGCTCACATCAATAATGGCATTATCGACGCCCATACCCGCCATTGCGGATAACAGGTGCTCAACCGTCGATACGCGCACATCGCCCTTCGTTAGTGTTGTAGACAACATGGTGTCGCCGACATTTTCGGCTTTCGCGTATATTTCAACGACGGGATCGAGGTCAACACGACGAAAAACAATACCGTGATCAATCGGTGCTGGACGCAAGGTCAAATATATCTTTTGACCCGTATGTAAACCAACGCCGGTGGCGCGAATTTCATTTTTTAACGTGCGTTGCTTGATCATACAGACTCGTCTCTATGTGTGTTGAGCATCCCGCGAAAATCATGAGTGCCCCGCGAGGGTGCGCATATTACCAGATGTAGCGCAAGGAACAACCACTGTTTACAATTTAAACAGCGATACGCCATGTTTTTCAAGCAGCGATAGTAACTACTCACTGCGAACCTAGAAAAGCCCTTTCTTTTTGATAAAAGACCCCATAGATCTTTCATCGAACCTCTAGTCTGACCGAGTACAAAACACAAAGTTCTGGTATCAATCAGCGCCACGCCTTCGCGATGATGCCCTTCTTCTTGCCTAAGCACATAAAAAAATCTGTGCAGAGCCAAAAGCACCGAATACACCCCTTGTTAAAAGAGTGCTCAGGCGGGGATCCCGAACACTCCACAGTGCTTCGACTGAAAGACACCCCTCGCAGTATTGCAGGGACTGCCGATACGGCTCATGGGAAGCGCGTGTTACAAGCTATTCAACGCTGTCTATACAATTGACTATTTATATAGAGAGAAGAATCAATCTGCCTGTTTACGTAAAAATGCAGGAATATCCAAATATTCCATATCACGATCCATAGACTCAGCCGTTGCAGCTTTATTTGCGGCAGGCGCCACTTTCTTACTGCGCAAAGCCGGAGGACGATCTAAAGCAGCATAATCTGGCTGCCCATCGGCACCGCGCGTATTGTCCACAACGACTTTGGTTGCTGTAGGTTTCTCTTGCACCATACCGGTACCACCTAAGCCAGTTGCAACAACCGTTACGCGAATCTCATCCACCATATCAGGCTCAATAACGGTACCCACCACCACAGTAGCATCACCAGAAGCAAACTCTTCGATGGTGTCACCTACTTCAGAAAATTCACCAAGAGACAAATCCATACCGGCAGTAATATTGACCAAAATACCGCGAGCACCTTGCAAGTTGATATCTTCCAACAACGGACTGCGAACAGCCGCTTCAGCAGCTTCACGCGCGCGATTTTCGCCCGTTGAATGCCCACTGCCCATCATCGCCATGCCCATTTCCGACATCACCGTGCGTACATCCGCGAAATCGACATTGATCATACCGGGGCGAATTATTAGATCAGCAATACCCTGAACCGCTCCCAGCAATACATCGTTCGCTGATTTAAATGCATCCAACAAACTGGTTGTTTTGCCCAGCACCGCCAGTAACTTTTCATTTGGAATAGTAATTAACGAATCAACGCGGTCTTGAAGCTGCTTAATACCTTCTTCAGCCAAAGCCATACGTTTACGCCCCTCGAAAGGGAAAGGCTTGGTTACAACCGCAACCGTCAATATTCCCAATTCACGAGCAACCTCTGCCACGACCGGCGCGCCACCCGTACCTGTACCGCCACCCATACCGGCAGTAATAAATACCATGTCAGCACCTGAAAGAATTTCAGCAATACGCTCTTTATCTTCCATTGCCGCCTGACGACCGATTTCTGGATTTGCTCCGGCACCTAAACCTTTCGTAATGCCGCTGCCCAACTGAATAACCGTTTGAGCTTCGACATCTCTTAGTGCCTGCGCATCTGTATTTGCGCAAATAAAATCTACGCCTTCAACAGCGTTAGAAATCATATGTTTAACGGCATTGCCACCACCGCCACCAATACCAACTACTTTAATTACTGCATTTTGTGGAATGTTATCAATTAGTTCAAACATTACGCTTTCCTCTTTTTCCCCGATGAAAATTGTTACTCAAAATTAAGTTTTGATTAATAAAATCAAAAATTTCTTCTGAACCATGATTTAATTTTTTCTACTGAACTTTCACTGTTTTCACTTGAATATGCTCTTGTTGTACCGCTATCTTTTCCGTACAACAGTAACCCCACACCCGTTGAGTAAATGGGGTTGTTGACAATATCTTTTAATCCTTGAACATCTTGCGGCGCACCTAAGCGCACAGGCATGTGGAATATTTCTTCAGCCAAATCCACAACGCCTTCCATTTTTGAGGTCCCTCCCGTTAACACTATTCCTGCTGCAATCAAATCTTCAAAGCCGCTTCTACGAAGCTCGGCTTGAACTAAAGTAAATAATTCGTCATATCTAGGTTCAACAACTTCAGCCAAGGCCTGACGAGAGAGGTCTCGAGAAGGTCGGTCACCTACACTCGGCACTTTAATTGTCTCTTCAGCACCGGTGAGTTTTGCCAAAGCACAGGCATAACGAATTTTTATTTCCTCGGCATATTGCGTCGGTGTCCGCAACGCCATCGCAATATCATTTGTCACCTGATCTCCGGCAATAGGAATTACACCAGTATGACGAATCGCACCTTCGGTAAATATCGCGATATCTGTCGTACCGCCTCCAATATCGACTAAACAAACCCCAAGCTCTTTTTCATCATCCGTAAGCACGGAGTAACTAGACGCGAGCTGCTCCAAAATAATATCTTCAACTTCTAAACCACAGCGACGAATACACTTTTCAATATTCTGCGCAGCATTTACCGCGCATGTAACAAGATGTACCTTTGCTTCAAGGCGAACGCCAGACATACCTAAGGGTTCTTTTACCCCTTCTTGCTCATCAATCAGATATTCCTGAGGCAAGATATGCAAAATACGCTGGTCCGCAGGAATTGCGACAGCCTGCGCTGCGTCAATAACGCGGTCCAGATCCTGAGCAAACACCTCTCTATCTTTAATTGCGACGATGCCATGTGAATTTAAACTGCGAATATGATTACCCGCGATGCCCACATACACGGAATGAATTTGACACCCCGCCATTAATTCGGCTTCTTCAACCGCACGTTGAATTGATTGAACCGTCGATTCAATATTGACAACAACGCCCTTCTTTAGCCCCACAGACTTATGTGAGCCAATACCAACAATCGACAGCTCCCCTTCTGGCGATATATCCCCAACTATCGCGACGACTTTATTCGTCCCTATATCAAGACCAACGATCATTCTATTTCCAGTCGTATTTGCCATCATTTCACCCCAAAAAATTAATCTATTGACCTGGACCGACTGCCACGTATTCCGAGCTTTGCTTCCACTTTACTGCTAGCCCTTTCTCATACCGCATATCCACACGATCAATTTGATTCTTTTTATTCCCCAAATATTGTTGATACACAAATGCAAAATTTTCTATTTTCGATTGAATATCGTCATTACCCAAAACCAATTCAAAACCTTGATCCAACTGAATGGACCAAGACAATACTGAATCCACACTTAACCCATCAATTCTCAATCCACTGCGCTTCAGAAGCTCGCTAAAAAACACATAGTTTTTAGTCAACTCGTTGGTATTCGCTTCCAACCCGGACAGCAAAGGCAAATCCGCTAGAACGTGATTGGATTCGACCTTCACTAGCTCTCCTTCGCGATTAATAAAGCCATTTTTATTCCAACGTGCAATTGGCGTATGCTCCTCTATTTTTAGCTTCAAACTATCGGGCCAGATACGTTCAATAAGCACCGAATCTATCCAAGGGTTCGCTTCAATCGCCGTCTTCACTTCATGTAAATTCAAATCAACAAAACTGCCATCTAATCGAGAAGAAATAAGCTGCTGCAACGACTCTCTCGATACAAACCGAAATTCACCTTCAATTTTTATACTTGCGAGAGGCTTATTTGTCGCACTGTATGTTTTGGCGTAAATCTCTTGCCACTGGATCTTTGTTAAACCAAAACCGCCAATAAAAATCCCAAGTGTCAGTACCACATACCGCCCCCACTTAATCGGCGCCTTATTTTCTGTCGTCGTGGCTCCCCTCACCTTCGCCCGCTGATCTGACTTAGAAAGTGATTTGGATTTCTTAACACCTCTGTCTCGTGTACGCGTCATACTTTTTCTTCCAAAGTCGACACCAATACTTCTTGCAATAATTCACTAAAGCTTAAACCGGCAGCTTTTGCCGCCATAGGAACTAAGCTATGACTGGTCATACCGGGAACCGTATTCGCTTCAAGCAAATAGTACTTTCCGTTTTCATCTCGCATAAAATCAATACGACCCCAGCCTTTGCATCCCAATACGTCAAACGCTTCTATGGCGAGCGCCTTTAAATGTTCATTCTCTTCATCGCTAATCAAAGCTGGGCATGTATATTCCGTTTGGTCAGATACATATTTTGCATCGTAATCGTAGAAAGCATTTTTTGCTTTTAATTCAATAGCGGGTAATGCCATACCATTTAATATGCTGACCGAAAATTCGCGACCGTTAATTTTTCGCTCCGCTAATACTTGAGCATCGAAGCCTGCCGCATACATATACGCCTCACCCAGAGATTCGACAGTATCTACACAGCGCATCCCCAAACTTGATCCCTCAGATGCTGGCTTCACAAAACATTCACCACCTAATGCGCTTAATATTTCAGAAAAATTAGAATTCGTTCGCAATATTTCAAATTCGGGCGTAGGTAAATTCGCCCCTTTCCACACTAGCTTGGTTCTGATTTTATTTAACGACAGCGCCGACGCCGCCACATCACTTCCGGTAAATGGGATGCCCATCCATTGAAGCAGTGCTTGAACACGACCATCCTCACCACCAACACCATGCAATACAATAAAAGCACGGTCACATTGAATATTTGACAGTTGTGTCACCGCATCTTCATTTAGATCTACAGCCAACACATCAGCACCACATGACTTTAAGCCTGCAATTACCGCTTCACCACTATCAAGAGACACTGCTCTTTCTGCAGAAATACCGCCATATAAAACAGCCACTTTCCCAAAACGGGAAACAGCCCCATCAAAGCGTTTTTGATATAAAGACGCGTTCATGACCATTAACTTAATTTTCTCTTTGCTAACTCTTTCGCCAAAGCACCAACATTACCGGCACCTTGCGTTATTAATATATCCCCAGGCTGAACGATATCGCTCACCACTGCAGGTACAGCCTCTATGCCTTCAACGAAGATTGGATCAACCAATCCTCGGGTACGAATTGTACGGCTCAAGTGTCGACTATCAGCCCCTTGAATGGGCTCTTCACCGGCGGAATACACTTCCAATAAAATCAGCTGATCAACAGACGACAACACGTCGACGAAGTCTTCATATAAATCACGTGTCCGTGTATAGCGGTGGGGTTGATACGCCATAACCAATCGACGATTCGGCCAGCCATCTCTCACTGCTTTAATGGTCGCCGCCACTTCTGTCGGATGATGACCGTAATCATCCACGAGCATCACACCCTCTTTGTCGTCGCCGTGAACTGCATACTCACCGTAAATTTGGAATCTTCGTCCAACGCCAGAGAATCCACTTAAGCCCTGCTGTATTGCTTCGTCGCCCACACCTTCATCTAAGGCAACCGCCACTGTTGCGGTCGCGTTTAATACGTTGTGCTTACCGGGCATTTCCAGGCTCAAAGAAAGATCCGCTTTATCATCAGGGCGTTTCACTTTAAACGTAAGGTGCGATCCTTTTTGCTTCACATCGAACGCCTGATAATCATTATGCTCGCCGAAGCCGTAGGTAATAATGGCGCGAGATAATTCAGGAATAATTTCTTGCACAATGGGGTCGTCACCACAAACAACCGCGACACCATAAAATGGGAGGTTGTGAACAAATTCAATGAAGGTTTGCTTTAATTTTGAAAAATCACCTTCGTAGGTATCCATGTGGTCAGCATCGATATTGGTAACAACGGTCACCATCGGCTGCAAGTGTAAAAATGATGCGTCGCTTTCATCCGCTTCCGCAACCAAATATTGGCTTTCACCTAAACGCGCATTAGTCCCAGCGCTGTTTAATAAGCCACCGATAACAAAGGTAGGATCTTTCCCGCCCGCGGCAAGGACAGACGCAATTAAACTGGTCGTTGTCGTTTTTCCATGGGTTCCGGCCACAGCGATACCATGGCGGTATCGCATCAATTCGCCTAACATCTCAGCACGTCGCACAATCGGAATTCGTCGAGCCTTCGCTTCAATAAGTTCTGGGTTACCGCTTAACACAGCACTCGAATTTACAACCACATCGGCAGAACTCACATTCCCCGCATGGTGACCGATATACACCGTAGCCCCCATTTTGGATAAACGACGAGTAACGTCCGTCTCTTTTAAATCCGAACCCGTTACGGAGTAGCCCTGATTCAATAAGACCTCTGCAATGCCGCACATACCTGCACCACCGATACCAATAAAATGGATCGTGTTGATACGGCGCATTTCGGGTACGTGATATATCGTCGGGCTAGGCATGGGCAACCTCTTCACAATAGTCAGCAAATACTTTAACAGCGCAGGGTTTCGCTAAGGCTCTTGCCTTGCATGCCATATCCACTAATTTAGTCCGATCAAAAATAAAACTTTTCAACAATTCCGCCAATTTTTCTGAAGTTAATTCACTTTGCTGTCGTAAAAATGCAGCCCCCTGAGAAGCCAAATAATTTGCATTTGCTGTTTGATGGTCATCAATTGCGTAAGGAAAGGGAATCAAGATTGCCCCCAAACCAACCGCCGCCAACTCAGATACGGTTAGCGCACCCGCACGGCATACCACAACATCTGCCCAGGCAAATGCTTCTGCCATATCATCCACAAAAGCATCCACTCGTGCGGGGATCCCCTCGGCGTCGTAAAGTGCTTTTGTTGCGGAATCTTTACCCGCGCCAGCTTGATGCCAAATATCTAACTGCTCTGGATTTTCGATCAGCGCCATTGCCGCAGGCACTAGTTCATTCACGGCTAACGCACCACGGCTTCCGCCCACCACAAGTAAACGAACCTGTGAATCTCTTTCCTGTATGCGAACCCTAGGTTCAACAATATCTTCGATCTCTTGCCTTACTGGGTTGCCGATACACTCCCCTCGCTTTAAAACAGCAGGAAACGCCGTCAACACTCTATCCGCGATTTTGGACAGTAACTTGTTAGTCGAACCCGCAATGGCGTTTTGCTCGTGAATAACCAGCGCCTTACCCTTTAGCTTTGACGCCACACCACCAGGCCCTGCAACAAAGCCACCTAACCCCACAACAACATTGGGCTTAACATCACGAATAATACGTGCCGCTGCCAGGATTGAGCTAACAATATTCCAGGGCGCCATCAATAAGGATTTAACGCCCTTTCCTCTTACGCCTTTTACTGGGATGTAACGAATCTCGATATTTTCTCTGGGAACAAGTGTGGATTCCATGCCACTTTCGGTGCCCAACCAAACAACACGGTACCCCCGAGATAACATTTCTTTCGCTAAGGCAAGGCCTGGGAATATATGCCCGCCGGTGCCGCCCGCCATAATGAGAACCACTTTATTTTCCATCGCTAAGCTCCCAGTTAATACGCAATACTAGGGCTATCAACGCCAATGTGACCAATAAACTACTGCCGCCATAACTCACCAAGGGTAAGGTCAAACCTTTCGTCGGCAACAGACCAGAGGCAACCCCCATGTTGATGAAGGCCTGCACTGAAAGCATCACGCCAATACCAAAACTGAGATACGCACTGAAAAGCTTTCCTTCTTGGTTCGCCTTTCGCGATAGGCGGAAAATTTTGGTTAAAAAGAATATAAAGACGCCGACCAACATCAACGCGCCGATTAGACCAAACTCTTCCGCAAAAATAGCGAAGATAAAATCGGTATGCGCTTCCGGCAAGAAAAAAAGTTTTTGCAAACTATTCCCCAAGCCCAAACCAAACCATTCACCACGACCGAAAGCGATGAGTGATTGCACCAACTGATAGCCGCTATCAAATTGTCGTGACCACGGATCCATAAACGCAACCAAGCGCTCCCAACGATACGGCGACAACACGGCGATCGCGCCAAAGGCCGAGACAGCCATAAGCGCGACCAGTAAAAATCGAAGAATCGGAACGCCAGCAATAAACATCATGCTGCCCAAGGTAAATACAATCACCACAGAACTACCGAAATCCGGCTCCAATAGGAGCAAGACAACCACAAAACCGATCACGGAAATCATCACAAAAAATGCCGTCCAGCTGCCTTTCACTTCCTGATTTCTACGCGCAAGATAACTGGCAAAAAACAGTACTAAACATATTTTCCCAAGCTCCGACGCTTGCATGGAGAACAACCCCATAGGCAACCATCGACGACTTCCATTCACCACCTTACCTACGCCAGGAATCAGTACTGCGATTAAAAATATAATCGCCAGCACCAAAAACACACCTGAGTAACGTTCCCAAATAGACGTCGGGATAAACAACATCACCGCGCCAACCGATAGCCCCATCATCAAGAAAATGCACTGCTTGCGAAAAAGCATCCAGGCATCACCGTAACGCTCAGCAGAGAAATCCAATGAACTCGATGCCACCATCACTAACCCGACACTTAACAACGCGGCGAAAGCCACTAAAAATCCCGTATCAAAACGTGCTGAAATGCCGCCCACAGAAGAAGGAAGTGCGACATTCATAGGTCACCTCCTTTCATCACCGCTTCACGGAATATATCGCCACGATGTTCAAAACTGGAAAACATATCAAAGCTTGCACATGCAGGAGAAAGAAGCACTAGCTCATCGGCTTGTGCTTTTGCCTTACAGATGGCAACCGCTTCTTCCATTGAATTGGAAAATGCTGTTTCTACGGTGCTCGGTAAGGCTGATGCAATTTTCGCTTTATCCTCGCCTAATAAAATTACCAGACGGACGTGGTCTTTAATGCACCGTCCTAACACATCAAACTCCGCACCCTTGCCCTGCCCACCCGCAATCAATACGATATTCTTAAACTCGGAGGCCAAGCCTTCAATCGCGGCGACCGCAGCGCCAACATTGGTCGCTTTGGAATCATTTATGTAGGTAACACCGTCCTGCTCAGCAAGGTATTCACAGCGATGCGAAAGGCCTTTAAATTCTTTTAGCGTAGAAACGCATGCTTCTCTTTTTAGCTGAGCCGCATCGGAAATCGCAAATAAAGCCAAGGCATTCGCAATGTTATGCATGCCTTTAACTTTAATGTCATCACGATGAATCAACAGTTCTGCATTGCATTTTAACCAGCCGCTATCAGTGCAATAGTGATATGAATGCACAGCACTATCTTCCGCAACAAAATCGCTGACACCGAATGCATAGTGCTGGCCGGCATGAGCAGTTTCTGGCTTCGTCAAATCATCGTCCAAATTATGTACGGTATTTTTCGCACCGATATATATGCCTCGCTTTACAGAAGCGTAGTCATCAAGGCCTTCATACCGATCCATATGGTCAGCAGAGATATTAAGGTTACACGCGACTTCTAAGTTTGGGGTTGGCGTACTCTCTAACTGAAAACTGGATAACTCAAGCACATATAAATCAGTCGAATCATTCAACAGTTCCAGCGCCGGCGTACCGATATTGCCACCAACACCCACATTAATCTGAGACTTCTCCGCCACAATGCCGACTAAGGTCGTCACGGTGGATTTTCCATTTGACCCGGTGATACCGATAACAGGCTTTTCTACTTCCCGTAAAAACAGCTCAATATCCCCAACCACTGATTTACCTGCAGCAAGCGCAGACGAAATAGCTTTTTCTTTTCGAGAAACACCAGGGCTTATATAGATCTCTTCTGCATTCAAAAGAATGGCGTTATCAATATCGCCAAAAAACTTTTGCGCCTCTGGGAACGCAACATCAAAACGATCCGACATCGTCGAGGATGAGCGAGTATCAAACACGTGGAACGCACGCCCTTTTGATGCCAAAAATTGAGCGATAGAAAACCCAGTCGCGCCCATACCGACGACTAAAGAAAATACTTTTGGGTTTTCGTATACAGTCACTAATTTATCTCAACTTATCGTAACTTAAGCGTTGCTAAACCAAACAAAACAAGCATTACGGTAATAATCCAGAATCGCACAATTACACGGGGCTCTGGCCAGCCCTTTAATTCAAAATGATGATGTAACGGCGCCATCCGAAATATTCTGCGACCGGTCAATTTAAACGAGGCCACTTGCAGAATAACGGAAACCGTCTCCATCACGAAAATCCCTGACATAATAATAAAGACAATTTCATGCCGAACAATTACCGCGATTACCCCTAGTGCCGCACCCAACGCCAACGCACCCACATCCCCCATAAACACCTGAGCTGGGTATGTGTTAAACCACAAAAATCCTAAACCCGCCCCGGCTAACGCACCGGTATAAATAACGAGCTCGCCGGCGCCAGGAATAAAGGGGATATGTAAATAGTTTGAGAAATTGAAGTTACCAACTAAGTAAGCGATTATTCCCAGTGCCGAGCCCACCATTACCGTGGGCATAATCGCTAGACCATCCAAACCATCAGTGAGGTTTACCGCGTTACTAAAACCTACCACCATGAGGTAAGTCAGCACGATGTAGGCAATACCCAAGTCCAATGCGATATCTTTAAAGAACGGAATAATCAAGGCCGTCTCTTCAGGAATTTCTGCAGTGCTGAACAAAACTACCGCAACACCAACACCTAAAACCGACTGCCAGAAATACTTCCATTTTGCGGGCAGCCCTTTTGAATTTTTTTCAACCACTTTTCGATAGTCATCCACCCAACCGATAAGACCGAATGAAAATGTCACGAACATAACGATAAGCACATATCGATTGCTTAGGTCTGACCACAATAACGTTGAAAACAGGATAGCGAACAGAATCAGTGTGCCGCCCATTGTTGGCGTGCCTGATTTGCTCAAGTGACTCTTCGGGCCATCGTCACGAACAGACTGTCCGATCTGAAGGTGATTCAACTTTTTAATCACCCAAGGTCCCATAAGTAATGAGATACCTAATGCCGTAAGAATCCCCAGAATCCCACGAAACGTAAGGTATTTAAATACACCAAATGCACCTACATACTGCTGCAAATAATCTGCAAGCCAAAGTAGCATTATTTACCCCCAAGCTCGGTCAAAGTACGAACAACGGTTTCCATCGCTGCACTTCGTGAGCCTTTAATTAACACCACACTTTTTTCATTTACGAGCGGCCGTAATGCTTCTTCCAGCGCTGCTTTATTTGAAAAATGTACCCCCACTCCAAAAGCCTCTGATAGCGCTTCGGAATCAACTCCCACCGTCAAAACGGTTTTGATATTCTTGCTCTTCGCATATTCACCCACCTCTCGATGCAAACGCTGGCTGTCTTCCCCAAGTTCAGCCATATCGCCACATACAAGAATTGAATCGCTCCAGCCTGCTATCGCGTCTATCGCGGCTTTTACCGAACCAGGGTTTGCGTTGTAACTGTCATCAATCACCGTCGCGCCGCTAATGCCCCTTTTTACTTGCATGCGACCATTTTCACCGGTGAAAGTCTCTAACCCTGCTTTTATCTGATCAAAAGAAATCCCCATTGCAACACCCGTCGCAATCGCCGCTAAGGCATTGGCGAGGTTATGCATACCGATAACCGGCAGAGAAACTGAAATCGTATTGTCCTCACAAGAATCTTTACGGTATTTAGCTACGAACGCGTAACACCCCAATGCATTTACTGAAGCACTGACCAGTGACACACATTCATCGATCTCAAGCGCATTGATATCCGCATTATCATTTAAGGTAAACCCGATCACTCTACGGCCAATCAGATGAGCGGAAAGGATATCCAAATTACTATCATCTAGATTAACAACGGCAATAGCGTCACTTTTTTCCCCACCGTATATTGCAGACTTTTCTTTCGCTACCGCAGATAAACTGCCAAACCCGCCAATATGCGCAGGCATAACATTGGTAACAAGCGCGACATCGGGTTGAATCAACTTGGTAAGACAGCCAATTTCACCAGGATTACTTGTTCCCGCTTCCACCACAGCAAAATCAAACGAGGCATTTAGCCGTGACAGGGTTAAGGGCACACCGATGTGGTTATTGTAATTACCTCGAGTCGACATACACTTGCCGGCTGCATTACATATTGCATCGAGCATGCCTTTTACGGTTGTTTTTCCGCAGCTGCCCGTAACCGCAACAACCTTTCCTGAAAATTGTTGACGATATTGCGCCGCAATGCCGCCAAGCGCCGTCGTTGTATTATCGACAACTAACTGAGGCACTGCTGACGGCGTTGCATGCTCGACCACCAACGCGCAAGCGCCTTTCTCAACTGCCTGGTCTAACATGTCATGAGCGTCAAAGCGCTCGCCTTTCAGCGCGACAAACAAATCGCCCTTTTCGATCGAACGCGTATCGGTATTTAAACGTTCAAACTCGCAATCCTCACCCACGAGACGACCGATATTCTTTTCTGCTAGCATCGATAATTTCATTTCGATACCTGCCACGCGTCTCGACGCTGTTCAAGTGCTTTTTTAGCGACAATGTAATCACTAAAGGGCAATTTTTTGCTGCCGACCAATTGATACTCTTCGTGCCCCTTACCGGCAACAAGCACCAAGTCGTTACTTGCACAACTACCAATTGCCATAGAAATCGCATGCCGACGCTCAACCACTTGTTCAACAGGTTTTTGCTCGTCAACACCGCCCATAATATCCGCTAAGATTTTATTTGGGTCTTCGCTACGCGGGTTATCTGAGGTCAACACAACTCTATCGGCAAGTTTTGCAGCGATTTCACCCATCACTGCACGCTTACCGCTATCTCGATCCCCGCCACAACCAAACACAACCCATAAATTATTTTTGGTGTGATGCTTCAACGCTTTTAATACGTGCTCCAATGCGTCTGGCGTGTGCGCAAAATCAATATAAACACGAGGCAGGCTCGTATCATCGTTAATCTCAACCGCCTGCATACGTCCCTCGAGCGGATGAACCTGAGAAATCACACGTATCACTTCTTCAAAGTTTTTCCCTATCGCACAATTGGAAGCAATCGCTGCCAACAAGTTTCCAAGGTTAAATTTGCCGACCAAAGGGATATCGACATCCGCAGCCCCCCAAGGGGAAGCAATATGTGCGCGCAGGCCCGCCTGGGTATAGGATTGAATGTTTGCACTTACGTCAGCTTCGGTTGAGCCCACTGAATACGTGATCAACGCCTGTTTATTTTGCCGAAGCGCTTCCGCCAATTTTGCACACTCAGGATCATCAATATTTACTACAGCAACTTGCGCATCACCGGATAAAAGAAACGACTTTTTAATATCGGCATATTTCTCAAAAGACCCGTGGTAGTCCAAATGGTCTCGCGTGATATTGGATATCACCGCCACTCGAAACGACAGCTGATCAATTCTGTTTTGATCAATACCGTGAGATGACACTTCCATTGCCACATCTTTTACACCTGTCTCATATAATTCTGAGAAGATACGGTGACAGCTCACAAGGTCTGGGGTAGTCATTCCGGTTTCGGTCATTGCATGATTGATGCGGCCATAACCCAGCGTACCAATTGTCGCGGCGTCACCACCCAACAATGCGCTAATCTGAGCAGTAAACGATGCGATACTGCTTTTCCCATTTGTGCCCGTAATACCAATTACGGACATCTGCTTAGTGACGTTACCAAAAAAACCTTGGCAGATATTTGCCAGTTTGGATTTTAAATCGTTCACCCCCACAATCGGGATTTCAAGATTGAGCATGGAGGGGATATGACACCCTTCAACCAACACGGCGGCCGCGCCGTTCTCTACTGCGCTAGAGATATACAGCTCACCATTATCTTGGCCACCCTTTAAGGCAACAAACAATGCGCCTGGCGAGATTCTTCGGCTATCCAGCTGAATATCGTTAATCAGTAGCTGGTCGGATACGTCGCCACAAAAATCTTTTGGCAGCACACTAACGAGTGTCTTGGGGCGAAAACTATAATCTTCCATCCATCCCCCTCTGCGCTTCAATCGCGGCAATATTTTGAATTTTAGTTTTCGGCGCGCCTTCTGGCGGTACACGTAAAACCCTTAATGCTCGTTCCACAACGCGGGAAAATACCGGTGCAGCGGCCTTACCTCCGGAATAATTTCCTTCCGCCGGGGGCTCATTAATAATCACAACCGTGACGATTTCAGGCTTGTTCGCCGGTGCAAATCCGGCAAACAATGCCGTGTACTTATCATCTGCATAGCCGGACTTTCTTACCTGGTGCGCTGTTCCAGACTTTCCTGCGACAGAGTAATCTTCTATCTTTGCGCGCGTTCCCGTACCGCCAGGCAGAATCACTTTTTTAAGCATTTGCGTCATTTGGCCAGTAATCCGCGTGCCGACAACTTGCTCCGCTGGCACCGCTTCCTCTTGCTTAATCAACGACGCGGGAAGAAATTTCCCTCCGGATGCAATCACTGTATAAGCCTGAGCTAGCTGCACAGCATTCACACTCAAGCCATAACCATAAGCGAAGGTTGCTTGCTCAACTGGATGCCATTTCGCACGATTGGGTAACGACCCAACACTTTCCCCAGGGAATCCAGCACCGCTGCTTTGACCTAGCCCCGCACGAAAATACATATTGCGAATAATATTGGGATCCATCTGCAGTGCTAACTTACTGATCCCCACCTGACTTGATTTCGCAATGACTTTCGCCAAATCAATTACGCCGTAATTAACAGGGTCTGGAATCATTTTTCCTGATACGAACATATGCCCAGGATTGGTATCAATGGTATAGCTAGGCGAATAACGCCCAGTTTCTAAAGCAGCCATAACCGCAAAAGGCTTCATTGTTGAACCTGGCTCAAACACATCGGTCATCGCCCGGTTACGCAACTGCTGAGGATTAACCCGCTTACGATTATTGGGGTTATACGACGGCTGATTTACCATTGCGAGAATATCGCCTGACTTCGCATCCATCATTACGATCGAACCCGATTTTGCTTTTTGTTGCGCAATCGCATTTTTCAATTCTTTATATGCGAGGTACTGAAGACGTAAATCTAAGGTCAGACGCAAGTCTTTTCCAGACTTCGGCGATTGAACAAGCCCTAGATCTTTAACAACATTTCCTTTCAGGTCTTTAATAAAACGCTTATAGCCTTGCTCACCCGCCAACCATTGATCAAACCCAAGCTCTATACCTTCCTGCCCCGCGTCATTAATATCTGTAAAGCCAACAACATGGGCAGCCACTTCCCCTGCGGGGTAATACCGACGAAACGCCTCTTCCGCATACACACCAGAAAAATGATGCTTTAACACCTCGTCGGCCTGATACGGAGGCAAATGACGCTCCAAATACATAAACTGCTTATTCTTGTATTTTTCTAAGCGCTTCGATAATTCTGATTTTTTTAGACCAAGCGCCTTCGCAATATCGCCAACTTGCTCCGCCTTAATCTTTTTCGGATTCGCAAATAACGATTTCACCGGGGTACTTACCGCTAACAACTCGCCATTACGGTCTGTAATAACACCCCGATAGGCGTTAATCTTTTCTTCACGCAACGTTCTTGCTTCGCCTGCGCCCTGTAAAAACTGAAATCCTTTTTCTTTTCCTGGCACTACCTGCAAATGAGCCAAATGCCAAGCAAGCGCCATAGGGAGAAGCGCCAAAGCACTTACCACCACATAAAAACGCCATTTTGATATCGACTTTAAAAATTTCATTTTTTAAACACAAATACCGTTTTATTTGTATCAGGTAACATCATATCCAGGTCATCCATCGCGACCTTCTCTACCCGCGAATACGCGGACCAAGAACTCTTTTCTAATAAAAACTGACCAGAAGTAACACGCAACCCGCTCGCTTCTCGCCTCAACATTTCTAACTCTTGAGTTGCCTTACGCGATTCATAGGTGGAATACACAACCCCCATCGCCGAACCAACACTCGAAAGCCAAACAGCCACAACCACTAAAGAAAAAAGCACTTTGCCAGAACTTCTTTTTGATGCACTTATACCCATAACAGAACCAAACCCTACACTTATTCTCGTTACAGCCGCTCTGCTATTCGCATCACGGCACTTCTTGAACGGATATTTTCTTCTAGCTCTGAATCACTCGCTTTAATTGGCTTTCCGACCACTTTTAATTTTTTATCCAGCATACCTTCAGTAACCGGCACACTCTTCGGAAGATCTTTCCCCTTGGACTGGTCACGAAAAAAACGTTTCACAATCCGATCCTCCAATGAATGAAAACTAATCACCACTATTCGACCGCCCGGTTTCACGATCGATAACACATCCGTAAGCGTTGTCTCTAAATCTTGCAGCTCCCGATTGATATAAATACGTATACCTTGGAACGCACGCGTTGCGGGGTTCTTTCCTTTTTCCCATTTCGGGTTTGCAGCACTCACAATTTCAGCTAACTGCAACGTTCCCGTAATAGGCTGCTCTTCTCGCGCCTCAACAATTGCATTCGCAATACGTTTGGAAAAGCGCTCTTCCCCGTATTCTTTCAGTGCTCGCGCAATATCAACCGCTTCAGCTTCTGCAATCCATTCCGCAGCACTTTGCCCTTTGCTGTTATCCATCCGCATATCGAGCGGGCCATCTTTTAAAAAACTAAAACCGCGCTCGGCTTCATCAAGCTGCGGAGAGGAAACGCCCAGGTCCAATAACACACCATCAACTTGCGCCAAACCCTTGCTTGCCAGCTGCGCTTTCATTTCCGCAAACGAGGCATGGACAATCTCAAAACGTTCATCCTCAGCATGAAGCGACTCACCAACCGCTACCGCCCTAGGGTCTTTATCAAAACCGATTAAGCGTGCGTTCGTATTTAGCTCAGCAAGAATCGCCTGACTATGCCCGCCCCTACCAAAGGTTCCATCGACATAAACACCACCATCATCAACTAACAGCGCGTCGATCGACTCTTTCAAAAGAACCGAATAATGCTTTCCAACCGTCATACCAGTTCTTCTATAAGGAGAGGGACATCATTTCTTCCGGTAGAGCTTCATCGTCGTCGCTTTCCGCGATACTCGTTAACCACGAGTCCTCGCTCCAAAGCTCAAACTTTTTGCCTAAACCGACAAGCATGAGTTTTTTTTCTAATTTGGCGTAATCACGCAGGGTGGGCGGCACCAGCACACGACCGTTGGAATCTAGCTCCAAGGTACAGGCATAGCCGATGAGTAATCGCTGCGCTCGAAGGGCAGCTTTATTAAAAGTAGGAAGCGCTTCTATTTTTGGAAGGATGTTTTGCCACTCGGTTTCAGGGTACACAAGCACGCATTTATCCTGCGTATGTGCCGTCATCACGATACGGCCGCCACAGGTAGACGCAAGCAAATCCCGGTGCTTAGCCGGCACTGCTATACGCCCTTTGGCGTCCATATTTATTGAATGACTACCCTGATACACCCTAATTCACCACCACAATCCAAAAGAAATCCACTAATAACCACTTAACACCACTTTACACCACTATTGCACACTATATTTCACCAGAAAGCAAAGTCAAGGAATTGACGCCCCAAAAACGCCGTAACTTATTGAATTTGTAGGATTTTTACGGAACAGAGGAATAAGATGAAGATCGGAAAACGGAAAAAACTCAACAAATACAAAGGACTAGCTATGCATCCTAGAATTTAGATGAAGAAAAAGATTATTTTGGCTTAGAAACGAGTGTTAGTAGCTCATATAAGCATATAGAAAGGAATAAATGGAGTTGGCCGATAAGCCGGGTTCTGTCGTGGACAATCATTCATCTGGAGCCAGCGTCACCACTGGCTTCAAGCGACCTACCCGAATCCAGCGCGGGCCGCGCCAATGGATTCCTATTTGGTCTTGCTCCGAACGGGGTTTACCATCGCCACAGACTGTTGCCAGCTGCGCGGTGCGCTCTTACCGCACCTTTTCACCCTTACCTTCACGAATGAAGGCGGTTTACTTTCTGCTGCACTTTCCGTAGGTTCACACCCCCCAGGCGTTACCTGGCGTTCTGCCCTATGGAGCCCGGACTTTCCTCGCAGTGATCAAAAGACCCCAGCGCGATTGCCTGGCCAACTCCAGGTGCGAAGGTACTGATTTTTACTAAAAGAAACAAGCGGAGATGTGAAAGCTTTAGAAATAAACGTATTCTTCATCCACCAGCAAACGCTGTACCTCTGCAGGCCCAAATGGCACCGTGCCCACAAAGGGAGGAAGAGCATCACGAGTCTCGCCGAGCACGCCTAGACGTGTCTGACAAACTTTGACATCAACCACATTGAACGCGGAGAGCTTCGCCGCCAAATCCACAATAGGCTTGTACTGCTGATAGTTGCCTTTTAAAAAGATCTGAACCTCTGGACCATGGAGAACAAACGCCAGAGGCGCCCCTTCACCATCCACCTCACCTCGCCGGTACAACTCCTCTGCACGAAGTAACGCTCCCTCTACATCACCAGGGGAATTTAGAAGAATTCTCGCCAAATACCCATTTGCAGGGTCGAGGTTAGGAGGCACGACGCCAGACACAATACCGGCAACCGAGCTATCACCGGTCAATTCCGAGAGGGTGGCAAGCGGAGACGCTTCAATACGAGGTGATGCGCTATTACGCCCAAGCATGTAACCGGCAAGGGCAACGGTGATGGCCAAGCAAGCGGCCATCAGAAATAGGGAGATACGCATATTCTATATAGAGAACGAAGACCCACAACCGCAGGTAGAGTTTGCGTTGGGGTTTTCTATTTTGAATTTTGAGCCTTGTAGCCCTTCTTCATAATCTAACTGAGCCCCCACAAGATAGGGGTAGCTCATTGCATCGACCACAACGGTAACCCCGTCGCGCTCGATTTCAGCGTCATCCTCGGCAGAGGCTTCATCAAAGGCAAAGCCATATTGAAAGCCAGAGCAACCACCACCCGTGACATATACACGAAACTTAAGCGCCTCGTTTCCCTCTTCATCAATCAGGGATTTCACTTTCGCATAAGCGTTATCCGTGATGCGAATAGGCTCGGGAACAAATGTTTGGGCTGAACTCATGACTTACCTTTGCGTGGGCTAACCCAGTTATTATCTGATTAACCAAGTAAATCAGTCAACTATTCCCGCTAAATTTACCCTGCTACCGCCAAGATTATTGCTTTTCGAAGCTAAAGACCTCTTCACTCACCGGGGTACTTTTAACTTGCTCTGTTTCAGCGACTTTCTTTTGGCCTTTTTGAGGCTCTTCAAGGTGGATAAGGCTGCCATTAACCTCGGCGCCTTTCACCATCTCGATCACACTGTAATGCACGTTGCCGTTGACCGAGGCATTCGCCGCTAATTCCAAATGTTTGGACGAGTATATATTGCCGTTGATCGTTCCATTTACGATCACCTTGGGGGCACGGATTTCACCTTCAACAATGCCTTTTTCACGCACACGCACCAGGGCATCCGCCCCTTCCGCCGCGATAACATCACCCACGACCTTCCCTTCGATATCCAATGTACCGCCGAATGTCACTGAGCCCGTTATTTCAAGTGCGTGATCGAACAAGGTGTGACCACCATTCGCAAACTGATTATTCTTTTTACCACCAAACATTTACTAAACCTCCTCTGCTAACCAACCGAACCGCTTTTCTACAGTCACCGAATTTTTGCCTGTTGATCGCGCAACAAGCTCGATACGCAAAGGCTCAAAACCTTCCGGCAATTGCAAAGCACCTTCGACGGTTTGGAAATACTTAAATCGTAGTTTAACCAGCTCGGAATTGAGCTGGCTGGAAAGTTGACTCAAATTGTATTCAACGTCCAAGCCTTCCGCTCGGCCAACCACAACGACCTTTAACGTTCCATTTAACAAATTATGGTTCGTCGCTAGTTGCTGCATTACTATTTTGTAATTGTATAAACGAGGGCGCTCCGCCTGACTCAACTCAACAGCGCCAAAGGCCAAGCCTTGCTTATTCTTTGTTGGCGCCATCAGGCCGCGGTAAAAACTATTTTCTTCGGTAAGAACAGCAATCTCTTCTTTCAATACAATCACTTGCTGTCGAATTTCTTCGTTGGCCTTACGATCGACCTCGGCACCCAAGCTATGATTTGCCACTTGCTGCTCAAGCTCAGCCGCCTTTGCCTCGCGTTCACTGGACGCGGCCTTTAATTCGGCCAGCTCTTTGAGTACCTCATCCTGCTTTGCCATACCGTAGGAATACCCACGCTGATGACTGAGATATACCGCGAGTACCGCAACACATATACAGGCAGCTAAAATACTCCAACGGAGCTTGGGTCGATCTTCAACGACTTTAACTCGAAACTGTTTCGAGCCCTTAACAATAGTCATTATTCACCACACTTACTTACGCTTATTATTGATCACGTATTTGAGGAATTTCAAAACCCGTTATGGCAAGACCGCGGGACTGGTTAAACCAAGAGTTTCATCCAAACCGCACATAATATTCATATTTTGAACGCCCTGCCCAGATGCGCCTTTCGTCAGATTATCAATCACCGCCATTACAACCACCGTATCGCGATCTTGGGGTTTAACGATCGAGATTCGGCACATATTGGTCGTTTTGACAGTCCGCGTCTGCGGAAACATGCCCTCGGGTAATACATCCACAAAAGGTTCGTTTTCATAACGCGCTTCATATAGGCGCTGTATATCACTCAATTCACTGCCTTTAAGTGTGGCATACAAAGTGGAGTGTATACCTCGAACGGTTGGCAACAAATGTGGAACAAATGTGATTTGCGCGGGCTCAGCGCCCTCAGGCTGCATCGCGCGTAAACCTTGCTCTATTTCCGGTAAATGCCTGTGACCACTTGCCGCATAGGCATGAAATGATTCCGCCGTTTCAGATAAAAGAAAATCGGTTTTGGCTTGCCGACCGGCGCCGCTACTACCAGACGCTGAGTTTGCGATTAAGTGTTGCGGGTCAACCAAATCATTTTCCAACAACGGTAATAATCCCAACTGAACTGAAGTGGGGTAACACCCAGGACAAGCAATCAGCTGAGCCGCTTTAATCTGCTCACGATTGACTTCTGGTAATCCATACACCGCCGACGCGGCTAACTCTGGACATTGATGCTTTTGACCATACCAGTGCTCCCAAGTATCGATATCTTTGATCCTAAAATCGGCGGATAAATCGATCACTCTAGCACCACCCTGGATAAGCGCGGGCATCATGTTCTGCGCAACACCGTGAGGCGTCGCAAAAAATACCACGTCACAGGCAAGCAGAGAGTCGACATTAGGCTCTGAAAAAGCAAGGTTATAATGACCGCGAAGATTGGGGAAAAGTTCTGAGACTTGCTTTCCGGCTTCTGCACGAGATGTAATCACCTCGACAGAGGCTTGTGGATGTAAAACCAACAATCTAAGTAACTCAACGCCGGTATATCCTGTACCACCGACAATTCCAACCTTAATCACAACATATGCTCCAACAGACAATAAAACTTCGAGAAGGGTATAATAAGGATGTTTTGTCGAAAAAAATACTCCGAGCTTATGAACCCTCGTTCAAACAAAAATTTTATCGCCACCAGGCTCGCGGAACTTCGACACTCCCTTTCCTATATTGATGCCCTCCCCCAACTCACAATACTGGGACTTTTGGTCGGATTAATGACCGGGCTGATCATCGTAGGTTTTCGCTGGCTGATCGATCTTCCTCTTTCCTCATTCTTACCCGTTTCAGGTGAAAATTTTGAAGCCGCGTCCATCGTCACCCGAATCCTTTTTATCAGCAGCGGCATTGCCATACTTATCGCGTTCCTCTCCTTCTTCTCAAGTAAAGACAATGAAGTCAGCGTTGCTCATGTTCTCGATCGCATGCACAACCACCAAGGCAAACTGCCCTTCAAAAACTGGGTCGTTCAATTTACAGGGGCTGTCATTGCGCTCGGCTCCGGCCAATCAGTTGGCCGAGAAGGCCCCGTCGTTCACCTTGGGGCTGGCGCGGCGAGCCTGTTCGGGCAGTGGCTGCGCTTACCCAACAACAGCATTCATACACTAGTGGGCTGTGGCGTGGCCGCCGCAATCTCCGCGTCCTTCGACACGCCGATGGCAGGTGTTATTTTTGCCATGGAGATTCTTGCGCTCGAGTACACCATCGTCGGCTTCGTGCCGATCATCATGTCGTCTGTCATGGGAACCGTCGTAAGTAAAGCCCTGCTGGGAGATGGTGGGTTTATCAGCATTGCTGACACTAACATCCATAGCCTCCACGAAATCCCTTTAATGGTCGCGGTAGGGCTTGTCATCGCTGTATGTGCAGGCATTTATATCCGACTTAATATTTTCGCTCTCAAGTTTAATCACTACGCCCTCCCTCTTCGCTTATGTGTTGCCGGCCTTATCACCTGCGCAATCGTTATCTGGGTCCCGCAGATCATGGGGCAAGGTTACGATACCGTAAACCAAGCAATTGAAGGCAAAGCCATTTTAAGCACGCTTGCACTAGTCGCTTTAGCGAAATTAATACTCACACCGGTGGTGATCGGCTTAGGCATTCCGGGTGGACTTATCGGCCCTTTACTGGTTATTGGCGCATGTGTCGGAGGCGCATTGGGCTTATTTGTCTCGCTACTATTCCCGGACTTAGGTGCGCACCCACACTTTTACGTCATGATGGGAATGGCCGGGATGATGGCCGCCGTGCTTAACGCGCCGCTAACCGCGCTCGTTACGGTATTGGAGCTCAGCTATAACCCCAATATTATTTTTCCGGCCATGCTGGTGATCGTCGTCGCCTGTATCGCGACACGGCAAATTTTTAACGTGCAAAGCATCTTCGTTGAACAGCTCTTACACAGCGGCCGCTCACTGGACTTTGGCCCAGCGAAACAAGCGCTTAAACGCGCCGGCGTCAGAAGTGTAATGGATACACGCTTTGTGATCACTGAGCACCTTATGGATGTAGCAACCTGTCGATCCATTCTGATACATCACCCGATGTGGCTAATCCTCGTGGACGAAAATAAGCGCTACTCCCATGCCATGCGTGCAGCCGACCTAGCCAACCACATAGATGCGTTAACGGAACAACATGCAAGCGAGGAAGACGGCATAAAAGATGACGCGCAAATTGACCTGCTCGGCATTCCTAGCCGGAAGTTTCGGGTGAGCGCAATTCACGAATCTGCATCGCTTTATGAAGCAATGCTAGGTTTTAACCAGGAAGGGACTGAACTACTGTATATATCCGGCAGGCGTTCAGGGGATATAAAAGGCGTCCTTACCTTCTCGGCGATCGAAAATTATTATAAGCCTGTGGAGTTTAAAAATGCTGTGGATTAAAGCGTTTCATATCATCGCGGTTATTTGCTGGTTCGCCATGCTGTTTTATCTGCCCCGCTTATTTGTGTACCACGCGATGGCCGAAGACAAAGTCAGTAAAGACCGCTTCCACATCATGGAACGAAAGCTCTACAGAGCCATTGGCACACCCTCCATGATTGCCACACTCATCCTAGGTGGCTGGCTAGCCAGTATCAATTGGGGTTATTACGTCTCAAGTACGTGGTTTTGGGCCAAGATGACCTTAGTCGCTACACTCATCGGCTACCATCATGTATGCGGCAGATTCATAAAACTTTTTCAAAAAGGAGAGGTCGCGAAGGACCATGTATTTTTCCGCTGGTTTAACGAATTCCCCGCCGTTTTACTCGTCGTAATTGTCATATTAGTAGTAGTCAAACAACCAGTTTAGCTGCCCGCTCAGTCCTATGGTAGACTCCAAAACAACGTCCATGGCAGAGGCTGCATTATGACGCTTTCAAGCACCAACCCACCCGTCATACTCTCGTTTTCAGTGCTGGACCCATCCGGTACAGGAGGCATTCAAGCCAACATTGAAACCGCCTCAAGCTTGGGTTGCCATTGCGCCCCCGTCGTTACCGCTATTTGCACATCTGGCTCAGCGCCAGATTCAGACATTATCGCTCTAGACCCCACAATCATCATCGAACAAGCACGATCCGTGATCGAAGAAATGGACGTGCAAGCGATTTGTATCGGTTTTTTGGGCTCACTGCCAATCACTGAGGCCATCCATTCGATCTTGAGAGACTGCGAAAATATCCCCGTTATCACCCACCCCTCACTGTGCTTTATCGATAAAGAAAACAGTGAGCACAGCGAGATAAAAGACGCTTTCGCTAATTTAATTCTCCCGCAATCAAATATCGCTAATTTTTCATTGTTTGAAGCGAGAGAAATTGCCAAAGAAACGGATACCGTCGACACCACTGCCCACGCCATTATTTCTAGCGGCTGTGACATTGCCGTCATTACGGGCACGCAAGCGCTTCAAAACAGTGTGTTTGATACAAAAGGGTTAGTAAAAAACTATCGCTGGGAACAAGAACCCGCCAACTGCCACGGCGCAAGTAGTACGCTCGCAATGGCGATGGCCTGTTACGTAGGGCATGGGTTTAGCGAGGCACAGGCAATTGAACAAGCACACAACTTTACCTGGCAGGCAATGCGTACATCTCGCGATTTAGGTTTTGATCGCCGCACACCGCACAGGTTATATTGGGCAGATAAAAACATTGAAGCCAGTGACGATACACCCCCTTCCATACTCACTCATTAGTCAGCGTGAGAGATACTCAAACATCTCTCACTCACCCATTTAATCCTTTATTTAAGTTATTTCCATGTCGAACAATTCAGAACATTTTAATCGTGCAAAATCCTTTATTCCCGGTGGCGTAAACTCCCCTGTTCGCGCATTTAAAGCCGTCGGCGGTGAGCCCATTTTTATTGATCACGCCAAAGGTGCCTACCTTTTTGATACGGACGGTAAAAAATATATCGACTATGTCCTTTCGTGGGGGCCGATGATTCTTGGTCATGGCAACCCTGCCGTCATCGACGCCGTAAAAGCGAAAATAGATAAGGGATTAAGCTTTGGTGCACCGACAGAAATTGAGACTGAGCTCGCCGAAAAAATCACACAACTCATTCCCAGTATTGAGAAAGTCCGTTTTGTCAGCTCTGGTACTGAAGCGACTATGAGCGCAATCCGACTTGCGCGCGGATTTACTGGCCGAGACAAGATCGTAAAATTTGAAGGCTGTTATCACGGCCATTCCGACTCGCTGTTAATTAAAGCCGGCAGCGGCGCGCTTACACTGGGGATTCCCAGCTCCCCCGGTGTACCGGAATGCCTCGCACAGCACACGATGACCCTGACCTACAATAACTGCGAACAAGTGGAAACGCTGTTCAAAGAAGCGGGCGATTCCATTGCTGCCGTTATAGTAGAACCCGTGGCAGGCAACATGAACTGCATCCCACCCTCCCCAGAATTCCTTGAGACGCTGCGCAAAGTATGTACACAATCCGGCTCCGTACTCATTTTTGACGAAGTCATGACTGGGTTTAGAATCGGCATCACTGGCGCACAAGGGCATTACGGAATAACCCCAGACCTCACCACCCTTGGGAAGGTTATGGGGGGCGGTATGCCGGTTGGCGCGTTCGGCGGCAGACAAGACATTATGGATTTTATTGCCCCCGTTGGCCCCGTCTATCAAGCGGGCACGCTTTCCGGTAATCCCGTTGCCATGGCCGCGGGACTTGAAACCCTAAACCAATTAGAAAGCGACGATTTTTACCCGCGTTTATTTTCCCTTACAACCAAATTATGCGAAGGTTTAAAAGACGCCGCTAAGAACGCAGGCATTCCTTTTACAACAAATCATGTGGGCTCGATGTGGGGGGGATTTTTTACGGAAGAAAAAACAATCACCAATTACCAACAGGTGATGAACTGCAATATAGAACGCTTTAATGCCTTTTTTCATGGCATGCTAGAACACGGCGTTTATCTTGCGCCAGCTTCCTATGAAGCCGGATTTCTGTCTATCGCACATTCGAATGAGGATGTTGAAAACACTATCGCGATTGCGGAACGGGTATTTAAAACCCTGTAACAATCAGCGCCGTTGCAGAAATCAACACCGTAGAAGCTACCCCGTCAACTTAGCAATAAGTTGGCGGTCTTGATCAGAGATATCAATAATGTGAAACCCGGCCCAGTACTGCGTGCCGCTATCGGTCTCTTTTAACCACAAGCACTCTGCACCTACGGACAGATGGTCACAACGATCAACAGTCTTACTTAAATTCATCGATAATTGATACAAGCAATTTTCCCGTATTTGACCATCCCCAATAATCATAAAACCATCTTCATGAAGATTGACGACACGACCGATATCAGAATCCAGTAAAGCGTCTTTTACAGCGATATATTGATCTACTTCTTTGCGCTCACGGCGTCGTAATTCACTCGGGTTGGTCAAGATCTTCATCTCCCGAAGCTTTAGTTGCTTCTGCCTTTTCATTTAACTTATGGAAGATATTCTCCAGAGCACGCTCGAAGAAAGGCTTAGAACTACCGGAAATAATTTTGGCTGTACCATTAATCATCTGCCGAGCCATGTTAAGCCCCGACATCATATCCACACGCTTACCCATCTGATCAACGAGCATGTAATGGGACGTACGTGCGTTATACCACGCTATTTTTAAGCGCCGGCCGCCATCAAATTCAAACCACGTACCGAACTCAATCACTTTAAGTTTTTCAACAACTTGCGCTTCTTCTGGTGTAGCGGCATCATCGTTCGCGGTAGGCGTACCCGCTTTCTCGGCAGCGATTTGTTCGAGTTTATGACGCATCGGCGCGGGTGCGGGCTCAGCTTTCTTACTTTGCATCGCCAGTTTCATAAGTGACGTTACCGCATCTACCAGCTTCTTACCTTTGGTTTGATCAAAACCGATGGTATCGAAACCAAATTTAATGCTGGTGATAATCGGCTCATGCATTTCCATCTGCCGCGCCTTATCTTCTTCTTTTGTTTTTGGGCGAACGCTCCACAAAAGGTCGTCGACAAGGGTTACCGCTTTCGTCCACTTTTCCGATTGATCGCCATAACGAAGTAAGGCAAAACTTAGATAGTCAGACCATGGCTGCAATAAGAACAATAATAAGGCAGAAGGAAGTTCGCGGTTATGCGTGCGCTTTCGAATTTCATCGTTCACACGCAATTTAACTTCACGCAGTTTTTCTTCGCCCTGCGCCTTTTCCATCGCCCGCTTTTCCATAAGGTCTTGGCGACGAATGATGTTTTTTGTATAGCTATTAAATTCCATTAACAATGATGTAATGATTTTTACGTCATTATCAAATTCTGACAGTACGCTATCCACGACCCCTTTAATTTTTTCATATATGTCGTATTGCTGCGTACCATCATTACCCACCCACCGAGAACCTGCTTCAGCGAGGCTATTCAGCATAAGGCGAGCAGGATGATCCGACGAACCAAAAAATCCCGGATCAATAAAGGCAATCTTTAAGAAAGGCGTATGCAGATAACTTAATAGGGCTTTAACGCGGTCGGGAAGATTTTCATCGTTTAACATGAATTCAAACAGCATGCCCACGAGGTCGATCGTTTTCATATCGCCTTCTTGTACTTCGCCATCATCTTCAGCATGAACCGCTTCTTTTAACTGCTCAACAACTTCCGAAATATCAACCGGTTCGACGGCTTGACCCGTTTGGAAAAAACTAGGAGTCGCTTGAGGTTGATGCTGCAGCATTTGGAGCGCATCAACTAATTGCGATTCAGTAACCGTAATCGCCCCAGGAACAGGTGCAGCGGTGGCCGCATGCACTGGCACCTCTAACTGGTCCTGCAAATTGCGAATAGCGCTCAGCAATTCGTTTTGATACTCATCCGGAGATAAATTCTCGTCGAGCCCGTGTTGGTCAGCATGCTCTGCTACTTCACCTGTATACCCATCATCGTCATCAGATAGATAAGACGCTGGAGCAGCACCTGATGGCGCGGTATAACGTAAGTGAGGCAAGATGCCTTGGGTTTTTAAATATTGATTAATATCTTCGGTGATATGACCAGATACTTCTAAAAGGTGACGATCGAAGACTTTATAAGCAAGGGTTTTTACCTTATTTGGGAAATTAAAAATCTTGAGCGAGCGCCTTAACGACTCACATAACTGAATCGGCGCAGCGGGATTTGTTGATTCGGTAACATGTTCACCACCATTCAACACCGCAAACCGCTGATTTAACGCCCAAAGCGGCTCGGCAAAATACGAATCTGCACGCTGAGTAAGCGATGTAATAGCGATCGCCTCTTCTAAATCTTCATTGCCCAATAGCGCGAGGTTATCATCCGTCTGACCCGCCTCACTACCGACCATCGTATTCAATTCGCGCTTTTTAAATTTAACGAAGCCTTCGGAATAATAACCACAATAGTAGCGCTCAAACTCTTCTCGCTTTCCGCGATAAACCCGCAGCAAGCCATCTAGATCAACGGCCTCTTGGTTGGAATGTGCGGCTTGGATCTCGTTCATCAATGCATGATCAAACGCTTCGATAAATTTGAGGAAGCCTGATTGGGCGTGTGTCGCTGCCATTTTTTGGCAGGACTTCAAATGCGCTACAACAGCAGAATTAGACAACGGCAGCAATACCGGCGCGTAACTGGATGTTTCTTCGTGTTCGTCTCGTATGAGCTTTGACATGATGTCTAATAAAATCCCAGTGGCTTCTCGGCCATCGTTTTAGCTTATATATCTACTGTCTGTTCTATCTTTTTGATGTTTTCTGCACGTACTTCATTCAGCGTAACATCATTATTAATATTCTATGCATTACTGCTTACGTTTGATCTTTTCGAACCCCTACGCAGTATCCGAATGTAATTAAACCACCGAGCAACCGTAAAGAAAACCGACACAAAGCAGTCAATTACCCGCTGTATCCCTACAAATATAGCCTTTTCTCAGTATTATTGAGTACAATTTTCGCTGGATTAATGCAAAATAACACATGTAGCAAAATCAATACCGAAGGAATGGCACACACCTTTCTATTGGGCCGCACAATTAACCAACTCCCGTGAATACAGACACATGACTAAATACAATATCTACGGCATCGGCGCAGCGCTTGTTGATACCGAAATCGAAGTAAGTGATAACGACTTAAATACCTTCAAGATCGAAAAGGGCGTTATGACCCTCGTTGACGAAAGCCGGCAAAATGATCTGATGGAACACCTAAACGAACACCTTGTCGCCTCAAAGCGCGCCAGCGGCGGATCGGCCGCGAACAGTATTATTGCGGCAAGCTACTTCGGCGCATCAACCTTCTATAGCTGCAAAGTGGCCGGCGACGATAACGGCAGCTTTTATCTGAACGACTTAAGTAACGCCAAAGTTGAGTTTCACGTAAATAACGGGTCTGCAACAGGCATCACCGGAAAATGCTTGGTCATGATTACCCCGGATGCAGAACGCACAATGAACACGTTTCTCGGTATCAGCGAAACCCTTTCTGAAGAAGACATCGATGTTGAAGCGCTAAAAGCCGCTGACTATGCCTACATTGAAGGCTATTTAGTAACCTCCGACACCGGGCGACCAGCCGCAATAAAACTTCGCGAGCTCTCGCAAGAATATGGCATAAAAACCGCGATCAGCCTGTCTGACCCCGCGATCGTAGAGTTTTTTCATTCGGGCTTAACGGAAATCATTGGCGATGGCGTAGACCTGCTTTTTTGTAACGAAAACGAAGCGCTCAACTACACCAAAACCAGCTCTCTCGAAGAAGCCTGTGAATCACTTAAATCTATCGCGAAATCATTTGCCATTACTCTCGGCGCGAAAGGCGCGCTCGTATTTGATGGAGAGAATCATTTTACGATCGACTCTCACGCGGTTGAGGCTATTGATACAAATGGCGCTGGTGATATGTTCGCAGGCGCTTTTCTTTATGCGCTCACCCAAGGAAAGTGCTACGAAACTGCCGGAAAACTGGCAAGCAAAGCGGCATCCGTCGTGGTATCGCAATTTGGTCCACGCTTACGCCCAGAGCAACACAGTGAAATATTAGAAAGTGTTTAACAGGTGATCAAACGCGGGAGGCTCTGCCTCCCGCCGACTCCGAAAAAGAAGGCTTTATAGAGGACCAGAGGAAAAAAGCGACGCTTGAGGCCCGGCACAAGAGCACTAACCTTGAGACAACAGCTCTCTAAGATCTATAAGCGCAGCGTTCGCTCGCGAGATATAAGATGCCATCACTAAGGAATGATTGGCCAGCATACCAAAACCGTCACCATTCAAAATCATGGGGCTAAGCACTGGTTTTTGAGTCGCTTCCAGTTCTCGGATGATTTGCTTCAAACTCACTCGTGCATTTTTCTTTTCAAGTACAGCAGCAAAGTCTATTTCTACCGCTTTCAAAAAATGAATCAAAGCCCAGGTACTGCCACGTGCCTGATAGAAATTATCGTCGATCTCAAACCACGAGGTTTTGACCATGGCTTCACTGGGTGTTTGCGTAGCTTGCATTGCGCCTTGCTCACCCGCCAGATCAGTATTAATACGTCGTGGTCCAACACTCGCACTCAACATTTGAGATAACGCACCTAAACGTGTTTCCACCGTACTTAACCAATAGCGTAAATTATCCGAACGCGCATAAAATTGCGCAGTACGTTCAGAAGGGTCGGTCAATCGCTGTAAATAGTCACGCAAATACTCAACGCCTTCGCCGTACTCGCCTTCTGTTTGCGGCATGATCCAGCTGCTATTACTGAAATTAAACTGAGGCTCTGCATTCGCCAAATCGGAATCTTCTAGTGATTGAGATTGTGAGCGGCTAAACGCCTCACGCATGGCCTTAGATATATCACGTACCTGAATCAATACGCCGTATTCCCAGTTGGGGACATTGTCCAGCCAAACACCAGGAAGAATAACGTCGTTCGTTAAATAACCACCAGGCTTATGGAGCATTGTCTCGACGACATGAATAACCGCGGCAGTAGTATGCACTCCCGTGACCAACTTATTCGCGTCTTGACCAACCTCGATCAGCGCCTGCTCCCGAATAGAAAAAGTATCAGGCTCAGAACTCCAGAAAAAACCTAAGACAAGCGACACCACGAGGTATACACCAAAGACAACAGCACCAACCTTTACCCACATATTGGATTCGTTAAGGTCACCCTTCATATCACTGGCACGCCCTCGAAAGGATTGCCAAAAGGATGCTAATTTTTCACTCATTCCCGACATAATATTCTCGCTCGATCACCCTGGGGATCTTACCTCAACCTGTGTTGTGATCACATGACCCGTCTCAAATTCAAAGGTCATTTCGAAACTGTCACCGACTTTCAGCGGATCATACAGCCCAAAAACCATCAAATGAAAGCTCCCCGGCGACAGAGACTTCGTTTCCCCTGGTGTCAGCGAAAGTCGTTTGACCTGGCGCATTTGCATCATGCCATTTTCATATGCGCTACGATGCACTTCAATATGCTCAGCTAAAGGAGAATGAATGTAGTTCAAACGCTGCATCACATCCGAATGATTGGTGAGTTTAGCGTATACCGCAGCAGTAGTTTTATTCGGCGGTAATTCGAACATAAACAGTGCTTCTATCTCAACAGGCGGCTTTTCATCTATATCACCTCGCGAGCACGATGTAATGATTACAGCGCAACACACGAGAAGTACAATTTTCAAACTACGATATTTCGTTTTCATGCTTCCATTTTGTTATTTATCTAATTTTTTATTCGCAGCTCATTAAGGCACCACGAGACCTAACCGAGCCCTAAAGTTTTTCTGTTGGCGGTGCAAATAAGAAGCCTTGACCACCATCAATGCCCAACTCCAGAAGCACTTGCCAATCTTGCTCACTTTCAATGCCTTCAGCAATCACTTTAACATCACAACTTTGCGCAATTTGCAGTAACGATTTTATATAAAACCGATTCTCGGAATGTGCCTCAATCTCAGAGGTAAAGCGCCGATCTAGCTTCACATAATCAAAAGAAAGGCTCTGCAAAGTCCCCAACGAAGAAGGCGTAACGCCAAAATGATCGAGCGAAACCTGAACACCAAGATTCTTCAACATATCCACGAATTTTTTCACTTTTGCGAACGGCAAGCGCAAAATCTTTTCGGGCAGCTCTAACGTCAGTAATTCAAGCCGAACATTCGCCTGGCTCAACGCTTTCTGTAACCACACCTGAAACTCTTCATCTGTCACTACTTGGCGAGATAAATTCACACAAAAATGCTTATCGCGGAATAAGGGCATTTTAGATAGGACTTGCTCAACAACCGCCTTATCCATTTGTTCAACAAAACCGTAGCGCTCCACCAAGGGCCAAAACACCCCCGCATTTACCAGCTTCCCCTGGTCTCTAATACGCGCGAAACTTTCGTAGTGAATCACAGATGAGCGATCCGCAGTGACCACGGGCTGGTAATGCAAGAGCAATGCTTGGTTGTCCAAGGTATCCTGTAAATATTGCAACCACTCACCTGCCGGGCGAATATCTTCAGCCGCCTCCTCCACTGGGTAGATCGACCAGTCCTCGCCCTCCGTCGCCATGGTTTCACGCATGCTTAAATCGGCTGCACTCAACAAGCTCTTCGCGTCACATACCGCTCGGGCTGAGGCAACCCCAAATGCAAATGCAATATTTTCAACTGAGGAAGCGATATCATTGAAACTCGCCAAACCATAGAGGTCTCGCTTTAATTTTTCGAGCACAGGAATCGCATCCGGCGCTAATACCCCAGGAATAAACACACTGAAATCCCCCCCGGACCGGCGGGCTGGAATTGCATCAGGCCAATCCTCTATCAGGTGTTTTAATACATTCGCAGTATCGTTCACAAGCTGATCACCCGCCTCTCGCCCCAGATGATCATTAATATGATCCAAGCCCTGAATGTGGAGCAGTAACAAAATGGAATGCGCACCGCCCACTTCGGATTTCATCCACGCGTTCAATCGCGCATCAAACTCTTTTCGATTCGGTATTTCGGTAAGCGGATCCATATGGCTCTCGCGACGCAATGCCTCAGTCAATTCAACCTGCTGGGAAAACATACCTTGAATTTTTTGAACCATACGGTTCATCGCCACAACCATACGCTTCAGCTCAGGGGTATTTGGCAAATCTGTTTGGATAGGGAATTCTTTCCTGCATATGGCCTCCGCTTGACGCTCAACACGCAACAACGGCCGCAACAAATATGTCAGCCCCATGCCAGCTAGGGTACAACTCACTATCGCCGCAAACATAAACAACCAAATTTGCTGATTCACCACACGCCACAAATCCCGATACGCATACCCTGGATGCACACTGACCTCGATCAAGCCTAGCCGCAACCATCCCGAGACAACCTCAGCCTGCCCGGCATCCGCAGAAATAGGAATCATCGAGATAAACCATGACGGCACCCCGTCCACCACCACATCCCGACGACGAGACACCAAAACAGTGCCGTCAAACTTTTTATAGGCGATATTCCGGTAATAACCACGATCAAAAATAACATCAATCATTGAGGTCACTTGAGCGAGATCATCGGATTGAGCGGCGTGAGAAATCGTCAAACCTAGGGACGTCGCTGTATCTTCGGCCAGCACACGCAGCTGATCAGAAAAGTATTTTTGAGCGTTGAAGACACTGACAAAAGCATTCGCTGAAAGGAGTAAAAAAACCAACAACGCTATCGATAGCATTAGCTTTCGAAACAAACTCATGAATATTTCATACCTTTCGTCGAGACTTTGCGCTTAAGTTGAGTCTTTAAGGGGTTATACGGCCGTGCTTTCATACCAGCTTCATGTATTGATAACGACCTGTTACACAAGCCTATCACCTTTAAGTTTATGGCATATTAGCGAATTGGCATAACGGGGCGTTATATAATCTGAACTCAGTACAGTTGAAGAGGTTTAATCCGATCAAGCATTACAACGGAGGCAGTATGCGCAGTTTCGGGGCGCGAGCAATACGAATATCCCCCCTCACACGGTAGCCTTCCGCCGCTTGCTTGAGCTGCTTATATATCCAACGGCCTTCACGATCGCTCCGCGCGAAGATCAATACACTCTCATCGGAGTCTTTAAGGCGTTTTCCGATATCCACCAGCACATCCAAAATCGCTTCTGATTTCGCACTCAACTCTTTTTCTGGCAGCCCGACATCTTCATGCGCAGGTAATGGCGCCTTTGACGCTATATTTTGCATCGTGGACTGTCGCTGGGCATATCTGGTTTTTACTCGATGAATTTCTTTTTTCAAATCCATCAACAAGGCATTGGCTGGGTAAAACAATTCCGCCTGATGAAGATAAGCGCTAGCGGCTTTTACACGACCGCTCTCTAATGCCGTACGCACCAATCGCGAATACCGCAATAAAATAGCCTGTAAACCTGCACGTGCCTGCGCATTATCGGGGTTAAGCAGTAAAACAGAATGAAACTTGTCGTAAGCATTATTGTGCTGCGGCGTTGTATATCGCGCTTTGCGAAACGCTTCCTGCGCCTGCTTCAGCAAGCTCTCCTCAATTCCGGACAACGTACTTGGCTTTTGCTCTGCCGGCTGCGCCACGGATGTAGCTGATCCCGCGGCGCTACTGCGTCCACTAACAACTCCTTTGCCCAAACGCTCGCTTGAAGAAGCCTGAGGCTTAACGCGGGTATTACACCCCGCTAAAATCGCAGACAATAGCGATACCACCACAACCACACGGTAACGCGAGACAAAGCGCTTTATTCGACGCATTAAGACCTTTCCCATTAAGAAAGCCCCATCACTATAGCCCCGGCATGAAAGCCCAGTGAAGATCAGCCCGTTATTAATATTATGTTAAGAATTTTTGGGTATATTTAGAGCCACCACACGAGGAACTTGCTCGCATTTACAACCACTCGCTCTAGTAATCCCCGAATTGTAAGCCAAACTAAAGGCGAAGGAACCCTTACAAAGGAGATATACGCCAAAAATCGACGTAATCGGGAACTCACAAAGCCAGGAAGGTTCTACTTTGACGATATATGTGCCAGCGGTTTTCACCGCACGCAAGGATTGTTAGGATGCTACACGCTTACACGACAAAGAATTTATTATGGTCTCTTTAAATTTTCAGCCACTTCGCTTTTTACTTATTGCCTGGATCTGCTTCTTCACCTTAACGTCCCACGCAGAAGACCCTTTTCAGTCATCCACTGAGACAGAATTTCTAAAAGTCGACCAAGCCTACCAAGTAAACCCCAAAGTCGATGGGGCGCTTTTGTCTTTTGACTGGACTATCCACCCCGGCTACTACCTATATCAACACCAGTTCAAATTAGAAGTACGCCAGCCAGACAAGAGTGAGACCATCAGCCTTACCTTCCAAAAAGGTAAAAGAAAGTTTGACGAAATATTTCAAAAGGAGCTGGAGGTTTATTACGGCTCCACGCAGGTATCAGGCGTAACGACACTCACACCGCCCTATGAACTCAAGGTTAGCTCTCAAGGCTGTGCCGATGCTGGCCTGTGCTACCCTCCTCGCAATCAATACTTTTCCGTCGACGCCTCAGGAAGTATCGAAGAAACGGCGGCTACCACCATACAATCAAGTGCAGGCCCAAGCCCCAACGATAGCAATATCGTCGGCACAACGAACGCACCAGAAGATACGCCATTTTTGCCTTTCGTTCTTTTAGGGGCGATGCTTGGCGGATTGATTCTTAACCTTATGCCCTGCGTCTTTCCCGTGTTATCACTCAAAGCGCTTAGCTTGGCCTCCTCACATTTAAGTCACCACAAACAACACCTTCACGGCTGGGCTTATACCGCAGGCGTTGTCGGTTCATTTGTGCTCGCCGCCAGCATCATTCTGGTTGCAAGAGGCGCAGGCGAGTCCCTCGGCTGGGGATTTCAATTGCAGCAGCCAGGCTTCGTAGCATTTATGGCCTACTTATTTTTCGTCATGGGGCTGAGTTTATCCGGTGTCTTTTATTTGGGCACCAGCCTTATGGGAGCCGGGCAATCGCTCACCACGGGTGAAGGCCTTAAATCATCGTTTTTCACCGGCGTACTCGCCGCATTGGTAGCAAGCCCCTGCACCGCGCCGTTTATGGCGACCGCCCTAGGGTTTGCCCTCACACAACCCGCATACATCTCGCTTTCAATTTTCGCGGCGCTGGGTTTTGGTATGGCACTTCCCTTTATCCTTCTCAGCTACAGCCCCGTACTCGCACGAAATTTGCCCGCACCAGGCCCCTGGATGGAAACGCTCAAGCAAGTACTGGCCTTCCCGCTTTACCTCACATCGGTATGGCTACTATGGGTACTCGCCAACCAAACCTCTGGCTCTGGTGCTATGGCCGTGCTCAGCGGTGCTGTACTCATTACCTTCGGTATATGGCTCCTGCAGCAACAAACCAAAAGCAGCGCCGGTAAAATATTCACAAAAGGATTAGCTGTGTCCAGCCTGGTGTTTGCGGCATCTATCGGTTGGAAGGTCGGTGATTTTAAAGAACGTGCAAACGGTTTATGGGAAGCCTATAGCCCCAGCAAGCTAGAGCAACTGCGATCAGAAGGCGCGCCAGTATTCGTCGACCTCACTGCCGACTGGTGCATTACCTGTAAATTCAATGAAAGAGTCGCACTCAACACCGAAGCCGTCACCAAGTTTGCCCTCCTCAACGACATCGTAATGCTCCAAGGTGACTGGACGAATGCCGACCCCGACATCTCTGAGCTGCTAGAACGTTTTGGCCGTAGCGGTGTGCCGCTTTATCTTATGTACCCATCTTCGCCGAACTCCGCGCCCGAAGTGCTGCCTCAAGTCCTTACAGAGGCACTTGTTCTCGAGAGCATGGAAAAGTCTCTACTGTAAACATCTTCAAAATTTCGGTGAACGTCTGTGAATTTCTGCTAAGTTTTAGTTTTATATAGACAGACACCCTCAATTTGGGCACAATCTTCGCTCTTTGTTGAAATCACCTCGCTGCTGCGTGGTGATATGCACGCAGCGTATTTTCGCATTCTTCACGCAAAGACTCACAACAAACGACCTATAACGATAAGGCGCGCCCACATGGCTACCATCCTGGTATTACATGGACCAAATTTGAACCTGCTGGGCACTCGTGAGCCAGAAATATATGGGCACACCACCCTAGACGATATAGATACGCATTTACGTACCATATGCCTCAACGAAGGCCATCACTTACAAGCCTTGCAGAGCAACGCCGAATACGAGCTTATCGACCGTATTCACGATGCACGCGCTGAAGGCATTAATTTCATTATCTTCAATCCTGCAGGCTTTACACATACCAGCGTTGCCTTACGTGATGCGCTCGCTGCAGTGAACATTCCCTTTATCGAATGCCACTTGTCGAACGTGCATGCGCGCGAAGAGTTTCGACAACACTCGTTTTTTTCTGATATCGCCCAGGGCGTTATCTGCGGCTTCGGCCCAACCAGTTATGAACTCGCACTACGTGCCGCGATAGAGCATCTAGAGCAAACCGAACAATCCAATTAAAACAACGACTTAGACTTAAGGGTGAGGATGTAATGGACATTCGCAAAATCAAAAAACTTATTGAGCTACTTGAAGAATCCAACGTAGCAGAACTCGAAATAAAAGAAGGTGAAGAATCCGTGCGCATCAGCCGCGGCTCTTCTGCCGGTGTTGCGGTAAACGCTTCAGCCCCCATTCAACCATTTGCACCGGCTGCGGCACCCGCAGCGGCGCCAGCCCCTGCTGCTGCGCCAGCAGCTCCAGCCCCTGCGGCAGAAGTTGCCAGTGGCCATACATTAAACTCGCCAATGGTCGGTACTTTCTATCGCTCACCAAGCCCCGGCGCCGCAGCCTTCGCTGAAGTCGGCCAAAACGTGAAAGTGGGCGATACCATTTGCATTATCGAAGCAATGAAAATGATGAATCAGATCGAATGTGACAAAGCTGGCGTTATCGAGGCCATCCTCATTCAAGACGGCGAACCTGTCGAGTTTGATCAACCACTCGTGAGAATCGTCTAACGATTAGGGGCTAACCATGTTTGATAAAGTGCTTATCGCCAATCGCGGCGAGATTGCCCTGCGAGTGCTTCGCGCCTGTAAAGAGCTGGACATTAAAACGGTTGCAGTCTATTCAAAAGCCGACCGTAACTTAAAGCACGTTCGCTTAGCAGACGAGTCCATATGCATTGGGCCAAACTCATCAACCGACAGCTATCTCAACGTCCCTGCAATCATTGCCGCGATGGAGATTACCGATGCTGTGGCCGTTCACCCCGGTTACGGATTTCTGGCTGAAAACGCGGATTTTGCTGAACAAGTTCAAAAAAGCGGCTACACCTTCATCGGGCCTGACGCCGATGTAATTCGTCTCATGGGCGATAAAGTCTGTGCCATTGACGCAATGAAGAAAGCCGGTGTGCCGACAGTTCCGGGTTCTGGCGGACCGCTACCCGACGATGCTCAAGCCTGCCTCGACTGCGCAGCAACCATCGGCTATCCCGTTATCATTAAAGCGGCGGCTGGCGGCGGCGGCAGAGGAATGCGTGTTGTTCATGACGCCGAATCTCTATGGCAATCGGTGCAAATCACGAAATCTGAAGCTGGCAGCGTTTTCGGTGACCCCACCGTGTATATGGAGAAATTTCTTCAAAACCCACGACACGTCGAAGTGCAAATCCTTTCTGACGGCCAAGGAAACACCATTCACCTTTACGATCGCGACTGCTCATTACAGCGCCGCCATCAAAAAGTACTGGAAGAAGCACCGGCTCCTGGCATTCCCGATGACATTCGACAGGGCGTATACGCTTCCTGTGTGAAAGCATGTAATGAGATCGGCTATCGCGGCGCGGGCACATTCGAGTTTCTATACGAGGACGGCGGTTTCTACTTTATTGAGATGAACACCCGTATCCAGGTAGAGCATCCGGTTACCGAAATGGTAACGGGCATTGACCTTATCAAAGAGCAAATCAGCGTATGTGCGGGCAACAAACTCAGCATTAAGCAAGAAGATGTCGTGCTCAAAGGGCATGCTTTCGAATGCAGAATCAACGCTGAAGACCCTAAAACCTTTATGCCTTGCCCTGGCCCAGTGGATAAGTTTCATTCGCCTGGAGGTTTAGGTGTTCGTGTAGATTCGCATCTTTACGGCGGCTATAAGGTCCCACCCTATTACGATTCAATGATTGCGAAGATCATCACCCACGGCGACGACCGAAAAACAGCACTGAAGAAAATGGCCGTTGCATTGGATGAACTCGTGATAGATGGTATTAAAACGAATACCGAACTCCAACAAGATTTGGTGGTTGACGAAGCCTTTATGGAAGGCTGTGTGAACATCCATTATCTAGAGAAAAAGCTCGGTTTGTAATTTCTGTGGCCCGCACAGGGCCACATACCCTCTCCCCGCTAGGGTGTAGGGAGCGAAACCTTTTCCTATGCCTTGGTTACAACTTAGAATTAACATCAAGCGCGATTGCGCAAACCGCGTCGAATTTGCCATGTCCCGCGGGGGCGCACTCTCGATCACCCTCGAAGACAACGCAGATCAGCCTATATTTGAACCCGCGCTGGGCGAAACCCCCTTATGGGACGAAACCCGCATAACCGGGCTATTCGAAGCAGATATCGACTCTCAAACCGTGCTCGAGCAAATACTCCAACAGAGCGAAATCCCCCCGGCTGCCGCACAATGGCAAATCCTTGAAGACAAAGATTGGCAACGTGAATGGATGCAGTATTTCAAACCCATCCAATGTGCTGATAATTTTTGGATTTGCCCTAGCTGGACGGAAGTGCCCGACCCAGATGCCGTTAACCTTATGCTCGACCCCGGTTTGGCCTTCGGCACGGGTACTCACCCCACCACATTTCTTTGTTTGCGCTGGCTCGCGACACAAGATGTACGCACCCAAAACATCATCGATTACGGCTGTGGCTCAGGCATATTAGGTATCGCAGCGCTGTTACTCGGCGCATCTTCCGCGACGGGAATAGACATTGACCCGCAGGCGCTCGTTGCCACCCATGAAAACATCTTGCGAAATAATTTAGATACACAAAGCTTTCCCGTATATTTCCCTGACAAATGCCCCGAAGAGCAAAGTGATCTCGTTTTAGCGAATATTTTGGCTGGTCCTCTCGTCGAACTCGCACCAAAACTCACCTCACTCATAAAACCCGGCGGCAAAATCTGTTTATCGGGTATATTAGACACTCAGAAAGATGCAATTGTTGACGCATATTCTCGTGTGATTAATATTGATAGTATTGAAGAGAAAGAACACTGGCTGTGTATCACCGGCACAAAACCAAGGACCAGCAACTAAATGACTGAACACGTTACTCGCTGCCCCAAGTGTGCAACCTCGTTTCGGATATCAGAAGCACACCTCAATTCCGCCAAAGGTTCGGTGCGCTGCGGTTCTTGCCTTTCCGTTTTCAATGCAAAAGATCACCTGCTCCCAGCACATGAAGAAGATCACAATCCCACGCCGCAAGAGGATCCCGACCAAGACGAAGATATCCTTATTAGCGATACCATGGATATGCCAAAACAAGAACCCGCCCCATTTGACGAGTTTAACGATGAGTTTAGCGGCGCAATGTTCACCAAGGCTGATACCGGCCAGCATGACGTCAATTTGTTTGAACGTGACACGCTTCAAGACGGTGAAGACGACGAGGTTCCTCAGGATGAATCCTGGGCACTAGACCTCCTCAATGACGACCCCAAAGACACGGAAGAACAAGAGCAGAAAAACGATTCAGACGCTGAACATCATGACCACCATACTCAAGCCACTTACGATGAACCGGAAGCATCATCCGGCGGCGAGAGCTATTACAACAACAGCTTTCAAATTATTGAAGAAAAGACGTCATCAAGCATCAACGACGTTGCCAAAGATCTGTATGACGAATATGACGATGTCGAAATAGAAGAGTTCGACTACTCCGAAACGTCTCAAACCTACGCGCAACCAACATCCCACCAAGATACTTATGACACCAACAGCTCTAGCGACTACCTGTCGTCGATAGAACCAGAACCCGTTGAATTTGACTATCACGGGCACTCACAGTTTTGGCACTCTCGTGCCCTATGGGCGAGCCTATCACTCGTCGCTGGACTCCTGCTCATAGGCCAATTTGCTTGGATTAAATTTCCTTCTCTCAGCGTAATAGAGCCTTATAGAAGTTATTACGCCCAAGCCTGTAACGTCTTTTCTTGCCGCCTACCCGAACTCATCGATCGATCAAAAATCCGCTCAGCCAATCTCGTGGTACGTTCTCACCCTAAAGTCCGCAACGCCTTGGTTGTTGATGCCGTAATTCAAAACACGGCAAAATTTGAACAGACCTTCCCAACCCTCGACCTTGTCTTTACCGATAACCTCGACAAAGTCGTCTCCGCACGACGCCTTAGCCCAAAAGAATACCTCGGTGGCGAACTGGCGGGGCGCGCAAATATGCCCAGCCTACAACCTGTTCATATCGCGATTGAAATTGCCGATCCTGGCGAAGATGCCGTTGGCTATCAAATCATCATCGTTAACTAACTAGACGCCACAAAACATGACAAACGTTCGTTTTAACTCAACGGCAATGTCGTTTAAATCGTTTCCCTTATTCCAATAATTTTGTCTTCGCAACATGGACTGTGTCATATATTTATAAAATTGTTAAAAAAATGAACAATTTGCTTAAAATATACGTTCCAAAATCAGAAAACACACGTTATTATGTCGACCGTTTTTAGGTGGGGACCTAAGCAGCAAATCGTATAAAAATATTACTATCGCGGTTTGGCAATATCCTTTGGCGATGGCGAAAATACAGAGAATCACGCCCTCAGAACGGCGCGCTATTCCTCTTTAAACAAGCCTCCCAAATGAGCAGTGTTGATATGACTTGGGGAAGTCACAACACGTCGAAACGAACGATAGTCATAAACGTATCCGATTTAAGAAGTGCTGCCACTATTATCTGGGGGAGAAACGTTTTTGTTTACCATTGGGCCTTACGCAATCCACAGCCAAGCGCTTCTAGCGCCGATGGCGGGCGTAACAGATTTACCATTTAGAAAGATCTGCCAGGAGCTGGGGGCCGGCCTGACCACATCAGAAATGGTAACCAGCAATACTGACCTATGGAATAGCCCAAAGAGCCAATTTCGCCTTGTCCACGACACGGCCAGCAAAACCCCAAACAGTATTCAAATTGCAGGCTCAGATCCCGAGCTTATGGCAGATGCCGCCCAACATGCGGTATCAATGGGAGCACAAATCATTGATATCAATATGGGCTGCCCAGCCAAGAAAGTATGTAAAAAGCTCGCCGGCTCGGCGCTGCTAAAAGACGAAAAACTAGTGGGGAAAATCCTCTCCAGTGTTGTCCGCCGTGTAGACGTGCCGGTAACACTAAAAACCCGAACCGGGTGGGATGCAGACAATAAAAACGGTGTCGATATTGCAAAATTGGCTGAAAACGAAGGTATTCAAGCGCTCGCAGTTCATGGCAGAACCCGTGCGTGTAAATTCCAAGGCAACGCCGAATACGACACCATCGCTGAAATCGCTAGCAGGCTTTCTATCCCCGTTATCGCCAACGGGGATATTGATTCACCTGAAAAAGCAAAATCAGTACTCAATTACACTGGCGCAAAAGCCGTAATGGTTGGGCGAGCCGCATTTGGCAACCCATGGATTTTTGACCAGATAACGAAGTTTTTGAATGAGGAACAACCTTGTTCATTACCTACAGGAAAAACTATAAAGCAAGTCATGGACGCGCACTTTAAGGACCTATATCAACATTATGGTGACCCGAAAGGAATACGAATCGCGCGAAAACATTTTGCCTGGTACTGCCAGCAACATGGGGGAGATTCGATCACCGACATTAAGACTTTCTATCAGCTAGAAACGATTCAATCACAATTAGAGGCCGTCAAATCACTATTCAAACGGCCGTATTTAAACGAGGATAAAGTAGCATGAACACTGCGGATACGCTTCTTAACGAACGCTCTCAGACAATCGGCACACCAGCTCCTAGCCAGGAAGCCTACAGTGCGCCACAAGATCAATCACTTCGTGATTGCGTTGAAAAGGCCGTGAGCAATTACTTCCAACACCTTGAAGGACAAGATGTATCCGATGTCTACGAAATGGTGCTTGCTGAAGTCGAAGCTCCAATGCTTGAAGTTGTAATGAAATATACCCGTCACAACCAAACGAAAGCAGCTAACGTTCTAGGTTTGAACCGCGGCACTCTACGTAAAAAATTAAAGCAATACGGCTTACTATAATCCGTTAAAATCCTACGTGGCTGCGAGCTCTCGCAGCCCGCATTAGCTTTATCGCATGACGACTGTGCTCTACAGCAAAGTACTGCTGTTGTAATACGCCATGCCTCTGGCAATATGCCCACCCGAATCGCCCGCTGTTCGTGTCAATATGAACGATACACAGTGAATTCAGGTAAACGAAACAATAGTTCCTCCTAGACTATGCTTTCGCCGCAACACATTAGGAATACGTAATCTTTAGATCTGTTTAACCTATTTCAGGAATTTTCAAAACATGGCATCGACTGAAAAATTAGTCAGAGTCAAACGCGCTCTTATTAGTGTCTCCGATAAAACGGGGATTGTAGAATTCGCTCAGCAGCTAACGGCGCTGGATATCGAAATCCTCTCCACTGGCGGCACCTTTCGTTTGCTAAAAGAAAGCGGCATCCCCGCTATAGAGGTTTCTGACTACACTGGCTTTCCCGAAATGATGGACGGTCGCGTAAAAACATTACACCCCAAAATCCATGGCGGCATTCTTGGCCGGCGCGGCACCGATAACGAGATAATGACAGAGCACGGTATCAATGAAATTGATATGGTCGTCGTCAATCTATACCCCTTTGAAAATACCATCGCCAATCCAGATTGTGATTTGCCCACAGCCATTGAAAATATCGATATTGGCGGCCCAACCATGGTGCGCGCCGCCGCCAAAAACTACAACGATGTTGCCATTGTTGTAAACGCGTCGGACTACGATGCAGTAACCAACGAAATGAAAAGCAATGAAGGCGCGCTCGCCCTCGATACACGTTTTGATCTTTCGGTAAAAGCTTTTGAACATACCTCAGGTTACGATGGCGCAATCGCTAATTATCTTGGCAAACAAGCCAAAGGCGGCGACGAAAATTTCGCCCGCACCTTTAACCTACAGTTTGATAAGAAACAAACGCTGCGTTACGGGGAAAACCCTCATCAAAATGCCGCCTTCTATATAGAAAGTAACCTAACTGAAGCCAGCGTTGCCACTGCACGACAAATTCAAGGTAAAGAATTGTCGTTCAACAATATTGCTGACACTGACGCAGCATTGGAGACAGTAAAACAATTCACTGCACCGACGTGCGTGATTGTTAAACACGCCAACCCTTGTGGTGTTGCGCAAGCAGATACTTTACTTGCCGCATACGAAAAAGCCTTTGCCACAGATCCTGAATCAGCATTCGGCGGTATTATTGCGTTTAACGGCGAATTAGACGGCGCAACCGCGCAAGCGATCGTCGACAAACAGTTTGTTGAAGTCATCATCGCACCGAGTATTACGCAAGAAGCTGCAGCGATCGTGGAAGCGAAGAAAAACGTTCGCTTATTAGAATGCGGCGCATGGAATAATGACAGTGCGGCACGCTATGATTACAAACGCGTTAACGGTGGCCTTCTGGTCCAAGATAGCGACCAGGGCATGATCACCTTAGACGATTTAAAAGTCGTGACAAAAGTAGCGCCAACCGATGCTCAACTGCAAGATCTGCTCTTTGCATGGAAAGTGGGAAAAATGGTGAAATCCAACGCGATAATCTACGCAAAAGACGGACAAACCATTGGTGTCGGCGCCGGTCAAATGAGCCGCGTCAACTCCGCTCGTATCGCAGCAATTAAAGCGGAACATGCTGGCTTGGAAGTAAAAAGTTCGGTTATGGCATCAGATGCATTTTTCCCATTCCGAGATGGCCTCGATAACGCCGCTGCCGTAGGCATTAGTGCCGTTATTCAACCCGGCGGCTCAATGCGTGACGAAGAGGTCATTGCCGCAGCCGACGAACATGGTATTGCCATGGTCTTTACCGGCATGCGTCACTTCCGTCATTAAATTATCGCTGTGAAGAAACAGGAAACCTCTACATGAATATACTGGTGATTGGCAGCGGCGGACGCGAACACGCATTAGCCTGGAAAGCCGCTCAAAGTGAAAACGTTGAAACCGTTTTTGTCGCCCCCGGAAACGCGGGCACGGCACTTGAAAACAATATTCAAAATATTGATATTGGCGTCGGTGATTTTTCTGCGCTTGCAGATTTCGCCGAACAAAACCAAGTGGGGCTGACAATCGTCGGCCCTGAAGCGCCGCTTGTTGATGGTGTCGTGGATTTTTTCCAAGCCCGAGGGCTTAAATGTTTTGGCCCAACAAAAGGCGCCGCCCAACTTGAAGGATCCAAATCGTTTACAAAAGATTTTTGTATTCGTCATAACATTCCCACAGCGGCATACGAAACATTTACCGATGTGGACAAAGCACTCAACTATTTGCATAAAGTCGGCGCGCCCATCGTGGTTAAGGCCGACGGCCTTGCGGCAGGTAAAGGCGTCATTGTTGCGGAAGATATCGCAACGGCTGAAACCGCCATTAAAGACATGCTCTCAGGTAACGCCTTTGGTGATGCCGGCTGTCGCGTGGTGATAGAAGAGTTTTTGGAAGGCGAAGAAGCCAGCTTTATCGTCATAGCCGACGGCAACTACGCATTGCCAATGGCCACCAGCCAAGATCACAAACGTGTAGGCGACGGCGATACAGGGCCTAACACCGGCGGTATGGGGGCTTATTCTCCCGCGCCGGTTGTCACCGTTGAAATCTATGACCGCATCATGAGCGAAGTCATTTATCCAACGATTGCAGGCATGAAATCAGAAGGAAATGATTACACAGGTTTTCTTTACGCGGGCTTGATGATTGCTGCAGACGGCACACCAAAAGTGATTGAATATAACTGCCGCTTTGGTGATCCAGAAACTCAACCCATCATGATGCGTTTACGTTCTGATTTACCTGAGCTTTGTTTGGAAGCTATTGAAGGCAGGCTTGATACAGCAGAAGCCGTATGGGATTCACGTCCATCTGTAGGCGTCGTGCTCGCTGCAGGCGGGTACCCAGCCAGCTACGAAAAAGGGAAAGTTATTTCTGGACTAGAAAACGGTTCAGAAGACAGCAAAATTTTCCACGCCGGGACACAAATGAATGGCGACAATGTGGTCACAAACGGTGGACGCGTATTATGCGCAACGGCTGTGGGCGACACCATTACAGAAGCGCAGAAAAATGCTTACGATCTGCTCGGTAAAGTGAAGTGGGATGGGATGTTTTTCCGTTCTGACATTGCTTATCGTGCGATTGCGAGAGAACAAAACTAGTACCGCCAACAAATGCACCCATAAGCAACGTCGTGACAGCTTATGGGTGCGCTTTGCATCTAAAACACTACCGCTACCTTAATTCGCAAATACCGCCCTTTCTTTCGCCCACGTTTGTAGCTCCTGAATACGCTCAGCCATCACAACAGATAATGGTTGCGTTAACTGAATCGCATCCACGACATGTTTTTGTTTGGCGCTTTCTTCACGTGCCGATGCAGAATAGGTTGCACTCACCACCGCTTGTTCTATTTCCGCACCAGTAAAACCTTCTGTCATTTCGGCCAACGCACCCAAATCAAATGTATCTAATGCAAGACCACGCTTTTTAATATGAATACTGAAAATAACCGCTCGCGTAGATTGATCAGGCAAATCTACAAAAAAGATTTCATCAAACCGACCTTTACGCATAAGTTCCGGCGGTAACACACTAATATCGTTACTGGTCGCAACGAGAAAAACTTTGCTTTTTCGCTCGGACATCCAGGTCAAAAGTGTCCCCAGTAAACGTTTCCCCGTTGCGTTATCTGAATCCCCTTGAGCCAGGCCCTTTTCTATTTCATCTAACCACAGAACACAGGGCGACATAAGATCAGCTAGCTTCAACGCTTCGCGTAAATTCTTTTCTGTCTCTCCAACATATTTGTTAAACAAGGCCGCCATATCGAGTCGTAATAAGGGCAAACCCCATACCCCCGCGATCGACTTTGCCGCTAAACTTTTACCGCCACCTTGCACACCAAATAACAGCACACCTTTGGGTGCATCCACATGGCGATCGCTTTCACTTTGCTTATCTTGCGTCATCAAATGACGGCGATCTTCTAACCAACGCTTTAACGTACTTAAGCCCCCGACATCCCGCAAATGTGCGGTACTAAATTCAAAATGCAGTACCCCGTCCATATTCATCAATTCAAATTTTCGACGGGTAAGCTCGGGTAAATCGGCCTCAGTGATCGCGCCATCATCGGCGATAGCCCCATGCGCTAAACGGCGCACATCTTGATGGGGTAATCCTTGTAAATTCCCCACCAATTTCTGCAAGGTGTCACTGTCCGTTTTAATACGTGACTTATTATTATGCGCCGCCCAAACACGTGCCTCCTCGCGCACAATCGCCAATATTTCATCTTCGGACGGCATGGATAAGCTCACCGAGGCGGCATAACGCGAAAGTTCTGACGGAAGGGATAACTGATGGCTGATCAAGATGACTTTATGCCCCACTTTACTGAAGACAATATCTTTCAAAAAACGAATGTTTTTCGCGTCTTCGATATAGGGGTGCATATCGCATAAGACAAAGGCGCTTTTTTCTTTGCACCCTTTAATGTGGCGTAATACTGCATCAGGATCACTGTGGGTTTCGGTGGGTTTAAGGTTCATCCCATACCCCAGGCTGCTTAATCCCTCTGTGATCGTCCACTGCCAAGCGGGCAGGCTTTCATACTTGAACAAGCTTTCCAATAAATTCAGCGCGCGTGGTTCGTCGTAAGTTTCTATGACGACCAAGGAAACCTTTGCATTCAGTATCAACCTTAGGTCATTATTATTCATCTAGAACCCTATCCTCCAAGATGTCTTTACCCGTACGCTCGTCAAGCAAGGGCTTCGTACTTATGAGTAAAGGCTAGTGAAATGAAACACGGCACGCAAGCATATGACTGAGCATTCCCTAAGTTTAATCGACAAAGCCATCTGCAGCTTTGATAACGCACTACGCAGTATCTCAACACACGCAAATACGGCCAATCGCGCGACACCGAAAGCAGAGCAGGAAGAGAAAGAAGAATTGAGCGATATTGAAACCAAACACGCCGCCGGCCTTATGCGCGTAAATCATGCCGGTGAGGTCTGCGCGCAAGCGCTTTATCAAGGCCAAGCACTCACCGCCAAGCTGCCGGAAGTACGCGAAGAAATGGAAGCGGCCGCTGAGGAGGAGATCGATCACTTAGTTTGGTGCGAAAAACGCTTAGAAGGGCTAAACAGTCATACCAGCGTGCTCAACCCCATTTGGTACGGCTTATCATTTGGTATAGGGGCAACAGCGGGATTAATTAGCGATAAAATCAGCCTTGGTTTTGTGGCCGCTACTGAAGAGCAAGTGTGTAAGCATTTGTCTCACCACCTGGAAACATTGCCTGAAAACGATACTGAATCACGCGCAATCGTCGCGCAGATGCTGATTGATGAAGAAAAACACGGCCATACAGCCCTTGAAGCGGGCGGTTATGACTTCCCTGCCCCAGTAAAATCAGCCATGTCCCTCGTATCCAAGGCCATGACCTCGCTCAGCTATAGAATCTAATACATGCGGCTCTAAGCCGCAGAATCTAGAGGCTTTTAATTTAAGCCTCTACTAATTTAAACCGCTACAACTTCATAGCTGTGACTAATCTCCACACCGGCTTTTTCCAGCATAATCGACGCCGAACAATACTTTTCTGCGGATAACGACACGGCCCTGGCAACCTGAGTTTCTTTTAAGTTTTCACCACTCACCACAAACTTCATTTCAATTTTGGTAAACACCGAAGGCACCGCATCCGCTCGCTCTGCGACCAGTTCTGCACGGCAATCCGTCACTTTTTGACGGGACTTTTGCAAAATCGACATCACGTCAAAAGACGCACAGCCACCCAAGCCCATCAACAACATCTCCATCGGCCGCACGCCCTTGTTTTGACCACCGTGATCAGGGGGGCCATCCATCACAACAGCATGCCCACTGCCTGATTTTGCCTCAAATGACACACCATCTAACCAACTGACTGTAGCTTGCATAACTCAACCCTGGACTATCAAATTTTAGGCGTGGAGATTAACACAGCTGCCCACATTTGCTAATGCCTGACACAGCGCCCAAATATTGCAGTCAAGTGGTGCAATCTCTAGGTTTGGCGTTATACTCGAAGGATAGAGGAATGAATTTTAATAATAGAGGTTTGTCCATTGGTTGCCGTGTCGCTTACCCCCCATATCCAAAATGCAGACGAATTTTTAAGTCATTGCCACCGTCGTAGATACCCAGCAAAAAGCACGCTGATCTATGCGGGTGACAAAAGCGACTCTCTCTATTACATCGTCAAAGGCTCTGTCACCGTCTTAATTGAAGACGAGGAAGGCCGTGAAATGATCGTTGCCTACCTAAACGACGGCGACTTTTTTGGCGAGATGGGCTTGTTCGATGAGCAAGACAACCGAAGCGCTTGGGTAAGAGCCAAAACCGAATGCGAAATCGGCGAAATTTCATACGCAAAATTCCAAGAAGTCTCAGATTCCCACCCCGAGTTTTTGTTCGCCTTGGGATCGCAAATGGCGCGCAGACTGCGTAACACCACACGAAAAGTCGGCGATCTGGCCTTTTTGGATGTTACCGGTCGCGTTGCAAGAACATTGCTCGATCTATGTAAAGAACCCGATGCAATGACCCACCCAGACGGCATGCAAATCAAAATTACGCGCCAAGAAATCGGCCGAATTGTCGGCTGCTCGCGAGAAATGGTAGGACGGGTGTTAAAAACACTTGAAGACCAAGGCTTGGTCTCAGTAAAAGGAAAAACCATGGTGGTTTACGGCACGCGCTAGGCACGCTCATTACGCATACGAAAAAGGCAGAAACTTCGCTAATCAAGTTTCTGCCTTTTTTTATTTCTCAGTAAATAATACGGTGCAAGTAACGAAACTATCTAGCTAAAGAAAAGCTCGTTTAATTTAGTTCCTGGGTCAGAGTGACGCATAAACGACTCCCCGACCAAAAACCCATTCACCTGATGCTTACGCATTAGCGCCACATCGTCGGACACATGAATACCACTTTCGGTAATCACGATTTTATCGCTAGGAATATTAGGCAACAACGACAGCGTTACATCTAAACTCACATCAAAGCTATGCAGGTCTCGATTATTAATGCCCACCAATTTATTTGGCATATCCAAGGCTAGGTCTAATTCTGCTTGATTATGTACTTCCACCAGAACATCTAAACCAAGCTCTGTCGCCAAGGCATTGAGGTCCGCCAATTGCGACTTATCCAAGGCGGCCACAATTAACAATATACAATCTGCACCAATGGCTTTTGATTCATAGACCTGGTACTCGTCCACCATAAAGTCTTTCCGAATAACAGGTAAAGTGACCGCTTCACGCACACGCTGCAAATACTCGTCCGCACCCTGAAAAAAATCCACATCCGTTAACACCGACAAACATGCGGCGCCCGCAGCATCGTAACTTTGTGCAATTTCTGGCGGGTTAAAATTCTCACGAATCACCCCCTTGCTAGGGGAAGCCTTCTTGATTTCCGCAATAACGGCAGGCAGGCCATCGGCAATTTTAGTTTCGATCGCACGAACAAACCCCCGCGCCGGCGCTATACCCTTAGCCGCAGATTTAAGGTCATCTAAAGAGGCTCTCACTTTTCGCTCGGCAATTTCTTCATGCTTTCGCGCGATAATTTTATTTAGAATATCAGGGGTTCCAGTCACGTAACATCTCCAGACTTATTTAACGAGCGAAGTAAATTCAACCAGCTCTTTCAGTTTTTCTTTAGCGGCACCACTGGCAATCGCATCTTCTGCCATGGCGATACCGTTCTCTAAAGAACCCGCTAAGCCGGCAACATATATCGCCGCACCAGCATTGATCGTGATGATATCCCGCGCTTTTTCGCTGCCATCAACCTTCGCAAATACCTTATTTATCAACGATAAAGATTCATCGGCGCTATTCACACTCAACCCGGAAAGGTCCGGATATGCTAACGAATAATCACTAGGGTCAATGGTATATTCTGTAACTGCGCCATTTTTAAGTTCGGCAACGATTGTTTTAGAAGATACCGAAATTTCGTCAAGGCCGTCTTCAGCGCACACCACCATAACGTGCTCACTGCCTAAACGTCCCAAAACTTCCGCCAAGGGGCGACACAAGCCACTATCAAACACGCCTAACACTTGCCGCTTAACGCCCGCGGGATTCGTCATGGGGCCTAACATATTAAAGATCGTACGCATCCCTAACTCTTTACGAGGGCCGATCGCGTGCTTCATAGCGCCGTGGTGTGCCGTCGCAAACATAAACCCGACACCCACTTCCTCGATCGCCCTAGCGACAGCATCAGGCGGTATAGATAAATTAACACCCGCATGTTCCAGAACGTCCGCACTACCGGTAGAGCTAGAAACCGCCCGATTACCATGTTTAGCAACGTGACCACCTGCCGCTGCGACAACGAACGCAGACGCAGTTGACACATTAAAGAGGTTCGCGCCATCGCCACCCGTACCGCAAGTATCGACCAGGTTTTCCGCATTTACGCTAACGGGGGTTGCGAGGTCTCGCATTACCTGCGCTGCGCCAGTAACCTCATCAATCGTTTCGCCCTTCATGCGTAACGCCACTAAAAACCCACCAATCTGTGCAGCTGTAGCCTGGCCAGTCATGATCTCTGTCATCACCCCGTGCATTTCTTCTTGATTCAGGTTTTCTTTTGCCACGACCTTGGCTAAAGCTTCACGAATATTCATAACGTCCTCATTAAGGTTGAACGGCTAAAAAATTGTTAAGTATGTGATGGCCACATTCACTCAATATGGCTTCGGGGTGAAACTGTACACCGTATAAAGGATGTTTTTTGTGAGACAGCGCCATTATCTCGCTCTCTTGCCCCCGCTCACCATCCGTTGATGACTTATCGAACGTCCATGCACCAACCTCAAAATCGGCTGACAAACTGAATTTATCCACCACGAGAGAGTGATAGCGAGTTGCAACAAACGGATCACTCAGGCCGCGAAATAAGCCCGCGCCATTGTGATGGATTACCGACGTTTTCCCGTGCATCACACGCTGCGCAGAAACAACCTTGCCCCCCAATGCTTGCGCAATACATTGGTGACCCAAACACACACCCAATATGGGAATGTCACTCATAAACCGGCGAATCAACGCCAAAGACACACCGGCATTATCTGGGGTGCCAGGACCGGGAGAAATCACGATATGGCTAGGGCTCAACTTGACGATGTCGTCGAGTGAGCACGCATCACTTTTGAGCAACTGAACATCCGCACCCAACTCCCTCAAGTACTGGACAATGTTGTAAGTGAACGAGTCGTAATTGTCGATCATCAACAACATAAGTGGTCCGAAATATCTGGGTTGGCGCATTATAACCAGGACGCTCAGCACCGCAAGCAAGACAATACATCGAGTGTCGATAATTTTTACACTAGAAGGAAAAATAACCTTTTACCGTCAGAACCTAATGCATTCCCGACACGGATCTATGATCGAAAATACGGTTTTTGAGGAATAACACGCCTTTCATCCCCGTTATAGTCAAAAGTTGAGTATCAGATAATATTCAATCACGATCAGTTATGTTATTTTCGTCGCGCTTTGCTGCATAACCCCAGTTTTAAACAGGGGGAACGGAATGAAATTTGCACAAATTACACATTAAGAAGAAAAATCCCGATATAACACAGCGTGTGCTGTAGAAATTGAGTTAATTGGTAATGGCGACTGAAAATCCTACCAGCCACCTAGAACTGGTAAAGGGCAGCAACGACAAGAAGAAGGTCAATTCACCTGGTGTGCTGAAGCATATCGAGGATGAATCGCTTAGCGCCAGCCGCCAGCTCATGGAACACATGTTTTCGGCCACCGACGATCTGTTCTACGAGCTATCCAAACGGGCATCAAGCAACAACGAACAAAACTTATATTTTGAATCCATGCGTGAAATACGCGTGAAGAAAGAAGGCCTGATCGGCGCCTTCATGCAAAAACTAAGCGCTAGCTTTGAAGACCTTGTTATACCGGGACCTAGTGCCCCCAAACCCGTGCGCCCTGATCCCAACGAAGAAGTAAATCTGTCTATCGTTGAGGGCGACGACCTAGAAATTGAGCTTGCACTCAAAAACATGTCGAATCGTGCACGTGAATCATATAAGAATGAGATCTACGAACTCAGTATTCGCCTAGACCACCTACTATTACAGGTGACGGTCGACGAAAATAACAACCCGTTAGATCCCCAACAAATAGCAAAAGCCTTTGTCCTTTCTTGCTTAGATCAGCTAAAAATAAGCATTAAGACGCGTCTAATTCTGTTTAAATTATTTGAAAAGCACGTACTGAAGCAGTTAGGCCACATTTATTCTGACGCAAACCAATTGCTTATCGAAACCGGGATTCTGCCAAAAGTCCCCAAAAGTCTGCGCAAAAATGCCAGCACAGAAACCCCAGAAGCGGAAACCGCTCCAAGCACTAACGACATGCCCACGCCGGAAACTGAAATTCCAAGTGGTCCGTCAAGCCCAGCACCGCGCTTCCCTCACCAAGAACGTACAATCTCGCTATCGCCAGAAATGCTTGCGTCCTTGATGACCGCCATACGTGGCACCCAGCAGGGGCAAGGTAAAGTCCCCTATTATTCATATTCGAATAACCCTGGCCCGGCACTCACAACGACAGACTTAGCGTCAGTCTTGACGTCAAAGCAGCCCGTCGTCGATCACAAAATAGCGCGCTCTGAGCCCAAAGTTGTGCTCCGTGATCTCGTCAATGAGCTATTAGCGAAAAACAACCCAGCAACGCCTAACTCACTTGAGCAAACCGACGAAGACACCATCAATTTGGTGGCCATGTTTTTCGATAAGATCCTAGAAGACCCGGATTTGCCTTTGATTGTGCAATCGCTCATTTGCCGACTGCAAATCCCAATATTGAAAGTCGCACTCAAGGATAAAACATTCTTATCCAATAACGATCATGCGGCTCGTCAGCTTATCAACACCATTACACGTGCAGGCATTCAATTTGATAATTCAAAGCCCTTAGAGCGTGACCCGCTGTATCGTGCGATTGTTGATGGCATCCAAACCATTAATCGCCAATACACCCTTGATGACACCGTATTTAGCCAAGTCGAAACTGAACTCGAAGGCTTAATGCAGAAAGAAACACGAAAATCGACAATTGTTGAAAACCGCACCACCCAAACTGAAATGGGTAAAGCGAAAATCCGTAATGCGAAAACCTTTGCTCAGGCCACACTCTTCGATAAGCTCAAAGACGAAAAACTGCCTAGCACCATTAGCGAATTTTTGACCAACACCTGGCTGCAAGTCCTCGTCATTACCTACATCAAAGATGGCAAAGAAGGCGCCCTATGGGTAGAAAACGAACAACTTGTATCTGATCTCGTTTGGTTATGTAAATCACACAGTGATGAGCGCTCCAAAGCGCGCGCGCAGCGACTCAAGCCTGAAATCCTAAACCGAATTGAGAAAGGCTTAGAGCTAGCGATAGACAACGCATCAACGCGCGCCAGCCGAATCGAGCAAATCGAGGTGACGATTGATCAACTCGTTGTCACCAGCGAGTCCCCCACGGTGACTTTCCGTGCACTGGATGATGAGCAAAAAGAAAACTTAGGTAGAGCCGAAGGTGCAGAAAAATCTTGGGATGAAATGACAGCACTGGAACGTCAACAATCCAAGTATGAAGAGCTATCAAGTAAATACTACGTTGAAGCCAAAGAGATTGTCGAAGGCGCCTGGGTCGAATACCAAGAGGAAAATGGCAAAGTTAACCGCTGTAAACTTAGCAAGAAGATCGATGCTGACACCTATCTCTTCGTGAACCGTTTTGGTTTCAAAACACTCGAACGCTCACGTCGACAATTCGCTTACGACATGCAGTTCAAAAAAGCTAAGATCCTCGATAGCACCCCGATTTTTGATCGTGTGCTAGACGGCATTATCTCGCACTTCCAGGACGCCTGATAGCGAATACGCGTTAACAGGCGCTCACGCCCACTCGATGTAGGATTTCAATCCTGCATCAGAAAAATTTATCTCTGTCATCACCCCCTCCACATAGGTCCAAATACCCTGTGTTACGACCCTTGCTGTGCATGCCCGCCTCCCTTAGTTATACTCTGCGGATAATAACCAGAGCCTTATCGACCTATGGAATTTAGCAGTGTTACCGAAGTCGCTTTTATCAGTGCCTCCGCCCTCTCCCTCGTACTCACGATTGCGTTTGTCTACCAAGCCCTGAAAAAACGCATGCTATGGATCATGGCCGTCGCCGCTCTCGGACAGACTGGCTGGTTATTTTGCACGGCGACACAAGACTGGTTATCCCATGACAGCCTAAGCACATTACTGCTGTCTGAATCCATGCACTACGTGCTGTGGCTTGTCGCGATCAATCGCACAACTGAAAAAATTTGCGTCTCCCACTTACCAAAGCTCTTCAAATTCACCGTTTATATATTGTGTGCATGTGGCTTTTCACTGGCCGTATTTAACTATCAAACAACCGCGCTCCAAGCATTCGAGCACAAACTGGTCATTTGGCAGGGCATCGTATTTTCTGTTGTCAGCCTACTAAGCCTTGAACAGCTCTATAGAAATAACAGCCAGTACCGCTTCTACAAGCTACTCTGCCTGGGACTCGCCATCGTATTTATATTTGATGCCTACCTATTCACGCAACATTTAGTCTTTGGGAAACTGGATTCCGAGCTGTGGCAGGCCCGTGCAGCCGTATCAATGGGGGCAAGTTTACTGCTCGCCCTTGGCGTTGCGACCATGGCACAGCCTTCTCCACAAGCCGCCAAGCTCACCTTCTCCCGTCCTGTTATTTTTTATACGACCTCATTAACAATGGCTGGCGCACTGTTAACCGCCCTTTCTATTGGCGGCTACTACGTACGTTTATACGGTGGAGACTGGGGCACCGTCATCTACACCTTGCTTTCAATAAGCGGTCTATTTTTTGTCGGTTTTGTTTTCTCTTCATCCAAGCTCAGAAACAACATGAGCGTGTTAATTAATAAACACTTGTTTAGCTACAAATACGACTACCGAAATGAATGGCTGAAACTTATTAGCCAACTTTCACAGCCCACCTCACCGACGGATACCGCAAACCGCGTTATTAGTGTTGCCTGTGACTTATTTAACTGTGATGGAGGTGCCCTGTGGCTGAAACGCTCAAAAGTATTAGTACCTGTTCGCCAAAAACATATTGAGTTCGATGTTGCTGAAACCTTTGAGCCAGAGACGAGCGCGTTCTGTAAGGCCTTGGAAAACGATTGGATATTTACCCCCAACACCCACAGCCACGACTTGAACCACAACAACCAAGACTTACCCACGTGGATGAAAAGTATCCCCAACGCGTGGCTCGCCTTCCCCCTCCTTACAGAGCAAGACCTCGTTGGCTTTATGGTGCTCACCACAACTAAGGAGCACATGCCGATTAGCTGGGAAGACCTCGACCTAGCCAAAACAGTGGGCAGGCAAATCGCCAGCTACATCGCACGTCACGAACAAGCCGAGCTACTTGCAGAATCACGTCAATTCGACGCATTTAATAAACTCTCCGCATTTGTCATGCACGACTTGAAAAACCTCATCGCACAACAATCACTCGTTGTGAAAAATGCAGAAAAGCACAAAGATAACCCCGCCTTCGTCGAGGACGCGATACAAACGATTAAAAACTCTGTTGACCGAATGAACAACCTACTGCGAAAACTGCAACGAACTGAAGACGAAGAAATTAAAGTACTCGATTTAAAAGCAGTATTTGTCGAAACGATCAAACGCTGTCAGAAGCGTCAACCAGCCCCCACGCTAGTTCCGTTCAGTGAGGAAATCAAAGTCAAAGCTGATTTCGATAGCCTGGTGATGGTGTTCACTCATATTATTCAAAATGCTCAAGATGCAACCTCCAATAGCGGCTTCGTCGACATCGTGACAGAATTTGAAGACAATACCGTCACGGTCACCGTTGAAGATAATGGCTCAGGCATGAGCGACGACTTTATACACAATAAGTTATTCAAACCCTTTGAAACAACCAAGTCTGGCCAAGGCATGGGTGTGGGTGTTTACCAAGCCCGCGAATACATCCAAAGTATTGACGGCACCGTCAAAGTGGAAAGCTCGCTTGGGGAAGGCACCACGTTTATACTCACTTTCCCAGCATTATAAGAACACTCTAACCAGGGGCCAGAAGCGCTGGGCTATGCGAATTAATGTTTGCTCAAAGATTGCCCCAAAGAAAACCAAAACAAATAGACACTCACTCTAAAATAGATACGATTTGCCACTATGAGTAAAACAGATAAAGAAAAACTGTTAATTGTTGAAGATGATGTCGGCCTACAAAGCCAATTACGCTGGCACTTCGATCAGTATGAAGTCATCGTGGCAGGAAATCGCGAGGACGCAATCGCCGCGATTCGCCTCCATGAACCGCCCATCATTTTGCAAGATTTGGGGCTACCGCCCGATGACGAAGGCGTAGATGAAGGCTTTCGCTGTATTCGCGAAATATCCAACCTATCCCCCCTCGCCAAAATTATCGTGATGACTGGCAACGCCGATTACGAAAATGCCGTGCGCGCCGTCGCGATGGGCGCTTACGATTTTTACCAAAAACCCGTAAACCCCGAAACATTAGATTTAATCTTGCAGCGGGCTTTCCATATTTACAGCTTGGAAAAGCAACATCGCATGATTCAGGAGCAGCAACAATCGCCACTCGACGGTATTATTGCCTGCGATCCGAAAATGCTCAAAATTTGTCGTACAATAGAAAAACTTGCCCCTTCTGATGTTACCTGTACGCTCACTGGAGAAAGCGGCACGGGTAAAGAAGTTATGGCCCGCGCGCTGCACAATCTGAGCCCAAGAAAAAGTAAACGTATGGTTGCCATCAACTGTGCGGCCGTGCCAGAAAACCTAATGGAAAGTGAACTCTTTGGTTACGAAAAAGGCGCCTTTACTGGCGCAACGAAACGTACCCTCGGTAAAGTCGAAACAGCCAGTGGCGGCACGCTATTCCTCGATGAAATCGGGGATATGCCGTTATTGCTACAGGCTAAACTATTACGCTTTTTGCAAGAACGCATCATCGAACGGGTAGGCGGCAGAGACGAGATTCCCGTGGATGTCAGAGTGGTATGCGCCACCAATAAAGACCTACAAAAAATGGTACAAGAAGGTACTTTTAGAGAAGATTTATTCTATCGTATCTGCGAAATGGAGATTGAAATTCCACCTCTGCGCCAACGCCAAGGCGATAAGCTCCTTCTCGCCCGACATTTCTTGCGCCGCTTTATCGAGCAAAACAACGAGAATATTCAGGGCTTCACACCAGAAGCTGTCGAAGCGATTGAAGCCTATGATTGGCCTGGCAATATTCGGGAAATGGAAAACCGCGTTAAACGCAGTGTGGTGATGAGTGACGATAAACTGATCTCATCTGAAGACCTGGGATTAGTCTCTGAAGGCGCACTAAGTTTGAACTTGCGTGAAGTCCGCTATAACGCAGAACGCGCAGCCATATTACGTGCTTTAACGATGACAGAGTACAATATATCGGCCACCTCCAAGTTGCTCGGCGTGACGCGACCCACCTTATATGACTTAATGAAAAAATATAATATTACGGTTACGAACGAGTAATATTTAACTAAGACAAGGCCCGAGCTTTTTCAACATTAAAAAGCTCGGTTAGCTATACATTATTGAACACAATACCCGCTATACGATGTTCGCCAATAATATCAATACTGGCTTTTACTTCTGCATCACTGACTTTTCCGTAAGGCACAACAAGCACAACAAAGTCACAGAGCTGAGCGAGTATGCGAACATCTGCTGAGAAATCCCCTACTGACGGACTGTCGACCAAGATAAAACGGTCAGGGTAACGCGCCTTCAATTCCCGAACGAAAGACACCATTTTGCTCGACGATAATTTTTCTGTAGCACCGTGAGTGCTTTTACCCGCAGGTACAATGCGCAGGCGTTTAATGCCTGAGGCATACAAAATGAACTCGATACCCATTTCCTGCACAGACAAATAATCCGTTAGGCCAAGGTTCGCTTCTGCACTGAGTAAATGATCAATCGATGGCGAATAAAAGTTCGCGTCCACCACCACCGATGTCTTTGATTTATCCAGAGCAATCGCCGCAGCTAGATTGCTCGCCGTGTATGACGCTCCCCCACCCGGGCATACGGAAGTCACCAAACAAACGAAGTTTTTTCCCTTCGCACGCGCATACACTTGAGTGCGTAATTCACGAAAAACTTTAAGGATTTTTTCGTTACTCGTGCCTTGGTGTAAGATTTTGACGTTATCCAACTCAGGCCCACTAAAATTGTGAACCTCGGACATCCGCGCGATTTGCTGTTCGCTGCGTAAGGTCGCATTCTCTTCAAGAGACGATTGTGTATCCAGTGATTCCATCAGGTGTTCCTAGCTTTTTGCCCTATAACCCAAAACGGTCTGCTACTCACGTATCGGTACGCGCTTAGCGAACCTCAGATAAAGTGGCCTTCATTGCAGAAATCGTCTGCTGGTAACTTTCAGCTCCAAATATCGCCGAGCCCGCAACAAAGGTATCCGCACCGGCTTTACCTATATCGGCAATATTATCCAACGTCACACCACCGTCTATTTCTAAGCGAGTTTTCAGGCCTTTTGCATCGATCATCCCGCGTGCTGCCGCTAACTTATCTAAAACATAAGGCAAAAACTTCTGCCCACCAAAACCAGGGTTCACTGACATCAGCAGCAACATATCCAGTTGATCAATCACGTTTTCAACCAAGCTAACGGGGCTAGCAGGATTCAAGACTAATCCGGGCTTACAGCCTTTCTCGCGAATCAGTTTGATAGACCGGTCAACATGCTTGGAAGCCTCAGGGTGAAAAGTAATATACGTCGCACCCGCGTCAGCAAATTGCACGATGAGGTCGTCAACAGGTTCAACCATCAAATGTACATCGATCGGTGCGGTTACCCCGTATTTTCTCAATGCACTACAGACCATTGGACCAATCGTCAGATTTGGCACATAGTGATTATCCATAACATCAAAATGAACAATATCGGCACCCGCTTCGAGTACGGCATCAACTTCTGCTCCAAGTCGAGCAAAATCGGCCGATAATATAGAAGGAGCAATCTTAAAATCATTCTTAGAAGCATTAATGGAACTGTGGGGGCTTGGCATGTTTTCTACCCTGTATCTCAAAAAGTTTGGCATTTTACTGGATGTGAGTAACGCAATGAATCACTTAATCACCTTATCACAAAAGGCCTTTCTAATCTGTTCACTGGCCCTGCTTACACTGACCTATGCCACCGCCCAAAACGAGGAAATGGACAGCAAAGAAGAAGGTGGCGAACAAGCGCCTACAGCACAAAAAAATGACGCCAGTAAGGCCCCAGCTGAGGCCCGCAAGGTGATCGATACAGAAAAGCAAACCCTTGCACTGCTCACCCAAGAAATAGACGAACGTGATGTGAAGTGGCTCGAGGCCAACGGTGAAAAGTTTATGGGCCTCTGGCAAGCCGACACCACAGGCAACCCCTTCGGGGCGGTGCTGATCCTCCATGGCGAAGGCCAGTCCGTCGATGAACCATTTGAAATCAACGCTGTGCGCAATAACCTCAGTCACCACGGCTGGGCCACTCTTTCGATACACTTACCTCCTCTGGCCCAGGCGAAAATACCACCAAGACCCGAGAAAATGGAAAAACCAAGCGATACAGAAAAGAGCATGGATAGCTCAACAGAAAGCACCTCTCCAGATAAAGGCGCCCCCAAAGCAGATCCATCCATGCAAATGAGTAAGATGAACGGAAAGAAGGCCAAGGATGATCCAGAAGTCGTCAGCCGAGCTCGCTTACAATCAGCCATCGCGTTTCTTAAAGAGCAAGGCCAATACAACATTGTATTGGTCGGCCACGGCATCGGCGCCACCCGCGCACTCAAATATATCGATCACCTCATAGGCGGGAAAAAATCAAACAATGTGAAAGGGGGCAAAATTCAACGCCCCATTCGAGCGGCAGTATTAATCAGTGCGCGAAACCTTATCCCGCAAACAGGCGAGCATATTCGCCAGTATTACAATGATCGAAGCCTGCCCATTTTAGATTTATATTATGGTGATCATTACTTGGATGAGATTGAAACCCGGCAACGCATAAAAATAGCCAAATCGGAAGGCATGCAACATTACTATCAACTCAAAGTGCTAAAACCCAGTGAAAGTGATGACTCTGATGAAAACCGCCTGACACGGCGAGTTCGCGGTTTTCTCAATAAGCACGCGAAAGGGGTCGAGATAGAAAAGAAATAAAGATACTTTGAACTATGTTAAAGCCTACACGGTTAACGGTCGAGAACGTGCTCTCTGAGCTGCTCTAGGCGTTCGGGCGTGCCGACATCTAGCCAATAGCCATTATACACCTCTCCCGTAATTTTCCTTTTTTCGATAGCGGCATCGAAGGCCTCTCTCAACGGGAACACCTCCCGACATTTCGAGTAAGCCGTCACCAACGCAGGAGAAAGCACGCTTACGCCGCTATAGGTGTAGCTCGGTCGGTCTTGTTCAGCCACACCAACAATTCCGTCCACCAACGAAAAATCACCGCATTGTTTATGCGGAGGGTTAGGGACAAACACTAGATGACCACCGCCGCTTACAGGAGCTGCACTCAAACCAGATAGCAACGATTGATAATCGAGATCCACCCAAACATCGCCATTCACCAGGAGAAAAGGATCATCCCCCAAGCATTCACGGGCGAAGAAAATGGCGCCGCCTGTCTCTAATGGCTTGGGTTCTCGCGAAAGAATCAGGTCCACGCCTGGTACTTTATGTGTATCGAGGTGCTGCTCGATCATATCGCCAAGGTAGGAAGCGTTAATCACGATCTCGCTCACACCTGCGGCCACTAACTTCTCAATCTGCCGGTCCAGCAAGGTTTGAGTGCCGACTTTAAGAAGTGGTTTAGGCGTGTGATCCGTCAAAGGCCGCATCCGCTCCCCTCGCCCAGCCGCGAGAATCAGTGCTTTCACGAGTGCATGCGCTCAGCCCATGGCTGATCTAAAACCAAGGGCATTAGCGTGCTTTCGAACCAGTCACTAAACGATTTCAAGGATTCATATTCAGCGGCCACAGAACGCACATAGTGCACAACCAAGGGCAAATCTTTGAGATAACCGTGCTTGCCGTCCCGCAGGGATAAGCGCGCAAAAATACCGAGGACTTTGATGTGCCGCTGTAAGCCCATCAAATCAAACCAGCGTAATAAACAGTCTTGCGATACCGACGGAATAACGCCAGCATCAAAGGCCATGTTGCCATATGCCAGCAACCAGTTTTTCACTTGCTCTTGAGGCCATTGGATGTAGCAATCCCGCAACAGGGAAACAACATCGTAAGTAAACGGGCCAATGACGGCGTCTTGAAAGTCCACAATACCGGGAATACCGCTCACGCCGTATACGATATTTCTGGAGTGAAAGTCGCGATGCACAATAACGTTCGGTTGCTCTTCGGCGCTGGCGAGCAAGATATCGAAGGCTTGCTCGATCATACCACGCTCACGATTGGATAATTCGTACCCTAATAACTCAGAAACAAACCACTGAGGGAATAACGCCATCTCCTCTTTTAAACGAGCAGCATCGTATTCAGGGAAAATCGACCTATCTAAAGGACATTGCTGAATTTGCATTAAGGCGAGTAACGCTTCACCGTATAGTCCGTTCGCGGAATCTTCATCGAGGTGATCGAGATAAAGCGTCTTCCCCAAATCCTCCAACAAAAAATACCCTTGGGTCAGATCGTGCGCAATGATTTTTGGGACGTGAACACCGTGCTCAAATAGAAACTTATCGATCGCTAAAAAGGCAGGGTTGTTTTCTGTCTCTGGCGGCGCATATACGGCAATTAACTGGCAAGATGAAACACTTAAGCGGAAGTACTTTCGAAAACCCGCGTCACCATTCAAACCTTGCCACGTCAATATGCCACTATCATCGTGCACCGCTGGGGGCTGGGTTGTCTTAAGTGATGTAAGCTGTTGCTCTACCCAGAGCTTTAACTCACCTTCGAATGCTTGTGGGTGGCTGGCACCCGTCTTTGGAGGTTGAGAACCTGACAAAGAACCCTCCGTTGATCCAATTGAAAAATTAATTCGCCTTCGAAAGTGCTTTATTCGCAAGACAAGTTTTCTTTTTATACTGCGATACCACTATAATCGTCGCCTTCGTCAGTATAGTGATAGATTCGGGCCACCAGTATGCACAAGAGCTTTGCACAGCTCAAACCGATTTTTTTTATGAGCCTAGCTGCAAGCCAAACCGCATCGTCTCTCAAATCGTGTCTATCCGGCTCGGGCAAAACGTTGTTTGTCGGCGCAGCCCTGTCATTTCTTTCACTTTCTGTTCATTCAGAAATGCTACAAACCGACGACCCCTCCTTACTCAAAGCCGCAGAAAAAGCGCCCTTTGGCTGGCTTAAACGAGAGCAGTTACCAGCATCGCTGCAAAAAGACATCCCCCCTGGTTGTAACGGTATTTATATCGAAAGTACTGCGGCATATAACCCGAGTGCCTCAGCGCTTGATACTCTGGACCTTGTTGTCGAGTCAGATGACGCATCCATCCTCGATGGCAACAAAGCCACGCTCGAAGGCGACGTGGTGGTATCTCAAGGCGATCGCTCGATCTCGGCCAGTAAAATGACCTACGACCGCACTGGCGATAAAGCCACCCTGGAAAAGTCTGTGACGATCCGCCAGCCGGGCATGTTAATTCAAGGGGAATACGCAGAAGTCAGTACCACAGAGCACAAAGCCTCCTTCAACGAAGCCACTTTTGTACTGAAAGAGCAACAAGTGCGCGGTGGCGCTCAGTCAGTAAAGCAAATATCCGCCTCAAAACTTGAGTTAAATGAAGGCCATATTACGAGCTGTGAACCAGGTGATGAAGCATGGGTATTAGAAGGCGAGAAAATTACCGTCGACCGCGAGACGAACCAAGGCACAGGTAAGAACGTCAAACTAAAAATTGGCTCCGTACCGGTATTTTACCTGCCCTATATCACCTTCCCTGTGGGCGACGAACGCCAAACAGGCTTTCTATTCCCCTCTATCAGCAGCAGTGACGATGGCGGCCTCGATATCGCCACGCCTTATTACTGGAACCTTGCCCCCAACTACGATGCAACCCTAACCCCACGCTTTATCTCTAGCCGGGGCACGATGCTGGAATTTGAGACCCGTTACCTCAACGATTGGATGCATACCGATACCGGTATAGCCTTCTTACCCGATGACGGAGGCAGCCAGGACAAGGACCTCGACAAACTGATCGAAGAAGGCGAGATCACGGAAGAGGAAGCCCGCCCCCACAAAGGCTCCTCAAGGTGGCTACTGCAATTCGAGCAACAAAGTCGCGAGACAAAGGGCTGGTATACCCGTGCCGATTACACACGCGTCAGTGATGAAGATTACTTTCGTGATTTAGGAACATCTTCCCTATCCGTATCAAACAAAACCTTTTTAGAGCAAGCGCTTGAAATCGGGTATCAGTTCGAACACTGGAAGCTTTCCTCATTAGCGCAAACCCAACAGGTACTGCTGCTTGATATCGATGCCCCCTACCGCAAACTGCCACAAATCGACATCGATGGCCGCTATAACTTCAACGACTGGATCTTGTCCGTCAACAATCGCTTCACCCAATTTAAGCACCGCGAAAATCGCTCGGACATCATCACCGGCAAGCGCTTTAACACTGACTATCGTTTGCGCTGGGAGAAACGTTTCCCCTGGGGCTTTTTCATCCCCGAAGTTGGCCATAAATCCCTTCACTATTCATTAAGTGAAAACCCGCTGATTTCGGATGACGCAGAGCGAGAGTTTGGCCTTTCCACGCCCCAAGCCTCCATAGATCTGGGCCTCATCTTTGAGCATACCGACGGCGCATACACCCAAACCGTCGAACCGCGGGCTTACTACCTGTACCGCCGCTACACCGACCACTCGGACCTATTCAGCCTGGGCGGCATCGACGACTTCGACGTCAACTTTGACACATCAGAACGAACCTTTGCCTACGGCCAGCTATACCGGGATTCACGCTTTATCGGTAACGATAGGCTCGACGACGCAGACCAGGTCACCCTCGGCCTCACAACCCGCTGGGAAAACAATGCCACCGGTCGTGAACTGTTTAACCTCAGTGTTGGGCAAATCTTCCATTTTAGAGATAGGAAGGTTTCCCTTTTTAGTAGCATGAGCGACTCCGAAACCGCCGAGAACTCCGAGTTTGCGGGTGAACTGAATATCAACCTCGGCCCGCGCACCCAATTGTTTAGTAACGCCATCTACGATACGGAAACCGAGCGGGTCAACCGAGGGTCAGCCGGTGTGTATTTCGCTTCAGATAACGCACAAAAGCTCTTTAACATCTCGTATTCATACCTACGGGACCTAAATGATAGCGGCGCAGACGACGTCGCCTCGAAAGATATCGACCAATTGGATCTCTCTTTTGCCTACCCAGCAGGGGGCCAATGGGCACTCATGGGGCGGGCAAATTACGATTTTCAGAATAAGCAGGAACTCGAAACCTTTTTTGGATTCGAATACAACGATTGCTGTTACCGCTTTCGGATCTTGGCTCGACGTTGGCTAGACAGTAATATAGCCAACCTTGTGGTCGACAAAGACGCCCAATACGACCAAGGCATCTTCTTTGAGGTGCACTTTAAAGGCTTGGGCGGCTCTGGAGCCAAAGTAAATTCCATTCTAAACGATGGAATTTTCGGCTACGAATCCCGTGAAAAAAACCTCCGTTAATAACTTGTTGTCAAAATAACATGCGTTTACTCATTGCCCTTTGGGCCACCCTTGTTTTAGCTACTCCTTCCACTTTTGCCGCCGTCAAAATTATCGATAGAATCGTGGCGACCGTTGATGAGGATGTGGTCACCCAAAGCGAACTCGATAGTCGTATCCGCGAGATCAAAGCACAATCTACGGCATCGGGTATGCGCTTGCCCTCCGATGACGTTCTGCGCGAACAGATATTAGATCAGCTCATCAACGAGACATTACAACTCAGCACCGCTAGGCGCTACCGTGTAACTGTCGACGATAAAGAAGTACTCTTCGCCATTCAAAATATTCTGAAAAACCGTAAATGGACAGAAAGCGATCTAGAAGCCCAACTGAAAAAAGACAACTCCTCTTTTGCCGAGTTTAAAGCGCAAATCGAGCGTCAGCTCACCATGCAGAACCTTAGCCAAGGACTTGTGCGCTCTCGTATTAAGATATCCGAGCATGACATCGACAACTTCCTTAAATCCGCCGAAGCGCAATTCTGGATTTCTCCCGATTATCACTTGAGCCATATTCTTGTCGCCCAGTCATCGGCGAGCGACCCCAAAAAGGTCGAAGCGAAGGCCCAAACGATTTATAAAAAACTGCTCAAAGGCGCTAAGTTCGAAGAAGTCGCCCTAGCCGAATCGGACGGCCCGATGGCCCTAAAAGGCGGCGATATGGGCTGGCGTAAATCCACAGACTTACCCACATTATTTGCGGAAATCGCCCCTAACCTGGCCGTTGGCGATATCTCAGCCCCCGCAAAAAGCGGTGCAGGCTTTCACATACTGAAATTAAACAACAAACGTGGTGAAACCAAACAAATCGTCAACCAAACCAAAGTACGCCACATACTGCTTAAAAACTCGGCTATTTTGGATGATGACCAAGCCAAAGAAAAACTCCTAACATTCCGTGCCGCGGTACTTAACGGTGAAGAAGAATTTGCCAAGCTTGCCAAAGTACACTCCGAAGATATCGGGTCAAAGCTCTCCGGTGGCGACCTCGGCTGGTCAACTCCCGGCCAGTTTGTCCCCAGCTTCGAAGCCACCATGGCAAAAACAAACACGGGCGAATTAAGCCAACCCTTCAAGTCACGATTCGGCTGGCACATGCTGTATGTCGAAGACCGCCGAGAAGAAGATATGACCGATAAAGCCATTCGCCAAAAAGCACATAATGTGTTGATGAGCCGACGCTTCGAAGATGAGGTCCAACTTTGGATTCAAGAAATGCGTGACGACGCCTTTATTGAACTCAAAATCTAAAACGATGGCCAAACCAAAGCTACTGCTCACTCCAGGCGAACCCGCAGGTATTGGGCCAGAGCTTTGCGTGAAAGCCGCGCAGGTCTTTGCTGACGCGCCCCTCATCGCAGTGGCCGACCCAGACTTACTCACCACTCGGGCAGACCAGCTAGGCCTGCCGCTCTCGTTGAACATACTTGAAGATCCCGATAGCCCCTGTACCACGGCGCTATCGAGCCTCAACGTAATTCCGGTAGCACTCACGGCGCCTTCTATTCCTGGTAAGCTAGATGTTGCGAATGCCCAGTACGTCCTCGATACACTTAGGATTGCTGCGGACCTATGCTTAGATAAACGCTTTGATGCCGTTGTGACAGGCCCCGTACAAAAAAGCATTATCAATGATGCCGGTGTGGTGTTTAGCGGCCATACCGAGTTCTTTGCAGACAGAAGCCATACCCCCAAAGTTGTGATGATGCTCGCCACTGAAGGCTTGCGCGTTGCGCTTGCCACCACTCACCTGCCCCTTAAAGACGTATCAGATGCGCTCACGCAAGATTGCTTGCGCGAAGTAATGGATATACTGATACGTGAAATGCGGGAAAAGTTTCGCATAGTGAAACCACGCATATTGGTCGCCGGCCTCAACCCCCATGCAGGGGAAGACGGTCATTTAGGTATGGAAGAGATAGAGACCATTACGCCGGTACTCTCATCCTATAAAAATACAGATGCCGATATTATCGGCCCGCTTCCGGCGGACACCTTGTTTACCCCTCACTATCTTGAAAACGCCGATGCGGTGCTGGCGATGTATCACGACCAGGGCCTGCCTGTACTTAAACACCTGGGCTTCGGCAAGGCAGTTAATATCACACTGGGCTTGCCCTTTATTCGCACATCGGTGGACCATGGCACCGCGCTAGATCTCGCCGGCAGCGGCACTGCCGACGAAGGCAGCTTGCTCGAAGCCATCAAAATCGCTCACACACTGGCCTCATACTAATGGCAAATATGCGCACCCCTAGCGGGCACAGAGCACGAAAAAGATTCGGTCAAAACTTTCTTGTTGATCAAGGCATCGTCAACCATATCGTACGTTCCGTTGGCGCATCCCCCGGAGACGCCATTGTAGAAATTGGGCCAGGGCAAGGCGCCATTACTGGCCCCCTACTGGAATGCGTGCCCACCCTAAACGTGATTGAGCTCGACCGAGATCTCATCCCCGTACTGCTGGCACAATTTGCAAATTACAGAGGGTTTAAGATCCATCAGCACGACGCGCTTACCTTCGATTTTGAGTCGCTCGCCACAGAAGAACAACCGCAGCTCAGAATTGTGGGTAACTTACCGTACAACATCTCCACCCCCCTTATTTTTCGACTCTTGGGACTGAAAAATTTGGTAAAAGATATGCATTTTATGCTGCAAAAAGAAGTGGTCGATCGCCTCATCGCCACACCCGGTAACAAGAGCTATGGTCGACTCAGCATCATGGCCCAATATTACTGTTCTATTGAATCACTATTCGACGTACCGCCAGAAAGCTTCGAACCCGCACCCAAAGTGAATTCCGCCGTGGCGAGACTGACGCCCTACAGCGAACCGCCTTTCCTCGCGAAACGCATTGAAAACCTGGATCGATTCGTGAAACAAGCATTTCAGCAGCGCCGTAAAACCCTTCGTAACGGCCTTAAAACACTGGTGAGCGATGAGCAGGCTGAATCCGTAGGCCTCGATTTACGCCTTCGTGCAGAAGCCGTCAGCGTGGAATCTTACGTCCGCTTCTGTAACGCACTATGGGGAGATCAGCCCATCCCATGAACAATATCCAAATAGACGTCTTACCTCAATACATCCCAGAACAGTCTGACCCGAATTCAGGCCAATATGTATACGCCTATACCATTACCATACGCAACCAAGGTTCACACGCTGCCACCTTGTTAAGCCGTCACTGGATCATTACCGACGCCAATAACAAAGTCCAAGAAGTACAAGGTATGGGCGTTATTGGTGAACAACCCACGATATCGCCACAACAAAGCTATGCTTACACCAGTGGCGTGGTGATGGAAACCAATACTGGGATGATGAGCGGCACCTACACCATGCAAAACGAAAACGGTGAAAAATTCGAAGCAAAAATACCCGATTTTGCATTGGCTCAACCCGGCGCGATGCATTAACGCGAAACAAAAATAATAAAAAACCTTAGCTAGGAACACATAGGTGGAGGCTCATAAACAGTGGCGACATACGCGGTAGGCGATATTCAAGGGTGTATCGGCGCATTGCACGCCCTGCTCGACTCCGCCGACTTTTCACCAGAAAAAGATACACTCTGGGTCGCGGGCGATCTCGTGAATCGAGGCCCCGATAGCCTTGCAACCCTGCGTTTTATTAAAAGCCTACCAAACGTTAACGTCGTATTAGGCAATCATGATTTACACCTTCTGGCCGCCGCCCAAGGTTTTAAAAACCTCGGCCGCAAAGATACCCTCACCCCCATTTTGGAAGCCGAGGACCGCGACGAACTATTGACGTGGCTGCAAGCCCAACCCCTCGTCCATCATTGCCGCGACACCGGGTACACCATGGTGCACGCGGGTATCCCCCCCATCTGGACCATAAAAGAAACCATTGCCCATGCAGACGAAGTGCATAAGGCCCTGCGTTCAGATAAAGCACTGCGCTTTTTTAGCCAGATGTATGGCAATGAACCCGACTGCTGGTCGCCCGATCTAAAAGGGAACGATCGTTTACGTATCATTACCAATTATTTAACCCGCATGCGTTTTTGTGACGAACATGGGCGCCTCAACCTTAAAGTCAAAACCGCTCCCGACACCGCACCGGAAGGCCTCGCGCCCTGGTTCGATTTCCCTCAGCACAAATGTAAAAATGACAATGTTTTGTTTGGTCATTGGGCCTCGCTGCAGGGCAGCACAGGCGTGACCAACTTTATTGCATTGGATACCGGCTGTGTGTGGGGCGGCACGCTCACTATGCTACGGATAGATGATCAAAAGTACTTTTTTGTGCCATGCGACGAGTGTCGAATTAGCCTTACCCCAGCCAGCTAAGCAAACGCGCCTAACGTTATGTAAATTGATTGTTTTCAGTCATTTACATCTATCAATATTTTTTGATATTCCTCCTTTTAATAGCCATCACTTATCGCGTTAATTATTTTTCGCTTAAATAATTCCACCGCGAATTCGTTTTTGATTGCGTTTTAAACAAGTCAAAAACCCATTCATCAGATGAAAATTTTTTTACGCCAGCCTGGCGCGTATCTTGAATAGGTTATTCCTAGAGAATTAGACAAAAAATTGTCACATAAACGTGAATTTATTCGTCGAAGGACAATCAAAGGTCTATTCTTAATAAAGAAGCGTAAGAAACCATTGATGAAGTGATAGCGCCATGGATATCGTAATCATCGAATATCCAAATATGGGGCACAAAAAACGCTTGCTACATATCGGAGCGTAATTCGGAGGCAATAAATGACAATATTCAGCCATTACCAACAACGTTACGAAGGCACACAGCAAGAGGTGATGAGTATTGAAGAATACTTAGCACTCTGCAAAAAAGACCCGTCAGTTTATGCCTCCGCGGCAGAACGAATACTCAAAGCCATCGGTGAGCCCGAGCTTGTTGATACATCGAAAGACGCCCGTCTTAGCCGAATATTTTCCAATAAAATCATTAAGCGCTATGAAGTCTTTGAAGACTTCTACGGTATGGAAGAAGCCATACAACAAATCGTATCGTTCTTTAAACATGCGGCACAAGGTTTAGAAGAAAAGAAACAAATATTATATTTACTGGGTCCCGTTGGTGGCGGTAAATCCTCACTAGCAGAAAAGCTCAAATCTCTGATGGAAAAGGAACCCATCTACTGCATTGAAGGCTCCCCAGTATTTGAATCCCCATTGGGATTATTCGATCCTAATGAAGACGGCAAAATTTTAGAAGAAGACTACGGCATTCCAAGTCGCTACGTAAAGACCATCATGTCTCCTTGGGCAACTAAACGACTTCATGAATTCGGTGGTGACATCAGCAAATTCAAAGTCATTAAGATATACCCATCAATTCTCGATCAAATTGCCATATCGAAAACAGAACCTGGCGACGAAAACAATCAAGATATCTCCTCACTTGTGGGTAAAGTTGATATTCGCAAACTGGAAGAGTTTCCACAAAACGATCCAGATGCCTACAGTTTCTCCGGCGGCCTATGTCGATCAAACCAAGGCCTCATGGAATTTGTGGAAATGTTTAAAGCCCCGATTAAGGTGCTTCACCCCTTATTGACCGCGACGCAAGAAGGAAACTTTAATAGTACCGAAGGCCTGGGCGCGATACCCTTTGAAGGCACTATTCTTGCCCACTCCAATGAAGCGGAATGGCAAACATTTAGAAACAACAAAAATAACGAAGCCTTTATCGACCGGGTGTATATTGTCAAAGTCCCTTACTGCTTAAGAGTTTCGGAAGAAATACATATTTACGAAAAGCTCCTACAACACAGTTCACTATACCAAGCACCCTGCGCGCCCGACACCTTAAAAATGCTCGCGCAGTTTACGGTACTATCACGCATCAAGGTGCCAGAGAATTCCAATCAATACTCCAAAATGGGCGTATATGATGGCCGCAACCTGAAAGATACCGACCCCAAAGCAAAATCGCTCCAAGAATATAAAGATGCCGCAGGTGTTGACGAGGGAATGGACGGCTTATCCACACGATTTGCCTTTAAAATCCTTTCCAAGGTCTTCAACTTCGATCCAACTGAAATATCCGCAAATCCAGTTCACTTGCTCTATGTATTAGAGCAGCAAATTGAACAAGAACAGTATCAAGAAGAAACACGCGATCGCTACTTATCCTTTATCAAAGAATATCTCGCGCCTCGCTATGTCGAGTTTATCGGCAAAGAAATTCAAACCGCCTATCTCGAGTCCTACTCGGAATACGGCCAAAACATCTTTGATCGTTACGTGACTTATGCAGATTTTTGGATTCAAGATCAAGAATATCGCGACCCCGAAACCGGAGAGATTTTAAACCGCGCGGCATTAAACGAAGAACTCGAAAAAATCGAAAAACCTGCAGGTATCAGCAACCCCAAAGATTTCCGAAACGAGATTGTGAATTTCGTACTGCGCGCACGCGCCAATAACAGCGGCAACAACCCTGTTTGGAACAGTTACGAGAAACTTCGCACCGTTATCGAGAAGAAAATGTTCTCGAATACTGAAGATTTGTTACCGGTTATTTCCTTTAACACCAAGTCCTCCGGCGACGACAAGAAAAAACACGAAGACTTTGTCGCGCGTATGGTTGACCGAGGGTACACCGAAAAACAAGTCCGCCTATTATCAGAGTGGTACCTACGTGTAAGAAAGTCTCAGTAATACTGAACATTAATCCCTAAGATATAGGTGATATGTGCATTACATTATCGACCGGCGACTCAACTCTAAAAAGAAAAGCACCGTCAATCGTCAGCGCTTTCTCCGACGCTATCGGGACCACATAAAACGTGCGGTATCCGATGCGGTCGATAAGCGCTCTATCACCGACATGGATAAAGGGGAAAAGATCAGCATCCCCACACGGGATATAAACGAGCCAGTATTTCAACATGGTAAAGGCGGGTATAACACCCGTGTTTTACCCGGTAACGACCAATTCTCTTCCGGTGATCATATTCCCCGGCCTCCCGGCGGTGGTGGGCAAGGCAGCGGCGGAAAGGGCGCGAGTGATTCTGGCGAAGGCATGGATGAATTCGTCTTCCAGATTACGCAGGAAGAATTTCTCGAGTTTATGTTCGAAGACCTCGAACTCCCTAACCTACTCAAGCGACAACTTACCGGAATAGACGATTTTGAAGTTCGCCGCGCCGGGATCAGTAACGAAGGATCCCCAGGCAAAGTCAATATTATTCGCTCGTTGCGCTCAGCAAACTCCCGCCGCATCGCGCTTACAGGCAAAAAGAAGCGAAAGCTTCGAGAGCTAAAAGAAGTTTTGTTAAAGCTGGAAGAAGACAAGGGTGACGAATCCGAGATACAAGCCCTTAAAACTGAAATTCTCACCCTAGAAGGCAAAATAAAACGCGTCCCTTGGTTGGACGACTTTGACCTGAAATATAACCTTCACGTCAAACACCCTATTCCTCACTCACGTGCGGTCATGTTTTGCATTATGGACGTATCCGGTTCCATGGACCAAAACACGAAAGATATCGCAAAACGATTTTTCCTTCTTCTGTACCTATTTCTTCAACGCAACTACGAACACACAGAAGTGGTATTTATTCGCCATCACACCAGCGCGAAAGAAGTCAACGAGGAGGAATTCTTCTATAGCCGAGAAACCGGCGGCACCATCGTGTCCAGTGCACTTAATTTGATGGATGAAATTCTACAAGAACGCTATCCACCCAGTCAGTGGAATATATACGGCGCTCAAGCTTCTGATGGCGATAACTGGAATGATGATTCTACCGTGTGCTACAAAGTACTGACGGAAAAAATCCTGCAAAAACTTCAATATTTTTCCTATGTCGAGATCACCTCGAGAGACCATCAAGCCCTGTGGTACGCCTACGAAAAAGTCGTACAAGATTTCCCTGAATCATTCGCAATGAAACAACTGGTCGATGCCTCAGACATTTACCCTGTGTTCCGCCAACTTTTTCAGAAGAAGCCTGCATGAGTAAAAGCAAGAGCAAAAGAGAACCGCTTTCGGTAGGTTCCGAGTGGACATTCGAGTTACTCGAAACCTATAACCAAGAAATAAGCGCCATTGCTGAAGAGTTCGGGCTCGATACCTACCCCAATCAAATCGAAGTCATTAGCTCTGAACAAATGATGGATGCTTATGCATCAGTCGGTATGCCGCTCGGTTATAACCACTGGTCCTACGGCAAACAATTTCTCGGCGTCGAGCAATCCTACAAACGCGGACAAATGGGCCTGGCCTATGAAATCGTCATAAACTCAGACCCTTGCATCTCCTACCTCATGGAAGAAAACACCATGACCATGCAAGCGCTTGTTATCGCCCACGCATGTTATGGCCATAATTCTTTCTTTAAAGGTAACTATCTTTTCCGCACGTGGACAGATGCCACCTCAATTATTGATTATCTCGTCTTTGCTAAAAATTACATTGCAAAATGCGAAGAACGCAACGGCGTCGACGCAGTAGAAGCCATACTCGATTCCTGCCACGCATTAATGAACTATGGGGTTGACCGGTATAAACGCCCTTACCCGCTTTCTCCTGTTGAAGAATGTGAGCGTCAAACCGAACGAGAAGAATACTTACAAAAACAAGTCAACGACCTATGGCGAACGATTCCCTTAAGTGGCAAAGAAGATGATCTCGCCGAAGCTATGCGCTTTCCGAATGAGCCACAAGAAAATCTTCTCTATTTTTTCGAAAAGAACTCTCCACTGTTAGAACCTTGGCAGCGCGAAGTTATTCGTATCGTCCGTAAAATAGCGCAATACTTCTATCCTCAGCGCCAAACACAAGTAATGAACGAAGGCTGGGCCTGTTTTTGGCACCATTTCCTTTTAAATACGATGTACGACAGAGGACTCGTCACCGACGGGTTTATGCTGGAGTTCATGCAGTCTCATAGTGGTGTTATTTATCAACCGCCCTATAACAGCCAACATTTTTCAGGAATAAACCCCTACACACTCGGCTTCCATATGATGCAAGATATTAAACGTATCTGCGAAGATCCAAGTGACGAAGACAAACAATGGTTCCCCGATATCGCGGGTAGCGATTGGAAAAAGACTCTCGACTTTGCCATGCGCAACTTTAAAGACGAGAGTTTTATTCTACAGTTCCTGTCACCAAAACTGATGAGAGACCTCAAACTCTTTACCATCGTCGACGATGACATCGAAAAAGATATAGAAGTCAGCGCCATCCACGATGACAGAGGCTATCAAATCGTCAGGGAAACCTTAGCCGCCCAATACAACCTGGGCAACCGCGAACCTAATATCCAAGTTTATAACGTCGATGTCCGTGGTGATCGATCACTGACACTTCACCACACCCGCTTTAATCGCCAACCCTTAGAACCCCAAAACACCGAAGAAGTGTTAAAACACATCCACCGTTTGTGGGGCTTCGATGTTCACCTCCATTCCATTGAAGGTGAAGAACGAAAACAAAGCTTTAGCTGCCCGCAACCCACGGAAGAAAAACCTTAAGCCTCGTTAACCCGGTTGCGCATCTAACGCTATAGGACTTCAGGCTTAGTCGAAAATACACTCGCCCAAGCCCTCGTCAACATACGTAAAGCATTTTGATACACGCCTAACGATACAATCACCAGCACACAGCCCATAATCGTTGAGTTGGAAAACTGCTCCCCATCAATAAGGGCCCCCGCAAATAGCGCAACAACCGGTGTGATAAAAGTAATTAACCCCACCGACGCGACATTACTATGACCCAGCACATAAAAAAACAATACGCTGCCCAAGACCGAACCCGCTAGTGAAGAATAACCGACCCCGACTAACGACCGAAAATCCCAGTCCCTAGGGATTTCACCATCGATAAAAAACCAGCTCGCCATCACAAGCGGTGCCGCTAGCAGCAATGTACCGGTAGATTGACGCAAAGGGTCAATGCCTTTACCCACATGCTTTACCCACACTGAACTCAAACCAAAAAACACCGTCGCTAATGCAACACCTAATACGCCATACAAGGCGTTCCCGCCGAGATAAAACTGATCTAAATTAATCACAATCAAACCCGCGACGGCTAGCGCAAGCGCGATAATACGTCGTGCATTGAATATATTTTCCTTAAGGATCACATAGGAAAATAAGCCCACCATAAAGGGGTACATACCAAAAATGACCGCCGATACCCCAGAAGGAATATATTGCGCCGCCCAATAGATCAGTAGCACATTTGGAAATGCGCCCACCAGACCTGCGAAATACGCTAACCAATCACGACGATGTTTCACCAATGGTCGACGCAACACTGCGAGAAGAAACAATGAAATACACAACGCGAGTAATACACGTGTAGCAACCGCACTGACAAACGACACACTGCTATTACTCCACTTTATGGCAAGTGGTGTCGTCGCCCAGATGAAAACCACGCTGAAATATGCAATTCCTACTTTCATTGTCTTTACCTCCTATACCTTAAGTCCACTTTTTTACGCTCCAGAAACGAAAAAGGCCGCAGTTTTTACGCTGCGGCCTTTTTTGAAAACTAAAAACTAACTAGCTAACACCAAGCCGCACAAAAGCAACGAATACACAATGCCCATGCATGCGCCGCGCGTTTCATCGGTACCACTTGATATGTTGAATAATTCATTGCTGCTGCTGTTTCGCTAGTGTGTGTATCTATTTATCAATCGTTTCAAACTTTGCCTATTTGCTTTAGTCCGCTTACACTCGTGTTTTCGGTGAAGCATAACGGCCTAGGTCTTACAAGTCAGGCGTCGAGTGTGGCCGATAAACAATCAAAGGTCAACAAAGCAATGCAAGTTTATTTAGTCGGCGGTGCAGTTCGTGACGAGCTACTCGGTTACCCAACGAGTGAGTTTGATTACGTCGTGGTGGGCGCAACGCCCGAAGAAATGCGTGCTCAAGGCTTTACTCCCGTCGGCAAAGATTTCCCCGTTTTTCTTCATCCTAAAACGAAAGACGAATACGCACTCGCGCGCACCGAACGCAAAAGCGGTCACGGTTATTTGGGGTTCACATTTAATGCCGCACCGGATATCACCCTAGAACAAGACCTTATTCGCCGCGATCTCACCATCAACGCAATTGCCAAATCCGACACAGGGGAATTTATCGACCCCTATAACGGCCAATCCGATATCGCAGATAAAACCCTGCGCCATGTCTCCGACGCTTTTCGGGAGGACCCTGTTCGCATTCTCCGTACAGCTCGCTTCGCGGCGCGTTATCATCATCTCGGATTTACCATCGCTGAAGAAACGCTTGCCCTAATGAAAACGATGGTGGAAAACGGGGAAGCTAACCATCTCGTATCCGAAAGAGTGTGGAAGGAGTTTTCCCGCGCTTTTACAGAACGTCATCCAGAAGTATTTTTGCAGATCTTATTTGAGTGCGGCGCATTAGCAGTGATCGCTCCAGAACTCAAAGCACCAAGTCAAGATGTTGGCACCATCGCGGCACTTCAAAGTGCCTGCACGCTAAGCCAAGACATCAATATTCGTATCGCCATGCTATTTCAAAACCTGCCGTCGGCAGAAGGTAAAGATAACGAACACTTAGTCACAACATTATTTAACCGCATTAGCGCTCCCAAAGAAACGCGCGAACTCGCCACGCTCGTTGTACGCCATAGCCACATCTTCGATTCCGTGCTCTCACTACCCGTAGAACAGCTGCTCTCGTTATTTTCTGCCTGCGACGCTATTCGTAGACGTGAACGATTCGAGAATTTTTTACTCTCCTGTAAATTTCATCATATATCACAAGAAGACAAAGCCTACCCCCAAATGGATTACCTATTAAGCGGGTTGTCTATCATTAAAAACATGGATATTCAGAATTTATTATCCCAAGGTTTAAAAGGAAAAGAACTAGGAGACGCCATCGCACATCAACGGATAAACACGTTAAAATCCCATCAGAAAAACTGGAAATAAAAGCCATATCGATTCATAAGAAAGTTGTCTCAAAACCGTTTTTAAATTTTGATCCAACGCAAATCCCGCAAGCTAAACACGATTCATACTGAGACCGTAGGCAGTATATTCACCCATACTATTTGGAGGATTATTCCATGAGTCTCGTACCAAGAAACCGTCTTTTCGATTTAGATTCATTTTTTTCTCCCAGTATTGCTGGGTCCCTTTGGCCCGCAGCTGAGACGAAGGATATGGCATCATTTTCACCCCGCGTTGATATCACCGAAAAGAAAGGAAGCTATGAAATCACGGCGGAACTTCCCGGCGTCAAGAAAGAAGATATTCATGTCAGTTTGGAAAAAGGCATTCTTGCTCTGCAAGCCGACACCAAACAAGAAACAAAGGAAGAAGGCGATGATGGAACGATCATTCGACAAGAACGTCGCTATGGCACGTTTTATCGCAGCTTTGATCTTGGCTCAAAAGTCCAAGAAAGTGATATTCACGCAGAATTTAATGATGGCTTATTAAAGATAGTGGCACCGAAATATTCTGAAGAAGAAACCCAAGCAAAAAAAATCAGCATTCGCTGATATTACTTAAACGTAGTAAAAGGACGCATACGGCCCAAGGAGCGGGCTTCTCTTTCAGGTTTTTCGCAATCCACGGTTTAGAGCGCCTGTCCATCGAGTGCATTATGGGAATATTGAAATTCACTCTGCCAGAGCTGGCGCTTATCTCCGGGAAAATGTTCCCAAAGCGAATCAAATCGCTTACGTTCTTTTGGGTGCACTGACGCTGGCACAATATCGGCAATCGGTTTTAATACATAGGGTTGAGTTAACACCTCAGGGCGAGGCAACTCCAAGCCATTAAACTCACCCACACGATCCCCATAAGTTAATATATCGATATCCAAATAACGGGAAGAAAATTTGGCCGCGTCTTTCTCTCGTCCATGGGAAAATTCAATTTCGCGCAAAAGCCCAATGAGCGCATCCAAGGAACGCTCTGTTTCACCCGCCACGACCAAGTTAAAAAAATTATCGCCACTAAAACCAAATGCAGGACTTTCATATACGGGTGAGACACGCATATGACATACGATGCCAGACAGCGTTTCCAGACCACTGCGAATATTTTCTTCCCTATTAATATTGCTTCCTATTCCCAACAATATCTCTGGCACTATCTTTAGCTCTACCTGCTACATCTTATGAATAAACTATACGTTTTTTGTCCGAATAACTTCGACGCCAACCGCTTTCGTATTTTTTAACACCTGCGTTTTCACGCAACGGATTTTCACCCAAGGGGTAACAAATTCCGTGAGCAACATATCCGCCGCCTGCTCTACCAAGGTTTCCAGTAATTTAAACTTGGATGACACAATAAAATCATCTAAGCGAGCTGCCACCAAGGCATAGTCAATGGCATCATCAATATTCTGTGATTTGGCTGCGCGGGATAAATCTGTTTGCAACTCAACCGTCAGCACAAGCTCCTGCGGCACTTTACGCTCCCAATCTAAGATACCCACAATGGCGTGGATACACAGCTCTTCAATAATTATTTTATCCACTCATCAACTCTCCGATGGGTTGTGTTCCATCTTGTCGCCACAGGAAGGTAGCGTATCCAAAGGCCACCGAGGCTTTACTTCAATCGGCAAGTCTTCTTGATACCCTGCAACCAACCTCTGGCATCCCGCGTAAGCGATCATGGCACCGTTATCAGTGCAAAACTCATGTCGGGCGTAAAATACCTGCTTATTCTCTTTCGCTAAAGCCGCTTCTAGCTTTTCTCTTAAGCGTGCATTCGCACTTACACCGCCAGCAATCACCAAGGTATCCATGTCGCATTGCTTTAACGCACGCCGACACTTAATGACTAAAGTATCCACCACAGCCTCCTGAAACGCCGCGGCAATATCTGCACAGGTTTGGTCATCGGGCAAACCATTTTCTTGAGCGTGCGCGGTTACCGTATTTAACGTGAAGGTTTTTAAGCCGCTAAAGCTAAAATCTAAGCCTGGACGATTTGTCATCGGGCGAGGAAAGGTAAAGCGAGACAAATCACCGGTTTCAGCCAAACGCGCCACGTTTGGGCCACCCGGATAATCCAAGTCCATCATTTTCGCCGCCTTATCAAAGGCTTCACCAGCAGCATCGTCCAGTGATTCGCCCAACAACTCGTATTCACCAATCGACTGCACTTTGACTAACTGGGTATGCCCCCCTGAAACCAACAACGCAACGAAGGGAAACGCAGGTGGACTCGGCTCTAACAAAGGCGCGAGCAGATGCCCCTCCATATGGTGCACACCGATACTCGGACAACCCCATGCATACGCGAGCGAGCGCCCGACACAAGCCCCCACTAATAAGGCGCCAATCAACCCAGGCCCACTGGTATAGGCAATACCATCTATTTTGCCGACGGAATCACAAGCCACTAACAAACGATCAATCATGGGCAAAAGCTTCCTGACGTGGTCCCGCGACGCTAGCTCGGGCACCACGCCGCCATATTCACTGTGAAGGGCTATTTGGCTGTATAGTTCGTGTCCCAACAGACCTTGCTCACTGTCATAAACAGCGACACCAGTCTCATCACAGGAAGTCTCGATACCCAGAACGCGCATAATTGTCTTTCGAATGTCGGAAAAATCGGGACCTTACCACCTTTTTACTCCACGAAACACGTCAAAACCACGTAATCCCCCGTCTATACTGAAAATTGCCGGAACGGCCTCCATAAACCCCTTGCAGGCACCCATTGAAGTGGTTAGAATCTCGCACCCTAATTTAGGCCTACACCCCACTCGTTGAGGGCTTAGCATGCAAAGCACGCTAACAGGCTTTAAAGAAGATTTTGAATCTGGTTGTTAAACCACTATTTATTTGAACCTAGGTACAGGTACTGATATGCCTTCAGTTAAACTGAAAGAGAACGAACCATTTGACGTTGCATTGCGTCGCTTCAAACGCTCTTGCGAAAAAGCAGGTATTCTTGCAGAAGTTCGCCGTCGTGAATTCTACGAGAAGCCCACTGCAATTCGTAAGCGTAAAGCTGCTGCGGCAGTTAAGCGTCACGCGAAAAAAGTGCAGCGCGAAAACAGAAAATTCCAACGCCTTTATTAATCGGTTAATCCCGGTTATCCACTGACCTTTGGAACACCCAAATGGCAAGTGAACTAAAAAATACCGTATCTGCTGCGGTAAAAGACGCCATGCGCGCCAAGGACAAAGATCGCCTTGGCGTTTTACGTATGGTCATGTCTGAATTTAAGCGCATTGAAGTTGATGAGCGTATAGAGCTGGATGATGCTCGCGTACTGGCGGTACTCGACAAGCTCGTTAAGCAACGTAAAGATTCAGAAAAGCAATATATCGATGCTAACCGCCAAGACTTAGCCGATGTTGAGTCTTTTGAGATTGGCGTCATTCAAGCTTTCCTACCGGAAGCGCTTACACCCGAAGAAATTACCGAAATCGTTAAAGCCGCAATCAGCGAAAGCGGTGCTGAATCCATGAAAGAAATGGGCAAAGTAATGGCGATCGTAAAACCCCAGGTGCAAGGCCGTGCCGACATGGGCAGCATCAGCAAAATCGTTAAAGCCGAACTCGGCTAATTAACGCGTACAGACGCTACTCTAGTGTCTTTCTTCTCAGTCTTGCTCTTCTCAGTCTACAAGTGGCACTGTACACTTAAACGATGAGCCGCATTCCCCAATCATTTATCGATGACCTGCTCACGCGCTTAGATATCGTTAATGTTGTCGATAGCCGGGTCAAACTCAAAAAAGCAGGTAAAAACTACTCCGCTTGCTGCCCATTCCATCAGGAAAAAACCCCCTCATTTACTGTCAGCCCAGATAAACAGTTCTATTACTGCTTCGGCTGCGGCGCTTCCGGTAATGCGCTCGGCTTTGTTATGGAATTCGAGCGGCACGGGTTTATTGATGCTGTGGAATCTCTGGCCAAAACGGCAGGTCTTGAAGTCCCGAAAGAGCGCGGCCCCGATACCAGCAAGCAAGATTTCCGGCGCAAAAAACTCTTCGACATGTTGGATGAAGCCAGCCAATTCTACCAAGGCCAGTTAAAGTCTCACCCAAGAAAGCACCAAGCAGTAAAGTACCTGCAAGACAGAGGGCTTTCAGGCCATATCGCCAAGGATTTCGGACTCGGCTATGCGCCCCCTGGCAGAGACAACCTACTCCTGGCGCTGGGCAAAAACGAAGAAGCCGTTTCACTGCTCATCGATGCAGGGCTTGTTATCCATAAAGAAGAGGAAAACAAGACCTACGACCGCTTTCGGAACCGCATAGCCTTCCCCATTAAAGATACTCGCGGGCGAGTTATCGGCTTTGGCGGGCGCGTGCTCGGTGACGATAAACCCAAATACCTAAACTCTCCTGAAACCTCCGTATTCCATAAAGGCCAGGAACTCTATGGGCTCCACGAAGCCTGTAAGGAGCGAAAGCTTGAACGCCTGCTTGTCGTTGAAGGGTATATGGACGTTATCGCCCTCGCCCAATACGGGATTCGCAATACCGTTGCAACACTCGGCACGGCCTGTGGCGAAGATCACCTGAAGCTCGCCTTTCGATATGTAAGTGAAATCATCTTCTGCTTTGATGGTGACAACGCTGGACGTACGGCAGCTAAACGCGCCCTAATGAACTCACTAACGAGCATGGAAGATGGTCGCCAAATAAAATTCCTCTTCCTTCCTGAGGGGCAAGACCCCGATAGCCTCGTTAGGCAAATCGGGACAGACCGCTTTATCGCACAGACAACCCATTCGGTGCCGCTTGAAGAGTTTTTGTTTGATGTATCTGCCGACGGCATCGACATAAATAGCATGGATGGCCGCGCCCGTTTCAGTAAAATTGCCGCCCCACTCATAGAGCAGCTCCCCCAAGGCATATTTAAAGAACTCATGTTCGACAACCTGGCCAAGCGCACCGGGCTTTCGCGGGATATTCTCAACGAACTCAAGCAAGAGGCCGCTAGCCTACCCGAGCCAAGCCCAAAACCAGTAACCGTTCCTGCTGCCGCCCCCATACCAACACCAGACAGCACACCCGAACCAGAACCAATGTACGAGGCACATGCTCAGTACTCTGAAATGGATATCCCCGAACCACCCACAGATTACCCCGAAGCGCCGCCATTTCAGCCGCAGCTCACACCGCACCGCCGACCAGCGGTGGAGCTTACGCCAGCCAAACTCGCGACGGTTTTACTGCTAGAAGAGCCCGCACTACTGACCAAACTAGACGATATTCCAACACTCGATGGCGAAAGAGACCCCGACGTTCAATGTCTCAACGACATTATTCACTACTTAAAAAAGCGCCCCAACAGTAACTTCAATAACATTCTGGGGTTTTGGGGTGGCGCGAAAGGTATCGACGAGCAGCGGCAACTTGCCACACTTATGGCAAATCAACTGTTTAGCTCCGTAAAAACCGTCAATATCTACGACCCGCTCATCGAGCTAAAAGCGGCTTTTTCCACCTTGAGTGAATCAGATTCCAAACGAAATCGACTGCAGGAGGTTCATGAACTCAAGTCCCGCGGCCTAGGCAATCTCACCGCAGAAGAAAAGAATCGCCTGATAGAACTCACTCGATCCTAGACCTTTCCAAAAAAACACCATAAAAGCGGGTGTTTTTAGTTGAATTTATAGATGCCGCCTCCATATCCCGATATAATCGCCGGCTTGCCAAAATACACCACTTTACGCTACAGGAAGCTTAATGAGCGACCAGGGTCAGAAAAACCAATCTCGAATTAAAGATCTCATCAACCGAGGCCGTGAACAAGGCTATCTAACGTATGATGAAGTAAACGATCACTTACCTGACGACATCTCTGATCCCGATCAGGTTGAAGATATCATTCAGATGATCAACGACATGGGCATCCGCGTATATGAAACTGCGCCTGATGCTGATGACCTGTTGATGAACGACGGGGAAAACCAGACCACAGACGAAATTGCGGCGGCCGAAGCGGCAGCTGCACTCGCTGCAGTTGAAACCGAAGCCGGTAGAACCACTGACCCCGTCCGTATGTATATGCGTGAAATGGGCACGGTAGAACTGCTGACCCGTGAAGGTGAAATCGCGATTGCCAAGCGTATCGAAGAAGGCATTCGTGAATTAATGCACGCCCTGGCGTACTGGCCTGAATCTGTTCACAAGATCATGAACGAATATGATCTGATCGAACAAGGTGAGCGCCGTTTAAGCGATGTTATCGGCGGCTGGCTAGACCCCGCGGATGAAGTCGCAGCACCAACGCCTGTCACCGCGGAATCTAAAGCAAACAGTTCCGATGATGACGATGATGAAGAAACCAATACAGGTATCGACCCCGAGTACGCGAAAGAGCGATTCGACGAGCTTCGTGCGGTACTGGTAAAAGCAGACAAGGCGATCGAAAAGAACGGCCGAGAAAGCAAAGCGGTTGATAAAGCCCTAGAAGCGCTTGGCGAAGTCTTCAAATTCTTCAAATTACCGCCACGACAGTTTGACCCAATTTATAGCAGCACACGCGAAACTTTGCGTAAAGTACGCCTAGAAGAGCGCGCAGTCATGCGTCTATGTGTCCGCAATGCAGGTATGCCACGCAAAACTTTTGTTAAAGAATTTCCTGGCAACGAAACCAATGAAGAGTGGATTCCAGATGTAATCGCTAAAAAGCGCGATTACTCCGACTCTTTACGCCCTTACCAAGAAGAAATTCTACGCAGCCAGCGCAAGTTAAAAGCCATTGAAGAACAAACTGGCCTCGACTTAGCCATGGTCAAAGAAATTAACCGTCGCATGTCAATTGGCGAAGCGAAAGCGCGTCGCGCCAAGAAAGAAATGGTAGAAGCCAACTTACGTTTGGTTATCTCGATTGCTAAAAAGTACACCAACCGTGGATTACAGTTCTTGGATCTCATTCAAGAAGGTAACATCGGCCTAATGAAAGCCGTTGATAAATTTGAATACCGTCGCGGTTATAAGTTTTCTACCTATGCGACATGGTGGATTCGTCAGGCGATTACACGCTCAATTGCCGACCAAGCCAGAACCATTCGTATTCCAGTTCATATGATTGAGACGATCAATAAACTCAATCGTATCTCTCGCCAAATGCTTCAAGAAATGGGACGCGAACCCACACCCGAAGAGCTTGGCGAACGCATGGAAATGCCTGAAGATAAAATTCGAAAAGTCCTTAAAATCGCGAAAGAGCCAATCTCAATGGAAACGCCAATTGGCGATGACGAAGATTCGCACCTTGGCGATTTCATTGAAGACGTTGCGATCACTTCTCCGGTCGAGTCAGCAACATCTCAAGGCTTACAGGAATCAACCCGCTCCGTACTCGCCGGCCTAACCGCTCGTGAAGCGAAAGTACTTCGTATGCGCTTCGGTATCGACATGAACACAGACCATACGTTGGAAGAGGTGGGCAAACAATTTGACGTAACACGTGAGCGTATTCGTCAAATCGAAGCGAAAGCATTACGTAAACTGCGCCACCCTTCACGTTCAGACCACCTCCGTGGTTTTATCGACGATGGCACAAATACTCCGTAGCATGCGTACCCAATAAGCGCCAAAAACCAGTAAACACCAACACTGGTTTTTGTAAATGCGGCGCACTATAATCGCGCCGCTGCTTTTAAACTTTAAGCAGTACTAAGGATAAAAGTAAACCAACAAGGAAACGTTACCCGCTAGCATGAAAATGGGCCTTTAGCTCAGTTGGTTAGAGCACCCGACTCATAATCGGTAGGTCCACAGTTCAAGTCTGTGAAGGCCCACCATTTTCAGCAAGCAAAACCACACTTTAACTCCCGCACGATTTATTTCCTCCTATGGCAAATAAATATCACACGTTAACCATTACACTCTTTCTTGTCAGCCTATTGATAACCGGTCCTAGTGCCGCACAGACAATAAAACCTGATGAGTGTGTGATATTACTGCATGGACTAGCTCGTTCAAGCTCATCAATGAATCCCCTTGAAAAAGCATTAAAAAAAGAGGGCTACGCAGTACAAAACATTGGCTACAACTCGAAACAACACATCATCGAGAAACTTGCAAAATCAGTCATTCCCCCCGCAATTGAAAAATGTAATACGCCAGAAAAGATACACTTTGTCACTCACTCGATGGGGGGCATTTTGCTTCGACAGTACATGTCTCAACATCATATAAACAACTTGGGGAAAACAGTCATGTTAGGCCCACCAAACCAAGGCAGTGAGGTCGTAGATAAACTCAATAACTTTCCGGGGTTTTCTTTTATCAACGGCAAAGCAGGCCTACAACTGGGAACAGGGAAAACAAGCGTACCAAACACGCTTGGCCCCGTTAATTTTGAGCTAGGCATCATCGCCGGCAGTCGCAGTCTCAATCTAATACTTTCACAACTAATTCCAGGCAAGGACGATGGAAAAGTATCCGTTGCGAACACAAAAGTCGATGGAATGAATGACCACATCACGCTCCCTGTCACCCACACCTTCATGATGAACAACAAGGCTGTTACCCACCAAGTTATACACTATCTAAAATCGGGCACATTTAGCCGAAAAGACTAAGCTCCCCCTCCCCTCAAAAAAACACGAGCGCCTCGCCACTCAAGCCCCTCCCCCCCCCCCGCTGGGCTAGCTTTGGGTTTCCATGCAGCTAACTGGCACCCAAAAGGCGGGTTAATCACAACGGCAAACCCGGGTCAAGAATTAAAACAAACGTTTGACTTAAAGTGTGACAAGCCAGACATTTTCCATAAAAAGGTCATGTATTGCGTAATTTGTTGCTGTTTTCTGTGATTTAAAACCGATACTGTTCATGCACGGTCAGATTCGATCAATTCGATTGACCAGTAAATGTAGTACTCATAAATATAAAAATAGAGTGGCTAACATGAAAAATATCCCATGGGCTTTCGCCTACCTCCTAATACCCCTTTCCATCATCGCGCCGGCTTTACCCTTACACGCATCGCCCGACGCAGAACGCTATATCGTTAAATTTAAAGAAGCACAGTACGAACAAGCGCAATCAGACTTTACCCGGAAAAGAATCAAAACGAAGAGGCGCCTCAATAAACGTAAAATTCTGGCTGCAGAACTGGACACTCAACAACTAAAAGAACTCAGGCTAAATCCAAACATCCTATCGATCGAAAAAGATCCGAAACGTTATTTACTCGCTGAAACAATTCCTTATGGGGTCAACCTCACCCAAGCGGTCAGTCTCGCTGAAGCCTCTGTCAGCAATATCAAAATTTGCATAATAGATTCTGGTTACGATATTCACCACGAAGATCTGATTAATACTGGAATAACAGGGGATGACGGGTTTGATACCTTTGACTCTGGCAATTGGTACGAAGACGGTCAAATGCACGGCACGCATGTTGCGGGAATTATTGCGGCCGTCGGCGGAAATGATCTTGGAATTGCCGGTATCAACGACGAAGGGAACTTGGGCATCCATGTGGTCAAAGTCTTCGATAACGACGCACAATGGGCATACGGCTCCGATCTCGTCGCGGCAATAGACCAATGCGTCGCGTCCGGCGCCAATGTCATCAACCTCAGCCTAGGCGGCAGCACCCCGAGCCAGCTAGAGCGTGACGCTTTCGCCGCGGCGTATAGTAATGGCATATTATCTTTTGCCGCCGCGGGCAACGATGGCAGCAGTAATTTATTTTATCCCGCCTCATATGATTCGGTTGTATCAGTCGCAGCGATTGACAGCAGTAAAACCGTCGCCGCTTTTTCTCAACACAACCAGCAAGTAGAGCTCGCCGCACCTGGCGTCGATATATTATCGACCATGCCGGGAAACACATACGAAATGCAATCCGGCACCTCCATGGCGGCACCTCATGCCGCTGGCGTCGCCACACTAATATGGAATCACTACCCTGAGTGCAGCGCGCAACACATTAGGCAAGCTCTCAACGCCAGTGCTGAAGATTTATCTACGCCAGGCTGGGATCCACATACAGGTTACGGACTGGTTCAAGCACACGCCGCGTTTGACGCTTTAACGCTGGGCTGCGATGGAAACGACGGCCCAAGCGGCCCTCCCCCCGTACTTATCACTCCACTAAACAATGGCGTAGCCGTTAATAATCTCAGTGCCTCCGAAGGTGACGAACAATACTTTTCCATAGAGGCTCCTACGGGCAGTAGCCTTTTGGTTTCATTGAGTAATGGGAATGGCGACGCCGACCTTTACATCAAACATGCCACAGCGCCCTCAACACTGGATTACGACTGTCGCTCATACAATTCAGGTAACGATGAACTCTGTGAAATTACAGACACATTAGACGGACCTTACTATGTAATGGTCAAAGCTTATGCCGAATATAGCGGCGTTACGTTGCAAGGAGAATTCACCGAGAGCACGCCCCCGCCGCCCGAAAATACGATCAGTTTTTCCGTAGTGCCAAAGTGGAAAAAAGGTCAGGCAATCGCAAAACTCACGTGGGACAGCGCTACCACAAACAAAATTGATCTCTATCGCGATGGCACACTTCTTAAGCGCACAAAAAACGACGGAAAAGCGCGAGATAAACTGGGGACCACACCCAACGCACAATACCGCTATCAGGTATGTGAAAAGAAATCTAACGTATGCTCCGAAGAAGTCCCAGTTAACTTCTAACGGATTCAACTCACACACCCACCCGCTAACAGGATCATCGAATCCAAAATACAACGCGAATCGCCGTACCTTTATCAAAAATAATAGATGGTACGGCACGAATCTATAACACGAAAAAATGTTAATTTTTCAGTAAGAAGTAGAAGTAGAAGTAGAAGTAGAAGTCCCAACTTTATCCAAAAATAATAAAAGGTAAACTAAAAATGAATAATGTGTGGAAAACTATTTTTTTCTCATTCCTAATGATCAATGCCGCATTCGCATTCGCGGGAAAAACACGGCTAAAGGTTCAAGACGGCGGCAGTTATATAAGCGGTACTTTAACGCTCAGCACAGGCAGCAAGGTTAAATTCGAAGTAGATATGCCCTATAAAGATCTCACCACCGTACGTTACAGCTCAGGCGATGCCGTAATTTCTGGTGAAATCAACACTATAGATGGTACCGTATCCATCACAGGCGAATCAGCACAAAGCGGCCTCGCGTTAGCCGCGAACAAATCCAATAAAATTCTATTCAAAGATATATTGACTGGCTTTCAAATAAAGTCGGCCAAATTTAAACGAAAACTCAAAGACAATCCCAGAGCGATGGAAGGCGTGGGCTATCTATTTAAAATGACGGAATACATGACAATGCTACCCGAAAACACGAGCCTAAACCTTTTGATCAAAAAGCCCGTGGCAACTGCCGGATGGACAGACTTATGCCGCTATTACGGGAAGTCACGTACCGCAAAATGGGATGTGGGTAGCAATAAAAAACAACGCAGCTACAAAGTCGGTGGGCACGGCTGGTGTGCCGGCCGATGTGGCGCTGGATGCATCTGGTTCGGTGACCCTCAGTATTCTCAAGACTGTTTAAATCACGATGCCTGTGCTGACCGCGAAGGGAAACAACTGGGTGTGTGTGGCGACGAATGGACTGCAGCAAGTGATGATTTTTGGTTTTCTCCCGACTGCCCAGGCGTAGACTAACAGATTAGATTAAGGGTGGTTATGCGTTTTCAAAATATACCTTATTCCGAACGAAAACGTGTAGCCCCCTAAAACCCTACACATCGCTAGCGATAAGAACACACAAATGAGACATCATTAAAATGAATGGCAATTGGTCCAAAACTGGGCTGAACTTGGCCCTAGGGTACCTTGTGGTTTGCGGGATACTGATCACCGTATTTGGTTTTTTTGGAGAGACATTCATAGTACTCATACTTGGCGCACCGTGGAGCATTCCGTTATCACTATTAGCGCAACATTACGCATCCCTTGAGGGAACAGGCTATTACAACACCGTGGTATATATAACTTATTCAGCTGCCACATTACTCAATGCGGTTTTTTTGTACTGGATGGGAAAGTTGTTCTCAAAACTATAGAGACCACATGACATTCGTGGCTATGGGGTACAAGCAGTACCCCCCCCCTCAACAACGCCTGAAACCTCAACCAGAAAAAAGAACGGCTAAGCCACTCAGTCGTCTTACGACGAGTTTCGTGCTTAGCCGCTGCTCGTTTTGCGCTTTTGGATTTTTCATGTACGCCACCTTTACGCATAATGGGGTGGCAGGCATGTAAGTTTCGGCGATCTTGCCGTTTTGCCATACGGCTCTCCTTAATTGTTATTGAACATATAAAAACTATATCTCCCCACATAATGCACTCGCAAGTGACGGAGTATAGAAAACAAATTTGGCAAGGCGTGCATACCCCCCAATATCGAAACTATCAATACATACAAATAAACAACAACTGATTTCGATATATTTTGGATTGAACTAACACCCCATTACCGAATTTTTATGATATATCTTTACCGGAAAACCACTGTTCTTGTTTATTATTTTTCTCAATTCCTATACACATAAGCCCCCCTCCTGCTATAGCATCTACACATTCCATTTTTTCTAGACATAAAAAAACCCCGACTAATTTCCTAGCCAGGGTTTTCTGACATGGAAGATGAAATTTTCACCTTCCAAGAATTGAGTACTCGAAAGGCGTTAGCGAAATTGTCCGATTAATCTATTCATATACGGTTACCTTTCCCAATGAACTATTGCTCGTTTAATTTTTTCGAATTCTACACCCGCATTAATTCTTGTCAACGAATAAAGCCCTTTTATCACGACTTTATAAAATAATCGGTGATATATCCTCTCGGACGATAAAATACCTAGCGCAATACATCATTGATGTCAGCATAGATATTCGATTCAACGGGGTATCGAGATTACGAAAACTCAGATAATTATTTCCATATCTTCCCACGCCAAGCCCATAGCCATGCTATAAACAAAGTAATCAATTGCCTCAAGTAATCTACGGTTGACGCCGATAAGCACTGAGGTGACTTCATGATTATCTATTGTCTGAAAAGCGCCAGAATATGGCGCGTCGTTTTGCTATTTAGCTATTTCGGTCTACCTTTTTAAGTAGACTTTGATATAAACATACCGATTTATTTTACTCATGAAAACCAATCTACCCGTTACGCACAAAAACATTCCAATGGCGGCAAACTCCAGAATCGTCTCTACGACGAACGCTGCAGGACAAATCACCTACGCCAATCAAGACTTCTGCGATATCGCCGGTTTTGCACTCGACGAGCTTGAAATGAAGCCTCACAACATCATTCGTCACCCTGAAATGCCTCGCCCCGCATTTAAAATGATGTGGGATAGCCTTAAATCAGGTGGCTCCTGGATGGGAATAGTAAAGAACCGCTGTAAGAACGGCGATCATTACTGGGTAGATGCCTTTGTAACCCCATTAATCGAGGACGGGCAAGTTGCTGGGTATCAATCAGTCCGTGTCAAACCCTCTGACGAACAGGTCCAAAATGCAGAGAAGGTTTACCAACGTATCAACGAAGGTAAATCATTACCCGGCCTCCCCCTTTCATTACAAAGCCGTATCATCGGCGCAATTACATTAAGCCTCCTATCCTGTGTGATACCGAACTTACTTATCGGTAATGGAATAGTAGGCGCGCTCGTAGGACTGGCGATAGGCGCTGCAGTAGGTGGAACATCCGCTGTATTAATTGCCGGCCCTTGGAAAAAAGCAGCTGAAGAGTCAAAACACATTATCGATGACCCTGTGGCCCTTGCGACTTACACCAATAGGAAAGATGAGCTTGGGCAGCTCCAGCTTGCACAGCATATGCTGACATCAAGATTGGAGACTGTCATATGGCGCCTGAATGACGCATCAAAAGAGCTCGAAAACATATCATCCGAAACCGCAGTGACAGCAGAGTCCACAGCAAGAGATATGGCCGGGCAGCGATCCGAAGTAGAGCAGGTGGCGACCGCGATCAATGAAATGGCAGCCACCGTGAATGAAGTCGCTCACAACGCTTCCGAAGCCGCCAACGCGACAGACAATGCTCGAAACCAAGTCGCTCAAGGAAAAACGGTGGTTGAGAAAGGCATCTCAACCACCAATCAATTGGCCGGTTGCGTGCAAGAAGCCGCAGACGTGATTACCAGCCTGGCAGATGTAACCGATGCCATTGGTGGCGTCGTCGAGATGATTCGTAATATCGCCGAACAAACCAACTTACTCGCCCTAAATGCGGCAATCGAAGCCGCTCGGGCAGGCGAACAGGGACGAGGCTTTGCCGTCGTAGCCGATGAAGTGAGGAGCCTCGCGAGTAAGACTCAGTCATCAACTGACGAAATTCAAGGCATGATACAGAAGCTTCAAGGTGCGGCAGATAAAGCCGTGGAAGCAATGAACCAAGGCAAACTCGTCGCGGAAGACAACGAACAACACTCCTCCTTAATGGGGGAGTCACTCGACAGCATTGATAGCGCAGTAGATATGTTAGCGAATATGGTATTACAGATCGCGACCGCCGCGGAAGAACAAGGCTCCGTCGCTGAAGAGATCAACCGCAATATTTGTAACATCAACAGTCTCTCCGAGCAAACACAGAAAAGTACCGCTCATTCCCATGACAGTATCGAGAAGCTCACCCAGCAAATTAATAAGCTGCAAGGGATTGTGAATCATTTCAAAAATTAATATTTTCTTCACCCCAAAATAAGGCGAGCACCGCACACCATTCGTGGCCTCAATTAGACATAGACATTTGGGGTTTACCCTTATCAGAAGATACTTCCAAAGTATACCGGTAAGGAGATATGGCAATAGAGATACGACAAAACAAAAGAATCACCACTACTATCTGCCTCGAATTGATATCAACCAGGAAAACCAAAGATAGCCCTACACCCTTCATAAATACGTTTAGCGTAAGATAAACTCCCACCTTCAATCCATACGTAAAGCTAGTTCATACATTTGAAGTCAATAGACCCCCTATTAGACAGTAACCATTGAGGGAAACCCGCGCACAAGTGTTTATGTCTTAACGCATACAAAAGGACTTCTCGTGGCGCATAATCACACCAATATGAAATGGGTATCTGTTGTTCATATATGCCTATCAATTGCGATACCGGTATTGTCTGGATACTCCGAAGACAGCGCCCTCCAAAAAATCTCCCAGATTTCTATCCGGAATTCGACATGACAATCGTCTTTACTGCAGGGAACTATGGTGGCGAAAACCTAGGAATGCTAACAAAAATTTGAAGGACGACATTACCCCTAACCTTACTCGTTAACGATTAATAAAATTTTATTTTTCTCCAACTCCAGGAAAGCTTTTTGGGAGGAATAGTGGTGAAAACATGGCCCCCCGTGTTTTCACCGCTCTCCTCTCTTTTTTATCGTTCTTATCATAAAACTTTTCCTTACAGAGGATTAGTCTCGACCACAAGATAAACCGCCCTCTCCCCCTATTGTAAATTACAAAAATAACTCACATAAGAAATGGCCACGCGTAACGTGACCATTAGATAAAACAATCGAACTCATAACAAATTTGTGATGCGGCTATTACAAACGGCGATTATTATCAAAGAAAAAGTCAGTGATATACGCAGGATAGTTAATATGTGTATGGTCGATATAACTACCACCACCTGAACTACCAGGTCCTGCAGGCCAGGCGTGCTTCATACCGTTTACCATTACTTTAGAGATACGAGGACCAAGACCGTCACACAAAGTGGTTACGTCTCCGCCACCGGATAAGGTACTTGTACTACATACTGAAATATTTGAACCATCTTGCTCGTAAACGAGATCAAAAATTTCAGTGTTGCGCTGTGCGTGAGCTGGGCCTACAGAAGTATCTCTTGTCCCATGAACATTATTATACACTTGCGTGTACAACTTATTTTTACGAGAACCCGCCAAAGTATTACAGTTGCTGCGGCCTTTAGTGGCAGAAATTCCGGGTCGTCTCAAATCACTTCCTCTTGAACCAGGGGCAGGACCCGCATTAACGCCGGCGCCGGCAAAAATATCTGGCGCAAGACACGCCATCTGATTCGTCATACCCGCACCCGAGGACAAACCCGTAATATACACTTGCTTAGGATCGATATTCAGGGATGTATCCGACAGCAATGCATTGACCATGTTGATTAAATATTTTGCATCGGTCCTCGTACGTGAAGCGCTCATCCCTACATGAAAATTCCAGCAACCCAACCAACCGTAAGAGCCCTCATTAGATGACTTGGGAAGTGCGACAACCATGCCATAAGAATCGGCAGTACTTCGCCAATTAGCCCCTTGTTTAAAATCACTATGAGTTTGACCACAGCCATGCAAACTTACCATTAAAGCCCGCTTATTATTTAGCTGAGGTGAAGTAGTCGGCACATAAACATGGGTTTTTAGTTTACCTCCAATAGTCGCTTCGGATCGCCAACTGCCTGCAGTTGCCGTCGATGCCACTATCGTCGTACACAATATTGATGTAAAAAACGCGAATGATTTTATAAATTTATTATTATTCATTGTAAATTTCTCTCAGGATTGAATATCCATTGCCAGGGAAACCCCTGCAATGATTTAAGCGCATAGAACACGTGAATACGCTACTCTTAGGTTTTTGTTTGCGTGCAAGGATTATTATTATCTGGCAATCCTACCAACTCGCTACGCCTATCCTTTCGCGCTCAACCGCATAAAAATTTATGCCCTTGAGCGCGGAGAGAAAATATCAACAACCGTTGAATTTCTGCAAGTATTTATCACTCCATACAAGAAAATAGTTTCTTGCGTGAGCAACGCTATTACAATTTATAATTAAAACGTCACGACAATCATTAATGCTTTATATTTATAATATTTTGTGACACCTTACTTAAGATGACTTATGACGACAGAAATTAAAACATATCGAAACACGGGAAAAATTAAAATAATTAAAACGACAACTTTAGTAAAAAATTTGACTCCATTAAAACCAATATCTCATGTCGTTTTGGATCATACCCCCCACAATCCAGCTTAACCAGTCGAGACATCCGTCACATTTATAAAAATCATGTTGTATTTCGGTTTCAACAAAACCTATACAACACCACCATATTATTATAAACAATCTGTATCGAGACCAAACTCGATTAAAACTAACCGAGATATAACAAGTTTGAAAAAAGGGAGGGGGTTAGAGATGTACGTGACAGAAGGGGCGACAAAAAATCATATGACACCCATTCTAAAAAACTGAACTGCGGGGGACCAAACTCAATCGGTGATCAACGCGATGCCACTTCGCATCATCTAATCTCTTGTCTAAATGCCGGCAATGAATTTAACAATGACTTCCCATAACGCTTACTGACCAAACGCCGATCCATAATGGTAATCGTACCGATATCACTTTCTGTACGCAGTAATCTGCCGCAAGACTGAATCAATCGCATCGATGCATCCGGCACACTCACTTGCATAAAAGCATTGCCGCCTTTGGCTTCTATCCATTCCGCGAGCGCGGCTTCCAAAGGGTCATCCGGGACTGAAAAAGGAATTTTGGCAATGACCACATGCGTACAGTAGTCGCCAGGAAGATCTACCCCTTCCGCGAAACTGGCCAAGCCAAAAATAATACTGCGCTTTTCGTTATCAACGCGTTTTTTATGTTGGCGAACCAAGGCCTGCTTACTCTCGACCCCTTGCATAAGAATAATATCTTGCACCTCGGGGGGCAGTTCATCATGAACTTCCTGCATTTGCCTGCGCGAAGAAAACAGTACGAGGCTGCCCAATTCGTTTTCTAAAATATCGGGCAAGAGCTCTATAATACTTTCGGTATGACGCATAGCATCGTTGGCTTCCACCGCATCGGCAGGGATAACCAGCTTACCGTTGTCTTGAAAATTAAAGGGACTGGGCACACAAGCATAATTGCTGTCGTCGTACGTCCCTGCACGATATTTAAAGCGGTCGAAAGAGTTCAACGCAGTGAGCGTTGCGGAGGTTACCACGGCGCCAAAACAGCGAGACCACAAGCCCTTCGCCAATGTCTTTGCCGCCAATATTGGGCTAGCAACCAATTCAAAATCAACAATATCGTTAAATTCAGCGAGGGTTATCCAGCGCGCGAACGGCCAACTCTCATCCATTTTAGTATCGACATAATGTGACCATAACGCTTCTGTTGCCTCGGAACGAGCCAGCCAACTTCCGAGTACTGGGTAGAGGTTTTCGAGATCTACTTTTGGAACAACCGGATACTCTTCGTCAATAAGGGTCTCAAGTTCGTTATACAGTTTGCTCAGTACACGGCTTAAATCGTTAAAGACGCTCGCTAGTTTTTGTGCAACAGCTTCTAAAGCCTCTGGCGCGACACCATTTTCGAAGCGAAGACGTGGCGAAGGTTGAGACCGATCCACATAGGCGGTGAGCTGCTGCAATACATGTAAATGCTCTTCATGAACGGTGCGAACTGCTTTTAGTTGGCTTTCCAGTGGTCGCGCCAATTCTGAAAAATACGTCGCATCTTCCACCGTCGCTAATAAATTGGGCCACTGCCCCTCACTTTGCCCTAACCAACGAATGGTACTTTTATAACGTACGTGATGCGCAAAGTGGTTCAGGGCTTTGTCAGGAAGGTGGTGACCTTCATCAAAAATATAAATCGTTTCTTCCGGTGCCGGTAATATTGCCCCTCCGCCTAGGGCGAGATCGGCGAGCACAAGGTCATGATTCGCCACCACTAAATCCGTTTCACTTAGTGCGTCCCGCGCTTTAAAAAACGCGCAGTTGCGAATGTGTGAGCACTTTCGGCCCGTGCATTGTCGGTAATCCGTCGTCACACGCTGCCACGCAGAAGGAGAAATTTCTTCCTCCCAATCATCCCGATCACCATCCCAACGGTTTTCAGTCAATTGGCTCATCATATTTTTATATAAGCTCACGTCCTGTTCATCGATCACGGATGATTCGTCTTCATACACGGGAATTAAATCAGAACCATCATCGGTGCAAAGAATTCTATCTAACTTGGCAAGGCACAAATAACGCCCACGCCCCTTTGCCAAGCAGTAATCAAACTTCAATCCGCTGTGCAGCAACACATCAGGCACATCTTTAAGTACGACCTGCTCTTGTAGCGCAATTGTTGCAGTAGCAAGCACAACACGTTTATTCAGGGCTTTTGCAACAGGGAGTGTTGCCAGCAAGTAGGCAACGGTTTTTCCCGTACCGGTACCAGCTTCGATGACACAGATATGAGAATCTGATGCGCGGGTATCTTCTTCGTCTAACGCAATATTACCAATCGTTTTCGCGATTTCGGCAATCATGAGTTTTTGACCGTAACGGGGCTTAAGCGATTTCGACTCAAGAAAATGACTGTAGGCTTTTTGAATCGTTTGTTTTGTATCGTTATTTAGCATAAGCCCCTGGCTTTACATAGAATATCGTAGGCTTATGTTTCAGATGTTGAGTCGTTTACTTCTGATGTTGCCAATTTTTGATATACAGGATTCGCGTAGCCCTTTAAGCAGGTCTCACGATATTTACCTTTACATGACTCGATATGTTGCTTGAATTTTTCACGCTCACTATCTAACGATAGCTCACTAAACAGCTTACCTTCACTGCCTACTTTCACGCGAGGGGACGATTGCTCTAGCATTTCATATGCAAAACAGTTCGTCGGATGTAAGACATAATTTTCACGGATCTGAGAATCGAGCAGTTCCGTAATACTGTCGTTACTGTCTAAACCCACACCCATTGGACGCCCAAACGCGACGTGAACATTGCCCTTATACCCCACAATCCCTTTCGCAATACTTTGCACATCTTCGTGCTGACCTTTTTGGTATTCCCCGTCCACATCTTTCTTAACCATTTCCCGCGCTTTGGCGAAGTCACATGGATCATATTCGTATGAAATACTCACAGGGACGATTTCTAACTCGCCCAAATATTCCTGAACGCTTCGTTTTTTCCCTTTGTTTAACATTAACATGCTAATAATCGCGGGGTTCGTTACGTCGATACCATCCTTAGCACGTCCTTCACGCTGAGCAATCCACACATTCTCATTGTCATTCGCAACGGAGTGATGGATATAACCAGAAAGTAATTTCGCTGCTTTTAGTTTTTCGCGGGGGGCCTTGGCCGATCGATTCACGATAAAACACTTATTGAGGCGCATTAACTCAGAAGCGAAAGGCTTAGTAAGCAGGTTGTCCCCAATGGCAATACGAAGTGTCGTGAACTCGTTTTGATACAACGTCCAGTTTACAAATGCCGGGTCCATCGCAATATCACGGTGGTTACTCACAAATACGTGCGCGCGTGTTTTATCAAGATGCTCTAAACCCGAAATCGTCAGCGTATCGACGGTCGTTTCAAGCATATTTTTCAAGTAACTTTCGATGAGCGCCTGAAAATCATGAACGGCATTGACTGCAGCCAGTTCCTTCCTCAAGCGCCCTTTCACAAGCGGACGAAGTAGCGGCGCGAGATAACGGCCAAAATTGGGCAGCTTGAATTTCGTTATGCTGTCTAGGAATTCTGGATCCCCAAGCAAACGATCCACTACAGGTCTTACTTCGCTATCGTTATACGGTCTAATTGCATCGAAATCGGACATATTTGCCACTAAGTGCTCTCTTACTTAAAAATCCCCAATAAGGGCAACACGCATAACCGAGTCACCCTTGAACCAAGCGCGCGATTATACCTGCTGTAAATTGGCTGAGCACCTGCCAATGAGCACATATCCTACAAACACCCAACTCTTTAGCCTTCACGCCGGTTTTTGACGCTTGCCACGGGCGAAGTCTCGGGCATATGTTAGACTTAGTGAGGCCTTACGCGAATCCGGGGCTCCGGATATCAGACTCTATAACAATGACTATAAATAAGCCTTATATCGAATGAAGATTCTTCTCGTCGAAGACAGTGCGACCATCCGCTACGCAATGTGTATGTACATTGAGAGTGCTGGCCACGAAACACTGGTAGCCGAGAGCGGTGAACAAGCCTTACAAATACTCGATACAACGCCTGTAGACATGGTCGTAATGGATGTCGAGATGCCCGGCTTAGATGGCTTCGAAACCACACGGCTTATTCGGGAATGGTTAGGAGATCACTGGATACCGATTATCTTCGTCACAGGAAAAAGCGAAGCCAAAAGCCTCGAAGAAGGGATTGCAGCAGGTGGCGATGATTATTTAATCAAGCCCGTAAACGAAACCATTCTAAACGCTAAGATCCGCGCAATGGAGCGGATTACAGAAATGCGTGATGAGCTGGCGAAGCTCAACCAAGAGCTGACCATATTGAGCCAAAGGGATGGCCTCACACAGCTATACAACCGCCGCACCTTTGAAGAAAAAGCCACAGAACTCTGGGACAATTCGACGCGAAATAAAACGCCCCTCACCATTCTATTGTTGGATATTGATCACTTTAAACTCTATAACGATCTTTACGGTCACCCCGAAGGTGACGAATGCATTCGGCAAGTCTCGGGCATGCTCGCACGTTGCCTAAACCGTTCTGCCGATTTGGTCGCACGCTATGGTGGAGAAGAGTTTATTGCCTTACTACCGGATACACCGGAACAAGGTGCGATCCATATGTGCGAACTTATTCGCAGCAGTATTGAAAAACTCAATATTAAGCATAGAGACTCGTCCTGCAGTAAAGTCGTCACGGTAAGTATCGGCGCAACCGTCGTAAACTACACCACAGGCACGGATATGGATTTCCAGGTCACCCGTGCAGACCAGGCCCTCTACGAATCGAAATCCAATGGCCGTAATTGCTCGACCGTAAGAGAGTACAACCCTCAGAGTAAAGTCCTCATCATTGATCGGATGGAAGAAAACCTCGAGATGATGAGCAAGAACCTTCAAGGGCACTGTACCGTAATTACCTCAATACACGATAACGAGTGTATCGCGCTGGCAGAGGAGTACTATCCCGACTTAATCTTGCTAGATGTTCAGCCCGGTGAAAAACACCAAGAGCTGTGCCTTGCGCTAAAAGAAAACACGAAAACCAAAGCGATCCCCGTCGTGTTAATTTCCGCATCTAATCATGAAGAATTAAAACGCTTTGGCAAAGAGATCCATGCTAACGGCTGCCTAACAAAACCGCTCGACCGAGATCGATTAATCGCGACGGTCAATCAATTCTTGCTATAGGGATTTTGCAAGCGCGTTGATAAGCGCAGGCAGTAAAAGGTTAGAATGAACACTGACCTCGATATTTCAACCGTTTAACTACCTCGACTCAGCGCCCCCGATCGCGTCTTTGGGCGCTACCTCCACATGAGCAACAAACAAAAATAGACTCGCGATCAAGAAAAATCCCGCTACCAATTTTTCCAGGAGCTTCAGATGTGCTTTTTATAGATGCACAAGACTGGTGAGGTTTCAGCGATTAAAACAGTGAAAGAGAAAAAACTTGAGTAGAAACAAACCATTAAGCGCCAACACGCATAAATACCGATGGGCGCCCTGAGGGTCAGAGACTTGCACTATACATCGCGACGATGGAACCAATTCACCGGGCGAGCCGTTTGATCTACCTGATCCACTACATCGAGAATCAGCGCGAACAACGCCATTCGCACCAACAGACCATTATCGGCTTGCCGGAAAATAGCGAGGTTAGGATTTTGATTCAAATCGCTATCGAGTTCATTCGCTTCTGATCGAGAGTCTCTGGGAAGCGGGTGCATAATCACCGTATTCGGCTCACAAAATTTGGTATATATCGCCTGATTTAAACGGAAACGACCACGATACACGTCCGCCTCTTCTTTCGATGCAAAACGCTCTTCTTGAATGCGTGTCGAGTAAACAATATCAACATGACCAATACTATTGACCAAATCATTGGACACAGACACCTTATGACCTGCGGCCTTCAACGGTTCCATATACTGCTCAGGCATCGCCAATTCTTTCGGAGACACCAATACGACATGTAAGTCTTTGAAAAGGCTCAGTAAACGCACCAAAGAATGCACAGTACGGCCAAACTTGAGGTCGCCAATCATTGCGATTCTCAAGCCATCAAGACTGCGGCCTTTGTCTTTTAGCTCTTTTTGAATCGTGTATAAGTCGAGTAAGGCTTGGCTAGGGTGCTCGTTCGAGCCATCACCACCATTAATCACCGGTACGCGGCTCGCTTCAGAAAACTCAGCAACCGATCCAGACTCTGGATGCCGCATACAAATCACATCGCTATAGCCCGACAATACGCGGGCAGTATCGTATAGCGACTCACCCTTAGCGATCGCAGAACTCTTAAAGCCTGTTGTTTCCCTCACCTCGCCACCAAGCAAGTTAAAGGCACAACCGAAGCTCACACGTGTACGCGTAGAAGGCTCAAAGAACATATTGCCAAGGATCGCACCTTCAAGCACACGGGTTACCTTCTGCCGAGACGCGTAAGGCGTCATATGATCGGCCACGGTAAAAATTCGTTCAATGTCGGCTCGCTCAAACTGCTCTACCGATAGGATGTGTGCGCCCGCAAATTTCACTCAAAATACCTCAATTCAATATGACTGCTATGTATGGCTCTCAATTGCCGGCGTATTTTATGCGCGTCGCTTTTTACTATAAAGCGGATTCTTCGGGCAAAGGTGAAAATTTTGCTAAGTGCTCATGAGCATAACGGCCTAACTGCGCCAATATCTCTAGCTTTTCAGGGTTCTGATGATGATCCTGAGTCAGCGCATCAAGGCTTGACCTAAGCTGATCGTAGCTCAAGATGTTATCGCCACCCTTCGTTAAGCGGTCTGCCACGTATTCATGCCATTCCGCCTGCTCCTGAGGAGACAACGCAAAGGGAAAGTTCCGAGCTTTATACCGCCCGATCATGCCATTCAATCTCGGATCATCAAAAACAAAATTCGCCGTCGCTATCTCATCGCTCGTGGTCCGACGTAACTCGGCCATTAAACGCTTATCTTCATTCCCGATGAAACCGTTATATAACTGGGATTCAGGATCCTCAGACGGAGTAAAGCTATCCAAGGCATACATATCTTGTAACCGGCGCCCGATATTCATCGCTCGTAAAAAACCCCAATGAACGTCGCATTGCGCCTTATCAATCCCCAAGCGTTGAGCCGCTGCAGCATCAAGCAGCTTCGTGGTCGCCAACACTGGGCACTTATTGATATGAACCAGCTTAATCGGCAAGCGGTACTGACCTTCCGGCAAGTCTTCATCACGGGTAAATACACGCGCTCGAATGTCTTCCGCGCTTAATTGCGCCATGGGAGACGGGTCTACCGATAGGTCGTAGACAATCACCGCGTTTTTATTCGTTGGATGCATCGCCAGCGGTGCTATCAACCCGGCACAGCCACGGGATGAGGGAAATCGTGAGGAGATATGTAACAGTGGCTTGCAAGCTTTTAGATCAATCATCGCGCTTACCGCCTGCTTTGAGCGATTCTTCACAACGTAATCATATAGCGCGGGCTTTTTCGTCTTGATGAGTTTAGCGAGATTAATGGTCGCTTCCACGTCCGAATATGCATCATGAGCAGACTGGTGTGAAATACCATTCGCGGCGGTCAAGTTCTCCAGCTTAAAGCTCGGTTTGCCGTCAACCTGCGGCCACTCAATGCCTTCTGGGCGCAGAGCATAAACAAGGCGGACCATATCAATAATATCCCAGCGGGAATTGCCATTTTTCCACTCCCGCTCGTAGGGATCGTAAAAATTTCGATACAAGGTATAGCGCGTAACTTCATCGTCAAAACGCAGCGAGTTATAGCCCACACCGCAGGTCTGTGGCACGGCCAACTCTTCATGAATTTTGGCAATGAACTCAGCTTCTGTGAGGCCTTGATCGCGGGCAACCTGAGGCAAAATGCCAGTAATCAAGCACGCCTCTGGCTGAGGCCAAATATCTTCCGGTGGTTTGCAATAGATCACCAAAGGCTCGCTCACGATGTTTAAGTTTTCATCGGTGCGGACACCAGCGAATTGGCTTGCACGATCAACCGACGGCGTTGCCCCCCAGGTCTCGTAATCGTGCCAGTAAAAGGTTTTCATGCCAGCCTTCTCATTACATAGTCATATCGCCGACATCATACCATTCCCGTTTCCCGTTTCCCGTTTCCCGTTTCCCGTTTCCCGTTTCCCGTTTCCCGTTTCCCGTTTCCCGTTTCCCAGGATATACTCCTGCCCGACTATTTTTTTGTTGAGGGCAGCATGAACCAACTGACACAGCTATTTGAAAACAATGAAAGGTGGGCAGAAAACATCAAAAAAGAAGACCCTGACTTCTTTGCGCGTTTAGCCAAACAACAAACACCTGAATACCTATGGATTGGCTGTGCCGATAGTCGTGTTCCTGCGAATGAGATTGTCGGCATGTTACCCGGCGAGCTATTTGTTCACCGCAATATCGCAAACTGTGTCGTGCACACAGACCTGAATTGCCTTTCCGTCATCTACTACGCCGTTCGCGTACTTAAAGTGAAGCACATCATCGTCTGTGGCCATTATGGCTGTGGCGGCGTAAACGCGGCCCTGGAAAGCCAAACCTATGGCTTAGCCGACCACTGGATCCGCAACATTCGCGATCTCTATTACAACAAACGCGACGAGATAGAGGCACTGGAAGACAACGATGCAAGAAGACGGCGCCTGTGCGAACTCAACGTTATTCAGCAAGTGGCTAATGTAAGCCATATCCCCGCCGTCCAAAAAGCGTGGTTCCAAGGCCAAGATGTCGCCATTCATGGCTGGATTTACGATATTAATGACGGCCTGCTCCGCAAACTAACGGACACTGTCAGCGATGCCTCTGGATTAGCGGAGCAGTACCGCCTATCTGAATCACTGCTAGATTAATCTACACCAGACTTCCTGACCCTCAACACTGCCCCGGCTGCCCATATCAAAGGGGTAGCCGCCTTCACGACGCTCAAAACGACACCGACCTCTTTCCCAGAACGAAATGCGGCCAATCACTGGCATTTCCCGCATATAGCACCGATACTAAATATCAGTCATTCGACTTTAGACCCTATTGATCTCTGGATGGATAAGACTCCATGATACGGTGGTATTTGGAAGGCTTCTTTCAAAGCGAAAGCAACAAGACACAGCAGCCGATGCATGACTTCCCGGTGATATTGGGAAGAGATGAAACGCTCCCATGCGTGGTGAGCGCGCCCTCGGTGTCACGCAATCACGCAAAAATATCCATGCGTGATAACCAGCTATGGCTGGAAGATATGGAGAGTCGAAACGGCACTTTCGTCAATCGAAAGCCCATTACCGACCCCGTCGAAGTATTCCATGGTGATGTCGTTCACTTGGGGACCGCAGAAATTCGCCTGATCGACACGCTTCACTCAAAAAGCATGAACGACGTCGAAGAAGAGGACAACAGCGGCGAAACCAAATTTATTTCCACCGACCTCCTGAGCGAAAAGTTTCCTTCCGGTGTCCGTGAGCTGGAACAATTGATCGCCGATCGTGCCGTCGCTATGGTGTTTCAGCCAATTATCAAAGCCCCCGAACTCTCTACCGTTGGCTACGAAGTCCTAGGCCGCGGGGCAAGCCCAGACCTACCGAACAGCCCATTAGACCTATTCAGAATCGCAGAAAGTTTTGAGTTAGAAGTACAACTCTCAGAGGTCATGCGCAACAAAGGCGTTGAAACAGCCGTTGCACACGGCCTAAAAGGCGACTTGCTAGTAAACACTCACCCTACGGAAATGAAAACCCCTGAGCGCTTACTCGATAGCCTATCAGCGCTCCGCAAACGCTTTCCCCATGCGCCGATCACCCTGGAAATTCACGAACAGTCAGTGACCGGGAATAGTGATTTATTACGTTCAATTAAACAGAAACTTGATACACTGTCGATGAAGTTGGCGTTCGATGATTTTGGTGTCGGACAGTCGCGCTTTATGGAGATGGTGGAAGCCAAACCCGACCTCATCAAATACGATCGTGCGCTTATCGACCGTATTGACGAAGGCGACGAATCCCGCATCAGCCTACTACGCCACCTCAAAGAAATGGCTACTGACCTCTCGATCGAAACATTAGCCGAGTGTGTCAGCAGTGAGGGCGAATACCGCGTGTGTGAAACCATGAACTTTGAGTACTACCAAGGGTTCTATTTCGCTAAACCGCAACCGCCAGAAAATTTTAGTCGTTAATCAAAAAAAACAAACTACCGCTGATTAACGACGATATACCTTGGGGAAAACCATCGTCGTGTCTTCAAATCTAGAATTAGAAATCCCTGGCTATGACATTATCGAACCGATCGGCCGCGGCGGCATGGCGTCCGTTTATCGTGCCCGGCAACATAGTTTCGATCGCAATGTAGCGCTAAAAATACTTAAACCAGATTTAAGCGAAGACGACGCCTTCTGCCAACGCTTTGTCATGGAATCGCTCATTGTTGCGAAATTAAACCATAGCCATATTGTTCAGGTGTACGACGTCGGCGAAGTAAAAAATAATTACTACATCGCGATGGAGTTTCTCTCTGGCGGCGATCTTCAAAAACGCCTTAAGGCGGGGCTATCGGCACAAGAAGCGGTTTCGATTATTAAGCAAATCGCGTCAGCATTGGATTTTGCTCATCGCAAACACATTATTCACCGGGATTTAAAACCTGACAACGTCATGTTCCGCGAAGATGAAGCCGCGGTCTTAACAGACTTTGGTATTGCCAAAGAAACCAATGCCGATATAAACCTGACCCAAACCGGACTCATTGTCGGCACCCCAAAATATATGAGCCCCGAACAAATTCGCGGCGCAGCCCCCAGCCCACAAGGCGACCTATATAGCCTCGGCATTATGTTCTATCAGCTACTTTGCAACCGCGTCCCCTTCCACGGCGCGGACCTTGTATCAACGGCATACCAACACTTTAACGAGCCTGTACCACTACTTCCCCCCCATCTATCTCAGTTCCAGCAATTGCTCGAACATATGCTCGCCAAAACAGTAGAAGACCGAATTCCCTGCGGCAAAGATGTCGTTAAAGAACTAGAAAGAATCGAGAAAGCTCACCCAATCGAAATACCCAATGACGAAACGGCAGTAATGCCCTCAGGTGGTTTTAATCTCGAAGACGATGAGACACTCATCCAAAGCGGAAATGATTCGCAGGCGAGTGTTGAAACCAAGGTAATGCCCAAATCCGAAAGTCGCAATATTGCCAGCGACCCGACCTTAGTAAAGCCCGAGAATGAACAAATACAACGCCCAACACCAAGTGAAAGACCGAGTACTGACAACACCGCCACCCCAGACAACGCAGAAAACAACACAACTAAAATTACGCAACTTCGCGAAAGTCCTTTTACCAATAAAGCCATCCTCGGCGGCATCGCGACCCTAATAATAGTAGTTGGGTTTATTTTTGCGTTCACATCCAACTCGCCGCAAAAATCATCAGCCCCCGCGCCTTTGGCCCCGGTAAATGCAGAAGAGATTACCGCACTGTTGTTAGCGGCTCATAACGACATTCAAAACAACCGCTTGCGTACGGGCGAAAGTAACGCGCTGAGTAAATATGAGCTGGTACTAATATTATCTCCCGGCCACCCTCAGGCAATTGAAGGCAAAACTAGAGTCGCGAAAAAATATATCTCATTAGCAAAAAAAGCCATTCAAAATAAAAACTTTGGCCTTGCCCAACAGCACTTAGACAATGCCAATGATATTGATAACCAAGCTGACACAGCTAGCCTACAAATTAAACTGAACGCCGCGAAACGGAATCAAAAGAGCCCTATCTCAACACTTAAGCAGGTCCAAATCGCAGGCTTACTGGAAAACGCAAAAATCTACGAGCAGGAGGGAAAAATTTCTTCGCCCGTGGGTGAGAACGCGATGGAAAACTACAAGAAAGTACTGGAGATCGACCCATACAACGAAAGCGCAAAGGAACGGATCACGGCGCTTAGTAAAAAGTAATACGCTTATTACTCCGCTTCATTCATCCTCGTCAGTTAACTCGGATTTTTTCACAGCGCCCATCGGACAAAACACCCGATATTGACTGGCGATTCCGCCGCACACTCGCTTTCCAATACGAGCGAAGAGATGCTGTGCTTTTACGGTTAATCCTCTGCAAGCGTTAGAAGCACCAACCAAAACCTTATTCCCGCCCCTCTGACAGACCAAGCCTTAGATTAAAGACTGCCCCACGAGTATCGCACCGTAACCTGATATCAATAACGTCACTAACTTATGAAAAACCGGCTCACTGAGGGTTTTGAAAGCCAAATAATTGACGAGAAAAAACACACTGGCTGAGCATATCGGTAACACCCAATTAATCCGGGCAATAGCGCTGTGATCCAGTATAAAAATCGTCGTTAACTGCGCAAGAGAAAAAAACAAATAACCATAGGCGACGTTACTGCGTATTTGTAATTTTTCCGAAAACTTACTGTTAATAAAGATCGTAAGGAAGGCGCCACCCATATTAGACAAACCATGAACTAACCCAGTCAATGCAAGATATATCGGCTCGGATACCAAAACTAATTTTCTGAGCGTCTCCTCAAGCCGTTTCGAGAGGCGAGTCAACGCAGTTAACAACAACATAACCCCGGTGACTAGACTTAGGTCTATAGTGGATTCTAAAAGGAAAACCGCAGTTAATGCGGAAATAACAAACGGAAGGGTAAATAGAGGCAATCTATATCTGTATTCTCGTATAGCTGCAGGCGCCTGAAGTATTTGCAATAAGCTAATAACGAGTGAAGCAGGAAGCAAAGCAATAAGTGCTTCACTAAAAGAATACCCCATCAATAATAGTGTAGGCGTCCCAAAAACCAGCAGCCCAACGCCAAGTATTGATTGCACAACGGAAAACAGAAGTACGATTAATACAACAATAAATGTCATTGCAGACCTCCCCCAATAAAATCAGATGCCTGAACAGACACTATCTTTCAAAAAACCGATTAAACAATAACGAACAAGGTCAAGACCACCTCTTAACTCAGCAATAAGACGCACGCATGCTGACGCAATCCGAAAACAATTCTAATGCGTTTTGACGATTAATAAAAATATTAACTATTTACGAGAACAACAAGACAGCGACAGACACAACAAATTGCACCCACCGCCAAAACAAAGAAGATTAAAAGAATAAGAAAAAACACTCTTTATTTCATTTTCAAATAACCATCAGTACAAATTATCACCTTTCATAAATTTTTTTTTACAGCACACCTTTAAAAGATTAAACGAATGACAAATAGAAATCCCCACCACCAAAATAACAAATAATTAACAAAATTTACGTAAATGTGAAACAGATCGAAGAAATGACGATAAAACCAACATGCTAATTTTCTTTGTTTTTTTCAGCAGTAGAATCCACACAAAAATACACTCCCAAAGTGTTGACAAAAATCTATGCGTTATTACAAAAACAATATTGACGATAGTTCAGAAATAGCCAAACCGAAAAATACGTTTATCATTGAGCTTAATCTCGTGGACGCCCTTTCCCTCTGCGGGTTAGCGCTATGCTTGCTCTCCGCAGGTGTCGCATTATCAGGAAATTACGCTTACGCAATAATATTGATCTTCTTAGCAATGCTGATCGATATGCTTGACGGAATACTGGCAAGAAAGTTTTCTTTACTTCGGCCATTTGGGAAGTATCTTGACAGCACAATTGATACGTTTGATTACCTTGCCGTACCACCATTAATTTTATACCTCATGGGCTATAACCAGTGGCATCAAGTTCTGGTATTAATGATATTTGTCATATGTGGGGTAGTACGACTGGCGGTTTTCAACCAAATTGGAAACATCAAAGATGCCTCAGGCCGACCATCCTACTTAGGTATGCCCGTATTCTGGATGGTGTTTATCCTCGGCAGTTTCTATATCGGTAATTGGTATATTGAATCTTCCCTTCTGTACCCACTACTTTCCCTGATATTGATTGTTTATAGCGTATTAATGATCTCTCGTCGTCCGTGCTACAAATTTAACGGCTGGAAACTCATTAGTGCATTGATTACGGCGTATATCGCTGTAATTACATGGCACGAAGTGCTTTAAAACGGGCTTATTATGAAGATTGAAAACGAGATGATATTTACCGATATCGATATGCGATCTACCGATGATGATTTAGGTGGAAAGGCAAACAATCTACACACATTAAGCGCTGCCGGACTGCCTGTCCCCACGTGGTGCTGCGTAAAGGAAGCATTGTTTCACCAGGTTATTCAGAATATTTGTAACGCCCATACCGACGATAACATCGACTTAGCACAACTCAGTGATCAGCAGTTGGCTATGCTGAGTGATCGTTTGATCGAGGCAGAGGTCATCGAAATAATATCTCAGGCTATCACCCCCTATTTACAGCGTCATCACATTCACCACTACGCTGTACGATCATCAGCATCTATGGAAGATTCCGGTGCCCTCTCTTTTGCCGGGTTATTCGATACCTACTTATTTGTACCGGCTTCCGAAGTCGCCGTAAAGATCGCACATTGTTGGCAATCAGTCTTCAGTCTCAATGTACAGGCTTACATGAAGCAACACGAGCTCGACTTAAATGACTTAGGCATGTCGGTTGTATTACAGGAAATGATCGATAGCGAGAAGTCCGGCGTGCTATTTCAAGCAAACCCTGCCGGGCCATTAGAAGAACAAGTAATTGTCGCTGGATACGGCTTGGGGGAAGGTATCGTCAGTGATCAGGTTGAAACCGACAGCTACTACTGCAATCGTGAAACTGGGGAGCTGCGTAAACAGTTAACGTCGAAACACACCTACTTCAGACGCAGTACGGGACTCACTGGCGGTTTGGTAAAAGACAAACTTGATTCAACACAGCAAACAAAATCCGTGCTATCTGAGCCGCAGATTTCCGAACTATTAGCACTAAGCAAAAAGCTTTCGAAAATCTATCCCGACTACCAGGATATAGAGTGGGCCTTTGATGCGGAAGGCGCACTGTACCTATTACAAAGTCGCCCAATCACGACGCTTGCCAAGGGAACGCTGTCACTTTACGACAATAGTAATATCACCGAAAGTTACCCCGGTATGGTCTTACCCCTGACCGAAAGCGTGATAAAAAAAATCTATCATAAATTATTTTATCATGCGTTTTCAGAAAATGGCGGCATACCAGCCTTGCTAGACCGCCACCAAACCGACTTTAGCAGCATGCTGGAATGCATCGAAGGGCGCATGTATTACAACCTCAGCAGTTGGTACCGCGTCATGGGCCTGCTGCCTTTTTCATCGCGCATATTTATTCCCGCCCTGGAAGACGCCATAGGCTGCCAACGGTCACAAGTGAGCAATAACGATTCTTGGTTGCGTCGTTTGCAAAAAGTACGTTTTGCAGCCGCATTATTACATCGCCATATTTTTATGGGTCGCTTAGTGCGTCGGCACGACAAAGATTTTAAGGCGCTCTATGATCAAACCCAAGAAGACCTGGAAAGATCCGCATCAATCAAAGAGCTTATACATATTTATCGATCCTTTTTCGCCAAAATTTTTAAAATCGATCAGCTCGGACGCGTATCGGACACGTATCTCACCGTTTACTTATCTGTACTCACGAATTACCTAATTCGACTGGGCCTTGATAGAGATAAGGCCGCGACGCTGATCAATGGCCTATTGACAGGTGTTGCTGATATAGAGAGTGTCAAACCGGTAAAATCCATTAAATTAATGGCCCGGTTAGCCAGTGAAGATAAACGCATCGAGAAAATCATTAGAACGGCCGATAACTGGCAGGCATTATTACTGAAGCTAGCGCCTTACCCAAATTTTAAGCAGTGCTTATTGCGACATATTCACCTATACGGTGACCGCACCATCGGTGAATTAAAACTTGAGACGGTCACTTTTCGTCAACAGCCCTTAATGCTAATAAAAGTAATCGAAAACTATATTAATCATGTTGCTGACTTCTCTCAACAAGCGCTGCGAGAACAAGAGCTGAAACGACAGGCAGAGGACTCGTTAGACGCCTTGCTAAAAGGCAATAAAATAGCCCGTAGGCTAGCGCCATTCCTACTTAATAAACTCACTTACTATATTAAAAATCGTGAAAAATTTCGTTTAAACCGTTCTCGCTACTACGGTGTATTTCGAGACATATTCCATCGCATTGCCAAAACCTGGACCCAGAACAAATTACTGCAAAGACCCGACGATATTTTTTATTTGACTGACACCGAAGTATTCACCTACGCCGAACGTAATCCGGTAGATATCGACGCGTTACAATTGATTATCGAACAGCGGAAACGTCAATGGAAACACTATAAAAACAAGAAGCCCACAAGCCGTATGTGGCTGAAAGGGCTGGCGTCAGAAAACTTTATCCCTCAGCAAGATCAAACCGATGAAGAAACGCAGCCATCCGATGGTTTGTCCGGCGTCGGATGCTGCCCCGGAATAATTGAGGCTGAAGCCATCGTGCTATCTGAACCGGACCCGACGGTAGACATCTACGGCAAAATATTAGTCGCGGAAAATACGGACCCCGGCTGGGTATTTTTAATTATGGGAGCGAAAGCTTTGGTCGTCGAAAAAGGCAGCCTGCTTTCTCATACGGCGATTATTGGCCGGGAACTAGGGATACCCACTGTGGTTGGCGTAAAAAACGCCACGCACAAAATAACCACCGGAATGCATATCGTCGTCGATGGTGGATCAGGAACAGTAACACTTACCGAAAAAGAAGAAACCAACAATCACGCGGAGAACCTTTGTGGCCTATCTTAATCGTCTTTCACTGTACTTTAATGTGATGTATCCACTGCCTAAAGCAGTTATCACTGCAATAATTGTATTTCTCAGCTTCTTCTTGCTCATTGCCGAAATAAAGGGTGATGAGAAAATATTTTATCTAGAAAGCTGGTTCGCAATTGCGTCCATATTCCTATATTCCATCATATTTAGAATTAACGATGAAATTAAGGATGAAGAATTTGACAAGAAATACAACCCCGATCGGCCGCTGATTACTGGCGCCGTTAAATTTAGTGATATACAAATACTGGCGGTCATTCTATTTGGCGTCATCACCGCCCTTAACTTTAACAAGGGCATGGTGACCAGCATTTTTTTAGTGTGGATCGTATTCCTTACACTGTCTGCACGTTGGTTTTATTTTAAGGATGAGGTTATCCGTCCAAATTTTTTACTGACCACAATTACTCACCAACCAATACTCCCCTTAACCTACCTATATATTTATTCGGTTTATGTTTACCTTAGCGGTGGAGAATTCGAATTCGGATTCGCGCTCGCACTCGCCTTACTTTTTAGTTTGACTTACATAGGTTGGGAAGTCGCCCGAAAAACCCGCGCGCCTGAAGAGGAAACAGAATACGACACTTATTCCAAGCAATGGGGCGTAAAAAAATCCACTGCTATCCCAATGATTTATATCGCATTAACAACCATCGGATTGGTTGGAATGGGCGTGATTTTTGATTTTTCAAAATATTTCATCGCCGCGAATATTCTCATCGGCGCATTATCCTTAATGGTCTATACACGATTTTTACTGAACCCAACATCTAAAAACAATCGATTACGAATGGCAAATGAATTGTATGATCTTGGTTTTCGCCTCCTCGTTATCATCGAAGTCCTCGCAGGGAGATTCCTATGATCATCACCGCCATTAGCATAAGTTTATTTTTCGTTGTTTTTAATTATACGGTTTACCTCGCACACACTCGCAAGTACGGAGACGTTTCTGATGGCCGAGGCAGCTACGAGCTATCCTGGCCGACACGGATACATAAATATATAAACACCCCCTTATACCTTGTTGTGATCGCACATATTTTTTTACAACCCCTGGTATTTGACCCAAGCAATATCACCCCCCCCTTGCTCGCTATCGGCGCTGTCTTCGGTGTTTTAGGTAGCATACTACTCGTGACCAGCCTTCACTATTTGGGAAGAAATTTTATGCCTTGTTTTAGCGGTGTACTCCCTGAGGAACGCGTCAAAAGTGGTCCTTACCGATATATCAAACACCCCATCTATGCTGCCAACGTACTGCAACTTACCGCGTTATCATTAATGATTCCTGGCCCATTGGTGTATCTCGTTTTTGGATTGATGCTGTGGATATACTACTTCACGATTCGGGATGAGAATCGCAGTCTGGACGAGCACTTTTCTACCTAGCGTTGATGAACACACAAACAATATAGATATTAATAATTTAAGGGGCTCTGGCTGAGTCCCCAATAAAAAATTGTATAAGAGTCACATTATGATCCGGTATTCTCACCTAAAAGCAGGTATCTTTTTATTTGCATTACTATTGATTGGTGCTTTTATATTATTGGCCGACAGATTACTGCCCTCCGTAGCTGCCAATGTTGATTGTCGGCCCGCAGACAGTGACTACCGTTGCTTAAAGGTCGGTGATTACCGGCTAAGCGTATACCAAAGCCCAGAATCCGGCACACCAAAAACCCCCATATTAGCGTTACATGGCGGACCAGGCTTATCAGGGTTGCCCTTAAAGAATGCGTTGCAGGCAATCGAACAACCACACCCTCTATTTCTTTATGACCAACGCGGCTCGGGGTATTCACAAATAAAGCCAGACCTGAATGACTACGAATTTCCGAAACTGATCGATGAAATCGAGCATTTTCGTGGCCAAGTCATCAAGCAAGACAAAATCATTTTAGTCGGCCACTCCTTTGGTGCATACATGGCGCTGGCGTACGCGCTGAAGCACCCAAATCACGTTGAAAAAATCCTGTTAATCTCTACCCCCATACCCAAAGCGAGCCTCTCATCTCTTGTGGATATCCTGGCAAATGGAATCCCACCAGGCGACCCTAGCGCGGCCAACCAGTGGTGGAGCAATAACTTAGCGAATTACTTTACACAATATTTTTATGCTCAAACCCCGCCGGAAGAATTTCAACCCAGCGCAAGCTCGTATGCCACTATGATTGCAGGAGCGAACTCTGTCATGACAAATGGGTTCGACTTAACTGAGTTAAAGAAACTGGACCACCCTGTTCTTCTTCTGCATGGTGAAACTGAAATATTCAACACATCTAAGGATATTCAGATTCAAATAGGCGCTCATTTAGAAAACGCATCAATCGTTGAGATTAAAAAAACAGGCCACTGGTCTTTCTTAGAAGACCCCATAAAATTTGGCCAGTTACTTATCGATTTTCTAAACGGATAACAAAGAGGAGGAGAATCATGCAAGCACAAGCACTACGAAATCGTCAATTACACAATACTTCTATCGAAATCGTATCCTTCGAATCCGACCCTAACCTGCTGGAAGAATTTATAGATTTCCCGTGGCGGCTGTATCACGGTGATGAGAATTGGATCCCGCCGAGAAAAGATAACCTCAGGTATCGTTTATCGAACAAACATCATTTCTTCGATCACGGCCAGGCACGGCACTTTATTGCTTACGATAAAAATAGAGAAATACTGGGGCGTGTGACCGCCAACATTAACTATCGCCTCATCATTGAGGGTGAACAGATTGGCCATGTGGGGTTTTTTGAGTCCATCGACGACTATTCCGTTACCGAAGCCCTGCTAGACTCGGCGATAAACTACCTGCATGAGCAGGGTGTTAAAACGATTTGGGGGCCTATTAATTATGCAACCCTCTATGAATATCGATTTGTCACCAAGGGCTTTGACAAGAAAACCTTTTTCTCTGATGTCTACAACCCTCCCTATTACCCTGAGTTTTTTCAACGCTATGGGTTTTCAAAATTACGGGATTACTTCACTGACACCAATGAGGACAAAGCGCCCGTATTAAAAAAATATCAACGTTTTCGTAAGCGCTTCTTGGATATGGGCTACAGCACTCGCAATGTCGACTTATCAAATTATGACAATGAATTGCGCTTGCTATACGACTTATTATTTAAATGCTTTTCAGACAACTTCGCATTTACCCATTTTGATTACGATGAATTTGTTGACTTGTATAAAAAATACGAAACATTAATCGAGCCAAAACATCTAAAATTTGCATTAAATCAAGACAAAAAGGAGATTGGTTTTTATCTCGCTTTTCCAGATCTTTCTGGTCAGCACAAGAATGCATTTTTAACCAAGATGGTGGGGGTTTTGCCAGAGTATGTTCATGTCGGTGTCGGAATGGCGCTCACCCATGAGATGTTTGAAGACGTTATCAAAGTGAATTACGACTATTCGATCGTACCCTTTCGTATAGAAGGAAACGCCTCTCGAAAATTCGGCAAAGGACTGTGTTCGGGATACAAAGAATACGCGCTATTTGAATACAAGTTGGCGTGAATACCTCTCACACTCGCTTGCCCTATCGATGCATAAATTTTCGGGTTTCCTTATGAACGCTTCTATAAATACTACTGAGCATACTGCAATTAACGCTTCCGTAAAAACAAAGACGCCTATTAAAACAGCCTACGTCGCGTTGAGTGCAGATTTTTTACATGAAGGCCATCTGAATATTATCAAGAAGGCCAGCGAACTCGGGCGCGTCGTGGTTGGCGTACTGACTGATAGTGCCGTCGCCAGTTATAAGCGTCTCCCCCTATTGGACTTAGCCGAACGTAAGCTCTTGGCCGAGAACCTAAAACTGGTCGACCAGGTGGTGGTACAAGACTGTGCGCATTACCGCGACGTATTGCCAAAATTAAAACCCGACTACGTTGTTCATGGTGATAACTGGTTGAGCGGCCACCAAAACTCCCAACGCGCCAGTGTGATGGAAATGCTTCAAGGTTGGGGAGGCGAACTCGTGGAAATACCGTATTCTTCACAGCGTAGCTCCTGTGAATTAGCTGAGCGCGTCCGCCAATTGGGCACCACACCATCACAGCGCTTATCTCATTTACGGCGCTTACTACGCGCAAAAAACTTTGTACGGGCCATGGAGGTTCACAACGGGTTAACCGGTTTGATCGTCGAAAGCACCAGTATTTCTACCGATCAAGGCACCAGGGAGTTTGACGCGATGTGGGAAAGCAGCCTGACCGATTCCACCTCCAAAGGAAAACCAGATACCGGATCAGTGGACTTTACCAACCGCGCTTCTACGATTGACCAAGTCATGGAAGTCACCACCAAACCCATGATCGTCGATGCCGATAATGGCGGCCTTACCGAACATTTTATGTTTACCGTTCGCACACTGGAACGCCAAGGCGTTTCGGCCGTTATTATCGAAGATAAAATCGGACCAAAACGAAATTCTTTGTTTGGCACGGCAGCAGCGCAAGAGCAGGACGATACAGATGTGTTTGCCAGCAAAATTTCCGCCGGTAAAAAAGCCCAAGTGACCGAAGACTTTATGATTATCGCGCGGGTAGAAAGCTTAATTCTGCAACGCGGCTTGGACGATGCGTTAACGCGTGCCTTTGCCTACGTGGAGGCCGGTGCAGACGGTATTATGATCCACTCGCGACACAAAGACCCCTCAGAAATTCTAGAATTCTGTAAACTTTTTCGCGCGCAATTACCGCAGATACCACTGGTGGTGGTACCCACCTCTTTTGCTACCTGTTACGAACACGAACTTATCGACGCCGGTGTGAACATCGTCATCTACGCCAACCACATGCTACGCTCGGCGTACCCCGCCATGCAAAAGGTTGCAGAAACCATTCTACAAACAGGACGCAGCCACGAGGCAGATAATATATGCATGCCGATTAAAGAGATCATTACACTTATTCCCAGCGAGTGCGCATAGTAGATGCTCGACGCCAGATCTTTTCTCGACAACTTGGCTAGACAGGGCTTTGAGTTTTACGCCGGTGTCCCCGACTCCTTACTAAAACCCTTGCTGGCCTGTATTCAGGACCACGTGCCGACCGACCAACACACCATATGCGCCAATGAGGGAAACGCCCTCGCCCTGGCGGCAGGCTATCACCTCGGCTCGGGCAAAACTGGCGTGGTCTATATGCAGAACTCTGGCTTGGGCAACGCGGTTAACCCTTTGACCTCGCTCACCAACCCCGAGGTATACAGCATTCCCGCTTTGTTACTCATCGGCTGGCGCGGTGAACCGGATCATAAAGACGAACCGCAACACCTAAAGCAAGGCGAAATTACCCCAGCGTTATTGGAATTATTGGGCATCGATTACGAAATTTTATCGGACGACGCGCACCAGGCTGAACAACAAGTGGCTGAACTGCGTGTACGTATTGAAAAACAGTCAGAACCGTGTGCCCTTCTGGTACGAGACAACACCTTTAAGCGCTATAGCGCTCAATCGACTCCGGAAGCTCTTTCACTGCTGACTCGGGAGTCGGCCATTCAAGAAATTATCTCCCATACAGCCGCCATCAAAAATAGCACTGTGTTGGCAACGACCGGAAAAATATCCCGCGAAGTCTTCGAGGCTCGTGGCGCCAAAGCAGATAAAGAAGACGGGCAAGAAAGCTGCGTTGATTTTCTCAATGTCGGCTCAATGGGGCATATCTCCAGCATCGCCTTGGGTGTCGCATTAAGCCAGCCAAAACAACGCGTGTTTTGTTTGGATGGCGACGGTTCTCTGTTAATGCACATGGGTAGCCTGGCCATCATCGGCGCTTCTCGTGCCCACAATCTAATTCACATCGTATTGAATAACGGTGCCCACGAATCCGTCGGGGGACAACCAACCGTCGCCGCTCAGCTGGATATTCCAGCGCTTGCCAAAGCTTCTGGCTATGCCGCTTGTTGGCAAGCATCAAACCTCCGCCAACTGCAAGAAAGCCTCATAAAAATTGCCGAGCAAGCCGGCCCCATCCTACTCGAAGTAAAAGTCGGGCTAAGCTCTCGCGCCAATCTAGGGCGCCCAACAACAACGCCCCTGGAAAATAAGCACGCGTTTATGGAGCGGCTAGGTGCCTAAGTCATACCACCAACTCCATGACTTAAAAGTGCTACTGGGCCAGCTTGCACCGAAATCGGTTATGGTCTTTTGCGGCAAGCAGTCTTATCAAAACAGCCTTTATCGCGCACCGTTTGAGGATTGCTTAAAAGACTACGCCGTGCGCTATTTTTCTGATTACCAGGCAAATCCGAATGCAGAAGATATTGAACGGGCTCAACAGACACTGCAGCAATGTCAGCCCGATCTCGTCATCGCCATTGGCGGCGGTTCGGTGATGGATACAGCTAAGCTGGCCCGGTTCTTTGCGGCGCAGTCTTTCTCCCCGACCGAAGCAAGGCCAACCAACATTGTTGCGCCTCGCTCACAGTTAGTGTGTATCCCGACCACCTCTGGCACAGGCAGCGAGTCCACCCAGTTTGCCACCTATTATATTGGCCACACGAAACACTCACTCGACCATGAAAACTGCCTGCCGAATACGAAAATTTTGGACGTGCGCTGCGTAGAAAACTTACCAAAAGCGTTAGCCGTTACCACCGGCTTAGACAGTCTATGCCATGCGCTGGAATCCCTCTGGGCCAGAGGAGCAACCGTCTCATCACAAACCAAGGCGCTCACGGCATTACGCACAATACTGCAGAATTTTGTCCCACGTATAGAACAGCCAAACGCCCGTAATAGTCTTGCCATGCTAGAAGCCGCAAGCCTAGCCGGAGAGGCCATTCAGATATCTCGCACAACCGCGGCTCACGCAATTTCTTACCCGCTCACCTCTATTTATAAATTGCCCCACGGTCTAGCCGCGGCCATGACGATTCGACAACTCTTAGCCTTTAATACCCCAGCATTAGATTTGTCTCTGCAGCAACGGGTTTGTAACGCATTAAAGCTAAGGGATTTTTCTCAGCTGGATGAGCAGTTAGCGCACATATTTACACGGTTAAAAGTAAAAACGAGCCTTCGCCAATGTGGCATTGACCCCACCCAGGCTCGCACACACATTTTGCCTCATGTATCCGAACAACGATTGGTCAATAATCCCAGACCACTGAGCGCCGATAACATCATCGCACTGCTGGAGAACAGTCCGACAACACACGCTATAGAAGAAGGTTCATATTCATGACGAATCAGGCACAAAACACCCACTCCCGGTCCGCGAGCCTTCTTCGCGGCATCCTCAATGATTTTAAACGGCGACCCGAAGATGCCGCCAGGGAACTAGATCTGCCGAACGAAGATATCGACGATGTATTAGCGGGCACCAAACCCCTAGACGCTGGACTGATAGAAAAACTCTGCCAGGCATGGCCAGTCAACCCCCGAGATTTCGCCATTATCCACGACGACGCCCCCAGTGGCGTAAAAGTGATGAGCGCGGCCGAGTCTACGGCTAGCCGCCGCGTCATGAAGCGCAACGGTAAGGACTACTACGAATATCGCGATACCGCCTGCAGCCAAGTATCCAGCTTCCGGCCAGAATGGATCAAAGAATTACACATAGTCGAAGACAACAACGCTGATAACACGACAGTAGAGTGGAACAACGGTCACTTTATGCATCAGTTCACCTACTTTATTGGCCCGGTGAACTTCTATTACCTCGATGAACGAGGCCAAAAGCAAGTGGCCGTCATGAACACTGGGGACTCAATGTATATCAGCCCCTTTGTGCCACACACCTTTGCCACGCGTGCAAATAGCGCAGGCGAACAGGGGCTCATACTCGCGTTAACCTACGGCAACAACCTTTTGGGGGATGCTCAACAGGAACTCAATGCCGTATCTCAGCCCTTGTCCATGCACTATTGCCTGGACGCCAGCCAACCACACAAGCTAAGGGCTGCGCTCATGCAATATCATATGAACAACCTGTGCCTAACCCTGCCAGCCCTAGCGGAACAGAGTGGCGTCCATCCGGCGGACATAGAAAAACTAATCAACGGCCAACAACAAGAACCAGATTATGAGCTGCTCACCCGCATTGCTGCGGCGATGGATATCAGCCTGCGTGACCTTCTCGGCCACGACCACGAACTTACCAAGGTTGTGGTAAAAACGGATAGCCCCACCTGGTCGAAACAAGGGCAGGATTATCACTACACATACCGCCAACTGGCCTCCAGTCCGCTAGTGCCGATGAGCAAAGCCCTAAGCATCAACATAAACGCAGCCGATCGAACATTCTGCGGCGACCAACAAATTGGTCTGCATCAGTATCTCTACAATATTGGTGAAAATCCGGTACTGTTGCGCTGGCAACATAAGGGGCAAAAACATGAACACGTTTTGGCCGGGGGCGACTCAGCCTACCTCAAGCCTTTTGTTCTACACGACTACTGTGCCGACGACGGCCAACTTTTAAGCCTACGCATTCAAAGCAACATGTCCGGCGACTGCCTGCTCGAACTGTCTCACATTGGTCGCGATTATGTTGGCCGCATTGTTGCGGAAAACCAACCATGGTTTAACCGGGAAGGTCGCTCATGATCGGTATATTTATCGCCGCGGGCCTAGGATCTCGCTTAGCCCCATTAACCGACGAATGCCCTAAATGCATGCTGCCTTTGGGAGGTAAACCGATCCTTCGCCATAATATTGATTTACTCCGGCGTTTTGATACCGAGCAAGTCTATGTCATCACCGGCTATCAAGCGGAAAAAATTAACTTTAGTGACGTGACGTACCTGCATAATAATGACTTCCGCAATAACAATATCTTGTTTTCTCTCATGCATGCACGTCACGTATTTGAGCAGGCGATCGATCGCCAACAGTCCCTGTTAATTTCATATTCTGACATCGTTTACAACCACGCCGCCGTTAAAACACTGACAGAGCAGCAAGGAGAATTTGTATTGGTTGCGGACAAATCATGGAAGAAAAGTTATATCGGTCGCACCGACCATCCAGAGAGCGAAGCCGAAAAAATCATTCTTGAACAACAACGTATCACCCGACTCGGTAAAGGACTAACGGCCGAACACAAATCACAACAGGAATTAGAATTTATAGGTTTATTAAAATTAAGCCCCGAGGCGTGTGATCGCTGGCTAACTCACTTTGATGCACTGAAGAAGTCACTAGAACCCAGTTCGCCATTCATGGGCGCCGCAGAATTCCAAAAAAGTTATCTCACGCATTTCTTGCAAAACCTTATCGATAACGGGGAATCTATACAGGCAGCGACCATTGACGGCGGCTGGATGGAGTTTGATACACCCCAGGATTATCAAAATTTGCAGCTGCGCTCTAAAACATTTATCGATGATTAACGTGGGGCACTACCAAATGCATCCAGTGGCAAATCGTCATCACACACGAAATTGTTACCAAAACATGAATCACCTCGGCTAGTTTGGCTTTAACTAGCCAGGGAGAAACATAACTCACCCCCAACGCTAAACACTATAGAAAAACATACTAACAAACACAAAAAAGGCAGCGATTAAGCTGCCTTTTTGTTTTTCATCACGACCGCGGATTAACTACCATCACAATTAATCGTAACGTCTTTATACTCATCAAATACTGTTTTAGTTTCTAAGCCTTTCGCATTCAAGATAACAAATGCTTTAGCCAAACGATCAGCTTGCTGTGAGCATGAATCATCTTTTTTGAAGTCTTCCGCTTCAGCTAAATAGCGCTTCTCTTGATCTTTTAGCTTATCAACAAGTGACGTGCCGATTTCTAGAGAGACTTGAGTCGCGAGGTTATCCAATATTTTTATATCAGAAGGTAAGTCAGCCAATTCAAAGGGTAATTTAAAATCACCCATTTCAACGCCTTCACGGCTTGTGCCTTTATGCTCTTCTTCTTTGGTGATGGAGTGAGGGAATAAAACACGGCCATTTGCCGCATCTAACAAACGATAACTCACTGAAAAAATACCAAGCTTGCGATGATTCGTTACTTTAACGGGGATATTTTCCATCTTATCAACGGTATTCGTCTCTGCCGGTTTTTCAATCGATTTACGATCTTTCGCAGAAAGCTCTAACCACTTGATATACGCCGCGTTAGTGACGTTTTCTTTACCAATGACAGCACGAATAGTCTTCTTACCTTCCTGATCCGTTTTGTCCACCTTCGCTTCAAGAATACTGCCCGTTACGATGAGGTTTACCGCAGAAAGACCGCCCTTATCGCCACTGATCGAGCGCTCGCGTTGAATTTCCTCGTACTTTTCACGCTCAACAATACGAACATCGTTAGACACGAACTTAAATAAATGCTGTGTTACTTTTGAAGAAATCACGTCGCCATAGCCACCAGAGCCTTCAAACGCCGTGATACTTAAACGCTGAATTGCCTCACCACGCACCTTTTCTTCAGTTTCATTCATTTTTTGACGCAAGCCTTTATGTAAAGGGCGAAATTCTTTTATGTAATGAAGATACGCGTATGCCAAGGTGTAGGTTTCCGCTTCTGTAAATTCATTGAACTTATCGTTCAACTGCTCAACAAGTAAGTCGTGCCCAGCGCGCGCCTTCTTTTTAAAGCCTAATGTTTTCGAAACTACACGTGCTTGGTTATACCAGCGGTAAGACTGAGCCAAATTGTCAGGCGACTTAACTGACTCGTCCGCCTCGGCAATAAAGTAATCCACCATTTTCTCACTGACAGAAGAAAGCTTTTCTTTAATCGCGTCAAAGTTTTTAGATTCTGACATTTTAACGAAGACTTTATACGCTGCGTCTGCAAGGCCATCCCCCAATGCTTTGAAGTAATCACTTTGGTAGATCTCGGCACTTACTGAAACCAACTCTTCCTTCAACGCTGCATCATCCGCACGATTTTCTAAAACCAAATCAATTTTGGGTTGCAAGTCTGCGTTCAGCACACCTTCGGCCCGAGCCTGGCGAATTTCTTCAATTAATTTATCCACAAACTCGTTACGCTGTGTTAACCACGACTCGTTACCCGACAATCGATATAGATCATCCATCGCCACCAATCGAGATTGATCAGAAAGCCCTCCAGTCTCAAGCTCATCAATACGGCTTTTAACTGAAGCATCTGTTTTCGCGAGCTCTTCTGCTAGGTAATCATTAACAGGTTTCCATTGCGCCGCAGGTGTTGGAGGCGTCTTCGCATCAACTTGAGCCGCTTTGATCACATTGCTGGGCACTTCACCCGACTCTAAACGAGCGCCATCAAATGTGGCTTTCACGTCTTGAAGCTTTAATTCTGCAAGCTTGGCTCCCAGTTTTTTCAAGGTCTCCAAGTCAGAAGCGAAGGCGACAGGGTCTTTCCCCTGCAGTGCAGTAGATGCGCTCTGATACATGCTTAATACATCAGCGTAACTGGAAAGCTGCTCAATCTGAGCGGGGGACACACTAATAAGAGACTGCTCTTTAACCGGTGCGGAACCGCAGCCAGAGAATACTGCTAAGGTGCCTGCAAGCACCATTGACCCGATAACTCGAGATACTACAACTCGTTCAAAACGCATTTGACCGCCCTTCCTAGATAGTTATATGTTTTTATGATGGTTATCTCAACGAAGCTTGCCGAGCAACGACGTCTTAACACCGGCTCTCGCCTACATTAGATCCCGCTCCGCCAGCCCAAAAGTGGCGCGAAATAAAACATTTTGTGCTGGCGAAAAAATTGTGCAGATAATGCAAATAACCCGCGAGCTAGCTTACGCCAAGCAGGATGAATTGGAAACCGCAAACCCCTTGAAAACCCTATAACGGCAAATTTTTATAGGGCTATATTTGGCAGTAAATACCACGCACCGGGGATAAACAAACCTCAAAAGCTTGTTTGCCGTTGAATCAAAAGTTTCGCTCACTTAGGTCTTAGGCAGTGTTACGCCTGTTTGCCCTTGGTACTTGCCACCACGATCACGATAAGAGGTCTTACATACTTCATCACTCTCGAAGAAAAGCATTTGGGCTACGCCTTCGTTTGCATATATTTTGGCGGGTAGAGGTGTCGTATTGGAAAACTCCAATGTGACATGGCCTTCCCACTCGGGCTCAAGCGGCGTGACATTCACAATAATGCCGCAACGAGCATAAGTGGACTTGCCCAGGCACACCGTCAGCACGCTACGGGGAATCTTAAAGTACTCAACCGTACGCGCTAAGGCGAAAGAATTAGGCGGGATAATACAAACATCGCTTTTAATATCCACGAAGCTATCATCATCAAAGTTTTTCGGGTCAACCACAGCCGAGTGCACATTGGTAAAGATTTTAAATTCATCAGCACAGCGCACATCGTAGCCATAGCTAGAGGTACCATAAGAAATCAGCCGCTGATCCTGTTGATCGTAACGCACCTGGCCCGCCTCATAAGGCGAAATCATGCCTTCTTGCTCGGCCATGCGCTGAATCCAATTGTCTGATTTGATACTCATAATCTGTCTTTTCCGGTGTAAGACCGTCGCAATACACGAGGGCGTTGTATAGAGGTATATTTTTGCTGCGAAATACTAACCGATTGCGCTAGGCCCTGTTAAGCCTTCAACATGATTCGGCGTAATTAACCGGGCTGGGCCATCGACTTTAGTCATCAACAAAGGAAATCTCCGGACCAGTGCTTTCACGTGAACGTACCCAGAGGTCCGACGCAATTTTCGCCGCAATACTGCGATAGGCCTGACTGACTTCTGACTCGGGGTCACTCGCCACCGGCGGACACCCGCTATCGACCTGCTCACGAATATTCTTTTGCAATGGCAGTTGCCCTAGCAGCTGCGTATCAAACTCCCGCGCCAGCTGTGCACCGCCATCTTCGCCAAATATCGCCTCATGGTGCCCACAATTTGTACAAATATGCATCGACATATTCTCCACGACGCCTGCGACCGGAATATTGACCTTGCGAAACATCTCAATGCCTTTCTTAGCATCGAGCAGTGCAATATCTTGGGGAGTCGTCACCACAACCGAAGAAGATACTGGGACTGACTGACTGAGAGTGAGTTGAATATCCCCGGTACCTGGCGGCATGTCGACAATCAAATAATCGACATCGTCCCATAAGGTCTGATTAAGAAGCTGCTTTAACGCACCGCTAACCATGGGGCCTCGCCAAATCATTGGCGTGTTTTCCGTCACCAAGCTCCCCATAGAAACCACCTGTATTCCATGGGCAACTAGGGGCTTAATGGCATTCCCACCAACAACCTCTGGCCGCTCACTGCCCAAACCCAACATCTGAGGCAAGCTTGGGCCGTATATATCCGCATCGAGCAAGCCCACCCGGGCCCCTTCATATGCCAGCGCCAACGCCAAATTAACCGAGGTCGTAGACTTACCCACTCCTCCTTTACCCGAGGCAACCGCGACAATATTCTTTACCCCTTCTACTCGCTGAGCAGCGTTTTGAGGCTGAACACTGGGTATGGAAGCGCTCACATTTACGTGAATGTCGATGCCGTTTTCTTCCAGTGTTTTTCGTATTTCACCCACAATATCATCGGCACAACGCACAACAGGGTATCCCAAAACCAGATCCACACTACCGGCTGAAACCTTAGAGATATCGCGGACGAAAAAGTCTGTTCCTGGCACCTTGATGCCGGCCAAAACCGCTTGGATTTTTTCAATCATATTGTCGACCATAGTTACACGACGCTCCGGGAAACGTTAAGCAAGAGTTTGAAGTGATAGAGAGAATCAGCCCCTAATCTTGGGGCGCGAACCGAACAATCCAAGAGAAGCGCCGATCAAGCGAAGTACCGATATGAATAAAACACCCAAAAATCAGTAGCCTATAGCGAAAATCACGTAAAATTCTCACCTTTCAAACGCGAAAGTTAAGGCTAAAAATGCTATAGTCTCGCGCCCGAAAAATGGGGTGTGGCATGCGAAACATGCTCAAAATTCATTCAACACCTTAAACATATCGCTTAAACAAAACAGAGCATTTCCACCGTCATGACGCAAAATAGAAAAATCCTGGTCACGAGCGCCCTCCCATACGCCAATGGTTCGATACACCTTGGCCACATGGTCGAGACGATCCAAACCGATATTTGGGTGCGCTTCCAGAAGCAGCGCGGTCATAACTGTACCTATGTTTGCGCGGATGACGCTCACGGCACAGCAATTATGCTGACCGCTGAAAAGCTCGGCATTACACCAGAGCAACAAATTAATAATATTCGCATCGAACACGAAGCGGACTTTAAAGACTTCCACATTGAGTTCGACAACTACCACTCGACGCATTCGGAAGAAAACAAAACCATTGCTTCCGGTATTTACGAAGCGTTAAAAGCGTCTGGGAAAATCGCCGAGCGCAATATTGTGCAAGCCTACGATCCTGAGAAAGGCTTGTTTCTAGCAGACCGTTACATCAAGGGCACCTGCCCAAAATGTAAAACGGAAGACCAGTACGGCGATAACTGTGAACATTGCAGCGCGACATATTCTCCGATGGACCTTATTAACCCAAAATCAGTAATTTCCGGTGCAACGCCTGTACAAAAAGATTCCACGCACTTCTTTTTCAAGCTGCCTGAATTTACAGATTTCTTAAAAGAATGGACCCGCGCCGGCCACCTTCAAGATGAAGTCGCCAACAAACTTGCCGAATGGCTCGACTCCGGTTTGCAAGAATGGGATATTTCACGGGACGCCCCCTACTTCGGCTTTGAAATCCCCGGCGAAAAAGACAAATTCTTTTACGTCTGGCTAGATGCACCCGTTGGCTACATGGCCAGTTTCAAAAATCTTTGTGACAAGCGCAATGACTTAGACTTCGACGAATATTGGAAACCTAACTCTAGCTGTGAGCTATACCACTTTATCGGCAAAGATATTGTTAATTTCCACGCGCTGTTTTGGCCTGCGATGCTAAAAGAGTCTGGGTACCGAACACCGTCTAAAGTCTGTGTGCACGGATTCCTAACGGTCGACGGTAAAAAAATGTCCAAGTCGCGCGGTACATTTATTAATGCGCGTACTTATCTGGATCACTTAAACCCAGAATATCTTCGCTATTACTACGCAACAAAACTGTCAGCGTCGGTGGATGATTTGGATTTAAATACCGATGACTTTGTACAACGCGTTAACTCTGACTTAGTCGGAAAAGTTGTCAACATTGCGAGCCGTACCGCGAAATTTATCCAAAAATCTGGCGGACGACTTTCATCCAACATCGCTAACCCAGAACTTTGGGCGCAATTTACTGAAGCCAATAACCGCATTGCCGAGCTATACGAAGCCCGAGAATACGGCAAAGCCATGCGCGAAATAATGGCCCTTGCCGACGCAGCCAATGAATACATCGCCGAGCAAGCCCCATGGAGCCTAGCGAAAGAGGCAGGAAACGAACAGCGCGTACTCGACATATGCAGCATGGGGATCAACTGCTTCCGTATGCTAATGACATATTTGAAGCCAGTATTGCCGGTCACCGCTAAAGCCTCAGAAACATTTTTAAATATTACCCTCGACTGGTCACAAGACGTTTCCTTTTTAGGTGATCACGACATAAATAAATTTAAACCTTTGATGACACGTATCGAAGGCGAAAAGGTAAACGCCATGATTGAATCCAGTAAAGCAAACATGCCCGCCCAGGAAGAGAACGTAAAAGACGATTCTTGGATTGGTAAAGAGCCCATCGCGGATGAAATTGAATTCGACGCCTTCGCCAAAGTTGATCTTCGCGTTGCTTTAATTGCCAATGCTGAACACGTCGAAGGCGCAGACAAGTTATTACGCTTAACCCTAGACCTCGGCACTGAAACCCGCAACGTCTTTGCCGGAATCAAAAGCGCATACAAACCCGAAGACCTTATCGGTAAACATACCGTAATGGTCGCCAACCTTAAGCCCCGCAAAATGAAATTTGGCATGTCAGAAGGCATGGTGCTCGCCGCAGGCCCAGGCAAAAAAGATATTTACATACTGGAGCCCAACGAAGGCGCTCAACCCGGCATGCGTATTATGTAGTTTATTGATGGGCATCCGATATTCGCCCACATTAAACATCGAGACTTTTAATCAATATATTAGATAAGAGATAAATAAAGCGATGACGGAATTCGCCGTTATTTTGTTAAGCGCCGTACTGGTGAACAATTTTGTATTAGTCCAATTTTTAGGGCTGTGCCCCTTTATGGGCGTCTCAAATAAAATTGAAACCGCCATTGGCATGAGCGCCGCGACCACATTCGTCCTAACACTTGCGTCAATCTGCAGCTACATGGTGTACGCATGGGTACTTGAGCCTCTGGGCTTAAGTTATTTAAAAACTATCTCTTTTATCTTGGTTATTGCCGCCGTTGTGCAATTTGCCAAAATGTTTATCGAAAAAACCAGCCCGCTACTCTACCGTGTATTGGGCGTGTTTCTTCCCCTTATCACCACAAACTGTGCAGTGCTTGGGGTGGCCTTACAAAACACCAATAAAGCGCACAATTTTTTCGAATCAGCACTCTACGGATTTGGGGCGGCTTTAGGCTTCTCTTTAGTACTGGTTTTATTTTCGGCCATGCGTGAACGGCTCGCCGCCGCTGATGTACCACTGCCATTTAAGGGGGCAGCAATCGGCATGATCACCGCTGGCCTAATGTCGTTAGCCTTTATGGGCTTTTCGGGGTTGGTATAGATGATTAGCATATTACTCGACCACCCCATTATCGGTGCACTATTGGCGCTCGGCACACTCGCATCTGTGTTCGGCGCAGTACTCGGTTATGCCGCGATCAAATTTAAAGTAGAGGGCGATCCTCTTGTCGCACAAATCGATGAGCTGCTCCCACAAACCCAATGCGGTCAATGTGGGTTTCCTGGCTGTAAACCATACGCTCAGGCCATCGCTAACGGTGAAGCCATTAACAAGTGCCCACCTGGCGGCCACTCGACCATCAACGCCCTTGCTCACTTGCTTGATGTAGAAGCGCCACCACTTGATGAAGAGCATGGCGAAGAATCAGAAGTTAAAAAAGTCGCCTATATTCGAGAAATTGACTGCATTGGCTGCACCAAGTGTATTCAAGCCTGCCCAATAGATGCCATTCTCGGCGCGGCAAAACAAATGCACACGGTTATTGTCGACGAATGTACGGGCTGTGATTTGTGCCTGGACCCCTGCCCCGTCGATTGTATTGATATGATTCCTTTAGACGATGGCCTTGCCGGTTGGAAGTGGGACTTACCAAAGCCCGTACAACTCATTGCCAGTGATAAAGTCGCACAACCTCATAACGCGACAAGCACACCGGATACAGAGGATGCCGCATGAGGAAGATATGGGATATTCCAGGCGGTGTGCACCCCCCCGAAAACAAAACGCAATCTAACCAAACACCTATTGCCACAATCGCACTGCCAAAAGAAATTGTTTTACCCCTGGGCCAACACATCGGCGCAGAAGCAATTCCCAACGTTCAAGTGGGGGACCACGTTAAAAAAGGTCAACGGATTGCCGATGCCCAAGGGCTTGTCAGTGCCGCAATTCATGCATCCTCATCCGGCACCGTTAGTGCAATAGAATCACGGCCAATTCCCCACGCCTCGGGTATGAGTGCCCAGTGCATTGTGATCACGCTAGACGGGCAAGAAACATGGGGAGAAAAAATAAAATTCGACGACTATAAAACGGTAGCACCTCGCGAACTCGTCACACATATTCGTAATTCCGGCATCACTGGTATGGGAGGTGCGGGCTTTCCCACCGCCGTAAAACTCAGCCCACGCGCCAACCAAAAAATTAGCACCTTAATTTTAAACGGCACCGAATGCGAACCCTACATCACGGCTGATGACGTACTAATGCGCGAACACGCAGATGACATTATCGCCGGCGCAGAATTACTCGCTTACATTCTGGGTGAACCCGAAGAGATTATTGTTGGAATAGAGGACAATAAGCCCGAAGCCATCGCCGCAATGGAAAAAGCCGCCGAAGGCAGCCGCGTAGAAATCGTCAGTTTCCCAACAAAATACCCATCCGGTGGTGAAAAACAACTTATTCAGATCCTTACGGGTAAAGAAGTTCCCACCAAAGATATACCGGCTTCAGTAGGTATTGTGGTACAAAATATTGCAACGGCAGCAGCTGCATACCGCGCCGTAACATTCGGCGAACCGCTCATCAGCCGCGTCACAACAGTCGTAGGAGAATCCCTTAAAACACAACAAAATATTGATGTTTTACTGGGTACGCCTATTAATCATATTTTGAATGAACACCACTGTGATAAAAAAAATAGTGCTCGCTTAATTATTGGTGGCCCAATGATGGGCTACGCGATGGACCAGGATAATATTCCCGTTGTTAAAACAACCAACTGCATCCTAGTGCCTAGCCGACAAGAAATGCCTGAACCAGTTCCAGCGCAACCCTGTATCCGCTGCGGCATGTGTTCAGAAGCGTGCCCCGCAAGCTTGCTGCCACAACAATTATTTTGGTTTTCACAATCAGAAGATGTAGATAAGCTCCAATCACACAACCTGTTTGACTGTATTGAATGCGGCGCATGCTCTTATGTATGTCCAAGCAATATTCCTCTTGTACAATATTACCGCGCCTCTAAGGGCATGATTAAAAAACTCGAAAGCGACAAGCATAAGTCTGACCGCTCACGAGATCGCTTCGAATTCAGGCAGGAGCGCCTAGCAAAAGCCGACGCAGAAAAAGAAGCCAAACGTATCGCGCGGAAAAAAGCTGCCGAAGAAGCCAAGAAGAAACTTGCAGAAAAAGCTAATGACAGCGAAGCCAAGGTAGATTCAGACAAACTCACCGAAGTAAAAGCTGAAACAAAAAAGATCGACCCCAGTATTCAACTGAAAAAACTCGAGCGTGCCGTATCCAGCGCTAAGAGTCGCGTCGATCGGGCGACCACTCAGCTAAACACAGCGAAAGAGGAAGGCGACAACGCCCGACTAGAATCCTTAGAGGCCCGCCTAAAACAAGCCGAACTAAACTTGCAAGATGCGGAAAAAAAACTCACCGAGCACGGAACAAGCGCCCCCGCCGCCGATCAAGTAATCAAAGCGAAAATTGCGCTCAACCCAGCCGAGAAGCAAGAGAAAACCATCTCAACGCTCAAGCAACGTATCGCAACCGCAGAACAAAAACACACGGAAGCCGTTGAAAACGACTCCCCGACAGCATCGGCCTTACAGATGGGCCTAGAAAAACTAAAACAAAAGCTTATCGACGCAGAAAAAGCCCTGGCCGAAATTGCGCAACAGCCCACCGGCGAAGTAGCTCCGGACACGACAACCGTTTCAGCCGCGGACGCCGCCATTGCCAAAGCTCAAGCAAAGGCAGCCGAAATGGCTAGCATGAGCGATGAAGAAAAAGCCCAAGCACAAATCGCATCGCTCAAGACACGGCTCGAAAAAGCGAAAGTCCGGCTTGAAAAAGCAGAAGCCGAAAACAGTGAACATATCGATGCTTTCCGTGCAGGCGTTGAAAAACTCGAAAAGAAACTCAGTGAGGCAACCGCATAATGGCTTTTCTACATGTGACCTCACCTCACGCACACGCGGCTAACCGCACCGCAACGATAATGAAATCCGTAACGCTCGCCACCCTGCCAGGCATTATAGCGCTTACGGTATTTTTCGGCTTCGGCAGTATCACTAATATCGCACTAGCCGTTTTATTTTGTTGCGGTTTCGAAGCCGCCAGCATGGCAATTCGAAAGCGTAACATCAGTTTTTATCTCGGCGATTACAGTGCGGTCGTCACCGCCGTACTAATAGGTATCGCGCTACCGCCTTTCGCGCAATGGTGGCTTGTTCTTGTAGGCTGCTTTTTTGCCATCGTTGTTGCCAAACAACTCTATGGTGGCCTGGGCTTTAACCCATTTAACCCCGCCATGGTCGCCTACGTTGTACTCCTCATATCTTTCCCGGTTGAAATGACGCAATGGGTCAACGCAGTCACAAGCATCGGCGACATCGTTTCTTTTAGTGACGGATTAAAACAAGCCTTTCTGGGAATACCTCTGGTAGAGCTAGACGGCGTTACCGGCGCAACACCGCTCGATCTCGTCAAACAAAATGTGTCGCTTCCGCTCGAAGAACTTTATCCACAAACGCCCGCACTCGCATCAGCGCAATGGGCTGGATTAGGATGGGAATGGGTCAACGTCGGTTTCTTAATCGGTGGCATATACCTACTGCAGAAAAAAATCTTCACATGGCACGCCCCTGTCGCCATGCTAATTAGCCTCGCCGTACTATCTGCGCTCTTTTATGATGGCGGCAGCTCACTGACTAGCGGCTCCCCCGTCTTCCATTTGTTTTCTGGCAGCACCATGCTCGGTGCATTTTTTATCGTCACCGACCCCGTATCGTCTGCGACAAGCAATAAAGGCCGATTAATTTACGGAGCATGCATCGGCGTAATCGTATTCGTCATCCGCATGTGGGGCAACTACCCAGATGCCGTTGCCTTCGCCGTACTGCTAATGAATTTCGCCGCACCATTTATTGATTACTACACACTACCCCGCACCTACGGCCACAAAAAAGCCAACAGCGGCCGCATTGATCAATCATAGGGAGATATTGTGCTAGGGCAATCGATTAGTAAAAACAGTTTTATTCTAGGCACTTTTGCATTGGTGACCGCAGGCATATTAGCCGCGACATTTTTGATCACGAAAGACAAAATCACCGAAGCAGAAAAAAAAGCCGCACAAAAAGCCTTGTCAGAAATCATACGACCCGACCGCCATAACAACGACATGCTTGAGGATACTTGGCAGCCCCCAGAGCACCACCTAAAAGCGCTCGGGTTAAATACAGTCACCGCTATTCATATCGCTAAACAAAACAACGCACCCGTCGCGGTCGTAATTCCCAGTACAGCACCTGACGGCTACAGCGGTGAGATCAAACTTATCGTCGGCATCAATACCGATGGCAGCATCGCGGGTGTTCGTGTTTTAAGCCACAAAGAAACTCCGGGGCTAGGCGATAAAGTCGATATCAATAAAAACGACTGGATCCTAGGGTTTAACGGCACACGCCTTAACAATCCCGCCCCCCCCCTTTGGAAAGTAAAAAAAGACGGCGGGCAATTTGATCAGTTTACCGGCGCAACAATTACGCCACGCGCCGTCGTGAAACGCGTTAAACAAACGCTGGAATATTTCAATATACATCGTAATGAAATACTAGGGTCCGTAATAAGCGGCACAGAGAAGCCCCAATGAATCAATATAAAGAAATTAGCGCGAATGGCTTGTGGAAAAACAACCCGGCCTTGGTACAGCTGCTTGGCTTGTGCCCACTGCTCGCGGTTACAGGCTCCATCGTCAACGCACTGGGTTTAGGACTCGCCACAATGTTGGTTCTTGTCGGCTCTAACGTGGCGGTATCGATTATTCGTAACAGCGTAAGCGATGCTGTAAAGCTCCCCGCGTTTGTCATGATCATCGCATCTTTTACCACGTGCACAGAATTATTGATGCAAGCCTTCACCTATGAGCTTTACCAAATACTTGGCATATTTATTCCGCTCATCGTAACGAATTGCGCCATCCTCGGCAGAGCAGACGCATTCGCGTGTAAAAATAAGCTACTACCCTCTGCCGTGGACGGCTTTATGATGGGCTTGGGGTTTTTATTAGTATTACTTGCGATTGGCACAATTCGAGAAATTATTGGCAGCGGCACACTATTTTCAAACATGCACCTGATATTTGGTGAGAGCGCACGCAGCTGGGAGCTTAATTTATTTGGTCAAAACTACCGTGGCTTCCTTGTCGCAATACTGCCTCCCGGTGCATTTTTAGTAGCTGGCTTACTCATTGCGATTAAAAATATGGTCGATACGGGATTATTGCGCAGGCAAAAAGCGCAACAATCTAAACCAGTTAAAGGCGCTAAACGGGTACGAACAACTGGGCAAGTGGCGTAGCGCAAATTTTTAACTCTATCAGTGCGCCCAACCCTCGTAGACAAAAGCCACAAAAAAGAATTTAATCAATATTACCTGACGGTCGAAAGGCAGGTGTATCTATAAACCCCTGCCAAGCAGTATCGGCTTGCGGTGCCGTATATCGCAAACGATAGCGACTAGATAAGTCTAAACTGGCCATTTCAACACGCTCACCGTGCTCATTCAGTAGATGCCAACGTGGTTGAGCAAAGTCGATACTCACCACATGACTTGCGTCAGGTGCTAACAACACACGCTTTATCGATTGCTTCTGTTCATGTGAACACCCAGCATCTAAAGGTTCACTGAATTCGTAGCGATTGGCTGCACGCAATGAAAAGGAACACTCATTATCATACGAGACAAAACTGATAGGGGCGGCCGATACATTTTGAAAGCGCACTTCAACGATAGGGCTCATCACGTCACCGCCGCCATCTGCTCCCCTTGACGTAGTGCGCTTAAACGATAGCTGAATACCTAAGGTACTCCAGCGGTAATCCTGAATAACCCCCGTACCGTCAGAACCCAAAGCGATTTTCATTTCAGCAGGTATTTGTAAACCATCACGGCTACCCAAGCGCTTTTCCATATCTTTGCCTTTACCTTGCTGCACAAAATATTGTTCGATCCCAAATTTAGCATCGATATATTTTCGGTCAGCCCAACGATAACGATGTCGACTGGTCACGCGGCCTTTAATAAAAAGCCCGCTCTCAGGCTTTGTATCCGTGTAATGCATGGGAACATACACATCGTCATGCATGGGTTCCAATACCGCAAAAACGCTAGCACCGCGCTTTAAATCAGAAAAGGGTACAGCGCCTTGATATTGGGTTTTAAATATACGATTTATACCATATTCTAAACGCACAAAATCACCGCGGAACGGATCGCGAGGATCAATAGGCGCCGAACGTAAATATACGGTATCACCATAGGCGAGAATAACTTCACGCTTTATAGCCATAAACGCCAAAACGGCCAACTGTGCAACAATAACGAGAACAAGTAATTTACGCAGATACGGTTTAGTGATCATGCGACACCCCTAGCTTGTTCAGCAAACTGCTTTTGCCTGGAATAATAAATGCCGATTCCAAACAACATCGCGCCAACAACCAAAAAGGCCATGCCACGCATTAATAAGCTATCGAATAGATCCATAAACCGGGCAAAGGTGTAAGCCGACAGCATCAAACCACCTAACGTGGTCGACTGCCAACGTAGATACAGACTGCCCCGATAAATAAGCAGCACACTGTAAGCGAGAAAAGCAATACTATAGAACACCCATACCGCCTTGTAGATCCCCAGCACCGGAAATACTGACAAAACAGCCACATACACAGTGGCCGCAACTAGCACCAACTCTAAGGTTTCTGTTTTGTCCCTCATAAGATTGCTAACCATCAATATGCGCGCTAAAGCCACGCTAAACGCAACAACCGGAAAAGCAAAATAAAACCAGGTGACCGTACTCACCGTTGATAAATCGTTCTCAAAACGCACTCTGTCAAACTCATCAAACGTAACGATAAATAACAATACGGAAAACACACCAACGCCCACAACCCTGAGTACATTTTGACACTGTGGGAACTGTGATTTTACCGCTAGATGAGATCCAAGAATGAAGACACCACTAAGCACCAGCATCACACAAACCAAAGTTTCGTCACTGCGCTCAGCAACGGTGGAATACGAAATACTGTAAGAAAAAATTAACATACAGCATGTTAAAAACAATGCACTTAGCGAACGCATTATTAGTGCGATAGGCAAAATACCTAACAACACCAGCCATACCGCCCCGTGGTTCACCGAGCGAAACTCAAATGTTTCAAACCAATGCCATAGAAACACCAACACCAATGCAAGAAACGTGTGCCCAAGTGAAGGCAGAACCCAGCCCATGGCCATAGCGCCCAGCGCCCACACTAAAAAGGCATTCGGATAGTGCTCATCAATATGATAAATCTGCGCAATAAGCCAAATACCAGCACCAAACAACATCGTACCCAATAAATGCAGGCTTTCTCCTATTCGTTTATGCGCAGAGTGTTCACGCGAATAATGAAACCCTATGACGTGAGCAACTGCCACCGAGAGAAGAACAATGCCAAGCTTGGTAAAACGATGCATTGCCTCCCAGTTATAGGCAAAGACTAAAATAATACCCAGGCCAAAAATAATCGCACCTATTCCGGCGAAAATAACTTTCCCCCAGTTGGTCTCTTGATGATACGGATAAAGTCCTGTGATCTGATTTGCCTGAGAAGCATCGATGATGCCCTGACTTTGCCAAAGCTCAACTTCACCCAGTAGCCATTTTCGGTAGTTGTTCATTATGGAGAGGTACTCCCTTCTATTTACCTGATTACCTGTGAATATTACCCGTACCTTGCTTCTACAAAAACGCTTCGCCCAGGCGTCCAACTCACCGCACCGCCTCTATAGCGATCTCACCCTAGCGCTTTTAGCGCACGACGTAAACGTTGGGTGAGCTGTTTCGGATAAGCGTTGACCAAAGACACCGATTCACATTTTTGAAAAATACAGAATTCTTTAATCGCATTTACAAAGGCAAGAAGCACCGCCTCTTCATCAAAGCCCCCAAGCCCAATATGGCGCGGCTCAAAATGCACTGACTTAATCTCAAAATGACGTGTTTTTCGATGGGCTTTACAATCCATCCGCCCAATAAACTCACCTCGGTACAGTAACGGTAAACAAAAGTAGCCATACTGACGCTTTGCTGCCGGAACATAACACTCTATTTGATAGTCGAATTGAAACACTGACTTGAGCCGCTCACGTTGAATAACGCAATTATCGAACGGAGAAAGAATTAACATATGGCCGTTCAAGCGGGTCATGGGGCGCTCAAGAAACCCCGTTTCGCCAATAAAAATTTCTCCGCTACTCAATTGTACTTGCTCTAAAGCACCCTGCACCAGCCTTTCGTTTACCAACGTTTTCACCGCTTTGCGCAGCGCTGTATTTCGACGTTGATAGGTCAAGCCTTTGAGAGAAACAAACCCATGGCAGCGTAATTGCTGATCCAGGATATGCACCGCAAACGCCTCCATGCTCGGCATCGTTGAGTTCACACGTGATGGCAATACCCGCTCGGTGAGATCGTAGATTTTTTGGAAGCCCTCACGGCCACTGACCATGAGATCACCTTGCATATACATCTGTTCCAGCGCCTTTTTGGCTGGCTTCCAATCCCACCAGCCCGCACGCTTTACTGTATTTTTTTCTAGGTCTCTGGATCGTATCGGGCCCTCTGATCGGATACGCGACAACAACTCGCTCATAAGCTTTTTGTCGGGCGCCTTGTACCAATGAATTTGCCCACTGTTAATCGCATGCTTGTAGGGTAGAGAAAAGCGAAAATCGGCAATAGGGAGAAAGGCTGCCGCATGCGACCAATACTCAAAGATGTCACCATCGAGCAACATTTGATTGATCATATCGGGCTGAAATTTAGGCACTCTAGAATGGAAGATATGATTATGTGCCCGCTCCACCACCGAGATGGTATCGATCTGCACATAACCTAAGTCCTGAATTGCCTGGCGTGCTCCGGCCAAGCCACGTCCATAAGGCTGTGCTTGCAATAAACCTTGCGAAGCGAGGGCGAGGCGTTGCAAACGCTTTAGATCTGTAGGGCCTATAACAGCTGCCATACCCTGTAGCCCTACCCCATTAACCCTAGGGGCGCCTAACTACAATGCCGCATAAGTAATCAAATGGGCGGGTATCTTATCTTTGATTTTTTCATGTAATTCAGGCAACAAAGACCAGTGCAGCCCTTGCCTGTGGTGGTGCGCCGTGTGGTAACCCAAGTTTCCTGTGGTGATGTTATAGAAGCGATTAAGGTTATTTCTTGAGGCCTCAAATTCATTTTCAGTACTGAGCCCGGCATGGTGTTCATATGTTGCCCAGGCAGTAAGCAGTAAGCCACTAATCATCGGCAAAATAAACAAGAACAAAGCTGCTACGGGTTTAAAATAGGTGATAACGGCCACAGCGGCTAGGGTAATAAGCGTATAGGTAATGAACGTCTTCTGTATTTTCGGGTGCCTAACCCCCACTTTAAAACCGCGAATATAAGCTGTAAACGCCACGTTAAAGGTATATTCAATTTCGCCCATCTTTTTGCCAGACTTGCGCCGCCAGCGGCTCTCATCCTTTGTTTGGTCCATATAGTTCAAATGATGACCCAACACATGGTGCAATAACCATAGATTCGTTGTGACCCCTGTATGCAAGGCATAGAAAAATTCGAGGATGCGATTCAGCGCTTTATTTTTAAAAGTCGGCGTATGTTGGTGATGATGATTCCAGGCGCATATTTTTCCTTTGGGGATGATCATCACCACCCAGAAAGCGGCTAGTATCCAGATATTTTCCACCAAAAAATACAAACTGAAGTCAACAATACTAAGAGCGAGAATAATGGTTACGGGTAATCGATCGGCGGCGTATCTGAACACTGATTAAGACCTAATTATTAGGGATGGAAATATTAGCGAAACTTGGAATAAATGAACGAGGTTATTGCTTTCGGGCTGGTCAATGTCTACCTCATAGTGAGGAGGCTACTTGAAACTCCAAAAGAGTAAACAATCGTCCGTACAACGCCAAGATTTCAAAACAAATATGCTCGGGGCTTCGAGAGCTTGGACCCTGAAGTTGCCGACGGTAAGGGGCCGATACTATCATTTATGGCGGCAGTAAGTCGAAGGATCTGAAGGTTTTTTACGACCGAAAACACCAGAAAAACCGATTTCAGACCCGGCCCTAAGCCAACGGCGGGGCGGCTTAAGGACGATATGCAGCCAAGAAAAGGCGGGACGGAAACCTGAGGAGGACAGGCCCCCGTGGATACGGGTAGTTTTTCACCAAAGAAGAAAACATTGAAGCAATAGACGCCGGAGCATATGAGACTTCTATTGCACACCAAAATATCGGGATTTGAGGCAGCGCATTCTAAAAGGCAGCCCTAACGAACGCTCCTTCACATATAACCTAGTGACTACAGATGGAAAAATACCGTTCAAAGAATAACCAAAAATTATCCCTGCGCGTGCCCATTTGAACCGCTCCACCACCTTCAACCGTTTAACGCCTTATTATTTTTTTGCCAAATAAATCGTATGACGGCTGCCTTTACCTTTGTGCGCCCTAACGGTTTTAGATTCAACCTTAAAGCGCGCTTTTTTCAGAAATAGACAAAATTTTGGATCATGCCAAACAGACCATATCGCTAACACGCCACCAGGCTTAAGTGTTTGGTAAATAGCATGTAAGCTTTTGCTCGCATACAGCTTGTTATTGTCGTCATGAGTAAAACTCTCAGGACCATTATCGACATCCAATAATACAGCGTCATAAGTGGGCTGCTTTGCTTTGAAAAGTGCCGCTACATCACCAAGCCTCACCACGACCCTTCCATCGTTAAGCGGCCTACCTGCACACTCACCCAACGGGCCTTTGTTCCACTCAACCACTTCCGGCACCAATTCAGCAACCTCCACGGTAGAACTTTTTGATGTTGCGTTAAGCGCTGCCGCCAAAGTAAAGCCCATCCCCATGCCTCCAACCAATACCGTAGACCTTTCCTTGCCTTGAATATGCGCGCAACCTAACTCGGCCAGAGCTATCTCGGAGCTATGTACACGACTGGTCATTAATGCGCCGCCCGCGCCTTTTAGATGAATAGAAAACTCATCTCCACGTTGCGTTAACCTCAACTCACCGCCGTTATTGGGAATGTTAGCGGCGCCTAGTAATGTCGTGGGAAGCATAATTTTTCAATTTAAGAGTGGGAATGTAGATTACATGTTTTTAATGAACAAAGGAGGAGAAACGGGAAGTTATATTTTGAAGCTACAGAAAACAGAGACATAGCTACGCAGTTCAGATAAAGGAAACCGGCGTAGAGTGATAGACGACCAACAAAATTAAAGCATTAAAAATCACTGAAAATATGAGTCAAAAAGCAGAATTTCCGCGATAACGCAGTTGCTGAAAGCATCCTCCATTGACTAAAAACGGAATCCGTCCGCGACCACTCATACTCAAACAGGACGTTTTCCCGGCAAGCGGCCTCTAAATATATGGAGATTTTTACAACAGAAAACCATTTTTCCGCACAACACGACATTGCATCTCAATAAAAACTTTGGGCCTAGTTTATGTTTATAGTACTCAGCAGCGTCAAAAACATGTCCGCGACTGAGCTGGCACAATCTAGCGACAGAGGAGAGCGAGATTCATTGACATATTTAGTACTTCATGCCAATTGATAACGATATATTTTTTACTTCATGCTCAATGTCACTACTAGATGAAAAAGACTCATCACTAAACGATTCACCCCAATTCATCTTTAATACTGAATACTCTAACCCAAAAAAGATATTCTCACCAAAGTCATAATCTACGCCCACGGAATAATATATATCTTTGTCCTTTTTTTGAAAAGAAAACACCTCACCCGGGATAGAAGAATCCGTTGATTTTGACTCAAGATCCCACCTCGACATACCCAATCGGCACGTTAAATCAACATATTCGGAAATAGGAAGAAAGCCTTTGATTCCCACATTAATTGACCCTGTATTAACTTTGTCATTTATCTGGTCACCAAAGTCGTCAATATAAGAGTATTCCGCCTCACCATAGTCATGATACGACAATTCAGCCGCAAACGAGTTTGTAAAATTATATGAAACCCTAAGTCCATACGAATTGCTATCATCTGACTGACTAAAACTATCAGCAAATGATTCCCCAAATAAAACACCAGAAGATGAGGCAGCCGTTGTATTATCGGCATATCCTAACAGCACCTCTGTCGAAATATTTTTCTCCGCAATCGATGATGCGGCCAACGTTAGAGCTATCAGCACGACTGTAACTTGTCTCATGTTTATCCTTTTCTATTTGTTTTCAAGTGATGTATAAATATTTGAGTACTGAGCGGTGCATTAAACAAAACCCGGATCTTATCTTTATCGTTTCTGAGTAATTAACCGTAAAATCGCAATCAAATTCGACCCTCATATCATTCCAAACGGAGCAAATAGGTATTGTTTTCATAACGGGGTTGAAAGGGGAGTCAAAAACAGATCAAAACGAAAAATGAGAATGTAACAACTTACTCATAAAAACCACCCCCTCAACAAGGAAAAGAAGAAGCTCTTTTCAAGGAGCTTCTTCTTACCATAACGTCTAGAGATCCACTTACTCTCAACTAGTCTTGAACACCTTTAAGCTTCAACACCAGATTCTTATCTAGATCCTTCACGCCCTCGGCCACTAACTTAGACCACGCGCCGCCGCCCGCAAACCCGGTGCTAAACATGTGTGCACCGCTTGCATTGACATCAAAAGTTTTTTCTGGAGCCATCGAGCGAATACGGATTTCGCCATCAAAATTTAGGTCAATATTAAATTTTGGCTGCATCCAAGCCCAAAATTGCAGAATATCGATTGCAATGGGTAATGCGCGATCAAAACCAGCATCACCCTCTACCACCGTCACATATCCCGCCCCAGCAAGACTACCCGTCACAACCTTTCGACACACGTCATAGATATCATCATCACCTTTGATCGTATAGTTCCACAAGGACTTGTGATACAAACCGTGCCGCATACGACCGATGACCTTATCCGTAATCCCTTTATCGTCAATCAAATCGCCTTCAACAGAGGGTATTGCAGGATCACTAGGTGACCGTTCAAATTTCCGAAGATCATTTACCTCTTCAATTTTAACGTAGCCCTTAATAGTCTCTACGGGTGAATACTGTGGAACTTTTACGTCAATAATCTTTGTAGCACACCCGGAAGCCAGCATAGCAATCACTGCTACATACATTAACTTTTTTATAATATTCATATATCCCTCTTAAACAACGCCAACATTTAAATACAATCAGTTTTTAAAATCGACAAAAATCGATCCTTCGAACCTATTATAATAATTTCACTATCAGACTCAATCCTTTTCAAAATCATCACGAGACAAAGACAACTGGGACCGCTGACTATCGTTTTTTTCATCCCATACTTTGTCAGCCCGCACTTGAACCTTGTTAATGTTTTTTGCGAACTTGGCATGCCATTGATGTATATCATCCGCAACTACAGCCATCTTGGTCTCAGAGACCCAGCTTGGAAATTTTGCATTATTTTGTCCAAACTCGTCATCGGCACTTGGCTTCAAAGGACGAAGTTGGAATCCATTACCGTATATCGGCCTTACCAATACAAAATACCTCTTTCCCGCTAGAACGTTCAATTCCATTATATGACCTTGAAGCCCATTAGTGGAAAGCAGGCGGTGCTTTCCAGGAGTAAGGTTCATTGCAAATTTTGACTTCGCAGGCGCTACGCCTACAATTTCTTGCTTTTCATCAGTGACGTCAAATATAACGGCATGCAAGCCTCCCATTACCCCTCCTGACGGCCTCAAAAATATAACCTGAGCCTTATCAGCGACCAAGCCAGGAATAACCTGATCATCAGAGACCCGATAAAAATCGTAAGTGGTGCACCCAGATAACATTGCAAACGCAAAAAGTAGTGCAATCGTTTTTTTCATAAAAACCTCATATTATTTATATAAAGACCGATACAGGGCCGCATATGCGGAAAAAAAATAAAAAAAAAGCCCCGCATAAGCGGGGCTCTAACCATTCACCCTACGTGAATTACAAACCTATTAAGGGCATCCACCCACACTCCAATAACTTCCGTTCGAACTGCTCAATGTGGTGGAACCCCACGTTGATCCAGCCATTGCATCACCACTACCATTTGCTACGTAGTTTGGCGAGAAGTAGCTGCCTGAGCTTGTCGCACGACCTGCTGTCTTGTGATAATAATTAAACGTAGTAACTTCATCACAAGGTGCCGGCCACGGCGTTGGGGTCGGCGTTGGAACAGGCGTTGCCGTTGGTGTTGGTACTGGCGTCGCAGTCGGTACTGGTGTAGACGTCGGTACTGGCGTTGCCGTTGGCACCGGTGTCGCCGTTGGCGTAGGCACTGGACCACTGAAGTCGGCACGGCGGTTATTGTCGAATAGGAACTGGGTTAAAAACGCTGGGTAATCGATCGTGCTGTGGTTTGTATATTGACCACCACCCGATGAATTAGACCCCGCTGGCCATGCGTGCGATAAACCATTAACCATGATTTTAGAAACACGAACACCATTATTGTCACTCCATGTTTCTTCGGTTCCGCCACCGCTGATTGAGTTTGACCCGCTATCTTTATTTGCGCCGTAAACCGTTGCCATCGCTTCTGAGTCAACTGCTGCGTATGCAGTGCCGACTAGAGAATCGGAATTACCATGCACGACTGATGTTAACTGCGTATTAAAGTCATTATCTGAGCTTGAGAACCCCGTACAGATATTTGCAACAGAGCTAGCACTCGTGCCAAACGGTACTGAACCGATTTGACCCGATGTAGTGCCCAACGCTGGGCCCGCATTAATACCGATACCTGCGAAGATTTCAGGCGCTAAACAGCCCATCACAAATGTTTGACCACCACCTGAAGATAAACCTGAGATATACACTTGGTCTGGGTCGATATTCAGACTGGTATTCGCCATCAAGCTATTGGCCAAATCAATCAAGTTATCGTCGTGACGACCGGGGTTACTCGCACTGTGATTGGTATCGTAATAATCCCAACATCCGATAAGGACACCGCCATTTGGCGCCATCGGAGCAGCGATCACCATTCCGTATTGATCCGCTTCATCTGTCCAACCCCATGAATCGCGCACTTCTTCATTTTGCTGGCTACAGCCATGCAAAGAGATCATGAGCGCACGCTTACCATTACTGGTTGTCGAGTTTGGCGAATAGATATGCACTTCCATTCCCGCAAGACTACTATCAGTCGCCCAAGCACCAGGGTCTACTGGGTCAGTTGGATCTGTTGGGTCGGTAGGATCTGTGGGATCCGTTGGGTTTGAGCCATTAGGATTAGTATCCGTCCAACCACCCGTTTCTAACTGCCACAAAGTGATCGATGTGCTGTAGCCAACATCAGCACCAAGCGCCAAATACTCGTCAAGCGTTAATCGGCCAGCATTATAGTGCTGAACAACGGTCGCTGTTTCGCTAGGCGCAATATATTCAGGTGCTGTTGTCGTGAAGCTAATAGAAGATGAAGCCGACGATTCATTTCCACACTCATCCACTGCCGTTGCGTAAACATCGTAAGGACTTGAGTGACTAAGACCGGACACTGTAATTGTTGTTGAAGAAGAAGGTGACGGTGTGAGTTCAGCCCCACCAACTCTGTATACCTTGTAGCCTCGAATATCCGCTTCGCCATTGGCATTTACCGATAAGCGCGCGTAATCATCATGAATATCTGCCGCTGCAAGCCCTGTAGGTGCCGCTGGTGCCGCAGTATCGTTTTCGCATGCGGGGTTATACCCAGCACCTGCAACTTCTTCAAAGAAAGCCCAAAGCTGCGCTGTTGCACTTGGACCATTCGAATCGTTAGACCAAACCGTTAAGTCGTCGTCCCCACCGGTCCAGTAGTGGCCTTGACCATAAGTCGCTGAACGACCAGGCCCACCGTTATATAACATGGTACGAACAAGCGGGCTGCCATCTGGTCCGTTATAAGTTGTGAGCGTACAGCTCACACCGCCTTTGGTGCAGCTCTCTGAAGCGTCTGCATTTAAGTCATCGCCCCATACCGTCAATTGAGAATCACGAATAAGCTCCATCGCACGAGGCAATACCGTTGTGTCGTTAGAAGAAGCAACAACCAACATCGGTACAGCGCGGTTGTAATCTAGCTCAGCTTCAATTTTATTTACGTGAAAGGAAAGTGTATTGAACTGATCGGCAGTTACGGAGGTAGACCCATCACCGTAAGCCAAGCCCGCCACAGGTGCCGCAGCAGCCCAGTATTCATTATGCGCGATAGCTTCAGCAACAACCATTGCACCACCACTGGAAATACCCGTTAAGAAGCGACGATCTGGATCGATTTGATAGTTCGCCTCAACTTCTCTGGCGATATTGTATATATCATCAACCTCACCGTTTTGACCTTCCTGAACATGCTTATCAAACCAGTAACCCCAACAGTCATCGCTGCGCATTTCGCGGAATTGCCCAACGTAAGGCAATACCAAAATGACATTATTTTGGTCTGCGATCACATCGAGGTTCCATGCGTTTAACGCATCCATGTTGTCCATAACGCATCCGTGTAACGCCATGATCATTGGAACGGGAGTTGTACCATCATATGATTGAGGAACGTATACAACGTAGTCACGTCGAATACCGTCCGGACCGGTGTAGCTGTTGCCTGTAACGACATCGCCAGAACCAGTAAGTGTTGCAGCCGCTGTAGCCGACAAAGAAGTAAAAGCGGTAACAAGAGAAAGTACGATAATGCCGATGGGCAATCCGTATCTAGTTTTTAGAAAGTTCATATTTGAGCTCCGAAGCGAGCTTAGTCTTAAGAGAAAACAAACTACCTCTATTTTTCTTAGACCAAACATTATTATTTTGTTTGATTGGTACAACTCTTTTCACAACCATCTCAATGTTTGATATCTGTGAGACTGTTCTTCACTGAACGAGGCCGAGTGTAACCACTCATACCAAGGTGCCAACACTATACTAAGGGATGGTTGACATTATTTTTTTATGTGGTAATTAAGAGAGATTTAAATAACTTTCAGATATACAAAGCACTTGATTGATTCGAAATTCTTCTCAAAAAGTGAAAATGTTAAGTACTGGTTAACAAAACAAAGCGATATTTACGATATCTTTAGGGTGAAAAGGTGACGACTGGATCACACATCCGATTTTGCAGCGCACTATAGAATTAAAAATTCAACAACCATTGAAAAAAAATATAAGGAACTTTTCCCTCTCCCAAACAAAGAAAACCCCGCTTTAACCGGGGTCAATATCATCAAAAAGCATTACGTCTAGACATCAGGAGTAATGACTAAGGGCAGCTTCCAACCCGCCAATAAGCGCCATCAAAACTATACAAATTGGTCAGCCCCCAGGTCGACCCTGGCATAGTGTCGTTACTACCATTCGCGACATAATTTGGTGAGAAATACGCCCCTGAACTCGTCGCTCGACCACCCACCTTATGATAGTAATTAAAGGCAGACACCTCTTCACAAGCAGGAACGGGTGTTGATATCGGCGTAGGCGATGGCGTCGGCGTGACGACTGGGGTGGGTGTTATCGTCGGATTCGGCGTTGTCGTAGGCATAGGCGTTATCGTAGGCGAGGGTGTTGGATGAGGCCCACTAAAGTTAGCCCGACGATTATTATCAAACAAGAACTGGGTTAAAAAGGCAGGGTAATCAATCGTGCTGTGATTGGTATATTGGCCGCCCCCCGATGAACCCGAACCCGCAGGCCATGCGTGCGATAAACCGCTCACCGTGATTTTAGAAACGCGTACGCCCTCATTATCACTCCATGTCTCTTCGGTTCCGCCACCGCTGATTGAACTGCTCCCAGCGTTTTTACTTGCACCATAGACTCTCGCCATCGCTTCAGAATCAACCGCCGCGTACGCCGTGCCCACAAGAGTGTCTGAATTACCATGCACGACGGATGTTAATTGCGTATTAAAGTCGCCATCCGAATTTGAGAACCCCGTACAGATACTGGCAACGGAACTTGCACTCGTGCCAAACGGTACTGAACCGATTTGACCTGATGATGTACCCAACGCAGGGCCAGCATTAATCCCAATACCCGCAAAAATCTCAGGCGCTAAACACCCCATCACAAAGGTTTGACCACCGCCCGACGATAAGCCAGAAATATACACCTGATCCGGATCAATGTTTAAACTCGTATTGGCCATTAAACTGTTAGCCAAATCAATTAGATTATCGTCATGACGCCCGGGATTACTCGCGCTGTGGTTCGATCCGTAATAATCCCAACACCCAATAAGAACCCCGCCGTTCGGTGCCATAGGAGCGGCGATCACCATACCGTACTGATCCGCTTCATCGGTCCAGCCCCAGGAATCACGCACCTGCTCATTCGACTGACTGCAGCCGTGTAATGTAATCATCAATGCGCGCTTACCGTTGCTCGTAGATGAGTTCGGAGAGTAAACATGCACTTCCATTCCATTCAGGCTTGGAGATGTTGTCCAACTTCCTGGCTCGCCATTGTTATTACCATTGCCGTTATCACCGTCATCACCGTTATCACCATTGTCGCCGCCGTTACCGTCGCCATTTCCATTAGGGTTTACATCACTCCACGTACCACTTTTCTGCTGCCATAAAGTGAAGCTATTTATGTACCCATGCTTAGCGCCCATAGCGATATATTCATTCACATCAAGACGGCCAGCAAGATAATGCTCCGTTGCCGTACCGCTAGCACTCGGCGCAACGTATTCCAATGCAGTCGTTGTAAACACTACGGAACCTGAAGCCGTTGATTCATTGCCGCAATTATCTACGGCAGTCGCATACACATCATACTGCGTTTGTGCAGACAAGCCGGTTACGGTTATTGTCGTTGATGAAATGGGAGATGGCGTTAATTCCGAGCCACTCGTTCGATACACTTTATACCCTCGTAAATCCTCTTCCGCATTCGCATTTACTGATAACACCGCATACATATCACGAGGATCGACAGCACTCAGCCCTGTCGGTGCTGCTGGAGGCGTATCATCGAATTCACACACAGGGTCTACAATCGCCCCGCCAGATACTTCAGAGAAAAAGTCCCACATATGTTCCGAGGCGCTAGGGCCGGATGCTTTGGACCAAACATTTTGGTTTTCGTCGCCACCCGTCCAGTAATGACCTTGCCCATAAGTTGCACTCCTTCCTGGCAAACCTGAATACACAAGAGTCTTAACCAAAGGCAATCCATCCGAACCGTTATACGTCGTTAAGGTACAACTCACACCATCACGCGCACAATCTTCAGCACCGTCCGCATTTAGATCACCCCCCCAGACGGTAAGCTGTGAATCACGAATAAGCTCCATCGCGCGAGGCCGTACAACCGTATCATTTGACGATTGAACAACAAGCATCGGAATGGGTTTATTGAAATTTAGCTCTGTATTGATTTTCCCTACATGGAAATCAACACTATTAAATATTTCTGAAAGCACCGACGTCGAGCCATCGCCATAAGCTAAGCCTGCGACAGGCGCAGCAGCCGTCCAATAATCGTTGTACGCGATGGCCTCCGCAATGGCCATCGCACCACCACCGGATAAGCCAGTAATAAAACGTCGCTCTGAGTCAATCTGATAACGTGACTCAACCTCTTGTGCAATGGCATACAAGTCGTCCACTTCACCATCATTACCATCACCCTCCTGAACATGATTGGCTAACCAATATCCCCAGCAATTTTCATTTCGCTGAGAAAAATCACCAAATGAAGTCACAAAAGGAAAAACAAGGATCACATTGTTTTGATCAGCGATAACATCGAGATTCCATAAATTCATTGCATCGACATGATCCATAGCACACCCGTGCAATGCAAAAATCATAGGTGCCGGCGTGGAACCATCATACGAAGGCGGCACATACACAGAATATTGCCGAGCGGTGAAGCCTCCCGTATAGGTATAGTTGTCAATATCACCAGAACCCGTTATCTGCGCATAAGCAGGAGACACTGCCACCCCCAAACTCACGAATAACGAAAGGATAACGGAAAAAGAATAGCCAATAAGATGCGCTGAACATCTGCGCGTATATTTACAAGGTTTCATTTAAAACTGCTCCGAATCGAGCTTAGCCTAGAGAAAACAAACTACCTCTATGTCGCTTTAGACCAAACATTATTTATTTTTATTTTCAGTTGATACATCCAAACAAAATCAACCCAATGTTTGGCATCCATGAAAGCGTTCTTCATGTACGCAAAAAAATTCTAGCAGTCAGCATTAAAAGAGAAACTAAACTAAAGGATCATTGACAGGAAAAAGATAGAGGAGTACTGCAAGGGAGGAATATTTCTTACAACTATTTTCAGACCAGACTTTAGTTGTAAATCAATCTAAAAAATAAAGACTTAAGCGACACAGCTAATGAAATAGAAGCCATCTCTATCGCCTCAAAAAAATGGCATCGAGGTCCGCATACCAAAATGAACAAAAAACATTAACCCCAGGTTAATTTGTTTGCGTAATTTAGCCGGGTAACTCGGTGTTACCGCTCAATTAAACGGCACACCAACGATGAGATAACACATAAACGTCTTCGGCATATAACGTCACTTCGTAATCACAGCCGGATACTAGCTCACCTACCCCCGCTGGCGTACCCGTCATCACAATATCATTGTCCTGCAATGTCGAAAATTCACTTATATATCTGAGCAGATCATTGGGGGAAAACAACATGTGTTGCGTTTCTCCCGACTGCCGTAACACGCCATCTACGCTCAAAGTAAACCTTAAATCGTCCAACGGAAAATCTAATGCGACAAAAGAAGAAAATACCGCAGCGCCATCAAATGATTTCGCGCGCTCCCATGGCAATGAAGCCGCTTTAAGCGCAGATTGCAAACCACGCTTGGTTAAATCCAAACCCACGCCAACACCACTTAGCGTGCCATTTTGAATCAAAAAGCTCAATTCCGCTTCATAATGTAAGGCTTCTTGATGAGATGAAGACAAGGTTGACGAGATAGAAGAGTTCGGTTTCATAAATATCACCGGCTCAGTAGGAACATCATTCCCAAGCTCGCGTGCGTGATCCGCATAATTTCTGCCCACACATACGATTTTCGACGGCGATACTTGTTTACCTAAAAATTCAACACTGTTCACACACATACCTTACATCTTTAATTAATAGAGGGGGCCAAGAGAGCGCATTAAAAACGCGAGAAAAGACTATACGCTATCGCCCATCCAAACATGGCGATTCAAATCAAACTGCTCTTTTAGAAAACGCCTAAATTCACGAAAGCGTAAAGTATCACGTAAGTCGGGGTGCGAGAGCATCCACAGATCAAAACGATGCCATTTATCATGAGCGGGAATTCTCATCAAATCATTTTCTTTGTCACACATAAAACACGGCATCATCACGAGGCCCATATCAGCTTTCGCCGCGTACAACTGCATATAGGGATCGTTAAAACGGTGTTTAATGGGCAAGTGTGGGTAACGGCTAGAGACGACCCAATCAGGGTAACGACTTTCATCATCCCAGCCTACCCAATTCGATGCGTTTTCATCACGTAAATCATGGCTATCGATATACTTTTTCGAGCCATATACCGCACAATATATATCGACCAGCTTAGACCCAATAAGATGTTCCGGCGGTACCGCGTCCTTCATCATAATACGTAGTGCGATATCCGCTTCACCACGAGATAAATCAAACGCCGTATAAGAAGGCAGTATTTCCAGATCAACTGAGGGGTTTTGCTCGGAAAAAGCTGCAAGCGAATCCATAAACGGTTTCGCGATAATATGACTGGGGATCGTGACACGTATCGGCCCTTCCATATTGCCGCTCTTGGCTTGCAGGCGACGCTCAATTTCATAGGCATCCGCTTCCATGCGCAGCGCAATATGTAAAAGCTCTTGCGCCTCTTCGGTCAGCTGAAATCCGGATGAAAGACGATTAAATAACTTTACGTCTAGCTCTTCTTCCAAATCCGAGATGCGCCGCGTAACGGTGGAAGGGCTCAAGCCATATTCATTTGCAACAGACCGCGCAGAACCTTCACGATGCAACGCCAAAAATAATTTTATCGTATCCCAATTCATCTATCTTTATCCTGTTTTAGAATACTGAACATCATACAGATCTAAAAACCACCCATTAATTGCGCTCATCCAACACTACCCGGCCAAACACGCGCTGAGACAACCCTTTTTTTATCACGCAAAAACGCCCCTGACTCTGTGATAACTGTCGCCCCACAACCTTTTTCTTTTTTAACCTTATTTGCCAATATTCAGCCAGCATGGCATTTGCCGATCCCGTGGCAGGATCTTCATGCTGACTATACTGAGGCGCAAAATAGCGCATAACATAATCGTCCGACGCGCGATTACTTTTTGCCGTTACGATAACTGCTCGGCGACTTACACGGCATAAGGCAGCGCTATTGACATAGCAATCCTTAACGGATTTTTCATCGGGCAGCTCTAGCAGGTAATAACCATTTCGAGGCCCCAACATATTCACACTCAATACAGGCTTATTTACAATAGAAGGCCACGAAAGCGTATGTACTTCTTTCTGTAACGGAAAAATTGGACTCTGAAAAAAATATTCGCCAGCAACATTACCTAGAACGATATCCCCTGCGCTGGTCGAAACCTGACGCTCACCCACTGCAGAATAATATCGGTGCAACACGTACGCAGCAGCAAGACTCCCTGAACCACAACGAAGAATAGATCGCCCTGACGTTAAAAACTGAACCTTGGGACAGGGGTAAGAAGGCTCATCGAGCACCACAAGGATCTTCGGGTAAACCTTGTGAGACAACACAACACATTCACGATAATCAATATCGCCGACGACGACTACATGCTGATTCCCTTTCGCCTCAGGCCCCACAAAACTTGAGACGTGATACATTTCCCTATAGCTCATTTCAATCCATATTTTTCAGTAAGAACATACTGAACATATTATTTTCGGATAACCACAACTTTTTGGTCGCCCAACCCGACTGATAAGCCATTAACTGAAATTCGCTCGGCGTATATTTATATGAACTTTCCGTATGAATGGTTTCACCTTCATTGAATTCAATACGAATATTATCCAAAAACACCGATTGCGATTCTAAACATACCAAGTGCATTTCAATACAGCCTTGATTCGCGTTATAAAAGGCATAATGCTCAAACTTATCAACATCTATAGCGCTATCAAAATGACGATTAATACGATGCAAAATATTTTTATTGAATTCTGCCGTCACTCCCAAGCGATCATTGTAGGCATTATGTAATGATATTGGCGATTTTTTTGTATCAACACCGATCAAAAGATAACTGTGCCGACCGAGTGTTTTTCTCGCATTCGCTAAGAACGCATTCGCTTCATGCGGCGTCAGATTTCCAATGGTAGATCCAGGAAAAAACCCTAAGCGCCGTAAATGCTTTGCGCTAGGAAGGTCCACCTCTTTGGTAAAGTCCCCTTCAACAGGCCTTACATCCACAAGCGGGTATTCAGATTTCAAGTCCAAGCAGGATTTATGTAAATGCTCACCAGAAATATCAATAGGCACAAACTGCTGAATGCCTCGCACTCTGTCTAACAGCGGCTTAACTTTTAACAAAGATCCAGCCCCAAATTCTATCAACGAATAATCGTCCTGAAGATGAGAGGATAAAGACTCTGCCACCTTGGGCAACAAGGTCAGTTCTGTTTTGTAAGGGTAGTATTCTTCCAGCTCACATATTTGGTCGAAAAAATCAGAGCCCTTTTCATCGTAAAAAAACTTAGGGTGAAGCTTTTTATTTTTTTTATTGAGTCCGGCGATGACCTGCTCGTAAAAATCATTTTTCTCAACCGAACAGACATCATCTAACATTAATGCTTCTGACATTTAGTGATCCTCCGCTAATCGCAGCCCCGAAAATTGCCAACGTTGATGTGGGTAAAAAAAGTTTCGATACGTTGATCGCATCTGCTGACGTGGCGTTACACACGAGCCACCCTTTAAAACAAATTGATTCGTCATAAATTTGCCGTTGTACTCGCCTAGCGCGCCTTGTTTTGGGTCGAAGCCGGGGTAGGCAGAAAAAGCACTTTGCGTCCACTCCCAAACATCGCCGTATATATCCTCAAAGTCCTCACCACTTAAATTCGCAGAGAAAGGCCGCCACGCACAAGACTCTAAAAAATTACCCGAAACTGGCCGAGACGCAGCCACATACTCCAATTCAAATTCACGGGGGAGCCGTTTACCGGCCCAACGCGCAAATGCATCTGCTTCATAAAAACTGATGTGATGAACGGGCGCCCGTAGATCAACCGGCTTCATCCCATCTAACCCGAATTGCCACCACTCACCATCACGGCTTTCCCAATATGATGGTGCTTGCCAGTCTTCTTTGTTGCGGGCTGTCCAGCCGTCAGACATCCACAAAAGTGAACTGCTATATCCCCCACCCTCAATAAACGCAATCCACTCCTCGTTAGAGACCAAACGAGATCCTAGCTTATAAGGCGTAAGGTAGACCTGATGCTTGGGCTGCTCACAGTCATAGCTAAACCCTGCCCAGGACTGTTCATCATTAGATTCCGCACCCATGGCAATCAGCCCGCCCTCGAACGATCGCATATGCATTTCAGGCAGGGCAGCATTACAGGGCGCAGATTTCAAATTCGTTGGAAGAACGGCTGGTCGAAGCGGGTTAAAGGACAACAAGTGAAGTAAATCCGTTAACAGCAACTCTTGATGCTGCATCTCATGATGAAGACCGATCGTCACCAGGGCTTCTACCTCATCGCCACGCACTTCTATCAAGCGATACATCGCCTCATCAACCGCATTACGATAATCCAACACCTCCTGCAAATACGGGCGAGTCAATAAACCGCGCTGCGGGCGCGCATGTCTTTGACCGACAGAATCGTAATAGGAGTTAAATAAGTAACAATAGCTTTCGTTATGCCAACGAAACTCAGGCTGGTATGCCTGTAAAAGAAAGGTCTCAAAAAACCACGTCGTATGGGCGAGGTGCCATTTTCCGGGGCTAGCGTCAGGCATTGATTGACAACACAAATCTTCTGCAGACAAACCTTCGGTCAAAGCGAGCGTTTGATGTCGTACCGCTTTGTAATGATCTAAGAGCGTATTGCCATTCACCACCTTTCCCCCATTCTGTTATATAGGCGCCTAAAATCACGCACGATTTAGTTTAGGTGGATACAAACTTCGTTAGAACACCAAAATTGTGCCCAGGGTGTTGCAACAATGCAACACCCCCAGGAAAATATTGGCGTCCCATAAAACAAAAACCCCGAGACTGAAACAGCCCCGGGGTTTGATCGCCCGCCTCACTGAGACAGAGCACTACCTCTGATTCATTAGCTTGGGCCGTTAAGTAGCTCACCAAGATTAATAAGCTGGGTTTCGCCGCTGTTATCATCAACACCGTCATTATCGTTAATAATATAAACGTCTCCATCAACGGTTACAGCTGCGCCCTCCACTTTCTCAGCGACTAAACCACCGCGTGTGGTGAGGTCGGGCATAAGATCACGCACTAACGTTTTACTCACGACAGTATCCCCATCATTCAAGCCCGATAGGTCAACACGATAAAGCCGTTTTATTGCCGCATCTGGCCCACCCTGATTATCACGCTCTAGCACCAAGAACGCTTCTCCGCCAAGTCCGGTAATATCAGACAAACCAACCCAACCATCGTTTTGAGATTCGCGTGTATCAAGCGGATAAAAAACAAAAGACCATGTTTCTGACACAGTATTGTATATGCCGATACGAGGATTGGCTTCGTCACCCCATGCTCGCTGGAATGCGACGTAAACGTTATTCCCTTCTTCTGCCACGCCTTCAAAACCGAAGCGAAGCTGAATATCATTTACAGCACTAGGAAGTGTAATGACATCGTCAATCACGCCGTTTGCATCGGTTTTAAAAATAAAATTCAAAGAGTTAATCGGGCGGCTCACATCACCCACCGTACCGCTACCCTCTGACGCAACCCAAAAGCCACCATCAGCCGCTTTCGCGATACCTTCAGGGTCAATATTGACCGTCTTGTCAGCATTTATCATTGCCGCCAGATCAACATCGTCGAATACTTCTAGTCGCGTAACATCGTCGTCTTCCAAGGCATCATCAACATCAACCGTTGTTACAGCCGCAAAGATATCATTAGTATCCCTGATGCGAATCTCTCGGCGTAAAATCGCTGGCTCGTCATCATCTTCTACTTGAATTTCAAAAATACGATTAGAAAGAAAGAAGCTATCTTCAACAGAATAAAGGACGTCGTCATAAATAGTGTCGGCAGCCAAACCCGACATTGCAGACCAAGGAATTGGCGTACCATTTTCACGGTCTGCAGATACAATAGAGGGATAAGTCGGTTCAGAATAACTATAGCGATAAATATTGATGGCCGATCGTAATTTATCACCACGATTATCTTCTTCGCTCGCCACAACAAGTAGATTACGAGAAGGAATCGCTAATCCACCCTCTGGGCCTGCAGCTGCAGGTAATACTTGTTTGTACAACGGATTTTTTGGATCTGCAACGTCATACACAAATACAAGACTTGAGCGTTCGGAATTAACAAATAAGTAACGATCAGCACCAAAGGTACCGACTTCGGCATTTTCAGGTTCGTTTCCCTTATTGCCAGAACGGCCGTCGGGGTAGTGACCAAAACGTGCTGTCATATGATCCAGGCTATTACCAGAAGTCCAAACTACATTGCCCTCAAGATCGAAAACAGTGAAGCCACGACTACCGCCGTCCATATCACCTTCATCAGCAGTGACAAAATAAGTGCTATTGATCCAGGCTACGCCGTCTGGCTCACGCACAACGTTATCTTCGGATTCAACTTGATTCACAAATGCATCTTCCTCCGTTAAATCAATATTGATCAAATCAACATCGCCCGCAGAAAAGTCGTTAACAATGCTACCGTCCGTTAAATCAATCAAAATAATATGGTTATTTTCTTGCAGCGTTACAACGGCAATATTATTTTCGTTGATGTCCACATATTCCGGCTCAGGGTCAGACGGAAATAAATCAGAGATGCCCGTAATATCAACGGTCGTGGTTGTCCAATTTACGGGATTCGCATCAGCGATATTGGCAATGACAAAAGTGCCAGCAGGTAATTGCGGGGGTACGCCTTCACCCAAATCTTCATCACGCTCATTTTCGATTACAACTGCAGCGTAATTTCCATCAGGACTTACAGCAACAGAATCTGGCTGACCGCCCAGGTCGATACTGCGTACACTTGTTTGACTGGCAATACTAACCACTTCTAGATGCCCGCCAACGGTCACAAAATCTGTAGAAGTGTTAACCCCCACCAAAACATAATCACCTTTTACCGCAACAGAAGTCGGCTCCCCAGTAAGGGATAACGTGCCGTCCGCCAGAGGGTTGGCCGGATCTGTAATATCAACAAAACCAATTTGTTCTTCGGGGCTATCTGAATACACTAAGGTCATACCATCAACAGAAGCTGCAACAATTTCCGCTGCAGTCTCTGTATCCGTATCACATGTCGGGTCGACTTGGGAGCACACAAGAAAGGAGGCGATACGATTAAAGCTTTTTTCTTCGTTTAGTGTTGTTGGCTTACAAACGTAAGAGGTTTCGGAAATCTCAGATGTGCTAAGAACACCATCCGCATCAGCATCTACACCAGAATCAAAGCGAATACCGCCTTGATAGCACTGTTCATTTCCGGCAGAAATAGCGGATTGCGAGACTAAGCTTTGAAGGCCTGAGACACCTTGAATACCCGCCTCACCTTGAACGCCCTGTTCACCATCGTCACCGCTACATGCAGCCAAAAGCACCGCAGTAGATACGGCCGCACTTAACATTAAACTGTTGTTTTTAATCGGCATTGCCAATCCTCATTATGTGATTAAATGAAAGAATTGGCATTTTCGGCGTCAAAAATGACGATGGGATGACGGATTTATTGCATTAGGGTTAACGTTTTATTTCATACCCTTATGCACGTTTCCTATGACTCGATACTTAAGGTATTAATCTTCAGTAACAATCACGATACGCCTTACTTCGTAGCCATGCACAGCACCACCTACAAAACGGGAATCAAACTGACCAAGGCGAACTTTACGAACGTTGAGGGTAGTCGAACAGGCGCCATTGAGTGTATCTTCAGCGAGCTCCCCCGCTGAAATTGTATAACTCCCAGCATCCGTAGTTTCTGTCACAAGAAATGTTTCGACGCTCTCATCCGAACACGTGGTAACAGCCTCTACCTCCACAGACGACTGCACGTCCACCGCATCCCACTGTAGGACAATATCATCGTCCGTACGACTGAATCGTTCAGATTGTAACGGTGAAGTGATCTCAAAAGTATCAGGAATAACGACGACCGAATTCCTTGCAGAAGCGCCCACGTCTTCATCGCGAAACAGTGCAACACGGTACTCACGATCGTCACTCAAGGGTAATCGAGCCGAATACCATGTACCGAAATTGTTTATGGTGACACGTGTAAATAAAAATTCATAAGACTCTCGCGGAGATGACGCAGCCCTAAAAACACCCTGAGTATCCTCTAGGTCTTTAAAACGTTCAAACAAATTATCAGAAAGAGACAGGCTTTCAATATCTTCGCCCGCCGACAACCAAAGTTCGTCCTTATCAACCAGGCGCACAAAAGCAAACTCGGAAAATGACTCACTCGGGGTGATCCCCCTCGTTAACTGCGCTTCAGCATACACATACCCATCACCATCTGACACAACCTGAAATGTGGCATAAATATCACCCGTGGCAACCGCATCTGAATTTACCGTATCTTCAGAATCAGTGCCGCAAGCACACAACATGAACACGAGAAAAAACATTAAAACCAAATTATTCATTACATTCGCCAATAATAGAAACACACAAAATTAAAAGGAAAAACGCACTCCGGCGCTCGCCAAAGATAAGTTTGCTCCCGCAAGATTATCGATATACTTAAAATCAATATGCGCAGACAACCACTCAAGACCAGCAATCGGAATGACAATCTTTCCATTTAAGAAGGGGCGGATTTCTGATTCACGTCCTACTGACTCAGATAACAAGATCGCTTCAACTTTTCCACGAAAAGCACCACCGCCCAAATCCAAGCTGACAAGCCCCAAATCAATAGTTTCATAAGCACCAAGGTATACACCCTGAACATCCAAATAAGAATCGCTATTTTGGTTCGCCCCATCTAGGACGATAGAGTCAAACTTGACAGCACCCACTTTGTAGGAGAATACATGCGTATACGTAAATGAAACATCGTAAGCTAAGGCATTTTCATATCCACCACCATTAACGTGAGCCTGCCCGAATGCGGCCTCAACACCAAACTGCTCTTCAGAGAAGGTAAAGTTGCTGACCATAACACCGCAAACAAAACCGGCCCACCGGCAAACTTTCATAAATTTATTCATAAGATTTCTGTTTCGCTCTGTTCAAATATCGGATATGTAACTCTGAGGCCTAAATAATTACCACTACCCACGTATGACACCCATCGACTGCAGCTGCATTTGCAACTCCGCTTGCTCGCGCTCAGGGTCAGGCATACCCAACGCTTTTTTAACTAAACGCAGGGTATTCTGGGTAACGAGATTCGCTCGCGTTAAAAGGCTGATGGCCCGTGTGACTTCGGATTTTTCGTAGGGCGAAATTTCCTCCTGCTCCCACACGGTAAACACGGCGTGAATATCAGCAATTTGCTGCTCGTGAGCAATACTTGCATCCAAAATAGTTTCGTACGCACCTTGCTCATCACTTGGAGAGGACAAACTATCAAGCGCCAGGCGCGCATTAGCCATGAGGGTTTCGACTTGTTTAACAAATTCAGCGAGTTGATCGATGGAGGGGGGACTGTCGTTCAGATCCATGAAAATGATTCTCTGTGATGCTTACTAACGGTATAACGTATACCCGAGTGTACATGAATAGCACCGAGAGAATCCATAGACCAATGCACTCTTTAACACCCAGTTGATGCATTCTACTATCTCTAATTAAACAGCCATTGTAGGATAGGATCTCAAAGGTTAAATGGCATTTAACAGGGCTCTCTCATTATGCGACAAAACAACCCCCCCCCAATTAAAACCCAATACTCGAAATACATTAGGCGCGCTTTCTCCGCCCTATTTTTCGGCGTTTTATCCATTGGAACGGCCTGCCAAGGGGGTAACAACACAAATATGCACAATGCGAACAGCGATACTTCGCCGAAAAACCTCGCAAAGAAAATATTAGCGCACGAGATTAACGCACCTGCCAGCGCGATAGAGGTGATTTCAGTTGAAAATACGACATGGGCAGATTCCAGCCTAGGCTGCCCTGAGCCAGGGAAGTTCTACGCTCAGATGCTTGTCGACGGGCACTTGGTCGTCGCCGCGTATAAAAAGCAAAACTATAACATCCATTTAGGTAACGGTGGCGGAGTCGTGTGTTATTTACCTGAAGGTATTTTGCCGACGCCCGAAAAAAACTGACGGGAAGGAAACCGCTCGACTAGTGAGCGATTTCCCGATCACGAAATCCCATTAAATACAGGATCGCATCCAATCCCAAATTTGAAATGGATTGTTTGGCTTCGGCTTTGACCAAAGGCTTTGCTCGGAACGCAATGCCTAAACCAGCGACGCTCAACATCGGCAAGTCATTTGCGCCATCTCCAACAGCGACCACTTGCTCTAGGCTGATATTTTCTCTTTCAGCGAGCTCTTTCAAAAGCTCAGCTTTGCGCTCGCCATTGACGATACGCCCAGTCACGCGCCCGGTGACTGTGCCATCTTCAATATCAAGCTCATTAGAATAGACATAATCCACACCGAGCTTTTGCTGAAGGTACCGCCCAAAGTATTGAAAACCGCCGGACAGAATGGCTGTTTTATAGCCTAATTTTTTAAGCGTGCGAAATAAGGTTTCCGCCCCCTCGGTTAAGGGGAGCTTTTCCGCGATACCTGTCAATACCGCTTCATCTAAGCCTTTGAGCAGCGCAACGCGTTGACGGAAGCTTTCATCAAAGTCAATTTCACCGGACATAGCCGCATGGGTAATCGCTACGACTTGGTCACCCACACCTGCCGCGATGGCTAATTCGTCAATCACCTCGGTTTCAATCAATGTGGAATCCATATCGAAACACACGAGACGTCGTGTTCGTCGATACATATTGTCTTCTTGGAAGGCGATATCCACATCGAATGACGAGGCTAACTCAGCTAACTCACCACGTAATTTAGACGCCGCTTCCGCATGACCTCGGGCAGAAAACTCCACACACGCTTTTGAACGATTATCACGGTCTTCCAGGGGGACTCGGCCCGAAAGACGACTAATGTTGTCGATATTCAATCCATTCTCGGAAATCACGCGTGCTAACGCTGAGATGTGATTGGCTGAAATCTGACGCGCAAGCAGCGTCACGATATGACGCGGCTTACCTTGATGCCCTACCCATTCACCATAGCTATCTTCCGCTATTGGTCGAAACTTAACCTGCATACCAATTTCGTGCATGCTAAACAAGATGTCCCTAACCGCCGTACCAGAGCCTTCCACATCAGAAAAATCCACAAGCATGCCAAGCGACAATGTTTCATGGATCACAGACTGACCAATATCGAGAATGGTCGCGTTGTTTTTTGAAAGGATTTCACTGACCGTAGAGGTAACGTAAGGACGATCCTGACCGAAGATGGTGATGAGAATAAGTTCGCGCACAGATAACTTCTATTTCGTTTAATAGTGGTTCATTATAACGCCTTCAGTATTCGAGGTAACCACCGAATAAAGCAGGAAGCCTGATTGACGGCTTAAGCACCCTTATTTACTGAATAAACAGATGAAAGAAAGCAATACCCACTTAATAATTTTAAGAACATACTAACTTGTCTATTCGGCTCCATTTCGTTCCCAAATTAACCGCACTATGCACAGGCGGCTTCATTGCCAGCTTACTGCTAGCACTCATATTTATTCCCAATACGCGCACCATTAGCGAAGAATATGTCGCCAGTTACGGTAAAGCCCTGGCCACGATGGCCGCAAAACAAGCCGTAGATGCCGCTTTTAATCATGACCTGGTGCGTTTACAAGTCATACTCCAAGACGTCATTGCCAACCCTCACACAGAGCTGGCGACAATTCATGATGTGGAGAACAACTTATTGGTGCAGGCCGGAGATTCCCGCGTGCGCCATCAAAGCAGTGTTAGTTTTAATAGCCCCATTGCCCTGCGCGACAGCATCGCGGGCTATGTCACCGTGACGGTGAGCACTATGACCTGGTCAATGAACTCGGCCATCTACCTCGTCTGCGCGCTAACGATGCTCTTTCTGGTCGTTGCGCTCTGGTCCCTATTCCACAGCCATGCGCTGACATGGGAATACTCCGCTAAAGCGCCCGATAACGAGGAACAGGATACGGAAAACAACGCCGAAGAGCATGATCACGAAATCGTACTCCCACCAGAGCCCCAGTCAGAAGTCTTCGCCATTGTGCATATCAAAAACCTAAATGTACTCAAACAACAGCTAAACGGCGCTAGTTTTCGAGAAACGATGGCCCGCCTAGAGAAAATAATGAGCGATGTGATGGCCCTGTACGGCGGCCATGATTTTAAGCTGGTCGACAACTATTATGTGCTCAACTTTTACGAGCGAGATGATCGCGGCGAAGCCTTATTCAACGCTAGCTGTACGGCCTATTTGGTATTAGAGCTTGCGGGAATAATAGACAAGATACCCTTGGACCTTGCCGCACTCGTTTCCGCAAATAAAGAGCACATCGTCCCAGAAAAGCTCCCGTTCGCGGGCCTCATCGTCGAAGAAACCGCAGGCGCTGAAACCCTTATCAATCGACGCATCGAGTTTGTTGAGCTTGGAACTGAAGACGGTCGCCAAGTCGTCTCTAACTTCCAACAGCCTTTTAAAAGCCTGCTAGAAAACCAACGCACGCAACTCTGTCACATTCTTCACAGCTAAATTGTGACATGTTTGTTACACCCTTCTAGCCAAACTCATGACATAATCCACTGTCATAGAGTGTTCATATAGGCGCGCTAGTCTCCTCTGTTTGTGCAAGAGAACGTGTTCGCTAGCAGCGAAAGGCCAAAACATGATCAACATTGAACAAGCTGTCTTCAACAAGTTTCCCAGTTTCGCGACGAAACCAAAACTCGTCACGAAGCCCACGATATCCTTTCTAAAACGCTTAATTCACGAAGAGAAAATTAATGCGTTTTTGAAAAATAATACGGATGCATGGGGCTTTGAGTTCATCGATCGCATCTTCGAATACTTTAACTTCAGCTACACTGTTTCTGCGCGCGACAGGGCCAATATCCCAGCTTCCGGCCGTGTCGTGATATTTGCCAATCACCCGATTGGCTCCCTGGATGGGCTGGCAATACTTAAACTTGTGAGTGAAGTACGCTCAGATGTACGCATCGTTGCTAACGATATGCTGAACCACTTCAAACCCCTGGAAGATTTGTTCGTACCCATCGACAACATGACCGGCAGCAGCGCGCGCCGCAGCTACAAACAAGTTGTGGAGTACCTTGAAAAGGATCAGGCAATCATCGTTTTCCCTGCCGGCGAGGTCTCACGAGCGCACCCCTCTGGCGTTAAAGACACACGCTGGCGCCCAGGGTTTTTACATTTCGCACGAAAATCCAACGCACCCTTATTGCCTATACGTATTCACGCAAAAAACTCGCTGCTTTTCTACGGCGCATCGCTGCTCTACAAACCCCTCGGCACCGCCTTGCTAGCGCGGGAAATGTTTAACAAACAATCCCACACCATTAAATTTAGCGTCGGAGAATGCATTCCAAGCCAGGGCTTATCGGCAGACGGCGTGCATGACAGAACGCTCGTCGGTCGGCTCAAAAAACATCTGTATAAAATCGGAAAGCAGCGCCGCCCCATTTTTGAGACACAGCGAACCATTGCCCACCCAGAAGACCGTAAATCACTGCTCGATGAGCTAAATAAATCCGAGTGCCTGGGTGAAACCCGCGACGGCAATCGCATATATTTGGTCAACCACAAAATCGACTCTCAGGTGATTCGCGAAATAGGCCGCTTGCGAGAAATCGCATTTCGAAAAGTCGGCGAAGGCACCGGGCAAAAACGTGACCTCGATCTGTTTGACCAACACTATCGCCATCTCGTGCTATGGGATAGAGAAAACCTCGTCATCGCCGGCGCATATAGATTAGGGGAAGGAAAGAGAATCCTAGAGACGCACGGCGAAGAGGGGTTTTATACGCGAACACTCTACAAATTTAACCCCGAATTTAGACCCTACCTAGAACAAAGCGTGGAACTCGGACGAAGCTTCGTAAACCCTGACTACTGGGGCAAGGCCAGCCTCGATTACCTATGGCAAGGGCTAGGAAGCTACCTCGCGAAATACCCAGAAGTGCGCTATTTACTTGGCCCCGTCAGCATGAGCGCAGAATACCCAAAAGAACTTATGGATATGCTGGCGTATTATTATCGACGCTACCACCCATGCCCTGGAACGCTCGCCGAAGCCTATCACCCCTATACACTCTCAGAAGAAAAAATATCCAAATTGGATGTGCTTTTTGGGGCACAAGAATACGACGAAGCCTTTGATTTTATGCAGAAACACTTTGTATCCTTAGGCCACAAGCTCCCCATACTCTTCAAACAATATTCCGCGATATTCGATAAAGGCGGGTTTCAACTGATTGTATTCAGTGTCGATCCAGATTTTGGTGACTGCCTGGATGGCTTATGCATCGCCGACCTACACAAGCTCAAAGCCAGTAAGCGTAAACGTTACATCCAGGATCAAAAATTAAACGTCACCTAGCGCGCTCACAGCTATACACTCCCCAATTCAGCGCGTAACACTCGCCAATCGTTGCACTCGCTTGGGCACCCCCTTGATCGTACTCAAGATTACCCGCGCCTTAGCTTGCATCAAACACGGTCGCGCTTTCAGTAGTTTTTAATGTTTTCTGGTAGAACTTCGCTTATGATTAAACAAGCCTATTCTTTAAGACAGATAACTGGGAGCAAGCGCTTGTGAGCGAAGATACAATCAAAGCATCACTACTAAAACTTAAGCAACAACTCGATAACACAGAATCAGTGGATGAAGAAACACTGGCTATCGCGCAAAGCCTAGAAATAGATATTCAAAAATTACTTGATACCAACGAGGCAAACAGTGTCGACTCGTCTGTGGATATCGCAATGTCCCTAGAGACTCGTTTTGAATCAGAGCACCCTACGGCCGCGGGCATTATGCGAGAACTAATAAACGCCTTACAAAAAATGGGAATCTAACGCGTTTTTTTGCGATTACGCTCTTTATTTTCTAATTTTTTATTATCGCTCTTTTTAAACAACACATAGGTTGCACCGTAACTGCCGTGTTGTTTTTGAGCGGTATGAAAAGCTAAGACTTCATCCAACTCCGGCAACCAGTGCGCAACACAACTTTTTAACATCGCCGGTGTTTCTCTTCCTTCTCCCTTCCCGTGTGTTACCAATGCCGCACGTACATCATGGGCCACGCAATCCGTTACAAAACGGTAAACCGCTTGCCTAGCACGCTCAACCGTCATGCGGTGAAGATCTAAGCGGGCATCCAGAGAATACTTCCCTAAACGTAAATTTTTATACACCCCGTTTTGAACACCAGGGCGCTTGAAGGCAATAATATCCAGGGGGTCGACTAACGCTACAGGTTCGCTAGATAAGGGATCTTCAGATACCGTCTCTTGGTTTTCTGCTGACTTTCGGCGTGTTTCTTTATCAACACCGTCATCACGATCTTTAGACACCGCGACACGCTTCTGAGAGACGATCGGCTCAACATCGTCACCCAGCATTTGCTTAAATAATTCTTCGTCACTCATATTGGAATATCGCGTACTCACTAGACACTAGAAATAAGTGAATGGTATTTTCAGGACATCTGAGGCAGGGATGCCGAAGCCGAGCGTACAAGGACGCATTTACAGCGCTCCTGAAAATACCATACGCTTATTTCCACCCTCGGCTCAGACCATCTGTTCACATAGCAATATTACTCAACAATCTTGTAACAAGGAATATATTCTTGCGTGGGGATTTTCATACGTTTCTGAGCAACAAACGAGCGCAATAAATTACCCAGCGGGGCAAGTATCTCTTTATTGCCATGAATCTCATACGGTCCTTTCTCTGCAACCGCCTTAATCCCATGCTCCTTCACGTTTCCATCCACAATTCCCGAAAACGCTCTACGCAAATTAGCCGCTAACCGATATGTCTCCTGCCCTTTATGCAGATCAAGCTTTGCCATATTTTCATGATTTGGGCTAAATGGCTGCTGTAACTCCTCGTCGATTTTCAGCACCCAGTTATAGTAATACGCGTCTTGAGTCAAACGACGATAATCTCGCACCGCTTCCGAATGTGCTTTCATTTTTTGCGCAACAGCCACCGGATCATCGATAATAATCTCGTACTTCGATTGCGCTTCTTCACCTAATGCGGTACCAATAAACGCGTTTATCTGTTCAAAATATTCACGCGCAGATTCTGGCCCGGTAAAAATTAATGGGAAAGGTACGTCTTTATTATCTGGGTGTAACAAAATACCCAAGATATATAAAATTTCTTCTGCCGTACCCACGCCGCCAGGAAATACAACAATGCCATGACCGGTACGTACAAACGCCTCTAAGCGTTTTTCGATATCCGGCATAATCACCAATTTATTAACGATGGGGTTTGGTGATTCAGCCGCGATAATGCCGGGCTCAGTAATACCAATATACCGGCCATTAACACGCATTTTTGCGTGGCCAAACGTTGCACCTTTCATGGGACCTTTCATTGCACCAGGGCCACAGCCCGTGCAAATATCTAAGCCTCGCAATCCCATTTGATACCCCACTTCTTTGGAGTAATCGTATTCCACCTCGTTAATCGAGTGACCGCCCCAACAAACCACCAAATTGACATCGCTATTGGTTTTTAAAAGTCCTGCATTTCGCAGAATATGAAAAACCCCGTTGGTAATGCCGTGTGTTTTTTGAAAATCTATATCGCGATTTTCATGCAGTTCATTGTCGATATATAAAATGTCACGCAACACCGAAAACAAATGTTCACGAATACCCGTGATCATTTCTCCGTCAACAAATGCATTCTCGGGCGCGTTTTTTATATCTAACTTTATGCCGCGCTCCTGCTGAATAACATCGACGGCAAAGTCTGCATAAGCTTCCAGTATTTCTTTTGTGTCATCTGTCTCTGCGCCCGTATTTAATACGGCCAACGCACAGCGCCTAAAATTTTCGTATAACGACGATTTTTTTGTTTCTACAAGCTGTGTCACTTCAATTTGAGAAAGAACATCGAGGGATTCTTCGGGGGTCACTTTTGCGGATATTTTTCCGTTCACTATGTGTTCCTGATTTTAATTGTCTTATTAGTAAGGTTAGACGATTTTCCTAGCCAATGGTTCGTAAGCGCTTATGAAATAAGGCAAGCACAGCAATGCGGGAAAGACATCACCAAAACCAATGTACAGAGAATGCACACTGGTTTGGCGAATGAAGGTAAAAAGAAATAAGCAGAGATTAACGATTCAGACGATTTTCGATCAAATCATCAACAACAGAAGGATCTGCCAATGTTGAGGTATCTCCTAGGTTTTCCAGCTCGTTCGCACCAATTTTACGCAAAATTCGACGCATAATTTTCCCTGAGCGTGTTTTCGGCAAGCCAGGCGCCCACTGAATACAATCGGGTTTAGCAATCGCACCAATCTCAGAAACACACATAGCGATAAGCGCTTTACGCAGTTCTTCTGAAGGCTCGACACCACTCATCAAGGTTACGTATGCGTATATACCTTGACCTTTAATATCGTGAGGAAAGCCAACAACGGCAGCCTCCGCGACCTGCTCATGCAGTACCAAGGCGCTTTCGATCTCGGCGGTCCCCATACGATGACCCGAGACATTTAACACGTCGTCCATACGCCCGGTGATCCAGTAATACCCATCCGCATCGCGGCGTGCACCGTCACCCGTAAAGTAATACCCCGGGTAAGTACTGAAATACGTGCTAATTAGACGATCGTGATCCCCATAGACTGTTCTGATCTGGCTTGGCCATGAGGACTTGATCGCTAGACTGCCCTCGCCTTCACCTTCAATCACCTCAGCCTTTTCATCAAGCAATACCGGCTCAACCCCGAAGAATGGCAATGTTGCTGAACCAGGCTTAAGCGCCATAGCGCCCGGTAAGGGCGTTAACATATGCGCGCCGGTTTCTGTCTGCCACCATGTATCCACAATGGGGCAGCGCTCTTCACCTACGATATGAAAATACCACTCCCAAGCTTCTGGGTTAATCGGCTCACCAACCGTCCCTAAAATACGCAGGGATTTACGCGAGGTAGAGGTGACATATGCGTCCCCTTTCCCCATTAAGGCCCGCAAAGCCGTTGGGGCCGTATAAAACGTACTAACGTTATGTTTATCGCACACTTGCCAACAGCGCGAAGCGTCGGGGTAAGTGGGTACGCCTTCGAACATTAAGGTCGTGGCACCATTTGCCAAAGGCCCATACACGATATAGGTATGCCCGGTCACCCAGCCCACATCGGCAGTACACCAATAAACCTCACCCTCTTTATAATCAAAGGTATATTTATGGGTCATGGCCGCTTGCAACAAATATCCTGCGGTCGTGTGCAATACGCCTTTTGGTTTCCCGGTAGAACCCGAGGTATACAAAATAAATAAAGGATCTTCAGCGTCCATCCATTCTGGCTCACAGTCAGGGCTCGCATCAGCCACAAGCTCGTGATACCAAACATCCGTTTCTTCGTTCCAATCGATCTGTCCTTTTGTTCTTTCCACAACAAGCAAGGTATGCACATTGGGGCAATTAGCAATCGCCTTATCCGCATTGGCTTTTAATGGCACTGTTTTCCCTCCACGTAAACCTTCGTCCGCCGTGATGACAACACGACAATCAGAATCCTGTATCCGGTCCTTCAAGGCTTCAGGGGAAAAGCCGCCAAACACAACGGAATGCACAGCGCCAATACGTGCACACGCCAGCATGGCGTAAGTCGCTTCCACAATCATCGGCATATAAATGCAAACACGATCGCCTTTTTTTACACCCCGCGCTTTCAGTGCATTGGCAAAACGGCATACGGCTTCATGTAATTGTGCGTAGGTTATTTTTGCATCTTCATTTGGGTCATCACCTTCCCAAATTATCGCAACACTATCTCCACGCTCGGCAAGGTGGCGATCAATGCAGTTGTGCGCCACATTTAATTTACCGCCTTTAAACCAGGCCGCTTCGCCTTTATGAAAATCAAATTCGCGAACGCTACCCCATTTTGTATTCCAATCCAAAAAGGTTTCCGCTTGCTCCGCCCAAAAGGCATCAGGTTCATTGATGGATTTTTCATACATCGCTTTATATAAGTCGGCATCAATATGGGCCGACGATGCTAGCGCTTGTGGAACAGGATATGTTTTCACCTCAGACATGCTTACTCCCCCATGCTTTTATTTTGTAGCGAGTGGTGAATCAGTGATCGTTGATAAATACCACTGATTATTTACGTACAATTGATACTGCTTGAATAAATATGGTCATCCATATCTATAACACGTTTTTATAAGAAACATCATAACCTGAGAAGAGAAATAGAAACAACGGACGAGCGCACGATGACAAGCGCGAGAAAAAAGAAAATATCAACTCTTGTTGAGTTTTAATTTATGGAATAGCAAAGAGGCTTTAGGGATGAACAAAAAGAACTTTAAGCGCCACCTTTCTTGACACAAACGTTATCTAACGAAATTTAATCTTTTACGGTGAACGCCAAGGCCTTTACCATTTCAATATATCATCAAGCTCTGCAATAGAATCTACAATCATATCCGGCTCGATACCTGAATTTAAATCACGCTCCCGGAACTTCCCGGTTTTCACCAAAACACCACGTAAATTAGCATCTTGCGCGCCTTTAATATCCGCAAAAATATCGTCGCCAATCATGGCACAATCCTTCGCTTCACAACCGAGAATATGCAGACCTTCTTCGAAAAATGTGGGAGAGGGCTTACCGATGACTTCTGCTTCACACCCGCTGGCAAATTCTAGCGCTTTTACAAATGGCGCAACATCTAAACTCAGGCCATCTTCGGAATGCCAATACCGTGTCATCCCGAGGGTAACGAGTTTAGGGTGAGGCTCCTCCATTAAACGACGAAAGGCGTGATTAAGCTTGTTGTAGTTCCAATTTTGACCGAGGTCACCCACTACGATCGCCTCTGGCGCCGTTGGGCCGGTCATCGACACCACTTCAAATCCTACAAGGTCTTGCACAGTTTCGCGCGGCATCAACACCGCCAGGCGTTCAACATTGTGCTCACACAACCACTGCGCCGCAGCGACTGCCGGGGTGAGAATTTCTTGAGGCTGTACTTTGATTCCTAAGCCAGCCAACTTATCGACAATCGCTTGGCGCGGCTGGGAGCTCGCATTAGTAAGGAACAAATGCGGGAATTTCTGCGCCTGTAGCTTGTTTATGAATGTCTCAGCGCCGTCGATCAGTTGATCACCTTGAAAAATAGCGCCGTCCAAATCAATCAATATGCCCTTCACCGTAGTACCTCGCCTACTTTTTATGCAGCTAATAGGGTAAGTATAGTGAGAGGATGAGCTTTGTTCAGAAATATACGTAAAGATTACGCTTTTTAATCATACGGGGTGAGAGGACCACCCCGCGAAGGCAGGCGTCTAGGCGACTTGGACAGGAATAGTATTGCTGGTGCGCTCTACGGCATTATCTTTTTCAAGGTATACCAAACGGGGCTTAAAGCTATCGGCCTCGGCTTCACTCATTTGCGCATAAGCTGCAATGATGATCCGATCACCGACCTGTACCTTACGCGCGGCAGCGCCATTCATCGAAATAGTTTTCGACCCGGCTTCGGCCAGAATCACATAAGTAGAAAAGCGCTCACCATTATCAACGTTATAGATATCGATGCTCTCAAACTCACGAAGGCCGGCCAAGCGGACCAAATCAGCATCAATGGCGCAAGAGCCGTCATACCATAATTCCGCCTGGGTAACGCTGGCCATATGCAATTTGCCTTTAAGAAGCGTTATATCCATAGTTCTATCCTCACTTAAAACTGAGCTAGTGATGCTCTGGTCGATCGCTTAGCGCTTTTTACAGCGCTATCGACACGTTATCGATTAATCTTGCCCCTTGGGTGTACATCGCGCCGAGTACCGTAATATCGGTATCATCATCCGCTACGGGACCAAGCGTTTTACTGTCACAGATGCTGACATAATCGGGTTTAAACCCGGCGGCCTTTATCTGTGATTTAGCTTCTATTTCCAACTCGTGGAAATTGCGCGCACCACCGCCAATCTCAGAACATATCCACTGCAATGTTCTATAGAGCTGGCTTGCTTTAGGACGCTCTTCCTCGGTAATAAATCCGTTTCGTGAACTCATGGCTAAGCCATCATCTTCACGTACGATATCGCCCGCAATAATATCCACCGGCATACATAGGTCCTCCACCATTCGCCGAATAATGGCGAGCTGCTGAAAATCCTTAATACCAAATACCGCGATATCCGGCTGGACAATATTGAACAGTTTGCTGACCACCGTTGTCACCCCTTCGAAATGGCCAGGGCGACTCGCGCCACATAATACATCAGCCATCGTCGGCACAATTACACGGGTCTGCGCATCCATCCCGTTAGGGTAGATTTCCTGTTCTTCTGGGCAAAGTAAGTAATCACAACCCACTGCACGCAGCTTTTCACTGTCGTTTTCTAAGGTTCTGGGGTACTTATCCCAATCCTCGTTTAAGCCAAACTGCAGACGATTAACGAAGATACTGCATACCACCACATCGGCGTGCACTTGCGCAGTCTTAACAAGCTCAAGGTGAGCGCGATGTAAATTCCCCATCGTGGGCACAAAGCCAACTCGCTTACCTTCGGTTCTTGCTTGCCTCAGCACATTCCTGAGACTTTCAATGTGGTGAAAAACCTGCATTATTTTTCCGCAAACCTATTCTGAGGTCGCGATAATAATGTGCTGCACCGCAACTCTCAAGCGTAACAGGCTATTTTTTAATCAAAAGATATAAAAACTTTCAGTCCAATGACGCTTCGCATCTAAAACCAGCGCTCTATTCTGCGTTTTGGAAATATTCTGGGGCTAAATTATCGAAGCGAGTGAATTTGCCCACGAACGCGGCTCTACAGGTGCCAATTTCACCGTTACGCTGCTTGCCAATAATTAACTCGGCAATCCCCTTGTCGGGGCTATCCTCGTTGTAATACTCGTCCCGATAAATAAACAAGATGACATCCGCATCCTGCTCAATCGCACCCGATTCCCGTAGATCAGAGTTCATCGGGCGCTTGTTGGGGCGCTGCTCAACACCACGGTTCAGCTGCGAAAGTGCGATAACCGGGCACTCATATTCTTTTGCTAAGGCCTTCATCGAACGTGAAATCTCGGAGATTTCTTGTGTTCTTCCATCTGCTGAGCCGCCAACGTGCATCAACTGGAGGTAATCAATCATGATCACACCGGGGTTACCATGCTCACGGGCCAATCTGCGTACCCGCGCACGAATCTCATTGGGCGTTAACCCAGCGGTATCATCAATAAATAACTTCTTGTCTTTCAGTTTACGGGCCGCCACTTCAAGCTTTGGCCAATCTTCTTCGGTGAGCTTACCGTTACGCAGGTTGCCCTGATCAATTCGGCCCATGGAAGACAGCATCCTCATCACCAAGGAGTCCGAGGGCATCTCCATACTGAATACTAAAGCGGGCTTCTCCTGTGTCAGGATCGCCGCCTCAATGAAGTTAAGGGCCAGGGCTGTTTTCCCCATAGAAGGACGTGCAGCAAGAATAATAAGCTCACCGCTTTGCCAACCCGAGGTCTTTTCATCCAACTCTGCAATACCTGTAGGCAAACCCGTAATATCACTATCGGAACGGAAAAGGTAATCGATTTTCTCGACGGTTTTTTTCAGGAGGGCATTAACATCCTCAAAGCCCCCCTCTTTTGGGCGCTCCTCAGATATTTGAAGGACGCGTTTTTCGGCAAGTTGAAGAAGATCGTCTGATGCGAGCCCTGCGGGGTTATAGCTCGCGCGGCTAATTTCGGTCGCAGCGGAGATCAACTGTCTGAGCGTCGCTCTCTCCCTAACAATCTTGGCATACGCCACAACATTGGCACTGCTGGGCACTTGCGTTGCGAGGTCGGCAATATAATCCAGGCCGCCTGCCGCATCCAGCTCATTACGATGGCTTAATTCTTCAGAAACAGTAATGACATCTAGCGGCTGCTCTCGCTCGATCAGCTCTGCCATTACAGTAAAAATTTGACTATGGTTCGCCTTGTAGAAATCAACGGCGGATAGCACTTCCGACACCGAATCAAACTGGCTGGAATCCCTTAACAAGCCGCCAATCACGGATTGCTCAGCCTCAAAGGAATGCGGCATCACATCAACCTCAAAGGCTTGAGATTGGGACGAGGATTCCATATCCGGCATTTCCGGATAATCGTTATGCTCTGATTCAGACATGGATGCAGACCTGAAAGCTATTTTTGCTATGCGTTAAACGAAAACGGGCGTATAGCCAGATAAACTCGCTATACGCCCAATTTTACGCAGATTTCACGCTGCATTACACAACGTTAATCAAACAGCCTAATTACTCAGCTTCGATCACTAAAGAGATCGTTTGAGTCACATCAACATGAAGCTGAAGGTCGATTTCGTATTCGCCCACCTCACGTAATGTACCTTGTGGTAACTTCACTTCTGCTTTCTCGACAGCAACACCAGCAGCGGTAATAGCGTCTGCGATGTCACGAGCACCAACAGAGCCAAACAACTTACCTTCGTCGCCAGACTTAGCCGTAATCGTCACTTTAAGCTCTTCAAGCTCGCGGCCACGAATCTCAGCAGACTCAATTTTATTAGCCGCAGCTTTCTCTAACTCAGCTCTGCGAACTTCAAACTCTTCGAGGTTTTTTTCAGTCGCTGAAATAGCTTTACCTTGAGGCAACAAATAGTTGCGACCGAAACCAGGCTTAACATTTACTTTGGAACCCACACCACCTAGGTTACCCACTTTCTCGAGTAGAATAACTTCCATCTCGCATTCCTCACTTTTTATCCGCGGTAAATTAGTTACCGCTTAAATTGAAATTTATTTCTGTAGTCGAAAAACGCATCTAAAACGCTCAACACAACCACAAATATGACCGACAATGGGCGGAACAATACAAAGGCCACATAAAACGCCCCCATGCCCACACCACCTACACCTGCTCGCTTCATTACATGGTGCATTAGGCCAAAACCTGAAATCACTAAGGGTGTTGCAAATACCATTGACCAAAAAGGACTGCCGCCACCAAACTTAAGGCTTACAACATATGCCGCTAAACACAGCGCTGCTGAAACCTTTTCAAGGCGCAACCCATGGAATTCTTCTTGAAAACCACCGGGGTTATACAGTGTGGCTTGCATCCACCTAGAAAACAGTACGCCGGGTAAGGACGCCATCTGGAGCAAAAACGTAATCGCACCAGTAATTTCTATTTTCGTTAGCTTTGCAATCTCGGCTTCAATCAAATCGCGGTTAAAACCGCCGCCTGACCCACCGTCTAAGCCACTATTTTGGTTTTGAAGATTCGCAAAAAACAGTGATAAATCTTCTTTTATTTGGGTTTCGTTAAAGCCCAACATCAATCCCAAACCCGCGCATAACGCCAAATTCACACCCAGGCTAATCGGCCAAGATGTCAATGCACGAAGAACTTCCGACGTGCACAGCGTTATAACGAACACCCCTATTGTGGCGACCACAATAGTCGTGCCGACCTCACCGATTATCAGCCCTATAATAGGCGGTATCGATGCAGCCAAGGTAATCACTACGCCTTCTTGCCATCCCTTTCTCAGGGTAACAAGGCCTACCGACGCTTGGGATAGATAGGGTATCCAACTGCCCAGCAATGCCATCCACATTGCTTGCACTCGCCCGCGCATAATGAATTCTGCTAGCAAGCGCATAATAAAGTCTCTACGACCAGTCGCAGCCTTTAATCGTGGCTATCGGTATAAGGCAAAAGAGCAATATAGCGAGCGCGCTTTACAGCAGTAGCCAACTGACGCTGGTACTTAGCCTTGGTACCTGTAATACGGCTAGGTACGATCTTTCCTGTTTCTGAAACGTAAGCCTTTAGCGTATCCAAATCTTTATAATCGATTTGCTTAACACCTTCGGCTGTGAAACGGCAAAACTTACGACGACGGAAAAAACGGGCCATGATTATGCCTCCTCACTTTTGTCTGTGTTACTTTGATCGCTGGCTTCTGCAGCAGGAGCGGCAGTCTCTTCGGCAGCAGGTGCGGGTGTTGTTTCAGATTCAGCGGCACGACGCTCAGCGCGATTTTTGCGCTCACGGTTCTCTTTTTCCGCTTTCATGATAGGTGACTCTTCCGTAATGGCTTCGTCTGTACGCACCACCATGTTACGAATAACAGCATCGTTATAACGGAAGTTAGTCGTTAATTCTTCTAGCGCTTCTTCATCACACTCAACATTCATCATAATGTAATGCGCTTTATGAATTTTGTTGATGGTATAAGCGAGTTGACGGCGCCCCCAATCTTCCAAACGATGGACAGTACCACCATTGGCAGTCACGGTAGAGGTATAACGCTCAACCATTCCAGGGACTTGTTCACTCTGATCAGGGTGGACCAGAAACACGATCTCGTAATGACGCATTGCGACTCCTTACGGGTTCAAGCTTCTCGGGGTATCCGATGAAGCAAGGAGGTTTTGGGGCGCGTATTCTATTTGGGCCGAGGATGAATTGCAAGGGCCCGTAACCAATAAAAGGGAGCTAGGCAATAGGTAAAATTGACGAACGGCGGCACTTTCCGGGCTAGGCACCAAATAGCTCAGACCAAGCCTGAAAGCCGCTTATTCCCAGCCTAAAGGAGGCCAAAACCCAACATACTTAGCTATAGTTAGCCTATGCGCACATTAAAGATTCAGTTTTTGAGCAAGGAAAAAGAATCCGCCTATAGAGCCCATTACCTCCAAGCGGACAAAAACCTCGCGCGCTTTATAATCCTGGTTATTTCAATTGCTTCACTTCTATTTATCAGTTCAGACGCACTGTTTACAACATCGCGTGCGGAACTGCTACCGTTAGTAATCGCTCGCTTAAGCTTCGTCACCGGGTCGATAGTGATCCTATATTTGCTGAGGGACGTCGATAACACCCGAATATTCGACTTACACGGTACCTTATGGTTGTTTAGTCTAATTTTGATGATGACCTTTATATACTCCACCCGCCCCGCTGCCAATTTAAACAACACGTTAACGAGCTGTTTGATGGTACTTCTTTTTTACGTGCTATTCCCCTCCCGCTTTTCCATTCAAATTATTTCCGCACTGGCTTTATCTCTGGCCAACATTACACATGTACTCATATCGAAAGACCAGCTACAGACAAGCGCGGTCGGCTCGGTTGTGGGCAGCTATATATCGTGCAATCTCATAGGGCTTTTCATCGCAATCCGCTGGCATAGATCCCGACGCCGAGAATATAGCACCTATCGCAAAGCCATTAGCCTACGTAAAAAACTGGAAGAACTTGCCTTCACAGACGACCTGACAGGCTTAGCCAATAGGCGTTCGAGCCTAAAACAATTGGTCAGCGAATATCATCGCCACAAACGCTACGACAATAATTTATCCATCATGGTTATCGACATCGATTTTTTTAAACAGATAAATGACAACTACGGCCACGACCAAGGCGACAAAACCCTTAAAGTTATCGCTGATCTGATCAACAACAGCTGCCGTAGCAACGATACCGCCGGACGAATGGGCGGCGAAGAATTTATGGTTTTACTGCCCGAAACAAATTTAGAGAACGCCCACCGCTTAGCCGAACGACTGCGTGAGCAATGCGCAGCACTAACGATTCACTCAGACGACAATGAGATTACCGTTACCATTAGCATTGGCGTTTCCCAGGCAAATGCCGACGATGCGCATCCGAAAGATATGTTAAAGCGCGCCGATATTGCGCTTTATACTGCGAAGGATAGAGGGCGGAATTGTGTTATTGATGGTTAATAAGCTCCCCACAAAAAGTAGAAAAAGTAGGGTGAAAAAGTAGGGTCAGGTCCGGTTTTCATCGACCTCCTTTCGTGGCCGCCCCATTTTTCCTGCGGCAACCCTGCGCCCACACAACACCTCTATTTGCTGCTTAAAATGGTCGCTACCCAAGGCTAGCCCTTTATTCACAGCTTCACCGATATCATTAACCATAGGAACATCAACATGGGAGCGAAACAGAGAACGATAATTTGATGTTCTTTCATGGACAGTCGACCCCAATCCGAGATACTGCGGATGAGGTGAAAATAGCTCTGAAGACACATTAAGTGCGGTGCACGGATAACTAGACCACGCATAGTCCGCGGGGTCGTCCACCATTCCTGCACGTACAGGGTTTAGTTCGATATAACGCTGACAGACCAAAAGGTAGTGTTCAGATTGGACCAAGCTTGATTTAAACCGCCCTTCCCAGAGCGTACCACTTCGCTTGTATTGAAAATTGAAATACTGCACATAACGTCGCCCTAAGGCCTGCATCATCTTGGACACCCCGCCATCCTCTTTAGGGGTAACAAGCAGATGCACATGATTTGTCATAAACACCCACGCATGGACCAACACAGCATGCTTCTCTGCACTTTCCTTCAGATAATTTGCATAAACCGCCAAATCGTCGTCACTCGCAAAACATATCTGCCGGTTGTTTCCACGCTGAATTACATGCTGAGGAATCCCTGCAGGACCTATTCTCGGCAACCTCGCCATCATCACCTCCTTATGATGAATTCAATTATTTATTGTAAAGTCGACTCCGACCCCACTTAATTTATGGCAGATTCCCAGCCCGATAGTGAAGCATCATGGCAACAGCTTATGCTGTTTAACTACGTCTTGTTTGAAGCCATCGACGCGATGGAACAGGAACGGCTCACCCAACAACACACACCACTAAACCAGAGCTGGCAACAGTTCGTTCATCACCTGCGACTTAAAAAACCTAAGCTGGGTGTTTGTCTTGATAACCTGGGTAATGACCTTCTGGCTAAACAGGGGGGCTTGCAATGACAACGCAAACTAAACACATCAAGGTCAATAAAATTTATTACAATTACAAACCGAAGAATGCCGAACCTTGCTCGGTAACGCCACCTGTACCCTGGATTCAGCTTAAGGGTAAGTGGTTGGCGAAGGCTGGATTTAACATCGACACGCCTATCAAGGTTGAAGTCGCTGATGGGCGGTTGGTGCTAACGACAGAGTAAATCACATCAGCCTCGGTCTGTATAACCGGGGCTTTTTATATACGAGGAAATAACAAGTGGATAAAAAGTCTCTACCTAATCACAGCATTATTATCTTCGACGGCATTTGTAATTTCTGCAACTCATCAGTCAACTTCATTATCTCAAGAGACTATAAGGACACTTTTAAATTCGCACCAATGCAGTCACCAACGGGCCAACAAATGCTGGCAACTCATAATATATCTAGTGACAACATTGATACTTTTTTGTTGGTAAAAAACGGGAAGGCTTTTATTAAAAGCGATGCGGCTCTAGCCATAGCACAAGAACTTAGAAGGCCATGGAACTACCTTGTCATACTAAAACTTATACCCAGACCTATACGTGACTACTTTTATTCTTTAATAGCACGTAACCGTTACAAATGGTTTGGCAAGCGAGAACACTGCATGATGCCAACACCTGAACTAAAAAATAAATTTCTTACTTGAAGACATACCAAACAACCATACCAGCAATAGCCCCCAGCAAACTAAATATTATCACCTGGCTTAAAGGCAGCAATACAGCAGAAAAAGCAAATAGCAGAAAAGCCGTCAGTAACGAAACAAAAACACCAATAAAAACACTGCGCTTCAAAGGGATTGCCCCTTGTGACCTGAAAGCCAAAACTGAAGGCAGACCTACCAAAAATACCAACACGTAAGAAAACAATATCGTAATCAGAAACACCATTTGGTTAAACGGTGTCTCTGATGCATATGACAAGTAAAAGTAATAAATAGCGCCTAGCAATGGCGGCGTTAAAATACCTGCAAAAATAGCCTTAAATAAAATCATTTCTGTTGTGTCGCATGGTGGTGAACCATACGCCTTATCCTTAAATCCACATCACGCCACAAGGCACCATCGACTAGCCTTGCAGCTACATTCAAGGGTGTAGCAGGCCCAACTTTTGACGTTTCGATATACACCCAACCATTATTGTCGGTAGTGACTTGTCTCGTAACAACACCCGAAAGCACATGCCCCTCTAGCGCAACATTTTGAACAGTCAATGTATCATCATTGAAAAAGTGCTGTGTTGGTCCAACAAATAATTCAGAAACCGCACCATTCTCAATAGGAGTGCCGTCCCCTCCAGGACCAGGAAGAATTTTCAAACCATTGTTATAAACTGACTGCGGTGTACAACCTTCCATTGCAGTATTGCATATTGGTGTACGTAAAGGGCCATAGTTGCCTAAGCTACTACCATTCCCCTTTTGTGCACGCCGCCCATTAGCCCCAGCCTGCATCTCATTCAAAACATAAATTATCACCGCCATCCGTGCACCATTTGCAAACTTACCACCACTCAACGCTGAAGCTGTTCCACCAACCATCGCCGTTGCAACGACTCCTACAGCTATTTGAGCAGGATAACCCCCTTCTGCACCCGCTGCAGCTTCGCTAATAAACGGCGATGCAGCTGCCGAAAAGCCAGCTGATACAAACCCGTTCCCGAAACTGCCCCCATTCAACTTGGACATTATGCCGCCTACGGTGCCATGCATCGCTATCTTCATAGCATAACCAGCTTTACTTAAGTTCCCAACAAAATCTCCTGAAGCAGAGACCTTTAAATACTGTCCGATACCATATGTAATTGCCGCGTAAGCCGCTGCTCTTCCGCCAGCGTGAATAGCGCCGTTAAAATCACTGGTACGATAATAATTAATATCCGCCGTTGCCATCGCAGAGAAACCTATACTGCAAGGCCCACAGAACATAGACGTCACCATCGATACAACCGTAGGTGCCCATTGTGCAGCAACATCATTTCTAGCAACGGCGCCATTTGTCTTGTCAAGTATCTGAGCACCAACCCTATCGTATGATGTCGCATAATAAAGCCCGCCGGTAAGACCAAATTCAGAAGCGTGATGTTTCCACTTCTTATATCGGGACTTGATAAACGACACGGCGCCTGACGAATAGGCGGTAGCCACACCCAACAACAAATACCCACTTGGATCCGTGGCATTTAGCGGGTTATTTCGCAAATACGAATAACGGTTATACATCTGACCATCGGTGGCCGCCTGGATAAACGGATCAGCCTGAAGAAATCTCGCTAATTTGGCATCAAATATTCGCCCATTCATATGAATGAGACCAAGTTCGTCGAGCATTTCATGCCCAGTATACCCACGGCGGGTAATATCAGTACTGAAACCCAAGAGTTCGACGATTGTTAATGGCGCCAAACTTGGCTCTTGATGACGTCGCTCACCCCAAGGGTTAAAACTCATACTCTGCTCAATGTTACCAATGGCATTTACGATAACATCGATAGAGCCAAGGTGATCTTTAAAAATAACGCGTTTCTGCTCGTCACCAATCATATTGAAACTATCAAGAGTTTCGAAAGTATGAAGACTTCCAGCAGCTGTACGACGCCACTCATAATTTCCATCTTCATGAAGAATACGTTCTACATTTCCGAGATATAAGGTAGTGGTATTTTTTTCCGGTGCGGTGTCATTTTCTTTAATGTGCAAATAACGACCTCGGTCAGGACCGTAAACGAAGCTCGACGATAACTCTGTGCCTTTTGATATTGTAACGGGCTTATCAAAACTAGAATAAGTAAGTGTGCGCGTATCGTCAGATAACAAATTTCCATTGTCATCGTAATTAAAGCTATTGCTATCTTCAGAGGTGCTACGCACAGCGTGAGGCTTGTCGCTTTGCGTGTAAGTGTACGCTCCAAGGCCCGATTTATACGTGATATTACCAATTGAGTCATAACGCTGATCCTGTTGTTCCAGAGTAACTGCCCCACATGTTGCCGACGAAGTTGTCCCAATATTTGTTTTTATTAACCTATTGAGATTGTCGTAACAAAAACTCTCCTGCAAATCACGAATCTGAGTATTAACATTATTCACGCGGACGGCATTTTGGTTATGGCGCGATTGTAAATTACCGACGATATCCCATTCGTAAGTAACGAATTGAATGGTACTAGCGTCCGGAGTTTCTCCTGGCACTCCCAGCCCGACGATATACGCTATTTGCCGCTCTAAATTACCCGTACGAAGATTATAATCCAGCTGACGCCCAAAACCGGCTACCTCTGCATGAGTGACTTGACCACGAATATTTGTGCGCAGAGTACGATACAGCTCGTCACCCGTTCTTACATCAGTCGTGTGCGTCAAAAAGCCCCGACTATCGTAGTGTGCTTTTGTACCACTGGATATAGGTGCTCCATCCTCGTCTTTCACGAGATCATGCATAACATCGTAACTTGTATCGATACGCCCAGTCGCAGAGTCGTATGTTTGGCTAGTATTGAATTGTTCTAGCGGCGTACTATCAATGTTGTCGCCATTAACAAGCAATGTACTGCCTATGGGCCGCCCAAATTCATCAAACTCGGGGTACTGACAATGCTGGACACTTTCATGAACGCAGGTGTCCCGTACCTCCCCACGACTCATAATGATCGCCGTCGTTTGCCCTACTGCATTACCGATAACGGTACTGCTGTCGTCGGTTTCACCGTCGTAATACCAGCGAGTATATTGCTCTATTTGGGTCTCGGCCGAGTCTAAAAAATCTGTTCGGCTACTCAGGCGGCCCATCCGATCGTAAACATTACGCACTACTTGATCTTTACCATCCGATTGACGAATTAGCTCTCCGAAAGCATTGTAACTGTATTCCCACTGTCCCTTATCTGGGTCGCTCATAGTTACTTTTCTGCCCAGTCGATCGTAGCCTAGAATCGTTTCAATTTGACCACCTTCCGTCGGAGTAATAAGTGTTCGTTCTAATTTTCCCTCAGTGTTATAAAAATATTCCAACAACGCATAATCACCCGTCACATCATGAGTATTCTCTTCAACTTTTATGAGCTCTCCAAATTTATTATGTGTTGCTTTTTTTGACCGTAAAATCGTATTTTCACCACCCAAATTTTCCGATATCGTCGTAGTTGTAGCTAATCCGTCGTAAACAAGTGAAGTGACTGTATACTGCCCTTCTTCCGCTGCGGGAACAGTAGTGGAAAGCGTTCGACCTAATAAATCGTACTCAGTGGATAACCAAAGTGTTGCTGTACCAAGGTGAGGCTCACTTACTCGATCAACCCTTCCAAGGTTATCGTACTCAGTATCGACATAGACCCACTCATTATTAAAATTATTTGTCGCAGTGCGCATGGTACGACCTATCCGGTCAAAATATTTAATACTTGTTCCTGCGCTTTGCGCACTTGTTCTTACCGCATATTGCGCGCCACTTGGACACCCCGGAGAAACTTCCGAGCACCGTAAATACTCAGTGGTCACGGTGTTTGCAGTGGCTGTATTATCGGTAATCGTACGTTCACGCCCGAAAACGTCGTGCGTATATGTCGCGACAACACCATTAGCTTTCTCGATTCGCGTCGGAGCCCCATATTTATTACGATCGGTAATTTTCTCAATTAACCGGCCATAGCGATCGTAAGTTTCCTCTGGGTAACGCCCACTACTATCAAATTTGGCAAACCCAGACCGCGTCTCAATAATTGGGCTGGAAGATTCATCAAAACCACCATTCCACCCAGTCACTAAGGTCGCTTGTAAATTTCCATGTAAATCGTATTCACTTTTCTTCAGCGTATATAGTGCGAGATCGTCTAGGTTAGTACTAGTAGCCAAGCCAGGCTCAATAATCTCTTCACTGAGCATACCATTCGGCAAATATGTAAACGCAACTGTACGAGGTAATTTAGCAACACCAAGCCGCTCATCATCAGAAACTGCACGACCCACTCGCCCAAGCTGAGCATAGCTGTAATCCCTTTGATGTAACGTTACACTTCCTTCATTTGTACACGAACTGGACTCTAGCACATAACTACAGTATTCACTGGCGCTACGCTGTATTTGGAGCACACTGTAGCCATTCGTTTCGTTTACATCAGGCACCTCCACTTTAGTTTCAGAGCTTATTAAATTTCCGTGAATATCATAATGAGTAGAAAGCGTCGTAATTGATTGCGGTGAAGTGCTCACGATTAAATCGTCTATATGATCTTCCCCACCCTCAACTTCTGTATTTGCACTGTATTCCGTTTCTTTCGCTGTTAGCGTTTGAACTTGGTAATACCCCGCATTCCCAGAATGTGCATTGAAGTATGTTTTTGTATAAGTATTTTCTGATTCTCGTAGTATTTCCCCCTCTGCCGTTAACACCCAAGTTTGTTCTGGCCGTCCAATCAAAGGGAAATCTTGGTGATATTTAGTTGTGGTGGACACGCCCGTTTGTAAATCAACAGTAGTCAACGTTTCAAAGCCCAAGAAACCGCGACCACCTGCTTGTATGCGCGCATCAGTATATACATAGTCAATCGCGCTGGTCGCTCCAGGATCACCTGGAATAGGTGCAGTACTTTCAACACTTGTAACAATAGGCATACCGCTATTAACAGTAAAAACTGGTCGAAAATACTCATCGGAATCAATATCCAAATCTAACGGGTTCACCACCAAGATCTCGAACTGTAATAGAGAGATATCCATATTCACACACGCTGGGTATTCAACTGGCAGAGCGTTAAAACATTGAGGTAGGTTAGGGTAAACATTGCTAGCGATTTTTTGGTCTGGACCATCAATACGAGTACGAGCATAGTGTGAACTAAGATTCATCCGCTCATATTGAACAATAGTCACACTCCCAAAACCGTTATCAAATTGACTTATTGTATTGTGAGCCCCCGCATTGGTACTTGGGTAAATACGCACTTGCTTCTCTGCGGTGTGATCATCGCTATAGGCATTTACCATTTCAATTTTATCAAATGCACCGTCTCCATTTATATCTAATAGGGCTAAATTATTTTCGGCACTTAAATTACTTTCGACAACCTCGACACTCCCAAACTTCTCCTGGGTAACACGCCATAAAGATATTTTTAATTCACCAGTTTGACGATCCTGCCAATATACATCAGGAAAACCATCTCGATTGTAATCAACAAACGATGGTTGTAAGTTAAAATTCTCTTCTGGGACTTTCAGTTCTGAAGATTCCACAGGTAATGTTTGTGATTTTACAAATCCATTACCATTATTCAGATACAACTCAAACTTCCCGCCCATCTCTAAAACAAAATCAGTCAAACCATCCGAGTTAACATCAACCAACAAAGGTTCACCAATTCTCATATTCTGAAGATAATACTGTACCGTCTCACAACCAGTAGCCGTGGGCTGACACGTGTCTTCATCAGCAAAAAACTCAATCGAAGCATAAACCTCATTACCTTCAGAGGATGAAGTCCAAAATGTGAAAATGTCACGAACACTTACGACAATATCACCTACATCATGAAAATTTTCAGTCTCTGTAGCCCTATGATATTTAATATGATCTATCGATCCATCACCATTAAACTCACCGAAACCTTTATACGCTCCAGCGGTTGGCGTGATGCTCTCTTGTTCAGAGTAGGCGTAATAAGTTCCGCTGGTAGGGTGAACCTCAGACAATTTTCTTAAATAATGTATTTCATTATCACCTAGAATATCCACTAAACCGTCCGCATCCACATCGACGAAATATCCACCAGCGGCACCAGTACTTCCGACTGACGAACCTAATCTCCATTTATCGTCGCTGTCAGGCGATGACAAATAGACGGCCCAGTTTTGGTCTTCAGCATAACGCAGTGCAATATCACTATAACCATCTGCGTTATAATCTATTACTTCAAGAAAATAATCACTTAGGTGCTCATATATGGAGTGGGTAACAAAATTTTGTACAGGTTCAAAAGCGGTGCAGTTATCGGTTGATACCGAATAGCTTGTTCTAAAGTAGCTCCCATCAACCCATCCAAACACTAAATCTTGGCACCCATCACCATTAATATCCGCTGGCTTAAAGGTGATCAAGAACTGATCATCATCCTGGGCAGGGGAAAACTCCATTGCGGAGTTACTATGCTTAACTGCCTGTGTTTCCCAGCCAAATTTCAACGGGGGTAAGCAGTCTGCGCCGACACTCGCGCATTCCTGAATGTGGTATAGGCGGCTCATTCGATTTTCGTTGGTCGCTTTCAAATAGGTGAGTTCGTAACTACGTAAAGTATTCCCACTGTCGACCACATCGATACGGTCTAAACGCTTAGACATTAGTATTCGCTCCCCCGCCATATACGCTACTTTGGGGTCTGGCCGGTCTTCATAATAAAAATTTATTTCTGCTAAACCGTCCGCATATGTGATGCTATTCAAGCGATGATCTTCCAAATCACCGAGATAATTATACTGAATGACGTTATTTAGATTATCTTGACTACTGGAAAGTGCCCAAGAAAGAGTTTTACTATTAATGACTGTTTTTGATTCAACTGTTCCACCGAATTTCTGCAAGGTGCCGTCTTTGGATACCACTTCGAAAAAGTCAGGGTTCCCACTACCGGCAACCCCACCAACCGCATAGACATAGTTGTAGGCGTCTATTTCCGTTTTATATTGAGAGCCTGCATCACCATAAATTCCGGATACAAGAATTAGCCGCTGACCATTAAAACAAAACTTGTCTTCGGCATTGAACTGTATTGGATTTGTTTCACCATCAATAAATTTATTGGCATGGCACCGAGTAATCGCTGCACCGGCCCCAAGGGACCACCCCTGACCAGCAACCGAGTTTCCGGCCTGAGAGGAATAAGAAAGCCGCACGGTTGGTGTAACACCAGAAACCCCCTGAGGTAAGTCCAATTCGAATGCATACGTCGCAGCACCCACTTCATCAACACGAAATACACCCGCACTCGACCCAACAATTGTTGCAGGATACTCGTCCACGGCCTCTTCTGATTCATAACTATAATCGTAGTTTATTGAGCTTCCGGTAGATATTGAAAAACTAAAAAATTGATCCGCAAATAACTCGCCATTTTCGATCATTAAATCATCACGACCATCACCATCTACATCTGTCACTTGGAAAGAAGTTTCAAAAAAGTTTATTTCATTTGAAAAATACCCAGTAATATCTGACTGGGTTACAGAAGGAGCCCCCGCATCCTCCCCACTACCATCAAAAAATATAAACCTCCCGATTACCGGTTCTTGTGTCGGGACGCTACTACCGGTGGTTATTCCTGCTCCTTCAATAGCCAATAAAATGTCAATAACATTATCGCCGTTAAAATCGCCAAAAAAATAATCGACGTATTCAACAAGCCGTGTCAAACCTAAAACAGAAATCTCATCATCGCTTAGATGGGGAGCCCTGACATTAGGAGCCCCCCAATCACGAGATACTGTTACGAAGGTATGCCCATCGACATCCATTGAACTCTCTTCATTGTCAGCGAGGATTTCGTAGCTGAGCTTGGGAGGTATTTTAATTGGAGTAACAATATCGCCATGAAGTAGTACAAACTGGTCCTTACCACCTAAGTATATATCTGGCTCACCATCACCATTAATATCACCCATATAAACATCATACTTCCCACTCCCAAAATCCGCCGCATTAACACACGCAGAAAACCCAAGAACCCCAATAACTAGACGCAAGCAATGACCAAACATAATCCCCCCAAAACAGGATGTCGTCGATGATGTGATTGTTTTTAAAACAATATTTTGATTTTGTACCGCAGAAGAGCGCCTTCCATAGAGCGAGAGGGTGCTTCCCTTCAATTATTCAGTGGCGGATATTATAACGAATATGGCGTTTAAACAAGCACTCGAAAGTAATAAGCGTAGCGCGTGCCTGACGCAGGGTATGGGGGGAGGTGATGAATTAATCAGCGGTACGGCTGCGCCAACTCGTCGCACGATCATTATTTTCGGATAATTTGTGATCTTTGAAGAACTTCCACATTAAGTTCGAGATGGGCGGGCCACCAGGGAAGCTAAATTCACCCGGACGACCGCCATACCAACCGTGGCCAGGGCCTTGTATAAATACGGTTTCGACGATGCTTTTACCGTATTTTTTTCCGTAAGCCTTATGTACCCATGAGGTGTTTTGTTCCTTGTGGTGATCCACTTTCTTTAGCGATTTCTTTTCGAAACCAAAATACTTTAGCCAGGAGTCCCGCAGGTTTTTACCGGCCCGAATATCGACGGTGGAATCATTATGAGAATGGACGATAAAAAGTGGTGCGGGTGTGCGGTCTTTTTTACGTGCTTTTTCCATAAGGATGACGGTTTTATCGATGGGGCGATAACTGCTTAGCCCAGTGTGATGCATCGCGATGGCCAGTGCCCGCTCGCCATACGAAACGCCCGCAATCACGGCGCCGGAAGCAAAACGCCCCGCATGCACTGTAAGTGCCGCTACGGCCATACCACCCCCCGAGGATAAACCGGTGACATGTACGCGGCGTAAATCTACCGCGAAATCACTGGCGACTTCTTCGACGATACACCACAGGTCTTCCACTTCACCGAGGCCTGCTTTGGTATGTTCTGGCCGCCACCAGCCCCAACAGTTTTTCATGCGCATATCGTCGTATTGGGTAACGTAGGGGTACACCACAATAAAGTGGTGCTTATCGGCTAGCTCATCAAAACCACTGATGGTTTGGATATCTCGATGGGTTTGTTGGCAACCGTGCAGCACCATAACGAGCGGGGCTTTTTTGTCTGCACTGTAACCTTTCGGAATGTAGATACGATATTGGCGTTGATGACTGCCGGGGTGACGATATTGCTTTAGGACACGATCTACATTTCTACCACGGGTGCTTTTTCTGGCCCCTGGCGACTTTTGAGGGGACGGGACGTACTTTGCACCAGTAAACAGCTTAAATAAATTCTGGACATCACTTAATTTCATATACGACTTCGAACTACTTTTAGCGCTGTCTATGAGGGAGAAAGCGATCTGAACCAAAAAGAAACCTAAGTTACAACCATAACACTCGTAACGTGTATCTATAGTGTAAGGCCATATTGTTTATATTGCCGCCGGGCAGCTCACATATTTAATGTGTCTTTTAGGCTGGAGATGCATTCAAATAATTTGAGAAACCGTAGGCATTAAGAGGCATTCATTCCAGAAGACGCCGTAAATACATCCATGTAGGCTTGGCTTTGGCATCCCTCGGTAACTGCTCCTGCTTTACCCTACTACACCACATCCATGTGGTTATACCAAAGACACTTCTTCCACAAACACCCCATAACGCCTACCGAGTGTTAGTCTTATAGAATTACTAGATAACTAAGCTTTCGCTTGCTGGCGTTGACGCAAGGTTTCAAATAACACCACGCCCGTTGCGACGGACACGTTTAGGCTCGATACGCTGCCCAGCATCGGGATTTTTACCAAGGTATCGCAGGTTTCACGCGTTAGGCGACGCATACCGCTGCCTTCAGCCCCCATGACTACAACACGCGGGCCAGTAAGGTCGGACTCGTAAGTGGAATCTTCTGCCTCGCCCGCTAAACCCGTTACCCATAGCCCTAAATCTTGTAATTTTTTCATGCAGCGTACTAAGTTTGTCACGGGAACAATTGGCACTGTTTCAGCAGCGCCGGAAGCGACCTTGCGCACAGTTTCATTGACCCCTGCCGAATTATCTTTAGGAATAACGACCGCCATCACACCTGCTGCATCGGCACTGCGTAAGCAGGCGCCTAAGTTATGCGGATCTGTTACGCCATCCAACATGAGGATTAACGGATCGGTTTCGGCCTCTTTAACAGCCACGTATAAATCCGGCTCCTCCATCGATTTACCGGGCGTAACCAAGGCGACTACGCCTTGATGGTTGCCATCACACAGGGCATCCAACTCTTTCTTTTCGACATGGGTGACTTTTACATTGTGACTGCGGGCAGATTCAATGAGCTTTTGAATTTTTTGATCACGACGCCCGTGAAAAATATAAATGACGTTAACGCGATGCGCCGCCGCTTTAAGCGTTGCTTGCACCGAGTGGAGTCCAAAAATTTTATCTTGATTCGACATACTAATTTACGCGTGTTACCGCTTCTATTTTTGTTTTGAGGAGGATTTATGTTTGCTTGCGTCTTAGGCTTTAGGTTTCGGCTTTCTTGTTTTCTTTTTCTTGGGTGATGTTTTATCGGCAGCGCCGACTTTTATTTTGGTCTTCGCTTTAGCCTTAGGCTTGGCCTTAGATTTTGTCTTTTGCTTAGCATTTACTTTTGGTTTAGCGTTAGGCTTGACCTTTGACTTGCCTGCGACGTTTGAAGTGTTGCTTTTATTCTTTGTGGTTTTCTTTGGCTTGGCACTTTCATCAGTACTCGCTTTCTTTACCGGGCGTTTACGTACTTTTCGTGCGGGAACACTCGCACTGTCTTCTGCCTTAGATTTCGACGCGCGTTTTTTATTCGGTTTTCTGCCAGGCGCTGACGCTGCAGATTTTGAACGGCGTTTTGTTTTCGCTTGAATAAATTCAAAATCGATTTTGCGTTCATCCAAATCGACACGTGCCACCTGAACACGAAGTTCATCACTGATACGAAATACCTGATGCGTCCGCTCACCGACCAAACGATGGTGTGCCGCTTCATGGTGATAGTAGTCTTTTGGCAGTGCCGTAATATGCACTAAGCCTTCAATATAAATATCGTTCAGTTCAACAAATAATCCAAAGGGAGTAACCGCACTGATAACACCGTTGAATTCTTCACCCACGTGTTCTTGTAGATATTCACATTTCAGCCAACTGATGACATCGCGAGTGGCATCGTCTGCGCGACGCTCGGTTGTGGAACACTGTTCGCCAAAGCTGACCATATCCCCCGATGAGTATGGATAACTGGTGGCGAATTCAACCTTCGGCGTAGCGTCTATGCGTTTTACTTTCGTCGTTTTACTATTGGAACGAATCAGTGCACGTATCGCACGATGGACGAGTAAATCTGGGTAACGACGAATAGGCGATGTGAAATGCGCATAGGCGTCGTAGGATAAGCCAAAGTGTCCGCGATTATCTGGCTGATAACGTGCTTGGTTCATGCTCCGTAACATAACGGTTTGTATTAGATGTGCTTCTGGTCGGTCTTGAATTTGCGCGAGGACATCGCGGTAATCTTGCGGCGTAACCTTACCCGAGCCTTTCATACTCAAGCCCATTTCACCTAAAAATGCCAATAGCATTTCGAGCTTTTCATCACTTGGGCTTTCGTGCACACGGTACAGTGCAGGTACTTCTTGCGAGTCTAATAATTTTGCGGCACAGACGTTGGCGGCCAACATGCATTCTTCGATCAGCTTGTGGGCTTCGTTACGCTCCACAGGTACAATTTTGTCGATCTTGCGTTCACTATCAAAAAGAATGCGGGTTTCTTTTGTTTCAAAATCAATCGCACCGCGCTGCTCACGGGTAACACGTAGCTGTAAATATAATGAATACAACTCGTCAATATGGGGGAGTATCGCCTCATATTCATTCCGAATGACGCTCTGCGGTTTCTCGCGATCGGCGATCATTTGGCCCACTTGGGTATACGTTAGCCGCGCATGGGAATGCATAAGCCCTTCAAAAAAGGTGTAACCGCTAATTTTACCGGCGGCACTGATGGTCATTTCACAGACCATACACAGGCGATCCACCTGAGGGTTTAGTGAACATAAACCGTTGGACAGCACCTGCGGCAGCATCGGTACAACAAAATCAGGAAAGTAAACCGAATTCCCCCGCACAATCGCTTCTTGATCTAAAGGCGATCCCGGCACGACATAATGAGAGACATCGGCAATTGCCACATATAAACGCCAGCCACCAGAGCGCTTCGCTTCACAGTAGACCGCATCATCAAAATCACGGGCATCTTCACCATCGATCGTGACGAAAGGTAAGTGGCGCAAGTCTACGCGGCTTTGTTTATCGGCTTCTTTTACTTCGGAAGTAAATTCTTTGGCTTGCGCTTGTACATCCATCGGCCAGGTATGGGGAATACCGTTAGAGCGGATGGCGACGTCGATTTCCATCCCTGGCGCCATGTGATCACCCAGCACTTCAGCGATTTGCCCCATGGGCTTTTTATGACGGTCGGGCTGCTGCGTGATTTCAACAACAACGAATTGCCCTGGCTGAGCATTGGCGGTATTTTCAGAAGGAATAATAATATCGTGATGAAGACGCGGGTTATCTGGGCGCACAAAATGGCTGCTGCCCTGACTCACGAATCGCCCCACAATCTGCGAGGTATTATGTACCAACACTTGAACGATCTTGCCTTCGCGGCGGCCTTTGAAATCGGTTCGCCCGGGGCTCACGAGCGCTTCATCACCATCAAATACCTTTTGCATTTGACGGCTCGTTAAATAGATATCGTCACCCCCGTCGGAAGGGATTAAAAACCCAAAACCGTCACGATGTCCTTGCACCCGCCCTTTCACAAGATCCATTTTGTCGATCAAACCAAATTCATTTTTTCGGTTCATTATGAGCTGGCCATCGCGGACCATGGCTCTCAAACGACGCCTAAGCGCTTCAAGCTGCTCTTCGCCGACGATATTCAGTGCACTGGCCACTCTTTGGAAATCCAAAGGCCCAGAAGCTTTTTCTAAAATCGCTGAAATTAATTCCCGGCTAGGGATGGGGTTTTCATATTGCGCTGCTTCACGCGCAGCAAAAGGGTCTGATATGGGGGAGGTGGTATTTTTATTTCGTGTTTTTTTCTTCAATCGAATCGTCCCGATGGGCCGTTATGGGTCACTATTTGTGTGAAAATCAAACTACTTCAATCATGATGAACGTACTTACAAGTATACAAGTTTAACGAATCATTCAAATTATAAAGGGGCGAAGCGCATGATTTTTTATGAGGTGTTGCAATGCTATACGAATATCGTAGGTTCAGAAACCTTCTTCTTCTAACAAATGTAAAACATTGGCTAATATATGCAGCTCTTCTTTCGCAATCGCTTTAAATTGGAGGCCGAGTTTCGCGCCAGCGTTGTCCGATAAGATGGTATTAAACGCTACGCGGGTTTTCGCGCGAATACGTTCCATCTTACCTCGATATTTGACATAAAATTCAACGCTCATCGGCGTGCCGATGGTCAATAGATGCGGGTATATCACCCCCACTCCACCTTTCGAGACATCGTTGATAGTGATATCCATAACGGCTCCATCGTGCGCGACGCGCCCACGCCAGTTCACAGCAAAGCGTTTATGTTCGCGGCGTTCATCACTCATCGGAGATCAAATAGACAAAAGGACATGACTTAATTGTAGTCAATACTGAGGAAGTATCACTGGTTTTCATTCCGCTACCGAGAAGTAAGTAGCATTCAGAATAAAAACCAGTTTAATGCACTATTGTGCGCCAAAAGGGCTGCGGCGTACGATCGTTTCAACACGGTCTGGGCCAGTGGAAACGATATCCACGGGTATCCCGACAAGCGCTTCGAGCCTATTTATGTAATTCATCGCGGCTTGGGGCAGCACGTCGAGGCTCTGAGCACCAAACGTCGTATCACTCCAACCTGGCATAGTCTCGTAGATAGGCTGCACTTCTTCCCAGCCTTCCGCGTCACAGGGGATCCCCATGCTGTTTCCGTTGCGATCTTCGTAGCCGACACAGATTTTCACTTCTTCTAGACCGTCGAGCACATCCAGTTTAGTGAGGCAAATTCCGCTCATGCTGTTGATACGCACGGCGTGCTTTACCGCCACAGCGTCGAACCAACCCGTACGACGCTTACGGCCAGTGGTCGCGCCGAACTCGTGACCTTTCACTCCCAAGTGCTGGCCTACATCGCAATCCAATTCAGTCGGGAAAGGACCGGAACCAACACGCGTAGTATAGGCTTTGGTAATACCCAAAACATAATCGAGGTAAAGTGGACCGAAACCTGAACCGGTAGCCGTGCCGCCAGCGGTTGTATTCGAGGAGGTCACATAGGGGTAGGTACCGTGATCAATATCGAGCAAAGAGCCTTGCGCGCCTTCAAACAAAATACTTTCGCCACGCTCACGAGCGTTATGCAAGTAGTCGGATACGTCCAACACGATGGACTTCACTTGCTCTGCAAGCGCTTGCGTTTCTGCGAGCACCTTATCGAAATCTAACGCTTCAACGCCATAGTATTGCGTCAGTGCAAAGTTGTGATATTCCAACACTTCTTTTAGTTTGGTCGCAAACAACTCGGGCTTATAAATATCGCCTAAGCGTAAACCTCGACGGGATACTTTGTCTTCGTATGCGGGGCCAATACCACGACCCGTGGTACCGATTTTTTCATTGCCGCGTTTGATTTCCCGCGCCTGATCCAAAGCAACATGAAAAGGCAGAATAAGGGGGCACGAAGGCGACAAGCGTAAACGCTCACGCACGGGAACACCGCGCGCTTCTAGTTCGCCAATCTCTTTCATTAAGGCTTCTAGCGAAAGTACGACGCCGTTACCAATCAGGCATGTCACGCTATCGCGCAGAATACCTGAAGGAATCAAATGCAAAACAGTCTTTTCGCCCTCGATCACCAGCGTATGGCCTGCGTTATGACCACCTTGGAAGCGCGCGACGTGATTGACCTCTTCCGTTAATAAGTCAACGATTTTACCTTTGCCTTCATCGCCCCACTGCGACCCTAAAACGACAACGTTCTTACCCATTACTATTTACTCAACGCTACAAAATTAAACATAAATAGACCTTTACGATTTTCGTGTAAAGGTCTCATAAAATTAGATCGTGGTGACGACCCATTGCTGATTTTCATTCACCAACTGACGATCACATTGCTGATAATCGAAAGGGGCTGATTGCCCAGGCACGGCGGTGACGATGCGCGTGCCTGATTGGCGAAGTGCTTGTACTTTTTGCCATTGCGCTACCTCGCCGCTTTCCACCACGAAAACACCCGAGTTATTCTCTGTTTCGGTATTTCGAATACTACAAAGCGCGTTTAAATCAATATCAAAACCAGTGGCTGAACGTGCACGACCAAAGGCCTCACCCACTGAATCATAACGGCCGCCGTTAGCGATAGCGTTACCTATGCCGGGCGCAAACGCACCGAACACAACGCCCGTATGGTAGTGATAGCCACGTAATTCACTTAAATCAAAATAGAGTTGCGCCTCTGGAAATCGGCTTTCTATTTGTGCTGCCAGAGACTGCAAATCATCTAAAGCATTCAACACTGCTTTAGGTGCGTTGGCCAACGCTTCTTGAGCTTGCGCAAGTACTTTCGCGCCACCAGAAAGTTTGGGCAGTATCGAAAAACTTTCGCGGTAAGGACTATCGGCAAGATGTTCTCCTAACCATAAGTCTATATCGCTGTAGGCTTTGCTTTGTAACAACGAGAAGAGCTTATTTTCTTGCGCTTCCGTGAGTTCAGCGGCTTGAGCTAAACCACGGAATATACCCACGTGACCGATATCGATGTACTGCTTTGGAACATCCGCTTCGGCAAGCGTTGCCAATAGCAGACTGATGACTTCTATTTCGGCTTGGAGCTCTGCCACGCCGAACATCTCGACACCCACTTTGAGGGGGGCACGAGAACTTAAGGGGGATTTGGGCTTCGTATGCAATACGTGCCCGGCATAACACAGGCGATTAACGCCTTCGCGCTTGAGGCTGTGAGCGTCCATACGGGCGGCTTGCGGGGTGATGTCCGCACGAATACCCAAGGTACGGCCCGATAGCTGGTCTGTAATTTTGAATGTGAGAAGATCGATATCTTGACCTGAGCCTGTAAGCAGGGAATCGGTGAACTCAACCATGGGCGGAATCACGTAGTCGTAACCCCAACGCCCAAACAGATCCACAAGTCGGCGGCGCAAACGCTCCATTTCTTGGGCTTGAGAGGGCAAAATCTCTTCAATGCCATCCGGCAGTAACCAGCGATCAACTTTACTCATAAACTTTGGCGCACCGTTATATCGTTCGATCTACTCTAAAAACGTGTAGGGTTTATTTGGTCAGAAAAAGTAAGGCGACGCCAGCGAGCATGCTCGCCAAGCCAATGATACGGAGTTGTCGATCACTAATTGTCGCCAACGTTGCCACCGCCTGGCGCCAACGATTGGGGTACAAGAAAGGAAGAATACCCTCAAGGATGAGGACTAGGCACGCAGCCCGAGCCAATTCTAGCCACATCGGGTTAGACTCCTAATTCTCTCATGTCGACCTATACGATTGAGTTTCGCGTGAGCTTCAAGACCACCGAGATACGGCAACCCCATCATTTTTCTGAGCATAAAAAAACCGGCGCCTTCCGGGCCGGTTGATTCATTTTACCGAATTTTGCTGCCTTACAACAGCGTAAATTGCTTACTTACCGGTAGATTTGTTGAGATAACGGAAGAAGTCACTCTCTGGATCCACCAACAAGATATCTTGCTTACCACTAAAGGTCTCTTTATAAGCGTTTAAGCTACGGACGAAGGCATAGAACTCTGGGTCCTTATTATACGCCTTGGCGTATATGGCAGAGGCTTTCGCATCCCCTTCACCGCGTAAGAATTCAGCTTCACGATAGGCATCCGCTTCGATAATGATCTGCTGGCGATCCGCATCTGCGCGAATGATTTCAGCTTGCTCTTTACCTTTTGAACGGTGTTCACGGGCTTCTCGCTCACGCTCTGCACGCATACGGCTGTAGACCGGATCACTCACTTCATCGGGTAAATCAATCTTTTTCACTCGAACATCAACAATCTCAACACCCACTGACTCTTGAGTGAACTCATTGAGCTGTAGCGCGATATTGACCATTAACTGATCACGCTCACCACTCACAACCTCTTGAAGAGAGCGCTGAGCAAACTGGTTACGCAAACCTTCGTTAATACGCTGTGCCAGTAGGCGCTGCGCACGGTCTTCTTCACCGTTCGTCGCGGTGTAGAACTTACCTACATCGATAATGCGCCATTTCGCAAACGAGTCGACCATGATGCTTTTCTTCTCTACTGTAAGAAAACGTTCTGGTCGCGCATCTAGCGTTAATACCCGCGCATCAAACTTACGAATATTATCGATGAAGGGGATTTTGGCATGTAGGCCAGGCTGAAGATCATCATCCGTGACCTTACCTAAACGCAACAATACGCCACGCTGAAACTCATTAACGATATACAGCGTGTTGCTCGCGACAAAAAGGGCGATGATCGCAAAGATCATCGAAAACATAGTTCTAGGCGTCATTAGCGGGCCTCCCGACGACGAGTGCTGTTCGAACCGATTTCACGACGCAACTCCTCGACTACCTGGTTAATAATAATGTCTCTGTCAGCACCACTCAGCCCACCACGACTTGCCGTCGAGCTCGCTGATGGAGTATTAGAGGCATTCATGATTTTATCGAGCGGCAAATACAACATGTTATTTCCGCCTTCCACATCAACAAGCACTTTAGACGATTTTGACATCACCTCTTGTACCGCATCGATGTACAAACGCTGGCGAGTAACTTCTGGTGCTTTTTTATACTCGGCTAGTAAGTACTCAAACCTTTGTGCCTCACCTTCAGCCTGTGCGATCACCTGGGCTCTGTACGCTGTTGCTTCCTCTTTCATACGCTGAGCCTGACCACGCGCTTCTGGCACAATGCCATTTGCATAAGACTGCGCTTGGTTCTTATAGCGCTCTTCATCTTCCCGCGCCTTGATCACATCATCAAAGGCGGATTGCACTTCGATCGGCGGGTTAGAATCTTCAACGTTCACTTTTTCAATCAAGATGCCCGCGCCGTAATTATTCAGGTAGGCCTGCAATCGCTCCTGGATGTTAGCCGCGACTTCTTCACGACCTTGGGTCAAGACATCATGCATCACGGTAGAACCGACAACATGACGCAGTGCGCTGTTCGCCGCTTGCTGCAAACTCGCTTCTGGTGCACGTACATTCAATACGAAGTTGCGTGCATCTTCGATCGCATACTGAACCGAGAGTTTGATATCCACGATATTCAAATCTTGCGTCAGCATTTGCTCGGAGGTTGTCCAGTTACGTAGCTTGGTAACGTTAACCGTGGTTGCCGAATCAACCAAGGGCGGGTTCCAACGAAAGCCCGGTCCTTTTGTTTCGCTGTATACGCCTAAGCGCATGACCACGACACGTTCTTGCTCATTCACAATCGCTGCGCCCGCAATAAAATACGCCACGGCCGCAATGATAAATAAAATGACAAAAATACTTTTATTTATGCCACCGGAAGCGTTCTGGCTGCCGCCTCCCCCACCGCCGCCAAATATGCCGGACAGCTTCTTCTGTAAGTTTCGTATAGCTTCGTCTATATCTGGCGGACCATCGTTACCACGATTACCGCCACCCCATGGATCTTTATTGCCAGGCTCATTCCAAGCCATAGGATTCTCCAGTTACTTTATGTGAATGTAGGATATGAAGTTGGATTAGGATTTTTCAAGGCGGCGGCCAGGCTTGTATCGCTCAGCGGCGCCTTTTAATCTGAATTATTTAATTTTTACACGAGAAGCCGATCAATTTGCGAACAAAAAACGATTTACATCGAACTACGTAAATATCGCTAACCGGCCAAACGCGTGTGCTGTGCATCATCGTCGTTTATGCCCAAGGAATCAATGCTTAGATCCTCTGCCGCGAGCAGTTTTGATAAATCAGATAAAGGCAGTCGAATTTCCAACTCGCAAACCCCTTCGTCATTATATTCTTCTGACAATACGGCTTTATGGCGATAAAGCCGGGCCCGGAGACTTCCGGACTCTTTGGGTAGCGTCACACGCGTCTGGATGACTTTATCTGAAACTAGTTCGGCAATGGCGTCGGTCAGTAGGTCCAAGCCGTTATTGGCTTGCGCCGACAACCACACTGCAACAGGTAATCCGTTCTCATCACGATCGATGCGGGGCTGGTAGTCGGTAATCAGGTCAATTTTATTAAAGACCAAGAGCTGAGGAAGGTCACTTGCGCCAATCTCATCCAACACGAGATTCACTTGTTCAATATTACGGGTACGCTCTTCATCCACGGCATCGATGACATGAAGCAAGAGATCCGCGTTTGAGGCTTCTTCTAATGTGGCCCGAAACGCCTCGACCAAGCGGTGCGGCAAGTGACTGATAAACCCCACCGTATCGGCCAAGATCGCCGTGCCGGCAGCACCAAGCGCCACTTTGCGCATGGTAGGGTCTAAGGTTGCGAACAACTGATCTTCAGCGTAGACCTCGGCACCGGTTAAGGCGTTAAATAAGGTCGATTTCCCAGCGTTGGTGTAGCCCACCAGCGAAACCGTCGGCACTTCCGCACGTGTTCGCGCTCTTCGACCTTGTTCACGCTGCTTACGTACTTTTGCCATGCGCTTATTAATGGACTTAATACGGCCACGTAATAAACGGCGATCGGTTTCTAGCTGTGTCTCACCCGGGCCTCGCAGACCGATACCGCCTTTTTGGCGCTCTAAGTGAGTCCACCCTCGAATAAGTCGTGTCGACATGTGCTCAAGCTGAGCGAGCTCAACTTGTAACTTCCCTTCATGCGTACGTGCACGCTGAGCAAAGATGTCGAGAATTAGACCGGTACGGTCCAAGACACGACACTGCAGTGCCTCTTCCAGGTTTCGCTCCTGGCTCGGGGACAGTTCATGATTGAAAATTACGATTTCGGCGCTGTGCAGATTTACTAACTCGATCAGCTCTTCTAACTTGCCTGAGCCCATAAAGTAACGTGCATCTGGTGAGTTTCGACGCCCAAGAAGGAAGGCTGCTGGGTCACCCCCAGCAGATAAGACTAAATCTTCAAACTCTCGCGGATCGTTTGCTTTTACCGAACGGGTAAATTCCAGGTGAACCAGTATGGCTGTTTCACCTGAATCGGGCCTATCAAAAAACAAATATGGCTCCGCTTATTCTCCGCCGTCCGCGTCTTCACCCGTTTCTGGGTTCAACATGGGCACGCGTACTGGTCGAGAAGGCACAATTGTGGAAATTGCATGTTTGTAAACCATTTGGCTCACGGTATTTTTTAGCAATACGACGAACTGATCGAATGATTCAACCTGACCTTGTAGTTTAATTCCGTTTACAAGGTAAATTGATACGGGAATTCGTTCTTTACGCAAAGCGTTTAGGTAAGGGTCTTGTAAGCTATGCCCTTTTGACATGGGTGTTCTCCTTATTGGACAGTAAATAAAACACTCACGGGTATGTGACAAAAACTACACCTCTGCCCAAAGTTAAGCAGAGAGGAATAAGGTCAACACCTTTCGGGCCAAATCAGCCCAGTGAATGCAAGCAATTAATACGACAAACTATAACGAATAACAAAATTTAGGGAGAAAAGTTCCCTAATAAAAAGCCGACTATCAAATTTAGCTTAGCCTATTCTGTTAGCCGGTCTACATTATATGGCTCTTTTGTTGATAATATTCAAGAGCTTCGCACTTAAATCCTCAATTGAGCAGAATTTACCGCCCTGCTCCTGAGTATCGAGCCAGTGAACATCGGGCCAGGATCGCAGCCAGGTCAATTGGCGTTTAGCCAGCTGACGAGTCGCGGCCTTGCCTTTTTCGCGCATCTCATCCAGGTCGTAATCCCCTTTCAGATGCTCCCAAGCCTGACGGTAGCCTACCGCTCTAATAGCGGGAAGGTCTTGATTCAAATCACCACGCGCCATAAGTGTGCGCACTTCATCCAAAAAACCTTGCTCGATCATCCGGTCAAAACGCAGTGCGATGCGATCGTGCAATACCTTTCGGTCTCTTGGCGCGATTGCGCACTGCACCCAATCGAATTCCGCTAAGGCGCCCGAATCTTCTTGCGCATGAAAGCTGGACATAGGCTTTCCACTGATGCGGTAAACCTCTAGCGCCCGACCTAAACGCTGAGAATGATTCGGATGGATTTTCTCGGCGGATATTGGATCTACTTTTCTCAGCTGATCATGCATATACGGCCAGCCGTGCTCCTCAGCCTCTTGCTCTATAGTCTTGCGCACGGCGTCATCCGAGGCCGGCATTGGCGATAAACCTTCCAACAAGGCCTTGAAGTACAACATCGTACCGCCAACCAATAAGGGGGTTTTACCCCGCGCAATGATGTCCTTCATTTCTCGACGAGCGTCGAGGACAAAATCCGCAGCTGAATATGGCGCGCTGGGGTCACGAATATCTATCAAACGATGGGGGGCTGCGGCGAGTTCGTCCGCGGAGGGTTTGGCGGAACCAATATCCAAGCCGCGATACACTAAAGCGGAATCGACACTGATAATCTCTGCGTTGAGTGACCGCGTTAAAGCAATCGCCAAGTCCGTTTTACCTGCAGCGGTGGGCCCCATAAGGGAGACGGCTAAAGGCTTTTTCTCCGCGAATGGCTTTTCCCCCGATGGCTCATGATGGGCTGAAGGCTCGCTCACCTACTGGCCTCGCATAAAGAGCTTATCTAACTCGGTCATGCTCATCTGCGTCCATGTTGGGCGACCATGGTTACATTGCCCGCTGCGCTCAGTCGCCTCCATATCTCGGAGTAAAGCATTCATCTCAGGGATCGTCAGTTGTCTGTTGGCTCGAACGGAACCGTGGCATGCCATAGTCGACAGAATCTCGTTAATATTTTGCTCGATGCGTTGGCTAGCCCCAAATTCAATGACATCCGAAAGTACGTCTCTAACAAGGTTTTCAATATCCGATTTATACAGCATCACTGGCACCTGCCGGATTAATAGCGATTCAGGGCCGGCACGTTCAATCTCAAAACCAATACGGGTAAATAGCTCTTCGTTTTCTTCCGCACAGTTAGCCTCCTTCTCACTAATCGCAATCGACTGCGGCACAAGTAAGGGTTGCGACTGTAACTGCTGCTCAGAGAATTGCGTTTTAAACTTTTCGTAGGTAATTCGCTCATGGGCTGCGTGCATATCAACGATGACCAAACCCGTGGCATTTTCAGCCAAAATGAATACACCTTTCACTTGCGCAATGGCAAAACCCAACGGGGGGATCTCGCCATTTTCACCACCATTTCTCATTTCCTGCGGGGCTTGAGTGTCAGAAAGCGGATTCGCCGTAGGTGGGTTAACCAATGCGCTGTACTGCGCGACCTGTTCATTTACACTAATACTCGCGCCCGCGGGGGAAGGTACATAGGCATACCCCGCACCAGTGTTAGGCGACGATGCGGATGTTCCTGCCGCGCCAAAGCCCATCGCTCCCTGCAAAGGCGCCGCTTCAGCGACCGACTCAGATGCTGCCGGCGCCTGCTGTTCGTAAAGTTCAGAATCAGGCCTCACATCGGCCAAAGCTTTATGCAAACTGCGAAATAAAAAATCATGCACCAACCGACCATCACGAAAACGCACTTCGTGTTTTGTCGGATGAACATTCACATCCACATTTGCGGGGTCCAACTCTATATACAATACAAATGCCGGATGACGACCATGATATAAAACATCTTGATACGCCTGTTTAACGGCGTGAGTTACAAGGCGATCACGAATTGCACGACCATTTACATAAAAGTGCTGCATGTCTGCCTGGCTGCGTGAAAACGTGGGATTGGCTACCCAACCCCACAAATGTAAACCCGCACGCTCAATATCCACGAACAATGCATTTTCGATAAATGCTGGACCACAGATATGCGCCGTTCGCCGTTCTTTTTCTGCTTGGGTATGGGCCGGCCGCCAGTTGTGAATCACTTTCCCATTATTTTTTAGCGAAAAACCAATCTCAAAACGCGATAAAGCCAAACGCTTAATCACCTCTTCGATGCGATTAAATTCGGTTTTTTCAGTACGTAGGAATTTACGGCGCGCTGGCGTATTAAAGAATAAATCTCTAACCTCTACCGTGGCACCTTGAGGGTGAGCCGCAGGGCTGATTTGCGTCTCCATATCCCGGCCTTCAGCATAGGCGCTCCAGGCACTGTCTTGGCCCTCAGTATTGGAGGTTAAGGTTAGCCGCGCGACGGAACTGATACTGGCCAAAGCCTCACCACGAAACCCCAACGTGGCGACCGCTTCTAAATCATCCAACTGAATAATCTTGCTCGTCGCATGCCGACTAAGCGCGAGGGACAAATCCTCCTTCGCGATCCCAGAACCGTCATCACGGACCCGCATCAGCTTCACGCCGCCCGCCTCTATCTCCACGTCGAGCTGAGTCGCACCCGCATCAATACTGTTTTCTAGCAATTCCTTGATGACTGAGGCCGGCCGCTCGACCACCTCACCTGCGGCAATTTGGTTGGCAAGACGGGGGCTAAGTTTCTGGATGTGACGCGTTTGCGAATCAGGAGTGGGCACGGGATATACACTAGTTATTTATGAGATGACAGCGAGAGGCTCTACGCCCCTCAGAATTAAGCGCCAATATAGCTCTATAGGCCGGACAATTCACCCCTGAACCACTGGATTTTTATATCTTTGTTGACGATTGCCCCGAGGTACAGCCTCAATCAAAAATAGACACCAGATTACGGTGCATATGCGCAAACGTAGACTGGCGCATCACAACGGTGCAATATTATAGAGGAAAGTTTCCGCCTAACACCGAGTGTTTTTTGCTCAATCTCATTCAGGCTAGTATCCATAAGGCACCCGAAGCGGAGACCAATCAAATAAAACGCTGTGTTAGATGGACAAGTGCCGTGTTTCACGGGTAATTTGTCCATCTAATAATATTGTTATGTGTAATGCGAGATGAAGGAATCAATCAGAGAAAAAGTAAACAAAGATGATGGGAAGAATTATCAAATTGGTAATCACGACTTAAACCTAAAAGAGCTTGCAGGGTACGCTTTCCTAGTTTTAGCCATATTAGTCTACTTAATTGTCGATAAGGCCGGTTTTCAGCATCAATGGGTTGGGTGGCTTTTTCTCATTGCCGGTGTTTCACTATTAGCGCTAGGTGTTATTCAAAGTGATAAGCGTTCGAACACATAACAAGCGGCTCAAGCGGACCTCCACTGCGTTGCTCGTTTTGTGCTTTTTAGCTACGCTTGCACAAACCAACCAACTCCGTTCCGGCAGCTTAGTCGGGCGTTAGTGTGCACACCATGAAATGGATAAAGCGAATAGTTGGCGAGAAGAATATAAAAAAGTTAGTCTCCGCTGGCTACAATGAATCCGCAGTTTTTACGAACTACTCCGATGGGACGATAAATAATTTGGAGTGGGTGAACCTAGACAAAGTGAAAGTAGTCACCAACGATTCAGGTCCTTGCGGTGACGACGTATGGTTTGTATTGTTATCGAAGACGAAGCAGATCGAATTCCCACTCGGTTTAGACGGATGTGACAGTACCCTTAAAAGGCTAAAAGAATTACCGGGGTTTCAATTACAAGGCATGAACAGCACGAGCAATGCGGAATTTCAATGCTGGAATAGTAGCAATGCACACTAACAAGCGCTTGTACCGTTGCCGCCTTCGGCGCCAGGACTCGCAACAAGTTGCTCGCCGGTAAAGCGGGCGTTATGGGCTCGGATTCTTGGGCTTGGTTTTAACCAAATCGTGCTTGGGTTACAATCTCGTTCTTTAAGTAGTATCGACGCATCAGGGAAGTGCAATATCCTCATATTTCCCTTCGTTCCTGGTGCTAAACCATAGTTTTATGGTTGTGGTCATTCCCGTATTTAATCGCGGTGTGCCACTAAGTAAGTGGTAAGGCGCTTCCAGTTTGGCTTCTTACTGTTTTTATCATGTTGTGGGCTTCGCTTACGCTGTGCCAAAGTGCCATTAGCTTATTGGTTCAGCCGGCTGCCATAACAAATTACTCAGCTGGACGGTTTGGTCGTCGCGCCTTTGTGTGCTGTTAGCACACCAGTTGCTCCTCTCCAAACCGCCCGCTAGCAAAGCGTTACAAGTCATAAAATTTAAAGCCAGTTTAAAAAGTGAATCGGCTGGTTTATAGTACGGTTTCTAATCAAGAAACTCAGCATCAGGGAAAGTGCAAAATTCCTATTTTCCCCTTTCGCTCCTGGTGCCCAGTTTAAGTTTTAAAGTGGGTTCACTTATCGTTTTTATCGGTGGTGTGCCCTTAAGTAAGCACAAGGGTTTGGCAAGTCCAACTTCTTGCGCGTTTAAATTCAACGGTGGGTCTCGCTAGCGCTCAACCAAAGTGCGGGTAGCTATATCACGGTCTGCCGTTGTAACAATGCAATCTTTGTGACGGCCTACGCGTTGCTTCGGCCGCCCCAAATTGCGGGCGTTATGTTTAAAGAGCTAAAGAAGTGAAATACGGAAAGCCGATCTTGGCTGGGGTGATGTTAGCAATTTGTACCATTGCCTCAGTGAAAATATTGTTCTTCGGGGTATACGTTGAGGACATTACTCATTTAAAGGCAATTGAAGGTGAGCTATCGAGTATTTCCTGTAGAAAGAATCGCTATGTACAATCGATAAAATTAAAAGGTAATTCGACTCGCTATTGGTTGGAACAAAAACCGAAAAAATTGCCCAGCTGTGAGTCTGCTAAGGAACAGTGGCCAATTGGTAGTAATGTGCAGTTGTCACACACCACTAGAAAGCCTGGTTCAGATACATATGCATATATTTTAACTGTTAATGATATTGCTATATTTGGTTACGAGGATTCAGTTGAAAGTATAAATTCCTCAAAAAAAGTTGTGCTAGGTTTTACTGTATTTATGTGGGGGTTATTGCTAGTCGTTGTGCTAGCTCGGAAAAATTAACATAACAAACAAAGGCTGTCGGACGCGTAAACGCGCCGCAGCTTTTGGGCGTTATGCGCTAAATAGGAATCAACGATGGATCCGGTCTTAGCTGATTTAATACAAAGTGTTTCCAGTGATGCTCTTAAGATCCTTGGGCCAGCGATTATCGCTGCGCTCGCTACATATAAGGCTACAAAAGCACAATACGAACTTAAGATCAGGGAAATGGAGGAGTCGCACGGGTTTAAGGCGCGAGAAGCTTTGCTTCAACACTATAAAGATCAGAAATCTAAAGTGGATGAAGGGTACAACACAATTAGTGAAACAATTGCCGGAAGCCTGGGTATGGTGACTGGAACTGGAGAGGATTCGAGCTTTAGCGAAATGGCAGAAACGATAATTGGTATTTCAGATATGTATGTAGGTATTGCTCAATTTGACATTGAAACCACTCTCAGAGATATGGTTACTGCGAATGTTTCAGATTCTAGTGAATATACTAAGCTGGAATCCTACCTCGATCCTGCTAAGAATTTAAAAACAACACGTAACGTAACCGAGTTTAAGAAAAACACATATTTCCTGCTTGATTTGTATTCATTCCTTGGTCGCTGCAATCAAATGCTTCTTGAAATACAAACTAAAAAACTTTTTAGCGGCTACGTAAAAACGGCATAACAAATTGCTCCTTCTGACATTTTTTACGTTGCGACTTTTGTGCTTAGTAGCACAAAAACCTTCACTCCAAAAATGCAGCAGAGCAAGGCGTTATAGGCCGGGTCTTATGGCGCGGTTTAAAAGAAATCACGGCTAGGTTATAGTTCGGTTTCTATACAGAAATTCAAGCATCAGGGATCGTGCGTTTTCCCCTTCAGGTTTGTTCGTTCCTGATGCCACAGTTTAAGTATTAAGGGTGTGGCCAATCACGTTTTTTATCCTGGTGTGCCACTAAGTGAATGTAAGATTTCGGGTTGTTCCGTTTCTTACTGTTTTTAATCCGGCATTGGGCTTCGCTTACGCTGCGCCAAAGTGGCAAAACTAGCTCATGGGCCGGCATCTATAACAAGTTGCTCTTGCTGACATTTTTTACGTTGCTTCTTTTGCGCTTAATAGCACAAAAGCATCCACTTCAAAAATGCAACAAAGCAAGGCGTTAGGCACAAGGAGAAAGAATGATCCGGGAGGCTACGGAAAGAGATGCTGCGAAAGTTTCCGAAATATACAATCACTATATACAAAATACGGTTATAACTTTCGAAGAAAGCCTTATTACCGAATCGGAATTCGTCGAACGAATACGTAGGGTTCAGGCTGCTGGATATTCGTGGTTAGTGGCTGTTGAAAATGAAGAAATCGTTGGTTACGCATATTCTTCAAAATGGAATGAGCGTACAGCTTATCGAAATACAGCTGAGGTGTCCGTTTATTTGTCACATACGGCTACTTCAGCGGGCTGGGGCACAAGGCTTTACGAAGTGTTGTTCTCCACATTGCAGGAGAAAGGCATACATTCAGTAATTGCTGGGGTCTCATTACCAAACTCAAGTAGCGTCGCAATCCATGAAAAATTTGGCATGGAAAAGGTGGCCCACTTCAAAGAAGTTGGGTTTAAGTTTGGTAAGTGGCTCGATGTCGGGTATTGGCAGGTGCAGTTAAATGCCTAACAAACAGTTCAAGAGTGACATTTGCTACGTCGCTCCTAAGTGTGCTTTTAGCACACACGGGCTCCTACACAAATGTACCTTAGCTGGGCGTTATACCTAAATATGGATACATCACTAATATTTTTAATCGTAGCTATTCTGTCTGGATTGGGGATATATCTCCATGGTCGGGCGATGAAAAATGATGAGGTTTTAAAACGATATAGTGATATCGACGGAGAGACCGTAAGATTTAGTACGGCGGTATTCGGATCAAATCACTATCTTTGGGTAATTGAATACAAGCTGGGAGATAAATATTTCGGTCTCAAATGTGGGCTTCCAAAGTTTGCATTTGTTTGCAAATATGAAGATATAAATTTAGAGGTCAAGAAAAATCTTATCGGGCACTGGATCACGGTTAAAGTCCCCGATTATCCAGAGGGCTTTCATTTATATCCGAGAATAGCTAAAAAATTAGAAGCTCTTTCAGGAGGAAAGTTTGGATATAGTCAGAGTAAGGTATAACAAGGCAATCAGCTGCGTGCCCTTTGGGCACCGGACTCGCTACGCTCGCCGGCTATTGCGGCGTTACGAGTAAAGGGAGTGCAATGAACTTACTATTTGTCTGTAGCGAAAATAAACTGCGTAGTCCAACCGGAGAAGAGATATTCTCAAACTACGAAGGGATAAATGCTATTGGTTGTGGCACGAATAAAGATGCGGAAACAACGGCCAGTGGTGACTTAATCGAGTGGGCGGATATTATATTTGTAATGGAAAGGTCTCATAGAAATAAAATATCAAAAAAATTCAAAGATCTTCTCAAAGGTAAAAAACTAGTTTGCCTAGATATTCCAGACGAATATGAGAGAATGGACCCACTGTTAATCCGCCTATTGGAAAATGGGGTGTCAAAGCATGTTCGTCTTAGGCAATACTCGTAACAATACGCTCTTGTCGCCGCTTTGCGGCTGGGACGGCCAAAGACGTTGCTTCGCAACTGGCCGTCCCAAAGCTCTGCGTTAGCAGTACACTGGTTTTTAAATTCGGCTCCGAATAATCCGGGGTAAATTTAAACGCTGAAGTTTTTCCGCCGCTACGCGGTTAAAGTTTCGTGCCGCCACAGTCGGTCGGTAAATTGAAGTTCGGGGTGCAGCAAAGCTGTCTTCGACTTCATGGCAGCTTCGGGTAAACTCCGTAGTAGTGGTTATGCTCAAGCCAACCATTTTTGGTGGTAGTATCGAGTTTGTGGTTAAGGTATTTCAAGGCTTCGGTGCTGCTAACAAATTACTCAAGGTTGTTCCGGCCGCAAGCGGCCTCCACGGGACGCCCGTTTCGGCGCTTGGTTTTGCATTGGCTTCGCCAATTCTATGCAAAACCAATCACCAAATCGTGCGCCCCTTAGTAAAGCGTTATAGGCCGGGTCTTCTGGCGCGGTTTAAACCAAACCGCGCTTAGGTTATAGTTCGGTTTCTATACTGAAATTCAAGCATCAGGGATCGTGCTATTCCCTTTCTAGGTCATTCCGTTCCTGGTGCCACAGTTTAAGTATTAAGGTTGTGGCCATTCCCGTATTTATCGTGGTGTGCGACTAAGTGAATGTAAGATTTCGGGTTGTCCCGTTTCTTACTGTTTTTAATCCGGCATTGGGCTTCGCTTACGCTGCGCCAAAGCGGCAAAACTAGCGCATGGGCCGGCATCTATAACAAGTTGCTCTTGCTGACATTTTCTACGTTGCTTCTTTTGTGCTTTGTGGCACAAAAGCATCCACTTCAAAAATGCAACAAAGCAAGGCGTTATATTTAAATTTGGACAAAGGTATTTTAATGAAAAAACATTTAATAACTCTATTTGCAGTTTTTGGATTGCTGTTGGTTGTTGCAAAAGCCAATGCAGAATGGTCAAGCAATCTTACGATTAAACATATTTATGGCGGTGAAAATATTACTGTATATTTTAATGAAGCACTTCCAAACCCTTCTGAGTGTTCGCAAGGAGTCTTAAAAGTTGCATCTTGGGAAGGGAGTGACCCAGCTGCAAAAAACTTCATGTCGATGATGCTAGCCGCCAAAATGGCTAATAAGGCAGTTCAAGTCCATATTCGCTCTGACAGTTGTTTATGGGGTGGTTGGCCTCGAATGGATGTCATGAAGCTAATGTAAAATATAACAAATATGTCAAGAAGGACATTTTTTACGTCGCTCGTTTTGTGCTTAAATCGCACAAAACAATCAACTACAAAAATGCCTCTTACATAGGCGTTATGGGGCGGAATTTACGCTTCAGTTTTAACAGGTTTCGACATAGTTTATAGTGTCGTCACTTAAACAGTATCAAAGCATCAGGGATTGTGCGTTTCCCTTTCCGGTCAGTTCGTTCCTGGTGCCACAGTTAAGTTTTTTGTAAATGTGGTCATTCCCGTTTTATATCGTGGTGTGCCACTAAGTGGGTGTAGGTCGTCGGCAAGTCCGTCTTCTTCCGCCTTTTAATATTGTTGTGGTCTACGCTAGCGCTTCGCCAAAGTGCCAGCTAGCAAAGCGTTAGCAGGCGTTTTTGTTTTTAGTTTCGGCTCCGAACGGTCTGAGGTAAATGTTAAAGCCTGAAATATTTCAGCCGTCTAGCGGTGTAAGTTTTGTGCCGTTACAGTTGGGCGGTAAATTGAAGTTCGGGGTGCAGCAAAGCTGTCTTCGACTTCATGGCAGCTTCGGGTAAACTCCGTAGCATAGCCATACTCAAGCAGTAGATCTTTGGCGGCAGCATCAAGTTTTTGAGTCATTCAACATCACGGCTTCGGTACTGCTAACAAATTACTGTAGTTCGCCGCTTCGCGGCTGGGACCTCCGTTTCGTTGCTTCGCAACTACACTGCGGCCCCTAAGTAAAACGTTATGCATAAATACCAATGACTAACCTACGAAACACCAATCTAAGAGCTAGAGATGCTAATAAGCTAGCTGGTTACAAATTTCCTAGTCTCTACTGGGATCAAGGTTGCGATTCGACTAGTGAATGGGTTATTGCCTCTTTATCTGACAAGAAGCATAGAGAGCTATTAGTCAATTGGCTTTCAAGTAAGGAAATAGAACATGCTTGCGAAGTTGTGGTGTTAACCTTAGTAGATAGCCCTCTTCAGCGATATGGGTGGCAAGATATACTGAGTGATCCTGAAATTATATTTAACGGTGTGCCCTGTAAAATGTACGAGATTGATTTCAAGTGGCACTTAGAATACGCGGAACAAGAAATAGCGCGATTTGGACGATATAAAAATGCATAACAATCGGCTCAAGCTGACCTCCTCTGCGTCGTTTGTTTTGTGCTCTAATAGCACAAAATCAATCAACTTCGTTTCGGCAGCTTAGTCGGGCGTTAGATGATTAAGAGAAAATAATGAAAGATGTCGATGGATTGGAGATCAATCAAGGGGATTTAGTTGAAATCCTTTATGCTATTGAAGAAGGTTTAGATTTAATTGAGCCTGAGTACGCCGAAGAAATAAGGTCTGCTGTTGGTCAAAAACTTAAGGTAGATTGTATCGATGAGCATAATAGGGCTTGGGTAGATATAGAAAGAGAAACGGAAGATGATACTCGGTGCGAGCAAACACTATTTCTAAAATCAGACCAAATCCGAAAAGTATCGTAAAACATCATCTAACAATCGTATCAAGTCGCCGCTTTGCGGCTGGGACCTACACTGCGTCGCTTGTTTTGTGCTTAAATAGCACAAAACAACCAACTACGTTCCGGCCCCTTATATCGGGCGTTAAATTACAAAAAGGTTTCAGGCTTGGGAAAAACATTAGGGGTATGTATTATTTTCTTCGTATCTTCAATTGCATATTCAAACGAGTATTCTAATTTTCAATTAGAGTGCTTGCTTACAACTGCTGACCTAAATCCGAATATACATGTAGACCAAAAAGAAGATTGTACCTTTATTACTTGTTCGGGTTTTGGGATTCGGGATAAAGCTGATGCCATTAAGGCCTGTAAAAGTACATTTCAGGAAATGGGGTCTGGCCCAGGTGGTATTTGCAGTTTAGATCAAAATAAGGATTATAGTTTAGTCAGCGTTAATTTGAAGGGTAATAACTACAGTGCGTTGTTTAAACAATGTAAAATTTAACAAAGCCATCTTGCAATCGCCAGCAAAGCTGGCTATGGCTCACAAAAGCTTCGCTTTTGCTCGCAGCAAATGGCGGCGTTAAATTTACCAGATAAAATATGAGTAATCGAAAGGCAGCGGTTGTAATTTCCATAGTATTTGTTCTATTTGAGGTTTTGTTTTTGGCTGCGTATTCTGTTGTCGAAGACGGTCACGCAGAATACCAAGCCAAGTATGTTCAGGGACCAATGGCGGAGTTTATGGAGCTGTGCTTGGAAAACACAAAAGGTTTAGCGAAGGTTTCAGAAAATTATAAGTCAGTTGCGTCGGAGGCTGAGGCATCTTTCCGGTCACTAAAGTTCAGGCTTTATGCGTTAGTTGTAGCAAATATATTGGCGGCGTATTTTTTGTCGCTAGGGATTGTAAAGTTTGTGCGATATAAAATTTAACAAGGTTATCAGCCTACGCCCGCAAGCGGGCTGGACCTCCACTGCGTTGCTCGTTTTGTGGCTTTACGCTACGCTACCACAAAACAACCAACTACGTTACGGCCGGCTATAACGGCGTTAGCAGGCGTTTTTGTTTTTAGTTTCGGCTCCGAATGGTCCGAGGTAAACGTTAAAATTCGAAATATTTCAGCCGCCTAGCGGTGTAAGTTTTGTGCCGTCACAGTTGGGCGGTAAATTGAAGTTCGGGGTGCAGCAAAGCTGTCTTCGATTTCATGGCATCTTCAAGTAAACTTCGTAGTATGGGTTGTGCTTAAGTTGTAAATCTTTGGTGGTAGTATCAAGGTTCGTGGTTTTTCAGCATCATGGCTTCGGTAGCTGCTAACAAATAGTTGTAGGAGCCGCGTTGCGGCTGGGACCTTCGTTTCGTCGCTTCGCGACTACACTTCGGCCCCTAAATAAAGTGTTATGTCTTATCGAATGGCGATATGTACTTAAATTAAGGAAATATAAATGGGTTTTTTAAAAGTTATAATATCTTTCAGCTTGATGTTCTCTGCGGCATCGTTTTCGGCTGTCACTTGCGAGGGAACTATAAACCAAGTCTATAAGTGGAATGATGCAGACTCCATATCCATATTGCTAAGCGGAACAACTCACTGGATAAAAATGCCGACAAAATCTGATGAGTCCCTAGCCTTGTTAGCCTTTGCTTCGCAAAAAGCAGTAACTATTCGTTGGTCTTCGGCAGATGTGACTAGCTGTACGGAAGGCTGGTCTCACAATAGAGAGTTAGAAGGCTATTTTCTTGTTAAGAAATAGAACATAACAATTTGCTCTTGCTGACAATTTTTACGTTGCATCTTTTGTGCTTAATAGCACAAAAGAATCCATTCCAAAATTTCAGCAAAGCAAGGCGTTATGTAACCAAGCTCCCCAAAAAAAGTAGACACCTCACTACTAGCTAATGAGGGTCTGTA
>JAILXT010000003.1:455000-456729 GCA_045430345.1 Agarilytica sp. | reverse complement strand
GTGGTTCTTATTTTTTGCTAAATCTCTCGTCTAGGCCGATTAGATAGTAGGATAAGTTAGATTGGTGAGAATCGGACCAGATAGAGGGAGTGCGTAGCTCCGATGAAATTGCAATAAAAAAGCCCCTGTTTCATAAGAAACAGGGGCTTAGTATATAAATCTGGCAATGTCCTACTTTCACATGGGTAATCCCACACTATCATCGGCGCTAATTGGTTTCACTTCTGAGTTCGAGATGGGATCAGGTGGTGCACAATCGCTATGGTCGCCAGAAAAGCTGTCTAGGTCGCGCTGAATAACGAACAGCAATGGCTGTTGTCATAAAGAGCGAGACCTCTTATCTGATCGCTTGTTCTAAAATTAAGTAGTTGTTAAATCCTTCATCACCACAGCATCGAGCTGCAGTTATGAGGAGGTATGTGGCATATCAATTCGAAATTCATTAACCAGTATTCAAATAGATGTTCTATTGGAAACTTAGTAAAGTTCGTTCGCTATTAATATCACATTAAATTGCTTGAACTATATAACTTAAGTTTTCAGCACGAATCGAGATTCGTAACCAAACCCTTTGGGTGTTATATGGTCAAGCCTCACGGGCAATTAGTACAAGTTAGCTTAACGCCTCTCAACGCTTCCACACCTTGCCTATCAACGTCGTAGTCTTCGACGACCCTTTAGGAATATCAAGTATTCAGTGAGACCTTATCTTGGGAGGGGCTTCCCGCTTAGATGCTTTCAGCGGTTATCCCGTCCGTACATAGCTACCCTACAATGCCTCTGGCGAGACAATAGGAACACCAGGGGTACGTCCACTCCGGTCCTCTCGTACTAGGAGCAGCTTCCCTCAAGTCTCAGGCGCCCACGGCAGATAGGGACCAAACTGTCTCACGACGTTCTAAACCCAGCTCGCGTACCTCTTTAAATGGCGAACAGCCATACCCTTGGGACCGGCTACAGCCCCAGGATGAGATGAGCCGACATCGAGGTGCCAAACACCCCCGTCGATGTGAACTCTTGGGGGGTATCAGCCTGTTATCCCCGGCGTACCTTTTATCCGTTGAGCGATGGCCCTTCCATACAGAACCACCGGATCACTAAGACCTACTTTCGTACCTGCTCGACGTGTCTGTCTCGCAGTCAAGCACTCTTATGCCTTTGCACTAACCATACGATTTCCGACCGTATTTAGAGTACCATTGCGCTCCTCCGTTACTATTTGGGAGGAGACCGCCCCAGTCAAACTACCCACCATACATTGTCCCCGATCCAGATAATGGACCTGGGTTAGGACTCCAAACATACCAGGGTGGTATTTCAAGGATGGCTCCACGCAGACTAGCGTCAACGCTTCAAAGCCTCCCACCTATCCTACACAAATAGGTTCAAAGTCCAATGTAAAGCTGTAGTAAAGGTGCACGGGGTCTTTCCGTCTAACCGCGGGTACACTGCATCTTCACAGCAAATTCAATTTCACTGAGTCCCAGGTGGAGACAGTGTGGCCATCGTTACGCCATTCGTGCAGGTCGGAACTTACCCGACAAGGAATTTCGCTACCTTAGGACCGTTATAGTTACGGCCGCCGTTCACCGGGGCTTCGATCAAGAGCTTCGTCCTAAGACTAACCCCATCAATTAACCTTCCGGCACCGGGCAGGCGTCACACCGTATACGTCCTCTTGCGAGTTTGCACAGTGCTATGTTTTTAATAAACAGTCGCAGCCACCTAT
>JAILXT010000003.1:0-450000 GCA_045430345.1 Agarilytica sp. | reverse complement strand
CATCCGCATCAGCGGTATTGAGCCAGAACTGATAGAACGCATAGGGCGAAGTCTTCTTTGAATCCAACCAAATAGTGCCGTCTTCGGTTTTACCGAATTTCGTGCCGTCGGATTTCGTCACTAATGGCAACGTCAAGCCATATACTTGCGCACCATGCATACGGCGAGCTAAGTCGACACCACCGGTAATATTGCCCCACTGATCAGAACCACCAATTTGGAGCGTACATTCATGGAGCTTATATAATTCCGCGAAATCCAAAGACTGAAGAATCATATAGGTGAACTCGGTATACGAGATCCCCTCCCCCTCCCGGTCAATGCGCTGCTTCACCGATTCTTTTTGAATCATATTATTGACGGAAAAGTTTTTACCGACATTTCTCAAAAAATCGAGCACGTTCAGATTGCTCGTCCAATCGAGATTATTGACGACTTTTGCCGCATTCCCGCCACACTCAAAGTCAATAAACTGAGATACCTGAGCTTTTAGCTTATCCACCCAACCCGCAACGATATCCGGCGTATTGAGATTTCGCTCTTGCGACTTACCGCTAGGATCCCCTATCAAACCTGTAGCGCCGCCCACCAAAGCCAAGGGGCGATGCCCCGCCAACTGAAAACGCTTTAAGGTCAGAAGCGGCACTAAACTCCCGATATGCAGGCTGTCCGCCGTTGGATCAAAGCCGCAATACAAAGTACATGATCCGGATGACAAATAGTCTACCAGCGTATCTTCACCAGTCATTTGAGACACGAGTCCACGCGCTTTGAGGTCGGCGATTAAGCCAGAATCCAGGGCACCCATTGTTGCAACCTTAAAAAGTAGATATATAGAGAGAAAAATGAAGTCGGAAAGATACCGAAAAGCCTCGTAAAAACAAGTCCTTATATTAATCCTCGAATCTGGATCAAATAAGTCTTGGCTTGAACGTGAAATTCCACCTACTTTCTGTTATAAACTTAACAGTTACGCCCAAAACTTAATGCGATATTGAACATGGCGCCGCAAGCGATTGAAAAATATAAGAAATTCTTAAACACCGGACCTCTGGTTCACTTTCCTAATGGCCATATCGTATTGGTCTTTGTGCTGAGTGTATTATTAGTGGGCTTTACTGCCCTTCCCAGTGAAAAAGCGGCAGCCAAGCGCATCGAAACCATTGCCCTCCCAATTGCGGCAGAAACACCTCCTCCTTCCAGCCAACCGGATGAAACAAGCAGCGAAGTCGCTCATACAACCCAAAAGGTCGTAAAGGTCAAATCTGGGGACAACCTTTCTAGAATATTTAAACGCGCGGGCCTTAACGATCGCCACATGATGGGACTGCTCAACTCAAACAAAGAGACCAAGCGGTTAGCGTCACTCTACCCGGGGCACACACTCGAGTTTTCTATCGACGATGCTGGCGAATTACATCGCTTAAACTACATCAGCGACCGGCTCAACAGTTTCGCTTTCGAGAAACAGGAAAACGGCTACGGGTATAGCGAATCCAAACGCACCCCGGACATCCGACACGCGCAAGCCTCAGCATTTATTACACAATCTCTCTACACCGCGGGCATCGATGCTCGTCTTGATGACAAACTGATCATGGAGCTCGCCGATGTTTTTGGGTGGGATGTTGATTTCGCATTAGACATCCGCAAAGGCGATCATTTTAAAGTCGTCTACGAAGAGAAATTCTTAGACGGCGAGAAAATCGGCAACGGCTCAATCATCGCCGCTGAATTCACCAACCAAGGTGAGAAGTTTCAAGCCATCCGCTATGAAAATACACGTGGCAATGTCGGCTACTACACCCCCGAAGGCAAGAGCATGCGTAAAGAGTTTTTGCGTGCTCCGTTAGACTTTCGACGCATCAGCTCCAATTTCAATCCACGCCGACTTCACCCCGTACTCAAAACAAAGCGTCCGCACAGAGGCATTGATTATGCCGCCTCCACAGGAACGCCCGTTTGGTCTTCCGGCAACGGACGCGTTATTAAAGCCGGCTATTCCAAAGCGAACGGCAACTACGTGGTTATCCAGCACGGCAACAGCATCCAAACCAAATACCTACACCTCCACAAGCGTTATGTGAAAAAAGGCCAGAAGGTTAAGCAAAAACAAAAGATTGGCACCGTTGGCTCAACAGGCTTGGCTACCGGCCCTCACCTTCACTACGAATTTTTGATGAGTGGCGTACACCGTAACCCTCGCACCATTGTCAACAAACTTCCAAAAGCTAAATCCATCAGCGCGAATGAGCTTGCCCGCTTTATGATGGATACGCGTACACAAGTGGCCCTGCTGAACGAAGCCTTCGCGCCCACGCAGTACGCGACCGCTGACAGCACCACTAAAAACCTTTAGACGTGCCCGGCAATGCTAACGAGTTGTTCATTGGCCTGCTGTCTGGCACCAGTGTAGATGGCGTCGATGCAGGACTCTTTGAGTTCGGGGCCGGCCATAGCATCACGCTCCGCAGCAGCTACCACCAACCTTATCCTCCAGAAATTCGTGACGCCATTTTGAGATTATCTCAACCGGGAGATGATGAAATCGACCGCATGGGCGCGCTGGATATTGCTCTGGGCGAATTATTTGGCAAAGCCGCGCTTGCGCTTATTCAGCAAGAAAACATCGACCCCAAGCACATTAAAGCGATCGGCAGCCACGGCCAAACCATTCGCCATCGCCCCAATCAGAAATACGCCTTTTCATTGCAGATCGGCGACCCCAACACCATTGCCCACATTTCAGGAATCACCACTGTTGCCGACATGCGACGCATGGATATGTCGGCAGGAGGCCAAGGAGCTCCCCTCGCACCCGCGTTCCACGAAGCTGCGTTTTTTTCGAGCGAGGAGCGCCGCTGCATCATCAATATTGGCGGCATTTCAAATATCAGTATTTTGCAGGGCGATAACAACAAAACCATTGGCTACGATACCGGCCCTGGCAATATATTGATGGACAGCTGGGTGAACACTCACCTACACCGCAGCTACGATGAAAGTGGCAATTGGGCAAAAACAGGGCGTGCGAATGAGGCGCTATTAAAACAACTTATGTCGCATCCATACCTGGAAAAAAGTTTCCCGAAAAGCACTGGGCGCGAAGACTTTAATCGTGCCTGGCTAGCGCAAATTTTATCTGAGCTTGCCCCCATCGCACCCGAAGACGTGCAAGCAAGTCTGTGTGAATTTACAGCCCTGAGCCTGACTCAAAGCATTCAACAGCATGACATCGATGCGGCATATATTTGTGGCGGCGGGGCACACAATCAAACCCTTATAGAGCGAATAAGTGTCCACCTACCTAAAATCAGGGTTAGCACAACCAGGGAATTAAAAATCGCCCCAGATTGGGTTGAGGCTGGGCTTTTTGCTTGGCTAGCCAAGCAACGGCTAGATGGAAAATCAACGAACCTCACATCCGTTACAGGAGCGTCTATACCCACGATACTGGGCGCAATTTACGCCCCCTAAAACACAGCCCTCAAGGCACTAGTCCTTCTTAGATAATGCCCACTGATACAGTTTGTTTTTTTTCTCGCCGGTAATTTTAGCGGCCAAGGCAGAAGCCTGTTTAACGGAAAGCTCATCCAGCAAAACCCCCAACACCTTTTCACTCTCTACGCTGATACCCTCAGACTCCACGGGCCGGAAGCCCTCAATCAAAACAACAAACTCCCCTTTTTGCTGATTCCTATCCTCACGCACTCGCTCTTGTACATGAACCAGCGGACCATCAATAAAGGTTTCAAAGGTTTTTGTCAGCTCCCTAGCAATAACACAGCGCCGATCATCACCAAACACCTCCGCCATATCCTCCAGAGAATCAAGAATCCGGTGAGTAGACTCATAAAAAATGAGCGTATGAGGCAACTGTGCCAGCTCGGAAAACAGCGTTTTCCTCCCTTGACGCTTCGCCGGAGGGAACCCTTCAAACGAAAAACGATCAGAAGCTAAACCCGCAGCGCTGAGCGCTGTAATAAGCGCGCACGCCCCAGGCAGAGGGATGACATCGTAGCCTTGAGCACGTACTTCACTGACAAGACGATACCCTGGATCGGAGATTAAGGGCGTACCCGCATCAGAAATAAGGGCAACCGACTCGCCTTGCGCCAGCTTGCCCAGTATGCGAGCAACCTGAGCTTCTCCGCCATGATCATGGTAAGAAATCAGGGGAGTATGAATACCGTGGTAGCTCAGTAGCTTAGTGCTATGTCGGGTATCCTCAGCCGCCACTGCAGAAACCGTCGATAAGACTTCGATGGCACGTAAGGAAATATCAGATAAGTTTCCGATCGGCGTTGGGACAATATATAGCGCGCTTTGGTTTGTCATTTGATATATTGCTGCCCTCGTTTCAGCACAACGTTAAGGTCATTTGTGAGCAAGCAGATACAATGCATACCCCATAATCGAACGCGTGTATTTAACCATTTTGCCCGTAGTCTTGTCGTGCTGGGATTTATATTGCTGAGCGGATGCGTCAATACCCCCGTCAAAGAGGACACTCAAGAGAATAACGGTATTGTTATTTCTTTAGAGGATATTACCGAACAACTCGATAAAGCCGACAAGCAAGATAGCGCACAACGCACGCGCACCTATTTAGATGTCACTCATGCGCTATTAGATGCTGATGAGATAGATTGGGCGCGCAATACACTGACGCAACTTTCCCCTCTTACCGTTCCATCAGACCAATATATTCGTTACGCCGTACTTTCATCGGCTTTAGCGCTCGCCCAAGGAAAAGCGTTCAGAGCAAAAGCCTTTTTATGGGAAGACCGCGTAAAAGCAATCGCCAAACAGGCCCCCACAGAAGAGCGCACCAAACTCAATGAGATGCGCGCTCGCTTACTAGCCGGTCTAGCCGAATATAGAGGCAGCATAGAAGTACGCTTGCTATTACACACACTTCTTGAGGATGGCTCGGAAGAAAGCGACGCAAACCAAGACATGCTTTGGCAAACCCTGATGGAATTGCCATACGACGATTTAAAGCTAGAAAGTCAGCTGCAAGAAGCAATGCTATCGAAAGGATGGTACACACTCGCAGCGCTCAGCAAAGACAACCAAACCAATCTCGGCCAACAAATTTCAGAAGTGCAAAGCTGGGTAATAAATTGGCCAGAACACCCCGCAAGCCTGCGCCTACCTGCAGACCTTCAGTTACTAAAACAACTTGAGCAAGACAAGCCCAACCAAATCGCCATGCTGCTCCCTTTTTCTGGCCGCTTTGAAGCCGCTGCCGAAGCCATACGCGATGGCATTATGGCCGCGTACTATCAATCGATTGCGCAGCAAGAAAAACCACCCATTATTCGCGTATACGATTCAGCCAGCAAAGAGATAAATGAACTCTATGACGAAGCTGTATTAAACGGTGCGCAAATGGTGCTCGGCCCATTGGAACAAAGCAAAATTACAGCGCTCTCCTTACGCCCAGAACTACCCGTACCGACGTTGGCATTAAATCGCATCAACACGGAAAGCGAAATGCCACTTCCGGCCGGCTTATTTCAATTTGGCTTATCACTTGAAGACGAAGCAGAACAAGTTGCCGAACAAGCTTGGCAAGACGGCCATCGACGCGCCATGGTGCTTGCCCCTGCAACCACTAATGGCGATCGCAGCGTCAATAGTTTTCAGGAAAAGTGGATCGCCCTCGGCGGTGAAGTTACCGACGATTATCGCTACAAAGATCAAGCACGCTATTCCAACCTGGTAAAAAGCGCGTTAAAAATCAACGAAAGCGAGCAACGTCGACGCGCGATTCGCTCTCTACTCGGCAAGTCGATCGAGTTTGAGCCTCGTCGCAGAAAAGACGTGGACTTTATTTTCTTATATAGCCACGCAGCTTCTGCCCGGCAACTAAAACCCATCCTCGCATTTCATTACGCGGGCGATATTCCCGTTTATGCCATTCGCAATATATACAACGGCAAACATGACCCGAAAAGAGATCGCGATCTCAACGACATTCGCTTTACGACATTGCCTTGGTTTTTCGATAACACCCTCGCAGAAAAGAAAACCATTTTACGCAACTCAGAAAACACCAACTACCAATTTTTATACGCTCTCGGTGTAGATGCCTATCATATTCACCCGCGCCTTCGACAGTTAAAAGAAGTAAAACAAGCCCACTACTACGGCTCGACAGGCACACTGCACTTGGATGAATCACAACGTATTCGTCGCGAACAAATTTGGGCGAAGTTCTCACGCGGAAAAGCTATACCCGTGACCACATTCACGTCATCGCAATAATGTTTAAACGCCAAACGAACAAAGATACTGGCGATAGAGCAGAACACCTTGCTTTGGAGCACCTCCTACAAAATGGCCTTACATTGGTTACCCAGAATTATCATTGCAAGTTTGGCGAAGTGGATCTTATTGTTAATGACAATAACACCCTAGTATTCGTAGAAGTTCGCTATCGAAAAAACGATCGTTTTGGTTCAGCACTAGAATCTGTCACTAAATCAAAACAAGATAAAATTGCTACAACGGCGAGACACTACCTCGCCAAACACAAACTTGGCGAATCTCGGCCAATACGCTTCGACGTTATTGGCATTACCGCACATAATATTGAATGGATTAAACACGCTTTCTAGCAAGACGATTATATGAATCAACGAGTTTACAATTTATTTCAACAAAGCGTTGAAGCCAAAATGCAAGTGGGCGAAGAACTTACGCCACTTATTGCCTCAGCAAGTGACAAGCTCGTCGCTTGCCTGCTCGAAGAAAAGAAAATTCTGGTTTGCGGAAATGGCGCGTCTGCTGCTATTGCCCAAGTGTTTTCTTCATGCCTCATGGATCGTTACGAAAAAGAGCGCCCAGGCTTACCCGCAATATGGCTGGGCAGCAACATCGCAACGTATACCGCCATCGCTTCCGATTCCGCCTATAGCGACGTTTTCGCTAAGCCCATTCGCGCAATTGGACAAGAAGGCGATGTGCTTGTGGTATTTAGCAGCAGTGGAAACTCAAGCAACCTTGTTCAAGCCATTGCCGCAGCTCATGATAGAAACATCACCGTCATTGCGATAACAGGAAGGGACGGTGGCGACATCGCATCCTTGCTCGACAACAACGATATTGAGATTTGTGTGTCCGTTAACTCTCGCGGCAGAATACATGAAATACACTTACTCACTGTTTTTTGTCTTTGCGACCTTATCGACCATAAACTTTTTGGAATTGAGTAATTTTATGAACACAGCTTTGCTCTCTATTCGTAATGGTATTCGTATTTGCCGACGCTTATTTACCGCTACCCCCCCCGCTATTTTTATTCTTACGGCCACAATATTCACGAGTGGATGCGTCAGCATTTTGGATGCGACACGGGAAGAGCCGATCCAAATCGACCCAGGAAAACGTAGCTTTGGCGGATACATGGACGACAAGCAATTGAAAACCGTCATTTCCGTCAACATAAAAAAAGCCGACCCCAAATTAAAAGACGCTCACATCAATGTGCACACCTATAATGCGGTAGTGCTGCTAACGGGCGAGGTTGAGAACGCCGATCTACGACGCCTTGCGGCGGACACCGCGCGCAAGGTGAATAAAGTACGGCAGGTCTACAACGAATTATCAGTAGGGCCGAAAACGACCTTCTTGTCTCGCACCAACGATAATTGGATTCACTCCCGCATCAAAAGCAAGCTGGTCTTCAACACCGATATCGATTCAGATCGAGTAGAAATCATTGTTGAAGATAACGTCGTGTATCTGATGGGAAAACTGACCAAAGTCCAAGCCGAGAAGATCACCGAAGTCGTCCGAACTAGCCGGGGAGTCGACAAGGTCGTACGCGCCATTGAGTACATAGAATAACCCACTATCTGCAGCCCGCCCCGCACAGCAGCATTCAGTCAAATCAAGCGCTAAACCCAGCCCAGCCCGCGCGCCACGGAGACATAACCTGGCGCTATAGTCACTATTTCGAAAGGGTTATTTCTGCATTGCAATATTGCGGTATACTCGCTCATCTTCATAAATAGCAGTTTTTTTGAGTTTCTGCCCCTAAGCGCGAAGCTCGGCATTTCTTAACCTGCTATTTGGCCCCAAAATATAGTCAAATCGGAGTATTTATGAGTAACAGAGAAGTAGTAATCGTTGCGGCAGGCCGCACACCCATTGGTAACTTTGGTGGCTCTATCTCTGGCTTAACCGCCGATGTCCTGGGCACTACAGTGATCAAAGGACTACTAGAGCAAACCGGCATCAGCCCAGAAAGCGTTGACGAGGTCATCTTCGGACAAGTCTTGAATGCGGGTATGGGTCAAAACCCGGTACGTGTTGCCTCCGTAAACTCCGGTATTCCTTTCGAAACACCCGCCATGGGCGTAAGTAAGGTATGCGGCTCTGGCTTAAAAGCGACTCACCTCGCAGCGCAGGCGATTTTACTTGGCGATGCCGACATCGTGATTGCGGGCGGCCAAGAAAGCATGAGCCAATCCGCCCATGTGCTGCCAAACAGCCGTAACGGCGCGAAAATGGGTGATTGGAAACTTGTCGACACCATGATCAAAGATGGTCTGACCGACGCCTTCAATCATTACCACATGGGGATCACTGCCGAAAATATCGCGAAGAAATACGACATTAGCCGTGAAGAACAAGACGAGTTCGCTGCACTTTCACAACAAAAAGCAGAAGCCGCACAAAACGCCGGACGCTTCGACGATGAGATCATCCCAGTAAGCGTACCGCAACGTAAGAAAGACCCTATCATATTCGATAAAGACGAATTCCCTCGTCACGGCACTACTGCAGAAAGCCTTTCAAAACTTCGCGCCGCTTTCGATAAAGAAGGCAGCGTCACCGCTGGCAACGCATCTGGCCTTAACGACGGCGCAGCCGCTGTGATCATGATGAGTGCGGACAAGGCAAAAGAGCTTGGCCTCAAGCCACTCGTTAAAGTAGCCGCTTACGCTAGCTCCGGTGTTGATCCCGCCATCATGGGCACAGGCCCCATCCCTGCAACGCAGCACTGCTTAAGTAAAGCCGGTTGGAATGTTGATGACCTCGACCTTATCGAAGCAAATGAAGCATTTGCCGCACAATCTATTTCGGTCACACGTGGCCTGGAACTTGACCCCGCAAAAGTGAACGTTAACGGTGGCGCCATTGCACTTGGACATCCTATTGGCGCCTCAGGCTGTCGTGTATTGGTGACCTTGATTCATGAGATGTTAAAGCGCGAATCCAATAAAGGCCTAGCCACTTTGTGTATTGGTGGCGGCATGGGCGTAGCCTTGGCCGTTGAGCGCGTATAACCGCAGCCTCACTCACAACGCTTAACGACGAAAGGCAGCTTACCGGGAAGGTAATCTGCCTTTTTTAGTTTCAATACCACCATAACAACTTCACAGCCATCCCTTTCCTTACGCCCCTCAAAAGCACGCAATCACACGGCATCAAAGCCTCGTCTTTTCAGCTTTTTCTTCGCTAGTCAATTAATGCCATAATGATCCCCATCACTTCCGGAACGCTAAGGGAACTCGACATGTCGACCAGCACAATCATCACTCTTGTAGTTATTGCCGTACTTGTTTTTTACATTATCGGAATCTACAACAAACTCGTCAGCCTTAAAAACCGCTACCAGAATGGCTTCTCCCAAATAGAAGTACAACTTAAGCGTCGCTACGACCTTATTCCTAACCTCGTGGAAACGGCAAAGGGCTACTTAAAACACGAACGAGAAACTTTGGAGGCTGTCATTTCCGCAAGAAACGCGGCCGCTAATGGGTTGGCCGCCGCCGCCGCGGATCCAACAAACGGCGCCGCAATCGCTGACCTAGCGGGTGCCGAAGGCGCCCTGGCTGGCGCGCTTGGTCGCTTAAACGTCGTAATGGAAGCCTACCCGGACCTAAAAGCCAACCAGAACATGGCCCAGCTCACGGAAGAACTCACCACGACAGAAAACAAAGTCTCTTTTGCTCGGCAGGGATTCAATGATTCCGTCACTGAATACAACACCTACCGCCAAAGTTTTCCTCCTGTATTTTTTGCTAACTTCTTTGGCCATACCAAAGATGCCGAACTACTTGAGTTCGAAGACAGCGCTGAGATCCAAGCCGCACCCAAGATTTCCTTTTAACCGGTATCGGTACAACAGTGAACTTCTTTCAGCACCAGGACGCTGCCCGAAAAAAGACGGGCCTACTTGTGGGCCTTCTTCTGGGAGCGGTCCTTACGCTCATTGGCATCACGATTATTGCAATCGGGATGTTTATGTATTTTCTGCAGACAAACAGCAGCTCTATATCCGTATACAACGCTCGCTCTACCTCATTACCGGAGCATTTTATTGCGCTACTAGGCTCACCCATCACCGTATGGATAGCCCTTGGCGTTGTTGGTGTTGTGGCCCTCGGCTGCCTCTATAAGTGGCTCCAGCTCGGAAGCGGCGGCAAAGCCGTCGCAGAAGCATTAGGCGGTAGCCCCATCGACCCCAGCAGCTCCGACCCTCTGGAACGAAAAGCCCTTAACGTCGTAGAGGAAATGGCCATCGCATCTGGAAATCCCGTCCCACCGGTGTATCTCATAAACGACGAAGCGATTAACGCATTTGCCGCAGGCCTAGATAGACGCGATGCGGTTATCGGGCTTACCCAGGGCTGCATCAAACTCCTATCACGGGATGAGCTACAAGGCGTCATTGCTCACGAATTCAGCCATATACACAACGGGGATATGCGCTTAAACATGCGCTTAATTGCGATTCTGCACGGCATATTGCTCATTGGCCTGATCGGCTACTACATTGTTCACGGCTCAGGAAGCTCATACCGTTATAGACGAGAGCGCAGAGACGGAAAGCAAGTGAGCCTCGGCATAGCCCTGATGCTAATCGGATACGGCGGTACCTTTTTCGGTAATATTATTAAGGCAGCAGTCAGCCGACAAAGGGAATTCTTAGCCGATGCTTCCGCGGTCCAATTCACCCGAAACCCAAGCGGCATCGGCGGCGCATTGAAGAAAATCGGCGGATTTAGCGGCGGCTCCCAACTATCCGACGGAAACGCAGCGGAATTCAGTCACTTATTTTTCGGCCAGGGCGTCCGTACCGCATTCAGCTCACTGATGGCAACCCACCCTCCACTGCAGGAACGTATAAAACGGATTGAACCTCGCTGGGGAGGCGCATTTCCTGACGTCGTAAACGAAGCGGTAGTGGATAACACTCCACATAGTGCTGATGCCGCGGTATCCCAATTCTCTCAGCAGGCCTCGCACAACAACACGTCCACCAGTCCATCAAGCAACATAAACGAAAACATCGTGGATCAGGTCGCGGAAGCGGGGTTTGAATCTATCTCTCGCGCGGATCACTTAATTGAAGGGCTACCGAAAACCCTATACGACGCCGCTCATGAGGCCTTTTCTGCTCGAGCGGTTGTTTACGGATTACTCCTCGACAATTCGGTAATCACCCGAGACGCGCAACTCTCACAGCTCAAACAATCCGCCCATCCGGCAACCTATAAAGTATTGCTTAACATGCTGGACGCGGTCATTGCGCTACCTCGCGATTCTCGTCTCACATTACTCTCCCTATGCATGCCGGCACTTAAACAGCTTTCCAGTCCACAATATCTTGTATTTAAAAAGAATCTCGCGGAATTGGTAAAAGCGGATAAAAAAGTCTCACTCTTTGAATGGAGCCTCTATCGCATCACCACTAAAACAATCGAAGGCAGCGCACATACCGGGAAAAAACGCCTAACACACCTTTCGACAGAGGCAGCACATGTTCTACATTTCACCGCACTCGCAGGTAAAAACCAGGACCCACTCAAAGCCTTCAACCAAGGCCTAGCCGCGCTCAATCTTCCCTTACAGGTCGAACTACCAAAATCAGGACTATCATTACCCATTTTGGATAAATCGCTAAATCAACTCGAACGCATGAGCCCCCTAGAAAAACCCCAACTCCTCAAAGCCTTGATCAACGTCATTAATGCAGATGGCAAGGTGACCAGCGATGAGAAAGAAATATTTCGCGCAGTCGCAGATACGCTCAACTGCCCTATCCCCCCGCTCGACTGATATTGCATCCCCAAAACGAAAAAAGCCTAGAAGCGTTAGCGTCTAGGCTTTTTAAAAACCGTATGGTTTTTGGGTATGCTAGTCGACGAACTCGGGACCAACGCCCATTCCCCAGATAAGCACCGTACCGATCATGGCCGTCACCATCAAAACCAGACCCACTGTCACAATAGAAGAGGCGTACATAAACGCACGATCTTTATCGATCTTCATCAAAATGGGGAGGCCTTCATAAATCAGATAAAGCGAATAACACCCCGCAACAACCATCGCCAAGGCATTCAACCATAGTACCGGGTACACCAAAAACACACCCACAAGTAACAGCGGAGTCGTCACGAAAACCGCAAGGGCAGTACCGTCGTAATGGACACGATCTTCTGGTCCTTCGACCCCATAGGTCTTAGACATCCAATTCACAAACTCGCCCAGAATGAAAATCCCAGCAAGCAAGGCCACATAAGTCAATGCACACAAAGACATGGCACTTTCTACAGACAACTTAACCGGATCCGCATCACCGATTGCCCAACCAACCTGAGTTACACCGTAAAACGCAGCAAGCACAGGAATCAAAGCAAGAAACGGGATATGAGTGAGAAAAACTCCCCGAAACGATTGCTTCTGATCACGAATGAGCTGCCACTCCTGATCCGGATTGGTGAGAATACCTAGTGTGTGGTCAAGAAACGCCATAACCCCTCCAACGTATGTAAGGTCTTTATTATTTTGAAAGTACGAGACGAAACAATTATAGAATCAGCTTACGCACAAATGCCATATCTAAACTAAAGAAACACTTGATATAAGTTAAACGAAGCCAATTCTGAGACTAAAAGCAAAGACTGCAAGTAAATTACTTGACGACACGCAATGATGCACGACGGTCAGAAGCATCTTTCTTCGTCTTAGGTATTGTACTTGAGGGCTCTGGATCAGGCTCTTCAGGCGGCGCCTCAAAATCGAAGTTCATCCCTTGGCCATTCTCGCGCGCATAGATTCCCATTATCGAGTACACAGGCACGTAGACGTCGGTAGGAATACCCCCGAAACGCGCATTAAACGATATCGCTTTATTTCCCATATCCAGCTCTATCACAGCACCAGGGGAAACATTGAGTATGATTTGGCCATCGCTATTAACGTACTGCTGAGGAAGGCTTGCGCCTTCAGCAGTGGCATTCACCACAATCACTGGGGTGAAGCCATTATCAACGATCCATTCGTATAGGGCCCTAATCATATAGGGGCGACTAGATGTCATTGCCATATAGAGAAACCTACGAGCCCTTCAACTTTAACGATTTAAATCCAATACTGATTAAGAACGCATCTCACGTTCAAGTTCAGTCAAACTTTCTTGGAATGAAGGACGTTCAAACATACGGTCCATATATTCCATAAGCGGCATGGTTTGGCGAGTACGCGGCATTTCAACACCGAACTCTTCCAATCGCCACAAGATCGGCGCTAAACAACAATCTACCAAGGTAAATTCATCGCTCATGAAAAATGGCTTTTCAGAGAAAATTGGCGCTATCGCAACCAAGCTGTCTTTTAGCTCTTGTCGTGCTTTCGCTACGGCTTCTTTATTGCGACCATCAGAAATCACCTTAACCAACGGACACCAGTCACGCTCGATTCGATAGATAAACTGACGGCTTTCAGCACGCGCTACAGGATAAACAGGCAATAGCGGTGGGTGAGGAAAACGCTCATCCAAGTATTCCATCATCGCTGCAGTATTATAGAGAGACAATTCTCGGTCCAACAATGTTGGCAAAGAGTTGTATGGATTAATTTCGCTCAATTCTTCCGGTATATCGCTTGGGCTGACATCGACAACATCAACTGTGACGCCTTTTTCGGCCAATACGATACGTACACGATGACTGTAATGATCCCGGCTATCGGAAAAATACGTCATGGACGAGCGCTTTGCTACAACTCCCATTCACTTACCCCAAAAATTTTCTTACTAATGCTTACAAAACTGCCGCTACAAACATACGTCATGCAGCGGCAATTCGATTTAACAGAAAGACAGTAACAAGTTGTCCACAATGGACAGACTCATCAATGAATATCTTTCCAATACTCGCGGTTTAACAACCAAGTAAAGATGAGCAACACACCTAAGAATAGAAATACAAATATGCCTATTCGCTTGCGCTCTTCTACTACTGGCTCAGCCATATACGCCATAAAATTTACAAGATCGTAAACTGTATCGCTGTACTCTTCTTCACTTAAAGTGCCTTTCACATCCGCCACTTTTAAGCTGCCGCATGAAGTTTCTACCGCTTCACCTAATTCGTTACGCTCTGTATGACCATGACCATCAAGCTTGTCGCCAGGTGCACACTCAGGCAAACCTTGCAGCTCCATAAGAACGTGAGGCATACCAACGTTTTCGAATACTTTATTGTTTACGCCTTTAGGGCGACTCTCGTCTTTGTAAAAGCTCTTCAAAAAGGTATAAACCCAATCATTAGAACGCGCACGCGTTACCAACGTCAGATCAGGAGGCGTCGCGCCAAACCATTTTTTAGAATTGTCCGGCGACATAGAAATCTGCATCAAGCTACCGATCTTTTGATCAGAAAATACAAGATTTTCCAACATCGCATCGTGAGGAATTTCTAGATCATCAGCAACGCGCTCATAGCGAGAAAAGTTGGCTGAGTGACAGCCCATGCAGTAGTTAACAAAAGTAGCTGCACCACGCTGCATAGACTCTTTGTTATTGAAGTCTGCTTCAAAATGCTCACAGGGAATTGATCCACATGCGCCGCCGCCAGCAGCCACCGCTTTAATAGGCACAATGACCAACACCAAGAACAAAGCAAGCGCACCGAAGACAAGCCCTTTACCCAGACCCTTCATTTGAACACGTGAAGGCTCAGGCAACGTTTTCTCTCGCGCAGTCCAGAACGGCATACCGATGAAGTAAGCAAAGTAGATCACAGTACAGATTTGCGATAGCGCAGTACGTGCTGGCGTAGGCGCTTTAACACCCAAATAACCAAGTATCACGAACGCGGCAGCAAAAACAATCAACGCCACACGACTGAAAGTACCTTTGTAACGCATCGACTTAACAGGCGACTTATCCAACCAAGGAAGGAAGAACAAAATCACAATCGCGGCAGCCATGGCAATAAAGCCCAAGAACTTAGAGGTAAATACACCACCCAAGTCAAAGGTCACAGCACGAAGAATCGCGTAAAACGGCGTGAAGTACCATACAGGCGCAATATGCTCAGGCGTTTTCAGGTTGTTCGCTTCTTCAAAGTTAGCGAACTCCAAGAAGTAACCATTCAATTCCGGCGCAAAGAAAACCACACCCAAGAATGCAAACAAGAAGACCGTAATACCAACAAGATCGTGAACCGTATAGTAAGGATGAAAAGGAACACCGTCTAAAGGAATACCGTTCTCATCTTTGTTCTTTTTGATCTCAACACCGTCGGGGTTGTTTGACCCCACTTCGTGAAGCGCAAGAAGATGAAGTACTACAAGTGCAAGCAATACAATGGGAAGCGCAACCACGTGAAGTGCGAAGAAACGATTCAATGTAGCGCCCGAGATGAGGTAATCACCACGGATCCATTGAACAAGGTCTTCACCAACGTAAGGAATCGCACCGAATAAGTTAACAATAACCTGTGCACCCCAGTAAGACATCTGGCCCCATGGTAAAACGTAACCAAGGAATGCTTCTGCCATCAAGGCAACGTAGATCACCATACCGAAGATCCACACTAATTCACGAGGCGATTTGTACGAGCCGTACATTAAGCCGCGGAACATATGGAGATACACAACCATAAAGAAGGCTGATGCACCGGTGGAGTGCAAATAGCGGATCATCCAGCCGTATGGCACATCACGCATGATGTACTCAACAGAAGCAAATGCTTCTTCCGCTGAAGGAACGTAGTTCATCGTCAACCAAATACCAGTTAGCAACTGGTTAACTAAAACGAGTAGAGAAAGAACACCAAAGAAATACCAAAAGTTGAAGTTCTTAGGCGCGTAGTACTTACCCATATGGGTATCCCACGCACGTTGAACGGGAAGACGTGCGTCAATCCAATTCCATAAACCTGTTAGCCATGCTTGCATGATTACGCCTCCTGATCTTCGCCGATGAGGATGACATCATCGCTCAAGTATTTGTGAGAAGGGACTTCCAAGTTAATCGGCGCAGGTACACCCGCTAATACGCGGCCAGCCAAATCAAACTTAGAACCGTGACATGCACAGAAGAAACCGCCCTGCCAAGCCTCACCACCGAGGTCTTGCGCGCCCACTTCTGGTCGATAGCTTGGCGCACAACCTAAATGCGTACATAGGCCAAGCAATACAGCGAACTCTTCTTTAATAGAGCGCGCTTTGTTTTTGGCATATGCCGGCTGAACTGACTTATCGGATTCTGGATCACGCAAGTCTGGTTCCATTTTCTCTAGGCCAGCTAAAGACTCAGCAGTACGTCGGAAAACGTATACTGGCTTACCTCGCCATTCAACAGTAATCATTTGGCCTGGCTCAAGCTTACTAATGTTAACCGAGACAGGTGCGCCAGCAGCTTTTGCTTTTGCACTGGGGTTCCATGAACCCACAAACGGAACAGCGGCACCTACAACACCTGCAGCTCCTACGGCGGACGTGAGCGCAGTTAGCACTCTGCGACGCCCTACATTTACTCCGTCATTACTCATGACGTAACTCTCCCCTATCGGATTTTATTTGAAGGCTGGTTTCTGAGTACTGAGCAATCAGTACTATCAGTCGAAATTTGGTTGCCCACTTAGCTCAATCGATCAAACGTCTTTCGAAGCGCTCAGACTTGTTATTGTGGCCGGTAATATCAGTTCTTGCCCACTTATCACTGAACAAATTACGAACAGAGCAAGCTTTTCGGCGGGACCGGGAAAAAATTTGGCTCATGGTAAAGAAATTCCCCAAAACTAACAAGGCAATTAGGGGGCAAGGGCCACGAAAGCAGGCGGTTTTAACTGCCAGCCAACATAGAACGTAAAAGCCAAACGACATTCAACACAACGACATAACAAAAAAGCCCAAATCGTAGGATTTGAGCTTTGATGAAAGAGCGGTAAAGCGAATTAACGTTTCGAAAATTGCGGCTTTTTACGCGCCTTCCGAAGACCGACTTTCTTACGCTCAACTTCACGAGCGTCACGAGTAACATAACCCGCTTGGCGAAGTGACGGACGATTGGCTTCGTCATATGCGATCAATGCACGAGTCAAACCGTGACGGATAGCGCCGGCTTGACCAAAGCTACCACCACCTTTAACGGTTGCGTTGACGTCAAAACCGCCAACATCTCCGGTGCACTCAAGTGGTTGACGTACGATCATACGCGCTACTTGACGACCAAAATACTCGTCTAACGTGGAACCGTTGACGGTGATTTTGCCGTCGCCTTTTGTAATAAATACGCGAGCCGTAGAAGTTTTACGACGACCCGTACCATAGTATTGTTCTGCTGCCATGGTGCTCCCCTAATTATAAGCTTAGTTCTTGAGGTTGTTGCGCTGTGTGCGGATGTGCATCGCCAGCATAAACCTTCATTTTTTTGAACATAGCGCGTCCAAGAGGGCCTCGCGGCAACATCCCTTTGACGGCGGTTTGAATAACACGCTCTGGAGCTTTTTCGATCAGCTTGTTAAAGCTCATCGACTTCAATCCACCAATATAACCGGTGTGGCGATGATACATTTTGTCGCTGCCTTTATTCCCAGTCACACGTACTTTTTCAGCATTGATCACTACGATGTAGTCACCCGTGTCGACGTGTGGGGTATATTCAGGCTTATGCTTACCGCGCAAACGGTGAGCAATCTCTGTGGCCATACGACCTAGAGTTTTGCCTTCAGCGTCAATAATGTACCAATCTCGTTGTACTGTCTCAGCACGGGCACTAATAGTCTTCATGTTATCTGCCTTAAAACGATGGTACGAATTCGTAATTTAAAATTAACCGTAGGAGCAATAGGGCTCCAAAAGGAGGGCGGATCATACAGAAGGGCTGCTCAGCATTCAAGCACTTTAGCGCTGAGATATCTGGCGCAGGAGGCGCAAATCAGGGTTTATGGGGGCGACCCAGGTATTCTTTGCTCTGCATTTCTTGAACGCGGCTAACGGTACGATCGAACTCGAAGCTTAGACGCCCCTTACCGTAAAGCGCGTGAATGGGTTTTTCAGCAGATAGAATCAATTTTACATTGCGATCATAAAACTCATCCACAAGGTAAATAAAACGCCTCGCCTGATCATCATTCGCCGCCCCCAAACACGGGACATTTTCAACAATCACGGCATGATACTCACGCGCCAACTCAATATAGTCCATCTGGGAACGCGGACCATCGCACACTGACTTAAAATCAAACCACGCCACATCTTCCGCCTCCTTGATCGCTACAATAGGGCGGCCCTCTACCTCAATTTCAATATCATCTGAGATCGCCTCATGATCAGGCACGAGGTTAAGAAAAAAATCACTCAGCTCTTTATGCGCCGATTCATTCACGGGTGAATGATAAAGGCGTGCCTGCTCTAAGGTGCGAAGTCGGTAGTCCGTTCCCCCATCGACGTTGACCACTTCAGTGTATTTATTCAGCAAATCAATTGCGGGTAAAAATCGTGCGCGCTGCAGGCCGTCTTTATACAAACCAGAAGGCTCTATATTTGATGTCGCGATTAACACCACACCACGATCAAACAAGGCATCTAACAAATTTGCCAATATCATCGCGTCAGTGATGTCTGCAACAAAGAACTCATCAAAGCATAACACCTGTACTTCACTGGCTAACTTATCAGCCACAACCACCAAGGGGTCGCTTTGATCATTTAACTTCTTAAGCTCTTTATGAACTCGGCGCATAAAACGATGAAAATGCGTACGCATTTTTCGCTCAAAAGGCAAAGCCTCATAAAAGGTGTCCATAAGGTAAGTTTTACCTCGACCAACGCCCCCCCAAAAATATAAACCTGTTATTTGGTTATCCTGCGCTCGTCGTTTAAATAGCGACGTTACAGGCGAAAGCCAACCACGTTGAACAGGCGTATCATGCCGCTCAACAAGACGCTCATACAGCAATTGCAGATGCTTGATCGCGTTTTCCTGAGCGCTATCCTTTTGGAATCCATGCTGCTCAATATCTCGCGTATAGCGCTCAAGGGGTGACAAGTTCATAAAAGCATTAGGTCCAAATTCAGCTTTATTCCACGCACAGTGAAATTTTTATGTATCATTAACAGGTGAGAAAGGCGAGAAGAACCAGGCGTTATTACGCAGCCTTCAACAGCCGTTGACCTCGGGTGCAGCATTCTACACATCGAACGATGATTGTCAGCATCCTTTTAAGGCAAACGGCTCATAACGCATACACGTAAGTACAGTATAAGTGCAAAAACAAGCCTAATGGCGGCCTTGTATCAACGAATATTTAGACCCTTAGCTCTCAGGTGCTTTATTAAGTAAAGAGCTAAGAATCAAAAATTACAAAGTGTAAAACAGACCTAGGAGGAAGAACGTGACGTTCTCATTAGAAGCATTAGTCATGGTAAGTGCGATTGCACTATGTATCGGTGGTTTAATCGGTGCAGTGATAAGCAGAACCCTGCTACCACCTGAATTACAGAAGGATCTAGAAAATCGCCTACAGTCATCGCGCGACGAACTAGACCAATACCAACAAGACGTGGCGCAACATTTTGCTGAAACCTCCAAGCTTGTCACCAACTTAACCAATTCCTATAAAGACGTGCACGACCATCTTTCAAAAGGCGCAATACAGCTCACCAACGCAGAAATCAGTAAGCAAATACTCGAAGCAGGTGACAGTAAGCTAGGAATCGAAGCCAATGACGCTATCGATGAATTATCCTTCGAGCCACCCAAAGACTGGGCTCCGAAGACACCAGGGCAAGCCGGCACACTGAGCGAAGAGTTCGGCTTAACCGAACCTAAAGAAGACGATCCTATAGAAGCCATTACCGCCTCCCCCAAAAGCTAGGGAGCTTGGCCCGAAACGGGGCATGATCAAGGATGCCCCAAGCGCCCGATGCGCTTATAATGCTCCTTTCAGTCACCTCCGATCCCCCATTAAGATAAGCGGCCTTTCATGCAGAGCATTAAGACGATCATTTTATTCGTTCGCTGGCCGGTCATCATGGGGATGCTCGTCGCGCTATTACTGCTTATTGCTTTCCCCGGCCGCTTTAACCTACCGCAGCCAATCCCCCAAGATCGCCAATCCCCCTCGATTGAAGAGGAAGAAAATCAAGACTGGAACGGACCTGTATCTTATTCAAGCGCTGTCGCTAAAGCCTCTATGGGCGTAGTAAACATTTACACACGCAAAGCAGTGGAGCAGCGTGCAAACCCCCTTGCCAACGACCCAATATTTCGCCACTTTTTCAATATTGCCGATACGCCACGGCAAAAGCGCATGCAATCGGCGCTAGGCTCAGGGGTTATTGTGACAACAGAAGGTCACATCCTCACCAACTATCATGTGATCAACGGCGCGGACGAAATTGTGGTGGCCCTTGAAGATGGGCGCAATGCGAAAGCGCGTGTGCTTGGGGAAAACCCCGAACGCGACTTGGCCGTGCTTCAAGTGGAGCTGACCAACTTACAACCCGTTCATATGACACGAAATATTCCCCGCGTTGGTGATGTGGTACTGGCCATCGGCAACCCATTTGGCGTCGGACAAACCGTCAGCCAAGGCATCATCAGCGCAACAAGCAGCCGAAATCGGGATCTCAACATATCGGCGTTTGAGGACTTTCTTCAAACCGACGCTGGCATCCACCCCGGTAGCTCTGGCGGCGCATTAATCGACGTATACGGCAATCTCATTGGTATCAATACCGCCAACCTTGGCCAAACCGGCTCAGGCGGTATTGGCTTCGCAGTACCGAGTGACATCGCCATGCAAACACTCACTGACATCATTCAGTTTGGTCGTGTTGTGCGTGGATGGCTTGGCGTCGAAGCAAAACGTGTACGGCCTCGTGTCGCACATGAATCAGGACTGCTGACAACCGAAGGGATGGTCATCACCAATACGACAATAGGTGGCCCCGCACATGTGGCCGGCCTTCAGCGTGGCGACATCATTGTAGGGATTCGTGGCAACCCGGTACGGGATGCCCGCGACATCGTACAAACCATTCAGGAATCTCGCCCTGGCGACGTTATTACCGTTGAATTCATTCGTGCTGGCACAACGGAATCTATAGACGTACTCCTACAAGAACAGCCCAGCGACATTAATTAAACACTCAAAGACTGCTCTGGCTGCCTGAACCAGAATTTAAGCCCCCAGCCGAAATCACACTCCCACCCTACTCTCGGCCAGGCTCTTTACACGAAAACACCTGTCCTTCCGCTATTTTGGTGCACTATTTGTATAACAACGAATGTGAAATAAACGCAAGATATACTCGCACGGCGGAAACCTGGGCCCCGCCAAACGAAAACGCCCCAAAATAAGACTGATGCTGAGCACCGACCATGACAAACGCACCAACAGCGAGCAAAACGAAACAATTTCACACGCAACCACTGAACACATCTATTCGACAAACACTCGAGAAGACGATCGCGCACCACCAGCTTCCCACAACTTTTCTACGCACCGTTGAAAAGTGGTATATGCCTATCGCTGAAAATATCGCTATCAACGCCAATACACACGCGCAAACCTTCGTTGTAGGGATACAAGGCTGCCAAGGCAGTGGCAAAAGCACGCTGGCCGTATTTTTACAGCATATCTTAGAACAGCAATTCCAGCTCCCCACTGCAGTACTGTCAATCGACGATTTTTACTTAACCAAAGCCGAGCGACTTGCACTATCCAAAAAAATCCACCCACTATTAAAAACACGGGGAGTGCCAGGAACTCACGACACGCAACTCGCCCACGAAACAATCGAGAAACTAAAAAGCCTCAGCCAAGACACTCACGCCACCATCCCCCGTTTTGATAAGGCTATGGACGAACGCGCCACTTATGACCAATGGGACTGTGTTAAAGGGCCAATTAATGTCATTGTATTAGAGGGGTGGTGTGTGGGCCTCAGCCCTCAGTCAGAAGAGGCGCTTCTCGTCGATACCAACACATTAGAATCGGAAGAGGACCCTGAGCATATATGGCGCCATTACGTAAATGAATCTTTGAAGCAAGACTATGCAAAACTGTTTAAGCAACTAAACCTTCTTGTGGTACTTCAGGCGCCTTCGTTTAACAGTGTTTACCAATGGCGACTACTGCAAGAAGAAAAGCTCATCGCACAATTCTCTAAAGCGCAACAAGACAAAGATCACACGATGTCACCCAAAGAAATAAAGCGCTTCACCGCGCATTACCAACGCTTAACTGAACATGCATTAAACTCCTTACCCGAGAAGTCAGACTGGCTGCTAACACTCGCCGACAATCATAATATTACTGACCTTACACACACCGCCATCACGCCAGGTACTAAGTGAATATACAATTTATTGTTTCTACCGATTTAGACGGAACGCTGCTCGACCACAACAGCTACGCATGGAAAGCCGCTCAGCCAGCGATCGAAAAACTTATCGCTAATGACATCCCCATTATATTCAACACCAGCAAAACATTAGCAGAGGCACTAGCCTTGCAACACACGATGGGGATTGCACAACCTGCCATCGTCGAAAATGGGTCTGCAATCGCCATCCCTCATGCGCTCGCCAAAGCTCTACCCATTCCTGGGGACACACTCACAACAGATACCGAGCAACACACGATTGTTCACTTCGGCACAGCCCGCTTACATATACTGGATTTTATTGATCGCCAAAAAGATATCTTTGGTAACGTACTGCAATCATATCGGGATTGGCCGATTGAACTTATTGCAGAAAAGACGGGGCTTTCAATTGAGGTCGCGCAACTATCCAGCCAAAAAGAATTCTCAGAACCCTTTGTTTGGTATAGCGACCAAACCAAACTCGCGCAATTTTGCCAAAACGCAGAAGACGCTGGGCTACGCGTTTTACAAGGCGGGCGTTTTTACCACCTACTCGGCGACAGCAATAAAGCCAAGCCCCTACAATGGTTCAAAGCCCTATATGAACAAGTGAATGCCGGCGTCACATGCAAACTAATTTGCTTAGGCGATAACAAAAATGATGTGCATATGCTAAATATTGCCGACTATCCTGTATGTGTTAAATCACCTACATCCGACTACCCAAATATCAAAGAAAACCTCAACACCATTTTTACACACGAAGAAGGCCCGCTCGGTTGGAACCAAGCAATCTTAGAGATATTATCGAACGCTAATCGCGCATAACACACCCAATAGGAAATAACATGACCGACTTTTACCAAAACGGGATCATTACCACACTGCACAATTTGAATCATCGTCCCGTTGAAGAAATGGAGGCCGAACTAAAAGAGTTTTCTAAAACGCGGCCAATGTCACTGGTCTTGCCGTCGCTCTACTCGGAATTACAAGGCGACGCACTCCCCAATATTGTTAAACATTTGAGTCAAGTGGACTACCTCAGCCAAATTGTTATCGGTTTGGATATGGCCGACCAAGCTCAATACGAAAGCGCACTAAAGTTTTTCTCACCGCTAAATCAAGACTTTAAACTTTTATGGAATGATGGCCCGCGCTTGCTCGCCATTGATGAAGAGCTTCGTTCAGAGGGGCTTGCCCCCATGGAGCGAGGAAAAGGGCGAAACGTCTGGTATTGCTTGGGTTACGTGCTCGCTTCTGGTAAAGCAGAATCAATTGCACTCCATGATTGCGATATCGTGACATACGACAGAGGCTTGCTCGCACGCCTCATTTATCCCGTGGCCAACCCAAACTTTAACTATGAATTTTGTAAGGGCTATTACTCCCGTATTGCGAACGGGAAAATCCACGGCCGCGTTAGCCGTTTATTAGTAACACCGCTTATTCGCGCGCTTAAGAAAACCCTTGGGCACAACGACTACTTAGAATATATCGACAGCTTCCGCTACCCCCTAGCCGGCGAGTTTTCATTCCGCACCGATGTTATTAACGACATTCGCATACCCAGTGATTGGGGATTGGAAATCGGTGTACTCTCTGAACTGAATCGCAACTACGCTAACAACCGACTTTGCCAAGCCGATATTTCTGATGTTTACGAACATAAGCACCAAGAGCTTTCGCCGGACGATGCTGAAAAAGGCCTATCAAAAATGTCGATCGATATTTCCAAAGCCCTTTTCCGAAAACTCGCGACAAACGGCATCGTCTTTAATTCAGAAACTTTTCGCTCGATTAAAGCCACTTATTTTAGAATCGCATTAGACTTCATCGAAACGTATTTTAACGATGCAAAAATGAATGGCCTAACGTTAGATATTCACGCTGAAGAAAAAGCCGTTGAGATGTTTGCGAAAAACATCCTTGCCGCAGGGCATAACTTTTTAGAAAACCCAATGGAAAAACCCTTCATCCCGAGCTGGAACAGAGTCAGAAGCGCCATTCCTGACATTCTGCCGCGCTTAAAAGAAGCCGTTGAACAAGATATGGCAGAATTTAAAAAATAGGCACACATTCAACAACAGCAACATGATTAGCTGATGCGCCATGCATCACCACATATTGATACCAGGCCCTACAGAACATGACCTTATCTGCGCAGAAAGAATTAAAGTTTCTTGTTAATTCTCATATCAGTCTCATCTATCCAGATGAAGATATCGATGTGCTTTCGCAAAAGTTTATTGAGATTATGTCCTTAGAGGCCTGCGATACAAAACCTCAGACACATGAAAATACGTGGAGCGAGCATGATGCATGGTTAATCACCTATGGTGACAGTATTGTCAGCCCCAATGCCCACCCACTTAAAACATTAAACACTTTCGCCAAAAAAGAATTAACCGGCGTAGTAAATGGTATACACATTTTACCGTTTTTCCCCTACAGCTCAGACGATGGCTTTTCTGTCATCGACTACAGCCAGGTCAATGACAGCCTAGGCGACTGGAGTGACATTAAGGAGATCTCCACCAACTTTCACCTGATGTCTGATTTAGTCATCAACCATTGTTCAAGCAGAAGTCGCTGGTTCGATAATTTCAAACAGCGAAAGTCCCCGGGTAAGGATTATTTTTTCGAAGCCTCCCCTCAGGACGACACAACAATGGTGGTGCGACCGCGAACTTCTCCACTCTTACGCGAAGTGGAAACACTCGATGGTAAACGGCATGTCTGGTGTACCTTTAGCCATGACCAAGTAGATCTGGACTTTTCTAATCCGGAAGTTCTCTGTGAATTCGCACGATTGTTAAAACTATACCTTGATCAAGGTGTGCGTATTTTTAGATTAGATGCCGTGGCGTTCTTATGGAAAGAGCTGGGAACCCCCTGCATACACCACCCTAAAACACACGAAGTGGTCCGCCTTATTCGAACCCTGGTAGAGCATCACACACCCGAAGCTATTATCATTACGGAAACCAACGTACCCAACAATGAAAATTTATCCTATTTCGGTAATGCCAATGAGGCACACGCTGTATACAACTTCTCATTACCACCTCTGGTGTTACAAGCTTTAATCGCGGGCACAAGTAAACATTTAAAAGCCTGGCAAATGAGTATGCCTCCTGCACAAATGGGCACCTTTTATTTTAACTTCCTAGCGTCGCACGACGGCATAGGTCTGCGTCCCGCTGAAGGACTGCTTTCTGAAGATGAAATAGACGAGCTGGTTAATGCGGTGCAATTATTCGGCGCACGTATATCGTGGCGCACTGCAGAAGGCGGAAGAGATAAACCTTACGAACTAAACGTCACACTCTTTGATGCCTTACAGGGTACGACAGCAGGACCCGACAAATGGCAGGTGGACCGTTTTATATGTGCCCACGCCATTATGTATGCCCTAGAGGGTATTCCAGGGACTTACATACACAGCCTCTTTGGCACACAAAACTATCACGAAGGTGTCGCCAGCACGAATCATAATCGTACAATTAATCGCTACAAATGGGACTACGATACTATTGTAGAAAAACTAGAAGATGAATCGTCGCACCACAGCGTCGTCTTCAACAAAATGGTGGCACTACTTAAAGTACGCACCCAACAGCCTGCGTTCCATCCTAATGCTGTGCAATTTACTTTGCACCTTGGGGACGAGATTTTTGGGTTTTGGAGACAAAGCCATCGTAGAGACCAAAGCATCTTCTGTTTACATAACGTGACAGACAAAGAAATCTCTATACCACTTTCAGCCATTAACCTTATCACCCTCGACACCTGGGTAGATCTTATTAGCGAAGAAAGCTTCTCGGATATCCGAGAGGAAGTCGTCCTTAAACCCTACCAGTTTATGTGGCTTACCAACAAAGCACATGGAGAATAGTCACTGCATCAGTGTAGGGAATAATGAATGAAGAGCGACCCATTCCTTTGGGTCTAAATAAAGGCCAATAAACGCCGCATTTCTTCATCGAAATGCACGTAAACGATTTCGATTGTTTTAGTCGCACGACTGAAATAGCTTTCACTGCTCACCCAAGACTTATTCCCGAGAATATAGTGTTCCACCAAAGCAATAAAGGTATTAATCTCATCACACTTATCTTCACCAATTCTATCCTGCAGCTTCCGGTTTTGAAAAACCACTTCAAACTCTTGCAAGCATTTCTCTAACTTCCCAACCACCTTTTCTTTAATCTCGTTATCACCATCCACAGATAAACGTATGGTGCCTAGCGCCCTTAGTTGTCCAAGCTTTTCCCCCAGAGAAAGCAGCTCATACCAATACACCGTATCGCCACTACGGAGGTATTGATCAATACCATAATCACCGGCAACCCAACGCATCATCGCTAAACACGACGCAACAATTTTGCAATGCTGTTCGTAGTTATCATAGGGGTCCCGGCGACGATCCTTCATCGATAGTTTGGCCCAATGACGGGTAACGCCCAACCAATCCTCGTGCTCATCCATCACTTCGTCGATCACGCTAATATTACTGATGTCCCTCGCCACCGCATCGGCTTGCTCGACAAGTGATTCAGCAACATCCCGATGCCCGCCGATATACGCGGCGGTTAATCCTCGGTGAGACTGCATGTGTTTAACGAGCATACGAAACGCCTGCAACAAGCGCAGCCCAATACCTCTACGATCTTTTCGCGCACGTAACAAAGAACTCATCACGTATAAAAATATCATGAGCCCAATAGAAACAATGACAAAGAAAATGAGTATCACTCGTAGCTCCCAAGATTACTACAACGCGACCCCAAGCATTAACAGAGTGCGAACAATGGACGATGCAAGTTCCATACTCAAAAAAATATAAAAATTTTAATTTCTTCCGATGAAGCGATAGAACGTCAAAACAACCGGGCAAGCACCACAATAGGTAATGACCACCGAGCCATGCTCACTCTTGGCACGCACCCGATAGGGTTAACTTACTCTCTATATATATTAACCCGGCATCTATTCGCAAAATTTTGGTGCACCCACCATTTAAACGAACCAATTCGGATCGTCAGGTAAACGCATTACCTGTTTATCGCCCATGTTTTGCACGTTAACGCAACATGGCAAGGCGCTTGCAATAACTTTAAGCATTCTCACGACAGGATAGCGGTTGAGATCCATCCCGCTTAAAACTACACAACACCCAAAATGCAAAAGCTAACAGAAAATACATCACATGTGACGCGCACTAAGGGTGTGAAGTATTTTTCACCGAAAGAGAGCACAACAATAAAAAAGACGATCGTTATTGGCGCTGGGCCAGTAGGCATTCGATTCGCGAACGAATTACTGAAACGCCAGCCCGACGCCGAGGTGGCTGTATTTAGTAATGAGCCTTATCAACCATATAACCGTGTGCAACTTTCTTCGTTGCTTGCGGGAAGTATTGATGTTGATGGTATTACAACGAAATTACCAAATAAAACAACCCACCCAAATTTCTCACACATTATTTCCGCGATTCGAGAAATTGACCATCTCGAAAAAAATGTCATAGATATTTCCGGCGCACGACATGATTACGATCAACTCGTAATCGCTACGGGATCGCGTCCCCACGTACCCAATATACCGGGCATCGATCAAACCGGGGTATATACCTTTAGAAACTTAAAAGATGCCGAATTTCTTTATTCCCGTGTTTCCAGCGCTCGGCATATCGTCGTAGTGGGCGGTGGGCTATTGGGATTAGAAGCAGCAAAAGCACTTTTGCGTTTTAACACAACGATCACTCTGGTCCAACAAGGGCCTAGACTGATGAACCGTCAACTGGATGATCAAGCCGCAAAAAAATTATTACAGATTGTAGAAGGGCTAAACATACGCGTTATTACAAACTCAGGCGTTAGGAAAGTACTGGGAGAAGGTCGTGTCACTGGCGTCGTTACCCGAGATAAAGAAACCATTGAATGCGATACAGTGCTTCTGTGTGCAGGGATAAAACCCAATCTAGAAATTGCACGAAGCTCAAAAATAAAGGTCGGAAGAGGTATTTTAGTTGACGACCACCTCAAAACTTCAGCTGAAGATGTCTACGCAATTGGCGAGTGCTGCGAGCACCGCGGCACTACCTATGGCCTGGTAAACCCTGGTTACGAACAAGCCGCGATACTTGCAGATTTTCTGGTGACCAACAAAACGCACTACATTGGCTCACTGGAAATTAGTCGGTTAAAGGTATTGGGCGTAACAATATGCAGTATGGGAGATGTTAGCGATCTAGATAAACGACCTTTCCAGAACGAGTTTCAATACAGAAACAAAGCGGAAGGCGTCTATCGAAAAATCGTGACATATAAAGGCCACATTATTGGCGCGGTAGGTTTCGGTGAATGGGAAGAATCCCGAAGAATACAGGAAGCTTACCAACATCAAAGACGCATTTGGCCATGGCAAGCGTTACTCTTTTTATTGAGCGGCCGCCTATTCAGTGGCGGCCAAGAAGATGACATAAGCACCTGGCCTAAAACTGCGATTGTATGTCAATGCAATAGCATAAGTCAGGGAGCGCTTACTCAGGAAATAAGTTCAGGGGCAAGCTCATTAGAAGCGCTACAAAACAAAACAAGTGCAGGAACCGTGTGCGGTTCATGTAAACCACTTCTGTCCCAACTACTCGGTAATAATGACAAGCCCGAGCGCGAATCCAGCGCTTTCACCGTACTCACCGCTTGCATATTAGCGGCTGCAGTCGTTCTGCTCTTAGTACTAACGCCGGGGCTTTCAGTTTCTGATAGCGTGCAAACAATCGATAACTTTGAAAAAATCTGGAACGACAAATTCTGGAAGCAAGTCACGGGATTTACATTACTCGGCATATCAGCGCTGGGGCTCTTGATGTCCTTACGGAAACGCCTACCCTTCATTCGCCGCCTTGGTGAATACGCCTGGTGGCGGCTCGTCCATATTACTTTGGGCCTTTTTTGTGCCTGTACCCTTATTTTACATACAGGCTTCCACCTGGGCACCAATTTCAATCAAATTCTCATGTTTGATTTCATTGGCGTCATTGTCGCTGGTTCATTAGCTGGTGCATTTTTTTCATTCAGTCACAAATTTGGTGCATCAAAATCAAGACGATTACGTAATTTTTGGAACTGGGGCCATATATTTTTAACCTGGCCTCTGCCCGTACTCCTGAGCATCCATATCCTTACGGTGTATTATTTTTAATGAAAAAATTTATATGGGCCACATGGATAATAGTCACGGTAAGCCTTATGGCGTACTACGGTTTCCGTTTATTTTCGAGTGAAGATAAGAGTGATTTTCTTATTGGTGAAGCCTCCCACGGTCATTTTCAGATTGAAATGACCTGTGACACTTGCCACACCTCCGCATTTGGCGGGCAAGACGTGCTTCAAGATGCATGTACGAACTGCCATGCCGAAGAGCTCGAAGAAGCGCATGATTCACACCCCAAGAAAAAATTTACAGACCCCAGGGAAGCTTACCGAATTGAAATATTAGATGCGCGCTATTGCGTTAGCTGCCATACAGAACATCAAAAAGAACAAACCCGATCAATGGGCGTAACGCTACCGGATGATTATTGTTTTCACTGCCATGAAGAGGTTGGAGAAGAAAGAGAAAGCCATGCAGATCTTCCTTTCGATAGCTGCGCCAGCGCAGGCTGCCATAACTTTCACGACAACCGAGCCCTATACGAAAACTTTCTTACTGAAAACGCAGGACAAGCATGGGTAAAAGAGATTGCGCTTCTATCGAAAACCAACGCCACAGACAACCAAAAAGAAAAACCTATTTCTTTAAATAACAGCCTATATCAAGACAAAATTGCAGCATTCCCCGATATTGCCGACCACTGGCAAGCGAGCTCTCACGCCGGTGCCGGAGTGGATTGTGGCGGATGCCATCAACAAGGAGAACAAAATTTATGGATTGAGAAACCATCGATAACACAATGTGAAACTTGCCACAAAAATGAAGTAAACACTTTCACTCAAGGAAAGCACGGCATGCGCTTGGCCCCTAGCCTGGCTAACGAACTTTCCCCTATTACCACGGGGGAATCCTCCATGGATTTTCATCCTGAGAGCGTCAACAAAACTCACGGGTGCAACACTTGCCACAATTCCCATGAATTTAATCCACAAACTGCTGCAATGGACAGCTGTATAAATTGCCACGCTGACGAACATACACTTGCCTACGAAAATTCAAAACACGCTGCACTATGGAAGCTAGAAATTAATAACACCGCCCCGCCTGGGAGCGGTGTTAGTTGCGCCTCATGTCATATGCCACGAATAAAAACGAAGAGCGGAGACAAAACCATTGTATCCGTGCAACACAACCAGAATTGGAATCTAAGGCCCAACGAAAAAATGATACGCAGCGTGTGCATGGAATGTCACAGTTTAGAATTTTCAATCGATGCACTAGCCGATAAAGAACTGATCCGCAATAACTTTTCCGAAAAACCTGGCATACATATTGAATCTATAGATTGGGCACTGAAACGCGCAAAAGAAAATTAATTATCAAAACACTTAGGGGTAACTCATGAATCTAAAGAAATCGATAATCGCTTCAACGCTAATCCCATTTTCATTATTTTTAACTGGGTGCGGCGAAGAACAAGCCAAGGGCATCGACCCTGCAGTCTATACAGACTCCCTATTTGCCGTCATGAAGGCGGACAGAACTAACTATACAAAACTTATTGTAAAGCGTTTAGGGCCCAAAGGCGCCGGGGCAATTAAACCGGTCGAGCACTGGAAGGATTTAGAAGACGGTGCACCGCTACCCGCACAAATGTTTAGAGCGGGCTCGGAAGCCGTTACTGAGCTTACCGACAAATTTACGTATACCTTACAATCCGAATGGCCCATCAACAAGCAAAACGCACCGAAAACTCCCGTGGAAGAAGAAGGCTTGCAATATATTGGCGCAAATCCTGGCGAAAACTTTTACGGGGAAGAAAAACTTGGGGACGTCACCTATTTTACAGCGGTATATCCAGATGTTGCCGTTAGTGACGCGTGTACGAGTTGTCACAACGAACATAAAGACACACCCAAAACCGACTTTAAAGTTGGCGATGTTATGGGCGGCGTTGTGATACGCGTACCCTTATAAAATGATTTTTCCGCACCCGTAACACGTGCGCACTTAAATTAGCACCGAGCGAATACCACTATGACTGTCACTATGAATCCGACTTATTCATTTTTTATTTTGGCCATTTTCTCGAGTTTAATTATTACGGGTTGTGGAGAGAAATCCACGGCTAGTAAAAGTGAATCTCCACCAAAAAATGCCACTGAGCATCCAGAAGGGCTTATTATCGTTAAGAACAACTGCAAAGTCTGCCATGCACAAGGCATAAACGGGGCGCCTATTATCGGCAATAAAAAGATGTGGGGACCCAGGCTAGAAAAGGACATTGACACTCTTGCCAACAATGCAGCTTCTGGTATTGGACTAATGCCCGCGAAAGGTGGAAAAACAGATTTAACTGACAAACAGATACGACAAGCCGTGGCGTATATGCTGGAACAGGTAAGTAATTGATTCCTCGACCGCTACATACGCCACACAATTTACAATAACATTAACCTATTAATTGAGGTGAAAAAATCTCATGTTCGGTTTTTTTACAAAGAAGGAAACAACTATGTCTCTATTTGACAAATTAGGCGGCGCCGCTGCCGTTGACGCCGCTGTTGATATTTTCTATCGCAAGGTATTGAGTGATGATCGTATCAGTCATTTCTTTGATTCCGTTGATATGGATTCACAACACACCAAACAGAAAGCATTTTTGACCATGGCGTTTGGCGGCCCCAACAGCTACACCGGCAAGGATATGCGTGAAGCTCATAAACACATGAAACTGACCGAAGAACATTTCAACGCAGTGGCGGAAAACTTGGTCGGCACACTCAAAGAGCTGGATGTTCCAGAAGAGTCCATTAATGAAGTGGTCACTATTGCGTTAAGCGTAAAAGACGATGTGCTTAACAAGTAGTTAATTGCTTACAGCACGACTAGGCTAGCTCAACGCAACCGCTTATGACAAACGTATACTATCAAGAAGATGACCAACTTGAACCACAACGCGTATCCATCGAGAGTGAAGAAACACTGCTCGATGGATTACTTCGTACAGGGCACAAGGTACCCTTTGGCTGCAAAGAAGGCATATGCCAAAGTTGCTTAATGACAGCGCCCGATAAAAATGCACCCAAGGAAGCCGTTTGCGGCCTTACACCCAATCAAATTGAACAAGGTGCCTTCCTTAGCTGCCGCTGTATTCCTACAGATGGTTTCCGAGCAAACAGCACAGATTTATCAGGCCAGTTAGTTGAGGCAAAAGTGCTGGAAATATCAGCCCTCAACGCAAATATTTTTCGCTTGCGTGTCGAAAAGGTAATCGACTACAAACCAGGGCAGTTTGTTACGCTTTGGAATAATGAAAACATTGCTCGTAGCTATTCCATCGCGAGCCACCCAAACGAAGATGAGTACATCGAGTTTCATATAAAACGTGTGACTAATGGGGCATTTAGTGAATGGGCCTGGGACAACCTAAGCATTGGTGACACCCTGCGTATTCAAGGGCCGATTGGCCAGTGTTACTACGGCAACCAAGCTTTGGATATACCGCTCGTACTAAGTGGCATGGGGACTGGCTTAGCCCCCCTAATCGGTATTGCGCGGGACGCACTTTCCAATGGGCATACCGGCGAGATCCATATGCTTATCGCCGCAAGAGATTCAGACAACCTTTACCTAGTTAGCGAACTAAACACCCTGCAATCTCGCCATAAAAATATTCATCTGTCGCTTATCGTTCAGAACAGCACTTCAGAACAACCTTTGCACTCAGATATTATTGAAGGCGACGTGTATCAAGTCGTGAAAGATAGTATTGGTAGCTTTAAGGATCACATGGTGTATTTGTGTGGTGCAGAGAGCTTTGTCAAAAAGATGAAAAAACTTTGCTTTCTCGGGGGCGCCAACATGAAGGACATTCTCGCCGACCCATTTATCCCCTTCCAGAAATAGCACGGCTCACCCAACCTGCATACATCTCGTCAAATCAACACCCAGCCTAAAGATTACAAGTCTATCGTCCCTGGCGATTCACACCAAAAGAGCGCGCTTCTAAATAATCAGAGGGCTCTCTTGAGCCTCCACGCCTACCGACACGTCATCAAAATAAGTCCTAAACCCCACCTAGATACGGCCAGAAAAGGAAATCGCCCCAGAATAATGCACTAGGCGCCGCCAATGGGCAGAAATTTGTGCGCGTAAATTTATCTCACTTAGAACAGAAATAATTTCGCGCCCCATAAGAAAACACTCGCTTTATTTGCCGTTCTATTTCAGTGCAAAACATAGAAAAAATACTGCAAATACCGTTTATTTAGTGTTTTTTAGTATCTACCGATAATTTGGCACACTCAATGCAATTACAGAATCACAAACATTTTTCAAAATTTTTTAATTAACCATATCGATAGACGCTCCGCTTTTTTAGCGACCAGGAGATAACTATGAGTCAGATCTCAACACACATAAAGAAACTCGCGCGCCGATCATTCGGCGCCATTGCTTCATCAGCAGTTATTACTGTTGGCGTAGCATCCGCACTAGTCAGTTCAATTGCGCAAGGGGAAAAACTAGGATTCCCCGAAAAAGAAGAGCTAAAGTTCGGCTTCATTAAATTAACCGATATGGCACCCATCGCCATCGCTTACGAGAACGGTTATTTTGAGGATGAAGGTCTATACGTCACGATCGAAGCACAAGCAAACTGGAAGGTTCTATTAGACGGCGTGATTGATGGGCAGTTAGATGGCGCTCACATGCTAGCAGGACAACCCATCGCTGCAACCATCGGCTTCGGTACAAAAGCTCATATCATCACACCATTCTCAATGGACCTAAACGGTAACGGTATTACAGTTTCCAACGAAATCTGGAAACAAATGAAACCAAACATTCCAAAAATGAAAGATGGCCGCCCGGTTCACCCGATCAAGGCAGACGCATTAAAGCCAGTGGTTGAAAAATATAAGGCCGAAGGCAAGCCATTTAATATGGGCATGGTATTCCCTGTATCCACGCATAACTATGAGTTGCGTTATTGGTTAGCCGCTGGAGGAATCCACCCAGGTTTTTACGCGCCTCATAAAGGTGATATCACAGGAAAGATTAATGCCGACGCACTATTATCGGTAACACCTCCACCACAGATGCCCGCCACTTTAGAAGCAGGCACCATCTACGGTTATTGCGTAGGCGAACCATGGAACCAGCAAGCTGTATTTAAAGGCATCGGTGTCCCAGTTATTACCGATTACGAAATATGGAAGGACAACCCAGAGAAAGTGTTTGGCATTACTCAAGAATTCGCAGAGAAATACCCCAACACCACCATTCGTTTAACTCGCGCACTTATTCGTGCTGCGCAATGGCTGGATGAAAACAACAATGCCAATCGGCCTGCCGCTGTAAAAATTCTTTCTCAGTCGAACTACGTCGGCGCTGATTATGACGTGATTGCAAACAGTATGACGGGCACATTCGAATACGAAAAAGGCGATAAGCGTGAAGTGCCAGACTTCAACGTATTCTTCCGCTACAACGCAACTTACCCTTACTACTCTGACGCAATTTGGTACTTATCTCAGATGCGTCGCTGGGGACAAATTTCTTCAGACAAGAGTGACGACTGGTATATCGATACCGCCAAGAAAGTATATCGCCCAGACATCTACGCAAAAGCAGCACAATCGCTTATTAAGGACAAACTTGTCAGCGCGAAAGACTTTCCAAACTTTGCAACGGAAACAGGCTTTAAACCACCACAAAAAGAGTTTATCGACGGCATCGTATATGACGGTTCCAAGCCGAACGAATATTTAGCGAAATTCCCAATAGGACTTAAGAAAGGAGACAAGCTGTAAGGGTTAACGTAACCCACTGCGCTTGAAGACATTGACATGAGTACATCAGCCTCTACCACAGAAAAGGTAAGTGTTTTGAATATTCCGACACCTAACATCAAAGCGAATCTTAATTTGCTCACACAGCAGATTGTTATCCCTTTACTAGGCATCGTTGTGTTTTTATTTTTCTGGTCGGTAGCGGCCCAAAACATCAATACGTCTCTAGGAAAATTTCCAGGACCAAGCGCAGTATACGTGCAATTTAAAACGCTCTACACCGAACACACAACGGAACGTAAAAAGGAAACTGCTTTTTACGAACGACAAGAAAAACGCAATGCAGAGCGTCAAAAGATTGATCCAGACTATTCACCCAAAAGAAGGGCCTACACAGGTAAGGAAACCTTTCTGGATCAAATTTTCACAAGTTTAATCACGGTAATGAGTGGGTTTTTCGTCGCTGCAATTATCGCCATCCCTTTGGGGATCGCCATTGGCTTAAGTAAAACACTCAATACGGCGATGAACCCCGTCATTCAAATATTCAAACCCGTATCGCCTCTTGCGTGGCTACCGCTTGTCACCATGGTGGTCAGTGCCTTATACGTAAGCCCTGACCCAATAGTACCCAAATCTTTTCTAACGTCACTCATCACTGTTTCTTTGTGCTGTTTATGGCCGATGGTGATCAATACTTCGGTGGGCGTATCTTCCATCGACAGCGACCTTATAAATGTAAGTAAAGTCATCCGATTACCAGCACTAAAACACGTGCAAAAAATCGTGCTGCCTGCATCAGTTCCCATGATATTTACGGGCATGAGGCTTTCCTTAGGCGTTGCCTGGATGGTGTTGATCGCCGCAGAAATGCTTGCACAGAACCCAGGACTAGGAAAATTCGTATGGGATGAGTTTCAAAATGGCAGTTCCAATTCACTCTCTCGCATCATGACAGCCGTGATCGTAATCGGTTTCATAGGCTTCTTATTAGATAGAGGTATGTTACAGCTTCAGAAGTATTTCTCTTGGGATAAATCATCTGTAACCCTTTAAGGGTATACGACCAGAAATTAAGGGGTATTAAAATATGACAATATTAGACATCAGCCACGTTAGCATGGAGTTCCCGACACCAAAAGGCCCGTTTAGCGCCCTAAATGGCGTTAACTTAAAAATAAACAAGGGTGAATTTGTATCACTTATTGGGCACTCCGGATGTGGTAAATCCACTGTACTTAACATCGTCGCCGGCTTGTACCAAGCCACAAAAGGTGGCGTAATATTACAAGGTAAAGAAGTACGCGAACCGGGACCAGAGCGCGCCGTAGTATTTCAAAATCATTCTTTACTGCCCTGGCTAACAGCCTATGAGAATGTAGCACTTGCCGTTAATCAAGTTTTTGGAAATACAAAAACAAAAACGGAAAAGAAAGAATGGATCGAACATAATCTGGCGCTCGTACATATGGAGCACGCCATGCATAAACGCCCCGGAGAAATTTCGGGCGGCATGAAACAGCGCGTTGGGATTGCTCGTGCGCTTTCAATGCAACCCGAAATTTTATTAATGGATGAACCTTTTGGAGCCTTGGATGCGTTAACAAGAGCACACATGCAAGATTCTTTGATGGAGATCCAAAACGAGTTAAACAATACCGTTATTATGATCACACACGATGTTGATGAAGCCGTTTTATTATCCGATCGAATTGTCATGATGACAAACGGCCCAGCCGCAACCATAGGCGAGATATTAGACATCGACTTGGAACGACCACGCAACAGATTGGAACTGGTCGAAGATAAGAATTACACGCACTTACGTTCAGAAGTATTGAAGTTCTTATACGAGAAGCAACGTAAAGTTGAAGGATTAGACAGCACAAAAAAGGTAACGACAAACGATAAAGGCACTACGACCAAAGCAGCCTAGGCTGCGCAACGTTTTTACGCTTCGTTATCATTAACCAAATTTATAAAATTCAAATGTTAGGAGTTTATTTATGAAAACCAAAAATCTACTTTTAAGCGCCGCTATCGCTAGCGCAAGCATGGCTCCTTTTGCCAATGCCGAATCGTTTACTGAAGCGCTTACCGGAGGAAAGGCAACGGGAGACATTCGTATACGTTACGAGGGCGTCGATCAAGATAACGCCGTGGATGACGCCTCCGCACTGACCATGCGTACTCGTATCGGGTACAAGACCGGTGAAGTAAACGGGTTTTCCGCCGTTGCAGAATTTGAAGACGTTCGGGTAATCGCCGGCATAGATGACTATACCGTTGGACCGACAGGCTTCAATCCTGGTGAGTACTCTGTCATCGCCGACCCAGAAGTTACGGAGCTTGATCAAGGGTTCGTTCAGTACAAATCCGGCATGTTTAGCGCAAAACTTGGCCGTCAAGTAATGACCTTCGACAACCACCGGTTTGTTGGTCATGTTGGATGGAGACAGGATCGTCAAACATTTGATGGCTTAGCAATCAACCTAAAACCATCAGACAAAATTTCCCTAAACTATAACTATATAAGTGAACGTGAACGAATTTTTGGCGAGGCGGCTGATGTCGATTCAAAAGACCACTTGCTCAACGCAGCATTTAAAACCCCGGTTGGAACAGTTACAGCCTACGGTTACTTTTTAGAAATCGACAACGATACCGATAACGCACTAGACACCATCGGCGTTAGGTTCGCAGGTAAAAAGGATAAATTCACCTATGCTGCAGAAGTAGCATCACAATCCAGCGAGAATGGAGCCGCCGAATTCGACGCGGGCTACATGATGGGGGAGGTAGGTTATAACTTCGGCCCAGTAACGCTAAAAGGAGGTTTAGAAATACTTGGATCGGATGAGGGCGCTTATGGGTTCTCTACGCCCTTGGCTACTCTGCATAAGTTTAACGGATGGGCAGATCAATTCCTTGGCACACCCGCTGCAGGCTTAGAAGATCTATCAATCTCTGTTAACGGTAAAGCCGGACCAGGAAAATGGGCAGTGGCATACCATCAGTTCTCAGCAGCAGAATCAGTCGCTGCTGATGATTTCGGTAGCGAACTGGACCTTGTTTATAGCCTAGGATTTGCCAAACACTATAACTTCGGTGTGAAAGCGGCGCTTTACGAGGCTGGAGATATAAACGTAGATACCAACAAGCTATGGGTTTGGGTTGGCGCAAAATTCTAAAGCCAATTTAACTAACACCCAATAAAAAACCTCTCTGTTTCGACAGAGAGGTTTTTTTATGTCCGCTAAAAAGTAAGATAAATAAAGCTAGTCTTTAATGCGGTATTCCGCCGACCTTGCATGGGCCTCTAAAAACTCACCCCGCGCCATCACCGACGCAATGCGTCCCAAACGATCCGCGCCTTCAGGCGATACGTGAATTAATGACGTGCGCTTAACATAATCATAAACACCCAACGGCGAAGAGAAGCGTGCGGTACCCGATGTGGGCAACACATGGTTCGGCCCAGCACAGTAATCCCCTAATGCTTCCGAGCTATAACGTCCCATAAAAATCGCCCCGGCATGGCGAATATCGCCAATCACCGATTCTGGGTTTTCTATGGATAACTCTAAATGCTCTGGTGCAATCCGGTTCACTAACTCAATCGCTTTATCGAGCGATTCAACTTTAATTAATGCGCCACGATCTTTAAGCGATATAGCCGCCATTTCCGAACGCGCCAAGGTGGGCAATAATTTTTCGATACTGGTATACACCTGCTCGATAAAACTTGCGTCCTCAGAAATCAAAATGGCTTGCGCCCTTTCATCGTGCTCCGCTTGAGAAAAAAGATCCATCGCGATCCAGTCGGGATCGGTCTTACCATCGCAAACGACGAGAATTTCAGAGGGGCCTGCAATCATATCGATATCGACAACACCAAACACTTCTCGTTTGGCTGTTGCGACAAAAATATTCCCCGGCCCAACGATTTTATCAACCTTAGGAACCGTCTCTGTGCCATAGGCCAGTGCCGCAATCGCTTGGGCACCACCAACACGGTATACCCGTTCAACACCTGCAACGGCCGCTGCAGCCAATACAATATCTTCAATCTGCTCATCGGGTGTGGGCGTTACGAGCACAACCTCTTGAACACCTGCGACTTTTGCGGGGATTGCGGCCATAAGCACGGACGACGGGTACGCCGCTTTACCGCCAGGCGCATAAAGGCCCACACGATCTAAAGGCGTAATGTTTTGCCCCAGCACAGAGCCATCGCTTTCGGTGTACTGCCAAGAATCTTGCGTTTGGTGCTCATGGTAATCGCGAATACGTTGCGCAGATTGCTCCAGCGCATCACGTTGCTCTGAAGGAATTCTCGCCAGTGCCGCGTGAATTTCGGGGGAATGTATAACAAGGTCTTCCGCTGAAGACTGCGCCCAACGATCAAAGCGCTGGGTATATTCCATTAATGCCGCGTCGCCACGCTGGCGCACATCACGCAACACATCCTTCACCACGCGGTTTACACTTTCATCAACGTCATCGTCCCACGCGAGCAGGCGCGACAAAGCATCATCAAAATCTCGATCGGAAGCGTCGAGCTGGCGAATTAATTCAGCCATAACTAGACAGCCTCGGCGGTGTCATTTACCGCCGCACTGACCGCGTCGATCAGCGCTTCTATTTGTTGGTGTTTCATTTTCATGGAGGCTTTATTCACGATAAGACGTGAACTGATATCCGCGATTTTGTCGCGCGGCTCCAAACCGTTTGCCTTTAGAGTATTCCCGGTATCAACGATATCGACGATCTCATCCGCCAAAGACATGATCGGCGCTAATTCCATCGCGCCGTATAATTTAATTAAATCGACCTGACGCCCCTGGGCAGCGTAGTAACGCTTAGCCAAGTTCGTATATTTAGTGGCGACACGAATACGACCAGGCGGAAGGCTTTGCCCTTTGATCCCCGCAGTCATCAACTCGCAACATGAAATTTTAAGATCAAGCGGCTCATAAAAAGCGCTGCCGCCATGCTCCATCAATGTATCTTTACCCGAAACCCCTACATCTGCCGCACCGAACTCCACGTAGGTAGGCACATCGCTACCGCGTAAAATAAGTAAGCGGACGTCTGGCGAGGTGGTTTCAAAGGTCAATTTTCGACTCTTGGAAATATCTTCGGTTGGCTCAATACCCGCTGCCGCGAGCAGTGGCAAAGTCTCTTTTAAAATACGCCCTTTGGTCAGCGCTATCGTTAATTGAGGCATAATCGTGTCTTAATTCTGTGTCTGTTTATCCTGGAACCCGGCGAATATTCGCGCCGAGCGCTTGCATTTTTTCTTCGATACATTCGTAACCGCGGTCGATATGGTAAATACGATCTACCATCGTTTCGCCTTCGGCCAACAGCGCGGCAATCACCAAACTTGCTGATGCTCGCAGATCCGAGGCCATCACCGGCGCCGCTTTCAGTTGTTCGACCCCCGTCACCACGGCAGAATTCCCTTTAAGGGTGATATTGGCACCCATCCGATTTAGTTCGTGAGTTTGTACAAGGCGATTTTCAAATATGGTTTCCACAACAATGCCGGTACCTTCGGCGACCGCGTTCATTGCAGTGAATTGCGCCTGCATATCGGTAGGAAACGCGGGGTAAGGTGCGGTGGTAATATCCACCGCCTTCGGCCGCTTGCCTTTCATATCCAACGCGATCCAATCATCTCCCGACTCGATCTCTGCGCCAGCTTCTTGTAGCTTTAGCAATACCACTTCCAATATATCGGAACGGGTATTTCGCAGCATGACTTTACCGCCCGTTGCCGCCGCAGCGACCAAATAGGTGCCAGTTTCAATTCGGTCGGGCATTACCGAATAGGAACACCCTGACAGCGACTCTACGCCATCGATCACGAGATGATCGGTCCCAATACCTTCAATTTTTGCGCCCATCGCGACAAGAAATTCAGCCAAGTCGGTAATTTCTGGCTCTCTTGCAGCATTTTCTAAAACTGTACGGCCTTTTGCCAAGGCGGCAGCCATCAATAAGTTTTCCGTTCCGCCAACCGTGACCGTTTCCATGTAGTAATGGGCACCTTTCAAACCGTCGGGTGCTCGCGCATGGATATACCCCCCATCCACTTCAATTTCGGCGCCCATGGCTTCAAGCCCGCTTAGATGTATATCGACTGGCCGGCTGCCAATCGCACAACCACCGGGAAAGGATACCCTCGCCTCGCCATAACGGGACAATAGCGGCCCCAGCACCAATATAGATGCACGCATGGTTTTGACTAGCTCATAGGGCGCTTCACGTTCCGTGATCGTATTTGGGTTGATCTCGACACACATTTTTTCATCAATGGTGATATCCACCCCCATGCAACGCAACAAAGCGAGCATAGTGGTGACGTCATTGAGGTGCGGCAGGTTACCAATGTGAACAGGCTCGCTCGCTAAAATAGTGGCCGCTAAAATCGGTAACGCGGAATTTTTCGAGCCGGATATTTTGATATCGCCGTCTAAGCGAACACCGCCTTGAATGATGAGTTTATCCATGAGGCCTTCTTAAGACTTACTAAAAAATAGGGAAAACGTTATTAAATCAAAGCCTTATGCGCTTTGTTCAGCCCACTCTTGGGGCGTATAAGTCTTCATATGAACGGCGTGAATGGCCCCGCTGGCGATGGCATCATTCAGAGCGGAATACACGAGCTGCTGTTTCTTAACAGCATTGAGCCCTTCAAATACAGCGCTAACCACGACAACATGAACATGGCTGCCATCGCTTTCAACATCGACACGACTATCGTCAATTTTTGTTTCTAGGGCTGACTTAATTTGTTCTGGGGTCATCGCTACATTCTCTGACATGCTATTTACTGACAAATAGCATCTATTTAAACCTGGGAAAGTAGGCGGAAAACACGGCTGCGCTTGGTTATTCCTATATCCAAGCCCCACAACAAGGTCACCCGCCAAAGAGGGCGCTAGTGTAATAAAAAAGAAGGCGCTACGCACCCGCTCTTTTGGAAGGCGATATTCCTGCTCTTATTTAATCGGCTTATAGGCAAAGCGTAGTGCGAATGAGCACTAACTGTCCCATGCCCAGCCCGCAATGGCCGCATCCAGGTCACCTTTGCTTTCGGTGACGGATTGAGAAAACTGCGCACGCAAGGTCTTACCGAGATTAACCCCGTCGAGCACAACATTGATGAGCTTCCAATGGCCGCTGCGATGTTTGCCCATGGTATAGGACACTCGGTTCACGCCTTCTGGACCTTTGAACTTCTGAATCACTTCGACTTTTCGCTTTTCACCCACCGCTTCAGCAGGCTTTTGAACACTGATTTCATAGTCTGCAAAGTTCGCCATTCCTTTCGCGTAGGTCTCTACCATCCCGCTTGTAAACACTTCTATAAATTGTGTTTTTTGCGGCTCTGATGCTGTTTTCCAATACTTTGCCCCCATCACATTGCGAGCGATATATTTAAAATCGACGGATGACTCCATGATTTCTCGCACATCTTGAAAGTACTTATCTGGATTAGTTTTTAGAGCCTCCTGGCCACCACTAACAACCGTCATCAAATCTGAGGTCACTTTTTCGACCACGTCGTGAGGAGAGACATCGACCACAGCGACAGCCTCTTCCCCGCCACCGGCCTGTTTCGCATCAGCAGCCACAACAAATACACTTCCCGCGAACAACCAAACCGCAACCAAAGCCCCCGTAAAAGCACCGGAAAGCCTGTGGAATTTTGCAATATGCGTAGTCAAGATAGATCTCCTCATTTTAATCTTGTGAATCAACTAATTTTTGAATTCGTTTAAGCATGTTTCATAAATAAAACTCTGCGCAATCGGCGCCGTGGACGAGATTCACTCGTCTAAGCATGCAATATACAACGCTGAACCTGAACGAAAGCTGACAATTCCACTCCAGAAAGATAATATGCGCCCCTCGAAACACTGCGTCAGACCGTGAATTCTACTGGAAATTCCAAGCGAAGATGAAGCCCATTCGCTACTCAGACGCTCTTAACTCAACCGCTTGCAGAAGCGGATCATTCAGGCTCCCCACTTCATGCTGGATTTTATCCCCACTATTGCCCTTGCCGGCATCGCTATTGTCATTGGCATTGGCGGGCTTGTATGGAGCGCAGACCGCTTCGTCGCAGGCGCAGCGTCAATCGCAGAATCATTTGGCATTGCGCCGATTATTGTCGGGCTTACCATTGTTTCGTTCGGCACCTCGGCCCCAGAAGTCATGGTGTCGCTCATGGCCGCGATAGACGGCACGGGTGAGCTTGCGGTAGGAAATGCCCTGGGCTCTAACATTGCCAATATCGGGCTCGTCTTGGGCATCACCCTCTTAATCACCCGCATTCCCGTTGCCCTCAATCTCATAAAACACGAAGGCAGCGTGCTCTTTTCCCTCAGCATTCTGGCAGGCATATTTCTTTTCGACGCACAGATTTCCAAAACCGAAGGCTGGATCCTACTCGCGTTAATTGTGCCGACGATGTGGTATTTGGCGATAGTGAAACAGAAAGACCATTCCCCAGAAGAACTCGCTGAAGAGCTGGAAGCAGAGATCGATCATTACACACCCGGCATGGCCGTCGTGTGGTTTATCGTCGGGCTGGTAGCGCTGGTCGCTAGCTCAAAGGTCCTGGTTTGGGGCGCGGTAACATCCGCAGAATTTTATGGTATCAGCCCTCTCATCATCGGCCTGAGCATCGTCGCAATCGGCACGAGCCTGCCAGAACTTGCAGCCTCGGTGATCAGCGCATTGCGCGGGCATCATGACATTGCCATAGGTGCAGTGGTCGGCTCCAACATTTTTAATCTCTTAGCGGTTATGTCCATCCCTGGTGTATTCGGATCAGCCGCGATGGAATCTGCCGTATTTAATCGCGACTACATGGTAATGCTTTCACTCACCGCCCTATTGTTTATTGCGATGGGAATTGCCTATAAAAAATATAAAGAAAGCGCCCACTTAGGGAAACTCAGCGGGGCATTGCTACTCTCTATTTATATTGGCTATATGCTGCTAATAGGACAATCCCAACTAGCAGCGTAAATACCCAGACCATCGAAACAAAAAGATACGCAAGAACAGATAAGACAGACCAACAAACAACAAGGTAAGATTCACGCATTCACCATGCATCAACTACGACAAAGAACTCAGTCATGACTAAGGCCAACTATATAGACTCTGCCCGCCGTACGGTATCAATGGAAAGAGATGCGCTCTCGGACTTAATCGACCAAATCGACGATGCCTTTGCGAAAGCCTGCGACCTTATGCTCAACTGCCAAGGGCGCGTTATCATCAGCGGCATGGGGAAATCCGGTCATATCGCGAACAAAATTGCCGCCACCCTCGCCAGTACGGGCACGCCCGCTTTTTTTGTGCACCCCGGTGAAGCCAGCCACGGCGACTTCGGCATGATCACCAAGACCGATGTGGTCTTGGCCATTTCCAACTCGGGCTCTTCTGCTGAACTCGTCACGCTCATTCCGCTAATAAAGCGCCTGGGCATTCCCTTTATTAGCATGACCGGCAATCCGGCTTCTCCGCTGTCAGAAGCCGCAGACGCAAACCTAGATATCAGCGTAAAAACCGAAGCCTGCCCGCTGAACCTTGCGCCCACATCTAGCACAACGGTCACCCTTGCCATGGGGGACGCCTTAGCGGTCGCGCTATTAGAAGCCCGAGGCTTTACCGCAGAGGATTTTGCGTTTTCACACCCTGGCGGCGCGCTGGGTAAAAAACTTTTACTCCGCGTTCAGGATGTTATGCATGCCGGAGGCGAAATTCCGACCGTCTCACTCAATACTCCGCTTCGCGAAGCGCTGACAGAAATGACCACGAAAGGCTTTGGCCTTACCGTCGTCCTACAAGAAAACCAAGCGCTTGCCGGTATTTTCACTGACGGTGATTTACGCCGCTGCATCGATAAAAAACTCGATATTAATCAGCTAAATACCGGTGAAGTGATGACCCAAAACCCAAGAACAATTGACCAAGGCATGCTGGCCGCAGAAGCCCTTGGGATTATGCAAAACAATAAAATCACCGCCCTAGTTGTAGAAAACGAACACGCAAAAGTCATCGGCGTACTTCACATGCATGACCTTCTGCGCGCGGGAATTATATAATGAATACCATGATCGGCTCCCCCGTATTAGCCTCCGAAAGCGAAGTCATTGCGAAAGCTAAAGCCATCAAATTGTTGCTGCTTGATGTTGATGGTGTACTCAGTGACGGAAAAATCTACTTCACTAACAACGGCGAAGAAATAAAAAGTTTTAATACCCTCGATGGGCACGGCATTAAAATGCTGCGTAAATCCGGCGTGGAAGTGGGGATTATCACAGGCCGCCAAAGTGCTATCGTCGAAAAACGCGCGCACGACTTAGGGGTACATCTATTGATTCAAGGTCGTGAAGATAAATTTCACGCCCTGCAAGAAATGCTAAGCGACTTTCCTTGTGAGCTCAGCAACATCGCTTTTCTTGGTGATGATTACCCCGATCTGACCGTTATGACGCGGGTAGGCTTAAGCCTGAGTGTGGCAAACGCACACCGCGAAGTCGCGCAACGATCGCACTGGCAAGCCTCTATCAAAGGCGGAGAAGGCGCCGTGCGGGAAGCCTGCGATATGATCATGCAAGCTCAAGGCAGCTACCAAGCCGCGCTGGAACCCTACCTAGGTGAATAAAACAACGCTCTATATTTCGAGCCTATTGCTCGTGCTCTCGGGAATTATTTATTTTTCCGATGCACCCGAGCGGATATTGGGCACCTCTAGCGCCCTCACGAGCGAAGTAAATGCCGTGCCGTTCTCCGTCGCACGCGGCACCAAAACAACCCACTACCAAAAAGATGGGCAGATAAGCTATACCTTCAACGCCACTCGCTTGGAGCACTACCGGGAAGAGAAGCGTCAGAACGAAGTATTTACAATCATCGAAAAGCCCGAGCTGATCATTTATCAAAAAGACGAACCCTGGCACGTTCGCGCAGAAAAAGGCAAGCTAACCTCTGCAGACCAAAATATAGAGCTTTGGCAGCAAGTCGTGCTCAATCACATCAGTGAAGAGGGCATCGTCACGACGATTAATACAGAAAAATTAATTATTGATCCTGTTAACAAACTCGCCAATACCAAAGAGCCTGTTAGAATACATTCCGACAAAGCTCAGATTGAAGGCGTTGGAATGGATGCTGACCTCACTGCAGAAAAACTAACACTACTTTCTAACGTACGCGGTCTCTATGATCCCAACTAGATATACACTTATTCATATCAGCACTTTTTTGGCCGTACTGATGGCCACGGGACTTGCGTACGCCCTACCTGATGACGCCCAACAAAAATCTGAAATCCTTGCGGACTACAATGTATTTGATTTTAAATCACGCACAACCACATTTTATGGCAATGTCGTTTTCACCCAAGGCAGCCTAAAAATTAACGCGGACAAACTGATTTATTACGGGAAATTCGAGTCGGACAATCCGAACAGTACCGACAAGATCGTCGCCACGGGTAAGCCCGCGCGCTTTCAACAAACCCCCAAGGTCGACATGCTGCCCGTAAAAGCGGTAGCCAATACCCTTGAATATACAGTGAAAGCAGAAACCTTATTTTTGATCGACAATGCGTCATTAGACCAAGATGGCTCTAGCCTAAGTGGTAACCGCATTGAGTACGATGTAAAACAAGCGGTCGTAAAGGCTCGCGGAAATACGACGACACAAGAAGGTGCGGATGGGCGAGTACGTATGGTTATCCCGCCAAAACGATTACAATCCGAAGACGATGCTGAATAAGCAGCGCCTAAGCGACACTTGAATTAAATGCCCAGTTTAGAAGCGAAACACTTAGCGAAAAGCTACAAAGGCCGACAGGTCGTGATTGACGTCTCCCTCTCGGTAAACGACGGCCAAATCGTGGGCTTACTCGGTCCCAACGGCGCAGGAAAAACCACGTGCTTTTACATGATCGCCGGCATTGTCCGCGCAGATCGCGGTAATGTGTATATCAATGGTGAGGACGTAACACGCTTTCCCATGCACGGGCGGGCGCGCAAGGGGCTTGGGTATCTCCCCCAAGAAGCCTCCGTATTTCGTAAGTTGACCGTCAGTGAAAACATTCTGGCGATTCTCGAAACTCGCAAGGATTTAAACCGCGAGCAACGCAAACAGCGCCTAAACACGCTGCTCGAAGAATTTCATATCACCCACATCAAAGACAGCCTCGGCATGGCCCTTTCTGGGGGTGAACGACGGCGCGTAGAAATTGCACGCGCACTCGCCACCGAGCCACATTTTGTCCTGCTCGACGAACCCTTTGCCGGCGTTGATCCAATCTCGGTAAGCGATATCAAAGCCATCATCCAACAACTTAAAGACCGTAACATCGGCGTACTGATCACCGACCACCATGTCCGTGAAACGCTCGATATTTGTGAAAAGTCCTACATCGTTTCAGAAGGCCATATCATCGCGGAAGGCGATGCGAAAACCGTGCTGAACAACAAAAAAGTCCGTGAGGTGTACCTGGGGCAGCACTTCGAACTCTAGATTTCGGCACAGCTCACTCTCGTAAATAAGGCCTTATATCACGCCGGCCAATCACCGCTCCAGGTTATAACTTTATAAATCTTGACAAATAAGCAATCTATTGCTCATCTTGCGGCACAATGTTTGCTTTTAATTTCGCGAAAAATCGTTGCCTGCACCCATCGAGCGGTCTAAACTTAGTGATAGCCATACGGAGTGCTGACTAAGGGCGCATATTCACGATCACTGCACCGCCTTCCCACTCCCCACTTTTAGACATTTTGAGTACATTCACGCGTATGAAGCAATCACTTCAATTGAAACTGGGGCAACAGCTCACGATGACACCCCAGTTGCAGCAAGCGATCCGGCTTCTTCAACTGTCCACTCTCGATTTACAAGGCGAAATCCAAGAAGCACTCGACTCCAACCCCATGCTGGAAGTCACCGAAGAGGTCGCAGAAGCGCCTGCTGAGAACAACGCCGAAAACACGCCTGAAAAACCTGAGCATACCGCCGCTAACGAATCCGATCGTGAGCCCACAGCCAGTACTAGCGAGGAACCTTCCGCTACGGCTGACGACCCGGCGGCAGACAGCGAATGGAACACCGAAAATATCCCCACAGAACTAGCCGTGGATACCGACTGGGATGATGTTTATCAAGCCTCTTCCAGTGGCACAGGGCTCGCTCGCTCTGACGGCGAAGATATGGACTTCGAATCTCGCCGAACCACTGCCGACACACTGCAAGATCATTTGAGCTGGCAGTTAAATTTAACACCGATGTCCGACCTCGACCTTTCCATCGGCGAAGCGATTATTGATGCCGTCGACGCTAACGGTATGCTGTGCCAAAGCATCGAAGAAATATTTACCGGCCTACAAAAAGACAAAGAAGAACTCGAAATGGATGAAGTACTTGCCGTACTTCACCGCGTCCAACAATTTGATCCCCCGGGCGTTGCCAGCCAAGACATCCGCGAATGCCTATTAATTCAACTGGATCAAATCGACGATCAGACCCTTGATGCCTTCCACGCGCGCCAAGTTATCGAAAATCATCTTCAACTGTTAGGCAATCGAGATTTCAAACAGCTGATGCGCAAACTAAAGCTGAAGGAACATGAGCTTCAGGGCGCAATAAAAATCATCCAGGCGCTCAACCCTCGCCCAGGCGAGCACATCGGCACTGATTCCACGGAATATGTCGTACCCGATGTGTTCGTGAGCAAAACAAACAATCGCTGGAGCGTGCAACTTAATCCCGAGATCGCACCCAAGATTCGTATTAACACCGATTACGCATCTCTCGTTAAACGCGCGGACTCCAGCGCAGACAACACATTTTTGCGCGACAACCTTCAAGAAGCACGCTGGTTCCTGAAGAGCCTACAAAGTCGCAACGAAACCCTATTAAAAGTCGCGACGTGCATTGTTGAGAAACAACAAGGCTTTCTGGATAACGGCCCAGAATCCATGAAACCCATGGTGCTACACGATGTCGCTGAAGTTGTAGAAATGCACGAGTCGACAATTTCTCGTGTCACAACACAAAAATACATGCATACCCCTCAGGGTATTTTTGAATTGAAGTATTTCTTTTCAAGCCATGTGGCGACAGAAGCCGGCGGAGAATGCTCGTCGACGGCCATCAGGGCCATCATCAAAAAACTTATTGCCGCTGAAAATGCGCGCAAACCGTTAAGCGATTCCAAAATCACCGGCATCCTCGAAGAGCAAGGCATTAAAGTCGCTCGGCGTACCATTGCGAAATATCGCGAGTCCCTGGGTATACCGCCGTCCAACGAACGTAAACGACTCGTATAAGCGCCAACTAAAAGATTAAGAAGAAGCACCAACACTACAAATATCACAGACGCGTGATTGCAAATATGAAAGCATTGTTGGCCATTCTCATACAGCGCGATCAACACTAAAGATCATGCGTATAACAATACAAATTTCGTAAAAACACATAACAAGAAGCGCGGTAAAACCTGCTAAAATGCCTTCTGTTTTTACACTCATCAGCACCTCACTATTTAGTAGTTAGATTATGCAATTAAAATCTATTCTGACAGCAGAAAGAACCAAAGCAAAAATCGATGGCGTCAGCAAAAAACGCGTATTGGAAACTTTGGCAGAAACCTTTGCTGCGTCATTTGAACACTTTAATGTCGACGATTTGTACCAGCATTTAATCGGCCGAGAAAAGCTCGGTACAACCGGCATTGGCGGCGGTATCGCTATCCCGCACTGCCGATTTAATACCGGTGGCGAAACGTATTGCGTTTGCCTAACGCTGGAAACACCCATTGATTTCGACGCCGTCGATAACGAACCGGTCGATATTATTTTCGCCATGCTAGTCCCGGAAAATGCCGAGTCTAGCCATCTGGCCATGCTGGCCTCGTTGGCCGAGTTACTTCAAGGACCAGATATTGTCGGCAAACTTCGCGCAGCGACCACCGATGAAGCACTCTTTAATATCGCCGCCAATAGCGATTAGCACCCAAGATCACAAGATGAAGTACTAGCGGATAACACCAACGGAAATACTCTCATGCGTTTATTAGTCATCAGCGGACGTTCAGGATCAGGCAAGACCTCAGCGCTTCAATTGCTGGAGGATGAGGGCTACACATGCATTGATAATATTCCCGTCACCCTGCTACCAATGCTCGTAGATTATATTTGTGCACAAAAAACGCGCTTATTTGCACTCGGCATTGATGCACGAAATATAGATGGCGATCTTGGCGAGCTGGTTAACATTCTCACAAAGGCTGACATTGATCGAGAAGATTACAAGGTCATCTACCTCGACACACGCACCGAAGTACTTCATAAACGCTTCAGCGAAACGCGGCGTAAACATCCGCTTTCAGACGAGGACACCAATTTAAATGAAGCCCTCGAAAAAGAGCGCGACATATTATCGCCCATCGTTGATATATCGGACATTGTCGTTGACACCAGTGAGCTCAATCTCCACGACCTGAGAAGCACCATTCGCGGGATTTCCGTAGGTGACGAAAGTAAAGGCATGGCCGTCTCGATTGTGTCATTTGGCTTTAAACACGGCGCCCCCACTAACGCCGATTTTATGTTTGACGTGCGCAGCCTACCCAACCCACACTGGATTCCCGAACTACGCTTAGAAAGCGGGCTCGATGAAGGCGTCATTAATTATTTATCCTCGCAAGACAGCGTAAATGAAATGATTGATGACATTTCGACCTTTATTACGAAGTGGATACCATCATTTCAAGATAACAATCGCAGTTATTTGACCATCGCCATCGGTTGCACGGGCGGCATGCACCGCTCAGTATTTATTAGCGAGCAGTTGACCGCCCGCCTAAAAACCTCACATAAAAATGTGCAAGTGCGCCACCAGCACCTAAAAACAAATAAACAAACCCGCAAATAAAAGCCCCTAGGCATCGTAAACACGACCAATAGGACCCAAACGACATGCTCGAACAAAACGTCGAAATCATCAACAAGCTTGGCCTACATGCACGTGCGGCAACAAAATTTGCCAGTACCGCCAATAAGTTTGATAGCAAAATCCAAGTGGTCTTTGGCGATAAAACTATCGATGGCAAAAGTATTATGGCGCTCATGCTGTTAGCTGCAGCAAAAGGCAGTTTAATCACGTTATCCACGGACGGGCCTGATGCGGAACAAGCACTATCGTCTCTCCTCGAACTCATTAACAACCGGTTTGATGAAGATGAATAAGCATGCAAACGTACAAAAACATACTGGGAAACCTATAGAAAAACCTCTATAGCAACGATCATCATGTCAGAAGAGAACACTCCACATACCCATCTAGCGCGTGTACAAGCGCTGTTGGGACGAGGCACCGTTCACCAACTGGGTAAGATGGTTAATGGTTTACGCCCGGTGGAAATCGCGCGCCTGCTGGAATCTTCACCCCCACCATCAAGGGAAGTGATTTGGGGACTGGTTGATAAAGACACCGCAGGTGAAGTACTCGAAGATCTTCCTGAAGACATTCAAGCCGAATTCATTCGGGACCTCGACGCGGACCAATTGATCGAACTGACAGAAGGTCTGGAAACGGACGACGTCGTGGATATTTTGCAGCAGCTTCCTGAGCAAGTGACTCAAGAAGTCTTGTCTGCCATGAGCGACCAAGATCGGGGGCGCGTAGAAACGGTTCTCTCCTACGACGAAGATACGGCCGGCGGCCTTACAAACCCAGACACGATTACCATCCGCCCACGCTTTACCTTAGAAGTTGTGCTTCGCTATTTACGCAGACACGTCGAGTTACCGCCCTCTACCGACGCCCTAATTGTTGTTAACAGAAAAGATCACTACCTCGGCTTATTACCTCTAACAACGTTATTGACCGCCGACCCAAGTACCACCGTACGCGAAGTCATGGTCACGGAGACAAATGCGATCCCCGCCGACATGCCAGACGACGAAGTCGCAAAACTGTTCGAACAGCACGACTGGATTTCGGCACCCGTGGTAGACGATCACGGAAAACTACTCGGCCGTATCACCATCGATGACGTTGTTGATGTTATAAGAGAAAGCGCCGATCACTCATTTATGAGCCTTGCCGGTTTGGACGAAGAAGAAGATACCTTCGCCCCGGTACTGAGAACTATTCCGCGACGCGCTATTTGGCTCGGGATTAATTTACTGACGGTTATCTTCGTTGCCTCGGTCATTAAAATATTCCAAGACACCCTAGACCGCGTCGTTACCCTCGCTGTGTTAATGCCCATCGTTGCGAGCATGGGCGGTGTCGCGGGCACACAAACCTTAACAGTGGTCATTCGAGGGATCGCCGTGGGGCATATTGGGCTGAGCAATATGAGCTGGCTGGTATCACGGGAGCTTTGGGTTGGGCTTATCAATGGCTGCCTGTGGTCATTTGTGATGGGCGCCGTTGCAGCAATATGGTTTAACGACATGTTACTCGCTTACATCATCGCAGCGGCTATGTTTATTAATTTATTGATAGCTGCGCTGGCTGGCGCATTGCTGCCTATGGCGCTAAAGCAGTTAAAAATCGATCCCGCGCTGGCCGGCGGGGTTACGCTCACTACTATTACCGATGTGGTTGGGTTTATGGCTTTCCTTGGGCTCGCTACTTATTTTTATGCCTAGCTCGAACTCTATGTGTATCATAGACGTCACAAACGTCTTACCCAGTCTCGAGCACTACAAAAACCTATAGAATTCATGATTGGGCGGGCCTCGTGCTAACCTCCAACTAAACCAGTAACACACAAAGAATTTAGTAGATCACCATGCAAGAAGAATACGAGCCATTTGAAGATGGCGAAGACGTTAAAAGTAAAACCCAAATTAAAAATGAGATGCTAGCCCTTCAAAAATTAGGCGCAGCAATTTCAGAACTCACCCGTGAACAGCAGGCCAAAATCCCGCTCGACGAAACCCTGCGGAGCACGATCGAAGAAGCGCCCAAGATAAAAAGTAACAGCGCTAAAAAACGGCATATGCAGTTTATTGGCAAGCTTATGCGAAGCGGTGATTACGAGGCCATTGAACAAGCCTACGAGGAGATACTCAATGCCAACCATCGCCTTACGCGACAGCAACACACCATAGAACGCTGGCGAGATGACCTTATTCAAAATGGCGACAAGATGTCTGCGTTTATCGAAGCATTTCCCAATACCGATCGCCAACAGTTGCGGCAACTGCTACGCGCCTCACAAAAAGAGGCCGCACAAAACAAACCGCCCGCAAGCGCTCGCAAACTTTTTCGTTTTTTACGCGATACGATTCAACAGGCACAGGATTAAAGTAAAAAAGTTTTTAAATAAAGCTATTCCGTAGCCGCAACATCACTAAATGGACCAAGCGTATCCGACTGTGTTACAGGCACAAAAGCCAACGCCGCCGAATTAATACAATACCGTAAACCCGTAGGCTTGGGGCCATCATCAAACAGGTGGCCTAAATGCTCTCCACATCGAGAAAGCACTTCAACTCGACGCATACCCCAGCTGCGATCTTCCTTTAACACAATATTATCTTGATCGAACACATCCCAAAAACTGGGCCACCCAGTACCAGACTTAAATTTATGATTCGACTTAAAGACAGGAATGCGACACCCCTTCGTGACAAAAACACCTTCGCGATTTTCTTTCAATAGCGCCCCCGTAAAAGCGCGCTCTGTGGCTTGCTCCCACAATACCTTGTACGACTGCTCATCAAGCAAGGTACGCCACACCGCGTCAGAAATTTGATCCAATCGCTCGCCAGACTTAATCCATTTTTTTGCCGTCATCACATCAACTTCGGCGTTGCGCTCAAGCGCGCTAGACGCAGTATCTGGACCATCACTGAGCTGCGTTGCGATACCCGTGGCCGCAACACAAAGAAGAAGCGTAAAAGGGATTAAAAATCGGGGGGAGACAATCTTCATTGAAAAACCTAGCTTTCGTCTAATGAAAATACTTAAGCACCATGACATATATACTGCAGCGGACAAGCAAATGGATCATCACAAAAGTGTCTCAGAACAAACGCCTATGCTGCTGTATCGGCATATTACGACGAATATCATCTAACGCTTCGAGATCCAAACACTCAACCAACACACCCTCACCACGAGCTAGCTCAGACATAACCTCACCCCACGGGCTTACAACCATACTCTGTCCCCAGGTAGCTCTACCGACATCGTGATCGCCCCCCTGATTTGCAGCAACGATATAACACTGGGACTCGATCGCACGGGCCCGCAGCAACACTTCCCAATGCGCGCGCCCGGTCACTTCGGTAAACGCCGAGGGAACAAAAATCACTTTCGCCCCCTGCTGCGCCAACCGAATAAACATTTCCGGAAATCTTACATCGTAACAAATAGCGATGCCTAATCTACCCCAAGGACTATCGAATGTTTCCACATTCGCGCCATGCGCATACTCATCAGACTCGCGGTACGTTTTTACTTGATCCCCGACTTGCGCATCAAACAAATGCACTTTTTTATAATGAAAAAATACTTGGCCGCTATCGTCAAAGACCAGGCTTGTCGCAAAGGGCTTATCACTATTTAGACCACTGGGAACATCGAAAACGTTTGCCAAGCCTTGCAGGGTCATAGGGTAGGACCCTGCCACCAGCCAAAGTTTCTGGGCGCGCGCAATATCCGACATATTTTGGATAAAGGTTTTCTGCTCCGCCTGGCCTGGCTTCTTTTTTTGACCATAATTTAGAAAGTTTTCGGGCAATACAGCAATATCAGCTCCGGCCGCTTTGGCTTCGGCCAGTAACCTTTTTGCCGCTTTGAGGTTCTCTGACTCATCAGAACAGCTCACCATTTGTATTGCGGCGGTTTTCAACTTTAACATGACATTTTTAATCCCATAGATACAACGCGAGAAGCGCGACCTAGCCGGTGATATTTTTCGGCCCTACTCAATCGTTTCCATTTCTGCTTCTTTGCTTAATTGAGGTTCAGGCGTTTTCGCTTGGTTATCTTTAGCACGCTCTTCTTTCAACGCTTCACCCCGACGCTGAGCTGCGCCGATATCAAAAATCTTTTTCACCTTCACTTTCGGATCCTCCCATGAACCCGAAACACCTACATTCAGGGAGGATGCACGATCCAGCTGCTTCTTAAACATCTTACTCATCACATACAGACCAATTGCCGCAGGCAGATTCACGACGATCGCCGTTGCAAATGCCGCACTACTTGCCAGTGGCAATGTCACCACCATCTCACTATCAAGTTTTTCATTTACCACATCGATCGTACCGACAAGCTGAACATAGGAAGACGAAGATTCCACAATAAGCGGGTCAGTCAAATATATTTTGCCATCTTTAATATCTAAATTTCCGTAAATCTTATCGTAAGAATAACCTTGAGAAGCTAAGTCAGAAAAATCTAAGCGCAAACGACGCAATATAGTGTCGAAATTAAAGAGCGCGAGCAGGCGAAGCAAGCCATTCTCATCGCTGCCAGCACCGCGATTAAAACTGCCTTTTTTAATATCGAGATTTACAACACCCTCAACGACCTTCAGTGTCACCTGATCCGGCGCACCTGGCCATTGCGCATCAATATCGATCACCGCCGATTTACTTTCTAATAGTTTATCTTGCCCCCACGCGTCGAATACATCACCAAGATTGTTCGCCGTAATAGTCCCTGAGAACTGACTGCTCTGCCCGGTATCATCCTTTAACCAAACAAATTCAGCCCCATTTTCTACACTGCCCAGCTGCATGCCTTTGGTGTTCGCACGAATATCATGCACCACAACCCCACCGTCGATAGCACGCAACTTAAAATCCCAAGAGCCATAATTTGCATTCCCCAAACTAAACTCCTCGGAGGAAAAATCTATATCAACGGCACGATTTAAATCGATATCGGCCAAAACACTCGGGGCTAACTCGGCGTTTCCACCGCCACTTTTGTGGCTTTTATCATGCTCTGAGCTATCACCTTCTTCGTTGTCAGCTGCCTCATCCTCAAACCGCAAATACGCCAAATCTAAAGCGATTGGGCGATCATCTTCTGGCACCAACACATTTCCAGCCATCAGTTCGCTCTCTATATTGAGCACCCAAAACGGGTATTGTCGGTCGCCCTTAACGTGTAAGTCATCGATTTCAAATGTCCCGAGAAGAAATTTATCAATAAACACATCGATATTCACAGGCAGCGGGTCATCCCCCGCGTCACTCACATCAACACCTGATTCATTCAAACGATTAAAGTATTCATTTTTCGCAACATCCCACACCTCCAAATCGAAATGAGCCAAATTACCTTCCACATTAAACACCCCGGTATTTTCTAAGCGCGGCGTATCATCCTCATCTGGGTCAAAATTGTTAATTTCGAATTTAGCACTTACTTCATCATTTTTAGGGTTTAATACCGTCAAACGAAGCTGCTTATCGAAGGTGAATTTATATTCCTCCGCATCATCATAGAAGCGGACTTTACTTTTAAATGCGATAGCCTCATCTTTTTGCTTATAGAAAGGCTCGGGAAACTTTAACTCGACACCGGTAAGCGGCGAACTGACATTCACCTCTAAAGGCTGATTTGACAAGTCTCCCGGAATATTAATACTCCCCGAAACAGTCGAAGCACCAGAAGAAAACTTTAATTCTGGGCGACGCGTCCATGCATACAAATCATTCACACTCACTCGCCCACTGAAATCAATCACCGTGTCCTGGCTCTTACCCCCACCCTCTAACGCTCGGGCAAATGTGGAAATAGAAGCAGCATAAGGTTTTCCCCACACACTACCGGTTAACTTATCCGCAAAAATTCCTTTATCAGTTTGATAGACCAGCGTCCCAGCAATATTTTTAATATTCAACCCCAAGTCCGGCATCGCAATATTCGCGTCAGAAAACCTCACATCGATATTGTGCGACAAACCCTGACTTTCCGAGTCAAGCGGGATAATTAACTCTACCTTGGCGGCGACGCCTCCCGAAAAATCCCACTCATCAAAAGTGGATCCAATATGCTTTTTAATCGGACTGTTCTTTAGCAGCGTCATCGCAGATTGAGCATCACTTGCCAAACTGCCCTCAATAGATAACGCCAAGCCTTTTTGAGTTGAGTCATCCACTAAACTGATTGCCGCATCGAAGACTGAATTACCCAGCAACGATGCCTCCTGCACGCGGACATCCAACGCCTCATTATCTAAGGTAAGTGTACCCGTCACGCCATCTAACTCTGGCCAATGTTTATCAAAGACCAAATTTCCGTCGTATACTTCACCAAACAATTGAATAGAGGGTGGGGCAGGAGGATCAGTTTCTAGTGAGCCGTGGTAAAGGAAGCGAGCGTTCGCAATACGCCCTTTCTTAATACTTGTACCGAGCCATTCGTACAGATGCTTAGGTATCGTTTTCGGCACATACTTCTTATGATTTTTCGCTAAGGTATTCTTTATACCGATTGATAGCGTCATGGTTTGCTCGCCGTATTTCTTCGCGAATGGCAAACTCAAGTGCAAGTACCCTTTACCTTCCTCTTCTGGGTTTTTAACTTGAATGAGCCCCGAACTGATATAAGCAACCCGCTGTTCAAGATCGACATCCCACGTCACTTGACCTTGCGCCTCTTCAAAGTAGAGAGGCTCGTAATACACCTTGGGCAAGCCGATTGTAAATCCATCTTTCACAAAAACATTCATTCGCCCTGAAAGCAAACTACTGGACACATAGCCATTCACATTATCAAAAGACGGCGCACCCATTACCGCATTAGATGTCCCTTTTTCTACAACAGCGCTAGCAAGGAAATAACCCGATGCTTTATCCGTCATTTCCACACTGACATTTTTTAACGTACCACTGGGCGATAACGTTTTGACAACCTCCTCAGCTTTCTTATTTCCCAGCCCAACACCTAACACGACATCCACCCAGGGCTTTACCGAAACCTCTTTGATTTTTGCCCCGGCAAATTTACGCCCGAAACCATGCAAATAAACATCTATAACAGGGGATGTCATTGACGCCCATTCGGCCTGCAAAGATTTTAAGGTGACACCCCAACCTTCCGCAGTATGACCGCGCCCATGCAACTGAGCCTGTATACGTTTAGGCATATTAAAGTCACGCCCTGGAATACTTAACTCGCCCGCAGCGTCTATTTCACCGCGAAGCGTCGTGCCTTTATCTGCATCGCCACGAAACCATAATTTTAAATTTACCCGATGATCATCGTTCACTGCGATGCTCTTAGATAACGCGAGTGCTTTAACGACATTCTGGGTAGGGAATCTGTTGAGCTCTAGGTAGCCATTGGCAACAAAATTTTCATCTCTCGGGTCACCATGACCCTCGATCATCAACGAAAACGCCTCCGCTTCCGCAACATCGACACTAGCGCGGATACGATGAAAATCACGATCGTTTTCAATCGATATTTCAGGGATATCGACACTGGCGGTTTCACGGGAATAATATTGCAAGTCAAAGTGGACCTGACTAATACTTACACGACGTCCAACAAGAAAAATATCATAAGGATCCCCTACTCGGTTTTTTCCCTTATTTTTTTTAACGGTTTTATTTTTCGTCAGGTCCGGCATACCTGGAATCGACCAGCGGCCATTCTCTGACTGCACGAAACGCGTATCAAAACCATCAAACTTGAGCTGTCGCCAAGATAAGCGACGATCGATTAAAGAGTTTATGATACTTAGCTCAGCAACCGCTTCACGGATTTTAAACACCGTGTCGCCTTGCTGAGATTTGATAACCACTTTATGGAGGGATAATTTGGGGCGCAAGCCTTTCCAGCTAGCGTCAATTGTTTCAAGCTCAATAACCATACCGAGCTTGCGACTGAAGTAATCTGTAATTTCACTCTGATAATCGTTTACCAGCGGGAACGCCTGCCGACCGAGCTGCACGCATACGGCCAACGCAATAAGCATCGTAAACAGCCCCCCCCAAAACCGCCGAGAGATCAAGTGCCAATGCTTTCGCTGTATTCGGATCACTTGTGAAAACTAACCTGTGTATGCACGACCGTGATTCGCCCTAAGCTAACACAATGTCGTACTGCTCTTGAAAGTACATACTTTCAACCTGAAACTGAATCGTTCGCCCAATAAATTCTTCCAGGTCTGCAACATTCGCGGACTCTTCATCCAGTAACCTATCGATCACCGCTTGCGATGCGAGCACCAAAAACTTCTCATTTTCGTAGGTCCTCGCTTCACGTAAAATTTCACGGAATATTTCGTAACAAACTGTTTCAGCCGATTTTAATGTGCCGCGGCCTTCACACACAGGGCAGGGCTCACACAAAACCTGCCCTAAACTTTCCCGCGTGCGCTTGCGCGTCATTTCTACCAAACCCAATTCGGAAACGCCGGTGATACTGGTTTTCGCGCGGTCCTTTTCCATATTTTTTTCGAGACTGCGCAATACCTGACGCTGATGCTCTTCATCTTTCATGTCAATAAAATCAATAATGATGATGCCACCAAGATTGCGCACTCTAAGTTGACGCGCGATAGCCGCCGTCGCCTCTAAGTTTGTTTTGAAAATTGTTTCTTCTAAATTTCGGTGACCAACAAAAGCGCCCGTATTAATATCGATAGTGGTCATCGCTTCGGTCTGCTCAATAACCAGATAGCCGCCCGACTTCAAAAGCACCTTACGCTGCAAGGCTTTTTGAATTTCATTCTCTACACCATACAAATCGAACAATGGACGTTCGCCGGGGTAATGTTCAAGTCGACCGCCGATTTCAGGCGCGTAATGCTTAGCAAATTTTTCCATTCGCGCATGCGACTCTCGAGAATCGATCCGCACTTTTTCAATATTGGGCCGCATCAAGTCACGCACCGTACGCATAAAAAGCGGCATATCTTCATAAACAATGGATGGTGCCTTGGCCGACTTAATGGAATCTTCCAAGTCATGCCATAGGTGAAATACAAACGGGATATCCGCTTGAAGCTCTTCCCGAGAAGCCCCTTCTGCCACCGTACGAATAATAAAACCACCCACGGGGTATTTTTCTTTATGCTCTTCCGCTAAAGATGTCACTACCGCTTTTAAACGCTCACGCTCTTCATCATCTTCAATGCGGTTCGAAATACCAATATGATCCGTATTTGGCATATACACTAAATAACGCGCGGAAACAGACAAGTGCGTTGTTAATCGAGCGCCTTTCGTACCGATGGGGTCTTTTGTGACTTGGACCAATACCGACTGACCTTCCCGTAATAACTCGCGAATGTCGGCATCTTCTTTGGCCTTTTGTTCAATCCCATGCTTATTGAGCGGCGCAATATCGGCCGTATGAATAAAACCCGCACGCTCCTGGCCAATATCAACAAAAGCCGCCTGCATACCCGGTAGCACGCGAACAACTTTACCTTTATATATATTGCCCACAAACCCTTTGCTGCGCGCGCGCTCGACATACACTTCCTGCAGTACGCCGTTTTCAACCAAGGCCGCGCGCGTTTCCGTAGGACCAAAATTTACCAGTATTTCTTCACTCATATACCTGTATTCCAAACCTTTACACCGTGATCATCCAACAAGGGAACCAGGGTTTCTATAGGCAAGCCCACCACGCCGGAGTAGCTGCCATGAATTTCTCTTACAAAAGTGGCGCCCAAACCTTGGATCGCATAACCACCCGCTTTATCTTGAGGCTCACCGGTCTGCCAATATTGTTCTATCTCAATATCCGAAAGAGACCGAAAACACACGTCTGTCGCACTGTAATCCGCACATGTTTGTTCACTGAGTAAACACCCTTGCTCGTCGGTAACACAAACGGCTACCGCCGTAATCACAGAGTGGGAAGATGCGGACAATAGCCTCATCATTCGCCTAAAATCGTCGAAATCAGCCGGCTTTTCCAAAACTTTACCGTCACACACGACGATCGTATCTGAACCTAAAGTCGGCAATCCTGGGAACGCCTGGGCACCCGCTTCAGATTTGGATAATGCCAAACGAGTCACATATGCCAGAGGCGACTCAGAGGGCTCCCGCTGCTCAGGCACATCAACACTGACCACCTTATATCGGACGCCAATTTGATCCAACAGTTCACGCCGTCGGGGGGATTTTGATGCTAGCTGTAATTCCAAAAATAAGCCTTAGCCAAGTCGGTGCTTTGCGCGAATCCGCATCATGAAAATAAACAGAATAGGCCAAAATAGCGCGCTTACCATTGCAGACAGCAAGAGCGCTTTTGGGGTTGTATCGTAACCCGCGAGCCCCTGTACCCAGTTCACAATCACCTGGTGAAAGCCAACAAGCACAAACACCCAAATTGTTTGATGCCATACCGAATAATTTTTTATACGCTGATACGCCACAAGACAGATATACGCCACGATTGCCAAGGCCATCGCGTGCGCCCCCCATGGAATACCTTCAATCACATCCTGGACCAAACCCACAGACCAAGCGAACAACACACCGAAGTTTTGGGGGGCGTTCGTCACCCAGTAAATCACCAGCAAACAGACAAACTCTGGCCGCAACTCAGTAAAGCCATCGGAAAAAGGGTATATAGCGATAAACAACGCCAGAACGAAGGTAATTGCCACTAAAACGAGAAGACCATTTTTACTCGGCGCATGCATGTCACTACAGCCCTTCAGACGGGGGGCGATCAAACACTAAAAGCGCATGGCGACTGCGACTAATGTCTGCCATTGGTTTCGTAATGACCCGAGCAAAGCGACGCGAAGGGTCTTTAACGACCTCAACCACTTCCGCCACAGGGTAACCGGTGGGGAAGCGTTGCCCCAGGCCAGAACTGACCAATATATCCCCAACAACAATATCAAGCGTATTAGCAACATACGGCAACGCAAGCTCGTGCGACCGCCCGCCAAGCCCCTCGGCAATCAGCTGCTCGCCATTCCGGTTAATCTGCACCGGCAGGGCATGGGTAGAATCCGTCAATAAAAGCACCTTAGCGCTGCGGTTTCCCACCTCGACGACCTGCCCCATCAAGCCTTTGGCATCGACCAATGCTTGGCCAATATACACACCATGGTCTTTACCCCGGTTCACGATGACTTGATGCATCATAGGGTCTGGCGAAAGCCCAATAATTTCAGCGATTAGAACACGATCTTCTAGGGTATCGGCGGAATTCAGTAACTGCCGTAAACGCACATTTTCAGCCGCCAGCGAGGCGTTTAGCTGAAGCTTACGCTTCAACACCAGGTTTTCAGTACGGAGGGATTCGTTTTGTTGAATTAAGCGTTCACGAGACATCAGACGATTGTCCGACCACTCCTCTATCTTGCCCGGCAAACTGGTTACCCGGTATAGAGGCGCCGCAATATCGTGGGCTTGTTGTTTTAGCGGGGTAAACCAATCGGTGTACAGGTAGGTTAACGCGATTGCGACCGAGGCAAGCGTAAGCATCGCAGTTTTAACACCAACCGATGGCCCTTTAGAAAAAAGCGGCTTGATACTTACCTCCGGTGGCACACATTAGATAGAGGTGGCCTCGCTCAACAGATACCGTAGAGTATCAGCAAACAAAGCCCAAAACGAATTAGATTAAGCTAGAGAACTCCTGGTTAGCTCAGGGCTAGTAAACCAAGTCGATATTATACTGATCCATAAGCTCCATCGCTCGACCGCCACCACGAGCCACACAGGTCAGCGGATCTTCGGCAACAATAACCGGCAACCCCGTTTCTTCAACAAGCAAGCGATCCAAATCACGTAACAACGCACCACCACCGGTAAGCACGATGCCACTCTCGGCGATATCCGATGCCAATTCTGGCGGCGAAAGCTCAAGCGCACTTTTAATAGACTGCACGATACCCGCAAGCGGCTCTTGTAGGGCTTCAAGTACTTCATCACTGTTCAGCGTAAAGCTCTTAGGCACCCCTTCCGCCAAGTTACGACCACGCACATCGATTTCCAAGACCTCGCTACCGGCATAAGCGCAGCCAATCTCTTGCTTAATGCGCTCAGCCGTAGCATCACCAATCACACTGCCGTACTTGCGACGCACGTAATTGACGATCGCCTCATCAAAACGATCACCCCCGATTCGTACCGAATCGGACAGCACCACACCATTTAACGAAATAATGGCGATTTCTGTGGTTCCACCACCAATATCCACCACCATGGACCCAGTCGCATCTTCTACTTTTAGACCCGCACCGATTGCGGCAGCCATAGGCTCTTCGATCAAACGTACTTCCCGAGCGCCCGCACCTAACGCCGACTCACGAATCGCGCGTTTTTCGACCTCTGTCGACAAACAAGGCACACAGACCAACACCCGAGGGCTTGGCTGAAACCAGCTATTTTCATGTACTTTGCGGATAAAGTGCTGAAGCATCTTTTCCGTGACCTGAAAGTCCGCGATAACACCATCTTTAAGCGGGCGAATCGCGGTAATATTGCCAGGCGTACGCCCGAGCATCCGTTTCGCCGCCATTCCCACTGCTTCTACTGACTTCTGGCCATTAACATTCCGGATAGCCACCACGGAAGGCTCGTTTAACACTATTCCCTTCTCTCGCACATAGATAAGGGTATTGGCTGTTCCCAAGTCGATAGATAAATCGTTGGAGAACACCCCTTTTAAACGTTTTAACAACATAGCACTTAATTATCCTGTGGTTTTCCGAGTGACAACTCATTATCGGAGTAAATTTAGTTTTTTGAACCCGGAGAGAAACTGTTATAAGGCCGAACCGTTATTAGTATCGTGCGATTTTATTGAGTAATTATAGAGAAGCATGACAGAAGTCCAAGCAAAGTACCTGTTAAAGATTATGCCTAAATGGAACGCTGATATTTCTCCAACTGCTTTGCCATATCAAATTTGAAGATTAATTCGGCAACTCTTTACGTAAAACTCGCTTTCGGCGCTAAATTCTCGCACTCTATCAATGGTAGGGATTTTGAGCAAGGCGCAAATATGATAACGTAGCGCGCTCGAATATTTCCGGAATACATGAGCGGTTTTTGCGCGGAGAAGATGGTGGAAGCAGAACAAATTTTAAAGCTGGCGAAATTGGCAAAATTAGAGATTAGCCAGGAAACACTTGAACAAACAGCAACCAGCATCAACGAAGTCCTTGCGTTGGTTGACCAACTTCAATCTGCGGATACAGGGGATGTAAGTCCCATGGCGCATCCACTCGACGCGGTTCAAGTATTACGCAAAGACGAAGTCACGGAGCAAGACCACCGTGAAAAATATCAGTCGGTCGCACCCGCCACAGAAGACGGTCTCTATTTAGTGCCAAAAGTGATCGACTGAACCGCCGTCACCCAACGCTTCATTGCTCGCCATGCGAGCACAAACCCAGATTTACACACTCACATACAGCTGAGCCTTATTAATGCATACCCTCACTATTGCTGAACTTAGCCAAAAGCTGCGCGCCAAAGCGTTCTCAAGTAGAGAACTGACGCAGCACTATTTAGATCGCATCAAGTCCTTAGACGACAACTTCAACGCGTTCATTACCGTAACGGAAGCTCAGGCACTCGCCCAAGCGGACTTGGCGGACAAACAACTGGCGGAAGGCAATACCCACCCGCTATGCGGCATACCCATCGCACATAAAGATATTTTTTGCACGGATGGCGTCCTAACGACCTGCGGGTCAAAAATGCTAGAAAACTTTCACCCCCCCTACAACGCCACAGTGGTTGAAAACTATGCGGCCACGGGTACGGTAACACTAGGCAAAACCAATATGGATGAATTTGCCATGGGCTCATCCAACGAAACCAGCTTCTTCGGGCCGGTTAAAAACCCATGGGCAACCGATTGTGTACCGGGCGGCTCATCCGGTGGCTCCGCTGCAGCTGTCGCAGCGCAATTAGCCCCAGCTGCAACCGCAACGGATACCGGCGGCTCCATTCGCCAACCCGCTAGCTTATGCGGCATCACCGGTTTAAAGCCTACCTATGGACGCGTCTCACGCTGGGGCATGATTGCATTTGCCTCCAGCTTGGACCAAGCAGGCACAATGACAAAAACCGCTGAAGACGCCGCCATCATGTTAAATACGATGGCTAGCTATGACGCGAAAGATTCCACCTGTGTAAATCACCCCGTGGACGACTATTCAGCCAAACTGAGCGATAGTATCGACGGCCTTACCATTGGCGTACCAAAAGAGTATTTCAGCGAAGGGCTCAACCCAGGCACCCAAGCAGCCGTTGAGAGTGCCATCAAAACCTACGAGTCACTTGGCGCCAAAATTAAATCTATCTCGTTACCCCACAGCCACCTTGCGGTGCCGGCGTACTATGTCATCGCACCCGCCGAATGCTCTGCCAACCTCTCTCGGTTTGACGGGGTACGTTATGGCCATCGCTGTGACGCCCCCAAAGATCTTGAAGATCTATATACCCGCTCACGTGCGGAAGGGTTTGGCGAAGAAGTTAAACGACGCATATTAGTCGGCACCTATGCCCTTTCCGCCGGCTACTACGATGCCTATTACAACAAGGCCCAGAAAGTCCGCCGCCTGATAAAAGACGACTTTGTGCAAGCATTTAAAGAGGTCGACGTCGTGCTCGGGCCAACGTCGCCCAGCCCAGCATTCCCGTTTGGCTCAAAAGGCGATGATCCTGTCGCCATGTATCTGGAAGATATTTATACCATCGCAACAAACTTGGCGGGTCTACCCGGCATGTCGATCCCCTGCGGACTCGTCGATAACAAACCCGCTGGCTTACAACTGATCGGCAACTTTTTTGGCGAAGCCAAACTACTTAATGTCGCGCATCAGTTTCAACAAGCCACCGACTTCCACACATTAACCCCCAACAACATATAGGGTATAGAACGATGGAATGGGAAACCGTTATCGGGTTGGAAGTTCACGTGCAACTGGCCACCCAATCAAAAATATTCTCCGGTAGCAGCACCACGTTCGGCGCAGCACCCAACACGCAAGCAAGCCTTGTTGACCTGGCCATGCCAGGCACTTTGCCAGTGCCAAACGAGCAAGCCTTTCGCTTCGCCACCATGTTCGGCTTAGCGATCGATGCGGACATCGGGAAGCGCTCAGTATTCGAACGTAAAAATTATTTTTACCCAGATTTGCCCAAAGGCTACCAAACAACGCAACTTGCCGAACCCATCGTCAACGGCGGCCACATTGACATCAATTTGGAAAATGGCGAGCAAAAGCGCATACGAATTCATCATGCGCACCTAGAAGAAGATGCGGGTAAATCGCTGCACGAAGATTATCACGGCATGTCCGGCATTGACCTTAACCGCGCCGGCACGCCGTTAATCGAAATCGTAAGTGAACCGGATATGCGCACCGCCGAAGAAGCGGTTGCACTTGCGCGCAGCCTTCACTCAATCGTTACCTCACTTGGTATTTGCGACGGCCAAATGGCCCAAGGCTCCATGCGCTTTGACGTGAACATTTCGGTTCGCCCCAAAGGTCAAGAAGAACTCGGCACACGCACAGAAACCAAGAACCTCAATTCGTTTCGCTTTATGGACCGCTGTATCGCACAAGAGGTCGAGCGCCAGATCAACCTGATCGAAGACGGCGGCGAAGTCATTCAGCAAACGCGCCTTTACGACGGCGATACTCATACCGCAAAAGCGATGCGCTCGAAGGAAGAAGCAAACGATTACCGCTACTTCCCTTGCCCGGATTTATTACCGGTCATTATCGACGATGAATACATCGAAGCAATACGAACGTCTTTACCCGAACTCCCCGCCGCACGTAAAACACGGTTTGAAACTGACTTCGGCTTATCCAGCTATGATGCCGGCATTGTTGGCGGTGATGCAAAAATGGCCGCTTACTTTGAAGCCGCACTCGCGATCGCAAACGATGCAAAACTTTCTGCCAACTGGATCATTGGCGAACTCTCTGCCAAGTTAAACGCGGAAGAACTCAACATTAGCGAAAGCAAAGTCCCCGCAGAGCAGCTAGGTAAATTAATCCTTCGTATTAAAGATACAACCTTGAGCAGTAAAACCGCCAAGCTCGCATTTGATCACCTCTGGAACGGCATGACGGATGTCGATGAAGTAATCGAAAAAGAAGGCTTAAAACCGACTGATTCTGGCGACCTCGAAAAGATGGTTGACGAGATTATCGCAGCCAACCCAAAACAAGTGGAAAACTACCGCGCAGCCGAGCCGGATAAACGCAAAAAAATGGCCGGTTTCTTCGTTGGGCAAGTCATGAAGGCATCCAAAGGCAAAGCGAATCCACAACAACTGAACAGCATACTGCAAAACAAACTGGACAACTAAACCAATGGCATTAAAAAAAGACAAACAAAAAGTACTGGGCGAAACATTTTCTGACGAGCGTGTGCGCGAATTTCTCGAGGTAAGTCATGTCGGTGAAACAGACCCCGACTACACCGCACTCGAACGTGCCTATCGCGGCATGAAAGCCGACAATTTCGAAACTTTTGTTAAATTCTTCGCAGAAGAAGGCAAGAACATCAATTGCAAAAACAAAGAGGGTGAAACTTTCTTACACACCATTCTGCCGCAACGACATGCAGAACCTTACGTAAAGATACTCGAAGCAGCCGGCGCAAAATAGACACCCCCACTACCGCCAGGAAGTTTTTTATCATCATGAAGATACAGAGTGACATACGTGCTGCCACCGCCCCGCTATAAAAACAACATCGCGTCAGGAATATACTACTTTCGCGAAGGTTTGAACCTGCTCTGGAAACCAGAACTACGGCTTTACTTGCTCGTACCACTTTTGGTGAACTGCGTATTATTTCTTGTACTTACCTGGGGGCTCGTTCACTATTTCGGCACTATCGTCGACAGTATCATGGAAATTCTCCCCGGTTTTTTGGCGCCACTGGAATGGATAGTCTGGACGGTAATGGGCATATTCATGCTGATTATTTATGGCTACAGCTTTAATATGATCACCAATATTATTGCGGCGCCTTTCTACGGGTTACTCGCAGCCAAATCGGAAACCTTGCTCACCGGCATTGCCCCCCCAGAAGAATCTACCGGCACGATGATCCGGCGCACCTTATTTCGCGAATGCGAAAAACTTTGGTATTTTTTAAAGCGCGGTGTATTAGTTATATTGATTATGATCTTGGTGGGCAGTTTAACGAGTTGGATCCCCCTATTAAACTTAGTCTCACCGCTCATTGGCCTCGCCTGGGGCGCCTGGTCCATGGCCATCCAATATGCCGATTATTCCGCAGACAATCATCAGCTAGAATTCAAGCCACTACGACAATGCTTATGGAAGAAAAAGTACAGTAGTTTAGGTTTCGGAGGGTTTATTATGCTGTGCAGCTTAATCCCGGTCATCAACATCATCGCCATGCCGGTTGCTGTTGTGGGTGGTACATTATTTTGGTTGCGTGAGCTAAAGCATTGCCCCGAAGGTGTATGCCCTGCCCAAACAGTTCGCTCTAACTACCCCCCCCCATTCAATTAACACTTATCCCGCATCCTACGAAGCGATTAATCATCACCAAAAACTAAGTCACCACCCGCCTCTTTTGCTCGCTTCAAGCTCGTTGAAGCAACAGAGACAATATCGTCTACATTTTCAGTCGTGATACTGGATACACCAGCACTAAAAGTAACGTTAATGGAATGACCATCGATATCAAACGCTGTCGCACACAAAATCTGACGCACCTTTTCAACAAATGCCGTGGCCTTGTCGTTATCCAACCCCGGCATAAGTAAATAAAATTCTTGGCCGCTGGCCCGCGCAAAAACGAAGCGCTCAAGCAAAGCATTCAACTCCTGCACAACGGCCACCATTACTTTATCGCCAACATCGTGACCGTATTGCTCATTAATAAAGTGAAACTCATCCAAATCCAATACAGCGAGCGATATCGCGCTCGCCTGTAGATTTTGATCAATAAATATTTTTTCACAGCACTCGTAAAAATATCGGCGATTATAAGCTCCGGTCATATCATCACGATGCGCAGCGTCACGAATAGATTCGATTAGCTCCAAAAACTCCACATTGTGATTAATCCGGCAAAAGAACTCTTCGTGGTTAAAGGGCTTACGCAAAAAATCATTTGCACCGTTTTTTATAAACCGCGCGGATAATGCGCCCTCACCATCCGAGGACAAGCCCACAATCACCAGGGCAGATTTCTCATATTTGAGCCGAATATTCTTCACCAATTCACAGCCATCCATACGCGGCATATTGAAATCGGTAATCAATAATTTGACATCGGGGTTTTCTAAGACGACTTTTATTGCCTGCACCCCGTCACTCGCCTCCAACACTTGGAACAACTGTAAACGTAACAGTGTAGAAATAAACTTACGGGCGGTATCAGAATCATCCACAACCAAGACTTTTAATTCTTGGTTTTTCACTAAACGCTCGAGCACTCCCAGGGCATATTCATAGGAATAGCGCCCCTCTTTGGTGACATAGTCGACAATCCCCTTGGCAAGTAATTTATCTTTCTTCGCAACATCAAAACTCCCCGTCAAAACGATCGTCGGTATGCCTTGAGAAAGAGAATAATCGACCACTTCCCCATCAGGTGCATCAGGGAGGTTCAAATCTATCACACCCGCAAAGAAAGCCTCCTCTGTTGATTCACATGCAGCCTTGGCCTCGGCAAAGCTTGTTGCATACACATATTCAAAGAGATCCGATGATGACATCACATGCTTAAGCACTTTCATGACCATTGGACTGTCTTCGACTATCAACACCTTTCTCATATTACTACCTGACTGCCACGGTTAATCTCACACGCCGGCGCCACTTTTGACACGCACACGCTAAGTCACTGATTTCTCAGAGGGTATTTTCAGTGTAGACAAAGAAGGGGAAGTCCGCGATTTAGCTATGACGGTTCACATCGAACCATTAGCTAAATCACGAGGCCTGGAATAGGCTTCAGGCAAAAGCTATTTGAGAAGATGCTCCGGCGGCTGGGTACATTCCAATTTAACCCCCAGTAGCTCTTCGATAGCAGGTAAACGGAATGCATCTTCTTCACAGGCAAAGCTGATGGATACGCCGGTCTTACCAGCACGACCTGTACGCCCGATACGGTGCACATAGTCTTCCGGCTCATCGGGCAATGTATAGTTCACGACATGACTCACATCGTTAATATGAATACCTCGCCCGGCAACATCAGTGGCGACCAATGCGTGCAATTTACCCGATTTAAAGTCTTCTAAGGTGCGAATTCGCTTACCTTGAGGGATTTCACCTGATAGCAAACCCACATTGAGCTTCCGGCGCGTTAACTGCTGATGCAAACGTCGGCATTCATCCCGCCGGTTCGCAAATACAATCAAACTTCCTACATCGGGATCATCAAAAAGATTACAAAGCAACTTAAGCTTCTCATCGGTAGAAGCCAAATACACTTTTTGCTCAATAGAATCCGTGGCTACGCGCTCAGGCTCTATCTCGACTTTAACGGCATTATGTGTCCACTGCTCGGCCAAACGACGTACATCATCAGGGAAAGTCGCTGAAAACATGAGTGTTTGGCGATCCGTGTTCTTCGGCGTTAAACGTACAATGCGCTTAATCTGAGGAATAAAGCCCATATCCAACATACGGTCCGCCTCATCGATCACCAAAACCTCAAGCTGATCGAGGTAAACCTCACGCTTTTCACAAAAATCTATCAAGCGCCCTGGCGTTGCCACCAAGATATCGACCAAGCTGGAATTCAACTTATTCAGCTGGCGGTTGTAATCCATTCCCCCAACGAGGGTATGAATTTGAAGATCGGTGTACTTCGCAAGAATTTCCGCATCCTTCGCAATCTGAACCACTAATTCACGCGTGGGCGCTAATATGAGTGCACGTGCTTCACCCGCGTAACGTTCTTCCTCAGGCTGGGCTTTCAACAAGTCCTCAAAAACAGCCAATAAAAACGCAGCCGTTTTACCGGTACCCGTTTGCGCTTTCCCCACAACGTCATGAGAGCTCAGGGAATAAGGAAGCGACTTTTCTTGAATGGGAGAACAAAATTCAAAACCCATGTCATCGAGGGCACGATTCATTTCTGGGCGAAGATTTAGCTCGCTAAAAGGCATAGGTGAAGGGGTTTCTTTCTTACTCACAAAAACTGGTTACTCAAAACGATGAAAATCAAACAGTAGCGTTGATTTGAAGTTAGCCAGGCAACAAGCCTGAATCCGCGCGATATTTAAACACAAATAACCTAGATAAGGTGATAAATCTCCTAAACGCCTGATTCTCATGGAAAAATCAGGCTTTCCTCAGCCAGTTCATCACATTAAAAACAAACAAAGTGTATTTTGACTGTAAAATACGCCGCAACAAAATTAAAGGGCACTTTCATGAAAATACTCGTCACCGGCGCCGCGGGCTTTATCGGCTTTCATACCAGCCTCAAATTGCTCCAACGTAACGACGAGGTCATCGGCATCGACAACCTCAACGACTATTACGATGTAAGCCTGAAAGAAAGCCGGCTTAATCGACTAAAAGAAAAAGCGCACTTCCAATTCATCAAACTCGACCTAGCGGATCGGGATGGAATGGAAAAGCTCTTTCAAGACCATCAATTTGATCGCGTTATCAACCTTGCCGCCCAAGCCGGCGTTCGTTACTCAATCGAAAACCCTCGCACGTATATCGACGCCAATATCGTGGGCTTTCTCAATATACTCGAAGGCTGCCGCCATACAAATGTCCCCCATCTCAGCTACGCGTCATCTAGCTCCGTTTACGGTGCAAATGTAAAACAACCCTTTGCTGAATCAGATAACGTCGACCACCCCGTATCGCTTTACGCGGCAAGCAAAAAATCTAACGAGCTAATGGCACATACATACAGCAACCTATTCTCACTACCCACGACGGGCTTACGCTTTTTTACCGTATATGGCCCCTGGGGCCGGCCTGATATGGCCTTATTTAAGTTTACCAAGGGCATTATCGAAGGCACCCCAATCGACGTGTATAACCATGGCGACATGTACAGAGACTTCACCTATATCGACGATATAGTAGAAGGCGTTATTCGTATTACCGACAAAATACCCAAGGCGAACACCAAGTGGGACGGACTAGATCCGGACCCATCCTCCAGTTTCGCCCCCTATAAGGTCTATAACATCGGTAACAACGCCCCGGTGAAGCTCATGGATTTTGTGCATGCCATTGAAGACAGCATCGGCAAGAAAGCGAACATCAACATGATGCCGATTCAACCAGGGGATGTGCCATCAACCTGCGCAGACGTCAGTGCACTCGTAAATGACATTGGGTTTAAGCCCGCCACTAGCGTAAAAGAAGGGGTCCAACACTTCGTCGACTGGTATAAATCTTATTACCAAGCCTAGTTGAACAGAAAACCTCACCAATTATCCATGGCGACCACCTAAGCGCCATTTACTAAAGCCCCAAAACTCGGGCTATTTTCGTCAAAATATTCATTTGGGCGCCAAATTTCAAACAAGCGTTTTAATTTTGTTGATAAGCGCGCTATTATGCCCCGATGAGCTAGCTTCAGCTCTTCTATACTCCTAAAATACCGGCTCAGATTGATCGCACTGAGTTCAGCTCGGCCGGCTCAGTAAAAAAATAAATAGGGAGAAAAATATGCCCCGCACGACAACGTTTGCCCCTAAGCTATTAAGCCTTGCGATCGGAGTGATCTGCGCACAAACCGCGCTGCCTACTCTAGCTCAAGATAACTCTGACATGCGGCTTGAAGAAGTCATCGTCACCTCACAAAAAATTGCAGAAAACATCCAAGATGTACCCATTTCAGTCGCAACCGTCACAGGTGAGAAACTTGCAGACGCGGGTATTGATAACCTAGAAGACCTTACGGCCTATTTACCGAACATCCACTTTACGGAGTCCGGCTTTAGTACACAGGTACGCGTTCGCGGCATAGGGTCAGATAATAGCCAAGGCTTCGAACAATCTGTTGGTATGTATGTCGACGGGATACACCACGGTCGAGCGCAATTATTTCGAATCCCCATGATGGATATGGCTCGCGCTGAACTATTACGTGGCCCTCAAAGTACTCTCTTTGGAAAAAACAGTGTTGCAGGTGCATTAAACCTCACTACAGCAGCACCAACAGAAGAGTTCGAAGCTAAACTCACTGCCTCCCATGAATTTGAGCACTCCCAACAAGAAGTCAACGGCGTAATCTCTGGCCCCTTAAGCGATGACTTACGGGCTCGACTCGTATTTAGAACGTACGAAGAAGAAGGCTACTATTACAACTCCTTTAAAGGTGTTGACGAACCCGATACCGAAGAGACAGCAGTTCGCTTAAGTTTAGATTGGACACCAACAGAAAACTTATCCTTTTTATTAAAGGTTGAAAAAAACGAGTTTGAAACTCAAGGTCGCGCAATAGAAATCACAAAGGATGACTCCCTTGTGGGCGGCGCCTCGTACAGCGATTATCTTTCTCTTTTCAGTTTGCCCACATTTGAACCCACACTAGATTACGAACGACAAACTGATATAGGTGAATTTAGTGATAACGAAATCGAGAACCTCACTCTAACCACCAACTACGATTTCAATGATTACACACTGACCTTTGTTACAGGGCATTTAGCATTCGATTACACAGAACTTTGTGACTGTGATTTTACTTCTGCAGAAATTCTTGAGCTTGAACTTTTTGAAGATTACAAACAGTTCAGCCAAGAAATCCGTATCACCTCCCCGTTAGGAGAAACCTTTGAGTGGGTCGGTGGATTATTCTACCAAGACTACGAGCAAATCTTCGAAGATCGCCTACCGATTAGAGCCACGAACGCATTACCGCCAATATTAACTGCTTCTGGCGTGCCTTTCGCATCCGCGTTAGCCGACTCAGGAGCTGGTAGAGATTTCACCCAAGACTCCGAAGCACTGGCAATATTCGGGCGGGTAAAATGGAACATATCAGATCAACTCAATCTCATTCTGGGCGCTCGCTATACGCAAGAAGATAAATCAGCCACCAAGCGGCTATTTCTTTTTACGCCTAGTACCGGCCAAGAAACTACAGACCCCTTACTTGGCGCACTGTACGCAAACCCTGCGCTGTTCTTCTTCCAAAGCGAAGCGTCCGGTGGCCACAACTTAAGTGAAAAACGAAGCGAGTCTCCGTTCGACCCATTAGCAATCATTGAGTATAACTTTAATGATGATGTCATGGTGTACGGGTCGTACACTACTGGCTCCAAATCTGGCGGTTTTGACCCTCGTTCAAACAATGTACCCAGCTTTGAGTTTGAGGACGAAGAGTCAACGGCCTTTGAAGCAGGAATAAAAACAACGCTCGCCGACGGTCGCGGAGAATTAAATGCCGCACTTTATCGTACAGATTACGACAACTTACAAATTAGTCAGTTTGATGGTGCTGTTGGATTTAACGTCGGTAACGCAAAAGAAACACGCGTACAAGGTATTGAAATAGACGGTCGATGGTTGCTCGCAGAGGGGTTAACCGCCGGCTACGGAGTTTCTCTCTTAGATTTTGAATATCTCGACTTTGAAAATGGAAACTGCTACGCAGGCCAAACCCCAGACGGGATCGATATAGATGGAGACGATGTCATCGACACCTGCGACTACACTGGGAAAAGCGGCGTTTACACACCAGACTATACGGTCAACATTTCACTGGACTACTTTACCTCTATTACTGACGACATAAACTTTGTTGGCTTTATAGACGTTCAACAAGTAGACGGCCATAACGTCCATGTAAATCTGGATCCAACAGGTGAAATCGATGCCTACAGTATTCTCAACATGCGCATAGGCGTTGAAGGTGAAAATTGGGCAATCGGGTTACTTGGCAAAAATTTGTTAGACGAAAAAGTAGTTTCTTACTCAGCAAATGCGCCGCTTTCAGAAAACTCGTTTGGCACCAACACGCACTACAGTTTCTCTAGAAGACCAATGACACTCGCCCTAGAAGGAACCGTTAAATTCTAGTAACGATCATCATATTAGTGGACGAAAAAAGGTCGGATTACTCCGGCCTTTTTTATTTCCCAATATATTAATTACCTACTCGAACAAGCAGAACAGCGGGTATTTTTATTCAATCCTAAATACTGCCAACTATTTTTAAAGCCATTAAATAAAGCCACCTTCCCGACCAGCCCACTAGACAAACCCGCCAACAGTTTTAACGCTTCTAAAGCCTGCATAGAGCCAATCACTCCCACTAATGGTGAGAACACACCACTTTCTGCGCAAGCCAATTGCTGTGTGCCAAGCGCATCATACAAGCATTGATAACAAGGGGATGTATTGTCTCTGGGATCAAAAACACTGACCTGCCCTTCAAAACGTATCGCGGCTCCGGACACCAAAGGCGTCAACGTTTTTAAACTCGCCATATTCAATGCATAACGTGACTCGGCATTATCGGTACAATCCACCACCACATTATATTCAGGCAATATACGCTCTAACTCCGCTTCATCTAAACGGTGCTCAAATGTTCGTATTTCACACCCAGGATTTAGCCCATTTAAAAGCACCTTCGCCGATTCCGTTTTATTTATACCGACATTTTGTTGCTGATGGATGATTTGACGCTGCAAATTACTTTCATCCACAACATCATCGTCTACCAAAGCGATTTCACCAACACCTGATGCAGTCAAATACATTGCGACTGGCGAGCCCAAACCACCCACCCCAAGCACCAGCACTTTCCCCTGACAAATCGTGTCCTGACCTTGCACGTCAATTTGCGGCAACAAAACATGTCGAGAATAACGAAGTAGTTGCTCATCATTCATAACTATTCTTTCCTGTATCGTTAGCCAATTCAGTAAAACTCATAAAATATTGGGAGGGGATTATTTAAAATACCCTAAAGTCACACGGTCTTGCCCGTGATAGTCTTTTTCCGTCGTCACACCCGCATATCCGGCCTGCGCCATTATCAATTGAACGGCCTCTCGCTGGTCATAACCATGCTCAAAGACAAGCATACCGCCCAAGATTAAAAACGCTTTTGCGTTATCCGCGATGTATCGAATATCCGCCAAGCCATTTTCAGCCGCAACCAACGCTGTCTTTGGCTCATATTTCACATCGCCTTGCTTTAGGTGCTTATCATTCACATCAATATAAGGAGGGTTTGAAACAATGACGTTATATTTCTCTGTGATAGCGCCAAACCAATCACTTTGAAAAATACGGACGTTTTGAATATTTAGGCGTTTAACATTCTTATTTGCCAGCTGCACCGCTGACGCCATTTTATCAACAGCATGCACATCGCAATCTTTTCGCTCAGACGCTAACGCCAGCGCAATAGCCCCCGTACCGGTTCCCAGGTCTAATATTTTTTGTGGCTGCTCAGGAAGTTGAGCAAGCACTTGCTCTACCAGCACTTCAGTATCAGGGCGAGGGATCAGCGTTGATGGTTCTGAATATAATGGCAGGGACCAAAATTCTTTTTCACCAAGAATATAGGCGACGGGCTCACCCTGCGCTCGACGAGCGACATAGGCTTCGAATCTTTCCTGCTCCTCGCCATCCAATATTTTTTCCGGCCAGGTAAATAAGTACGCTCTATCTTTTCCTAACACCCAAGCCAAAAGCACTTCAGCATCTAAACGAGCACTGTCGCTAACCGCAGAAAAACGTTCGGACGCGATTCGTATACACTCCGAAAGCGACCGACTCATATAAATCAATCACCCAACGCGGCGAGTTGATCCGCTTGATATTCATTCACCAGAGGTTGCACCACCTCAATAAGATCCCCTTCCATCACTTCATTGAGTTTATAAAGTGTTAAATTAATTCGGTGGTCCGTCACCCGGCCTTGGGGAAAGTTATACGTACGAATTCGTTCTGAGCGGTCCCCACTCCCCACCAAGCTCTTACGTTCTTCCGACTGACTTAAAGCGGCTTTTTCTTGCTGTGAGTTTTGTAAGCGTGCAGCCAATAAAGACATCGCTTTCGCTCGGTTTTTATGTTGCGAACGTTCATCCTGACACTCAACAACTACGCCAGTGGGTATATGCGTCAAACGAATTGCCGAATCGGTTTTGTTAACGTGCTGACCACCCGACCCGGACGCGCGAAAGGTATCCACTCTTAAGTCTGCTTTATTAATTGCCACTTCTTCAAGTTCGTCAGCTTCCGGCATAACGGCAACAGTACACGCAGACGTATGAATACGACCTTGAGATTCAGTTTCCGGAACACGCTGAACTCGATGAGCACCAGACTCAAATTTCATCTGAGAATACACGCCTTGACCCACGATACGGGTGATAATTTCTTTATACCCGCCATGATCACCTAAGCTTTCACTAATAACTTCAACCTTCCAGCGATTCTTTTCCGCAAATTTAGAATACATGCGAAACAAATCACCGGAGAAAATTGCCGCCTCATCGCCGCCTGTACCTGCACGCACCTCTAAAAAGACATTTTTACCATCGTTTGGGTCTTTAGGTAAAAGCAGCTTCTGCAACTCAATTTCGAGGGGCTCAATCAACGCTTCATTTTCCTTTAGCTCTTCCTGAGCCATTTCCCGCATATCATCATCAGCATCTTTCAATAACGATTTAGCTTCTTCGATATTTGCGCGCACCTCAGAATACTGTTCAAAACTTTTCACAACAGGCTCAAGCTCTGCGTATTCTTTTGAAAACTCACGGTATTTATTCTGATCCCCAATAACGTCAGGGTCGCCCAATAACGCACCCACTTCTTCATAGCGTTCGCTTAATTGAGATAATTTTTCTCTTATTGATGCTTTCATTTTTTCTCACAAGGTTTAAGGCGTCTAGCATTAAACTTCGCCTTGTTTTATTTTTCTAGGTATCGTTACTTATTGTCGTTTTTCTCTTCACCGGGTTCATCCGCTTTCAGATCGAATAAATCGTCCATAGCACGAACGATATCATCGCGGCCATCACTTCCCGCCCGCTTCAGCTGAGCTGTGGGGGTGTGCATATATTTATTACTGATATTTCGGGCGAGCTGGCTCATAACCTCTTCAGGTGCCACACCGTTTTGCAGCAAGCGCAAGCTTTTTTCCAGCTCCGTTTCACGCAAAGCATCCATTTTATTGCGAAACGCTTTTATCGTATTCACTGCTGATACAGCACGCTGCTCATTCGCGAAATGCTTAACACCTTCATCGACAATTTCATGCGCAATTTCAGCGGCCTGTTCCCGTGAGCGTTTGTTTTCATCAATCACTTCTTTTAAGTCATCAACGGTATACAGAAACACATCCGCAAGCTCGCCCACCTCCGGCTCAATATCACGAGGAACCGCAATATCCACCATAAACATCGGTTTGTGTTTTCGTTTTTTTAATGCGCGCTCCACCGCACCTTTACCCAATAATGGCAGCTGGCTGGCTGTAGACGAAATAACGATATCCGCACGGTGCAGATAATTCGGGATATCCGCCAGCAATATCGCCTCAGCAGAAAACTTATCTGCGAGCGCCAAGGCATTTTCCAACGTGCGGTTTGCCACAATGATATTTTTAATACCCTGATCAAGGAGGTGACGCGCAACTAACTCTATCGTCTCCCCGGCGCCAATCAAAAGCGCAGTATCTTGCTTAAGATCAGAAAAAATTTGCTGGGCCAAACTTACCGCAGCGTAAGCCACTGAAACGGGGTTCTCACCAATGGCAGTCTCCGAACGCACACGCTTCGCAACAGAAAATACCAACTGAAACGTCGTATGCAGAACGCCACCTAACACGCCACATTCCCGAGCAGTTGCATAACACGACTTCATTTGCCCCAATATTTGAGGCTCGCCTAAGACCAAAGAATCTAGGCCACTCGCGACCTGCATCATATGACGCGCCGCCGCTGCCCCTTCATGGGAATACTGGTACTGGCTTACTTCGGATATATCCACACCCTTGTGATCCGCAAGCCATTTGACCAGGTTTTGGGGGTCTGCATCAGTTTGGCAATAAATCTCTGTGCGGTTACAGGTCGACAGAATCGCAATCTCGTTGATCCCCTCCTGTGCCACGGCTTCACATAGCGCAGGCTCAATTTGCGAAGGCCCAAACGCGAGCCTTTCCCGCGCATCGAGTGTCGCGGTGTTGTGGTTAATACCAAACGCAAATAAAGTCATATGGGAATCGTGCTTTGCGCCTATATTAAGACGCACTCGTCAAAACGCGGTATTTTCGGCTGTGGATGGGCAGAAGGCAAGGACAAAGAAAATAATGCCCTTCGATTTACCCGCCAACGTTGCGTTACTCCTGATGTATTCGTAAAATTCCATCCCGAAACAAATCTGATCCTCCCCTTAAAACAAGGAACGTTATGAAAGCCATTCAATACTTTTCAATTGCCACGCTACTAGTACTAAATGCTTGCGGTGGCGGATCATCAGATACCTCTACTCCCCCGAGCGAAGAGCAAGACCGGTACGATATCTCATCCTACTCATCTCCGGTAAGCAACCAAACCGACCTCAGCGGTACATGGCTGTATACCGCGCAGTTTGACCTCGAATCTCAAGATCAAAGTGTCGAGCCGCCAGTAACAACACGCATACAAGTCGAAATGCGCTCCCTCGTGAACATTGTTCAAACAGAGGACGATATTGACGTTCACGCACCCTCTAGCTGGTGTGAATTAGATTCCATCCATCCTGGTGATGAGAGTTTAGCCCCGTCAGGCCGCTGTTTTACCGATCTCGATGGTTACGCCTATCTAGAGAACGGAGAGCTCACTATCGATATTGGCATCGGGGAACTTGTCGGCAATTTAGACGACAATATTATCTCAGGACAAACCTATGCCTACCCAGGTGAAAATACAATTATTTACAGCAGCAGCGCCGGAATGGTAAAGCTATCTCACGTTAACAGCCTATACGACCTCGCTGAAGAACCCAGTGAATGGGGCGATATTGACGGCTTCCCCATAAGATTATTCTCTGAAAGTAGAATCACTCGACAATTACAAAGAGGGGGAACTTATGAGGATCTTGACCAAATCTACTCGCTCAAAGCATTCGCATCATCAATGGTCGATTTAACACCCGATAATTCGTCAGACAACCCTTACCTCCTAGAATCACAATACGAGCTAACTCACAGCCAGCTGAGCGCCAACCCAGCGGCGTACCCCGAGGAATGGTATCTGCATATCTGGGATATTCTTAGCGTCGCACAGCTAGACGACTCGGGCATCCCTGAAAGTCCAGTATTCGGTGGTAATGGCTCGACCCTACCCAATACTGAAACACCAGTTACAAGACAAGTCACTGGAGAAGGTGCGGTTAGCGGCGAATCCATTCAGAGCCAAGCGCCGCTTGTTTCAAGATCCAACACCACCGAAATAATAGGAAGCGCTACGTGGATGGAGCCCAACGTCATTGAAGTCGGCGGCAGCTTTATCGTAGACGGCGAGACAGAGCGAAATGTTGATATTGTTATTCAACTGTAAGCCTCCAAGCACGAGGAAAAAACACACCCACCTGGATATATTGCCAGAACCCACGGTCCAAGCCCTCATAAAATCCATATTCTTCTAACTGGCCAGCATTGTCAGACCACAGAATTGTTATACTTAGACCATGAATGAGACTCCAGGCAAGGCAGCATGACGCGTAAATTCACCTCCCTTCGACTTTCCCTCGCTTTATTGGTTAGCACTGCACTTATAGGCGGTTGCACGAGCAATTCACGCTCAACCAGTCAGCAGCAAGTGGATACCCCAGAAAAGGACGCAGAGACACCTCGTATCGTCACGACCCCCGATCGCCCATTTTCAGCAGACACGCTATATGCCCTACTCGTTGCAGAAATGGCGATTGATCGTAAGCGTTACGATATAGCGCTTGGCAACTACGTTCAGCAGGCCTTAAGTACAAACGACCTGCTTGTCACCTCTAGGGCCACGCATATCGCGAGAAGCTTAAACGCCCACCAATCTGCCCTGGAAATGTCACAACTTTGGTTAGATTTGGACCCAGGCAGTTCGGAAGCGCGGTATCTCGCATCGGTGGAATTGATTGACGCCAACCACTTGTTCGAAGCTTTTGAGCTTTCGGAACAAATGCTGAAAGAGGGGGAAGCCACAAATTTTGAAAATATCGCGATAAAGGCAGAGAAGGGCGATATCAAGGTGGTTAAGGATCTAAGTGATCTCTATACCGCGCTCCTTAATACCCACAAAGAAGACGCCGGCCTCTGGCTGGGTCAGTCCATCCTGCTACAGAAAACTGGCGCCCTCGAACTCGCGCTGAAAGCCGCTCAAGCCGCCAAATCACTGGATAAAAATCCGATTCGCAGTGCCTTTCAAGAAACACGTGTGCTCCACAAAATGGGCAAGATTGAATTAGCCGGCAAACGCCTCGCCCAACTCGTAGAGCAAAACCCTAAGAATGTTGGCCTTCGCGCGCGTTACGCCCGTCTTGTGTGGAGCTCATCCCCAGAATTAGCCCGTGAGCAATTTCGCATCCTTCACGAACAGCAACCCTCGGATGCTGAGATTCTTTATTCACTCGCACTCGTAGAAAAAGACTTAGGCGAGTTAGAAGATGCAAAGGAGCGTTTCGAACTGCTTATTTCACGCAATCAATATGTCTCAGCAGGACATTACCACCTCGGAGAAATATACCAGTCACGCAACCAATATCAGGAAGCGCTAGAAAACTACCGCGCTGTCACACCTGGGCAAAACTATATTAATGCGGTTGTGAAAGCGACCGAGGTTCTGGTCAGTCTTGGACAATCGAAAGAAGCGCTGGCACTGGTAAAAGCTGACCAAGCGAAAGCCGAAGGCATGGCCCTTGAAAACCTGTATATGCTGGAAGCAGACCTTTATTCAAAAAGCGGGCAAATGAATGCTGCAGAAGTCGCACTCAGCCAAGGGATCAAAGCATTCCCCAACAGCACACGGCTTTTATACGCCCGCGCGATGCTGTATGCACAAATCGACTACGTATCCGCAGCGGAAAAAGACCTAAAAGCGGTCCTAACCCTCGTCCCAGAAAATGCTGCTGCACTAAATGCACTAGGCTATACACTCGCCGATCGCACAGAACGCTACCAAGAAGCCTACGAATATATTAAACAGGCTTACGCCCTGACGCCTGACGACCCAGCCGTTATAGACAGCATGGGATGGGTGGCCTACCGTCTTGGTCACTATGAAGAAGCACTATCCAAATTAAGAAAAGCCATGGCAGCACTGCCCGATCATGAAATCGCAGCCCACCTCGGCGAGGTATTATGGGTAACCGGCCAACAAGAAGAGGCGATCATCATTTGGAAACAAGGTTTAGAGCTTGATCCCAAAAGCCAGCTCATTCACCATACCCTCAATCGGCTCGACGCCAGTATCGACTAGTCGTATACCGCTGATAGGGCCGACGCCCCACCCAATAAAACCAAGGTATGTGAATCTCCTAGCCCCATGAAATTATTATTCGCATTAATCTTGTGTGTATTGCTTACCGCCTGCGCAAGTACGCCTCCTCGCACGCCCACAGGTGTTTCACCCGAAACACTGTCTTCGTGGACTGCGTCAGGAAAGCTAGGCATACGAGATAGCAACACCGCAAAAGCCGTTAATTTTAAATGGCAACACCATGAAGGGCATTTTGATATCAAACTTCACGGTGCCATGGGCATTGGCACCACCCGACTATCCAACAAGAAAGGATTCGTCACCTTAAAGAATAGCGATGGTGTCAGAACAGCCGAATCCGCCGAAGCCCTATTAAGCGATGTTCTGGGGTGGAGTGCGCCAGTTAACGAGCTTACTTACTGGATTAAAGGTCTGAGTTCGCCCGAATCAGAAATAGAATCCATAAACCGCTCCGACACAGGTGATTTAATGCAGCTAAATCAGCAAGGCTGGCAAATCCGCTTTGTCACATACCATCAATTTGAAGGCTTGAAACTCCCCAAAAAAATCGTCGCCAAACGCGACAGCATGACATTGACGATCGCCATAAAGCACTGGACCCTATAAGCCCTCATGCTCACCCTTCCAAGCCCAGCAAAACTGAATTTATTTTTGCATATCACCGGCCAGCGACCAGACGGCTACCATGAGTTGCAAACCGTCTTTCAAATACTTGATTACGGCGATGAAATTAGCTTCTCAAGTAATGACTCTGGCGAGATATCCATCACCCCTCCTATCCCTGGCCTCGCGATAGAAGACAACCTGATATACAAAGCCGCGAAAATACTCCAGCAACATGCCCACACTGGTTACGGCGCGGATATTCATCTAAGCAAAAAGCTCCCTATGGGAGGCGGCATTGGCGGCGGCAGTAGTAACGCGGCCACCACACTGCTTGCCCTCAACCACCTATGGAATACACAACAACACATCGACACCCTCGCTGAACTTGGCCGGCAATTAGGGGCGGATGTGCCCGTATTTGTCCGTGGGCGAAGTGCCTGGGCAGAAGGCGTTGGCGAGCACCTGACCCCGATTGATTTACCGACACAATATTTCGTTGTTTTGGCACCCAGGTGTCACGTTTCTACCGCTGAGGTTTTTTCCCACAAAGAATTGACAAGAGACACACTCGCCATTACAGTAGCGGCCTTCCTCAAGAGGGGTGGAAAAAACGACTGTCAACCATTGGTCGAAACGTTATTTCCACAGGTGAGGGATGCAGTTGAATGGCTCAGTAGACAAGGCCCAACGCAGCTTACTGGGACAGGCGCTTGTGTTTTTGCGTCATATCCTTCAGTAGAGGCCGCTGAAGCCGTACTAGCTAACAAGCCAGAACGATTTGATGGTTTTGTGGCAAAAGGTGTAAACCAGTCGCCATTGCATCAACGCCTCCTCAAGAAGGGCTTTACTGGGGTGTAGCCAAGCGGTAAGGCAGCGGGTTTTGATCCCGTCATGCGAAGGTTCAAATCCTTCCACCCCAGCCATATTTCACATCTGCAACCTTTCACTTCTGAGCTCTCGAACTAAGCTTCCATGGGAATGCGCAAGACGCCTTCCCTATCCACACTAAATTGGAGCATATCAGTGGCAGACTTGATGGTATTTACGGGTAACGCGAACCCGGAACTGGCCCAAAGAGTATCCGAAGAACTGGGCATACCGCTCGGCGACATCGACGTGAGTAAATTTTCTGACGGCGAAGTGGCTGTGGAGCTCAACGAAAACGTCCGTGGTCGCGACGTTTTTATCTTGCAGCCTACCTGTGCACCCACCAATGATAATGTCATGGAACTGGTCGTAATCGCAGATGCGCTACGCCGCGCCTCTGCTGCCCGAATCACGGCTGTTGTTCCCTACTTTGGTTACGCCCGACAAGATCGTCGCGTACGTTCAGCCCGCGTCCCCATTACAGCAAAAGTGGTTGCCGATATGATGGTGACCGTTGGTATCGACCGCGTATTAACCGTCGACCTTCACGCGGAGCAAATTCAGGGCTTTTTCGATGTGCCTGTGGATAACGTTTACGGTTCCCCCGTACTTCTATCCGACATCGACGAACAAAAATTTGAAGACCTGGTCGTGGTCTCACCTGATATTGGCGGTGTTGTTCGTGCACGCGCCGTAGCAAAACAGCTCGGCACCGAACTCGCCATCATCGATAAACGTCGTCCGTCTGCTAACGTTGCTGAAGTAATGAATATTATTGGTGACGTTGAGAATCGTACATGTTTATTGGTCGATGATATGGTCGATACCGCCGGCACACTATGTAATGCCGCAGCAGCACTAAAAGAGCGCGGCGCAACAAAAGTTGTGGCTTACGCAACTCACCCTGTGCTTTCTGGCCCAGCTATTGAACGATTAAATGCTTCATCTATGGATGAGCTGGTCGTTACCGATTCTATTCCTTTATCTGACGCCGCAAAAAATTGTAAGAAAATTCGCGTGCTTACTCTGTCTAACATGATGGCTGAAGCGATGCGCCGAATTAGTAACGAAGAATCTTTGAGTGCAATGTTCCGCTAAGCGAAACACGGCACTAAAAGCGGCCCTAATGGCCACCCCCTCTTAGGTTTCTGGTCGCGGAATCAAGAGGTTTAATCATAACTGTGGAGTAACAACACATGTCAGCTACAGACTTTACTTTAAATGCTGCGCTTCGCGAAGAGTCAGGGAAAGGTGCGAGCCGCCGCCTGCGTCGTGAACAAAATTTAGTACCAGCAATCGTATACGGTGGCCGTAAAAAGCCGCAAAACATCAGCGTTAAATTCAATGAATTTATTCGCCACTTAGACAACGAAGCATTTTATTCGCACATCATCACCCTCAAAATCGATGGTTCAGATGAAGATGTGATTTTAAAAGACCTTCAACGTCACCCTGCAAAAGCAGAGCTTTACCACGCGGATTTTTTACGCGTTTCTAAGACGAAGAAATTCACCACTAAGGTGCCTTTACACTTCATCAACTCAACGACAGCTAAAGGCGTGAAAGTACAAGGCGGTACCGTATCTCACAACATGTCGGACCTTGAAATCTCTTGTCTACCAGGTGATCTACCCGAGTACATTGAAGTTGATCTTGCTGAAGTAGAACTTGGGCAAACGGTTCATATTTCTGACCTTAACCTTCCTAAAGGTGTTGAGTCAGTTGCACTTGCTCACGGTACCGATCACGATCTACCTGTTGCAAATATTCACAAGCCTAGAGGTACAGTGGAAGATGAAGCTGCTGAAGGCGAAAGCGAAGGTGAAGCTGAAGGCGAGTAATCCTATCGTCTAGCTTTATCGTCGAGATCAGGCATTAAGTGATGAAAACTCCCGAAACGCCTGTAAAGCTTATCGTGGGCCTGGGTAATCCAGGCCCCGATTACGCCAACACCCGCCACAACGCTGGCCAAGACTTTGTCGCGGAATTAGCCCGACAACATTCTGAAACCCTCACACCCAACGCAAAATTTTTCGGCCTCGATGCACGCATTACAATAGCGGGGCGAGACCTACGTTTACTTGTGCCCACAACCTTTATGAATCGCAGCGGTCAATCGGTTGCCGCGCTCGCACAATTTTATAAAATCGAACCCGAATCCATACTTGTAGCACACGATGAACTCGATTTAGACCCCGGTATTGCACGCCTAAAAATTGGCGGCGGCCACGGCGGCCATAACGGTCTTAGAGATATCATCAGCTCACTGGGCAACAACAAAAATTTCGGCCGACTTCGCCTCGGCATAGGGCACCCAGGCAATGCTAAATTGGTGTCCAACTACGTACTCAAACGCGCATCTATCGAAGAACACAACCGTATTGAAGATGCCATACAGAACGCACTGCCTTTTGTTCCGGACCTCACGAAAGGGGATTGGGAAAAAAGCATGCGCGAACTTCACAGTCAAAAATAAAGCATTCTTAAAAGGAAACATCCATGGGTTTTAATTGCGGAATTGTTGGTCTGCCAAACGTGGGGAAATCCACATTATTTAACGCATTGACCAAGGCCGGTATCGGCGCAGAAAATTTTCCTTTCTGCACCATCGAACCAAACTCAGGTGTTGTACCTGTACCCGACCCTCGGCAAGATAAAATCGCCGCGATCGTAAAGCCAGAAAAGATTATCGCCACCTCAATGGAATTCGTCGACATCGCAGGTTTAGTTGCTGGTGCATCAAAAGGTGAAGGCCTGGGCAACCAGTTCCTCGCCAATATTCGTGAAACCGATGCGATTGCCCACGTTGTTCGCTGCTTTGAAGATCCAAATGTCATTCATGTGGATGGCAACATCAGCCCAGAAGCCGATATCGAGGTCATCAATACTGAATTGGCGCTATCTGACCTCGATACCGCAGAAAAAGCCTTACAACGTTTTGTCAAGGCCGCAAAAGGCCAAGATAAACACGCCATTGCTATGAAAGCGGTCATCGAGAAAATCTTACCTCACCTTAACGAAGCAAAGCCCTTAAGATCTTTCGGGCTCAATGAAGACGACGCGAAGTCACTGCGCGAATTAAACATGCTGACCGTTAAGCCAACGATGTATATCGCCAACGTTGATGAAGACGGCTTTGAAAATAACCCGCTATTGGATACCGTTCGCAAAATCGCAGAGTCCGAAAACGCTATCGTTGTGCCCGTATGCAACAAACTCGAAGCAGAGATTGCAGAACTCGAAGACGACGAAAAAAATGAATTTTTGGAAGAAATGGGTATGGAAGAGCCCGGCCTGAACCGGGTAATTCGCGCGGGATATAACCTGCTCGATCTTCACACCTACTTTACCGCGGGCGTCAAAGAAGTGCGTGCATGGACAATTCCTGTGGGCTCATCAGCACCACAAGCCGCAGGTAAGATTCACACCGACTTTGAAAAAGGCTTCATCCGCGCTGAAATAGTGGGCTACGATGATTTCATCGATAACAACGGTGAGCAAGGGGCTAAAGAAGCCGGTAAATGGCGCCTTGAGGGTAAAGACTACATCGTAAAAGACGGTGATATCATCCACTTCCGCTTTAACGTCTAAACCCCAAAACAGGAATGACGAACAAGTCGTCTCCACGCTTGACATTAACGGGACGACTGGTGAAAATAGCGCCCCCTCTGACCAGGGCCCATTTTGTGCGGCCAAGGTCACGAAGATCGGAAATGGCTAGGTAGCTCAGCTGGTTAGAGCGCAGCACTCATAATGCTGAGGTCGGGAGTTCAAGTCTCCCCCTAGCTACCATTTCGGTCACCACCCTCGCAACTCTTGCTAAACCGCACCCCAAACCTTTTCAGCACTATTGTTCAGACGATATGAAGTCCTATCTGCATGTGACATACAGGTAATTAGGAAGGGAAATAGAGGAGATAGAAAGAGTTACAGCCTAGAGAAAGTCGTCGATATTGATATCCAGCTCATCAGGATGCCAAGTCTTAACGATCTCATGCTCAACAGATGAACTCGCCAAATCTAAGAGGCTGGGCTTTTCATAGTGCTTATGGGTCATGTTGTAGAAAATACGCAAGCGCGGCTTGTTAGGTGTTTCCAAGTTAGACTCAATCACCACACCTAAACGGCCATTATCAAGCTCAACGACTGTCCCCACAGGGTAAACACTCATACAGCGAATAAAGCTATACACCAAGCTGCGGTCAAAGTGGTTATCCGCCAGACTCAATAACAATTTCATCGCCTTAAAAGGTGACATACCGTCGTGATAACAGCGGGAAGCTGTCACCGCATCATATACATCCACCACAGCCGCAATACGGCCGTAGATCTGAATATCATCGCCTTCCAAGCCCATGGGATAACCGCTGCCGTCCAAACGTTCATGATGGAGGGCACAAATGGATTTCGCGATATCGCTGATTCCTTCAGATTTTGTGAGCACCGCTTGCCCGTAGACCACATGGCGCTTCATTTCGACCCACTCTTCATCTGTAAGCGCGCCCGGCTTATTTAATACTTCCGACGGCACCCGAATCTTGCCAATATCATGAAGTAATGCACCTGTGGTCAACTCTTTTACAGTGGGCTTATCGAACCCCAGGTAAGTGGAGAAAATACTCATCAAAATTCCCACATTCACCGAATGTTCGAGCAGATACTTATCCTTCTCTCGGATTTGGCTCAAACACTGAAGCGCATTAGGGTTGTTCAATATGGAGTTGTTAATGTCTTCAGCCAGCTCAGCGACCGGCGCAACATCAATGGCTTTTCCCATTTTGACATTATTTAGGACATCAGATACCAAGCCACGCGCTTCACCATAGACGCGCTGCGCCTTTGCTCGCTCAGCCCTTAAAGGTACTCTGGGCTTAAAGGAAGCGTCTTTCGGTAGAATAGGAGCGGCAAATGCAGAATCTTTTCCCTTTGAGATATCAATAAATACATCCCGAACCCCCTTGCTTTGAATTTTCTGCAAGGTTTCTGGGCGCTTAATAAAGCCTTTTTCTTGCATATTCGCATCGGCAAGACCCTCGGTTTGGTTGGTCACATACATACCAACTTCGAGCTTACTGACAGAGATGCGCTTAATATTGCTCATTCAGGAAAGGGACACATGCTAATAACTGGGAATAAGTAAAAGTATAGCAGTGCCAACAGCAGTTATATGGCGATATTTACGTTTGAGAAAAGATTGTCTGCTCAATCACGCCACACAGGATATGCCCCACAAGAATATGGCTTTCCTGAATACGTGCCGTACAGTCTGATGGCACCGATATCACGTTATCCGCAAGGGTTTTGATCTTGCCACCCTCCCCGCACAACCCAACACAGGTCACGCCCATTTTCTTGGCGCTTTCCATCGCCGCAAGAATGTTCTTAGAGTTACCGGAAGTGCTAATCCCAATAAAAACGTCGCCTTCAACGGCATTCGCCTCCAACTGACGACTGAATACCCGATCATAGCCATAATCGTTACCAATCGCCGTGAGCATAGAAGTATCGGTGGTTAATGCGATAGCGGGGAGACCGGGGCGATCAAACTCGAAGCGCGCCACTAACTCAGCCGCAATATGCTGTGCATCACCTGCACTACCACCATTACCCGCAATGAGTAATTTACGGCCATTTTTATACGCGGTAACACACAGTTCAGCGACGTCATTAATCTCAGCCAAATGCTCGGGCGACGCCAATAATGCCTGCTTAACCGCTATCGAATCTTGAATAACCGACTGCATATACTGTTGATGGGACATAAAGGTCTCGTTAGTTTATTGAAACACCGCCAAAGGGAAGTGCTCTGTAATTTGTATAAAGGGGCGATGGTCCATCACTATTTTATAGGTTCTATATACACCCTGTAATTCCACGTCGTATCCTATTTCCAATATCTCTCGATAGGTTTCAAGCCCACAATCCCTTAGCAACTCCCCTATCCCTAATTTCTGTTCGGTGAGTTCATGACGAAAACTATCCGGCAGCAGATCTAGACGTATCAAGGAATCAGCTTTTACATAAACCGCCCCCGAGTTAACGCCTTTTAACTGCACGTGACGCACCACCGTATTTTGTCCCTTGAGCAAGCCCACCAACGGAGCATCCGCCTCAAGCACTTGCTCTTTTTGCTGAATTAACTCAACCGCAACCGGCTCCCAAAAAAAAGCCTCTAAACTATTGGTGACGGTACCATCGGTCGTCAATAGCACTCGCAGAAAAGGGGGTAAATCCGCGATACGTAAATCACCTACAACCCGCCGCTCAAGTGCATTAATTTCTGACTGTGGTTTACCCGTAAAACTCATATAACAATTCCGCTAGAAGGCCGGCATTTTAGCACAGCTAATTGCTGACGAGCCCCTCCTCATAACCCCGCGTATAACACTTATCACACCACGCTATTCGCCTTACATACCTATGCACTGAATATACGGCCCGAATACCTGTTGCCGCCCTCACCGAATGGGTATAATCACGACCGGTGAAGACCGAAACTACGGCCTCAAAAAGGCATATCGCTTATTCACCCCTACCACTCAACGTATTAACTCAGAGGACAACCCACCGTGAATTTTGATGGTGCCAGCCCAGAACAACTTAAAACCTGGGAATCCGAACTTTCGTCTCAATACGACGAAATCAAAGCTAAATCGCTCAACTTAGACCTTACCCGAGGCAAACCCTCGTCAGAGCAGCTCAGCCTTTCGGATGCACTCGACGGTATTTTAAAAGGCAACTACAACACACCCAGTGGTGTCGATGTACGCAACTACGGCGGCCTAGGGGGGATTCCTGAAGCCCGCCAAATCGGCGCAGATATTTTAGGTCTTCCTCTTGAAAACGTCATTGCCGGAGGCAACAGCAGCCTTACGCTAATGCACCAAACCATGACCATTGCGCATTACTTTGGGCTTTCCGGTGCGGACTCTGCGTGGTCTACCCAAGGCAGCATTAAATTTATCTGCCCTGTGCCAGGATACGATCGCCACTTTTCAGTGTGCGAGCATTTGGGTATCGAAATGGTCACCGTTAACATGACCGCAGACGGCCCAAATATGGATGAAGTCGAAGCGTTAATTGCGAACGACGACACCATACGCGGCATGTGGTGCGTGCCTAAATATTCCAACCCTACAGGGGTTGTTTATAGTGATGCCGTCGTTGAGCGTATCGCTAAACTCGGTAAAACAGCCCACAAAGATTTTCGTGTGTTTTGGGATAACGCCTACGCGATTCACGATTTGACCGACACCCCAGTGACCTTAGCCAGTATTTACGACGCGTGCGCAAAAGCAGGCACTCAAGACAGTGTTCTACAATTCGCATCCACCTCCAAAGTGACGTTCGCAGGCTCAGGCATCGCCTTCTTGGGCGGCAGCACGGCAAACTTAGCCGGTATTAATAAGTCTCTCGCCTACATCACCATCGGCCCAGACAAAGTTAACCAATTACGCCACGTAAAGTTTTTCGAAGCCGACGGTGCACTTAAAGCCCACATGAAAAAACACGCCCAGATCATTCAACCTCGTTTTGAAAGTGTCCTGAAACATTTAAATGAGGCCTTTGCAGATAACGATTTAGGTCAATGGGAAAGTGCAGAAGGCGGGTATTTTATTTCATTCGATACGCGCCCTGGCTTAGCAAAAGAAGTCGTCAAACTCGCAGGCGAAGCCGGAGTAAAGCTCACGCCAGCCGGCGCAACCTTCCCTTATGGAAATGACCCCGAAAATCGTAACATTCGTATCGCACCAACAGTACCCACGGTTGAGCAAGTGAATGAAGCCATGAAAGTATTTGTTACGTGTGTAAGGCTCGCGTCTGTTCGACAGGCTCAAGTATAATTCGCTGAATGAACAAAAGGCCCGCAGACCTGGAACGATAAAACGGTACGCCACCCACGCTCTCGCGTATGTGGCGTACCTATCCCCCAACATCCCCTTGCTGTAACGTTTTCCTCCTCCAGCTCCATCAAAAACCCTATTAGAATCAAGGCCGTACTGGCGAAACCTAAAGCACTTGGCTAAACTTTAACCAAAGACACATCTTCAATGATAAGTGAGGTGCCTTATGACATGCAGAGCAGGAGAAACCGAGCAGACGCGTTTTCGATCTGACCGCCTCTATGCCGTCGAGAATAAATACTTTTTCTCTACTCGAGAGGGCAGCGAAATAGGCCCGTTTGACAGCCACGAAGGCGCAGAACAAGCGCTGGAACGCTACTTAAAATATATTGGCCCTGAAGGCGAAAACGAAACCGCAGCGCGTGCGGCAGCCATGCAAGGCGAGTGGGCAAGTACCAACTTCGAATAGGATATTCAAAGCCTAAACCAGCCTAAGAACACACCACTTATTAAAAATACCAAGACGCCTGCACATAAATACTCGACGCATAACTCGCATACTTGCTCTCCTCCTCTAAACTTGGCGTTTCTAATCCGCCAAATTCTGAACCCTCCTTCCCAAAAGGCAGACTAAGCGCCGCGCTTACCTGAAGGTTTTGTGTCATATCGTACTGGCTCACCAGTTGAAAAAGGCCTGAGCCATCGTCGCCATTAATGAATACATTTGGCGTAAGTAACCAAAGCGGTGAAGCCTCCACAAGAACCGACAGCGCCACATAATTTTTCCCGAGCGTAAATAGCTCCCCCCGCGACATACGCGCAAGCAGCTCAGGGTTTTGCTGCAAGCCGATCGCATTATAATCGTCCTTCGCCACACCAAAACCATTGTGGAAATACTCCAATACACCACTCATATTTTTACCCCAACTCACCCATGAGTACGAGAGGTTCGCCACCCAGCTAACAAACGTCGCGCCAGCGCTATTCACAGCTATATTTTCTGATGTTTTCGTAAGCACCACATCCCCTCTGACAATCGTGCCGCCCACGCTATGTAACGCCCCCAAGGCAAAAACCTCATCGTTATAGTGTTGAGACAACAAAACATCGAATTCTCTTTCACCAAAGAAACCGTGATACTTCATTGCCAACGAAGATTCGTTTCCAGAAAAATCACCACGCGCGTTCCTTCTCGCCACATAAACGAGCTGAGCATCGTCGCCATTGAGAAATAAATGTTGCCCATAGACCATATCATCACCGGGCTTATATTCGGTATCGATACGCGCCGGATCAAATGGGTTGAAAAAATCCATCGGGGTATAGATCATGCCATTCCCCCAACTAATCGCCTGCCGCCCTAGCTTCAGGATATTTTGATCCCCCTGAAAATTAAATGACAGCCGATCTAATCGATGAAAACTCGCCCGCTCGCCACCGGAGCTAAACACTTGAGTTAAATTCATTAAACGCTGGTCGTCACTCGGCAGTGGGTCACTTTGAAATAGGCCCAACGAATCAGCAGGATAGTTTAAGGCCTCGGAATAACGCGTCTCAATTTCATAATCTAATTCAGCATGCCAACGAGACGACACATCCCACACAGAATCTAAACGTAAGTGAACGTTTTTATCCGTACGCGCACGCCCAAACACCTCCTCCCCCAAAATCTGATTGAAGACGCTGTCTGTTGGATAACGGGTGTGTACTGCGCGCGCTTTTAATGCACCAGAAAGACTAACGCGATCGAACTCACCGGCGTTGACACCTGAACAGACCGATATAACGAGAAAGGCTGACAACAATAAGCATCGCATCTAGTCACACGCCCTGCGCAAAAAAAGAGAAAACATCATTCTACTTTACGGCGGAGGTTAGTGGAGAAGGATGCTGCGCGATATCCTCAATAATTTTTCCGTCCACCATTTTTATCAAGCGACTGCAAAATGACATGACACGTTCGTCGTGGGTCGCGATCACAAAGGTAATATTTCTAGCGGCATTAAGAGATAAAAACAATTCAACTAATTGCATCGCGGATTGTGAATCTAAATTTGCAGTTGGCTCGTCCGCTAAAACGAGTTTCGGTTCTGAAACAATCGCCCTGGCAACGGCAACGCGTTGCTGCTGACCGCCCGACAATTGCGCAGGCCTCCTATTTTCCAGCCCTTTCAGGCCCACTTCCTCCAAAATGGCCAAGGACTTTTGGCTACGCTCCTGTGCGGGCACGCCCTGCAACTGCATAACAAATTCGATATTTTCTTTTGCACTCAGCACAGGCACCAAGTTGTAAGCCTGAAAGACAAATCCGATCGAATGTAGCCGCATATCGGCCAATGCGCTTTTACTCAATTGGTCGACACGATATTCACCCAACTGAATTTCGCCTGAATCCGGCCGATCCAACCCACCCATCGCATTTAATAAAGTCGTCTTACCTGAACCTGACGGACCAGACAGGCAAACAAATTCACCTCGCCCGATATCGAGGTCAACATGATCCAGGCCAACCACCACCTGCTCACCTTGTTCAAAGGTCTTACAGAGATTTTTACAAACTATCGCTGACATTATCGGGCCCTTTCACATTTCCAGTAGCGTTTTAAACGCCGTCATTTAAGTGGGTTTATTTAGCGCTTTAATTGGGTCAAATCGAGATGCTCGCCACGCAGGGTAAATACACGTCAAAATCCCCAACACCCACACCACGATATTTGCGGTGAGCACATCACTGATAAATAGCGCGGGATATAGTTCAGTACCGACTCCCGCCATTTCTAAACCCTCAGCCATAGATGAAAGATCAATCCCCCCCTTTAAAGCATGCAAGGAAAGTAGCGCCAAAATATTACCCGAGACTAACCCTATCGCCAACAGAAATACCGACTCAACCAGGACCTGCATCATCACCATCGCGGGATGCATACCCAGAGACATCATCAAACCAATCTCACGAATGCGTTCATATATCGCCATCACCAATGTATTGGCTAAACCAAAAGACATCGCTAAAAAAATAACGATGACCCACACCAAGACAAAACCATCCATCATGCCCACCATGCTGCCAAGGTAAGGTTGTATCGTATCCCATGATTCTGCTTTTACCTCTCCGATCTCTCCGATTTCAGAATCCTCAGCAATAGCGGTGTCGATTTTATGTAATAAGGGCGTAACATTACGCGCATCCCTTCCAAAAACAGCCACTTCAGAAACAAGCCCTTCCACAGCTAAAAGCTTCTGCGCAACGTCACTGGCAATAAACACATTCACTTCTTCTTGCGCAGACAAATCTGACTGGTAAACCCCTACAATTCTAAACCCTCGCTCCGCAATTTCGTTATCCGGTGTTTGACTCATAATAACAACGCGCTTACCAACATCGGTTTCTAAACGATCCAACAGTTTCTTCCCTATAACGAGTCCTTTATCCGTATCCGATGTTAAAAAACCACCTTCAATCATTGTGGCATTTCGTAATATCGTGCCCGCTTCTTTTGCAGGGTCGATACCGTGTAACAATATTCCTCGAGTATCTCGCTCGCTCGCGATCACGGCGGGAACTTTTATTCGGCTATACCACAGCACTATTTTTGGGCTGTTAAGTAACGCCAGTAATTGATTGTTTGGCGCCGTCACACTATTGGCGACACTGGGATCATCCAAATAATCGGGGTGATGAATTTGCACATAGCCCGGGAGATTATCGACCCCTCGCTTTAACATGTCCTCAACCATGCCACGCATCAACGCCGTCATAAAAATCATGGCCCACACGCCAACACAAATAGCCGTTAGCATAATGCCGCTACGCCGAGGGTTGCGCCATAAATTACGCCAGGACATAACAATAATAGTTAGATACGGAATCGACAGTCGATGCGGTGGGCTCTGCGTATTCATTACGCCGCTCTCATTGCGGTAATGGGCTGTAAGAAGGTTAGCCTAAGCGCCGGATATATCGCCGCAAGTATTGACCCGATAAAGACAATAGAAGGCCCTAAAAAAATCGCCAAGGGGGACAGGCTCGGGTACATACGTTCGGGTAAATTGTACTGCGCGGCCATTTCGCTCATACCGGGAAAGCTAAAACCTACATTGTGTAAATACACCACCAAAACAATTCCCAGCGTACTACCAATCAGAAAACCAAGTATCGCCATAAAAAAGGCCTCGACCATCACCAATCGAGCCAACCGACCAACGCCTAAGCCTATGGCCATCATAATGCCAAATTCACGCGTCCTCTCCAAAACAGACATTAACTGCGTGTTCAACACACTAAAAGAAACGAGAATGATCAGCACAGAATACATAAACCACGCCGACACCATATCCGTCTGAATCGCTTGCTTAATTTCTGGGTGACGTTCATGCCACGTTAAAATTTCTATTTCTTCATTTAAACTAGACAACTGGAACATCCGGGATTGGTAATTATCGCTGAGCGTAATACTCGGTAAATTAACAATCACCGAGTGTCCCGCGCCTCCCATTGAAAAATGTTCTTGAAATCGCGAGAGGGAGATCTGCCCCACCATACGGTCTAACTCCGGCATTCCGGTTTCAAAAATACCGACTACCGAAACGACGAGTGCCGCAAATGAACCATCTAACCCACTGCCCACAAGGGTTAATTCGTCTCCTATTTCTACTTTTAAATTTTTGGCGAGTTTACTCCCAATCACCATTTCATCTTTAGTTGAATCCGATAGGTATCGCCCATTTTTTATTAAACCGGGGATTGTCGATACCAACGGTTCAAAGTCCAGATCAACACCCGAAACCTGAATACCCAAACTGCGCTTTTCACTGGAAGCCAATGCGAAGCTTTCTGCCCTCGCGCTTACAATCATTTCAGGCCACTGCATCCGTAATTCATTTGCAACCGATTGTACATTCGGCAATACCGCGCGCATTTTTGGGGAAGACGAATACCCCGAGCGCGCAATTTGAATATGACCAGAAAAGGCTTTGAGACTATTTTCAATCATCATGTCATAAGAACCGAACTGAACGGCGATCATGAAAACCAATAGAAAGTTGGAAAAAACCATGGCGCCCACCGTTAACCACGTGCGCCTTTTATGCCGCCATAAATTTCGCCACGCTAAAGCAAGGACGGCATTCATTGCCGCGGGTTACGAAGGTTGGACAAGGTAAAAACACCGTTAGGAAGTTCGATGTCGAAATCCACACGATGATGAATCATTTCTGTCCATTCATCTTTTGCATCAACATCAAACATACGCATTTTGATCGCAATAGTTCGCCCACCTAAGGGGCCCACCTCCGTCGCCTTCATCACCTTAACAAGCACACCGTCTTGATCCCAGTACTGTTGTTCCAACAAGACATGATCATCGCGAATAACCAGCACCTCCTTCCCCCACACAACAGGTGCATCTTCATTTGGAATTGACACAATCGTGTAGTGAATATGATCGTCCACCTGCTCCCGTTTTTCGAGCGAATGCTGATAACTATCGATGATCTCCGTAGAGCGGCTTATATCCTTATTGGAAAAATCACTGCCCATCCAGCTCTGATTCATCATGGAAGAAGGCACTTTAATCACCCGGTTTATTTTGGGGGAGAAGCTCCACATATTTTCATCGAGTACCAATGTCGCGTTGCCTGCATCCTTTTTAGGCTTACTTACACGCACCAACGATTGCTCATCTCCCTGCGTCCAAGCCCTCATAGACATACGGCGCTCCCAGGTAGGCCGATGTATCACCATCGTCATTTCGCTATAGGAGCTAACACCGCGCCAATTGTCCATGGCTTGTTGGATCAGTTCACGCGCCTTTTCGTGCGTCGTCTCGGCCTGAACCCCGAAACTCAATGAGCACAATAAAATTAGCGAGCCAAAGAAAGACAAAAACACTTTTGGGTCATACGATTTACGTCGGCAAAGGGGCATTTTGGCCTCCTAATATCAAGTATTCCTAGTATAGAACGCCGTGCAATACGATAGGTACCGATCTACATCAAACGACGATAAGATTACGGCGCCCGCTTTGGGGGATGAATTAGAAGCCAGCCGAGCCGGGCAAGACCATGCGATAAGACGGGATTAAGATTCAGACAACTCCGAATAGTTTGCAGGAGAAAACCGAGGAGAACAGATGGCCAGAAAGATTAAGTCTTTCGCACCCGCATTATGGATTCTCTGACGAACCCCTTGAGGGATAATCACCACATCCCCCACAGTGACTCGCTGTGCCGGGGCATCACCCAGCTCCACGTCTCCCTCCCCCTCTAAAATAACGTAACGCTCTATCGTTGCGCTCAGACTATGCCATTTAGTTGTCTTTCCCGGCTCAACTCGGGCCCGTACAATCGAAATCAATTCGTCATCAGCAGAGTTGGACACCTCCGTTATAAAACACCCTTCTTGAAAATAGTATTCCCGCTCAATATCAAATTTTTTGATCATCTGTGTTACAACCTATTTTGTTCAAAGCTTGACGGAGCGAAAGGCCTTGGATAAACACGTTACGTTTCTGGACATTATAAATGACGAACAGCACTTCAGAAGCAATATTACACTAATAAAAGTGTTAAAATAACGACAATCATTGCCATAACAAACATATCAAATTCGGCATAACCTTAAAATGAACGCACTATTTCTCAGGCGATTGACGATCTACACAATTGTTCTTTCTTTTGGTGCCACAAACCTATGCTTGGCAAGCCCTAGCGCCCCCCCATACGAACAAACATTAAGTAATAAAAGCATCTATTTTGATATTCCTGGGCAAAACCTAAAATCGGCACTTTTACTCTTCGGCATGCAGGCTGAAGTAAGTGTCGTTATACAGGAGAACCTAAGCTCCGGTGAAAATTCCACCCCCCTCGTCGGTTATTATCCAATACAGAGCGGTCTTAAAGTTTTACTCGGAACATCACATATTGAATACGAGATATCTAGCAACTCTCAATTCATCCTAATAAAAACAAACAAGCACAGGGGCAAACAGCACAAAGAGATTAGAACCAAATCTAGCGAGGACCTATTAGAAGAGGTGTACGTTGTTTCTGCCAGGCATAGACAAGAGAAAATCGTAGATATTCCTATGTCTATTACAAGCTTCGAAGGCATAGAACTAGAAGAGAGGGGAATCAATAACTTCATAAAATTCGGGGAGATCTTACCCAACACTATTCTTAAACTATACAGAGGCACCAACTCAACTATGGCCGCATATATTCGCGGCGCAGGTCTAAATGACCCTTTGAGCGGGCTCGAAACGAGTGTCGGAATATATATTGATGACGTGTATATTGATAGACCTCAAGGTGTGCTGCTCGACCTATTTGATGTAGAGCGTACCGAGATATTACGAGGGCCCCAAGGAACGTTATATGGCAGAAATACAATTGGTGGCGCTATAAAATATATAACAAATGACATTCCTAATGAGACGAGCTTTTCAACAAAAGGATCCGTCGGAAGTAACGACCAACAGGATTTGATCATAAGCTTCGGAACCCCAATTAACGACCGAATAAAAATAAGCGCTGCAGTCGCGACTCTAAACCAGGGAGGCTATGGAAAAAACCTGCATACACGTGAGGCACATTACAATAAGCAGGTACGAGCCGTGCGATCTAGAGTTGAACTCTACGCTACTGACAATCTAAAACTGAAACTTTCCTGGGATAAAGCGGAAGACAGCTCAAATGCCAGATCAGGTTACCGACTTACAGAAGCACCCGAATATTATGCGCTTGAAAATCGATATGACACCTTAGCAGGTGTTGGAGAAACACAACATCCGATAGACAATAACACGTCGACTATTCAAGGAATATCTAGCGCTCTCAACTGGAAAATCAACGAAATCACCAACCTTAAATGGATATATGCCCATCGCGAAGATTTTAGTGAAGCCCCATCAGACCTAGACTCAGACCTACCAGTACTAGGCGACTCATACGGCATCAACGACGACCAGCAAAAAAGTCATGAGTTACACGTTCGATTCAACGCAGACGCATTAAACCTTGGATTAGGCATTTATCATTTAGATTCGCACTCTGTAACCGTCCGTGATTTTGTATTCCCCGCCACACCAGAGCTGAGATCTGCATCAGAACATCTTGTATTTTTTTTATGGAATACGACTCACACTAAATCCTTATCATATTTCTTCGACTTTTCTCACTCATTGCCAAACGGTTTTGAATATACCTTAGGGGGCCGTCAGATACATGAAGACAAAAAAATAGATTTTATACGAAACCTCTTTTTCCCCGACGAAGATATTGGCCTCGTTTCACCTTATTTTTCAGGGAACGCACAGGGCTTGCTTGGCCCAACCGAAACCACCGACGGCCTAACCTTTAACGCGAGGATAAGTGAGAAAGTGTTTACTCCCAGGATTTCGCTAAAGAAAAAAATTGACGACGAGATATTGCTATACACCTCCGTCAGTGATGGCTACAAACCCGGAGGGTATGCCCCGCGCAGCATTTATTTTGGCGAAGAGGAACGCCCAGAATTTGAGGCTGAGTTTTCTCGCAGTATTGAGATAGGATTAAAAAGAGAAAACACAGGCTCATTTCGCTATATTTATCTCACCGGCTTTGTTAACCGCATGAAAAACAAACAAATACTCATTGCCGTTCCATCATCCAATATCGTTACTGGGTGGAGAAGCGAAACAACAAACGCACAAAGATCGCGTATTGCAGGCTTTGAATCCGAGCTAGCTTACCGATGGAATAATTCAACCGAAACTCAACTATCTTTGGGATGGCTATCAGCAAAACACACTAAGTTTACTGACAAAAATGGGCGAGACTTAACCGACACAGTTAAATTCGAATCCACACCTAACGTAACAGCAGGATTGAACCAAGATTTCTTTCAAAACTTCTACAATGGAAAATTACGCTACAACTTTTCTTGGAACTACCAAAGCAAAGTCACCTTTTTTGCAATGCCAAGTAAAGACGTCGACCAAGGCGGTTACAGCTTACTAAATGCAAGCTTATCCTGGACATCAAATTCGAGGATGTACAGCTTCGGGCTACATATCAACAATATTACGAACAAAAAATACTTTTCCAGCGCTTTCAATGGCGGCCCCCAAGTCGACAACATTCTTATAGAGGGGAGAAACCTAATCTTCTGGGGAGATCCCAGGACATGGACAATCAGTCTCAAATATTCGATTTAAGCATATTCAATCGATATAAAAATCAAAACCTACTCTTCATGCTGTAAATAAATCTTATAGTTCTCAATATAATCTTCAAGATTTGAAGCAAACCGCTGCTTAAACTCGCGGGAAATATCTTGAACCAACACATCTTTATCTTCTTTTAGATCTTTCCGGCTTTCGGAACTGCCCGCGACATAAAATGCAGAGTAACGTGCAGCGGCATTCATCAATGCAGAAGCAACCATACCGACGTCATGTTTTTCGGTTTGGGCGTTCGCTTGCTCCAAAAACGTATCTACAATATTCCAATACGCTTGATCAGTATCTTCCGCCGACATACTCAGCCCTTATTTACCTAGTTAAAAGAACAAATATTTAGAAAAACAATTACAGAATAAAACGGTAACAAAATAATCTATCTGTCAGAGAGCAAAAATCGCTGTATCAGTTTGGAAACGATTTCTGGCTTTTCCGCATGCAGCCAGTGCCCCGTATTTACAACGACTTTAAGCGCGCTTTTGGGGAAGCGGCGTACAATGTCGTCACGGTTCTTCTCTGTAATATAGTCCGATGCTCCGCCCTTCAAAAACAGAGTATCGCCATCGAAAACCTTATTCGAATTCCCGCAAATCAAGTCCGCGTAATGCGCGTGCAGTGCGGTTAGATTCATTCGCCAAGAAAATCGGCCAGAGGATTCTCGCTGAATATTTTTTAGTAAAAAACTGCGTACCGCTATTTCGGGGACATGCGACTTCATCGCCTCCTCAGCTTCTGAGCGAGAACGAATATTATCGATATCCACCGATAAAAGGCCTTTAAATACGTCGCTATGATGCGGGGGATATGTTGAGGGCGCTATATCCATCACCACCAACCGATCCACAAGTGCGGGGCGCGTTAAAGCTAACTCCATCGCGGTTTTCCCACCCAATGAATGGCCGACAATATGAGCATTCTCTAACTTATGCTGGGCCATCCACTGAGCCACCTGTTTGCTCATTGCGGGAAGGCTCGTATCATCAACGTGAGGCGAGCGCCCATGGTTAGGCAAATCAAGAGAATACACCGAGAAATCGTGCGCGAGCATGCGTGCTATTGCACCCAGATTTTCCAGAGATCCAAAAAGGCCGTGAATCAATACAAGCGGAGCGCCCTGGCCTTGATGTTTATGATGAAGGGGCATTAGTGGTCGATGCTCCGAGATTGCCGATGCGCTATAAGCTGAGGTTTAAAAGGAAGGGTTTTACCAGAAATTATACATCAGTCGGGCGGGGGCTTTGAGGGAACGGCAAGTGCGCAATTTTATCGCCCGCTTTCACTTCAGACACTTTCACCGCGCCTTCTTTTTCCACCTCATCAATACGCACAATGTTATTCATGGGGATAAAGGAGCGTTTCACGCCGGTAAATTCACCTTTCAGCTTTTCTTCACCAGGATCCACAACGACCTGCGTGCGTTCACCAAATAGCATTTCCTCGATTTCAACAAAACCATACATTTCGCTTTGGTAGATGTTGCGTACGAATACCTCATAAATTTCATTACGATTGTAGAAAATAACTTTATAAATTGGGTCTGCCGACATTGTCCTATGTATTCCTGATATTGCCTGTGTGCTGTCTATTTATGGGTGATTTATCGCCCGCCAACCTTTCGCTGGTGAAATTCGAGAGGGCTCTCACGTTAAATGACGGTTGTTTCCTTCTATATGCGGCCACAACACTCAAATTGCAAGACAATCTTATCATCCATCGCTATAATGCGCGCTCATTTTTTAACCACACCTAAAGCTCCATGACAGACATCATCGAGACGGCTCAAGCAGAGACAGAATCCTCTGCAGACAACGCCGGTCACCCCGCCAAAAAGCTCTTTATTCAAACTCACGGATGCCAGATGAACGAGTACGACTCGTCCCGTATGCGTGACTTACTGGGAGAATCGCACAATATGGTGACCATCGATGATCCAGAACAAGCCGATGTGCTGCTCATCAATACCTGCTCCATTCGAGAAAAAGCACAAGAAAAGCTGTTTCATCAATTGGGCCGCTGGAAGCACCTGAAAGACGCCAACCCTGACGTCATCATCGGCGTAGGCGGCTGTGTTGCCAGCCAAGAAGGCGAAGCCATTGCCCAACGCGCCCCCTTTGTTGATTTAATCTTTGGCCCGCAAACCCTGCATCGCCTACCTGAAATGATGGAGACGCCAAAAGACAACGGTGCAGTGGTCGTCGACATAAGCTTCCCTGAAATCGAAAAGTTTGACCGTTTACCCGAACCCGAAGCCGACGGCGTTTCAGCCTTCGTTTCCGTTATGGAAGGCTGCTCCAAGTACTGCACTTTTTGTGTTGTTCCCTATACTCGCGGCGAAGAAGTCAGCCGCCCAGTGAATGACGTCATTCACGAAATAAAACACTTGGCAGCGCAAGGGGTACGTGAAGTAAACCTACTTGGCCAAAACGTTAACGCATACCGTGGCGACAGCCCCGAGGGCGAACCCGTTGATCTAGCGGAACTGATTACCATGGTCGCCGCAATCGAAGGCATTGACCGCATTCGCTACACCACATCTCACCCGGTGGAGTTCAGTGATAGCTTGATCGATGTTTATGCGGAAGTCCCGGAGCTTGTTAGTCATATTCACCTGCCCGTACAAAGCGGTTCAGATCGAATCCTGATGGCGATGAAGCGGGGACATACCGCACTCGAATACAAATCGAAAATTCGCCGCTTACGTGAAAAACGCCCGAATATCAGTATTTCATCTGACTTCATCATTGGCTTTCCTGGTGAAACTGATCGCGATTTTGAAGCGACCATGAATCTCATCAAAAACATCGACTTCGATAACTCGTTCAGTTTCATATACAGCCCACGGCCCGGAACGCCCGCCGCCGATATGCAAGACGATACCGACGAAGCAACGAAAAAGTCACGCTTAAAAATTCTACAGCAACGTATTTTGCAACAAGCCCAAGATATCAGCCGCAAAATGGTCGGCAACACCGAGAGCGTTTTGGTGACCGGGTATAGTAAGAAAGACCCAGGGCAGCTTTCGGGCCGCACCGAAAACAACCGCGTGGTCAACTTTCGTTGCGACACACCTGAACTTATCGGCAAGTTTGCCGATATTCTTATTGAGGAAGCCCTACCCAATTCGCTTCGTGGCGTGCTATTAGGCTCTGAACTAGACGAATAAGGCGCGGATAGGGTTTCCAACGACACGGAGTCCACAAGCAGCAAGAAAATGCTGTAGGGCTGCTTTTCCATAGGGGTATAATGCGTTAGTCTTTTACGTACTCCCGACTATTTAAGGTTTAGATCGCCACTTTGAACACACGCTCTGAAGAGCCTGCGCTGACACTAGAACTGACCCTAGCACCCAACGACGCTCATCATCTCGCCACTTTGTGTGGCCAATTCGACAGCCATATCAAGCAAATTGAAGAACGCTTTAATGTGGAAATACTGCATCGCGGCGATCAGTTTTCATGCACAGGGAATGCAACCGCTGCTGAATGTGCCCGTGGCGTACTCAAAGCGCTGTATGAAGAGATTTGCTCAGGCAAAGATATCACCCCCGATGACGTCCACCTCGTAATACAAGAATTCAGTATGAACGCAGAAGATAAAAAGCCTAGCGATAAGCAAGAGACACCATCGAGCAGCGCAAAAGAAATTGATGACGCCATCGCTGAAGCCAGCCTGATCAAAACAAAAAAAGCGACGGTAAAACCCCGTGGCCGCAACCAACAAGGCTACGTTAAAGCCATTCGTGTACACGATATCAATTTCGGCATCGGCCCCGCAGGTACAGGTAAAACATATCTCGCCGTCGCGTGCGCAGTAGAGGCCTTACTGCAAGACCAAGTTGAACGTATCTTACTGGTAAGGCCGGCTGTCGAAGCGGGTGAAAAACTCGGCTTTTTACCTGGTGATCTCGCACAAAAGGTCGACCCCTATTTACGCCCCCTATACGACGCACTATACGAAATGCTCGGCTTTGAAACCGTGGGAAAACTCATCGAAAGAAGTGTGATCGAAGTTGCCCCCTTGGCCTATATGCGCGGGCGCACACTGAACAACTCCTTTATTATTCTGGACGAAAGCCAGAACACGACGCGGGAGCAAATGAAAATGTTCCTCACCCGTATCGGCTTTGGCTCAACCGCCGTCATTACCGGTGACCCTTCACAAATCGATTTACCGAAAGGGCAAAACTCTGGGCTGAAACATGCCACCAAGGTGTTAATCGGTGTGAATGGTATTAGCTTTACGCGCTTTGGCTCTCGCGATGTTGTGCGGCATCCCATTGTCCAACGAATTGTCGAGGCCTACGAAAAAGCCGAAGCGCAACGAGATGCCCCACAAGGCCAGCAACCACACTAGTTATGATTAACGCGGACATACAACTCGCAAGTGATTGCACTGATACGCCAAACGAGAGCGACATTATTCTTTGGGTCGAATCCTCGTTAAAAGCGGTAAACATCACCGACGACAAAGACATCAGCGTCCGCATTATTGATGAAGACGAAAGCCGACAGCTCAACCGCCAATACCGTAATATAGACAAATCCACCAATGTGCTCTCATTCCCCTGCGACCTCCCCGAAGAAGTGGACATACCACTGCTCGGCGATCTCGCCATATGCAGCCCCGTCGTCGCACGGGAAGCGAAGGAACAAGGGAAAGCATTGGAAAGCCACTGGGCCCACATGGTGGTACATGGCACCTTACATTTGCTAGGCTTTGATCATATTGAAGATAGCGAAGCAGAACATATGGAGAGTATAGAAACTTCTATACTCACATCACTGGGCTATGCAGCCCCCTACGAACAGACATCATAAATCAGGAGTTAATGCTTACTCATGTCCGAAGAACCTCCGAGTAGCTCTGAACAAAATCGTAACGCCCCCTCACGTTCTTGGTTAGAACGCATATTTTCGGGTTTCGGCGCAGAACCGAAGTCGCGAGAAGAACTTCTCGATATTATTAAAGGCGCCGTCGATAACAAAGTCGTCGACATGGAAGCGCTCAGCATCATTGAAGGTGCTTTGGACGTCGCACAACAGCAAGTGCGCGAAATTATGGTCCCCCGCTCCCAAATGGTGGTGATCAAAGAAGAAGAAAGCCCGCAAGAATTCCTGCCAAAAGTCATTGAATCCGGCCACTCGCGTTTCCCTGTGATCGGCGAAACCAGCGACGATGTAAAAGGCATACTACTAGCAAAAGACCTGCTGCCGCTCATACTTGGCGGCACGGAAAACTTTTCATTTGATGAGATCCTGCGCCGCGCGAATATTATTCCCGAAAGTAAGCGCCTCAACATTCTGCTCAAAGAGTTTCGTGAAAAACGCTACCACATGGCCATTGTGATCGATGAGTATGGTGGGATTTCAGGGCTCGTCAGCATTGAAGACATCCTCGAAGAAATCGTCGGAGAAATCGAAGACGAAACCGATGATAATGAAGGTGAAGATTTTATTCGCCAAGTCTCAGACAACGACTTCATTCTCAAAGCATTAACCCCCATCGAAGAATTTAACGCTCACTTTAACGCAACGCTCAAAGACGACGAGTTTGATACCATCGGAGGGGTCGTCATGCAGGCCTTTGGTCACATGCCAGGCCGCAATGAATGCGTAGAAGTCCAAAATTTTTCATTCCGCGTGCTGTATTCAGATAGCCGAAAGATTCACTTATTGCGCGTATCTAAACAGGACAAAAAGAAAAGGAAGAAAAAAGACACACTAAAGGAATAGAACCTCTCAGTTAAACGCTACCACACACGCTCGACCGTCATCATCGATGCTTTTTTCGTTGGTGTCGTAACCAGTGTTGTTACAATGGCTGCTATACACATTAAAACCTCATTAGATCAATAACTAGGTCCGTTAATGAACAATAACCGCGGGACACTGCCTTGGTGGCTGGGAGATAGCATGGCTATTTTCGCAGGGATACTTGTGCCCTTCTCACTGGCCCCCTACGGTTATTGGGCGCTATCGCTGCTCGCTCCTGCGATCCTCGCTTACTTAGTGAAACAGCAAACAGGGAAAGCCGCGCTAAGACGGAGCTTTTTATTTGGTGTGGGCATGTTTGCCAAAGGCACATCATGGGTATATATCTCTATTCACGACTTTGGCTATACCGTCGCGCCGCTTGCTGTGGTGCTCACCACGGTCTTCGTCCTAGGGCTCGCGCTGGTTTTTTCTGCGCCTTTTTATATCTATGGCCGCTATTTTTCTCGTTATTATCTAAACCGCGACACAAAGCACAGCGCAAAAAAAGCGTGCGCATACGCACTTCTGTTTAGTGCCTTATGGGTGCTCGGTGAATGGAGCCGCAGCTGGTTTTTAACCGGGTTCCCCTGGCTGTATCTCGGTTACGCCCATGTCGACACATGGCTTGCGGGCTGGGCCCCGATAGGCGGCGTATTTGCACTCAGTTTTATTGCTGTATTTACGGGGGTAACGATCGCCGAAGCCATTGACGATACCTATAGAAATTTCACCCGCTCATTCGATACGGTAAAAATATGTGCTCGTAACCACGGGCCAACACTCTTGGGTTTAGCGACCCTTTGGACGGTCGGTCTCGCCGTTATGCCCTCAGAAAAGGATTATGAAAACAACCCAAGCCTTTCCGTCGCAATCATCCAGCCCAACACCCCCTTAGAAGTAAAATGGAATCCATTATTTCGCGATCAAATCATGGAAACATTACGGGAAGAAACTGAAAAACACTGGGACAAAGATTTAATTATCTGGCCCGAGGCCGCCATCCCCATTATGTACCACGATGCGGCCTACTTTTTAGATGATATCGAAACCAAAGCAAACGATACCCAAACCGGTATTGTGCTAGGTATTCTTTATGACGATGCCGAACCCATGACGTTTTATAACAGCATTACCGGGCTAGGCCGAGCAAATGGCATGTACTTTAAACAGCGGCTCGTGCCCTTCGGCGAATATGTTCCGCTAGAAAAATGGCTCCGAGGTCTTATTGCCTTTTTTAACCTGCCAAACTCCATTATTTACCCAGGGGAACAAGACCAAGACATTCTCGGCTTTGATGCGTTTAAAATAGCCCCTTCGATTTGCTACGAAATTGTCTACCCCGATTTAGTTGCGCGCCTCGCAAAACAATCAGACCTGCTCATCACCATCAGTAACGATGCCTGGTTCGGCAGCTCCATCGGCCCCATCCAACATTTACAAATGGCACAAATGCGCGCACTGGAAAATCAGCGCTACGTGCTCCGGGGAACAAACACAGGTATCAGCGCCATCATCAACCCTTTAGGCGAGATCACGCAGGCCAGCCGTCAGTTCGAGCGTCATTCGATTGAACAAAACAATGTGAAGCTGGTCGATACCACCACCTTATTCGCGTTTTGGGGCTCATACCCCATCGTTATATTATGCTTCGGTATACTTGCATTTATAGCTTTAGCTCAACTAAAACAAAGGCAACAAAAAATAGTGGGCACCCCAGGCTAATGCAAACCTCAACCGACAAGCACCGGTTTACCATAACGAATTAACAATACCTGATTTATGAAAAAACTCTTTATTGCATTTACTTGCTTGTTTCTATTAAGCGCCTGCTCCACCCGGCTCGCGTATAATTTTCTCGACTTCATTATTAAATGGTACGTTGGGCAATATGTATCGCTGGACAGCAAGCAAAAAAACGTTCTCAATGGCGCAGCAAAAGAATTCCATCAATGGCACCGCCGCACTCAGCTTGAGGTATATGCAGACTACATTGACTATTTACTCAAACGACTCGACGAAAAAGAAATAGACGGAGAGTGGGTTCACGCACAAACGGACGTCGCACAAGACTTTATCGACGTATCTGCGCAGCACTTTAAACCCACCATTGTCGCTATCATGCACTCTCTTTCCGATAAGCAAGTCAAACAAGTGCTTAAAAACTTGGCTGACGATAGGAAAGATTACAAAAAAAAATACGTTAACATTTCCGCTAAAAAACAAGCCAAACGACGTAGGAACGAACTATTAGATTACATCGCGCCGTTCTTTGGCAGCTTTACAAAAGAACAAAAACAATGGATTACCGATTGGAGTACCGAGGTCAAGCCGTACGAAACCCTGACCTTAAAACAACAAACCATATGGAGCGATGAAGTTAAGGGGGCGCTCGACGCGCGCCATGACAAAGCACTGCTAGATACCTTAGTGGACGAGGTCATGCTATACCGGACAGACGATTGGGACCCCGACTTGGAAGCCATACTGGATCACAACCAAGACGTTTCATACGCATTGATGGCCCGCCTGGTAAACAGTCAAACCCCGAAACAACGCAAAAAGATGTTTTCAAAGCTGAAGAGCTATCAAAAAGATTTTCGAACCCTGGCCAAAAAAGCACAGCAGAAAAAATAAACCATATCGACCTATGCCAATACGGCTTTCACTCTTTGTTTAAGCTGGGGAACAATATCCGCCTCAAACCAGGGGTTCTTCTTTAGCCAAATATTATTCCTGGGGCTTGGGTGAGGCATGAGTAATACGCCTGGCCAGTCCTGCTTCCACAACTTTATCGACTCGGTGAGGTTCCCTTTTCGATCCGGCAAGTGATACTTAAACGCATACTGACCTATCACGAGCGTCAATTCGATATTCCTCAGCTCTGCCAGCACTTTTTCCCGCCAAGTGTCAGCGCATTCTTTTCTCGGCGGTAAGTCTCCCGACACACCTTTGCCCGGATAACAAAATCCCATCGGCACAATAGCAACCTGACTCGGGTCATAAAACACTTCTCGTGAAACCCCCATCCACTCACGAAGCCGATCACCACTCGCATCATGAAAGGGGATTCCGCTTTCATGCACTTTCAGGCCTGGTGCCTGACCAGCAATTAATATCTTGGCCCGAGAATCAACCTGAAGAACAGGGCGCGCCCCTAAAGGAAGATGCTCAGAACATAAATCGCAGCGCCGAATCTCATCAATTAACACCATTACTCACCCTTGCTTATTCAACACTGAATTAGTTTTTAGGCCGTTTTTAGCGCCATTAGTAATGAAAGGCGACGGCCAATTAATTTGTCCCATCTAATAAAAATGATCAAAACGATAATTTAATAAAAATCGTTCCTTTCATCTATTTTCACTTGAATCTGGCGTAATTGTGACCAAAATTAAGAACGGGACACCACTTACACTTAGGAATCACCGCTCTTGGTAAACTTCGATTGGCCATTTCCAGGATTTCTCCATATCGAGCATATTGGCCGAATTTCTGGCGACCAGCTTATGCGCTCTGCTCTGGCGATGGCAGGAGACGAACGCCTGGATACGACCCACTTCATATTGGGGGATTGGTCGCGCTACAAACATTCAAAAGTCGATGAAGAGGATGTCAAAGCCCTTATCGCCGTCATGAAGTCTGTCACCCATATATGCCCCTACGCCAAAAATGCCGTCGTCATCCGCCCAGATCGCAGCGGTAATGCCCTCGTAGCCTTTTATAAGATGCTTGCTGACGACCTGCCCTGGAATATTGAAATCTTTCATAGCTTCGAAGAAGCCTTTCAATGGTTCGACATCCCCATCCCAGAAAACCTAAAAGGCATTCAGCTCTCCGGCATACCCTATATCCCACAATCTGCTCAGGCTGGGACCGAAAACAAAATCGAAGCCAAACCCCACTAAACGCGATCCTTACCTTTCCTCACTCCCTGCACAACCATCTCACACTATCAACACGATCAAGGTAAACTTTCCCAACGCTGGATTGTCATATGAGCCCTTCGCTCGTTATGATACGCCCCGTCGGCCATATCGCCCATCACACTACTGTCACCTCAGGAATATTTATGAACAAATGGATACTAATTGTCGCAGCTCTCGCCGTTGGCGGTGCCGCGTTCGTACAATGGCAAGCCACGCACACATCTCCAGCACCACAAGACGATTCCTTGCTCGCATATATCCCGGCTGATACGGTTTATTATCTAGGCGGCCAAACAACCGAAGAGATCGCAGATTTTTTTAAAAACTTCCCCCTCTCCACCTCTACCCCAAGTCAAAAAGCGCAAATGCTGAGCCTAGTAGAAAATTGGGACGCAGAGTCATCACCCAAACAAAAGTTTTTTAAAGCCTTAGCCACAAAAATAGTTAACATCGAAAACAACACCGTTAACCAAATGGCCACTCACTTAGGGATATCACAAACGGGGCCTTTTGCGCTATATAGCCATGGCATTGCACCCGTCGCCCGCATAAAAATCACATCGCCCAACGCGCTCACCACCCTTGTAGATGAGGCCGTTGCCGAAAGCGGCTGGCAGTTTCAAGAAGAGCTTATAAACGAAAACACTATTCGCCTCTGGGAGCTTACCCCACCCGGTGAAGACGTTACGGTATATTTCGTCATGAGCACAAACAGTAACACCGCGACATTCACATTTATTAGCAGTGTTGATGACGATGCAACCAAATGGGAACGCCTCGGCCTCACCAAGCCACTCCACTCACTGGAAACAAGCCAGGAAGTCGCCAACATTGAAACCACTTACGGCTTTAATCACAGTTTCACAGGGTTTATTCATTTCGAGCGACTGACGCAAGCCTTCCTCAACCCACAAACAAATTCGTTTGGCAAACAACTACAGCAGTACCTACCAGAAAAAGATAAAGTCAAAATGAACGAAAGCCTCACCCAGGCTTGCCAACACGACTACGCAACTTTAGCTGCCGGCATGCCGCGCTTTGTTCTTGGTTACGAAAAACTCGCGATTCAGAATGATCGAGCAGATATGGCGTTGAATAGCATTTTTGAAGTAAAAAATGCGTCCATAAACCAGGAACTCATCAAATTACGCGGACACATTCCCTCCCACGCCCTAACGGCAGAGGATAAAATTGTCTACCTCGGCATGGGGATTAGCTTGGACCACCTTACCCCCGTCCTTACCAACCTTTGGACGCAATTCGTAAACGCGCCGTTTACCTGCGATAAATTAGTACAAGCGCAAGACCAGGCACGCAAAGGCAACCCGTCAATGCTCGCCATGTTTATGGGTATGGTGCAAGGTATCGAAGGTTTTGGCTTATCGATTTACGACGTCTCCTGGGATGAAACCACGCCCTTTGTTCCTCAGAACATTTCTGCCCTCGCAAGTATTTCCGCTAAAAACCCACAAACACTCGCTGGTATGAGTAGTATGCTACCGATGCTCGCCGGAATACAAATACCCGCCGATGGAAGCCCCGTGGATATTCCTTTGCCCATGGTTCCCCCCAACATTTCAGTAAAAGCAGCCATTAAAGGCCAACAACTGGTTGTGTACTCGGGCGATGAACTGGAAGAGACCCTAACGACCCTTGCGCAAGAAGACCTAGCGCCCAACGGCGTCTACAGTTTCGGGCTGGATTATCGACGTCTCCCAGCGCTGGGGGCACTTAATTTTGGCGGCCTAGGTGGACCGGGCGGTTGTATAATCCAACAGGAAGTGCTTCATATGTTTTCACAAACACCGGTGGATGTAAGCTACCTCGCCGACAACACGATCAACGGGCTTGAAGGAAAAGCCTCTATACGCATGGATAGAATGTCTGAAACCCAGCTTGACCTTCCCGGAAAATATAAACTGGAATATTTGAACGACGCCTGCCAATGGGAGTTCACAGGAATCGAAGAAATCCGTTCAGACAACACAGGAAGCTACGTCGAACAAGACGAAGCGCAACGCTGCAACGTATTTATGAGTGAATATTCATGGGTGCAAAAACGTGATCACATTACGATGACACCCTCGAAAGAAGCCTCGCGTGAAACATGCGATGAAGAACTGGTAGAACAAGAACTGGTGCCTTACGACTGCGCCTTAATCAATATACAGGCAGACAGTTTCCAATGTATTTTTGATGCGGGTACTGAAGATGCTGCCCTGTACCGGTACTCCAGGATCTAACACGATAGATTCACCTAAGAAAGAGCGCGCGTTCAATACGCTCTTTCTTACCCCCCCATCAATATCCATTTCTCAAGACGCTGATGTCTAAACGCTTATCCTCACGACTTCATTCACATCGCCGGATACACATAACTCGCCTGCAAACCAAGCGGAATACCTAAGGCCCAATACAGTAAAAGAAAGGCCGTCCAACAACATAAAATCACCACCGAGTACGGCAGCATTAAGGCCACCAACGTCCCTACCCCCGTGTTTTTCACATATTTTTGGCAAAACACAACCACCAAGGGGAAGTAAGGCATTAACGGTGTAATGATATTAGAAGACGAATCGCCCAAACGATAAGCCGCCTGCGTGAGATCTGGCGAAATATTTAACTGCATTAACATCGGCACAAAAATAGGCCCAAGCAACGCCCACTTTGCAGACGCCGATCCGACAAACAAATTAACAAATGCGGTTAAAAAAATTAAGCCCACGATCGTCACCATACTGGGCAAGTGTAATGCTTTTAATACCAGTGCCCCCTCAATCGCCATTAAGGCACCCAAATTGGATTTCGAAAAAGCATCAATAAAAAGCGCACAGAAAAATGCCATTACAATATAGTACCCCATGCCTTGCATGGCTTTCGTCATCGACTGAATAACATCGTTACTGCTTTTATATACGCCCGCCATAAAGCCATAAACAATTCCCGGCACCACAAACAGTAAAAATATCAGCGGTACAATCGCTCTCATAATCGGCGCCTTATACGACGCCAGCGCACCATGCTGATCTCTAAAGGGCGAATTTTCTGGGAGCAATATCAAGACCAATGACACAACGCACAGAACCAACACAACAAGCGCCACCTTCATCGCGCGAGACTCCTGCGCATTTAAGTCCGCAATAACGGGAAGTGTATCTTCATTGCCATCAATTTCTGTATTTTGTAATCGCGGCTCAATGAGCTTATCCGTCACATACCAACCAATCGCTACGATCAACAAACACGAAAGCGAGGTAAACCCCCAATTATTAAGCGGGTTCACCTGTATAGCGGGATCAATAATCTGCGCGGCACTCTGCGTAAAACTTTGGAGCAAAGGATCAATCGCCGACGGAATAAAGTTCGCGCTAAAGCCGCCACTCACCCCAGCAAACGCAGCCGCAATACCGGCCAATGGATGACGACCGGCCGCATAGTAAATCGCACCCGCGAGCGGAATCACGAGAACATACCCCGCGTCGGTAGCCGTATGACTCACAATCGCGATCAACACGATAGAGGGCGTTAACAAATACTTAGGGGTCGCATCCATCAAACGTTTTATGAGTGCATTAATAAACCCAGAATGCTCCGCAACCCCGACACCCAGCATCGCCACCAATACAACACCGAGTGGCGTAAAGCCCGAAAATATCGACACCATACGGGCAAGAAAATCCGCCAAACGATCACCCGTCAATAAATTAACAATTTCAATCGCCTGCCCCGTACGCGGGTCAATCGCCGAAAACGTTAACTGGGAAAACAGCGCAGATAACACCCACACAACAACCAAACTAAAGACGAAAATAACCGCAGGGTCGGGTAAACGATTGCCATGTTTTTCAATGTTGTCGAGTGCGCGCGTGACCCAAGAGGCGGAATGACTCATACCAAATGCCTTTTTATTATCTAATTTTGGCAAATGGTATCACTTAAACTAAAACGCCTCTATTTCAAGGCGCTGGCGTGAGTGTCAGAAAAATTTGATGTCTGAAGATTTAACCATCTTCAACGAAGGGTTAAATTGCCGATAATAATTCAGATCCGCAGCCCATTGATCGACAAAACAATGCACATTAATTTCATCATACTTTGTTAACTCGCCCACATCTGCCTTGAGGTATACCCGGTAAATGCCTTTTCCTTTATCCAACCGAGATGAATGTTCGTCCACATGGTAGCGCAACAACGTTTCACCCAATTTGGCCTCCATCTGCGCGCCACAAAACGCTTGCGCATCATAGAGGTCAAAACTAACAAATGGCGAGGACTGTACATCCTCTTCACCACTGAACATCACCACAGCGGAAGACCACGCAACCGTCCCCATCAAAACACTCATTACAATAAACAGCAGAACGAAGGCAAACGTTTTTTGCCCACAAAAAGGATGTGATTTCAGGATGTCAGCGGCTCGCTGAAGGTAGGGCGACTCTGATACAAAACGCGCGACAGACGTTAACACCATAAAATGTCACAACCATGAAAAGGAATAGACTGCAGCGCTCCTAGCAACACCAATCCCCAAGCTATTTGGTAACCGTTCGACCCAGGAAGATGGCGTAATACTTACCAATAACACAACCTGGGCACTGGCTTTGCGCCCCCTTGTTACCAAGGGTTTGCCTTTGGCTCAACGCTCAAAACCCTAACAAGGTGAATCAAACGTCAATATGAGAAAGCATACCCCAGTGGCGCACCATTCACTACGATCGTTTTTTTATCAATGCTTCTAGATCTAGAGGATTAACGCATAAAAACCCACTTAACTGATCCACGCGAAGCCCCATCAAAAACTGACCCGCCGCCAATTTTAACCTAAGAAATATAGACGTTTTAGGTTATCTTTTGGGAGACGTGTCGCTTTTTGTCATAACCAAATATCCGTATAATCGACCAATACAACATCACTTCAGGAAAAGAATATGGGCATTATCAGCAGCGTAGGGAAAAACGGGAAGAATGATAATGTCGATGTAAAAATGATACAGGCTGCTTTGAGCCTATCAAACGCCCCCTCTTTCAAATTAAACCCAAAGCTAAGTGTTGACGGAAAAATCGGAAAGAAAACGACTGATGCTATTCTTCTGTTCCAAAAGAATATCGTTAAATTGTCCAACCCCGACGGCCGCGTAGATCCAAACGGGAAAACGCTGAGCAAGCTAAGATCATCGATAACAAAAGGGCTGTCTCAAGAAGCCTTTTCTGCCATTATGGGACATGGATCTAGTTCTCAAGTTCAACGCTTCTTCCCCTTACTTAAAACCGCGTTTAATCGCTATCAGCTCAATACGCCTTTAAGAATTTCGCATTTTTTAGCTCAAATAGGCCATGAAAGCCTCTCACTTAGGTATACCGAAGAAATTGCAAGTGGCTCTGCGTATGAAGGACGAAAAGATCTGGGAAACATCCAAAAAGGTGACGGGGTAAGATTTAAAGGACGCGGACTTATCCAGCTAACAGGAAGAGATAATTACGACAAATATGGAAAAAGCATTAGTATTGATTTCTTGAAGTCAGGCAACGAAAACCTAATAGCAAATACACCCAAATACGCTTTAGACGTAAGCTTATGGTTTTGGAATAGTCGAAAACTAAATCGCTATGCAGACAAAGACAATTTGAATGCGATCACTAGACGCATTAATGGTGGCTATAACGGGATTAAAGACCGACAAGAATATCTAATCCGAGCCAAATTCTTTTTAACACCCTAAAATAGCGAACCTTCATAATGGTAAAATATCTATATCTAGTTTTCCTTCTTTTTGGAACCGCGTGCTCTGAAGCCTCTAATATAAGAAGCAACGCGGCCATACAATGCGAAATATCTATAAATAAACCTCAAACATGCCATTTAGATGGTATGCGTATTCACCTAGAGACTAAAAAAGTTGAGGACGATGAATATCTATTGTCTCAACTCACGGCAACACTAGAAAACAAGTCCCACTCACTGGCCATATCAGATCAGGTCAGCATGTTAGACGGCGATATTGGTTTTATCCGTATAGAGGATATTAATTTTGACGGCGCACTCGATATTGGCATCACTACGTCCTTTGGCACTTCCAACCTATATCTAGACTACTGGGTTTACGATACTAACCAGAAAGAATTTCACTACATTGGTAACTACAGTATATTTTCTCTAGACGCATCAACTAAGACCATACACACAAACACCAAGAAAAATGCAGCTCATTACGATAAAAAGACATACTCCTGGAACGGGTTATCGCTGTCTGAACAATAGCTCCCAAGCCTACCTTAACCTAGCCAACCAACCGTCCAACGCATTCGCAAATGCCTGCCGGTCCGCATGAGAAAAGGGTTTAGGCCCACCCATATGTTCGCCTGTACTTCGCATTTCTTCCATAAAATTGCGCATCGTTAAGCGTTGTTGAATATTATTCTTCGTGTACTTTTCGCCCCGCACATTTATCACATACGCGTCTTTTTCAATCGCTTCGGATGCCAAAGGAATATCAGCCGTAATCACAAGATCCCCCGCCGAGACTTCCTGCACAATATAGTTATCTGCCACATCGAAACCTGCCGGCACTTGAACGGAACGAATAAATTCTGAGGGCGGGGTATTTAGACCAGAGTTCGCCACCAGCGTCAGCGGAATTTTGATGCGGGTCGCGGCACGAAAAAGAATCTCTTTAATCGGGTTCGGGCATGCATCGGCATCCACCCAGATACTTACATTAACTTGTTTTTCAGCCACGAATGGACTCCAGGGAATAATCGAACTAAACGAGGCACACGATACTATAAAACACCGCAAAAACGACACACGATCTCAGCGAACGTACGCGGAACATATTCCAGAACCGCCCCTCTAACAATCATACACTTACGGCAAATTATCAGATGAAAAGATTAATACTCGCAGGCCTACTCATAACGTTCAGCACGCTTACTTTTGCAGATAGCTATGAAGCCGGAGATAAAACCCTCTTTTTTGACCAACCGAGTTCGGCGATTCAGCATCAGGAATTTAATGACCTGAACCCGCTGGAACCCGACAAAAACGATTTCCAAATCATTGAGACATCCCGCCTCAGTAACAACCTAGGCGAACGCTGGGCCCTCATTACCGTTAAAAACAATGCCTCAGGGCAGCGGATACTCAAGAACGCGCATGTTATCGCCACCTATGCCGATGGCTCACGAAGCACCGCCAAAAACCTGAAAGCGACGCTCACAGGTGGTGAACTGCTCACGCAAACGGTGTTCTTCGGCACGCATAAATTTCCGATTATAAAGGTCACGGTTAGCCGCTAAAGCCACAGCCTCATGGTAAAACGAGCGGTAATCAGGCTTAGAAAACCCGTATCAGCCCCGTAATTCAACGGCTTGACGGCCAAAACCCTCGCGTTTTAGCCAAATCCATGTATAATCGCGCGCCCCGGCAACTGTTTAAATTTTGTTCGCCTCCCTCTTTTTTTGCCCCACCAAGGATATCGCCATGACAGACACCCCCACTACATTTGATTCATTGGGGCTTAACGAAAATATCCTGAAGTCCATAAAATCAGTGGGCTACGAAACGCCTTCCCCCATCCAAGCGGAAAGTATCCCACCGCTTTTAGAAGGGCGTGATCTATTGGGGCAAGCGCAAACAGGTACCGGTAAAACTGCCGCATTTGCGCTACCGATATTGCAAAAAATCAGCCTCCGCGAAAAGTCACCCCAGGTGCTGGTCCTCGCGCCAACCCGCGAACTCGCGATTCAGGTAGCAGAAGCCTTTCAAACCTACGCGAACAAACTATCAGGCTTTCACGTACTGCCTATATACGGCGGCCAAAGCTACGAAGGCCAAATTCGTGCACTAAAACGTGGTGTACATGTCATTGTGGGCACGCCTGGCCGTGTAATGGACCACATGCGGAAAGGCACGCTAAAGCTCGACAAACTAAAACACCTTGTCCTAGATGAAGCCGATGAGATGTTGCGAATGGGCTTTATTGACGACGTAGAGTGGGTGATGGGCCAAACACCCCCCGACCGCCAAATCGCGCTCTTTTCCGCGACGATGCCACGCGAAATCGCCAAAGTGGCCAATACGTATTTAACCGACCCCGTACATATCAAAATCAAGGTATCGACCACAACCGCCGAAACGATTCGTCAGCGCTACTGGCCTGTGGGTGGTTTGAGAAAACTCGATGCCTTGACCCGCATCCTCGAAATCGAACCCTTCGATGCGATGATCATCTTTGTGCGCACCAAAACTGCGACGGTTGAGCTTGCCGAAAAACTCGAAGCGCGCGGCTACAGTTGCGCGGCACTCAATGGGGATATTTCTCAGAACATTCGTGAACTCACCGTTGACCGCTTGAAAAAAGGCCGTATCGATATTCTTATCGCCACGGATGTTGCTGCGCGCGGCTTAGATGTTGAACGTATCAGCCACGTATTAAACTACGATATTCCTTACGATACGGAAGCCTACGTTCACCGCATCGGTCGTACCGGCCGCGCAGGCCGTGAAGGCGAGGCGATTTTATTTGTGGCTAAACGTGAGCTACGCATGCTCCGCGCAATTGAAAAATCGACTGGTAAAAAAATCGAGCAAATGCGCGTACCGAGTATTTCAGATATTAACCAGCAACGTGTTGTACGTTTTAAACAACGTATTACTGAAACACTAGAAAAAGGTGATCTCGATTTTTATCGCCAACTACTCAACGAATACCAAGAAGAAAACGACGTAGACCCAATGGACATCGCCTCGGCGTTCGCTGTTCTGAGTGAAGGCACTAGCCCAATATTTATTGAAGATACGTCACCAAAATTCGAACGATCTGAGCGTTCAGATCGCAGAGAGCCGCGCGAGCGAAATACCAATGATAAACCTCGTGGCGAACGCGCTAGCGGCAAACGCGACGACAAAGTCGATATGGATACTTACCGTATTGAGGTCGGCCATAGCGATAAAGTTACCCCCGGCAATATCGTCGGCGCCATCGCCAATGAGGCAGGTATCGAAAGCCAATACATCGGCCAAATCCGTATTCAAGACGATTTCAGTTTTGTTGACCTACCCAGCGGTATGCCAAAAGAAGTATTCAACACGCTTCGCACGGTGCGGGTTTGTCAAAAACCCATGCAAATCACTCAGGTAAAAGAAGGGCAGCGTCCACCGCGTAAACGCTCAGAAAAACCAAGTGACAAAAAAAAGTCCGGCGAAAAGCGTAACAAAAAGAAAAAAGCGAACAAACGTTCAGACTAGTACAAAGCCGTTTAATGGGCTGGCGTGATCTTCGTGCCAGCCCTTCACTCTTCCCCCTTTCATCATGACCACACCGACGCTCACAGAATCCTACTTATCTCGCTTTGGCGGTGTAGCACGACTCTATGGCCAAGACGCGCTAGAGGCGCTGTCTCAGGCGCACTTCGCCGTAATAGGGCTTGGCGGTGTCGGCACTTGGGCTGCCGAAGCACTCGCCCGCAGTGGTATCGGCGAACTCACCGTCGTCGAGCTTGATGATGTCTGCGTTACCAACACCAATCGCCAAAGCCATGCCCTTAACTCCAATGTTGGCCGCCCCAAAAATACGGTTATTAGCGAGCGTTTGCGTGACATAAATCCCGAATTAACACTTCACAGCGTTGAAGACTTTCTTTCCAAACATAATATGAACGACATCATCGATCCGAATATTGATGTCGTGATCGATGCGACCGACGCCGCCCACCTCAAAGCGGCACTGGTCGCTTACTGTAGCGCGCGAAAAATTCGACTTATTGTTTCTGGCTCATCAGGCGGCAAGGTCGATCCACGAAAAATTACCGCAGGTGATTTAGGGCATACCGAAAGCGACCCGATGCTGGCGAAGGTGCGCACACAACTTTATCGTCATCACAATTTCTCGCGAAATAAAAACCGAAAATTTCGGATTGATGCCGTATATTCCACGGAGCAAATGGTTTACCCAAAACCTGACGGCAGCGTGTGCATGGATAAGCAAGCGATGGAAAATGGCGTACGACTAGATTGCGCCGGCGGCTTCGGCTCTTCTGTGATGGTCACCGGCGGCTTTGGTTTTATGGCCGCAAATAAAGGCATTGAACGATACCTTCTCAAAAAAGATATTATCGTTCGCCATAATTAAGCCATCAAAAAACGATTACGCTGCAAACCCTGCAGGGTCTAAACCAAATAAACGGCAGGCATTTTCTGTTGTCTGTTGCGCAACACCTTGGAGCGTCTCGCCTTTAATATCCGCTATCACCTGTGCGATATCAGGCACAAACTCAGAACTATTACGTTGCCCCTGTTTACCTTGAAGAGGCATATCAGGTGCATCCGTTTCTAAAACAATTGAGCTGAGCGGAATCGCCTTAATCGCGTCCCTTGTTTTTTTAGCGCGATCATAGGTAATCGTACCACCTACACCGATATAGAATCCACGATCGATATATTGCTTGGCTAATGCCTCGCTACCGCTAAAGGCATGTATAACACCCCCACGAGATAAAGACACTCGATCAATATGATGCATCACTTCATTATGCGCTTTGCGTGAATGCACAATTAAGGGTTTATTGTATGCCGCCGCCAATTGTACTTGGTAATCAAACACCTCGTACTGACATTCCGCAGGAACCTGGATCATTTTATCCAAACCGCATTCCCCCACGGCTATGCACTTTTTCGACTTCAGCATTTTTATGTGTTTTTCGCGCAACTGAGGAAGAAGCGCTTCTAACTCACCGCTTGATTTACACAACTGCGCAATCCACCACGGATGGATCCCCGCGCTGAAATAAATAGCGTTAAATTTTTTGGCTATTTTTTTCGCGCGCGCCCATTGTTCCACCGCGACACCGGGCATCACCATCGCGACCACTCCACGGCGGAGGCTTTCTTGCCAAACTTTCTCGCGCTCGCCATCAAAATCAGAGAAATCAAAATGGCAGTGACTGTCGATGAAGAAAGCGGCTTGACTGTCAGGCGCCGGTATCATGGTAGACATCATGGCAATATTATTTACACCTTCGCGCGACGTGAATCAAAACGATGAACGCCACGCAGAATATAGCAAGGAATCGAGGAACGGCTTAAGCCCACTAAGACTAGCAGAGATTTATCCTCCGCTGCTTTTCCCTTGAAACAAAGTGCTACAATTTGTCCTCGGACTCAACTATCACGTAAAGAACGTCTCCTGTATGAGCAATGAAGACCATTACCGACGCCTAGAGCGTATGTACGACTCCTCCCCTATCAATACCTTTTTTAACCCCACATTGGTGGTCGAAGAAGGGTATTCAACGATTGATATGATGGTAGAAGAGAAGTTTTTTCATGCTGCGCACGCGGTACATGGGGCGGTGTACTTCAAAATGCTCGACGATGCTGCCTGGTTTGCCGTCAACTCTCTTGAACCCCAGTTTTTTGTGCTCACCTCGTCGTTCACCACCTACCTTACACGCCCGATTTCCCAAGGAAAAATGACGGCCATAGGTGAAGTCGTACACTTTAACCGTACACAATTTATTGCCGAGGCCGTGGTGTATGACGAAGATGAAGAAGAGATTGCACGCGCGAATGGCATCTTTGTCCGAAGCACTATGAGACTGGAAGATACCGCAGGTTATAAAGACGCGCCCTAGTCGCTAACGCACACCCCGCTAGCGTCTGCCCAGCACTACTACCCACACAAAAAAGACCATAGAGTGCCACCAACCACTATTTAGCGCCAAATCGATTTGATTGGTTCTTTAAACGAACGATTGATAGTCCCAATCCGTCTAAAAATCGATCAAAACGATGTTGAACCAGGCGCCGATCACTCTATAATGGATCTACAAGGTTGAAATGTGCGCCATAGCACATGCATTATAAACTGCGTTAATAACTAGGTGACATATGCCAAGCGGATTGCTAGAAAACCTACCAAAAGAAGAAAAATCTCGAGTTATCAGTAACTTAGAGCAGTCATATCAGATTCTATATTCCGGCTGGAACCGTTGCACTCAAAACCAGTGGGACTCCCAAGCAATTGAAAACCTTGTACGTGAATGCCTTGAAGTCTCTTGCCTTGCCTCTCACCAAAAACTCACAGAGATCGCCGACGGCGCGAAAGAACTTGTCTTACGACTTCGCTGGATCATTAACAAAGGACACCTGGACGCAAACGACGACCGTCTCGTCCTACAAATCATGGACAGCGTTAAAACCAGTATCTTCTCCCTGAAACCCGACAATGTTGTGACCCTCCATACCGGGCATACAAGTCACGATAAAGCTAAAAACAAAGAAGCAAAAGCAACCATTGGCTTATTAGAAAGTGCCGAAGAAGTCGCGCTCAATATCAAATACATATTGGAAGAGGCCCACTACGCAGTCGAAATATACGACGACCCCGCATTACTCAAAGAAGATATGGCCGAACACAAATTCGATATCGTGCTCGTCGATTTATTGCTCCCTAACTGCCCACTCGCCAGTGCGATCTCCGTAGAGGACTTTTTGTCGAATAACCCCATCGATATTCCCGTCATTATGCTATCGGAACAGGCGGATCTCGCCACACGGTTAATCGCCCTTCGCGCTGGAATCAAAGCCTATATTACAAAACCCGTGGATGAAGAGGAGCTTACCTCCACCGTAAACAATATTCTCGCGAAGCGTTCTGAGGCACGCCTACGTGTGCTTGTGGTAGATGATGACCCCATGCTCACTGAATATTATGAAACCGCATTAGGGGAAGAAGGCTTTATTGTTAAAGCGGTCAATGACCCTATCGAGCTATTAGAAGCAACCGATAGTTTTAAACCCGACGTCATCACGCTGGACTATATGATGCCCGGCTGCAATGGCCTGGAAGCCGCGGAAATTCTCCGGGGCGACCCACGCTATATGAAGATCCCCATTGTATTTATGTCCGCCGCGGAAGAGGCGATGCAACGTAAAGGCTTGATGGGCATATTCGGCAATGCTTTTTTAGAAAAGCCCGTGGAGATCGATGAACTCACCAACGCCCTCAATGAGATTTCTGCGAAAGCGAAAAAAATTAAAGATAAATTTGAAAAAATCAGTAAGCGTACCAGCGATAGCCACCTTGAAAATCGTGATTATTTTTTGTCGAGCTTACAAAGCTCACTAGAAGACCGCGTCTACAAGGAAAACATCGACAAGAATCATTATTTGATGCTTGCTTCTATAGATAACATCCCCCAAATTAAAGAAAACCACGGCAGTCTCGCTTTAATGAAATTGGAAGACCGCGTGGAAAATTACTTCTCACACCATAAGCTCATAAAAGGACGCGGCTGCAAATTTGGCGAACACGCGTACTTACTCTTAGTGGATGATGAATTTAAAGATGACCCAGATGTACTCTTTAATAAATTTCAGAAAGAATTCAAAGCTCAGAAATTTCTCTCAGACCCCAGCCTAAACTACGTTAGCCTAAGCATTGGTGTTACACGACTAGACGGCACTATTCCTGCAGTAATGGAAGAGACAATTCAACTGGTTGAAAATGCCTGTATTTCTGCCAGTAATGCAGGCGGAGATCAACTTCACTGGGCTGCGATGCACAAGCATTCCAACACACCTTCAGAAAAAGTATTTCAGGCCCTAAAGGCTCATTCATTTCAACTCGCCTTCCAGTCAATCGTAAAACCCGATGGCGATGAGCAAATGTTTGAAGCCCTCGTGCGACTTGTCGATGAAGATGGAGAAGTTTATAGCCCGGAGAAGTTTATCCCCTTTATTGACGATGCCATTACGGAAGGGAGCTATCATCTCGATCGCTGGGTAATCGAAAATGCATTCCGCTCACTTGAAACCACCAGTGGTCGCGGCGCAGCTGAATATTCAATTGTGATCAAACTATCTCCCGACTTAAAACAAGTTGATCGGCTTATGCCCTTCATCTTCAACATCGTCAGTAACTCGCGTTTGAGAGGTGTTAATCGTATCTACTTCTCCATCAGTGAAAAAGCGGTACTGAGCGATATCACCCTGGCAAATCATCTGATCGAAGCATTTCATACGGCTGGTTGTGGATTTATTATTGAGCACTGCGAAGCAACAGAACGCAGTGTCGACGCGATCAATCAACTCAACCGAATCGATTTTGTAAAATTGGACCCAAGCCTTACATCGGAAAACGCCAATATCACCATATGCAGAAAACATATCGAAGATGTGCAAGAGGCGATCAAAGGTAAGGGCGAAATAATCGCAGGCTTAGTAGAGGACGCAAAAACTTTCGCCCACTTTTGGGACATGGATATTCGTTACTTCCAAGGCTTCTTTATTCATCGCCCAAACAGCAATATGAACTACCAAGGTTTTGAAGCGGAGTCGTTAGTACTGGAAAAATAGTACCTCCCATGCCAGAGCAGCTGCGCCACATAATCTCCGAGAATATATGGCGCCCCCTTCCACAACGTTCAATTAAAGGCACCCCAAAGTCTAGGCTATAGTATATAGAGGTCGTCATTAACTAGACCGACGCTCCCGTTACATTCGACGTAAGAAGCCCTGCCATTTATCGCGATACGCAAGGCCAGAAGAGAAGCCATATGCAACCGAACAGTAAAGTCCTCATTATTGAAGACACACAAACAATCGGAGACCAACTGGCAAACAACTTCAACAAAGAATTCACCACTCACGTCAGCCAAAACCTAGAGCAAGCGTTATTAAAAAGCTATGACTGGGAGCCCAACGTCATCATCATCGATGTTAATTTAGCGCTCAGAAATGGTTATGAAGTGTGTGATGAATTTAAGCAAGATGCCAAAACATCTGAAACGCCTATTATTTTTTATTCCGAAAAAGACTCTCTGCGCGAACGCATGCTCGGATATGAAGTGGGCGCGGTAGATTTTTTCCACAAAGACAGCCCGATTGAAGAAGTCAAAGCGAAATTAAACGCGATTGCAAAACAATCACAGAAAGCGAAGGCTCTAAAAGACACCGCTGTTTCTGCAGAAAAAACGGCCATGGAGGCACTTGCCACAACATCTGAACTCGGCAAAGCCGTACGCTATGTCGAGCAGAGTTACGAAGTCGCAGAATTTGAAAACCTCGCCCAATTGCTCACACAGTTTTGTCGCGATCTGGATCTCAATGCGGTCGTGATGTTTCAGGTACGCCGTGGCAACTACTTTTACTCGTCCAACGGTGAAAATACGGCGCCAATCGAACGAGATTTAATTCAACGGCTCCATAGCGCAGATCGCTTTGTTGATTTCGGTTGCCGCACCCTTACAAATTATCCTCAAGTATCGTTACTTGTAAAAAACATGCCGATCGATAACCGAGAGCGCTACGGTCGCTTAAAAGATACCATCCCCTTTGTACTCGGTGCGACCGATGCCAAAGTGCGTATGCTCGATGCTGAAGGTGCATTGACCGCGCATTGCGCGTCACTCACCTCGTCGGTAGAAGCGGCTCAACTGACCTTAGATACCGTACAAGATGACTTTCAACGTAATCTCGAAATCGTAGAAACCATCATGAACGAACTTTCGTCAACGATGGAAATGGATATCGAAAAAATGAACATGGATGAAGCTGATGAAGATAAAATCCTAGCGCTTGTAGAAAGCACATCAAAGAAACTTCACATAATTTTACAAGAACATAATCAAACAGATAAAATACTCAACGATCTCGTCGACCTTCTTGAGAAACTGACACAACAACAAAGTAAAATCATTGTAGAAACTCTGGCACACAAGCCCGACGAAGGCATGGACTACCAATCCGATATCGAACTTTTTTGACCGCGATTAAGTGTTACGTATTTAAATCTAAAAACGATTGCGCGTCGTCAAAGGAGGACTCAACCAAGGTGACCAGGTGTGCTATTTGATTCGCATCAAAACGTCCATCATCGACATACTCCTCTTCAATTTGCTTCGCGTAATCATATACCGACATCATGCCCATGTTGCCACTTGAGCCCTTAATTGCATGCACTAGATGTTTGATACGATCATCATCACCCTGATCAAAAGCAGACTGCAGCTGCTCTGGGAACGCGTGATTATTGTCCTTATACAAACCCAGCAATTTGAGATACGCGGCAGGCTTGCGCGCAATACTGGGTTTTTTATGTTCGAAATCAATTGTCTCTAAATCGTCTGGTATGACTAAGGTGCTCACATTTGTCTTCGACACTTTTTTCACCTCTGGCGCGTTGTCTGGGACCCCATCTACAGGCGAGTCAGAAGAAATCACTTCGTCCACCGGCGGCATTACGCCAACAGAAGCATCAGTATTATCTATTTTTTTCGCATCCTGTTCACTCGGCAACGTTTGAGTGTTGCCACCGATCCATTCTTTAAACGTCTCAAGCATTGTCGTCGTATCGAGAGGTTTTGATAAGTACGCATCCATACCTGCGGCAAAACATTTCTCCTTATCCCCCTGCATCGCATTCGCCGTCATCGCGATAATAGGAATTTTACGATACGCTTCAGACACGACGCCAGACCGAATACATCGCGTTGCTTCGTAGCCGTCCATTTCGGGCATTTGGCAGTCCATAAGCACGACAGTATAAGGCGCGTCCTCTGGTGCCGATTTTAAACTTTCGATGGCTTCTACACCGTTCCCGGCAACATCACAATCGAGCCCTACTTCCTGTAGCAGTTCTTGCGCAACATATTGATTTACCTGATTGTCTTCGACTAATAAAATCCGAGTATCTCGCGGCCAACGATAATAGCTCTCCGCGTCGGAAGCCGCCCCTTCATGCATTCCCATCAGGCGTGTTTTTGTTAGCAATATATTGTCTTTATTGGATACATCACCATCACCAGCACAGATCGCCAAAGCATCAAATAAGTCGGAAGTCGCTACGGGTTTAGTAAAGTACGCGGCAAACCCTATCGCCTTAAGATCATCTAAATCATCAACAGAAAGCGAACTCATCATTAACAGCTTAGTATTATTAAAGCGAGGGTCTTTACGTACCTTGCGCGCCAGTTCAACGCCATCTTTATCTGGCATAGATCGATCGACAAGGGCCAAATCGAACGGTTGGGTGTTTAGGTTTTTTTCCAAAGCGATCAACGCATTCTCTGCACCATCTACCTCTTCGACACTGACACCCCATTGCGTTAATTGCGCATTGAAGATATCCCGGTTCGTTTTATTATCATCCACAATCAGTACTTTTAATTTAGTAACATCAGCTCTTGGCGCTACACGGAACGAGCCTTGACTCATACCGAAGCGAACATCAAAGGAGAAATTACTACCGGCGCCCTGCTCGCTTGTCACATACACACCGCCGCCCATTAACTCCGCAAGTTTTTTACATATAGCGAGCCCCAAACCTGTGCCGCCGAACTTCCGCGTCACCGAGCTATCGACTTGCGTAAAGCTTTCAAACAAGCCACCTATTTTATCGTCGGGAATACCAATACCCGTATCAATCACCTCGCATTTCAGTTTAAACGAATCTTCGGTTATTTTTGATAGCGATGCGCGCACCAATATTTCGCCAGCACTGGTGAACTTAATGGCGTTGCCAATTAAGTTGATCAGTATCTGACGCAAACGACTGGGATCCCCCAACACACGTGATTCGGTTATCCCGCTCACATCTAAATTAAACTCCAAGCCTTTTTCGTAGGCTTTGTAAGCCATCGTCTGCGAAATATCTTCGAGCTGCTCCCTGAGATTAAAGTCCACTTCTTCTAAGTCAAGCTTGCCGGCTTCGACTTTCGAAAAATCGAGAATATCGTTGATAAGCGCCAACAACGCTTGGGCACTATTTTTTGCAACGCCCAGCTTTCGACTTTGATCGTCACTTAATGAAGTTTTCGCCAACAGGCCTAACATTCCGAGCACCCCATTCATCGGGGTTCTAATCTCATGACTCATACTCGCGAGAAATTCACTTTTCGCTTTATTGGCGTCTTCCGCTGTATCTTTTGCGGAAAGAATTTCAATTTCCATTTTTCTTCGTTCAGTAATATCACGAAGAATACCGATAAAAATTTTCTCACCATGAAAAATGACCGGCGATACAGTCAATTCAATTGGGAATTCATCGCCGTTTTTCTTACGTCCTGTCAGCTCACGATTGCGGCTAATGACTTTTGCCTTTCCTTCTTCAAAGTAACGCTGTAAATAATTATTGTGCACCATCGCGATATGTGAAGGCATGAGATCTTTAACGTTTTTCCCCATCATCTCTTTGGGGCTATATCCAAAAATATCACTCGCTGCGCGACTAAATGTTTGAATATGCCCGAACTGATTAATGGTAATAACGGCATCGCCTAGATTATCCAATATCGCCCGCCAACGGGCCTCGGTGTAAGTCAGCACATCTTTTGTTTCTTTTAACACAGACTCGGCACGCTTACGTTCGGTAATATCCAACGCGACACCCAGCAAACCCACAACCTCACCTTCGGTATTTTTTATAGGGGTTTTGCTGGACCAGTAATCATGTAGGCTGCCATCCGGATGCGGTGATTTCTCTTCAAATTCTACAACGCCGCCCGACAACATCACTTCGTCATCCAAGTTGGCAAATGCTTTTGCCATGTCGGGGGGGTAAAGTTCGGCGTCAGTTTTACCTAGAACATCGGCACACGGCACACCCGTTAACACTTCATACTTATCATTGGTTAATAGGTACTTGCCGGCGCGGTCTTTTAAAAACACCACCACGGGCACATTATCGATCACCGATTGAAGCCGCTGCTCGCTCAACACGAGGTCTTGCGTTCGCTGCACGACCCGGTCTTCCAATTCATTTCTAGCGCGCAACAACGCACCGTTCGCACGCGATGTCATTTTTAACGTTACAAAAGAAAACGACACCGCAACAAGGAGAATTAGCCCGAGAATCATGACCAAGGCCATACGTGCTCGATAGTACGAGGCCATAATCTCAGTCAGATCGACCTCCGTCGTAATACCCATCCCTAAACGGTCATCCCAGCGCCATATCCCCACAACGCGCACACCGCGATAATCTCTATAGCCATCCACATCGAACCACGCCTCTCCCGCAATGGCACTTTCGGCCATACGAGTAAGGCGCAAACTCCTAGGAGAACCGGGTACTTTGCCGCCTTCCAGTAAATTTACGAGGGGGTCGCGTATATTGATAGAGAGGATACTTTGCGTATTAGCGGCGATTAGACCCACCGTGGTTAGCTCCTCTGTGAAACGGCTCTCCGTAAGCAGCAAACCTTCTTCGTTAAACAAATAGGTTTCACCCGTGTTTCCTATGCGCCCTAAGCCCACTAAGCGGCTGAACATATCATGAGGATCAACACGCGCGGCAATCAACGCAATAACATTCCCAAATTCATCGCTGATAGGTGCCAGAAAAAACATCGTCGGTGGCACATGCATCCCACTAATATTTTTAGCATTGCGGATGGGGACATCCGACGGTATAGGCGGGATAAGTACCACCTCCCCCGCTAAGGCACGCTCAAATAACTCAGGGGAATGCTGGTATATAAGATTGCTCGTGCCGATATTGCCATCCCGCATAGAGGCGACACTAATACCGTCCGGCGCAATCACGAAAAAACCTTGGTGACCGGCCAGTTTTTGCGCTCTGGGAAAGAGGTCTCGCAGCTCTTTCAGCTCTGGGGCATCCTTAAGTACTTTACGTTGCCGATAGTTGTCGAGCTGGCCCTGAACCGCACGCCTCAACAGGGGATCTTCACTCAAGCCTTGTAAGCTCAAACTCTCGGCATCAGCCCACAGGTGCAGGCCTTCTTGAGTCGCGTGGATAACCGTTTCTAAGGATTTTCTCGCATCCTCACGGACTTGCGAATCAATGGTGTTCAACGCCCAGACGATCAAAGCCAACACAATACACACGAGAACAGCGTTCATGACGAACACATTGCGCCGGGTTGACCGCGCAGCGCTTTGAAACGGCGTTATATCACCATTTTCAGTATCTTCGGTATCGATTTCAGCCAAGAGTCGCCGGGCTCCTACAAATAAGCTTAGATTCACGACAGGTATGTCTAAGCTTAGCTTCTACACAGCTTTTTGCTGGCGGAAACCGGCCTGTGGAGCGCTAAAACCCTAGGGATCTCAGGGGTGATACGCCACGCCCCAAAATGTCCATTTCCGAGCGCTCAAAGGGGTCCCGTGCACCCGCCATAAATAGGCATCGGAAGTTGGCAACACGACAGGCCATAGTAGCGTAATCTAAACACCTAACTAACGCATGAGCAGTGTCATATGATCATGAGCGAAGGCAAGGAAAAGAAAAGTGCACCTATTCCCTTAGGTGCGACTTTTGGGGGCCGGAATGAAAGCGCCAATGACACGTGAGTATGAGTACGTCACTCTCCTCGTTGCGCTTCTATTGAATTGGGCATTATTTAATTGCTTTTGATAGCATCTTTTTTAAATAGTATCAGTGCCCATATAAAATCGGGTGTGTGAACGTGACTTAATGAAAAGTCACGTCACATAAACACATCACACGAGTACACAGTAGAAAACCTGAAGACAAACGAGGGACTTGAGCGCCTCGCATTACTCTCACAAGCAATCTAAAACGAAAAATAATAAGAAATTCAATACACAACTTTTGAATTAACTGAAAGCAGACGACGTAGCGTTCTTATTGTTATTAGTTTGTACGCGGCGCATTCTATAGAACGGCCCATATTTGTCTAGCCTAGATTACGACAATATGTGGCGTTTTTAGTTTTTTTGATCATCAATGATGCATTCCTCACACTAAACAACCCAAAAAACGATTAACACGTGAACATTTTCTTCATCGACCTCTAGCGTCGACCGCAAACAGAGCAAGATTTCGGATATGTTCAATGACTATTTAAGTAGGGCTAACGCGTCCTTGCCCAGCGCAATGATAAAACGAGAACCCAAATAAAACTTAAGGCGACACAATGTCCGCATCCTCGGCAAAGTAAATTGCGTCATATCCTGCTTCGCTGATACGCTTCAGGCACCCAAAAAACCTCGTATCGGAGTGGAGAGAACAATGGCAGAAATGGAAGCGGATTTAATCGATGCCCCAAGCAAAAAACAAGCGGCGTCCGATCACGTCGAAAATACGATGCGAGAGGCTGAAGAAAAAAGCAAAGGCATTGCTGAAGAGGCGTTAAAACGTGCAGCGCTCGAGCTCACCCAAGACGTAAGCGAATATGCCAACGAAGAGAAGAAAAATCGCTCATTCGGCAACGCGATTAAAGAGTGGTTTAGCACACAAATCTCACATATTAGCCAAGCCGTTATAGCACTGATGATCGCAACCATCCTTGCATTGGTAACGCCCCTTCTCGTCAAATTCGAGTTAATGGATGAGCTACAAGAACTCGGCCACGACCTCAGCACACAGCTAGACAAGCGCAATACACAAAATATTTTAGCGAGCAGTCTTGATCTATCCGATACGAACGCACAGTTGACGCAACAAGCTACAAATATACGGACGGCTTTCGAAGACCTAAATGAAAAAACAAATAACAGAAACACGGCAATCTTAGCGTCGCTAACCGAGCAAGAACAACGTGTTTCCCAATTGCTCCGTGAGCAAAATCAGAAACTTGATAACTTACGCAGCGCCTTTATTTCACAGCGTGCCAGCAGCGGGGAATCCAACGCGAATAACCCCTTGCAGATACAATATCCGACGCACCTCAGCACAAAACTCAATCAGTATATTTCTCAAGGGCGTGCCTTCCTTAAGCAAGAAGACCTAAACGAGCAACGAGCCAACGCTTGGGTCGGTGAAGTTTACTTTTTTATCAGCCTAATTCCTTCTAACCAAGATAACTTGGCCAGAATCAAATCTAACCTCCAACAAATACACATGCGCGCCAAACCCTTTAACGACGACATCGATCGCATTCATCACACGCTCATCATCTTAAACGCCCTTAACGGCTGGATTACACTTTGAGCCACGCACACCACGAAATGTAATTTACCGACGGATAGATAAGTAAAACGTTGTACTTACTGTAAAAATACGAGCGCAAAACGTGACACACATCCCATTTCAAAAAATCGTCATCATGTGCATTTAATTACCGCCAAAAACCACAAAACACGATTAACTGTCGCCTAAAAAAACCAATCGGAAGATTTTGACGCCAGAGAATTGTGCCCCGGTGTTTTTTTATTTCGTTTTTCGACAGCTATCACGTTTCTTCTATTTCGAAACGAAATCATCTGTAACAAAGCCGCGTATAATGTAACGCAAGGTAACATGATGATTGTTCAGGGGGTAACCATGTCAACCGCATCCAAATGTATTTCCATTTTTGCACTCTTTTTCTTTTCCAGTATTTCTTATGCTGAGGAGATGACACTTAAATCTGCACAGAGACAGATTGACGAATATCAGGCTTTGCGAAGAGTCTGCACTGTATCGATTTTAGATAAGAAACAGGTTTGCTTCAGCGAGCTAGTTGAGCTCACAAAAAAATATAAAGCAGCGAAACGCTTCCTGGTACTTAACAAACCAGCGAACGAAGAGCTCGTTTTAGGCTTCGCACAGTAAACGATCTACCGCGGCCGGGAATATTCGCAACATTCCCGGCCATGTTTTTCCTCCTGCTCTAAGCATCACACACCAGACCTCCACTCCCCCCTTCCCGGTCGAATCCTCACCATACTCAAACAGTATGTTTTTTGCCCAAAGTAGATGTTCAACGCTTTTTTCACAATTCCCTCTTATTTTTCAACGGGCATAGTGGTTTAATTCAAGAAAAGTAACATCAAAGCAGAAGATTGGGGCTAGGACTCAGATGAAGACATTATTATTACTCAACCTTGCAGCGCTATTATTCCTTTGTAAGGTGGCCGTGGCCGACCAGGATAAGGGCTTTTTCGTTGGCGGAAATGCAGCCTATGTGTCTTCAGATGCGAATGTTGCCAATGGCGACAAAGTCGATATACCCGCTATAGAGCTAGTCGCCGGTTACAAATATAACCCCTGGGTCGGTATCGACTTACGCTTTGGCCAGGGCATCAATGAGCGGCAGGAGTCTGGCGCATCAGCGGGTGAAACCATTGAATATGGCGTAGACAGCTACCAGTCTATTTACTATCGCCCCGAAATCACCAACAAAGAAGCGAAGCTCTACTTCTTAATTGGTTACACCACACTCGACACAACGGCAGAAACCTTCGATAGCGACGATGTATCAACAGCCGAAACTGACTATTCTGAATCGGGTACCTCTTACGGTCTTGGTGCCGGCTGGTTTGTAGGGAATGAGCTGGTCATTAATGTGGAATACCGCCAACTACTCGATAAAGATGAAGATGAGTTTTCCGTGATTACTTTCGGAGCGGACTACCGCTTTTAAAAGAACGTGGCATATCCATCCGACTAGCTGGGCTTATAAATGAGCTTGGGGTACCAGAGCCCGCCTCGCCCTTCAGGTGTAAGGTCAAAGACATTCCATAGCGGCCACAGCATATCGACATGCCTTGGGTCGCCTTTTTCAAACCTGGTGTAAAGTAACTCCGTACCATAGGTATGAAAAATCCCTTCTGGACGCTTCACAAACACATTCAACATCGGCATTTGAAAGCCTTCGTCATTTTCTGCTAAATAATCGCGATTGTAATAATTATACGTTGAAGACAGCATCTGCAGATTGCGCCAACCACGGGTTTCCGCCCAGGCTTTCATTTTGGTAACCGGGGCTTTGGTAACGATATAAAAATTTACCCGGTCTTCCAAATGAGGGATATTTCCATCAAAACTATCCCCTATGGCATTACACGAAGTACAAGGGTGTGCCGCATCGGGCGCAAACATAAAACTGTAAAGGACTAGGGTATCTTTTCCTGGTGCAAACAATTGAGAAAACTTTACAGCGGTATCGTCATTCACGCGACGAAATTCATAATTCTCTTTAATTTCTCCCCCCAAGGGGAGAACACGGCGCAGCTCGTTTAATGATTCTATTTGTTCACGTAGCTCAATTTCTTTTTGCAATAACTTGTCGCGCGCAACACGATATTCTTCACTTTCATTGGGAAAATTTTTATCGTGAATCGTCATCAGAGAAACCCTCGATGCTTGACGCTATTAAACCAATTATTTCGCGACGCACGGTCCTGGCGTTTTTTCACCGCTCGGTAAAGTACATTCGCCATCTTGCGTCATACTGCCGCTGTCGAACATGCCTTCAAAACGACTGCCGTCCGCACTGATATAGAGCCCCTTGCCGTGGAACTTCCCTTCCGCATAGGCGCCTTCATACACAGCACCATTTGGCCACGCCATCTTACCCGAGCCATGCTCAACACCTGCACGATATTCCCCCTGATATACCGCACCTGTTGCGTAGTTCAGAACACCCTGGCCATGACGCTGACCATTGTGCCATTGACCTTCATAACGATTGCCCGTCGCCCACGTGTAAACACCTTGGCCTTCTCGCTTTCCGTTTAAACATTGGCCCTTGTACTGACTGCCATCCGCAGAGCGCATGGAGCACGTTTCTCTTGGCATAACTTTACTTGGCAATGCCACGATAGGTTCTGGCCCTTCGGCAGAACCCCCTAAATTCAAATCAAATACAATGGTTGCCACGTAAATAAAAATAACAATCAATAACCAAGCGAACACCACCATGGGAATGATGTAAAAGAATTTCGCCGCGAGAGACAAGGGTGGTTTTGTTACAGGCAACGCGGATTTCGATTCTAACGCTTTTTGAATGCGCGCCGCTTTCTCTGCGATTGTTTCCGCATGAGAAGCATCGACTTCTTCCTCCCCATCGTCGAGAACGGCATCACCCGCGCCACCTTCCTCAAGGTTGCCAGCAATCACTTCTTTTGCAACAGACTTTGTGTCGATTTCTGTTGGGGGAAGCGCTTCCTCTAGGACAATATCACCGTCTATTTCGGAGCCCGGCTCCGATTGCTCCTCTGCTGAAGCTAACTCGTCTAAAACTTCCTCGCCTGAAAATGCCTCCTCAATCAGCTCATCACTTTCCGCTCCGTCAGCCGATTCATCCTCGGGCGCGTCTATTGAGAGGAGGGGTTCATTTTCATCACTTGCATCTATTGCTATAACGTCGCTTTCGAGAACATCATCGCTTATGTCACGCTCAGCATCATCAGTAACGGGCTCTTCCAACTCAACCGTTTCAACACGGTCATCCTCTAGCGCCACATCAGCAACGATGCCTTCGCTATTTTGCTCAGAGTTCTTCTCGAGCGCTACTCGGTCTGCAGTTTCGTCGGAGGCCAACTCATCGGTCATCGCGTCCAGTTCATCAAGCACACTATCGGGCTCGAAGTCGGCTTCGGTTTCTAACGCGTCACTATCGAGCTCTGCAATAAGATCAACCGCGTCTTCGCCCTCAGGCACACTTAATGTGCGTTCAGCTTGTAGTTCTGGCTCCTGCTCATTAAGTGTAACCGCGACACTTTCCAACTCCGCTTCGTCATCCTGAATATGATGTCCAAGGGTTCTATCAACCCTTGCAGATACGCTAAACGGCGCAAGCGGCTCCGCATCTAATGTTCTTAAGCGATTACCCGGTGAGCGATAACCAACCTGGACAACGCCCCCGGTCTCCATTGGTTCAGATAATTCCAAACGGATTTCAGGGCAATCTTCACTGTGGGATTTAATATATTTTGCGCTGGTAATATGCAACCAGCGATCTTGGAGCTCCGCCCGAAAATCGCTCACCTCCAAAGGCATAGAGGTATCTAAATAATCATTAAAATAAAGCTGAATACGATATTCACTGGCAGAACGAATGTTCGCCTCGACCAACTTAGAAATGGAGGCTTTGGTTTGAGACGACGCGTCCTCTTGTATATTAGGACGTAGCTCAGGATCTAATTCTGTGATGGGCTGCGGGAAAATTTCCTCATCAAATGCTTCGATAGCTTCCCCGGTTTCCTCAACACACATGAGCCATTGTGTGGGGCGATAGCGCACAACCAATGCCTTATCATCACCAATACTCTGAAGGGGAACCTCCAGCAACAAGGTCACAGCAGCTTGCTCTTTGTCGAGCTGTATCTCTAGGGAGGCCGCACCTATTCTTTTATCCCCGGCCACAACACAGAGATCAGAAGGCAAGGGAGGCAAATCAGGATCAATATTTACGCCAAAAACCAATATTAAGCGATCACTGTCGGCGTACGCAGCCGTTATGTAACCACTTTCTCGGTCTGATTCTTGTGCGCTTGGGGCTATTGCCATCGTCATTCTACCAGCCCCATTTGCGATATCTCGTAAAAGGGGATCACCGGAAAATCAAAAATATCTATTATTATCAGTCAGTTAAAACAGGAGGTAACACGAAAGGAGGGTACAACTTGTTGCGATTGAGTTGGCTACCTCGCGCTGAAGTCTTTCGACTCCTGTAGATCTTTTACCGTACGAATACGTCAAGATTCCACATACCACGCCATTATCTCGTTTTTAGCTGCAGCATTTATATGAGGATAACAAAATTAAACGGCCACAATAAGAAAATATTGAGGACATCCCTGGGCTAAGGCCTGATCTATGGACATAATGTCGCTTTCTTGGCCACCAAAACTCCGACAATAAAAACGCTTAAGGTTAAATTGTATATTCGAGTAATCGCTCGCGTAATTGCGATGCCATTGCCGCAAGGTTTTGCGAGTACGTCGCGGTTGCTTGGGCGTTAGAATAGGTATTTTCAGCCTTGCTTTCGATTTTGAGAATGTTGTTATTGATGTCGTCCGCTACCGCGCTTTGCTCTTCTGCAGCAACAGCGATTTGATGATTAATATCACTGAGGTTTTGCACCGAACCAATAATGGCGGTAAGCGATTCCGCCATGCTAGCCGCTTGATGAACTCCTTGCTCTGATCGGGTCTTACTATTTTCCATTGTTTCCACAGACGCTTCTGTCGTTTGCTGTAGCGTCGCAATTAATTTATGGATCTCACTCGTCGCTTCTTGCGTGCGTTTGGCCAGTGTTCTCACCTCATCCGCAACAACCGCAAAACCGCGCCCTTGCTCACCCGCGCGAGCTGCCTCGATCGCCGCGTTTAACGCGAGTAAATTTGTTTGTTCTGCAATCGTCGTAATCGTGTCCGCGATACCGCCGATGGAGTCAGACGCCTGCGCAAGTTTTTCAATATTTTCCGCTGCGCCGAGAATTTCATTCGCGAGGTCGTGCGTCAGCTTCATGCTTTCTTCAAGCAGCTTACTGCCGTGATCGGCCTCTTCCTGGGCTCTTGTTGCCACGTTGGATGCTTCTTGCGTATTGCGCGCAACCTCTTGTACGGTGGAAGCCATTTCATTCACGGCGGTAGACACGTGAATAATATCGTTGCGCTGCATATCCATGCTGGACGTATTTTCCTCCGTGGTTATTGCTAGCATTTCCAACTGTTTTTGCAGCTCTTTTTCTAAGCCTTGCGTTTCACTATTTAACTGCATAAAACTATCGATCATTTTATCGAACGCCTGCGCGGTCGCACCGATTTCATCATTTTCCTGCATATTGATACGCTTACTTAAATCTTTCGTCGATGCAATTTCTTCCGATACATGCTGAATCCGAACAATTCGACTGACCACAAAATGATTCAGATACCACACGCCAACGATCACCGCGCCGATCGAAAACAGCACGAACGCAAATACGACATTTCTCAATCCACTGACAAAACTTTTCGTGGATTCTTCAATCATTACTGTCGCACGATTGGCTTCTCTCAAAAGATCATTTGAAGTGGCAGAAACGGACACCATGGAGACTGACGATCCTGGCTGCAATGCCTCTGACAAGTTTTTTTCGAATTTTGACCATACACTATTAATTTTCTGAAGCTGAGATATCAGATCCTCATCATCCGCGGGACTAATATCCATAGACTCATTGCCATTGATTAATGCACTTAGATTTGTCTCGAATCTTTTCTTAGATTTTTCAAAATCTTCACCGCCACCGGCTCCTTCGTTTATTAGCAGCGCTTCTTTCATGATTTTTTGAGACAACATCCGCAAACCGCCAGCCGTATTCAATGCTGCATTTTTATGCTGAACACCGGCCATCATACTGACCACAATGACATTCACGAGGATTACGGTAAAAAAGACACCTAATAGCGAATAAACACGAAATTTAATACTCATACTTTTCTTTGCCTACATTCCTATGATGACGGTCTCAACCAAAACTTAATAAACACTCAAATACAGCCCTCGTTGACGTACCTCACACACCCAGGCTTCAAATCCCAAGGAAACGGCAGTTAACAAAGTGGCGCGAACTTATTCCGAACGTTTTTTAAGTATAGAAGAAATCCATGTCGCCGCCGGGCTTTCACCGTCATAGAAAACAAGGCGTTTGAGCAGCATCAAAACCCCGCGTCAATCAAACTAAAAGCCATAAGAACACCTCATTAATATAAATAAAATCCCTAGTGACGCCGCTTACCTCGCAGGCGCCAAGGAGAAAGTGAGCGGTTACATACCACACTAAAAACACCCGTCCAATTAATTGCTTTTACTGCCAATATTTAGATGCAAAGCAAAAGCCGCTGGCGTAAAGTGGCCGCATTATTTCACCATAAGGTCTGAGTTATGATTCGAGTAGTTTTTAACCAGAAAGGCGGCGTTGGGAAAACCAGCATTACCTGTAATCTTGCGGCAGTGGCAGCAAAGCAAGGCAAACGCACAGTGGTCGTGGACCTAGATCCACAGTTTAATGCAAGCCATTATTTACTTGGCGATGTCGAGGTCGACGACACCATTGCAGACTATCTTGACCAAACCGGCGGCATGTTTGGACAAAACAAAAAAGCCACCGAGTTTGTATACCAAACACCCTTCGAAAATTTATACGTACTGCCTTCTAGCCCGCGTTTACCAGAAATCGAGCACAAACTCGAATCGCGCTATAAAATATATAAATTGCGTGATGCTCTAAATGAACTTAACGAAGACTACGACGAAATTTTTATCGATACGCCACCAGCCTTTAATTTTTTCACTAAGTCTGCATTAATCGGCTGTAACCGCGTATTGATCCCGTTCGACTGCGATGCCTTTTCCCGCCAATCGTTAGATAAAGTTTCGGAAGCGATCTTTGATATTTGTGAAGACCACAACCCCGAACTGATGATCGAAGGGGTGGTCGTGAATCAATTCCAAGCGCGCGCCAAGCTGCCACAGCAACTGATCGATGAGATACATAGCGCGGGCTATCCCGTTTTACCCATACGCTTAAGCAGTTCGGTGAAGATGCGCGAATCTCACCAGGTCGCCAAACCCCTTATTTATTTCGCTCCGTCACACAATCTGACACAACAATTTGTTGAGTTGTTTAACGCCTTGGGGGATAAAAAGGAAAAGATAGATAACGAGGGTAGCGACAAAAAGCAAACCGCGTAATACAAAACGAGGGGGCTGACCAAAACACGCGCCTGAGCTAAAGCCCCTCGTTTACACGAAACCAACCCGCAATACTGTATCGGTCTTGTGTTGCGGGTAATACCTCATGGGGAAATTTCTCACTGAGGAAAACAACAAGTGTGCCTAAATGCGGCGCGACCTGCTCAATTACTTGACCGCTTTTCTCGTTATAAATAAGTAGCTCCCCGCCATCACTCGTATCCCATTCAGGGTTTAGGTAGGTCACTGTACTGAGCTTTCGGTTCGATTGGCCACGAAAAGCATCCACATGCCTTTTATAAAACTCACCTTGTTGGTAATGCGAAAAATGACTCTCATAAGAAAATAAGCCCAGAAATAGCGACTGATTAATCTCTTGCTGTAATAGAGATGTCCATTCCAGCCAGGCTTTTTCCGTATCGCAAACACCGTCTATCCAAAAAATTTTATCTTGCCGGATATCCTCATGCTTACCGTATGCATTTTTGCGGCCCACACCGGCATCTTGAAACTCTTCCTGTTTAAGCGTTTTTACCCGATCTAAAAGTGACAGAGCCAAATCCTTCGGCAATGCATTTTCGATAACGCAATACCCCCGAGAATAAACTGCCTCTGCAATATTTTTGAATAATTGAGGATCAACCGAAGACATCCGATATAAACTCGCGCTATTTACGCTGCACATTTCCCCAAAGGTCATATTCATCTGAATGTGTGATATCCACATTCACGATATCGCCAGGTGCAACGGAAAATTCATCGTTCAGGTAGACCGCGCCATCAATCTCTGGGGCATCGCCTTGCGTACGGCCCACCGCACCTTCGTCGTCCACTTCATCAATGATAACAGGCATTACTTTGCCCACTTTACGCGCTAACTTTTCTGTCGAGATCTTTTGCTGTTTCTCCATAAATTGTTCCCATCGCGCTTGCTTGATTTCATCGGGAACCGCATTCGGAATATCATTGGCCAGTGCGCCATCAACGGGCGAGTATTGGAAGCACCCCACTCTATCGAGCTGCGCTTCGTCTAACCAATCCAGCAATATATTAAAGTCGTCATCCGTTTCCCCAGGGAAACCGACAATAAACGTAGAGCGTAATGTAATATCTGGACAGATATCTCGCCATGCGCGAATACGATCAAGTGTTTTTTCCTGATGCGCAGGGCGTTTCATATTTTTCAATACCGCAGGGCTCGCATGCTGCAAAGGAATATCGAGATAAGGCAATATTTTGCCCTCAGCCATGAGCGGAATCACATGATCAACATGAGGATAAGGATATACATAATGCAAGCGTACCCATGCACCAAGCTCACCCATGGCATCACATAAGTCGAGCATTTTAGATTTCACTGGGCGGCCCTGCCAGAACCCGGTGCGATATTTAATATCAACCCCGTAGGCAGATGTATCCTGAGAAATCACGAGCAGCTCTTTTGTGCCCGCCTTTACCAAGCGCTCAGCTTCGTCGAGCACATCACCCACGGGGCGGCTCACTAGATCACCACGCAACGATGGAATAATGCAAAACGTGCAACGGTGGTTACACCCTTCTGAAATTTTAAGATAGGAATAATGCCGAGGTGTGAGTTTGACGCCTTGCTCGGGCACTAAATCAACAAAGGGGTCATGGCCCTGCTTCGCTGGTGCTGGCACGTGATGATGCACAGCACTTACAACCTCCTCATATTGCTGCGGCCCCGTTACCGCCAATACATCAGGGTGGATTTCACGAATCACACCTTCGTCTTTCCCCATGCACCCAGTCACGATCACCTTGCCGTTTTCAGCACAGGCTTCGCCAATGGCATCCAGCGACTCTTGCTTTGCGCTATCGATAAAACCACAAGTATTCACCACAACCACATCAGCTCCTTGATACGTTGGAGAGACTTGGTAGCCATCCATTTTGAGCTGAGTGAGAATACGCTCAGAATCAACTAACGCTTTAGGACAACCAAGGCTTACAAAGCCAACCGTAGGGGTTTCTTTAGAACTGGGCATTTAAGGGCCTTTCGAGGAATAATCAGGGTCATGGAGAAAACGCGAATACTACAGAAAAAGGGGCTCCACAGCCATTCGCGCGACACTTTCCGCCAAACCGAATGACTCCCAGATCCGCCTAACGCAATATCGCCCGCTAGCCGCTACCGCTAGACCTCGTGGCGAATGGCCGCTATATTCGCGGCATTACTAAATTCATAAGGGAGGTTAGGAGACACGCTCGAATAATTGACCCGCCAGCATATTACAATCCCACCCCCCGTCTAAGATCAGTACTACGCTTATGCCCGAACGACACGACACAACCCAAGACAAAAACTTTGACGACCTTAGCCATCACTTTAAACACAAAATTTACGGGCAACTCAAAGGGCGTATTCGCCTAGCCGTGATTAACCGGGATTTGGAAAAGTATGTAGGCAACCCAAATACTGACGACACGGCGCCCTTAAACATCATCGATGCAGGTGGAGGCCAAGGCCAATTCGGATTATCCCTCGCCGCCCAGGGACACCCGCTCACGCTGTGTGATATATCCGCGTCAATGCTCGCGCTGGCGCGAGAAGAAGCGAAGGAACGCAAACTCACCAATGTGCGTTTTATTCATGGCCCCATACAATCACTCGCCAACGAAATAGATCAACCCGCCGACATGGTTTTGTGTCACGCGTTGTTGGAATGGATGACAGAGCCGGAAACCGCATTCCCACACATTAACCAATGCTTAAAAAAGGGGGGCATTCTTTCCCTCGCTTTTTTCAATCTTAACGCGATTATTTATAAAAACCTTTTACGCGGCAATTATCTAAAAGTCGAATCCAACAACTACGTCGGTATGAAAGGCAGCCTAACGCCTATCAACCCACTGGCAATGGAAGATGTATTTAGTTGGTGTGAAAAATATGGGTTTGATATTCTATCTCACAGCGGCATTCGTGTTTTTCATGACTATATTGGCAACAAAACACTGCGCAATAGTCACCCAGACGCTCAAATTGACATGGAATTAAAGTTCTCTCAACAGGAACCCTATCGCTCACTCGGTCGTTACATCCACGTAGTGGCACAAAAACGTGGAAGCGCCGAAAAATGATCACCAAAAAGTCTATAAAAAATCATCCCGCACTATTTTTATCAATCGAATAAACCAAACCCCTACTACGTCAGAGTAACCAGGTCACACATTTTCAAGCAGCAACAACTTTGTGTGACACTTCATTATTATTCACGTAATTTTTTATCTCATTCACACTCAATTAGAGATAGTTCAACTACTATAAAAATAGATTTTTTTACTTTGTATATACAACAAAGATGTTGCAGGCACCCCATGAAAAAACACCCACACGCCTCGTCAAAACATCCCTATCACTCGAACACTACGCATAAAAAAAACGGACAGACCAAAACCGACAGCCAAGTCACCACCAACGAATATAGCGTCGGACTCTATCTTTGCTTTTTTACGGTTGTATTCACCGCCACCTATATTGCCTTTTTATTTACCGTCGGCACCCATGTCCGCACTATCGACGGATTGGATATCCTTTTTGAAGCAGGGTCTGTACTCGTCGCGCTATTAATGTTCATTATGATCAGTTTTTTCAAAGTCTATTTGCATATAAAAGTCCCACTTCTTTCTGGCCTATTTTGTATTATTCTCGGCAGAACAACCGACTGTCTCGATGAACTCATCACGATCACCATTGAACATTGGTCCGCCATCGGCGACGGCGTCGCGCTCGTGGGTGAAATTCTCGTGGTATACGCGGCGACACGCTGGATACTAGAAGCGCATTATATGTCCATGACGGATAAGCTAACCCAGCTCTACAATCGTCACTACCTAGAACAAGCTTTCGAGCGAATGATATTCTTTAAAGGTCGCGCCGGTCCTAAGTTAGCCCTCATCATGTTAGATATAGATGATTTTAAATCTATTAATGACCGTTACGGCCATGGCATTGGCGATGACGTATTAAAAATTATCGCGGGAATACTGGGGCGCAACACCCGCGAAAATGACATTGTCGCCCGGCTTGGCGGTGAAGAATTTGAAATCCTGCTACCCAATACCGATCTCGATACCGCGCTAATCTTCGCCGAGCGCATACGCAGTGCCCTTGAAAAACACGAGCAAAAACTAGTACCCCGCGTTACCGCAAGTATCGGCGTGACGGTATTTCAAGATGGCGATAGCATTAAAAGCTTACGATTACGTGCCGATACTGCTGTCTACAAAGCAAAACGCAACGGTAAAAACCGTATAGAAGTCTCTCAAGACTCAAACGCAAGCGAAGATCAAGAAGACAGTACGCCCCCGCCTCTTCATCACTCACAGAACACTTCTATTGAATTTAACAAAACCGAGCTTGTCTAAGCATCACCTAAAGCCGATCTTCCTCCCCAGCCCCTATTGACGCTATTTCACCTACACAACAAACAACGCCACCTATAATGAGCGCAGATCGACTATTATCAACACACGGACACCCAATCTACGCACGCCAATGGTCTCGTGTTATGGCTAAAAACAATACACCATGAGAGAACAACACCATCGTGCACTTGAATACCGTCTCACGCTTGGGCAAAATCATTTTTAACCCAGCCGCCAAGAGCTGGAAAACCCTCTAAGGTTGTCAATATATGTACAATCACGGCAGTTACTGCACGTTAAAAGCCACTTTCGGTGCCAAACCTTCCCTATTCCTCAGCTTTTTCTTTGTTTCACTGCTTGCCGCATGCTCCCCCGAAGGTGCATCGACTGACGTAGACGCTGCGAAACCCGCAGAACCCAACACAGCAGTATCTGAAAGCACCACGGATCCACAAAATAGCCAAAGCGCCGAAGCTCAAAAATATACCGCGCAGTGCCAAACACGCTACGACCAATCAAGCGCGCTATTCACAGAGATCGCCGCAGGTAACCATGCAGAAACAGACGAAAAACTGCTCACTAGCATCAACGAGCTCGACCGCCAACTCGATAACGCCCTTGGCAGCACCAGCCTGTATAGCAACGTCCATCCAGACCAAAGCCTACGCGACGCCGCCGAAGCCTGTCAGAAACAATATGTGGGTTTACTGAGCAAAATTGGGCTCTCACGCGAACTTTACGATCAAATCGCCAAGGTCAACACAACCGATTTTTCCGCCGAAGACAAACGCTATGTGGAAAACCAACTACGCGACCTACGCCGCTCCGGCGTAAATTTAGATAAAGAAAAGCGTGATCAAGTAACGCAGCTCAATGAAGAGATTCTATTACTTGGCCAAACCTTCAGTAAAAACATCCGCGACGACGTTCGCTCCATCCAATTAGACTCAGTAGATCAGCTCGCCGGACTGCCAGAAGATTTTATCGCCGCACATGCGCCGGGTGAAGATGGCAAAATCACCATTACCACCAACTATCCCGACTACTTCCCATTGCAGCAATACGCCAAAAATGATGACGCGCGGCGCGCCTTATATATCGCCAACAAACAACGCGGCTACCCCGCGAACGAAAAAGTCCTTAAAGACCTCCTAACAAAACGACATGCACTCGCCACCACGCTTGGCTATAAAAACTACGCCGAGTACATCACCGAAACCGTGATGATAAAAACACCACAACATGCTGAAGATTTCATCAATAAAATAAACGCCATCGCCGCACCAAAAGCAACATTAGAATACCAAGAGCTTCTCACTAAACTTAAACTCGAAATACCCGATGCAACTGCCGTCGGTGATTGGCAAAAAACCTATATTTCTGACCTCGTTAAAAAAGAGAAGTATCAAGTCGATTCACAAGAAATCCGCCAGTACTTCCCCTATAAACATGTAAAGCAAGGCATCCTCGACTTAGTCGAAACCATGTTTCAAGTGGAAATACGCCCATGGGAAACCGAAGTTTGGCACCCAAGCGTTACCGCTCATGAATTAGTGGACCACGGTAAAGTTATCGGACGCTTCTATTTGGACATGCACCCGCGTGAAGGCAAATATAAACACGCGGCCGCGTTTAGTTTGCAAGAAGGTGTAAAAGGGGTGCAACTGCCCATACATGCACTGGTGTGTAACTTCCCTGGCGAAGCGTCTGGCGACGAACTAATGGAACATAATCAAGTTGAAACCTTCCTGCATGAACTTGGCCACCTACTGCATGGTCAATTCGGCGGCAATCAAAAATGGCTCGTCAACGCAGGCACCAATACTGAACGTGATTTCGTAGAAGCCCCATCTCAAATGTTAGAAGAATGGGTATGGGATGCAGACACATTAAAATCCTTCGCCAAAAACCTAAAAGGGGAAACAATCCCAGACGATATTATCGCTAAAATGAACCGCGCCAGAGACTACGGCAAAGGCATCTTTACCAAACACCAAATGTACTACGCCGCAATTTCTCTCAACTTCTACAACAAAGATCCTGGCGAATTATCAATGGTAGAGGAACTCCGATATTTAAAACCGCGCTATTCCAACTTCGGCTATGTCGATGACACACATTTCCATCTCAGTTTCGGCCACCTCTATGGTTACTCCGCCGCCTACTACACCTACATGTGGTCACTGGTAATCGCGACAGACATGTTTAGCGAATTCAAAAAACACGGCTTACAAAACCCCGAAATTGCAGACCGGTACCGCCGAACTATTTTGCAAGCCGGCGGCTCTAAAGACGCAGATCAATTAATAGAAGACTTTCTTGGCAGACCGTATAGTTTTGATGCTTTTGCTGAATCGCTAAAATAATAGTAAGTACACACCCATGAATAAAATTTTCCCACGCGCTATCGCGGCTTGTGCCGCATTTGCAGCACTCGCTGCATGCTCTCCCAACAACGAAATAAAAATCAGCAACGAACATGCGCTGCATATTTCGATAGGTTCTTCCCCACAATCCATCGACCCACATGTAGCAACGGGGGAACCTGGCATAAAAATACTAAACGGTTTGTGCGAGCCACTGCTAACATTGAATACGAAGACGTATTTATCCGAGCCGGGGGCCGCAGAAAGCTGGGACATATCTGAAGACGGATTGATATATACGTTTAATATTAGAAAAGATGCCCGCTGGTCTAATGGAGAAAAACTCACAGCCCATGATTTTGAATATACATGGAGACGAGCTCTTCTCCCTGACGTTGGTTGGCAATATGCGCCCGACTACTATGCAATACAGGGCGCAGAGGATTACAATCTTGGAAAAACTGACGACTTTAGCGCCGTCGGTGTTAAAGCGTTAGATGAGACAACACTTCAATTCACCTTAGCTGTTCCAGACGCAATTTTCATTAAGCAGCTTAGCGGAGGAACAACCTGCCCGGTTTCGAAGTCCGAACTTGAGAAGCATGGGGCAATGAATGATGTCACCAGTCGCTGGACCGACGCAGGAAAATATGTCACCAACGGCCCCTTCAAACTAATAGAATGGGAAATTAACAAGATCCTAGTTGCTGAACGCAACCCGTATTACTGGGATAACCAAAATGTGAAATTGGACAAAGTCTATTTCCACCCCATCGAAACAGAAACGAGCCAAGAGCGTGCCTTTAGATCGGGACAAATCCAAGTATCTCATAGCGGACGTGTACCGGCAGAAAAAATTGCGAGCTATCAAGAAAACTCGCCAGAAAAAATTAAAATCGTAAAAGCGTACGCTACCTATTTTTATTTATTCAACACCACCAAAGCACCATTCGACAACAAAGATATCCGCAAAGCCCTCGCACTATCGATTGATCGTAATGCCATAGTGGAAAACATCACAAAAGCGGGCGAAAAACCGGCATCTTCACTTTCAATACTAAATGAAACATATCATCCCAAATTTAATGTCACGCTATATGACCCAGACCAGGCCAGAAAATTACTTGCTAAAGCAGGATACCCTAACGGCAAGAACTTCCCCCCCATCACGCTGATCTACAACACCGCAGAGTCCCATAAAAAGGTAGCACTTGCGATACAGCAGATGTGGAAAAAAGAACTTGGGATCGACACCCTTTTAGAAAACCAAGAATGGAAAATATTCCTCAGTACGCGCCAAGAATTACACTTTGATATTTCCAGGGCAGGATCCAGCAGTTCAATCGCAGACCCTCAAGACTTTTTACTCTCTTACACGACCGGCCACGGTATGAACGATACCGGCTGGTCCAATACAGAGTACGACAAACTAATACGAACGGCAGCTAAAACAGTCGATACAGCAAAACGCTTCGATATACTGGCGCAGGCGGAGCAGCTCCTGCTGGAAGAAATGCCACTTATTCCGCTTTATTACTATTCCGATTCATACCTGGTCGCCCCCTCAGTAAAAGACTTAGACCTTAATGCAATAGGGCATATTAATTATAAAGACATATATATCGAGAAGGCGGAGTAAGGTTATGAAACAGTTTCTCTTACTTATATTTGTTATTGTCGCGGTAGGCTGCGGTAAAAAGACGCTAAGCCCAGTAGAACATGCGACAAAAGACAATATTTTACTTGTCGCAAATGGTAACGAACCACGCGAACTCGACCCTCTTCTCACCACCGGCTCCCCAGAACATAATATTTTATTTACGCTGTTTGAAGGGCTCGTAAGTAAAAACCCAAAAACACTAGCCGTACAACCTGCCGTTGCAGAGAAATGGGCGCTATCGGAAGATAAAAAAACCTACACATTTACACTCAGAAAAAACGCGCGCTGGTCTAACGGAGATCCCGTTACCGCACACGATTACGTATATGCTTGGAAACGTAGCCTGATGCCCGCATTCGGTAGCGAATGGGCCTACATGAAGTACTACATCAAAAATGCAGAAGCTTTCCATTCCGGTGATATTGATAGTTTTGATCTTGTCGGCGTTAACGCCACCGACGACCATACACTCATAGTAGAATTAAATTACCCCACCAGCTTTTTCCTCCAATTGCTTGACCATAATTCTTACTACCCCGTTCACCAAGGGACAATCGAAAAGTACGCCGCAATTGACCAACCTATCTCACCCTGGACTCGCCCTGAAAACTTTGTTGGCAATGGCCCCTTTATATTGACGCGCTGGGACATCAACGAGGTCATAGAAACCAAACGAAACCAATATTATTGGGACACGCAAAACGTTGCACTTAACGGTGTACACTTTTATCCGATTGAAGATCAACAAGCCGAAGTACGCGCATTTCGCTCAGGGCAAGTGCACCTTACTTATACACCGCAAATGGCTATCGAAAAAATCGCCTACTACAAAGAAAACCACCCAGAATCTCTGCGTATCACGCCCACCTATTCCATATACCACTATGAACTCAATACAACTAAGCCACCGCTAAACAACCCCCTGGTACGCAGAGCCCTTGCTATGGCGATAGACCGAGAGACATTGGTTAAACACGTCTCCAAGGGCGGCGAGCCCCCCGCCTTTAGCTTTATCCCGCCTGACCCCACTGGCTACTCACCGACATCTTTATTCAACTATTCGCCAGAAAAAGCCAGAGCTTTACTGGCTGAAGCCGGCTACCCCAATGGCGAAGGTTTCCCGACAATTGATCTGCTATACAACACGCAAGACAATCACCGTAAAGTAGCGCTTGCAATACAGCAAATGCTAAAAGACAACCTCAATATACAAATCCAACTCACCAACCAAGAATGGAAAGTGTATTTAAATAGCAAACGGAATCTAGAGCACGATATCGCGCGCGCCGGTTGGATCGCAGACTACCTCGACCCCTCAAACTTCATTGAGGTTCTATATTCACTTTCAGGGAATAACGACACTGGCTGGAAAAATGACGAATACGATGCACTTGTCGAATTACTGAAAAAAACATCCGACGAGAAAGCGCGTCACGCACTATTTGATCAAGCCAACAAAATATTGGCTGAAGAAATGCCAATTATCCCCATCTATAATTATTCTGACCTTAACCTTGTTTCACCAAACGTTAAGGGCTGGCATGACAACGTTATGCATTACCACCCCTATAACCGCGTCTCTCTTGAAGCCACCACAACGAATATTACGAATTAACGCTCATGCTGCTATATATTGCTAAACGCCTACTCACAGCAATCCCAGTATTGTTTTTTGTGGTGCTCATCACCTTCGTGCTAGTGCGCCTCGCGCCAGGCGGCCCATTCGATGAAGAACGAAAGGTTCCCCCGCAAGTACTCGAAAATCTCAACAAGCGCTACCACCTAGACGACCCCTTACACGAACAATTTACCACCTACGTCGGCAATCTTCTCAAGGGAGATTTCGGACCCTCTTATAAATACCCCAATCGAACCGTAACAGAAATTATATTTTCTGGCGTGCCCGTCACTATGGAACTGGGGTTCTATGCATTATTAATTGCAATGATCATCGGTATTATTACGGGCGTCTTTGCATCCTTAAAACCGAACACGCCCCAAGACTATATTCCCATGTCGTTTGCCATGCTTGGCATTTGTCTTCCCTCATTTGTACTCGGCCCATTATTGATTCTCACTTTCGGTATTTGGTACGACATATTGCCCGTGTCCGGCTGGAACTATTCGGCTTACGATAAAATTTTACCGTCCATCACCCTAGGTTCCACATATGCGGCGTATGTCGCTCGACTGACTCGGGGCGGCATGCTCGAAGTACTATCGCAAGACTACATTCGCACGGCCAGAGCGAAAGGCTTATCCGAATGGCGGGTCGTGATGATGCACGCTTTTCGCGGCGGCATCGCCCCTGTGATTGCTTTTGCTGGCCCAGCGGCGGCAGGCTTGCTTTCAGGTTCTTTTGTTGTGGAATCTATTTTCCAAATTCCCGGTATGGGGCGCTTTTATTTGCAAGCCGCATTCAACCGTGACTACACCATGATATTGGGCACCACCATATTTTTTGCCTTCTTAATTATCGCATTTAACCTAATCACCGATGTGGTTTTGGTTTGGCTCAACCCAAAACTAAGAAAAGAAGCATCGAACTAATTATGACTGATACCCAAATCGAAAAAGGCTCCTCGCTTTGGCATGATGCCTCTTTACGCTTACGGAAAAACAAGCTTGCAATGCTAGGGCTGATATTTATAGTTTTTCTCGCCATCATATCTTTATTTACACCACTAATTGCCCCCTATTCCTATGAAGCCCAAGATCTTTATATGGGAGCAACACCCCCTTCATTTGAACATTGGCTAGGCACAGATGTACTCGGTCGAGATTTATTAACACGCTTAATGTATGGCGGGCGAATATCGCTCACCGTGGGGCTTATCGCTACCAGCGTCGCACTACTCATTGGTGTTACGTGGGGCGCTGTTGCTGGCTACCTCGGAGGAAAAGTGGATGCATTCATGATGCGCTTCGTTGATATTCTCTACGCACTCCCTTTTTCAATTTTTATTATTTTATTGACGGTCGTATTTGGCAGAAGTCTACTATTACTTTTTCTCGCGATCGGTGCCGTGGAATGGCTTACGATGGCAAGAATTATTCGCGGCCAAGTCCTCTCACTGAAAAAACAAGAATTTGTAGAAGCTGCCACCGCTATTGGGCTTTCGCGCTGGCAAATCATTCGCCGGCATTTAATTCCCAACGCGCTCGGCCCCATTATTGTGTACACCACGTTGACCATCCCCAGCGTTATTTTATTAGAGTCCTTTCTTAGCTTTTTAGGGCTAGGCATACAGCCCCCACAAAGCTCCTGGGGCTCGCTCATTTCTTACGGGGTAGAGACCATGGAAGAATATCCATGGTTACTTATTTACCCTGGATTGGTGTTATCTATCACCCTGTTCTCACTTAACTTTTTGGGTGACGGGTTGCGCGATGCACTCGACCCACGTGTTTCTAAGGATTAATTCGATGAGCGTACTTTCTGTAAAAGATCTCACCGTATCCTTTCATTCACGTGAAGGGAGAAGTGTCGCCGTAGAAAACGTGAGCTTTGATTTGGAAGAAGGCGAGATACTCGGCATTGTCGGGGAGTCCGGCTCAGGAAAATCCGTGACTTGCTATAGCTTGCTCGGTCTTATCCCATGCCCACCAGGCAAGGTCGATTCAGGCAGTGCAATGTTGGGCGATCAGGATTTGCTCGCACTGGATACAAAGGCACTTCGCAAAGTACGCGGCAAGCGGATTAGTATGATATTCCAAGATCCAATGACCTCACTAAATCCATTTATGACCATTGGCAATCAAATTATTGAGTCCATAAGTATTCACGAAAAGCTCGGGAAAAAAGAAGCGCGACAACGCGCCATACACGCGCTAGAAGAAGTTGGCATCCGCGACGCAGAAGCTCGCATTGATAGTTACCCTCATGAATATTCAGGCGGCATGCGGCAACGCGTTATGATCGCCATGGCCCTCGCTACAGAGCCGGAAATCCTAATAGCGGACGAACCCACCACCGCACTCGATGTAACGATTCAAGCACAGACTCTGGAATTACTGGCCGACATTCAACGTAAACGAAAATTATCGATTATTTTTATCACGCATGACTTGGCTGTTATTCACAGCATTGCCAGTCATATCGTCGTGATGGAAAAAGGTCATATCGTTGAACGCGGCACACCGGATGCCATTTTTAAAACACCCCAACACCCGTATACCCAGAAATTGATTTCAGCAATACCCACCACCGGCAAGCTAAGCGATAACCAATCTAACGAGCGCTATCTACTCGACATCAAGAACTTACACACAACCTTTCACGATACGACGGGACCGTTTTGGAACAAAAGAAAAACGGAAGTAAAAGCGGTTAACAATATTTCGCTACAGATTAAACAAGGGGAGATCGTTGGCTTAGTTGGTGAATCAGGCTCAGGCAAATCCACGCTCGGTCGCAGCATTATGCGATTAGTCGAATCCGAGTCCGGCGAAATCATTATGGAAGATAAAAACCTTTTAACGCTGACGAAACATGATCTAAAGGTTGCGCGGCGTAATTTTCAAATGATTTTTCAAGACCCGTACGCCTCGCTCAACCCGCGCATGACGGTGTTCGATACACTTGCAGAACCACTATTAACGCATAAACTCGTCGAAAAAAATAAACTCGAAGCCCATATCAATGAGCTAATGGATGAAGTTGGGCTGGACCGTCGCTTCGTGCGAAAATATCCGCACGAGTTTTCTGGTGGTCAACGCCAACGTGTCGCCATCGCTCGCGCGCTATCCTTAAAACCAAAGCTCGTCATAGCGGACGAACCCGTATCCGCCCTGGATGTGACCATACAGTCTCAAGTATTAGATTTATTACTCCGCCTCACAAAGCAATACCAACTCACGATGCTATTTATCTCTCACGACTTATCAGTCGTGCGCTATATTTGCGATCGAGTTGCGGTGATGAAAGCAGGTGAGCTTGTTGAGATCGCGGATACAGAAACACTTTATAACTCACCCCAGCACGAGTATTCACAAAAGTTGTTGTCTGCCATCCCTAGAATTCAATAGATCGAGCGTATCCGGGTGACCCCATATCCGACACACGCATAGACCTTATTATTCGATCTGGTCTATTTTAAAAGGTGCCAATTCGACACACTGTATTCGGCTTCCATACAAAAGAACCTCACCCTTATATCTGTAATCGCCGACAAAAGAAAATTCAAACGAATACTTACGCTTCAATGTAAATAGGGAACGAGATGATCGCCGGACAGATATTTCTTTCAATATAATGGTTTGATCCAACAACTGAACGCCTTCTTTATCGCAATACTGCTTCGCTGCATTACGGGCCTTAAGGCTAATATTGCTATGCTGCCATACGAAATAAACAAGAAGTGCGAATGGCACAGCTAAAAATAGGTCTGTAATCGTCATAATCGCACTTTACTACTATAAAAAGGTAAACACAGTAAAACCAAAACACGAGACTCAAGCAATAATATTTAGAGACTTCCCGATTTCAGTAAACGCGTCAACAGCGGCGTTCAATTGTGTTTCGTTGTGTGCCGCGCTCATTTGCGTACGAATTCTCGCCATTCCATTGGGTACAACGGGATAGCTAAATGCCATCGCATAAACCCCCCTCTCTAATAAACGCTCTGAGAATTCACCCGCTTTTTTTGCCTCACCAATCATAACCGGAATAATGGGATGGCCTGCACCAGCCAAGGTGAATCCCGCTTCTGTCATTTTGGCTCTAAAAAACAATGTATTCGCTTGGAGGCGGCTTCGCAACGCCGATGATTTTTCGGCCATTTCAATTGCCTCTATACTGGCCGCGGCAATACTCGGCGCTAATGCGTTAGAAAACAAATACGGGCGAGACCGCTGGCGTAACCACTCGACAATCGATTTACTGGCAGCAGTATAGCCACCACTTGCGCCACCCAAGGCCTTGCCAAATGTACCAGTCAAAATATCCACACGCGACATCACATCGTGATATTCAGGTGTACCTCTACCGTGCTCACCCAACAAACCCACCGCGTGACTGTCATCCACCATTACCAGCGCATTATACTTTTCTGCAAGATCACAAATACTCGGCAGATCGGCAATTACACCATCCATCGAAAACACACCGTCCGTTACAACCAATCGATAACGTGCGGACTGCGCTTTTTTCAAACACGCTTCTAACGCGTCCATATTATTATTGGCGTAACGCATACGGCCCGCTTTACATAAGCGTACACCGTCAATAATGGAGGCATGATTGAGCGCATCCGAGATCACCACATCCTCTTCACCCAGAAGCGTTTCAAATAAACCGCCATTAGCGTCAAAACAACTTGAATAAAGAATGGCATCTTCCATACCTAAAAAATGGCTAAGTTTTTTCTCTAATTGCTTGTGCAAGGTTTGCGTCCCGCAAATAAAGCGCACGGATGACATACCAAAACCAAATTCGTCCATTCCTTCTTTGGCAGCCCGAATAAGCTCCGGAGAATTTGCCAAACCCAGATAATTATTGGCACAAAGGTTTAGGACCTCTTCTGTGCCAAGCTGCACACTGCTGCTTTGAGGTGAGATCAGCGGGTGCTCTTTTTTAAATAAACCTTGGCTTTTTAGTTCGTCCAACGACAACGCCAAAGCCGCGTCAAGATCGTTTTTCACCTTCTCCTCCATACGCTGACCGTATTATTTCATGGTGCGTAACGCCACGATGGATATTTATATGTATCGCAGTCATCTAAATCTGGCTGCCCTGAGTATAAAGATATAAAAGAGCCGGATTATGATTAAATCACACGATATCCCAAGCCCTATTATGACACCAGACACACTCCTCAAACTGATCAATTTTGTGATATTTCAATGCATTTGGTTTGCGTGTGTGCTCGGGGGAAACGAATACATTGCGCTATCGATAGCCCTCATAGCGCTGCATTTCACCTTATCCACCTCTCGCAAACGTGATTTACAGGTGCTGGCAGCAGTCACAATGATAGGCGGCACAAGCGATCTTATTTTGAGCCTCACCGGCTTACTGGTATTCGACACCCCTCTCATCCCACTTTGGTTGATCGTCATATGGAGCGGTTTCTCTTTAACGCTGACTCACAGCTTGGCATGGCTTAGCCGATCCCATAAGTCACTGCAAGCTGGCCTAGGCGCTATTGGTGGCTCCGCAAGCTATTTTGCGGGCTACAAACTGGAAGCCGTCAGTTTTACATACGATGTATTGCCTACCTTAGGCGTCATTTTTATTCTCTGGGGCTCACTAATCCCGCTATTTTATTTGATGGTAAATCGCTATGCGCACGCGTAACAATATTTTTTTAACCTTACTTACGGCTCTGACTTTCTCGTGGGCACACGGGAATGAGCACGCCACATCGCATCTAAATCTGGTGGGCGACGGCGTTATGAAATTCGCCATATGGGATATTTATAAAGCCCGGCTCTATTCAGAGAGCACCACCTTTGACCAATCCAAAGAGTATGCACTAGAGCTTATCTATTTTAAAAAAATCAAAAAATCGCGACTAGTAAAGGAAACCCAAACCCAACTAAAGGGTCTTGAATTTGATCAACACCCAAACTACCCCGAATGGATAAAAAATCTAGACGATATTTGGCAGGACGTCACGAAACATGACGCTATTACGCTGAGGGTGAAATCAGACAAAACGTCTGAGTTTTATTTTAACAACACATTCATTGGACGAATTGATGACCCCGACTTTTCACTCGCCTTTTCCAGCATCTGGCTCTCACCCAAAACCTCTCGACCAAAACTGCGCAATAAACTGCTAAACCAAACCGCCCTTAACACCAAAACAATCAACACAGAGAAAGACAAAAAATGAAGCGTTATCACATCGTACTTTATATTTTATTTTTTACTGGCATCACTGCATGTGGGCAAGTCCCGATTCAAAGCTATACGAACTCAAAACCCGCACTCGATTTACGTGAATTTTTTAACGGGGATTTGGTGGTATACGGCATATTACAAGATAGGAAGGGGAAAGTTACCCGCAAGTTCACAGCCACTATAGCAGCCCACTGGGAAGGTAATACAGGCTATTTAAATGAAGTATTTAGTTTTGATGATGGGACAGAAGACACTCGCAACTGGGTGCTTAAAACAGACGACAACGGGAAAGTAAGCGGTACCGCTGGAGATGTTGTGGGCATAGCAAAAGGCCAACTTAACGGATCGACACTGCACTGGCAATATACCCTGGCAATACCCTATAAGAACAGCACGCTGAACGTGGCCATTGACGACTGGCTCTATCTGGTAACAAGAGAGAGATTACTCAATAAAAGCGTACTAAAAAAATGGGGGTTTAGGGTGGGGGAACTCACCCTAGTCATAGAAAAAGCGTAATAGCGAAACCCCAGCGTTTTAACTCGCTGGGGACTGACCGCTGGATTTAGCCGAAAAATCCACGACGTTATTTGTCCGCTTTTGACGGGTCGTAATAATTTCCTGCGCTTGCTGATCAGACATAACACGGAACAACGGCGATAATCGCTCTATCGCCGCGTCAATTTGACCCGCAATCGCGAGCTGATTACCTGAGTTAATTTGATCCAATAGATGATCAATAGAAAGGGAACGCCGCGCTTCGTCTTCTAACTGCTTACGATAATCTTCCAGGGACAATTCACAAATTTGGCTGGCCCCGGACGCCGAAGCATTTTCCAATGCGGCAATAGAAAGCCCAACTAACGTATTGGCATCAAGGTCGCTATCCACCTGAACGGCACTCACGCCAATGGATACAGTAATTTTAATCCGTTTACCATCCAGCTTTGCTTTGAGTGTTTCAATGGTATGACAAATACGATTTGCCATTTCCATCGCATTTTCGGTTAACGCCATCGGCATTGAAACGACATATCTCGCCAAACTCACACGGGAAATACTGTCCTCTTTACGGAAGGTATCTTCTAAAACTTTGGCCACACGCTTAATAACTTTTTCAGTGCCTTCCCGGCCAATACGTACAAATAAATCTTTGTAGTGATCGACTTCTATTGCGATCATCGTAAGGTTCGATTCGTGGCGTGCGGCAAACGAAAGCTCTTTATCAAGCTGCAAATTTAAACCGCGATGATTGAGCAAACCGGTTAATTCGTCGATTGTGGCGTTTTCTTTTAGAGAGCGGGTTTGCTCGCGGAATTTCGCGTATGAACGTGCGCGCGCTTTAATGTCAGTCGCATTAAAAGGCTTCGTCACAAAATCAGTGGCGCCAAGGGAAAACGCTTTTTGTTTGGCGGACTCAGGGTTACCTGCCCCAGTGGCAACGATAACGGGCAACTCTCGAATGTTTTCATCTGTATGAGAGCGAACCGCTTCTAACAATTCAAAGCCGTCCATTTCCGGCATGGCAAGATCGGTAAACACCACGTGAATATCGGGGTCTCGTTCAATAATCGATAAACCGTCCGCGCCATCCACGCCCAGAATGACATCGAAGTCATCGTCAAACATACGTGTCGCTGCAACACGCACGACGCGTGAATCATCTATTACCAGTACTTTTATCTTGTGCGTATTCGCCATGGCCACTGCAACCTCTCTTGCATTAATACAAGCCTTATCCCTTGAAGCGTATACCACTTATCAGCAGCAAGCCAGGACTCGAATACAGTGATCAAAAACTAGACGACCAATGGTCTTTTTTGACGACGAAATCCACCGTAAAGCCAGTAGATTCGCTCAATTCGCTAAGTTTTTTGCTCGGCTAAAAACAGGAATAAGTACAGCGATATAGCACAAAGAAATGAAACAAAAGGAATCGCGAACAACCGAGGCTAAGCGCCTCGATTGCTAGGTCAAGAAATCACTAAAATAAACAGCAATTCAGAAAGAGAGAATTAGTGAACCTCTGTAGAAGCGCCCGCTTGCTCTTCCGCTTTTTTCGCGTCAGCAATTGATTTCGCGTACAAGCCTTCAAAATTGACCGGTGGCAACATCAATGGCTGAAAACCACCTCGGACAGCAAGGCTGTCAACTGTTTCACGCGCGTATGGGAACAAGATTGAGGGACAAGTAGATGAAACAACTTGCTTCACTTGCTCTGTATTCAAGCCAGAGATAAAGAAAAGACCCGCTTGGTGCACTTCCACCAAAAACATAACGTTCTCTTCTTGCTTAACCGTAATGGTGAGATGCAAAACCACTTCGTAGTGATTATCACCAACTTTATCCACCTTGGTATGTAAATCTTGGGTTAACGCAGGCTTGGCATTTGAGCGGGCATTGATTCCCATGGGCGACTCAAACGACACGTCCTTCAAATAGATACGCTGTAAAGCGAACTGGTTTTTTGCCGCTTGCTCTTGGCTTTCGGCGGCTTCGGTTTTTTCTTCTGTCATAAGATAATGCTCAACTCAAATAAAACGTAATGAATGCTAGGTGGGGGGAAGAGAGTGGCTTTTCAAGTTATGCTGGCGACTCATCCCTAAGCGGCTGTACAGAAAAACTAACTCGCGAGCAAGGCATCTAACTGCCCCACGCTGTCTAAAGCGGTCAGCTCGTCACAACCCCCAATATGCTTTTCTCCAATCCAAATCTGCGGAACGGTATGCTGGCCAGACTTTTGCGCTAGCTCTTTACGCCCTTGCCTGTCACCGTCCATTGCGATCTCCGTGTAGGTCACGCCTTTACCGTCCAATAGCGCTTTAGCTCGGTAACAGTAGCCACAATACTTCGTGGTATAAATCGTTATTTCTGACACAACAACACCGTTAACCTTTGACCACTGGCAGGTTTTGCCCTGACCACTCCGCCATGCCACCTTGCATGCGGCTAACATTGAACCCCGCTTCACGCAGCGCTTTCACGCCTGCGCCAGAGTGTTGGCCCATTTTATCGACCACAACGATGGTTTTAGACTTGTGCTTATCCAGTTCAGTCGCCCGAGTGGCGATTTTTTGATGAGGGATATTAATTGCGTCAACAATATGCCCTGCTTTGTATTCACTGCTCTCACGCACATCAACAATGACCGCTTCGCCCTGATTCACCATGCGCGTCAGCTCATGAAACGTCAACGCTTTACCGTTGCGCTTGCCTTCAACCACAATTAACGCTGTCGCAAGTATCGCCAACGCGGATACCAATAACCATTGCTCAGCTAAAAAAACCATTACATCCACAAGAAATCGCCCTTTCTAACGATAAAAAACGGGCGGGAGTATACATCAAACCACATAATTTCGCTGGGCGAACGCCCCTCATACACTAGATTTTCAATGGGTCGACATAAGCACGACTGCCTGATAGTTATTGCTGCATCCCAGGGGCTGCGCGTAAAATAGCGCCGCGAAACCGTTCAGCCCAGGTTTCACGCTATCTCTAAACCTAACCGGACTCTCTCATGACTGACGTAAAACGGCCCGTAGCCCTGATTATTCTCGATGGATTTGGCTATTCAACTACTGACAAATACAACGCAATCAACGCTGCAAACGCGCCGGTATGGCAGTCCATATGGCAAAACCAACCCAAAACCACCATTGGCACTTCTGGCTTGGCGGTAGGCTTACCCGAAGGCCAAATGGGAAATTCCGAAGTCGGACACATGACCCTCGGCGCTGGCCGAGTTGTCTACCAGAACTTCACCCGTATTAATAAAGCCATAAGCGACGGCGACTTTTTTGAAAACAGTGTGTATTGCGCAGCGATAGACAAAGCCGTGAACAATGACAAAGCCGTTCATATTATGGGGCTGCTTTCCGAAGGCGGTGTTCACAGTCACGAAGCACATATATTCGCCGCGCTTGAGCTAGCCGCAAAACGCGGTGCGAAGAAACTTTATCTGCACGCATTTTTGGATGGCCGCGACTGTCCGCCTCGTAGTGCCACCCCCTCTATCCAGCGTGCAGAAGAAAAATTTGCAGAACTCGGCGCTGGCCGAATCGCTTCTGTGTGCGGCCGCTTCTTCTCACTCGACAGAGATAATCGCTGGGATCGCGTGCAAGCAGCATACGACGTGATGACCTCAGCAAAAGCCGACTTCAGCGCCGCTTCTGCGTTGGAAGCCCTTAACGCGGGATATGAACGCGATGAAAACGACGAGTTCATCAAAGCCACTGTGATCACCGATGCCGACGGCAAAGGTGTGGAGATGGAAGACGGCGATAGCGTCATCTTTATGAACTTCCGCCCCGACCGTGCACGCCAAATCACTAACGCCTATGTAGATGATAACTTTGACGGCTTTACGCGTAGCAAGCGACCAAAACTTGGCGATTTCGTGATGACCACGGAATACAGCGCCGATATCGACACCCCCTGCGCTTACCCACCGGAGGACGTTGTTAATTCCTTTGGGGAGGTGCTGCAAAACCAGAACAAAACCCAACTGCGCATCGCGGAAACGGAGAAATATGCACACGTCACCTTCTTCTTCAGTGGCGGCCAAGAAGCTGAATACGGCGGTGAAGATCGTATTCTCGTGCCGTCGCCGAAAGTAGAAACCTACGATTTACAGCCTGAGATGAGCGCCTTCGAAGTAACGGACAAACTCGTAGAAGCCATCGAATCACAAAAATACGACGCCATCGTGTGCAACTACGCAAACTGCGACCAAGTCGGTCACACCGGTATGTATGACGCTGCAGTTAAAGCCGTAGAAGCGGTGGACCAATGCTTGGCGAAAATTTTTGAAGCGTTAGAAAAAGTAGGCGGCGAAGCCCTCATCACCGCAGACCACGGCAACGTGGAAGAAATGTATGACGAAGCATCCGGCCAACCGCACACACAACATACCACCCTGCCTGTACCGCTTGTTTACGTGGGCGAGAAAAACATCACCTTGGCGGATGGCGGCAGCTTAGCGGATATCGCGCCCTCTATGTTGGCGCTGATGGAGGTTGAACAACCTAAGGAAATGTCCGGGCGTAGCTTGATCGAAAAGTAGGCCTCGCACTCATATCAAACCCGTTTTACCTTACTCATGAACATTAACTTCGCCATGGATGGCTGAAGCCCCCAGAAACATTTCTATTTCCCCATCTCCACGCTATTATCCCTCCCTAATAAAATTAATACGTGTCGACCGAGATTCCCTATGCGGCCCAGCGCTTTACGTTTTTCACTTTCTTTCTCTAATAAGACACGGCACACCTTCGCCAGCCGTCTGTTGCTCCTCGCTTTCACGATACTCACAACCTTATCTCTCTCCGTCAATGCCGCGAAAACAGACCAAGAAAAACAACTGGAAAAACTCCGGCAAACCATCAACGCTCTCAAGAAAGAGCTCGCATCCACGAAAACGAACCGGGATGAGATAAATCAGACGCTGGAAAAACAAGAGAAGAATATCGGTGAACTCAGTAAAAAAGCGCGGAAGATAGAAGGCGAATTAAAAGAGCGACAACACAAACTCAAAGACCTACGAGATGAGCGCAGCCAGCTAAACGACAAAAAGCGCCACCAGGAAGGTCTTGTGGGCGACTACATTAATGCCGCCTATCGACTGGGCCAACAGGGGAATCTGCGCTTACTCCTTAACCAAGAAGACCCCTCACGCGTTTCTCGCAATTTGCGCTACTACGATTACTTTGTTCAAGCCCGCGCAGAAAAGATCACGCAATACCTAACCACTATTGAGCGCATAAATAGTATCGAACCTGAAATCGCATATGAGACGGAAAAGGTTCGACAGAATTTCGAATCATTGAGCACCCAGAAAACCAAACTGCAAGAAGCCCAGCGCGCTCGCAGAAAGGTACTCGCATCGCTAAACGAGCGCATTAACAGCCAAGACAAAAAGCTTCGCTCTAAAATGGAAGATCGCCGGCAACTGCAAAAGCTGCTCGCGAAAGTCATCGAAAATATATCTGACATCCACTTTAAAGGCAGCGAAACAAGCTTTTCCAGCCTTAAAGGGAAGCTTCCTTGGCCCACCCAAGGCAAAGTCGTAAAACGGTTCGGCTCTAACCGCATCACCAACAAAATGAAGTGGGAAGGCATGTTAATTTCATCGAACCCTGGCGACCCGGTACGGTCTGTTCATTACGGGCGCGTGATTTTTTCTGACTATTTACGTGGCCATGGCCTGCTCATTATTGTTGATCACGGCACTGGCTTTATGAGCCTTTACGCCCACAACCAAGCACTCTATAAAGAACTTGGCGAGTGGGTTGAGCAGGGCGATATCATTGCCTCTGTGGGCAGCAGCGGTGGCCAACACGACTCTGCCCTATACTTTGAATTACGATATAACGGCAAACCCACCAACCCCCAACGTTGGTTGCGACGCGCCTAACGATAAATACTATAAATCCGTCTCTCTCAGGAGCTTCCTTTGAAAATCCCAGCCGGTTTACGCCCTATCTCGAGCTTTATTAGCCTTTTTGTTCTTTCTGGTCTGGCCTTTGGTGCCGCAGAGGAGCAAGAAACCGCGTCATCTAACATCAGTGTTTTACCTCTCGAAGATCTGAGGGTATTTACGCGGGCCTATGACCATATTCGTAAATCGTACGTGAAAGAAATTGATGACCGTACATTACTGGAATACGCCATTCGCGGAATGCTTGATGAGCTGGACCCACATTCTTCCTATTTAGATGCATCCTCGTTCGAAGACTTGCAGGTCAATACTACGGGCGAGTTTGGCGGGCTCGGCATTGAAGTCGGCATGGAAGACGGTTTTATTAAAGTCATATCCCCTATCGATGACACCCCCGCTGCGCGCGCCGGTGTAGAAGCGGGCGACTTGGTCATTAAGCTGGATGGCTCTTCTGTTAAAGGGCTCAGCCTGGACGAAGCCGTTGAAAAAATGCGCGGCCCAAAGGGCAGCAAACTGACCATTACCATCGTGCGTGAAGGGGCCGATAGACCCTTTGACATCACACTAGAACGCGACACTATCAAAGTGCGCAGTGTACGTGCAGAAATTAAAGAAGACGACTTTGCCTATATTCGTGTTGCTCAGTTCCAATTGCATACGGGTGCGGATGTCGCCAAGGAATATAAAAAACTCGCCAAGAAAAACCCTGACCTCCAAGGCGTGGTGCTCGATTTACGCAACAACCCCGGCGGCGTACTGCAAGCCTCAGTTGAAGTTGCCGATCACTTCTTAGAAAAGGGCTTAATCGTCTATACAGAAGGAAGACAAGCCGACTCAAATTCTCGCTTTGAAGCTACCGAAGGGGATATCACTGAAGGCTTGCCCATTGTCGTATTGATTAATGATGGCTCTGCGTCTGCGTCAGAGATTGTTGCTGGCGCGCTGCAGGATCATGGCCGCGCACTTATTTTAGGAACGCAAAGTTTCGGAAAAGGCTCTGTTCAGTCAATCATCCCCATCACCAATGAGCGCGCATTAAAACTCACTACCGCCCTATATTTCACGCCAAAAGGCCGTTCGATACAGGCCGAAGGCATAGAGCCGGACATTCCCGTTGAGCGCGTCAAAGTCACTGCTGTCCGACAAAAGTCAGGAATAAACGAAGCCGGTTTAAGCGGGCACTTGGAGAACACCAAGAATAAAGACGGTGAGAAGAAGAATAGCTCTACGGGTAATACAGCCCTTCAAAACACGGACAGTCAACTCTATGAAGCGATCACAATGCTTAGAGGGCTTAATCTGTTGAAACGCAGAGCTCAGCAGCAAATTGCGGAGCCTGAAAGTAAAAACAATGATTAAATCACACCGCTAACAACACCGTGAAAATAACACCATCCACGTCTCGATACAGCCTACACGCGAAAAGCCTGTTCGGCAGTACCTTTACCGCCTTTCTCTTCTCTATGGTCTTCAGCCTAAGTGCTCAGGCAGAAGACTTAATGGAGGCATTTCCTGAGGCTGCGCTACGCGCGAAAATATCCATCATTATCGATGACCTAGGTTATGGGTATAAACCCGCACTTGGATTTGCTGATCTACCTCACCCCATTACGCTCGCTATCATTCCCTTTACACCCTACGGCAGTGATATCGCAGCGCTCGCCAATAGCCATCAGAAAGAGGTGATGCTTCACGCCCCGATGGAAACGATGGGGCGCCGTAAATGGGAGGATGGACTAACAGTCGATATGGATGAAATTGAGACGTTTACAACCATCAATGACATGCTGTCCGACATTCCCCACGTTCAAGGTGTCAACAACCATGGCGGCAGTCGGCTCACACAAGACCGGGACCGAATGAACTGGATCATGACCTTTCTTGCTGAACGAAAACTGTATTTTGTGGATAGCCGCACCATTGCCTCCAGTATTGCGGAGGAAGCCGCTCGGGATGCTCAAATAGCATACAGCGCGAGAGACGTATTTTTAGACAATGAAAAGTCTCCGGAGCAGATCCGCGAACAACTGAATAAACTTCGCACTATCGCACTAGAGCAAGGCCGAGCCATCGGTATTGGCCATCCTTATGCTGAGACGCTGGAGATTCTGATTGAGGAACTCCCCCTACTTGATACAGAAGGCATAAAACTGGTCAAAGTATCTGAACTTCTCCATAAAAACCCCTCAAAAAATGGCGCCATTATCAACACAAAAAGCGTAGTGGCGCACATTCCAAACGGCTACTAGGCCGCAATATTCGCGATCTAAGCCCATTATGTGAATATTTCAGACGAAACGCCGTTGAAAGAATCAATAAAAACGGTAACATTCACGAATCTGATGTGCACAAACCGATAAAAAGGCTATACTTTGATCAAAACCGATGTCGCTTTGATCGTTTTTGTGTGTTAAGCAGCATCATTTTTAAAACCGACCCTTCGGGTGCCAAAGCGCAAGACAGCGTAAAGCGTCGAGATCTAGGGTCATACAGAAGCAAATGGTTACGGACCGTAATTTCAGAGGAAGTATTATGGCTATGAACAGAACAGGCGAAGATGGAAGCTGCCCAGGTAGATCAAAACGCTTTTTTAAGAAAGCTGACTATTGGTACTACACCACACGCGAAGGCGTAGATATTGGCCCATTCGATAGTTTGAATGAAGCTGAGACGGGTGTCAGTGACTTTATCGATTTCATCATCCATGCCGAACCAGGCGTGGTTGAGACTTTAGAAAGATACGGCAAAGCCGCTTAAATCTTTTTGCTTTGGCGCCTACCGCAACAGGCGCTTAACAAAGCATGCGCCAGTGGTCAGTCTTTTCTGACCACGATTCCTTTTTCCGCCATAAATTCCTTCGCTTCGGGCACGCTATGTTGGCCAAAGTGAAAGATGCTTGCGGCCAATACCGCATCCGCACCGCCGTCCACTACACCATCAACCAAATGCTGCAAATTTCCAACACCGCCTGAGGCAATGACAGGTACCGGCACTGCATCCGCAATCGCCCGCGTGACCCCTAGATCAAAACCATCCTTCGTGCCATCACGGTCCATACTGGTCAGCAATATTTCGCCCGCGCCGTTGTCGGTCATTTTTACCGCCCACTCAACCGCGTCAATCCCTGTCGGCTTGCGCCCACCATGGGTAAAGATCTCCCAGCGATCTTCTTCACCCGGCCCACTTACTTTCTTCGCATCGATCGCGACCACAATGCATTGCGATCCAAAGCGCTCTGCAGCAGCCTTCACAAAGTCAGGGTCTTTAACGGCCGCCGAGTTAATCGATACTTTGTCAGCCCCGGCGTTGAGCATATTCCGAATGTCTTGCAAGGTCCGTATACCGCCACCGACCGTTAACGGGATAAACACTTCCGCCGCAATCTTCTCAACCGTGTGTACCGTGGTATCACGAGCTTCATGGCTGGCAGTAATATCCAAAAAGGTAATTTCGTCTGCGCCCTGCTCGTTGTATTTTTTTGCCACTTCAACAGGGTCACCCGCATCACGAATATCGACAAACTGAACGCCCTTGACGACACGTCCTTTATCAACATCCAAACAGGGAATTATGCGTTTCGCTAAAGCCATTTTGACTACCCAGCCTTTCCGTCACAGTAGGATTGCGCTTCGACAATATCGAGCGTGCCTTCATAAATTGCGCGCCCAGTGATTGCCCCCATAATCCCGGCCTGCTCTTGATCTACCAACGCACGAATATCATCCATATTTGTAATGCCGCCAGAGGCAATAACAGGAATAGGCGACGCTTGTGCCATTTCGACAGTGGCTTCTACGTTAACGCCCTGCATCATGCCGTCACGTGCAATGTCGGTATAAACAATGGAGGACACACCGTCATCGGCAAAACGTTTTGCCAATTCAGTTGCTTTGACTTCTGATACTTCCGCCCAGCCATCCGTCGCAACGAAGCCATCTTTTGCGTCCAGCCCCACAATCACATGGCCTGGGAAGGCTTTACATGCTTCGGTGACAAAAGCCGGCTCTTTTACCGCTTTCGTCCCAATAATAATGTAGTTCACACCCGCTTCCAGATAATGGGAAATGGTGTCTAGCGAACGTATACCACCGCCAATTTGAATCGGTAAATCTGGGTAGGCCTTCGCAATATCCGTCACCACTTCACCGTTAATTGGCTTGCCGTCAAAAGCACCATTTAGGTCCACGAGATGTAATCGGCGCGCGCCTTTAGCCACCCATTGCTCGGCCATTTCAACCGGCTTATCGGAGAAGACGGTGGAGTCGTCCATCAAACCTTGGCGTAAGCGCACACAGGCGCCATCTTTTAAATCAATTGCGGGGATAACGATCATGAATCTTTTTAAACTCTTTGGTTGTTACGTAGTAAGTTGTTCTGAAAATCGCGCTAAACCGAACCTAGAAACAACGGCCTAACATTTTCCATCCCAGAGGACGAAATTCTTTAATAATTGCAGTCCGTGGGTGTGGCTTTTTTCTGGGTGAAATTGAACAGCGAATAAAGTGTCTCGCGATATCACGGAAGTAAAGTTAACGCCATAGTGAGTTTCCGCCGCCACTAACGCTGGGTCCGCCGGGGTCACATAATAACTATGCACGAAATAAAATCGGCTGTTTTGAGGAATGCCTGCCCACAAAGGGTGATCTATTTTTTGATCAACTTCATTCCATCCCATATGCGGGACTTTTAAACGCTCTGACGATGCTGAACTCTCATCTCGCGCTTGAGTAAATGTTTCATTGTTACCAAAAAAGCGGACATCTCCCGGCAATACACCGAGACAGTCAACGCCGTCATTCTCTTCACTTCGCTGCATCAAAGATTGCATGCCCACGCATATCGCTAATACGGGCTTATTCGCCGCTAATGCGTCAGCGACGGCTTTATCGAATTCAAGACGCTTTATCTCAGCCACGCAATCCCGAATCGCACCCACACCAGGAAATATAATATGGTCAGCCTCAGCCACTTCCTTTACAGAGCTGGTCACATTTATTTCTACATCTGGCGCAACACAGGCCAGGGCACTAGCCACAGAGTGAAGATTGCCCATGCCGTAATCAATGACAGCAATTTTTTTTGCACTCATGAAATTCTTCTTTCCAATAGTTTTAATCTAATCGCGCGACAGATATAAACCCGAGGAGAAGCCTCCCCGGTTACCGGCTCTGCGTTACAACGACCCTTTTGTGGAAGGCATTGCATTACCCTGCCTTGGATCAACTTCCAAAGCCATACGGATAGCGCGACCAAAGGCCTTAAAAACCGTTTCAATTTGATGGTGGGCGTTCGAGCCACGTAAGCAATCAATGTGCAGCGTCACTTGAGCGTGATTTACAAAACCTTGAAAGAACTCCCAAAACAACTCCGTGTCGAACTGGCCGATACGCTTTTGGGTAAAAGGGATATTCATCGTTAACCCAGGGCGACCGGAAAAATCGAGCACGACACGCGATAGCGCTTCATCTAAGGGCACATATGCGTGACCGTAACGACGTATACCGCGCTTATCACCCACAGCTTTGTGCACCGCTTGCCCAATGGTGATACCGATATCCTCAACGCTGTGGTGATCATCGATATGGGTGTCGCCTTTGCAGGTGATATCTAAATCAACCAAACCATGGCGGGCGATTTGATCCATCATATGCTCCAAAAAGGGCACACCCGTATCAAATTTGGCCTGACCTGAACCGTCAATATTTAAACTAACGCTAATTTGGGTTTCCAAGGTGTCACGGCTGACACTTGCTTTGCGTTCACTCATAATTTTGCTTAAAAGGGTTGCGGGGAAAGGGGCGAATTATAGCGGGTTAGCGCCCTCAAGAGCCAGAAGCCAATCGTGCCCAAGCGTAGATGTTGCCCCCACACACCCATTGAACACAACCGCACTGAAAGAACACGCCAACAAAAACCGAGACTGACAAAAAACGTCGGCAAAAACTGTCATTTTTTGTCACAAAATTAGTACCTCCAAGTCCTAACACCCACACACAAGCAACCAACAATAGAGCAAAACCGCACAAGAAAAATAAAAAAGGCACTACCAATCAATAGGTTACGAAAAAAGTACGTCTAAACCTCAAAAGATGGCACGCGTTTTCCAATAGTAAATATGACAATTAAGCATCATGATGTGTTTAGCCTTCCTTATTTTGATGATTCATGATGCTTTGCCTTCCATGCTTGTCACTAACCCACTTTAGGCCCCTCTTCGGATTCGACGAGGGGCTTTTTTTATGCACCTCCCGCAGCCTATAAAAACCGTGGGAATATCACAAAGCTATCACACCCCCTACGAAATTCTGCACGAACTGGTAACGTGGCGGTCTTTAGGTATGCGCTCGTCAATAGCGTGATATGAAACCATTGCATGACAACCGCCACACAAACTGCATAAGAACGGAACCCCATGACCGACCAAACCCCAGCGCCAAACTCACCCAGCATTAAGAAAAAAATACTTTCTTGGCTGCCCTATATCGCCCTGCCGCTCATGGTGTATTTCGGCAATGTAGAGATTCAAAGCTACTTAGGAAATAAAGCCCTAGAGGAAGTCGCCCTTCCAAAACTGAACCTTGAAGAGGCCATGGCACAAGCAAAGCACGAGGATAAGCTCGTTCTCGCAGATATGTCGGCGATTTGGTGCCCATCTTGCCGCAAACTGGACAAAGAGGTCTTAGCGAAACAAACCGTTCAGGAGGCCATCAATAAACGCTACGTATTTTCCCGTATCGAATACGAATCAGATGAAGGGGCGGCATTTATGCAAAAATACGACGTCAGCGGCTTCCCCACACTGCTAGTACTGGATGCCGACGGGAACCCGCTGAAAAAGCTGCCTCTCACCTTTTCCCCCGAAACATTTATCGGGTATTTACAACACTTCTGACACCCTCGGATATTCAGCTATGACACGTCAAACTCATTCGACGCGTCTCTTGCTCTTAATCACGACTTTTGACAGACTTGCGCTCATCGCTAAGGCTATTCGAGCCATTGCGCGCTCAATCAACAGCGAAGCCAGTAGCATTACAATGACCGCATCAGAATCCTCTCTCGCGCTCGCGGCGAAACCCCGTGATGCTGAACAAGCTCCAAACCCGATTCCCGTTCGACCATTAAAAATCGCACTGCTTGGCTACCGCAGCCACCCATTTGTCGGTGGGCAAGGCATTTACCTCAAATACCTCAGCTCCGCTCTCGCCGCGCTTGGCCATCAAGTCGATGTTTATTCTGGGCCTCCCTACCCTGAACTCTCTGACCCTGTTCGTTTAATCAAAGTCCCTAGCTTGGATTTATTTGAGCACGAAAACCATGTAACCGCCCTAAGGCCAAAACATTTACGCTCTTACACCGATACCATCGAGTGGTTTAGCATGTTGTGTGGTGGCTTTGCTGAGCCCTATACTTTCGGACGCAGAATTCAAAAAATATTGAAGGGGAATGAGTACGATATTGTTCACGACAATCAAAGCCTCAGCCATGGCCTCGTCAATTTACAAAAATCGGGGACCTGCGTGGTCAGCACCATTCATCACCCAATTCATAGAGACCGAGAAATTGCCCTCGCAGCGGCGAATAACTGGCAGGACCGACTGCTCATAAAACGCTGGTATTCTTTTTTACGTATGCAAAACACAGTCGTAAAAAAATTGCAGCATATCGTCACCGTATCTGAACAATCCCAGCGTGATATCGAACGCTACTTTCATCGCACGCCGTCAAAAACTCAAGTCATTCCGAACGGCATCGATACCGAACTTTTTCGCCCACTTAGTGATGTCACGCGCATTCCATTTCGCGTCATTACCACCGCATCATCAGATCAACCACTGAAAGGCCTCAGTTATTTACTCAAAGCCATTGCCCAACTAAAAGATCGTTACCCCGAGATCCATCTGCACGTCATTGGGAAGCTGAAAGAAGATAGCCATGCGGAAAAGTTATTGAGTGAACTGAAGTTGCACAACAATATCAGCTTTGCTTCCGGCATCAGCACTGAGGCGCTAGTCGAGTATTACGCTCAAGCATCTGTAATGGTGTGCCCATCGCTGTATGAAGGGTTCGGATTACCCCTTGGCGAAGCCATGGCATGTGCGCTTCCGACGATCACAACCGATGGTGGCGCTCTGCCCGAAGTTGCAGGCGATGCGAGCCTGATTGTTAAACGTGGCAACAGCGACGCAATCGCGGCAAAACTCGTCACACTGTTCGAGAATCCCACGTTTGCACAAGAGCTTGGAAAAAAAGCACGCAAACGCGTCGAAAGTAAATTTTCCTGGCAAACCGTCGCCCGCGAACTCACCCAGTATTATCACAGCATTAAATAACGTGTTAACAATTAACTTTAAGCATATAAACTGGCAAGACGGCGATCGTATTTTAGATATGGGCTGTGGCGAAGGCCGACACAGTATCGGTGCAGCATATCACTACCCTCATGTAACCGTTGTAGCGCTGGACTTGGATTTTGATGATCTCTCCACCGCAAAACAACGGCACCAGGCATTTGATGATGCATCCCTAAAGCATTGCCTGTATTTACAAGGAAACGGCTATACACTTCCCTTTGCAGACAACAGTTTCGACCACATCATCTGCTCAGAAGTCCTAGAACATGTGCCCCACTACACAACCATTTTAGATGAATTACATCGCGTATTAAAACCGGGCGGCTCATTAAATGTGAGCGTACCCCGTTTTTGGCCGGAAAAAATTTGCTGGTCGCTAAGTACCGCCTATCACCAAGTCGAAGGTGGCCATATACGCATATTCACTACCAGGGAATTACGGCAAGCGATTCAGAAACTAAACTTTTCTTTTAGGCACCGCCACTGGGCACATGCATTACACGTGCCTTACTGGTGGCTACGATGTGCATTTTGGCAACGCGGCGAAAACTTTATGCTTGCACGCTGGTATCACAAGCTCCTTGTGTGGGACATGCTGAAAAAACCATGGCTCACTCAAACCCTCGATGCACTGCTGAACCCGATACTTGGAAAAAGTGTCGTGATGTATTTTGATAAACCTAAAATTGACACTAACCCAACACAGTCATAAAGCGAAACATACGTGAGTTCTATCACCAGCACATTAGACAAAAACCCGCAGCTGATTATGCAAGATGTACATCGCTACATCTTGAGCTGCCAGCGGGATGATGGCGCGATCTTGTGGTTTAAAGACGGAAAGCTCGATCCGTGGGACCACACCGAAGCCGCCATGGGCTTAAGTATCAACCGTGACTTTAAGGCTTTCCGTCATGCATTTGATTGGCTTATTCACGCACAAAATAGCGACGGCAGTTGGTACGCCAAATATTTTGGCGACGAAAACGATGGCGATTTAGATCGTGCAAAAATCGAAACCAATTTTGTCGCTTACCCCGCATGTGGGCTGTGGCATTATTATCTGGTTAGCCAAGACCTCGATTATGTACAACACACCTTTCCACATATCGAGAAAGCCATCAACTTTGTCCTTTCGCACCAATCTGATGAAGGCGATATTCAATGGGCGACGTCATCGGAAGAACCCCTCCCCAAAGATGCCTTAATTACGGCATGTGCGTCTATTCTCCGTAGCCTAGAATGTGCCATCCTCTTAGCCGAACAGCTAAAACTTCCGCATCAATGGACGCCTCACTACCTAAAGCTCGCCGAGGCACTTAAAAATAAGCCTTGGCGGTTCGACCGTACCTGGGAACCAAAAACGCGCTTTTCAATGGATTGGTTTTATCCCATCCTCTCGGGTATTTATTCAAGAGAAGAAGCCCAGCAACGATTAAGTATTCGCTGGGATGAATTTGTTCATGCCGAATATGGCTGTCGATGCGTAAACGATGAGCCTTGGGTGACCATCGCCGAATCATGCGAACTGACTCTCGCACTTATCGCGAGCGGGCAGAAAAATAAAGCCTATACGCTGTTTAACCAATTGTTACGCTGGCAAGATAAAGACGGCGGATTTTGGACGGGTTACACCTATCGCGACAAAGTAATTTGGCCGCAAGAAAAAACCTCATGGACCGCAGCGGCAACGTTACTGGCGGTGGATGCATTAGAAAACATTACGCCGGCATCAAAATTGTTTACTAGCAAGAGTAGTTTTCTCGGCTAAACGAGAAAACCATGCGTCAGATGCCCTGAAAACTTCGGTCCCTCCTCCCAATCACACACACCAGATTATTCACATGAGCGATCGAGGTTTTCGATTTCCATATTAATGGCTTGCGTTGAAATTTGTACTTCCCACAAGGATATTAGTAACGAAGAAACAAGTAATACAAGCGCAAAGCCAAATACTCTTTCCCCCCAAATACTCCAACTCATAAAAAGTGCGAACATTGAAATCGTGCATGCCACGAAAGATAGGACGCCCAGGAACTGCATCGCACGAATTAAATTTAAGCGTAAACGCAAATTCATAATCTGGCGACGCACCAAGTCTTTATGCTCACTCCCCATCATTGCACTGAGATCACGAATCACTTTTGTCAGCACCACAAAACGATTCGTATACGCGAGTAAAAGCAGAGAAATTGCTGGAAACAATAAGGCGGGGGTAGTTAACGTCATATCCAATTCCTAAGGTATTCAACCCGTATTTTAGAGGCAGGTTCTGCGTAAAAATCCTAAAGATTTTACCTGGTCAATTTTTTCAAATTGTCCGCTTTCAATCACACGCTGAAAAGCTAAATAGGGGCCTTGCCCCCCCTCATGAGGGTGCTCAAATAAATCATGAACAGCAAACACGCCACCGACACCCACTTTTGCAGACCACAACAAACAGTCCTTCAAGGCATTTTCAGGGCTATGGCCGCCATCGACAAACACAAAGCCCAGTGGCGTTGCCCAGTGGCGGGCAACCACTTCTGATTTTGCGACCAGGGGCACCACGGTATCTTCCAACTTAGCCAGTCGTAGCGTCCGCCTAAATAGCGGAAAACTATCCACCAGCGCTTCTTTTTGATCATATATATCGGGGTCATGGTATTCCTCCCCTAGCTGATGTTCTTCTGAACCTCGGTGATGATCAAGCGCATACAGGGTATTCTCGGAGCGACGGCAAGCCTCACCGATATACACCGTGGATTTACCGCAGTAGCTGCCGACCTCCAGTGCTGGGCCAACCGTAGCGATTTCACTGGCGTAATGATGTAGCGCATCGCCTTCGTCATCATCTAGAAAGCCCTTAATTGTATTTTGAAAAATAAACTCTGATAATGCAGACAATTTACTATCTCTAATGTGTGGTTATTCCCTTGCGGAAAGAACATAAGCCCCTGTGGTTAATCGAGCTCACTCAGTGGTGGCATGCATTATATGTCAAACGCTTCACCACTCCACAGTTTGATAAACTCGGCGCACACCCCTTTTTCTTTCATCCGCGCTCTGTGAGCGTCGCCGGCCAGAACATATGCGCAGGTAAGCACCTCCATGTGATCAGTGAAAAATACAAACCCGTTAGCCTATCAACCTGGTCCAGCAAGCAGGCACAAGGCCGTATAGCGATTGGTGATCACTGCCTCATATCGCCTGGTACACATATCGCCTCTGCCGTCAGCATTTCGATTGGGGACAATTGCATGATTGCTGCGGATGTCAATATCTCAGACTGCGACTGGCATGGGATCTACAACCGCACACGCCCCTTTCGCTGCTCCGCCCCCATCACCATCAAAAACAACGCGTGGATTGGCAAGCGAGCGATGGTAGGAAAGGGCATCACCATTGGCGAAAATTCGGTAGTAGCCGCAGGGTCCGTGGTGGTTGAAGATGTCCCTGACAACACCATCGTAGGAGGAAACCCTGCTAAACCTATAAAAATGATTAACCCAAAACGCCGTATGCTCACGCGCGAATTTTTGTTTACAGGACATAGTGGAAACGATGATTTTTACGTAAAAAACCAAACACTTTTACATCGCTACCTATTCCACAACAACACGCTATTCAATTGGTTAAGAACACGGTTTCGGCCTACAAAACACGACTAGCGGCCACATGTAAAACCGAATTTCCGGCACCTCCTTCACGTTATAAATACCCACCTTATTTAACCAACCTATTATATAAACCGCTTAATTCGATACCGTTTTTAGCGCTAATGAATAGTTACAAAAGATGCTAGCGCGTTTCGTTATATCACCTTCGGATTTTTTTATAAAAACCACTCTTCGATAGCCAATTAACCTAATTAGCGCGTAACAAGACCATGATAGCCGCCAAAGCTTCGACTAAAATTATGAAGCAGTTCACACTTTGGTTTGTATAGAATGAAATACCACGTAGTAATTTTGCTTATCGCCATGACCTTTTCTGTTTGCGCCTCCGCAAGCAGTATTTATCGGTATGTGGATGCAAAAGGTCGTGTTTCATTTTCAGACCAACCCCGTCACGACGGCTATATCCCTTTAGTTAAGACCTGGAAAGGCTGGAAAGAGCTCACGCCACCGTCAAATTTACGAGAAGGCATTCTCGAATACCGCCCGCTTATCGAAGCCACAGCGATGCGCTATAGAATTTCAGCCGAGTTGGTCAGCGCAGTGATCCACGCGGAAAGCCATTTCAATCCGGTCGCCGTTTCCAGTGCTGGTGCCGTTGGGCTCATGCAACTTATGCCCGGTACGGCGTCAGATTACGGCGTATCAAACCGACAAGACCCAAAACAGAATATTGAAGGTGGTACGCGCTACTTACGAGACTTACTGGCCCTATTTAACAATGATATTGAGCTATCGGTTGCTGCATATAATGCAGGACAAAATGCCGTGATTAAACGAGGCAACAAAATACCCCCCTACCCTGAGACTCAACGTTACGTGAAAAAAGTGTTAGCGCTATATAAGCATTACCAAAACACTAGTTATAGCGAACATCTAGCGCAATATTAAACGCGGAAAAGGTTTCCGTAGAGAGACCTAGACACCGCCAGATAAACGAGTCGCGCCAAGAGAAATGAAAGAAAAATAAGAATGGGCTCATATTCCTATGAGCATAAGAAACCCAGGCAATAATATCCCGACTAATCGACTAACAACTTAAACAAACTTTGCGCATGGTTCGCCGCTTTCAAACCTCTTTCCGTTAGATAACCGCCATCTATCTGATCGGTAAGTCCCTTATTAAAAAGCCTCTCCGCCGCAGACACTGACTCTTCCGATGCACTGTGAGAATGAACCTTAATACCACTGGCTGTAGAGTCGAGGTTAAACTGATTGAGGAGTTTGATTTCTGCCAACGTTTCTGTCGAATACATCATAATGACCCTTCTTGTTATATTTGTTATTAAGTGTTGCCGGCAGACGCGCCAACAACAATCACGCTATAGCGTGCTCAATGATTCCGCAATAGACCCAGAAAGAGCATTCAGCAATCGGTTTAGTGCTGCGACGTAGTCATCCACGCCATCCGAACTCGCCGTTTCTGAAAGACTCACGGAGCCAAGCTTTAGAATTTTATCCGCTTTCTTATTGAGAACCGTCCACTTCGCGCGCAACTGAGCCTCACCCCCGCGAACACCATCAAACTGCTCGATCACAATGCGGACTTGGTAGTCTGGCCGCGTTCGATTATCCCATGGAAAACCCCATACGCCCTCTAAAGCGAGTGACTGTGACGCATTGTCCGCAAGTACTCGCGTCATACTGTCTTTTAGACTGCCCGCCCACGCATGGTAACCTGCGATACGGACACGCTGTGAACCCGTGACGCTCACCACTGCAGGGTTATCTAAATAATCAGGTAACACAATGGGGCCGATGCCGATTGAAACGCCCCCCAGCTGGTGCTCGACCACAGCAATATCACGCTCAGAAAATAAAGAATAAAAGCGTGTAGCAGGACCACTTGAAGCACAGCCATTTATACCCACTAAAACGGCTGTGACAAGACACAAAAGACCAGAAAATTTCGTCACTAGGATTGATGAACGCTGTACCGCATTACTCATCTTTTTTGGCTCCAGAAATCAATGCATTCGGATGTCGATTAAGTTCGTTCATTAAGAGGTCGACGGCTTTCGCGGCATCCCCCACAGATTTTAACATTTCTGTGAGCTCATACTTTAACTCCGAGTCCGGAGCGATTGCCTGATCGATACTTTTCATCGTAACCGCTAATTGCGATAAGGCCTCATTAGCACTCGCCAATGTCTCTTCCATATTCCCAACCGCGCCATCCATTTTTTCAGCGGTATTACGCTCTGCCAAGGTGCCTAAAATAGAATTTAGACTCGCCATACTCTGAGCAAGATCGGAACCAATCTGGTCGAAAGGGATTTCACTGATACTGCCTAAAATGTCACCCATTTGTTTGGTGATCATATCCATTGAATCATCAACGGTGGGAATTTCTGAATAATTTTCATTTTTGACAAGCGACGCTTCTGGTTGATCATCAACAAATACAAGATCGATAAAACGAGAACCGGTAATCAGGCTCGCCGTTTTCATTTGCGCTCGCAAACCTTGCGCCACCATTTTGTTAATATTTTCATCGACTTGTTCACGAGTTGGCGATGTATCAGGATCAAGCCGTTGTGGCTCCATAGAAATATATACGTACAGCGTTTTTTCGGTGTTTTCAGCGCTTGTTAATTCAACATCAACAACCTCACCAATTTTAATTCCACGAAATTCAACCGGCGCACCAACAGTTAAACCCCGCACTGACCCCGAAAACTTAAGCAAATAATAATATTCAATATCAAATTGCCCTTCGAGTACGGACTCCCGATCCGGGTGCAGATAAAACCGGTGGCCAGCTAAAGCTGGCTCACTTTTTTCATAACTCGCCGCATTATCAAACGCAATACCACCGTTAATGAGCGAGGCCAGAGACGCCATTTTTGCTTTCATGCCATCGGCATTGATACTGACACCAAACCCACTGACATTCCAAAAACGACTACGTGTTCTAATTAAAGAATCATGGGGAGCGTGAATAAAAAAGTTAACGTCAACATAATCGCGATTTTCGGATAGTTGATAGCCTGTCACCTCACCTATACGAATTTGGCGAAAGTAAACGGGGGACCCAATATCGAGAGACCCCAGCTCTTCTGCTTGAAGAACGAACTGTGTGCCCGGTTCGTCAGACACAAACGTCGGGGACTCATCTAAGCCCATAAATTCACTGGTGTAATCCCCCTTTTCACCAGGATCCATCACGATATAAACACCGGAGATAAGCGTCCCTAAGTTCGAGACGCCCGTGGCGCTAATACGGGGCGTTACCACCCAGAAGCGCGTATTTTCACTGAGATATGACGACACGCTGCGATCTAGCTCGGCCTTCACCACAACCGAGCTTAAATCTGAACTAAGGCGTACGGACTTAACCTTACCCACTTGCACATCTTTCAATTTAATAAGTGTTTGCCCTGCGATCACATCCGAGGCTTGAGCAAAGGTAATTTCAATTTCTGTGCCTTTTTCGAGACGCGCTTGCACAGCGAGCCAAATGGCAATCGTCAAAGCGACGATGGGCACAATCCAAACGGGAGAGATCGCGCGAATATGTTGTACTACAGCCCTATTGATCATTATCTTGTTCCAAACCATCCCACAGTAAACGCGGATCAAAAGTCTCCGCGGCAATCATTGTTAGCACTACAACCGCACCGAAAGCGATGATAGCGCCTTCCGGCTCCACAGTGTATACAAAACCAAATTGCACCAACGCTGTAAAGATGGTGACAACAAACACATCCACCATTGACCAGCGCCCGACAATTTCCGTTAACCGATATAAAAATGCGCGATGCTTGATCCCCGTGGTCCATCGAGCATAAACAGAAAGCAGCAAATAGCAAAGAATGATGAGCTTCATCACGGGCACCGCAATACTTGCCACAAATACCACCATGGCAATCCAGTAGAGTCCCGCGCCAATTAACGCCACCACCCCCGAAAAGATAGTGTCCGTCTCGACCACACCAAGGGAGGTATACGTCATGATTGGTAAGACATTGGCAGGAATATATAAAATAATCGACGCCAAAACAAATGCCGTCGTCTTTTGCATACTATATGGAATACGTTTATATATCTTAGACTGACAACGCGGACACTCGCCTTCATCTTCGACAATGGTTGCACCAACCATTGCGTGGCAAATATCGCAATCGTAAACATATTCACGGTTATAAGCCGTAAAATAATTATTGGTATTAATCCATGACCATAAATTACGACGATCCATTTTTATAAAGGCAAGAATGAGTACCCCCACCAATAAAAATAATGCGTACGCGCCAATTTCGAGCTTTAACACGGCCATATCCGCCATTTTCACAGAAGCGACCACCACGCTCAGCAAAAACACTTCCAGCATGCTCCAGGCTTGCGCTTGAACCAGCCAGCGTAGCAATGTGGTTTGCCCCGGAAGACGATAATTAAAATTGTAGGGAATGAGCAAGTACAAAAACGCTGATATTTCGAAAAGCGGAAATAGAAAAATGGTGGTGATGACCAACGCAGCAAGCACCCAGTTGCCGCGATCAAATAAAGCCCAAAAACCATCCAAGATGGTCACGGTCTGGCTTTGAGAACCAATCTCAAGGGTTAAAAAGGGAGCAACCTGAGCCACGATAAACAAAAATGCCGCTGTTACTGCCAATGCACTGGCAGACTGCAACCATTTACCATGCCCGCTATGCAACAGGCTACCGCATACACGACATACCATTTCATGCGCTGGCGATATTGCAACCACGGCTTGCAGCTCGCCACACTCGTGGCACATCAGCCAGTCTTTCTTTTCCGCATGAACATCTGACAAAGGGGTATCTCTGTTTCGCCGTGTTAATTCGATTTAAGGCTGCTCAGCTTTGGGGCATATCAAGCATGGCAACACCAGTGTAAACCGTAACCAATTTTATTGTGTTTTACGTGTGACCACTCGCAACTTTTAAAAATTGTTGCTTAAGCCAGGTACTGCGATTAGCAAAACGCAGGCCTTCGTTTCTCATCCAACGAATGGCAGGATCATCTGCACCGAACAGACGCTTAAACCCTTCCATTGCGGACATTGCCAATAAGTTATGGCTTTGGCGACGACGCTCGTAGCGCTTGCCAATGGACACATCGCTTAAATCTACGCCCCGCTCAACCGCACGCGTAATTTCTTCTGAAAGCACCGTCACATCATATAAACCGATATTTGCACCCTGACCCGCTAAAGGATGAATGGTATGCGCTGCATCTCCCACTAGCACCATACCCGGACATGAATAGCGAGACGCATGCCGTTGACGTAAAGGAAAGCTTAAACGCTTTTCTGCCTGGGTCACATTCCCAAGTTTAGTTTCAAATTCACGACTCAGCACGCGACAGAATGCATCTTCATCGAGCGCCATCAGGTTTTCAGCACGTTCAGGTTTGGTGGACCATACGATGGAGCAATGATGCTGATCCCCGTCGGACAAGGACAACGGCAAGAAAGCCAAGGGACCATCATCGGTAAAACGCTGCCACGCGGTAAAGTGATGGGGTTTTTCTGTGGTAACCGTAGAGACTATCGCCGTGTGCTCATAATCCCATTCACGCACATTAAACCCAGCCAACGCTCTTAAATTGGAACGCGCGCCGTCCGCCGCCACAACCAAAGAAGCCTTTATACTTTCGCCATTACTTAACACGATAACGGCTTGATCATTTTTCTGCTCGTAAGCGGTTACTTTTTCATTAAACAATAACTCAACACCGCTCACGTTATTCAGCAATGCATCCACGATCACTTTATTTTCTATGATATGGCCAATATTATCTAAGCGGGACGCAGCACCATCAAAATGTATGTCCGCCGTGCCGGTGCCATCCCACACAAACATTTCATGATAGGGACACGCGCGCGATGCCTTAATTGAGTCCCATACATTTAGCGTTTCGAAAAGTGTCTTATTGGCTTTAGATAGCGCAATAACGCGAGAATCCACAGACGCCAAATCTAGTGGTGCCGGCGCACCACCGTCGATGACCATAACCTTAATATCGGCAGAAAATGTGGATAACAAATTCGCAAGCGTTAAGCCAATAATACCACCGCCCACTATGGCGATATCGACATGCTTATGAGTGTTGCTTGTCACTGAATTGAAAACCTCTGACGTAAAACGGATCCGTTAAAAACACAAAGAAAAAGCGCCCCACCTTTTACACACGTACACTAACGAGGCGCGAAATGTGTTTTGCCCATCATGTGATCGAAAAATGATTTTTTAATCGGCGCACCCAGGTTAAGCGTTATCAAGGCTGCGTTTCGCACACCTTGTATAGGTAAGCGCGTATCCGCAAAAATACGATTAAACCCATGACTTAAATTAGTAGTTAACCATTGGTCTTTTTGTTGCTGTGCCACGTAGGATGTTAATACACGAAGGCTGCCTAACGACTCACCCTGTTCAGACGCTTTGAGCAATGTCGCCGTTAAGCATCCGGCATCTCTCAAAGCCAAATTAAACCCCTGGCCGGCCACGGGATGTAAAGCGTGTGCCGCATTTCCCATCAAGACAACAGCGCTGCGCGCTTGCTCTTTTGCCACAACCCGCCTCAAGGGGTAGTGCAACCGAGCACCAACTTTTGTAAATTTCCCTAAGCGATATCCAAAGGCTTTTTGCAGCGCAGATAAGAAAGCCTCATCTGACCACTGTAAAACCTCATCAACTTTTGTTTCTGGCGTGGTCCAAACAAGACTGGAGGTATTCGCTGAATCACTTTCCCCGTGAGGCAATAGGGCAACCGGACCCTCTTCGGTAAAGCGCTCATAAGCGACCCCTTGATGGGACTTTTCAAACGCAACATTCGCGATCACCGCTGACTGATGATAATTGTGATCATCCGTCATGATGCCTAAATTTTGGCGAATCGCCGAGTCGGCACCATCCGCCACGATGGCGAGCTGACACTGAAGCGAGTATGCCTGGTCATTTTCTGCGATTTCTATACGAGTACCATCCACATTCATTCGCAGAGAATTCACGACGGCCGGCGCAAGGCGGCGCACATTGGGCAGCTTAAGCGCCTGCTCCGCAAGCACACGGCCTAGCCATGCATTGTCGACAACATACCCCAATGCCTGGCCGTTGTTATCCGCCTCTGAATAAGAGGTCTTCCCTGCATGGCCACGATCACTCACATGTACGCGACGAATCGCGGTTGCATGCTCACTTAACGCTGCCCACACACCCAAGCGCTCAAAAATGTCGGCACTATCGCGGGAAATAGCCGTAGAACGATAGTCAAAGCTTGGTTGGTATAAACAATCGGGAGCGTCGAGGGAAAAACGATCTATCAAGGTGATCTGTCGGGCAGGAAAGGCTTGAGATAAAAGCTGCGCCAACGACAAGCCCATCATACCGCCACCGATAATAGCAATATCACATTGCTGGTCGGCTAGCTTATTAGAGGCTGTATGGGTCAATGATCGTTACCACGCTAAAAGGATTGTTCAGGCCTTTACTCAGCCATTAAAGCTTCAATGTCTTCTACGGTCTTTGGCGCCGCACTGGTAAGCACTTTGGGGCCATCTTTTGTGATCAGCACGTCGTCTTCAATACGGATACCAATGCCACGCCATTTAGCGGCGACATTCGTATTATCTTGCGCAATATATATCCCCGGCTCGACAGTCATCATCATTCCCGGCTCTAGGACGCGCCACTCGCCGCCTACTTTATAGTCACCCACATCATGGACGTCCATCCCGATCCAATGACCGATACGATGCATGTAAAAATCTTTATAGGCATTGTCTTCTATCAACTTTTCGAGCTTGCCATCCAATAAACCCAAATCGATGAGCCCCTGCGTAATCACATGCACCGAAGCATCGTGAGGCTCGTTCCAGTGATTACCCACAACGATTTTTTCCATCGCCGCATTTTGGGATGCCAACACCAGATTGTAGATAGCGGCTTGCTCCTCACTAAACTTCCCATTTATAGGAAAAGTGCGCGTAATATCTGAAGCGTAGTTTTCATATTCACAGCCCGCGTCAATCAACACCAAATCACCGCTTTTCATTTTCGCGGCGTTTTCCACATAGTGAAGAATGCAAGCATTTTTACCGCCCCCCACAATCGCGTTATAGGCTGGGTGTCGACCACCACGTTTAGCGCAATAGAAATTGATTTCCGCTTCCAGCTCATACTCCATCATCCCAGGCGCGCAAACCTGCATCGCAAGTCGGTGAGCATTGGCAGAAATTTCCCCTGCACGCTCCATCATGCGGACTTCTTCGGCGCTTTTGTATAAACGCATGTCGTGGAGCAAATGATCAAGGTCGAGAAAATCACCAGGAGGGGTGGCACCGGAACGCGCCTTCGCACGAATACTGTTAACCCAATCCATCACGTGTTTATCGAAGACGGCATTTTTACCCAAGGTGTAATACACGCGCTCACGGCCTTCTAATAAGCCAGGCAAAATGTCATCAATATCGCCGATAGGAAAGGCATCGTCTGCGCCGTATTGCTGACAAACACCTTCGGGCCCCGCGCGGAGGCCATCCCAGATCTCGCGCTCACGGTCTTTCTCGCGGCAAAACCACACCACTTCACCGTGCTCACGACCGGGAATCAACACCAAAACGGCTTCTGGTTCTTGAAAACCCGTCAAATATAGAAAATCACTGTCCTGCCGGAAGGGATAGTCGGTGTCCCGGCTACGAATCTTTTCCTCCCCAGAAGGAAGGATGGCAATACTATTGGGTTCTAACATGCCCATTAGCTGTTTACGTCTACGGGCAAATTCGGCTTTTGAGATACTCATAACTTAATGAATCACCTGATCTCCGGCTTCGCTGCCGGGCGGGTTTTTATCGGATGACGTGCTGGAGAGTTCAGTATAGATGGTTAATACAGCGACTTTAACGTACTCCACTAGCTCAGACCAATAGACTTCGTTTTCGTTGACGTCGTCATCCTCATCCACACTTATTTGCGTGATCTGGGCGAGGTCTCGTAAAGCATCAGCGACATCCGGCGACAAGGTTGCATCGCCTCCCAAACCCGAAAGGCCCAGACCATGAAGAAAGCCCTCACACCATGCCCCCAACTCCTGAGCGCGACGCTCAATCGTGGATTCGTCCGTTGGCAACAGCGGGGAAAAGCCAAAATTTACGTCGTCCATCAGTCTCCGTGTATCGGCATAAAGGCCACTCAACAGCACCTTGTGATCATCATCCAAGGTCACGTGTTCGATGTCCATAAACGTCATCACGTCATCCAACCAAGCCGCTTCCAGAGGTGTATCTCCGCCACTGACACGGCCACACAGCGCACCCTGTAGCTCAGACGGAGAACAAACTGCTCCTAGATTCAACAACAACTCATTCAACGTAAAGAAATCGACCTTATTGGGCATGCGTGCACTCCGAAGACAATAAAGCGGGATGCTACCATTTTTGGGGAACACTGAAGCCAAAAAATGGGGCCTTTACCCGCTTTTTTAATAAAAACGCTATACTTTTCTGGAATTGGCTTTAACATCAGGCCTGTATGTAACTCGGAGCCTCAGCGGCGAATATGTCTTCCTCACAACTTAAAAACATTGAAGCCAAACTGGATGAATTGATCCGGCTATGCAACCACCTGGAAAAAGAGAACGCCACACTACAGGCGAAAGAAGCCAGTTGGGACCAAGAGCGTAAGCGCTTGATCGAGAAAAACGAGATCGCCCGTAAACGCGTCGAAGCGATGATTGAACACCTAAAGAACCTGGAAACGGAATCCTGAGCCCCTGCTCTCTGAGAATTATGCCATGAGTGAAGCATCCTCCACCTACGTCAGTATCCTAGACAAAGAATACCAAGTCGCCTGCCCTGAAGCGGAACGCCCAGCGCTAAATCATGCGGCCTCCGAACTAGACAAACGCATGCGCGCCATCCGCGCTTCAGGCTCCATCATCGGCCTTGAGCGTATTGCCGTTATGACGGCACTGAATCTCTGCCATGAATTACAACAGGCCAACCAAAGTGGCCCAAGCTCAGATAATGACACCCTAGATCGTATCGCAAAAAAACTAGAAGACGCGCTTGAAGACACTTAGGCCTTCTACGAAGACCTACGCAGCACAAGGCCATATTTCCCCGCATATTCAGACAGCCCTGCCCTTCACAAAATTTAATATCAGATACTCGCTCGTCCCCCCCCTTCACACCACTTTATTTATCACCCAGCAATATAAGTACGATTTTTTTATATCTAAAGAAAAAACAAATAAGTAAAAAAACCTGCCGCCCACACCCCAAACGCAAAAATAATAATATTTTATTTCCTTTGTTAAGGAAATAATCGCAACTATTTGCGTCGTTAAAAATAACTACACGTCAAAAAAAACAAAAACATATAAAAACAAATTGCTCAAATTTTATCCGTATAAGGCTTATTCTTTTTTTCTCTATGATTAACAGTGACAGTTGTTTTAAATCAATAGAAGAAACTCGACTAAACATTAATATCTCGGTTTTTAGTAGGAATAACACGATGAAACGATGTACCGCATACGCAACCGCCCTTTTATTTTCCATCTCCGTTAGCCATGCATTTGCTTATGACAAAGGCGATGTCATTTTACGTGCGGGGCTCACGACTGTAGCTCCGAGCGAAGATAGTGGCAATGTTTATGTTGACGGCGGCGAAACCCTCATGAGCGTATCCGTAGATAACAATACGCAACTAGGGTTAAATTTTGTATATGCATTAAATTCTAACTGGGCAATTGAACTTCTAGCCGCAACACCTTTTTCACACACGATCAGTTTAGAGAATAGCGGCATCGACGGCGAGTTAGCTGAAGTTACTCATCTTCCTCCTACATTAAGCGCATTATATTTATTCGCGGATAGCGAAAGTAAAATACAACCTTATGCCGGCGTAGGACTAAACTACACAATATTTTTTGACGAATCATTTAAAAGCAGCCGAGAACCAACGTTCAGCAACCTAGAGCTGGATAGTTCTTTCGGGCTATCCGTACAAGCGGGTTTCGATTATCTGCTAAATGACAACTGGATGATAAATGGTTCCATCCGATACATTTCTATTTCGACAACAGCAAATTTCAATGTAGGGGAAGACGCAGCCTCTGTTGATGTTGACATCGATCCTTGGGTATACACCCTGTCTACTGGGTACAAATTTTAAATATTTCAAACATAAAATAGGCGATTCCACAAGATCGCCTATTTTAATAGCGGCTTTTAACTCAACACATAAGCCTGCATTCGATATACCAAACATCCACTAACGGATGCCCCAATCCTTTCACACACATCTAACCAGGCACTCAACACAAACACAACATACACAGCCTCCGGATTACCCCATAACCTATAACCTATAACGTCCAGCATCATCAATCTGTAATTTTTACCCCCTTTCGAAATATAGAAAAACCACCCAAGGCACAGACAATAATCGTTCATCTACACATCGCATACATTCGGACCAACTCCAGAGGAAAATAATGAATGTATATCCCAAGCATTTATATAAAAAACAAAAACACTTTCAACAAAATAACTACCCCCCCGTTTTAAACCTCGTTCGCATCAACTCGAAATGAAGGGTTTGATACATATTCCCTTCCATTCTAACAGCCCACATAGTAAGTATGTGGTATCATATCCGAGATACCCGCCCCACTATGATCAACACTTTAAACACACACCTCTTGCACAGCCCTCCAGACTACCAATATACTCAAAACCAAGACATTATCGAAACCCTCCCCCGATAAATGGATTACCCCAAACTGGCGACACCGTAGTATATATGTAGCTCAAAACTGCATATGTTTTGAGAATATTCGGAAGCACACAAATGATTGTTTATCTAGCAACTGCTTTTTTCGATATTGCAATCTGTTTTTATGTGTTATTTGCCAACGCGAGAGCACCTAAAACCACCGCCTTTCTATCCGCATCACTCGGGTTATGGTCTGCAGAGCTCTTCTTTTTAAGCTATATAACAGATATAAATCAACTCAACCTTATATTCCATCTTACTCGTTGGGGAATGTTCCTCCTTCCCTCTGCATGCATATTATTAATATACAGATTGTCTAATAATAAAAATCGGTTCTTTCTCCTATCAACAATCATCCCCTGCCTAGCCGTATCTTTTTCACTATGCATTACCAACACATTCTTTTTTCCTTCTGAACTAACAATAGTCGAAGGAGGATTCTTACCAAAGAAAGACTTTATTTACCTGATATTCATAGGTGAAGTTATATATGCGACCATCGCTATTGCGATATATTCGTTAACCCAACTAAAGCTTAGTAAACTACGGGAGAAGCAAACAACCATTTGGCGAGGGGTGATCATTACATTCATCTTTGGACTTGGATCTGTTCTAGCTATATTTTTTATTATTTTTGAGAATTCCTATTTATCGAGTTATTTCGGTGCTTTTACGAATCTCGCATACATATCCGTAGTTCTATATATCACTAACACCAAGAGCCTAATTGACATAAAAAAACTTATCTCAATAATTCTAAGCCATGCCTCCACACTACTCGTGGTCCTATCCACATACTTTTATCTTATTCATAATACAGGGAACCTCACAGTATCATTTCCGTTCATAATCATATCCAGTATTTTTTTATCGCCACTCATCATCTTCTATTCAAAAATCACTCAAAAAATAACACTTTCAACCAGAAAAGTGTTCGCCAGAAATAGCTATGACAAGAATACTGTTATTACCGAGACAAATCTAAATCTAGAAGAATCCACCAACATAGACACCCTAACATTGATACTAAACCGACTATTTTTAGATACGCTAAACGCAAAATCGGTAAGCTTCTTCCGGGTAGTCAATAACCGTCATCCCACACCAATTCACTCAAAAAACGTTCAAGACATTACGATTAGAAGCGATCCATGCATAGAACAAGCCGCTAGAAATAAGAAACTCTTCTTTTCAGACGAAGTCCCTATGAATGTCAAAGCATATATGGACACAGTCGGTATAGAAGTTGTCATCCCCATTTTTCATAAGAACAGCATATCGTCTATTATCTATGTAGGAAAACCAGCTTTTTCACACTTTTTCATAAGCACGGATATTGAGATTTTTGAGTGGATTCAAAATATACTACCTAAGACAATCGAACGAATTGAGGGGCTAAACAAAATAAAAAACGAGCTCAACGAATCGAGAAAAACACTTTCCATGCTAGAAGTAATGAATCAGTATCATCATGACATAAAGACCCCGTTAGCGGTGATCGACGGTATAGTATCAACAGATACATACGAAAAATCGACCCAACGTCAAATAGTTTTGGAACAAGTCACCAAGGGCACAAAATTAATTGCCACCATGGCAGGAATTCTGAAAGGGAAACGCAATAGAGAAATCAAGAGATTGTCTGTTGGCGAGAACATAAAACAATGTCTGTTTTTATTCGATACTCAGTTTGAAAAGATAGCCACACATTTCAACGACCGCACCTTCATTTTAGGCGATGACATCGATCTTAAAATCCTATTTAGTAATTTATTAAAAAATGCATCGGAAGCAGCTGACCCAAAGCGTGCACTTACACTTAATGTGAAAACCTGGGAAGACCAACAAAACATATACATCTCAATCACCGACAGCGGAATCGGTATGGATGCAGAGAAAACCAACAACCTCTGGCATTTAGAAAAATCTGAGAAAGAAACTGGCAACGCGATTGGGCTTCAAGCAGTTAAAAGAATCGCTGAGGAACATGACGCACGGATTACTGTAAACAGCACCCCAGGTATAGGAACGTGCTTTGAACTTAAATTTCCCAAATCATTCAGTTAATGTCCTCACCACCTTTCTTCGCTGCAAACACTTACCAGGAATCGGAGGAAAATAAATAACCTTTGTTCCGTATGGTAATAATCCGACGGGGGGCGCTGGAGGAATCACCCAATTTCTTTCTTAACGCCACGATTTTTGTATCGACCGAGCGGTCCATCCCATCAAACTCGATACCTCTCAAACCCTTAAATAAAACTGAGCGCTCGACGACCTCGTCTGCATGACTTGCGAGAAACCAAAGCAGTTTAAACTCGGAATTTGAGAGCTTAACCCTCTCGTCAGAAAGTATCACCTCTTGAGAAACATTTTTCAGAGCCAAGCCGCCAAACCGCAGGCTATTTGAAATGGTTTCTTCCTCCGTGCTAACACCTACCTCCTCACGGCGTAGCAGCGTTCGAATACGAGCTAACAATACCCGAGGGTTAACTGGCTTCGAGACGTAATCATCAGCACCTAATTCCAAACACGTGACATGATCGATATCATCACTACTAGACGTTAGAATTAGTATCTTGCCAAAGTATTTTGGGCGAACATTTCGACAAATATCTATCCCGCCCACACCGGGGAGGCCTAAATCCAGGACGACGACATCGGGAGAAAACTGGCCAAGATCATCGTGAATATCACGGCCATGCCGGCGCCACAACACATCAAACCCCTGCTGCACAAGATAATCACGCTGTAACTCTCCAAGACGCTGGTCATCCTCGACCAGCAGTATCTTTTCATTTCCCATGCTCCCCCCTAGAACACAGTGCGCCATAACAAAGCCATAACATTTGCGGCACAACTTATTACATAGCGCGGAATTATGACAGTTCGCCAACTGAGAGGCAAAGATCTAAAGCCGGAAAAGGATAAGAAGAAAGGAAAAAAGAAAAAATCGGAAACCCACTGCCATACAACATCACATCTAGCCGAAAACTGATGCCGATCCCTGTACCGTGTCGTCCTATAGCGTCCATTCTACCCGTGGGACAGAGGTTTCCATCAAACCGGTGTGGTCACGATTCCTTCGCTCCCATACCATATATTTGCATTAAGAGGTTCACGGCACCTTCGCATTGACGCCGTAATGTGTGGCTACAACATCCATTTAATTCCGCTGGTATGAAAGCTGACTTCATGTCATTCCATATACCTCTAGCAACACAGGGCTTATGCTATGCGGCATCCGATGAAGTTTCAGTTATAAATTTGCTACGAAATGTTGCCGTTTGTTATGGGAACCCACAAACAAGCAAAGGCATGGAAAGAGCCCCCAGCCAGGCGGCCCTAGAAACTGTATAAACATTGGAAAAAATCAGGCTGGCCAGCTCCTTCTGGCAACTCCTTGGTATACAAAACTTCCTTATAACTATCCTTAATCACCTGAACGTGTAGCTCGCAACTGACTACCGCTCACCAAATCAACCTGTTATTGAATCCAATAAATAACTATACAAGGTAGCCCGCGTTCCGGGAGGTGCGTGAATCATCACCGTAAGCTCAGAGGTCCAACTCTCATCCATAACAGAGTTCACCTACGGCTATCACAAAGCGTCCTTGCTTGAGCTACAACTATGTAACACGCAAGATTTAAAAGCCCTCAAAAATTATTTTGACGACACAAAAGTTGTATATTTTTTCATCGGATTTTGCTTTCTCACAAAGATAAAAACCTGAAGCACCCCACTAGGCACTCCAGGTTCCGGCCAGCTAAACGGCCCTAGGGAGACCAATCACATTTAAGGGCAACTTCCACAATCCGCACTGTCCGCACAATCAGGGCCTGCAGAAACAAGCTTCAGCGCAAAGGTAAACAGTGGATTTGAAAGGTTGTCTTCATTTTCCTGACTATTTCGGTCTGGATTATCGTTCGCAAAACCGCTTGGGCACATTAACGTATTGGTGCTAGAACTGTTAAACGCAGTTGGATGAGGCAAATCCATGGAATGTCCTAACTCGTGCGCGAGATGATTGAAGTCCACGCCGGCATCAACATTTCCATCACTGGAAATAATTTTCGTGTATGACTCGCCACCCCAAAAGGACGCGCCGCCACCCCAGTTGTTGTGCATGCCGTTGTCGCCCTCGACGAAAAACACTTCAACACAATCGTCATCATCAACCGTATCCATCACATCGTAGGCTTCAGACGTACTGAAATTGAATAACGTGGGGTTATATACGGTCTTCCAGTCTCGCCAAGTAAAAACCACATCCGCCTTAGCCCACTGAGAGTTTGCTTCAGGCTGTCCAAAACCAAGCCCTGCGCCCGTGTAATCCCAACTAATTAATGGATAGTTCCAAATGAGACGACTAAACCTTACAGGCTGAACACACAAACGCTTGGCCACTTCGATACGCCACCAAATAATGTATTCAATTTCAAATGCCGGCCGCAATTCAAACTCAATCGGATATGCCGTTAAGCGTTGATCACCATCAGCCTGAATCGAGAACTGTGCTTCAGCCTTTTCCAATAGTGGCTTCTCACCCTCTTTTAGCTCGAACGGACGATTTAAATTGATCTTGAGCGAAAGCGTAGCCTTTTGTTTAGGCGAAACCGTATGATCCCCTTCTTTACTATCTTTTAGGACAGGAGCAAAATCGCCCATATAGTCCGCACCAAGAAAGCCCTCGATATCACCTAGCAACACCCCTGACTTAGCATTATATTTAAGCGCCTGATTCGCTCCAGCTACAAAAGAAAGATTACCGCGCTTTTCTTTTCCATAACCGCCATAATTTAATGCTTCCTGCGGCACATCAAAAAACACGACATTTAGATCACCGATCTCCACGACACCACGCTCAATATCTTCTTGAGATGCCGTAATATTAAACCCGGAACGCCCTTTTACTTCGATTGATTTACCGCCCACCACAATCGTCGTAGTAACGTCGCTATTACTTACAGCCTTAAACGTCGACTCCTGTGTCTTTTCTTTAATTGGTGCTGAAACGAAAGGCTCCAACTCGATAACCGAAGGCTGTTTTGCTAGGTTTAATTGGGCATCCGCGGTATGCGCAAGCAACGCCATCGCGCCACCATATACAATGTGTTTTATTGAGAACATAATCATTTCCTTTTAATCAATTACATTTAATCGGGAACACCAACCGGTAGCTCCTCCAACACATAAAGTTTATCGATGACATGAAATCTCACAGTCAAATAGTCACTTCTTTGATGTGATTTTTTAGTGTCAGAAAAGCGAGAAAAGAGAAAAAAGGATGGGAATATCGTTTCTGTAACGAGGAGACTACAGCTGTTTGCTCAATACCAACTCAAACAAAGGCTGCTCACTACCAGCATATTTTTTTTCAAACAACGTCATTGCGTCATCAACTACGATCGGTTCAGCGCTACCTTCAACCCCCGTAAGTACCTGCCAAGCAAGCGCAAACTCATCAAGATACGTTTGCCAATTGCTTCTAAGCGTTATTGTTTTTGATAGCTCTGGTAAAACCGGAAATACAGGGTGCCCCTGCCAACGGCGTTTAAACTGCACTGATTTTGGCCAAGGGTTCGGGTAGAGGATAAAGTGCTCATCAAATACGATATTATTTTGAACAAATAGACGCCAAACATCTTCGCAATTCGCGCGTAGAAATAAACAGTTTTCGGGCTCTGATTCCGAATATTTATTTAACCGATGTTCAGATTGATCGACACCAACGACGAATGCCTCGGGGTTGCGCTGCGCGAGGATTCTCGTACTCATGCCCGTCCCACAGCATGAATCCAGTATCAAAGTCGCCGGCGACCGAGACGCCAACTCGCGCTCAAACGTCGCAAACGCTTCGCGATTATGCTCCCGACATGGTTTACGATAGTCGCAGGCCATATGCTTTTTTACATATTCAACCAAACGTTCATGAACACCTGGCTGGTTAGATACTACTTTCTTCGAATCGTACATTAATAAACGTCACATCAAACTGCAGAGCAAATTGCCTGAACCAGCTAAGCTCCATATACTTTCCTTAATACTACCAAAATACACACCTCCCACCCTAGAGGCTTCGATGAATATAGCGACTACGTTACGTCAATCTGGTTACGAATACGATGCCTTACCCAGCGTTATTTGCGGTTCGGGCATAATTAGTTTTAGGACGTTATCGGATAGAGCACAATCTATTGCTGGCTCGCTGACAGGCCAATACGCACTGCGTCCCGGCGACCGCGTCGCAATAATAAGCCAGAACTGCCAACAATACCCCGAATTACTTTTCGGTATCTGGCATGCCGGCTTGGTCGCCGTCCCCATCAACGCGAAACTTCACCCTAAAGAGTTTCGTTACATTCTTGAGGATTCAGCGGCCAAACTTTGTTTTGTCGGTGCGAAACACCTCCCTGATTGCGAAGCTTTCGTTGACATAATCACCTCACTTAACGGCATCATTTCCATAGGAAGCGATTGCCACAAAAACATGTATACCACCGACCCAATCGATTTGCAGGAAAGAAGTGAAGTAGATCCTGCCTGGTTGTTTTACACCAGCGGCACCACAGGTAAACCAAAAGGCGCGATACAAAGCCATAAGAATCTACGCTCATCTGTGCAGGCTCATCTTAGCAATATCGACAACGTCTTAGTCGGCGATAAAATTGCCCATTTTGCTCCCATGTCTCACGGCGGTGGGTATTGCATACTTCCCTATATCGTCAATGGCGGCACACAGGTCATACCTGAGAGTGGTGAATTCCAACCGCAAGAAGTATTTGACCTTATTCAACATCACAAACGCTTATCCTTTTTTGCCGTGCCAACGATGATCAAGCGACTATCCGAATTCGCAAAAACCTCGCCGCGAGACATTTCTAATTTGAAATCGATAATTTATAGCGGCAGTCCGATGTACCAAGAAGATTTAAATACTGCTCACGATGTATTTGGGTTTCGACTCGTACAAGTGTACGGCCAGGGCGAATGCCCAATGGCCATCACCTCGCTAAGTAAATACCAACACGGCAATAACCAACACCCCAAGCATCAACAACGCCTCGCCTCTATCGGCACACCCATGCTAGGTGTAGACATAAAAATAGTAGGAACAAACCATCAACCCGTTCCGTCCGGTGAACCAGGAGAAATCATGGTAAAAAGCGACACGGTTATCTCTGGCTATTTCAATAACCCCGCAGCCACCCAAAACACCATCATCGACGGCTGGCTAAAAACGGGCGATATTGGCACTCAGGATTCAGACGGGTTCATCACACTCACCGATCGCTCAAAGGATGTCATTATTAGCGGGGGATCAAATATCTACCCGAGAGAAATAGAAGAAGTACTAATGCGACACCCCGATATAAAAGAGGTATCTGTTATTGGTCAAAAAGATCAAGAATGGGGGGAAATCATTATCGCCTTCATTACACTAACAAAAAATAACAACCAAGATGATCACACAGAAATAGAAAAATCCATCGACAACTTTTGTATACAAGAAATTGCACGATTCAAAAGACCGAAGCAATATCGATTCCTAGACAATCTTCCTAAAAATGCGACAGGAAAAATTCTTAAAACGGAATTAAGAAAGCTAACCGACTCCCCCATAAATTAGTAAACATTATGCTTAATAAACGCCATACAAATTATCATGGTATAAAACAAAAATATGGTATCCACATATTGAGCCATTTGTCGCTTGCCTGAAACCAAACGTGCCAACACCATGTACATGGGAAAAAGCGCAAACATATAGCGCGCGCCACTAATCAGCCAAGAAGGCGAATACGACACCACAAAAAATAATACGCTATAGATGATATAGGCCGTTGGTAAGACTCGCGTCATACATAGCATCATCCCCAAGCAAAAAATAAAGACAGACACCGAAGGAATCCATGTTCCCATTGCCATCATCGAGCTGCCATTCCCAACCCGGTTGTATATATTCGCTATGTTGTCAGCGAAAAACATTGCCTCTTGTCCCCAATTCACCTTCTGGTATTCCAAGAACTGAAACCAATCCCCAGAAACCCCTTTATTCACCGCGAGATAAGCACCAAACCCACATAAAATCAGTAAAGGCGACGAAAAGCGTGTTATACACCCCCACAAAGGCAACTGACCACTCAGCCTCTTTTGTTCAATCGTCACCCTCACCGCCTCATATACAAACGGTGCAAATAACAAGATCCCCTGATTTCGCGTTATCGCTGCCAGCATGCCAAACACGCCCGCGACAAACCAAAGTTGACGACGAATGTAATAAAAACAACAAATGGAAAACGCAATAAATGTGGACTCGGTATATGCCATGGAAGCAAACAATGACAATGGAAATAGCAACAGATATTTCACAGAATCTTTTGCAACAACTTTGTCACCAAACTCCAACAAAGCAAGCTTATATAAATAGATACACGCCAAAATCAAAAACACAAAGGAGACGAAAATTGCGGACACAAAATAATTATCGAATGCCAGGTTCGCTCCTTTCACAAGAAAGGGGTACATAGGATAATAAACCAAAATTGTTTTTAGCTCGCCAAACCGTGGATAACCGTGCTCAGCAATATATAAGAAGTGTCGGGTATCCCATTTATACCAAACATCATCAAAATTCCCGATAACATCAATCGGTCGCCCTTCCAAAAAAGAATATACAAGACTGGCAAACACAATGAGGATAACCCGATTAACCAGCACCATAGAGGTGACATGCACATACGGGCTATGAAAAAAAGATCGCCAAAAAGCAAACGAAAAACTTAGATCAGGAAAAGAAACAAAAGAGAGCGCACGACCGCGGTCCGGAAAGCACACTGCGAAAGCATCATAAGCAGTTTTACACAGTAAAAAACCGATGAGCAATATCGAGCTATATTTTAGAATGTATTCCATACCAATGAATACTCCTACATTCCTACACCGCGTAAAACCCTCGACAAAAAAACGCACGCCAAACTAAACTAGGGGTTTATGGAAAATGTCTTTACACCATTTTTGTTGCGGATTCCCCCACCCCAAGGCAATAAAAACTATCGCTCGTCACCACCTTAACTCCCACACTAGGCGATTCGAGACTACGAAAGCCTTAAACACCCACCAACTAGAAACCCTCATAGCCTGAAGGCGACATGGACGTGACCCAGGACACAATACCCGCACAACCTGGCACGAAAATAGCCACAACTACTCGACAAAACTGCCCAAAAGCTAGATGAGGCACCTAGATTGTGTTATATTTGAACGATTCGTTCGGCTTAAACATCTCGATGCCCACTTATTCGCAACAAGGAAGGACATCGAACTTACATAATAGACACTAACTAGGAAGGGAATTTTATGGATAAAACAGCTAAATGCTCGTGTGGAAACCTCAGCATTTCAATCTCAGGAAAGCCCGATATTATCGCAACGTGCAGCTGTAAAGACTGCCAAGTCCGTACTGGCTCTGCCTTTGCGGTCAATGCCTACTTCTCAGATGACTGTGTTGTAGCAAAAACGGGAGAGAGCAAAGAGTTTACTCACATCAGTGACGAAGGCAGACCTATCGTCCGCTCATTCTGCCCAGAATGTGGCACTACAGTATCCTGGAAGGCAGATTTACTACCGCAACACGTTGGCATCCCCGTTGGTGGTTTTGCCGATCCAGACTTCCCCGAACCTCGCGTGGCCGTGTGGCAAGCAAGTAAGCATAAATGGGTGAATTTCCCAGAACACTGGATGCATTCTGACAGTCAGGATGTAGGAAATCCTAATCCGAAGGTGAAGATTGTTCGTGAGCAGAAGTGCGGTTGAGGCTTTGGTAAGCAGCTCAAAAATAAACTCTTTTTCATATTCTCCACACAACAAACATAAAAAGACCGCGTTCCCCGCGGTCTTTATTCAACCTTCGCTTAGAAGCTTCTTCTGATAATAATTATTGGATCCAAAACAACATCACCGACCCTAACATCATACTTAAACTTCTTATACCGCTCCGACTCAAGCCATACTTTTTTGCTTAGGACAGGCGTTTTTAAATTTATAACCGCGTCATCTGTCGAAAGGTCATCTCCTGTAAGTAACTGCCCCTCCTGTATAACTATTTCCATAGTGGTAGGTCCTGCCCAAACGATCCTTTGTCCCTCTTTAATAACAACCGGATCAATATCTATATAGGGCATGCCTTTTTTATCCAGCGAAACTCTTACCACTGCAGTATCAGTTCCCTTATTTACACTCGATCGCTTTACGTCTTCACGCTTCTCAGTATTGGCACAAGCGGATACTAAAACTATCAATATACAACATATTATTTTTTTCATCGTCACTCCTAAGGTCATTTAATAAAATTTATGGTTTCTAAAGTTTTTCTAAACCCGTCTGTCTGTCTTAAGCCATTTAAGTCGGGGTCTGCCTCAATCAGCTGCAAGGGGTATCCTTTCCCAGCCAACAAAGAAAACACATCTAAAGCCTCACTAACTTGACCAGATACAGCCAGCACCCTCAACAACGTATACAGAGTATCAATATCCCCAGGCCTAATCTTGCGAGATTCACCAATATAGTATTCAGCTTTTTCAAATTCGCCCAACCTCAAATATGCCACTGAAAGGTACTGAAACACCTCATACGAATATTCAGCCTCGCTGTCAAAGTACTTCTCTATCATCTGTATTGCATACAAACATTTTTCTTCTACTTCAGACCGCATATTCGGAGCATAGTACAAGGCATCAGCCAAATTGACATACAACCTAAAATCCGCTGGCGACAATTTAATAGCTTTTTTAAAAGCTTCCACAGACTTTTCAAAATCCCCGGAATAATAATGGCCAGACCCAGCGTTAGAAAAGGCAATCGAGGAAGGGGACACATTTGCCGCCTGCTCAAAAAAATTTGCAGCGATATCGAACTCCCCCAAGTAAAGATATGAGCCACCGATATTACTTAAAGCTGGTTCATTCTCTGGTGTAATCTTCAACACCTCTTTCAACAGACCCACCCCCTCGAGAACCCTACCTTCAGATATCAAAAAGTATGAATAGTCGTAATATACCCGCCAATAATTGGGGTGTACATCCAACAGGGAACGAAATATATCCTCCGCTTCATCAAGACGATTAAGGTCCCTATATATATGAGAAAGTAAAATAGACGCATCTTTATTTTTTGGATCGATATTTAACGCCTTTACTAAATTATTTACCGCCAACGCATTATTATTTCGTTGATGATGAACCGCTCCCATAGCAAAATATATTTCCGATATTGATGAGTCTATTGATAACGCTCGAATACAATAATCCTCCGCTCTATCCAATAATTCCATTTTGTTCTCTAGTTTAAACTTTCCGTGATACGCCCTACAAATTCCCGCGTCAGCTCTCGAGAATTCAGTATCGTGAATCAAAGCTGTAGAAAAATACTTTATCGCTATATCAAAATTCTCCTGCGTCTCAGGCCTTCCGAAATACTCCATTCCTTTTAAATAATAATCATATGCCGTCACATCTGAAGTGAGATTTAATGCTGCTGGCCGAAAAAACTTGAGATCAAACTCTTTTGCCAAGTACTGTCCAACTTCCGCAACCACCCTATCCTGCAAAATAAATATATCATCGTAAGCCCCATCCAATTTCCCTCCCGCTATTTGCACATTATCTTTTCGGCGAAATAAACGGTAAGCAATACGCAGGCTTTCTCCTATTCTTTGAACGCTGCCTTCTAATCTTACTGGCCCGCGAACCCCTTTACTTGGATCCAGAATATAAACATCTTCCATATCCGCCAATTGGGAACGCAATGCTTCTGTAATTCCGGCACTAAAATAGTCTGCCTCACCACCTTCCGACATTAAATTTTTGAAGTCGGCTATCTCAACATAGTTGGCGGTATACCCCGGTACTAACCACCTTGGCACGAGGTAGAATCCTGCGGCAATGAGGCACACGAGAGCAATGGCGAGAGGATAGCGATATGCCTCGATTTTTTGCTGAAATGTACGCACCGCGTAATGCGCATGCGTGCTATAAGTAATGCCTTTAGGGCGGATAAGATAGGTACGAAGCTTACCTTCGATGTTTTTTAATGGGCGTACACCAAGTGCTTTTATGGGTGTTCTGATATCGGACTTAACTGCTTGATAGACAGGTTCAGAAATGCAGATGCCATCTGCAACGGCCAGGGGCTCTAGGCGCGCGGCGATATTTACATCATCACCGAAGGGGGCACCATCTTTAAGAGTGACGTCCCCAGAGTGAATCCCTATACGGGTACGAAGCGGGGGCGTATCGCCCGCAGCCTGCTCGTTAAAGGACTGAAGGTCATTTTGGATAGCCGTCCCGGCGTTAACGGCGTCTAGCGGGGTATCGAAACTGGCGAACACTGCGTCGCCAATAAATTCTATGACCTCGCCATTAAACGCTTGAATACGAGACAAAAGAATACGGCGGTATTCGTCCACCAAACCGATGGTTTGATGTTCGTTTTTCCCCATTAACTGAGAATAACCGACAATGTCAGTAAACATTAATGTGAGATGCCGACGTTCCAAATCTGTGCCCCTACAGATTGGTTTGAACCAAAGCTTTAAACGTCAACAACCCTGCTGACGTCAAAAACAACAAGTAGAATAAAAATGCAAATATTTGCGCCAAAAATGTCGTTTATATACTGGTTTTTTTAACATTTTGGAAATCGGGGCGACAAAAGCTTCGTTTAATAAACACACAATTTCGTGAATATTACACTGAACTGTTAGCGCCTTTATGCTTACGGCGGTATGATAGGCCCAGTCGATGAAAGTATTCAATCTTTTATATCGCTCTCCTCTTTTTAATATCGCTTACGTCCAAGGTCTTTAGTTTTCATGCTTAGTAACGTTAGTCTTTTTGCGAACCTCCCTCAAAAATCGCTCGACGAACTTGAGCAGCTTAGTGTGCTGAGACGCTACCCCAAGAATACGATCTTGTTTATCGAGGGAGATGAGTCCACACATCTATATGTGATTAAGGAAGGAAAAGTCAGCGTATCGGTCGCCGGAGAAGACGGACGTGAAGTGGTGTTGAACCATATGTCGGAAGGCGAATATTTTGGTGAGTTAGCGCTACTTGATGGAAAGCCTCGGTCAGCTACCGTTCGCACCATTACACAGTGCGAAGTAATCGCCGTCTCACGAAGTAGCTTTCAAGATCTATTAAAAACCAGCCCTGAGTTTGTTATACAAGTGACAGCCGAACTCACCTCTCGCGTGCGTAAACTGACCGAAAGCGTAAAAGATCTTGCGCTATTAGACGTCTATGGAAGAGTGAGCAATGTGTTGGAAAAACTAAGCGATGAGAATGGGCGTATCGATAACCCTAAAGTAACGCATCAAGACATTGCCAACATGGTAGGCTCATCCCGCGAAATGGTAAGCCGCATTATGAAACAACTCATCATTGGCGAGTATATTAGCCAGTGCACGCAATTTATTGAAATCAAAAAGCCGCTGCCAAAAGGCTGGTAACTTCTAATATTTTACAACACTAAAGTTTGACGTTATTCCGAATCTTCAATCGGCACCAAGTCGATGGGCTCTTCAACAACGTCGCTTGCGGCTTCTTTGGCGGTCTCTTTATAAACACCACCCTCTATGACAGCAGCAGGAGATTCAGGCTGGGCCGTCACGGAATACACATCCACTCCAGCATCACTGTTAGCCGTTTTATCGTTAGCGTTGATCAACATATTGTCGGGCGCTTTATGACCTATATGGTAAGCAGCAAAACCGGGAAACATCACTTGATTTAGCGCCATTCCTATTATTTGGCCGTCGAAGGGGGCACGTATTTCCGAGCTTTTATTGGTAATGGGATCAGTAACGACACCTAACAAATCACCTTGAAGTACTTCATTTCCTAGCGCCACCTCACTGAATAACATACCGCCGTCTTTCGCACGTATCCACGTCGACTCATAGTAAACCGGTTCTGCCGCCCGCTCCCAAAAACGCCGACGATGAATCATGCCTAAATTGTCCATCACGCTTTCGATACTTTTTACGCCATGCTCGATATCCGCGCGTGAAAGCTCATGGGGCGCTCCCGCTTCTAAAGTGACAGCCGGGATACCATTTTCTACCGCAGCTCGCCGAAGACTTCCTTCCGCACCTTCGCTCTGAACAACAACGATCGCGCCCATTTTTTTGGCTAAATTATCGACTTCAGCTTTCGTTAAATCGGCACGCAGTTGCGGCAAGTTCGTACGGCGAAACGAACCCGTATGCAAATCGATTAATAAATCACAATGCGAAACGATTTCAGAAAAAAACGAGTGCGCAATACGTGCAGCAGAACTTCCATCAGGATTCCCTGGGAAGAAACGGTTTAAATCACGACGGTCGGGTAAATAACGAGAGCCGCGACGAAAGCCCTGAAGGTTTACAATCGGAACCCCAATGACAGTTCCCTGCAATTTTTTCGGATCAATGTCATACATTAAACGACGAACGATCTCGATACCGTTCAACTCATCGCCATGAACAGCGCCCGTCAAACAAAGCTTGGGCCCAGACTTAACGCCATTCAACACTAACACCGCTGTCGGCGCAGCGATGCCAATAAAAGAAGCGCCTGGCGACCAGCCTAATCGTGCAGAAGTGCCCGGTAAAACTTCACTGCCCAGCAAAACCAGAGGCTCGACTGTAGGTACTTCACTGCCAATTAAACCTTGGGTAATTTTTTTTAGAATGCCCTGCTTAGGCACTGCGGTGATCATTGGCCGAGCATTCTCTACCTCACCATCGATATTTGTCTCTTCGGTGCTGACGTCACCCAAAGCACTAGCGCCTGATGCATTCGACTTTATACTGGGTGCAACATTCGAAGGCTGAGCCTGTTTTGCCGAAGCCGGCTGATCTACCGCTTGTATTTGCTTTGGTACTTCTTTAGAAACTAGTGGCTCGTCCACCACGTCTTTTAAATTAATATTTTCCGCTGGTTGCGGCACTGGCTGCGCCTTTACTCCAACCGGCGGGACGTCGCCTTTCTCTTTATGCTCTGCAATGGCATCGAGACCATCCGCCCAAGCCACATTCATTACGCTTGAAGCGAACATAAGTGGCAGACAAAATATAGCAACGCCGTTTCTAATTCGTAGAGACGTATACACGCTCTTACTCAATGACTTCATTCATAAACTCTTGTGGATTGCCCCCAACACTGGGTACTTCGAGCGAGCACCATAGTAAATTCTCGCTCAGCGCTTTAACAAATTTCTAACGCATAACTTTCAGCTATTATGCTTTAATTCTATACTACTTCCTCATATATTCACGCATTATCCCCGATAATTCACGGTATTCGATGCATGATCACTTGCAAGATTTCAATCTGCGTCGTATGTTTCTTCCATTCACCATCGCTACCACACCAAACGGATTCGGACACAATATGATCAAATACCTCTTCGCTATTAGCGCTTTAGTTCTATTCTCTGGCTGCGTATCAAATCAATACAACTACGGCACAGGCGAACATGGCGGCGACGACTCCAAATCTCCACCGATGCAACAGCAACTGTACGTCGGCGCACCCTCCAAGATACTCGACGCTTCCGACTGGATTTGGCCGGGCAGCCTGTTAGCAAAACTCGTCCTTTGGAATAAGAATATTGATAGCCATGAAGTTTCTGATGAGACCATTGACGCAATGATGCAGTACGTAAAGGAAAACGAACTCGACGACGTTCAAATACTGGTGAACACCTATAAACCCGCTAATCAATGGTCCCGCCTTTTCAAAAACAAAGAAATATGGGCGCCGTTCCGCTATACACTCGGTGTATTGAGCACATCCCTATACACCGTTCTGCCCGGACGCTTTTTTGGTGGCGACCACTACAACCCTTACACCAATACAATTAATATTTATTCTGATGAGGTGGCCATCGCATTACACGAAGCAGGCCACGCAAAAGATCTCAATAGTCGTAAAAACAAAACCCTTCACAGCACGCTATATATGGTGCCTGGGGCACCGCTTTATTACGAAGCCGTCGCCTCGTCCGACGCAATCAACTATCTCAACCACCAATGCCGTTACGATGAAGAAAAACGCGCTTACAAAGTGCTACATCCAGCTTACGGGACATATGCCGGCGGTGTATTTTTACGACAGTCCGGTTTAGGTTTCGTCGGCGCGATACCCGGACATATTACCGGTGCAATAGCATCACTTGGCGTCAATAAATCTGAAGATGAACCATGTGAAAATATATTGCCAGAAGCGCTATTGGAGGAGTAGCGCTCAGGCGAAAGACGCATTAAATAACATCATGAACAAGATCGGTCGCCGTACAACTCCCCCTGTGCGGACTTCGATACAATGCCTTACGGTATTTTTTTGTACGACTAATTTTTGATTTGAATTCATCCGCACTTACGCCGAGCTTATCCAAGGCGTTTGCCACTTCCTTTTGAGCGACTTGCTTCGCTTTAAACAATTGCATTTGCACACGGCTATACACATTCACAGCACCATCACCACTGGTCTCAATTGGCAAAAATATCGCATTGGGGTGAAGTTCTGTGATCAGCGATTGCACACCATCGGAAACAGCGCTTGAAGGCATACAGCCAAAAGGTTTAATGCTCAGCGTCATGGTTGCTTTTTGATGCACGACGTTTTGAATTAATTTACCCACTTCCATATGACCTTCGCCACCGCGCAGATTATTATCGTAGTATTCGTGGCTTATCTCAGCGATGCGGTCCATATCGGGAAGCTTATAATCATGCAAGCCCAAAACCTTCGCATAGGTATAAAATATTCCACGAACGACTTTATTCCCCGCCCAGAGCATAAGAAGGCGCTTACGCACATCAATATTTTCTAGTGCGAACTTACTGCCCGCCTGACCACCGCGGTCGGTCCCTTTTAATAGCGCGCGCTGTTTCGTGTCGTATTTAGCGCCCCACATTAAAAATAGCGGCCAAGAAATCGCTAACTGAACATCGACTTCTGCGCCTTCTTTTTCCAAAAAGGATTGCATTTTATAGTTGCCATCACCTTCTGTCGTCATCGCCCAAAACTCACCGATGATGGCCACCTTAGGTTTGACTTGGGTACGATCCACCTCGATGTTTTTCAGCGCTTTACGGGTATACCAAAGCGCTCGCAAGAATCCCTTATTCGTTTCAAAGGATTTAGCGATACGTGTTTTAGCCGCCTCGATAACTTTTTGTGTTTCACCTGCATTTACTTCATATGGGCGAATACGATACCCGAGAGCATTTAGAATATCGCCCACGACCACGGCCTTCACCATGGTAAGAAAAAACTTCGCGTTTATTTCTAAACCAAGCGCGTCACCAGTTGCCTGCTTAATGCCACCCGTTTGCTGAACAAGCAGCACACGAAACCCGTCAAAACCTGAGTCTCTTAGTGCTTTTCGGTATTCCGTCACGTAGGTACCGAAACGGCAGGGGCCACATGAGCCAACCGTGGCAAATAAATACTGCTCAACGATCTCCGCTTTAGTTTTACCGGAGGCTTCCAACTGCTTGAGCTTTTTGATCAGGTTACCCACAGTAAAATAAGTGGGATTGCATTGGCCACGATTACCGAACTCTCGGCCAAACTGTAGGGCATCATTGTCTGGCACGTCCATCGCTTCCACTTTATACCCCATACCGCGAAAAGCTGACTGAATAAACAAATCGTGCGCGACCGTTAAGCCCGCATGTAAGATTGTCGTGTTTTCACGCTGATTCGCACGGAACCCGGTAGGGTTTGCATCCCTCCAATGATTTTTCTGCTTTTTATCCAAGCCTTGCCGCTGATATTCTTCGTTAGAAAAACTCAGCACCTGTTCATCTACCTGTTGCAGAAACTGTTTAGGGTCAACCGTTTCGACTGAGGGCTGCACCGATGTTTTTCTCGAAATATTTTCTCGCATGTTCATGGTTATACGCCCTAAGGTTAATCTAACTGGATCGCTTGGATTAATTCCGGCTCAAACATTTCAGGCTCACAGACCTTTTTGACAACACTTTCATGCAAAGGCGTGAGACTTGTGTATTGCTGCTTCAGTTTTTCAATTTGGTTCACTATGACTTGATCATTTCTAATTTCTGGGGGCGCGGACTCAAGTAGCGACAAGCGCTTGGCAAGTATGTTTTTCTCCGCCGCTTGTGATCGAATATTTTCATCCTCAAGCGCTTCTTCAGCCAGCTTCAAGGTATAGCCGTAGGTTTTAACGCGAATTTTTATAGAGCCTGAGGGCTTGTTCGCATCGATATCATGCAAGGCCGAATACGGCGTCGCGCTTGCACTCACCACGCGATCAATTAACCCGTAGGTCGGCGCATCGTGCCCACATTTAAAACTCGACAAATCCAAGACTGCAACATTCGGGTGCCTTGATGCGAATTTCGCGGCCCACACTTTTTGCACACTGTTAACACTGTAATTTTCCGGCCAAACATCTTGAATTTCCAACGGTGATTCCACCAACCCTAGCGCTAGATCCTGCTTAAAATACTGTCCGAGGTATTCGGGATCTTTAGGAATGGAACGTAAAGACAAAATTGGATACCCCATTGCCTGATACTCTTCCAATACCAGATGGTTCATACCTGGGTCGTTATGATACGGACGCCCAATCATTAATAGCGCAATGCGGTTTTCGGTTTCCACCTGATCCAATACCGCCCGCCCTTTTTCTTGCATAATACGATCAAAATCATCCAACGCTTTATAGGCTTCATCTACGGCAAAATTATTTTCATCCTCAGTAATATCTAAATATTCTTCAAATTGCTCGAACATTTTGTGCTTCAATAAAAGCGGTTCGTTAAGTGATACGGCAGTATCGAGATACTGAATGTTACGCTGTGCAAAAAAATCCGTCTCTTTCGTAAAGGTTGCCCCAATCACGTTGGGCGTTCCTGCAACAATCGGGCAGCACGCGGTATCCATGACGCTATCGACGAATGTCGGAATATGGGTGATCGAGGGGAAGAAAATATAATCGAGCGGTTTTTTCTCATGATGGGTAAACATCAAATTATGAATATGGGCCTGCACTACCTTGGCCGGGTAACAAGGATCTACCGAACCGTATTTACCACCGGCTTGCCATAACTCTTCACTTGTATCGTCAGAAAATACGATGTTACGGGGCTTTAACCCAAGTGCCTCGAAGTAGGCGCGCCAAAATGGGCCAGTGCTCCACATATTGAGGGCCTTGGGCATGCCGATACGAATATGCTGACGCTTTTCTCTCGCCTCATCGGAAGAAACACAAAACCCACGCTGAACATTACGATGCGACAACTTGCCCAACCAAGATGTGGTTACCTCAACATCATTCACAATACTTCCCGCCCGTGGTGGCGGCTGCGTTTTATATAACGGTTTAAAATTCCACGTTGCTTCAAAATCGACAAGATTGGGATAGGCTTTCATGCGCTCACGCCGATGCCGGTTAAGATCGCGTAATGCGTCGTGATCTTCTACGGTACCCTTTTCACATGAAAACCCCGAAATATAGCGCGCGACATCATTCGTTGGCGTCACCGCATCAATAAATGTACGTGAGCAATCATTCGCACAAAAGTGGCAGCGTGTGCTTTCATCGTTCCGCGTGGTGTACTGAAGATTTATTGACTCATCCAAACCAATAAATGTCGAGAACCCTCTACGCTCCACTACTCGTTTCGCTTCAAATGCGGCACCAAGCGCGCCGGCTTCACCCGTGTGTGGATGCACATACACTTCTGCATCGGGCACGCGCTCACAGATATAATCCACCTGGGCTTTTACCGCCGCGAGATTTTTTTGAGTCCCGCCCTGCAGAACAAATACTCGCCCCAATTCCGCCATGCGAGGAATCTGCACCACATACTGCCAAATATTTTTTGGCAGCACCAAGGCTAAACCTGCCAATAACTCTTCACCGTTGTACCCCTCCTTTTGAAAATTCACGCGATCGGAATCTAAAAATACTGCGCAACCATAACTAAAGGTCGGGGATAAATCTGCATTGAATGCTTTTTCCGAATATTCGGTAACCGGTATGCCAAACTGATCGGCCATGGCCTGTAATAACATGCCATTCCCTGCACTGCAGGAATTCGACAAGCGGAAATTTTTAATGGCTTTATTTTCCATAAATAAAACCTTGATGTCCTGCCCACCAACATCGCAGATCACATCAACATTCGGAAAATAATGCTGCGCGCTTTTCATATGCGCAACGGTTTCAACAATATTAGCATCCGCATTCAAGGAGGATTCCATCACATCGCCCGCATAGCCCGTGACACCAAAACCTTTAACATTCAAGCTTGCGTTCTGCTGCGTCGCCCAATCTTTTAACTGGGAAAACATGTCCTTCATATCCTCCAAAGGATTCCCTTTGGACAACTGGTACACCTTTTGAAGAATTTCACCCTGCTCGTCGACCAGCACACACTTACTTGATGTAGAACCGCCATCTAATCCGATGTAACCGGAAATCGTATCGTTCGCATTGAGGGATTTGGCGTTAAACGTCGGCTCTTTATACTGCTCGACAAAACGCCCAGCCTCGTCTTTCGATGTGATTAACGCAGGACCAGCAGATTCGCCTAGCTGCGCATGACGCCCCACGTCGATAAACTCTTGCAACCCCGCCAGGCCATGAAATGGTGCGACAGCATTTTCGATTAAGCCATAAAGCACCGCCCCATAGGCTGCGTAATATTCTGCGTTATCGGGCGTAAAAATAAGCTCTTCTATGGGAATATCTTTTGGGTAATCGTAACCCCGCTCATCCCAGGTTTCTGGAATACGGTATCGCCAGCACTCTTTTAAAAAAGGCAAATAAGTATTTGGGCCACCCAGCAACAATACTTTTGCTTTTAAGGTATTGCCGCGCGTTAACACCGACAAGTTTTGCCCAACAATTGCATCCGCCAAGGAACACATAATTTCTTCTGCCGGAATACCGCTCTTCACCAAATTAACGATATCTGTTTCAGCAAATACACCACACTTAGCCGCAACGTGATGGAGTTTTTCCGGATTAAATGAAAGTGATGACAATTCCGCTTGAGGCATTCCCGCTTTGATAACGCATTTATCAATGGTCGCACCGGTACCGGAGGCACATTTATCATTCATTGATGTAATCGCGCGCTTTTCGCCAGTTTTATTATTCTCTTTAAAGATAATTATTTTTGCATCTTGGCCGCCAAGCTCGATCACGCTCGATACGTCTGGGTGTAATTCTTCCACCGCCAAGGTAACAGCATTCACCTCTTGAACAAATTTAGCGCCCAAATGCGGTGCGATGGGTGAAGCGCCAGAGCCGGTAATAAATACCCGTATATTTTTTGTGGAAAGCTGAGAGAATTCTTGAGAGATCTGTTCCAACATCGCAAGCGTGCATTCTGCTTGTTTTGTTTCATGACGGAGATACCGGCTCCACAGAATTTTTTTTGAAGCAGGATCAACCACAACCATTTTTACGGTGGTCGAACCAACGTCAACACCTAACACTACTTCTGAGCAGTCATCCATAAATATCCATGCTTAACTTATGGTTTTATTTTAAGAGCTTAAGGAGATGTAATCGCGTTCGCTATCTTAACCACAGAACACAACAATATAAATCGCGGGGATCACTTTTTTTCATGCTCATAAAATATTAGTAAAACCTTAAAACAAAATACACACGTTATCGCGTGTCTCCCGTCTCCCGTCTCCCGTCTCCCGTCTCCCGTCTCCCGTCTCCCGTCTCCCGTCTCCCGTCTCCCGTCTCCCGTCTCCCGTCTCCCGTCTCCCGTCTCCCGTCTCCCGTCTCCCGTCTCCCAGGCAAGATACATCTAAATATTCGATACATATCCATCAAAAAACCGCACATTCGATCTAATTAACCACATTAAACTGTGCATAACACTTACACAAAGCAATCGGAGAGACATCATGAACACATCAACACTGGCACTAAGTAATGCATCAAATAGCGACACCCTCAGCGCAAGCATCGATCTATTCGGCCGTATTGGCCTAGCCACCATCTTCGTCTTAGCGGGGGTCAACAAAATTCAATACTTCGATGGCAACGCCCAATACATGGCATCATCAGGGCTTCCTGAATTTTTGCTCCCCGCCGTGATTGCGTTTGAGCTTATCGGCGCCGCATTCATCGTTGCGGGCTTTCAGTTACGTATAACCGCCATTGCCTTAGCCGGTTTCAGTGCGCTTACCGCATTTATGTTTCACAACAACTTGGCAGACCAAATACAATTCCTTATGTTTTTTAAAAACATCGCCATCGCAGGTGGTTTTTTAGTCCTAGCGGCTCACGGCGCCGGCCGCTTTAGTCTAGATGCACGCAACTAAGCCGATACACTATCAAGAGGATTTACCAATGGGATTATTAGTAAATGGCGAATGGAAAGATAAATGGTACGACACCAAAACCCACGACGGTGAATTTAAACGCGAAGCAGCCCAACTCCGAAACTGGGTGACGGCCGATGGCTCACCCGGTATAAGTGGCGAAGGAGATTTTGCTGCCGAGAGCGGGCGATACCACCTATACGTGTCGCTTGCCTGCCCTTGGGCACATCGCGCACTTATTTTCAGAAAGCTGAAAGACCTGGAATCTCATATCAGCATATCGGTGGTGAGCCCCGATATGCGTGACCAAGGGTGGACCTTTAAAAACGATAGCGGTTTAGACGGTATCGGCGACACGCTAAACAGTTTTACCTTTATGCACCAAGTGTATATCGCCCACAAACCGGACTATAGCGGGCGGGTAACGGTACCTGTCCTATGGGATAAAAAACAACAGCGCATCGTCAGCAATGAATCGTCTGAAATTATTCGCATGTTGAATAGCGCCTTTAATCACGTCACAGGTAATACGCTAGACTTTTATCCGCAAGCATTACGCGATTCAATTAACGACATCAATGAGCAGGTTTACCACGCGATAAATAACGGCGTGTACCGATGTGGCTTCGCGACAACGCAAGTAGCATACGAAAAAGCCTATCAGACGCTGTTTAACGCTTTGGATGAAATAGAAGAACGCCTCAGCACCCAGCGCTACCTATGTGGCGAAAATATTACAGAAGCCGATTGGCGATTATTCACCACCTTAATTCGCTTTGATTCCGTATACCATGGCCACTTTAAATGCAACAAACAACGCATTGAAGACTACCCCAATATATCCCACTACCTACGTGAGCTATATCAATGGCCTGGCGTCGCCGACACAGTAAACTTCCATCATATAAAACAGCACTATTACGCAAGTCACACGATGATTAACCCAACAGGCATTGTGCCGATAGGGCCGGAGATAGATTACAGCTCGGAACATAATCGTGATAAAGAAAGGCCCTCAAATGGATGATGGGCATACGTGTTTCGCTCAACATCCAAAATGGTAACGTAATTACGGGTTAATACTTGAAACAAAGGCTTAAACACCATAACTTATATGTGCTTAAGTCAATCGCTATCTGGCCTCCAGACTGACATCGAAACAAAGACCAAGTACAACCTCGCCCACAAACCCCGTCCACTCTGGGGTTAAATCGGCGAAGATAAAAATATGAAATATACCGTAGTTTTTCTATTAATAATGATTTCTGGACTTAGCGACGCGTTTCCCTTAGCGGAAACTAGTGAAATGAGAGAAAAAATCTCGTAGGTGTCTGGGAAGAAAGAGAGGAAAAGGGATACGGTATTTACTTCTACAACAAGCTGATCTTTAACGAGGATTTGTCTGGTGCTTTTTTTCTAGTAGTGCCGGAGATGACATTTCTCAGGTAGTTGGGGGGAATTTTACGTACAATACGCTCGTTAACCATAATGGATATTTTGAAATAAATTTTGTTGACAACAAAAATATTCGTTTCGTTATTACTTACGATCAATCGGAGCCGATTTTGCGAGGGTGGCTTTTTATTAAAGATCCTAAGTCGGGTCATACCTTTTCTCCTTTTATAAAGGAATTTCATAAATCGACTGGACAAAATCGCTCTTCGGCAATATCAAATGTTAACAAGGCGCTCAAAAAGCTGGCTTTTCCAGCTCGGACGCAGCAATGTGGCGTCCCTTAGCGCAGCGTTAAATCTCAAAAGAGCTACGAATATGAATTTTGATTCTGAGTTGAATAAAGTCCCCTTTCTAGATCATGAAATAGAGCTGTAGCAACTGTATTGCTTCACTGATGCATTAGAGCAAGATCAAAATAAAAAAGGGACGCGATTCCAGCGATATTCAAATTCTTTGAGTCTCATCCTGATAAGGACCTTGGCTCTCCGGGGCCTCTAGTGCATTTCCTTGAAGAGGAAAACGACTATTTGAGCGAGCTTGAGCAATCAGTTTTGAGAAAACCCACTGACCTCACGGTTTGGATGATAAATAGAATATTAAATGGGGCTGATTCCAAAGAAAGAGGGCGATGGCTTGCCATTTTGGATAAAATCATCAACAACTCTAATGCAGACATAGAAGCTAGAGAGTCTGCAAGATAATTCTTAGAGTGTCAGAGTGAAAAGATTTAACGAGGCGATCCAAGTTGATGTTTTGGGCTTTACGAGCATTGTATGCCAGGCCGAGAGGGCTGTTTTTCCAGCGTATCACCGAATCATTGAATACCCGGACGAGCATATACGTTTAAGGTGGAATTAGTAGGATCAGAACACACGCCCTGAAAGCAACTAGGCGAGATATGTCAATCTGACCCTAGTTATTTTATGACCCTAGTTATTTTAGGCATTTAGAAGGCCTGAGCTAACACTCAACTAGATCTTGGTCCGTTTTTTTCATAGAATATATATTCTTAAATGACCGAAAAAACCGCAACATCAAAAATACACGTTTAATAAATTACAATTTAACTCGACCAATGAATAGACAAAAATATCCAGTACTGAAACTTATTGTCTTTTTTGCTTTAACAATAAGTTTCAATTTAAATGCTTCAGACATTGATCTGAAATCAAAATTTAAAAGTTCATACTCGAGGTATCAAGAACTCTTCGAATCCGGAAAATCCAAGGAGAGCCTCAAACATATAAAACAGGCATTTGATTTAGGTTTGAAGATTTATGGGGACTCCCACCCAAATTCAGCAGTAATAGCAACCAACTACTATATCGTTCTAATGGACGTAGGAAAGTATGGCGAAGCATATAAAATATCTGTCAACGCAATAAAACTCTACGAAAATGCTCACGGAAAAAATTCATCAAAAGTAATACCAGCCCTAAAAGATGCAGCAAGAGCGAGCATATGGGATAAATCAGCAATATCCAGACCTCACAAATACTTGGATAAAGCCCTAAAACTCTCGGGTGAAAACTTTGGAACCAACTCGTTGGAGTCGGGAAACCTACATATTGAGCTAGCCGAATTACTGAGCAAGCGATGGAAACTATACCCGATTAAAGTAAAAAACTTATATGAGAATGCAAATGAAATTTTCACTATCGTATTAGGAGAACATTCTCCTAAAGTTTCTTCCATTAGGAAAAAGCTAGGGGGTTTAACTATAGAGTCTGGCAACCCAAGAAAATCTTTTAAATATTACGAAGCAGCATTAAGAAGCATGGACATTGATGGTCAACCCGACAACAAATCCTCCCTAAAGCTACGAGCAGAATTAGTGGCTAGCTACGAAAAATTCGGAATGAGCGAAAACGCAACAAAACACTGTCTTGCTATAGGTGCGATGACACCTTCCAACCCCGACCAAGAATATATCCCATTATATAAAACCGGTGCACCATTTCCCCGGAAGGCTATTCGTAACAAGAAAAGCGGTTGGGTAATAGTCGAATACGCAGTTGACGAAGAGGGATTTGTTCGGGATCCAGTCGTTATTGATAGCAACGGGAACTCTCTGTTTCATCAGCCGTCACTAGAAGCCATTTTAAAATTCCGTTATGCTCCAAGGTTTATTGACGGAAAACCCACACGTTCCGAAGGACTAAAGAACAAATTCATATACGATTACATCGACACAAAAGTTAGCAGCGAATTTTCTCGTTATAAACCAAAAATTAGACGCCGTTAAAGCTTAAATTAAAATCAGCTCGATCATATATGTAAAACGCATCCCAAATCACACCAAACATTAATACTACATCGGGTAGCTCTGCTTACCCTTGGTAGAGCGCTCATACCAAGAAAATCAGTATGATCAGAGCGAACTTTCCGAAAACAACTAGGTAAAAGATGTATCTGATCCTAGTTGTTACGACAGACACACCCTGTCATGCTGTATCACTAGAAAATGGAGAATAGAAGCTGTGATTTGAGGGCAATATAAAGATGAAACCGAAGAATCCCTCCCAGCAACGGCGAGAAAACCGAGTAGCGCCTCAAGTGCCATTAAAAATATACGTGAACAACTACGCAGGGAATTACCATTTTCATATAGTGGGCACTAAATTAATTTTTATGTGAAGGATATACCTAAGGGAGATATATCTATATTTAGAGCCAAATACAGACAGCAAGTTAACCATAAAACCAAAGTTTATCTTCCCAACAAATTTGCACACAAACATGAAAGTAAAATATAAAAAGGTCATCAAAAATAGCGCTTACTTCAACGGGATCGCAACATGCCATTCTTCCCAAATAAAAACCTTATGCGTCATAGGTAAATATGCAATCAGAAGCATGGGATAAAGTTGCACATGACTTAGACTTCGATCTAGAAATTGATTTCGATGGAATGCGTGCTTATATATCTGAGAAATCTCATATATTAGATTTCGGATGTGGGTACGGTAGAATTAGCAATAAGTTATCGACTCTCGGGTATTCTAATGTTGTTGGCGTTGACTCTTCGTTTGAAATGATTAAACGCGGAGCTAAAGAGTTTCCCGAAGTAAAATTACTTCACTCCCCGGAAATGCCGCTTGAGTTTTCACCTAACAGCTTTGACTTAGTAATTGTTTGTGGCGTACTGACATGCATCCCCGACCGGGCACTACGCGAAAGAGTTATTTTGGAGTTGCATCGGGTTTTAAAGGCTGGCGGCATACTTCATATAGTAGAGTTTTGCGGTGATACAGAGCCAACAATTAAAAGTAGCTTTGGTGTGGAGATGCTTCACAGTACAAAACGAAATTACAGTGACTTATTAACGACATTTTCTATACTTAGTAGCTGTGTAAAGCGCACATCCACAATTAGCGGTAGGGAAGCAAAATCGGTAAGCTTTTTTGCGCAGAAAAACACTTAGCAAATAGCGACACACGATAGATGGCGATACGCTGATATTAGTACCAGAGATCACCCGAGATAAAACTGAGTTTGGTAGCATAATAGCAAGCCGTATTTGGTACAGATAATCGCGCACATCCCTATTGCGAGGAAATACCGAGTCAACATATGAAACGAATTACTTATCTGTTCTTAACATTCTTATTTCTCCAAGGCTGCGCAGGCACGAGATACAGCTATAAAAATCAGCTGGATATAGAAAATGATCTCCCCGTTTTGCGATTGAAGACAGGTGAGACTACGGAAATTTTGGCCGCTGGCGACGGCTTTCCCGGCAGGTGGGGGTATTTTCCCTGGGTAATATCATCTTCAGCCGATGTCGCAAGTATTGATTGCATAAAGAGCAGAAGTACGGTTCCTTTTCGCGAGCCAGGAATTGTATTCGGAGGGCTTGTTTGCACTTTAATTGCGCATAAACCTGGCCACACAACGCTTTATTTGGGTAATAAACTTCACCTTACTACTGAGAATTATTCGGATAAAATTGATGTAATCATCATTGAATAGGCAGTTTATGCGTTGCGCCTAACAAGGCCAAGAAGACAGAACAATTTTTCGTGCGGACTATGCCTTTGTCGCACAGATCCACCCACCGCCAATACCGTTATTGGCGATGTTAGATTTCGGTACAAAATATGTCTATCGATTTAGTAGAGATTGGCTTAGATAAATATGAGTTAATCCAACGCCTTTATGTAGCATATATGGAGGACATGTCTCAGTTTTTTACCGCGAAGAGAGATGCTCACGGAAACATTGAATATAATGATCGACAGATTTTAAAGTACTGGGAAGAAGAGGATCATTGGCCCTATATCTTATTATCGAATGGGGAGGCATGCGGATTCTGTTTGCTGCGCAAATACCCAGACGAAAAGCACAGCTATGACATTGAACAATATTATGTCCGAAAGCGTCATCGTAAGACTGGTGTGGGCCGATTAGCATTTCATCGCTTACTTAGAAAGCACGCTGGGGATTGGCAGATCAGAGTCCTTCCTCGCAATAAACCCGCTATTGAGTTTTGGCGCGGCGCAATTGAAAGCTATTTAACTAAAGAAATTACACCCGTCAAAATAGATGAACATGGTGAAACTATGTTTGTTTTCAACTTCGCCACAAAAACATAGAAAAAATCTGTACAAGGTGTTGTACATCCACCGACAGCATCAAAACCACATATTATTCACCACTGACGGTTACGCGAATCAGGCCTTGAAAGACACTAAAGATGTCTTCGTGCTCCTCCCTACCTTACCCCAACAACAGCGCTTTCATTTTCCTACACACTCATAGCTACCGACCGCTTAAAAAACTGTTTTCTTTGAATACGTATGCAGTGACTATTCAAAATACAGGAAACACGCTTACTATTCATCGCACCTCTAAAATTTATATTTTTTGCGATCTATGCGCGGCGTCATGACCGTGGGGACCACTTCATCCCTTGGGTATCGCCTCTACGACAATTCAGCGCTTTTCCATATAAACAACATAGTTTTTAGAGGCCCCCTTAAAACAAGAAAACCGAATCGTAAATACCCAGTTAAAAGAACAATAACCAGTTTATTTCTTTTGCTTCTCGTTGGCTGTAGAGCACAAGGAATACGAGCGAGGAGCGTCATTCAATGTTTTTCACCCTAATCTATACATTCGTAATTTCGAAATATCACACAATCAACCAACTTCGAGGCATTAACGGTACCCAGCGTAATCGATCAACAAGATTACGCTATTTACTATTTGTAACATTTACACTGGGCACTGCGCCTACGTTCGCACATCATTCTGACGACCCCAGCGGGGTTGCCCTGGTCGGAAGTTTACAATCAGAACTTGGTTGTGCCAGCGATTGGCAACCCGACTGTTCTGAATCCGAACTAATTCAAAACGGGGATTTATGGCAATCAACATTTTCAGTTCCGGCAGGAACGTGGGAATACAAAGTTGCGTTAAATGATAACTGGGACGAAGATTACGGCGACAGCGGAAACAATATTAATCTATTTTTACACGAAGAAACCGCTGTCACGTTTACCTACAACCACACTAGTCATGCCGTTTCGGACGATGCTCCAGTCATCGTTGTACAACCGATATCTGCAACCATTGTAGGTAGCTTACAAAATGAAATTGGTTGCCCTGGCGATTGGCAACCCGACTGTATCGGCACTCACATGAACTTAGATGATACAGACTTGATTTGGCAAGCGACATTCGCTTTACCTGCAGGTGACTGGGAATATAAAACAGCGCTCAACGATACATGGGATGAAAATTACGGCGAAAATGCAGCACCTAATGGCGCCAATATTGGACTCTCCCTAGACGCACCCAGAGACATAACATTTTACTATGATCACGCTAGCCACTGGATTACCGACAACCAAAACGCTGCCATTGCAACCTTGGCCGGCTCATTTCAATCACAGCTCGGGTGCCCCGGAGACTGGCAGCCTGATTGCTTGCGATCATGGTTAAAAGATATCGATGGCGATGGTGTCTATCAATTTACTACCACGGATTTAGTCGCAGGCAGCTACGAAGTCAAAGTCGCACATAACGAAAGCTGGGACGAAAATTACGGACAAAACGGCCAAGCCAACGGTGCAAATATCCAATTCAACGTCACGGCGGATAATGAACCGGTCGTTTTTTCCTATACGCTCGCGACACATATATTAACAGTGGGCAGTTCTGCTTTTGATGCGAGCCTTCGCGATGCCAAGGCCTACTGGTTAACTGAAAACGCCATTGCTTGGGATGTTGCTGCCAGCCACGCCACAGAAAACCACACCGTAGAATTACATTACAGCATAGACGCTAACCTCGTCATCACACCAAACGGACTAGAAGGCGGCGAGATCGTATCACTACAACGCGACGGCGTTGTCGATGGCGCAAGCGCCGAAAAATTCAGACATTTGGCTGGCTTGCCCGTCTATACAATCGCAGAAGAAGATCTTTATCACGTAGCCGACATTTTAAAATCGCAGTTTGCCGTATTTGCCAAAGATCGCAACGGTGAACCTGTAGCGGCCACCGGTATTCAACCAGCCGGCGTTTTAGACGCGCTGTATGCCAACAACGAAGCATTAGGACTTAGTTTTAAAGGGGATACCCCAAGCGTAAGTCTATGGGCTCCCACCGCACAATCAGTTAAATTTCATTTATTTGATGACAGTTCCGAGACATCAACCGCTCAAGTATTTGATATGACGCTAAATCCAGAAACGGGTATCTGGACAGTACGTGGCGATACAAGCTGGCAAAATAAATACTATTTATTCGAAGTAGACGTTTACGCACGCTCAACAGGCAATATCGAAAATAATTTGGTCACCGACCCCTATTCACTCAGTTTGTCCATGAATAGCCAACGCAGCCACATCGTGAATATGAACAGTCGAGAACTTAAACCTCACGGCTGGGACCGCCTGCGCAAACCAAAATTAAAAGCACCGGAAGACCAAGTTATTTATGAGCTACACGTAAGAGATTTCAGCATCAGCGACAGCAAGGTAAATGACACACTCAAGGGAAAATTTAGTGCCTTTACGCAATGGCGATCACATGGCATGAAGCACCTTAGACGGCTTGCTTGGCATGGTTTATCAACCGTTCATTTACTCCCGGCGTTTGATTGCGCCACAATTAACGAAGACCCATCTGAGCAATTATCCGCCGGCGATCTCTCTGAGTTTTCGCCCGATTCAGAGGAACAACAAGCTGCAATAGAAGCGATTCGTGGGCAGGACGCATTTAACTGGTGCTATGACCCCTACCATTACACCGTTCCAGAAGGCAGTTATTCGACAGACCCCGATGGCAGCACACGCATTAAAGAATTTCGAAGTATGGTTGCTGCGTTAAATCGTTCTGGCTTGCGTGTCGTTATGGATGTTGTATACAACCACACCAGTGGAAGCTTGCAGGGAGACACATCTGTCTTAGACAAAATTGTGCCAGATTATTATCACCGACTGAACAACACCGGCGGCATAGAGATGAGCAGTTGTTGCGCGAATACCGCGACAGAACACGCCATGATGGAAAAGCTGATGCTGGACTCTCTCAAAACATGGGCGACAGAATATAAAGTGGATGGGTTCCGTTTTGATCTTATGGGGCATCATACAAAGGACAATATTTTAAAAGCGAAAAATATGTTGCAGTCCCTGACCAAAGCAGACGACGGCGTTATCGGAAAAAATATTTATTTATATGGCGAAGGTTGGAATTTTGGTGAAGTCGCTAACAACACTCGATTTGATCAAGCTACCCAAGCCAACATGGGAGACCACACTGGCGTGGGTTCGTTTAACGATCAAATCCGTGACGCCGTTCGTGGCGGCGGACCATTTGATACCGGTATCGCCCACGTGGAAAACCAGGGGTTTATCAATGGACAGTATTACGACCCAAATATCGAAAGCCAAGACACATTAAACGACCTTCTTCGTAATACCGATAAAATTCGAATGAGCTTGGCGGGAACGTTATCTGACTATCAGTTTATTGATCATCATGGCGACTTAATCAACGGCTCTCATATTGGCGGTTATACGAGCGACCCACAAGAAGCCATAAATTACATCGCCGCACACGATAACGAAACGCTGTTCGACGTTAACCAATATAAACTGCCCCTATCCACATCCCTGGCAGATAGGGTGAGAGTTGCCAATATGGGGAATTCTATCGTCGCTTTTGCTCAAGGCATTCCTTTTTACCATGCAGGCCAGGATATGTTGCGCTCTAAATCGACGGATAGAAATAGTTACGATTCCGGCGATTGGTTTAATTTTCTCGATTTTAGTTATTCAGACAACGGATGGGGGAGAGGCCTTCCGCCAAGAAGCGACAATGAAACGAATTGGGATTTCACACAAGCGCTTCTAGGCAACCCCGACCTCACTGTCGGCAAGGACGAAATCAAATCGGCGGCTAAACACATGAAGGAAATACTGCTTATTCGAAGGTTAAGCCCACTACTTCGTATGAAAACCGCTGAAGAAGTAATGGACGGCGTCACTTTTCATAATACGGGGCCAGGTCAAATACCCGGCCTCATCGTGATGACGCTGAGCAATTCACATGGCGTAGGGCAATTTATCGTATTTAACGCGAGTAAGGACGAACAAAATTTCACTATCGAATCATTGGTCGGAAAGAAATTTAAACTACACCCTGTTCAACAATTTTCATCCGACCCTATCGTTAGAAAATCACGTTACGATTCAGCGACCGGGTCAGTAACCGTGCCAGCCAGAACAACCGCCGTTTTTAATGCGAAAAGACGACATCACCACTGACCGTTGACGACGGAATTCAATGTAATATTGCATTGAACGTTCATGCTCTTCGGGGCATGAACTTCATAGAAATAACGTATACCTGGCACCGCCCTATTTACAGGCGTATCCGCCCATAGTAAATTTCTGAAACACCGCATAATTTAGGGCTTAGCTTTAAGCTCCCTGCACTTAAGGGCATGCCCAAATTTAAGCAATCGGAATACCCTCATTATAACGGCCATTTTAGCGGCGATATTAGTACCGTATTTCATTTCAAAATCAGGGTCAGGTATGTACGTTTAGAGAAATCCAGTATCGGCCGTGATAAACCCCCTAATTACACAATAACGTTTGATTGGATGTATATTGATAAACATGGCGAAACGACAGATGAGTACTTTTGTTCTGGCGGGCTGGGTCAATGGGCTTATAAGACCCCCATCAATAATTACCCTGGCCTAGATATCGCGGGAGGAAGAAACGATTACAGTATCGCCGTTAGTGGTAGCGGGGATTACTTGAGCGACCTTGATTTTGAAGTAAAGAACTAGGCTAGCGCAGCTAGCACCGTAATCGTGGCGCTCGTAGGCCCATATAAAATAGAGGGCCACGAGCGGCATTAACAGGCCCGAAATACCCTAGACTTGAGTTAATAAATCACTTGATCAGCTGCCTATAAACGACAGGAGAATCCTATGAACAAGTACCTATTATACGTTTTAGTCATCTGCTTATCAGCTTGCGGATCCTCACCAACTAAACGAGATTCCCCTGAAACAGAAAAAAGGATCAGCGAACGTGAACTAAAAGTATCGCACAAAGCGTGTGATTCAGACTATGAACGTGGGTATTGCGTCACCTTAGGCATATGGTATGAAGAAGGTGTTCGCGTTGATCAAAGTTATGAAACAGCGGCTCGACTTTATCAAATGGCCTGTGAGCGCATGGAGGGAAAATGGGCAGGTGGATGGGGATGCTTTCAACTTGGCCAACTTCTCAACAACGCCGACTACGCTAAACGAAATACTCGTGAAGCAAAAAAATATCACAAAGCGGGCTGCGATGCAGGGTATGACATGGCGTGCGAGCAATTCGCGATACTAGACGCGGCAAGACACGCAACATATTTAAATAAAAACGCAGAAAAACAGGGCGTTATCGCCGAAAAAAGTGGCCTTCAGATTGAAGTACTTAAACATGGTGCCGGTCAGGTGACGCCGCCACTGCATGGTGATTTACTTCTACATATAAAATCGCAATTGTCTAACGGCACAGCGCTTTACGCCTCGCCCATTCACCTACGCGATCTTAAACATATTCCCATACCTTCTTTAACTAAAAGCATACAAACGATGACCACTGGCGATGTTTTTCGTTTTCATGTTCCCCCCCATTTACGCGCTAACCTGCCTCGCTATTACAAGGACTGGCTAGGTTTAGATAAAGCACCACTTACCGACATCGTCATTCTCGATATTGAAGTGGTAAAAGTGATACCTGAAAAATGGGACTTTGAATCAACACAGCATCGGGCGACAGCAAGCATTGAAACCGTGGATTATAATTTTAAAGACGGTGCTCTCAAAGCTCAAAGAATGCAGACGTTTTCTATTACTTACGATCGCAACGTTGGCGATTTGGGAGAATGGCGCTACTGGGTGACGACCACTCGTCGCAGAGGAAGCGATCAATCCCAGATGACATTGATCGACGCCCGCATCCAACCCGATGGTTCACCGCCAAAAACAATCAAAGCCTTCAATGAAAATCTTCGTTATTCGCGTACGATAGACTGCGAAATTGGCAAAAACTGTGTCAAATTCAGCTTTCCCGTAGAATTTAACGAGGATATTCTCGCGAGTATTGAGACGGCAGAAAAAGTTGAGGGGAGCAGTTTAGATTTCCGCTTTAGCCAGCCAACATCTTCAAAACGACTCAACACCCGCATAGCAACATTTAACTTAGAGGGTTTTTCAGACGCCGTCGCCAAAGTTCAGAAACACGCAGCCGATTATGCGTCGATTGTCGATAAACATGGCCCGCTATTGAAATATAAGCGATTCGTCAGTGCATTTTCGCTTCCGGTTAGCGCGCTCGATTGCAGCCTCAACAAAGAACAACTTGCGTATTACGCACCCGCATACGATCTCACGAATTTGGACACTTACTACCTAGGTAAAATAAACGAACAGGAAAAATGTTTAAACCACGGTATTCACAAGAATTACACGGCGATTAAGACGCTAGTTCACGCTATCGACGGCAGCTGGATGTTACAAAAAACAGCAGGCAACCTCGCACAGCCCCAGTGGACGGTTCCTGAAGGATGCCCAGAATGTAAGAAAAAAGTAAACGATGTAGTTAACCAGGCCAATAATATTGCGGCTTCAGCAGCAACCATTAAAAAGCGTACATCCGAAGATTGGCTGGCCGTTCGCCCGCAAATTATTGAATCAATCAAATCCAATATGGCTGCACGGGCCGCATACGAACATTATAAACGGGCAAAAGATAGAGAAGAATCGGATGAACTGCGCGCACGAGAAAAAACACTATATCGATCACTCAAAAATCAGCCCAGCGAACTTGAGAGTTTTTCTCGCGCGGTTGGCAATACTGCCCGCAAAATTGACCGGCAAATCAAAGAGAAAGAAAAGCGCGAGCTGGAGACCCTTATTTATGAAGCTGAACTCAATAAAAAAGTACGACAAAAAACCGATCCAAAAAACTCAGGCGGCAGCAATTTTCATCTAAAAAGTGAGTGTGCCAATAAAGATGGTCAGAGAGCTTCCGATCGAGAAGGCCAAATATGCCGCTGGTCATGCCCTGCCAACAGCTGCAATTGCACAGAAGTCTGTCAGGCAGCGTCGACAGGCTCTCCACCCAAGAAAGCGAACAAAGCGCCACTGGAAAACTGTCCGCCACATCATTGCATGCACAAAGACCCCACTACGGGCGTGAAAATATGCTCACCGAAGCGCGATGAGCATTCAAAATGTCATGTCCTTAAATAAGCATTTAAGCCCGGCTTGTAATGGCGATGTGTCATCCACAACATAGCGCCATTACAGCCAAACTTTACATCCGTCATACGCTCCTGGCGCAGAGGTCATTAAGCCACTGGCGATGTGCTCAAAACAGCAATTTCCATAAAATCTGATGAGCAATTTATCGGATATGGTAACGGAGCATGAATTGCCGCTTTAACAGCGCCTGATCAAATATCAAACACCAAGACCGCCGAAGTGGGACTTTAGTCTCATTCTTACATTAACTACGATGCCGCCATGCAGCAAAACGTGACATTATTCCGTGACGAAATAACACCTCAGACTTATTATTTCCAAAACCCTTATAAAGGGTGGGGCAACCTAATAAGCCCAATCAACAACAAACACTCTATTTTTATCTTAAGGGCTAAACATAATGAGAAACATCAATCTCGTTACACTATTCGTATGCTTTTCAATTACCGCATGTGGCGGTGGTGGTGGCAACACCTCAGACGACACTACAAGTGAGCAGGTCAACGTACCCCCCCACCCCACAATATTGCCAACGCCGGAACCATCTCCTGTTGTAACGGTGACGCCATCACCCACAACATCACCAGTTCCAACCGAAACACCGATACCCACTACGACACCACAACCCACCACAACACCCATAGCAACAGTTACACCCGCACCGACAGCAACTGCTACACCAGGGCCAACAATCACACCGGTACCGACACCAACGCCAACACCAACTTCTGTTCCATTACGAATTACTTCTGATAACGCGCTCGAACTTACTTCTGCCGTGGTAACAAGCTCGCTAAAAACTAATGTACCGATAAGTACAGAGTTTGCAGGCGTATTAACAGCTGTTGCGCCCAAAAACGCGCCTGGTCTGGACCACACTAATTTACTTAAAGGTTTTTTGAGTAACACGGAAACTACTATCGAAAAACTCAGCTTTCCTAGCGCGCCACTAAACTGTGACATCTCCGGTACTTTGACTTACACGGGAAGCATTAATAATGACGATCAGTTTTCTTCTGGCGACAGCATCGCGCTAACCTTCGACCACTGCTCAAATCAAACGAATACGTTTATTCATGGCTCACTCCGCTATTCAGTTTCTGAGTTTAGTGGTGAAATTTCTGTTAATGGCACCTACAGTCTCGCGTACTTGATGACTTTCGACACGCAATATCAGAATGGCGAAAACAACGTCTCTATCGTGGGCAATGTCGCGACCGAAATTACAGAAGATACGACACACCACACGACCGCATTACGCGCGCCATCGCTCGTGATGATGATCGACGGAAATGAACGCATCATTGAAGATTACATCTACATTCAAAAACTCGACAAAGAGGCTGCCACCGTTTCATTCACCGCTTCAGGAACGGTAACCAGTGATGAGCTTGGCGGCACCATCGTATTTGAAACCATCGATCCCGTAAGCATATCGGCCGGCATACAGAATCCACGGGCAGGCGAATTTATTATCCGCGACCTGCAGGGCGCTAGCGCAACGTTAAAGGTGATCACTGGTGGCTTTGTTCAAATCGATATCGACAGCGATGGAGACGGGAATATAGATGACATTACGCTAGACACCTGGAACAACGTCGAAAATTTTTTCGAGTAGACATCCATTTAGGAATAACGTTATACCTTAAATTTAAGGTCGAGGCGCTGGATCTCAGCGCCCTCTATATCACGAATAATTTCACTTTTTATCTTAAGCACATCTGATCCAATAAAATCCATGTGGTATTTCTTTTTGATCCCATAGTCCGTTAAGGTGTAATGATGACTCGGCGCAACGCCCTGGGCCGAAAGACAGCTTTTTACACAATGTAAAGGGCAGCCATCCAGCGCGATGATTGTGCGACCTGATGTCGCTTTTTTTACAAGGGAACGTACACCACCGCCAACACCGGCGATACAAGACATTTCGGCAACCTGCTCACGATCCAGATCTACCGCAACCTGATTTGCCAGCTGCGCAATATTGGAACAGCCCGAACACGAATACACGAGCGGTAGTTGGTTCTGTTTAGTCTGCTCCACGGTAATCCCCACGCATTTCGTTTTAACGAGATTACTGTGATAGGTAAAGAGCGTCCATACCCACTAAGGGGCGCTATGGAGGTAGAATATTTGAAAGGCGAAGGCTCAGTACAAAGAAAACCGTCGTTAGGTATCTAACTCTAAACGCTTTCCCAAGCCCACAACATTATCGTTTCCGTAACCGATGGCCGCATAAAAGCCTAGGACCTGCGTATTTGTCTCTCTAACCTGCAGATTGATTTTGGGACAGCCCTTACTTTTAATACGCGCTTCCACAGCAGCCATGATTGCCCTGCCAAGGCCTTTCCCTTGCGCCTTAGGGCAAACCGCCAGATAGCTAATCCAGCCTCTGTGCCCCTCGTACCCACCCATCACAGTGGCTACGACTTTGCCTTCAACAATCCCAACTAAAAACAAATCAGGATCGACCTGTAATTTTCTGTCGATGTCCTTGTTTGGGTCATTTTGGGGTTTGACTAAACCACAATCCCCCCACAGGGAAATCACTTTTCCCCGATCACTTTCGCAATACTCTCTAATCTTCATTTTATCCTTTAAATCCCATGACACCTTTTATAGATGAGCAATTTCCGTAATAAACACAGGCACTGAAAATCTCACTACGTTACTGAGATAATTTATATTCTAGCCCCTGCTTAATACCAGCCCATTCATGTGCGAGAATACTAAAAAGCACTGAATCACGAATACGACCATTGGACATCACAACATGGCTTCGCAATATCCCTTCTTGTTTTGCCCCTAAGCGTAAAATCGCATTACGCGAAGTTGTATTTAAATAATCGGTGAGAAACTCCACCCGATTGACATTGATCGTTTCAAAAGCATGAGCAAGCATTAACAACTTCGCTTCTGTATTTATTTTGGTTTTCTGAAACGAGGATCGAATAAAGGTAAACCCGATTTCTACACGTTTATGAAGCATGTTGGCATTCATAAATCGTGTAGAACCCACTATCTGGTTTGTTTCCCGGTCAATTGTAGCGAAAGCCAAACCTTGGCCAGAGGTATGTACTTGATTGGCTACATCATAAAACGTCTCGATGTCTTTTGGATGAGGAACCGAAGTGAAAAACAACTTCCACAATTCACCATCTGCTACCGCCTCACACAGGCCTTCGAGATGCTTTTCGGACAGTGGCTCTAAGCGTACATGACAGCCTTCTAAGAGGATCTTATCAAACGCCACCTTCATTCCCTTTCGTTTTTTTAATGCCGATTTTTGATCCCACAAAAAACGCGAACGGGATAGCGAGCGGCCCGAGTAGTATGCCAGCGAACTGCATGAGAAACCCGACTTTGACGTAGCGTTTATTCAAAATATAAACGCAAATAAAATGCCCCACAAACCACACGATAGCGACTGAATATACGATCATTATCTACTCCCTTATTGTCAACCAAAACATTTATCTATCGAGATCCGCGAACTGCTTATTAAGATCATATTTGCTGGATGTCACATAGCGCTCCATATTCCCTACACGGTTTACGATATCGTCCAGACGCTCTCGCGCTCTGCGTAAGCGCACACTAGCGCTATCTTGGTAGCGAAATATTTTCTTTTTTCGGTAACAGCGTTCTTGCTCATCATACTCCATGCTAATGTCATTCGCTTCGCTGGGTTTTGGCACAATGGCAATCCAAGCAATGATATACCCCCAAAATGCCAGTGGCCCCATAAACATGAGCCCCGCCACAAAAATTACACGCATTACAAAGTGATCAATTTCGAAATGGTCGCCCAAGCCAGCACAAACACCCGCTATTTTTCCGGCATCGACATTCCGGTATAAGTTCATTCCGTAGCCCTCGCTACGGGAATATGACGCATTCTGATCGTTGCGTTTATTCATGACCGACCTCCGGTATTGTGAGTGCTTTCCGAGTGACGCCAATTGGGGTGATCTTCATCGAGGATTTTCTCTAGCGTTTCCAAGCGGTCGCTAAGCTTATCTAACGTTTCCAGCATATGTTCAAAATCACCCATTTCTTCGTCACTGAAACCTTTGATCATTTTCGTTTTAAACCTGTAGTGCATCACAATCCATATCGGCGCTACAAATATTACGAATAAAATAATCGGCACAACCATAAACTCTTTCATTGTTTAGTCCTTTGTCTCCTCATTGGAACGGAACATATCATTGGGCACGTAGATATTATGGGTAACTCTACGACTTTTCCTCGCCGGTATCCATTTGTTCTTTAAGTCGGTTTAACTCGCTATTAATGGCATCGTCTTTTGCCAACTGATCGATTTCAGACGCTAGATCTGAACGCCCCATATCAAAGGATTCCACCTGACCTTCTAGCTCATCCATTTTTCGTTCGAACAATTCAAATTTATTGCAGGCATCGTCCACACCGCCCTTATGAATTTGTCGTTTTACTTTATAGCGGTTTTCAACGGTTTTCGCTCTTAGCAGTAACGCTTTTTGCTTTGCTTTAGCATCGTCCAACTTTATCTGAAGCTGTGCCACTTCGTCGTTCAGTGTTTCTAGATGATCTTCAAGCGATTGCAGTTCGACCTCGGTTGTCGTCACCTCTTCCTCAATAAGGGATTTTTCTGCCAGTGCAGCACGGGCTAGATCATCACGCCCTTTGCTGATCGCAAGCTTCGCTTTGCTTTCCCATTCGGCCGCGCCATTTGACAGACGTGTTAGGCGGCGATGCACTTCTTTTTTATCCGCGATGATGCGCGCACATGAACTGCGCACTTCGACCAGGGTCTCTTCCATTTCTTGGATGATGAGTCGAATCATCTTTTTGGGATCTTCGGCACTGTCTAACATCGCGTTGATGTTCGAGTTAATGATATCGGTAAAGCGTGAAAAAATTCCCATGGCGTATCTCCTAGCGCACTCAGCTGAGCACTTCATTAATATTCATGTCATGCGACAAATGTGTCGTATATGAGTGATCTATTACACACGCCATGCCAAGACACTTAACTAATTGATTTTTATGGAATTTATTGTATGAAGAGGGTTTTCCAATCGTCAATAATAGGTAAAACCACCACGCAATGGCTATAATAACCACATCATAAGAGTGAAACTGACCACACATGAATCGAATTATTGGCGAATCTAGCTCCCTTGCCGACACCCTCGCACACGTTTCCCGGGTCGCCCCCCTGAATCGCCCTATTCTTGTAGTGGGCGAACGCGGAAGTGGAAAAGAGCTGATTGCCGAGCGACTTCACTATTTATCCACCCGCTGGGATGAGACTTTTCACAAGGTTAATTGCGCAGCGATCAGTGAACCCCTATTAGACAGCGAGCTTTTTGGCCACGAAGCTGGGGCATTTACTGGGGCTACAAAGGTTTCACATGGGCGTTTTGAGCGTGCTAACGGGGGCACTCTTTTTCTCGATGAGCTAGCGACCATGCCCCTACGCATTCAAGAAAAGATTTTACGTATTATCGAGTACGGCGAATTTGAACGGTTGGGCGGCCAGAAAACAATACATGTGGATGTGCGCATTGTGGGCGCCACCAATGAAGATTTACCTGGGCTTGCCAACCAAGGTAAATTTCGTCATGACCTACTCGATCGGTTGGCCTTCGATGTGATTAAGGTACCCGCGTTGCGCCAACGTACCGAAGATATCCCCACGCTTGTTGATCACTTCGCCACGCGCATGTGCTCGGAACTGGATAGGGAGTACTACAGTGGTTTTTCACCTGATGCGATGGCGGTACTGACAGCATATTCCTGGCCCGGGAATATTCGTGAATTAAAAAATGTGGTGGAACGAAGTGTTTGCCACTGGGATAACGCGGATGAACCCATCGACGAGATAACGCTTAATCCCTTTGCGCCGTCTTCCGCGCTACCCACAACACCACAGGCAAGCAATCACCCCAACCCCGACGAAAATTTCGAAACGCAGCCCGCCTCTAGCACTGCCGAAAATAAAACGATGGATTTTGAGGCACGTGTTAAAACATTTGAAATTCGTTTAATACAGGAGGCGCTCACACAGAATAAGCAACACCAAAAACGTAGCGCGGCGTATTTAGGGCTTACCTACCACCAGTTTCGGGCCTTACTCAAAAAGTATCGTGAAGATTTACAGCGATAAGTAATGGTATTTATCTCATCGCGAATTAGATGCGACTACTCGTCATATATCCGAGTCGCTCTTGAATACCTAGATAGTTAAACACACGCTTAGGGCATTGATTGGGTTTTAATACGCGCACTATTTTTAGATCTGGATGTTCACTTAAATTGAGTATCAACGCTTTATTTGGGGGGATATCGGGGTTATACACCAAGACCTCAGGCGTCATCATTGCCTTGGCATCCACACTTACAACAACCCCTAGACTTTCGTCATTCAGACTAACAACACTGCCTGGGGGGTATATCCCCATAATTGATATAAATTTTTGTACGAGGGAATGATCTAGCTTGTCTTTAAATTTGGAATACATTGTTGCGAGGGCAATTTTCGGTGTCATCGCTCGGGAGGCATTGGGCGGGTTACAAAGATTATCGTAGGTATTAGCGATGGCGACGATGCGCGCAAATTGCGGAATTTTATCTTCTTTATATTTGTTCGGATAACCGGTTCCGTCCAGGTACTCATGATGCAACTCAATCACTTCGAGCATTTCTTCACGGGGGTCATCCACCAGCTCACATAAGCGCCTTCCTAGCTTAGCGTGCTGCTTAAATACTTCTATTTCGGATTTATTCAGCGCCGTTTTTTTATTGATAACCTGACCAGGGATCTCGATTTTTCCGACATCATGAAGTAAGGCGCCACGGGCCAGCAGTTTAAAATCATTTCCCTTGACCCCACTCGCGTTCGCGAGGCTCATACTTAACACCATGACGTTGATCGAATGATTGTAAAGCGTGTGCTGGCCACTGCCCAAATTAACCAAGTTTGTTAACACTTCGTTTTGGTTGTCGAAATCTCCGGTCATCGAGTCGACCAAATCAATTGCATCCCGAATCGCATTAGCCGGCGATGATTTTAAATCTTTGGTCAAGTTACGAACGGCCATCGCCTGGTCTTTATATTTTTTGTCGACGGCGCGCCGTTTAGTACGATACTTTTCCGCCGCCTCTAGCTTTGAATTTTTTGATTCCCACTGTACTTCGGTAAGCTCTTCTGATTCACCCTCGGTGACTTCGGATGGGCGCTCAACCGAATCCCCTGCTTGTATATCACTTTGATCAGGAAATACTGTGACCTCGGTTAAACCGAGTTTTTTGATGATCGCTATTTCCGAATTTGATTGGATTTTAAATTTTGAAAAAAGAAAGGGATGTTTCGTCCATGACAGCTCAATATCAACCATGAGCCCAATGAGCAACTTGTCTACGGGGAGTTTGATTTTACTTGGTTTTGCCACCACACACGCCTTAGGTTTATACCGCTTCTTTTAAATATAAACCGTATGGTGGCTTCTGTTATGGTTTTTTGAGGCGAAATACACCTAAAATATACCGCTGATGCCTCATTAGCACCAGACGGCATAAGTAACGCGAATACGACCTCACCTAATGCGTGATTTTCGCCTCACAACAAGCAGCAAGCCCGACAAAAAGAGTAACAACCAGCTCGCAGAACCACCCCCAGAATCATTTTCAAAAGACCCGACTTTCGCGACACCAAAGTCATTTTCTGACTCGATGATGGGACTTCCATCCGCGGACGTTTTTTCGATTTGCCAACTGGAAGCTTGCGCAATCTCTGGCTCAGAGGTTGGCGTCTGACCACGACCATCAATAACCAACTGGTCACTACGGCCGGTGCCTTCACCCAAAGTAAGTGTCCACTCCGTTCCATTGGAGGTGCAGGCCATGTTTAAGTTCGCATGACGGTCTAACTGCTGGTCCGGCATCGTGTCGTTAAACACAAATACGGGATCTAGCACCATTTCGTCCGGCGAAAGCGTGGTATATAAACGCGTTAGGTATGCGCCATCGACGACAACGTCACGCGCGTTCTGTATTGGTACAATGATGTCGTCTTGGACAAGTGTTTCGATAGCTGACCGCGCAAGCGCTAGCTCATTAGCATTGTATTGGGTGGCTAGGGCAAGTGGATCAAAATAGATATTCGCGCTTTGCCCGGATGGAAGAGGGAGCCATTCTAAATACGCCGCAGAGATACGGCTGTCAAAAATATTATCTCTCACTTCCGCAAGAAACTCACTGTTCGAAACACCTGCCAGCGACGCCATCACCTGTTCCATTGCCTCTGTATCCGTCAGACGATCACCTAAATTTTCAAAACGCCCGGCATAGTCAGTGGCAAATCCTTGACCACCCGCCTCATCCATCGCCTCAGTAATAAGATCCTGATAGCTTGCGTAAGCGTTTCTTGAACCGGTATACCAGTTCAAACGCGTGTAATTTGGCGTTACATGCAGAAAGTTATCCGGCACGGCACGGCTATCGGATAACAGCCACACCACAATCCCCATATCTTCCTCGGCGGCAATAGCGGTTAAGCGGAGAGGAATCATCGGTAACGCACTTTCGTACTCCATGATAATCGGCTGAATATCACCGACATCAGAATCGTTCTGTAACTTTAATACAACGAATTTCATACCGTCATCAACGTAGGGCGTTAGCAACTCCTCGCCTCGATCACTGAGATCAAAATTGTTATCCGCTAACCAAGACGCTACCGCCAATGGATCATCCCCACTGATCACTTGCGCATCAAAGGGGCCAATCGAAATTCGCTGCTCAATCACCACGCCAGAACCCTCTCCGTCAGCGTCGGCCGCGCTACCTTCACCTACAGCGTTGGCCATAATCGATGGGTCCGAATCTGGGCATGCCTCCCCCGTCCGCTCCAAAATAAATTGCGGGCGCGTTGCTAAGTCGAGTTGTGTAAATACCACATCACTCCCCAAACTCAGTTCCGGCGTATTCGGAACCGGCAACACCCAACCGAAGTTCTCAGCCTCTCCGGCATACTGAATCCTCACCATCGTGGTAATCTGATTGCCATCTTTTCTAAAAACAATCTGCTCACCAGCCTGATCTATAGGCAATAATTGGCAGAAGAATCCGCCACAAGCGATTGAGGTATTGGCAACGGCGAGCAGAACGCCCGCCATCAAGGTGGAAAAACATAATTTCATGTGAATTAACTCCTGTAACGATCCATTTAATGCTCATCCTATTTTTATAGTGAGTATAAATCTGTTAGAAAAATGTTAAGAAATGTACCCGTAAATCAATGCGCAAGTCTCTGACCTCTGTATTAACCGGTCAATTTTGGAGGCTTTTCTTTCCTCCTGTGTTATTAATAACGTAACAACGCAGCACTTCTGATCTTATTTGAGTCTATAGGCATATGGATGTTGATTCCCTATCACCATATACAGTAAGCCAAATTAATCAAAGTGACGCGATGTTACTGGCACACCTGTGCCATCGTTGATATGTAACATTCCTTAGCAGGTTAAGCCCGGATTTTTTCTGTTGGCACGAGGGTAAGGACCCCCAAATTCGATGCTATGGCTTAGTCAATGACGATTGACGCCTGTTTTTTAAGGATATCCATCAGTGGAACCATTTGCCTCACGATCGGTCTTAGAATATTCGTGAATTATGGATAATACTGATGACATATAAAAACGCTTTTCGGCTTATTAAAGATAACAAAGGTTTTATTCTCTTTATTTTATCCATGGCCGCGTTTAGAACAGCCATCGCCGACTGGAACTATGTGCCCAGCGAATCCATGGAACCAACATTTTACGACCAGGAATACTTGCTCGTAAACAAGCTCGCATATGGCCCCGCCATTCCCTTCACTAAATCGCGCCTATTTCACACTGGCACACCAAAACGCGGTGACATCATTACATTTTATCCACCCCATGAAGAACTACAATTTGTAAAACGCGTGATCGCCACGCCCGGAGATATCGTTCAAATAGAGGGCAATTCCATTTACGTTAACAATTCTCAATTGTCCTTCTCGCAAGCATCTGTAGAAAACAACACGCTATTTGGGAGTGAGAAAATCGACTCATTAACTCACGCAGTACAATATACCCGCGAGCACAACATACCCGTATTTTCATTCAAAACGCAGGTGCCTGAAGGGAAATATTTTGTGATGGGCGACAACCGAAACAATAGTGTTGACTCTCGGTTCTGGGGCTTTGTTGACGAAAATAAAATCATGGGGAAAGTAACCCATATCGCAGTATCGTTTTCTGGGGATAGGCCTTTATTACAACGTATTGGAACGCGGTTAAATTAACGGATAATATTCAGTTAATACAATAAAAGAGGTCGTCGACGATTCAACGAAGAAACACTATGGATATTAAGCTCGACAATCTAAGGCACCCCGACGTCATTTCTCTGGTGATGGAACACCTTCGCTGCATGGCCGACACATCCCCGCCCGAAAGCCGCCATGCACTGGATTTAAATAAACTACGAGACGCATCAATTACCTTTTGGACTTGTTGGCATCACTCAACATTAGCCGGGTGCATTGCATTAAAAGAAGTTTCTCCTTCTCATGGAGAATTAAAATCGATGAAAACCGCGAACACCTGTTTACGCATGGGCGTCGGGCGTAAACTGCTGGAGCATCTTATTACTGAATCAAAAAAAAGGGGATATACACAGCTAAGCTTAGAAACCGGCTCTATGTCTTACTTTGAGCCGGCTCGAGCCTTATATACGCGTTTCGGATTTAAGGTCTGTTCACCTTTTGCGCATTACCATGAAGATCCAAACAGCGTATATATGAATTTAGAACTGTAGTGTGACACTAAAACAACGCGAGCATATATTATCTGCCGTAATACCCCACTAATGACGCCTTCGCCAAGGTATGGTTCGAAAGGTAATACCCTACTTTTGCAGCAGAGGCATTTTTATCTAACCTCAGAGTTTCAACATCCAGAGCATGAACTGTAAATATGTATTGATGCGGTGCATCGCCTTTTGGAGGACAAGCACCGCCAAAACCGAAACCACCAAAATCTGTAATACTCTGCACAACGCCTTTGGGCGCGATATCTTTAAGCACGTTACCCGCATCAGAGACCAATTGATGTGACGACGCAGGAATATCAAAAATCACCCAGTGCCACCAACCACTGCCCGTTGGGGCGTCAGGATCATAGACGGTCACGGCAAAACTTTTGGTGTTTTTGGGTGCGTCGGCCCAGCTTAATTCGGGCGAGATATTTTTACCCGTACAGCCAAAACCGGAAAAGACTTGATCATTCGTTAACTGGCCCTTTAAGTCTTTGCTTGTCAGTGTAAGCCCACCAGCGAATGCAAAATTACTGCTCGCCATGAACAGTAATATCATTAAACCACATGTTATAAATCTCATACTCTCTCCCTCATTATTAGATAATGTTTACCGTGCGCTATTGTTAGCATTTTCAACTTCGTCAAACCATTCTCGTTTCGTGTTCACTAGCTCATTAATTCGGGCCGCGTGATTGAAAGCTAAATCCATCTCAAGGGCTTTTTCTAGCGGGACCCACTCGATGCCGGCCACCTCGCCAGGCTCCGCATGTTCATCGGTCAGTGCTGGAAATGGCTGACCCGCCCATGCAAACTGCACCGCGTAGTGCATACTAATATTTTGCTTTTGATGACGCGGTGTATCAGCAATCGCCCAGGGTGTTTCGTGAAAATTATCCGTATGTGTTACACAGCTGTTCTTTGACCACACATACTGCTCTGATTGGATAATGCTCGGAAGGTATACACCGCACTCCTCCCATACCTCACGGATCATTGCCTGTGTGAGTGTTTCATCCCAATCCAGATAACCACAAGGCAGGCCCCAGTAGCCTTGAAAATCCGGCGTACCTTCGCCGCGCTTACCCAATAAAATATACCACTGACCGGACAAGGTATCGTATAAAGTCACATGAACCACCACAGCACAAGCGCGAGATAGCCATATCGTACGCTTATCAGGCAATTGTATTTCTTCATTATGTCGATTTTTGAAACTGGGGGTTTCTGCCATTACACAACCTTCATTAAGGAAACGATTACCGTTGAACATAAAATACTGACTACAGGTTAAAATACCGTGATTTACCCTGGCCCGTAAACAATCTTCAGCGCCAATACCCTATAATGCAGCAGCGCTTTTTACTCATCGAGTTGACCGGCTCAATTTTCAGGGAAAAACACATGAAGCTCATTCATTCCACATTCCGAACCGTACGATATTTATCCGTCTCGGCTTGTCTCGTATTCGCGTCCGGCTGCCAAGACACTTCGAATAATACGCAAGATGCCCAGAATGCAATTGAAGCAAAAAAAGCGCACATCATTGAGCGCATGACGAAACTTTTCAAACCCCATAAAACCTTCGAAGCGCACCCTTTACCCCCCACACCCGATTATTCTGATGAAAATTTTTGGGCCGCGCTTCCCACCACGGAAGATAGTGCTGATTTACTGCCGACTATATCAACACTGACAGACAATCAAGACGGCGCTAACGTGGATGTTTTTTACGTTCACCCCACCACATTCACAAGCAAAGACGCATGGAACGCCGATGCTAAAACACCTTTAGTTTTTGGCAAGTTTGACCCCATTAAGGTACAAGCCAGCATATTCAATGGCAGTGCTCGTGTGTACGCACCCCGATATCGCCAAGCAACATTATTTGCGTTTCACGGCGGAAAATCCGCCGACCAAGCTAAGAATGTCGCCAAACAAGATATACAAAATGCATTTCAATATTACTTAAAAAATTACAACAATGGTCGGCCGTTTATTCTAGCAGGCCACAGTCAAGGCACTTTGGTATTGGCTCCGATATTAGAATATTTAGACACCCACCCATTGCCGAATTTTATTACCGCGTATATACCCGGCATAGCGGTCAAGGCCGATCAATTTAACACCATCAAACCATGCACCTCCGCAACCGATATTTATTGTTTTAATGTATGGAATACAAAACGTTGGGGCGTACCTCAGGAAGAGCTTGTTCCATCCACTAGAAATGCGGGATCGGCATGCGTAAATCCCATGAACTGGAAAAATGATGACAGTATCGCCACGGCTGAGTCGCATTTGGGCGCTATACACTTGGACTTTGATCATTTCGATAAACATATTATTACCAAAGCCAAATGCCACAATGAAAGCCTATGGGTAGAAATACCAGATCAATATCAATACTACTCAAGCTTCGACAAAAACTGGTTTCACCTTATGGATTTTAATTTGTTTTATATGAATGTTCGTGAAAATGTAAAGCAGCGTATTTCAACCTTCCAAACACAAACACAGCCCCATAAGCTAAACAAACAATAGAGCTATTTGTCTGACCATACCGCTAATTCATTTCCGCTAGGCTCAATAAAATGGAATCGTCGGCCGCCGGGGAAAGGGAAGATCTCTTTTGAGATTTTCCCTTTTGCGGCCCTCACCTCAGCTAAGGTCGCTTCCAGCTCAGAGGCGTACAACACAATCAAGGCACCACCGGCTTCACAATCGTTATATTTTTCAGAACGATAAAACCCACCATCTAAACCCGCATGTGAAAAGCTCAAATAGTCATCGCCCCATGATTGAAACTGCCAACCAAATGCTTTTTCAAAAAAAGCTTGAGATGCGGCCAAATCTTTCGCGGCAAATTCTACATAGTTGATCTGTTTATTTTCTGGCATATAGGTCTCTCACAAAAAATAGGCGGCATTCAAACCACACGGGGTTTGAATGCAATAGACTGGGAATGAATAATATAAAAAGGTAGGCTATCTTAACGCGAGCGATAGACGATTGTCCCTCTATTCAGAACACTCGACATAGGCATCACCATACCCTCACAACGCGTTAGGGCATAACGATCAAAGACAGGAATAGTATATGGGCCCGAACCATCGGCCCCATAGTAAAAATATCGAAAAAGGTGTATTGAGGACTAACGAGAGATCACTACGAATACATCGGTTGGCCACGATATACGCCTTTAAACTCAAGGCCAGACCGGTATTTAGGATACATTTTACCTGAGTACTCCACAGTCGCACTGGAGTCACCCATGGAGACGACATCCCCTACCGCTTGCTTCATAGGTGCAAACTCGGAATCGGCATCATATCGAGGCTTAAGATTTTGAACGACAAAACCCACACCCGCCATCGAGATAAGTCGGGCATATGCCTCGCCTAACTGAGCAGAGCCAGTCGACTCTACGAACTCATGTAACTGCTGCACAAAATCTGGATGAGATAGCTTAAGTTTTACCCCTGCTAGCTCTTTGATCAGATGAATACATTCTTTTGCTTGTCGGATCGCTTTTGGGTTAAGCATCCAAGACTTGTCGGCCATCGTGTACTCCAATTATCGATTTGTTCGAATTTTCTACCCACATTTATGAATGTAGACCAGAAATTGAAAACAAATTCGACATAGCGCACATTTTTCGCCCAAAACGATTAGAACATTTTGGTCTTAGCTCTCATCGGCACGTGCCTTTGCGCAATGACAGCTATCACCACTGAGATCGCCTGAAGGCGCCGGCTCACTAGCGAAGATATTCCGAGAACAACTCATATTCCCAGTGCCGCATCGCCATCACGAGCGTCGTCCCGAACTTTTCTGACATAGGCAGTGCCGCATCAGACTGCATAAGATCGTTAAATTCGCGCGCAAGGCGCTGCATTTTCTTTTGCAGCTCGGCATTGGAGGCTTTCGACAATATCCCATTGAGCACCACCAGCTTTTCATCTTCACCATCGAAACGAGATTGAAAGAACTCCTGTTGCACATGCTTTAAGAAGAATTGTTGAATCGGGCCGTTTGGGAGCCACCTAAAGTTCGGGGATACCAGTAATTTGATACGGTTGTTAGGCAATAGCTCGATGATTTTCAAGCGGTCCAGATGAGCCAGCTTTCGTATGCATTTTGGCTCATCTATATCATAGTGAATCAACAGATCTGCCATGGAGTATCCGTTTATCACACTGACGGTGATGAGTAGCAGGAGCATATCCTCAGCTATCTCACGCTCTTGCTGAGGCGTTAACTGACGAAGCTGGGGTTGCTCCTTAGCCATCAAAGCAACCAGTTCTTCTAAGGGTATACCGATGAAGCGACAGGCGCTTTCCAGCCGATGCAAGGTAAAGCTTTCTTCTGCAAACAAGCGCTTCACAGAAGCTTCACTCAGCTCTAGCGCTTCAGCAAGGTCGGCGTATGTTTTGCCATGGGCTTTGAGCTGCTTTTTCAAAGTTGCCAAAAGGGCTGAGGTTTGGGCCATAATGTGCTCCATTATGAATTCGAAATAGTTACGCGGTTTGATTTTCAAGTCTGATCAAACCGTGCGATAGAGGGAATCGGCGGGCAGAAGATTACATTATGCATTCGGGAGCGCTGTGAATATGTCCCTATACGCTCTGCTTCGGCATCCATGCCTCAGACGTCCCGAATACATAACGCAACCTTCTCCTCGAATGTCACTTCGTATCCAGTATCGATTTATAATACCAACGGTATAAGAATAAACAACAAAAAAAGGATTAGTTGCGGGAAAAGCAACCACCGCTCACACTCCTCGTACTCATTCAACCACATGCAACAGCTGGAACGGATATGACACGTCTAATGCATCGCGCGGGCACCCTGCCATTTCTCATCGCGGTTTTCTTAAATGCCTTCGTCGATCTCGGGCATAAAATCGTTATTCAGAATACGATATTCAAGATTCATGATGGCCCGCAGCAAATTGTCTTAACGGCCATACTCAACGCACTCATATTATTACCGTTTATATTGCTGTTTAGCCCCGCAGGCTTTGCCTCGGATCGCTACCCCAAACATAAGGTCATGCGGGTAACCGCTTGGGCGGCCGTCGCCCTTACGAGTGGTATTACGCTCTGTTATCTTATGGGCTGGTTTTGGGCCTCCTTTGCGATGACCTTTTTACTCGCCGCACAATCAGCGCTGTATTCACCTGCGAAGTTTGGTTACATCCGCGGCTTTTTCGGCAAGGAGCATTTAGCGGAGGCCAATGGCATCGTCTCAGCGATCTCGATCATTGCAATTCTTACCGGAACCTTCGCCTTTTCAATCGTATTCGAATCGGTCTTTCCCGACGGTGCCACAACAAAAACAGAAGTCCTGACGACCCTGGTACCGGTAGGGCTGATCCTTATGCTAACGAGTATTGTCGAACTCGTGATGATGTATCGCTTACCTCAAGCAGATACACCAATAGCCCTCCATTCTGGCCCAACGAAATTCTCACACACATTTTCTAGCACACTACTTAAATCCAACTTAGCGCCCGTATTAAAGCGCGACGTTATTCGCTTATCCATTATCGGGCTCGCAATGTTTTGGTCTATCGGCCAAGTCATGCTCGCCGCGTTCCCCGCGTTCGCAAAAGCACAAACAGGCGAAAGTAATACCATCATTATCCAGGCCATATTGGGCGCTTCTGGTTTGGGAATCGCGCTGGGCTCAATGATCGCCAGCCGTGCATCTAAAAACTATATCGAAACGGGTTTAATCCCTCTTGGCGCTGCAGGTATTGCTCTGGGCTTAGCTTTTTTACCAACGCTCGAAAGCCAAATAATGATGGGACTCGACTTTTTCTTTATCGGCGCAATGGGCGGTATTTTTATCGTACCACTGAACGCCATGGTCCAGTTTTATGCTAATGAACATGAGCTTGGCAAGGTATTGGCGGGCAATAACCTTATCCAAAATATCGCCATGTTTTCGTTTTTATGTGTCACCGTGAGTTTTGCACTACTCGGGATTAGCGCAAAACAATTATTAATATTTACGGCTATTTTCGCCTTATTAGGTGGGTGCTACACCGTATCGAAACTGCCGCAGAGCCTCGTCCGCTTTGTGTTGTCTCTGCTGATGTCACGCCGTTATCGCGTGAACGTACAGGGCATGAAGAACATCCCAAGCGAAGGCGGTGTATTACTATTAGGCAACCATATCACCTGGATCGACTGGGCCATCATTCAAATTGCCAGCCCTCGCCCAGTGCAATTCGTTATGCACAAACGTATTTATGAACGTTGGTACCTCACCTGGTTTTTTAAAATGTTTGGTAGCATCCCCATTGAGAAAGGCGCTAGCAGCAAAGCTTCACTCGACACGATTGCCCAACGTTTAAACCAAGGCCATGTCGTCTGCCTATTCCCCGAAGGGGCCTTGAGTAGAACAGGGCATTTAGGTGAGTTTAAACGTGGATTTGAACGTGCAGCCGCGCAATGTAATGACGACGTTGTCATTCAGCCGCTTTATCTACGCGGCCTTTGGGGCAGCCAATTTTCTTACTCCTCAGAGAAACTAAGACAACAATCTGTAGACGGCTGGAAACGCGAAATCATTATCGCTTTCGGCAAACCTATTGATAAAAACTCAAAAGCGGATATCGTAAAACGACGTGTGTTTGACCTATCAGTTTCTTCTTGGCAGAGCTATGCAGAAAACCTGCCTAGCCTTCCCCATGCCTGGATTAACACCTGCAAGCACCGAGGTAAAGCGCTGGCAATTGCGGATACTTCCACCCATCAAGAAATGTCGGCAGAACGATTACTCACAGCAGCCATTGCCTTTTCCAAACGCATAAAAAAGATAAGCCCAGAACAAAATATTGGCTTACTGGTGCCCACCAGTGCCGGTGGTGTTATTGCCAATATGGCCACATTGATGCTGGGAAAAACTCTCGTCAATTTAAACTATACATCCAACCCCGACACGATGAGCTCGGCCCTTGAACAAGCTGAAATTAACACCATTTATACTTCAGAAAAATTCTTGAAAAAGCTGCAAGCAAGAGGCTTGGATTTTTCCGAATGCATGAAGGGAAAACACATTGTTTATCTTGAGGAGATCAAACAACAGATTTCAAATATTGAATTGCTGCGCACATTAATAAACGTTAAGTTATTACCCGCATTTTTGTTAAAGCGTTTGGTCTGCCGCCGTCAATCACCCGACCACACGGCCGCTATCTTATTTTCTAGCGGGAGCGAAGGCACACCAAAAGGTATCCGTTTAAGCCATACCAACATTATGGCGAATTTAAAGCAAATTTCGGATGTACTCAACATGGAAGACAACGAAGTGTTTATGGCCTCGCTCCCCCTTTTTCATGCATTTGGCTTAACCGTCACGCAATTCCTCCCGCTTATCGAAGGGCTCCCCATGATTTGTCACGCAGACCCGACGGATGCCGTGGGCACGGGAAAAGCCATCGCCAAGTATAAAGCCACAGTTATGTGTGCCACATCCACTTTCTTACGCCTATACACACGAAACCAAAAAGTACATCCATTGATGTTGAACAGTTTACGCTTGGTTATTTCCGGCGCCGAGAAACTGAACCCCGAAGTAAGGGAAGCGTTTAAACATAAATTTAACAAAGATATATTAGAGGGTTACGGCGCAACGGAAACGACACCGGTTGCAAGTGTCAACGTGCCGAGTACGCTGGATACCAGTACCTGGAGAATTCAGCTCGGTGAAAAGCTCGGTACCGTCGGCATGCCCTTACCCGGTACTAGTTTTAAGGTCGTCGACCCCGAGACATGGGAAGAACTCCCTTCCGGGCACCGGGGTATGATTCTTATCGGCGGCGCACAGGTGATGCAAGGCTATATCAATGCACCGGAAAAAACCGCGTCCGTAATCCGCAAAATAGGCAATACACGTTGGTATGTCACGGGAGACAAAGGCTACTTGGACGAGGACGGATTTTTAACCATCGTGGATCGCTATTCCCGATTTGCAAAGCTCGGCGGGGAAATGGTGAGCTTAAGCTCCGTGGAAAGCGCCATCGTAAAAAGTCTGACAGATGAATATAGAGACTTAGAGGTCGTTGCGGTTAATCTACCGGACGAGAAAAAAGGTGAGAAAATTGTGATCTTAAGTGAGCGCGATATATCGACGAGTGAATTAAAATCTGCAATGCTGTCACATCAATGCAACGGTTTAATGATCCCTAGCGAAGTTATTCTCGTCGATACCTTACCAAAACTTGGGTCAGGAAAAACGGATTTCAAACACGCCAAAATGATCGCATCGAATGCAACCGCTGCCCCAAACACGCCGATGGAAACCGTCTAAGCATGTACTACTACCTCTCTATAGGCTCAAATATCGAACCGGAGTTAAACGCCGTTCGTATTATTAAGTCGATGCTAAAACACTTTGGGCCGCTCATATCGTATCCCTTTGTCCGTACAATCCCAGATAAGATTGTGACGAATAATTACTTTCTAAACTCTGTCGCCATCGTTCGATCGTCTCTCGATCCCCAAGAATTTAAACGTGTACTTAATAGTATTGAAATTGCGCTCGGAAGAGATCGTAACGACCCAGAGAAAAGTCTAAAAGACAGAACCGCCGACATTGATATTTTGGGTTACAACACTCAGATAGAAACCGGCTACTTTAATAAATTTGACGAACCCTATATCAACTTCAAGCCCTACACAGCCCTCGATTTTAAAAATTTGGAAACGCTTGGCTTACCGAGTACCGAGGGCGCGGCCACCATCCACTTTGATGGAGGCTCCGGTCATATACGGGTTCTCGATAATACTGGCGAGCGCTTGGAATATTGGCATAAACCCTCCCTCGTGATTGAGTAGCGTTTCGCTTAACACTTGCTTTTTTGCCTCGCTACTATGTGTATCTAAAAATTTAACCGGCCCTGGCTGAACAGTATTTACGCGTATGCCCGGCGCGAATTTTTTCGCAAAACCTTTCGATAAATTTTCTAACCCCGCCTTCGTCGCACAATATAATGTATGAGTTTTATTTGGGTTGTCCGCGTATATATCGGTGATGTGCACAATAGCCCCAGGCTGCGTTTCATTATACAAACACCCTTTTAACCCTTCATTGAGCTGAGCAGGCATCGCCATATGCACATCGAAAAACTGCTGGAATTTTTCGCCTGAAAATTCTGCATTAGGTTCAAATTTCGACGCGTTATGAATAACGACATCGATCTTGGGGTACGAAGATATAATCGCAGAAATCACGTCTGAAATATTTTGTTCTTCGTATTCGCCCATCTCAAAACAATTCAAACCGGATTGAAAACGATCAACCAAACGTTGCAGTTCGCTAGATACTGAACGAGTAAGCGCAATCACATCGTCACCTTGCAGACAAAACTGTTCACATAAAAACAGTCCTAAACGGCGACTGGCGCCAGTGATTAAAACAATTTTTCGGGAGGACATGAGTGGTTTCTCTCCATGTTGAACAATATCACTACGTATAGAACGCTCTATTCTACAGAGGTTTTTCACTTCTGACATGACGAGTGATTCGAGTCATGACTCCATACTGCCTAGCATCAGACCAACGACAAAATATTAGCAACACCTAATATAAGTAACGTACAAATAGGGAATGGTAACAGAAGAGAAACAATACGAATGTTCGTTAGCTTGCTTACAAAGCGTATAAACGGCGACCGGAAACTGCTATCCGAGCTAAAAACCCAGCTCGGATAGCATGTCTTTGCGGCTAGAAATCATCTCTGAATAGGTATCTTGTGTCCGTTTATCGATATGGCCGTCGAGCATAAACAAACGCTCGAGTTGCCGTTCTAGGCAGGATATTTCTCGTTCTAAACGTCTTATTAATAGGCCGCTTTCATGCTTGAATCGACTTTCGTCGTGGCCAAAATAATCTTTGTTTTCTAAAATTTTACGCTGGAGTCTAGTCATGGTTCGCTCTTTACGGCCTAACACTTTTGCGTTGTAAGTAGTTCGTTAGGCTTGAGCTATATTAATACCACAAAAATAAATCGATTAATTCGACAAGGTCACAATTTTGTCGGCACGTTCATCGCGCCAGTGAAATTTGTCACCTCTATGTAAATCACGTCACCAAATCAAAAGTCTTTACTGCACTGCAAAAACTTATCGAAAAACATTTGCATCTAAAATTAAAACATACGTTTAGATTAAGATTCGAGTTGTTGTAAAACTGAATTCCAATTCACCTTCGTATCAGCAACTGCAAAAAAATCGGGGTTTAAAATATTTTCTTTTGCGTTGTAATCCAACTCATTCATATCGCGTTTTAATACTTTCCCACCCGCCGCACATAAAACGGCTTGGGCTGCTGCGGTATCCCACTCACTCGTTGGCGCAAACCGAGGATAGACATCCGCTAACCCTTCCGCGAGCAAACAAAACTTTAATGAGCTACCGACAGATTTAGTACTTACCGTCCCTAGATCATGCGCTACAGCATCAATAAAACGCTGAGTTTCTTCACTTAGATGCCGCTTACTCGCCACAACTTCGATACCGTTCCCGTTGCTGTTAGCCGTTCGACAGCTGATGTTTTGCTTATTTTCACCCTGCAATTTGTGAGCGCCGTGACCAGAAACACCGACATACGTCACATCGGTTACCGGAACATACACAACCCCCATTACCGGTGAATGCTTTTCGATGAGCGCAATATTCACTGTGAACTCATCGTTACGATTAATGAATTCCTTTGTTCCATCAAGTGGATCCACGATCCAATAGCGTGGCCAGTGCTGCCGTTCTGAAAAGGGCACTAACGATGTCTCTTCAGTTAAAACCGGAATCTCCGGCGTTAGTTTTTCGAGCATGGCAACAATCACTTTGTTCGCGGCTATATCGGCTTTTGTCACAGGCGAGTCATCTGATTTTGTTTCAATACCGAAACCATCTTTATCGTTGTATACCGCTAAAATTTCTTTACCTGCACACTTGGATATTTCGATTATTTTTTCAGAAAGTGTATTGAGATCAAGTGGTTTTACTTCAGTCATGTGATTTATTAATCCATTCTTTAGCATAGAAAAGCGCAGCAATTGTTCGCGCTTCAGTGACATCATCTCGCGCGACAATAGACGCAAGATCGTTAAAAGGCATCAAGTGTACCCCTAATTCTTCTGGCTCATCGCCAAGCAGCTTTTCAGCATAAAGCCCCCGCGCTAGCACCACTTGTGTTTGGTGCTGCATATAGTTGGGCGACTGCGCCATGCTTTTTAACCATTCAAGTTGTGTCGCGCCGTAGCCCGCCTCTTCTTTCAGCTCGCGATTAGCGGCCTCTAAGTAGGTCTCGCCCTCGTCAACTTTGCCTTTAGGCAAGCAAAGTTCATAGCGCTCTACCCCAGCACCGTACTCTTCAATAAGCACCACGGTATCATCATCCAACAGAGGTACGATTATTACCGCCGCATGTTCACCGGCTTTTAAGTATTCGTAGGTACGTTGTTCACCATTACTAAATTCCAGCTCTACACGGTCCACTTTGAATAGATGGCTATCGCTCACTTCATGACGAGTGAGAATCTTTGGAGCATCAGGCATAATAGTTTCCACTTGTTGGGAAATTGATTGAACGATACTAACAGGCTGTTTCAGCGTCCCGATCGAAAATTATCGGCACGCCCCTTCTGGCACTATTCGAGCACATTATACCGCTTATGATCGACTGGCATACGATAGATACAGTTCTTCTCGATATGGACGGCACGCTGCTGGACCTGCATTTTGACTATTACTTTTGGTTTACCCATCTGCCAGAACGCTATGCCCAATCACATAATCTTCCGCTCGAAGAAGCGAAAGCCTATTTAGGAGACAAGATTAAGGAATATGAAGGCACTCTTCAGTGGTATTGCCTGGATCACTGGTCCGAGCTGATCGATATGGATGTACCCGCATTAAAAGGCGAGGTTCGCCATAAGATCAAAATACGACCGCACACTGAAACCTTCCTAAAACGCCTAAACGCGCTAGGGAAGAAAGTGATACTTATTACGAACTCTCACCCCAAAGGGCTTTCACTGAAACTCGAGGTCACGGAAATTGACCAATGGCTTGATATTGTCATTTCCTCTCATGAGTTCCAAAAACCTAAGGAAGAACAAGATTTTTGGCATCAGCTAATTGCGAAGGAACATTTCGATAAGAAGCGCACGCTATTTATAGACGATACGCCACGCATACTCCGAAGCGCGCAAACCTTTGGCATTGCGCAGCTGGTATGCATCACGTCTCCGGATAGCCAGCGCCCTCCGCACCTCCCTGAAGAGTTTTTAGGCATCGAACATTTCGATGAAATCATGCCCCCAGAAGCCTTATAATATGCGTGTTATGTGCTTCGCCCATGAATCGATGTTAAACAGATGAACACATCCTCTTCCGAATTATCACGCGTCAGGATCGATAAGTGGCTCTGGGCTGCGCGCTTCTTTAAAACCCGCTCACTGGCAAAACAGGCCATTGAAGGGGGTAAAATTCGCGTCAACGGCGATCGCGCGAAAGCCAGTAAAGAGATCAATACCGGTATGACGCTGGTGATCCGCCAAGGCTGGGACGACATGGAGGTAGAGGTCATGGCCCTCTCCGAGAAACGACGTGGTGCTCCCGAGGCGCAAAAGCTCTACAAAGAAACAGAACAGAGTATTAGCACAAGACAAACCCGCACAGAAGAGCGCAAAGCATACGGTGCAACCGCACGAACACCGACCAAACCGACGACCAAAGAACGTCGGCACTTACAACGCATCAAACGAGATATATTGGGTGACCTAGACTAGGGCCCACACAAAGACTATGGATACACACGATACAACCCAACGCTTTTTATTCGATGACACAGACATACGCGGTGAAACCACCTGTTTAGAAAAAGCATTCCAGGATGCTTTTGCACACCAATCCTTCCCCACCCCACTCATTCCCGTATTTGGGCAGTTTTTAGCGGCTGCGAGCTTACTTTCTGAAGTCCTTAAATTTGAAGGCTTGCTAACCCTACAGGCGCGCGGTCAGGGGGACGTCAGCCTGATTATGGCCGAGGCGAGGCATAATGGCGATGTACGCGGTATTGTGCGAATCAATCCCGAACTGGAATCAGAACCCTCTATTACGGATTTGGACCTGCAGTCGCTCCTTGGCGAAGGATTACTAACAATCACTATCGACCCAGATAAAGGAAAGCGTTACCAAGGTATTGTGCCAATTGCACATACGAACTTAGCTGAATGTCTCGAAGACTATTTTAAGCAGTCTGAACAATTACCAACGCAAATCCAACTATTCGCCGATACGCGTCATTGCGCGGGCCTGTTTTTACAATGCTTGCCCGCACAACTCGTAACAGACGAAGCGCAAAGGCAGGACCACTGGGAAACCTGTACTCAACTCGCGGATACCGTTAAGGCAGAAGAGTTATTTTCGCTCGACAATGAAGCGCTGTTAACACGTTTGTTTCACGAACAAAAATGCCGCATTTTCCCGAGCAAAACAATTCAGTTTAACTGTTCATGCGATCGAGAGCGCAGTGCGAGCGCGCTGCAGTCATTGGGCTATGAAGATGCGCAAACTTTGCTTAGCGAGCGAGATATTATCAATATTGACTGTCAATTTTGCGGGAAGGTTTATGCGTTCGGGGAACAGTCGTTAAATGAAATATTTCCGAAAGGAGACCAATCCGTTCATTAAACACGGATTGGCTAAAGCAGATTATTTACCGGCAATTCGTATCATGAGTTTGCAGTAAATTAAGATGGGCTGTCCATCAGATTGGTATACGCGACTTCCATTGCCGTAATATCTGGAATACAGAACTCTTCCATTCCAACTTTAACCGCCATTAAATCAAAAGGACGGCGTTCTGCACCATCATCTTCGCTGATATCCTCATCGCTAATACGGGCCATACGAGGAATACCTTGGGTATGGATCGCAATAAACTGTAAAGATTGATTCACGCCGGTATTATTGAGCACGGCAATTCGCCCATCAGGGTTAAGCACCGTTTGACCGCCGTTAATCGCTTCAAACGACACAACAGGTACTTTTAAACCACGCCAATTGTACATCCCCATAAACCATTCAGGTGCATCGTCAACCGCTTCCAATGGCTGCACTGAACTCATTTCAGCAACCGACGTCGTCGGCACAAGCAAGTTGTGATCGATCATTGGCAATAGCATACAAGGAATTTCTTGGCCGGAGGTTATTGCAAGCTGATGTTCATTCATAAGACATTTCTTTCTTTATCACTATTATGGCTATCGTTTTCGGTACCCAATGCCATTTGATTTAATTTTCGATGGCATACCGAAAAATGTAACGCTAACTGTTCTGGCGTACCGGTGAAACTCACGCACTGTGTTCTAATGACCTCGCTCGGCATGGAGTCCACGGCACAACTGTCGGGTGACTGCACCCACACCTGACCGCCAGCATTTTTTATCATCCGGCAAGTCTTAGCGCCATCGTCACCCATGCCAGAAAAGACAATAACGCCACTGTCTTTACCAAACTTTCGCCACACCTTGGCAACAACATGATCTACCGACGGCTTATAAGGCCCAGCCCAAGGAGAGGTACCCGGGCTCAGCATGCCAATTTCATTAATATCGGCTTGAAAACTTGCCGATATCACGTAGATACTTTTTTCAAAAATATTCCACGCCCGATCACAATAAAACACCTGCCAATCCGTATTTCGCTTGAGCGATTTCACTAAAGGCGGCGCCATGTTTTCATCCATATGCTGAACGTAAACAAAAGCCACACCTTCTAATTCCGGCGGCACGCTTTTAATAAAACTCAACACAGCTTCTGGGCCACCCGCAGATGCGGCCAATACCCAAACATATTTAGCCCGTGTTAAGTCATGATTTTGATTTTCGGAACCAAACCCACAGGCTTCAATTTTTTTTGAAAAACGGCGCGCGCGCTCTTCGATATTTAATGACGAATACGAATCCGCTTCATCATAAATAATCGGCAAATCTAAGCTGTCCAGATATTCAATGAGTGCTTGTGAGCGCTCATCTTCCATATCGATACGCACAACCCAAATATCCACAGCGGGTAAGCTTTCGAGCTCGTCGTAACGCGTAATTAATTTTTCAGCAACGTCATACTGGGCACTTGTGACGATGTCTTCCAAATTGCTTAACTGGATACTCGTATCCGCGATAAGGCCAATATTAAGCGTCGGCATTATGCACCCGAGCCACTGCACACCTTAACCAAGAACTGTTGATGATACGAAAACCCATGTCAGCCACCACGGTAGGTATTCACCTACGACTTGTGATCCAAGATTTCTCCAATTGCATCAAGCAAAATATCTTCTTGATAGGGCTTACCAAGATAATTATTCACACCCAAGCTTTCAGCATGCTCTCTGTGCTTATCACCCGTTCGTGAAGTAATCATAATTATCGGTAGAGATTCCCAACGTTTTGTTGAACGCACCGTTTTAGCCACTTCAAAACCGTCCATCCTCGGCATCTCGATATCAAGCAACATAAGGTCTGGTAACCCTTCTTGTAGCAAGCGAATCGCATCGACACCATCTTTCGCGGTGATCACATCAAAGCCTTCACGCTCAAGGAAGCGCGACGTTACTTTACGCACCGTTACAGAATCATCCACCACCATAACTTGTTTAACGCGAGCTTCTTCAACCTCATCCTCAACATCAGTAACGTTATCGTCAACCAACTGTAAGGTAGCCCGCGCAATTTCCTGACGCACGAGAGCGTGAGGATCTAAAATCACCACCACGGAACCATCGCCCATTACCGTTGCACCGGATAATCCAGGCACCGTACTAAATTGTTGCCCCAAACTTTTTACCACGATTTCCCGGCTACCCATCACCGCATCTACTTGCAACGCCATTGTATGTTCCGCCGAACGCACAAGCAGCACAGGCAAGGGCAAGACATGGCCGTCTAATTTAGGCGCAGCACCGCGATACAATAGGGAACCGAGATAACGTACGTGATAATTTTCATTCGCGTATTCGAATTGCGCTTCAGGGTTTGCGTAATAGTGTTCGAGTTCAAACGGACTAACACGCACAATACCTTCGATAGAGCTTAGGGGAACCGCATAGTGATCATTACCGATCGCAACCATCAATGCGCGGTTAACCGACAAAGTAAAGGGCAGACGCACTAAAAACTCTGTGCCTTTACCCCATGCAGAGTTGATCGTGACCGAACCACCCAGCTGTTTAATCTCAGCATGAACCACATCCATGCCCACACCACGACCTGAAATTTGTGTCACGTTCTCAGCAGTACTAAAGCCTGCGTGCAAAATGAATTGCATGATATCGTGATCGCTCAACTCAGCATCGGGAGCCATCAACTCACGCTCGATCGCTTTTTGGCGAACACGTTTTAAATCGACACCACGACCATCGTCCGCCAAGCGAATAAGGACGTCCCCACCTTCACGCGCAAGCGTTAAGACAATACGGCCAGATTCAGACTTGCCTGCGGCCATCCGATCTTCGGGTGATTCAATCCCGTGATCCACAGCGTTACGCAGCATGTGCTCGAAAGGTGGCACCATCCGTTCTAGTACAGAACGATCCAGTTCACCTTCTACGTTATCTAATTCAAAGCTTACATTTTTACCCAGCTCCGTTGCGACCTGTCGAACGATTCTTCGCAAGCGAGGAACGAGCCGAGAAAACGGCACCATACGCGAACGCATGAGGCCTTCTTGCAAAGTCGTATTAACCCGAGACTGCTGAAGCAACAACGTTTCTGTCGACTTCAATCGTTCGCCAAGATCTAATTTCAAATCGTCCAGATCCGAGGCTGACTCGATAAGTGAGCGGGACAATTGTTGTAAATGAGAATACCGATCCATTTCTAACGGATCGAACTCATCGTGCTGTTCCATTTGTTCTTGGCGAAATAGGATCTGTGCTTCCGTCTCCATATCAAGGCGACGCAACTGATCTTGCAAACGGTTCAGGGTGGTATCAATTTCGTCCAACGAGAAGCCAAAGTCATTCACGTATTGCTCTAAACGACTTCGGTTAATGGACGTTTCACCCGCAAGGTTTACTAGCTCTTCTAGTAATTCCGCCGAAATTTTAACAACCTCTTGGGGACCCGCCTTCTTAACTGCAACACTGGCCGCGGCCTGGCCACCTGCCCCGCTGCTCGCAACCGTTGGCATAACAAACTCGGCTGGCGCATTTGCCACAGGCGAGCTGTCTTTTGGTTTTGGTGCGAACTTAACGACGTTATCCGCATCGCCCTCAGGTTCGGTAGAATCTGAAGGCTCCGCAGTGGCGGTATTTTCGGATACGGGTGCAGCTTCAGGCGTGATTGTTTCTTGAGATTCTGCCGTATTCTCTTCCGCCACGTCGGCTTGTGAACTGCCATCATCTATCGCAGCGACTTCATAACCGCCTTCCGCAAATTGCTTCACTGCACGAGTCGCACGTAAAAGCTGATCTTGATAATCATGGAGCGAAGCAAAGAATGCGTCATCGACGTTCGACAAGTCATCCCCCATATCAATCAGCATCGACTCATAATCATGGGTAAGATCACCCATCTTATTCAGCCCCGACAAACGCGCACCACCTTTAAAGGTATGCAAAATACGTTTGATTTCTTCTAGGCTTGCGTCGTCCGACCAATTATTTTCCCAAGCATGAACAGCCTCATCCAAGCCTTCAATTAATTCGTCCGCCTCTTCGAGGAAGACCTCAATAATATCGCTATCGTAATCATCTGAATTCACATCCAAATGATCGATCAAACCCGGAATGACAACCGCATCCCCCATATCGGTAGACTGGGGCTCAACTGGGGGTGCAGAGACTGGCTCCGGAACCTGTGCTTGTTCGACGGACGGCGCTTCTGATGCGCTTTCTAACTCAAGCGTTTCTTCTATATCTTCTTCAGTCTCACCTACAATGCTGTCGACAGTCTGAGATTCAGCGCTTTCATCACCACTTAACTTGGTATTTTCTGTAGCCGACTCTTCAGTAACATCAGCAACACTTTCAACAGATAATTCTTCTGTGTCTATTTCAGGAAGCGGTATATCTTCTTCCGGCGCGGCAACTTCGAAAGAGATATCATCGACAGCGGGCAAATCTTCAAATTCAATATCGCCATCACTTTCACCGCTCTCGGCATGTGATTCACTTTCGCTCGCACTGAATTCTTCTGTAAGAGAAAGGTCAGAAAGATCGCCAAAATCAATATGCTCCTCTTCAACACTATCTTCTGGCGCAGCTTCCGGAGCGGGCTCGGTAGCTCGCTCAAGCAGTTGAGAGATACCCTGAGATACACTCTCTGGGACTGCCTGGACATTCTGTGCTGCGGCAACCGCATCCACCATATCCAACAGGGCGTTATGGCCGCCTTTTATTAATGTAAAGAATTCTTCGTCTTTCTCTAGTCTGCCTGCCCGTGCCTGTTCGTATGATTGGCTAAGTAACGCAGTCAAAGATGACATGTCGTGAAGATGGGCTTGCCTTGCACCCTCCTCCAAAACAGACAACTCCTTTAACAAGTTATCTAAATTTTCATCGCTGGCTTCACCGTTTTCCCAACGGCAAATTAGCGCATCCGCCTCAAGCAGCAACGCCATTTCCTCGGCCATCACTAACGACAACATACGAGGGTCGACTTTTTGTGAACTCTGCTGCGAATCTTTCGGTAGAACAAGATGACCCACCGCCAAATCTCGGAGCTCCTGTGTCCGAGCAGCAAACTGCGCCACCTTCGGAATCGAAACCTTGTTTCCAGATTCGATTTGGGAAACACCCGCACGAATATAATCTGCAGCATCGCGTATTAGCTGCAAAATATCCTCGTCGATTTGTACCTGGAAGGTGATGAGCTCCTTCATGAAGTGTTCAAGCGGCTCAGCAATTTCAGCAATGGGCCACACCTGCGCCATCTTGGCACTGCCTTTTAATGTGTGAAGAGCGCGCTGAAACTCATCTGTGGGTACCGAGTACAAAGGTGCGTCTTCCACCATTTGAGCAATAAAGCTTTGTACGGTGCCCAAATGCGTAATGGATTCTTGAGAAAAGATCTCCTGTAAAACGAGGTCAAATTCTTCATCATCCTCGGCGTCCGCAGCCGCTTCAATTGCCGCCGCTTCTGAATATTCAGGCGCAGATACTGGTTGAGATTCTGACTGTAGCGCTGGCTCAGGCTGGGCTTGGGCTGAGACAACCGGCGTATCTATCGGAGGTAATGGCTCAGCTAGCTCATCTGGCACACGACCTTCCGCCAACTCATGGCCTAGGGCTTGATAATGATCCGTCGTACTTTTAATGGGGTTTTCTGCACGGCACTTGAACGCTTCCACGAGCGTCGGCACTACCGCGATAACACCATTCACCAAATTAAAGACGTGAGGCGTTACCTTAATCGTACGGTCGATAACACGGTTCAACATGTTTTCAACTGACCACGCCAACTCACCAATATCAAACGCTTCCACCATGCGGCCGCTGCCTTTCAAGGTATGAAAAGCACGTCTTACAACAACAAGCGCATCTTGATCACTTTCTTTTGCTCGCCATTGCGGTACATATTCTTCTAGCGTTTCTAATACTTCGCCGGCCTCTTCAATAAAGATCTCTATGATTTCATCATCGATATCACTTTCATCTTCATCGTCAACAGAGACCGGTGTTAATTCAGCTGAAGCATTCGCCGGCTCGACCATTGGCTCAGGGACAAGCTCTGGGGTGGCCGCTTCTTCTGGCACCGGCAGGTCTTCGACGACCGGCTCGGGAATAATAGGTTCCGGCTCAGAAACGTCTGCAGTAATAACCACTTCTGGCTCTGGGATTGTTGGCTCAATCTGCTCAACAGCTTCCGGTGTCTCTTGAACCTTCGGCGTATCTCTCGGCTCAGGAGCCTCCGCACGGGTACCCGGCCCACTTACTTCAACGGGGTACCCCAAGCCCGCAATGCTTTCTTCAGCAATATCGAGCATAGAGTCAGAATCTTCATGGAGATCTTCCATTAAACGCTCTAAGTAATACTCGACACTGGCAATCGCGTCAGCAAGCGATTCCATCACATCGAAACTTGGATGCTCATTGCCTTCGATTAATTTTTCTTGGATAAACTGACCACAGGCGGAAACAATTGCAGCAGGACGCCGCAAAGGAATCATATTTAATCCACCGCGAATATCCTTCAGTGCGGAATCAACATCTTCTAGGTGTTTCTTGTCCCAGTTTGATGAGATGTATTCGATAATCGATTCTTTTGATTTAAGTAAGCCCGCGGAACACTCTTTTACAACCGCCGCTTTCGCATTATCTATTTCAACTTCGCGTTCATTTACGGACGCCAAGTCGTTATGTTTGCCTGCCGATTTAGCAATGGCTTTTAAACGATGTTCAATTTCAATAATACTGCTAGCTGTCTGCATTAACGCTTTTTCGTCAATACTATTGGCTTCGCTTATCTCTTCTAAACGCTTAGCTTGCTCAAGCATTTGTTTACGCAGATCACCAATACCCAGTACGGCCAGTGTATCGGTAACACGCTTAACACTTGGCAACACCTCTTTAAGATCGTCTACCCCGCCTTGACCGGAAAGCGACAAATCAAGCACATGCTTAATATTGCCAATCTCATCTTGCAGTGCCACCACAACGGAACGAATGGCACTCGCATCCGGCGCCTGCAACATATCATCTTTGGCTTGACCACCCGCGTCGTTCGATCCAACGAGCGCAGAACCCAGCCCGTATTTTGTATAAACTTTTGCAACTTTTTCGCTGCCATCTTCCGCTCGAGAAACGTAATACAGCAAATTCTTTAGAAGTGATTCACGTGGCGGTTGATCCAAGATTTCAGGCGCTTGCTCACCCAGGATTCGGAGATCTCGGGCGATATAACGCATCAACCCTTTCACGCCCACAGTCAGTTCCAACTCATCCCTTTTTAGGGCGTCGATTAGCGCTGCGGATACTTCCCAAATAGGATTCCCCAACGTACCTTGAGTAATCAACTCCAGGCGAGAAAATACCTTATCTAAGTACTCTAAATTTTCTTCGACTTTTATGCCGCGCAAAACGCTCGCTGCAGCAAACTGATACATTTCTCGTAATTTTTTGACGACTTGATTTAGCTTAACCTTATCGTCTAAAACAGGATGACGCTTACCGGAAGGACTCTGAATCGATGATAAATCAGGCGAAAAAAGGTTTGTCTCGCTTAAGTAACTTTGCTTGCGAACCGCTCGCAAATCATTAAGCAGCGGCATAATCCGTGCAGGACTATCCTCTTTAGTAGATTTTACATTTTCTAGAAAGATGGGAAGTTGCAATAAACTGCGCATCAATACTTCTTGCGCTTCAGGAATGCTAGCAACCTCATGATCCATAATGGCTTGCGCGGCTTGCTCCATTTCTTCGGCGAGCAAAGCAGCCCCGTGGAACTCCACCATCTGTAGAGAACCATGCACTTGATGGATATGCGTAAGACAAAAGCGTATTCGCGTTGAATCTTTTGGATCTTCAACGTACGCTTCTAGCGATTGCCGAGCTTCTTTGAGCGTGTCCGATATTTCGTCGACAACCCAATCTAAAGCTGCAAAGTTGCGTTTATCTCCCATACCTAGGGGCCTTTTATTTCAATATTTCAACTTCTCGATGCGGTTCAAAAACGTCAATAATATTGCTATGTTTTTTGTTGCGTCGATTTTGTGTATTTTTTAATTCAAGCAACCTAACTCAAACTATTTGCGAATATAAACTTGTACTTCATCTGCCTGCCCACGCTCCATTTTCTCGTGAGACCAATCGACAACTTCACCTAAACCACACACTAAAATCCCGCCGGGCTTTAAGCGATCCACAAAGGCATTCATGATTTCGTGGCGCAGCCAACGGCGAAAGTAAATGAGCAAATTCTGACAAAACACTACATCCAACTTAATGGATGGAAACTCATTAATATTGAGCACATTCGCCTGGTTAAAACAGACACGATCCATTATTTCTTGGCTAATCTGATACCGATTTTTCTCTAGCGGTGAAAAATATCGCTGCCTAACCGGCGCATCAACAAGCTCTACTTTACGCTGCGGATAAATACCCGATTTCGCGATCGCCAACGCTGCCCGACTGATATCCGAAGCAATAATCCCAAAATAAGGCTCCAAACGTGCAAGCTCAAACGTTTCGTTCATCATCATGGCTAAGGTGTATGGCTCTTCCCCAGAAGAACAACCCACGCTCCAGATATCAAACGGTCCGTCAAGATTCTGATTATTAATTTGGCTTTGAAGATAATTCTGAACGAATGTGACGGAAGGTTTGTGACGAAAGAAACTGGTTTCCTTCACCACTAAGCGATCAATAAGGACCGCCCATTCCATAATGCCGGTTACACCATCCACCACACGATTGTAGTATTGCGTGTAATCTTCATGGCCGAGTTCGCGCATGCGCATTGAGACCTGAGTCTGCAAAAAAACACGTTGCGCTTCACCTAAACAAATACCGGCGCGATCTTCTAACAATTTGCTCCACTGCTCAAATTGTTGATCTGTTAGATCCGGTGCCGCCTGCAGTGACCAAACCATAATATTGCGACCATCGCTCTTATTTTATAAGCCTAAGTATTAGGACTCAGTATATTGGGATTCAGAGCTTATGCTCTTGAATCCTCTTGGTCGTACATATCTTCGGAATAAGCGTCATCCATTGAGAGGTCGACAACTTCATCATCCAGACCGTCAACTTCATCTTCTAACGGAAGTTCAGGCACGGTGTCTTCCAAAGTATCCATATCACCAACAGCCGCAAACTCTTCAGTTTCGTCCGCTGCAAAATCATCAACTTCTTCAATGCCGCCACCCGATAACTCTTCGGGAAGTTTAAAGCCTGTTACGGAGTCTCTTAGGTCAACCGCCATTTCGGCTAGCGTACCAATCGATTTCGCCGTAGCACTTGTACCTGCAGAAGTTTGCGATGTAATTTCTTGAATAACGTTCATCGTATTCGAGATATGACCCGCAGATGACGCTTGCTGACGTGCCGCGTTCGAAATATTCTGAATCAATTCTGCCAGGTTGGCCGATACCGACTCGATCTCTTCCAGTGCAACACCCGCATCCTGTGCTAGACGTGCTCCACGTACCACCTCCGCGGTGGTTTGTTCCATCGAGATAACCGCATCGTTGGTATCGTTCTGAATCGTTTTAACCAGCGCCTCAATCTGCTTCGTCGCTGTCGCAGAACGTTCCGCAAGACGCTGAACCTCATCCGCAACAACCGCGAAACCACGACCGGCGTCACCCGCCATCGATGCCTGAATCGCCGCATTAAGTGCAAGGATGTTAGTTTGATCAGCAATATCGTTAATCAACGATACGATATCACCAATCTCCTGGGATGATTCACCCAGACGTTTAATACGTTTTGATGTTTCCTGAATCTGCTCACGAATCGTATCCATGCCGCGGATTGTATTTTGTACCACTTTCGCACCGTTGTTCGCGATCGATACCGATCGCTCCGCAACACCGGCTGACTCAGCGGCGTTTGCAGATACTTGGTCGATGGTCACCGCCATCTCGTTAACCGCAGCCGATGCACCCGCAATTTCTTGCGCCTGATGCTCTGATGCTTCCGCGAGATGCAATGCTGTTTGCTGGGTGTCAGATGAGCTCGTTACAACGCGACCCGACGTTTCGTTAATCCGCGATACCAAGATACGAAGTTGGTCAATCGTGTAGTTAATGGAGTCAGCGATCGCACCGGTAAAATCTTCCGTTACCGTTGCCGTCGTTGTTAAATCACCGTCTGCCAAGTCAGCAAGCTCATCAAGTAATCGTAAAATTGCGTTCTGGTTTCGTTCGTTTGTTTCACCTGTTAGCTTCAAGCGTCGATTTGTTGCTTGGTTAATCTGCCAGCCAATTAACACGAGAAAGATCAAAGCCGCAGCACCGACGATCAACAAGACCATATTATTAACAGGCCGTGTCGAAGGTAAGTTCGCAATATCATCCGTTAAACCACTGACGGACTCTAGAATGAGTGGACTATCTTCCAAGATACCTTTAGTCGCAAGACGCGCTTTAGATAGTGCTGGAGACGCTTCAAAAATTTCTTTTACAGAACCACTTACAAAATCAAACAGTTCTGTAATTTCTTCCAAACTGTCGAGCGCTTCTTTGTCTGTTACGCGGGAAATACCCATCGCAACGTTACCGTTTTTCATACCGTTAAGTACGCGCCCAAAAACGTTCGCATCGATGTTAAATTGGTCTGCAGATTTTTCTGCACCCTTACCACCAACCAGCATCTTATCCACGTTACGACCAATCCGCTCAGCGTACCAAGACTGGCTCTGCGCCACGGATACCTGTTCTGAAGGTGCGTTATTCTCCAACAAGATATCAACGATGTTGGTGTACTCAGTCTGCAATTCTGGGAGCGATTCGTTCAGCGTGTTTGCAACATCATGCAAAAATACGATGGTCTCTTTGTTATCAACGATAACTTGGGAACCCGACTGGATTCGGCTCCAGATCCCGTCAAACTCAGCCAAAGGCTCAGCCAGTACAACCCGAGTATGATTATCACTCGCCTTTAAGCGTGACCACGTCCTATCCATACTCGCGACAACGCCTTGCAACTCGCCAAAGGCAACTTCATCACCCGCCGTCGCATCCCTCGAAAGAGACGATAGACGATACGATTGCGCCCGTAAGTCCGCCACCATCGTGAGATAGCTTTGGTCTCGCTGACTATCGGTAAAGAGTTTGTAAAGGATTACCCCCATCAGTGCGAACAGCACTAATAAGCCAAAAACAAATGTGGCCAATACGGGGTTAGTTTTCGCCCTTGAAATAAGGCTAGCTGAGTCAGTTTTCATACGACGCTCCCAAGCGATTGTATGTATTTCGCACCCAAAAGGAACTGGGCATTACTTCTAGTTTTTGTTATTTCACCAACGCCCGTTAGGTTGCTGATGCATTTATAAAATTTGGATCACCTGCGAGCACACTCATATCAAAAACACTCCAGGCATCACCTGACGCATCCTTGTACGTTCCATTGACATAAGCCTTTAAATTTGGCGGGAGATCACCTCCGACCTCATCAAAAGTATCCACAATGAAATGCTGCATACCATAGGCGCGATCGACAACGAGACCGCTATACATATTTTCAGATTCCCACACCAAGACACGGTGCGCTTTTTTCTGAGTATTGATATGACCCCCAATAAAACGAGCCAAATCAAATAAGGGGAGGAGACGACCACGCACATTGGAAAGACCAATCACCCAGGAATGAACGCCAGGTAAACGTGTCGCGGAGGGCACTTCCATTAATTCAGAGACTTGCCCCATCGGGACAACAAATCGATACCCCATGCACGAAAACCCGATACCACTCCAACGAGGAGCAACATCTGTTTGCGCAGGCAACCCAAGCGCAGAGCGTCGACTCTGAGCAGAAAGGTTAACGAGGGTTTCGAATGCTGGATTCGCCATGCGAGCCTCAGACACCAACCTTCTTCATGGTATCGAACAGCTCTTTCTCATCGATAGGTTTTGTCAGGTAAGCTTTTGCACCTTGGCGCATACCCCATACCCTATCCGTCTCTTGATCCTTTGTGGTTACGATAATAACCGGGATATGAGACGTTTCTGGCGCTTTAGTAAGCTGACGCGTTGCCTGAAAACCATTCAAGCCAGGCATCACAATGTCCATAAGAACAAGATCAGGCTTTTCAACTTTTGCGGTAGCAACACCGTCTTCACCGTTGCCGGCCGTAATCACTTGGTGACCCGTTTTTTCCAGCATCCCTGTGAGCTTATACGTTTCCGTTGGTGAATCATCAACAATTAGCACTTTTGCCATATTTCCTCCAGGAAATTCTGGATGTAATTCTGGATATAACCTTAGCTAGCTCGCGCCACTTTGACATGTGACTCTATCGCACCTAACAACTCCCCCTTACTGAAGGGCTTTGTTAAATATTGGTCTGACCCAACGATACGGCCTTTCGCCTTATCGAATAAGCCATCCTTACTAGAAAGCATGATTACGGGGGTCGCTTTGAACTCACTATTATTTTTAATGAGCGCACACGTTTGGTAGCCATCTAAGCGAGGCATCATAATATCAACGAAAATGATGTCGGGACGGGTATCTGCAATCTTTGCTAATGCATCAAACCCATCCGTTGCGGTGACTACCGTACAACCCACTTTTTTTAGCAATGTCTCAGCGGTACGACGAATAGTTTTACTGTCGTCGATCACCATCACTTTGAGATGCTCTAAATTAACGTCCATAGACTGACCTTAAAGTGGTTACTCGGAAGCTCGATCGCGCAGAGCGAATTCGGCCAATTATTTTTAGATAATTAACTTTTAACATAGATTCCCAATATAATCCATAAGCGCTTGAAAGAAAAAGAAAACTCGGGTTTTTTCAACAAGCATTTACCGCCTCTGCAAAAGCTGCGCATACCCTTTATAATTGTTCAAAAATGGCGTTTTCGCCAACTTTAAATGCCGCCAAAAGGCAATTCGGAGGAAAGCTTGTCCACATCCGGTATAGATACCCGCAATAATCCGCTCGTATTAGGGGTCGTCATGGACCCCATTTCCGAGATTAAGGTTAAGAAAGACACAAGCCTTGCGCTGCTCCTTGCAGCTCAAAAAAGCGGCTTTCAATTGCGCTACATGGAGATGCCAGACCTCTACCTAGAGCAAGGCGTTGCCAAAGCAAAATCGTCGCTTTTGAGCGTGTCTGATAACCCCGATAATTGGTACACACTGGAAGACCCGAAAGACATACATCTCAGCGAGATCGACGTCATCCTCATGCGAAAAGACCCACCTTTCGACAATGAGTATATCTACGCAACCTATATTCTCGAAGCTGCGGAAAAGGCAGGAACACTCGTCATAAACCGCCCACAAAGCCTTCGCGATTGTAACGAGAAAGTGTTTGCCACTCAGTTTCCTCAATGCTGCCCGCCAGTGCTGGTCAGCCGCGACTCAGAAAGACTCAAACAATTCCACCAAAACCACCAGGATGTCATATTCAAACCTTTAGACGGCATGGGCGGCAGCGGTATATTCCGCTGCAAAGAGGATGACCCCAATATCAGCGTTATCATCGAGACGCTTACCCAGGATGATTCCTCATATATCATGGCGCAAAAATTTATTCCCGAAATTAGCAACGGTGATAAGCGTGTACTGGTGGTTAACGGCCAAGCCATTCCTTACGCCCTCGCAAGGATACCTGCAGAAGGCGAGACAAGAGGAAACCTCGCCGCAGGCGGCTCTGGCGTTGCGCAAGCCTTAAGCGAGCGCGACTACTGGATCGTTGAACAAGTAGCGCCGGCACTCATAGAAAAAGGACTGCTATTTGTAGGTTTAGATATTATCGGGGATTATCTTACCGAAATTAACGTTACCAGCCCAACCTGTGCGCGCGAAATAGATGCAGCTTACTTTTCCAGTGAAAGCGACGTGAAAGTTGGCGAACAACTCATGTCTCACATCTCACAATTATTAGCACAAAAGTAAATCTAAGCAGTATGATTCTTATAGCCAATCACCCACAATAACGCTATGACCACAGCCACCGATATTGGCAGCGGAGATCGACTTAGCTTTACGATTTTCCTCGCCGCCGCCATTCATGCCATTATCATTTTTGGGGTGACATTTACTATCGACGCCGGTAATAAGGTGGCGCCAACTCTCAACATTACGCTCGCGACACACGAATCTAAAGCCCCGCCGGATAAAGCGGATTTTCTGGCGCAGCACAACCAACAAGCCAGCGGCACAGCCGACACAGTGAAAGAGCTCACGGTCACAGATCAATCTCAACTACAAGACACTCGCATTAGGGATATTAGCCCAGCCCCGCAACGCCAAGCCAGAGACGAACGAAAGCTAGAGCAGCGCGTACTTACATCAAAATCGCCAGCCCCCAACAAAATCAAAAACCAAGACAGCACGGAGAACGCTCACGAAACCACACAAAAGCAAACCGGCGAAGAAGTAGACACCCCCCTAATCAACCCAGAATTCGCCAGCCTTCAAGCAAAACTTGACCGTCTCAAACAAGATCTAGCGAAACAACCCCGGATACGACGACTCACTTCCGTATCGACCCGCGCATCCTTCGATGCAGAATACCTAAACAGCTGGGCACAAAAGATCGAAAACGTCGGCAACCAAAACTTCCCGCAAGCGGCATTGCAAAAGAAGATATTTGGCAACCTCCGCCTCTCTGTCCTCATCCTCCCGAACGGCACGGTTGAGGATATTGAAATACTGCAATCGTCCGGCCACACCATCCTCGATGAAGCCGCGATGCATATCGTGAAGCTCTCTTCGCCCTTCAGCGCATTTCCGAAGGAAATCCGTAAAAGCGCAGACAAATTGGAAATTATTAGAACCTGGCGTTTTGAAATTACCGGGCTTAAAACCACTCGGTAGCAAAACCTGTAAAATCTTTGCTGTCACCTGCATATATCTTGTTTTCTCCCATTAAATCCGCATACTTATAGGTATGGGAAAAAAGTTTTTGTTGAGTCAATACACCGAAAACAGCCTTCGCGACCACTTCCTAATAGCGATGCCAGGGCTGCGGGGGTCTTTTTTCTCGGATTCCATCACCTACATTTGTGACCATAGCGACCAAGGCGCCATGGGGATCGTCCTCAATCAGCCACTCAACATACACCTCGACGAAGTATTCGATCAGCTCGCCCTCAATTACGCACCCACCGCCTCAGAAATGCCCGTGCTGTCGGGCGGCCCCGTAAACGCGCAGCAAGGCTTTGTATTGCACCGAGATACAGGGAAGTGGGATTCCACCCTTCAGATTAGCCACGGCGTATGCCTGACGGCCTCACGGGACATTGTGAGCGCCATAGCCGAGGAGAAAGGTCCACCAGGTGCCCAGTTCGCGCTAGGCTACGCAGGATGGAGCCCAGGGCAGCTAGAGGAAGAAATATCCGAAAATAGCTGGCTCGCGGTTCCAGCGGACAAAAGCATCATATTCGACGTACCGATCAATAAACGCCGCCAAGCCGTAGCCGATGAGTTGGGCGTCGATCTCAACCTTATCTCGGGTGAAATTGGCCACGCGTAATCACATACATGAGCGCGCACATCCAAACCCATTAGTGGTAGCCTATCCCCAATCTACATTATCCCAACCAAATTGAAAATTTAGGGACTCAGCCCTGTGTCACGACATGTTATTGGATTTGATTTCGGCACCAAGCGTATCGGCGCCTCGGCTGTAGATCTAGACGCACTGGATATAGCCGCCGTGTTTCATGAGCTCGACCCCCTGCCCGCCAAAGAAGGGATTCCAAACTGGAATGAGCTTGAGCGCTTTATTAAGGAGTGGGAGCCCATTAAAGTGGTTGTCGGACTGCCTAAAAAAATGAACGGGGAAGATATGGAGATCACGCGGCGCGCGCGGAAGTTTGGCAACCGAATAAAGGGAAGGCTTGGTTATGACGTTGATTTCATCGACGAGACGCTTTCCACCAAGGAAGCAAAAAAAGAGGCCCATGAGCGCGGCCATAAGGGGAGCTTTGCTTTATCCCCGGTAGACTCTATCGCCGCGCGCTTAATTTTGGAAACATGGATTTCCGAACAGCACTAAAAACGCCCTGTCCGATTACTTTCGTCCTCTTCTATCGCTAACTCATCCGCCGCATTGGAGAGATATTGCGCATCCGATTCGGAACCTAACTTAATCATTAAGCGAAGATCATTCGGTGAGTCTGCATGAGCAAGCGCATCCTCATAAGTAATTTCGCCAGAATCATATAATTCGTAAAGTGCCTGATCAAACGTCTGCATGCCCAACTCATTGGACTTTTTCATCAGCTCTTTCAGCTCATGCACATCGCCTTTTCGAATAATATCCGCAGCCAGCGGCGTATTTAAAAGCACCTCAAGACAGGCACGACGTCCATTACCATCCGGCGTGGGAATTAATTGCTGCGCGATAACGGCTTTTAAGTTGAGTGACAAATCCATCCATAACTGACCGTGACGATCTGCAGGAAAGAAATGGATAATACGGTCGAGCGCCTGATTTGCGTTGTTCGCATGAAGCGTACACAGACAAAGATGCCCCGTTTCCGCAAAGGCAATGGCGTGATCCATTGTCTCTCGTGAACGCACCTCGCCAATCAGAATAACATCGGGCGCCTGCCGCAAAGTATTTTTAAGCGCGACTTCAAATGAATCAGTATCAATGCCCACCTCTCGCTGAGTGATCACACACCCTTGATGCTGATGAATAAATTCAATCGGATCCTCAATCGAAATAATATGGCCTTTTGAGTTACGGTTTCTATGGCCAATCATTGAGGCCAGAGAAGTAGACTTACCCGTACCGGTCGCGCCAACAAAAATAACCAAGCCTCGCTTGGTCATCGCCAACTCTTTAATGACTTCAGGCAGACCTAATTCGTCCACCTGGGGTATTTGCGTTTCAATCCGCCTTAATACCATACCCACCAAGTTACGCTGAAAAAACGCACTTGCACGGAAACGCCCAACGCCCCTAGCACTGACAGCAAAGTTCAGCTCTTTAGTGGACATAAAGTCTTTACGCTGACGATCATTCATCACGCTCAAACAAATCTCGCGCGTTTTTTCAGGCGAGAGCGGTGTCGTCGTAACCGGGACAACCTTGCCATGCAATTTCATGGACGGCGGTACACCAGCCGTAATAAATAGATCGGAGGCTCCCTTCTCCACCATTAGCGACAAGAGTCTGTCTAAATCCATTGAAGTTTCCTCACATTGGGAATTAACGTCTGCCTAATGTATTCCAGCAGTAAAAAAAACACCAGAACAAAACCAAACGCAGCAAATAGGCTATCAGCGCTAGAAGTTCTCCGGCATCTTCGCTTTTTCTTTCGCTACATCACGGTTAATAATGCGCCGCTCAACCATATCCGCTAAGCATTGATCCATTGTCTGCATACCAATTGAACCACCGGTTTGAATCGCAGAATACATCTGGGCCACTTTATCTTCGCGGATCAGGTTTCGAATCGCGGAAGTCCCGCGCATAATTTCATGCCCGGCAACACGGCCACCACCATTCTTCTTTAAAAGCGTTTGAGAAATAACCGCCTGCAATGACTCCGATAACATCGAGCGCACCATGGACTTTTCAGTCGCAGGAAACACATCCACAACCCGGTCAATCGTTTTTGCCGCAGAAGTCGTATGCAGCGTACCGAACACCAAGTGCCCCGTTTCCGCCGCGGTTAACGCCAAACGAATCGTCTCCAAATCACGCAGCTCGCCCACCAGAATAATGTCGGGATCTTCCCGCAGGGCTGAACGCAAGGCCTCGGAGAAACCGTGCGTATCACGGTGAACCTCACGCTGGTTAACCAGGCATTTTTTACTTTCATGCACAAATTCGATGGGGTCTTCGATGGTTAAGATGTGCTCGTATTTATTTTCATTAATGTAATCGACCATCGCTGCCAGCGTCGTCGATTTACCCGAACCCGTTGGGCCGGTCACCAAACACAAACCGCGCGGTACCGCTGCAATATCACGGAACACCTGCCCCATTCCCAATTCTTCCATCGTCAGCACTTTTGATGGAATGGTACGAAATACCGCCCCTGCTCCTCGATTCTGATTAAAGGCATTCACCCTGAAACGTGCCACGCCAGGCACCTCGAACGAGAAATCGGTTTCCAAGAACTCTTCAAAATCCTTCCGCTGCCGATCATTCATAATGTCGTAAATAAGGCTATGTACCTGTTTGTGATCCATTGGCGGCAAGTTAATCCTCCGAACATCACCGTCAACACGGATCATGGGCGGCAAACCAGCAGACAGATGCAAATCCGACGCGCCTTGTTTGGATGAAAAAGCTAAGAGTTCAGTAATATCCATAGATACAAACCTTTACGATGGCGTTATTTGACGTCAAAACGAACAGTTATTAGAAAGCCCGCACTCAAAGTGTAGATGATCCTGGCTTTCGCTTTGCGCTGCCTTTAAATTTTTATGATTGGAAGCATGTTCTCGTTATATGATTCCATTTTCAATGAACAATAACAATTGAGCCGTATGATATTGGCAGCTAACCCTACAAACAGCCCCACTCCAGATTTGTCGTCTAATCTAACAAAAGTCCGTCAGCGCATTGACCGACAAGCGGCGCAATCTAACAGAGCTTCCGAAACCGTAACCTTGCTCGCCGTGAGCAAAAAGCATCCAGTAGAAGCCATTTCCCAACTCTACACATTAGGGCAACGTGACTTCGGCGAAAATTATGTGCAGGAAGCACTCACTAAAATTGCAGCCACTGAACACAAAGATATCGTCTGGCATTTTATTGGCCCCATCCAATCCAACAAAACCCGCGCAATCTCAGAGAACTTCAACTGGGTTCACACGGTAGACCGATTGAAAATCGCTCAGCGACTATCTGAGCAACGCCCCGAGCAACACCCAAAACTCAACGTATGCATCCAAGTCAATATCGATCACCAGGCAAGTAAATCCGGCGCAGCCCCGAATGAAGTGGAATCACTGGCGAACGCAGTAAGCGCTTTACCTAACCTGCGCCTTCGCGGGCTTATGGTGATCCCTAACCCCGAAACAAATATCGACGGCAGTGCATTTAAAGACGCTCACGCACTGTTCGATCAGATCAAAAAAAACAACCCTTCACCTCACTGGGACACACTCTCAATGGGGATGTCCGGCGACCTAGAGCAAGCCATTGCACATGGCAGCAATATCGTTAGGATAGGCACTGATATATTCGGGCCTCGACCTTGAGCTCATACGCTGCATGCACCCAACAGGATACGCCTAACAAGACCAAGCACTTAAATACGGTCTATAATGCGCTATCGCAAATATGCCTGCTACGACAGACCGTAGCGAACATCGCATAAACATATACGACATAAAGAGACAGGTGATTCTTTGTCCATCAGCAACGAACCAAATATCGCATTTGTTGGCGCCGGCAACATGGCGAGCAGTATCATCAGCGGCTTGCTTAACTCAGGGTTCCCAGCCAAACATATTGCCGCGTCGGATCCCAATCAAGAGAGCCTAGAGAGACTGCAATCGGAATACGACATTACGACAACCACAGACAATCTAGCCATCATCCATGATGCCGATGTCGTCTTACTCGCAGTAAAACCTCAAGTGATGGAAGTAGTATGTGAGAGTATTCGCTCAGCACTGAACAAAAACGTGGTCGTTATATCGATCGCCGCCGGCATTACCTGCACAAACCTAGGCAATTGGCTCGGCGAGGATCTCGCACTGGTGCGCTGCATGCCAAACACCCCTGCGCAAGTCGGCATTGGCGCAAGTGGCTTATATGCCAACGCGAATGTCTCTGACCTGCAGAAACAGTTAACCGAAAAAATAATTAGCGCCGTTGGCATTACACGCTGGGTCGATACAGAAGCCCTTATCGACACCGTCACCGCCGTTTCCGGCAGCAGCCCGGCATATTTTTTTCTTTTTATCGAATCCATGATCGATGCCGCAACCAAGCAAGGCATGGATCAACAAACCGCGCGTGACCTGGCCATACAAACCGCGCTTGGCGCTGCTAAATTAGCGCAAGAAAGTGAAGATGATATCGTCGAGCTGCGCAGAAAAGTGACCTCACCAAAGGGAACAACTGAGCGCGCGATTGAAGTCTTCGAAAAACAGCACCTACGCGACACCGTCGCGGATGCCATGCAGGCCTGTGTAAAACGCGCTCAAGAACTGGCTTCGTAAACATCTTATCGGATTTGATTTAATGAATTTATTTTCGGACATACTGACATACATCACCCAAACGATCGGGCTGCTGTATATTGGCGCTATTATTCTGCGATTTTTTCTCCAAGTTGCGCGTGCTGATTTTTATAATCCCTTTTCTCAGGCCATTGTAAAAATCACTAACCCCGCTCTCATCCCAATGAGACGCATCATACCCGGCGTATTTGGGATTGATGTAGCGGCAATCGTGCTTGCCATCGCCCTGCAATTCCTGTTGGGCGAACTGAATTATTTTATTATCACCCAAACCTTCTTTAACCCGCTCACCACGTTATTGCTGGGTACGCTTGGCACATTAAAGATGGCAACCTACCTTATATTTATCGTTATCATCGTCATGGTGATTTCGAGTTTCGTTGCACCTTATTCTAACAACCCAATTATTTTACTTGCTCGGCAGTTGCTAGAACCCCTTATGCGCCCCATTCATCGCATTATTCCTCCGATGGGCGGTTTAGATTTTTCGGTTTTGTTTATTGGTATGGGTAACGTCATCATCCAAAAAATATTGGATGCCGTCACCTTTTCTTTGCTGACGCACCGCGATCAATTATTTCTACTGATCGGATACTAAACACGATAATGTCCGACATCAACGCACTTAACGCACTTAACGCTATAGGCATCGTAAAACCCGAGACCTTTCTATTTGAAGAAGGGCTCACCCTTGCGTGTGGGCGAACATTACCGAGCTATGAGCTCGTTGTAGAAACCTACGGCGAACTAAACACCGAAAAATCTAACGCAGTGCTTATCTGTCATGCGTTGTCAGGCCATCACCACGCGGCTGGTCGCCACAACGAAGACGATAAACGGCCCGGCTGGTGGGATGCCTATATCGGCCCAAACAAACCCATCGACACGAATAGATTTTTTGTTGTGTCACTCAACAACATTGGTGGCTGTCATGGCTCGACTGGCCCAACATCAATAAACCCGGAAACGGGAAAACCTTACGGCGCTGATTTTCCGCCTTTGCGCGCAAGGGATTGGGTCCACAGCCAAGCACAACTTGCCGACAGACTCGGTATCGCTCAATGGGCCGTCATCATCGGTGCTAGCTTAGGCGGCATGCAAGCCATGCGCTGGGCGCTTGAATACCCTGAGCGCGTTCGCCATTGTGTTGTGATTGCCTCAGCGATGAAGTTAACTGCGCAGAATATTGCCTTTAACGAAACGGCGCGCCAAGCAATAAAATCCGACCCGCGATTTTATGACGGGCATTACCTCGAAAAAGGCACACTCCCTAAAGATGGTTTATCCGTCGCGCGGATGATAGGACACATCACGTACTTGTCAGACGATGCGATGGGCAAAAAGTTTGGTCGAGAATTACGTTCCGGCAGCTTCCAGCAAGGCATAGAAGATCCAGTAGAATTTCAGATTCAAAGTTATTTGCGCTACCAAGGCGAAAGTTTCTCCACCAGCTTCGATGCCAACACGTATATATTGATGACCCAAGCACTCGATTATTTTGATCTTGCGCGTGAATACAACCACGACCCCGTCGCTGCATTTAAAAACGCGCTGAGTAAGTTTTTGATCATCTCGTTCACCTCTGACTGGCGCTTTGCCCCTGAACGATCAAAAGAAATTGTTAATGCCCTGATTAAAGCCGACAAAGACGTATGCTATGCCGAGATTGATTCGCCACATGGCCACGATGCATTTTTGATTCCCGATCAACCGCGCTACGAAAATCTTTTTTCGTGTTACATGAACAAAGTTGAGCTATAGCCTCATGAACCAGTCTGACTTGCGCATTGATCACAAAATCATTGACCGTTGGGTTACCCCTAAAACCCGCATTCTCGATCTCGGCTGTGGTGACGGCACACTGCTGAAACACCTTTCCGATACAAAAAGCGTACACGGTTACGGTGTTGATATTAACGCTGAGAATATTATCCGCTGTGTAGAAAATGACGTGAATGTTATCGAGCAAGATATCGATGCCGGCTTGGCAAACTTTGACGATCAAAGTTTCGATACAGTTATCATGTCCCAGGCCATTCAAACCATGCAATACCCAGATAAAGCTTTAAAAGAAATGCTGAGAGTGGGCAAAGAATGCATTGTTACCTTTCCTAATTTTGGCCACTGGCGTGCTCGTTTACATTTATTTATAAATGGTCGCATGCCCGTATCCGATATTTTGCCCTACGAATGGTATAACACGCCCAACATTCATTTCTGTACCTTTCTTGATTTCGAAGTATTGTGCAAAGCGCTCGGCATTCGAGTACTCAACCGAGAAGTCGCGGCATCACGCTCTGTCGGCACTTTTTTCCAACATAAACACCCTAACTTATTCGGCGAAACAGCCATCTATCGAGTATCGCTATAATGCGTCAGCTATTTATTGGAATATCCATTCTTATTTTTGCTTGTTTTAGCACCTGTGCTTTCTCTCAAGAAGGAAAGCCTTACGACACCACAACAGACTTTGCCGAATACACCGTTAGACACGTCGTATTCAACAGTACCTTCGTGTTACCTGAAGTTGCCAAAATTTATCAGCTTAAACGCAGTAAGTATGAATCTCTCCTCAACATATCCGTATATAAAAGGGGGCAAGTTGGCAGTATTCCCGCAACAATTTCGGGCACAGTAAAAAATCTCATGCAACAACAAAAGCGCTTGGACATAAAACAGATAGAAGAAAAAAATGCGGTCTATTATCTATCCCCCGTGCGTGTTGCCAATGAGGAACTCTTGCATTTTGAACTCACTATTCGACCAGAAGGCAGCCAACGAGATTTAACTGTGAAATTTTCTCAGAAAGTCTACGCCGACGAATAAATAATGATGCCCACCGACGAAACAAATATCGAGACCACTATGCAAACCATCGTTTTAGCCAGCGGAAACCCGGGTAAGCTGCGTGAATTTCAAAGTTTATTGGGCAACCTCGGCTACGACATTCGTCCTCAATCTGAATTTAACGTCGACAATGCAGAAGAAACAGGCCTTACCTTCGTTGAAAATGCGATTCTAAAAGCAAGACATGCATGCAAAGCGACTGGCCACGCGGCGATATCAGACGATTCAGGCATTGAAGTGGACGCATTAAATGGCGCACCAGGTATTTATTCAGCGCGGTTTAGTGGTGAAAACGCTGATGACGCAGCAAACAATGAAAAACTCCTTGCCGATCTAGAAGACCTACCCACAGAACAACGTACAGCGCGCTACCAATGTGTATTGGTGTATATGGCGCACGCACTAGATCCCACCCCCATCATCGCCCAAGGCAGCTGGGAAGGCACAATATTAGAAGCCCCACTTGGCGAAAATGGTTTTGGTTATGATCCTTTATTTTGGGTACCGACGCACAACTGCAGTAGCGCCCAGCTAAGCAAAGAAACCAAAAATGGGATGAGCCATCGTGCGATTGCCATGAAAAAACTGATCGCCCAAATACCGAACCTAGCCTCGTAGTGAAGCACCGTTATTCGTTTAAAAGCGCGAAGCCCACGTAGATGTCGCTACCCACACGCCCCCCTTTATCGCTATACATTCATATTCCGTGGTGCGTTCGCAAATGCCCGTATTGCGATTTTAATTCGCACCAAAGCGACACCGAACTTCCAATCGATGATTACGTAACAGCACTTATCCAAGATTTAAAAAATGATCGGGATTTCGCATACGGCAGAAAATTAGACAGTATATTTTTTGGCGGCGGTACACCAAGCCTATTCCCGGCAAGTGCGATCAAACGAATTATCGACTCAGCGGAAGCCTTGATTGGCTTCCAAGCGGATATTGAAATCACACTCGAAGCCAACCCTGGCACTGTCGAGCACCACGATTTTTCCGAGCTCCGAGACACCGGGGTCAACCGGCTGTCTCTCGGCGTTCAAAGTTTTAACCCACAACACCTCAACGCCTTAGGCCGAATTCACTCTAGCAAAGAAGCCTCTAACGCCGTTGAACGCGCACAAGCCGGTGGCTTCGACAATATCAATATTGACCTAATGCATGGCTTACCGGGCCAAACACTAGAACACGCCCGTAGCGACCTCGAACACGCCTTTACACTCGCCCCCCAACATATCTCTTGGTATCAACTTACCATCGAACAAAATACCGAGTTCTTCTCCAAGCCGCCGACCTTACCCCAAGAAGATACCCTGATCGATATTATGGAGATGGGCATGGAAGTACTTACAAACGCCGGCTACCAGCAGTACGAAGTCTCCGCCTTTGCTCGTCCGAACCAGCAAGCCACACACAACCGCAATTACTGGCAGTTCGGCGACTATTTAGCCATTGGCGCCGGGGCCCACGGTAAAATCACACCAGAAAATGACGAGCCCACATTCCGCTATCGTAAAACACGACAACCCAACGCTTACCTAGACCCAAGTAGGGACTTTACCGCCCACCAAGCGCCTATCGAGGACGATAATCTCGCCCTGGAGTTTATGATGAACGCCTTGCGGCTCAATGAGGGCGTGACACTTTCACTGTTTGAAGCTCGAACAGGGCTACATAGGACCAAAATCGCCACTCAGCTCAACACACTTCAGCAAAAAGGCCTTCTGGAACCCAGCAATAGCGCGATCATTCCCAGCCCGACCGGCAGGCTATTTCTCAACACGCTGCTTGAAAGTTTTACCTAAAACTTTCCGCGCTTATCCACCCTCCCAGGTACACGCCAAAGTGCCAACAACCAAGCAGTTAGCCGCGCCTTTAACTGCTACACTTTGTGTACGTAAACCCCACTAAACACTCGAAATACTGATGGAAAAAACGCACTTTAATAACAATACGCTTGCCGAAAAAATCACCTACATTGTGATTGCCATTGGTTTTTTTGCCGTGATACTCAGCCTTGCTATCCGGCTGACGCTCATCAACCTGGAAAACCAAGCGGATCTAAAGCAACGCATTGACTCATTTTCCCGCATTATTACAACGCCCCTTATTCAGGCACTGGACCAACCCGACACTGCAGAGCTAGATGAACTCCTAGAGCGACTCATCAAAACAGAAAATCTTCGCCACATTAAGCTATCGCTCAACACTGGTTCAGCCATTGAAAAACACGAATTTAAAAGTGAAAACTATAAAACATTTTATTGGTCGAATGACTTTATCGAAACCTACCGTTACCCCCACGCATCGGGCATTGCGGAAATGGAAGTCAGTATTAGCGAAGCGTTCTTTTCAAAAGGCACCTTCCAAAAAATCGGCACGCACCTTTTGTTAGAAACACTTACTGTCGCACTGCTTGGCGCACTCATTTTGTGCTCCCTTCGCAATTATGTCATCAACCATATTTCAACGATTGCAAATTATCTCGCCAGTCGAAAAAGCGCCAACCTGAACGAGCCGCTATTGCTTAATCGAAAACGCCCAGAAAATGCGACACCCGACGAGTTCGATCGTGTTGTCAATTCAATCGAAACCATGCGCCTCACATTGATTCGTGATATCGAACAAAAACGGGCTATTGAACTCGCCCTACTTGAAGAAAAAGAACAGAAGCTGGAAACGCGCCGCCTTATTGAAGAAGCGAAAGCGGCCAACCGCGCAAAGAGTGAATTTATTGCCACCATGAGCCATGAAATTCGCACACCACTCAACGGTGTTGTTGGCATGGTGGAAATGCTGAGAGATACCCCGCTCAACAGCAACCAAAAACATTATCTCGACGTGCTTTATCGTTCGGGTGAGTCACTACTAGAAATCATTAATGACATTCTCGATTACTCGAAAATTGAGTCGGGAAGAATGCTGCTTGAAAAAATCAATTTCGACTTAGAAGAGCTTATCGAGAACAGCTTTAAATTATTTAGCGCTGTTGCCGGCAAGCGCGATATAGAACTCATCAGCAACGTTGCACCCGATACACCCACCATGCTAATAGGCGACCCAACGCGGTTAAGACAAATCATTGTCAACCTCGTCGGCAACGCGTTTAAATTCACCTCTGAAGGGCATGTCATACTAAAAGTTAACGTTGAAACAGATCAGAACAACCGAAATGTAAAACTGCTATTTTCTATTTCCGACAGCGGCATTGGTATTTCTGAGGCCGATCAAGCGCAGCTCTTTGAAGCCTTTCGACAAGCAGACACATCAACAACACGGAAATTCGGCGGCAGCGGCTTAGGCCTCGCCATTTGCAAACAATTGGCAGAATTAATGGGCGGCGAAATCGGCATCGAAAGCGAAGAAGGCGACGGCTCCACCTTCTGGTTTACATCATGCTTTACCGTAGATGAAGAGGCGATATTTTCAGACCCACCAAGTTGTAGCCTTTCCCTTTCGAGCAAACGCTTACTCACCATTAATCTCAGCGACATCATGCTCAAAGGGATGAAGCAGCACACCCCGAACTGGAATTTGCAATTAAACGCCATCGATGCCAGCGAAAAATCCGTCATCGAACGCATAAAAATGGAAAAGGAAATATACAATTTCATCCTGATCGATCATCACCCGGCGGTACACGATGGCTTCGCTATTGCGAACCAAATTCGCAGATTAAAACCCTACCAAACAACACCAATATTGATATTAACCAATCAGCAGGCGTCATCGTTTTCACAATCCCAACTATTTGCCATTACCTCGATCATACCGCGCCCGATTGCTGTTCAAAGTCTGAAAAACATATTAATATCCCAGGGATACGGCACGCAGCTTAACCCGCTCATGCCATTATCATCTGACAAACCGAATCATTCCGAATTGAAAGTTTTAGTTGCTGAAGACAATCCCGTAAACCGCATGGTCATCGAAGGACTGCTAAGTAAATTCGAGATCAAACCCGACTTTGCCGAGAATGGCGTTGAAGCGGTGGATAGCTTTTTCGAAAACGATAAGGATTACGATCTTATTCTGATGGATTGTGAAATGCCGGAAATGGATGGCTTTGACGCTACCAAGAAAATCCGGCAAGAAGAAGAAAACCGCGCGCTCACGTCCACGCCCATTATTGCACTCACCGCTCATGTCGAAGCGGCCCACCGCCAAAGAGTCTTTGACTGCGGGATGAATCACTTTCTTAGCAAACCCGTCACGATTGAGAAATTAAACGAAGCGCTTACGTCTGTTGGCTTAGGCTAAACCTCACACGCTAAGAGGCTGGCGCTTCAGGCGGGATTTCATCAGGATCAACTTCACGATAGAAATTCATCATCTCATTCGTCACGAGTAAAGACACTTCCTTCTCCAAACCATGCCCCATATCTTTAAGCAGTAATAACCGACCACCCGGAATAAGCTCTGCCATATGATACGCATGCGAAGGTAAACAAATAGGATCTTGCTCACCGTTAATAATCAGGCTGGGCACCTTTATCCGCTTTAATACTTCGGCATTATCGCCATTTTTCAACACTGCCAATAATTGCCGCTGAGCGCCTTCTGGATAATGACAACGATCAAACATAAAGCCGTGCCGCTCTTTTAGCGCATCGACAGAAGAGGGAAAGGTTTGACTGCCGATATGCAACGCCAAGCCGCATTGGTAATCCAAATACTCTTGTTTTGACGCACCTGCTTTCGGTTTATTAATCAACCTTTTCACTAGAGACTTTTCAGGCTGAGGAAGTGAAGAGTCACCCGATGTGGACATAATGGAAACCATGGAAGAGGTGCGACCAGGGTATTTTTCTGCCACCAAATGTGCGATCAAACCGCCCATGGAAGCCCCAACTATATGCGCGTTTGAAATATCCAAATGATCCATCAAACCAACAACGTCCGCCGCCATATCTTCAAGAGAATAAGGAGCACGAACAGACAAGCCGACGGTTTTTCTAAGTACTTGCCACATCACAGAAGGGGTTTTGACATGAAAAAATTTTGTCGACAAACCCACATCACGATTATCAAACATTACGACCCGATAACCACCCACCAATAGACTGTTAACGAAGTCATCGCTCCAGTAGGCAAGTTGCTGGCTAAAGCCCATAATCAAAACAATTACTTTGTCGTTCTCGCGACCTAAGTCTAGATACGCTAGTGTGACGTCACCAATATTAGCGTATTGAATAACTTGATCTTTAATCGAAACCCGACCATGCACGTCGGCATCCTCCTCGAGGAACTGCTGCTTTTTTGCTGTCATTATAGTCATAGATCCCACATTTTTAAGGTAAATTCAACGAGCGTTGTAATTTGTCGTTACCTCATGGTATCCGTTTCATTTACGCAGCACTATCATGCCAAGGTCTATAGGAACGGACAGAATATCGCCTTTAAAATCGATTCGATCGTATTTAACATTTCACTGCTATTTATTATAGGCAACCGTGATTCCGGCCACCTACTTTAGTACGGTGAGTTTCTTCGCCCAAGTGCCACGACAGGTCTCATCCGAACGACGTAAAGCGGCTTTTGCAAAATCGATAAAGAGACGGGCACGTAAAGGCATATACTCCTTACTCGGGTATACCAAATAAATCCCCGATTCCACCGATGAAATGGTCGGCGCAATTGCCACAAGTTGTTTTTTGGATAAGGCTTCCTCGGCAATAAAATGCGGCATCTGTGTAATACCCGCCCCACCGATACAAAGTGACAGCAGTGCCTCGCCATCATTCACCACCTGAGAAACACGAGGATTAATCGACATGATACCCGCCCGAGTTTTTAGCCTGAAGGGCATAAGTTTACCGCTATGCTCGAAGCGGTAATGTACCCACGGATAGTCCACGATATTTTCAGCGCTAACACGCCCTTGTATTTTTTTTGCGAGTGCAGGTGACGCACACGTCACCATATCAATACAACTCAGCTGCTGCGCAATAAAGCCACTGTCTTTAATTGAGCCGGTACGTATCGCCAAATCAAACTTATCTTTTACTAAATCGACATGATCATCATCCAATACCAACTCAACAGAAATATCGGGATACAGCTTTGCGAATTCGGGTAAGAGTGCGACAACACGACGGCGCCCGAAAGAAACCGGCGCACTGACTTTAATCTCACCCACCGGTTGCCGACTTTCATCTCTTAGATTTTCTTCACATGTAGAGAGCTGATTCAAGACACATTGCGAACCTTGATAATAATCCTCACCCGCCACCGTTAGGGTTAATTGGCGCGTAGTCCTCTGAAACAAACGCACCCCCAAAGACTTCTCTAAACGATCAATGGCTTTGCTCACCGTAGAGGGGTTCGCATTGAGAACTTTAGCAGCTTCAGCAAAACTTCCCTGTTTAACCACCGCAGCATATATTTCTAAGGCTTTAAATTTGTCCATCTAGCACACCCCTTAACGGCAGTACGAAACCAACACGATTAATGAATATAATTCACCATTAATAATATTTTACATTATTTTAATTCACTCTATATTTTTCTACAATCACCGCTCAAACACATCTTTTATACAGTAGCGTTCGACGTAAAAAGGTCATCAACATGAGCACAAAAAACGCCATCCCCATATTCACGATATTACTATTAAGTCTTCTCAACACGGCAGCATTCGCATCTAATGACAGATCGCCGCTCGACATTGAGATCCAATCGCTCACCGGCAAGACCACCACTCTCAACCAAATCAGGAAGGGAAAGCCCATGTATGTAAAAGTCTGGGCCTCGTGGTGCGGCGAATGTATGCAGCAAATGCCTCATTTCAACCATATCTATTCAACGTATGGGGACACACTCAGCACCGTCAGCATCAATTTGTGGATGAATGAAACGCAAAAATCGGTAGATGACGTTATCAAAACACATCAATTAAACGTACCCACATACATCGACACGAGCGGCGTCCTCTCGCAGAAGCTCAATTTATCGGTCACCCCGACCCACGCACTTTTTGATGCGAACGGAAAACTTGTACATATTGGCCATAAAGCCTCCCAAGAATTGGATGAAAAGATATCCCTATTAGCCGGTGGGGCTCAACCCACGGCCCCCCTTCAGCGATCTACACCGCCAAAGACAACGAACGTCAAAGACAAGGAGCTTTCCAGCGTACTATTTACAAGCACCTGGTGTGATTGGTATCTAAAAGATAAGCGGCCAGACATGGCAAAAAATTGTATTGCTGCTCAAGATTTTTTTAACTCGCACGCGAAAACCAATAAAAACGCGCTCATTATTACCTCGCACCTATGGACAGGCGCAAAAGATATTATCGACTACAAAGATAAATTTAAACCTCAGGCAAAGGTTATCATGGACGCAAACAACCAAGCATTCGTTAAACATAACATCCGTCAATTTCCGACATTTATTCTATTTAAAGACGGAAAAGAGGTGTACCGAGAAATAGACTTTTCAGATACGCAGCACATATCCGATAAAATAAAGTCGTTTTAGCATACCTTATCACTGCATAAGGCCATCAATATATTGCCAACAAGGCGAAAACAAAAAACCCGCTCACGCCAGAAGCAATAAGCGGGCTTTTATCTATCCCACGGCTATCAACCGCAACAACTTGATCCACCTGTATCTTTACTTTCTAAGGGTGATGCTGCCGGGTCGAAGCCAACAAAATATTTTACTGAAGACGAACTCGTTACATGGGAAAATACGCGATCAGATACAGGTACTCGCTCGCCTTTGACATAGCTATTTCCAAAATCATCCGTCACACTCGCCATAGACCCAACATACATAACCGATTTGCCAGACAGCGTGTTACAACACGACACTGGCTTTTCCGCAACTAATGTAACCGATCTAAACTCAATGCCTTCCACTACCTGCCACGGCGCGTCTTCCCACTTATCGTAGCCCACATTAACGAAACCCATTTCTGAGAATGCCGACAAAAATTCTTTTTCGTGAAATGCCCCACTAATACACCCGCTCCATAACTCCGCATCTTCACGTAAATGTTCAGGGACAAATTTATCGCACACGATATCAGAAATGGCCACCCGACCACCCGGCTTTAAGGTTCTGTACATTTCACGAAGTAGCTGTTCTCGATCTGTACGATCAACAAGATTAAGTACACAGTTCGAAATCACGAGGCTAATACTATTGTTTTTAATCATGGGCGATTGCTGTTGCTGGGTTCGCTTCCAGCCTTCGTAATCTTCAAGATCAGAGACATCTTCAATCGGGTTAGCTCTAAGGTAACGGGCGGCTTCATCAAGATCAAAAGCAAGGTCCTGAATATGCCCCTTATGGAACGTCACGCGATCTTGCCCCAATTTTTCCGCCATTTCAGGCTGGTATCTTCGGGACAACGCCAACATATCATCCGTCATGTCTATTCCGTAAACATGCCCCCCCTCACCCACAAGCTGTGCAGCCATATAACAAATCTTTCCCCCGCCGCTACCCAAATCCAACACCACATCGCCTTCACGTACGTATCGAGAGGGATCGCCGCAGCCATAATCTTTTTCAATAATTTCTTCGGGAAGGATTTTTAGTAATTCCGTTTGATAATCCACAGGGCAGCATAGCGCTTCTTGTTTTTCCTGAGCACCTTCGGCATATCGAGACTGGACAACTTCTTCGGTCAACATAGAATTTTCACCATAACATTAAAATATTTATCCTTCGCACGAGTGCAAAGAAAAAGCAAACATACCCAGCCAGTAGTTACCAACAAGCATCAGCATCACGGCGGCCCCTCTGGCGTATGCGGGAATCATTTTTTCAAACAACAAATAGTAGATTATAAATAATTCAGCGCACAGCCATACTAGGCTCATCACCACAACGCCCTCAAAACAGCTCAAGCCCTCTGTGGACCAGATCAAATAAATAACCGAGAACACCGTAATAGAACATAAGATCGCCAACAGCACGGACGATACGACAACCCGCCATCGCACGATATCGGTTGTCATCATCCTGCGTTTAACCTCAGCGGCCATGATATGGATCCTCCCCATGCTAGCCGCCTCCCCGGCGAAAATCATGATAGCGCTTCACCCACTTAAGCAAGCCTTCGGGTGCATGCGCTTTTTTCCACACACCCGCGACATATTTATTCGCTTCGCTCCATGTGGGATAACTATGAATCGTGCCAAGAATCTTATTTAGACCGATATTATTTTTCATCGCCATCACAAATTCTGGCAACAACTCGCCTGCATGAGCCCCCACAATGGTTGCTCCCAGTATTTTATCTGACCCTTTTTTTAGCATTACTTTTACAAAACCATGGTTGTCGCCATCGGCTATCGCACGATCCAAATCACTGAGGTCGTAGCACACCTTTTCATACGCGATATTGTCATGAGTAAGATCTGTTTCCGATTGCCCCACATGGGCAATCTCTGGATCGGTAAAGATCACCCAAGGAATAACGGAATAATCGACTTTAAACTTTTTAACACTAGAAAAGAGCGCATTCACGCAGGCATACCACGCTTGGTGGCTTGCTGTATGAGTAAATTGATACGGACCTGCAACGTCACCACAGGCCGAAATATTGTTGATATTCGTTCGCAGAAAAGGGTCGACCTTAATTGTACCGTTAGCGTTAAGTGCCACCCCTAACGTTTGGAGACCGAAGCCATCTGTATTTGCTTGGCGCCCCACCGCAATCAGTATCTGGTCGAACGGTATACTTTTTTCAACGCCGTCTCTTGTGATCGTGGCGGCATTGTTTTTCACAGAAGAAAGCGTAGCCCCTAATTCCAAGGTGATATTTTCCTCGGCAAACTGCTGGGCGATAAACGTCGACACATCCTCATCCGCACGCGGCAATAACTTATTCGCCACATCGACTACGGTCACTTCGGAACCCAAGCGAGAAAAAGCTTGCGCTAATTCACAGCCAATGGGGCCGCCACCCACCACCACCAATTTTTTCGGCAGCGTTTTCAATTCCCATAAATTATCGGATGTTAAATATGCGGTATCGGCCAACCCAGGGATATTCGGAACGGCTGGCCGCGCACCTGTTGCCACAATGATATGACGCGTTGAAATTTCCCGGTCATCCACTCGCACCAAGTGAGGTGTAACAATGGTGGCTTCACCAGAAACACAATCAACACCGAGAGATTCATATCGCTCAACCGAATCATGGGGCTCAACCTCAGCGACGACGGACTTCACTCGCCCCATTACCGCATTAAAATCGACCGCCACCTCAGACGACACAATGCCATAACGTTCACTGTTCTGAATTTGATGATAAAGTTTTGCAGCACGAATTAGCGCCTTACTTGGAACACAGCCCGTATTCAGGCAATCGCCGCCCATCAAATGCTTTTCGATCAGAAATACTTTCGCTTTTACCGCCGAGGCAATATAAGCGCTCACCAAACCGGCAGCACCCGCACCAATCACCACAAGGTTTGCATCGTATTTTTTTCGCCAAAAAGTTCTCAACATGACTTACTCAGAATCAATTGATCGGTCTGAATATCCTAGATATTTCATCACCGCTTTTATGATAAATGGGAAGGCGATCAGTGCAGCAAAGGACAATATCACTTCGGGTTTAAATATCTCAAAGAAGGAGATATTTTCAACCGTGCCCAGGCTAGCACCCGCATTTATGAATAAAAAAGTCGCAGGTAACATACCGATTTGGCTAAATAAATAAAACGTTCTGGCCCGCATATCCGTGAGACCAAAAACCAAGTTGATGATAAAGAAAGGAATCGGAGGAATTAAGCGTAAGGTAACCAGAAATAAAACCCCATCTCGTTCAATCCCCTCATTTACTTTGTCGTATGCCTTTGAAAAGTGTTTGTGCACCCAATCCCGCAAAAGCGTCCTGGAAATCAACATACCAATCGTTGCACCAATTGAACTTGCAAACGACACGATCAATACACCGAACCACAAACCAAATACAGCACCCGCCGCCAAGGACAACGGCCCCACCCCAGGCAAGCTTAAACTTGCCACCAACATGTAGAGCAGAGCAAACGCCGCACCGGCTTGCAGGGGGTTCTCCTCCACCCACAACTGTAAGCGTGCTAATTCAAAATACTGCGCGAGATCAAACCACCAAAACACCAGAACGGCGGCAACAACCAAGGCCAGAACAATTACTCTTTTTGGGGGCATATAACTCTCAACATCTCGTTTCATGGCAATACGACGTATCTCTTCATTGAGATCGCGCTAAACTGATAGAAGCAGCGCCTATTTATCGCTAGCGACTAGTAACACACATACTATTTATCTAAAGGAATTTTGGCGTCACATTAGTATCACGGAAACATGACGCGCATCTAGCACAAAGGGCCGTATAAAGGGGCTTCCAAAGAACTAAGCACTTACATACCGGCGTTGATCCCGTGCTGTATAAAAACTGTAATGTTACGCTTCATATAATGACAGATTTGCCCAAGTGGAAATACGTATAGATGAAAGAATTACCCGCCAACGTAACAGCGCTTGCCGCAGAAGAAACCAAGCCTGTCGATGATCCTTCATTTTATTTAAACCGTGAAACCAGCCATTTGGCATTTAACGAACGGGTGCTCGCCCAGGCCATGAACGAGAGCCACCCGCTACTGGAGCGCCTCAAGTATCTCCTTATCTTTAGCTCCAACCTCGATGAGTTTTTCGAAATTCGCGTGGCCGGCCTTATGCAGAGCATTAAGTTTGAGCGTGAAACGGTCGGGCCAGACGGGCGCCATGCAGAAGACGTACTCCGTGAAATCAGCCAAATTTGCCATAAAATCGTCGATGATCAATACGAAACCCTCAACAACGTGCTTATGCCGGCCTTAGAAAAAGAAGGTATTCATTTTTTGCGCCGCAGCCAATGGACAGAAGAACAAGCCGAATGGATCGAAGCTTACGTCGAGCGCGATATTCTCCCTATTATCAGCCCCATCGGTATCGACCCCGCTCATCCTTTTCCACGCCTGGTAAACAAAAGCCTGAATTTCATATTGGAGCTCGACGGCAACGACGCCTTTGGCCGCGACCTCAACTACGCTGTTGTCCCGGCGCCGCGCTCCCTGCCCCGGCTGATCGAGCTGCCCAAGGAACTCAGCGAATCCGGCTACAACTTTGTCTTCCTCTCATCGATGATACACGCCCATGCTGACCGCCTATTCCCCGGCATGAAAATACGTGGCTGCTACCAATTCCGCATTACACGCAATGCCGATCTCGATGTGGATGTTGAAGGGATCGCTGATCTCGCGCGCGCACTCAGAGGCGAACTGCACTCTCGGCGCTTCGGCACCGCCGTGCGCATAGAGGTGGCCGACAACTGCCCGCAAGAACTGACTGACTTCCTACTCAAAGAAGTGGGGCTTACCGAACAAGAGCTATACCGAGTAAACGGCCCAGTAAACCTCAAGCGCCTGTTTAACGTGCTCTCGGCAGTTGATCAACCCGAACTGCTCTACCCTGCCTTTACCCCCAGCATGCCCAAAGGGTTGAGCCGCAAAGACAATATATTTGATGCGGTATCCCGCAAGGATTACTTGCTGCTGCACCCCTACCAAAGTTTTTCACCAGTCATACAGCTCCTCCGCCAAGCCGCAAAAGACCCCCACGTCGTAGCGATCAAACAAACCCTCTATCGTTCAGGCGGAACACATTCCGCCATCGTGGACGCGTTGGTCGATGCGGCACGCAACGGGAAAGAAGTCACGGCGGTTGTAGAGCTTAGAGCCCGATTCGACGAGGAAGAAAACCTTGAACTCGCCAGCCGCCTCCACGAAGCGGGCGTGGTCGTGGTTTATGGGGTTGTGGGCTATAAAACACACGCAAAGATGGTCCTTATTGTTCGGCGAGAAGGGGATAAATTACGGCGCTATGTGCACCTCGGCACAGGCAACTATCACAGTGGTAATGCCCGCTTATATACCGACTATTCTATTCTCACCGCCAATCCCGATACCGGAGAGGACGTACACCGCGTCTTTCAACAACTCACGGGCATGGGTAAAACGGAGCGCATGGATAAACTCTTACACGCCCCATTCACCCTGAAGCGCCAGTTACTCAAAATGGTCGACGGTGAGATAAAAGCTCAGAAAGAGGGCAAAAATGGCCGTATTATTCTGAAATGTAACGGCCTCACCGAACCTAAGGTAATCCAAAGCCTCTACAAAGCCTCCCAAGCGGGGGTCGAAATCGATCTCATTATTCGAGGCATGTGCTGCCTTAAACCCGGGATTCCCAACGTCTCGGACAATATTCGCGTGCATTCCATCGTGGGCCGATTTTTAGAGCACACTCGTGTCTACTATTTCGCCCATGCGGAAAACCCGGTCTACTGCGCCAGTGCAGATCTCATGGAGCGAAACCTCAATCACCGGGTAGAAACCGCATTCCCCGTACTCTCTGCGCCGCAAATCCAACGAGTGATTGACGGACTGCTGCTCCATATTGCCGACGATAAACTGCGCTGGACCCTCGACAGCGAGGGCAATTACACCCAAGTAGAGACCAAAGAAGGTATATCGTCACAAGCCGAATTATTGGCCCAGCTTTCAACTGAGGTGCCCTAGAACCCGTTAACATCGATTACATGGCCTTGAAATATTCCCTTCATGGCCCGATATAGGTTCCATCCAGTGCCAATCTGTCTAAGGACATCCGACGTACCTATTGTCAGGGTTGTCGACTATCCTTATCATTGGCGGCTTTAAGTATTAACGATCCGGAGAAAAAATATGAGTGACGCGATTGTACACGTCAGCGATTCCAGCTTTGATGAAGACGTACTCTCGGCAACGGGTCCAGTTCTGGTTGATTTTTGGGCGGCATGGTGTGGACCATGCAAGATGATTGCCCCAGTTCTTGACGAACTTGCGAAAGAATATGAAGGCAAGATCAAAATCTGTAAAATGGACGTTGATGCCAACAAAGAAACGCCCACGAAATTCAACATTCGCGGTATCCCAACGCTAATGATATTTAAAGATGGCAATGCAGAAGGCACGAAAGTAGGTGCACTATCTAAGCCTCAATTAAAAGAATTTATTGAATCTAGCCAATAAAGCGATTTGCCCTGCTCCGGTGTTTTGTCGAAAAAGCACCGGAGCGAAAGCAAAACCTTTGCAAAAAAAGCGCAAAAAACCTTCCGTTTATTAAAAACCGTGAAAAAGTCGCTTTCGATTCTTTGCACAACGATTAATTAGTGGCTATACTGCCCTTATCCAACGATCGAACACACCCGTCTTACCTTCCTTTTTTCTTCATTTTTAAGTTTAAATGCTTTGGTATTCGGTAATGGTGTAACGCTCATGCGATCGGGCACATGACCCACTAAAAAATTTCAACCTCGCCCTTTCCACTACGTCGATCAAATATTTTGCGTCAGAAAAACCAAACTCCACAACAATTAACTCTAGACTCTGCGTTCTCTGAAGAACCATCTACGGAAACACCTACACGTATGAACCTCACCGACCTCAAAACAAAACCGATCGAAGAACTGATCAATATCGCGAAAGAAATGGGCATGGAAAATCTTGCTCGTTCTCGAAAACAAGACGTCATTTTCAATATCCTAAAGAAACATGCACGTAGCGGTGAGGACATTTACGGTGACGGCGTACTTGAGATTCTTCAAGACGGTTTTGGTTTTTTACGCTCCGCTGGTGCATCCTATTTAGCCGGCCCAGACGACATATATGTGTCCCCCAGCCAAATACGACGTTTTAATTTACGTACAGGCGATAGCATTGCCGGGAAAATTCGCCCGCCAAAAGAAGGCGAACGTTATTTCGCCATGCTCAAGGTTAACGAAATTAATTTCGACAAACCTGAAAACTCAAAAAACAAAATTCTGTTTGAAAACTTAACACCACTATTTCCTAACGAGCGCATCGTGCTCGAATCAGGAAACGGATCCTCAGAAGATTTGACCGGGCGAATTATTGATTTGGTCGCCCCCATCGGCAAAGGCCAGCGCGGACTCATCGTCGCACCGCCTAAAGCCGGTAAAACGATCATGATGCAAAACATTGCGCAGGCCATCACGCGCAACAGTCCCGAATGCTACCTCATCGTTTTACTTATCGATGAACGTCCAGAAGAAGTAACGGAGATGCGTCGCTCAGTAAAAGGCGAAGTAGTCGCCTCGACCTTCGACGAGCCACCCGCACGTCACGTACAAGTTGCAGAGATGGTAATCGAACGCGCTAAACGTTTAGCCGAACACAAAAAAGATGTCGTTATCTTGCTCGACTCCGTGACACGTCTTGCTCGCGCATACAACACGGTTATCCCATCATCCGGTAAAGTATTAACCGGCGGTGTCGATGCTCACGCACTTGAGCGCCCTAAGCGCTTTTTCGGTGCCGCGCGTAACATCGAAGAAGGCGGCAGCCTATCCATCATTGCAACCGCACTGATCGATACCGGCTCAAAAATGGACGAAGTTATTTACGAAGAATTTAAAGGTACCGGTAACCAAGAGTTACATCTGGACCGAAAAATTGCGGAAAAACGCGTATACCCTGCCATTAACGTGCGTCGCTCTGGCACTCGCCGCGAAGACCTATTAATGAAAGAAGATGAACTGCAACGGGTTTGGATCTTGCGGAAACTTCTTCACGATATGGAAGACACTGGTGCAACCGAGTTCTTGCTGGATCGCCTCAAAGGCTTTAAATCCAACAACGAATTCTTCCTATCTATGAAATCAAAATAGCACTCGTGCTATTTTGATTTGCTTAGCGCCTGCTCATGCAATTCAAAGACCTCAGAGAATTCATTCAGCTGCTCGAAGAACGCGGGCAGCTGAAACGCATCCAACACCCCGTCGATTGTAATCTAGAAATCACCGAAATTTGCGACCGCACCCTTCGCGCGAAAGGCCCAGCCCTTTTGTTTGAAAACGTTATCGGGCACGAAACACCACTACTCGGCAATTTATTTGGCACGCCAGAACGTGTCGCCCTCGGCATGGGCCAAGAGAATATTGATTCCCTAAGAGACGTTGGGGAACTGCTCGCATTTTTAAAAGAACCCGAGCCACCCAAAAGCCTGCGCGATGCATGGAGCAAAATGCCCATATTCAAACGCGTACTGGCCATGTCGCCCAAACAAATATCCAAGCCCCCTTGCCAACAAGTCGTTATCTCCGGCGACGATGTAGACCTGAATAAAATTCCTATACAAACCTGCTGGCCCGGCGATGCTGGCCCCCTCGTCACTTGGCCATTGGTCGTGACCAAAGGCCCAAATAAAGAACGGCAGAACCTTGGCATTTACCGTATGCAACTCATCGGTAAAAACAAATTAATTATGCGATGGCTCAGCCATCGCGGCGGCGCGTTAGATTTTCAAGAATGGCAAGCCGCACACCCAGGTGAAAATTTTCCCGTCTCCGTAGCCCTAGGCGCAGATCCCGCCACAATTTTGGGGGCAGTTACGCCGGTACCCGATACACTCAGTGAATACGCCTTTGCCGGTTTATTACGTAACAACAAAACCGAAGTCGGTAAAAGCCTCACCAATGACTTACAAGTGCCTGCTCACGCTGAATTTGTTTTGGAAGGCCATATCGCACCCGGCGAGATGGCCGATGAAGGGCCTTTCGGCGATCACACCGGCTATTACAACGAAGTTGATCGCTTCCCTGTTTTTACAGTGGAAAAAATTACTCACCGTAAAGACCCGATTTATCACAGCACATACACTGGGCGACCACCCGACGAGCCCGCCATTTTAGGCGTGGCTCTTAACGAAGTATTTGTCCCACTACTGAAAAAACAATTTCCCGAAATTGTCGATTTCTATTTGCCGCCAGAAGGTTGCTCCTACCGCATGGCGATCGTGACAATGAAGAAGCAATATCCTGGTCATGCTAAGCGCGTCATGATGGGCGTATGGTCTTTCTTACGGCAGTTTATGTATACGAAGTTCGTCATCGTGACTGACGACGATATTAATGCGCGGGATTGGCAAGACGTTATATGGGCGATCACCACGCGCGTCGACCCGACTCGAGACACGACGATGATCGACAACACCCCCATCGACTATTTGGATTTTGCCTCGCCCGTTTCTGGCTTAGGATCAAAAATGGGCATTGATGCCACAAACAAGATGCCCGGTGAAACCAACCGAGAATGGGGCACAACAATCGCTATGCCCGAGGAAGTAAAAGAAAAAATTGATTCACTTTGGGAAGCACTTGGTATTTTGGATTAACCCGAAAAACTACGGCTTAGTTCGCCACCAGCCCACTTTAACTCGTGTCCACATCATTGCGACATACTTCGAAAATGCCGGCCATGAGCCATAGTATGTTTTCTCTGGTTTTTCCCAGCCATCAGGAAATTTATTGTCTTTCCATAAGCTAACAACGTCCTCCACATCAAAATACTTTTTTGAAGTTTCGGGATCCGTTCTACCAAAAAGCTCTAAAAACCCGGCAAACTCAAACGACAACACATTTGTCCCCAGGAAAGACTTAAATTTAACCGGGCACTGATTAAACGCATTAATGGCTAAAGCAAAGTCTTCTTTATATAAACGGCCATTATCTCGCGCATAACTTTCCAGAAGCTTTAAGCGCTTCTCTGAAAACCCTTCGGGGTTGTTTAGAATACCACTCGAACTTCCATGATCTAAAAACGTGCCTTCAAATGCCGTCAAATTAACGTAGCCAGGCTTCTTCTCTTCTGGCGCACTCTCACCAGTATCAATCAGCAGATCCTCTACCTTTGTATTCGGCACCAAACCGATATATTCAAGGTATGCACGAACATCTTGCTGAGCAACCCAGCCTTCTGCATCAGGATTGAGAAGCCCCATACGAATGCCAGTACGCATATTAGGGCACAAAATTTTGTTAAATAATGCCTGCGACAGATTCGTTTCTTCTACACTTCGGTGTTTGGGTGAAGGCAATGTTGCTTCAGACATTCGTCGACCTTTTTATCTTTATGAGAATTAAATAACGAGTGGATAATGGGGCCATAAGCTAGCACAAAACAATAGCGAGAAATATGCTAAAAATGTGAAGCGAAAACTAAATACAGAAATTTTGTCACCGAAATCAACAAGAATATAAATATCTAAATGTTCCGCCCCCAATGGGTAGCAAATAAGAAACGGCTCACATCGCACCTATTACAATAAGCCTCCCGTCCGAAGGATATGCACTATAAAAGAACGACCGTCTTAGCTTCAGAACGCTCAATCATTTTCACGATGGCAGACTGAATCACTTCATCCTCCCGCGCATCTGACTTACATTGAAAGCGTTCTTCCATCGACTCTGCGCCTTCTTCAGCAATAAATTTAACTATAACTTCACTGGCGGCGTCGCTTTCGTCATTTAAATAGGAGATCGCAATTTGGGGATAACCTTGAAATCCCATTTTTATTTTTTTGGCAATGCGTTTTTTCGATTTTTCTAAATTCATCTAAATCCCTCCAATAAAAAATGTATAAGCCTAAACACTACTCTACCGGCGATCGACTGTCGGCCATCAACCTATCCAAGTTTTTCTGCGCTTTCTTTGGCGCAGCTAAATCTTTCACTTCTAACATTTCACATTCATCTTTTACCATTTGCTCAATGGTCACTGGGTAGTGTCGGCAATCTTCAGGGCGATCGTAATAAATATCACAGGTGTACACCCCTTGATCCGGTGATCTACGTAACCAAGGGCATAGCTCAATTTGCTTCCCAGTCCCCGGATCCATCCAGATTTTACCGTCTTTCACATAGCGATGTATGTCTGGATTGAAAAGCTCCCACAGCTCTATCTCGTTCGGCGAAGCCGACAAGCCACCGTTGCTATATTTTGTGCAGCACTTCCCGCATTGATTACATTCTTTCACACTAATTATTCAACACCTAAGTAAGTGCTCCGCCCCAAGTATCGGTGAGTTCAATTTCATAGCCATTGGGATCCTCAATATATAAAGACTTTGATTGCGGCCACTCAACAATTCCGTCATAAAGGATGGAGGTGGATAGATCGTTGCACAATGAAACCGCTTGATGAAAATCAGATATATGAAAACACAGATGAGAAAACCCACGCTTCTCCGGGCGACCTAGCGAGGCATTTTCATACAACGCGAGTTTCGCCTTTAAATTACCAATGATCACACCCTTTTGCTCGGGGATATCTTCTAACAACTCAAAGCCCAACAGCGACTTCCAAAACTTTTTCGATACGTCTAGATTATTTACCTGTAGATTAACGTGATCAATGCCTGTTGTTGTGAGAGACATAACTAAAACTCCTTATAGATACAAGTCTAATATTCTCGAAAAGACAAAATCCAAAAACTTAGTGATCAAGCGCTTGCCGGCATACAAGCCTATACAAAACAAAAGATGTCACAAGCAAATATATGACAGTAAGCGCGTGCTTTGTTACAACTTTAGTGGGTGCCAGGGACATATACGCCAAAACGCCATCAGTAAGGGGCATTACAATACCCAGCAACGCGGTCAACATAAGTATTTTGTAATGCTTAAGATAGAGTAAACACCCAATAAGAAGCGCGATAAATAACGTTCGAGATGCATATACTTGCACCCAATCTTCATCACCGGCGAGCAAGCTCGTACCCCGCAACTCAGAAAAGGCTATCGGATCAAGATACGCATATACCGCGTAGAACCCTTGTAGCACCGCCATAAGCAACACCATAACGAAGCCAACAATCTCAACTCTATCTGATTTTTTCATTTCCATATTTACCTCTATCGTGTCATCAACGTAGCTTAAAAAAATATCCACACCGAAAAAGCATATTATCAGTATGCCTAGGTAGAATACTTACTCATTATTTATGATTGCCTGCGCCTTTTTAGGCAAACCAGAAAAAGCCTTGGTATATGAACCACTGACAAGCGCCTTGAGATGCGCAGAATCCACTGAACTCACATCAACCACGGTAACCCAATGAAAGCGATGCATATAGCGAGCGGGCTTTATCCCTGGCTGATCGGTCAGCTCTAAAAATCTTTCGGGAAGAACACGAATACTAAAGCGCCATTTTTCTGGGTCACTTGTCTTAAAGTATGCAAATTTTTTATTGCCCACCAAAAAAGATAATACATTTGCCGGAGGCCCACTTTCACGCTCAACTACGCCTTGAAAGGACCTACAAAACTGCATCATTTGATCGACATTCATACGTAAAGACGTTCAACACTGATTAAAAAAGGTGCGCGCTCTATATGTGCTTATCTAAATGATATCTAAGCGCCATCTTAATACATGTTCTCAATTCATTTTCTGGCAAACTCGCCTTTACATCGAAAACAATCGCTCTATCGCCGTCATAAGATAGCTCGGGAAATAATGATCGATATGTATCCACAAGTGATGTACGGCAATTAACATACATAGCATATTGATCCGGCTTATTGGGCTTCCAATCTATCCGAATGGTCGTGCCGCTTTTAGTCGCAGCCGTTAAATACGCAGGTTCGCCCCATTTGAGCGTCTCAACCAAACCACCCACATCCTCGGTATTCTCAGCAACATCCAATATGTGTTCACGTAATGCCATCATTTTTGGCCGAACAACATCGGGGTATGAATCAAATTTAAACTGAACCTCTTTATTCATATCGATACACCTGGCCTGCCGCTTGAATGGAAGACCACCTAGTAATCCTCATCAGAATACGTACCGCCCATGCCATCCTCTTCATCTTCATCCGGAATTAACGTCATTACCCACGCCAAGTTATTTCTAACAAATTGATTGTCCGCATCACTCGCTTTAGACATTGCAAACGCCATATCTTTACTTTGCGCTCTACTTTCTGCCAAAGATGCTTCCATACCGGTAATCATCTGCGCTGGTGCACCGCTTTCTTTCATCAGCTTAATGTTATGCTCTAGTGATTTCGTCATCGCATCCGGGTTGACACCCGCGGGCATTTTTTCTAACTGGACTGCATAGATAGCCCCCATAAATCTCATAGAAATATCATATAGTTCGTTTAGATCTTTAAACCCTGAGTTCGCTAGCGCTTTCTTAACATCGGGGTAGGCCTTCGACTTTTCTATCAATCTAATCGCTTTTTCCTGATCCGCCATGGAGAACTTGTCCGCTTTCTCAAATATTTGTGGGAACTTGTCCTCCAACATATCGATTTTTTCCACCGTCGCATAAAACGATTGGACCACAGCTTTATCAAGGGGCTTTCCTTCAGCCCACAGAGCTGGCGCAACAAGACATAACACTATTACTAGATATTTCATATTTTTCCCTATAACCGCTATTAGTTATTTCAACCCAAAAAGATAATCACACACTGAAAAATCATTTTTACGTTACGAATACGATCGCTTAGTGCCCCATAAAAGTACCGATAAATTCCGCCAATTTGTCTTCCAGATGGCCTTCGAATTCATCTAAGCTTTTATCAAACACCGCCAAGTACTTCTCCGCCTGAGCATGATTCATCCGTTTTCCCACCACGTTATATTGCATTTCGGGCAAGGACTTATCATTTCTTGGGGTTATAGTCCATGAAATATAATCGGCATCCAATGATTGAATATTTTTCTGCGCATACTCACAAAACCCTACAACATGTTTTGCGCCTTCCGGTCCCAAGCAACCGGGCTCCACCCGATACGTCACACATAGTTTTTTATCTTCTGGCAATGGTAAATCGTGTTTCATGCATGCTCTCCAAACTGCCCAACAACAACACTCAATTCATTCATGAGGACATCTTACAAAAAGTGGCTATATATAGACTTTCAACTTTATCTCTGGCCCAAGGGGTTTTTCGTAAAAACTTCAATGAAGACTTAATTGAGGGATCTTTCTTAAAACAATTAATATTGATCCGGACGGACAAGCCCTCCCAACCATAACGACCTTGAAGCTCTGTCAAAACTTTTTCTAAAGTGAGCCCGTGTAAAGGGTTGTTAGGCTGCTCTTTGCTCATAGGTCAACCGCAACACTTTTTATATTTCTTGGCACTGCCACAACTGCATGGATCATTACGTGCAGGCGTTTTTTCACGTGTAATCGTTTCATGTTTTTCTAACAACACACTCAACTCTGCAATATTTTCACTCACATCATCACCACTAGCGATGGAAATGTCGGCATACAGACCAGCATCACTCACCATGACCTCAACCTCTTTCCTGCGCTGCTCGCTCTTCACCACTAGTGTTAGCGGATTTTTTTTACTGCCAACTTTTACATCCGCTTTGGTTTTATAGCCAAACTTGACATGATTTTGACGAGCATCCTGCCGCCCCTTAAAGAAAAATTTATCTGACATACTTTACTCTTAACATTGAAACAATCCGTGTGTTACTTAAAAACCTGCGTCAAACTCATCTTGAAGATCGCTCTTCAACTCAGACGGCGCCATCACCCACACATCTGATCCAGAATTCGGAAACACACCAACTTTTAACTCGTCGCCTTCTAATCCAGACACCCATTTAGAAAAAAACTCAGGAACAGAGATGCATTTAGGGGATAGTTTTTCTGAGGCATCACTACTGTATGCGCGTGTAAAATCTGCATGAGGCCATACAGGTAAAAACTCACTCTCGTCTTCTTTCGAATATATCTTTAGGAACTGTTTATCCTCGTTGACCAGAATCCATATTTCCCGCTCTTCCGCGACCATATCAAGAAAAATTTCATATCGCGCTTCGCAATCTAACGTTACTATTTCGTCAAAACCACTATCATTCATTATCTATATCTACTTTTTATTCAATACTAGAGAAATCAAACCCGCTATGCATTAAACATAACGTTGAATTTCTCACCGTTAAATTCAATCACATCACCGGAAACTACCTTTTTCCGTTTTTGTGTTTCAATCGCGCCATTTAAACTTACCAGCCCATCAGCAATGACTAACTTGGCTTCTGCCCCACTGGCCGCCAACCCTTCGAACTTTAAGATTTTATATAGTTCGACGGGCTCTTTTGATATTTCAATGTCTTTCATTTAATACACATCTCGTTAATCTAAAAACGTTTAAAACTGATCATGTAGTTAGGCAACCTTAAGGATCAATTGCACCCAAAGACACAACACCATCAACACAGACATCCAGAACACCACCAAACGATGTAGCAGGTGGTTATACGTCATCAGGATATACGCATGGACTACACGAAGCCCCACAAATGCCCAGGCAAATACAAGGCCCAAACCACTCAGAACCTCCAACGAGAGGTAGGCCAAGCATCCCACATAAAATAATACCGGTATCTCAAATTGGTTATTAAGGCAGCGCGTCGTTTTTACGACTCCCTCAGGATATTCTTCACTCCCCATCAGTTTATAGGCGCGCACTCTCACTTCACCGCTCTTAACACTTTTAATTCGTACAACAAATGCAATAAGCCCTATACCAATCGTTATCATCACCATTGCAAACATTGGGTATATCATTTTTCTGCCTCCTTATATCTTTAAATAATCATTTTTTTAGACAAGCCTCTATCAAACCTTAGCTAAGCGCTATCCACCGAGCTTATCAGACGTCAGAAAAACGCTTACTGTTTGGCTATACCCGTTTTTATAATCGGGGTATTTAAATTCATACCCTGCCGACTTCAATCTGTGGTTACTACAGCGCTTACTACCACCACGCCCCAGCTTCTCTGGGGCGGTCAAGCTGTCACTGTCCATCCCCAACTTCTCCGCCAGCCACTCACGAATATCCTTGCTGCTCACAGGGCAATCATCCGTGGCCAAGTAGATATCTTCCAACCTTTCTTGAACGATTAAATGGCAAATCACACCACAACAGTCTTCCACGTGTATCCGATTTGTATACTGATCTGTTCCACCAAGTCCCTTTTTTACTTGCCGTAATAGATAGTCTCGTCCGGGGCCATAAATTCCGGAAAAACGAATAATGGATGTCTGTAACCCACTCGCTAAAAATAAAGCTTCTGTTTCACGCAATACTTTGGCCGTGGGGGAGCTGGGTTCAGAAAAGCTTGTTTCATCAATGATTTCACCATTTGCCTGAGGGTATACGCTGGTGCTCGATACAAACAGGATTTTATTGGGCGCATTATGATGCTCAGCCCATAAAGACAACAATGCCTTACACGTATCGTAATAACACACGCGATAATCTGCTTCGGTATAGCCGTTTGGTGTGAGTGTAATCACCGCTGATTCGAACCGCTGATCACCGATACGTGCCAATACCTGTGTATTTTTTGCATCACCCGTAATGAAGGATAAACCGTCGTCTTCGCAACGAGGTGTTCGCGCAACGCCTACGACGTCGTCCCCTTGCGCAATAAGCGCCTTGGCACAACGGGAAGCGATATCGCCAAAACCAATAAAAAGGTGTTTTTTCTTCGTCAAATAAGGAATACTCTTAAGTTAAATTTATTAACCAGTCAAAGCTGATAGTTTTAGCGACATATACTATGACCCTTACCGAACTTCGCTACATTGTAACGCTCGCTCAAGAGCAACATTTTGGGCGTGCAGCCGATCGCTGTAACGTATCACAACCCACCCTCAGTATCGCGGTAAAAAAACTGGAAGAGGAATTAGGCACCGCTCTTTTCGAGCGCTCCAAAACACGGGTTAGCCCTACACCCATCGGTGAACAGGTAATCGAGCAGGCTCAGCGTGTCATAGAACAAGCCGCCGCGATTAAAGACATCGCAAATTCTGGTAAAGATCAGCTGACAAGTCCTTTTCATTTGGGCGCCATTTTTACCATTGGGCCTTATTTATTCCCCAAACTTATCCCTGCAATGCAAAAGACCGCAACCGACATGCCGTTATACATTGAGGAAAGTTACACCGCTAATTTGCGCAAGCGTATTCGTCACGGTGACTTGGATGCCATTGTTGTCGCGCTGCCTTTCACAGAATCTGACGTGGTCACCCAAGCGCTTTACGACGAAAACTTCGTCATCCTTATGGATAAAAAACACCCGCTCGCAAACGAGACGGCGATCCACCCGGATCAACTTAACGATTACAACGTACTGCTGTTAGGCACTGGACATTGTTTTCGGGACCAAGTGTTAGAAGCCTGCCCCAACCTAAAACCTTCTATTGATGATCCTCAGGGAAAAATACGCACCGCTGCGGAAGGCAGCTCTTTGGAAACGTTAAAATATATGGTGGCTTCCGGCCTTGGCATTACAATTCTTCCTGAGTCAGCGGCGAAAGCCGGCCATACATCATCTGAGCTGTTAGTCACACGACCATTTGCAGATCCTGTTCCAAGGCGTACTGTCGCACTTGCATGGCGCGCTAGCTTTCCACGTCTTAAGGCGATTGATGCCGTGCGCGAAGCCATTAAACAATCGGGCGTTGTAACACGCTAAACAGAAGCACAGAAGCGTCGCTGCAAAATGACACGTAATGCCACCAATAACGCTCTCACTAGCCTCGACATCACGACGCTTTCCGGCGTGGGTGCGAAACTAAAAGAGACGCTGTCGAAGCTCGGTGTTTATAATGTACAAGACTTGCTTTTTCATTTGCCCATTCGGTATTTAGATCGTACACGTATTACACCTATCCATGCGTTACGCACAAATACCAGCGTGGTGATTCAGGGCCGCGTTCGCAACGCGCAAATTATTTTTGGCAAACGCAGAAGTTTAGCCGTCACAATCGAAGACAATAGTGGTTCAACCTGCTTACGCTTTTATCATTTTAATGCGGCACAGAAAAATAATTTTGAACCGGGCCGAGAACTTCGTTGTTATGGTGATCCAAGAGTCGGCGCAAAAGGAATAGAGTTTTACCATCCGGAATATGATTTTATCGATAGCGCTGCACCCACACCGGTGGACGAATCCCTCACCCCGGTGTACGGGCTAACGGAAGGTTTAAGCCAAGCCCGCCTGCGTAAACTTACGGAACAAGCAGTGGCGAATCTCGCTAGCCACATGCCTGATGATTTATTTCCACCCAGCTTAAATAAACACTTCGGCGTTACCTCATTAAGCGAAGCCTTAACGTTTTTGCATTTTCCTCCGCCGGACGCCCCCGTCGAACAGATCATGAATGGCGTCCACCCTTGCCAACTTCGTTTGGCTTTTGAAGAGCTGGTTGCACACTTTCTGGTTCGCCAACAAATTCGGCTCCAGGTACAACACTATCGCGCCCCTATTATTTCGGGCGCTCACACATTAGCCGATGAACTGCTACACCAATTACCCTTTTCATTAACCGGCGCGCAAATACGCGTTGCCGCTGAAATTCGCCGTGACCTCAGCGAAGGTGTACCCATGCTGCGCATGGTGCAGGGTGATGTTGGCTCAGGTAAAACCTTGGTCGCCGCATTAGCCGCAACCGACGTTGCACAATCTGGATTTCAGGTCGCGATTGTTGCACCCACCGAAATTTTGGCCGAACAGCATTTTCGAAATTTTTCACAATGGTGTTCACCTCTCGACTTAAAAGTAGTTTGGTTGGTCGGCAAACTTAAAGCCTCTGAACGCAAACAAGCATTGCTCGACCTCGCCAGCGGCGACGCGAATATCGTTGTGGGTACTCACGCCTTATTCCAGGACGATGTGAAATTTAAATCCCTCGGACTGTCCATCATTGACGAGCAACATCGCTTTGGCGTCGACCAACGTTTGAGCTTAAGAGCGCTCACCGAAGACGGCATGCTCCCCCATCAAATGGTGATGACGGCAACCCCAATTCCCCGCACACTCGCAATGACCGCGTATTCGGAATTGGACTATTCCGTTATCGATGAATTGCCCCCAGGGCGCACCCCTATCCAAACGGCCTTGGTTAGCCAAAGCAAAAAGCCCACACTCGTAGAGCGAATCCGTAAGGCATGTGATGAAGGCGCGCAAGCCTATTGGGTGTGCCCGCTCGTGGAAGAGTCTGAAACACTCTCTGTAGCCAATGCAGAAGAAACGTTCGCGTTATTGCAAACTAGCTTGGCAGGCATTCAGGTCGGGCTCGTACATGGTCGATTAAAATCTGCAGAAAAAGAAACGGTGATGGCCGAATTCAAGGCGGGCAACATTCAGTTACTTGTCGCCACCACCGTAATTGAGGTGGGTGTTGATGTACCCAACGCCAGCCTAATGATCATCGAAAATCCAGAACGCTTAGGGCTGGCCCAACTGCACCAACTGCGTGGACGCGTGGGGCGAGGCAGCGCCGCAAGTCATTGCGTGCTGCTCTATGGGGAAAAGCTCTCTCAACAAGCCAAAGAGCGCTTACAGGTTATGAGAGAAACCAACGATGGCTTCGCAATCGCCGAAAGAGACCTGGAACTGCGTGGCCCAGGCGAGCTGTTAGGCACCCGGCAAACCGGGGATATGAGCTACCGCATCGCCGATGCCCAAAATCACGCCCACCTTCACCCCCTCGTCCACGAAACGGGCCAACAATTACTTGAGCGCCAACCCGATGTCGCCGAAAAGCTGATCGCACGCTGGATCGGCAACAACCAGCACTATGCAAACGCCTAAAGCACCGTTATACCGGCCCGGCCCATAACAATTTACGCGCCAACCTTCCTCCCTGAATTTATGATCATTTCCCCAGTATTACGGAAATAATAAAGCTATTCAGTCTAACTCTTGTCAGAAAAATACGCGCTAATTGGCATAAACTGAAAGTATAGAAGTGTCGACACTAGCGAAGCCGAGATCCGAAGCTATTCTTTATAGTGCTCTCGCGGATTCTTTCGGCTAACGAGGTACACGCCGTCATCGCCACCGACCAACTGAACCAAACGACAATTTTAAGGAGTACGATGTGTCTGTACCAACGAGCGTATTAGCCATACTCGAAAGCCAAAACGTCCAATTTAATGTGACTAAGTTTGATAACCAAGCCAAACTGACCTTAGTTTCTGGACAAAAAGCGCCATGCCTCGTCAAATCGATGCTCGTGCAAGACGCTAAAGGACGTGTACAGGTACTGCTTCCCGCCGACCATATCCTAGATTTAGATGCGATGTTCCGTCAGTTCGGTCGTCGCTTTGAGGCGGTTGTTGCATCCGAAATCCGGCCGCTTATCAATAAATACGAATTATCCACCATCCCGGCTATCCCTAGCTGGCAAGGTATGCCAACGTTTATTGAATCATCGCTATTGAAGAAGGATCAATTGATGTTGGAGTCAGGTAACTTTGGCCATGTGCTAGAGCTTACCCAAAATGAATTTGGCTCCATGATTCACCAAGCAAAAACAGGTAATTTTGGCATAAAAATGCCGACACTCACCCACGATCCAGCGTTAGACGAAAGCCAAATTCTGTCTTCTATCGATAAGTTTACCGAGCGTCGTATACGCCAACGCTTAGACGAAACATTAGAGCTTCCCCCGTTACCAGAAACGGCACAACGCATTATTAAATTGCGCGCGGATCCTAATGCGGATATCAGTGATCTTACCAACATTGTCGAAATCGATCCTAGCCTCGCCGCACAAGTCGTCAGCTGGGCGGCGTCCCCCTATTATTCCGCACCGGGGAAAATTAAATCCGTGCACGACGCGATTGTGCGCGTCCTCGGCTTCGATATGGTACTCAATCTTGCACTTGGTTTGTCTTTAGGTAAAACCCTCTCTATGGAAGCCATGAGTAAACGCGAAATAGATAATTATTGGCGCAGTGCCGTATACACCGCCGCCGCAGTCGAAGGCTTGGTCACGAGTATCGATCGCGCTCACCGCCCCGGTTTCGGTATGTCTTACTTGTCCGGCTTACTCAATAATTTTGGCCACTTGGTACTTGCAGAAATATTCCCGCCCTATTTCGAAAATATTAATCGCATGGTTGCGGCAAATCCCCATGTGCCCGCCGCCGCGATTGAGCAACATATTATCGGGGTGACAGGCAACCAGATTGCCGCATGGTTACTCGATAATTGGAATATGCCGCTCGAAGTCGTCACCGCTTTACGCCAAAAATATAATACGGGGTTTGATGGTGAAAACCAGCAATATGCGAAGCTCGTTTTTGTTGCGCAGAATCTATTGGCCAACCTCGGTTTTGGTGACTCCCTTGGCACTGAAATTCCTGATCAAATGTTCTCGGATCTACATCTTGATCCTGAAACCGCACGGGTTACCGTGGAAAATATTCTTGAATCTGGGGATGATTTAGACGCTATTGCCGATAAAATGCGCGGTTAACCTCTTACTTTCACATCAAAAAATTCGGCATGGACGCCTGAGTTTTCCTAACCCCATGGCTACCCCATTATTTGTCACGAGAGTTGTAACTTGGTCGCCCTTACTCACATATTGCTATACTATAACGACCAACGACGTTACCTGAATTACATAATAAAAATTACGGTGTACGACTTCGCAGCCTCATGAGTAAATTACCCCTGAAAACAATTCCAATCTCTCGATTGACGATTGGAATGTTCATAACGGAACTCGACATATCATGGATGGACAGTCCTTTTTTCAGCAATAGCCGATTAATTAAGGCTCAGAAGGAAATTGATCAGCTTAAAAAATCCGGAGCGAAAGCCGTCGTCATCGACCCAAACAAAGGGGCCGACCTTCAAGAACCCGAACCAAGCGCTGAAACACCCGAAAAGCCAGCACCAAAAATAGAACAAGCGCCCGCCCCTGAAACAGAGACACACACCCCAGCCAAACCATTAAATGCGCAAGAAAAAGGTAAACAGCTAGAGACGGAAATTAAGCGCGCCGCAGATATACGCGACAAAGTTAAAAAAGCGATCGCCACAACATTGGATGCTCTTAGCGCCGGAAACGCCTTCGATAAGGCAGAATTAACACCCGTCATAGATCAAACGCTAGAAAGCCTGGACAGACATAACCAAGCACTTTTGAATTTGGCCCACATAAGCCGGCGCACACAAAAAATGGCCGACCACGCCTTCAGTACGTTTTGTATTGCACTCAACCTCGCACAAATACAAAAAATCCCCCAGGACGATATCGAATCACTGGGCATTGCCGCACTGGTCCATGAGTCAGGCTGGGCCCATATCCCTATTCAATTGATGGGCAAGCGCACCGCGTATACAAGAGCAGAACGTGAACTCATTCAAAAACATACCGAGCTTGCTGTACGTGCGCTCACAAGATGTGATGTGAGCGAACTGACTCAGCGAATAGTCGCGGAACACCATGAGCTTTGCAATGGTAAAGGCTACCCAAAAAAGTTGAAAAGCGATGAAATACACCCGCTGAGTAAATTATTTTCCGTGGTCGACCACTACGATGAAATCGTCCATCAACTCACAGACAAACCCGGCATGCTCCCCACCAATGCTTTGCGTACGCTTTACGTAGAAGCGCAAAAAGGAATATACGACCAAGGCGCAGTAGCTCAACTTATATCCGTACTGGGCGTCTACCCAATTTCTAGCGCAGTAACGCTCAGTAATGGGGCCTTGGGAATCGTAAGAGAAGTGCCTGCGGATAAGCCGCTATTACCGCTTGTAGAAATACATATCGACGACAAGGGGAAAGTATTGGATACTCCTACCTATATCGACTTGGCGGAAGGAAGCGAAGACACGCTCACGGCAATAACAATAGATAGCGTGCTCGATCCAATAAACACCACGGACCCCAATCATAAACGATTACTCTTAAATGCCTGACATTGAAAACAGCTGGTTTAATAATTGGCCCGACGGATTAATCGGCCTCAATAAAAACAACCTGATCGTTGAGATTTCGCCTGTAGCCCAAAGCATTCTGGGCCTCACACGTGAAGAAATTTACGGCATCGACGCTCACGAAATACTATGTGCAGATGCCCGCAGCGACCGACACAACGAACAAAACTGCCATCTCCATTCACGGGAGACGTCCACTGAAACGACTTCGGGTCTGTGGAAACATAAAAACGGCCACTACGTATCGATCGACTTTAGAATGATCCCCGTGGGCTACAAAGATGCCACTCGTGTCATCAGCTTTATTGACAATTCCACTCGCCTACACAACCAAGCCGAGATGGAAAAATTCTCCGAGTATGTTCAGAAAAGTCCCGCACCGCTCGGCGAATTCGTTATGGACGGGCAACTGCTTTTTGGTAATAGCGCACTACAAGAACTCATCTTAGAATTTGGTTTTGACGAGTTTGGTACGGCAAACGCTATCCCTAAAAATATCGCGGAAATTGGGCAACGACTTTCACAATTCGAAAACGCCGATTCCACTACAGAAGTTACTATTGAGAACCGCGTATTTTTTTGGCATTTCCATACCTTAGAGAATGACGACGAACCCACAATGGTGGGCTACGCCTTCGACATTACCGCACAAAAAGAAGCGGAGCGAATTGCACACGAACAAAGTTCGCTAGCGAGAAAAGAGTTTTACGCAAAAATGGTGCACGAACTTCGCTCACCACTAAATGCTATTGTCGGGTTTTCTGACTTACTCATCGATGATTTACGTGAACGCATACCCCGCAATTCTCTACAGCAACTGGAGCTAATTAAAAGTGCCGGCATTCAGCTCAACGAACAAGTCAGTTCTACGCTCGACATAACCAAAATCGAAGCCGGAAAAATGAGCCTGGATATTCACGACTTTTCCGTCAGTGGATTATGCAAAGATGTATTTAATCAAATGCAACCACTCGCCAAAGAAAAAAATCTTATTTTTGAATACTCCCCCTTTACCGAACAACATATATTTTCCGATCCTACTAAGGTGCGACAAATTATCGTCAACCTTGTCTCGAATGCCATTAAATATACGCAAGCGGGTAAGGTGCATATCGCGACGAGCGAAAAAGACGACAAGGAACTCGGCGATGCAATTAGCATACTGATCTCTGATTCTGGCATAGGGATTAAAGAAGAAGATATCCCCCGATTATTTAATAGCTTTGAGCAAGTTAATGAAGCGGAAACACGGAATATTGAAGGGTCTGGGCTTGGGCTGGCACTGGTTGGCAATTTAGTCACACTGCTCGGCGGCAGAATAGATGTTGACAGTACTTACGGAAGTGGCAGTACCTTTGAATTACTGTTACCTTTTTTAAGTAATCATACTGCCATACACCACGGTTAGTTCACTGCGTCTTTTAATGCCTTACCAGGTTTAAAACCAACCGAATTGCTGGCCGCAATTTCAATCGGTGCCCCCGTTTTTGGATGTCGGCCTGTGCGAGCGGCACGCGCTTTTACACTAAACGAACCAAATCCGATAAGGCTCAACGACTCCCCACGCGCTAATGCATTCGTAATATGCTCAAATGCAGCAGACACTGCCTCATCCGCTTGCCGATTCGAAAGATCAGCACTTTCTCCAACCGCTGCAACTAAGTCACTTTTTTTCATATAGGATCTCCAATAGACTGAGCGCTATTGTTTACTGAAACGGCACCTCTGCAGTTTCGGCAAATAAATTGTTGTGCGCACTTCTAAGGTTAGCCGAGCTTTTATCTCCTCGTGCAAAAAAATTATGACTAACTCTCCCACAAAGGGAAAGCGACGTCACATTCTTACAGCGACTTGAAACTGTTAACATTTATGAGATTCTTTTCCCTGTAACACCACCACGTAAAAAATGCTATCTTGCGTCTTAAATAAGGTGTGGCAAATTACGTTCCACTCCCCCAATCACTGGCCATTATTTTTAACACCCCCTTAATGATTAAAATAAGCACAGAAAAAAGAGCAAAATTTATTTTATACGGCGAGCTTATGCGCTTGCATCGCCCGATCGGTATTTACTTGGTGGTATGGCCAACGCTTTGGGCATTATGGCTAGCTGCAAAAGGACTACCCGACCTTGAGGTATTGGTTATATTCTTGCTCGGTGCCGTGGTTATGCGCTCCGCGGGCTGCGTCATTAACGACTTTGCCGATCGTAACGTCGACGGCCATGTGAGGCGTACCAAGGAGCGTCCCATCGTATCGGGCGGTGTTACCCCAAAAGAAGCCCTAATTTTATTTGCCTGTCTATGCACTTTTGCTTTTGGCTTGGTGTTACTGACCAACATGCTGACCATTTGGCTATCTCTTGGTGCACTTGCGCTGGCATCCCTCTACCCCTTTATGAAACGTTACACGCACTTACCGCAAGTGGTGCTCGGTGCTGCCTTTGCCTGGGCAGTGCCCATGGCTTTCGCCGCACAAACAGGCAAAATTGACCCTGCGATATGGCTGGTCTACACAACCGTTGTTGTCTGGACGGTCTGCTACGATACTTTCTATGCCATGGCCGATCGCGAAGATGACCTCAAAATTGGGGTGCGCTCTACCGCGATTTTGTTTGGGGATATGGATAAGGTGGCGACCGGCAGCCTCCAAATAATGACCTTGATCTCACTCGTGATGATCAAGCAACGTTTTGAGCTGGGCGATGTATACCTTGCCAGCCTCATTGTGGTGGCCGCACTGTTTGCCTACCAACAGTACCTGATCAAAGATCGTGACCCCCAGCGTTGTCTAGCCGCATTTCTGAATAATAACTGGGTCGGTATGGTTATATTCTTAGGCATCCTAGGAGACTACGCGGCACAAAGCCTGTAAGCCCCATGCCGCCCCACTTTCACGTCCATAACCTACGGGTGAAACGCTCCATTTCACCCTCCGGCGCCTAAAAAAAGATCACCACTGTCATAAAATGGAAACAAAAGCTTTATTTAATGCTTATGTCGCCCAAAGAACCCTGCTTTCACAAAAGGGAAAATAAAGCGCCTAAACTTGTGAAACTAGCACTATGTTCGACGAAGTTGTACGAGCGAATACCCGCTAAACACGGATTTAGGGGATTTTCGCGTAATATTGCGCTCTTGATACCGGATCAAAGGTAATGCCAGACAAAACGATTTTAGTTGTAGACGACGAAGCACCGATTCGCGATATGTTGCGAGTAGCCCTGGAAATGGCCGAATACACCGTACTGGAAGCCGGCGATGCTCAAGAAGCCCATAGTTTGATCGTCGATACTCCCCCCGACCTGATCCTTCTCGATTGGATGTTACCCGGCACCAGCGGCATCGAATTGGCCCGCCGTCTAAAACGCAACGATGTCACCGAAGACATTCCCATCATCATGCTCACCGCCAAGGGCGAAGAGGACAACAAGATCCAAGGACTAGACGTCGGCGCCGATGATTACATCACCAAACCATTCTCACCTCGAGAGCTTGTAGCGCGACTAAAAGCCGTGCTGCGAAGAACCGAAGTAAACTCTGGACAAGGCCCTATCCAAATCGAGGGCTTACTGCTCGACCCAAGCAGCCACCGCGTCTCCATTAACGATACCCCATTGAACATGGGCCCCACAGAATACCGGCTATTGGAGTTTTTCCTCACCCATCAAGAACGCGTCTATTCCCGCGGCCAACTACTCGACCACGTATGGGGTGGCAACGTTTACGTAGAAGAACGCACCGTCGATGTACACATTCGCCGGCTCCGAAAAGCACTCAGCATTGAAGGCCACGAAAAATTTATTCAAACTGTACGTGGCGCTGGGTACCGCTTTTCCAATAAAATGGCCCACACAAATTCTTAGTCTTTATTAATCACTGGGCCATTGCATGTTTAGCAGGGGTATTAGCACCGAACTCCGCTGGCTGTTCCTGACCGTACTGGGCGCACTCATCGTTGGCTTCGGCTTCGAAGCTGTACAGAACACGCTCATAGCTGCGCTATTTTGCTACATCCTCTGGTTCCTCTACCGCATTAGAGAACTCGAAACCTGGGTGACCGAAGCCCGCCGTAAAGTGCCTCCGGTCGATGATTTTGGGGGTGTTTGGGGCGAAATCGCAGACGATGTCCGCCTTTTATGTAAACGTTACGAAAAAGACAAAATCCGCCTTCAGGCCATCGTAGAACGCGTTCAGGAAATGACCTCCGCACTTACCGATGCGGTTATCTTAGTCGATAGCCGAGCCAATATTGAATGGTGGAACCGCGCGGCATTTAACCTATTTCGCTTCCAAGACATCGACCGCGGCCACAACCTGGTCAACATTATTCGCCACCCGGATTTTGTGCATTACTTTGAAAGCGAATCCTACGATACCCCGCTAGAACTCGAGTCCCTTCGTAAAGAAGGCGAAAAGCTGCAATTTCACGTACACCCCTTCGGCCAAGGCGAACATCTCGTCGTTATTCGCGACATCACACGCGTTAAACGCTTAGAGCAAATGCGGAAAGATTTTGTCAGCAATGTCTCTCACGAACTCCGTACACCGCTAACCGTCATTAAGGGCTATATCGAAACCCTTATCGATGCGCCTAATGCCCCCAAACCCTGGCAAACCGCGCTGTCGCAAATGAAGCAACAAAGCGACCGCATGACCGACCTAGTAAACGACCTCATCACCTTAAGCCGCATGGAAACCGATGAGCAAGCGCAAGAATCCGCACCCGTTGCCATCGGCCCCATGATCCGATCTATCGTAGAAGATGCTGAAAGCCTCAGCGAAGCCGATCTAAGTTTTCAGCTCGCGGGCGATATCGACATCCTGATCAACGGGAACGATCGAGAATTACATAGCATCATCTCAAACCTTATATTTAATGCCGTAAAATATTCGCCGAACGGTGGCGAAGTGTCCGTCGCCGCGTCAGTGAATAGCAAAGAGTGCATCATCCAAATTCAAGACCAAGGCCTAGGCATCGACCCAAAACATTTACCCCGTATTACCGAACGTTTTTACCGTGTCGACGAAGGCCGTTCTACCGCCATGGGCGGCACCGGTTTAGGCTTAGCGATCGTCAAACACGCACTTGCGCGACACGATGCCGAGCTCAAAGTTAAGAGTCGCCTTGGTCAAGGCAGTACCTTTAGCTGCCACTTCCCGTTAACACGCCTATCATCCAAAAAAGTTGCCTAACGCGTTTTTAATTTCACCGCTCGACACATCTCACTATATTGTCGCGACAACACACTGAATACGATAGCCACAATCGTTTACCATAAACGAATACCGTATTCGCGACAGTCCAAAAGGCCAACTCCGTGCAACTCGCCATCCACACATCGATTTCAGATATTCCCGCCGCCGAGTGGGATGCCCTATGGCCAACAGACTACCCGTTTACACAGCACGCTTTTTTACACGCACTAGAAGCCTCCAGCAGCATCGACAATACCCGCATAAACAATACCGGCTGGAAAAGCTTCCATCTCACGCTTCGCGAAGGCGATGCCTTAATATTAGCCATGCCCCTCTACTTAAAAATGCACTCATACGGGGAATATGTCTTTGATTGGTCATGGGCAAACGCCCTGCAACAAGCCGGCATCAACTACTACCCGAAACTCGTAAACGCTATTCCATTTACACCCGCGACCGGCCCGCGTGTGGGTTTTGCTCAATCACTCACAAAAGAAAACAAAGCACAGGCGTTCGAGCATTTACTTTCTTCCCTTCATTCATTAGCTGAAGAACATTCACTTTCCGGCGTGCATTGTTTATTTCCAGAACACGATCTCGCGCAACAATTTAAACCATCGAATTTTTCACAACGCCTCGGCTACCAGTTTCACTGGTTTAATAAAAACTACGCAAACTTTGAAGCGTTTCTTTCGACCTTCAGTTCACGAAAACGTAAAAACTTAAAAAAAGAACGTAACAAAGTCAACGCCGAAAAGCTCACCATCCGCATGCGAAACGCCCATGAAATACCCACACAAGAGTGGGACGCCTTCTACGCACTTTATCAACGCACCTATTTAAAACGCAGCGGCCACGGCGGCTATCTCGGTAAAGATTTTTTCCACCGAATTGCGAAAACAATGCCAGATCAAGTGCTACTCGCGAGCGCACACATACCTCATGCTGATTCAGGCAGTGAGCAGGAGGATACCCACCATTCAAATATGGTGGCCGCCGCACTCTACTTTCGGGACAACGACACTCTATACGGACGATATTGGGGGACACGCATAGAACTCGACGGCCTACACTTTGAATGCTGCTATTACCAAGGCATTGAATACGCGATCAAACACAAACTCAAACGCTTCGACCCCGGCGCCCAAGGCGAGCACAAAATACAACGCGGGTTCACCCCCATACTCACCCAATCCTACCACTGGCTACGCCACCCTGGTTTTCATGGCGCCATCAACAATTTTGTCAAACAAGAAGCCACCGATGTAAAAGCTTACATAGAAGACGCCCGCAACTATATGCCCTTTAAAGAAGGCGTAGAACACTCACCGCCAGATACTCTGTTATAAACCATCTATCTAAATCCGCCACTTAACTTCCCTCAACACCAACCACCCCAAATAATTTTATTCATATACCCACTTTACCTATTCTCATTTCGCCAAATAATCAAGAAGGCAATCTTTAAGTTGTAGTCTGGTTCCAGATATATCATTATCTGCCCGCAACTTTTCACGCATAGACACAAGGACATGCATATGAGAAACATCTCTTTCATCATACTCACTCAGCTCATACTTCTATTCAGCAACACCGCATACGCCCGTAAAACTGAGTTAGTAGACCCTCAAACAATTACGCCGCCCTCAGGACTATCTGCTGAGCATGTTAAAGCAGCCATTGAAGGTGCTATTAAGGAAAAATCTTGGCAACAGGAAGACGTTGGAAACGAGTCGTCTAGCAGTATTAAAACCACACTTAAAGTTCGAACCCACTCCATTTCCTTGAATATCGATTACACTCCTGAAGCAATTAGTTTTTCTTACGCGGGCAGTGAGAACATGAAGTTCAAGGAGAAGAAAGGGAAGCGTTATATCCATCCCTCGTATGCGAAATGGTCCCAAGCGCTCGCAGACCAAATCTCGAACAACATAGAGCAAGGGAAAGACTACACATTTGATCCAAATTTCGCTGCTAATAGAAACCAAGGAAAATCTAACCCTCCTCCCACACAACCCTTTTCTACTTTTTCACACTTTGAACTAGAGCCGTCAACATTAAGTGTGAGACTTCAGAATCACAAAGGCAGTCAAGCAACTCAACGTAATTTAGATCATAACTTGGAGGCGAAGCTACTTCCTCTATTGGAAGAATGGAACCAGAAAGCGCCTCAGAAAAAAAACACCTTAGTCATAAAACCTCATATCGATGCACTTAGGTTTATTGGTACGGGAGCTCGTTTTTGGGGTGGAATGCTAGCTGGAAGCTCTTGGATCCTAGTCCGACTAGAGTTTTCGGATAAAGTCAGTGGTAAACCAATCGCCGAACCAGAACTATTCCGAGTCGCTCAAGCAGGCAATGGTTTCTCTCTAGCGAGAAACGATTATGCAATGGTCGAACATATGGCTGGGGATATTGCTCAATACGTACAAAACAATTATTCAACTGCTACCGGCGGAGGCACATATCCCGCTGAGAAATTTAGACAAATCGCTCGAGACAACTCTCGACCCAAGAAAAAATAAAACCTTTCTTTAAGTGGGAGGGAATACCTTCCACTTAATATCAACCTTACGAAACCAAGCCGAACAACAAATGACGAATAACCGCCTTCGTCGCTAAGCCCGCGTGATTCTGCGCAGAAGCCACGAGATAAAGTGGTATCACTTGTTCCGCACCTAGAGCCAGAGGCAGTTCAACCAGTTCGCCATTTTCAAGTTCACGACGAATTTTTTCACGTGGGACAAAACCGAAACCTAAGCCAGATTTTAAGGCTTCGATGCTGCTCGCAAAGTGCGACACTGTCCAACGTTGTTCAGAGCCCAACCAACCCGAATTTTGTTCTCGCTTCAATCCGCTATCGCGGATAACAATTTGCCTGAACTGTTTGAGTTGATCTTCGGTAATGGGGCCATCTAACGTGAACATTGGATGATCGGGGCTCGCCACGGGCACTTTATGAATTTTGCCAAAGTCTTGAGATAAAAATCCCGGCGGTACGCGCGCGGTAATTACCACATCGGCCTCTCGCCGCAATAAGGTTTCTTCTGTACCCGACAAAACGGTCTCAAGCACGCGAATACGGGTATGCGGGCTCTCGAGTGAAAAACGTTGTAGACCACAAAAAACGCGATCCATTGGTGCGATGCCGTCCACTGCAATGACGACCTCAGATTCCCAGCCACTGGCAAGATATACCGCGCTCTGATCCACCAACAATGCTTGCTCCAACAGCGCACTGCCATGGCGGTACATCGCGTGGCCAAATTCAGTTAACTCGGCCTTCCGCCCCGACTGGACAAACACAGGGGAAGGCAAACGCTCTTCCATACGGGCAAGGTTATAGCTCACGGTCGATTGGCTCTTATTCAAAGCATCCGCCGCCTTCGCAAAGGAGCCTTCATCCACCACGGCTTTAAACGCCGCCCACTGCTCCAAACTGATTTTTGGGACCATTGCACCCTCTCAACAAACTCTTCTCTAGCAAGCACAAACCATCTATTTATTAGATGAGTAGCCGCTAATTATTACCACATTCAATCGAAAGTTACTCTATAGACTGTGTATATACAAGTCACCCAATGAGGAAACACACATGACACAGGTATTACGCATAGATTCCAGTCTCTTCGGCCCCGAGGGCGTTTCGCACCAACTGAACACGCTCCTCATCGAACACATCACGAAAACGTTCGGTAATGTAAACGTTACCGCACGCAGCCTGTCGAGTGGTGAGATTCCTCACTTTACCTACGAAACGATTGCCGCCATTGGTGCCGGAAAAGCCGCGCTGGCAGACGCATTGATCGAGGAGGTTCAGGCCGCAGATATCATCGTACTGGGAGCGCCCATGTATAATTTTGGCATTCCGAGCGAACTCAAAGCCTGGTTTGACCATATCGCCCGCGCCAAAGTCACTTTTGAATACACCGCCAACGGGCCTGTAGGCCTATTAAAAAACAAAAAAGTCTATGTGGTCGCAACACGAGGCGGTATTCATAAAGATCAAAGTACCGATACAGAAACCCCCTTCTTAAAAACAATATTAAGTTTTGTTGGACTAGACGACGTAGAATTTATTTATGCCGAAGGCTTAAATATGGGCGAAGGCATTCGCGATAAAGCAATCCGTGAAGCCGAACAACACATCAACGCACTTTTCGACAATGCGGAGGCAAGCGCATGAACACCGGATATATTCTTGAACAGATTGACGCACGCCCCGCTTCTGACGGCGACGGCGTAAAACTACTGCGCGTATTCGGTGGTGCGCGCCCCGAAAGATTCGATCCTTTCTTATTACTCGATGAATTCGGCTCGGAAGAAGCAAGCGACTATATCGGCGGTTTTCCCGCTCACCCTCACCGAGGCTTTTCCACGATCACGTATATGCTAAAAGGCAAAATGGAACATCGGGATCATATGGACAATGTGGGTCTGCTCAATGACGGTGATGTGCAATGGATGAGCGCTGGCAAAGGGGTCATCCATTCTGAAATGCCGCAACAGACGAAAGGCAAGATGCGGGGTTTCCAACTTTGGCTTAACTTGCCTTCGGATGAAAAAATGCAGCCCGCCAACTATCACGATGTAGCAAGTGATGACATTCCGCTTATCAAACAAAACCGTATCGAAATTAAAGCCATCGCCGGGCAAAGCCATATTAACGGAGAAGCGGTCTCGGGCTACTTTCAAGTACCACGCACAGAACCCATATACCTAGACCTAACATTGCAGGCCGAAGCGGAACTCACTCTTGATCTCAGCGATAAACACAACGCTATGCTCTATCTCTATGAAGGCAACGTTAAGATTGGTGAAAACCAGCAAGCTGCTGTAACGCAAACGCTTAATCGCCTCGAACATACGGGCCGCATCAAGATAAACAATACGACACAGCAGGAAGCACGGTTATTATTCCTCGCGGGGATTCCAATTGAAGAACCCATCGTGCAATACGGTCCATTCGTCATGAACAGTATGGCGGAAATTGACCAAGCACTTGAGGATTATCGAGAAGGGGTTTTGACCCGCTAACACGCCCTTAATATTTCAACGATGAGTGAGTGAAATGTAAGTGCTCACTCAAACACGAGCAATATTTTTGTCGTCTAACTCTACAAATATTCGCATAGACAAGTATTACCTGCCAAATAGTTAAAAATTTACCTTTACAGTACTATCCTATTTACCGAGACTTATTGCCGTAATTTAAGGCCCGCATAGAGGCCTCCACTGCTTTGGGGAAACGCATAACTCCGGCAACGTACGCTTCCCTGTATCTTCATACTGCCTAAAATAACAACGACAATTTAATTAGGAAGGCTTATGTTAGTCAAAATTGTAAAGTTCCTTTTTCACTTCTTTATTAATCGCCAAAAGCAACGCTTAAAGCTCATCGCAATCCTGGTAGCAGGCACGGCTGTTTGTATGGTGATCGCCGTAGGCTTTGGTAAAATTTACGAAAACTGGGACGATGATCCCGATCGTGGCGCCATCGCCATAGAAGACGGCGAGTTCGACGAGAACTATGGAATACCCGTCTACCTAGATCAAGGCTGGAGCCAAGAAGAAAGCTTGTGGTACTACAACGCGACCCAAGGCTCTAATTTAATTCCTTACGATTTTTTCTTGTCGCTTGAGCTTCCTGATTCAGAAACGCCCTTTGCATCCAATGCCATCTTCGACAAATATCGTTACCTCCCCCAAAAAGCCACCTTCCTTAATCCCGATGGGCTGGCGGTAGGTTTCACCAAAGACACATACCAAAATAAAGACTACATTGGCTACACCTGCGCGGCGTGTCACACAGGCCAAGTCAACTTTGAAGGCAAAGCCATACGTATCGACGGAGGCCCCGCAATGGCCGATATGGTCGGCTTCTTACATCTGCTCGAAAAGTCTATGAAAGCGGCGTTAAGCGATTCAGCCAAGCAAACACGTTTTGTGGATGCCGTAATCGCCCAAGATAACAACTACAGTAAAAAAGATGCCATATTAAAAGACTTAGAAAAATGGACCGGTGTCATTGAAACCTACAACGCCGTCAATCACAGTCACGTTAAATACGGCTACGCACGGCTCGATGCCTTTGGCCGAATATTTAACCGCGTACTACAACACGTTATCAACCGCGAACAAACACGCACCGTCATGTTAATGGCCACCAATATAGATGGCTCGCGCATGCTCACAGAAGCGCAAGTCAATGTAGTGCTTGAAGGTATAGATGAAACGATTATTGGCAACGAACAGTTCGCCGTCATCCTTGACCGCTTAACATCCAACGAGGACGGATTCCCAAATCTCAGCAGGAAAAAAATGCTGCGTTTACGTAACTATTTATTTAACGAGCCCAATGCTCCTGTTAGCTACCCCTTCCTATGGGATATTACACATTCCGACTACGTGCAATGGAATGGCATAGGCAATAATGCCAGTGTCGGCCCTCTAGGCCGTAACGCGGGTGAAGTCACCGGTGTATTTGCCACGCTTGATTGGGAAACCAATAAAGAAGGCTTCAACCTCGGTGCAAAAATCTCTGGGCAAGATAACAAAAAACATAAAATCAACTTTAAATCATCCATCGATCTTATCAACCTAGAGCGGATCGAAAACCACCTGAGAAGTCTTACCTCACCCAAGTGGCCAGAAGATATCCTCGGGAAAATCGACACAGAAAAAGCCGCAAAAGGGGAATTGCTTTACGCTGAGTATTGCCAATCTTGTCACATGATTATCGAACCCAAAAACTGGAATCGTATTGTCATTGCGCAAATGGCAGCGCTTAACGATGTTAAAACCGACCCCGCCATGGCCGAAAATAGCGTGAATTACTCAGGTAAAACCGGCAACTTTAAATACACTTACCAAAGTACCGACGTAGGTGATTTTATTGTAGGCGATGAAGCCCCTGTCGCAGTGATTCTTACCGCCACAACACGAGGTGTTGTGACCACACCCGATCCAGACAAATGGGTCATTCGCCGTTGGTTGGATTGGCTATATACCTTAGCAGCATCTTTTTTCAACAATGAAATTAAATCCAGCATCAAACAAGGTACCTATGAGCCAGACACAACCGCTGCGCCATTTAATTCTTTGCTCGCCTATAAAGCGCGCTCGCTAAATGGTATTTGGGCCACTGCGCCTTACCTTCACAATGGCTCGGTCCCATCACTGTATGATTTACTGCTCCCAGCAAAACGAGAAGGTGATCCAGAAGACGGCGAATACCGGCCAGAAGAGTTTATGGTGGGCAGCCGCGAATTAGACCCAGTAAAAGTAGGCTTCCGTACCGAAGGCTATGAAGGCTTCCGCTATTTAACTGATCGTCGCGGCAACTTAAACGACGGCCATGAATATGCCGCAGGAAAAACAGCACAACCGAATGGCGAGACCCTTCCGGCAATGACCGAGGAAGAGCGCTGGCAGTTAGTGGAATATATGAAGACCTTGTAAATAACGTCACAACGCTGCCTGGCCGTGGAATATCTCGGCCAGGCAGCCATTTACTTCACTTATTCAAGCCTGCGCAAACTTCCCCCTAGCGCATCCATCATACTCTGCAACGTCGCAATATCCCCTTCTCGTAAAGTCACACGAATATTCACCTGCTCCGCGTAATCAACCGAAACTATTTCACCCTCACGCTCACTTAGCCAATGACGAATACTTTGCTCTAACGCGAAATTTCCTTGTAACTCGACTTCTGTAAGAAAAATCTTCGCTTTGCACACTACCGTATCCATTGCCTTTTGTGCTGCCGAACTATAGGCACGCACCAAACCACCAGCACCTAATTTGATACCACCAAAATAGCGCACGACGATCAACATAATATCGCCGACGTTTTTATGTTGTAACACATTAAGAATAGGTTTCCCTGCAGTACCGCTTGGCTCACCATCATCCGACATTGCGACCAACGAAGGCGAGCCGGGGTTACCGATCATATACGCCCAGCAATGATGACGCGCATCAGGGAAGCGCTGTTTTGCTGTAGTAAGACATGCCATCGCCTGCTCCCGATTTTCCACAGGATTAAGCCACGTAATAAAACGACTTTTTTTGACTTCGTATTCTGTCTCCAACGGCGCACTGGGAACACGGTAATCGGAAGGCATCATTATTCAGTTAACTATCGAAGTGATTAAAATTATTCAACAACGGCTTAGTTTATGCCGCATAAGCTATCTGTAGCACACGCCAAAAAAATCAGGCAAAATCTATCTGCTTTAAACCCTACACACTACCTGGAGCTTAACATGCAGTGGAATGTTTATTTATCTGGTGAAATTCACACCGACTGGCGACAACAAATCATGCAAAAGTGTGAAGCACTAAAACTGCCTGTCAGCTTTAGCTCAGCCGTCACCAATCATGAAGCAAGCGATGCGGCAGGAGACGTACTCGGCCCAGAAAATAACAGCTTTTGGCGCGATCACAAATCGTCAAAGGTCAATGCCATTCGGACAAAAACCCTCATTGAAAAATGTGATATTGCCATCGTTCGATTTGGCGATAAATACAAACAGTGGAATGCCGCGTTCGATGCCGGGTATTGCGCCGCACTAGGCAAGCCCTATATCACACTACACGACGAAGCCCTCATACACCCGCTAAAGGAAGTGGACGGCGCGGCACTCGCCTGGGCACAAACCACCGACCAAGTGATTGAAGTACTTCAATATGTCATGCGTTCGAATACGTAGGCCGGCGCCCACGCAAAGCTTATCTCACTTAACTATTTTGCCGATGCAAGTCGGCAAAAAATTCCGAGACTAAATGCAGCGCTTCCGCCTCATCCATTTTATTTTGCTTCGCCAACTTCTTAGAAATTTTTGTTACAGACGTTTTCCCATCAACATCAGCGGCTAACTGCGCATACACCCTATGTGTAAATGCAAACTGCTTAAACATATCCGCAGTGGGGATAGGCTGTGCCGTATCCAACAACCATGTCGGCAATACCTGTGGGCTTACCAAGGGTTTGACGTCTTCCACTTTTTCCGCCGACCACGACCACACGCGCTCCACACGATAACCCGCATTGTAAGGCGATTTTAAATAGGGGATTTCATGCTCTTCGATATTCTCTATTTTAAAGCCTTGGCTAGCGGCGATTTCCTGCACCTCTTCAATGCTATAACACAACGCATCACGGTTTTGATTAAACACCAGGCTGCCAAAATTAATCCACTTTCCACCTTTAGGCATATATTGGTTCAACTGCCGTAAAAACCGACCAAACTCTAATGGCTGAATATCCACAAACCATGGCGTCACCACCGTATCAAACGCTTCGGCTTGAAAACTTGGTTTTGTCGCATCGCTAAACACAAAATGAAAATTATCCGGCTTTTTTTCGCCTTTAATTTCATGGCCAATCGCTGCGCAATCGCTATTGCGCGGCTGTAAAGGGAATTCCACAAATTGCAGCGTTTGATCCTGTAACAAATACTCCGCCGCCATGACCAACAAAGGGTTTATATCCGTCGCCACCGTAATACTTGGCTGCCACGCACGATGTACATCTAACGCCAATCGTCCCGCGCCCGCCCCCAACACCAATAGCTTATCAACCTTCGAGGCCTCTAGTTTTTTCGACACGATCTCTGCCGTTAAACGATTTTCCTCCTCGCCCCACACCCAATCACGATAGAGGTTCGCTTCATAACTTAATAAATTCTGCGTCGTTGGCGCACGATCTCGTAAAGCATCGTAAATCTTTTTACTCGCCGCAGGCGCACTTACCACTGGCACCAATAATTCTGAAACACGGCGTAAAAAGTGCTGCTTCCCCGCCAACAAACGCTGCATCCGATGCTCCGATGCCCCGGTTGCATGCTTTAACGAAGACTCCAACCCTTTAATCTCCCCCAATAACACCTGATTAAACTGGTTGAGCTTCGTGCCCCAGTCGGTGAGTGAGTTTTGGGGGTTAGGTATTAGCCAGGGCACACCGGATATCAGGGGATACTCGGTACCACCAATTTTGGAGACGAGCCCCTCGTCAGATAGGCACAAGGCCTCTCCGGTGCTCGGACAGGCGAGTAACTGTAATAGGTCTGGGTTCATAAGGCGATAAGGGTCAATATACATTTGGGTGTCTAATATAACGTAACTTCGTTGCTTTATCCCCTTTACGCTTGCACAAGGCCATTATTGCGTCGCGAATTATCTATCACTCTGGATTGCTGGTAATCTATCGCCAAGCCAGAACCCATGGCCCGATTTATTCTTACGCATACACCCTTTTTATTACGCTAAATCACGCACATAGTATAAACGGACTGCACTATATGAATATTGAAGAAATGACCGGTTTAGAATTTTTGGATGCCATGCGGCGGGACGAACTAACACATCCCCCGATTTGCAAAACCATCCCCATGCGTATCGATCATGTAGAAGAAGGCAAAATCGTTTTTCACGCATCCGCAAGTGACGACCACATTAACTCGATGGGCGGAATCCATGGGGGATTCGCCGCAACAGTATTGGACACGGTGACTGGCTGCGCGGTGCATACCCTACTTGGCGCAAACATCGGTTACGCCACGATTGATCTCAATATTAAGATGATACGACCCATTCCCAAAGGCGAAGAGCTAATCGCTGATGGCCGCATTATTAATATGTCTAAATCACTTGGCATTTCTGAAGGCAGTATTAAGAACAGAGAAGGAAAACTTTTAGCAACCGGCACAGCAACATGTATGGTTTTGAAGTAAGTTAACTCAACTTATATGTAAGCCCTGTGTCGGCTACCGCCGCTCGCCTCCCTGTAGTTTACCCAACACTTTAAATGTCCCCTTATCTCGATAAAACACGGACTGCTGACACAACGGTGTCAGTACACCTGGGGTATTGTATTTCTATCAATAGGATACTTGGAGATCATAATGCAACATAGGTCGGACGTAATATCGACGCTTTTTCTACTCGTTATATTTATATCAGGTCAAACGGCAGCAAATAACGAAGAGCCAAAACTCATGAATGATAACCCAGATATATCACCAGAAAATTTGGCCTATATTTCAGGCACTACGCCCCCAGAGTCGTTACAGTTCGATTTTCTCATTGGCATGTGGGATGTCAAAGGCGAACGCACTTTTCCTGATGGTAGAAAAATGAAATACCTCGCCACATGGGAAGCCCGCTATATAAATGATAAGCGTATGATTATGGATGACTTTAGAAACCTGTCTCCGGATGGAAAAGATATTTCCTCATACGTCACGCTACGCAGTTACTCTCCCGCGACTAAACGATGGGAATTAGCGGGCTTGCCTGCCATGAGCCCAGCACATATCACGCATGAGTGGTATGGCCTTATGGAAGCAGGAGATATGATTTTAACGGCCACAGGTATAACGCCAGACGGAAGAGCAATCATAAGTAAATTCCGTTTTTATGATATATCCAAGCAACAGTTCTCATGGGAAAGCACATTGAGTTTTGATGACGGAAAAACCTGGGTTAGGAATAGCGCTCTAATCGCCCTCCGGTCCTACTAACACCCAGTGGCTAGGCATACTGACTCGGATGTATTCCGAGAGTACACTCATCGAATACCACTGAGGCATCGCAACAATCACCGTTAATATCCCGAATAATGAGCGGTGGTTGTTGTAAATAGATATCAAATTATAATACTCTTGAAAAAACATAGTGGAACACAGGGTTATTTTCTTGCGTTTTTGCTTGCAGAATTTACTGCTTAGGAGATCCGACTAGACCATGTTTTTCGTATTTGGCCTATTATTACAAGTCGTCTTCCTAGGTCCCTCACTCCTTATATGGGCTTTATGCAACCTATTTAGACCGCATTATTTCCCCATTAACTCATATCTAGCAACGTTCCTATGTTTTATTATTGCACTAGTAACCACTTTTGCCTTAAACATTGAACTTGAGGGAGGTCTATTGAGTGGGGTGTTCATATTTAGCATCTTGGCATTTTCATACAGTACCGTCTTTGGCATATCAGTATTTCTATATAGGCTTATCAAAGGATACAGAAAATTATAACCAGCAGTACCTGTCTAATTTCCGGTAACCTGAATATTACATTTCACCAATATTTTATATCAAACATTTTCCGAGATTTTAATAACTAGACTTAATTAAAGACAAACTAAAACGACTAGCGATATTCCTCTAAGGATAAGTAATAATTAACTTGACTGGATTTCGGCACAATATACTCTTCACCAATCACAAATTGTACGAGCATACCCCATGGAAGTCCTTTCATACCCAATATTACTAATCCTTTTCACCTGCATATTTACTTTAGAAGTCATTGCTCCCGTTTCAAAGAATAGCTGCGATAGAAGATGGCTTTTAATTGCAAGTATAATTGGTTTTTCCCAGATGGCCGTGTCATTAGCGGTGGGATATCTATTCAGAGACTGGTTTCTCGAATACTCTTTGATGAATCTAAGCGAGATTGCCCCGGGATTTATAGTCGGCTTAATAGCATTCAATATTACAAGTTTAATTTTTTATTGGTGGCATAGACTTATACATGAAAATGGTTTCCTTTGGAGAACCATTCATCAACTTCATCATAGCTCACAAAGAATAGAATCTATTACCGCTTTCTACGCACACCCTCTTGACAGTGGGATGGCAACATTAATCAGCTGCTTGAGTTCATATTTGATTTTAGGTGCTACCACAGAAGCTGCCGCATGGGCGATTCTGTATACAGGTCTATTTAATTTCTATGTGCATTCAGATACTAAATCACCTTACTGGATAGGTTATATTATACAACGGCCAGAAATGCATCGGGTACATCATGAACGTGGTAGCCATTCTCATAATTATGGGTTGCCAATATGGGATATATTATTTGGGACCTACCGAAACCCCAAAACAGATATACGACTATTTGGGTTTTCAGATAATAAAGCCAATCGAATATATGATATGTTGCGAGGGGTAGATGTTCATAAAACGTCCGCCAATACGGTTAATGACAATGATATACCTTAACTCTACATATAAACTTATTCCTTTATTCTCCTACTTCTCCTCGTCTCCAGGTAAAAAGGTTTTATTTATGCCTAGCGAAGCAATCACAAAGTACCTCGACGCGACGAATAATCGCAAAATCCGTGAAGACTTGATATTCGCGGTCAATCATCTTGACGAAAATAAGATTGCCATTGACTGTGGATGCGGTGCAGGCGCCGATATAAGTTACTTAGTATCGAATGGCTTTACGGTTCACGGCTTTGATGTGGAGGAAGAGGCAATATCACGATGCACGGCACGTTTTAAGAATAATAATAACGTCATTTTATCTCTGGCTTCTTTTAGTACTTACACTTACCCAAAATCATCTTTGGTTGTCGCTGACGCCAGCCTATTCTTTTCCCCAAAACCAGAGTTTCCTACCGTCTGGAAAAAGATATACAAGAGTCTGTACCCCGGTGGAATTTTTTGTGGATCATTTTTAGGGGAAGAAGATACGATGGCAGGCCCACATTATAAACCCGACGATTTTTGGCCCGAGGTCGCCGTTTTTGAAGAAAAAGAGGTAAGGGCCATTTTTGCAAATGATGAAATACTTCGTTTCAACGTTCACAAATCATCTGGCATCACACCACAAGGTGAACCACATGACTGGCACATATATTCCGTGGTCGCACGGAAACCCTATACAAACCACTAGTAGTAGGTAGCGAATAACATAAAATTCTCCCACTAACCCCTAGAGACATAGATGTATAAAATAATCGTATCAGACATTAACTCTAATTATTCTAGGGTTTTATATGAATTACTTGTTAGCGAATGGCCAGACCTTAGTCCGTTCCAATCGGTAGTGCTAGGTTTGGAGGTACCTAAGCCAATCGTGGCACTGGCAAACAATCACGTTGTTGGCGGGTTGTCCTTTACCCGTTACAACGCACCCGACAGTAATAAAATCACAACTTGGATAAATGCACTATATGTATCGCCTAAATATAGAAAGCGTGGGATCGCGAAACAGCTAATATATGCAGCTCGAAAATATAGCCAAACGCTATATGCACTTACTGAGCACCCCGATCTATACACCAACGCCGGATGGCAATACGTAAAGCGAGACTTAGACGGTACGGTTGTTAAACAATAAAAACACCTTCATCAACAACAGCCCTACAAACCTTACCTATAATTTAATTAATACAGAAATACGCCATTAACATCCAATTCCTCGCAAACCTGTTCGCGCAGCGTTATCCACCAGACTAAATATTTCGTCGATACTATTTCTTTGCAATGCGGGCATATGCCCTTCAACCTTTACAATATCAATATCACAACAATCTAAGTAGCCATAGAACTTTTTATATAACGCCCAGTTTTTCAGTTTCTGCTGTTTAACATTGTAATAATTTCGAGTTTCTAGGCGCTCGCGGCGACCAGGTAATCCCACAATATTTTGGGAGTCCGTATACAGCGTTATCTTGTGCTTCAAGATCTCAGACGCTGAACCTCCACTATGCTCAAAAGGCGAGGCGCTATGTATATTTTCAAGCACCCATAAAACGGTTTGAAGCTCTAACACTGTCGAACTAGTATTTTCAAACCTTATTGTATGAATATTTTTCTCTAACTGAGCGATAGGGGTGCTCAACGAGTCGAGAACCAAGCAGGCCCCCACACCAACTTTTGTCGTTGTATTGACGCTTCCGTCGGTAAAAACAAAAAAAACACTCACAAAAACAAGGGCCTTTTCTTACAGTAAAATTGGCTTAAGACAAAAAATCTGTACATGTTGAGTTTAAGTTTTCACGATACGGCCAAAATACTGGCATTACAATCATTGTTTTGTAATGGAAATCCTTTACCTGTGGGTTTTAAGGACATATGTCACTGGCAGACATATTTTCATTTACTACAGTAAAAACTCATATGCTTACATTAAGGGACAACAATGAAAATGCGTTTTACTTTATCTGCCATTATCGCGATCGGGCTTTTTTTTATTGCCACGGCTTCCACCTCATCATTTGCAAAATCTAAAGCACCGTTTTGCCCCAGTAAGGCTGACTGGTTTCCACATCCCGCTGCCATGCCTATCGAAGTGGCGAAAAGCGAAGACAACGGGAAATCTTCTAACTTCTGCGATTTCTACCAGTTTTCCTGGCATGCATTTTTATATTTGATGTCTCCTAACACAGAAACGCCAACGAAACGGAACTTTCAGGTTGAGGCCAATTATCCCATCCTCGAAATAAGCGATGACAAAAAACCGGTGGACTCCTGTGATTCACTTGAGTCAGGCAACCGCTTGTTCGTAACACTCAATAAATCTAACGGCCTCCCAGAGAGAATCCATCAAGCAGGTGATGGTGCCACAATATACGACCAAAACGATAACGTTGTTTACTACGATGTGCGCTTTAGCAAAAACATGTGTGACGATGCTAAAACAATAACGACGCTTAACAATTTTCCTACGGGCACAACCGAAATCAAAACAGCGTGGAAAGTAATAGGAAAAAACGATAAAAAATCTGACTTCCTTACCATGACCACCACCATCGGAAGCGATACAAAAGAAACCACCCTCGGCCTTGTGGGGTTTCATCTAGCGGTGGCCACAACAGATCACCCGGAATTCGTTTGGGCAACTTACGAACACAAAAATAATGATCCCGACTGCGGCGACGCCAAAACGTCAGCCGATGGCAGCTGGTCATTTACCAGTGACGCATGCACTAAGGCACTTAAGGATAAAGACCCACTCGACATTGTTCAATGCGAATTCAATGTCGCCAACAAGCAAAAATCCATTACCGGATCACCTACAGAAATCTGTCGAGAATACCCCTACGGTACCGATAGCTCGGATCCGAACGCTTCGGAAAACCTAAAAAGTGTGACGTCTTTAAATGCGGATGTGAATAAAAACCTTAGCGGTGACATGGCAATTCTGAAGAAATATTTTAACGTTGGCGATATATGGGTAAGTAAACCCGATCTAAGTTCTGATATTTCCAACCAAAGGGGTTCACTACGCCTTGCGAATACTGTAGCCGAAACCACTTTCCAAGCGGTAGATATCAACCCCAAGACCAATCACGGTTTTGCTTCCAACTGCTTTGGTTGTCATGGATTTGTGGGTAAGAAACAAACCTTTAATAAAAATACGACATCCGGCGGTTTAAGTCATATCTTCGATGATATTGCAGCTGGTCTTGGCGTATGTATGGATGTACAAGCCGGCCCTATTTTTAGCAACTCCGATGCTAAACAAAAATGTCCTAGCGCCTGTTCTGGCAGCTCAAGCTTGTACACTTGGAACAATCAATGGAAAACCACTGTAGAAGGCCTCATGTCTGTTTGCGGCTGCTGCCCAATACCTAAATAGTTTCGTATCCCCTAGCAGTCCTTGTAATCCCCCACCCGCCTAGGGTTCGGGGGATTTTTTCGTTCATATTCGCTAAAAATATAGACCTTTTGGTTTTCACGATGCATGATTGTCGGAAATTCAATCTCCGACAATACAGAGATATACGCCTTGCCACTTTTTGCACTCGATGTCCCTCCCCTTGAATCATGGGTAATCGTAGCAGCAACACTCACGCTCATTCTTGCCCCCCTCGGCATAGGGATATCATTATTTAAAATTCAACATGGGATCGTAAACCCTAAGCTGCCGTTCAAGGCATCTGAGCACGGTTTTATTAAAATGTATGTCGTCGGGTTTCTGGTATTTTGCCCGCTTACATATTTCACTCTCGTTCATTATATCGGCGTTACACTTTAAGGCTTACCAATGACGATCTCTGCCATCTTTGCACTCTCGCTTGCCTTACTCGTACTCGCGATTATTCCCGGCCCAGGAATAATGATCGTGGTATCGCGAACGCTCTCACATGGCTTACGTGCCGGATTTGTCACAAGCTTGGGGATCGTCACCGGTGATTATATTTTTATCACCCTTGCGATTGGTGGGCTCACAACCCTTGCCCAATCTTTTTCTGAACTGTTCATCCTCTTAAAAACCCTTGGAGCCGCTTACCTTTTGTACCTAGGGCTCTCGCTAATACTTAAACCTTCGAATAGTGACAAAATCAATACGAATACCACGCTAGGACATTCGGCCAACTTTATGGCCGGACTTTTGACCACCATGAGTAACCCAAAAGCGATTTTGTTTTATGTGAGTTTTTTCCCTGCGTTTTTGGATGTGGCAAAACTTTCAGCAACGGACCTTTTACTAATATATGCCATCACCACGCTGGCCGTGGGCGGTGTCATGGTGCTATATGCGCTATTTTCGCTAAAAGGCCGGTGTTTATTGCGGGGGAACTCAATCGGCTCCACGGTAGTCAGATATTTTTCAGGCACAATGCTAATTAGCTGTGGCGCGTTTATAGGGCTGCGGTCATAAATCGATTTTTCATATAATGGGAGACGATATGCTTTTTCGATTCATGGGGCTGAGCATGCACCTAAGCCTCCTTCTTATTTCCGGCCTTACCCTCGGGCAAAACTTTTATGCGGATCTCTCAGAGGCAGCCATAGAAAGGACCCATCACACCATCATATATGACGGCTCCTACCGCGCCATCGCTTACCCAAGCGGTGATGTACCCGAAACCATTGGTGTGTGTACCGACGTTGTTATTCGATCTTACAGAAAGGTAGGGATTGATCTTCAGGCGCTAGTTCATGAAGATATGACGCAGTATTTTGCGCAATACCCATCGAAACGAATTTGGGGCTTAAGTAAACCCGATAGCAATATCGATCATCGTCGCGTGCCAAACTTACAAACATACTTTTCGCGGCATGGAAAAGTACTTCCGATTAGCGACAGTAAGCAAAATTATTCGCCAGGGGACATCGTGACGTGGATGTTACCGGGCAACCTCCCACATATTGGTATCGTCACCAATAAAACCTCACCTCACAATGGGAACTTTCTTATTTCGCATAATATTGGTGCTGGGCCACAACTAGAAGATATGCTTTTCTCCTATCCCATCACTGGGCATTATCGTTACGGACCAAAACCATAAGGAATTAACTCAGACGTTGTTTAACGAACTCCGCGGCTTCTAATAAACAACGCTTTGCTTCCGGTATAAATGGATAAAAAATCTGCCAAGCATGCGGCTGCTTCTGCCAAACATTGAGTTTTACATCCACATCCGCTTTCTTTGCCTTTTCGGCCAGTCGCCTAGAGTCATCTAATAGTGCTTCACTGCTGCTGGCGTAGACAAGTAACGGTGGAAACCCGGCCAAGTCACCTAGTAGGGGAGAAGCCAAAATGTTATTTGGATCTTCACCATCCAAATAGGCGTCTGTACAACTTTCCAATATGAGGTCGTTTAACATCGAACAGCTTTTTTTATTCTCCTGAATAGAATTTCCGCTTAACGTTAGATCTGTCCAGGGGGAGAATAGTACGGCCGCCTTGGGCAATACTTCTCCTAAGCTTTTTAACTTGTGCAGTAGAGACAACACTAACCCACCTCCAGCGGAATCCCCGGCGAGCATAATATCTTCTGGCGATAGCCCTCCTGCTAGTAGCCAGCGATATGCGGTGAGAGCATCATCTAATTGGGATGGAAATTTATGCTCCGGTGCAAGCCGATAATCGAGTGAGAAAACGGGAACACCCGACATTTCTGCGAATGCTGCCGTCATTACCCTGTGGGAATCTGGCGAACCGATCGTAAAACCGCCGCCATGCATGTAATAAATTATTTTTGATTTAGGGGTGCCTTGGGGCACCTGCCACTCGCCTTTTACCCCATCAGCATCGATCTGTTCAACACACACATATTGTGAATGTTTTCGCCCTGCGTTTTGCTCCTCCATTGTTTTTCGGGTTCTCGGAAAATCAATGGGGCCTACGGTAAAATTCTTTTTTGTTTTACGTTTTAACGCGGCACTCATAAACCGAGAACGCAAACTCGGCCTTCTTTTGCATATCAACATTTCATACTGCCCTTTGGTTGTCCATCTACAACCTTATTCGATATTTAGTTCGTTTAGCCCTACTTATTTGGCGTTATACACGTCTTCATCCAACATGTTTTCGCTTTTTGCGATAATGACGGATGCAGCTGAATCACCCGTTATATTAACCGCCGTTCTCGTCATATCCAGTATGCGATCAATACCAATAATCAAACCTATGCCTTCGGCAGGAAGACCGACCTGCACAAGCACCATGGTCAGCATAATCAAACCAACGCCCGGCACGCCCGCAGTCCCAATCGACGCGAGTGTAGCGGTGAGAATAACCATCAGATACCCATTTAAGCCTAGATCAATACCGTAGTATTGCGCAATAAATACCGTCGCGACGCCTTGCATAATCGCGGTACCATCCATATTAATGGTGGCGCCGAGCGGCACGGTAAAAGAGGCGATTTCATTTTTTACGCCAAGCTTTTCTTCTACGGTTTCGAGTGTAACGGGTAACGTCGCATTACTAGATGCCGTACTAAAGCCAAACACCCACAACCGCTCCATTTTTTTGAAAAATGTGATCGGGTTAAGCCCTGTGAACAACCACAGCAATACGCCATAGGAAACAAACAAATGAAGCACTAGCACCAATAAAACGTTAACGAAGTATTTCGCTAACTTAGCAATATCTTCAACACCACTATTTGCAAACATTGTGGCAATAAGGCAAAACACGCCATAAGGGGCGAGTTTCATGAGTATCATCACCATTTGCATGATGACCTTATCTAACTGTACAAAGAAACTTTTGATCTGCTGCGCTTCGTTTTCAACACGAGATAACGCGATACCGAATAAAATCGCGAACACGATAATTTGCAGCATTTTTCCATCAGCCATGGCACCGACAAAATTAGTAGGTACGATATCTTTCAGGGTTTTCCAAATGCTTTGGCTTTCTTTCGCCTGGAATGCGGACTCCTTGACGACTTCAACCCCCTTCCCAGGGTCGATCAGATTACTCACCAACAGCGCAATTGATATTGCCACCGCGGTGGTTAATAGATAAAAGGCCAATGTCTTAATTGAAATCAGACCAATACGCGCGCTGCCACCAATAGAGAAAACGCCACAAACAAGTGAAACAAACACCAAGGGCACAACGAGCATTTTCAAGCTAGCGATAAACACACTGCCGCCCAGATCGAACAAACCATCAATAAAAAAATGATTAATATCGACGAAAGCACCAGATTTGGGCAAGTAGAAGAAGGTCAAACCCACAACGGCACCCAGGCCCATGGCGATCAAAATCTTTTTGGTCAGGCCTTGCGTCATACTATGGTGATCGGTCACGGCGATACTCCCCTATAATGATATAGAAGCAGTGTAACCGGTAGATCTGGTGATGCCTATAGGGAGTACCGTAACCGACTATTGATTGATCAATTTTTATAGACGATAGGTGCACCCAGGATAGAGGATGCTTTTTGCTCCACTAGTGCGCCACTAAAATACGTCATTAGAAGGGCCGTAATTTTTTCGGGATGAACGATCACCATGCCGTGATCAAATCCATGATTCGCATCTATCAGAATCGAAGTGACATTGGCTCCGGCCGAATTCAAATCGTCATGAGAATGCCAAAATGAGGCATCATCAATGACCAAGTCACCTCGCCACGCCACAATATTCATGTGCGCCTTCACAAGTAAAACGTTTTTATGTGAAAACGCATCGATTTTATTGTCCGTCTGAATACTGACATCAGTACCATCACTATTTCGATTCAAAGACAATTCTACGCCACTTCCATTAAAAGTATGCGCATAAAAAAGCGATTCCGGCATATATTGAATATCCAAGCAATCAGATAAGGTGTTCGTATAGCACGTCGCATCTATCATCCCAGGATAAGTCGGTCGGTTTTTATGCAAATCAAACTGTAAACTGTCGTTAAAAACAATCGCATCCCATGTATTTTTTACGGAAAGAAAAGAGCGCTGTACGCCCTGCCATGCACGCTGATGAAATGCTGTAATTTCGATACCTTTAGTTGCGTCGTTTATCGGGACCCAATCCCCCGCTTCCCAACACCGGCCTTTGTTGTCTATGCCTTCATTTTCACTATTAAATTCTGCACGAATGCCTCGCGTACCAACAGGTGCAAAGCCAACGACTGATTGATAGCGCTCCGGAGCCATGTCGACCATCTCCATTGCCACAGGAAATCCCATTGAGTATGCGACTAATGATATTTCGTAGTCATGGATATCATTAAAACTTAACAGTGTTTTATCCATATCCATCGCAAAATCTCGTAGCGCAGATATTGGTGTGTTATAGGAGGATTTTCCACTGCCCCGGTAATCTGCAGCGATCACCGTGTAACAATCATTTAAAAAAACCGACGCCCTAAACTGATTGAGCACGCCGTCAAATACAGTGCTCGATGTGTTGTTCCCTGAAAGAAAAACCAATAATTTTTTTCCTCTTCCCACTTTACGATAAAAAATGTGCTCACCGGGATCACCTACCTTCGATCCCGACACAAGTACATAGTTTTCGGCACCTGAACGAGCAAGGGATGTCATTGATTTTTCATTAACAATAAGACGTCGACTGAGTAGATAACTCACTATCACAGCGATAAAGGCGCCTACCAACACTAAGTATTCCAAAAATACATCCACAGATTCACCAGCATAAAAAAGATACGTCCATGTACCGAGCCCCAAGAAAGGCAAAAAATTAACGAGGAGAAATTAAAATTGATAACGAACGTTCATGCTGTATGTGCGGGGTGCACTGTAATACCCGAGTTCAACGCCGGGAAAAGCGGATAGATCAAACGCATGCGTACGGTATTCTTCATCGGTGATATTTTTTACCGCAACCGATAAACGCCACGCTTCATTCGCGGTTTCATACGAAAATATTGCATTCACCAACGAATATGCCTCTTGAGCGAGAATTTCACTACTATTCACTTCAAGGTAGGTTTTACTGCGATAGCTCACATCCGAAGAGATAGATATCACACCAAAATCATTCATCTCTTTTACATAGCTCAACCCAATTAAGGCATCCCACTCTGGGGCGTTGACCATCTCTCGATCATCACTCACATCAACAGCCATATTTGTTTCTGAGTCAGCGCCAGCAAAATACTCCTTATACTCAGCATCGAGATACCCTACATTAGTATTTAACGTTAAGTTTTCAGTTAACAGCGCCGTTACTTCAAGCTCCAAACCCTGCATCATCGCTTCACCTGCATTTGTAAATACCGGAAGAATCGTGCTGCCATCAGGCGTCGCTTCAAAGCTACTGACCTGCAGGTCATGATATTGATTATGAAATATCGCAGCATTTGCTCGAACTCTGCCACCAAGTAGTGTGGTTTTTATACCCAGCTCATAACTTCGTAGCGTTTCTTCTTCGTATGGCTCTAGCTGACCATCCGCCAGACGGCCATTAAAACCCCCACTCTTAAAGCTTGTGGAATATGTTGCATACATATTTAAGTCTTCATCCACTGAATATTTAATACCAAGCTTCGGGGAAAAATTATCAAATTTTGCAGGATCAGGATTTGCTTCCGGGCGCGCAACACCAATATTTCCCCCCAGGGTTAAATCCTCAGCGCTAGGGTTAAGTAACCCGGGGGACGCATAACTTACTACGCCGCTATCGCCATCAATACTAATACCGGCTAACGCAGTTAAATCAAAATCTTCGATAATACGATAATATTCTTTTTCTTCTTCGGTATACCGAAAGCCCAGTATCCCGGTCAGTTTTTCTGTTATATCAAAATCAACTTGGCTAAATATGGCGTGGCTAGTGGTTGTAAATTCCGCTTCTCCGGCGAACCCAATCAAGAAGTTACCGAAGGCACCGCCGTCAAATGTCGATCCATCCTCCTCAAAATAATACAGCCCCGATACGACCGATACGCCATCACCCTCGTAGTTTAACTGCAGCTCCTGGCTTACTTGATCCTGTTCGTTAAAATAAAAAATACTAAACGCATTCACGGGAGTCCCATCTAGATCAAGCTCAGTGCCATAATCTAATGTTCGAAGAGAAGAAATAGATTTAACCGTGAGTGCATCCGTTGCGTGCCATGTAATATTTGCGTTGATCCCTTGTGTCTCGGTAAATTCAGTATTATTAAAATCAGCATTGACGGTAAAAGGATCTTCGTCCGCCTCAAATACCTGCTGGCTCAGCGCAAACGTATAGGGGTCTACAGAATCAATAGTGATGGGGGTTTCTTTTGCTGGCGTACGTGAATTTTTGGGGTCACTTTCAGAGTAATCCGCCGCGATTTGAATATTAACGTCATCGCCTAAATCAAAATCAAGCACTCCCCGTATAAAATCCATATTTCGATCACCATCGCGACCACCATCGTGAATATTTTTTGTATATCCGTCATGCTCCATATGCGCAACCGTTAATCGGCCTTTGACCGTATCGCCCAGTATTGGTCCGCTAAGTGTCGCTTTAAAATCTCTACGCGCATAATCCCCAGCGGTCATGGACACATTCCCGCTCACCTCATCCGTCGGCGCAGCAGATACATATTTAATTGCACCGCCAATTGTATTCCGACCATACAAACTGCCCTGGGGCCCACGTAATACTTCTATACGCTCAACATCCACAACGTCTAGAAAAGCGCCCTGCGCTCGCCCCAGATAGACATCATCCAAGTAAATGCCCACACCAGGCTCAAAGAACGCAATTGAGTCTATTTGCCCTATCCCACGTATGTACACCACCGCATTATTCGCATCGCCTACGTGCACGCTTAAATTGGGCACAAGAGATTGCAGATCGCCAATGTCATTGACTTGCTTTGCCTCTAGCTCTGCTTGAGAGAGCGCACTCACCGCGACAGGTACCTCCTGAAGATTACTTTCTTTACGCTCTGCCGTAACAACAACTTCTTCCAGCACTAAACCATTGTCCATGGCATGCGCTGGCGATGCAGATAATGCAACGCCCATCGCCAACGCAGAGCATAAACTTGGGCAGGGTAAATTGTTCAAGTGGCGCCTTGTTGATGGTGCGTTTAAATTCATTTTTCTTATTGGCATGTCTGACTCCAATTCGGTTACCTGTCATGGGTGGCATTCGCAAGCACCTATATGTGCTCATCTTCATGCACTATAGAGCTACGCCATAACTATCGATATGACACGGAAGATCGAACTTAGGGGGTCATTTTCGCTCAGGCAGGCGATAAAAAACACTAAAGGGATTGAGCGTGCTGGCTCAGATAAACGGCCGGGCTCACGCCATGCCATCGGCGAAAGGCGCGTTTAAAACTTCTCACATCACAATAATCCAGTTTTTCGGCGGCTTTTTCGCTGGACTGAAATTCTAGCAAAGCATTAACCGCCTGCTCCGCGTTAACCTGGTCTAACACACCACGGAAATTGACACCCTCGTCTTTTAGCCGCCGCCGTAACGTCGCGACACTCATGTGAAACGCTTCAGCCACACTGGACTGATCGTAAGGCATTTGACGTGCAAAGTGTTCGGCTACAATAGCCTTTACTGCGTCTGTCATATTTTCGTGTGGCGCCACGTTTTCACTCGCTTCGCGTAACTGTGCGACATAGTAGCCGAGTAAATTTCCGTTAATATCAGCATGCTCGTCACAATTGAACGCACACTCACTTTGTGCCACATCGTATACAAGCGCATACACATTTTGAGACAGCTGAATCCCGGTGGAAAATAAATTGAGATGGTGATTAAACGATGGCAACTCTGGACGCAAAGTCTTCACACGAAGTAAACGCAATGGCCTTTTTGTCAAAAAAGATAAAACACAATGTACCCGCAATAACGCGAACTCAATGGCAAAATATTGTGGCGGCCCGGTGTAATGGAAATTTCGATCATCCACGATGTAGCTCAACGTTTTGCCTCGTTTTTTTACCGAGTTAAAATTACCACCATGAATCACATTATAGGTTTCTGCTAACGTTGTTAGCCCTTCTTCCAAAGTTGCACAATGCAACAAATTATTAAACACCAAGCGTGTCGTGCCACGGGATAAAGGGCGTTGAGACAGCTGATGAGATTCCTCGGCCACCATGTTGTACTGGGCATTGAAAATACGCCAGCAGTCTTCGATGTCGATCTGACGCGAAGAGGTGTCTAAGAAGTTAGGAGGGAAGTCGGCAGACGATAACAAGCGCGTCAAATCAAGGCCAGCCGCAATCGAGGGCGCAAGCAGGTTCAATACCTCATGTGTATCGACGAGATAATGGCCCACTTCATTGGCGATCTTTGGCTGTTCCGACATGAATGAGTACGAACCTTTAGGCAGCAGCTATGCAGCCGTAAAAACGTGCATAACAGTCTAATTGATATACTCTAGGATAAACAGTCCGCTAATCGGTATTGCCTAGGGGCACCACAACCGCGTTAGCCAAAAGAGCAATTCCGATATAAAGCTGCGTTTCTTTTGTAGGGACACGGCATGAGTTTTATTTCCGCCACTCAGAACTGAGGCTTCATCCACCCCCTTAAACCCTATCCCCGCGTACTCCCAATCCAGTATCAAGATGCCACATTTGGTTTCAATAATGTTACTGGGGTTTAGGTCATGATGCACCAAGACACGGCCGCGACAAGTATTCTGCTCCAAGATCAATCTATTCAAAAACACTCGCCAACGGTGTTGCAACCCCCTCACGTCGCCCGGATATGCACGGCAAAAACGTTTCCAATAACATTGTAAGTGCCGAACATAATCAAACTCTGGCAGAGAAAAATCACATTGCTGATAACACTCAATAGCCTGTAGCAGCTCAGTACGCTGAAAACTGGATGAAAAATCTCGCTGTGTCCATACTCGGCCATTCGCGTAAGACAATACCGAAAAACCGCCACACGCCGAAAAATAGATAGGAGCCGGAGCAATATTTTTTTTGGCTAGCACCGATAATATTAACTCTTCGTTTTGACGATTAATCCCTAAAGCTGAAGAGGCGAGGTTATGCAGGCGCAATACGAAAAAATTATCGCCAGTGACAATAAGAAAACTACAATTTGTTAAACCCGTGCTAAAAGCACTTACAATACGAGACGGCGCTTCGGCATCGCAATGCCGATCCCAAGAATGAAGCGCTTGCTTAAGCCGAAGACGTTGCGCTGGCATAGGGCACATGTTCTTGGGGGGCTGAGAGTTTTCTTCGCCAAGCAAAATATCCGAACACACAAATCACAAGATAGAGCACAAATAAAAACGCCGTTGGGTATAGACCACGTTCAATATACAACCCCAAGGCAACGCTATCGATCACTATCCAATACAACCAATTTTCCAACACCTTTTTCGCTACCATATACGTGGTGATGACACTGGCCCAGGTAGTGAACGAATCTAGATAGGGCCAGGCCGCTTCGGTATTTTTATCAAGCAAATAGCCGGATACAGCACTCGCTAGAATAATCGCGACAATCGTTACAACGTGCCAACGCCAGGGCCACGTTGTAACGGTCGTCACAGCGACAGATGCATTTTGAGAGCGCCAAACCCAGCCACCATATACGGCCATCGCCATGTAATACACGTTAAGCGCGGAGTCCATGAGCAGCGACACATGCCAAAACAAGACGGTATATATCGCGGTACTAATAAATGCCGCAGGCCAGCACCAAATACTTTCACGCAATGCCAATACTAAATACGCAAGCGCCAACAACACCGCCAACAATTCCCACGCATTTTTTTGCGCAAATGATGTCGCTATTTCCGTCAATATATCCAGCATACAACGTTACCTTAAAAGGCCTTATACCTCGCGCGTTAACACATTCGTACCCGGAATAAATTTGGCAACAAACACACAGCGTCCAAATTCACGATAACTCCAGGCAACAGTATCATTTATGGCGGCCATCACACGATCATACTCCCCTGCGAGTATTGTCGCGGTGGGAAATGTTTCAACCGACACGCCTTTAAACGAGTTGAGATGTTCAATGGTCGTTTTGATCGGGGGAATAAACGACTCTTGAAATGGGTAAAATGTTAACTCTACACTTAGATCCATATTCGGTTCCTATTGATAATGTCTTATTCAAAATTTAGACGAGCACTAAGACCGACGACACGGGGTGTACCGTATTGGTAAAAGGGTTCGGTTGGATAACAGTTTTCACCACCATCGCCAAAGCTATTGTCACATTGGCGAGGATCGTTTCCGAAACTGCCAAACCCCCGCACAATGGTATCTTCATCCGTCAGGTTTTTACCCCATAACGCCACTTCCCAGTTATCTCGTGCGTATGTCAAACGGGCGTTTAGTAACTCGTAGGACGTGGTCTTTTCATTATGACGTGGCGACAGATAGAATTCATCTTTGTACTCAGTGCTTACCGCCAACCTAAGGTGCTCCCACATTTTATACTCTAACCCTATTGCGGCTTGATAGTTGGGCGCATGAGCCTGGTCTCGTCCATCCATATCAATCGGTTCACCGTTAGCCGGGTCGACATCCGCATGACTGGCATTGTGAAAATCACGAAATTCGGTTTCTAGTAGGCCAGCGTTTAACCATAGCGCTATGGATTCGGTAAGATATGCGACGACCTCCACTTCTAAACCATAGTTTACGCCTTCTGATACATTGCCAAAGTAATCCGTAAATTCACATGGGCAGTCGCCGTTTAATTCACCCGTAGCCTCGCTCGTTACCAACGATTGCTTTACTTGCATATCGCTACGATCCTGATAGAACAATGCAGTAGTTGTTTCTAACTTTCCGTCCAACCACGATGCTTTATGACCAACTTCATAATTCACCATTGTTTCAGTATCAAAAATTAAGGGGATGAGGTCTGCTGCAGGCCCACTCGCTAAACTACGAACATTGGTGCCTCCGGCTTTGTAGCCCCGAGAGACAAGCCCATAAAAAAGATCCCCATCGGCGTTGCGATACTCTAATGCGAGTTTGCCTCCCCAGAAATCTTCTGTTTCACCACGCCGTTCATCATCACTATCAACATATTCCCATTCACGCTGTTCCAAACGCATTCCCATATTAAGCGAAAGCGTATTCGTAAACGGCACATTAAGCTGACCATAAAATGCAATAGCATCGCTTTCATATTCACTGTTGAATAAATCCGAATAAGTATAGGTCCGCAGTAAATCGTTGCTTTCATCACGCAAATAAATACCGGCTAACCAGGATACATCGTCTGCTTCTTCGGTGGATAGCAACCGCGTATCGAAGGACATATTTTCTTTACTGCGCTCGTAATTATCGACGCTTGAATAGGACCAATATTCACATGGATCACCTGCCGAACAGATATCACTATAGGTCCAGTCTTCGTCATAACCGTATTCCGTCTCGGTATTCGCCGCACTGAAAACTGTTTCCCATCGTGCATTATTGAATCCGTCATATTCAACAATGAGCGATCCTGCTCGCGTTTGGAGTGTATCGCGACCAGGTTCATCAGATAGTGTTTCACGGGTGTTGTCGAGCGAAAAGGCATCGTAGCCATTATCAGTATCCGCAAAGAAACCCGTCAACTTTACTAAAGTATCATCATTCGCTTGCCAATGAATTTTGGAGCGGAAGGTCGTTTCATCAACGTTATTAGTATCGTCGCGATCTAAATAGGTATTATTGATATACCCATCGGACAGTGATTTCGAAAAGCCAAGTCGCATTGAAACCGTATCGCTCACGGGGCCACTGATCACCTGGGAGAACTCTCGAGTATTAAATTCACCCACAGTTAATCGTGTTTCTCCACCGGATTGATCGGGTGAATTAGAGACGATATTGATAAGTCCTGCTAATGCGTTGGCGCCGTATAGCGTGCCCTGAGGCCCGCGTAGTACTTCTATCTGCTTAACATCAAATGTCGTCGCAGCACCACCGACGCCACTAAAATCAATACCATCAATAATTAAACCGACGGAAGAATTGATTGGATCAACAAATTCGCTACGTTCACCAATACCACGAATTTGGAAAAACCGGCCACGCGAAGCGCCGCTAGAAAAATTAACATTAGGAATAATATTGAGGACGTCTTCAAGGTGCGCCGCCTGACGCCCATCAATAATATCTTGTCCTAACACACTGATACTACTGGAAATATCATGTGCACTTTTTTCAAAAAATACCGCTTCGACAATCACCTCTTCCATTTTTGGTTCTGATGCGAACACGGACGACGCGGCAAAAACTGACAAGGCTAATAAAACTAAACGACTCATAAAGATCCTCAAAAATATAACTGAGCGATCCGAGAAATGACGTTAAACGAAAGAAAGGAGGGACGTACAGTAAAGCACGCAACGCGTATGGGTGTATTTATTTAGCGCTTTGAATGTAAACGCTAACGCACATAAATCACCTCGCCAGAGTATCGTAAGTGTACTATTGTATTTACAGGTAGTTCCCTCTCTGTAAAATCAGTACTCGGCATAAGCCACCACGATTACCACTAAGTCCTATCCCTACGCCAGCATTAACCGGATCAGGTTCTAAGGGTTTGAATACGATTCATCTCAGGCTTTTTACAAGCCACCCCTAAGGATTACGCGCGCATTCTAACGAGTTTTACGACGTTTTTAAACACTAATACGCCAGCGCCTTACTTCTACCGAAGTAAATCAACGAAAAAGCGTACGCAGTAAAGAATCGACAGATTATGATTTGTGGAAAGCAGTAGGCGCGAGCCGCGCTTTAAACTGCCCATGCTGAAGCGGCAGTGAAGATTTATGTGTTGGGTACTCACGCTTGGCAGAAAGGTGTAAGACGAAAGCCCAAACAGAAGCCAAGAAACATAAAAACGACACACCGAAGATCACCCAACAGAATATAGTCGTTGCCCCCAACTGCAGATGGTAGGTGCCTTCGAGCAATTGTCCGGAAGTATGTCGTGCTGCCATATTGCCAGTAACCCACGTACTGACGCCGAATAACATTGTACAAATCAGGTAAATATTTCGTAGCTGAGTGTGACTCCGCATAAAACCGGCCTTTGTTATTGTCACTCTATATGCTCGTCCTTTATACACATCCCCAACAATGACAAGCACACGTGTATCGATATGAAACACACCAGGGAGTACTTCCCTCACCCCTATATATCATCACGACACATGATTCATGTTTCCCTATTATTAAAGACGTACGGGGGACGAAAAGGGGAATATATGCGACAAAAAACTAAGGTTTACACGACGATCTGGCGGGGGGGGGGGGGGGGGGGGAATACCGGCAAGACGACCCGCCAGAAAGGGAATCATTCGATTAATAAATATAGATAACGTGGTTTGCCAGCTTAAGTGACGATAAATTCTGAGCATCAGCAATATCGGCAAGTATGCGTGCCGCATCGATATCATGAAAAACGCCGGAGATACGTACATTCTGAACCTCATCACCAATCAAGATCTTGCCTCTGTGATATTCCCCGAGTATTTCTGCCACTTCACTCAGCGTGGCATTATTAAAGATCAGTCGGTTTTCTCGCCAACTCGGCTGCGTATCTTCCGCCAACGACGTCACGGTGGGGTTCAGTATGTCCGGCCCAAACTCCAGTAGATCACCCTCTTCAAGCACCACAGCATCCGAAAGGTACTGGGGATGAAATACCTCGACCGAACTTTCATAGACTGAAACGCGAATTTTTCCGGCGCCTCGGTTATGCACCATAAACTCGGTCCCCAAAGCCTTTACTGTCGCTCCGTCGGTATGCACAACGAAGGGGCGACTAGGATCTTTCGCTACAGAAAAATATGCCTCGCCGCTGATCAGGCTCAGGGAACGATCATCCGCATCATAATCAATATTCAGTGAGGTATTCGTATTCAAATGCACAGTCGAAGCATCGGCTAGCTCATGGAGCTTAACCTCACCTATAGGAGAAACCAGCTCCGCAGCAGTATGTGGCAACGAGAATTGCCCCAAGATAAACACGGCGAAAAAACTGGCGGCAACGGCCAATGACCCGACAAGCGCACTGACATACGCGAGCGGACGTCTCGTGGAGCGAGAAGATGCCGCCGTTTTTTTGGGCGCACTCGTGATCGGGACTACCTGCGAACAAGCCAACGCTATCTCACTCTCCTGCTCACCGCCTTTCGACTCATCGAGGGAGCCGCCAAACCCATCGCCAAAATCTAGCGCATAGTAGGATTCACTCATCTCCGCATAGACCTCCGAATGACGGGCAGACAGGTTCATCCACCGGTCGAAATCGGCCATTACAGAATCGGAGGGCATACCTTCATGCAGCACTTGTAACCAGTCTGCGGCCTGCTCCTCTATCTGCTTTCTGTCTGAGTTAGCGGTCATTTACAAGATCCACATTCGGTTCGTATATATAGACGAATAACGCTCAAAAAAGATACTCTCTTTTAGTCCCATTATTGCCAATTTCTTACCTGGTCTAAGAGCGCAGCACACGTCTACTCGCCCTCTCTCAGCTTAAGTTCAGTATGTATCGTCAAAATAGCCTTCTGAATATATTTTTTGATCATGCTTTTCGAAAGGGACATATCTTGGGCAATATCTTCCACTGAACGGTGTTCAAGCCGGTGCTCTACGAAAGCCTTACGGCACTTCTCGGGGAGATCCTGTACCACTTCACGGACAACGGCCAAGCGTTCCTGTGCAATGGCTAGGCGTTCAGGATCACCTTCGTTTCGATATTCACTTTCGACATCGTGATCATCCACCCAAAACTGTGAACGGAAACCCGTTTGGCGATAGTGATCGGTAATGAGGTTTCGGGCAATGACATAGAGTAAAGCGCGAATCGAATTGACAGACTTTTCGTTTAAAGACCGTGTCGCACGCTCAAAAGTAACCTGCAGAATCACTTCGGCTTGATCTTGGTCACTCACCCTTCGCAATATAAAGCCAAGAAGGCCTGGACGCTCTTCCGCAAACTGACATGCAACAATGTTGGGCTTTAAGCTCATATAATCGTTACACGAGTGATAGCACGATGCACGTACAGCGCACGAACAGGACGGCTCAAACAACTTAAGCGATAAGCTGAGGAATTATTGTTGTTCTGTGACGCCCTAAGTCGTACCAAGACCTGCCTCTTTTTATAATATGATGGCGTGTCGCGCAATGCCTCTTTTCGGAGGGGCATTAGAATAAAGCATTTTACCCGACTTAATCCTTAACTTTAAGCGACCCACATGCGTATATTGATCACCCTGTTCGCATATCTCTGCGTTAGCTGCCATTCTGCGCTTGTTTTGGCAACGCCAGGGACAAATACGCGATTGATATTCCTGCAGGCTAGACACGATTCGCTGCTTTTACTTGCACACCAAACGAACCACGAAATCCCCTTTGATAATAGTTTTATTTTGCCGTCATTTTCAAAAACTGAAATGCTTTTCAAATATAGCGGCCTACCAAGGACTACGGTTTCATTTTCAGTGCGCCATCTATTTGATAAAAATTATTATGAAAGCAGCCAAGAGTCCCCGTTACTTGTCGAGCAAGGCGACGTGCGAAGTATCTACCTTTCTTTCCTCGCCAAGCTTTCTATCTGAGTAGAACTCAACGGAAAAACCACGAACAAAACAATCTTGTTGCCGCCTGACACGCTGTCGAACACATGTTTAAAACGACCAAAGCGATCACATATAAGAATACACGCTAAGCAGATTACGCCGTTATTCTATTCCATTGGATGTGCGCCATTATTTGTGACGCAGAAAACCGCATAATGCCTCCGACCGCCTTATAATAAGGTTAAATAAAATTACAAAACGTTCTCGTTCAGCGAGACCTATCCGCATGCGATATAAGTTGTTCGTACTCCTCATTGCTTCACTCTTCGGGATATTATCGCCTCTCGCTTACCCTGAAGTGCAAGCGCCAAGCACCACGATCAAACTAAACCTTACTGCACAGAGCTTACAGAAGGCACTCATTGCACTTGCCTCACAAACAGAGCTGGAAATTTTGTTTACCAAGGGTGCTGTTGCTACCCACAACGTGCAAGCGCTCATCGGTGAATTCACACTCGAGCATGCTCTCAACATTCTTTTGGACGGCAGCGGCCTGCGCTACACACTTGAAAAAAACCAAATTAGGATCATAAAAACTAAAGCTAAATCACACGCACTTCCCAAAATTACAGTCACCGCCTACCTAAAAGACGATCAGGATCGTATTTCATATGGGGATGATAGTCAGCAACAGTTCCCCTTGTTCCAGCTTCCCTTATCCATTCAATCAATTTCCGAAAAGCAGATTGAAGATGCTCAATCTAGAACTATTGACGATGCAATTTCCTACATCAACGGTATTGAGTATTTTGATCGGTCAGGCGGTACAGCACCTCAATATTATTCTCGTGGCATTATCACGCCGTTTAGCATCGACGGAAAATTCTATCGTCGCACATTATTGGCGTTCGACCCAGGGCTATTGGAACGCATCGATCTGATACAAGGCCCCAGTGCAAACTATATGAATCCAGGTGGCATGCTTAACTTCGTCACCAAAAAACCTAAACTTGGCAACCGGTACGATGTATCTTTTACTGGCGCCTCTGACGATTTTTTTAGGACTGAATTGGATATAAATACTTCATCAAATGGTGAACGTAAAAAGGCCCTGCGCCTTATTGGTATTGCTGAACAGGCAAACCATACAAAAGACTTCGCTAGCCATAAAAAATACGCACTATCATCAAGTTTCGCGTACGAATTCCAAAACGATGCGCAACTACTTCTTGCGCTAGTTCACCAAAATGAAGAACGCTACCCCACCACATTTACGTATCATAAATCTGTACTTGGAGAATCACTTCCAAGAGACTTCACATTAGGCTACCCATGGGCAGAATCCATTAGAAGCGATGTATTCTATTCAGCAGAAATTACAAATTTGCGCTTAGCTGATTGGATGACCTCCAGCGGTATAAACTACAACAATTCAGAACTTGACAGCACCATGGCCGCCATCGGAACACCTATCGATAATTTTGGTAATGCGCCCGTCCTCTATTTTCACAACCCAGACGCAACAACTAAGACCTACGGCCTAGACACAGCCGCCGAAAAGGAACTGTCGTTTTTCGATATTACCGGACTCATTAGATTTGGGATCGATTACCAATTTTTTGACCAAGTTTCACCCACTCATGCATCCACGCCTCTGCCCGCATTGGACGGTAACCCGTTTACACCTTTTCTTTTTTTTAACGTCAATGATCCAAATTATGACTACCCAAAACCACCACCTTCACCCAGAATTGGTTCATACAAACAGCTCACGGATTTTTACAGCCTTCACGTATCACAAAACTATTACCTAACCGATAGCTTCGCGGTTTACGCTGATATTCGATACGAGGACATGCAATTTGACGGCGAACTGATAGACCTTATTGCACCAAGAACATGGAAACTTAAAGGGCATTACCAAGAAACCACGCCAAAGATTGGATTGAACATCACCCTATCGGATTCTCTTTCTTCGCATTTATCCTACACCGAATCCTTTACCTTTCAGGCAGCAGCTGACCCGCGCGACATTACCGCCACTGGGACCTCTTCTTCGGAGTTTGTTTCTCCCATAGAAAACATTCAATACGAATATGCACTAAAAAAGCGCTGGCTCGACGGCCGCCTACAAAACAATTTGGTCTTTTATAAAATATACAGATCAAGGATTCAGGCATTTATCCCCCCAACGGAAGAAACGCCGGCGCTCACGCTCCCCACATCAGATCAACAATCAAAAGGCGTCAATTTTGAGTTAAGCGGCTGGGCGACCGAAGACTTGAACATTATTGCCAACGTTAGTTATAACGACAGTAATATTGTCGATGAAATAACCTTACTAAACAATCCCGACAACCGGGCATATGCGAGCGCAAAAATCATTGCAAACACCTGGCTAAATTACCATTTTAGATCCGGCCTATTAAAGAACACAGAGATATCTTTGGGCGTAAAACACATAGGTGATCGTTATGGCGATAACGCCAACACATTCAATCTACCCGCATATACTGTAGCAGATACATTTATCTGTTATAGCGGCATTGAAAATTTCACATTCAAACTCGCACTCAGAAACATGTTCGATAAGTACTATTATAAAAGCAGCTTGGGCGCTATAAATCTCGTTGAAGAAGGCGACCCCAGAACGATCTCCCTTACCGTTCAATCCTCGTTAGACTTTTAGGCGTTTTCCCAATGCCAAAACTAACAAGGAACATCCTGACTCATCCATTATTTATTAGCTTATTACTTAGTATTGTTTTGCATCTCAGTGTACTGCGGGTGTTAGGTAGCTTGTACTTCAATGAATCCAGAAATTCAATTTCGTTCTCCACCCCGAACAAATTTTCAGTCGCTTTCGCACCAAACAAATCAGCAAAAGAAATTATCGCGGCCCAAAACACCGAACTAAAAACAACACCCACCCCGGCAGACTCCGGCAGTAAGTACATCGCGTCCGAAAAGCTCCCCAAAGCGACACCACAAAAAATAGCTCACAAAGCCCTTCACAAAGAAATACCACCAACGCATTCAACACAATCCCGCCAAACAGTCGCATCTGGATCTGAAGGAGATCAGGAGAAAGAAAGTGTTAGCCAGGAGAAAATTTCAGAAAGCCCCTCTCAGGCGCCATCTACCGCGACCTCAAATATTACCGACTCATCGGATTCGAATACTAACAAACAGATTAAGAACGAACCGGACGCCCGCTCCACCGTATTTATCCAGAATGTTGAATATTTAGAGATGAAAAAACCAAAGTATCCACCGCTAGCGAAGCGCCTAAGGCAAGAGGGTACGGTAGAGCTCCTGGTTTTAATCGACGTAGAAGGCTTACCCAAACTATTGAAAATACAAGAATCGAGCGAGTACGCCATTCTAGACAAAGCTGCAATCAAAGCGGTCAAAAAATGGCGATTCAAACCCCATATCGTTGGAAAAAAATCGGTGGAAGCCTGGGCGATTGTCCCCATCGATTTTGATTTACGACAGGCTCAACGGTAATTCCCAGTATCGCTATATTTTCTTTAAACCTGCAAATTCAGACAACATTGCTAAGCACTGCTTAAACGTTAAGGAATAGGGGTTAAAAACTGAATCGGCATTATACTTTTTTAGAATTTCTTTATGGCGATCTAAGCCAAGCACTACGCCCATCCCCCAGCTTTCGAACGTACGGGACGCTATGGGTTCGCAACCGATGGCGTTAAGATTATGGTGCCGCATATCACGTGAGATCGTTTGGTACAGAGAATCGATACTCTCCTTATCACCTTCTAAACACTGTAGAAAGTAACGAGAATTTGCACATAGAAACCCAGAAATACCAATACCCATATTCTTCTGGGCTGCCAATTTAACAACATCCTTCACTTCATCGATAGAAAGATCACCTGAGGCTGTACTGGCATAAATTAGTTGGACATCGGTCACAGCGCTTCCCCTTACGTATACCCTATCGAGTGTAGTTCAATATAATTCAAACGAAGCCCGCTTTGCCTTAACACTAATTTTTAACCACCACTGTACCCGATAGTTTATCGTGCCACCCTTGCTTTCTTTGATCTATGGCGATCCAAAAGAAACCCAAGAATAGGGGTAACGAAGATATGTAGTAGCAAATGTATCGCCCCACCAACTGTTTGACAGACGGCTTCTCAAAACTATTCGAATCAACAATTTTTAGACTGAACAATAATTTTCCGGGTGTCGCAGATTTATATACCCAAAAAATAACGACGGCTAGGCCAGGGAACACATAGTTCATCAACACATCCCATAAACCCGCAGAAAAACCCGCTCTTCCCCAGTAACTTTCTCCGTAAATCATCGTCAGCACAGGGAGAATAATGACCATCATTAAGATCGTATCAACCAACGATGCCAGTACCCGTATCCAAAACCCCGCGTATTGAACATCCCCCCCGCCTTCTCTTCCGAGATTACTATCCGGCGCCTGATATATATTTTCTTCGCTCATATCACTATATCCTTAATTGTTTGACGTAAATGAAACACTATTCAGGAAACGCATCGTAATCCTTTGCACCTAACCCCTGATTTAACCAGCAAGCAGCTTCCGATTTGAAGATATTGGCCTGGGGATGAATCGATGGGCTTCCATTTAGCGCGCCAGCGGGCACAATAAGAGAGCCTCCGTTTTTCGTCACGAAAGGCAAGGCTGATCCGCAGTCACGGCAGAATGATTTCGAAAAAGAACGCTCTGGGTGTTCATATGCTGTGATATGGGATTCCCCAGTGAGCCAATGGATATTATCGGGGCGGGTAAATATATTGGAAGCGAAGGCAGAGCCCGTCAGTTGTTGGCACTGCTTACAATGACATTGATAAAACGCCTTAAAGTCATCCTCCAGCGAAAACGTGACCGCACCACAAAGGCACTCTCCTGTAAGCGTTTTTGACATTACCTATCCCCCTGTATTTGTGATTCCGTTTTACGCGCGCGTATTATTTCGAGAGCATAATATGTAGATCCGAGTGCGAAGGCGCAAACCAATAAGAACTCGTGACCGGCTTTGAGTATTCAATCAACTTATCGTGTAGCCCATCTTCCGTTTGGCCAAACATATGCTTTAGCTGCACATCAAAACGGTTTATATCGCATGAAAACGCCAAAAAATATAAGCCATGCTCCGAGGCATTTCCATACGGTGCACTGCGACGATAAATTTTAGCGGCCGTGCCATTAAGTTTTACATCCGTGCGACTCACATGCGAGTCTTTAGGCATGGCGTCACCCTCTAGCTCCACATCAGCCGTCTTTGTACGCCCCACGACTTGCTCCTGAGCACAAACAGGTAAATCATTAAACGCGGAAAGATCGTGAACCCATTTTTGCGACAACACGAAGCTACCGCCTGCCCCCGCTTTCCCTTCAGGAATAAGGGCTTCTTTTTGTCTCGCATCGCCTTTCGGGTTCGCGGTACCGTCCACAAACCCAATAAGGTCTCTCGAGTCATGATAGGTAAAGCCAGGTAAATCTAAGGTCAACTCGGCAAGATTTTCTAATGCTTTATTGATCAGAATAATTTGATCAAAGTTGTCGTCATGGTTTTGACTGTGCACCCAAAAAAATAGATCTTGCTGGGTGGACATAAGCGGGTATGTGCCTTGTTCATTTAGGCTTTCAAAATGGGTAAACCCTTCAGGGCTACAATCGCTGCTCAATTTATCCCAAATGGATTTACCAAACCCCAATACGATATTGACACCGCTCACTTGATCACTAAGAACAGACGACAAAGCTTGCTTAATCTGTTTGGGTGTCGCGCTCGACGAAACGCAATACTCTAGGTGATAGAATTTATTACTGCCTTCTTGAAAAATAGCGGTTTGGGGAGCACTCATCATCTACACCTTGAGATAAACTAAGAGGCGGTATTTAAGAAAAAATACGCTCTAAATATTGTGATATGCACCTTTCGCATACACGAGAATGTCATTCTCTTGCGAGCCGAACAGCACCTTCCCAATATCACCAATAAAAATATTATGTGTTCCGTAAGGAATGGTTTTTGTTTTCGTACAAAAGAAAATTGAAAGCGCGTCGTCCAAATACGAAAGGCCTGTATCTTCGTCAACTGTCCAGCTACCGACTTCAAATCGACTCTCGCCTTCCGCTGGGCTAGCACAGGTATTCGATACATCCTGCTGGGAGTGATGTAACACGTTCACGGTAAAACCATTTGTAGCGGATAACACAGGATCCATTCCCGCGGTTTTATTCACACAAACAAGTAACGAAGCAGGGTCTGCAGACACCGACGTTACTGAGGAGGCCGTCATGGCAACTCGCGTACCGTCCTCCGCGCGTGCGGTGATCACACACACTCCAGACGCAAAATTGCGCATCCCTTTCTTTAAATCATCAGCGAGTTGTTGTTCAGCCATAGTGTGATTCCATCTACTTTATTTTGTTTTCGGGTCTGCATTATCGATACATTCGCGTAGCTTCGTGGCCAGCACACGGACATTCGGTTCCAAGACCATAGAGTCATGATTACCTGGCACTTCAAACACTTCGAACTGTTCGACATAGCGCGGCCAACCGTTATCGTGATGAATCACCTGCCGATCTTCATTGGCTACGCGACCACCGCTTAACTTGTACTTCACTGGAAGTTTAGGACGGAACAGTTTAGTCCGAACATCCAGCGGCTCGATATGATACGCCGCCAAGGCATTATAGAACGCGACCTCCATAACACCAGACTTAAACTCGGCAGGCGTTTCCGTTGACTCTTCCGCTTCTTGGAAACGATTACGGAACTTGTTGAGCTCCCACTGATAACGATTTTTTGCCCAGTCTGCAAAGTAGGATAAACCCTGACTCTGAATACGTTGCCAATGAATAGACATCCGATCTACGGAGCTAAGCGGATCGTTATACGGAAGCGGTGTATCTAATAGAATCACCTCGGCAACGGTTTCACCCGCCGCTTTGAGTTGACGCGCTATTTCGTAGGCCGTAATACCACCCCCAGAAAAACCGCCAATAATATAGGGGCCTTCTGGCTGAACGGTTTTCATCTCGCGGATGTAATCTTCGGCCATCTCCTCAAACGTTTCATGGGGCGCATGATCACCATATAAACCACGAGCTTGCAGACCATAGAAAGGACGCTCATTGCCAATTAACTGAGCTAAATGGCGCAGGTTCAGCACATTACCGAACATCCCGGCCACCAAAAAGAATGGCGTAAGCTTTGTAGACTTCGTGGAATGCATGGGCACAAGGTGTGTATAACGTGCAGTATGCGATTTTTCTTTTGCACTACCGGTATTCGACTCATCGGCACTCTCTACATCACCAACCTCTTCACGCAGCATTGCGGCACATGCCGTAATCGTTGGCGCTTCGAACAAGATCGAAATGGGGTAATCCACATCGTATGTTTGTTGGATTTTCGCAAAAAGACGAACCGCGACAAGGGAATGGCCACCAAGATCGAAGAAGCTGTCTTCAACCCCGACCTGATCCACACCTAGTAATTCTTCCCAGAAGCCCACAAGGGTCTTTTCGATATCGTCTCGCGGCTCAACATAGTCATTATCCAGTTCAGGGCGCGCAAACTTCGTATCGTCATCTTCCTTGTGCATGGCTGCGGCAGAAGCTTCCACTTCTTTTACCAAGGATTCTAATTCCAACGAAGAAATAATCACTTCGGCTTCACGACTTTTTTCAAGCACATCGATAAGTGCCTGCGTACCTTCAGCCGGTAAAATACCTTGGGATAAATTATGCTGAAACGCCATTTCCGCAGGCGACAAAGACCTAAACTCGCCATCAGCCGAGCTTTTAGCAGACGCATCTTTTTCCAAGGTTAAATTTTTATCTGCAGAAGAAAAATCAACGGCACCTTCCATTTTGCGAATGGTCAGTTTGTTTACTTCCGCCAGTAAGTTGCCTTTCCAATCGAACATACTGATATCGAAGCTGGCGAAGTCATCATCCGCCTTGTTTTCTTTCGCGTTGCGGACCCAGCTGTAAATTTGCTGTGTGAGTGGTTTATAAAATTTAAAGCTGCCGTAAGAAACCGGCACCCACAAGTTTTCAGCCGTTCCCGCTTTCGCATAGCCGTCGATCAACTCCATTGCATAGCCAGTGGCAATATCTAACAACGCAGGGTGAATTTTATAATCGACAAGATCACGCTCGTATTTATCATCGAGCGCTAAGCGAGCGGCGGATTCTTGATCGCCATATTTTGCATCACGTAAAACATGCCAACGAGGACCAAAGTTCAAATGAGCTTCTTGCATGGTGCGTTGTGCAACAACATCGGTTTCGGTGGAGTTTTCCAGCCCCAAGCGCGCCAATATTCGATAAATATCGTGACGTTCATTCGCTTCTGCTCCGATGACGATACGCGCTTCCGCATGCGTCTGCCAGCCTGTTTCGCCCTGCTCATCCGTGGCTTCACTTTGAATCGCGAAATCGTAACCTTCAACGGTTTGCGTTAATTTAACCCGCACCGGCAAGGTGGTATTTTCAGGGACATAGAGCGCTTTTAGAAAAATCAGCTCTTTAAGTTCGAATCCACCGTTTTCACCACATTCAGCCAGCGCGGCACGCGCTAACTCAATATAACCGGTGCCCGGTAAGAGCGCCTGATCTTGCTTTGTTCTGTGTTCATCCAGCACCCAGTGTTGCTTGCTGTTAAGGTGAGACGTGAGGTAGTGAACGTCCCGACCATTAGATGAGGACTCTATATGCTGATCAAACAAAGGATAATGCGCATCGGACACGTCTTCTTTCGTGGCGTTTGCACCCCCATACCCCATTTGCGCGGCACTCGCCGCCGCCATACCGACCTGATTCCATACGCCCCAATTTACCGCAACCGTGTAACCTGATTCTTTGGTATTACGATAGTGTGCATAAGCATTTAAAAATGCGTTCGCGGCGACATAGTCGATCTGACCAACAGGCGCAGTAACGGTAGACGTTGATGAAAACAGCACAAAGAAATCGAGATCTTTTCCAGAAAATATTTCATCCAGCACTAAGGTGCCATAAACTTTCGGCGCAAAAACTTCTTCCACGTCACCTTGGTTTTTCATTTGGATAAGGCCATCGTTGATGGTACCCGCACCGTGTATAACGCCATTAATGGAGCCGTAATTCTCTTCAACTTCAGAGATAATTTCTTTCATTCTGTCGGTATCTGTCACGTCACCCGAGAGCACCATAACATCGGCGCCCAACGCTTCTAACTCCCGAACCTTGCCAATACCAATACTGATTCTGTCGTCGTGGCCGTGCTTAACCAGCCAATCACCCCACTCCGCACGCAGCGGCAGTGGCGTTCGGTTAATAAGCACAAGCTTCGCTTGATAACGCTTAGCGAGCTCTTGCGCCATAACATACCCAATACCGCCCAAGCCGCCTGTTATAAAATAGACGCCCTTCTCGCGAATACGATCCGTAATGTTTGGCTGATCCACATTGGCTAAATCAAACTGTTGCTGCCAACGCACATTGCCACGATAAGCATATAAACCGTTATTGACGGGCGCATACAATTCGTTGCTCATCAATTTAAATACGTCTGACGGAATAGCGGCGCGCTCTTTTTTCGCGAACAAACCTGTGCTTTCGGCTTTGAGCGGTAAACTCACGTCAAAACATGCAACGCTGACATTGGAAAATTCACGGGGGAGTATTTTACACGGGCCGAGCACTGTGGATTTTTCGGCGTATGGCACATCTTCTTTATCGACTTGCATCATGCCATTAGCATATACAAGCATGTCGAGTTTTCGATCCGCTAAATCTTCATCAGCCACTGCGCGCGCGAAAAAGAAGACACTATAAAACCCGTGCTCTTGATTACGATGTAAAAACGAAGAGCCAGGGCGGAACGTTTCTTCCTGTGTTAACAGCCACAAATGTAAAACACGATCCGGGAAGTGACCGCTCGCCACTAAGTCTTTAACCAACGTACTGTAGGCTTCTAGACCTAACTCAGGAGAAAGCTTGTAGCTTTCAGGGCTAACTTGATAGTAGGCATCGCCTTCTTCTACGGTCGCGACAAAATGACCATCATTTCGTAACTTACTCGTTAGCTCTTGACCGACACCGCTATCGTCCAAAAATACTAACCAGTTTTGTTGCGCTTCTGGTTTTGGTAATACACCTTGTTGTACCCAAACAGGCTTACGGAACCATTCATTAGTATTTTCGATTTTTTCAATCGCTGCGAATACCTGACCGTCATCTTGCGCAGGCTTTCCGGGCGCGATGAAATATGGGTTGTGATTAAACGCATAGGTTGGCAAGGGAATACGGTTTCGTGTCTCGTCTCCAAATATTTGTTCCGCGGTCACGTCGAGCCCCACAGCCCACATGCGCCCCCATACCGTATAAAAGAAACTATCGTCCGGTGTATCTTCTTTTGGATGACGTAAAGTGGAGAACACACGTTGAGCCGGTGCTTCGGGATTTTGACGGGTCAATGAACCCAATGTATTACCTGGACCGACTTCTAAGAAAATACGATCTTCTTGTTCGAGCAATACGTTAATGCCGTCTGCAAATTTTACAGTATTACGTAAATGCTTCACCCAGTACTCGGGATCTGTCGCTTCGCTGTCGGTAATCCATGTGCCGGTATAGTTCGAGACAAAATCTATTTTGGGTTTGTTTAATGTGATACTGCGAAGATAGTCACCGAAGGGCTGCAAAATGCCATCCAACAACCATGAATGCGCTGCAATATCGATACGGACTTCTTTATTCTCAATATCCAGGCCGCTTAATTTTTCCGCCAGCGCAGCGAGATCTTCTTTCGTACCCGATGCGACTGACAGCATCGGGCTGTTGATGGCCGCTAAAGCCAGCTTGTCATGTAAATGGGTTTTCAGTTCCTCTGCAGGTAATTCCACACTGAGCATACCGCCTGTCGGGACGTCATCCATCAACTGGCCACGCAACAATACAAGACCCAAGGCATCCGTATAGTTAAACACACCCGCCAAACACGCAGCTGTATTTTCTCCCATACTATGGCCAATAAGCGCTTTCGGCTCAACACCAATAGACATCCACTGTTTTGCTAATGCATATTCCACCATAAAAATTAATGGCAATTGCACAGATGGTTTTTGCAGTTCTTTTTTAACGCTATCAACATCTTGCCCATCAACGAAAACGAAATTGCGGTAATCTAATTGCGTCTTTTCTTTAAGGTAGGCAAAGCCTTCGTCCATATGTTGTTTAAATACGGTTTCACTTTCGTACAAGCCTTTCCCCATATCGGCATATTGCGCACCACCACCTGGAAACATAAAGACAAGGGATTTTTCTTCACCATCAGCAGAATGCGTGTACACCCGACGCTGATCATTATTTTGTAAAACACTGATCGCTTCTTCACGGTCTTTTACCGCGAGCACACGACGATGCTCAAAATCTTCACGCCCTTCAAACAAGGTATAGGCGGCATCCGCCATATTGGTATCGGGATGTTCCGTTAGAAACTGCGCGAGTTTTTCACCGTAGCCATCTAATGATTTGCGGCTTTTTGCAGAAAAAGTAATAAGGTGATTACTGCGATCATATGTACCGGATGCTTCTGGCGCTGGTGGCTCTTCCAAAATAACAAAGGCATTGGTGCCGCCCACGCCCAAAGAGTTGACCGCCGCACGACGAGGCTCTTCACCTTCCTTCCAGTCTTTTAATTTGTCATTGACATAAAAGGGCGAACGCGCAAAATCAATCGTTGGGTTAGGCGCTTCGTAATTTAAGCTTGGCGGAATCTTTTTGTTTTGCAGTGACAGTGAGGCTTTAATCAAACCCGCGACACCTGCCGCTGTATCCAAGTGACCGATATTCGTTTTTACTGAACCCAAGCCACAAAAACCTTTTCGTTCTGTGGTTTCGTTAAAGGCTTCGGTCAATGCCGCAACTTCGATGGGGTCTCCCACAGGTGTGCCTGTGCCATGACACTCCACGTAACCAATGGAGTCCGCATCAATGTCGGCAATTTCCAATGCTTCGGTAATCGCTTCGGCTTGACCTTCAACCGAAGGCGCGAGGTAGCCCACTTTACTTGAGCCGTCGTTATTCACGGCAGAGCCAATAATCACGGCATGAATGTGATCGCCATCGGCAATGGCATCTTCCAAACGGCGTAATACAATGACGCCGGTACCACTGCCGAATATGGTGCCTTTTGAACGGTGATCAAACGCTCGGCAATGGCCATCTGGGGACAGAATTTCATTTTCTTTGTATAGGTAACCCCGATCATGAGGCAGATCGATGGTAACGCCTCCGGCCAGCGCCATATCACACTCTTCACTGAGTAACGCCTGACAGGCAAGGTGGGTGGCCACGGAGGAGGTGGAACACGCCGTCTGCACATTGATTGCAGGGCCTTTTAAATTGAAGCTGTATGACACACGTGTTGATAAAAAATCTTTGTCGTTCCCCGTATGACGCAGCAGAAACATGCCAACGGAGTCGACCAATTCTTTGTTGGTCATAATATTTTGAGCGAGGTAAGCGGCCATACCAGAGCCACCCCATACACCTATCGCGCCATCAAATTTTGACGGTGGGTGACCGGCACGCTCTAACGCTTCCCAACAGCATTCGTAGAACTGGCGATGCTGCGGATCAAGAATGCCCGCCTCTTTTGGACTGAAACCGAAGAAATCTGGATCAAAGTGATCGAAATTTTCTAGGTGGGCACCCGCCTTAACGTAATGAGGGTTTTTCAATAGATCGGGCGTAACTCCAGCTTCTGACATTTCCTCATCGGTATAAAACTTAACCGATTCGACCCCATTCTCGAGATTGTGCCAATATTCCTCAGGCGTCTTCGCCCCAGGAACTCGGTTTGCCATGCCCACAATCGCAATGCCGTAGCCGCCAAAATCTTCAGTATCAGAATTATCCATTCGCTTAATCTTTTATAAAAGTTGGGAAAATTGAAGCGCAAAGAGGTGCTTACAGAATAAGCACCTCTTTGCGGAATTATATGCGCCACTCACAATTATATGATGAGTGGGAATTTGGAAAAACAATGTTTTTAATAAGGTTTATTATAACCGCTCAGGTTACACCCAAATCGCTCTCATTATTTACGACCACGCTTTCTTAAGCCCATACGCTCACGACGACGAGAAGCACGATCACTGCTCTTCTTCAACGATTCGTTCTTTTGATCAGAATTGAGGAATTCTGTCAGCGTACCAATCGTAGGAAAGCGGTACAAATCAGTGAGGGAAATAGGCTTATCAACTTGCTGTTTCAACAATTGATGTACACGTACAATAAGAAGCGAGTGCCCACCCAAATCAAAGAAGTTGTCGTTCACGCCGACTTTCTCAAGCTGTAGGGTATCCTGCCAAATATTCACAATCGTTGTTTGCAATTCATCTTTAGGGGCTTCATAGACGGCGGTTGACGCCTGCCCACCTTCAGATGGTATCGGCAGTTGCTTGCGGTCAACTTTGCCGTTGGGTGTTAATGGCATTGCGTCTAACACAACAACGTCGTTCGGCACCATGTACTCCGGCAGATCTTTACGCAGATGATCTCGAATATCGTTGGGATCCGGCGCGATACCATTCGGCACTAGGTACGCCACTAAACGCTGGTCGCCAGGCGTGTCTTCTCGCAAGAGCAATACACATTCGCGCACGGATTCATGCTCACCTAAACGCGCTTCAATTTCACCCAGCTCAATACGGTAGCCACGTATCTTGACTTGATGATCCACACGACCGAGGAATTCAATCACACCATCATCGCGGTACTTGGCCAAATCCCCCGTCCAGTAAATACGCTCACCGGACTTAAAGGGGTTATCGATAAAGCGTTCAGCCGTAAGCTCTGGTCGATTTAAATAACCACGCACAACACCTTGGCCACCAATAAATAAATCACCGGGAACACCTGTTGGCACTGGCTGACGGTTTTCATCCAGAATATAAATATCGGTATTGGCGATGGGTAAACCAATCGGGATATTAGCTGGGTCTTCCACATCTTGCGTGGAGGACCAAATGGTCGTTTCTGTTGGCCCATACATATTTGTCAGACGGCCAGTAAGAATATTTTTCAAATCTTTTGCCAACGCATTCGGGAACGCTTCCCCGCCCACCATCATATGCTTGAGCTTCGCCATTTGTATTTTCGCTTCGTCATCGAAACACAGCATGCGCGCCATAGAAGGCGTGCATTGGAAATGTGTCACTTCGTGACGTTCGAGTTGTGCGGGCAAAGTTTGGTCTAATTCTATATCGCCGGCTTCTGCAGCTACATGGGCTGCATTTGCTTGATCACGCACCTCTTTAAGTAAGGGCAAGCTATCCATCGCATGATCTGTATCCACACCGAAATCCAGTAGACAGCCGATCTCATCAATATCCGCCGCCTTGCAACGGTCAATCATTTTTAAACAGGTTTCGACTGTTCCAAACAACCCGCTCGTTTCAAAATAACGCTCAAAAGCAAAATCGAGAATAGTGTCCACGTCTTCTGGAGACAAACTTTTAATATCAATATCTTCTGGCTTTGAATCCGCGCCACCGGGGCGCTTAAACGCAGGGAAAGACCAAGCGAAATCGATTACCAATTTAATCGCTGCGCCAAGATAGGCTTTCATTGGTTTACGCACTAGCTCACGCACTTCCAAGTTACATTCGCCGACAAAAGTATGCAGCATAAGCGTCACGTTACCCGTAGCCGGATCGTAACCCGCTTCTTTACGCGCTTCCCGATAGATGCGAATCTTTTCGGTCACTTCTTCTAAGCTTTGGCCTAACAAGTGCGTAAGAATATTCATGCCCATTTTACCCGCCATACGATATGACTCGGGATTTCCCGCAGTGGTAAACCAAACAGGTAATTCTTTTTGCACAGGGCGTGGCAAGGTTTCCGTTTCCACCATGTCGCCCATTGGGTTTTCAAACGCGACTTTTTCACCGCGCCAAAGTTTCTTAACGATATCGATTTGATCCAACATCACTTGCTTATTATTCTTGTGGTTTTGCGGCATGATGACAAAGTCATTTGGCTGCCAACCCGCAGCAAAGCTTAATCCCACACGACCATCACTTAAGTTATCGATCACGGACCAATCTTCGGCGATACGCACAGGGTGATGTAAAGGTGAGACAATACTGCCAGAACGGATACTAAGATTTTTAGTGATTGCGGCCAATGCTGCACTGGTTACCGCAGGGTTCGGGTATGGCCCACCAAAGGCAGAGAAATGCCGCTCAGGTGTCCAGACTGAATTAAATCCGTTCTCATCAAAATATTTCGCGCCTTCCATAAGCAATCGATATTTTTTACTACCGGGCGCATCATCGTTGCCCCACATAAACAAACCGAAACCCATTGAACGACGCTGTACCTTTTTAGATACGCCACCACTTTCACCGTTACGGTCTTCGCGATAAATAATCACTTTAAAGCCGCGCGTCAGGGTCCAAAATAGTTCCAGAACAGAAATATCAAATGATAGAGACGTCACCGCCAACCATGTGCCCGCAGTGTCATTTTCAACGCGATCATCCATTCCTAAAAAGAAGTTAGTCGCGTTACGGTGCTCGACCATCACCCCTTTCGGATTCCCCGTAGAACCGGAGGTATAAATCACATAAGCCAAATGTGCAGAGGTCATTTCTACCGCAGGATTTGACGCAGTGTCAGCGCTATAGTCGACATCATCGACGCAAAGCACTTCAGCGTCTGACTCAGGAAGGTCTGCCTCAATATCTTTTTGCGTGATGACTAATTTCATACCCGCATCTTTTACCATATAGGCGATGCGATCTGCAGGAAACGCCGGATCAAGCGGCACGTATGCGGCACCCGCTTTATGAACACCTATCGTGGCAACCATAAGATCAATGGAGCGATTAACATTCACGCCCACCATGTCATCCGGGCCAATGCCGTTGCCAATTAATAGTTGGGCAAGTAGATTTGCTTTGTTATTTAACTCAGCGTAAGTAATCGGGTCATCTTCAAAAACAAGTGCTGTCGCATTCGGGTGTTGCGCAACACGCTTTTCAAAAAGGTGATGAATACATTCGCTGTTGTCGTAATCCACAGCGGTATTATTCCACTCTTCAAGAATGACTTTCTTTTCGTCTTGGGTAAGTAATTCCAATTCACCCGCAGGACGACTTGCGCCCGCAACAATATTGGTAAGAATGGATTCAAACTGACTGACGAACTTCGCCGCTCGATCTTCTTTTAAGCGCGCACCATCGTAGAAGATAGCAGCGCTGCTACCATCTTCAGAAACAGATAAGGTCAACGTCGTGCCCACAACAGCACAATCGGTACCGACGGTGACACCCAAGGGTAAGGCGGTGCCAGTAATTAATTCCGGAATTGATGCAAGCGATGGCGTACGCGCAATGATGTCTTTCGCCCAAGCGCCACGTTCGTTCGCAACACCGATTTGTTTTGCGGCATCAGCGATAATCTTTTCGGCCGGCTCGTTAATTTCAAACCCAAGATGCAAAGCTGAGAAATCATTGTATACACCAGGTGCAACATTACTCGCGCGAGCAATTGCGGCACTTGAAAAGGCTAAATCAAATTCGTGCTTACGGCTTAACCGCCCAAGTAATACACCAAATGCTCCCACAACGGCGTCGCTGGCGGCAACGTTCGATAATGCGCCGGTCAAACCGGAAGGAAGCGCGATCTCGGTTTTGGTGTAGTCTGCCGCATTCGTCAGCGCTGTAGTTTCGTTCTGGCTATATGGCAATTCAATCGGGTCGAGATAACCAAGATACTTTGCCCAATGCTCATCACTGCGCGCCAATTGTTTGCTGATTTCAGCAACCGCTTCAATTTGTGCAGCATCTACGCCATCAAACGTATCACCCACTTTTAGGCTCAGTTGATTGCTCAATTCACCCGGCGATATGGCTTTGCCGTTCAAGTCTTTTAATTTTTTTAATGCCAATACGCCGTCGCCCGTGGCAACCACAATTTGACCCTCGTCTAATTCGGTAATCTCGCCAGCAGCAACACCCGTTTCGACTTCGCCTGCAACAGCCGTTTGCACAGCAAATACTTGGCCGTTAATTCGTACTTTTGGGGTCACCAATAAATTCGGGTAATCACCAAAATCCAGCGCACGCACAAGCGCTTCAGATTTTGCTGCTGGTTTATCCCACTGCAATAAACCGTCGGCTTCTGGACGATCAAATTTACCAAAATAAGAGCGCTTACTGAGATCTTGAGATATCGGCGTTGTTGTACCGCTCACCAATTCATCGAGTAGAACGGGGAAACTATCCAAAGCAGCCGCAAAACATTTCGTGTTAATTGACAGAGAGGTTTCATCCGAAGCGACTTCGAACATCGCTTGCTTAAGAATATCGCCCTCATCGACACCCGGTGTTATTTGATGCCAGCTAATACCGTATTCTTCTTCACTGTTGAGTAATGCCCAAGCCGGGGTATTTAACCCCGCATATGCGGGTAAGGGTCCATCGTGGAAATTAATCGCCCCTTTTTTAGGTAGCGCTAATACATCGTCTTTAATGATCGCAAGATGGGTGATACTGAAAAGATAATCAAAGTCTTGGCCTTTTAACGCATCGCCATAACCTTTTTTATGGGCAACAACCGGAATAGATTTATTATGCGCCCACTGACTAATGCGCGGCGCGGCGGTTACCACACCTTTAATCTCATGACCTTTAGACAGTAGTACTTCGCCACACTCAATCAACAGAGTGTCAGCACCAATTAAATAACAGCTAAACGTTTCGCTACTCATTCAGAAGCTCCGGTAGTTCCTTTGGTTTTTATTGCGGATTCCGATTTACAGGACACGCAATAAAAAGAATTCGTTTTTTGGGCTAGTGCACTGCAACTCAACCATTAGAGCCCTGACATCACACGCAAGGAAAGCCCCCGCAGATACCGCACTTGATATTTACTTGGCAAAGCGCACCCATTCTACGCACCGCCCCATTATGCTAATTTGCGCTAAAACAAATCAGCGATTTTTTGTGCACCCGCTAAAGGGGTTATTTCACCCTCGATCACTTGATCTTCTAGGGCTCCACGAGTGGCTTTGTATTCCGGGTGGGTTTGCATTTTTCGCTCGATCAAATCCATAAACAGCTTCTCCATCCACTGTTTATTTTGTGTCGCGCGCTTAAGACGAAACTCGTCCGCGTTCTCTGCCGACTCACGATAATCTTCGATCATTTCCCAAACCGCATCGATACGAATATTCTCTCGCGCAGAACACGTCATCACACGGGGCGTCCAAAATCCGCCTTTCGCCACCAAGTCCATGGCATTCTTATAAAATCGTTTGGCTTGGCGCGCAAAGATCTCACCATCACCATCGGCTTTATTAATGACCAAGGCATCCGCCAATTCCATAATGCCCTTTTTAATCCCCTGGAGGTCATCCCCCGCATTCGGCTGCATGAGCACTAAGAAGAAGTCGACCATGCCGGCCACTTCAAATTCGGACTGCCCCACACCGACGGTCTCCACCAGTATCACGTCAAAGCCGGCGGCTTCACATAAAAGCATCGATTCACGGGTCTTCTGTGCCACACCGCCCAGCTGACCGGACGAGGGTGAAGGCCGAATATAGGCATTCGCCTCGCGCGATAACTCTTCCATTCGGGTTTTGTCGCCTAGAATACTGCCACCGGCAACTGGGGAGCTCGGATCAACCGCAAGTACTGCGACCTTTTTGCCAAGCCCAATCACAAGCCGACCAAAGGCTTCAATAAAGGTCGATTTACCCACACCTGGCGTACCCGAAATACCAATACGAATACTCTTACCGGCATGAGGTAGAATCTTTTCAAGCACAACCTGGGCTTGAATTCGATGATCTTCTTTTTGGCTTTCTATCAGCGTAATCGCTTTTGCTAAGGCGCGCCGGTTTCCTTCAATAATTTTTTCTACGTTGATGCTCATAGTGCTCGCTAATGACCCGCACTAACAGCGGCCAATACTTCGGTCGCCACTAGGGAAATATCAGAATGTTGCCCCCAAAACCCTCTCGCACCTGCACGGCCAAGCGCCAACCTGTCTGCATCTGACAGCTCACCACCCACAACCACGGCGATATCGTCTGCGTCTTCGTCAGCCAAGGCCTCGATCAGTAACGGCACATGCGTTTCTAGCGCGCAAGCCAGCGCATTCACACCAATCACATGTACGTCATTTTCAATCGCCTGCCGAACGAGACCGGACATATCGATCGCAGATGGCGATAAATCAATATCAAACCCAATATCAGCAAATCCAGTCGCCATCATCTTGGCGCCTCGATCACATTCTTCTGTATCCGTTAAAGCACACACCAACATGCGAGGGCGACGACCATGCTCTACGATAAAGGCTTCAATTGTATGTTTAATATTCATTCACTTCCTAACGAACGGTTTGCCAAATATAACAACTTCGATACACGCTAACTCGCGCTCAACCGGGCATACAAGGCAAAAGACGTGCCGATGCGAAAACAACGGTACCCGCTTAGGGTTTATAGTTTATTTATTGGAGTTTTATTATAAAGAGCACGCATTTTAGCGCTAACCCTAGGCCCTCGTCATGCCTTATAGGTTTCGTAAACCCGCTTCAGTAAAAAAAACCGACAAGCGCTGCTAGAAAACTAACCAATCGTAAGACTAATCCAACACAACACCTGAAGACTCATCCAACATCAGCAGCTCTTGCTGAATTTCATACCCGATATCTGAATGTTTTTCAGCCAGTCTTAAGGCCCTCTTAAATACGACTCTAGATTCTGCGACACGCGCCAGGTGCTTGAGCGCGACGGCAAAATGATATTGAACATCTGCCAAACCCGGCCCTTTGTCAGCCGCATCTCTCAAAACAGACTCGGCTTCCACGTAACGGCCGTTTTTGAGTAATGCCCACCCGTAGGTATCGAGAAACATCGGCTGATCACTTTGTTTAAACCGCTCGGTTAATTCTACGGCTCGCCGGAGATTACGCTCAGTAGGTGCCGACGCCATAAGCAATACCGCGTAATTATTAATCGCAACGACGTTTTCTGAATGGTCACGAACAATCCCCTCGTATTGCAGTATTGCCAAATCAATTTTCCCCAGAGATTCATAGTACGCAGCCAGTAATACCTTCAAATAATCATCTTCCGGGTTTATTTCGATACCCCTCTCAAAAACGGCGACCGCAGCGACACTGTCACCCAGCAGTCGCTTTAACCCAGCTAGTTTCGCGTAACCCTTTAGCCAATTCGGTTGAATCTGCAGTACCACCTCCAACTCAGTAACTGCATCCACCAAGCGGCCAGCCGATTGATGAACTTGCGCTGTCGCGGTATAACCAATAACTGAATCAGGAAATCGCTCTTTATAGCGTCTCAAAAACGATATCAGTTCAGTTTCTTTATTTCGAGCCAAAGAGCACGCTACCAACGCTTCCATAGCCGTCACAAACTCTGGATTAACGAACAACGCTTTTTCGTAATAGGGTATTGCTTCGTCACATTTACCACGACCCTGAGCTATTTTACCTCTCAATAGTGCGACGTACGCCGCTGTATTATCGATCGTCTGTAAGCGGTCAATAATAAAACTCGCGGCCCCCCACTCTTTTTTTAATAATTTAATTTGGCTATAGAAGATGAGCAACTTAGGGTCGTAGGGGCTACTATCCAATACACGGGAAACAATATTGTCCGCACGCTCCAAGTCTTCGTGTGCGATTAAATTCTTCACCACAGGCATAGCCGCATCACTATTAGCGGGATTAAACTCCAGCACCTGCCGAAACGAATCATCCGCTAACAACAGTGACCCGCTCTCCACATATACGGTCCCTAACAGTACAAGCGCCTTTTCAGAGTCGGCATTATTCCGCAATATTGTATGTAAGCTGGAAACAGCAAGATCGTAGTCTTTATTATCAAGGTCATACTTTGCTTTTACTAACAAGCTTTCTTCGTGCTGTTTATTCTCACCCAGATTTTCAAATACCAAGGCTAATGCTTTTTCCCGATCGCCTTCATTTAAAAAAATCTCCGCCAACAAGGCCCCAGCTTTTAACCGCACCTTTTTCGATACTGCATTTCGAGACAATCGATTTAAGTGGAATTTTGCAGCATCGTATTTCGCAGCCTTTAACAGCGAGCGAATTTGATAAAATTTAAGATCACCATTGTCGGGATGCGCTTTGAGTAAGCCATCCAACATAAGATTGGCCCGCTCCGTATCAAAAAGATGTATCGTGTCCATCAGGAGCTGTTTTGCATTAAAGTCCAATGGGTGGTCCGCCACAAAATTTGCGATCACCTGCTCTGCTTCCTGATACTTTTCTAGTCGGGCCAATATCTTTGCAAGTGCGTATACATATTGGGACTCACTAGAATCTAGGGCAATCAACGCATTTAAATCTTTAATCAACGCTTCGATATTTTGAGTGTCTCGATGGATTTTTGACCGCAAAATCAAGTATTGCTTCGTATCAACACCTGAATCTATCGCACGATCCAAATATCCCACAGCCGAAACAGCATCGCCTTTCTCTCGTGCAATAATAGCGCGCAACCCCAAAACAGATACGTCGTCTGGTTTTAATTTATCCGCAGACTCGACTGCCTGCTCAGCCAGCGCAATCCGCCTAATGCCAATTAGCGCAGCCGCACGAATTCTGTAACCATCAAAGCTCGCGGCATCTAATTCCAGCACCTCATCAGCAAGTTCAAGCGCAGTATCAAACTTTTTACCAAACACCATCAACTGAGCTACATGAATTTTTGCCTTGGCGTTAAGCGGGTCTAACTTTAACGCCTTTGACATCATTTCATATACAATCGCCACACGCCCCTCTCGCTCTGCAATTAAACCTAATCGGTAATAGACATCTGATAAGCGGGGATTTAATTGCAGCGCATTAAGATATTCGAGACGGGCTTTTTCAAACTCATTTTGGTTAAAATATTCCATGCCGCGACGGTAAAATTCATCGGCAGCGTCCTCTTTCGACGAACACGACATGAGCACGCCAAAAACACACAACCACAATAAAAGCGCGTAACACTTTACTTTATGCACCAGGCAGATACTCCTCTAGCGTACTTTTAATTTCTGAGATAAAAGCTTCCGCATCCTTTTCTGTCTCATTAATATCTGACTTAGCATCCATAGGCAGGACCACTCTGACTAATGCACCATCACTTCGCCGCTTGAGCAGGGCATCTCTAAGCAAGCGCCACTTCTTAAGGTATTCATTTGCCACAACTTCTCCACGCTCAACAAACCAATAATACACCAGCTGACGTTCCTCCCCTTTCTGAATAACCACACGATTAACCGGCATCGACTGACGAACTGTGCGCTTGAAATTAGTAATCTCCCAACCGCCTCCGGGAATACACACTTTTGGCGAATGCGGCGATACCCCCTTTTTTTGGCTTTCATAATACGCAACGTATAAATTGATTAAACGCCCATCCTTTCGATAGTTCGCAAGCGCGTACTCCGTAAGGCCCAAGTACGCTTCAATTGACGGGTCCAACGAATCTCGGACGCCAACCCAGCCCCCGACATGCAGAGGAAAAGAAACAAGACTAATCTTTTCAGGCGGTTGCTCATCACGGCTGCCTACAAACAGAATAAAGCTGAGCGACACGAAAAGCATCACTATCACCGCTACTTTCTGGGGAACACCAACACTAGGCTCACCCTCATCACGCTCACTGACAGGGCCTTTTGGCGAAACTATGGGCTGCTTATTGGGCGACGCTTTGGGGACTTCTGCGGAAAACACTTTCGTTAGTGGTCGGTTCTCTGCAAAAAACTCTAAAACACGAATCTCACATAACAATACCGCAAGGCACAATAAGAAAACGACCCAACCCTCGAAATCATGCAGAAACCCTTCAGCAACTTCAACGCCATACCACTCAACCAACACCCCCGTTAACGCGATACGAAAACTGTTCATAAAAATGGAGATGGGAATGGTCGTGATCACCACAACAACACGTTGCCATAATGCAGCACGATAAAAATAAGCGGTAATCACCCCCACACTGACCAAGGGGAACAAATAGCGTAAACCACTGCAGGCTTCAACAACATGCAGCTTAAATTCACCTAAATCGATAATGTTGCCACTCAAATATACCGGAATATCAAACATCCGAATGATCGACACGCCAATGGACGACGACATAAGCTGGAGCTTCGCCGTTAACATCACCTCAATGATATAAGGTAGCGGGATAGCAAAGGCTAGCAGAAAGATAGGGACCCACACCTGAGCTGTTCTACGCCCAAGAAATATAAGAGACAAGCCAAAAAGAAAAGTAACAAAGGAATAGTGAATCAATACATAGAGCGCACTGACTTCACCCACAATAAGGAATACAAGGGCGGCAAAAACCAACAATACCCCCCACCAACTTGAATCGGATTGCCCTCCCCACCAAATCGACTGCTTCTCCCATAAGATATAAACAGAGACCAAAGGGATTAAATAGCCATGACTGTATTCTGCTTGCTCGCCCCAACGCATCACTACATTAGACAAACCGCCCCAATAGAGGAGGACAAGCAGAATAAGAATAGAGCAAAAGAGAAGCGTATTAAGGTGGGGCCTTACGCCGGAGAAAGACGATACGCTCATAAGCCCCACTTAATAGAATAATAAAATGAATGGCAGAAGCAATCCGCGACTAATACTTCATTACAACAACCAACTGCCTTTTTGAATCTTATTGACGACGGTGCCAACAAGTGGTGTGTTTTTTATTTGACGGACGGCTTTCACGATATCTTTTTCCGAGTTCCGCCCGTCTTCAAGTACGAGTAACGCACAATCCACATTACCAATGGAACTCAATACGTCATCACTTGGCAAGATAGAGGGCATATCATAAATAACGATACGGGAGTTATAGCGCGTCCGTGTCTCATTAAAAAACGACACCATTTTTGGGCCAGAAACAATTTCTGAAGAACTAATGGAAGAACCGTACCCAGGGACAACCACCAGCCGATCCACGCCAGGGTTCACCATAATTTCATCAAGCTCAACATTCCCCTTTAGATAATCGAGAAACCCTTGATCTTGCTGAATATTAAAATATTTTGCCAACGCCGGCTTTTTCAAATCCATATCAACCAAAAGGACAGTCTGATTAACTTCCATGGCAATAGCAATGGCCAGATTGGCCGCCACAAGTGACTTTCCCTCACCTTCAAAGGGCGAGGTAATCGCTAAGCTGCGCCAATCGTTTTCGCGCATTTTTTGAATTACCTGCGTGCGCAAGGTTCTAAATATTTGGCTATTTTTATTGTCAGGAAAACCTGCAATTAATCGTTTATCTTCCAAATAATCAGGATGAACATTGGTGACGCGGGTTTTAGAGTATTTCAAATCTTCCAGAGGTGAATTAGCGCTGGGCGCTTCTGTACGCTTTCGCACATTTTGATGCTGCTGCGCATCTTTCGCCTTAAGAACTGCCTTTTGAATTCGTAACATTAGTTGCTCCAGCCGCGCTACATCACGCTAATCTTGGCCATGATTTTCATCCACATGATATCAATCCCCATCACAAAGAAATGAAATACCAACACACCGCATATACAAAACCCCAGCCCGATCGCTAGCAGCTTTTTTATATTAGTTCGGCGCTCTAGATAATCGTCATCATTAAAAATATGAGGTACAACCGCCAAGGGTTGCTGACCAAGTATTTGCGCAATACTCGACACCCCTCGCACACCAGAATCCAAGAATTCTGCTGCCAACATCAAACCGATACCGGCACCAAATGATAATACTACCCCCATCAGCAATAGCTTTAAGCGATCGGGCTTCACAGGCTTTTCTGGAATGGTAGGCGGCTCAATCAGTTTGAAACTACCGGCCTTATTTTCGGCCTCCATATTTTGCGCAATATTCGCCTCTAACTGCTTCGTACGCAGCTCCTGGTACTTTTCAAGCTTGCTGTTGTAATCCCGCGTCATTTCATCATAATTTCGTTTGACCTGATGCGTTTGAACAATACGGCGATTATAATCCGCAAGGTCAGATTCCATTTTGGTTCTGCGTTCACCCATGCGTTTTAATTCTTTTTCCGCCGCTTTAATACGTGATCGCATCTGCCGGTACAAAGGATTCACCGCATCTTCGTCACTCACATCTTCTTTCGTTAGATTGACCGACTCTTCCGCCAAACGAATTTCTTCTTTAAGACGGATAATATCGGGATGTGAATCCGCATAGGTAATGATGGAGCGAGAGTACTCCTGCTTTAGCTCCATCAATCGCTGACGCGGCGTGATAGCTCCACCCGATGTATCTGATGAATACTGCACATAGGGAGAAATATTCGATAACTCCAGGTTCAGCGTATGTATTTGATCACTCAAACGCACAGACTCATCCTGGTTGGTAATGATTTGCCCTTCCAAACGTTCAACTGCGGCGAGATTGTATTGAAGTAACTCGGGCAAACTATCGCCGTACTTGATTTTGAATTCGGCGATTTTATTTTCTATATCTTGCACGCGCACCTGCATGCGATCAGCTTCTTCCTGAAGGAATTGCGCCGTATCATCCGCCTTACTAACACGCGCTTTCACATTTTCTTCCAGAAACATCGTGGTCAACTCGTTCGCAACACGCTGAGCCAACTCAGGATCTTTGTCCATAAACGAAACAATAAACGCGATATTGGCTCGACTCACTTGCCCCCACTGACCCGGCACATCGGCCTCGATCATTTCAACACCCATACTGTTACGGAAATTTTCTGCCAGCACAAAAGGCGAGGTTTTGTTTCGAATATCACCATACATATTATGCTTTTCGATCAAATTCATAATATTTGCGCTGGTCATAATACGCTGGCGGGTAATTTCGATTTGCTGCTCGGCCAAACCTTTTACCGTCGATTTAACCAGATCCTCAGGAATCTCCTGATTCTGAATTAGGATAATGCCGTCCGCACGAAAAATAGGGGGCAAGGTGAACGTCACTGCAACGGCGATAAACAGCAGCACCGGCACCGTAAAAATCATTAACATTTTTCGGCGACGAAGAATATCAATATAGTCTTCTATTGACGGTCCGGTTTCTTCCATTTGTTAACTCGACGTGTATATGTGTTTGAGATGAAAATGATTTAGTTTGTGATGATTTTTTTATGACGTTTTATGCACTGCTCGAACGGCTAATTCTTTGGTCCCGGATTTCCCGAGTTAAGTACAGTGCCCAAAAGATTATCCAGATCAGGTGCATCGTATGCAGAATCCCCAAATTGTCGCAACGGGTTCTGACCCAAAGCAAGCAAGCCTCCTTCAGCACGCTCTTTTAACACGCCCCGGAGATAGTCTTCATGAATAATTCTAACTTCGTCGGCAAACGCAAAGGACAAGGCTGTATCACACAACACATTGATCAAACGAGGCACGCCTCGGCTCGCGGCATGAATCAGCATGTAAGCATGGGGCGTAAATACGTCTTCCGTCGCGCCAGCCATCACCAAACGGTGTTTGATATAGGAAACGGTTTCGGTCGGGGACAGTGCCGCTATGTGGTAGTCCGCCGCGACACGCTGGGAGAACTGCATAAGCTCGGGCTTCATGAGCAGCTCACGCAATTGCGGCTGGCCAATTAATATAATCTGCAAACATTGTTCAGTAATCGTATTCAGATTGGAAAGCATACGCAGCTCTTCCAACAAGGAAACGCCTAAGTTTTGCGCCTCATCAACAATCAACACCGTACGTTCTTGCTTGTCGAACTGGTGCTGTAAGAATTGCGTGAAGCCTTCGTACTGCGCAACGGGGTTTGCGTCGCGGTACTCTTGACCAAAAGCATGCATCACCCAAGGAAGTAACTGCCCCATATTGGCATGGGTATTCGTAATTAACCCTATTTTTACGGAATCGTTAATCTGCTCTAGGAGGTGGCGCACAATCGTCGTTTTACCGCTGCCTACTTCACCGGTAATCACGGTGAAGCCTGACTGGCTGAGCACGCCGTATTCCAACATAGACAATGCGGTGGAATGCGTTTGCCCCATATAAAGCAAATCGGGGTCAAACGTGAGTGAAAATGGCTTTTTATTGAAGCCGTAAAACGATTCGTACATTACTTTCTATTCGCTCAATCGCGTTAATTTCGCCCATCCGACACCAACAGGGCCAGACTCAGCAAGAGTTTTGACGGTGATCCTTTCAGTATAGCTGCGCCAAACCTTGATACAGTGACACCACATCAACGTTTAGATGAGACGCCTTTTTAATCCACTTACTTAGCCACGTAAAATTGCGTTCCCACCAAATACAGCGCTATGTAAAAATTCCCAACATATCAGTAACTTATATACTGATCTTACGCGCTTTTCGAGGCTATTTTAAGGACAATCCTGGTCAAAAACGATACCGTCTCAAGAATTTCGACAATTCCGGCGCTATTTTCGTGCTTGGAGGGCCTCCGAAACGAGGCCGAGGGATACACTGACTACGTCAGTATAAGCAGAGCAATATATATACCACTCAAGGGCGCTTACTGCTCATACTGCAAAACGATGGACTGCAAGGTCAATTTGAGGGTAGCCAACTCGAAGGGCGGCTTAAAAATTCCATGGTAATGACCATTGGGATTCACCAGCACCAAGTGGCCGGTATGGTCAATGGTGTAACCTTCATCTTTACCTAAAACAACTTTGTTAAACGCCACATTCACGTTTCGCGTTAGGGACATGATGGTCATAAATTCCCCCGTCACACCCACAAACTCAGGGCTAAAGTACGCCATATAATCCGATAGTACATCAACTGTATCGCGAGCGGGATCCAAGCTCACCAAAATCATTTGTGTTTGCTCACCAACCTCCGGCTCAAGCACTTTCTCCAGCTGCGCGAGCTTCGCCAAGGTGGTCGGACAGATATCGGGGCAATGAGTAAAACCAAAATAAATGAGCGACCACTTCCCCTTCAAATTATCCAGAGTGAAAGGCGCACCCTTTTGATCAAGCAGCGCAAAATCTTTAATAATTCTTGGGGCATCAAAGGTAATCGCACGATTCACCATCAGCTCTTCTTTTGACAGCAAACGAGGCGAAGTAATCTTGACCAAAAACATGGAGAAAAAGAGGGTGATTACACACAGAATCGAAATAATCGTGACCCAAACCCCACGTTTTTGCTTAGGGTTTAACGCAGACTCAGTACTCACGCGACAACCCCCACGGGAAAGGCATAATGGTCAATCAGCATAATCACAAACAAGGCCATCAAATAGATAATCGAATACCAAAATGCATCCATTCCCGCTTTTTTTGACTCGCCGAACATCGCAACCGCGTAATACAAAAAACCCAGGCCTAATACTGCAGCACCCACCAAATAAAACAGATTCAGCATACCGGTAACGAACGGCAAAAAAGACACCGCGAGCAGCATCAGAGTGTAGAGCACAATATGAAGCTTTGTGTACTGCTCACCGTGGGTTACGGGGAGCATAGGGATATCAGCGTTCGCATACTCTGCTTTTCGATGGACCGCTAACGCCCAGAAATGTGGCGGCGTCCACGCAAAAATAATCAGAACAAGTAACAGTGCATGGCCATGCACCTCACCCGTTACCGCCGTCCAACCCAGCAATGGCGGCGCTGCTCCCGCTAATCCACCGATCACAATATTCTGTGGCGTGGCCCGCTTGAGATAAAGCGTATAAATTAAGGCATACCCCACCAAAGACGCCAAGGTGAGCCATGCGGTTAGGGCATTCACCCAAACAATCAATATACCCAAACCCAGTGAACCCAAGACAGCCGCAAACAAAACCGCTTGACGGGTTTCCAGACGTCCTTTGGCGATAGGGCGGTTGTGTGTACGCGCCATTTTCGTATCAATATGACGATCAGCAATATGATTTACCGCAGCCGCCGAGCCAGCGCAGAGCGCAATACCAAGATTACCAAGGATCAATATATCGATCGGCACCATTCCCGGCACTGAGAGCAGCATCCCGATTACAGATGTCAGCAGCATAAGCGCCACAACATTCGGCTTACATAATTCGTAGTAATCGCGCCAAGAGGCCTGTTCTTCGATGATATCTGTATTGGACATAGTTAGATCGCTAAAGTGTAATCGCAGTTCGTATTCGGTGGTTTATCGTAATGACCGTAATCAGTAACAATGCGCCGACGGCATTGTGCGCCACTGCCACAAAAAGGGGAAGGCTCAACACGATATTCAGAGTACCCAACAGCACTTGAAGCGCTAACATCACCGCCAAAACGATGGCAAAGTTGCGCGCTTGCGGAAAGGTAGAAAGCCACAACTTTCGCACCAAAAGCGATGACACCACTAAAACCACGATCGCGCCAAGACGGTGCGTAAAATGGATGGCGACACGCGCGTCGCTTTCCATAATTCCACCCAAATAATTTGGCCCTATACTTTGTAAGAAATTAAAGCCCTGTAAAAAGCTCGCCTTAGGCCAGACCTGGTTTTGGCAAAGCGGGAAATCTGGACAGGCTAATGCGGCGTAATTTGAAGAGACCCACCCGCCAAGGGCGATTTGAAAGATCACCACAACCAGGGTCAGCGCGGCTAATTTTCGCATATTCATAAAGCCAACCACCGCGTTCGCATCCGCCTGCCAGTGCCAGCGGCCAAGACGCTGCAACAACAACCAAAGCAAGCTAAGCGTGGCAAAGCCACCCAGCAGATGAAGTGTCACCACTTGCGGCCACAAATTTAGTGTGACCGTCCACATCCCGAAAAAGCCTTGCAGAATAACAAGGCCCGCAATAATCGATGGTAACTTGAAAGGCACATCACTCGATTGTGTGTGCGCAGCTAAACGCGCGAGATTTAGAAAATATGCCCCCACCAAAACCCATAGATACGGATCCAGACTGTCGCCAACAACAATGCGCCCGATCGTCCCAGCAACAAGCGCCCCCAACAAAGCGATCACACTCGTCCAAATGTTGCGCATATCGTGTAAACGAAAGCATAAAAAGAATATCGCCAATATGAACATGCCCAAAGTAGACGCGAATATACGATGAAGCTGCTCTGGCCATGTTTTGTCTTGCTCAACCGGCGCATGCGCAAACAGCTCATTGGCTTGAGCGACTTCAGCATCGGTATTCGGGACCCACACATGGCCGTAACATGTCGGCCAATCTGGGCAGCCTAGGCCTGCATCAGCCAAACGGGTAAACGCACCCAACACAACCACGGTAAAGGCCAGCAAAAAGGAAAGAAAACAAATCCGAAAAGTCATACTATTCATAATGTATCAGGCGCCCACAACAGCGTTTTATTGATAGTCGATAGAATATTTCAATGCGCGTTTAATATCTTTTAAAAGGTCATTCCCGTGTTGATCCGTGTACACCATCATGGCATTGCCTTCTTGATCAACAAGCATATAGAAATGACTGCTTTTGTCTTCCTTAAACATTTCTAAACTTTCACTCCAGGAATCCCAAACAGAAGAATCAACCGTGACACGCTTAAGCAGTGGGTGAGACTCAGACAAACTATCCAGATAGGCGCTGCCATATTCGCCACCATAATTTAATGCGATTCGCTCAATCCGTACGCCTTTCTCACCCAGACGCACATGCACCTGACGGGTAGTGTAATAATTACTTTCACAGGCTTCGTTACACTGCTTGCCAACAGGCAACAACAATCGCCATTTTTTATCTTCTTGGATACGCTGCCAAGTATCGGCGTCGACCACACCTTCTAGGTTGATCGCCTTAATCAGTGCGCCTTTATTTACCGTATTGTCCGGAACGCCAACACCGGAAAAAAACATCGTGTACGCCGCTACCACAGGCAATAAGGCCACAACCAAAATCATAATAAGCGTCGTTCTGCCGCTTTTTGATTTTTTTGTATTCGAATCCGGAGTTTCTGTATTCGTCATATTCGTTTCTACTGTATTCACACATTTCTCTCTTAAATCTGAGCCTACCCCACCTCTCGGATTGGGCGCTCCCACACGTCACTACTTATTCTTTTGCCGCTTACGAAACACGTCAGCGATATTCGTACTCGCAAAGAAATACAAAATAATTAGCGCTAAGGCGAGTAAGCCCCACTGAACCGAATATCCGTAATGTTTAGCGGGTGACATATTAATTGGCTTCCACTGCACGGTAAAAGCGGAAGGGCTATCTGGATCGATACGCAACAATTTACCGTAGAGCTTCAATGCTGACTGATTCGACATCACGGCGATATCCACTTCCAATATTTTGTGAGGCCAGCTTTTCGCACTGACTTCCGCCTCCCGAATTAACTTAGAGTTACTCGGCTTCACCAGCACACCTGAAATTCTCACCTCGCGCTCTGGCGTAGCGATGTCAGGCAAGAAATCCCTGAGCGGCGAACCTAACACCCAACCGCGATCTACCGCGATCACATCTCCTGACGAAAGCTGAAACGGCATAATCACATTAAACCCCAGCTGACCGTTATAAAACTGACTCTCGCGCAGCCAGTATTTTTCATCTGAAAATACACCTGAAAGGGTGACGCGCTGATAATCAACATAGTCTTCTGGAAATGAGAAAGCCACGGGCTCAGCAGACTGCTGTGCCTGCCACTGCGCTTGTAGCGCTATCTTCTCTTGGGCGCGCTCAATCTGCCAAAGGGACAGTTTGACCAAAAAGGGGAAAACAAAAATCACACAGAGCGTCAGCTTCCAGTTAAAATCGAAAACCAATTTATTTCGTTCACTCATCCCAGGAGAATCCCCATGGGTTTAAAAATACTCATTGTTATTGAGCTCATCGCACTAATTGCCTGCCTAAGCAGCGGTTTCGTTTTTCTGATGAAAGATATCGGCGTCCCTGAAGCTAAGCGCACTCTGTATGCTCTAGGTGCTCGCATCACATGTGCGATATTGTTACTTGCTACGATCGGGTACGGAATTGAGACTGGAAAACTAAAAAATAAAGCGCCTTGGGGCAACCACAAAATGGTCACCCCAGAACAAGTCGATTAACCAAGAATATAAACAAATACAAAAAGACCGACCCACACCACGTCAACAAAGTGCCAGTACCAGCTGGACGCTTCAAAGCCAAAACAATCGTGATGAGAAAAGTGACCTTTAATTACCGATCGCAACCATTGCACCAGCAACATAAAGGTACCTAAGGTCACATGTAATCCGTGGAAGCCTGTTAACAAGAAGAAGGTGGTTCCGTAAACGCCCGAATCCAAAGTCAAACCAACGTTGTAAGCATGGATATACTCTTCAGCCTGAAGGAACAAGAAGAAAATACCCAAGGCTACAGTCAGACCCAACCAAATGTTGAATTGCTTTTTGTTATCCTTTTTAAGCGCAGTATGAGCAAAATGAACTGTCACACTAGAAGTCAAAAGAACCGACGTATTCCAAAACGGTAACCAGCTAGCCCAGTTAGAAATGCCTGGATTACTCATATTTTCACCAGGACCGGCAACCGCTGCAGCTTCACCATTTAACACTTGGTCTGGCGTCGTCATCAATGGCCATTCAGCCTGAAAACCATTCCACAGTAATTCAGACGTCTCACCCTCACTTAGAGTCGGTAGAGCCAATGCGCGAATGTAATACAAGGCACCGAAAAAGGCTGCGAAAAACATCACTTCAGAAAATATGAACCAGCCCATTCCCCAAACGTAAGAACGCTTAAGTTGAACCCCATTCATACCACGGATATTTTCATCAACTACTGTCGAGAACCATTGGTATAGCACGTAACAAAACATCACTAAACCAAGCAAAAATATTGTCGAGCCTGAACCGTCTTTACCAGCACTGAATTCGTTTAACCAGCTACCCAAGCCAAAGACTGTGAGGAACAAGCCAATAGATGCAAATAACGGTAACTTGCTCTCGGCCGGTACGTAATACTCTTCGTGTTTCTGATCCATAATTTTCTTTCCCCGCTTCTATATTAATTGCTGTTTGCGGTTAATATTAATGATTCGTTTTCTATTTGCGTTTGAAGCTCAGTAGACTCTTGAGACTCCAACAACTCTTGCGCTTTGCTTTCTACATCACTCTTCGACATATCCGTCACGTCGAATAAGCTGTACGAAAGGGTGATCGTAGAAACCCCCTTCGGTAACTCTTGGTCCACGATAAACTGAAGCCCTAATTCGGCTTCTTCACCTGGCCCCAAGACTTGCTTGTTAAAACAAAAGCATTCTGTCTTATGGAAATAATCTGTGGCATTGCTAGGCACCATACTCGGCACTGCCTGGCCAACCATAATCTGAGCGGTTGGGTTCGTCGCAATAAAATGTGTAACGGCTGCTTCACCCGGATGCACCACCAAAGAAAATTCTTTTGGCTTAAATCCCCATGGCATTTCTTCGTTATTCATTGCAACAAACTGTACGGTGACCGATCGACTGGTATCTACCTCGGCCGGTACAGCCGCAGAATATTGTCCTTTGGTCTTTCCGTTAAGACCTGCCACTTCACAAAACAAATTGTATAGGGGTGGCATTACCCATATCGCAAAAATAAACATCGCCACCGCCAAGCCTACAAGCTTGGCAATGGTTTGATGAATGGGTTTTTCCGATTCTGACATCTAAACCTAGCTCTCGATATCACTCTGAGGTGGTGGCGTAGTGAAGGTGTGGTATGGCGCAGGAGATGGAACAGTCCATTCCAAGCCATGAGAACCTTCCCATACACGGTCAGTTGCTTTCTTACCGTTAACGATAGTGCGGATAACGATGTACAAGAACAGCACTTGCGCTGCACCGAACAGGAAAGCACCGATAGACGAGATCATGTTCCAGTCAGCCCACAATGGATTGTAGTCTGGAATACGACGTGGCATACCCGCCAAGCCTGAGAAGTGCATTGGGAAGAAGGTGATGTTCAAGCCAGCAAACGCTAACCAGAAATGCGCCTTACCCAAAGTCTCGTTGTACATTTTACCGCTCCACTTAGGTAACCAGTAGTAAACCGCAGCCGTGATCGAGAAGATCGCGCCAGGCACTAATACATAGTGGAAGTGAGCAACAACAAAATACGTATCGTGATACTGGAAATCCACTGGCGCAATCGCAAGCATCAAGCCTGAGAAACCACCAATGGTAAACAAGATTACGAACGCGATAGAGAACAACATCGGCGTTTCGAACGTCATTGAGCCTTTCCACATCGTGGTGACCCAGTTAAAGACTTTCACACCCGTTGGAACAGCGATCAACATCGTTGCGTACATGAAGACCAGCTCGCCAAAGAGCGGCATGCCCACAGTAAACATGTGGTGAGCCCAAACGATGAAGCTCAAGAACGCGATTGACGCTGTCGCATACACCATTGATGAGTAACCAAATAGCGGCTTACGTGCAAAGGTTGGAATAATCGCAGAGACCACACCAAACGCTGGCAAGATCATGATGTAAACTTCTGGGTGCCCGAAGAACCAGAACACGTGCTGGAACAATACGGGGTCACCACCACCGGCTGCATCAAAGAAGCTGGTACCGAAGTGAATATCCATTAACATCATCGTTACAACACCAGCAAGTACTGGCATTACCGCGATTAGCAAGTACGCCGTGATCAACCATGTCCATACGAACAACGGCATTTTCATCAACGTCATGCCAGGAGCACGCAAGTTCAAGATAGTCGCAATGATATTGATTGAACCCATAATTGAGCTCGCACCCATTATGTGAACACCAAAGATAAAGTAGGTGACCGTATCATTTGCATATGTCGTTGAAAGCGGCGCATAGAACGTCCAACCGAAGTTAGGCGCACCACCTTCCATAAACAAGGTCGACGCAAGCAGCGCAAACGCAAACGGTAGAATCCAGAAGCTCCAGTTATTCATACGTGGCAGAGCCATGTCAGGAGCACCAATCATCATTGGGATCATCCAGTTGGCCAAACCAACAAAGGCCGGCATCACCGCACCAAAGACCATCACCAGACCGTGCATGGTAGTCATTTGGTTGAAGAAATCAGGCTCAACGATTTGTAGACCCGGCTGAAATAATTCCGCACGAATCACGAGAGCAAAAATACCGCCAAGGAAAAACATGGCGAAACTGAACCATAGGTACATGCTACCTATGTCTTTGTGGTTGGTGGTAAATAACCAGCGACTCAAACCTTTCGCAGGACCATGTGCCATAACGTAGTCTCCTATTGGCCTTGCGTGAACTTAACAACATCGATGGGCTGCACTAGCTGACCCATGTTGTTGCCAAACGCATTTCGTTGAAATGTAATAACGGCTGCAGATTCAACAGGCGTTAACTGCTCACCAAATGGTGGCATGCCCTGACCGCCATTAATGACGCGATTAAGATGTCCGCTCATGTCGCCTTGGGCGATAGCACTGCCTGCAATTGCAGGGAATGTAGGCGGAAGACCTTTACCATCTGGCTGATGACAGGATGCACAGTATTTGTCGTACACAACTTCACCTTCGGTCATCAACTCGTCAAGCGTAAGAATTTTCTTTGACGCTTCCGCAACAGCTGCCGCTGCCGCTTGCTTCTCACCAATCCAGGCCGCGTATTTCTCTTTAGAAACAACGTGCACTTCGATCGGCATAAAGCCGTGATCTTTACCACAAAGCTCAGCACACTGGCCGCGGTAAACACCTTCTTGCTCAACGTAAGTCCATGCGGCATTGGTATAGCCAGGAATTGCATCGCGCTTAACAGCTAGCTCAGGTACCCACCAGCTGTGGATTACGTCGCCAGCCGTGACAAGGAAACGAACTTTCGTGTCGGCGGGGATGACGAGAGGTGCATCCACTTCCAACAAATAGTGCTCGCCTTTCTCTTCTTCATTTCGAATTTGAGCGGCAGGGGTTGATAAGGTCGAGAAGAAACTGACATCTTGACCAAGATATTCATATTTCCACTTCCACTGATAGCCGGTCACCAAGATGTCCACTTCGGCGTCATCGGTGTCGTATATCTTCTTCAATGTAGACGTGGCGGGAATCGCCATGAAAACCAAGATAAGCGCAGGGATCACTGTCCAGATAAGCTCTAATGCGACGCTTTCATGGAAGTGAGAGGCTTTCGCTCCTCGAGACTTTCTGTGAAGGTACATGCTGATGAACATCGCGCCAAACACGAGAACGCCAATGACGCAGCATATGTAAAAAATAAGCATATGAAGCCCAAAGACTTCTTTACTTACTGAGGTCACGCCCTCGGTCATATTGAACTGCAATTCGTCCGCAAAACCTATCGCCGACAAAAGCATAAGACTTGTGGCAAAAAGCAGAGCGAGCGACCGCTTGCAAGTTATTAACATCGCCCTATCTCCATAGTGTTAATGTATAAAAGCATGTTGTTATGATGTGGTGGATAGCCCAAAGACTCCCCCATTTTTGTTCTATACGAGCCTTTCGCCTGGGTGTTGTTATTATCTAGAAATAGAAAACAGGCTGTTTTTCAACCTATTTTCTGCTTCATGATGTGGCAAAATGTCGCAGGCCGGGATTATAACGGCACAAATGCCCGAAAAGTAAGGGCTTATTGAATCCATTATTGATTTTTATGGTTTTTTACCCCGCCAACGACCAGATTATAGCCTTCATTTTGCATTACGAGCTCATTGCGGTACTTCCCGGCCAAAACTTCAGGCTCAATCTAAGGATTCAATAAAATTTCCGGCTTTATGCGTACACATATCCAAAACCTCAGGGCACTGCCGCACAGAAAAGCCTGGCTGCTCGCCTGGCCAATGATCCTATCCAACATATCTGTGCCTCTCATGGGTTTGGCCGATACTGCCATGCTCGGCCACCTGGATGACCCCATTTACCTCGGCGCAGTCGCAATCGGGAGCAACATTGTTGCGCTGCTTTATTGGATGTTCAGCTTTATACGGATGGGCACCACCAGTGTCACTGCACAAGCGATGGGCGCCCACAACCCTCAACTCGCCACCCTACACCTTACCCAAAGTAGCTTTCTCGGCCTTATTTTCGGCATAGCCCTCGTGGCATTGCAGGCCATCGCGATACCTTTCGCAATTTGGCTCATCGCGCCTGACGATACCTTGCGCTCGCTCGCTTCGGACTATTGCAATATCCGCATATATTCAGCCCCAGCAGTACTCATTACCTACGCCGCGATTGGCTGGCTCATTGGACTGGGTAAAACAAAGCTCCCTCTCATCATCACAGTATCCTCCAACCTTTTGAACATTGGGCTCGACTATCTATTTATTGTGCACTGGCAGTGGGATGTAAAAGGGGCCGCCTACGCTACTTTGATTGCGGAATACACCGGATGTATAACCGGACTTTTATTCGCAGCTTACTTATGCGTTTCACGCCAGTGGCCCATTCCCCGCGCGCTTGATTTACGCCTTCTAAAAGAAAGCCTTCATTTAAGCGCCGACCTATTTTTTCGCACCCTGGCGATTTTACTTGTGATCAACTTTTTCAATGCGCAAAGTGCACACTATGGCAATGCCGTACTCGCGGCCAATGCGATTCTCTTCCAGGGGATGCTGTTCGCCGCGTTTTTCCTAGACGGGTATGCCCTGGCAGGGGAAACCCTTACCGCCAACGCTATCGGCTCACGGGATATCGGCCGCTTTCACCGCGCTAGCGCGGTGACCTGTATCAGCGCCCTGGTGATCGCCGCACTTTTAACACTCGGCTTTTGGTGCTTCGGCGAACATCTAATTACGCTACTCACGGACATCCCCGACGTTACCCATGCAGCCATACAATATCTGCCGTGGTTAATATTAATTCCTCTCGCCAGCGTGAGTGCCTATGCTTTCGATGGCATATTTATCGGTGCAGGACACACCCGCACCATGCGAAACACCATGTTGATTTCCGTACTTGGCATTTTCTTTCCTGCGTGGTGGGCTTTTCAGTTTTGGGGCAATCACGGCCTATGGTTTGCCTTCATTCTTTTTAATATTTCCCGCGGCATTACCCTGGGTTACGCGTACTTACAGATTAGCAAGCGCCAGCTTTGGTGATTTCCAATATAAGAAAGTGACACCTTAGGCTAATGTTTTCTATCGCCTTGTATTTACGCGAATATAGATTATTTTGAAGAACATGGATGGCACTTAATGACGCTTTAAACGCAGCCTCTTTTTTGTCACCCTAAGAAGTCGAACGCGGTGAGACCTTAGATGGTTTTGTTTATACACAGCGTCGGTACCAGCGGTTTCGGTATAAGTAAGCAGGAAACAAGTTGAGCATTCGAGACACGATTAAAATCGCCAAACAGGATGAAGACACCCGACACAACTTTGAGAAGTTTCTCTCTTCAAAAGTCCCAACCCTCCACCGCAATATATCTTTGCCGACTGAAGACAAGCAACGCTCCCTATTTGAATTTTTGAATCGCTATGTCGAGCATGTACCCAACATGATCGAAGCCTTAAAGCAGCTCACTAAAAATATTGAAAGTTATGAGTTTGCCGAACCAATATTAGACGTCATTGAGGGCTATTTTCTCGCACCGCCAGAATTTATTGCCTGCCGACATCACGGCTTGCACGCGCTCATCGACGAAGCTTATCTCGCCCATCGATTAATCGAAGAAGTAAACGATAGAATGATGCTTATTTCTGGCGTGCCATTGGCACCGATGGACATGACCATTTCCAATTTAATCGTGCACGATATACTGGGCGAAGAATTTGCTAACGAACTTGACTGCGCGGTTAGCTACAACGTCGACATGCTATTTAACAGCCAAAAACTTTCTCAGAATTTAGCCTTTCAACGGTATGTAGAATTTCATCGGCGGAACGGCTGGCAAGACGATTTAGAGGAGTGGCCCTGTCTTGCCGGAGACTCCACAATCTTTTTGATTTTTGATCACGCGGCAATGAAGCCGACCTTACATTAATTACTCTTTCTTCAAAGAACCCGGCATAAGCTTCACAACCTGAGTTTCCGATTCGATATCCTCTTCTGTTTTATTCACACGCGTGGTCAATTCTTGAGATTGAGACTTAAACACCATCTTGTCTTTAAACCCGCAGTCCACGCATTCCCGATATTCATCGCCCTCTAGCGTGTAGGTCATCAGCACGTCTTGTTCCGCACACTTTGGGCAAACCGCGCCTGCGATAAAGCGCTTTTTAATATCACTCATACCGCCAACCCCGAATGGCGCATCAACGGTTCTGGGCTTGGCGCGCGTCCACGAAAATTAGTGAATAGTTCTAACGCGCTTTGCGAGCCGCCTTTTTCTAACACCTCGATTAAAAACCGCTGCCCGGTTTCTGCATTAAAGACACCCTCTTCCTCAAATGCAGAAAAGGCATCCGCGGATAACACTTCTGCCCACTTATAGCTGTAGTACCCTGCCGCGTATCCACCAGCGAAGATATGTGAGAAGCCATTTTGAAACTTATTAATCGCAGGTGGTATCAACACAGCGACCTGTGCTCTAACATCATCAAGCAAGGCCTGAACACCGGCAAATTTCGAATCACCGAACTCCATATGCAAACGTAAATCAAACAACGCAAACTCTATCTGCCGTAGCATCTGCATCGCTGACTGGAAATTTTTTGCAGCCAGCATATTCGTAAGCATCTCATCCGGCAACGCATCACCACTTTCAAAGTGCTGAGAAATAAATGACAGTACTTCTGGCTGCCAACAAAAATTCTCCATAAACTGACTCGGCAACTCCACAGCATCCCATTCAACACCCGCGATACCGCTTACAGCAGCAACATTAATCTTGGTCAGCATATGATGTAAGCCATGACCAAACTCATGAAATAAAGTCGTGACCTCATTGTGCGTCAACAACGAAGGCTTGCCGTCAACCGGAGAATTAAAATTACACACAAGAAACGCCACAGGAAGCTGCTGCTCACCGTTATTTATACGCCTGTCTCGACAATCTGCCATCCAGGCGCCGCCCCGTTTTTTTGCACGCGCAAAAAGATCAAAATAAAAGCTCGCGATCTTGTGACCATCTTTAAAAATTTCGTAATAACTTGCGTCTTCGTGCCACACTTCAGCTTCGGCTGGGCGCACGGCTATCCCATAAAGCTTTTCCACCAGTTTAAACATCCCCGCTTTGACCGTCGTGAGCGGGAAATAGGGACGCAACAATTCTTGTGATACATTGTATTTTTTAAGCTTAAGCTGCTCAGAAAAATACGGGATATCCCATGCGTTAAGCTCATTCACTGAAAATTCATTTTTCGCAAACGCTTTAAGCTCTTCGATCTCTTTATCTGCAAAGGGGCGTGTTTTTTCCGCCAGATCAGAAAGAAAGGTTACGACCTCTTCTGGGGAATTGGCCATCTTCTTTGCCAGTGACACTTCCGCATAATTTTTATACCCAAGTAACGCCGCAAGCTTTTGGCGTAAGCTTAGAATCTCGGTAATAATATCCGTGTTATCCCACTGACCTGCGGTAGGCCCCTCTTGTGAGGCTCGCGTGCAATAAGCTTCATACATCACCTTGCGTAGGTTACCATTTTCAGATTGGGACATGATGGTAAAATACACAGGCAGATCCAATGTAAACACATAACCCGACACGGCTTTATCCTCTGCCGCTTTTTTTGCGCCCTCAATAATAAAATCCGGCAAGCCCGACAGCGCTTCACTCAGATCCTCACCCTCTTTTTCCTCCAGGTGGTAGTGCCAGCCATTTGTCGCATCCAATACATTGTTCGAAAATGTTGTCGTTAAACGAGACAGATCTGATTTAATTTGCTTAAACGATGCCTTGGCTTCACCTTCAAGTGCCACACCCGATAACTTAAAATTTCTCACGGCGTTCAATACCGTCTTCTTTTGTGGTTGGCTCAAACCTTCAAATTGTGATGATGACTGCAACGCTTCGTAAGCTTTATATAAATCACGATTCTGACCAACTTCAGTGTAATAGTTGGTTAGCAAACTCTCCGCGGCTTCATAGGCTTCACGCAACTCATCAGAATTCAGCACCCCATTCAAATGAGATACAGGCGACCATGCTTGCCCTATCTTATCCTCACGTGCCTCGATGGGCTCCGCGAGCGTCTCCCATGTAAACGTATCGTTTTCGGAAAGCTGCTGCTGTAAGCCCTGCCTAGCCTCATCTATCAACGCGGTTATCGCTGGAACCACATCATCAGCCTTGATTCGATTAAAGGGGGGCAAGGTATGCACTTCCAAAAGTGGATTAGTCATTCTTAGGGGCCTCAAAATTAGGTAGAATCTCGGTCTCGGTGGGCGTCACTCACTATTTAGAGTGAGCCCTGCGTCTATTGCGCATCAACCAACCTTACAATTATTACCCATATTTGGAGCTTAATGTGTCCGATTACAAGTCTGTCCGCCCCTATAAAGGAACACGCCCTACATTTGGCGAGCGTGTATTTGTCGATGAATCCGCGGTTGTCATAGGCAATACCACCCTGGGGGACGATGTTTCTGTATGGCCTTGCGCTGTTGTTCGTGGCGATATGCACAACATTACTATCGGCGCACGCACCAGTGTGCAAGATAACGCCGTTCTGCATATCACCCACGCTAGCGATTTCAATCCAGATGGTTGGGCACTCACAATTGGTGAAGATGTCACCATTGGCCACGGCGCGTGTTTACACGGGTGCACCGTCGGCAGTCGTGTATTGATCGGCATTGGCTCCACCATCCTCGATGGCGCGGTAGTCGAAGATGACGTGGTCATTGCTGCAGGCACATTAGTACCGCCAGGAAAAACACTTGAGAGTGGCTATATGTATGTGGGCAGCCCATGCAAGCAAGCGCGACCACTCAAAGATTCTGAGCGTAAGTTTTTTACGTATTCAGCAATGAACTACGTAAAACTTAAAGACGAATATTTAGCTGAAGAATAAAGCCGCCCGCGCCTGAAACATGCCCTTGTACTGTCGTATTTCAGGCGTATACGCTTTATCTTCTCGCTCCTCACTGAAAATTAATAACCTGGTGTAACTCCGTGGAAAAACTCCAAATCCTTAACCTTGAACTCCATAACTGGACCTTCAATGACTTTTTAGAACAACTCGAAGAAGGGGTTGTGGTTACACCTAATATCGATCATTTCGTTAAGCTGCAAAAAGACCGTGCGTTTTATGATTGCTACGTTAAATCCGAACATATCGTCTGTGATAGCCGGGTCATTCAGCTGCTTAGTAAAATATTACTGCCAGGCAAAGGGGTGGTTGAACAAATCGCTGGGTCTGACCTTTTCCCTGCTTATTGTCAGTACCACAAAGATAATACCGATAAGGTGAAAGTGTTTTTACTGGGAGGCACAGAAGATTCCGTACAGCGCGCAAAGGATAATCTTAATGACACCGCAGGCTCATCCATCGTTGTCGCGGGTTACTCTCCCCCTTTCGGCTTCGAAAAAGATGAAACCGAGCTCGAAAAAATCGTTTCGATGATTAACGACTCAGGCGCAACGGCGCTCGCCGTCGGCGTTGGCGCCCCGAAACAAGAATTTTGGATATACGCGAATAAAGATAAACTGCCAGGCGTAAAATTATTTTTTGCCATCGGCGCCACCATCGACTTTCAAGCAGGCGAAGTGAAACGTGCTCCACGCTGGATGGTGACATTTGGTGTTGAATGGTTATATCGCTTATTACAAGAACCTGGGCGATTAGCTAAACGCTACCTCGTGGATGACCTACCTTTTTTATGGCTTTTAGTAAGACAGCGATTGGGTCTTTACAAAAACCCATGGAAATAGACCTAAGTCCATAACATGTGAACAATTATAGCGCCATGCGTAATTATCGTTTTTATCGATAAAATTTCCCTGCAATGTCTTTCATCACACGTTAATTATTTAGCAAAATCTCGGATTTGAACACAATCGTGTTCTTTTCCCTTCTCAATCGATTACCCTCTGCAAAACTTTTTCGATTTCAAAAAAATCGCTAAGTAGGTACTTCCTTACCCTTATGCTATTGGTAGCGTTGAAGACCTAAAAATGATCAAGTTCTTGGTGTCGAAAAAATATACGCTATAGATTGTTTTTTTTACTAATTGTTTGTTTTTTGAGTGGCGCAAAAATAACCATTACTATATATTGCGCCACATTCTGGTAGGCAAAAATAGTTTGTGAAGGATCACGCTGTAGCTGTATAGAGGTTCCAAGATCATGTTGAAAGTAATCGACAATCATATCCCACACGCACCACCACAAAGCGAAAATTTCGCTCAAAACGATCCGTCGTTAAATACTTATGCTGACCTCATTCTTCACTATTTGGAGCGGCTCGGTATCGATACGGTGTTTGGCGTTCCTGGTGGCGCAATTGAACCTCTATTTAATTCTTTAGCCCGCAGTGAAAGAGCAGGCGGACCTAAACTTGTCGTTGCCCGTCACGAATGCGGCGCGGCATTTATGGCCGATGGCTATTATCGGGAAACAGGAAAAATGGGGGTGGTCTGTAGTACAACCGGCCCAGGAGCGACCAACCTAGTGACCGGCGTTGCCTCGGCACACGCAGAAGAAATTCCCATGCTCGTGATCACCGCACAGACGCCTCTGCCTAAGTTTGGAAAGCGCGCATTGCAGGAATCGAGCTGTACCGCCATTGATACGGTGGGGATTTTTCGCCATGCCACCCAATTCAGTACGCTGGTCTCTCACCACGAACAACTGGAAAGTAAACTTGTTTCCGCCATTATGGCTGCACACCGCATTCCTAATGGCCCCGCACATATCAGTATTCCCGCCGATATTTTACGGGCGCCTGCCACCATAAAACCTGATATCCACAGTGATTTGTTAATTCATGATTTTTCTATGTCAGACGAATCCGCCATAGAACGCCTGTGTGAAAAACTTGGGCGTATTGATCGACTCGTTATGTATATTGGTAACGGTGCAGGCACGGCCAGCAAACAAGTCATGGAATTTATCGAATTGACCGGAGCAGCTTTTGTTACCGGACCCATGGGGAAAAGCTGGGTTGACGAACGACACCCCCAATACCACGGCGTATATGGTTTTGCTGGCCATGAAAGCGCACGCAGCCTATTACAGGGCGATAACGTCGATCTTATTATTGCTGTGGGCACAGCGCTCGGCGAATTGGGCACAGGCGGATGGACAGACGAGCTGCTCAATACAAAGCTCGTACACATCGACTCCTCCATTGAACACTTCACACGTTCACCAATGGCGAATCTACACGTGTTCGGGAATATCGACGCAATCTTTAATCGTCTGCTCGTCAATATTCATGAAGCGATTAAATGGGGGAAACGCTGGCAGACAATTCCCGGTATTACCAATGGTGTTAAAAACCTTACCGGCGGTTATGCAACACTGCTTGAACCTGAAAAATGCTTATCGAATGAAAGCCCCGTCAAGCCACAACGGTTAATGCATCATTTATCAACGGAACTCCCTAACGACGTACGCATATATATTGACGCAGGTAATGGCTGGTCCTGGGCAACACACTACCTTAACCGCAGAAATGATAAGGGCTTTTACCGCATCGCCATGGCCTTTGGCTCAATGGGCTGGTCTATCGGCTCCGCTATTGGCGCCTCGGTTGCAAACCCATGCGCGCCAACATTATGTATCGTGGGGGATGGCTCATACCTTATGAGCGCACAAGAAATTACCGTTGCCCAACAACATAAGCTCCCCATCGTTTTTCTTATTCTAAACGACGCCGCAATGGGTATGGTCATGCACGGACAAAAACTCGGGAAGCAAGAGTCTATCGGCTGGGAGCTCAACGACATCAACTATGCGGCGATGGCTGCGGCAATGAGCATCAACAATATACTGATCGACCAGCCTGAACAGCTAGACACATTGAACTGGCAATCACTCTTTTCAGCGAATGGCCCAACCCTTATCGACGTACGTATTGACCGCGACGAAGTCCCCCCCATGGGCGATCGTGTAAAAGGGCTCAGCAACAATAATTCCGCAACACCCGGCGGATAATTGTTTCAACGATAAAATAAAATTATTGGCGACGCCGAATTCGATACGCAAAAAATCCGCTATACTAATTTAAGAAATATAAAGCGCTTATTTCGATAAATCGCAACAGCGCTACACTGAGAATGGAACAAGTCTTTCCTGTGAACTACTATGAACAGGGGAGATATACACGTGCAGCCAAAACTAAGCGACATAGAATTAAACTTGTCCATCGTAAACATTCTCGTTGTTAGCCATGATAACGACGTGCAAGGTAAAGTGAGAGAGGGTATCCACGCCTCGCCACTTGCGCACCTAACGTTTGCGAACACGGCGAAGCAAGCCCTTACTATCCTTCGCACCTCCCCCATCGATATCCTGCTTGGTGATGTAGATACACCTGACCTGGATGGCTGGCGGCTCTCACGCCTCGTTCGTTCAGGCATATTAAAATGTCCTACCGACATTCCTATCATCATGGTATCCAGTACATGGTGCGAGCGCATCGCCGAAGTCACTGCGCGGGAGTACGGCATTAATCATGTATTGCCGCTAGAGCGCATCGGTCGTATTTCCGAGATCATTAATGATTACCATGTTAAGAAAACGTCCAGCCTACCAAAGGTTAAGCTACTCGTTGTAGAAGACCAAAGCGACACCTCAGACCTTATCCGTCGCGTGCTGGGCAAAAGTTTTGATATCGATATCGCCAACGACGGCAAAAAGGGTTTAGCGCTCTGGCGACAGGGACAACACGATCTCGTATTACTCGATGTAATGCTGCCCAAGCTCTCTGGTAAAGACGTGCTTCTCGAGATTATGGAAGACAAGCCCGATCAGGCCGTTGTCATTATGACGGCGCACGCCTCGATCGACCAAGCCGAAGAGCTTATGCTCATTGGCGCTGCGGATTTTATTTCGAAACCTTTTCGTGCAGAGCAACTCAGAAAAGTCTGCAATATCGCCTCACTCCGAGAAGATTACCTCGTTAGCAACGCGCAATTTGCTGACCGCGTACAATCCCTTAAAGAACGAGAGTCTGCCTACAAAAACTTATACGAAAGCCATCACCGCCTACTCGATGATCTTCAGTCAGTGGTTATGGAGCTGGACCGCCACCTCACCATTAAATACCTCAATAAAACCTGGGAAACGTTAATGGGTTTCAACACCTCGGAATCATTAGGCCGACCACTGGATGCCTATGTTGCCGAAGAAGAATTCGCAAAATATTCCCGCTATAAGAAAAAGCTGTCAGACGCGTCCAAAAACAAACAGCTGCAATTCGAATTCGAACTATGTTTATTGAGCAAACATAAGCAAAAAATCTGGACGCAACTTAAAATAAGCAGTTCTACCTCGCCTGACAGCCCCTCAACATTGACCGTCTGCCTCGACAATATTACCGAGAAGAAACAAGCTCAGAATGAACTTGAACATCTCGCCATGCACGACTCACTAACGGGGCTCTACAACCGGTATTACTTTGAATCGTCCCTAGAACAAATGGCAACGGACGCAAAACGATTTAATCGTTCGCATGCGCTTATCTATATTGATCTAGATTACTTTAAAGTCATTAACGATACCTTTGGGCATCACCGAGGCGACGAAGTATTGCGAGAAATCGCGCAATTGCTCAATAAGCGCATCCAAGGCACCGATCTCCTCTGTAGATTGGGCGGTGATGAGTTTGCTGTACTCATACACGACATCGGCATAGACGACGTCAAAGCCTACGCTGCAGATATTCAAAACACCATCGGCAATTGCAGCTTTGAACTGCACGATCAACGTGTACACCTCGGCTCCAGCATCGGTCTAGCTGCAATTAACGGCTCAGCCGAGAATGCTGAGGAATATCTCATGCAAGCGGACATCGCGTTGTATGTTGCAAAAGGGCGAGGGCGAAACCTTATCCATCTCTACGATCCAGATGATCAAGAAAGCGAAGAGATGCGCCTCAATATCAATTGGTCTCAAAAAATACGCGAAGGCATTTCAGACGATCGTATCGTTCTGTATTTTCAGCCTGTCTTCGACATAAACCTGGATTGTATTGCTTACTACGAAGCACTTGTACGCTATAAAGATGCGGATGGACAAATCGTCGGGCCGCAAAACTTTATTCCTGCGCTGGAAAATACCGGCGAGATGCAAATGCTCGATAGACGCATTATCGAACTCGCCATTTCCACATTAAGAGACCACCCTCAACTTAAACACATTGCCATCAATCTATCCGCTCAAGCATTTAAAGATGAAAGCCTAGTTCCCTCGATCGTGTCATGCCTAGACCAAATGGGCGTCACCCCCGACCGGCTTACCTTCGAACTCACTGAAAGTGCCAGCCTATTTAACTTAAGCATCACCCAGCGTGTTATATCGGAGCTCCATCAATTAGGTTGTAGTTTTTCCGTAGACGATTTCGGATCAGGCTTCAGCAGCTTTTCTTACTTAAAACAACTTCCCGCAGACTATATAAAACTGGACGGTTCATTTATTCAAAATCTTCACAACGACGAAGTCGACCAAGCACTTGTTCGATCCATCGTACAAGTTATACAAGCCTTAGGAAAAAAGGCCGTCGCAGAATACGTAGAGAATGAAGAAATTTTAGCGATATTAAAATCAATGGGCATTGATTTTGTTCAGGGCTATCATATCGGGTATCCGATGCCGGTCAGCAAATTGTTTCCTAACCAGCAATAACCCTAAACATAATCACTAAAAAATAGAAATTTAGTGTGCGTTTACACCACCATCTACGCACCAAGTTGCGCCAGTGGTATACGTCGAAGCCAACTGAGAGGCAATCACCTCCGCAACCTCTTCGGCGCGACCAAATCGTCGCATCGGAATAGTTTCCTCCTGCTGCGCTTTAATCGCGGCTTGAGTTGCCTCATCAATCCCTAATTTTGTAATTATCGGCGTATCAATCGCTCCTGGAGAGACCGCATTCACACGAACACCGAAAGGAGCCAACTCTAAAGAAAGGCTTTTGGTCGCCGCCTCTAATGCACCTTTCGTTGCAGCATAAAGTGCGGCATTGGGTAATCCATTGTTAACGACCGCCGAAGACACATTTGTTACACTGCCGCGCGTTTCTTTTAATGCAGGCAACAGCCCTTTAATCAAATTGATTGGTGCTCTTACATTTGTATTAAAAAACTCGTCAAAATCTTGATCCGTACACACAGAAACAGGCATAAACCTCGCGATGGCCGCATTATTGACTAACGCATTTAACCTGCGTCCGGAAAAGCCCGCGATTAAGCTTTCAACTTGATCCTTTTGACCCAAGTCGGCAACAACATATGACACCTGCAGCTCTTGGGCGGCCTGCTCTACACGGCCTTTGTCACGACCACATATTGTTACCTCATAACCCTGACTTTTTAAAAGCTTTGCAGTTGCGTAGCCTATTCCAGAGTTCCCACCTGTTACCAACGCCGTTTTGTTCATAACGTTTTCCACAACTAACCTTAATGAATTTATTCCTACGGTAATTTCCGATCTGGCTTTCCAACATACTCTACGTCGTCACATCTTAACGGTAAAAATGTGCCCTCGGGCTGTTTAAGCGTATCTAAATAGCACGCAGTCACCCCGCTTGCCACCAACATAGCAAACATACTGTAAACCTCCTCAGACGTAAAACCCTGGTCAGAAAGAAAAGCCGACATGTACCCATTTATATTCATACCCTCATCGTACCGCTCTAGAAATACCGCCTCTATCTCGTACGCTAGGAGCAAATGACTTCCCTCCGAAAACCCCAACTTCTTACTATAAACCTCCATGACTTCAATACGCTCATCTCCTTTAGCTATTGGACGCTTATAGCCCACAATATATGGCTTTCCTTTATGTAATGCCGTTTCTTGCTCAACAATATTTTCTACGGACTGCCCCTGATCTTTTTTTTGCATTGCCGCTTGAATGAAGTTCACCCCCTCAACCAAGGGGAAAACGCCGTAAGTTCTCGAATCAGCAGCAAGGCAACCAACGGCCGTTCCTGCAACAACAGATGATCTAGAAGACCCTGCTAATGCACCTATTTGATTACACCAAATTCTTGGATCCGGCCAACTTAAACAACCATAGATAGCTTCAACCCAATGAGCCAAAGACTTATCCACCATTTTTCCTGTTGCATTTAAAATCAACAACTGGAAGTATGTTTTTTCGCCAACAAGCTCCTCAAGTATCGAATAACCGTGACTGAAAACTCCTTTTCCTGGAAACCACCCACCAGTATTACTGACGATTTTTCCACGCCGACTATCCAGCTCTTCAATTACCCCTTTGTCGCTAAACGTTTTCATCTCGCGCAATCACATAATCCTCATCTTTAACATATGGCATAGCTGTAATAGGTTTGTTAGCCAGCTCTATGCCGTGCGCAGCCAAACCTGGCGCAGACAATAGCTGATATAGACACGACCCCGCACGAGGATGAAACCCTAAATCTGACAAAACGGCCGACGCTAACCCCGTCGGCAACCAACCTATTCCCTTATCTTTTAGCTTTTCAACAAGCTTACATCCCCACTCCAACGCACTATCGGGCTTGGATAGGCCAAGAAGAATTTCTGCAATTTTAGTCGATACCAAATCAACACCACCGTAAATATTTCCAAACCCAGGTATATCCTGTTCTGTTAATTGGTCCAACTCTAATTTATTCAGAATATCGTTTGAAAACTCGCCAACGTCCAGCTTCTGGCTCTTCCTTAGAAAACGCATAATTTCTTCTATTTTCCCTGCACCGAGATACTCTCCCCCGAAGACTGCTAACGCTATAGGTAAGATATGCACTGAACTTGTTTTTCCAACGCCTGCATTCATAGCTGCTCGTGTGGCATCATGGCGTGGACCCGGATTTATTAGCGCAATCATCAACGACTCAAAAAGCTTTGCATCTTTCTTATCTGGAATTTCCCCTTTAAACAAAAGGAAAAAAACCTCGGAAAAAGAGGAGTTTTTAACTAGCTCAAATAGATCGTACCCGTGACAAGAAATTCTACTGGGAATATAAGGGTTGTCTATACTAGCCCATTCCTTCCATATTCGCGTAGAGGACTTCTCTACGAAATTTTCATTTCTACTACGCACCTGTTCGTGCACACGTTCCTTAGACATAAAAAATACCGTACTGCTAAAATTCTATAGTTAGATGCCGCTTATACCCACCCGCTAAAATGAATAAACAATTTCCACCCAACCACCCCGAGACGCTAAAGGGTAGTCGTCAGCAATTACATCACCGCTCGGCTCCCTATTATCGTCATCCAACAAATTTCGAATAGAAACAGACACGTCAAAATTATTAACAATATCCTTTCTGATAAGCGTAAGATCCAAAGATGTATAGTTATCAATAGAGTCTCTCGAATCTCCCTGGGCTCGCTTCCTATCCGCAACCCAATTAATCAAGCCACTCATATACCATTTGTCTTCAATCACCCATAAAGCCTGTCCTGTAAACTGTTTATTTGGATAATCCGGTATTGCCTTACTAAATTTCTTGTCTTCCGCTCTACTTAGAGAGTAATTCGCTTTTATTCTTAAATCATTCGTTGCGTTCCAGACGACATCCCACTCCACCCCTCGTCCGTCTTGATCGCGGGCGTTTTGCGCGGTACTAGTTGTGGTGCCAGCATCAGCCACAAATTCAATCATACCTTTTGCATCATAATGATAAATACTAAAGGTAGACTGAAGATTCTCGCCAATTTTAGCGTTTATTGAAATTTCAAATGTATCAATTTTTTCAGGCTGTAAATCACTATTACCTAATGAGACGGGGTTGTTTTCATTAAACTGCTCAGAAAAGGACGGCGCTCTGAATGCACTTCCATATAAAATTTTTGAGGTAATATTATTATGAGCTTCCCAAACCAAGGCAAGCCGAGGATTTGTTGTATGCCCAAAATCAGAATAGTCATCAAACCTCACGCCAATCGTAGCCTCCCAGTCAGGCGAAAAACGCCATTCATCCTGTAAAGAAACATATTGAATTGTTCTAGATGTATCTTCAATAAAAACAAACGGTGTATTACTCACATCCGTCAATGTTCCATCGACAACCGCTTCGCTTCCATCAATTATTCCCGGGCCGAAATTTTTATTTTCACTAGTATCTAAACCCTGATGTTTTGCTCCAACAGCAAAACGAAAGCGATGACTCTCCCAACCAGTATAATTTGAAATTAGATCTATTTGACTATCTTCAGTGACCGCTTGAGGGTTTCCTATTAACCCGTCAGGAAACTGAACCGGGTTCCCTGGAGTATCAAAATCAACATTTCCATCAGAACCAATTAGAACCACAGAACCTTGAGGCAACAAATTAAGTTGTGCTTCTGTTTTGTAATACTGGTAAGCAACTCGAACACCAAGATCCCAATATTCGAACATTTCACCTGAATTAAATAAAGAATCCAATAAAACCAGTTTATTATCATCCCCCCCAACCCGATCCAATGCCTGAGCAGCCCCAGCACCTAAACCAGAGTCCTCTGAATTCCAGGCCCACGCATTTACCGACCAATGCTTGGAGCGAGCACTTAAACGCGTATTTATTATTTCATACCTAGTAGAAATTGGGCCGGGAGCCAACGATGCCTCAGTCCCAAAACCACGATCGAAGAGGGTTTGTAAATCAGCCTCGACTTTTCGGCTATCATCTCCATCACCGCGCTCATAGCTCAAGTCATAAGCAAACGTCCAATCATTGAAACTTGTTTTCCCTTGCGTCCAAACACCTATCTCGCCAAACGAACCCCGCCTAAGGCTGACGCCTCCTTGTTTGATATGAGAAGCATCTTTAGTAATCACGTTGATAACACCCGAATATGCATCTGCCCCATATATTGCTGAACCAGGCCCACGAATAACCTCTACTCGTGCAATGCTATGTGTAGGATATTTAAACAGTATTGGCCGCCCACCCTGAACACTGTATTGAACTGGAACCCCATTCATCAAAAGCAATACATGAGGATTAAAACCGGTATGAATACCACGTATCGAATAAACAGAATCTAATCGACTTAATGATGACAATGAAACATGCAACCCAGGCACGGCCTCCAATACCTCATCAAGGGTTTTTGCCCCCATCGCTTGAATTTCATGGGCAGTAATAACCGTTGCTGTAGCGGGCGCGCGCTCCAATGGCGTACTGTTACCCGTAGCTGCCGTAATTTCTACCTTACCTAATTCATTCAATGGTAAATTATAGAAATATTCTTTATCAGAGGAGCTCTCAGCAAAACCGAGAAACGGGGCTAGGGCTAAAACAGCAACACAAAGCTTCGCAAACTGATAGGCCACAGTCATACCGATTACACCACTATGTACATAAGAAATAGGGAAGTTATGAGAGGAAATACCAGTGTTTTAGTCACCGTAATGACTCTTTCCGCCCGCACTAGTATTTTATCTACGACATGCTGAACATTTTTTGATCGTATCTTTCTTATTTAAAATTATTCTTAATAACTTAAAAGATAGACTACATGATTTTTAACGCAACTATAATGATAGCGAGCACTATAACTCAAAGAAATATCGACAGAATACAACTGCATTCACTTGATTAACTTGATAAGCATCTACGTTATAACGTCAGCTTAAACGCAAATCTAAGTTCAATATCTTGAACCAAAAAGGGGCTGTATCCTAACCAAAAAAAAGGGGGGGGGGTTACATTCTACCCAACAAGTAATGCTCTCGCCCGCATCTGAAACAGATACGATATAACTATCAACCTAATTAAACTGATACTGCAAGGAAACCCAGTAACTACGCGACTCTAAAGGGTAGTCTTCCAGTAGATCTTTTCCACTCGGTTCCTTCGCATCTTCATTCGTTAGATTTCGAACCCCAGCAGAAACATCTAGGTTTGGAATGGGGGACGCATACCTAACCGTAAAATCTGCAAGAGTGTAATCAGGCACCGAGTCTCTAACGTCATTCTCCGCCCGATCGCGGTTCGCGACATGATTTAGCTTCAGACTGGTAGAAACCTCTGGGACGGGGCGCCAACCTAGCTCAAACATCGCATGCAGTTGAGGAGCATCAGCAATCTTACTACCGCTCGCCTCATCTATTGAATCCTGATACGAAAAATTACTTGTTATATTCAATGTCGAGCTTACTCGCCAATTTGTTTCTAATTCGATGCCCTGCCCCTTTTGATTCCGCGCATTTTGGGCCTTACGTATAGACCCGCTTAGCTCAGGCATGTACTCCACAAGCTCTTTGGATTGATAATCAAAAAAACTAACTATCACATTCCTTTTTTCTCCAGCTCTCCATAAAAACGCTAGTTCATATGTATCTATCGTTTCAGGCCCCAATTCCGGGTTTCCAAGCAATATAGGGTTATTATCCATAAACTGCTCTGAAAACGAAGGTGCTCTAAACGCTCGGCCATAAAGGAACTTCGTTCTCACCCGCTCACTAGACTCCCAAACTAACGCAAATCGGGGGTTAGTTGTTCCCCCAAAGTCCGAATATTCATCGTATCTTACTCCCGCAGTTAATTCCCAACGAGAAGACAACCGCCAGACATCCTGCAAAGAGATGTACCCAACCGACCTAGCCGAATCCTTCACAAAAACGAACTCCGTATCACTGACATCGGTCAACACTCCAGTTACGACACCTTCGGTACCATCAATGACATCCGGACCAAAATTCTTTTTCTCACGAGTATTCAATTTTTGTCTCTTGGCTCCAACAGCCAGCCTCCACCGGTGATCAAAAAACCCGGAAAACAAAGTTACAGACTCTGCTATATAATCTTTTGTGGTTCCGCCCGGCTGCCCTTTTACCCCATCAGTAAACACCATTAACCCCTCTGAATCAGTAAAACTAATATTTCCATCACTGCCAATCGGAAGTACTGCTCCTGCAGGGAAGAGATCGAATTTCGCTTGGGTATCGTAATACTGGTAGCTCGTACGAAACTTATGCTTCCAGCGATCGCCTTCATCACCAACTTGATAACTAATATCACCCAGAAATAATTTGTTGTCATCTCTGCCCGCGCTATCCAGTGCCTGCGTCGCACCTGCACCAACTCCAGAATTTTTTGAAACCCAGCTCCACAGATTGAGATTCCAACCCTGGTAATCCGTGCTCATATACGAATCAAAAATTTCATATCGAGTAGATAGTGATCCAGGAGCCAACGAAGCGCTTGTACCAAATATGCCGTCTAGCGTCGTTTGAGCATCTGAATTAATTTTTCGGTTTGAATCACCATCGCTGCTCTGATATGTCGCGCCGTATGACACGGCCAATTCTCCAGCAACCTGAGAACCCGATAGCCAAAGCTCAGACGTGTTAAACGAGCCGTAGCGCATACCCATGGCTGTACTTTCATCATCGGTCGCCTTCTTTGTAATAATATTAATCACACCAGAATAGGCGTCTGCGCCATATATTGCCGACCCCGGGCCCCTTACAACCTCTATCTGCTCAATATTAGTAACGGGCAAGCGAAACAAAACAGGTCTACCACCTTGCGAGCTGTGCTGAACAGGAACCCCATTCATCAACAGCAACACATGAGGGTTAAACCCAGTATGGATCCCACGAATAGAATAAACATAATCCAGTCTGCTCAGCGAAGATAAAGAAATATGTAATCCCGGTACCATTTCTAATGCGTCACGCATGGTATTAATACCCGACGCTTTAATTTCATCTGCAGTAATTACAGTCGCAATAGCGGGGGCCCTGCCAAGCTCAGTACTAATACCCGAAGCGGTCACGATCACTTCTTCTGCAAAACTGGGGTTATTAATACCGCCATCACGCCCCCAAAGCGAAACATCCACACCTTGTTTGCGCCGCACTACAATACTTCTGTCGTTCAGATCCAGACGATATCGAAACGGTGTTCCCACCAATAGAATATCCAGTGCCTCTTCAATGGAATAACGCCCATTAAGCACCGTCGATTTGTAGCCCGATAGTAGATCGATATCCGACACAATCGATAAACCTGACTGCACTGCAAGCGCGATTAAGCTTTCCGATAAATTTTGTACGGGTAGGTCAAAGCTTTGTCGGATTTCTTCAGGGGGTAAAACAGGATTATTTTCTTGCGCAAAAAGCACAGGGGAGTACGCGAGCACAAATAGTGCAAAATAGACGGCAATAGATGGCGCGATAAACTTCACAAATATTTTTCCTGGTCGGCATACGACGTTAAGCCAATACACCTACACGCTATAATTCTATCCCTGTCGTTTCAGACAGCGGCCTAGAGCCAAGCATGCTCCTTTTTATTCATCATTCAATTTCACAAACGTGCGCCGAAAACACTTCCGGGGTTTATACGCTTGATTGGGGTATATTTATGGGCAGCGGGATTATAACCTGAAACTGCGCGCCCTCGTTCACATTACTTTCAACGAAAACTCGCCCCCCCATCACTTCACAGAATTCTTTGACAATAGCCAACCCTAAACCACTGCCTTGGAAGTGCCGCGTGGTTGAACTATCCGCTTGCTTAAACTGTTCAAAAATATGTGTCTGCTGGGATTTGTCCATGCCAATACCCGTATCTTTAACACGAATAGTGATTGCTTTTTCATCATTCGACGCAAAGATCGCTATCTCACCGTTTTCGGTAAACTTGGTCGCATTACTGAGTAAGTTGATCATAATATGAAGTAGCTTTTCTGCGTCTGCAATCACGCTAGCGCCACCGTCATCGATTGAGACCGTTACGGTATTGCCATTCTTATCTACGAGGGGTTTTATGCTATTAACGGCTTCTTCGACCAAGGCTGCCAAACGAACCTCAGATAAATGTAACTCCATTTGACCTGATTCAATCTTCGCCATATCTAGCACACTGTTAATCAATCTCAGTAGGCGTTCGCTGTTGGCAATCACACGATCCAGATCGTCAATAAAGTCATCCTCTCCATTCAGCCGCAGCTCTTCTAACACAACATCGGTGTAACCAATAATCGCCTGTAGCGGCGTGCGTAATTCGTGGGTCATTAAGGACAGGAAATTACTCTTTGCTTGACTTGCCTCTTCCGCTTTTCGTTTTGCGACGGTCAACCTGTCCTGAGCCATCTGAAGATCGCGACTATGGTCCGCCAGTCGCTTGTTATCTCGTTTCTTCACCCAAAACGCGGCAAAGGCGGTACACACAAGCATGGCAGCAAGCACAATAATGACTTTGAGATATTTGAGTACGGTTTGCTGGCTACTTACGGTCTCATCTAGCTCTGATATTGCGCCCCTCTGTGCAAAAATCTGCGCTTCTTGCGCGTTAATTTTATTATTCAGGCCGTCAAGTTTTTGCTCTCGCATCCGGATATCGGATTGAATTTTTTCTAGGTTTTTTTGACTCAGCAGCATTTCTTTTTTCTGAGCATCTAGGGCTATACGTCCATCAGCGACTTCTTTTCTACTTGCCGTTAATTGCGCTACCTGTTGACGAATCTTGTGTGTTTGTTCTCCGATAACAGTCCGGCTTGTTTCAATATTTTCTCCCAGCGTGCTTAGTTTTATCTCCATCTGATAATTTGTTTCTTCCTGCACGCGTATTTTTTTTGCCAAACCTTCCAAAACAGATTCGCGAGAAGCAAGTAATTTTTGCATCTCAACCAACGAGGCTTGCCCCTCGCGATAGAGCTTGGCGACATCAATTTCAGTGCCGCCGTTTAAAATTAGCTCCGGCAACGGCTTTAATCCTTGATTCAAGATATTAGATTTATTCACTTCAAATCCGAGACGCCGCCCCTCAACCGAGAGTAGATTAATCATGACTAACTGAGGGCTTTTCACTTCCGTCGTCACTAGGAGTACCGGCTTGTCTTTAATCACGCCATAAATACTATTGATCGTTGAAAGCCCGACTTGCTCAGTAAATACAAGGTCATAGCTGGATAGCGATTTCAGCGTGTTTGCGCGCACCACATGCACGGGTTTGCCACGTACTTGGAACTTTTTATTAAGATAAAACAAGGCATCTTCCATCGCGGCGTTATCCACCCGATACAGCGCAATCGTAAAATCCGCTGCGCTGGACTCATCGGGCCATTTGATATTTTTTGCAAAGTTATAGATATATGACGCGGTGATTTGCTCTTTGCTTACTTGCGCAAGCGCGGGTAACGGAAGCAGTAAAAACGCAAGACAGAAGGCCTTGAACGGTACGGTGAAGCGGAAATAACACTGAGCACATACGGCATGAGCACCGAAAAAGAAATCTGCGCCCTTGAGTACAACACCTCTAGAATAGGATCGCACCACATAAAACCTTTATTGCTTACATTATTATTTTTAGGCGATTCGTTTAAATAGCTAAATAGGTGACTAGTATGCTTTCCCCGTCACCAAGGCCAACGGCGTTAAAAATAGGATTTTAATATCTAAAAACGGTGACCAATTACTGATATATTCCAAATCCACCTCAACGCGCCGACTCATCAGATCCACCGTTTCCGTCTCACCACGCAAACCCCGAATCTGCGCCAAGCCGGTCATACCGGGCTTAATCCGATGCCGAGCAAGATACGCCCGTACTTTATCAGAATAGTAGTCATTATGAGATTCTGCGTGAGGTCTCGGCCCAACAAGGGACATACTGCCTTCTAACACGTTAAATAATTGGGGCAATTCATCGACTGAGGTCTTTCGCATGAACTCACCAATACGGGTAATTCTTGCATCCCCCCGCGTGGCCTGTTTGACGATTTTATCGGGCTGGTGCACATACATGCTGCGAAACTTGTACACGTGGAATTTCTTACCATCCCATCCATCGCGGACCTGCTTGAAGATAATAGGACCCGGAGAGGTTAGCTTAACGGCCAACGCGAAAAAGGCCAAAACCGGACTTAGCATCAATATAACGAATAGGGCGACACTCTTATCCATAACACTTTTTACAAAGGCCGGGCCGCCCGCCATAAGCGGCGTTTCATTTAGGTTCATCAGCGGCACGCCCGCCACTTCACGCACACTGTGATTCAGCAATTCAAACTCGAAGATATCTGGCGCCCACACAAGGTCGATATTACTGTCGGCCAGGGTGTCTTGGATCGTTTTAATATGGCGATTTAAATCGAAAGGCAAAGCCACATAGACGCGGCGAATCTTATGCCGCTCAATAATATCCAGTAGCTCTTTGTCTGTACCAAGCAGCGGTGGTTTTTCTATGAGCCATTCGTTTTGTTGATCATCACCATAATTGACCACACCGACGATTTTGTCGTTAAGCCAAATGTTATTGGAAATGCTTTTTGCTAGATGCCGCGCTACCGAGCCAGTGCCCACAATAAGCGAGGGGATCCGCTGTCGAAATTTAAGACGATATATCTGATATGCCTCGTAAGTCAGCAAGAAGACGAGGGCCTGCAGTAGAAAGGCAAAGAAAGCCCAGTACACAATGATCTGCCGAGAATAGGATTCGGAGGTCTTTGTAAGGTAAGCCACCCACGCAAGTATGATGATCACCACACCCCATGCACGGGCCAAGTGCTGTATACCACCTAAAATACTGTCGAAGCGGCGAAACACGCCAAACAAATGGTAGGTAATCACCATCAGTAATACAGCGAAAACCAACATCACCCGGTAATGAACTGCGACTTCGCCCTCTTGCCACATGGTCAAGAAAAAGAGCGATCCAACGACAGCCGCAATATTGAATATTTGTTGCACCCACTGTACGAGGGTGTCGTGGTTTTGTAATAGACGCTTACGACGGAAATTATGAGACTGGTGGAAGCTGGGCTCTGCCATCAATGACGATCTCGCAATAGGTTTGGATCCGATATTCGGTCTTTGTTCGCGCGGACGCAACATTACACGAATAGCGAAAGTCTCTCAATTTTAGTTGAGGGAGTTAAGGTGTGAAGTGTTAAATTTTTTGAAAGGTCAGAAATGTCGAAATCCAATTTGAATGTCGATGTCAGGAAGACGATCAACATTCAAATGGAGAGGGGTTTAGTTTGGTTTGCGGCCTTTAAAAGTCCCCAAGAACAATAAAGCTGCACCACAGATACTAAGATAGATTGGCTCATCGATAGCAGGCACTAACCACTGTGCGCCGTCAGCCGATGCTGCTTGAGAGAACAAGCTTGCAACAATCAAAAAGTTTATGAAGAAAATCAGTTTAGCTTTCATGTCTGTAACCCGGTTTAGAAATCCTGATCAGTACTTTTGTTCGTTTGCGTACCGACCGTTGCGAATACCATATAAGCACAGGGTGTGCCAAACACGAAAAACTGAGCAAAAAATCAATGTGACTTTAGTCACATATATATTTTATCTTTAAAAATCAAAAGGTTAAGACATACTGATCTTTTGCTCCAAGAATTGAAATACGCATTATTTAGTATGAAATGGTGTTTATAGCAGGATAATCACTTTCTCAGATTTTGGCGTGTATAAAAGCCTGACACACTGCAACAAAATAGCTTTCTCACAGGAATATTTACATCCATAGGCCCGTATTTAGCTTTTTTGCCTTCCATTGATCAAGTTTCAAACAACATTATCGTTTTTTGGAAACTTGACGCTCAACCATATCCCCAAATGCAATTAAAAAGGACTATTTTAATCTCTTTTGGTTGTAAAAAAATTCGACTGGCCATTGTGATGCCTAAAAAAGCCATCACCGACCTGTAAAAAAAGACGAGATCAGGGCTTACCCCCATTAAACGTATGGTGTGTGACGGTTTTTTAAACACTTTGGCGTTTTGAGACCAGGAAAGGAATGAGAACTAACGCAGAGGGTAGAGGGCAGAGGGCAGAGGGCAGAGGGCAGAGGGCAGAGGGCAGAGGGCAGAGGGCAGAGGGCAGAGGGCAGAGGGCAGAGGGCAGAGGGCAGAGGGCAGAGCAGAAGTTTAAGAACGGTTAACAGGAACCCACATAAAAAAGAACGAGAAACGCAGCGGCCTAATGGCTAGTCAAAGCGGTAAGTAAAGATTAGGCCTGTTGTATCGACGGTCGCAGACTCATCCTCCCCGGTATCACGCGTATCCTGCTCATGCTCAAAGGAGATTTCAAACTGGCGATTCATGGTGTATACCAGCTCTATACGCCCTACCTCACTACCAGAGTCCACCAGCAAGGAACTCGGGTCCGGAAATTCTGAATCCGATTGTCGGTAGCTAAAGCGTCCCATCAGCTGTCGAGAAAACTGATAACCGAACGTCAGGTCGAAAAACGTCTCTTTAGTATCGTTAACACTGAAATTAACGTGCTCAACTTTCTCTGATCCCAGAGCAGCGGACAATGTACAACGGCCGCATAAAAATTCGTATTCCCAGCTCACGCCTGCCGCAGTCCGTACAACCTGGTCTCTCTCCTCTTGGCCGCCATCAAAAGAGACTTCTTCTGCAAAAAAACTGTCGTTCGCGTTCCCTGTTGACGTGTCACTGATCACTTTGCTGGCGAATACTTCGAAGCGATTCCCAGCTAATTCACTATTTATGACAAACTCAAAGGTGTTACTACCGTGCTTTTCACCGAGTTCTGGCGTGATCTCTGAATAACCAAGCGCCATACTATATGAGAATATTCGTTGCTCTACAGTGAGCTCTACGCTGGCAAACTTGAGGTCATAATCTCCCGTATCACTGGTATCGTAATCCACCGCGCGCGAGCCAACTGAAAACTGAAAATCTGACAATGGCGAAATATTGCGGTGAAACTGTAACTGGATATCATCGCGAGTTGAGCTATTGTCCAACGAGTCTTCAAAATCTACCTGAGTAAAGCTGTATGCAACCGCAACCGAATTAGCGCCGTTAAACCGTGCCCGTAACATAGGCATCACGCTGCGAATTTGACGTTCTTCACTATTACCAAGGTCTATCACCACGGCATTTGGCTGGCGTAAAACCCTGCGAATCGAATGCTCAGCAGTCAGTTGATAGAAGCTTGTATCATTCCCCAATATGAATGAGGACCCACCCACTCTAAACGTCCCATCTTGCTGACTATCCTTATCGAACTCTGTTTCGGAATACTGGTAATCAACATCAAGCTCTGTCAGCTCGCTGGTCCAGACAGACCTCACCGACGCACCATATTCTGTTTGTCTTTCACGCACTGGAGTTTCAGAACCATCTGCTACACCAAGCGCATTATCAACTGATTTGGGGCTAAAAAATATTTCGGCTGAAAAGTCCTCACCGCCGCGTTCTATCTGGGCAACACCATTCTGTGTTAAAACCAAACAAAAAAGTACGGCAGTAACCCTAGGAAACCTGCGCCACACCAACCACGAAGTCTTATAGAGGGATATCGACATGCCCTAGCCCTTCAATCCAATGACGCCGATGGTGAAATACACGATAAACACAAAAGCACCCCACATAATCAGCCCAAACATGGCTTTGTGGAAAACCCGTAAGGTCTTGGGTGAGTTATAGTGCGGTATCACGCCTAACACTGCGATATTATCGGGCGCTATTTTCTTTAGCTGACGACTGGTTCGAATACGGGAATCCGTCATCACAATGAGCATAGCCAAACTAAAGGGCAAACCAAAAGCCAAGATAGGCCCCAAGATCAAAAACTCGATAAAACCAAAACCGCTATAATTCTGTGGCAAACTCGGTGTATCCAACACCACAAAAGATGTAGACGCTTCTCGATCTCTTCTCTGTGCTAACAAAGCAGCCTCAAGTGCTTTTGACACATCCGCCAACGCCGCTTTGACCGTTTCCGACTCTTTTTCTAATAGCTGCAATGTTTGGACATGTGATTGCCCTTCATTCGCTTTTAGTTTTTCTGAATTTCGTATCCGTGCAAGTGACGATTGACGACTCAACAAAGATTCCTTCTCTAATTCTTCCAAGGTCAATTGTTGTCGTAACTGTTCGTATAAGGCATCACTGACACGCGAAGGCTTGGACACACGAGGAGTCGTATCCTGAATGCTGATGATTTCCACATTAATGTTATCCAGCTCCTGCTGGAGAGACACCACTTCGGGAGCACCGGACGAATATATTTTCAGATTTTCAGTAAGCGCGTCCGTCGTTTTTTGTTTTTGGTGATGTAACTGCTCTAAGCGTTCTGCACCTTCATGCAGGGCATCTTCATCTGATAAGCGCCTACGAATACCCATAATCTTTGCGTCTACCGCCGCAATATTCACTTCGACATCCTGTAGCGCTTCGGTTATCGATCGCAAGCGCGAAGGTGAACCACCAGAAACATTTGAACCGGCATTTAATTGATGTGCCGTAATTTTCTTTTGAGCTACCTGATAGCGCTCTCGTAATTGCTTTTCCTGCTCCTGTAATTCCACACTTTTCTGTGCAGCATTTTCGCCGATCTTTTTTGGCTGGACCCTATTCAGCAATCCATTCATTATAATCGAAAGGCCCTTCTGAGCATTGCTTGGGGAATCACTTCGAAACTCGAGGTGAACAACATTATTCTCATCGATAACGAGAAGACTATGATGTCTCAAATAAGCAATTTGTGATTGAGATGTTTGTAGTGTGTCCGGCAGCAACGGCGCCAGTTCATCCACCATCTGTTCCTGAAACGAATAGGCGTCGTAAACATTTCTCAACTGCTGTAGTTGATTCGAATAAACTGTGCCCTGTCGAGACTGCAACTGGGATTGAGAGATGGCACTGCGAGAAATATAAGATTCTTGCCAAAAATAACCGACAGCAACCACTGAAAGTAAAATAACCGAAGCGAGTACGTTATAGGCCGTTTTCGAGCGAAACATTTCGTGCAAGACTGCACGAATAAATTGTCTGATAATATTTTGATTATCCACGAACCAAACTGCCTATGCCGATTATTTTTATGAATTAGGTCTCAACGCAGTGAGCAATTAAAATAGGCGCTCAGGGACGGTGACAATATCCGAAGGCGCTAAGGTATAGTTTGTAGAAAGCTTACCTTTATTTAAAATATCGTGAAGCTTAATCGCATACACTTTCACTTCGCCGTTTACTTTTCGATACAGCTTAGCGTTATTTGTTGACGCATATTCCGTGGGGCCACCGGCTTCAAGAACTAGATCCATCACCGTCATGCCATCTTTGTGAGGAATCGAACGAGGACGGGTCACAGCGCCGGTTACGCGCACACGTAACAAATAATCAACACTACCGGCACTTGTAACGATCACATTGACTTGCGGGCTACGAATATAGGTTTTTAAACCCGTCGTGATATTTTCTGCCAGCTGGGTCGCCGAAACACCTTGTGCGTTTATATCCCCCACAAGTGGCAACGATATTTTGCCGTCTGGCCGCACGGGAACTGACATAGAAAGTTCTTCATTTTTCCATACGTTCACACGCAGTTCGTCACCAACACCAATCTTATACTCACCTAAAGCGTTACCTTCTGACAACACCGGCATTTCGTTGACGACACCAGAATTACTGCAAGCGCCAAGCAATAATAAAATTGCGAATCCAACAAGAACATTTTTCATAGTCTTTCCCCACATTAAACAATGCTTGTTTTCACAAGCCTTTTAGCATCATCACCACTTGCTACTGGTATTTTTAATTTACGCACTAGGAGGTCTGGTATTGCTTAGACACCCATTCTTTATATGACCCATCCATCACAGCAGACCACCACGCTTGATTATCTAAATACCACTGGATCGTTTTTCGTATACCGGTCTCGAATGATTCCACGGGCTGATAATCCAATACGTCATTGGCTTTTTTAGGGTCAATGGCATAACGACGATCGTGACCTGGGCGATCTTTGACATAAGTAATAAGTGATACCGAATCGCCATTTTTTGCAGCAAGCGCTTCAGGAAAACGGGTCGCGAGCTCGCTATTATTCGCAAACTGCTCATCCATCAATTGGCACACTAATTTCACTATATCTATATTCGCCCATTCATTGATGCCGCCGATATTATAGGTTTCACCCACTTCACCTTTGCGTATCACGAGATCAATCCCACGCGCATGATCTTCGACATACAGCCAATCACGAATTTGTTGGCCATCACCGTAAATAGGAAGCGCCTTATCAAACAAGATATTGGTAATCACTAGCGGGATCAGTTTTTCAGGAAAATGGTATGGCCCATAATTATTCGAGCAATTCGAGGTGCTCACATCTAAACCATAGGTGTGATGATAAGAGCGCACCAGATGGTCCGATGCCGCCTTGCTGGCGGAATAAGGGGAGTTAGGCGCGTAAGGCGTATCCTCACTAAACGCCGGATCATTCGGCCCAAGCGTACCATACACCTCATCAGTAGAAACGTGATGAAAGCGATGCCCTTTAGGTAAAAGCCCTTCGTCGAGCCACACTTTTTTGGCCGCCTTTAACAAACTGTGCGTTCCCATAATATTCGTTTCTAAAAACGCATCCGGGCCTGTTATTGAACGATCAACATGAGATTCTGCAGCAAAGTGCACTAAGGTATCCACGCGATCCTCTCGCAAAATGCCCTCGACCACGTCTTGATCCAAAATATTGGCATGCACAAAACGGAAATTCTCGGCACTTTCTACTGCCGCTAGATTTGCGAGGTTACCCGCATACGTTAAAGCATCAAGGCCGATTACTGTATCTTCGGGGTACTTGGCCATCCAGTAATGTACGAAATTAGCGCCGATAAAACCCGCCGCACCTGTCACCAATAATGTTTTACTCATACTGTTCCTAAACTATTTATGCACGCTTTCTATTAGTGTTATCTATTCAACACGATCTATTAGATATTCAGAGTTCTTTCAACTCAGCCATCATCGACTGCAATTGATCCTGCCAATGAACGCCCTTAAGGGGTAGTGCCGCGAGTATTTTCTTTTTATCCAACACGCTATAAGCGGGCCGTTTAGCAGGTGTTGGGTAATCTTCCGTCGCGATACTATTAATAGGAATCTCGTTATCTAAAAGCCCTAAAGACACGCCAGAACGCTGAATCGCCACGGCAAAATCGTACCAACTCGCGACACCGGTATCCGTCCAGTGATACACACCTTCCAGCTTTTGATTTAAGGCCGCCCAGCATGCTTCGGCCAAGCCTTTCGCCCATGTCGGCGTACCCACCTGGTCACCCACAACGCCTAGCGCAGGCTTTTCTGCCATAAGACGCAACATGGTTTTAACAAAGTTATTACCGTGAGACGAGTAGACCCAAGCTGTACGGATGACCGCCCAATGTGTATCCATTTGCGCCGCGATAGCATCCTCACCAGCAGACTTCGTTTCACCATAAACTCCCAAGGGTGATTTAGGACTATCCGGGGAATAAGGCCGGCTAGCAGAACCGTCAAAAACAAAATCCGTCGACACATGCAGAAAGTAAGCACCCTGTTTTTGACAGTATTTAGCCAAGTATTTGGGGCCATTTTCATTCACGGACTGAGCCGCTTCGCGCTCCTGCTCAGCCTTATCGACCGCCGTATATGCCGCTGCATTGATCACCGCATTTGGCTGGTGCTTTTCGATACAAGCAGACACTTGCGCTTCATCGGCAATATCTAAATCCGCGCGAGACAACGCAATCAATTCGACCTCGGCAGGGCATGTGCGTGCTAACTCCCACGCCAGTTGGCCCGCCCCCGTTACCAGTACTTTTATTGTCATGCGAAAAATTCAGTCTCGTTCCAAGAGGTGCCTTGCTCATCTTTTGCAGAAAGCGCAGGCGCTTCCCCACGCACAAGAGGCCACTCGATGGCTAAGGTTTTATCATTCCAACTCAAGCTTCGTTCATGCTCCGGCGCGTAGTAATCCGTGCATCTGTAAACAAATTCGGCAGTCTCACTCATCACATAAAACCCGTGAGCAAACCCTTCTGGGACCCAGAGTTGTCGCTTATTTTCTTCCGATAATTCCACGCCCACCCATTGACCAAAGGTGGCCGAAGATTTGCGAAGATCCACGGCAACATCAAACACATTGCCTTTAATAACCCGCACCAACTTTCCTTGTGGCTGCTGAATCTGATAATGCAAACCTCGCAAAATCCCTTGATTAGATCGGCTGTGGTTTTCTTGCACAAACTCACGGTCCGCACAGTGCGTTTTAAAATCATTAGAGCGAAACGTTTCCATAAAGAAGCCGCGCTCATCACCAAATACTTTGGGTTCGAGAATTTTTACATCGGGAATACGGGTTTCCAAAAAATTCACTAATAGACTCTACTTTCTAATAATTTAAGTAAATATTCGCCATAACCGCTTTTTCTAAGGGGTTCGGCCAATGCTCGTAATTGCGCTGCGTCAATAAAACCGGAACGGTACGCCACCTCTTCTGGGCAGTTCACTTTCAAGCCCTGACGTTTTTCAATAGTTTCAATAAACTGTGCCGCATCCAATAAACTGTCGTGTGTACCTGTATCTAACCAAGCGGTTCCTCGCCCCATGACTTCAACGTTAAGCTCTCCGGCTTGCAAATAAGCATCGATCACTTCTGTAATTTCAAGCTCGCCACGAGGGGAAGGCTTCACGTTTTCGGCAACGTCCACGACTTTGCTGTCAAAGAAATAGATACCCGGCACCGCATAGTTCGATTTGGGGTGCTCCGGCTTCTCTTCAATGGAAATAGCCTTACCGGCATCGTCGAATTCGACTACACCATAAGCTCTAGGATTGGCCACATGGTAGCCAAATACAGTCCCCCCTTGATCGCGCTCGTTTGCCTGCTGCAAAGACTGCACCAAGTTGTGACCATAAAATAAATTGTCGCCTAAAACTAAGGCCGCGCTATTGCCGTCGAGAAATTCCTTTCCGATAAGAAATGCCTGAGCCAACCCTTCAGGTTTAGGCTGAACAGCGTATGAAAGTTGCACGCCCCAATTAGAACCATCCCCCAACAACTGTTCGAAACGCGGTAATTCTTCGGGAGTGCTAATGATCAGGATCTCTTTAATCCCAGCCTGCATCAAAGTAGCGAGCGGGTAATAAATCATCGGCTTGTCGTAAACGGGCATGAGCTGTTTACTGACCACCATCGTTAAAGGATAAAGCCGTGTGCCACTGCCTCCGGCTAAAATAATGCCTTTTCTCATGAATCCACCTTAGAAATACACGCTATGTAAGTGTTGGTCAGCCAGCGCTAACCACAACATAAGGACGTCGAATCAAGTCCTAGAATGAGTGAGGGCAAATATAACAGAATTGTGTTTAGGTCGCTTACTTAAAAGCGGTGCGCTAAACATGTACGCTGAGGCACAAAAAGTCATAATTTAATTCGGATTTTAACTGGCAGATTCCTCGGCATCATGCCACCATAGCCGCCATCAAATGAGCAGGCGTTTCCGGCACGATATTCGCTTACACATCGCGGATCTTTTGATGGCCTGGCAGCAGCCTTTCTTCAAAAACACACACTCATAAACAGTACCACACACATTCGGTAAACGACGTTTTATGGAAAGACTAGACACATCTGCAAACTCCGTCGGATTTGTTGTTATTGGTAGAAATGAAGGCGACAGACTCAAAGCCGCGCTGAAGGCAATCCAATCACTGAGCCCGTCGTCTCCCGTCGTTTATGTGGATTCTGGTTCAACGGACGACAGCGTCACTTTCGCCCAATCTATTGATATGCAAGCGGTAGAGCTGGATCTCAGCATTCCATTCACTGCCGCTCGGGCCAGAAATGCGGGCTTTGAACAACTGCTCAACGATAACCCCAACATCCAGTATGTACAGTTTATGGACGGCGATTGCGTGCTTCACCCAGGCTGGATCGAAACCGCCGTTACCGCCTTATCCCAAGACCAAAATACCGGCATCGTGAGCGGTCGTCGCCACGAAAAATTTCCCGAAGCTTCCGTCTACAATACCCTCATGGATATCGAATGGAACACACCTGTTGGCGAAACATTAGCCGTGCCTGGGGACATGTGTGTAAAAGTTTCCGTCTTTAAAGCGATTAATGGCTTCTCAGAAAATATCATCGCGGCGGAAGATGACGACCTCTGCCTACGCGCTCGTAACGCGGGCTATAAAATATTCCGCCTCGATGCGAGCATGAGCCATCATGACGCGAATATCATGCACTTATCGCAATGGTATAAACGCTCCAAACGCGGCGGTCACGGCTACGCGAATATCAACCATATTCACGGTAAGGGACCAGAAAAATACTTTCGCCGCGAACTCATGAGCGTTGCGCTGTGGGGAGGCTGTATACCACTCGCCTTTTTAGCCTGCTTATTCATCAGCCCCAATCTGGCTTTCGTTATATTTGCACTCTACAGTTTATTTATTTTGCGAACGATTATTCGACGCGCAAAAAACGGCGATACCTTGAAGGTCGCCTTCGCTTACGGTTTTCTTATTTTCACGGGCAAAACGCCCGAATTAATGGGCGTGTTTGAATATTGGAAAAACCGCCTACTTTCACGCAAACATCAGTTAATCGAATATAAATAGTTATGACAGATTCTAATTTACGGGCCGGCATCGTCGGCGCAGGCTACATTTCAGACTTTCATTTAAAAGCCATCGTTCGCCAGGAAAATGCCGAACTTGTGGCGATCTGCGACATGAATGAGCAGGCGGCTAATAAATTAGCCGCAAGCCACCCCGGCACAAAAGTCTATACCGACTTGGCCCTCATGCTCAAAGAAGCACGCCTAGATGTCGTACACGTACTGACACAACCCGATAGCCACCTCCCACTGGCAAAAATGGTCATCGAAGCGGGCTGCCATGCGATTATCGAAAAACCCGTTACGGTTAACTCGGCGGATGCCGAATCGCTTTCTGCCCTCGCGAAAGAAAAGAATGTCTCAGTGGCAATCAACCACAACTTTGTATTTTCTCGCCCCTTCAACGATTTAAAAACCGTATTGGACGCAGGAGAACTCGGCCCAATCAAATCCATCCGAGTTGTGTGGAAAAAAATGTTACCGCAAATGAATTTCGGGCCGTGGAATCTTTGGATGCTCCGTGAACCTGGCAATATTTTATTTGAAACGGGGTCGCATTCACTTTCAGAACTACTCGCTGTTATCGATAAGAAACCGACGATCAAACGTGCTGCGGCACGCTTACCTAAAGCGCTGCCTTCTGGCTCGGTTTTTTATCGCCGCTGGAACGTTGCCGCCGAAGCGGGCGATATCTCCATTGAAATTGATACCGCTTTCGACCAAGGTTATGAACAACATTTTGTTGAAGTTGAAGGCATGTTTGGCGTCGCACGTGCTGATATCGAAAACGATGTATTTACGGTTGATCAACCCACTGGGCGCGCATATGACATTGAGCGTTTTCACGTAAACTACCGTGGCGGATGGTCAAGAGCAAAACAAGCCTTTAGAACCTATGCCAGCTATGCCGCCTCGAAGTTTTTAAGTTCCGCGAAAGGCGCTCCCTACGAAGCCAGTATGTTAAACGGCATTGCGAACTGTTATGACGAAATTCTAAAACGCGCCGCCCGCAAAGAATCCAGCATCGACTATGCAATATCCATTGCAAAAACAGCCGAAGCGATTCAAGCAAAAATGCCAAAAACAAAAGAAATCCCGGAGAGTGAAAAACCCACCATCCCCGCTACCGTACAAGAACCCATGATCGACGCAAAAATCCTAATCGTGGGCGCTTCCGGTTTTATCGGAAAACGCTTATTGATGGACTTACAGGGCAAAGAATGCGGCGTTCGTGCATTGGTGCGCAATGCATCATCCCTCGTTGGCGTTAAACTCGAAGATAACTGTGAAGTGATGGTCGGCGATTTTCGCAATGACGATATCATTGAAAAAGCCTTGAAAGGTATTGAAACTGTTTTCCACTTAGCCGTTGCCCACTCCAACAGCTTGGCAGGGTATTTAAAAGCAGATTCAGAACCCACACTCAAATTTGCACGCCTCTGCCAAGAAAAAAACATAAAACGTTTTATCTACACCGGCACCATCGACTCGCTCCACCTCGCCAAGCCAGGAAAAATCAAAGAGTCTGATGGCGTCGACAGTGATATAAAACACCGCAACAACTATGCGCACAGCAAAGCAATTACAGAATCTAAATTAAACGCCATGTACCGCGATGAGCAATTTCCACTCGTCATTGTGCGCCCCGCCATCGTGCTCGGTGCCGGCGGACCCGTCAATCACGTTGGTGTCGCCAACTGGTTTGGCTTGGGACGATGCGCGTACTGGGGACAAGGGGACAACCTAATTCCAGCCGTACTTGTAGAAGACATCGTCGCAGGGCTCGTATCCGCAATCGACGCAGAAGGCATTGAAGGCAACACCTACAATCTTTCAGCCGAACCCTGCTTCTCAGCACGAGATTATGTGGCAGAAGTCGAAAAAGTGCTCGGCAGTAAAATTATCGCGTCAGCCTCAGGCGCTGTTGGCCATTATATTGGTGATTTATTTAAGTGGGGCATTAAGGTATTAGCGCGTCACCCAGACAAGTCCCGTGTACCGTCTATTCGCGATTGGAAATGTCGTGAACAACACGCCAGCTTTGACACGACACGCGCTCAAGAAGATCTGAACTGGCAACCCACAAATGATCGCGAGATTATTATCGAAAAAGGTATTCGTGAACCGACACGTTTATTTTTGCAAGGATAATAAGGTGACGCATCACACGCCGAACAGATAACAAACGATAACGAAAAACCGCATATATGAAAATTGCTATTACGGGTGCAAACGGGTTTATTGGCCAGCACGTTGTTAACGCTGCGCTCTCTGCTGGCCATAACGTGCTCGCAGTCGTCAGAAATGCCGTGCCAGAAGCCTGGCAATCAAACGACGCACTCGACATTCTACGCTGTGATTTATGCGATACTGATTCGCCTCAACGGCTCGCTGACGCATTACAAGGGTACGAGGCAATTATTCATCTCGCCGCGGTCATGCAAGGGCATAATCAATACACCGACACGATCACCGCTACCAAAAACGTACTCTCGGCGGCAAAAACCGCACGCGTCACGCGCCTTATCGATTTAAGCAGTATTTCCGTGCTCAACTATCAAAGCAAAGCGCCCATGAGCGTGATAGATGAAAACACGGCCATGCAAACAATTGACTCGGCACTTGGCCAGTACGCCAAAATGAAACGTGATCAAGAAAATCTTTGCATGCAATGGCATGACGAATCTCATGAACTTATCATTCTTCGTCCCGGCTTAGTTTACGATGCAACGCAACTATCGAACGCTCATGCGGGCTTTAAAATGCTCGCAAGTTTACATGCTGGCGAAGTCCCCGCCGTGCACGTTGTCGACGTGGCTAACGCGTGCGTACTTGCCGCAGAAAACACAGAAGTCAAAAACAGTGTTATTCACCTAACGAACGACAGCCTACCCAAGCAATCCGCATACCTGGAAAAGCTAAAACAGAAAGGCTTTATCGGTACAACGATCCCCCTGCCTTGGCAAATTTACGCGGTACTTATGACAATACTCCGCTTTCACCTAAAACTGATCGAGAAGGTTCCTGACGGTGTTCGCAAAAACAGTGTGAACGCACGACACACCCCTTTTTTATTCAGTAATGAAAAAGCAAAAACGCTGCTGCACTGGCAACCAAGGCCATCATTAAACGACTAGAAATTCAGCACCACTTACAAAAATCGCACAGCTTACTCAACTTAAAAAGACACGCACACAAACGAGATTCACATGCGCATCGCTTACTTCACAAACACCTACCCCCGCGCCACCGATACCTTTATCAGAAGGGAAGTCATCGGCTTACGCCAGCGCGGTTTTGATGTGCTCACCTATTCCGTTCGGAAAACGGGAAGTGACCATGATGTCGACAGTGAAGTCATCCAGGAAAAAAAGAACACGCAATACCTGCTGCCTTTTAATCTTTTCTCTTTGGTGTTCACGGGTATTGGGCTATTTTTATCAAACCCCCTAATCTTTATAAAAACCAAACTACTCGCACTAAAAACGGCGCGACCTGGCATTAAAGGCCATTTTTTGCAGATCGTGTATTTTCTAGAAGCCATCGCGCTTGCAAAAAAACTAAAGCTCGACAAGATCGACCACTTACATAACCATCTGGGAGACAACAGCGGCAATGTCACACTGTTCGCGGCCAAGTTAGCTGGGATTCCGTTCAGCATCAGCATACACGGCCCCCACATATTTTTTGACGGCTTACACTGGGCACTCGACAAGAAAACAGAACATTCTAAGTTTATCTCCTGTATCGGCCACTTTTGCACAAGCCAAATGATGCTTTATTCGGATAAAGCCCACTGGTCTAAATTTAATATCGTGCGCTGCGGCGTAGATCTCAAACAGTTTGAATTCAAAACACCGGAGAGAAAAGCGACCAAGCTCGTTTACGTCGGCCGGCTGTCCGCCGAAAAAGGCGTGCCTATTTTATTCGAGAGTTTGAACCTTCTAAAAGCGCAGAACATTAAAGTGGAACTGATACTGCTTGGCGACGGTGAAGATCGCGCCTTCCTAGAAAATTTAGCAAAAGAAATGGATGTTGATGATCGCGTGATCTTCGGTGGCTTCGTAGACCAAGAAACCATCGCCAACACCTTACGCGCTAGCGATATTTTCGTGCTGCCTAGTTTCGCTGAAGGCATCCCCGTAGCCCTTATGGAAGCCATGGCAATCGGCATTCCTGTCATCGCCACCTATGTCGGCGGCATCACGGAACTGGTGATCGATGGCGAGACAGGACAAGTCGTTAGCCCATCAGACCCCGTCAGTCTATCCGACGCTATCGCACGCTACGCGGACGATCAAACATTCTGCAAACGTATCGCCGCCCAAGCGCGCACGAAGGTCGAAGAAGAATTCAATATCGAAGACCAAGTCGATAAACTGGCGACGCTATTTTCCGCCGACTCTGAGTAACACGACATGACAACACATATAGCCCTGATCGGCTGTGGCTTTGTAGCCGACTATTACCTCGCGACTATAGATGCCTATCCGGAATTGAACATCGCCGGCGTTTACGATAAAGATGAAGAACGGCTGAAAACGTTCACTGAATTTTATTCACTTAAAAAATACGCAAGCATCGAAGCTTTATTAAGTGATGCATCCGTCAGCATCGTGTTAAACCTTACCGACCCTCGCTCACACTATGCCATATCCAAACAGTGTTTAGAGGCCGGTAAAAACGTCTACAGCGAAAAGCCTCTGGCAATGAACTTCGACGACGCGCGCGCGCTGGTCGACCTATCAAAAGATAAAGGTTTACATATCTCTTCCGCACCTTGCAGTGTTTTAGGGAAGTCCGCCCAAACACTGTCTCACGCAGTGAAGAAAGATTTATGCGGCGACATAAAGCTTGTATACGCCGAACTGGACGACGGCCTCGTGCATAAAATGGCCTACAAAAAGTGGATGAGCATCTCCGGCGCTCCCTGGCCTTATCGAGATGAATTTGAAGTGGGCTGCACACTCGAACATGCCGGTTACTACTTAGCGTGGCTGATGGAAATATTTGGCCCAGTGAAAACGGTTACCGCTTTTTCTGATTGCGTCGTCCCCGAGAAAGTTCAACCTGAACCCGCACTCCGCCCTGCAGACACCGCCGATATTTCGTTTGGCTTATTAAAATTTGAAAGCGGCGTTGTAGTACGCCTAAGCACAACAATCGTGGCGCCCCACGATCACTCGATAAGACTCTTCGGTGATAAAGGCGTACTTTATATGAATGAGTGCTGGGACAATAACGACCCAGTATATTTTCGAAAACTCATGAGAATACGCCGAAAGACCTTCCTCTCCCCATTTAAGAAGAAAGTAAAACTACCCTACGAAGTTAATGTAAACAAAGTTAATCGTGGCAATACTAAAATGGATTTTCTATTGGGTGTTCAAGATCTAGCGGAGGCGGTCAATAAAGGAAAATCCATTCAACTTAATGCTGACTTTTCGCTTCACGTAAATGAAGTCGCACTTGCATTACAGTACGCAGGCACGGCAGCAACGACCTATTTTACAAAAAGCCGTTTCTAAATCCGGGGCAATGCGCCCCATTAAAAGGAAATACGGGACGCCTGACTCAGGATACCACCATCGGCTTTTGCGCCGATATCTTCTGACCAAAAATCAGGTTTTATCGGACGCCCGCCCAGCACCCAGTCATAGATTTCTGCCGTTTTTTTCGCTTTCCAATCCCAGCTATAAAAACGCTGTGTAAACTGTCGTGCCGCGACGCCAAGCTGACGCGTACCTTCACGATCTTGAACCATGGCTTCCAGCGCATCAACGAATCCATCAATAATCGACTCTGCGGACCCTAAGGGTATTTTCTTTCCACATCCATTAGGCACTCGACAAGACGGACCGCCGTAGTCGACAACAACACAGGGCGTACTTGCCATAGACGCCATCGTTAACACGCCCCCCCCTTGTTCACGAATACTGGGGAACGCAAAGATATCTGCTTGATACATTAGTTCTCGGACGCGATCAACGGGAAGGGTTCCCGTTAATTCTATACACGCATCTAAACCCAGCGCTTTCACAAGCAAGGTTAATCTAGGAAGCTCGGGGCCATCACCCACAATAACCAGTCGATGCTTTTTTAATTCGTCACTTTTTTGAACACAGCGAATCAGCACTTCTGGCTGTTTAAAGGGCACCAAACGCCCCACAAACAAGATGGTAGCTTTTTTATCTGGCCCACCTTCCTCTTCATCTAATGACACAAAAGATCTTTCTGGAAAATCTTCGGGATGGATACCACCTTCGGAAAACTCGATAACACGGTCAACATCTCGCTTGGGGATGTCGCCCATCGTGTGTGCATACCCTGCAAGGATCGCCGAGGCATGTTTATATGTGGAAGAATAATAGGGTAACCACTTATGCGCCGCGCGAAAATAATTCATCCATTCGCCTTCGCGTCGCATTTCACCTTTGAATTGTTTTGGCCAAGGCAAACCGCCAAGCACAGGACCAATCACAAAGGGCACCGGGCTCCATTTAGCCATCGGACTCGGGATCGTCGGCGACATCGGGCTTCCTCTATGCACAATGTCGTACTTACCTGCCTGCAACTCATCTTTGAATTCACGCCAAACACAGTATTCAAAATAAATATTGCTGGGATAGCTCAGCGCCACTTGTAAAGTCAGCGCTTTATTTGGGTCGCCCGTTAGCCATTTCGTTAAATTATAAAGCGGGCGTGCGAGTTTCTCGTTATCGATATAGCGCACTTTTACAGCTTCAGGTAACCAAGGCGCTAAATTTTCACGGTTTCTAACGTGGGTGACCAATGTGAGATCCGCGTAATCGAGCAATGAACGAAAATATTCAGCGATTAACGCCGGCAGAGAGTGCCATTGAGGGTTACAGTCACTCGCGAGAAAAAGTACTTTGGGCTTATCTGGATGAGAAGATTTAGGTGAAGATGTCGATGTCGGCATATCCGTCTCGCCGGGGAGGCGCACCTTCCCGCTTTTCGTAAATGTAAAAAGGGGAAGATACTACTGGGAAATGTCAGCTAAAAACAGCGGCTAACAAATGTTTCTAGTGCTTTTTTTATCTCTAGATCAGTCAACTTTGCCATACCAGGATGGCAGGGCACATTCACAATGCGATCGTAAATATCAAAGGCCTTTTCCGCTTGGGTTAAGGGGTGATAATAACGGCCAGTCGGCACTAGAGGATCTTTAAAGTCTTCAAGCGCGAGCGGCGTTAAAAACGGCACACTCGCGGGAATACCCGGATGCTCATCTACATCAGACAATATGCCTAACCCGACCTGCCTACCAATGCGTGCAATACGACGATATTGTTCACGATATTGGCTTCCTAGCGTTTCCATCTGCTGTAAACGCATCATCCCAAACGCGCAAGAGACATCCGAAATTTTGCCATTGCTCGCTCGGCGATTAACCTCTTCACCGGGCTCGTGACCAAAGCAAATAATGCTACGAAATAAATTTTCATGCTCAGCAGCCACGATCGCGCAACCGCCTTCACCAAAGCCCCAAGGCTTTGTGTGATGAAAACTAATGCACTCGTTCGCGCCATGCTGATGCGAGCCAAACGCCATCGCTGCGTCCACACACAAAATCTTCCCATGCGCAGCGGCATAACGAAGATACTTGTCCATGCTTTTCTTTTGGCCAAACGTATTCGTCACCACCATGCCATCAAAGCTTGTCGGATCCAGCTCGGCCAAATCCAACATGCCGTCATCATTGCAATCGACAATATCAGCGTTACGCAGTGGGCCTTGGATTGAGCTGTAATAGCCAAACGAGGAAGTAACCCAACGTAGATCTTTCTCCGCCAAGGTTTCATGAAGATTAATGATGCCATGCATTGCCGCTGTACCACTGGCACACATGACAACTCTTAGGCTTTCATCTAAGTTTAAGGCTTTGGCAATGGCAGCTTCAATCTGACGAGAAACCGGGCCAAAGTTTGCCCAATGATTAGAGGCTTCACTTGCTTTAAGGAATTCACCAACTGCGGCAAGGTCGAGTGGCTTATCTTCAATATAACGCAGGGTCTCGCCGTCGGAACGAGTAACTAGGCCAGGCCGAAACTCCGACTGCTGCGCAACCGATTCCTTTTCTTTACCTACAATTGTTAACTTAGCACTCATTTTTCATCCATCCCCATTAAATGTTTACATCAAAGACACTCACCACCTGAGTATTCCTCAATCAAAAAAGCAACAAGTATTCCAGGAAGGTATAAAACCAAAGAAAGTGTGACAAATTTCACATGAAAAGGCCGATTTTTGATCGATTTGTCGCCAAACAATAGAAAAATATCGTAAAAGGCCACAAAAACACCTATCCGTTTTCCATATTGATGGCTCCAGCCATGCGCTCAAATCCTCAATTCGGCTGGTCGTAAAACAAACCGACACGAAAAGCCGCTAGATGTCATACCTGCCAATAACCTGCCCCCTAAATTGCACTTAAATTAGCGACAGTACGGCGTCGACACGCCACAAGCGTGACACCCAGTACGCCAAAACCATAGATTACACCCACTCAGCAGCGTAAAGTTTCTCGAATATTGACCCAAACAGCCCACGCTTCAGTCGAATAGGCTCCCATCCAAATTGACCTAATCAAACGCCATCGTTACCATCCACCTCTCATTTCACCAAAACCCTTCCTTCATGTTTTGTGCTGCCTAGCTTTTGTGTGATTAAAGATGCGAAGTTTTTTTGAGAAGATCGAATGGTCACCCGCGATTGGCGACCCAAGTATTATGGGCTGGCTCACCGTACTGGCTTACTTCGTCTGTGCCTTCAAAGGCATACAGGTATACCGATCAAATAGCCGTATATTTAACCCACCAGCCAAACGCCAAATACACTTATGGTTAGGTATTACCCTGATAATGATTGCCTTGGGGATCAACAAACAACTCGATTTACAGTCCTTTTTTACCGCAAGCGCACGCTATTTTGCTTGGCAACAAGGGTGGTATGAACGCAGGCAAGTCTTCCAAGAATTCTTCATTATCACCATTGGTATCCTCGGGGTGTGCGGAATGTCAGCACTCATTGCGCTCTACCACAACGTCATTCGTTTACATGCGCTCGCGATTATCGGACTCTGCAGCCTAGGCGTATTCGTACTTATCCGCGCCTCCTCTTTTCACAACGTCGATGCTTTTTTAGGTGCACAATGGTTGGGGATTAAAGCTAATTGGGGTTTTGAACTCACAGGGATTGCACTCGTTTATATAAATGCACGACAATTGCTGCGCAAACGACGCCCCATTATCGACATAAATATTTCGCATTCGTCGCAACCTGCCAAAACCGAGCACTCATGACCTATCTCATTTTCAATGCCTTGCTTGTACTGCTGGCAATACCCGTCGTTGTATTTGTTATTGAATGCTTATTGGGGCTTATTAGACCTAAAGAAATAGGCCTCACTGACAACAGTAATATCTCAGCCGCAATACTCATACCCGCACATAATGAAGAAAGCGGGATCGCCAAAACACTGGAAAACTTAAAAACCCAAATTACCAGCAACGACCAGGTTGTCGTGATCGCTGACAATTGCGAAGACACCACCGCTGACATCGCACGCGCCTTTGGCTTTACCGTGATCGAGCGTCAAAGTGACACCGAGCGAGGAAAGGGATACGCACTCGATTTCGGTATGCGCCATCTCAAGCAATTAGATACCGCGCCAGATGTTGTCATCATTGTCGACGCGGACTGTATCGTTGCGGATAACGCCCTCGCCCGTCTCAAACAAACCGTCATTGCCCGTAAACGTCCCGTCCAGGCATGCTATTTAATGCTAAGGGGTGACGTAACACGTATTGCCGTGAAAATTTCAGAATTTGCTTTCCTGGTGAAAAACAAAATACGTCTACGTGGGCTCAGCCGCCTTGGCATGCCGGTGCCGCTTACTGGCACCGGCATGGCGTTTCCGTGGGAGGCTATTGCCCAAGCACAGTTGGCAACCGGCGATATCGTCGAAGACATGCGCTTAGGCGTAGAGCTAGCCGAACATGGGATGGGCGCGACCTACTGCGACCACGCCTTCGTATACAGCTATTTCCCCACAAGCGAAGCGGCAGAAGCCACACAAAGAGAGCGATGGGAACACGGCCACCTAAGTACCTTAAGTCAATTTGCACCGCGCTTGCTTAAACGTGCAGTCGGAAAACCAAGCATTGAGGCACTGGGGATGATGCTCGACTTAATTATTCCTCCTCTGTCCTTACTCGTTATGATCATGGGCGCCGCATGGGGCTTTTTTATCGTATGGGGCGTTCTATTTTCCCAGTGGGGCTTATTTTATGGGGCAAGCGCTTTATTTGCCTTATTGCTCATCAGTATTTCACTAACGTGGTTCGCCCACGGCCGCCATATTTTGTCTGTCAAAGAGATGTTGCACATACCGGTGTATGTTATTTCAAAAATTGTCATTTACCTCGGCTATATCGTGCGCAAACAAACTAAATGGATCCGAACAGACCGAGACTAGCATCTGCTATTCCTATTAATTCTTTCGTCAGAGTAGAGGCGAAAAACCTAGCCACTTATTGGAGGCAACCTTGAAACTCGCAGTTTCAATACTTAACTACCGTACGCCAGAACTCACCGTAAAGGCCGTCGACGCAACCATTCTGGCGTTAGCAAACATGAAAGAAGAATGGCGTATTCTCGTCGTCGACAACGACTCCCAAGACGCCAGCGAGGAAAAACTCCGCACAACCACGGCCGATAAACAGCGTCTCAATCGCTTTGGCTGGGATAAAGTCGAAGTACACCAAACCGGTCACAATGGTGGCTTTGGTGCGGGTAATAACTTTGCCATCCAATACGCGCGGGAACAGTTTCACGACCTTGAATATGTCTATGTGCTTAACTCAGACGCCTTTCCAGACGAGGATGCCATTCAGCAATTGGTAAGCTTTCTTGATCAGCACACTAACTACGGTTTTGCAGGCAGCTATATCTATGGCACCGATGGAACCCCACACGAAACGGCATTTCGCTTCCCCAATGCGCTCGGAGAGTTCGAAGGAGCAGCGCGCTTTGGCCCAATTAGTAAACTGCTAAAAAATCACATCGTGCCACTGGGCATCCTCGAACAAAGCCGCGACGTCGATTGGCTTGCCGGTGCAAGTATGTTGATGCGCATGAAAGCGCTGGAAGAGATAGGCGTATTCGACGAAACGTTCTTCTTATATTTTGAAGAAACCGATTTATGCTTACGCGCAAAACGTTTGGGCTGGCCAATACGCTATGTGCTGGAAAGCAAAGTGGCACATATCGGTTCAGCATCAACGGGCATGAGTAAGTGGGACCGTATCCCCACTTACTGGCTAGACTCACGAAAATACTATTTCAAAAAGAACCACGGACGCCTCTACTTTACACTTGCCACCATATTGCGCGTGGCGGGCGGCTGCTTTTATAGCTTACGCTGCCTCATTGAACGCAAAGAAAACCCAGATCCCAGGCGCTTTCTGCGCGATATGATCAGCCACGCATTCTCGTAATAGCCTATATCGCAAATTCCTACCTCACCCACGCGCTGCTCGACTATATTTATAATCAATCAATTTAGATGAAAATCAAATTCCAGCCGCAGTCACTCTGCTAGAGTGGCTCGTCTCATATTCGTATTAATGAGGAAGGCATGAGCACAATCAAGATTACCCATTACTCCGATATCCTATGTGTCTGGGCCTACGTATCACAAAGGCGCATTGACGAACTCCTGAAACATTTTGGCGATCAGGTGGAGATTGATTTCCATTTCTTCGCGGTATTTGGTGATGCGCATCGAAAAATGGTCTCCAATTGGCAAGACAAAGGTGGCGTAAAGGGCTATCACAAACACGTCGCCAGTCTAGCGGAAGATTTTCCTCACCTAAATATCCATCCCTCCCTGTGGGTTGACCCAACCCCCCGGTCCTCCCTCCCTGGGCACTTATATCTTTGCGCAGCGAGACTCCTTGAAGAGCAAGGCCTCATACCCAAAGGGTCGTTTAGGCATTTTCTCAAAACCGTTCGCCATTCATTCTTCTGCGAAAACCGAGACATTTCAGACACAAAGGTCCTGCGTGACATTGTTGAAAAGTCTGCGCTTCCCACCGTGCAAATTATGGATACCATAGAAAACGGCAGTGCTTACGCCGCGTTATCCCACGATGCTCAACTCTCGAGCAGCCTGGCAGTCCACTCCAGCCCAACACTGATCTTTAATGAAAACCGACAAAGACTTACCGGTAACGTTGGCTACAAAATCATCGAAGCAAACGTGAAAGAACTGCTAGAAGAACCCATCGGCGGTCAATCCTGGTGCTAAGGCATCACTCTTTTACTCAAAAAATCGATTATACTGAGCGCCATATAACGATTTAAAAAAACGATCTTCATGCCTCAGCACCCTCCGACTCATATCAATATCTCCGCCACCGACCCCGATTGGAGTCGAGAAGCGATGACCTCTTGGTGGGACCCCGCCAAGCAGCTATTAAAATCTATTCGCCGCTACCAAGCCGCGACCGCTAACGGCGGCTTCATGGGTAAACTGCGCTCGAAAATACACGTTCTTCAACATCGCTTTTGGAGTGTCGCCAGTGGTGCCGACATCCCACTAAACTGTAACCTTGGCGGTGGTTTGTTACTCACCCACCCCACCGGTGTTGTTATTCATCCCTATTCGAGTGTTGGCCCAAACTGTTTGATTTTGCAACAAGTGACGCTGGTTGAAGGTGTGGAAGTGGGTGGACACGTGGATATTGGCGCAGGGGCAAAAATAGTACGTGCAGTGAAAATTGGCGACCACGCCAAAATCGGCGCGAATGCCGTCGTTTTACAAGACGTGCCCCCTGGCGCGACAGCCGTGGGTATCCCCGCGAAAATTATTCCTAACGTATAAACACGTTTTAATATTCTTTAGGCGTGCTTCGATTGAATATTTCCCTATTATCGACACCCCCAACGCACGATTAAAGGCGCTATGGCTTTCCAAACACACATGTTTTATCCTTCCCGCTCATCGCGCGTCGCTGCTTTTCGCAGTAACGGTGCACTCACGATTCGTAACTTGGCCATGAGGCAAATTCAGTGAACTACCGTGCAGACATAGACGGTATCCGGGCCATTGCGGTCACTGCAGTCATTCTCTTTCATTTCGGCGTCGTTGGTTTTTCCGGTGGATTCGTCGGCGTAGACATTTTCTTTGTATTATCTGGCTATTTGATTAGCTCCATTATTTTTGACAAACTCGAAAAAGGTCGCTTCGAATTCGGCCATTTTTATTTTCGGCGAATTCGAAGACTTTTCCCGGTTTATGTCGTCGTTATGGCGGTGACCTTTGCCCTTGCTTACAGCTTCATGCTGCCAAGAGAGTTTAGAGAATTCGGTCAGAGCTTGGTTGCTTCTACCGTTTATATTTCCAATATTTTATTTTTTCTTGAAGCGGGTTATTTTGACACCGCATCACATTTAAAACCGCTACTCCATACCTGGTCACTTTCCGTTGAAGAACAATTCTATGTTGTCTTCCCCGTTGTTGCCTGGTTATGCGCACGATTTTCTCGGAAAAACCTTTTTATATTATTCTTCGTCCTCACCGTCATCTCATTTGTGGCCGCAGTAAGTTATATTGAAAAAGATAATAGCGCCGTCTTTTATCTTTACCCCTTTCGCGCCTGGGAAATGTTTTTGGGCACACTACTCGCGACCCGATTTATTCCTCAGCTCACATCTCGCGCGTGGAATAATGTAATCGCCATCGCAGGAATGGTGCTCATCGTTCTGCCCACATTTTTATACACAGACAAAACGCTGTTTCCTGGCGTCACCGCATTTATACCCTGCTTAGGCACCGCACTGCTCATATACAGCGGCAGTGCTCATCAAGGATGGGTACAACAAATATTGTCGTCCACTGTGCCGGTGTATATTGGCAAATTATCTTACTCCTTATATTTATGGCACTGGCCGCTCTACGTTATCTACGCATACATATCGCCCGAAGGATTATCTACGCTCGATATTGTCATGATCGCTATAGCAACCGTCGCCGCATCGTATCTCTCTTATCGCTACATCGAAACGCCCTTTCGCCATGGAAAATTCGACTGGTCCAATAAAATGTTACCGGTATTTGCCGCAACAGCAGCCTTTTCATTTGTCGCGATGGCCAGCGGCTTTTATCTTCATAAAACAAATGGCATGCCCCAACGACTCAACGCGGAAACGGCTGCATTTGCGAGCGCAGGGGGCGATCTCTTTGGCGATTTAAGCGGCTGTGTACTGGAAGATAACGACATTTTACCCGGCATTGGATTTTGCCCGATAGGGGACCCTCTGAATGCAGACTCTTATACGCTGATATGGGGCGATTCACACGGCGGCGCCTACAAGCGTGGTTACGAAAGTTTGATCGATAGTAATACGCACCACGCACTGCTTGCGTGGACCGGCGGCTGCCCAGCGGTATTTGGGGTAGAAAAAGACGAATCTGTCTCCTCGAAACTCATCGATGATCAATGCCCTGTGAGAAACAACGCTATTCGCACGTTATTAGAAAAAGACGCACGAATAAACGCGGTTGTCATTGTCGGTCGCTGGTCCTACTACATTCACGGTGAGGGTATTGGTGTTGACGCACATAATAAAATTGCGCTTTGGCCTGAAGGCTCTGACCAAAACAAAGTGACCGACCAAGGCAGAGTGTTTATCGAAAGCTTTATCGAAACACTCGAAACACTTAAACAGATGAACAAAAAAGTGTTTGTTGTTGAGCAACCACCAGAGTTCGAACGTTATGTCGGCCGAAAAATTGCCATCGAGCTAATGCGCGGCAGCAAAGAAGTGCAAACAAACTTGGATGCCTTAACCGTTCAACCCTACGCTAACGTCGTTAAACGACAAGGCCCCATGCAACTGGCCTTAACTCACGCAGAAAACAAGCAACTGTTAACCACATTAAAAACCCATCCATTTTTTTGTACAAACGACAGTTGCTCACTGATGCGCAATGACGCACCCACCTATTTTGACAACAACCACGTTTCCTCCTTTGGCGCAGAACAAATCAACACCATGTTTATGCCTGTTCTAAAGTTTCTCGAAACACCGGGAAGCTAACGCATGCTGCATCAAATCCCCCAAGACAAAATCGTTGATTTAGCACAGGCCCAAACGCAAGAATGGGACGTTGTCATTATTGGCGCAGGTATGGGCGGTGGAACAGCTGCATATGTGCTCGCCAATGAAGGCCTGAAGGTCCTCATTCTCGACAAAGGTGCAGCAAACTTCGATGGTGATGAAGAAAGCGTTTCAGTAGAGCCCGAAAATGAAACCCAACAATATATTAATGGCAAGTGGCCCACACAAATTCGCACAAAGATAAACGGCACAGACCATGATATGTGGGCACCGCTTGGCTGCGGTATGGGCGGATCTTCATTGCTTTACGCAGCAGCACTTCAACGCCTGCGCAAAAGTGATTTCGCGACACGTAAAGCACCCAATGGTGAGCAGATCGGCTGGCCATTTTCATACGAAGAGATCGCACCCTACTACCAGCGCTGCGAACAGCTATTTTCTGTGCGGGGGACACCGGACCCGCTAGAAAAAAACGTGCAGTGCGAACTCAAACCACCACCCGCTATGTGCGAACAAGACCAACATTTCTTTCAATTATTTAAAGCGGCGGGCTATAACCCTTACCGATTACACGTTGGCGTTAAGTACGAAAAAGATTGTGGCGAGTGTGGCGGACATATATGTAAACACGGCTGTAAACGCGACACCTACAACAGCTGCCTGGTTCCGGCGATGTCATCAAATAGCGTTTTTGTTGCCGATTATGCTGACGTACAACAACTTGAAGCGAACAACGGTAGCGTCTCGGCTGTTCAGGTTTTGAAAAATAATACCCGCTACACAATAAGCGGCAAAATAATTATTCTTTCCGCCGGCGCGTACTTTACTCCCGCACTTTTATTAAAGTCTGCGAACAGTGACAACGTAAATGGGCTTGGGAATTCCAGCCAACAAGTTGGCAAAAACTTGATGTTTCACGCCAGCGACTATCTGGGTATATGGCCGCAAAGAAAGTGTTCGCGTAATGGCCCCAACAAAACCATCGCCATCCGTGATTTATATGAATTAAATAATGAAAAAGCCGGTGAGATTCAATCGACGGGCTTAGCCGCTGACTTTGGTTTAATTATGTATTCTTTGCGTCTTCTATTTGACCAAAGCAAACTCAGCAGATTCAAACCCTTACGGCATTTTTTGCGTATACCCGCATATATCGCATCAAAGTTATACGGTGAAGCAACGGTATTTACAACGATTGTCGAAGATTTCCCTTACCCCGAAAATCGCGTGGTGCTTGATGACACAGCACCGTCCGGGATGCGCTTTGAATACACCATACACGAAGAACTGAAAAACCGCGTCGCGTCGATGCGCAATCACATGCGGGATCAAATGAAAAATCTGCGTGTTCTGCCGTTAAATCTAAACGTCAACCTTAATTATGGTCATCCTTGCGGCACCGCTCGTGCAGGTGAAGACCCCACCACAAGCGTTGTCGATAAAAACTGTAAAGCCCACGACCTCGACAATCTTTATATCGTGGATGCCTCCGTAATGCCCACCAGTGGCGGAACCAATCCAAGTTTAACCATTTCCGCTAACGCAATGCGGGTCGCTGAAAAAATCGCACAACGCTTAAAAAGCTAAAGCTCAACATACCCGTCGAAAGCTTAATACCCTAGCACGGAATCATTCCGATATTTATTTCCAGAATAAGAGCTTAGATTTAATCTTACCCAGTAACGATTTCGGTGGCTGCCACTCCCAGTTTTGCTCAAAAATACTGTTTCTTTTAGACGCCGGTCTCATCGCAATATCCACCGCCCAGGACGCCGCTAACGAAGGCTCCATACCGGTGTAATCACTCATTTGCGTATTCAAATGTCCGGGGATCCATTCATGAACCTCAACATTCGCTTGCGGATGGGCACTGGCCAAATCAACACCAATGGCTTTTGTTAGCACATGCACGCCGCCCTTCGTTGCCGAATAAACTGCGCTATCGGCTATAGGCCCCAAATGCGCCCAACTGCCCAAATTAAAAATGCGCCCCGTATTGTTTGCAATCATGCTTGGCAAAACTGCTTTGCAACAATTCGCAACCCCACTCATATTGATGCTTAACGCCGTCGTCCACTCCTCTGCACTTTCATTCAGGAAGTTTACTTTCGGATAAACCGCTGCGTTATTGAACCAATAGTCGATATGTTTTTGCTCATCAAGAATATGCTGTACGACCTTTTCAACCGCCACAAAATCACTTACATCCACGACCATTGCGGTAAAACTGCCACCCGATACTTCTTTCGCCGTATCGTTAAGCGTTTCAACTGAGCGACCGATACCAAATACAGACGCGCCCTTTTCACAAAAAGCTTTAGCCAATTCCCGGCCTAACCCACTGCCTGCCCCAGTAATAATCACGGTTTTGTTTTCTAACATACGGCCCCCAAAGGTGTTGATACGCTCTTATTTACATCAAATTTTGCCCGCTATGATGCCAGAAATCACCGTCAAATACGGCATCATTTCTACACGAATATAGCCCAACCGGCTCCCTTAAATAGACCCGAAACACTTTGGCAATTGTTAACATTTTGTTATCTTGCAGGTAAACGACGGCACTTTACCCGCGAGCTGATGTAGGATTAACCTCACTTCGATCCATTCCACACCCCAGAGATTCACTACAAATGAACAAAACAACGCTTTTGATATCGGTAATATTTGGCTCCGTATTGCTTATTGGCTGTGGTGGAGGCGGTGGATCATCAAGCAACAAAGGGGGCGGAGCAACCCCATCGCCATCGCCATCGCCATCGCCATCGCCATCGCCATCGCCAAGTATTGAACGTCCGTCAAACCTTACCTGCATACCCCCAGACCCAGTCGTTGAACCCGGAACCATGGGCCTAGAAGCTGCCTTTCCTAACCTACCTAGCACATCGTCTACGCTCGCCATGACTCAACCAATAAACGACAGCAACATATGGTTTTTGTTGCAACGGGAAGGTCATGTCTACACTTTCAGCAACGATAGTGAAGCGGACGCCCTCACAGAGGTCTTAGATATTAGTAACAAGATCACAACATCCGGAGAGTACGGATTATCTGGCCTGGCGATACACCCAAACTATCCCACTGACAATAGAGTATTTCTTTTATATAACGATGACGATAATGACGCACGCTCCACAATTGCGTCCTTTTCTGTCAACACATCCACTCAGGTAATCGATGCGAGTAGCGAAGAGGTATTACTCACACTGAATCAGAACACCCCTTACCACAATGGTGGTGATCTCCATTTTGGTACAGACGGCATGCTATACGCCGCCTTTGGCGACGATGAAGCATCCAACAACGCCCAATTACTCACAAACCTTTACGGCTCACTCATTCGTATCGATGTCAGCACCTCCCCGTACTCCATCCCCAGCGATAACCCTTACACCGGAGGCGCTCGCTGCGATAACAACGCCAATGCAGCCGGACAAGACTGCCCCGAGATCTTTGCACACGGCTTTCGCAACCCCTGGCGGTTTAGCATAGATATGCAAACCGGACTGCCCTGGATAGGTGACGTGGGCGAAGATTCATTTGAAGAAGTAGATCGTGTCGTATCTGGCGGTAACTACGGCTGGCCGATCGTCGAAGGAAATTCCTGCTCCAGCGGAAGCTGTGATACCTCTCTCTATGACCCACCGATCTCGGTCTATGGGCGAGACCAAGGCGTATCCGTCAACGGCGGTTACGTGTATAGGGGAACCCAATCGACAAGTCTTATTGGTCACTATATTTTTGGGGATATATACAACAATCAATATTTTTCTGTTCCCTCTACAGCGAGCCCCTCCACCACGCCAACGGAGATATTTGACAGCCTGGGAACCTCTTATTCGATGGCGCAAGGAAACGATGGAGAGGTTTACCTGCTTATCGCATTTCCCGGTGCAACCGGAGAGATGATTTATCGTATTCATGATGGAACAACGACCACGAACACAATGCCTAGCGCTCTCAGTGACACAGGCTGCTTTAATACCCAGACCAAAACCTCCTCAACAGGTAGCGTCGATTACACAAACATAACCCCCTTGTGGTCAGACGGCGCCGCTAAATTACGCGCATTCGCCATCCCCGATGAAAGCCATATTACCGTGCTACCTGATGGTAAATTTCGATTTCCTGATGATACTATTTTGGTGAAGCATTTTTTAAACGACGACACTTTTCTAGAAACACGCCTACTCGTAAAACACCCTTCAGGCTGGCAAGGCTATAGCTACGAATGGAATGACGCGCAAACAGAAGCATCATTATTAGCGGAAGGAAAAACAAAAGACGTCGGTGATTTTGTTCACACCTATCCAAGCGCAAACCAATGCAGCCTATGCCATATCGGTTCGGATGCCAGCTTAGGCTTGGAAACGATACAGCTCAACCGAGATTACGAGCCCCTTGGAATGAACATCATCAATTACCTAAATGACGCAGGTTATTTCACCGCCCCCCAATCCAGCGATGACCACCCAACCCTGTATGCATTAGACGACAGTAACGCGACACTGGAACAACGCGCCAGAAGCTACTTACACAGTAACTGCTCTGGCTGTCATCGCCCAGGAACAGGAAACCGCGTCACCATGGATCTCCGTTTCACCACCGCCTTAGCCGACACAAACGCATGTAATATCGACACCTCTCTCGACGACCTAGGCATAACAGGCGCCCAACGTATTGCACCAGGAAATGCCGACGCATCAGTGGTTTTATTGCGAATGGAAACCTTGAATACCGATGACCGCATGCCACCGCTAGCATCACTCAGTGTTGATACGGAAGGAACGCAGATTGTTCGTAACTGGATAAATGGGTTGAGTGATTGTGCGGAGTAGCCACATCAGAAGATCGTGAATTAGTAGAGGAGAAACATTTTTTACTATTCACAAAGGGCAAGACTATTGCTCGGGTTGCCCGCTGACGAAAATATTATCCAGGTGTCGCATTAGGTCAGCGTTACTCAAAATACTCACATGCCCTTCGTTAAACGCTCTAATCATATGCGCCTGCTCCTGCATTTTCATATTGAACATACTGGCCATACTTACCACGCCGTCATTGGATTCAAAGCCAAGCATATCTTGCTGCTGAATACTGACAAAAAGGTAGTGCTTGACCTGAGACGGCAATGAATAGCCATACAAACGTTTTAGGAATTCACTCCCAGGAGCCATGTCATACCAAACGGGCACTAAGTCTGAGGCATACTTTGCCCCATATTTCGCCGAGTTATGCCCGCCCCAAGGCGTCGAAACACTTGTAAAACTATCTACGTTATTACATAACCCTTGCGACAAACAGCTACGTAGATAGTCCAAACTCACTAATCCCCCCATGCTATGTGCGACAATATGAATACGCGAAGGCGCATATTGATTTAAAGAGAGTCCCATCAGCTTTAGCAGTTCACCCGAGCTTGACGAAAGAGGCAGACCCGTAGGGTAGAAATAGAACCACGCCTGATATTTAGTTTTATCTAAATTTTTATATACCTCAGAAAAGACTAGCGGAGTATCGCTAATACCGTGAACAAACAATACAACCGCTTTTTTCTCATCGAAAGGCTCGGCAAAGTAGAGTCCCTGAAGACGGTTTTGCTGAAACTCTAGCGGCTTCCATAAACCTGAGCGTACTGATGTACGGGAGAACACGGCAGAATCTAAGTTTGCGATACGCCCATACTTTTCATTTCTCGCCCATTTATCTGAGAATCGCACACCCTTATTTCCCGACGTAATAAACTCAGCATTCGCAACATAATAAGTGTCTTTCTCTACCACTTTTCGAGTTAAAGAAACCGAGAGAGGAAATTCATTCTGCTGGTTTCGAAGATCTCCATTGCTATCACAATATCCTTGGACAGTGACTGGCACAAAGCCGGTATAGTAAGTTGCTCGTGAAGCATCGCCCAAATAAAAAACTTGGGATACCCGCCCACCACTTCCGGAAAAAATCATTACGACCGGACCCACACAGCGATCACGGTCATTGATATACACATTGGTCCTTTCCGCAAAGTGGGTTACTAAGCCGATTTTCTCTTTCACGAAAGGAATTTGACAGGACGCCACCATTGTAATGGCAACATATAGAAGGGATAGGCGAAAAATTTGCATATAGATCGCTTCAACCAATAAAGCTAAGGCGTGATCACTTTATTTCCCAGGTTAGAAAGCAACTAATCATAGGAAAAAGAATCGTTCAGCTCACAGCCCAATTAAGCTGCTACACCGCAGAGAATTAGCTTTTCATTATCTGAACACAGGAAGACGAAGTCCTCAAGGTACATCGAAACTGGGGGAAAAACCAAAAAGCACTATCACTGATAGCGCTGCTATAGGCTCGTAAAAACGGTGATGTAGCCACAAACCAATAGCAGCGTTAATACCTAAAGTCTTAAACTGGGCGAACTTTGTTCGCACAAGGACCTTTTTGCCCTTGGCCAACTTCAAATTCTACCGCTTGGCCGTCATTCAAAGTAGCATAACCACCGCCAGCTTGGATTTCTGAATGATGGACAAACAAATCTTTACTTCCATCTTCTGGAGTAATAAATCCAAAGCCTTTATCTGCATTAAACCACTTAACTGTACCTTTACTCATACTCTGCTCTTTATCTTATGGTGAGGAATAAAATTCTGTTTTCGCTATCACCATTACGAAAACAGATCTTGAATCTAGCCGTGGGCCGATACAGGCATCACAGACAAAGCTCACTCTACGCCCAATTTTGCCGATAGTCACATACAAGTATACTGCTAGTTACCTATTCGGCGCCAAAATCTCCCAGTAGGGGACTTCACTAACATTAATCATATGCTAGAAGAGAATCCAACAGGCCGTGTCCTATCGGAACAGAAAAGGAACGTTTCGGCTCATACTAGGGCGTATTTCAGTATTGATCAATAGATACCGGTTTCGAAACTGAGGTATTTGTCTCAGTACCCCATGAATTTTGAACTAGATAGCCTTAATCATAACGCTCGATATTGAAAAGCGGCGTGACGCCTTACAACATACGGCATCTGCAGTATTCACAAACGCTGTATAAATACCTAAACCGCGAACGTACTGCCCCCCAAAGTGAACAGCTTGCCTTTTCCCCCTTAACTGAAGGATTTCAGCTATTAACGAACAACCCAACTGATTCAAATCCGCACTTATAAAGCAGAAACACAAACTAGAGCGGCAACTAGCAAACCTAAAACTTGACTATTTTTCATACACAAAGCAATTAGATCAGCCTTCAACCCGTTTCTGGGTGATCGTCATTGTTTTATTAGCGTCACAATTCTCTACATTCGACCCGCGACTATTTGTAAAAACTTTTTAGTAAGCCCTTGTATTGTCCTCTTGCGTTCGAAGTAGGAAAAGCTTGGTTCGGCAAATCACACCCCAAAAAATCACACAAAGGCGCCCACCCCTCCCGTATTTCGTAGTTTAGTAGTCGGCCTTTGGGAACGATGCTTTGAACGTAATCAATATGCTGTTGATATCCCTGCAATGCATGCGCTTTAGTAAGCTGCTTTCCTTGATAGATCCCCCGATGGATCCACTCTCTCATATATATGAACATGCGCATCCTATCCCTTTCTCTCCTTGAAAATGGAATACGAAAACCGCGCGTGGCCATATACTCAATCGCTTGATAGGGACTAATAATTGTTTTTCTGGCACTGGCATACCATTCTTCAGCAGGCCGATGACTAAGAATAACTTTCGCATCCGGATACCGAGTAATAAGCGTTTCAAGGTGCAAACATCCTGGAAAATCCACAATCGCCTGATAACCATCTAGGAAATGCTTGGAAACACCGTCAGCTTCATCAAAATTTTTCCATGTACAATAATCTTTCGGTCGCTCAATCAAGTCAAACATGTGATAGCAAGGGCTAAAAGAGAGCGTTTCCAATGCAAGCTTAAGCGAATAAGTCCCTGTTCGACCAAAACCCGCACCAATTACCTTTACCATTTATTTACCATCTATTTACCATCATATAACAACTTAAAGCGCCGCTGGTGTGCTACAAGCACACAAAGGCGCGACGACCAAATTGTCCAGCTGAGTAACTTGTTATGGCCCGGCGGCTGAACCGACTTACTACAAGCACTTTGGCGAAGCGCTAGCGTAGACCACAACAATTTTAAAAGGTGGAAGAAGACGGACTTGCCGTGAACCTACACCCGCTTAGTGGCACGCCACGATATAAAGCGGGAATGACCACACTTCAAAAACTTAAACTGTGACACCAGGAACGGAATGACCTAGAAAGGGAACAGCACGATCCCTGATGCTTTGATACTGCTTAAGAAACGACACTATAAAGCATGTCGAAATTTGTTAAAACTAAGGATTGTGTTCCGCCCCATAACGCCGCGTTAACCGGCCGGAGCTGTGTTGATGGTTTTGCGGTAGCGTAGCGTGAAACCGCAAAACGAGCAACGCTGCGGAGGTCCAAGCAGCGCAAGCTGCTGATGGTTGAACGCTTTGTTATGATTTTTTAGTAAACCGCACAAAAGCCGATTTTGTCCTTGCCTTCATCTCTGGCTGGTGCTCGCATCAATTTCTTAATTTTTAGCCCATCCTGAATTCCATAAAACTGGTATGGGGTTAACCAACTCTTACTCTTCGTACATTCTTCTTTTGTCTCTGCCAAGCAGTACAATAGAAGACCCTTGCTACCTTTGTATGATGGACAAACCTGAGTAAGACTGCACAGCTCATCTTTATCAAAAAATTGAAACATTCCCGAACTTATAGTTTTACAGCTGTAACCATCTTCCGCGAGAGAAGATATAGAAAAAACGCTGACTACGAGTGCCAATAATATTTTCTTTATCAATCTAATTTCAGCCTCATCAAATCATAACGCCCGCTATAAGGGGCCGGAACGGAGTTGGTTGTTTTGTGCTATTAAAGCACAAAACAACCGACGCAGTGGAGGTCCCAGCCGCAAAGCGGCGAACTTGATACGTTTGTTATGTGTATACACTACCTAGCATTAATAAGCTTATTATTTTGAAACTCAAATATATTTGAGTCCATTCGGATAACAGTACCTTCTTCGACAATAAACGCTTCGGGGTATGCTTGACGTAGTAGGTGAAGAAAATCTTGTTGGCTATATTGCTGCCCACCTTGAACAATGAGATCACCTAAAACCTCATTTGCACGTACCTGATCATCATACGAAACTTCTAAATACGTATACGATACGCCGTTATCAATCACAACATAAAAGGAAAAGAGAAGTGATAATACCGTAAGAGGCAAACAGATGAAGAAAGCAATTTTCCATTTATTCATATGATTTCTATTTACACATAACGCCTTTGTCAGTTGCGTTTTGGTTGTAGTGGATTTTTGTGTGAAAATGGCCACAGGCCATACACAAAAAGGAGCGTAGACCAAAACGTCAACTGGACAAACTTGTTAGGCCAAACACAAGCCAAATTAGCCATTAAACGCATATGGATTTCCAAATGGATCCTTTACTATCGCAGAGGCTCCCCAAGGAAAATCCTTAACCGGGCCTATTCCAATCAATTTACCTACCATTTTTTCATGCCACGAATCAAACTCTTCAATTTCTATATACAGTAAGCACTTGTTGGGTAGCGCTTGCTTTCCGACAATTGAACTATCTTCATCGCTAACTGCCTCGACAAGCTGAATTTCAATTGCTCGATCGGCGTTCCCCTTAGGGACTGCTGAACCGCTCCGAAAGCCACCCAAAGAATTATCCTGTACGGAAAACAATTCTAAACTCTCAAAGAATGCCAGTGCGATATCTAAATCGGAAACCATAACGCTCGTGGTAAGCTTCATATTTAATAGCCTAACGCCTTGCTCTGTTGCATTTTTGTAGTGGAGGTTTTTGTGCTATTAAGCACAAAAGGCGCAACGTAAAAAATGTCAGCAGGAGCAAATTGTTAGCACTAGCGTACTCTAATTCTATAGACGTAGCAGCCAGCTAGGCTTTTGTCGTAGTCGAGTTGGACTTCTTTACCCGCCATAAACGAGGCCAACGCAACAGATATTGATGTTTTGTAGCCATCCTCCGTTAATTCGGCCGCTCCAATTCCCCAATTGAAACCTGCACCACAAGAAACAACTTCGGTTTGATTTTCCAATGTCGTACCAGCTGGAGCATGCACTACGAAAGGCCCATTACTATCAGATCCAGCTTGCTCGATTTTGAACCAGGACGTTTTAACTCTTTCAGCTGAATTCGCTGTTACCGATAAAAATAAAATCGATAAAATAACAACAATACCTTTCATGAATACCCCTATTGATTAAAAGTGCTAACGCCGCAAACAGCTGCGGATTTGTAGTGGATTTTTTTGTGGTAGCGTAGCGTTAAACCACAAAACAAGTAACGGAAAAGCCGTCAGACTGATTTGCTTTGTTAAGGGCAACTGCCACTAGGCTCCATTGTTAATACCATAGATTTATAAGTAACTTCTGAAGCATCCAAGAAGCCGTACGCGATGTCTTGATAGCCACTTTTTTGCAACAACAAGGTTGGCCACTTGTGTAAGCTTCCTGACCAGCCGCCAACCCCACCAGTCAATTTAATATTCTGGGGCTCAATACGAAACTCCCCGTTTTCATTGGTATGTATGGGCTGCGTAATTACAGTATTATCCCCTCTCATATCAATTGCTCCGAACCTAAGCCTAATAGAAGCGTTTGGAATTAGCTCACTATTGCATTTGTCGCTTACGATTCCATTGATAGGATATTGCCCAACAATTTCTGTAGTTGTGCAACCAACCAAAACGATCAAAAAAGTAAATAGTGCGATGAACTTCATTGCGCCCCTTAACGCCTAAAGCAGCGGCCGTAGTGTAGGCGCGAAGCGCCGAAACGGAGGTCCAGCCCCGCAGGGGCGATGCTGGCTTTACTTGTTAAGTGCTTAGTCTCCGACACGACTATATGACTCAAAAGGTATTTCATTATCTTGCATGAATTCATAAAGTTTCGCTGCATTTTGACCGCTAAAACTCTTTTTTAGGCTTTTGAGTATATTGGATCTGGAACCAATAACTCTTTGAAATTTTGGAATATCTTGAGCTTTTACAGTCCAATACCATTCGTACTCGGAAGCACCAAATGCACCTTCAACTCCTGAACCTAGATCTTGCCCCTCGAACGCCAAATCTCCGTTTTCCCTAATTTCTACTCCAAGATAACGGTAATCAGTTTTAGACCTCTCTTGTCTAAGTATTACTTTTTTCTTCCTAAATATTCTTAACATACTTGGACGATCTCGATTTGCACTTAACGCCTTGCTCTGCTGCATTTTTGTAGTGGAGGATTTTGTGCTGTTAAGCACAAGAGGCGAAACGTAAAAAACGTCAGAAGGAGCAATTTGTTATATTTGTTTACATCAACTTCATAACATCAAGTTTTGGCCAACCACCCCACAAGCACCCATCTGAACGAACACTCACTTGAACAGGTTCTTTTGCCATTTTTGCGGCTAACATCATAGACATAAAGTTTTTTGCTCCAGGATTACTACCTTCCCAAGCAATCGCTTTAAGTGGAGCCTGCGAACACTCAGCAGGGTTCGGTATCGGCTCATTAAAATATACCGTAATATTTTCCCCTCCATAGATATGACTTATCGTGAGATTGCCTGACCATTCAGCGTAAACATTTGTCACTGACAAAAACACAGCTAAAGTTACACCTAGTTTTTTTAATTTATTCCTCATCAGTACTTTTCCTATTTTAAAATATAACGCCGCCATATGGGGCAGCTTTGTAGTTGATTTGTTTTGTGCTATCAAAGCACAAAATGAAGCGACGAAAAAGCTGTCCCTGCATGATGGCCTTGTTATGCATATAGCGCTCTGAGACCCTCGTAGTTTTTTGCAATCATTAGCTCAATCGCTTTACGCGCCTGTGCTTTATCAAAAGTTTGTGTATGAAGATTAACTGTACCGAGTGACTTGGATAGCCCAAACCATTTACTTACCTCACCCGGGAAGTGGCTTTCAGAAACGAACTGTAAATCGCTTCCTTCCCCATATCCAGACACCCAAACCATCTCATCACGCCCATCGATGATCACCGATAATGTAGGAGAACATTTTTGTAGCTCATTCGCTTTATTAACTTCTGATTCCCATTCGAATTGATCAAATGCGGCTATAGCATCGCTAACATTCACATTCGATTTCGTTACAGACTCTTCATGCAAATGATGCGCATACTGAAAGTTTAAATCCATTTCCGAAACCCTTATTTATGCATAACGCCGCGTTAATGGGCGAGAAAAGCGCAGCTTTTACGAGTCCAATCCGCAATGCGGCTGACATTAAACGCTTTGTTATGCTGATTACTGGTACACCCTAAGGTACTTAAATCCACGTATACCAACATAGTTTTCTCCATCATGAACGACGCAGCCGTTTGTGTACCCGGATATTTTTTTACCGGCCATAAATGCAGACAGAACTAGAGCATAAGCTTTATCATAATTATGATCATCTGATCTCAATACAACCGCACCAGTATGGTTCCCGCCGTCACAGATATCCGCAGCAAGTTGCCACCCATCAGCGTATAGAAATAACCCTCCGGTGTTGAACGCAACATAATCAACATTGTCAGCAGCAATACCTTGCCCCGCATATGAAGGAGAGAGCAACCCAAGTAATATCATTGCTAGGGAGTAATTTAATACTTTATTTTTCATAAGATCCTCATGGTTATGGAAAAGCATAACGCTTTACTTTGCGGAATTTTTGGAGTGAATTCTTTTGTGCTATCAAGCACAAAAGAGGTAACGTAAAAAATTTCCGCAAGAGTAACTTGTTAGCTCTTTACTTTAATATCGCACCAGTAATAGCTATTGGGTATGTCGTACTATATTGGGAATAGCAATTCGACGCATAGAAAGAAGAGCGACTACCTTGAGCCATTGCCGCTAGAGCAAAAGAAACAATCTCACTTTTTGCTACATGATTAGGAGCTACAACAACCTTTCGTTTTTGCTGGCAACCATCCGGATTGTCATGGTCCGCATCAAACGTAATCTCTATATATCCAGACTCTCGCGCCTGAATAGAAATAATATTCCCCGTAACCGTTCCGGCAGAATAAGCGCAGGTGCTGCCAAGTAACATTAATACAGATATCAGTATTTTCATTCATTTCTCCTTTTTATGTGCTCTGAGCTAACGTCTTTATAAGGGGCGCCGCTTGCGGCGTCCCAGCAGCTTTAGCTGCGACTTGATAAATTTGTTAGCAGCACCGAAGCCATGATGTTGAGTAATCATAAAACTGGATACTACCACCAAAGATGTACTGCTTGAGTATGGCTAAGCTACGGAGTTTACCCGAAGCTGCCATGAAGTCGAAAACAGCTTTGCTGCACCCCGAACTCTAATTTACCGCCCGACTGTAACGGCACGAAACTTACACCGCTAGGCGGCCGAAATATTTCAGGCTTTAACATTTACCTCGGACCGTTCGGAGCCGAAACTAAAAACAAAAACGCCTGCTAACTATTACATAAACGACACAATGTCCATTAATACACTGTATCTGACAAAGAGGACATTACGTTTTTTATTGGGAATCAAAGACTTAGAAAGGCATCGACAGTTCCCTGTACATATTCGGCATGTCCGTTTTAGCTGATAATTATACCTTTTGGCGTCTTTATGTCCATTAAATGAATACCTGTCCGTTATGAAAAAAATAATATGCAAACTGGACAGTTAATTTTTCGTTTAAAATCAATGCATTGGCGATAAAAATTAGTTATTTCCCAGTTATACTCAACTAGTTAGTCCCTCATAGAATATTTACATCAATCATCCGCTGCCCAAAATTCAACCAGAAAAACCATCCTCATCAATCACTTTAACTTTACGAATCTCACACTCATGAGACGAAACCACCATCACCTTTTCAGGTACGGCCCTCCCCTGAAACTCATCAATAAAATCATTCAGTTTTAAACAAAAAAACTCATCACAAATATTCGCCCTGAGTTCTGGAGAAAGGCAACACCCCGTATCCGTATGAAATATACAGCTGTTAGCGGTCGCATTTTTGGGGATGTAATTTTTATAGGTCTGAACGATATTCTCAGACGTAATATCTTCATTACTATCTAGTACACGGATCAACGTCGACCTCTGAATAAATGCGTTATGGGCTTTCCCTTTTGTACAACATCGTCCGTTACATAATGCACACATACTCCCAAGAAAATGCGCGACGCTTTGTTCCGCTGGGGTATCAAAAGGAGATCGAAAAGTTGTTTCCTCTGCTGGTTCTGCTATGCCATTTTCTATTTCTTGCATCTCATGTAACAACGAAGTGATATGTTCCTCAATCGCCGCTATACGCTCGTCACCAACAGCTTCCATTTCAAAATTACAACTGGGCACTTCAGCTACGGCGACCCGGTTCGGATCTAAATTTTCTTGCGTCGTCCACCGATCAAATTTTTTCTGAATATTTTCAGCGTGGGATTTTTCTCGGCTCTTCCAGTACGTATTTGTTTTACGTTGCTTTTCTTTGTCCCACTTCATACGACATCGAAGGGATCCACAGTGAGATTGAGCAGAATACGCGAGCATCGCCTTATCGCAATATGAGCACGTTTTAGAGTTTTCTGTCATCAACACATCTTCGCCTTTTGATCCAAATTCACTGCAACAGAAATCGAGCAGTAAATATTAAGTATTCAGCATGGGTAACTTATTCTATTATTCTGCTCCCACAGCGCGGCACATACTATACACCGATTATACTGCGGCGCTTAATCAGGCCAAAGACGACACTCACAGGCACAATATGAACGCAAAACAAGCCTCCATCGCCATGATTCTGGCCGCTGCATTATGGGGAACTCACCCAGTCATCATTCAGCTCGCAGATTGGACACCCCTAGCCACGGCGTGGGTCAGAGGCCCCAGTTGTGCCCTCGTATTAGCGCTCTACATATTGCTCACCCGCAAGTTCTCTTTTAAATCCCCAGGGTTGCAACTCATGTGCGGGCTAGCACTGGTAATAAACAGCATCTTGTTTGTATCCGCTTCGAGCTACACCACACCGGCCAATGCGGTTCTGCTTATGTTTACATTCCCTTGGATCACCATCGGTCTCGATTATGTAATGCGAAGCGTATTGCCTAAACGCAGCGATATCGTACGACTGGGTATTGGGCTAGTTGGCATTGTGATTATAGTGAGCGGAGGGCTCCATAAAGGCGGCACCATTGGGGACCTATTTGCCCTATTGGCCGGGGTGAGTATCGCTCTCCACATCACTTTCAGTCAAAGCCTCAAACGGCGTCACGGTGGTAATACAGAAGTACTGACGTCGATGCTCTTCGCCTGGATTATCACATCAGTGTGCCTACTTCCCTTTACCTTTCTTGCACCTGCCGGCAGTACGCCAAACCTGTGGTACCTGGCGCTATTTGGGGTGCTTTCGGCCATTCCGTGGCTACTGTGGGGGAAGGCAGTCGCGTATATTCCTGGCCACGTTGTCGCCGCGCTATTAAGTGTCGAGGTATTTATTGCCGCGCTCTGTGGCTGGCTTGTGCTGGGAGAGGCTTTGCCTCTTTCTACGTGGATAGGCGGCTTGTTAACGCTAGGCGCCGCGACTCACCAGATCATCTCTGGAACAAAAAACACCGACTAAACAGCCAAAATCCCGACAGCCCAGAGCGAGGCAGTTTACGGTTATAATCCCCCCTTTAGAGTTGATGATGACCTAGGCATGCGAGCTACACAGCAAGTTTTCCGCGTTCGGCGGCAGTACAACAAATGGGTCGCCGACCAAACAATGGAAGACTACGCGCTGCGCTTTACGGCTAAAAGCGCGAGGCGCTGGTCAATCGATCGTGTCGCAAAGACCGCACTTGGTGCGACGGCGTTTTTGGCCTTGGAAGCCATCGCTGCGGCACTCACACTGAACTACGGGTTTAACAATACACTCTGGGCGATCGCCACGGTTGCTCTGATTATTTTCATCACCGGATTCCCAATCAGCTACTACGCCGCTAAATACGGTTTAGATATCGATCTACTCACACGGGGTGCCGGATTTGGCTATCTCGGCTCGACCGTCACCTCGCTCATATACGCGTCGTTTACCTTTATCTTTTTCGCGATTGAGGCCGCCATCCTCGCCTCCGCCATTAATGCGCTCTTTAATATCCCGATGGTAATTGGCTATATATTCTGTGCTGTGGCGGTCATCCCCATCGTCACCCATGGCATCGCCGCGATTAGTCGTTTTCAAGTTGGCACACAAAACCTATGGCTACTATTACAAATCGCGGCAATTGCGACCGTTTTATATTTTGAGTTTGATCGAATCGGCGATTGGTCCCGCTACACCCCAAGGAACGCTGAGGGCAGCCAGGGGTTTAACCTCGTCTTATTTGGCTCCGCCGCCGCGATTTTATTTTCCATGGTTGCTCAGATTGGCGAGCAGGTAGATTACCTGCGCTTTATGCCAGAAAAAACCGACAAAAATGCCAAGCGTTGGTGGTTCTGGCTTGTACTTGCTGGCCCTGGTTGGATTTTTATCGGCATCGTTAAGATGTTACTCGGTTCTTTTTTAGCCTACCTTGCGATCACCTCCGGCACGTCGTTCGAGACAGCCAGCGACCCGACATACATGTACCAAACCGTATTTTTTCATTTAACGAATTCACCTACGTTGGCACTTTCCCTCGCGGCCATAATGGTGATCATTTCTCAAATGAAGATTAACGTCACAAACGCCTACGCAGGCTCCATTGCCTGGTCGAACTTCTTTTCCCGTGTAACACACAGCCATCCGGGCCGTGTGGTGTGGTTAATATTCAACGTACTGATCGCGCTCATCCTGATGGAGTTGGGTATGTATCGCGCCCTAGAAGCCATCTTAGGCGTATTTGCGATTGTCGCTGTCAGCTGGCTCGGCTCCTTAGCAGCGGACCTATTGATCAATAAAAATATTGGCCTTAGCCCGAAGCATATAGAATTTAAACGCGCCCATTTGTACGACATCAATCCCGTAGGCGTCGGCAGTATGGCCATCGCCTCTATCGGCGGCATACTCTGTTATCTCGGCTACATGGGCGAAACCGCTAAATATTTAGCCCACTTTATTGCATTAGCCCTGTGTTTTATCTGTGTCCCGTTTATCGCATGGTTTACGCGCGGAAAATATTATATAGCGCGCACATCGCCAGAGTTACTGCAAATACACAAATCAGAAATCGCGCAGACAGGGACGCTCACATGTTCGATATGTGAGAATAGTTTTGAACACGAAGATATGAGTTTTTGCCCCGCGTACCAAGGCGCAATATGTTCGCTCTGCTGTTCGCTAGATTCACGCTGTATGGATAGCTGTAAACCCGAGGCAAAACTATCTGAGCAAAAGTCTCGCTTTCTATCCATTTTCGTTTCTCAAAATGCAGCCATGCTTTTTAATTCCCGTGTAGGTCGGCTCGCATCTATTTTAGTGAGTGTTAACCTTGTCTCTGTTGCGCTGCTATCCCTTATTTATTTTCAAATGCAGCCCTCAAACGAATTTGAAGCGCAAATATTGAAGCAAGCGCTCTTTGCCGTATTCTTTATTCTTTTGCTTATTTCAGGCGTCATCTCCTGGATATTTTTACTTTCACACGAAAGCCGCGTTATTGCACAACAGGAATCAAACCGTCAGACACATCGTTTAATGCGCGAGATAGAAGCACATAAAGAAACTGACCGCGCATTACAAGATGCAAAAGATCTTGCCGAGCGCGCCAACGTAGCGAAGAGCCGGTATCTAACAGGGATTAGCCACGAACTACGCACGCCGCTGCAGTCCATCCTCGGCTACGCTCAACTACTGAACCAAAAAGAAGATATACCCAACCACCACAAACAGGCCTTACAAATCATCAAGCGCAGTGGTGATTACCTCACCGATCTAATCGAAGGCTTGCTGGATATATCCAAAATCGAAGCCGGTCGCCTAGAAATTTATCGCAACCATGTAAAGTTTCCCGAACTGCTTGAACAGCTCAATCATATGTTCAAACAACAAGCAGAAGACAAAGGCATCGAATATCGTTACCACATTCATAACCGTTTACCCGCGACAGTTATTGCCGATGAAAAACGTTTGCGCCAAGTGCTTATTAACTTACTCGCCAATGCCGTAAAATATACCCCCAAAGGCCGTGTCGATTTTGATATTTACTATCGGAACCAAGTCGCCGAGTTTCGTATTACCGATACTGGTTTGGGCATCGCATCAAAAAATATCGAACGAATTATGGCACCCTTTGAACGCGTTCAAACACGTGGGCATGCACCCTCTGGCACAGGCTTAGGCCTCACAATATCTCGTTTGCTTGTGGAAATAATGGGCGGCGAACTCACCGTTGAAAGTACCGTCAATGCGGGTAGCTGCTTTACCGTATCGCTGCTACTTTCTTCCATAGTACAGCTGCAAGATACCTCAGAAAAACAAAACCACGATATTTGCGGTTACGCCGGCCCACAAAAAACAGTCGCTGTGGTGGATGACGAAGCCATCCACCGAGGACTCATGCGCGACATACTCACACCGCTAGGTTTCAATGTGATAGAAGCGCGTGATGGCTTTCATTGCCTAGAAGAAATCGTCGAACAAAAACCCGATTTATTCCTACTCGATATGACCATGCCAGAAATGAACGGCCTCGACCTCGCAAATAAACTGCGAGAAGAACACGTCAGCACGCCTATTTTTATGATCTCCGCAGATGCACAAGAACGTCATCGCACACATAAAACACAAGACCCTCACGATGCCTATTTTGTAAAACCCATCAACAATACAAACCTCATTGAAAAGATAGGCGAATCCCTTGAATTACAATGGGAATATAAAACGGCGCCTGCGAGTAGCGCTGTCACAAACGGCCAACCCGAATTACCAGAAGATGTTACATTAGAAGATCACGATCTACTGAGGGAATTACTAGCCTACACACAGATCGGGTATAAAAAAGGGGTCATGCAAACCCTCGACGAGATTTCCGAATCAAATATTGTCGATAAAAACATTCTCGACTTTTTTAAACACCAAGCCAATCATTTGCGCTTTGAACAAATGAGCGCATTTATTGAGAAGCACTTGCCATGAGCCAAGAAAATAGCAACGACATCGTAATGGTGGTGGACGATTCACCCGAAGCCCTAAGCCTTATTAACGACACGCTAGAACAAGCCGGCATCGATGTACTTGTTGCGCTTGAAGGCAAACAAGCCATCGCGATTGCCAACAAACTCAAACCTGATCTCATCCTAATGGATGCCGTCATGCCAAACATGGACGGTTTTGAAACCTGCCGCCAATTAAAAGAAGACCAACGCCTTCAATCCATTCCGGTAATATTCATGACTGGGCTGACCGACAAAGAAAGCACCGTCCAAGGCTTAGAAGCAGGTGGCGTCGACTACTTAACCAAACCCGTAGATCCAGCAGAGTTATTAGCGCGGATTAAAGTACACTTAAAAAATGCACGTCTAACTAAAAGTGCCTATCAAGCCCTAGATACGACCGGACAGCATTTATTTACGGCAGATCAAAGCGGCAACATACTTTGGGCGACGCCACAGACTCACGCACTGTTTACGAAAGCAAAAATCACTGAAGACTGGAAAAATAAGACCTTAGCCCCGCAACTTGCCACGTGGTTTTCTCACGCCCCAACCGTCAACCACAGTTTAAATGTCGAAGGTTCAGAATACCCCCTCAACATCATACTCGTTGAACAACGCACAGAAGGTGAATATTTATTACGCCTACTAGATACAAAGAATGTTGCCGGTGAAGAAGCCCTTAAAGAAAAGCTACACCTTACAAAACGTGAATCACAAGTGCTTTATTGGCTAGCGAAGGGAAAAACGAATCGCGAAGTTGCCCAAATTCTTGAAATGAGCCCGAGAACGGTGAACAAGCATTTAGAACAAATCTACCCAAAGCTTGGGGTTGAAAATCGTACCGCAGCAGCTGCAAAGGCCATTGCGATTATTGGCAACCACAATTAATCATCACAGGTGAATACAGTACCTTACACCCAAGCACATAAAAGGATACTGCCGATCAACCCTTTGTCTATATGGGTAAACAATATCGGGCGATAAAACCTCTAAGAAAGTTCAGCCGCCAGAAAATCAAACACACGCTTAACGCGCTTATTGGTTTTTAGCTCTCTGTGAACAACCAACCACATTTCGTTGGCAGGAAAAATGAGATCAGGAAAAACTCGCTCAACAACCGGATCTGAATCACCAACCTCTTCGAGCATTGCACCGATACCCAAGCCCTGTCTCACCATGGCCCAATGTGCTGAATGGCCTTGCGCCAACACACGAAAATTTCGTTCATTTACCACCAAATCATATTCGCTCAGCATTTTTTTAAAACTGTGCTCAGAGTCAAAACCGACGTAGTCGGCCTTTAACAAAGCTTCACTACTTTTCGGATTACCGATACTCGACAAGTATTCTTTCGAGGCGAATAAACAATACGTCTCGTTGCGAATTTTTTTTGCAATTAAATCAAGCTCAGTCGGACGAACAGCACGAATCGCAATATCCGCTTCGCGCCGCTTTAAATCACTGATTTTGTTAGACGCAAGAATCTCAATCACGATACCAGGTTCCGCCTGACGCAAGCGCTGAACAATCGGCGGCAGTTGGAATTGCGCCGTGGCCTCCATCGCCGAGATACAGACTTTGCCCTCCAGAGATTCCGATTTGCCCGTCGCCGTGAGCGACAGCTGGCTTGCTGCCTCCCCCATCTGCCGAGCCAACGCCACTAACTCAATACCGCTGGGAGTCAACTCAAATCCCCGCCCCACACGCTCAAATAAAGCGACGCCAAGCTCCTCTTCTAGCGCGGCCACTTGCCGGCTTAGTGTCGGCTGCGTCAAGCCCAACGCCTTTGCCGCAGCCGACAAAGAGCCTTCTTCCGCCGTAACAAGAAAAGCCCGCGCTCGGTTCCAGTCAAAGGTGATCGATGTCCAATTCATACAAATACGCATAAGTTAAATACAAATATTAGTATTTTTCATTGATATTTGTATACCTATAATCCACCCTTTAACACGATCAACAGGATGACATCGATGCGCTACAGCACCCATTTTTGGAATATCATCGCGGGACACTACGCCAAAAGCCCCGTGGCGAACGAAGACGTCTACCAACTAAAGCTGGCTGCAACACGGCATTACCTCAAACCCGATATGCGTGTGCTTGAATTTGGCTGTGGTACGGGCTCAACCGCCCTGCTACATGCACCACTTGTACAGCACTACACCGCCATCGACGTGTCACGTAACATGCTGAAAATAGCGAATGGCAAATTGGCAGGCACAAGTATCGATAACTTAGCGTTTCAGCAATCCGCCATTGAAGAATGGTCCGCACCCAACGAAAGCTACGACCTTATTTTGGGCCTCAGTATTTTGCACTTGCTCAACGACCCCGACGCCGCCATCGAAAAAGCCCACCGCATGTTAAAGCCCGGCGGACGCCTTGTGACCAGCACCGTATGCATTGGGGGAAAAATGCCGGTGATGAAGATATTGTTGAAAATTGGGCACGCACTAGGCCTATTACCCAAAATCGTATTTTTTGGTCGTAAAGCGCTTGAGGAACGTATTAATCGTATCGGTTTTCGTACGGAGTTTATTCTTAAAGAAGCCGAAAGCACAGATTCGCGCTTTCTTATTAGCACTAAAACGGCTTAGCAAACTAAACCACACGGCCCGCGAAGTAAGGAGACTTCACGACAAAGTGTTATCTCGGCACAAACCCAAGGTCGACAAATATTCGACCCGCAGATATTTCAAAGGGAACAACAATTCTAGGGCTGCCCGTTAATGTTAAACGAGTCATTTCTTCCGTCGAATAAGATACGGGGCGCGCCATGTCGAAATCGAATCCACTGGCTTCAAGTTTCGCTTTTGCCACACCGGTTACCATGTTGGTGATTTCTCCCGCAACATCTAAAGCGGTCTCGTTGATTTCACTAACGGCCTCGCCCAATAGGCTTTCAGCCACTTCAAACAGACCATGCCGTGTAAAGGAAATACACAACTGCCCTATCAGTTCGGGTGTTTTCATGGGCATGATACTCGCAACATCTCCAATAGGAAGCTGCGTACGAACAGGCTTAGGAGATTGGGCCAAGAGGTCAATGCCTGCCATATCTCGACACACTTTCTTAACACCATACAAAAAAGGACTGATAAACCTCGTATCGAGGCGAGGGGCTTTCTCGGCTTGCTTAGGCTGCATTGAAACCCTTAAGTTATTTTCTTATCTATTTCACCCATGAATACATAGTAGTGCCTGCTCGTGATTCCTTCCAATTCCCTTAAAGCATTAATTTTGGCATTTCTATTCCATAAAAATAATGTCAATACCAGATTAAAAATATATAACACGGTTAAATTCCCGCAACCGAACGGTATGCCGTAAATCCGGATAATTCAAAAAACATATATCATAAAAACCGCCTTATGTGGTTCAACAACATACACCCCTAGCTCATCCGAATAGACCACTAAGCGCTATAACCACGTCCTCATACCAACCTGAAAACTGTATCCTAACCCTATCTATTCTCTATTTTTTAAAATAGCAATTAGCTTTCAAGCTCACGCTTAAGTGCGTACAACTGGTTTAGTATCGGTTGGATTTTAGTTTTAACTCTATATCGATTGAAGAAGTAAATTCCAACATATAAGACCACACACACTGCCCAATAAATCCAAAGGCCAGCATCGGGGATATAACTGCCTGTGCGATGGGCATATCCTCCGTAGGACGCAATAAATACTGCCGTTAATATCGGTGTCAGGTACCAGTAGGCCACAGAATTGAGTAATTTGGCTTCTTTCTCACGCTTTTCGATTTGAATGTTAAGCTTGGCAGAGAACGACCAATCATCAGTGATCGATACTCTCCGTTCACTAATGATTTTCCAAGCCACAAAAACGCAGCTAGCGATCATGGCAAACATACCCAAATGAAATAACGGGTTTAGTTCTTTAGTGGGCAACCAAACGAACCAGGCTAAAAGGGTGAAAATGATAACCGCTGCGCATGCGAACAACTCTATCGCCCAGCTCACTTTAGCCCGGAAATCAAACTTATCTACGTTACGACGTACATGGCCGAAATCGGTCAGGTTACTTTTCATTGCTATTTCCTTTTCCCAGGTGTTTTTCAAGTCATCTAGTTGCATTATTTCCGCTCCATATATCGGACGGTAAAAGCCTTCTTCAAACGGCTAATACGTACTTGGATAGCATTTAGCTGAATGCCCAGCACCTCAGTAATTTCTTGCCCGCTTAAACCATCGAGATACATCATCAGGATTGATGTATCTATATCGTTGAGAGAACCCATGAAATCCTCCAGGATTTCAGCTTGACTGCGATCACCCGTCGTCACTGAATCATCTTGCTTTAGGTGCTTCAGCTTTTGTTCACCCTCACGCTGTTTAACCACCTTCCGTAAGCGAGTCATCGCCGTGTTAAAGCCGATGCGGTAAATCCAGGTTTCAACTCTAGATTTACCACGAAACCCACCAAAGCTGCGCCAGAGCTGTTCGAGAATCTCCTGGTAAAGGTCATTCACATCACTGTCATCCGCGTATCGCCTTGCGATCGCACGAATACGCCCATCGTGCTCTTTTATTAACTGCTCAAATTCGGGGGGCACGTACTGACCTCAATTCAGGGGCTATCGATTGTTGCTTCATCACTTCGTCCATTTGCATCCTTTACTTATTGGTCGTGTGAAACCTTAAAAACTTACATAAGAAGCTAATACGGGCAAAGGGAGATCTAAACAATAAGTATTAAGCCAAACTTCTCAAGTAAACGTGCGAGGCCTAGTGTTGCTCAATATAGGCAAGCTACGAGCTAGTAGTCAGAAAAGTGCGCTCTAAGATCTACTACTTCCTACAAAGTGCAGAATACCGGACCATAAAGGGCTTAATTTTTTCACCATAGCTCGGATCAATAAATCCCAGCCTCGAGAATTGATCGATATTTGCACGCAAACGGTCGTCATAAACATCAGTCAGACGCCATGATCATCCACTTATCGAGTTAATTTTTATTTCCAAAATTGTCGTGTAGAGTCCTGCAATCGCAGCACAAGATTACGTGATCAGAATCCCGCGCTAAAGAAACTGTCGACCATATATCTCCTTGAAGAAATGGAAACTCAATGTATAAGATTATCTTTACCCTAATTTCACTTACCTTTTCCCTCCAGTCATACGCATTAAACGATGCAGAGGTAAACCGCTACCTGAAACTACTAAAATTTGGATGTAGCGTTGATGCTGGAACCGAGTTGGAGCTATCAACGGACGGGCAACTCGTTATTCTCGGTAAGAAAAAAATGGGGGGAGCCTCCTTCGAGCTAAGCTCCTCAATGCGTGAAAGCATATTACATGCATTAAGCAATGAAAGCCTCAAAGGCGATCAGGCCACCGAGCAACGCAACTGTCAAAAACGATATCTAGATAAGATATTCGACCTCGTCGAAAAAGGCAGCGAAAAAGCTACCCTAAATGACTCAGCCACCATCGCAGAAGATGGTGTTATTTACGACATACTCGGCTGCGTTAAATCGAATAGAACAAACCTAACATGTAAGCTTGCAATAACCAGCGCTTCATTTGATAAAAAAATACGTTTACGCCCCGTCATGTTTGACAACGCAGGCAACCAATATTTCGCCAAGAAAATACGTATTGCAAACTTCTCTAAAAAATCTAAATCTCTTTCTGTTCCCCTTATTGCAGACGTCGAAACGAAAGGCGTCATTACATTTGTAAATGTGCACTCCCAAGCAGAGTATATATCCAAGCTGACGTTATTGGAGTCGGTGGTATTTAAAGGCATCCCCATCTCTCAAGATGGTTAAAACTCTACTCTGACCCCACTTATTTTGACCCCACTTATTTGACCCCACTTATTTTGCTGACCCCACTTATTTTTGAAACTCTACTCTGACCCCACTTATTTTTGATCACAGCTACAGAAGAAGGTGACCCTTACATAGGACACTAGGATAAGGAAGAAGCAAATGAATAACAAAAATGAGAGTAAAAACTGGGAAGACTGTAAACTTAACCGGAATGCTCAAGCAAGACTATTAACAAATTATCTTCTGAATCGTCATTCCTCTATGACAGCAAGAAAGGAAAAAGACGGCGACTTAACAAATACTTTCGCCCTCAATATTGATGCTTCCTGGGGGATGGGCAAAACCTTTTTTATAGAGCGGTGGTCCAAAGACCTGAAAGACAATGGATACGTTACGGTATCATTCAACGCATGGGAACATGACTACTCTAAAGATGCGATGGCCAGCCTCCTCTCCTCAATATGTAGAGGGCTAAAAAACGAGCTGAAGAGACAAGGAATTGTTGACTTAGAAGACTCGGGCGTCAAAAAGATACTATCCAACCTTTGGGAATCCTCCTCGAACATCACTAAAAAAGTTGCTCCTTATGTCCTCAATATCATTACCAGATCTACAGCAGGAACTGAAATTTCCGAAGCATTAGTGGACGACCCCGAATCCAAGGAAGAGATTTCCGGAATAAAAAATATTCTTGGAAAACTGGCAGAAGAAGCCGCCAAAGAATCTTTCAATGTCAGAGATAAATCAACGAATCACCTTAGGGAATTCCATAATTCAGTTAACGCTATCGTTGAGTTAATTAAAAAATATAAGGACCCCAAGTTACCAGTCTTCATATTCATTGACGAGCTTGATAGGTGCCGCCCTGACTTCTCAATAGAAGTCATCGAATGCGTGAAACACATCCTCAATATCGATGACTTATACTTCATATTTACAACAGACAGCCAACAACTCAACCACTCATTGAAGGCAGTATATGGACCTGACTTCGAAGGCGAATGGTACTTCAAGAAGATTTTTGACAGAGAGTGCCGACTAGAAGAGCCACATTATGAGAATTTTTCTGCTTACTTATTTTCCGAGGAAGCTGGGCATATAGCTGTCCCTGAAGGAGACTCTATTCTACTTCCTTTCAAAACGAACGGAGATATTAGAAGCGGCCTATCAAAAATATTTGAAGTACTAAGCTTGGCCTATAAGTTAGATTTGCGCGTTCAAATAGCATCCATTGAACACCTAGACATGGTCTTTGGTGCTCGACACGGACAAAAAACCATAGCGATTATCGCCATTCACTTGGTGATACTTTGGAATATAGACAAAAACAAAGCGATCGAACAAGCTTCATCAACTAAATTGGATTCTTCATTAATTAAAAATGTGGCGACGCTAGATACCACGAAAATAGATGGCTTAAGGGGACGCCACAAAATGGTGGCTATTGATATTCAGACAGTGCTTCTCTTTCACTACAAATATATAGGAAAAACTCTAACAGAATTATATTCTGGAAATGTAATATTTAGTATTGAGGAATCTATATATAACAACCTTTCTCTCACCCTAGGAAATACTAGTATCATCGAAGAGGATGAAGATACGGTAGAGTTCACCACTCTAATGAACCAGATACAAATGATGGGTAATTAACCATATGCCTAAAGCTGAAGAAATAGAAAAATCTATACCAGCAATACTCAGACTGTGGGAGAAGTTCTTCTCATGGAAGCACGCCCCTATCCCTGTGACAATTTTACTATTTATCATAGTGGTTATAAAACCTATTTTAGACCCCTATATCAAAAAAAAATCTACACATGACCAATATGTAGCTGAGAAAGAATTCTCATTAAAATTGAGCAAGGATGGACTAATACCGACAAAAAGACGATTACAACTTTGTATAGAAAGCGCCCACAACCAAAAATACAACTGCAATCACGCCTACAATGAGGCAAGCACATATCTTGGAGTAATCACCAGCAAAGGAATTCAACCCAAAGAAGAAGTTAATGATCTGATACAGGCGAAAGACCCAAAAGCCCTCATCATGCTAATAGATAATAAACTTGGGCAGCTTGAGCGAGACTTTAACTATGCCGTCAAAAACAAAATCGAATTTAAACTCCCAATTTATCTGAAAATATACACAAATGATATCTTTTGGAGTTTACTTGTTTTTATATCCGTAATGTTTTTTATGATCCAGTTAAGAATATATAGACCACAACCTAAAACCGATAACGAAGATACTCCAAATATAAGAACCAAGTCATAACTATAAAGGACTATTTATGGATATACCCGTTGTAATTAAAGCAATAGCTACCATAGCAGCTGCCTTTTTTGGTGCACTAAAATGTAGAGATCTGCTCTTAGCAAATAAGTCTAGACTAAGGGATGAAGCACTTTTTGCAGATCAGTTTTTGAAGATGGATAATGGAAACTTGCCCCCTATGTAAGGGAAAAAGGCTGCCAAGCTATAGCCGGATCAAAGTATGTATCTGCTGAAGACATTTCTTATATCCTATCATTAAAAGATCCCGAGCAATGTTTGAACATGTTTGTTTGCGGAAAGTCCTATATTGAATTACAAGGCCCGAATGGTAATAAAAGATTTTGTTTTACGAAACGACATTCAAGAACCTGGATTAGGGGGATCAAAAAACACATACATATGTCAATATGTAACGCACACTTCAATGACTACTTTTAGCCAAAAACACCCTATTTCAAAAACACCCCAACACCCCCTTAATATCCCCCAAATGCTCCCTCACCCACTCCGGATTAACCGCACCCCAATCGTTAATCCGATAGTGACCATCCTTATTCGCACCAATAAACTCACACTCAATACCTAATTCTTTCATAGCAATAAGCGTATCTTGCGCGGTACGCCGAGGCATTCCGGTTGCCTCGATAATGGCGGGTACCGTATTGACACCGCAAATCAAGGGGTCAGAGTGATGTTCCCCCAATATAACGGAGTAAATAATTAATAGGCAT